>NZ_CP072634.1:105000-2641344 GCF_018304685.1 Chloracidobacterium sp. D | reverse complement strand
GACCAAACCCTTGACAATCAACGCTGAGCGCGGCAGATGCCGAGCTGTCTTCAACCGGGAGAAAGGAAGTTTTCCACAGGTTTTCCACAGATGCTCCACAGGCCTGTGGAAATCTTTGGCATAATCCCTAAAGTCTTTTTTTGCAGTTATTTGGAGATAATGAAAAGTCGTTGTCCGGCGTTCAACCTAGCACATGGAAAGCACAGCGACAAGAAAAATCCACAGGCAACCCAGGGAGTTCAGCCCACTGGCGACAAGATTCCGGGAGGTAGGCACAAAATGACAGGAACGAAATTCTGGCTCGTGGTTGGTGTCACCCTTCTTGTTCTGCTCCAAGGTACATCACTCGGCCTGGATGGGCAGGAACGCACGCCCAAGCGTCCCCCGAAAGCCAACCCATCAGCAACACAGGACGAGGTGTTCACCATAGATACCAGCCTGGTGGTTCTCGATGTGGCTGTTTTCGACCAGGACAATCGCTTTGTCGGCGATCTGCGCAAGGAAAACTTCCGTGTCTATGATGAACAGGTGGAGCAGCAAATCGAGTACTTCAGCCGCGATGAAGCCCCGGTGAGCCTGGGATTCGTCGTGGATACGAGTGGTTCCATGCGTCCACGACGGACGAAGGTGATCGAAGCCGTGAAGTTTCTCGCACGTGCGGCAAAGCCAGGCGATGAGTTCTTCCTGGTGGACTTCAAGAACAGGGCTGAGCTGGCTGAAGAGTTTACACCGCGGCCGGCAGACATCGAGGATGCCGTGGACAACATCGTGTGGGGGGGCGGAACAGCCCTGCTCGATGCCATTCAGCTTTCTGCCGAGTACGCCGACAAGGAGGGGAAAAACCGCCGCAAGGCAATTGTCGTCTTCTCTGACGGCGATGAGCGGGACAGCTACTACGACCGCAAGCAGATGCTCAAGCTGCTTCAGGAGTATCAGGTACAGGTCTACATCGTCGGCTTTCCCGATGAAGATGACGATGGCGGTCTGTTCGGCCGCTCGACACGGAAGCGTTCCATCCAGCTCATCCAAGATATTGCCAAGGAAACTGGCGGCCGTGCCTTTTTCCCGAAGACGCTGGACGAGCTTCCAGAAATTGTGCGTACCATCAATGCCGACTTGCGTACCCAGTACTCAATCGGGTTTGTTCCGAGCCAAGGCCTGCAAGGCGGGGGCTTTCGGCGCGTCACCGTCCGGGCTGAGGACGGAAAGCGCAAACTCGTGGTACGTACCCGCTCTGGCTATACCCCGCGCAAGGGTGACTGACCACTCCACGGTAACTGCCGGCAACTGTGGATAATGAACTCCCCTGCCTGTGGAAAAACTGTGGAAAACCATGAAGTAAAAGCCCCGGCTTGCTTTCCCCACCTTCCCTGCTGGTTGATCTGAGAAGATAAGCCGCTTGTTTTCCAATACTTATAGACACGTAGCCAAAGTCTTTTCACCAGGGGAGGAAAAGCAGAGCTGTGGAAAACCTGTGGAAAAAAGTGTCTAACCAGTCTTTCCCTGAGTACTTGCGGGCAAGCTGCGGCCGTTATGCCGGGAGCTGAGACCTGGCACCGAAGACAAATCCATAGGTCATGTCTGTCAGGCAGGTGATGTAGGGCGGCCAGTCTTTCTCTGGCAATTCGTCTTCAAAGACGCATTTGCGGGCAACCGCCTCGACGGCGTGGACAATGGTTGTCGCTGCCGTGTGCGGATCGGTCAGGCCCGTCAGTCCCAGCGCCATCGCCTTGCGGAGCAACTTCTCCAGGTTTTCTACGGATTCTTCCATCAGGCGCCGGCACAGCGCCCCGACGGCTTCATCCTTGGGAGCCAGGTCGTAAATGAGACGGGTCAGCCCTGGCGTCGCCGCCTTGTTGGCAAAGGTGCGGTGAATACAGCGTTCAATACAACCCCGGAGGTCGCCGCCAGTCAGGTCTTCTTCAGTGAAATTGCTGAAGACGGCATCCAGGCGTTCGGCAATAAGCTGCTCAAACAGCAAAAGTAGAATCTGCCGCTTGTCTGAGAAGTAGGCATAAAACGACCCAATGCTGACACCGGCTGCCGCCGCGATGTCATTCGAGGTCGTTTTCTCGAAGCCTCGTTCCTCGAAAAGCTGGGCGGCAGCCAGGATAAGCTTTTCACGGGTGCGGCGGCTGCGTTCCTGCTTCGGTAGTGCAACTCCAAGCTCTGAGCCAATAGTCAGAGAGCATTTCGTAGGCGCGCTCATGATTCGTATCGGAAAGACCGGTCAGGCTGGCCCTTCATCCTAGCAAAGGGTTGTGTGTCGCTTCCAAAACATTTTTCAGGCCAGGTTTTCAGCACTGCGGGTGAGAAGCCGGAAGAAGGGGCTTGTAAAATATGAACCTAAGCTCATATTCTGGTTATGCAGGTGATATGAACAAAAGCTCAGCTTCATGTCACATCGAACACAGCCCAAAAAACCGCAGCGCGGTTGACAAAAGGAGTGAAAGCCATGCGACAGGTCATGTTGGTTTCTCTGGCCCTGGTGTTGCTGAGTCTTCCCGTTTGGGCGGCCAAACGGAAGCGGGAGACGGTAATCCCACGGGATTGCACTGTCCAGGGGCAGGAAGTGAAAACAGGCACGTACACGCTTGAGTACGACGACGAACAACCCGGTGAGTTGATCATTCGGAATGGCAGCCGGGAGGTGGCCCGGACGAGCTATACCCTGGTTGAGCTACCCAAGCCGGCAACAGCCGACACAGTGGTGTTCGCAAATAAGGATGGCGCCCGCAAAATTGCCCGCATCGAAATGAAAGGCTCCAAAATGGCCCTTCAGATCGAATAATCCAGCCGGACATCTGTTTTCTGCCGACAGGCAACCGACAATGACAGGCTGGTAACGACCCCAGTTGGGGGAGTGCCAGCCTGTCTTGGTTCAGGGTGAAGCCACCGATAGGGTGGAGTCACCGATTCGGCGTCGTGCGCTCCCGGCTTTTCCACACATCCAGGTCAAAGCGCTGCTCACGGTTGGCTGTTCGCCAGGCCGTTGCATAGACCAGCTTGGTGATGCGGGCCATTTTCTCGAAATCAATCTTGTCCACCGTGTCGGTCGGTCGGTGGTAGTCGGCATGCAGGCCGGTGAAATAGAAAACAATCGGGATGCCGCGCTTGGCGAAGTTCCAGTGGTCGCTGCGGTAGAAAAGCCGCATCGGATGCGCTTCGTCATTGTAGGTGTAGTCAAGCCGAAGCTGGACTGTGGCGGCATTGGTCTGCTCGCTCAGCTCAAAGAGCTGGCGGCTGTGTTTGTCCGGCCCGATGAGGAAGACACTGTCGCGGTCGGTCAGTTCGGCATTTTCACGCCGGTCGTCACCGGGCGGGCGGGAGCGGCCGATCATGTCTATGTTGAAGTTCGCCACTATGGCTTCCAGCGGCACGAGCGGTTCCTGATCAGTAAAGTAGCCTGAGCCAAGCAGGCCCATTTCCTCGCCGGTGTTGAACAGGATGAAGATCGAGCGTTTTGGGCGCTCACCTTCGGCAAACACCCGGGCCAACTCCAGAACGGCTGCCGTGCCGGAGCCGTCGTCGTCGGCTCCGGGAAAGATGACGTCACCCTGCGCCGGCAGGTGGTCATAGTGGGCACTGAGAACGACGTACTCGTGTTTGAGCTTGGGATCAGCGCCATCGAGGATACCGACGACATTCTGGCCGTATTCGACCCGTTCGTTTTCAGTCGTGCGGATGGTACAGCGGCGCTGGGCAGCAACGGATGGCAATGCTGCGCCGGTTCTGGCTGCCTCGTGTACTTGTGTGAGGGTGAGGTTGAACGGGGCCAGAAAGGACTCAGCCGCGGCTGGACTCAGCAGGAAGGTTGGAATGGCTGGCCGACCCGGTGTTGTAGCAGCGGCTTTCGGGCGCACGCGCGGGACAGACCGGCGGCGGGCGTACGCCGCTGCCTGGTCCCAACCCGCGGCCAGCTTTTCGTCCGGGACAAACAACATGGCCCGTGCGCCATGTTCCAGAGCGGCTTTCTCGCGCCAATCGTTTGGCAGGCTTTCCCCGGCCAGAACATCCGGCGTGCCGCTTGCCAGGCAGAGAACAATCCGTCCCTCGGCATTGACCATCTGGTAAGCATCCATTTTTGGGTGGGATGCCCCGTACCCAACAAAGACCATCTCAGCTTCCAGCGACAGATTGGGCAGGGTTGCCGCCGGATCGCGCAGAATGAAGTCCTCGCCATGGACAAAGGGTTTTGGGGCACCCTCCAGCATCAGCCTGGAGTCCTGCCCGCCGGTTCGCGTCACAAAGGGAATTTTCTGGAAAAATGAGCCATCGGTGGCCGCCCCCCGGTAGCCGAAGGCTTCGAGTTGGGCAGCCAGGTAACGCGCTGCGATGCGATTGCCGGCACTGAGGGTATAGCGTCCGCCAAGCTCGGCTGAGGCCAGAAAGGAAAGATGCCGTTTGAGCTGAACGGCACTGATGGCGTCCAGGTTGGACGGAAGCGGTAACGAGCCACCAAAGCCGGCCAGAAAGAGCAGGACGAAGCACGCGGTCAGGAAACGGTATGGTGCAGCAGGTCTGGACATGGCTTTCATGGTTGCGCTGCCGGGGCTGGCTCGGCCAGAAGCTCGTCAATGAGGCTGGAGAATTCGACTTCCGTGCGCTTGGGATGAAACCCGGAAACCCGCCGCCGGATGCGCCCGGCCCGGTCAATGAAGTAGGTTGTCGGCAGCCGTGAAGCGTCATACTTGGCGGCGGCGACAGCACCGGCATACACGGGGAAGGGCGGCGCTGCCTGCTGGATGAAATGGCGCGCTGTTTCGGCCTCTTCGGCCAGGTTGAGCGACAACAGGACGACGCCGCGTTCTTTGTACCGGTCATAAAGCTTGACCAGAAGCGGAAATTCGGCGCGGCAGGGCGGACACCAGCTTGCCCAGAAGTTCATGACCACCACCTTGCCGCGCAGGGAAGAAAGGCGGATGGAGGTGTCATCGGTCAGACTTGGCGCTATGAAGTCCGGCGCCAGCACTTCAGACGCAGGATTTCCACGGCGGGTATCCCCCTGCCTGATGCCGGACTGGGCTGCCACGACCAGGGTCCCCGTCACGAAAAACAAAAGCAACCAGCTCGCGATGTATCGCATAGAACGCTCCACACGGACGAAAGTGAAAGACAAGGAAATACCGCACCGGCCGGGCTATGAAGTGCGGTTTACGACAAAGCGCGCCATTTCGATGAGCAGTTGCGCCCGTTGGCCGAGCGGTGCAAGTACCTCAATGGCCTCCTCGGCCAACGCCTCGGCCTGTTTCCGGGAAGCCTCCAGCCCGTACAGTGCCGGATAGGTCGCTTTGCCGGCTGCCGCGTCCTTGCCAGGTGTCTTGCCCAACTGTTCAGCCGTGGCTGTTTCGTCAAGAATGTCATCAGCAATCTGAAAAGCGAGTCCCACCCGGTCGCCGTAAGCGGACAGCAGCGCCAGGTCGCTTTCGGCGGCATCGGCGACAATCCCGCCGCAAACCAGCGCCCCACGGATGAGCGCGCCGGTTTTGGCCCGGTGAATGAATGCCAGCCGCCCGGCATCAATGGGCTTTCCTTCGGCTTCGAGGTCAACAATCTGGCCGGCAATCATGCCTTCAACCGTACCGGACCCAACGGCCAGTTCCCGGATGACGCGCACTTTTTGTTCGGCAGGGGCATCCATTTCAGCCAGAATCCGAAACGCATGGGTCATCAGCCCGTCTCCGGCCAGAATGGCGGTCGCTTCATCAAACTGCTTGTGGCAGGTTGGCATACCCCGCCGCAGGTCGTCGTTGTCCATGGCCGGCAGATCATCGTGGATGAGAGAATAGGTATGAACCATCTCGAAGGCACAGGCCACCGGATAGAGCCGCTCTGGTGCGCCACCAAAAACCTCGCCGGCAGCCAGCACAAGTATGGGGCGCAGCCGTTTGCCACCGGCCATCAGACTGTACCGCATGGCTTCGTGAATGCGCGGCGGCGGGGTCGTCACCGGCGGCATGAGCTGGTCAAGCCAGCGGTTGACTTCGGGAACCTTTTCCGCGAAGTAGGCTTCAATCATAGGGTGCTTCTGTGCTCCCGGCAGATGAAATCAGAACTTGCAACGATAAGCGTCCTTGCCGGGCAAAACAACCACTTCCCCGGAAAGGGCTTGCGCTCTGGCAAAGCCTGAAGACCTGCGCTCTGATGAACAACGATTTGTTGCAGCACGTGGAACGCTATCTGGTAGGGCGTCTGCTTGGCCCCGAGGCGCTGGCCCAGTACGACCGTGGGCCGGTCGGTAAGGCATTTCTGCGCCCGACGGCCAGTGCCCTGGTGCGTCTTTCCGATGATTTTACCCGGGAGCGCCAAAACCTCGCGGAGGCTGCTCCTGGAGATTACTGGCACGACACGCGCTGCCTGGCCTATCTGTTCCACTTTCTGCCACGCAACTATGTCAAAGCCGCCTGGGTGCTGGCTGAACTGGGCGGGCATCCAGATGTTGTCAAAGAACTCACAGCAAAATCCCGGTTCACTGTCCTGGATGTGGGCTGCGGGCCGGGTACTTCGGCTCTGGCGACGCTGTCATTTCTGGCGTCGTTGCAGCCGGCGGCGTTTCAGGTGCGGATCGTTCTGGTCGAAATGTCACCAGCCGCCCTCCAGAAAGCGACGGACCTGCTGCGGCAGGCCGCTGACTGGATCAATGCCGAGCGTCATGAAGCCATGACGCTGCACGTGACGCCACACACCGGCGATGCCAAACGTACGGGCAAGTACCCACCGCACGCTGCGGCTGATTTCATCTGGCTTTCCAACGTTCTCAACGAGTGTCCCCCGGAGGACGGCCCGCCGGCTGCCTGGGTGCGGGAACTGGTCAGGAAACACCTTGCACCGGATGGCAGTTTGTGTGTCATCGAGCCGGCCCTGCACGCAAGTGCGCGTGCGGCTATGCAGCTTCGTGACGCGCTCCTCGAAGACCTTTCAGAATGTGGAATTTTCGCGCCCTGCACGGCCAACGGGCCCTGTCGGATGCTGGCCGGGCGACCGGAACGGGACTGGTGTCATGTTGCGCTGACCTGGCATCCAACACCGCTGGTCGCCCAACTCGATGCTATGACCGGGTTATCCAGTCGCATCCAGAAGTTTTTCTACTTCGTGCTGCGGAAGGACGGAAAACACGCGACGGAAGCTCGTTCGGGCTGGACGCCGTGGCGCGTCATTGGCGACCTCCAGCGTGAAAAGGGACGTGAAAAACGGCTTGTCTGTGGCCCTGACCGCTGTACGCTGCTGATGCGCTTCAAGCGTGACCGCCACGCCGGTAATGAAGCTTTCAGCGCGGCCAGGCGGGGGGATGTCCTGTGGCTTTCGTCGGCGCTGGTGCCCTTGGCCGATGGGCTGCGGTTGTTGCCGCACACCCAGGTCGAGCGCCAGACTGTAGCCTCGCCCACAACGGAGTAAAACCATGCCGACCCTGCGGATTATCAACGGCACACTGCTCACGAGTGGTCCGCGTCATCAGGTCATCAACGGCAACCTGTACGTGCAGGATGGCCGCATCACGCACCTGGGCAAAGTTCCTGAAACGGCCGATGAGACACTCGATGCCTCCGGGTGCGTAGTGATACCGGGTTTTGTCCAATCGCACATTCACCTGTGCCAGGCCCTGTTCCGGGGCGCAGCCGATGATCTTGAACTTCTCGACTGGCTGAAGACGCGCATCTGGAAGTTTGAGGCCGCCCACACGCCTGAAAGTCTCCGGGTTTCGGCACAACTCGCCATCGCAGAAATGATGTCTGGCGGGACGACCTGCGCCATGACGATGGAGAGTGTCCACCACACGGAAGCTGCCTTGGAGGTCGTTGCCGAAACCGGTTTTCGTGCGGTTGTCGGGAAGTGCCTGATGGATGCCGGCGATGAAGTGCCCCCGGGCCTTCGTGAGACGACAGCGCAGGCGCGTACCGAATCCCTCCGCCTTCTCGACGCTTGGCACGGCCGGGCCGGGGGCCGGATTCACATGGCTTTTGCGCCCCGCTTCGTTTTGTCGTGCACCGAAACGCTGTTGCGGGAGGTGGCAGCCCTGGCACGTGAAAAGGGCGTACGCATCCACACACACGCTTCGGAAAACCGGGATGAGGTGGCGCTGGTCGAACGTCTGACCGGACGGCGAAACCTGGCGCACCTGCACGCGCTGGGCCTGACCGGCCCCCATGTCGGCATCGCGCACTGTATCTGGCTTGATGAGACCGAACTGGAGCTTCTGGCCGAGACCGGGACCCACGTGCTGCACTGCCCGTCCTCAAACCTGAAACTCGGCTCCGGCATCGCCAAAGTCGTGGAAATGCTGGAGCGCGGTATTTCGGTTTCCCTGGGCGCCGACGGCGCACCGTGCAACAATCGGCTCGATGCCTTCACGGAAATGCGGACAGCCGCGCTGCTTCAGAAAATGCGCTGTGGCGCGCGAAAACTCACCGCGCTGGACGCCTTTCAGATGGCAACCTGGCACGGAGCACGGGCGCTTGGACTGGAGAACGAAATTGGCAGTCTTGACGTGGGAAAAGCGGCCGATATAGCCGTCGTGACGCTTGACACCCTGCATGCCGCGCCGCATCCCGATCCACTCTCAGCCCTGGTTTATGCGGCTATGGCTTCTGACGTACGGCATGTGGTCATTGCCGGTCGCGTCGTCGTCCGCGACGGAGCGTTGACGGCACTCGATGCCGCAGACGTGCGGACCCAGGCCCGGCGTGAGTTTGCCGCCTTGGCGGTGCGGGCCGGTGTGGCCTGAAGCCTGGTCGTTACGAAGGCTTGTCCGGGTTTTCGGTGACTTCGGAAGTCGTAGGCCGGAGGGCCAGCCAGGTACGTACCGCGTCGAGGCTGTCGAAGTTCAGAGTTTCAACAGCCAGGTTTTCGGCCTGTTCCCGTGACAGCAGGGCAACCTGGGCAGCGATGCTTTCCGGGAGCGGGCCAAAACGGCGTTCGAGCAGCGTGCGGGCCAGCCGGATGGCTTCCAGATGACTGCCCTGCGCCAGCCCGCGTTCGACACCCTGCGCCAGCCCACGTTCGATGATTTCCTGATAGATGACCGATTCCCGCATCGCTTCCTCCCGAAATAAAGCCCGGATCAACTCCCGGTCAAAGCGCAATCCGGCCAGCACCTGCGCACAGGCTGACACGTTAGCGCGTTGGCTGGCGTCTGTCATCTGCTCGACCCGCGCCGCAGTTTCCCGCAAAAGTGCCTCGTCGGAGTCCGCTTTTCCGAGAACAGCCAGCGGCAACAAAGCTTCGTCATCCAGAAGTTCAGTCGCTTCAACTTCCCACAGACGCAGCACGTGGAAACCATGGTGTGTCATACCGGCTGTGAACGTGCTGGGCATCTCCCGGGCCGCCGGTGTACTCTTCAGCAACAGAACCACCTGCCGGGCCGGGGTGCGGTAGCGGCGGAAAAGACGCACCCAGTACTCCAGCATCCGAAACGCCAGCGGTGGGTCGGAAGCCGGATCGAGGTGAAACTCGATGTGCAGAAGCACGCCTGCGGCCCGGATGAAGGTGACGAAATCGGCGCGAATCGGCTCGACGGGCAGTTCGGTTTTGAGAACCTCGACTTCAGCGGCTTCCATGTCGTGTGGAAGCTCAGGATAATGCCTGGCGAGCCAGCGGACGAAAGCCGCCGGGTAGGTTTCTGCCAGATACTTGCACAGGTTGTCGTACGCCATTGCCCTTGCTTAGGCAGACGCAGCCGGGATTTGAGTTTGGGCCCGGCGCGAGTTTGCAACTCTGGCAGCGCGTGCTGGTGTAGCCTGAAGCCTGGCCGTTACGAAGGACTGGACGGGTCTTCAGTCGCTTCGGAAGTCGTAGGCTGGACGGCCAGCCAGGTACGTACCGCGTCGAGGCTGTCGAAGTTCAGAGTTTCAACAGCCAGGTTTTCGGCCTGTTCCCGTGACAGCAGGGCAACCTGGGCAGCGATGCTTTCCGGGAGCGGGCCAAAACGGCGTTCGAGCAGCGTGCGGGCCAGCCGGATGGCTTCCAGATGACTGCCCTGTGCCAGCCCGCGTTCGACACCCTGTGCCAGCCCGCGTTCAATGCCCTGCGCCAGCCCGCGTTCAATGCCCTGCGCCAGCCCGCGTTCGATGATTTCCTGATAGATGACCGATTCCCGCATCGCTTCCTCCCGAAACAAAGCCCGAATCAGTGCCCGGTCAAAGCGCAATCCGGCCAGCACCTGCACACAGGCTGACACGTTAGCGCGTTGGCTGGCGTCTGTCATCCGCTCAACCCGCGCGGCGGTTTCCCGCAAAAGCGCTTCCTCGGAAGCCGCCTTTCCAAGAACAGCCAGCGGCAACAGAGCTTCGTCATCCAGAAGTTCAGTCGCTTCAACTTCCCACAGACGCAGCACGTGAAAGCTGTGGTGCGTCATACCGGCTGTGAAGATGTTGGGCATCTCCCGTGCCGCCGGTGTACTCTTCAGCAACAGAACCACCTGCCGGGCCGGAGTGCGGTAGCGGCGGAAAAGACGCACCCAGTACTCCAGCATCCGAAAGGACAGAGGCGGGTCGGAAGTTGGGTCGAGATGAAACTCGATGTGCAGAAGGACATCAGCGGCCCGGATGAAGGTGACGAAATCGGCGCGAATTGGCTCGACGGGCAGTTCGGTTTTGAGAACCTCGACTTCAGTGGCTTCCATGTCGTGAGGAAGCTCAGGATAATGCCTGGCGAGCCAGCGGACGAAAGCCGCCGGATAGGTTTCTGCCAGGTACTTGCACAGGTTGTCGTACGCCATGGCCTTGCTCACACGGGTCCCCTGGAGACCGCGCCACACGAGGTACTTCAGCCGTGTCCGTCGTTGCAACCAGGATGCACTCAGGGACAGTGCTCAACGGATGTCACCATGCTCACGCCCGGAAGACAACGCCTGCTGGCCCGCAGCACCGTCTTTGTCGCCCTGCTGACAACCCTTCCGACGCTGCCCGTGCCGCCCGGTACGACTTCTGACCTTCCGGCGCCCGGCCCGGCTGAAACATCCGTCTCCCACGCGCCATTCGAGGCCCGAACGGCAACGCTCCGCATCCAGAAGGCCGTGGATGACCGGCGTTATGCCGATGCGCTGCGCGATCTCGCCCAGTTTGCCAGTGCTGCGCCGCAGCTCTACACGGTCAACAACTACGATTATCTGCGGGCGCGCCTGCTCCACCGCACCGGCGATCTGGCAGGCGCCAGAACCCTGTATGAACAGGTCATGCAACGCCCCGGCGGGCAGATGTTCGCACCGTACTGCCTGAAATACCTGGCCGAGTTGGCGCGTCAGGAAGCCCAGTCCGGCAACCGGGCTGCCAGCCGCGATGAACAACGCTGGCTGACCGAGCTTGTGCAGCGGTTCGGAATCCATCCGGCCGCACGCGGTGCCCGCCTGCGGCTGGCCGAAAGCTACGCCGCCGCCGGGCAACTTGATCGCGCGATAGCCCTGTATCGTCAGTTGGCCTCCCAAAGCCGTGAATATGAAGTCCGGCTGGGTGTGCTTCTGCGTCGGGCGGGTCAGGAAGCCGAGGCGCGAGAACTGTTCCGGCGGCTGCTGGCCACTGGAAAAGATGATGCCGCCCTGCTGGCGGCCGAACAGCTTGACGCCCGGGAAGACCCCACCTTGTCGCCGGCCCAGCGCCTGGCGCGCGCCCGGCTTTACCTGGCCAATCGCCACACCGAAGGCGCAAAACGCCATTTCCGCGCACTCGTGGAGCAGGTCCCGGCCGTTCCAGAGCGTCCTGAAGCCCTGTGGAGCCTTGGGCGCGCCTTCTTTATCGAGGAAAACTGGGATGAAGCCATCCGCTGGCTGGACCGCGCGCACGAGGAATATCCCACGTCACCGGAAGGCGAAAAAGGCTACTACCAGGTCGGACACGCGCTCCAGAATGCCGGACGTTATCAGGAAGCCGTTGCGCGGTACGAAGCCTTCATTGCGGCCTATCCCAACAGTGAGTTTTTAGGCGGCGCGCATCTGAATGCCATTGATGCCCTGCGCCTGGCCGGTGACTTCAAGGCAGCTCTCGAATGGTGCGACCGCGCGGAAAAACGCTTCCCGCGTGAGCTGGCCGGCGTGACGGCGCGCTTTCAGCGGGCAAAGATTTTCATGTCCCAGAGCAACTGGCGCGCGGCGCTCAGTGTGCTGGAAGACCTGCAACGCCTGCCGCTGCACCGGCGCGGTCCCGGTTCGACCAATGCCAACGAAGTCACCTTCCTGCGCGCCCTCTGTCTGGAACGTCTGGAGCGTTTCGCGGAAGCCATCGAAGTCTATCTCTCACTGCCCGACACCCGGACGAGCTACTACGGCCAGCAAGCCACCGCGCGGCTTCTGGCGCTGGCTGAAAACCGTAAAGCACAAGCCCTGATTGCCCAGCGCCTCAGCTACTTCCGCCAGAGCCAGACCAAGGATGCCCTGCACCAGGCGCTGCGGTTGACCTCCGACCCGGATACGCGGCGCGCTCTGCTGGGCCAGCTTGAAACCGTCTATCGCCAGCTTCCGGCCTATGCCCGCGCCTGGCAGGTCAGCGTACCTGAACCGGGCCGGCAGGTGATTCTCCGCACCGAGGACGCTCCGGCCAGCCGCAACCTGGCCGAAGAACTGTCGTTTCTCCGGCTCTACGACGACGCCCTGCCCTTTCTGGAAGGCGGCAGCGGGCCGGCGCTGGCCCAGGCCGTTTATGCCGGCCGCGGCAATCAGGCGTGGAAAGCTATGGCCTACGGAGAGCCGATGTTTGGCGCGCTGCCGGAAGACTTCCGGCTGGAAGTCATGCCGCGCCTCGTGGCCGAACTGCTCTACCCGGCGCCCTACCGCGATGAGCTGGTTGAACAGGCGCAGCGGCGCGGCGTGGACCCGCGTCTGTTGCTGGCCATTGCCCGGCAGGAATCGCGTTTCAATCCCACCGTCAAATCGCCGGTCGGCGCGCGCGGCATGTTTCAGTTCATCGCTGCCACGGCGGAACAGGTTGCCCAAAAGCTGGGGCTGCCGGACGTGACCCAGACTGACCTCTACGAACCACGCTTTGCCATACAGTTTGCGGCCCAGTATGTGGCCGATTTGTTTACCTTGTTTCCCAACCATCCGGCAGCCGTTGTTGCGGCATACAATGGCGGTGAGACCGCTGTGGCGCGCTGGTGCGCACGGGCCGGTGCGGACGACCAGGCGCGCTTTGCTTCTGAAGTCGGCTATGCTGAAACCAAAGACTATGTTTTCAAGGTTATGACCAACTACCGCTGCTATCGGCTGTTGTTCGACGAAAACCTGCGCCCGCAGCAGTGGTGAAACCAGCAACCGGAGCCGGGCCGGCGTTGCAGGTCTGGTTCCCGGCTTCAGCCCACGCCGTTGTCCCTTCCGACTGTTTCTCCGCCTTCAAACTGGCGCGCGGCGCTGGCGCCCTATCTCGAAGGGCTGACCGTACGGATGTTCCTCCTTGGTTTTGCGGCCGGGCTGCCACTGCTGCTGGCGCTCAGCACGTTGAGCTTTCGGCTGCGCGAGGCCGGAGTTGACCTGGCTGCCATCGGTTACGCCAGTTGGGTTGGAATGGTCTATGGTTTCAAGTGGTGTTGGTCGCCGCTGGTTGACCACATGCCGCTTCCCGGACTGACGACACGGCTCGGCCAGCGGCGGGGTTGGCTGCTGTTGGCGCAGGTTGCCGTGGCGGGCGGTCTTGTGGGGCTGGCGCTGACCGATCCGCGTCAGGCGCTGGGACGGACTGTCAGCTTTGCGCTTTTTGTTGCCTTTGCCTCCGCCACTCAGGATATTGCCCTCGATGCCTACCGCATCGAGTCTGCCGATGTGACGCGCCAGGGCGTTCTGGCTGCGGCCTATCAGACCGGCTACCGGCTGGCCATGATGTGGAGCAGCGCCGGGACACTCTGGATCGCCACCCGGCTCGGCAGCCGTAACGGCTATGACCAGTTTGGCTGGCAGGCGGCCTACCTTGTCATGGCGGCTTCAATGGCAGTTGGTGTGCTTACGGTCCTGTGTTCGCGCGAACCGGACACCCGGCGCGTCTCCGTTGCCGAAAGCATGTGGGCGTGGCTGCGCGAAGCCCTCCTCGAACCGTTTGCCGATTTTCTGCGCCGTTACCGCTGGCAGGCGGTGCTGACGCTGCTGCTCATCACGACCTACCGCCTGAGCGATACCGTTCTGGCCGTGATGGTCAACCCGTTTTACGTGGACATGGGTTACACGAAAGACCAGATTGCGGCCGTAAGCAACGTCTATGGCGTCATCATGACGCTCACCGGTGCCTTCCTGGGTGGGGTTCTGGTATCGCGCCGGGGGAGCTTGTGGCCGCTGTGGCTGGGGGCCCTGCTGAGCAGCGGCACGAATCTCCTCTTTGCGGCGCTCAGTCTCACGGGTCCACACCTGGCGGCGCTGGTCGTGGTCATTTCTGCGGAATATCTCGCCACGGGGCTGGCTTCGGCGGCCTTTGTCGCCTACCTGTCGTCGCTGACGAACGTCGGCTACTCGGCAACGCAGTATGCCCTGCTTAGCTCGATGATGTTGCTGTTGCCAAAGTGGGCGGCAGGTTTTTCGGGATCGGCCGTGGCGACGTTCGGCTACACAAAGTTTTTTGTCGGCACAGCGCTGCTCGGTCTTCCGGCGATCCTGCTGGTGTCGCTGGCGCTGCGCTTCAACCGCCCTGCGACGGCGCAAAGCTGACCGAGCCGGCGGCCCTACAGCATCGGAGAGAACAGCCGCGCCGCACCGTCACGCAGGCGAATCGGCAGCGGACGCTCCCGGAGTTGGGCAGCCGTAACCAGTGTGGCTTCCCGGCGGGCCGTCTGGAACAGCGCCTCCAGATGCTGCGCCAGGGCCGTGTCATAGACTTCCAGGTTGAACTCAAAGTTGAGCCGCAGGCTGCGGGCATCCCAGTTGGCTGAACCGATGCACACCCAGTGGCCGTCCACGACCATGAGCTTGCTGTGGTCAAACGGGCCGGGGCGCTCCCAGATGCGCGCTCCGTGTTCAAGCACCTGCCAGTAATGCGCCCGTCCGGCCCACTGAACCAGCGGATGGTTGTTTTCAACCGGCGTCAGGATGTCCACTTCGACACCACGCAGCGCCGCCGCACTCAACGCTGCCAGAAGGGACTGGTCGGGGACGAAATAAGGCGTCCAGATTCTGACGCTCTGCCGCGCCACATTCAGCGCGCCCAGAAAGACCCACCGCAGGCGGTCAAGGGTTTCATCCGGGCCAGCTTCGATACCACGTGCCAGTGCCGGCCCGGCCGGTTGGGGGCCTTCCTCCCCCCAGAACCTGGTATCCAGGCGTTCGCCAGTGGTGAAGTACCAGTCGTCGGTGAAGGTTTCCACCATGTGGCGGACGACCGGCCCCCGGACGTGAAAGTGCAGGTCACGAAAGGCAGTCGCCGGGTTTTCCGGCCGCCAGTAGGGGCGGTGGATATTCATGCCGCCGGTAAAGCCAATCTGGCCGTCCACAATGAGCAGCTTGCGGTGATTGCGCAGGTTGGCGGCGTGAAGCCGCGCCGGAAGTACCGGCGGGTTGAAAGAGACCACATTCAGCCCGGCGGCTTTGAGAAACTTGAAGGCTGAGCCGCGTACCAAGCGCACGTACACATCGTCTATGAGAATGCGAATGCTGACGCCGCGCTGCTGCGCCGCCAGCAGAGCTTGTACAAACTGGTCGCCGATGCCGTCGCGGTCAAAAATGTAGGTGGCCAGGGCAATACTGTGCCGGGCCTGGGCAATGGCATCGAGCATGGTCGGATAGGCCTGCACACCGTTGACCAGGGGCGTGATGTGATTTCCGGCCAGCAGTGGTTGGCCCGTGACCTGTTGGACGAGCCGCGCCAGGCCACCCAAATCATCATCCGCCAGCAGTTCGGTTTGGTCTTCACCGGCAATCTGTTCAGCCGCCGGTGGCAGGGCCGTGGCGTCCCGGAGACGCTGGGCGCGGCGCTGGAGGCGGTTGATGCCGATCAGCAGGTAGAGTACCGCGCCCAGAACCGGCAGAAACCAGACGACGAGCAGCCACAGCAGGGCCGAGCGTGCTTCGCGTTTGTAGAGCAGCGCGTGCCCGGAGACGATGAGACCAACGACACCGAAGAGGATAAACGCTGTCCATTCAAACCAAACGGCGTCCATTCGCCCGGCTTCTTTCGTGGAAGGGCGGCTGTCGCCACCTGCCTGTCCACATCGTCAAAGTGACTCGTGCACCAACTGTTCGCCGAAAGCCAGCAGCGCCGACATCTTTTCGACGGTCGTGGCCTCGCTATAGACGCGCACCAACGGCTCAGTGCCCGAAGCCCGGAACAGCAGCCAGCTTTCGTCCTCGAAGTGGAGTTTCACGCCGTCGAGCAGTCCCACCTCGCGCACCGGATAACCGGCGACAGCCGCTGGCGGGTCGGCTTTCAGGCGCTCGATGAACGCCAATCCCTGCTCGATGTGGTCAAGCGCCAGGTCGCGCCGGTCGTAGGCAAAAAATCCAAACTCCTCCGAAATGTCAGCCACCAGCTCGGACGGCTTCCTGCCAAAGGCCAGAATGGCTTCCAGAAAGAGCAGCCCGCTGAAGATGCCGTCCCGCTCCGGGATGTGCAGTTTGCAGCCCAGGCCGTTGGATTCCTCGCCGCCACACAGGATGTCGTGGGTTCGCATCAGGGCGGCAATGTGCTTGAAGCCAACGGGCGTTTCATAGGTTGGCAGCCCGTGGCGCTCGGCAATGCGTTTGACGACGACACTTTGGGAAACCGTCCGGGCAATGCCGCCGGTCAGTCCGCGCTTGCGGATGAGATACAGCGCCAGAATGGCCAGCATGCGGTGGGTGTTCAGGTAAGCGCCGGTGTCATCCACCGCGCCGATACGGTCAGCATCGCCATCCGTTGCCAGTCCCAGAAAGGCCCGGCGGCGGACCACCTCATCACACAGGGGTTGGAGCTGCGGCATCATCGGCTCCGGGTGAATGCCGCCAAAGTAGGGGTCCCGCTCGGCGCGCAGGGTGGTGACGCGCAGCCGTCCGCCCTGGAGCAACTGCTCGATGTAGCGTCCGCCGGCACCGTACATCGAGTCCACGAGCACTTCGCCGTCGAAGGCGCGCAGGCGGTCGAGGTCAAGCAGCTCGCCGATCCGTGCCAGGTAGCGCGCGGAAGGGGGCACGTACTGCACCTGTCCGCTGGCCAGCGCCGCGCGCAGCCCTGTCGTGCGCGGCGGGTTGGCGTCAAGGCGGGCTTCCACCTGGAGGGTGTATTCCGGCGGCGCCGAACCGCCAAAGGGCAGCTTGATTTTGAAGCCCGAAAACTGTGGCGGATTGTGGCTTGCCGTGATGACGATCCCGCCCCGGGCACGTTCGGCATAGCAGTCGTAGGACACCATGGGCGTCGGCACGAACTGGTCGTACACACGTACCTGGAAACCATTGCCAGCCATGACTTCGGCCACGCGCGCTGCGAAATCCTCACCAAGAAAGCGGCGGTCGTGGCCGACATAGACCAGCGGGGCCGTTCCGTCGGCGTCGGCCAGGAACTGCTCGGCCGTGGCCTGGGCCACACGGTCCAGATTGGCAAAGGTAAACTCACGGGCAATGCGTCCGCGCCAGCCATCCGTACCAAACTTGATTGTGGTCATTGAGGGTGCTCCAGAAAACCCGGAGCGGGCAGGATGCCCGCGCTCCCGGGTGAACGTTACTCGTCACAACTGGCGTCCATTTCCTCCAGTTCCTGCTCAAACAGCACGCGGGCTTCGGCGGACATCGAAAACGAGTGTTCCGCCGCCGGAAAAACGCCTTCGCGTACTTCGCGGGCATAGTCGCTGACGGCCTGGCGCAGGATGTCGCCGACATTGGCATAGCGTTTGACGAACTTCAGGTTCGCGCCCGGCCCCCAGCCAACGGCGTCGTGGAAGACGAGAATCTGTCCGTCACAGCCGTTGCCAGCGCCGATGCCAATCGTGGGAATCCGCAGTCGCTCGGATATGGCCCGGGCAACTTCGTGGGGAACGCATTCCAGAACGATGGCAAAACAACCGGCCTCCTCCAGAACCAGGGCATCGTGGACGAGCGTCGTGGCCACATCCACATCGCGTCCCTGGACAACGTTCCTTCCGAAGACGTGGGCCGATTGTGGGGTGTAGCCAAGGTGCCCCATGACCGGGATGCCGGCTGTGACCATACGCTCGATGGTTTCGGCGCTGCGGCTGCCGCCTTCAAGTTTGACAGCCTGCGCGCCGCCTTCCTTGAGAAACCGCCCGGCGTTGCGCAGCGCCTCCGCCTGATCGGCCTGATAGGACAGAAACGGCAGGTCGGCGACGACCAGCGCCTGATGCGTACTGCGTGCAACGGCTCTGACGTGGTGAAGCATGTCGTCCATGGTCACGGGAAGGGTCGTTTCATAGCCGAGCAGGACGTTGCCCAGGGAGTCGCCAACCAGAATGACATCCACGCCGGCGGCTTCGCAGACCATGGCCGTCGGGCGGTCATAGGCAGTCAGGGCGACGATGCGCTTGCCGTCAGCCTTCAGGCGCGTCAGGTCGCCCGGCGTGACACGGGATGCAGGCATAAGGTGTCGGTTTCCTCAGCAGGTTGAAGTGTAAAACGATGGGTTATGCCATACGGCGGATGCGTACGTCATGGCGAACTTCGATGCTGCGATTGAAGGCCTGCCGGAGTACGGCAAACAGGTGCTCCTCGGTCGGTGTAAAGAAGCACTCGGCGGCGCAGGAGGTGTTTTCCAGCGCGCCTTCTGCCCATGGGGGCTGCCGGTCGAGGTCGTCGTAGTCCCAGATGATGTCCTCCGGCGGCATCATCTCAAAGCCGAGCTGGATGGCGTCGAGTTCGCTCAGGGCTTCGGGGGCGTCGGTGTAGCGCAGCCGTCCTTTGTAAAAGTCCAGCATGATGCGTGGATACACACTCCCCCAAGCGTCGTTTTCCAGGCGGTAGGCGATGGTCGAGAAAAAGCAGTGGAAAAAGGACGGGGAGCCGACTTCGTAGCGTTTGGTGTCCACCCAGAGAACAATGCGGAGCATGGTGGTCAGTGCCTCATGGGTCAGGTCTGTCCGCCGGCGCGGTGACGGTTGCTGGTGCGCAACGTGGGCCGGTTCATCTCAGAGCGCCCGCGCAAGGTGATTGGCATCAAAAGCGCTTTCTCATCAAAGGCACTCCGTTGCCGGGCAGTTTCCCCTTTCACTCATCCTGAAGGGACGATTCGGTTTCCGGTGTCGGCTCGGTTTCCGGTGTCGGCGGCTCGCTCACCGGCAGGCTGTAGCGTTCGGTCAGCCAGTTGCCCAAGTCCCGCATCTGGCAGGCTTCGGAGCAGAAGGGACGGGTGGGATTTCCAGCCCACGTGGTTACGGTCCCGCAAATCGGACAGCGCAAAACCATGAAGCCTCACCTCCTTGGCCGTGTGAAAAACATCTGTGGACCACACCGTTTCTGCCCGCCGGAGTCAATGTGGCAGCGGGAGAAAGGCGTCCGGCATTCTGGACAGAACACCAATGCCCATGGGAATATGCGCTTTCGCACGTGCGCCAGGCAAGGTGCGAGCATCCCAAAACACAACGAAATCAGGTTTGGATAGCGTTTGACCTTATGTCCGAAGCAGCTCAGTCCGAAATCAGCCCGGAGCAGAAAACCTACAGCGCCGTCGAGAAAAACGGCGTTGTCACCGCAATCTGGGAAATGGTTGGCAACAAGCACATTCGTACCATTGATCCCCGCAGCCGCGAAGGCCGGGCCCTGCTGGCACACTACCAATCACAAAAAGAAGAGACCCAGGAAAACGCGGCAAATGCCGCCACTGGTGCGTAAACAGCCTGCACTTATGGGGCCTGCACTTTTGGGGTTGGCGGTCAGGCGTCACTGCGAAGCGTCAGGTTTCGCGTCTTTTCGCGCTCCAGGTTGGACAACAGGTATTCCTTGTCCTTGACCAAGTCGGCAAAGTTCGTCACGGCCATTTCAAAGTTGTGGCCGTGCTTGATGGCGTCTTTCGGGCAGGCCTCGACGCAGTAGCCGCACAGAATGCACCGCCCATAGTCAATGTTATAGACACGGGCGTAACGCGGTTCCATGCCCGGACGCTCCGCGTAGGGCCGGAGGTCTTCGTCCGCTTCGATGTAGATGGCATCGGCCGGGCAGGCCGCGGCGCAGAGAAAACAGGCCACACAGCGCTCCTTGCCGTTTTCGTCCCGCGCCAGATAGTGCTCGCCCCGAAAGCGTGGATACAGCTCAACCGGCACGTCGGGGTACTGGCGGGTGAGTTTTTGCTTCGGGATGTAGCTCAGGGTCACAGCCATGCCTTGGGCAATGGCGCGGACGGTTTTTGCCGCCTCGAAAATTTCAGACAGGATGGAAGACATCGGCCAGGCTCCTCGTATGAAGGCAGAACGCTCGTCCTAAAACCATGCCTGGAACGGCCGGTTGTCTCAAGTCCTGCCGGTGGAAGTGCGAACGCGGCGATCTGCCGCCGGCCGCGCTGCCCGTTACGGAAGACGGTTCCCAAAACCCGCCCGAAGATGGTCCACGAGCGCCTGGGCGGCGCGTGCCCGGTGGCTGTAAACCGCCTTTTCTGCCGGGGTCATCTCGGCAAAGGTGCGCGTGTCGCCAGTGGGAATAAACAGCGGGTCATAGCCAAACCCGCAGGAGCCACGCGGGGCCTCGGTCAGCGTACCGGTACAGATGCCGGTAAAGCATGCCTCCTTGGTTTCCGTGACCAGCGCCAGGACACAGACAAACCGGGCCGTACGCCGTTCGGCCGGGATGTCACGCAGCGCCGCCAGAAGTTTGGCCACGTTGTCGGCATCGGACGCCTGCTCACCGGCATAACGTGCCGAGAAAACGCCGGGCGCGCCACCCAGGGCATCCACGCATAGCCCGGAGTCGTCGGCGATGACCCAGCCGCCGGTCTGCGCCTGAACGGCACGTGCCTTGAGCCGCGCATTTTCCTCGAATGTGGTGCCGGTTTCGGGTACGGGAGGCAGGGACGGGAAAGCGTCAAGGCCGATGACCTGCCGGGTCACGCCGGCGAGCAGGTGGCGAAACTCGTGCAATTTCCCGGCGTTCCGGGTGGCCAGGATGAGCGGCACGGAAAGAGACATGGCACGGCTCCGGCTGGATTTCAGAGTTGCCGGCAAAAGCGGCACGGACGGGAAACTTTGAGACAGGTACAAGCGTCTATGAACCCATGCGTGGGAAGGCCGCGCGCAAGTGGTGAAAGTGGATGTGTACCATCCGTCATGGAACACACAGTGTCCACAGGGTGAAATGAGTATGCTGATTTGAGACCCTTGCGCCCGATGAAAAGCCGATTGATGCGACAGACGGCGCAACGTATCCTGACGGTGATTGACCCAAGTTTACCAACTACAGCCACAAGAGCAAGCATTTCCTGTTCCAGACCCACACAGCCATGCGACTCGACCTCAAAGAAAATCTGATGGACAGCGACACTGACCCGACAGCGGAAGGCGCCCTTCCGGCTCTCGACCTCGAAAAGTTTCTGGCCGAGATAGATTCCACGGCGTCCGAAGAGGACGACTTCATCCTGGACAGCGAAGCGGAAGACACGGAAGAACTCGAAGAAGCCATCGAAGATGCTGAAAGCGGCGTGACGCCGCCGCCCGACCTGTCAGCTTCCGAAAGCGACCGCTCGCTCGATGCGATGACGTTGTACCTGCGCGAGATGAGCAATGTTGCCCTGCTGACCCGCGAGGACGAAGTCAACATTGCCAAGCGGATCGAGCGCGGCCGCCGGCGGCTCTACAAGGCTCACTCGCGGTCACTCATCGTTGCCGAGCAGTTGGAAGAGATCGCCGAGCAACTTAAAGAACGCAAAATCGGCATCCGGCAGGTCATTGACACCTCGGACTCGGATGCCGAGGACATCACGCTGGAAAATGAAGAACGTTACCTGATCGAAACCATCGAGCGGTTCCAGACCATTTCACGCATGCTGGCGCACATCCGCGAAGAAGCCGCCAAAATTGAGAAGGAGCGCAAGCGCGCGCCGCGCAAAGCCCAGCAGCGCTACCGGAAATATCTCCGCAAGCGGGTTGAGCTGTCGCGGCTCATCCGCAGCGTGCTTTTTTCCGACCAGATACGGCAGAAGTTTAACGACCGTATCCGGGCTGTGGTACGGCAGATTCAGGATGCCGAGCGCAAGATTGAAAACGCCCAGGCGGCGCTGAAAGACAAGCAGCGGCGCGCACGCATTGATGAAGCGGAAACACGTGCCCAGATTGAGCAGGCGCAAAAGGTCATTGCAGACATCGAGAAGCGCTACCTCGAACCAGCCAGCCGCATCAAAGGTTCACTGCGGGAAATTTTCTCTTCGACTGAGGAAGCCGAAAAAGCCCGGCGCGAGATGATCGAAGCCAACCTGCGGCTCGTCGTCTCGATTGCCAAAAACTACATCAACCGCTCGCGGGGCTTGCAGTTTTCCGACCTCATTCAGGAAGGCAACATTGGGCTGATGCGTGCGGTGGAGAAGTTTGACTATCGGCGGGGTTACAAGTTCTCGACCTATGCCACGTGGTGGATTCGCCAGGCGGTGACCCGCGCCATTGCCGACCAGGGCCGGACGATTCGTGTTCCGGTGCACATGGTTGAAACCATCAACAAGATTGTTCGTACGGCGCGGCTGATGGTTCAGGAGCTGGGCCGTGAACCCACGCACGAAGAGCTGGCCCAGCGCACGGATTTGCCGGTTGTCAAGGTTCGGCAGGCACTCAAGATTGCCCAGGAACCCATCAGCTTGGAAACGCCCATCGGCGATGACGGCGAATCCAACCTGGGCAGCTTCATCGAAGACCGCAACAGTCTCAATCCGGCGGAAATGATCGTCGGCAAGGGCCTGCGGGAAGCCACGCTGGAGGTGCTCAGCACGCTCACCCAACGCGAGGCACAAATCCTCAAGATGCGTTTCGGGCTGGATGGAGACGGTCAGGAACGCACCCTGGAGGAAGTCGGGCGGCACTTTTCTGTCACCCGTGAGCGTATCCGCCAGATCGAAGCCAAAGCCCTGCGCAAGCTCCGCCATCCGTCGCGGAGCCGGAAACTCAAGACCTTCTTTGATGATGGTCAGTAACTGTAGCTTTTTCCAGTAATGGGAACGGCAGACTGCCGTCCGGGGCTCTTGCCAAGGCAGGTCCTGGACGGCAGTATCACTTATGCCATGCGGCTCGACAACCAACTCATCATCGAAACCCCGGAGCGCGTCGAGCTGCGGTTTGCGCTCGCCAACGTCGGCAGCCGCTTTCTGGCGGCCCTCATCGATCACGGTATTCAGCTTCTGACCCTGTTTGTTCTTGGCCTTCTTGTCGCCCAGATCAATGACGTTTTCCGTGACCTCCAGTTGAGCCGCTCCGTTGAGTTGTGGCTGCTGGCCCTTCTGGTCCTCGTGTCCTTTCTGATTTATTTTGGCTACTTTGCCATCTTTGAAACGGTGTGGAACGGCCAAACCCCAGGCAAGCGGTGGCTGCGGTTGCGGGTGATTCGGATTGACGGCCGTCCGATCGGTTTTTTTGAGGCGCTGGTGCGCAACGTTCTGCGCACCGTGGATTTTCTGCCGAGCGGTTATGCTTTGGGAGTGATGAGCATTATGCTGCACCGGGAAGCCCGGCGGTTGGGCGATCTCGTCGCTGGCACGATCGTTGTCAAAGAACGCCTGGGCACAACCCCGGCGCTCGATCAGGTACTGGCTACGCATGCTGCCGATGTTCAGCGCCAGCCGCAGGAAGTGATGGATGACATCGGCAATATCCAGGCCCTGACAGCCGATGACATCGCGGCGGTGGAGCGCTTTCTGCTGCGCCGTTCAACCCTGCCTGAACAAGCCCGGCCGTGGATGGCGGCCCGGATTGCCGCTCCGATCAGTCGGCGGCTGGGCGTCCCGCCGCCACTGGCCCCGGAGCCGTTCCTGGAAGCCGTGGACCGGCAGTACCGCGCACGGGCGAAGTACCTCGTGGATTAGTGATGGAACCTGTGACCGAGCGCCCTTTGCGCGTCTGCCACCAATGCGGACTGCTTACCCCCGGCAGCGTGTTGCGTTGCCTGGAATGTGGCGCGCTGCCGCCTGAAGTGGAACAGGAGCAGCGGGAACGCCAGCGGGCTGCCAGGTTTGTCGAAGCGGTGTTTTTCCGGCGCGCTCCACTCAGCTACGTACTCATCGGCATCAACGTGGCGATGTTTCTGCTGACGGCCTTTGCCGGCGGCTCGACCGACCCGGACGTACTGACGGCCTTTGGCGCCTGCAACCGGAAGCTCATTGATCAGGGGGAAGTGTGGCGCCTGGTCGTTCCCATGTTTCTGCACATCGGGATGATTCACCTGCTGGCCAATATGTACGCCCTCTGGGTGCTCGGTCCGCAGTTGGAATCGCTTTACGGGTCGGCGCGTTTCACCATCCTGTATCTGCTTTCCGGGATTGGAGGGTTCGTGGCGAGCTATTTTTTCGCCCATCCCGAAAGCATTGGGGCCGGTGCTTCCGGGGCGCTCTTTGGCATGTTTGGTGCGTTGCTCGTGTTTGTTTACAAGTACCGCGCCGAAATCCCGCCGATGGTCCGGGCCACGATGCAACGCGGCGTCTGGCTTACTCTGATCATCAATCTCGTCATCACCTTTTCCATTCCTTTCATCAGCCGGTCGGGTCACGTGGGTGGACTGCTGACTGGCATTGGACTGGCACTGTTTATCCCATACTCACCGCCGAACGAACGAAAAACGCCGACCGTCTGGCGCGTGTGGCAAATCGTGCTCATGGCCGTTGTCGCCCTCTGCTTTGGGCTGATGTTTTGGAATTACCGGGGCGACCCGCCATCGCTGGCGCGCTTTCTGGCCGGGGCCAACGTTTTCCCGGAAAACAAAACGATCAGCCGTTTTGCCGAGGCCTGCAACGAAGGGGAGCGGGTGTACCGCCGCATTGTACAGCACCTTGAAACCGGGCAGCCCGTCCCGCCAGAGACGCTGGCAGCCAGTGCGGCGGCCCGTCAACGGCTCAAGCAACTGCGCCCCTTCAATGCCGGCGCAACGCGACTCGCCGATGAACTGCATGACCTGCTGGAAGAGCAGGCGCGGATGCTGACCGAGCCGATCTCACCCCAGGCCGTTGAGCAGATGCGGGAGCGTCTTGCCATCTACGAGCAGCATCAACAGCAGTGGATTGCCGAAGAAGGCGCACAGTACGGACTGGAGTTCGTTCCCTCGGCAGAAGCTGCCGCCAGACCTGACGGAAGCCCCGACCGGGAATAACCTTTCCCTGGTTTTTCATCGCCGTGAAAATCCGTTGCCCACAGCCAAGCTCACGACTTATGCTCGTGTCATTCTTGACTGCGTGGCATCTTTCAGAGCCTTGCCAGTTCTGTGCGCGGGCGGTGCGCCCCCAGGAGAAACGTCATGGCCCGTAAACGTTCGACGCTGCCGCCCCTCACCGTTATTTCCCCGGCAGACACGGCACCGGAAAAGCCCAAGCCGGCACCCCGGAAAAAAGTCCTCACTATTCAACGTCTGGACAATGAACCCACGCTCCGGTTATTGCCCACACCGGAGTCGCCTCCACCAACGGCAACACCTGCTGCGGCCCGGTTACGCCGTCGGTCCAAGCCACGCAACCTCCTGCCTACCGTCACCTCAAGTGGCTGGATGGCCGCCCTGGCTGACCGCTTGGTGGACGCTGAGGTGGATGCCAAGATGCGCCAGATTCCAACGGCGGTCAACGAGTATGGCTATGACTCCTGGGGACTGCACCCCGGAACAGCACGCTACGGATATTCCCTGTTTGCACGGCTCTACCGGCATTACTGGCGGGTACAAACCTACGGCATCGAGCATGTCCCTCCGGGACGTGTGTTGCTGATTGGCAACCATAGCGGGCAACTGCCCATTGATGGGGCCATGGTGGCGGTCGCCATGCTGCTTGAAGCCAATCCCCCCCGGCTGTGCCGTGCTATGGTGGAGCGGTGGTTCACCACAATGCCTTTGCTGGGCACCTTGCTTCAGCGCAGTGGTGCTATTGTTGGCGACCCACTCAACTGTGAGCGCCTGCTTCAGAAAGGCGAGGCCATTCTGGTTTTCCCGGAAGGTGCGCGCGGCTCCGGCAAGGTCTGGAAAGACCGCTACAAACTCGTCCGGTTTGGGCTGGGTTTTATGCGGCTGGCGCTGGCTACCAACACGCCCATTGTTCCCTTTGGCGTAATTGGCGGCGAAGAACAGGCCCCCAGTTTTGTGGACTGCAAACCGCTCGCCAGGCTGCTCGGCATGCCGTATTTCCCCATTACGCCGACCTTCCCCTGGCTGGGTGTGTTGGGGATGATTCCTTTTCCGACCAAATATCGCATCTACTTCGGCGAACCGCTCATCTTTCGCGGCGACCCGGATGACCGCGACGAGGTCATTCAACGTAAGGTGGACCGGGTCAAACGCGAAATTCGTCGCCTCATTGATCGCGGTCTTGAAGAGCGCGAAGGCATCTTTTTTTGACGTTCCCTCCAGGAACGTAAGACACCTTGGTTAGCCTCTGCACAGCACACCCATGACCGACACCAAAAAACACGTTCTTGTTGTGGATGATGATGCCGATGTCCGTGAACTGCTGACTGAACTGCTGACCCACGATGGCTATGAAGTGACCGCCGTGGAGGATGGCATCGGCGCGATGATGCTGCTCAAAAAGCGTGTCCCGGACCTGATCATCCTCGATGTCATGATGCCGGTGATCGACGGAACACACCTGATCGAGGTCATTCGCGCTGCCGACAACCCGGAACTATGGCAGGTGCCGATTCTGATTTGCTCGGCGTCCGAGAAGATTGATGAGGTTCTGGCTTCGTCGGAATTCAACCTTGCCCCTGAAGACTGCGTGCGTAAACCTTTCGAGATAGCCGATCTGTTGCGCCGGGTGGCAGACCGGACGGGACGCGCCTAGCCAAGGCAACAGGGTTGGGCAACTCGGAGGTGACTTTCATGGGCTGGCTTTCTTTCTTTGGAAAAAAAGACCCCACACCCAAACGTAAGACCCGCGCCCTGGCCGATTTGAGCGCCGGAGACACAATCGTTCTTTCCCCGACGAGTCCGCTTCCGGGCCGGTGGGTCATTGACAAAGCCCATCGCTTTGTGGACATCGGGCAACAAACTCTGGTGTTCTGGCAGTTTGAAGTCACGGATGGCGAACGGCGTCATTTCATCGAGGTTCATCAGCCCAACCCTCAAGACACGACCGGCCGCGCCGTGGTTTCCTTTCCCCTTGATCCGACCGAGTATGGCGAGGTCGAAGCGTTGGAACTGGACCCGGAATCACCGCCGGAGCAACTCACCTGGCGCCAGCGGGATTACCAGCTCGTAGCCGCGCGCAATCTGCGGTTCTACCGCAACACAGGCGAACACCCACGCGACATGCTGCACCTGGAATATGCTACCGAAGCCGGCCGGCGAACGCTGACCTTCGAGTTTTGGTCGCGTACCGGGACGCCGGTCACGTCGGAGGGTCTCTGCCTGCTGCCCGACGAAATCGAATGAGTTGGTTGTGGCGGTGAGCCTCGACCGCCTCTCCTGAGAGCACTCTCACCCGGAATGCAAGGAAACCTCCACTGGGTTGCGGTTCCTTGCTTCGCTTGGAACAAGGTAGTAGTCTCCAATCCCGCATTCCTGTCCCATCCCGATAGGAGGTATCCGTGAGTCAGGACTTGGAACTGCTCATCGCTCTACAGGAAACAGACCGTCAACTGGCTGAGTGTCAGACCAAAACCCGTCAGTTCGCTGCCGAACGTCAAAGGATTGAATCCGAGTTTCAGCAACAGATAGCTGCCTTTACAGCCGCCCAGACCAATCTTGATGCTGTCCGTCGTCGCCTCCGTGACCTCGAAAGCGATCTTGCGCATTTCCAGTCCCTGTTTGCCAAATATACGGCGGACCTTCAGCGCGTCCGCAATCAACGCGAATACGAAACGGCCATCCGGGAAATAGATATGGCCAAAAAATCTGTGGCGCAGTGCGAGTCCAGAATTGCTGAAGCCCGCGCCGAAGCGGCCAAACTCGAAGCCGAAGTCGCTCTACATGCTCCCGAAATTGAAAAGCGCCGGGCTGAAACCGATGCCGCCTTGGCCGAAAATGCCCGGGCTGAGGCTACCTATCTGGCGGAAGTCGAACAGATCCGTGCTCGACGGCGCGAAATGGAGGCCAAGATTTCAAAAACGTGGCTCACCAACTACACCCGCGTGGCCAAACTCCGGGGCGGACACGCCTTGGCGCAGGTCATCAATGGCACTTGTTCGGCCTGCCGGATGCGGCTGCGTCCACAGGTCTATAGTCTGGTGCGGCAGGGAATTGGTATCCACACCTGTGACAGTTGCGGACGCATTCTCTTCTACCGCCCGGAAGGGAGTGCGACAGCCTCTGCCGAACAGGTTGCTGCAGCAGGCGCCGACTCCTGACACGGACGGAACCATAACACCGGACGGGGCAAGCCTTATGAGCGCGGACCTCTCCGGCTGCGCAGGCAGGAACTGACCCGGCGGTGAAAAGGGGGAAGTCGTGTTCGAGCGATTTTTGAGAGCGCTTTTCACCACGGCCTTTATCGGCATTGGGCTGCTCATCGTCTTTGCCGTCACGGCCTGGATGAGCGGCTGGCAGATGCCGGCACTCACTCCGGGGCTGGCACTCGACATCGGCATGGGTGTCGTTTGCCTGATATGGCTGTTGCTCATTCTGACCGTTCCATGGGACATCCACTTCCAGGCCAAATCCGTCCAGTTCGAGCTGGAGCGCTCGCGTGAGGCCGGGCTGACCGTCAGTGACGAGCGGTTGGCTTACGTCAAACGGACGCAACGTACGACGCTCTGGGTGGCCCTTGGGCTGCACGTGCTTTCAGCCCTCGTCATTGGCGGACTTGCCTATTTCACCCGTGGCAGCGTGGGATACTGGTTTGCCGGGTTCTACCTGGTCACGATGGTCTTTCGTCCGTTTGGCGCGGCGTATGACTACCTGCACCGCAAGCTGACGGACATCGGCGAAGAAGCCCGGTTTCCACGCGACGACACCCTGAAGCTCAAACATGACCTCGCGGAGGTCAAGGCTGAGTTGGGGGAACTCCGCAGCCAGGTCAAACAGATTGCCGACGAGTTGGCGACTCTGGCCACCAGCAGCGCCAAAACGCACCAGGATATTCTCGCCCTTCAGCACACCATTGAGCGTGCTGAGCAGTCCTTCAAAAGTCGGATTGGCCAGATGAGCGATGAAATCGAGCGGACTCTGACCCGTACCTTTGACCAGCAGGACATCGTCAACGGACTGCGCGCCTTTGCCCGTCTCATCAAATCAGCCTGAGCCGTTGTGACCTGCCGACCTGGGCTTACAGGACCTGAGCCACGGAAAGTGGCCACCGGCCAGCTTGGTCATCCGATTTCTTCGAGCAGGGCCGGCATCGCCTGCTCCAGCAGCCACAGGGCATAGCCGACATTGGACTCACGCGCCAGAACGAGCACCAGAAAGTAGTTCTCTGGAAACAGTTTCAGGATACAAACGGCCTCGTCGTACGTGCAGACAATAGTACGGATGTTTTCCAGCAGGCTTCGCAGTCCAAACCGGCGGTAGTTGCCCACGGTAATGCCGTGGTAGGCTGCCAACAAGGGCAGCGTTTCAAAGTCGCCGACAGTCTGACGAAAGACAATTTCCCCGTCATCGGCGAGGAAGGCCCACCCACGTGCTCCCTCAATCCGGTCGAGCACGCCACGCATGATGGTCTCGAAAGACATACTTGGTCGAACGGAACGGTCTGGGTACAAACTCGGTGTGTCGTTGCACGCTACCCATGTAGCTGCCCGGCGTCAAATGACCCTGCGGAAACCTGGCCGATTTGGCTCCAAGTCTCATTCAATTGTCTGCTACCAAACACATCCTTGGCGACGATGTCCATACCGTGTTGTTCCCCGTTGGCGGTTCCCCACCCTACAGGACAACAGCCGGAAGTTTTTTCAATGAAAGTATTGAAAAAACTTCCCGTCTTGCACTAGCTTCACGCCATCGGCAGTATCCGGCAGTCGGAGTGACGAACGCCGGAAGAACTAGCGTGCCGGGGTTCTGCCACTTCTGACGACTCAACTTCCCTGAATGAGGTACCAAGCAATGGCATCGGTTGAAGACAAGTATCCAGACAACGTACCTGGGATGTTCTACGTGGACACCCAGTGCATTGACTGCGACGTGTGCCGCGATACGGCACCCAACAACTTCACGCGCAACGACGATGGTGGCTATTCCTACGTTTACAAACAGCCTGAAAACGATGAGGAAATGGAGCAGTGCATGGAAGCCATGGATGCCTGCCCGGTGGAAGCCATTGGCAACGACGGCGCTGAGTAAACCCACCTGCACTTGATTTCAACGGCCGTTGCCTGAACACAGGTAACGGCCTTCATTTTTGCCAGCGTTTTCGCTAAACAGGCCGGCGTGAGGTCACAAGCGCCTATGTCTGCTGCCCGTCCTGATAGTCTGTCGTCCCACTTGCGGTTGGAAGCCCTCGACAAAGCCCATCTCTGGCATCCCTTCACACAGATGCAGGGATGGCAGGCGACACGCCCGCTCATCATTGAACGTGCCGAGGGCTGCTACCTCTACGATCTTGAAGGCCGGCGTTACCTGGATGGGGTATCCAGTCTGTGGGTGACCACTCATGGACACCGCACTCCTGAACTCGATGCCGCCATCCGCCACCAGCTTGACAAGGTGGCACACACGACGCTTCTGGGCCTGACGCATCCACCGGCCATCGAACTGGCCGCCAGACTGGTGCAGCTTGCACCGTCTGGTCTTACCAGAGTGTTTTACTCGGACTCCGGTTCGACGGCTGTCGAGGTCGCCATCAAAATGGCTTTTCAATACTGGCGGCAGCGCTCAGACCCACGCCCACGGAAGACGAAGTTCATTCACCTGCGCGAGTCTTATCACGGTGATACGGTGGGAGCGGTCTCCGTCGGCGGGATTGCGCTCTTCCATGACCTGTACCGTCCGCTGCTGTTTGAGACGCTGACAGTGCCGGAGCCGCACTGCTATCGCTGCCCGCTGAAGCTTGAACGTCCAGGCTGTGGGATGGCCTGTGCGGAGGAACTGGGACGCATCCTGTCTGAGCACGCCGATGAAATTGCCGCAGTCATTATTGAGCCGGTCATGATGGGCGCGGCTGGCATGCTGGCCCAACCTGATGGCTACGTCCGGCGGGTGCGCGAGCTGTGTACGGCCTATGACGTGCTGCTGATATGTGATGAGGTGGCCACCGGCTTTGGTCGCACCGGCTGGATGTTTGCCTGTGAAGCCGAGGGCGTTGCGCCTGACCTGTTGTGCGTCGCCAAAGGGCTGACAGGCGGTTACTTACCGCTTGCCGCAACGCTGACTACAGAAGCTATCTACGCCGCTTTTCTGGGTGAGGCTGGGGAGTTCAAGACGTTCTTTCACGGGCATACCTACACGGGCAACCCGCTCGCCTGTGCCGTGGCGCTGGCGAATCTCGACCTGTTTGAGCAAAACCGGACGCTTGACCACGTGCGGACAGTTGCCAATCACCTGGCCTTGCGATTGGAGGAACTACGGACGCTGCCGCTCGTGGGGGACATCCGGCAGCGGGGCCTGATGGTGGGCATTGAACTTGTGGCCGACCGCGCAGCCCGAACACCCTTTCCGCCTGACCAGCTCATGGGCTATCGCGTGACAAACCGCTGCCGTGATTACGGAGTCATTCTCCGTCCACTCGGCAATGTCGTCGTTCTGATGCCGCCACTGGCGATTTCAACCGCACAAATAGACGAACTGGTGGATGTGTTGAAAACGGTTATCCCCGAAGTGGCGCAGTCGCTGTAACTTCCAAGTCTTAGGTGCCCGCGGGGTGTCTGTTTTCGGCAGCCCACGCAGACGTGGGCGGCGACCAAAGCCCTTTCAAGAGAAAGGGAGGCAGGAAAGAGCATGACTGTGCCTACGGCTTCATCGGCGCTGGCTGACCTGGCCCGTGCCGAGCGCGACTATCGGTTTCTCGTGGCGTGTTTTCAGGAGGTTTTGTCGGAGACAGGCGCTCCAGAGCTGGCGCGGGCCCTCCCGATAGAGGAAACGGCACCTCTGCCAGAAACCTCTCATGAGCGTTTTGTTCAGGCCTGCTCGGTGGTTTTCCAACTGCTCAACATGGCCGAAGAAAATGCCGCTGCGCAAAACCGGCGGGCGCTTGAGTCCAGCGCCGGCTGTGCTGCCGAGCCGGGGCTGTGGGGCGCAGTGCTGCACAAGCTACGCCGCCAGGGACGGTCTGCGGCAGACATCCTGACGGCGCTCGCGCAGCTTCATGTCGAACCGGTTTTGACCGCCCATCCCACTGAGGCCAAGCGGGCGACCGTGCTGGAGCACCACCGGCGGCTTTACCTGCTTCTGGTCAAGCTCGAAAACTCGGTGTGGACGCCCAATGAACGCCGCGCCATCCGGGACGAGATCAAACGCGAACTGGAGCGTCTGTGGCGGACCGGTGAAATTTATCTCGAAAAACCGACGGTCGCCGACGAACTCCGCAACGTTCTCCATTACCTGACAACCACCCTGCCGGAAGCCGTTGGCTGGATGGACCGGCACTTGCTCGATGCTTGGGATGAACTGGGGATGGAGGCCGCGATGCGCCCGACAGACCCGGCACACCTGCCGCGTATCACGTTTGGCACATGGGTTGGAGGGGATCGTGATGGCCACCCGCTCGTCACCCCGGAAACGACCCGTGAGTCTCTGCACACGCTCCGCCAGGCTGCACTGCGGTTGTTCCGTTCCCGGCTGACAGAACTGGCGGCGCGGATGAGCCTTTCGGATCGCCGCCAGTCGCCGCCGGCGGCGCTGATGGCGTACCTGTCCACGGCGCGGGAAGCGCACGACCCGGTTCTCCAGTCGGCGCTGGAGCGAAACCCTTACGAGTCGTGGCGGCAGGCGGTCAACGTCATGCTGGCCCGCCTGCCAGGCGCAGAACTGGGCTGGCCGACAGCGCGCCAGCCCTACACTGCGGCATCGGAGCTGGCTGCCGATCTGCGCCTGCTGGGCGAGACGTTGCTTGCGGTTGGCGCAAAACGGTTGTGTGAATCAGAAGTCTGGCCGCTGCTCCGTCTGGTGGAAACGTTTGGATTTCACTTGGCGGTACTTGACATCCGGCAAAACAGCGCCGTGCATGAACAGGCGGTTGTCGAATGGCTCCGGGCCGCTGGCGTAGAAGCCGAATATGACCAGTGGGATGAAGCCCGCCGCTGCGCGTTTTGGGAAACGGAACTGGCCCAGACGCGACCGTTGGCCGTACTTGGCGCACCGCCTGGTGATGCCGCTGGGCGTGTGGTTGGCGCCCTGCAGGTGGCGGCTGAGTACGGCCAGCAATACGGTTGGTCAGGGCTGGGCGCGCTGATTGTGAGCATGACCCGCGCGACTTCCGATCTCCTGGCTGTGTACGGGCTGGCACGTGAAGCCGGGCTCACCATCTCCACGTCCGACGGACTGGTATGCCCGCTGCCGGTTGTTCCGCTTTTTGAAACCCTCGATGATTTGCGGCACAGCCCGGACATTCTGTCAGCTTTTCTGGACCATCCGATGACGCGCCGCAGTCTGGCCTGGATGCAGCGCCACGGACAGCCGCCTGTGCAGCAGGTCATGATTGGTTACAGCGACAGCAACAAGGACGCCGGCGCTGTCGCCAGTCTGTGGGGACTTTACCGGGCCCAGCAGGCCTTGTCGGCTGTGGCCCAGGCGCGTGGGGTACTGCTGCGCTTCTTTCACGGTCGTGGTGGCACGCCGAGCCGTGGCGCCGGCCCCACCCATCGCTTTCTCAACGCTCTGCCGCCGGAGTCAGTGTCAGGACGCCTGCGGCTGACGGAACAGGGCGAAACAATTTCACAAAAATACGCCAACCTCATCACGGCCACCTACGAACTCGAACTGCTCACAGCCGGGATGCTTGAAACCTACCTGTTGGCGCAATCCACTACGAAAACACCCCACCCCCTTGAACCGGTGCTTGACTTCCTCGCCGACGAGAGTCACCGCGCCTACCGGGCGTTGCTGGAACTACCCGGCTTTCTGGAATTTTTTGCCCACGCCACGCCGATAGACGCCATTGAGGCCAGCCGAATCGGATCGCGCCCGTCACGCCGTACCGGAAAGCGTACCCTGGCTGACCTGCGCGCCATTCCCTGGGTTTTCAGTTGGAGCCAGGCACGGTTTTTTCTCTCCGGCTGGTACGGACTTGGCACGGCGCTGGACATGCTGGCCACACACCATCCGAAGTGGCTGATGCAACTGCGCCAGGAGGCCCTGCGGTGGTATCCAACCCGGCTGCTTCTGATGAATGCCGGCAGTCAGCTTCTTTTGGCTGACGCGGCCTGGATGCAAGCCTACGCCGAGTTGGTGCCTGATACCATCGCCCGAACGACTGTGCTTTCGACCATTCTGGCTGAGTTTGAGCGGACGCGCCGTGGCGTCGAGCAGGTTTTTGGCGTACCGCTTACGGAACGTCGCCAGCGAACGGCGCTTACGATGCAGCTCCGGCGGGCCGGGCTGGCAGCACTGCACCAGCGGCAGATTGAACTCCTCAAGGCCTGGCGCGCGGCCCGCGCGGCATCGGATGACACACAAAGCGAAAGCCTGCTGGTGGATCTGCTGTTGACCATCAACGCCATTTCAAGCGGTCTCAAGAGCACCGGCTGACGTTCTGAAAGCTGCCTGCAATCACTGCCTGTTGGCACAAGGCAGGCGCTACAGGCACAGTGCCGTCCGCCAGAGGTGCTCCAGTTCTGCGACGGGTTCATCGAGCGCCAGTTCACCATCCAGCGTAACCGTGAACCGGTTGCCGCGAACAATGCCCAGCGAATGGCACGGAACCTGATGCTTCTGACAGAGCGCTTCCGCTTCCGCGCGGCGGGATGGTGCAACCACGATCAGCATCCGTCCGGGTGTTTCGCCGAACAGAAGTCCGGCCCGGGAAAGGCCAGGAGCTTCGGCTGAAAGACGTAAATCCATACCAGACAGGGCTTTACCGTGGGTAGAAAAACACAGTTCAGCAAGCGCCACCAGCAGCCCGCCGTCTGAACAGTCGTGCGCGGCTGCCCACAGGCGTTGCTGCACGCCTTCCAGAACGCAGTGCTGAAGTCGGCGTTCCGCATCCAGATTCAGCACTGGCAATGGACCGGTTATCACACCGAAGCGTCGGCGGAGGTATTCTGTGCCGCCCAAGTCTTCGCCGGTTGCGCCCAACACGTACACGGCGGCTCCTTCGTCCAGCGTGCGGGGGGTGATGACCAGCCGCACATCCTCGATGAGACCAACTGCACCAATGACCGGGGTCGGGAAGACGCCGCGCCCTTCTGTTTCGTTGTAGAGGCTGACGTTGCCGCTGACGATGGGAGTGGCGAAGAACTCTGCCGCCTCTCCCATACCAGCAATGGCCTCCCGAAGTTGCCACATCACTTCCGGTCGTTCTGGAGAGGCAAAATTGAGGCAGTTGGTCAATCCGATGGGTTCAGCACCAACGGCAACGAGGTTGCGGCACGCTTCAGCGACCGCCAGGGCTGCTCCCTGGCGGGGTTCAATAGCTACGTAGCGTCCGTTGCCGTCGAGCGTCATAGCTACAGCCTTGCGGGTTTCCTTAATGCGGATAACCGCGGCATCGGCTCCGGGCAGAACGATGGTGTTTGTGCGCACCATGTGATCGTACTGCCGGTAAATCCACTGTCGTGAAGCGATGTTGGGCGAGCTGAGCAACTGTCTCAGGTCAGCCTGGATTTGTGCGGCAGAGAGATGCCGTTCTGTAGTGGGAAATACCTGGGCCAGTTCTTTCTCCTGCCTGGCCCGGCGGTCAGCCGCATCTGCAACCCATCCGGCCGGGGGGGCAGCCGGTCGCTCATAGCGTGGTGCGCCATCAGTGAGAAAGCGGTTCGGAATGTCAGCGACGATTTGGCCGTGGTGATAGACCCGCAGCCGTTGGGTGTCGGTGACGCGCCCGATGACGACGGCTGAAAGCCCCCACTTGGTAAATATCTCCTGTACTTCCCGTTCCCGTCCGCTGTCGGCCACCAGCAGCATGCGTTCCTGCGACTCCGAGAGCATGATTTCATAAGGTGTCATGCCGGTTTCGCGCTGCGGGACATGGGACAACTCAAGGTCAATGCCGGTTCCGGCACGGGCGCCCATTTCGCAACTCGAAGAGGTCAGCCCGGCGGCGCCCATATCCTGAATGCCGACAATGCAACCGGCGCGCATGGCTTCAAGGCAGGCTTCGAGCAACAGTTTTTCGCAGAACGGGTCGCCAACCTGGACAGTCGGGCGTTTGGCAAGGGCGTTGTCGTCAAACTCAGCCGAGGCCATGGTGGCACCGTGGATGCCATCGCGTCCGGTCTTCGCGCCGACATACATGACAGGGTTGCCAATGCCGGCCGCCTTTCCCAAAAAAATCTGATCACGACGGACAAGCCCCAAGGCAAAGGCATTGACGAGCGGGTTCAGGCTGTAACAGTCCTCGAAATAGACCTCGCCGCCGATGGTTGGGCAGCCAAAGGCATTGCCGTAGTGGGCAATCCCACGTACGACACCATCCAGAAGCGCCCGGTTGCGAGGGCCGTGGTGGGGGGCATCAAGTGGACCGAAGCGCAGGGAGTTGAGCAGGGCAACCGGACGCGCTCCCATGGTGAACACATCTCGCAAAATGCCACCAACTCCTGTAGCAGCTCCCTGAAAAGGCTCGATGAACGAAGGGTGGTTGTGTGACTCAATCTTGAAGGCAATACACCAGCCTTCGCCAATATCAAGAATGCCGGCATTCTCACCGGGCCCCTGTACCACCCGTGGCCCTGTCGTTGGGAGCGTCTTCAGGTACGTCCGTGAAGACTTGTACGAACAGTGTTCAGACCACATGACTGAGAAGATGCCCAGTTCAACCAAGGTTGGTGTACGTCCCAAAAGTTGGCACAGCCGGGCATACTCCTCGGATGTCAAACGGTGAACAGCAAGAAGTTCAGGGGTGACGACCAGCGTCGCCGTTGCTTCAGGTGCAGAGGCCATGGGCCGGAAGCCTCCCGGAGGACAATAGAGGACCTGCGTCCAGATGTCGGGTTACGTCAAAGCCGCAGATTGTAGCCACAGTGGAATGCCGTGGTGAAGTGGGCGATGCATTGTAGCCAATGTTTCACGTGAAACAGCCTGCTGCTCGCTGACGGCCGGTTCACTGGCTGTCAGTCAGCCGTAGCAGCCGGTTGTAGAGCCGGTCAAGGTCTTCTGCGCTGTAGTATTCGATTTCGATGCAGCCGCCGCGTCCACGCCCAAGAATACGAACTTTCGTGCCAAGCAGTTTGGAGAGCTTGGACTCAGCAAACTTGACATTGGGATCGGTCGGATGAGGGGATCCCACAAGAACTGGCTCGCCACGCAGGACACGTTTGACAAAACGCTCGGTTTCACGGACAGATAGACCCCGCTCAATGACACCTTCTGCAACACGTCGTTGGAGCGCCTCATTTTCCAGAGCGAGCAAGGCACGAGCATGACCGGGACTGAGCAGGCGGTCTTCAACCAGTTTTTGAATGTCAGGCGGAAGCCGGAGCAGCCGGATGGCATTGGCAATAGTGGCCCGGTCTTTACCCAGCCGGGTGGCGACCTGTTCTTGGGTCAGCCCCAGTTCGTCCATCAGGCGGCGGTAGGCTTGAGCCTCCTCGATAGGCGTCAGGTCTTCGCGTTGGATGTTTTCAATCAGCGCCAGTTCGAGCAGTTGTCCATCAGGGACTTCCCGCACCACGGCCGGAATACGGTGCAATCCTGCCCGTTGGGCGGCCCGCCACCGACGTTCGCCGGCAATAATCTGGAAGTTTTCGCCCTGTGGTCGTACAACAATGGGCTGGAGAAGTCCATGTTCCCGGATGGACTGTGCCAACTCCTCAAGTTTTCCTTCGTGAAACGTGACGCGCGGTTGCTCCAGGTTGGGTAGAATGCGCTCGATGTCGAGTTCGAGCAGGGTTTCACTGGCGGGTGGCGTACGTTCAGGAAGCAGCGCGCTCAGTCCGCGTCCAAGCGCCCTTCTGGTTGTCATGCGAGATGACCTCCTTGGCGAGTTGTAGGTAGGCATTTGCCCCCCGCGACTTGATGTCGTAGAGAATGATGGGCTTCCCGTGGCTTGGCGCTTCGGCCAGTCGGATGTTGCGGGTGATGACCGTCTCGAAGACCTGTTTGCCGTAAAAATCCCGTAAATCGGCCATAACCTGGTTGGAAAGATTCGTCCGCTCATCGAACATCGTAAGCAGAAACCCCTCGATAGCCAGAGTTGGGTTGAAGCTGCGCCGGATGCGCGCCAAGGTATCGAGCAACTCCGATACACCCTCCAAGGCAAAGTATTCGCACTGGATCGGCACCAGGACGGAGTCGGCGGCACTGAGGGCATTGATGGTCAACAATCCCAGGCTGGGCGGGCAGTCAATGATGATGTAGTCGTACTGCTGCCGATGGTTTTCAAGCACCCGGCGCAGGACGAATTCACGTTCTTCGAGGTTGACGAGTTCAACTTCCGCTCCGGCTAGGTTGCGGTCGGCTGGCACAACCTGGAGTGCTGGCAGTTCTGTGGGTTGAATGATGTTGTGCAGCGGCTCATCCAGAATGAGGGCGTGGTAGAGCGTGCGCCGCAGCGTACCACGCCGGATACCGACACCACTGCTGGCATTGGCCTGCGGATCGGCGTCCACGAGGAGCGTCCGCTGGTCGTTGACAGCCAGGCTTGCCGCCAGATTGATGGCTGTCGTTGTCTTGCCAACGCCGCCTTTCTGGTTGGCAACGGCGATGATTTTCCCCATGCCGTCCCCCTTGTTCGTGCTGAAAATGTGAAACGTGAAACACCTGGCAGCGACTTCTGGCTTCCGCCGGTTTTCGCTGTAACCGTTTGGCTGCTCCTGTCAGCTACCTGCATTGGTTGCTTGGAGCGGCATTGTAGCGCAGACGCAGAAAGACCGTAAAAGGATTAGTTGATGCGGCGGACGAGCAGGACAACCACGCGCCGGTCTCCCGTCGGGAGCAGATGGTGTTGGCGCAGTTCCCAGGCCGGAGGCAAACGGCTGGTTAATGCCCAGGCGTCTTCCTGTCCGAACCAGAAGGCAGCGCTCGCAAAAGGAGGCACGCGCAAAAGCCGTGGCAGACGGCGCGGGCCATCCTCGACGGCCCGCGCCAGGATACCGCACGTTTCACGTGAAACATCAACTCCGCAGGAAAGCAGCGCCCGTACAGCGGTGCCCGGTTCGATGTCACCGGCAAACACCTGAACCCGCCTGCCAAGATCAAGTTCAGCCACACAATGGCGGAGAAACGCCGCTTTTTTGGGACGCCGTTCGGTGAGAACGAACTGCCAGTCCGGGCGTGCAATGGCCAGAACAAGTCCCGGAAAACCACCGCCGGAGCCAATGTCCATCCACCGGTCCGGTAAATCAGGAGCCGTCAAACACGGCAGCACCGCCAGAACATCGAGGTAATGCCAGCGAACAGCCTCGACCGGAGCTATCAACCGGGTCAGATTGAACTGATTGTTAGCCTCACCAAGCAGACGGTAATGGGTGACGAGTGCCGCCACCTGTGTGGCATCCATGGCTATCCCGTGGTCTGCCAGTGCCGCAGTCAGCCGTGACTGAAACAATGGCACATCCCGATCTGCAACGAAGGGCAGGCGTTGTGGACCTGTTGGTGAGACGTCTTCCAGTAGGGTGTGGGTTTCATCGGCCATGGTGAGCGCAGTACCAGGTGTAGGTCGCCGCAATTCCCTCGCGCAGATGAATCTGCGCCCGCCAGCCCAGGGCATGCAGCCGGGAAACATCGAGCAGTTTGCGCGGTGTGCCGTCAGGTTTTGCCGTGTCGTAAACAATGTCGCCCGCGTAGCCTACAATGTCACGAATCAACATCGCCAGTTCGCCAATGGAGATGTCTTCGCCGACGCCGACATTAATTGGTTTGTCGTCTTCGTAGTGTTGCATGAGAAACAAGGCTGCATCCGCCAGGTCATCCACGTGGAGAAACTCCCGGCGTGGTTTCCCGGTGCCCCATACGGTAACGGTCGGCGCATTGGTCAGCTTGGCTTCGTGAAACTTCCGCAGCAGCGCCGCCAGAACATGCGACGAAGTCAGGTCAAAGTTGTCGCCCGGACCATACAAGTTAGTTGGCATCAATGAGATACCATTGAAACCATACTGTTTCCGGTAAGCTTTGACCATAGTCAGTCCGGCAATCTTGGCCACAGCATAAGGCTCGTTGGTCGGCTCCAGAATACCCGTCAGAAGGCAGTCTTCCGGCATCGGCTGGGGTGCAAACTTGGGGTAAATGCACGAAGAGCCAAGAAACAACAGCTTCTGGACATTCGTCCGGCGAGCTGCCTCAATGATGTGCGTCTGGATGAGAAGATTGTCCCGGATGAAATCTCCACCGTAGGTGTCATTCGCCAGGATGCCGCCGACCTTGGCTGCCGCCAGAAAGACATACGCCGGACGTTCAGCGGCAAAAAAGGCTTCAACTTCCATCTGCCGTGTCAGATCAAGTTCTGCCCGCGTCCGCAGAAGCAGGTTCGTATAACCCTCTGCGCGGAGTTTGCGCACGATGGCTGAACCGACCAGTCCCCGGTGGCCGGCGACATAGATTTTGGCATCTTTCTCCATAAGCAAGTCCCTTTGTTCAGGTGGAAGCGCGCACAAGGGCTTCGCGGCGTGCCAATTCCAAATCGTGGTCAACCATCCGGGCAACAAGCGCCGGGAAGGAAACCTGTGGTTGCCAGCCCAAATGTTGCCGCGCCTTGCTGGCATCGCCAAGCAGGTGATCGACTTCCGTCGGACGAAAATACCGTGGGTCAATCTCGACGTAATCCCGCCAGTCGAGTTCCACCCGGGCAAATGCCGCCTCAAGGAACTCCCGCACCGAGTGGGCCTCGCCTGTGGCGATGACGTAGTCATCTGGAGTTGCCTGCTGGAGCATCCGCCACATGGCTTCGACATAGTCACCGGCAAAACCCCAGTCCCGCTTGGCGTCGAGGTTGCCCAGGTAGAGTTTTTTCTGAAGCCCGTATTTGATGCGCCCGACGGCGCGCGTAATCTTGCGCGTCACAAAAGTCTCGCCCCGCCGTTCACTTTCGTGATTGAAGAGGATGCCGTTACAGGCAAAGAGACCATAGGCTTCGCGGTAGTTGACGGTGTACCAGTAGGCAGCCACCTTGGCCACGGCATAGGGACTGCGGGGGTAAAACGGTGTGGTTTCACTCTGCGGTGGCGGGGCCGCGCCAAACATTTCCGATGAACCGGCCTGGTAGTAGCGGATCGGCTTGCCGGTACGGGCTACGACATCGCGTACGGATTCCAGCAGCCGCAACGTTCCGGTGGCCACGACATCACCAGTGTACTCCGCCTGCTCGAAGGATACCTTGACGTGTGACTGCGCGGCGAGGTTGTAGATTTCATCCGGCTGGACGGCCTCAAGGATGCGGCGCAGGCTGGTACTGTCAGCCAGATCGCCATAGTGGAGGGTGAGTTGACGCAGTGGGTCATGCGGATCACGGTACAGGTGATCAATGCGTCCCGTAGAAAACGAACTGCTGCGCCGAACGATGCCGTGGACGTTGTAACCCTTGGCGATCAGCAACTCGGTCAGGTAGGAGCCGTCCTGTCCGGTGATGCCTGTAATCAGTGCGACTTTATTCATCAGTGAAATTCCCGTGGGAAACTTGTGTGGGCCCTTCATCCGTACCACATCAGACCGGATATGGCTGCGCAGGGGTGTTTTGTCAAGCGGATAGCCAGCTTTGGATGATGTTTTGGGTTGACTTTCCGGGGTGTTTTCGGCCAGCATGGCACGTGCTGGCTGCGGTCAGTCCTTGTTGGGAGATCGTTCAATGGTAGGACATCTGGCTCTGGACCAGAGTATCGGGGTTCGAATCCCTGTCTCCCAGCCAATCTTCCTTGTGCAAAACGGATGCCAACCGGCATCCGTTTTTGCTGTTCTGATGGCGCCTGATAATGTCAAAGGGTGGCCGTCAGGCTGCCGGCGCTCCCGATGCTGGGCTTTCAGTGCTGAGCGCCCCTCCAACTCTGGAAATCCCCACCTCTGGGAAAGGGCTGTGTAGCGTTCCCCTCGCCTGCCCGCCCTCCCGTGATATGAGGCATAACCGTGAATTCTTCCAACAATTCCTTTGATGTGGTGATTATCGGCGCCGGGCCGGGTGGTTATGTGGCGGCCATTCGGGCCGCACAGCTTGGGCTGAGCGTGGCTCTTGTCGAAAAAGACAGGTATCTGGGCGGGACGTGCCTGCTGCGTGGCTGCATTCCCACCAAGGCCCTGCTTGAGAGTGCAACCATCTATGAGCAGTCCAAACACGCGGCTGACTATGGCGTGATTGTGTCGGATGTCAAACTCGATTACGAAGGCGTACGGAAATACAAGCACAAAATCGTGCTCAAGTCGGCCAAGGGCGTCGAGTACCTGATGAACAAAAACAAGGTCAAGGTCTTCAAAGGTTTTGGCTTCATTGAAGACCCCCACACCGTCAGCGTAACCAACGGTGACACAAAGGAATACCTGAAGGCGCGGTTCATTCTGGTGGCAACAGGTTCCGTACCCCGTGACATTCCACTCTTTCCGACCGATGGTGTGCGTATCATCAACAGCGACCACGCCCTGGAGATGACGGAGCTGCCGGCTTCCATCGTCATTCTTGGAGCTGGTGCTGTGGGCGTGGAGTTTGCCTCCGTCATGACGCGCTTTGGCGTTGAAACGACACTCGTCGAAATGCTGCCGCGCGTTTTACCCATTGAAGACGCCGCTATCAGCGCTGAACTGGAACGGGCGCTGCGGGCGCAGAAAGTCACGGTCAAAACCAACACCAGGTGCGAAGCCGCTGTGGTCAATGAACAAGGCGTAGCGGTGACGCTCGTGGATGGACAGGGTGAACGCACCACGTTGCAAACCGAAAAACTGCTGGTGGCCGTCGGACGCCGCCCCATCAGCGATGGAATTGGCCTTGAAAACACCAGGGCGGTCGTCGACAAGGGCGGTTACATTGTGGTCAACAGTTTTCTCCAGACGGCAGAGCCAAGTGTGTATGCTATCGGCGATGTCATCAACACCCCGTGGCTGGCCCACGTGGCCTCGGCAGAGGGCATTGTGGCCGTCGAGCACATGGCCGGACACACCACCGAACCCATCAACTATGACCGGGTGCCAAGCTGTACGTACTGCGAACCAGAAGTCGCCAGCGTCGGCCTGACCGAAGCCAAGGCCCGCGAACGAGGCTACGAGGTCAAGGTCGGCTCCTTCCCCTTTGCCGCCAGCGGCAAGGCACGGATCCTGGGACAGACGGAAGGTATGGTGAAAATTGTCAGTGACGCGAAGTATGACGAAATCCTGGGTGTCCACATCATCGGCCCCCGCGCCACAGAACTCATTGCCGAAGCCTGTGTCGCGCTCCGTGGTGAACTGACAACCGAAGAACTGATGCGCACCATTCACGCCCATCCAACCTTGTCAGAGTCGGTTATGGAGGCGGCACATGGAGTTTTGGGCAGCCCCATTCACATCTGATGCCTAACCCTCAGACAACCACCTGGCCAGTGCAGGTTCATTGAAGACGCCATGCCGCCACGGCAAGCCATTTGGGAGACAACGGTAAGGCCGTTCCAGGCCCCCTACGCATGACCACTGGATTTCTGTCACTCATTCTGCATGCCCACCTGCCGTTTGTGCGGCATCCAGAGTACCCGGAATTTCTGGAGGAAGACTGGCTCTACGAAGCTATCAGTGAAACCTACGTCCCGCTGCTGTTCGTTTTCGAGAACCTGCACCGGGCTGGGGTGCGCGTCCGACTGACCATGAGCTTGACGCCGCCGCTGTGCGAAATGCTCGTGGATGATCTTTTGCGCGAGCGGTACGTCCGGCACTTGGGCAAACTCGTTGAGCTGACCGAAAAGGAAATCGTTCGCACCCAGGGCACACCCTTCGCACCGGCGGCACAGGCGCACCACGAACACTTCCGGGCCGTCCAAAACCTGTATGAAAACGTCTATCGCCGTGATCTGATTGGCGCTTTCCGGCGATTGCAGGATGAAGGCGTACTGGAGATCATCACCTGCTGCGCAACGCACGGATTTCTGCCGCTGATGCGTTATGAATCGGCGCGGCGGGCGCAGATTCGGGTTGCCGTGCGTAACTACGAAAAGCACTTCGGTCGGTCACCCTCCGGCATCTGGCTGGCCGAATGCGCTTACGAACCGGGCATTGATGCGCTGCTGGCCGAAGTCGGTTTGCGCTACTTCATTGTGGACTCACACAGCATCATGTTCGGTTCGCCGCGGCCGGCGCGGGGTATTTTTGCCCCAACCATCACCCCTTCGGGCGTCGCGGCCTTTGCCCGTGATGTGGAAACCAGTGAGCAGGTCTGGAGTTCACTGGTCGGCTACCCGGGCCATCCCAACTACCGCGAGTTTTACAAAGACCTGGGCTATGAGGCCGACTACGACTACATCAAGCCCTACCTGCACGCGGATGGGGTGCGGCGCAACATCGGCATCAAATACTTTCGCGTCACGGGCAAGGTGGACCTGCACCACAAGCAGCCCTACATACCGGCCTGGGCCACCGAAACCGCGGCCGAGCACGCCGGACACTTTCTCGCTTCCCGGCAGGCCCAGATGCGCCACCTGCGGACGGTCATCGGGCGTGCTCCGTTGGTGGTCTCGCCCTACGACGCTGAGCTGTACGGTCACTGGTGGTACGAGGGACCGCAGTTTCTGGACTTTCTCATTCGCAAAATCCACTTTGACCAGGATGAGGTCGTTCTGGCGACGCCGAGCGACTACCTGCAGATGTTTCCCCACAACCAGCCCCAGGTGCCATCGGCTTCGTCGTGGGGCGCAGAGGGTTACAACCGGGTTTGGCTCAACCGGGATACGCAGTGGATGTATCGCCACCAACACCAGGCCGAGCGACGCATGGAAGAGCTGGCCCAGCGGTTTCCCACACCGCCCAGCCTGCTTGTGTACCGGGCGCTCAATCAGGCGGCACGGGAGCTGTTGCTGGCACAGTCAAGCGACTGGGCCTTTATCATCACCAACAAAACCATGGTCCAGTATGCCGAGAAGCGCTTTCGTGACCACATCCACCGCTTCACCCGCCTGTATGAAATGCTCACCAGCGGCGCGGTGGATGAAGACTGGCTGGCCGAAGTGGAAAAACGTGACACGATTTTCCCGGAGATGGACTACCGGGTTTATGCGCGCTGAAAAGGCAACCCTGCGTGGACGGCCTTGTGTGAGCTGCAAAATCGCGTCATGGGGTGCGTTATAAGAATTGACGCGCTTTTACTTGTTGTCACCGACACGCAACACAGCCAAGAAGGCTTCCTGTGGAATATCCACACGCCCGACTTTTTTCATCCGCTTTTTCCCTTCCTTCTGCTTTTCGAGCAGTTTCTTTTTGCGCGTAATGTCGCCGCCGTAGCACTTGGCAAGTACATTCTTGCCCATAGCCTTGACGGTTTCACGGGCAATGACCCGGTTTCCAATGGCCGCCTGAATGGGAACCTCGAAAAGTTGCCGCGGGATGAGTTCCTTCATCTTCTCGACAAGAGCGCGTCCGCGGGCATAGGCGTTATCGCGGTGAATAATGAGCGACAGCGCATCCACCTGCTCACCGGAAACAAGCACATCGAGTTTGACCAAATCGGCCGGCTCGTAACCTTTCAAATGATAGTCGAGCGAAGCGTAGCCACGTGAAACGGACTTCAGCCGGTCGAAGAAGTCAAGGACGACCTCCAGCAGGGGAAGGTCGTAGGTCAGCATGACGCGCTTTTCACCAATGTAGTCAAAGCCACGCTGAACACCGCGCTTTTCATCAAGGAGTGCCAGGATTGGCCCCAGGTAGTCATCCTGCGTCATGATGGTGGCGCGGATGATGGGTTCCTCGATGCGTTCGATCTTGGACGGGTCGGGCAGTTTGGAAGGGCTGTCAATGGTGATTTTCTCGCCGTTGGTCAGATAGACATCGAAACGGACGCTGGGCGCAGTGGTGATGAGGTCAAGGCCGAACTCCCGTTCAAGCCGTTCCTGGACGATTTCCATGTGGAGCAGTCCAAGAAAGCCACAGCGGAAACCAAAACCAAGGGCGGCGGAATGTTCCGGCTCGTAGAGGAACGAAGAATCATTGAGGCGCAGCTTGTCGAGCGCGTCGCGCAGGTCTTCGTACTGATCGCTTTCAACCGGGTACAGCCCGGCAAAGACCATGGGCTTGACTTCCTGGAAGCCAGGCAACGGCTCGGCGGCCGGGCGTGCCGCTTCGGTCACTGTGTCACCGATGCGCACGTCGGCGACGGTTTTGATGTTGGAGAAGAAAAAGCCGACTTCTCCGGCGCCCAGTTCGCTGATTTCGCGCATTTTGGGCGTCATGACGCCGACGCCCTCCACTTCGTAGTCGCGGCCGGTGGCCATGAAGCGGATTTTCATCCCTGGGCGCAGCACGCCGTCCACGACGCGGACAAGTACGATGACGCCTTTGTAACTGTCAAACCAGGAATCAAAAATGAGTGCCTTGAGCGGGGCATCCCGGTCACCTTGCGGAGGTGGGATTCTTTCCACAATGCGTTCAAGAAGCTCATCCGTCCCCACGCCGGTCTTGGCACTGGCAAGAACAGCATATTTGGGGTCAAGCCCAATGACCTGCTCAATCTGGGACAGCACGCGCTCCGGTTCGGCCGATGGCAGGTCAATCTTGTTGATAACCGGGAACATTTCGAGATTGTTTTCGAGCGCCAGGTAGGCGTTGGCGAGCGTCTGGGCTTCGACGCCCTGGGTGGCGTCCACAACAACGAGCGCGCCTTCGCATGCGGCCAGCGAGCGCGAGACTTCGTAGCTGAAGTCCACGTGGCCGGGCGTGTCAATGAGGTTCAGGACGTAGTCTTCACCATTGCGCGCGCGGTAGTTGAGGCGTACGGCGTGGGCTTTGATGGTGATGCCGCGCTCCCGTTCGAGGTCCATGGCGTCGAGAACCTGTTCGGCCATCTCACGCTGGGTCAGGGCACCGGTGCGTTCAAGCAGGCGGTCGGCCAGCGTGGATTTGCCATGATCAATGTGGGCGATAATGGAGAAATTGCGAATGTGCTGAATATCCATGAAGCGTACAGACCTGACACAGGATCGGGAGTTGGGGCAACGATAGCACGCACCGGCCCTGCGTTTCACGAATCGCCGCCAGTCGTGGAAAGCCGCGGGTGGCGAAAGTTTGGCCGGCTCTGGCGTGCCGGACAGCCGGCTTTTCACAGAAAAACATGGCGCGGAAGCCTCTGCCTGTTAGCAATTGGCGGTTAGCCGCCAGTCGCCAACTGCTGACCGCTAAACGCTTGTTGTCGGGGGGGGGGACTTCATGTTCGGTGTGGTGTTGGCGAGATTCTGTGGTATAGTTGCTGTTGGCCGTGCTGCCGGGCAGCACATGGCTCTTTGAGAATATGGGGATGACACGGTTTCGACGTGGACATTATGAGGTGCACGTGAGGCGTGCCGGGCGTCCATGCCGCTCGTCAAAAAGCGTGGAAACAATTACCTGCCGAAACGCAGGAACTCGCTCTCGCAGCCTAATCACTGCTGAGCCGTCTGCTCATTTGGTGGCTCGTGCCGAATGAAGCGGGCGTGACCTTCACGAGCTGGCGGCGACGTTACGCCTGGGGCGTCGCCGCGAGATAGCACTGGGCTGGTATCCCGGCGGCTTCAGGTCGCTGTTCCGGCAGCCGGGGTACGAGAAACGACGGAAGCGACTACGCACGTAGTCTCCGGCACCGAAGGTTCGCGGACGAGGGTTCGACTCCCTCCATCTCCATCATGAGAATCTGATTTGAAAAGACACTCGCGCTACGTTCCGACGCATCCTGCCGGCGAACCGTTCCAGACTCCGCGTCTTGCGGGTTTTTTCGCTTCTGTCTGAGGGGCATCCGTGGGGTGCAGCTTGTGAACACTCCCGTCCCTGACGGCCCCAGCCCCCTTGTTTACGCTTCAAACTCGGCATTCTCGCACCCCAGCACCCAGCAGTGCTCCTTCACGGCACGCCGCAAGTCGTCCTTCCGTCAGTACTCCAGACACCGGCCCAAAAGCGTTTCACTTTTCCATTGTTCGCCCGGTACGTATCAGTTAAAGCGCGCGTGGGGGTTGAAGTCGAACTTCCACGAGCGTGCGCTGAGAGCCGCCAATGTGTCTGTTCGCGCGTGCAAGCTCGTCCTGTCTGGTCAAACATCCAGCTTCATCTGCGAATACGCCACCCTGGCCGCTCCAGCCACCTGCTCGATGCCGCTCCACGCTGCCACCAACTCGTTGTAGGGACGCGCGTCGTCGGCCCAACCCCGGCGCTCGCACAGGGTGTAGAGCCGGTAGGCCAAGGCACGGATGGGTTCAGCACGGGACGGCATACGCGCCAGCAGGGCCCCAGCAGCCGATTCCCCACCCTGATTGAGGGCGCGGATCAGTTGATGCAGCGCCTCCCAGACCGAGGCGCACGAGTCAGTTTTGGGCGACCACTTGGCAGGTAACTCCGGCCACCTGAGCAGGCGTACTTCGCCTTTGCCCGCCGCCACCAGCCCAGCCTCTCGTAGTCCATCTACACTCGTCGCCTTGGCGCGGGCAAGTACGTCCGCCTCGCCAAATTTGCCCGTAGCCCAGCCGTGCTGCTCGAACCAGTGCAGGCAAAATTGCGTGTCGTAGTCGAAGTCGTCCTCGGTGAGAAAGCGGTTGATGAGTTGCAGCGCGGTGCGCACCGTCATGGGCGTGCCGTCGGCCTCCAGCACCTGCGCATACCGCGAGAAGATCGCCATGCCGGGGCCGATGATCGCCTGCGACAAATCCACCGGTGTCACAGGTGAATGCCGAAGAGCGCGGCCATCCTGGCTGTTTCCTGATGCGGGCGGGACGCCCGCGCCCCCAGGGTTGATCATCTCCTCCATGGCTTCGGGCAGCGTCGCATTGAGTTCGCGTAGAAACTCGCGGCGGGTGATCACCGGTGCGTCGGCTGCGCGCTTGCGGCAAACGAGCACAATGCTGGAGGCAAGGGCATTGGTAGCTTTCTTGAGATTGCCCGTGTATTCGGTGCGCATCGGCCATGTCCCCGTGATGGCCAGGCCGGCGCGGAGGACAGCTTCCAGAAAAGTCTCCCAGCCGGGACTCGTCGTGCCGTCGCTTTCGGTTTCGCTCTGCTTGAAGGCGTAGTAGATGGTTATCGGAAAAGCCGGGTGCGCCTGCCGTGCGAGGTTTTCCAGCGCCTGCGTCATCCCTTCCAGAAAGAAGGTTTCGGCCTTTTCCCGACTGCCGTGGCGGCACGGTGTAGCGACCAGTTCCTCAGTCTTGGGTGTGGCCAGTGTCGCGTAGAGACCGGGAAAGATGGGCTTGAGCATCCGCCGCAGCCAGACGTAGAAGAAGTCCGAGAGGTCGGCGTAGGCAATGTTGTCGTAGTACGGCGGGTCAGTGGAAATAATCTTGTTGTGCGAGACGGTTTGAGATTGAGCTTCCGATTGGAGGGCCAAGCCATTGGAAGGGCTCTTGAGGTTGGTGAGAAGTTTTGCTGCCTGCTCACAGCCGCTGAGAAGGTTCCCAGAGGAATTGCTGAAAGGATTCGCCTCGGCAAAGTCCCAAACCATTGGTAAAGCTTGACGACCAAAGGTACTTGTCACTGTGTCACGGCCTGAGTGCCAGGAACAAAGAGACGACCAGTAGTTTGCACCTTTATCCACGGCAAATGCCAAGTACACTCCCACTGCCTGCGCGTAGGCGAGGGCACCGGTCCCACTGGCATCCAATCCCACACCGTCGTCAGGCAACCCAGCCGCTATAGCATCCCGGCGGCATTTCTCGATGGCCTCGGCCACCAGATCGGAAAACGTCGTCAGCGCCACGAGCTGGCGGGGGGTGAAGAGGTCGGCCCACGTGAAAAAGCCATAGCCACGGCCACTGACCAGATCGCGCGTATCGCGGTTCATCGGCTGATCGGGCTTCCACAGCGGTTGCGCTGAACGGGCAATCCTCTCGTGTTCTTCGGTAGGAGGCAGATAGACGCGCCCACGTGGCCCTTCGGCGACGATGGCCATCAGCCGTTCTCCCATTCTACCTGCCAGACTCTCGGCTTTGATGTAGGCGTCGCCGATTGGCGCACCAGACACCAGACACCGAAAATTCGCCCCGCGCGCAAGCTTCGTGCCGTTCTTCGCGCTTTCCGGCGGCTTACCCACTTTGACAGTAAAGTAATACCCTGGGAGCGCGGGCGTCCCTGGGAGGGCGGGCGTCTCGCCCGCGACTTGTGGCGGGCGAGACGCCCGCCCTCCCAGGATAATTGGCTCGACGTACGCTTCCTTGCCCGCCTTGCTGGAGAGGATGAAGGTGGAAACCAGCGGCACATCCACATCCGCAAAAGCCGGATTGGGGCTTTTGACCGTCCGCGCCCACAACCAGGCAATCACGGTGAGCTTTTGGCCAACGAGCGGTTTGAGGTCAGGGCGGTCAGCGGCCATCTCTGACGTCACCTTGACCCTTGGGTAAAGATGCCCGATGCGCTTTTCAGCCTCGGCGCGCATCCACGCCCCGTACCGCCGTACGTCTTCGGCCAGTCCCTTTGCCCCCGACCAGTCCGCGTGCAGCGTGGCTTGCCTTTCCCCCGGCGGCAACGGCCCGACAGGTTCGTATCCGGCAAAGCGCGGCGGGATTTCAATCATGGCCTTGTTGATGGTGACAGCCACGGGGTTGAGATCGCTGGCGTAGGTTTCCAGCCCCAGCCGCTGCGCTTCCAGAGGCAGTGCGCCCCCGCCGGCGAAGGGATCGTGAAAACCTGGGAGCGCAGGCATCCTGCCCGCGTTGATCGCAGCCACAATTTCGTCGTCGGAGAGGCGTGCGGCCGCTGCGCCAAGGCAGTGCCGCGCCCAACTCCGGCGGATTTCGCGCCGGGCGCTTTCGAGCACCTCCTCGTTCGTGGTGTTTTCCCACTGCACAAGCTGCTCAAGCAGGCGAAAGAGGCGCTGGCGTTCCCTCTCCTGCGCTTCCGGCGTGGGAAACTCCTCCGGCACACTGGCGGGATCATCCACCATCTGGGCGAAGATGACGGCCCGGGCCGCCGCCAGCGGACGGCGCGCCCACCACAGGTGCAGGGTGCTGGGGTGTCCGTGACGGATGGACTTTTCGCGCGCGGCAGCTTCGTTGATTTTATCCAGTGGTAGCGCGACTTCGATGAGTTTTTTCGGGGTTTTGATGGATGTCATGGGGTAAGGTCCAGCACTCGGGATATAAGAACTGCCCAAGCTGGCTGCAATCAGCCTCTGCCAGATAGCCGAGCACGCCGCGCACCAAGCGAACATCGAGCGTGAACAGTTTGGCGCATACCACCGACGAAGGCGTGGGCAAACCCGCGCTAGTGAGGTCGCTGATGGGGCAGTCAAACGGCCACGGGGGATTCTGAGCCGAGGTAATCATCGCAAGTACAAGGCAGCCGCTTGCACGGTTGAAAGCGGTTGCCGACATGACCAGCACCGGGCAATTTTTGTGGCTTCGCGGTTGGTGAACGGAAATGGCACGCGAACCACCTGCCCCGGCTCATAGTTCACGGTAGTTCTCCTTGTCTGTCTCGCCCGACCATTCCGAGAGCGTGCCCTCGACGGCCTTGAGGTATTCCAGACCGAGGGGGCAAACCCGACGCACCCGTACTTCGCCGTCGGCAACGATCTCCCAGGCTGGCAGATCGCCAGGTCCGACGTGTAAGTGCGCCCGGATCGCGGCCGGAATTGTAGTCTGGCCTTTGGCAGTGATTTTAGCGATGGCAATCATCGGGAGCACTCCAGGGATTGAGGTAAGGCTGTAAGGAGCGCCTTACCTTACGTGGGCAGTGTAGTACGCGCAAGCAGGGCTTTTATGTCGAGGTTGAGCTGTCACGGCCCAGTCCGGCTCGCTGGTAAAAAGCTGCCGCACGTAGCGGGCAAGTCTTAGTTGACCATCAGGTTGGCGTTCTGCAGGTGTACGCCTTCGCTGGCGGCGCCGATGGCAACAAGCAAACCCACTGCTGGATTGTTGCGGAACAGTTCCCGTGCCTTGCGGCGCTCTGCACGCTTGACACCACACGTGGACATTGCCCTGGCTTCTTCGCCGCTGAGCAGCCTGCGAATCCTGGCGGCCAGGTAGTTCAGCAGGCCGCGGTGCTCAGTGAAGACGAGGAGTTTGGGGAGCAAGAGCGTCCTGCCCGCAGGCGGGCTGGAAGCCTGCGCTCCCAGATTTTGCAGCCGGCAGTAGAGTGCTTCCCCTCGCAATCCTGACTTTGGAGTGAACAACTTAGCGGGCCTGTTCTTCCAAGGCTTTGAGGACGATGCTCGCTTCAGCCACCGCTCGAAACGTTCGTAGTCCTTGGGTGAGAGGCTTGAGCTGCCTCCCAGTGTTGTCGGGCAACTACCAAGCCTTCGGCTCCACTGCTTCTTGAGTGCATTCTGATAGTTGTGATAGCGAGGGGGCTTTGTTGGTTGTTCTGTGCCCACTCCCGGCGCCACCTCTCAGGCAGACGCCAGGCATCCCGGCAAACACGTGTCAGCCTCTAGGCTTTTTATGGAATCTCTTCTCATTTCAACGGCCGTTGTCGCGCTGGCGGAGATCGGCGACAAAACCCAACTTCTCGCCTTCATCCTTGCGGCGCGGTTCAAAAAGCCGCTGCCTATCATTCTGGGTATCCTCGTGGCCACCCTGCTCAACCACGGCCTGGCCGGCGCACTGGGGGCCTGGCTCACCAGCGTTGTCAGTCCCGACGTGCTGCGCTGGGTGCTTGGTCTGTCCTTTATCGGCATGGCTATCTGGACGCTTATCCCTGACCGCATCGAAGAGGAAGAAACCCAGGTTGCCCGGCGCTTTGGTGTCTTCGGCGCAACGCTGCTGACGTTTTTCCTGGTGGAAATGGGTGACAAAACCCAAATCGCCACCGTGGCTCTTGCCGCCCACTATGCCGCGCCCTGGATGGTCATCCTTGGCACCACGTTGGGGATGCTCATCGCCGACGTGCCCGCCATCTTTGTCGGGGACAGGCTGGCGTCCAAAATCCCGATGAAGCTGGTTCACGCCGTGGCCGCCGCTGTCTTTGCCCTGCTGGGTCTCGTCACGCTGCTCGGAAGCTGGCTCCAACCGTAGCTGCCAGATTGGAGCCAACAGAAGGCCGACTCCGCCGTAAAGCAGCCCGGCGCGTCCATCCACTCTGGTTGCCCGAACCGCTTCACCGTTGACCGCCAAAATTCAGGCTGGGGGAACGACGACGAGCTTTGATGACGAGCTTCAGCGAAGGGGCCAACCCGCCTTGCTATTCGCTATTTGCTATTCACCGGGTGTATGTTATGGACAGGACTTTCATATCGAGGAGAACTGCCATGGACTTGAAAAAACTGGCCCCCTGGAACTGGTTCAGGAAAGAACAGGAAACGCAACCAACAGCACTCCCGGTCCGCAAAGCGGAGTCTGCGGGGACAGCGCGCGAAACCATCGAGCCGGCCCTGCCTGCGCCTTTTTTGCCGGTGTTCCAACTGCAACGCGAGATTGACCGGCTGTTCAATGAAGCATTTCGCAACTTTGGCCTGGCGTGGCCGTCCTTGACGCTGCCAAGCCTGCCGACGCCTGACTGGCAGGGGCTGCTCCGCCCGGCGCTCGACATTCACGAAACAGAGACGCACTACCACATTGCACTGGAGCTACCCGGTGTAGAGCCGAAGGATGTCAACATCACGCTGGACGAAGACGTGCTGTACATTCAGGGCGAAAAGCGCCACGAGCAGGAGTACAAAGACGGGCAGCAGCATCGGATCGAGCGTACGTATGGCGCTTTTCAGCGGATGCTCAATCTGCCTGACGATGCGGATGCTGACAATATCAAGGCCAGTTTCAAGAATGGTGTCCTGACGTTGACGATTGGCAAGCGGACGCCGAGCCGGCCGCAGCGGGGGCGTCCCATTCCCATTGAGAGTTAGGCGGTTGCGGGGTCGCCGAAGTTCAGCACGCCGCCCGAAACACCACTCCAGGGGCGGCGTTTTTTGTTACCTTTGGGAGACGAGGCATAGCTGTGGCAGGGTGCGTCTGCACCAGCCACCACGCCCCGCGTTGTCAAGGACGAATCAGGGATGAAGCAGGAAAGTCGCTGGAATTTCGGATACTGGATGGTGGCCATTCTGGCGCTGCTGGTATTTCAGGAGTACTGGCAGCGGATGAGTACCGTTGAGCCGGTTCCCTACAGTGAGTTTGAGAAGGCGCTGGCGGAAGGGCGCGTGGAGGAGGTCATCGTCACGGACAGGACGATAACCGGGCGGTTGAAAGCGCCAGACCAGCGCGGCAAGACCTCGATTGTGGCAACGCGCGTGGAGCCGGAACTGGCCGATCGGTTGTCCGGGTATGGTGTCAGGTACAGCCGCGTTGTGGAAAACACCTGGTTGCGGGACGTGCTCTCGTGGGTGCTGCCAGCTTTGGTCTTTTTTGGGGTGTGGTTTTTCCTGTTCCGGCGGTTTGCGGAAAAGCAGGGTGTGGGCGGCTTTATGAGCGTCGGCAAGAGCCGCGCCAAGGTGTATGTCGAGAAAAAAACCGGCGTGACGTTTGGCGACGTGGCCGGGGTGGATGAGGCCAAGGCCGAGTTGGAGGAAGTCGTCAACTTTCTGAAAGCGCCGCAGGAATATGGTCGTCTGGGCGCGCGGATTCCCAAGGGGGTGCTGCTGGTCGGCCCGCCGGGCACCGGCAAAACCCTGCTGGCCAAGGCCGTTGCCGGTGAAGCTGGCGTGCCGTTTTTCTCGATTTCGGGTTCGGAGTTCATTGAAATGTTTGTCGGAGTGGGCGCTGCCCGGGTACGTGATCTGTTTGAGCAGGCGCGCACGCACGCACCGGCGATCATTTTCATTGACGAACTGGATGCGCTGGGACGGGCGCGCGGCGCGGGCGGCCCGCTGGTCGGACACGACGAGCGCGAGCAGACGCTCAATCAGTTGCTGACTGAAATGGATGGTTTCGATACGTCAGTGGGCCTGATCATTCTGGCGGCAACCAACCGACCGGAGATTCTTGACCCGGCGCTGCTACGCGCCGGCCGGTTTGACCGGCAGGTGCTTGTGGACCGTCCCGACAAGAAGGGACGGCTGGAGATTCTCAAGGTTCACGCCAGGAAGATCACACTGGCCCCTGGTCTGGATTTGGAACAGGTGGCCGCGTTGACGACGGGTTTTTCCGGGGCTGACCTAGCGAATCTCGTCAACGAGGCGGCACTGGCGGCCACCCGGCGCAAGGCGGCGGCGGTCGAGTTGGTGGATTTTACAGTGGCGCTGGAGCGCATCGTGGCGGGTCTGGAAAAGAAAAACCGCGTCATCAATGCCAGGGAGCGCGAAACCGTGGCCTATCACGAAATCGGGCATGCGCTGGTTGCACTGGCTTTGCCGGGGGCGGATGCCGTCCACAAGATTTCGATCATTCCCCGTGGGATTGGGGCGCTTGGGTACACCTTGCAGCGACCGACCGAAGACCGGTTTCTGATGACGCGCGCCGATTTGGAAAACAAAATTGCCGTGCTGTTGGGCGGCCGGGCAGCCGAAAAGCTCGTGTTTGGCGAGATTTCGACAGGCGCGGCCGATGACCTGGCGCGGGCAACCGACATTGCCCGCGACATGATCACCCGTTACGGCATGGATGAAGGGCTGGGCTATGTTGCCTTTGAGGCCCAGAAGCCGCGTTTTCTGGATGTACCGGAGTTGGCTCAGGGAGGCTGCCGAGTAGCTGAGTCCACGCAGGCACGAATAGATCAAGCTATCCGGGATATTGTCATGGGCGCGTTTGAACGCGCTTACCGGATTCTTGAGACCAACCGCGAGGTGCTGGAGCGGTGCGCCCGCGAGTTGCTTGAACGCGAAACGCTGGAAGAAAGTGACATTCAGCAACTGACCCAGGGGTTGAAGCCGGCAGCGGAGTTGGCGGAAGCGCCGGTTGCCCTGCCCCGTCGCTAAGGTGTCCGTTCTGACCCCATCAGGCATCGGCTTCGCGGGGAAGCGCTGCTTCAGCCGCTTCTTCAGCCGCTTCCGGTTGGGCCGCCTGCCGCGCCAGAATGAGATACGCCGTCAGGTAGAGCGCCATCGCCAGCAGGGTCATCTTGCGCAGCCCCGCGTACATGGAAAGGTATTCCAGGCAGCCGCCGACCACTGAACCCAGGATGTTGGACCCGAGTGCGCCGGGGACATCCTGGGCCCGCTTCAGAAGGGTGGAGACAATGACCCCGGCAAAAAACACCGGCAGGGCAAAGAGCAGTCCGCCCAGGATGCCGCGCGTCAGCAGCGAAAACTGATTGAGCATCCCGGCGCCCAACCACCACACGGCGAGCAGGGAGATGACCAACGGGACGTACCAGGGCTGAATCCGGGAGGGCGTCCGCCGGATGACGTAGCCGTTGGCCAGCAGCACCATGACGAGAACGCCGGCAAAAACGGAGGCGTTGACGACCCACGTCGAACCAAAGAGCAGACCCAACTCTGTGACCATCCGCGTTTCAAGCAACAGAAAGGCCGCACCCATCAGAAACAGCACCGGGTCAAACCGGCGTGAGGTAAGCAGGTCGGCCCCGAACGTCTGCCGGACAGCCACCAGGGCCGTGACGAGGATCAGCGTCAGAACGGTCAGGTAGGCATAGGGCACCGTATTGGGGCGCAGATAAAGAAACGGCCAGTCGTCGGTTGGAATGCGGATGTCCACTTCAGGGAGGACGTGAACCGGAAAGTCCGTCGTGGACTGCACCGTCTGGGGCATCAGTTCGCGCCCTACGAGAAACGTCACCCCGTAGTTATAGCCGTGCAGGACCACTACAGGCGGAAGACCGGTTGCCTTCAGAATCGTGTTGTTGAGGCGGTGGAGCATCCAGTCGCTGGCGAAAACCGAGAAGGAAACGGACATGATGCCGCCCGGTGCGACGTGCTTCCAGCCGGAACGAAGCCCCTCGACCGTGTAGAGGTAGTTGTCCAGACGGAGTGTGGACAGGGCGGAAAACATGGCGTGGGAGTCCACGAGTCCGTAGCAGACGACATCGTACTGGTCGGTATGGTTTTGCTCGAAGTAGGCGCGGGCGTCGTTGTTGATGAGCCGGACGTTGGGGCGGGTGTATGGTTGTTCCGGGTGTTTCTCACGCCCAGGCGTAAAATCACCGGATCGATTTCGACACAGGAAACGTGGGCAAATCCGGCCCGCAGGGCAGCGGCGGCATCGTTGCCCGTGCCGGCCCCGACGACCAGGGCGCGGTCGCGCTGCGGCGTAAGACGGAACGGGATTTCGTAGATTTTCTGAATCCGCGCCCGGAGTGCATCGGGCGGTTCCTGGCTGACCGTGGCGGTGGAAAGATCGAGCAGGTGCTGGTGAAAGTCCCGGTTGACACTGAGCTTGTATTCCGGGCGCGCAACCGGGTTGGGGGGCTGGCCCTCCCGGGTGAAAAAATCGTCGGTTGCAAGATCAATGCGGTTGTAGGGCGAAAAGTAAGCCCCCTGGCTGGCCCAGCCGGTCAGCAGGATGACGCCGATGCCGAACGCTGCCCACCACCGGCGGCTGACCCAGGCGAGCGGAAGCAACCCCAGTCCGAACCAGACGGCCGGTGGCAGGTGCAGCGCCGCCACCGCGGTGAACGCCAGCACGCCGATGAGTGAGCCAAGCAGGTCATAGGTATAAGCCCGCAGGGGCGGAAGCTGCCCGAACCACCAGCCCACCGGAATGGCCATGAGCAAAAACACCAGCGTCACCAGCCAGAACAGTCCAACGACAACCAGCGTCGCCAGACAGAACTGGCCGAAAGACACCATCCTGACATCAGCTCCCCAGAGGCTGATGGATGGGTCAGGGAATCCCAAGTCCATCAGCCCGACCTGCTTGGACAAAGCCAGAACTGCGGCCAGGACGAGCAGCGCCGGGAACACCCACTCGAAAAGATGCGGATACCGGCGGCCAAGGGCCACCCCAAGGCCCATCCCAAGGAAAACCGCCATGAGTACCAGGTTGGCAAAGTAGGCGAAGACCCGGATTTGCGAGCCAATCCACCGGATGGCGGCCAGTTCGAGCACGAGGATGCTGAACGTCGTCAGCCCAAGATACCAGGCTGAACGCCGGGCGGAGACCTCGCGTGTCCAAAGGGGCAATGGGGTGGTGCTCATGAAACTTCTTCCCTTTTGACCATCCAAACCGCCCGCGTCCCGGGCCGCACGATACGACCCTGTGGAGACCGACGTAACCGTGCAGGTCAGCACACAAAAAGAGGCTAACCCAGCCGCGCAGGCTGCGGAAAGCTCAGAAAAACACCTGTCCCAGGGGGGGAAGGTTCGAGGCCGGAAAACCGCCTTATCCCAGGTCGGGTCGCTCTAGGGGCGGCCCTTGCGGACGACACGCGGCCGCGAAACGGCATCCACCGTCCGAATCTGGCGGCCCCTCCCACGTGCGTCCTGCGTGGAAAAGCTTTTGCGCGCCGTTGCCGCCCTTTCCGGGAAGATGAATCCGGCAAAAAAGTACCGCCGCCGCACGCCACGGTCGAGGTTGGTCGAAAACGGCAAAAACGACTGGCTGATGCGGTTGAAACCACCCGTGGCGTCGCCATCGCTGTTGACGCGCCAGTTCATCTCGCTGATGAGGATGCCATCTGGATACACGTCATCCACAACGCCGACGTGTCCCCGACCGTCATTTTGCCAGACGATGATGGCGCCCACGCGCGCATCGCGCGGGTTGGTACTCGTCTGCCAGCCTTTTTCCTGTGCGGCGCGCAGCCACATGCCGCCGTTGCCGCGCCAGTCAATGCCGCCTTCCGCCGCCGCAAAGCGGTCGAAAACCTGCGCGGCGTAGTATGTGCAATAGCCCCAGCTAAACCCTTTGTAAGGTTGATGGGTGTTGTCTTCCACCTGGGCCGTGACTGCCGTGGCCAGACCGAGTACGGCAACTGTCATCACAAAAAAGCGACGAAGTTGCTTCTTCAAGCGAAGCACCATGGTTCGTTGACTCTCAAAATTACGGGAATAATGGCAAGAACGGGCGTTCTCTATCCCGTTGTCATCCGCAGTGTCAAGTTTTTTACCAACGTTTTCTGCGCCGGAGCGTCACTCATCGCGCCCGGCAACCCCCTGAGCGAGGGCGGCAAACACCGGCAAATCAGGACTTTGCGCCGGCGGGGGACGGTGGCTGCCACAGGTGGCGTACCAGATGATGGCATTGAGCGCATCGGCATCTTCGAGATCGGCATGCGCCAGGTTCATCGCCTGGCACCACCGCACCATGGCGGCTTCGCGGGCGGTTTGTGGCGGCGCAACGAGAAGGTTGCTGGTCGCTACACGCGGCAGGATTGCCCGGTATGGGCGGAGGTCGGGTTTGTCCTGAAAGATGTCCATGGGCACCGCGTTGGCGTCCAGGGCATTCATTGGCGGCAGCCCCAGGAGAAGTTCCATGGTCCGAATCAGGCTGACGGTCGTGTGATATTCGTGAATGAGTTGGCCCGGCCGGTTGTAGGCGCTGATGACCAGGGCCACCGACCGGTGACAGTCCACGTGGTCGGGGCCGTTCTGAGCATCATCTTCGACGACAAAGATGGCGGTGTCTTTCCAGTATGGTGAGGTCGAGACGGCTTCCACCAGACGCCCCAGAGCATAGTCGTTGTCCGCCACGTGAAACTGCGGAGTGGGAAGACCGGGCATCATTCCGCTGGTGTGATCGTTAGGCAGCCGGACAATCGAAAAATTTGGCAGTTCATCGCGTCCGGTGGTCTGCCGGGTCTCCACGCACTGCTGGAACTCAGCGAGCCAGGCGCCAAGCCGCGACGTACCACGGAAGCGAGGGTCGGGATGCTGCACGGTGATGAGCGGGTCGGTCTGTCCATGGCTGTTCAACGCCGCCAGGTAGGAGTCGGTCGTCATGGCATCGGGGGTGTGCATGTCGAAGTTGCGGAACGTCGGGCACACGTGGCCTTCGAGGGCTTTTTTGGTCGGGGTGGCTGTGACGTTGGGCGTCAGGTCGGGGTAGCTCCGTCGTTGGTTGCGGTTGATGGCGTCCAACTCAGCCTGGGAGACTGTGCCGACGAATTCGCCATAGTTGCGGTAGGTCAATCCGGCGCGCGCGGCAGCGTCCCAGAGATACAGGGTGTCCGGTTCGGCAATGTCGCGGGCCCCCTGGCGGTAGGGGATGAAGCGGACGAGGTAGCGTTCGATGTCATCCGCCGTAACCGGCAGGTCGAAAGCCGGGGGAACGCCCTGGCGCGGCGCGAAGTTTGGCAGGCGGTTGAAACCTTCGTAGTCGTAGGTGCGTGACCGCCGGGAATACTCCCAGCGAAAAGCCTTGTCGGTGTAGTCACTCGACAGGGCAGCCGTGGCCCAGTTGTGTCCGTCGGGGCTGGCTTCAGAGTTGACAAAAAAGCGGTCAAACAGACCGAAGCGCAGCGCCAGGGCGCGGTGGTTGGGGGTGATGTCCTGCGGAGTGCCGTCGTGTGCGACGGCGGCCTCTCCGGCTCCGAAAATGGCGAGGTAGGGATCGCCGTCGGCCGGAAGCCCGTTCCCGGCGCGCTCCAGATCGCCAAAAACGGCGTCGTAGGTACGGTTTTCCTTGATGATGTAGATGATGTGCCGGATGGGCGACGGGCCCTTGAAAAGGCGCGTTTTGTGGGGGCCGAGCAGTCCGTTGTTTTGCAGTGTCTGGCGCGTGTAGTCCGCCAGTTGCCGGTCATCCGGCAGCGGGATGCGGCTGAGCGTTCCGGCCACAAGGGCGACACTGTACTGCCCGCCCTGCCTTCCCGATTCCGCTTCCGCCGGGAAGCGATCGTTGGGCGCATTGGGAAACCGCCCGGAGGTGTTGGCGACAACCGAGGAGTTTTCAAAGCCGGTGCCTTTGCCATTGCCGACAACCAGCGTCCTGCCGACGACAGCGACGGCCGACGGATAAAGCCCGGTTGGGATGAAGCCTTTGACAACGGAGGCTTGTTGCCGTCTCTCGGGCTCGGCAGTGGACTCCGGTTCGGAACGGACTTTCGTTTTGCGAGAGGGCTTTTTTGACGCAGCCTGATGACGCGCTTCGGATGCGTCATGACGTTGTGCAGGCGGCCGTGACTGCTCGCTCAATCTGACGACTGCAACGCAGTTGGCGCGGGCATTGGCAACGTACAGTGTGGTTTCGTCTTCGTCGAGGGCAAGGCTTTGCGGACTTGTTCCGCCCCGGTTCCGTTCATCGAGGCGCAGGGCAATGCGTTCGATTTCAGTATCCGTGGCTGTGTCCATGACGCTCACAGCATCTCCGTCCGAGTTGACCACGTAGAGTCGGGTTTGGGCGCGGTCAAGTGTCATGGCGGTTGGATGCCGGCCGATGTCCACGAAACGGACGGCTTTCGTCGTTGGGTTAACGACAGCCAGCGAGCCATCGCCCCAGCAGGAGACATATACCTTGTCGCCTTGCCCGGTTGGAATGACTTTGACTTCGTAGGGGTACGTGGCCTGGTTCGGACGTTTGGGGTTCTGGAGCTTGAGGCTTTCCAGTTCTGGCTTGCCCTGATGGTGGTGAATCAGACCCAGGCTGTCGCCCAGGTTGTTGGCGGTGTAGAGCGTTTCGCCATCGGTACTGAGGGCGAGGCCGAGGGGAAAGACGGCCGCCAGGTTGTTGTTGTAGCGCGGCGAAGGCGGCTCGGCGGCCAGGCCGGACACTTCGATAAACGGGGCTTCGAGCGGGGTGTTGAAGTTGCTGACGCCGGGCTGGAGCGGCTGCCGCGCGCCGGGGACAAACTGAAAGCGCCAGATTTTGTTTTCGTGGCCGCCGGAAACATAAAACGTGCAGGTGCCGTCGGGGTGAGGCGGTGGGACAAACACGGCCCCGACACAGACGCTTTGCGGAACGGGAACATAGACGTTCTGGATGACGGTCGGCGCCGGACGCGCAGCAAGGTCAATCACGGCCAGCGACTGGTGCAGTTTGTGGGTGGCGTTGCGCTGGATGCCGAAGCCGCTGTTGACGGCAATGAGGTAGCGCCCATCGGGTGAGCGGATGAGGTTGACGGGAAGTGCCCCGACGGCGGGCTGGTGGGTGGCGGCGTCCCGGATGAGCGTCCCAGCCGGTGTCAGGCGAAACTCCGGCTGGGGTTGCCGGTCGGCGGCCAGGCGTCCACCAGTGAAGAGCATGGCCAGAAGCGTCAGGCTAATTCCCAAAGTCAATCTGAGCTGGCGCGGTACATTGAAGTTCATACGCATCAAAACCGGGGACATCAGGGCTTGAGTGAGGGAGTTGGCCTGGCAGCCGTTTGCCATTTTTCCTGCAGGGATTGGTCGTCGCCAAGTCTCTTGACAGCTTGTGGCAAGGCGCTTGATACTCATTGTGCATCGTTAGCGCGCGCGGAGAAGTCGCATAGTGGCCTAGTGCGCTGGTTTGCTAAACCGGTGTACGCGAAAGCGTACCGAGGGTTCGAATCCCTCCTTCTCCGCCACCTTCCTCTTCAGTCTTTCCTCAAAACGCTGCGCCCCAAGCGAAATGTACGCTGCCTGCACTGCTGACCAGGCGGTGGTCGCTTGGGGCTTCCTTCAATGAACCAAGTGAACCAAGCCGACACCAAGCCTTTTTTGGCCTGCCTGCTGTTTCTCGCCTGGCTGTTGGGGGAGGCTTGCGCAACAACGCTCGCCAAAACGCCAGTCCCGGAATCGGCGACGCTGACCGGTTACGTGCGTAACGTGAACGGTACACCTGTTGCCCAAGCGCGGCTGACGCTTCTGACAGCGCGCCAGACGGTCGCGGCCACCACGGTCAGCGCCGCTGATGGGCGGTACCTGTTCGATGATGTCGTGCCCGGAACCTATGAACTCGTTGCGGCCACCTCCGATGGGCTTGGGGTGCGGCTGGCGGTTTCACTCGCGGCTGGCATCACCACGGTGCGCGATCTCACCGTACTGCCCACGCCGGTCGCCGAGACCGTCACAGTGACGGCCGACGTTGGCCTTGTCCAAGACAAGGATGAACTGGGGCAGACCGTCACGGTGATTCCGGCTGGACGCCTGCAGGAACGCGCCACCCAGGGACTGGCCCAGGCTTTTGCCGAGGAAGCCGGGCTATCCGTACAGCAGACCAGCGCCACGCTGGGCGGCGTCTTCGTGCGCGGACTCGTGGCCAGCCGGGTGTCGGTGTTCGTGGATGGCGTCCGCTACACGACAGGCGCGCAGCGGGGCGGCATCAGTACGTTTTTCAACCTGCTCGAACCAGGCAGCTTGCGCGGCGTGGAGGTGCTGCACGGGCCGCACGGCGCGCAGTACGGCAGCGACAGCCTGGGGGGAAGCGTCCAGTTGCTCACGGCCACCGCGCCTCTGACCACCGGCGGTTTTGTGTTTCAGGGAGAAAGCACCTTCTTTGGCATCAGTGCCACGTCCGGCTTCGGCCACGCCACCCGTCTGTCCTTCGGCACCCCACGCTTCGGTGGCGTGGTCAACCTGGCCGGACGGCGCATCAATACCCTGCGCGCCGGCGGCGGCGTGGACTCCCGTGCGGCCGTGACCCGGTTTTTTGACCTGCCTTCAAACCGCTTCTACGGCGCCCGCCAACCGGATACCGCCTTCACCGAATATGCCGGCAGCCTCAAGGCCGTGGCGACACCCCGCGCCGGACACCAGTTCGTCGTCCATTACCAGCGTGGACAGCAGGACGGCGGCCAACGCTCCGATCAGTTGCTGGGCGGTGACGGCAACCTGCTGGCGAAACTGGGCAACCTGATGCTGGACTTTGGCTACCTGCGCTATGACGGCCAGCGGGTGGGCGGTCTGGACAGTGTGACCGTCACCGGCAGTTTCAACATCCAGCGGGAAGAACGGATCAATCAGGGCGGGCAGGGCAATCCCCAGGCGCTCATCAACGCCCAGTATGAACGCACCCGGGCCGTTGGCCTGGCGTTGTCTGGTGCGAAGACGCTTCCCGGACGGCACACGGTGCTGGGCGGCGCGGATGTGTACCGCGATGTCATGCGGGCGCGCGCCTTCGATGCCCATCCCGTGACCGGCATCGCCACGGCGGCCCGTCCGCGCGTACCCAATGGCGCGTATTTCAACAACTACGGCTTCTTTGTGCAGGATGTGTGGGAAGCTGTGCCGAGCCGGCTGCGCCTGGCGGCCAGCCTGCGCTATGGCGTGGCTTCCTACCGCGCCCGCGCCCGCGACAATGCGCTCGTCGGAGGGCGCGCGGTGGTCGAGGACGACAGCGTACGCACGGCAGCCTGGACGTTCCGTTTCAGCGGGGCCTGGCAACTGGGGCGCGGCTGGGTGCTGGCCGGCAATGTGGCCCGTGGCTTTCGTCCGCCCAACATGACCGACCTGGGATCGCTGGGTCTGCAGGGCAATGGTGTCTATGAAATCGCTGCGCCAGCCGTTGCCGGACGGCAGGCCTTCATCGGCACAACTGCCGACGCTTCCGCCGTGTCAACCGGGCTGCCGGTCAGACAGGTCATCCCGGAAAGCAGTCTGAGCTACGAAGGCAGCCTGCGCTACCGCAATGGACGGATGGATGCCGATCTGACCGGCTTTGTGACGAACATCAACGATCTGCTCACCACGCAGACCCTGATCCTGCCGCCGGGGGCGGTGGGGACGCGCCTGGGGACGGAAATCATCACGGCGCAACTGCCGACGGGGGCGGTGTTCGTCGCGCCGGCAACGAGTCCCGTGCGCGTCCGGGCCAACTTCACCGGTGCGCGTATTTACGGCGTTGAGAGTTCGCTGGGCGTCAGGCTGACGGCGAGCTGGTCACTTGGCGGCAACTTTACCTGGCTGCATGCGGAAGACCGCGCCACCGGGCGGCCGCCCGATGTGGAAGGTGGAACCCCGCCGCCACAGGGGTTGCTGCGGCTGCGCTATCAGCCGCCCGGTCGCGCCTGGTGGGTGGAAGGCGTTGTGGCGGCTGCCCACCGGCAAACGCGCCTGTCGTCGCTCAATCTCGATGACCGCCGGATTGGTGCGGCCCGGACGCGCACCCAGATTCAAAACTTTTTCCGCCGGGGCGCAACGGTGCGGGGGTTTGTCGAAGCCGGCCCCGATGGGCGGCTGGGCACGGCTGATGACCGGCTGCGGCTGACCGGCGAAACTCTGGCGCAAGTTCAAGCCCGTGTGTTGGGGGCGGTCGCCAGCGCGCCGCTGTTTCCACGCCTGCCCGGATGGGCCACACTCAACCTGCGCGGAGGATACCGCTTTGGCGAGCGGCATCACCTGCTGGTGGCCCTGGACAACCTGCTCGATCAGAACTACCGCACGATTTCGTCCGGGATAGATGCACCGGGACGCAACCTGACGGTGCGTTATACTATCCGTTTTTGAGTCGCCAGGCGGGCTTTGCCGCGCCGGTGGTATTGGCGGTGCCCAGGCCACCGGCGGGGTCCGTACCCTTTCCGGCTGCAACAGGGCATCTGGCTTCGACAAAACCCGACCAGGTGTGAAATCATACGCTGGTTAGAATTCGTGCTGTTGATGACTTGCTATGAACCAACCCTTGCCCATCCTTGAAGGTACGAAGCGGATTCCCATCTTTCCGCTCCCGGTCGCCTTGTTTCCAGGGATGATGCTGCCGCTGCATATCTTTGAGGAGCGGTACAAGGCCATGGTGCGTGATTGCCTGGCCGGGGAAAAAATCTTCGGTGTGACTTTTGTCAGGGGACGAGAAGGTTTCCCGCCGCCTGTGGGGCGCGTCGGGTGTGCGGCCTTCATCCTGGCGATGGTGCCCTTGGAAGAGGGGCGGATGAATATCCTCACAACCGGACTGGCACGCTACCATGCCCTCGAATACTTTCAGGATGAGCCTTATCTGGAAGGTCTCGTCACCTTTTTCGATGATCAGCCGGTGCGGGAAGACCTCACCGAAATTGTTGAAGCCGTGCGTGCGACCTTCAAGCGAACGGTCAAGGCCATTCGCGCGATGAGTCGCGAGGACGACAGCTTCCCGGATGAGCTGCCGGAAGACCCACGGGCGTTGTCGTTTCTCGTGGCGTCGCTGTTGCAGATGAGCGAAGACCAGAAGATGGCGCTGATGGAGTTGACTGACACGAAGGAACGCCTTGAACGTCTGCGGCGGATGCTGATACCGGCGGCGGAAAGGTACGAGTTGCGGGCTGCCATCAATGAACTGGCCAAAACCAACGGACACAGCCCACGGGGCGTATTCGGCAACCCGGAGCCGTAGTCAGCGGACTGCCCTGGTCCGGTTCCGGGTCTGGGTTGGAAGTCTGTGGCCGGGTCTGCTGGCCGCCCTGTGTAGCCTGGGATTGGGTGCTGCAGAAGCCACAGCCCAGGAGCGTGCTGCGGTGCCGGATGACACCCTGGTGACACTGCGCGCCCAGCAGGTGCTTGTGCCGTTCACCGTGGTGGATCGACTCAATCGTCCGGTTACGACGCTTACGGCCGCCGATGTCAAGCTCTTTGAAGATGGCGTCGAGCAGGATATCGTCGCACTGGGACGGGCACCTGACCTGCCCACGACGGTTGTCGTGGTGCTTGATTGCAGCGGCAGCATGGTCGGCCGCCTGCCACTGGCCAAGCGGGCGACGCTGACGTTTCTCGAACGCATCCTGCGACTGCCCCAGGATCGTGCGGCTCTGCTCGCCTGTCAGCAGGACCTGCTGCTGGCACAACCGCTGACGGGCAGCCTGGACGCCCTGCGGCAGTCGCTGGCGACTCTGGATGAGCGGCTGCCGTCGCCACTGGGACGGGTGATGCCCTTCGATCCCAGGCAGGCCACACCACCGGGAACTGCGCTCTATGCGGCTCTGTATGCCGCCATTGAGCTGATCCCGGAAGCAACGGACGAGCGACGGCGGGTGGTGGTTGCCATCAGCGATGGCTTTGACAGCGAAGGTTTGGTTCGGGTCGGGGAAGTCATCGAATACGCCTGGCAGAATCAGGTGAGCATCTACGCCTTGGGCATCGGGCAACCGGAGTTGACCGCAACGGACGACCAGCGGACGGTCAATCGGGCGGACCTGGAACGCCTATGCGCGGCAACCGGTGGACAGGCCTTTTTCCCACGGCTGGACCGTGAGTTTTTTACGGCGTTCGAGCAGATTGACACCGATTTGCGGCAACGCTTCGTTCTGGCCTATACACCGGCAAATGAAGCAGCCACGTTCCGCACCATCCGCATTGAAGTGCCGCGCCATCCCGATTGGAAAGTGCGCCACCGCGCCGGTTACTACACCAACCCCAGTGAGTGATGTACCCCCCATGGAGACAGATACTTTCCCTCGGTATTGTTGGCACCACGCCGCGTGGTGGAAGCCGCTGGCGGTGGGTGCCCTGCTGCTGGCCCTGGACAGCGCCAGTGGACTGGCCCAGACGACCCGCCCGGCGAGCGCCAGGCGCAAGGCAGCACGTCCGGCTGCCACGCCTGGCCGCCCGGCCGCGCCGGCTGAAGCTCCACCACGTCCGGCCAAAGACAAGTATCCCCCGGTTGAAGCACGGGTGGCTGCCTACCGCGAGCAGCTTGAAGCCAAAAAAATCAAGCGCGAGGACACCCTACCCTATCTCATCGCCGGGGTCGAAGTACTGGGCATTTCGGAATCGGCCCGGGGAGTGACAGCGTTTATCCGCGTCGAGGACGAAACCACCCTCGTGGTGCGCGCCGGGATGCGTTTTTACGATGGTGTCCTCGAAAGGATTGAGCCAAACCGCCTGGTTTTTCGCCTGAATAACCAGCGGTTGGTCGAAAAACGCTACGGTCATTCCATTGATGCGTCGCCCGGCAACACTGCGCCGGATGAAGCACCGGAGACGGATTCCCTGCCCTGAAAGAAGGCTGCTGTCCATGTGCGGTATTGTTGGTTATGTCGGTGCCAAGCCGGTCGTTTCGGTTCTGCTCGATGGTCTCAAGCGGTTGGAATACCGGGGTTATGACTCGGCCGGACTGGCCGTTGTAGCCGATGGGCAGCTTGAACTGCGGCGCGCATCGGGAAAACTCTACAACCTGGAAGCCGTCATTCAGCGGGCACCGCTCACCGGCAGTTACGGCATCGGACATACCCGCTGGGCCACCCACGGACGCCCCACCGAGGAAAATGCCCACCCGCACCGCGACGCCAGTGGGCGGGTGGTGGTCGTCCACAACGGCATCATCGAAAACTACCTTTCCCTGAAGCGGGCACTGGAACGGGAAGGCCATACCTTCGTGACGCAGACGGACACGGAGGTGATTGCCCACCTCATCGGTAAGTATTGGCAGGCGGGTCTGGGGCTGGCGGATGCCGTCCGGCAGGCCATTGCCGAACTTTCGGGGATGTTCGCCCTGGCCGTGATTTCGGCTGATGAGCCGGATGTGATTGTGGCGGCGCGTTTTGGCCCGCCGGTGATTGTCGGGCTGGGGCAGGGGGAAAACTTCGTGGCTTCCGATGTCACAGCCATTCTCCAGCACACCCGCGAGGTGGTGTTTCTCGAAGACGGGCAGGTGGCCGTGGTGCGCCCCAGCGAAGTCACCTTCACGGACTTTGCCGGGCGGCCGGTGACGCCGCCCGTGCAGCGCGTGACCTGGGACCCTGTCCTGGCGGAGAAGGGCGGCTTCAAACACTTCATGCTCAAGGAAATCCACGAGCAGCCACATGCCATCCGGGAAACCCTGGCCGGGCGGGTCAGTCTGGATGAAGGACGGGTGTATCTCGATCCGACGGACATTCCCGACGCCGACTGGCAGGCATTCACCCGGCTCGTGATTCCAGCCTGTGGGACGAGCTGGCACGCGGCACTGGTTGGGAAAGTCCTCATCGAAGAACTGGCCCGCCTGCCGGTCGAGGTGGACTACGCCAGTGAGTTCCGCTACCGCAATCCGCTGCTCGATGAGCGGACGCTGGTCGTTGTCATCACGCAGTCCGGCGAAACCGCCGACACGCTGGCAGCGCTGCGCGAAGCCAAGCAGCGTGGTTGCCACACCTTCGCCATCTGCAACGTGCCCGGCTCGATGGCCGCGCGCGAAGCCCACGGCGTCCTGCTGACCCATGCCGGGCCGGAAATTTCGGTGGCTTCCACCAAGGCGTTTACTTCCCAGATCGTGGCGCTCTACCTGCTGGCACTGCATCTGGGGCAGTGCCGGGGGACATTATCGCCGACGGCCGTGATGAAGCACGTCGAACAACTGCTGGCCCTGCCGGTCAAACTGGAAGCTGCGCTGGAGCAGGACGCGGCCATTGCCGAACTGTCCAGAGAGTTTTTCCGGGCGTCAGATTTTCTCTACCTCGGCCGCGGCGTGAACTTTCCCATTGCGCTGGAAGGCGCACTCAAGCTCAAGGAAATCAGCTACATTCACGCCGAGGGCTTTCCAGCCGGGGAAATGAAGCACGGACCGAACGCGCTCATTGACGAGCGCCTGCCGGTTGTCATGGTGATGCCCCGGGAAGTTGGCCATGCGGCTTCCGAGCTGCGGTACGAAAAGACGCTGTCGAATCTGCAGGAAGTCAAAGCCCGCGATGGGCGTGTCATCGCCATTGTCACGGAAGGCGATACCGAGGCTGCCGGGCTGGCTGAGTATGTCATTCCCATTCCGGCCACAAGTGAACTGCTCTCCGCCGTGCTGGCCGTGGTGCCGTTGCAGTTGCTGGCCTACCACATTGCCGTACGGCGCGGCTGCGACGTGGATCAGCCGCGCAATCTCGCCAAGAGCGTGACGGTGGAATAGCGTGTGTTCGCTCTCGAAAAGTTTCTGGTGCCGCTGTTGTTTCCGCTGTCCCTCGTGCTGATTGGGCTGGGAGTGGGACTGGGGCTGCTGTGGTTTTCCCGCTGGCAACGGGCAGGCAAAGCCGTGGTGACGGTGTCCGCCGCGGTTCTCGTGGTGGCCAGTCACGGTTGGACAGCCAATGCCCTGCTGGCACCCCTGGAGCAGGGGCAGGTTATGTTTGCCCCACGGGGTGAAATCCCGCCGAAGGCCCAAAGCATCCGCTGGATTGTCGTTTTGGGGGGCGGCGTGGGCGGTGATGAACACCTGCCGCCCACGGAATGTCTTTCGGACGCCTCCCTGCGACGGCTCATCGAAGGCATCCGGCTGCACCGCCTGTTGCCGGCGGCCCGGTTGGTGACATCCGGCGGAGCCGTGTTCACGCCGCGCCCGGCCGGCGAAGTGATGCGGGACGCCGCCTGCGCCCTTGGTGTTTCCCCCGAACGGATTGCCGTCCAGCCCGTGGGGCGCAATACCGTCGAGGAAGTGGCCGCCGTGGCCGGACTCGTCGGACAGGACCCGTTTCTGCTCGTCACTTCGGCCGCGCACATGCCGCGCGCGCTGGAAGCCTGCCGGAAGCAGGGATTGCACGCGCTGCCGGCGCCGACCGACTTTCAGGCCGCAGGATCAGATGGCGTATGGACGCCGGGCGACATCTATCCGAGCGGCGCCGGGCTGCATCAGTCCGAGCGGGCTATGTACGAATATCTCGGACGCCTGCGCCAGCGTCTGCGCTGATTCGTATCACATGGAACAGGCCAATGCTGCCGATGGCCAGTCCGACACCAAGGCTGTCCAGCAGCACATCGGCAAGGCTTCCGCTGCGTTCTGCCGTGAACGTCTGCCGCCATTCGTCCAGCGCGGCATAGGGGATGGAAATCACCGCTGCGCCCAGTCCGGCCTGCCACGCCTGCCACCGGTGGGCCCGGCGCAGGGCCACGTACCAGAGCACGGCCAGCAGCGCATACTCGGTGACGTGCCCCAGCTTGCGCAGGAGGAGGTGCAGGCTTTCAAGTTGCTGCTCATCCAGGTAGGGCCGCCACCACCGCAGCCAGCCGTAGGCCACCGGCGCGGTGTTGCGCCAGGCAAGCCAGTCGCTTGAAAACACAAAAATCGCCGCCATCCAACTGATGGGGAGCAGCAGCCACCACCAGCGATGCCGGACATCGGTCATAGTGAGAGCCGTTTGAAGATGGGTTCGGGAATCATCCGAATGACCAGCATGATGAAGCGCCAGAAAAACGGGGTGTAGATGTCGCCGTCGGCGCGGTACAGGGCGCGCACAATGTCCCGCGCGACGCGCTCCGGCCTGGCAACCAGAGGGGGGAGCTTCATCCCGTAGGTCATCGGCGTGTCCACAATTCCTGGCTTGATGGTGACGACCCGTACGCCGCTTTTGAAAAGTCGCTGCCGCAGCCCCTGGCAGAAGGCCGTGACGCCTGCCTTGGCTGAGCCATAGACGTAGTTGCTCTGGCGTCCGCGATCGCCAGCTACAGAGGAAATCACGCCGATGACGCCCCGGCGTTCCTTTTCAAAGTAGTTGGCGGCGTGCGTCACCAGCGACACCACGCCGACGTAGTTCGAGGCAATCATGGCTTCGGCAGCGGCAACATCCTGCTCGGCCTGTTTCTGGTCGGTCAGCGTTCCGAAAGCCACGAGGATGCCATCCAGGCGGCCGGTACATGCCACGGCTGCCGTCCAGACCGCGCCGTGGCTGGACAGGTCACAGGCGTCAAACGCCAGGCTGTGGGTTGGAACGCCGTAGCGCAGGTGAGTATCGGCGGCAATGCGTTCGACTTCGGGCAGGTTGCGTCCGGCGAGCACCAAGGTGATGCCGCGCCGGGCCAGCTCGGCAATGACCGCCCGCGCAATGCCCGAAGTGGCGCCAAAGATGGCGTAGGTAGGGGCCATGGGGCGTCAGATGACGGCCGTTTCGTGCAGCAGTTCGCCGGTGGAAAAGCGTTCGATGGAGAGCGGTTTCACGTCGAGGGTACGGGATTCGCCAAACAAAATCATTTCGGCAATGGCCGTTCCCATGGCCGGCGAGTGCATGATGCCGTGCCCACTGAAGCCGGTGCAGACATAGAAGCCTTCGACCTGCGGCACCGGGCCGACGATGGCGTGGTGATCGGGCGAGATGTCGTAGAGTCCGCCCCAGCAGCGGCGCAGGTTGATCGCGGCGTTTGCCAGGCAGGGCACGCGCGGAAGCGCCCGCTCGATGATGGCGTCAATGAAGTCCGGGTTGAAGGTCGTATCGAAACTTTCCGGCTCGTCGGGATCGGCCCAGCCCAGCATGACGCCGTCGCCTTCCTTGCGCATGTAGCAGCCGGTGCTCAAATCCACGAGCATGGGCAACTCGCGGGGCAGTTCATCAAAGCGTTCGGTCGTCACGATTTGCCGCTTGGTGGGACGGATGGGGATGTCCACGCCGAGCTTGCGTCCGACCAGATGCGACCAGGCCCCGGCGGCGTTGACAACTACCGGCGTTGCAATGTGCCCCCGGTTCGTGACCACACCCGTGATGCGTCCGTGCTCCACGGTGAAATCCAGCACTTCGGTCTCCAGTTCGATGCGCGCCCCCTGTTCGCGGGCCTTGCGGTTGAAGCCCTGCATGATGCTGTAGGGGTCAACGAAGCCATCCGTTGGGCAATAAGTGCCGCCCAGTACGTCTTCGACGTAAAGCTGAGGAACAAGTTTGGCAATGTCTTCGCGGGTCAGAAACTCCACGGGGATACCTTCCGCCTGCTGGACGCGCAGATTCTGTTGCAGGTAGTCCACATGGGCCGGCTCGGTGGCAATGAACAGGTAGCCATAGCGCCGGTATTCGGGGTCCTGTCCGGTGAGTTCCTCGAAGTGCGTGAAAAAATCAATGGAAAAGCGCGACATGCGGATGTTGACCGGGGTGGCAAACTGCTGGCGAACGCCGCCAGCGCTCCGTCCGGTGGAGTGTTTGCCCTGAAAGTTCTCACGTTCGAGAATGAGCACGTCGCGGCACCCGTGCCGGGTCAGAAAATAGGCAATGCTGCATCCGATCACGCCGCCACCGATAATGACGACTTCAGCTTGTTTGTTCATGGTTTTTCAAAACCTTGCGCCGGGCTTGATAGCGCCGGTTTCAGCGATTCGCGGGATGGCGAACGGGCACCCGGAGTGGGGCCGGGGCTAGGCATCCACATCTTCTTCCTCGCGTTCCCGTTCGCGTTCGAGTTCCTCAAAGAGATTGTCATAGCAAGCCTGACACACGGCCCGGTAGCCAAACTGGCGTACCACGGAAGCCAGTTCCGGGATGCGCGTGATGTCGAAAAGCTGCCGGGTCGGTTCGTCACAGCAGTCGCAGAAAGCTCGCGTCGGCATCGTCGTTTCACCCTGGACAGAAAGGCAAGGAAAACATAACGGTCAAGGAAACAGCCGCCAAGGAAAGCACAAGACTCAGTAAAGCTGTTCTGTCGGTTCTGGTGGATGACCGACCGGAGGGCAGGTCAAAACATTTTTTTACAAATGTAAGCCAACGGCGGTCGTCCTGTGCGTAGGCTAACGTACTTTGTGCTTCGGCGCGTATGCTTTCCAGCCCAGGGCGGGTGTTTTGGGCGGCTGCCGCCGGGCACGGGACTGGCTTGGTCAGTGGTCACGGGCATGCTTTGATAGGCTGTTGCCCGTGCACGTGGAATCCGGGTTGAAGCCAGGAGAAGGGAGGTTGTTGGTGCCCATGTCATCCGCATCCGTCGCCATGGCGGGCCACGACCTGTTGGGCTTCACCTGCCAGCAGATGTGCGCCTTCATGGTGGAGCGTGGGCTGCCGGCGTATCGCGGGCGGCAACTTTTCCAGGCGCTCCACCGGCGGCTCGTCGAAACGCCCGAAGCGGCGCTGGAGCTGCCCCGCGCCCTACGCACCGGGCTGGCGGCTGAGTCCGACCTGCGGCCGCTGTCGCTGATGGAAGTCTTCGAGGCTGCGGATGGGACACGCCGCTACCTGTTCACCGTACGCGACGGGCATGCCATTGAAACCGTCTGGATTCCCGATGGCGGACGGATCACGTTGTGCCTTTCTTCGCAGGCAGGCTGTCCCATGCGCTGTGCCTTTTGCGCCACGGCGACCCTGGGATTGCAGCGGAATCTGACGGCGGGCGAAATCGTCGCGCAGGTCTTGTACGTGTTGCGGGATGCTGTCCATCGCTGGCAACAACCGCGTCCGGCTGGCGTCAATCTGGTGTTGATGGGGATGGGGGAGCCGTTGCTCAACTACGACCACGTGCTCCACGCGCTCCGTGTCCTGGCCGACCCGGAAGGACTGCACATTGTTCCCCGGCGGGTGACGCTGTCAACCGTTGGGATTGTCCCCCGGATCATCGCCTTGGGACGCGAGCCGGACCGTCCGCGCCTGGCGGTTTCGCTGACGGCGGCCACCGATGACCTGCGGGCGCGGCTGATGCCGGTCAACCTGACCTACCCGCTGGAAGCCTTGCGTGAGGCGTGCCTGATGTTTCCACGGCATCCGGGCGAGCGGATCACCTTCGAGTATGTGCTGCTGGGTGGCGTCAATGACGCGGATGAGCAGGCGCGGGCACTGCTGCGCTGGCTGGCGCCACTGCGGGCCCGGGAAGCGGCCAAGGTCAACCTCATCCCGCACAATCCCGTGCCGGGACTTCCCTTTCAACCGCCGCCGCCGGAGCGGGTGCTGCGCTTTCAGGCGCTGCTGCGGGCGAAGGGCTTGCCGACCTATCTCCGCCGCCCGCGCGGGCGGGACATTTTCGCCGCCTGCGGGATGCTTGCGGCAAGCTCCCAGCCGTCGGCATAATGCGCAGCAAGCGCCAGTTCAGCCTTGCAGCCGGTCCCGGCTCTGTGCCGTCCAGCGGGGGAAGCGCCCATGCGCTGTGGTTGAGGGGGTGGTGGCTTGTCCCTGAAAACTTTGAAGACCTGGGTTTCCAAATCACTCACGCCGGCTCTGATCTACCGTCTGCAACAGGCGGCCACGGCGCTGTCCCGGCACCTGGCGCAGGCGCCGCTGGCCGTGGCTTTTTTTGATGACGAGCGGTTTCGTCTGCTGGCCTCGGTGGGCTACGAGGAGTTTGCCCGTGAGACCCTTGAAACAACGCTGACCGAACGGCTCGACGCCATTCGGGCGAACCTTCTGGTCTGCGTGCCACGTGCTGCGCTGCCTGGCTTCCCCTTTGCGGTGGCTGACAGCACGGCGCTGCTGCTGCGGCGGTTTACCCTTGATCAGTTGTTGTGTGGCGTCCTGCTGGTGGAGTCGGCGGCAGATGAGCAACTGGAAGCCGCCCTGGCCGGACAGGAGTTGTCCTGGTCGTTTCTCATCCGCGAAAGCGGATGGTGCGCCCGCCTGACCGAAGCGGAAGCCCAGGTGGTGGAGATGAGCCGCCAACTGGAAGCGGCGCGGCATGCCATCGAGCGGTTGACCGAGTTGGGTGAGCAGTCCATCCGCGACCGCGAAAAGTTCATTGCCAACGTGGATTACGAGCTGCGCGCTCCGTTGACGACGGTGCTGGGTTACTGCGAGATGCTGCAGGATGCCACCTATGGGCCACTGACCGATACCCAGCGCAGTTTTCTGCGCCACATTGAAGCTGGCGGACAGGCGTTGCTCCACATTGTGGATGATCTCATGCGCCTGGTTCGGCTCGAACGAGGCGGGGATGCCTTGGATATTCGTGAATTTTCGGCGGCGCGCCTGTTTCAGTCCGTCCAGTCGGCCTTTGCACCCCTGGCGGAGCGCCGGCAGGTCCGGCTGGAAGTCCGGCTCGATCCGGCGGCTGGCATGATTGTGGGCGATGAAGCCCGGCTGTACGAAGCCCTTTCCCAGCTTCTGGACGACGCCCTCCGGTACATCCCACGGGGTGGGATGCTGTGCCTGACCGGTGAGTTACAGCGTGTTTCCAGCCATGTCCAGAGCCTGGTCATCACCCTTCAGGATGACATGTCCGGCATCGTGGCCGAGCAGCGGCTGGCCACCTATCGTGCCCTGCAAAACGCGGCCAGCCAGGTGCCCTCCCGTGGTATTGCCTTGGGGCTGAGTGTGACCTATCGCATCCTGCAACTCCACGGCGCGACCCTGACGGTCGAGGGCGACGCCACGCAGGGCTGCCGTCTGATTTTCCGTCTCCCACACCGCTTGTCCGCCTCGCAACTGGAAATGTCTCAGGTGCTCATCGTGGATGCCAGCGCCGAAAGCGGGAATCTTCTGCGCACGATTCTGGAGAGCGAAAACCTCCGGGTGCAGCTTGTCGTGGCGTCCGGCAACGACACGGCGGCCATGCTCCATGCCAACTACTTCGAGTCAGCTACGCGGTTGCCGGATGTCGTCCTCCTCGATGCTTCCCTGCCGATGACCGATGGTTATGAACTGTGCCGTCTCATCAAACAAACCGAGGCCACCCGCTATCTGCCGGTCCTGATGCTGACGGCCTCGCCGGAGACCACGGAGAAACTGCGCGGGCTGGAAGTCGGCGCGACGGATGTCCTCACCAAGCCCATCAACCGCAGGGAACTCCTCATGCGCGTCAAGGCGCTTATTGCCCAGAAGCGTGAATTTGAAGCGATGCTGCGGGCCTACCACAGTGCCCGGCACCGGGCCATCACCGACGGCCTGACGGGCCTGTTCAATCACGCCTACTTTCTGGAAAAGCTCACCCGCGAAGCCGAGCTGGCGGAACGGAGCGGAAATCCGCTGTCCATCATCATGCTCGACGTGGACCGGTTCAAGCACTTCAATGACACCAATGGCCACGAAGCCGGCAACGAGTTGCTCAAAGACCTGTCCCGGTTGATGGAACGTTGTTTCCGGCGCAGTGATGTTCTGGCGCGGTACGGTGGTGAAGAGTTCGTGGTGCTGTTGCCCAACACCCCCAAGAGCCAGGCGGCGGTGCTGGCCGAGCGGCTGCGGCGGCGGGTGGCCGAATATCCCTTTGCCGGGCGGGAGTCGCAGCCCGGCGGGCGCCTGACCGTCAGCTTGGGGGTGGCTGCTCTGCCCTCGGACACCAGCGACCCCAAGCAACTTCTGGAGCTGGCTGACCGCGCGCTGTACCGCGCCAAGCAGAATGGACGCGATCGCGTCTGCGTGGTCGAAAGTGAAGCCCTTGAGCACCCTATTCCAAGCGGTTTCTGGAAAGTGCCGGGCCAACCGGACACGGCGGACAACCTGCCGTCGGCCTGATGCTCTGCACACCTGCCGGGCTCCAGCCGGACGCCGGCGCTGCGGCCGGACTGTCTCAATCAAACTGCGGACACAGCCCGCCGGGCCGGGCCGCGAGTTGGCACAGGCGGGCGACCACCGGGCGGTTGGGGGCCAGAATGTCCAACGTGGTCATCTCTTCCGGCCGCACCCAGCAGGCGGCCTGAACGCCACGCAAGGCCGGGACGCCGCCAGTGATGCGCGCCCAGTAGAACATGACGGCGAAGGCCTGCCGGGCATCCACGGCATAGTGAATGATGTGCAGGGGGGAGCCGACGGCAATCTGCACGCCGAGTTCTTCGTTCAGTTCGCGCTGGAGTCCAGCCTCAGGAGCTTCGTTCCAGTGAAGTTTGCCGCCGGGAAATTCCCACTGGTTGGCGAACCGTCCAGTGGGCGGTCGTTGGGTCAGCAGCACGCGCGGGCCGTCCACACAGACGGCGGCGACCACGAGGGTTGTGGTTGGTTGGGGTGTCTCGACCATGGGGGTGGACTTCAGGCCGCAACTTCAGTCTGCATTTTGAGCGCCTGAAAGTGGGCCACAAGTGGGTCAAGCAAGCTGTCCAGATCGCCCTCCAGTACGGTGTCGAGTTGGTGCAGGGTGAGTCCGATGCGATGGTCCGTGACGCGATTTTCCTTGAAGTTGTAGGTACGAATCTTTTCGCTGCGCTCACCGGTGCCCACCTGGGCGCGGCGTTCGCCGGCAATGGCTTCGTGTTGCTTCTGCCGCTCCAGGTCAAGCAGCCGGGCACGCAAAATCCGAAAGGCTTTTTCCCGGTTCTTGATCTGGGATTTCTCATCCTGCATGGACACGACAATCCCTGTAGGCAGGTGGGTCAGGCGCACGGCAGAGTAGGTAGTGTTGACCGATTGCCCCCCCGGGCCTGAAGAGCAGAACGTGTCAATCCGAACGTCTTTGGGGTCAATCTCGACCTCCACTTCCTCGGCTTCGGGCAGAACGGCGACCGTCACCGTCGAGGTGTGAATGCGCCCGGCCGATTCTGTGGCCGGCACCCGCTGGACCCGGTGAACCCCGGACTCGTGCTTGAGACGGGAATAAACCCGCGCCCCTTCGATAAGCATAATACCTTCCTTGAGTCCACCGACTTCCGACAGGGATTCATCCAGGATTTGTACCCGCCAGCCCTGCCGTTCGGCATACCGCAGGTACATGCGCAGCAGTTCGCTGGCGAACAGCGACGCCTCATTGCCGCCGGTTCCAGCCCGGATTTCGAGCAGGACATTCTTGCCGTCGTTGGGGTCCTTGGGGGTCAGCAGGCGTGCCAGTTCGAGTTGACATTCTGCCCGCTGCTTTTCAAGCAGCGCAATTTCCTCCCGCGCCAGCGCCTGCATTTCCGCGTCATCCGTTTCGTTGAGCAGTTCCCGCGCGCCGGCCAGGTTGGCGTCAATGGTGCGGTACTCCCGGAATTTCTCCACGACTTCCGTCAGTTCGCTGTGCTGCTTGGCCAGCCTGGCATAACGCGCGGCATCAGCAACCACCTCAGGGTCACTGAGTTGTGCCGTGAGGGCGTCGTATTTCTCTTCAATCGCTTTCAGTTTGTCGAACATGGCACCCAAATGTTTGCGGTTGGCCGGCAAAAGCCGTCATAGACGGCACGCCTCACCGGTTGCGCCCATATCTGCGGGAAGGCTAGGTGCGGAGCGGCGTTGCCGAGGCCGGCGGACGCGCCGAGGGATAGTGCACTACCTTTTCAATGGTGTAAATCGGCTGCCCCTGTGACTCAAAATAGGTACGTGCCAGCAGCTCGGCAACCAGGCCCGTCGAAAAAAGCTGGATACCGGCCAGAATCAACAGCGTGCCCATCATCATCCAGGGGGCATGGACTGTGAAAACGTCGCCGCCTGTCCAGAGCTTCCTGGTCGTCAGTACTGCCCAGATACTCATCCCGACAAAGAGGCTGAGCAGGCCCGGCATGCCAAAGAAGTGCAGGGGGCGGGTGACGTACTTGAGCAGAAACCGCACGGTAACGAGGTCAAACAGCACCCGGAAGGTCCGTGAGAGGCCGTAGTGGGATTGCCCATCTTCCCGGTTGATGTTCTTGATCGGGACTTCAATGATGCGCGCGCCGTTCCAGCTTGCCAGCGCCGGAATGAACCGGTGGAGTTCGCCATACAGCCGGATGCGTTTGATGGTGTCGCGCCGGTAGGCTTTGAAGGTCGTGCCGAAGTCGTGCAGCTCGACGCCTGACAGCTTGGCCATCAGCCAGTTGGCCACCCGCGAGGGGATACGGCGCAGCACGAGGTTGTCAATCCGTTTATGCCGCCATCCGCTGGCCAGGTCGTAGCCGGCATAAATGGGTTCCACCAGGGCCGGCAAGTCGCTGGGGTCATGTTGCAAGTCGCCGTCCATGGACACAATGATGTCACCCCGGGCGTAATCGAAACCGGCGGCCAGGGCCGGCGTTTGCCCGAAGTTGCGCTTGAGTTTGATGACTGTCACCCGGGAATCGCTGGCGGCAATGTCGGCCAGAAGCTGGTACGTCCGGTCGCGGCTGGCATCGTCCACGAAGATGATTTCAAACGAGGGGTAGTGGGCTTCCAGAACGGTGCACAGGCGTTCGTAGAGCTTTTCGACACTGCCCTCTTCGTTGTGCATGGGGATGACGACCGAAATTTCCGGCGGCGGGAGTTGGTCGGTTTCATCGAGCATGGTCGGTCGTACGCGGTTCATTACAGTGATCGAGATGGGCAAAGCTCACGAGCTGAATGTTCTGCCGGGTGATTTCAGCCCGCACCCGGGCATCAGTCAGGGCGGCCAGTTCCCGGACGCGCGATGCCTTGAGACGGGTCGGGTAGTGCCGCAGGGTATCATCCATCTCAGACGGGTGGCACATCAGTTCACTCGTCCCGACGGGCAAAAGGCGAAGGATATAGCAGATAAGGGCGGGATTGAGCAATCCGGTGTGGGCAAAGCCGAAGAAAGCATCCGGGGTGCGGACGCTGGCTGTCCGCAGCCGCGCCCGGAAGTCCGCCGCATAGCGGGCCAGGGCCAGCGCGCTGGCTTTCTGTTGGATGAAGGTCAGGATTTCACCGGGCCGCAACCCGGCCAGCGAAGCGAAGGTCAGGCGTTCATGCGGCCGCCGCACAGACTGGATGCCATAGCTTTCAGCGACCCGGAGCATCGCGTCCAGCACCTGTGGGTGGGCATGCGTGTGTTTGTGGCTGTCCAGATGCGTGGGTTGCAGCCCGGCGGCGAGGACTTTTTCCACCTGGGCGCGGAACTCGATTTCGATTTCCGCCGGGCGGAGTTCCCGGCGCAGGAGGCGGCGCAGAAACAGCCCGAAATCGTTGGGAAGGGTGCCATCGGGGCCGAGCAGGCTACGCACGTCAGATGGCGGAGCAACCGGTTGGCCGCCCAAGAGGACAAGATGGATGCCGACGCCCAGCCGGGGCGCATCGCGGAGGCGGGCCACGGCGTCATCAAAGGCCAGACCGTTGGCCATCAGTGTGGTACTCGTCACAATGCCAGCTTGGTGAGCACGGATAATCCCGGTGTTGACACCGACGCACATCCCGAAGTCGTCGGCATTGACAATGAGCTTACGGCGCATCGGTCGCTCCCCCGGCCGGCGGTTGCTGAGGGGCAGGTGGCGGAGACCCGGCTGATGGTCGGCGCTGTCGCCGGGCTTCATAGAGCAGCAAGGCGCCGGCCACGGCAACATTCAGGGATTCAACCGGTTCTTCCATGGGAATCATCAGGCGGGCAGCAAGCCGGGCTTGCCATTCGTCGGTCAGCGAGCGCAGACCGTGGCCTTCCGAACCAAGCCAAATGAGCACCGGCTGCCGCCAGTCGAAAGCCTCGTAGGGGGTGTCGCCCTGGCTGTCAGCCGCGACAAGGCAGATGCCCTGCCGATGAAGTTTCCGCAGTTCATCAGCCACGTTGGGGCCGGCGATGATGGGCAGTCGGAAGGCCGAACCGGCCGATGCCCGCAGAGCTTTGGGCTGGAAGGGGTCCACCGTGCCGACCGTGACCAAGGCTGCCGTTGCACCAGCGGCTTCGGCAGTGCGAATCAGCGCCCCCAGGTTGCCGGGGGACTGGATACCATCCGCCAGCAGGAACAGTGGCGCCGGGCAGTTGGTGATGTCCGGTATTGTGGACACCGGGCGGCGTCCCAGCGCCACGATACCCGGTGGCGTTTCCACATCGCTGATATGCGCCATGACCGCCTCGGTCAGCAGGGCGCCCCGGCAGGGCTGCGATTGCAGGTTGGCGAGCAGTTGTGCGCCGCGCGGGGTGTCGCACAGTCGTGGGCTGTACGCGATGGCTTCAAAGACGATGTGACTGTGCAGGGCTTCCTCGACCAGACGCACCCCTTCAATGAAGATGACGTGCCGATCCCGTCCCTCGCGGGCGGCGACGAAGCGTTTGACGAATGGGTTGCTGCGGCTGGTGATGGTGTCAATGAGCATGGGGTTGGTGGGCTGCGGATGTTGAACTTCAGACTGTCGGACGCCGAAGCGCCTCGGCCAGTTCTGTCCAGTTGACCGAGGTGCGGACGATGAAATGCCCCGGAACGGGGGTAATTGAGTTGACGGTAACAAAGTGTAATGGGCGCAGTCGCCGTCCGGCCAGGGTGTATTCCAGATTGAGCGCTGCCCGCATTTCGGGAATCTGATTGAGGTTGACTTCCAGGCCACGCCCGTCGAAGTGAAGCCCGGCCGAGGGGTCACCGGCTTCGCGCAGGGCATGCGCCTCGCCCAGCACGTGGTGAAACAGCAGGGTCAGCAGATGGGCGGCAGCCCGCTGCCAGAGCCGTGTGCCATGGACAGCGACCGGGCCGGCCGGCACGAGATAGATGCGCCGCCGATAGCGTGTGAAGGTGATGTGCTCGATACGGAGTGGGACACTCACCCGGGCCAGAAAAAACCGCTCGCTGCGAGCTGAGATGGTAAAGCTGCCCTCTTGCGTTTGGAGTGTGACCTCCCGCACACCGCGCATAGGGGTCGTCGCCAGTGCCTTGTTCAGATGGGTTTCATCCACGCGGATTTCCCCGGCCGCCAGGCGCGCCAGCGTATTGTCCCGGTGAAGTTGGGTGAGTACGTCGAGCGCCTGTTCACTGCGCTCCCACGCCTGACGAATCCATTGCCACATTGTTGATGGTCATGACACTCCCCGACCGGCGGGGCAGTGTTGTGCGCCGAGAGTCTGTTTGACAAGCGAAAGACGGCTTCTGTAGATTTGGTACGTCCTGTACATCGCTGATTTGTTTTGCAACGGTCGGTCCGTTGTTCCTCCCTTCCCTGTTCCAAAGCACAACGGTTATGAAGCGCTGCGTCATCTGTGGCAAGGAATTCCACGACCAGATGCGGTTTTGTCCGTTTGATGGCGGCGCTTTGGAAACCGTAGAACAGGACGCTTTCATTGGTCGGACGCTCGATGGAAAGTACTACATCGAGGCCAAGATTGGTGAGGGGGGCATGGGATCGGTCTATCGTGCGCGTCACCTGCTGATGGATACGCAACTGGCCGTTAAGGTGCTGCATCCGTCGCTGGTGTCCGATGCCACTTCGGTGGCGCGCTTCCAGCGTGAGGCACAGGCAATGGCCCGTATCCGGCACTCGAATGCCATTGCCGTCACGGACTTTGGCGTTACGGAAGACCAGATCAACTACATCGTCATGGAGTTGTTTGAGGGCGAATCGCTGCGCAAAGTCCTCGAACGCCAAAAGAAGCTTCCCTATGCCACGGCCATTGCCATTGCCCGTCAGGTGTGTGGGGCGCTCGAAGCCGCCCATCGCAGCGGCGTCATCCACCGCGACATCAAACCGGAAAACATCTTTCTGTCGCCCCAGCCGGACGGGTCCTACTTCGCCAAAGTTATTGATTTTGGCATTGCCAAGATTGTGACCGATACTTCAAAGGGCGGCCCGCCGCTGACCCGTCAGGGGATGATTATCGGTTCGCCGCACTACCTGTCGCCGGAGCAGTGTACCGGGCAGGAACTGGATGCCCGTTCGGATATTTACTCACTGGGCATCGTATTGTTCGAGATGCTGACTGGGCAGGTGCCCTTCACGGCGGTAACGCCGGTGGCAGTGGCCCTGCTCCACGCGAATGAACCGCCGCCCAGCCTGCGCAAACTCAATCCTGAAATTCCCAAAGCCTTGGACGACCTTGTGATGCGTGCCCTGGCGAAGTCCAAAGCTGATCGCCCGGCCAGCGCCCGCGAGTTTGCGGAAGAGTTGGCACGGGTGGCGCGACTCTTCAGCCCATCATTTGATCCGGTTTCGCCGCTGGTGGAAAAGATTCTGGATGCTTCCATCCCACCTTCCAATGGCGCCCCGCCGCTGATGGACACTTCTGTCCCACCAGCTTCCAGCGTCAGGCAGCGTCCGGCTGAGCGTCGTCCACCATCCACGGCTGCCCCTCCTACAAATGTGCCGCCACCAGTGGCTGCCCCGCCGCGTGTAGCTTCGGAGACCCTGCCCTCCACAACCAGTACAGCTTGGGTCGGAAGCAGCCTGGCCACCTACGGGCAGTCGTCGTCTGACAGTCAGCTCTGGCTGCGCTGGGTGGTGGCGGCAGTCGTGGTCTTCCTGGTCCTGCTCGTTGCCTTTCTGATGTATCTTTTCTCGTGAACGGGCCCTCTTGTGGTCATCACACACATGACAGAAGACATCACGAGAAAAAGAACCATGGTTTCACCTATTGCTTATCTGCGCTTACTTGGTCTCTGGCTTTGCCTGCTGACAACACTTTCCCCGGCGCAATCCCCGGTGGATGCCAACTCGGCTTCCAAGCCGAAGCTGCACTATGGCGACCCCGACTATGTGGGGGCACGGATTAGTTTTGAATGTCAGAGCTGTTCGCTCCCGGATGTGATCCAGGGCATCCTGGTCAAGGCTGGTGTCCGCTTCGAGTTTCCAGAGGCACAACAGTGGCAGCGGGTCGCCGATACGGTGGTCGTCAACGATGAGCCGTGGAATACGGTTTTGGATGTTGTCCTGGCCCGCCATCAGCTTCAGGCGACCTGGTCAGAGCTGGGACGGCTGGTGATTTCCCGTCGGTTGACGCCGGTGGCGACCGGGCCCGGCAAACTCGGACAGCTTCTGGCGGGACTTCCCCCGGTGCCGGCCAACATCACCACACTCAACTCGGCGTCCCGCGCCATCGAGGCCGAACGCCTCTTCCGCGAAGGGATCGGGTATTTCTTCCTGGCCAACCCGGATGATTCACGGCTGGCGTTGGTGCGCTTTGCCTGGGCCACCCGCATTTTCGATGAGGTTGAATACGCCGGGCGTGAGGCTACAGCGCTGTATATGCTCGGTGCGGCCTTTCTCGATCTGGGGCAAACCAGGCGGGCGCGGGAGGCCTGGCTGCGCGCCCGTGATTTCGGACAGAACGCGGGCAATCAGCGGGCTGCCCTGTTGTCTGAAGTCAGCCTTGCCTACCTGGATGCACTGGAGGGCAAATCCCCGGAGGCAGCCCGGCGCGCTGCGGTGGCCGGTCTGGAGTTCTTCAGACAAGTCACATCGCGCACCAATCTGAGCAGTCGTTCCCTCGTTGATCAGGAATTGGATGCCATGCTCGTCACACTGTCTGGTCGGTTATTTTTCCGGCTGGGGGATATGGAGACGGCCTGCCAGGCTTTTGACCTTGGACTCGATGCCTACACAAAGCTGGAGGATGGGGCCCGTGGGATCGTTGAAAATGCCGTCTGGCTGGAACGCTGTGCAGAGTTGCTCGGCCGGCGCACCGAAGCTCAGCAGGCCATTGAGACGGGGCGCACCGTTCAGCGCGGGGCGCGGTCAGAGCGCCTGCGGATTGCCCTGCTGTCCTGGATGGGGAAGGTGTATGCCGAGTCCGGCGACCTGAAAAAGGCCCTTGAACTACAGCGCGAGGCCCTCAATGCCCTCCGCCAGTTGTCCGACCGTGCCCTGGAAACTGGCGTGCAGTGGAACATGGCACATATCCAGGCGGCTTTAGGAAACCATGCCGATGCTCGCCGGAGCTACGAAAACGTTTTGAAGCTGACCGAAAAAGAGACGGATGCCTTTTGGCGCACTCAGGCGCAGGAAGCTCTGGCACGTTTGCCCTAGTCGCTGGGCCCTGGCTCCTGTCGGCTGCTGCCTGTCCCACTGCCAATAGGTCAGGCAGGGTGAAGGGCTTCGGCAGGGGTTGCACACAGGTCTTCATCCGGGTGCAGGTAGCGAATGGTGCGCCCGATTGTGTCAATCCGCGGGTGATAGACCACTGACTGATGGCCATGGGCAGCAAAACACTGCTGCATGGCAGCGGCAATGCCTTCAAGGTTGTGTGACGCCAGTGCCAGTGCTGACGGCCCAGCTCCGCTCAGGGCCGTCGCCCAGAGTCCGTCCTGTTCGAGTTCGAGAATTTCCGCCAGGCCGGGGACAAATGGCGCACGGTAGGGCTGGTGCAGGTGATCGCGCATGGCTTCACGCAGCAACTCATAGCGGTGATGTTCCAGCGCCCCCACAAACATCATCACGTGCTGCATCTGGAAAATGGCTTCGGCGCGGGGGATGGCGTCCGGCAGGATGGCCCGCATCTGCTCAGTGGGAAGCGCAAAGTCCGGCGTAACAATAATCAGATGGATGTCGGCAGGGAACGTGCGATGAAAGAGAATGGGGGTGCCGTGTGCGCGCCCGCAAGAGGTAATCCATCCACCGTAGCGGGCCGGGGCGAGGTTATCCGTGTAGTTTTCAAACACCATAGCGTGCCGCAGCAGTTCCGGTTGTGCGAATTCCATCCCTGTCACGGCTTCCACCAGTGACACTCCGGCGATGATGGCGGCGGCGCTGCTCCCCAGACCGCTGCCGAGTGGAATGGCATTGCTGATGTGCAGGTCGAGCGGGGGTAAATTGACGTAAGCGCTGGCGGCTGTATGGCGTGCAACACGGCAGATAAGATTGTCCGCCGGGTCGAGGGGAATGCCATCGGTATAAGGCCCACTCACCGAAAGACGCCACGGCTGGCCAGCCGGTCGGATTTGTCCCCGGACGTGAAGGTAGAGACCCAGAGCGAGTCCCATGGTGTCGAATCCCGGACCCAGGTTAGCCGTTGATGCCGGGATGCGAATCTCGAATTTTCGTTCCAACATTACCTGTAGTTCCTGTCTGAACAACACCCCAACCGGGGGAGAGCCATCTCAACCTGGCGGCGGATGCCAACTCGACAGCCACGATGCCTTTTCTCGATACGGATTGTGTCCGACTGTATGTGCAGGTCATTGGCGACAGGGGCCTGCCGATTATTTTTGTCAATGGCTGGGCCGCAACGTGTCAGATGTGGCGGCCATTGGTCAAGCGCCTGTCTCGGTCATATCGTTGCGTGCTCTACGACCCACGGGGCACAGGGCGCTCGCTGGCCACTGCTTTCGGCACAACCTTTGAGGTCGAGGATGCTGTAGCCGACCTCCATGCCGTACTGCGCTATGTCCAGGGGTGGGATGCCCATGTCGTCGGACAGGGGACGGGGGCGGTGGTCAGCCTGCTTGCTGCCCGTGAGCGTCCGCAAAACTTTTCTTCGCTGACCCTGATCGGCACGGAGTGTCTTCCGCCGCCGACGGGACGCGACCGGGAGGCTGAAACGGACCTGCTCTGGACTCAGGCGCAGGTACTTTTGCAGGAAGCCGCCACCTTGCCGTATGTGCGCCAACTGTTGCTGTGGCGCTACCGGCGGGTGCCCGAACCGTACCGAACCCAGCTTTACGAAGACTTTGCGACAACCGATCCTCGCGCGGCGTATGGTCTGGCGCAGTCGGTCCGTGATGTCATCATCCGCGTCCGGTTCTGGGATGCTCTGCGGCAGGTTCCCCTTCCCATCCTCCTCGTACGGGGGGCACTCGATGATGTGCTGTCACCTGCAAACCACCGCGACATGTTTGACTGCATCCAGCGGGGGCAGACCGCCACGGTGCGCGAGGCCGGTCACTTACCGACCCTGGAATACCCCGACGAATGCGCCGAGTTGCTTCAGAACTTCTTTCGGACAGAATCGCTGCCAGCCTATCGTCCATAACCAGTTCAGGGGCCGGCGAGCTGGTGGGTACAGCGTCAGGTAGGAAGCCGACGGAGTAACACCAAAGTCAGGTCATCAGCAGCAGGGGCGCGTCCGACAAAACGGCTCACGGCTTCCTCCACGCGGTCGCGCAGACGCGAAGCACTCAGGCCCCGGTTTTTGACAATTGTCTGCACAAGGCGTTCGAGTCCCAGAATGTCGCCTTCTTCGTTCATGCTTTCGGTCAGTCCATCAGTGTAGATGGCAAGGATATCACCCGGCGTGAGACAGACCTGGTGAATTGCCGGTGAGACGTTGGGAGTAATCCCCATGGGAATGCCTTGGGCCGGGAGTTCGGTGTAGGTGCCATCCGCGTGCACCAGCAACGCTGGATCGTGCCCGGCACTGGTGTAGTGGAGGATGCCGGTCACCGGGTCGAGTTCTGCACAAAACAGAGTGAGAAACTTGTTTTCGGGGGAATTTTCGACCAGGTAATCATTGACTGCGGCAACAATGTCCGCCAGGGTTCGCGCCGTCTGGGCTTGGGCGCGGAGCGCCGCATGGACGCTGGACATCATCAGCGCTGCCCCCATGCCTTTGCCGGCCACGTCGCCAACGGCAAGGATGAGTTTGCCGTTGCCACGGGGAATGAAGTCATAGTAGTCCCCGCCAATTTCACGGCAGGGAAAGCTGAGGCCGGCAATGTCCCAGCCGGCTAGTTGCGGAGGGCGGCTCGGGTGCAGGCTGAGCTGAATTTCGCTGGCGACCTGGAGTTCTTCTTCAAAGCGGCGTTTTTCGAGGCGTGCTTCAAGCAGCCGAGTGTTTTCGATTTTGATGGCGGCCACGCGGGCAATCGTGGTCAGCAGGTCGAGATGGTTCTGGTCAAAGTGAGTGGGAGTGAAAGGGTTGTCCATGTACAGCAGGCCCAGCACTTCGCCTCCGGCCAGCAATGGTGCCGCGATAAGCGAGGCAGATGGGGTGTCGGTGTAATACGGTCCCCCCTGCAGCGCTTGGCTGACCAGGATGGGTTTTCCATCCTGCAGGACATGGGCATGGATCGACCAGGGAAGTGTCACCTCCAAGTGAGCTGTTTGTTGGGTGGTGCGGTGGGCCTGTAGCTGAAGCTGCCCGTGCTCATCCCGGAGCAGGAGGTAGGCGCGCTCTGGAGCAATGGCCTCGAATGCCAGTCCCAGGATGGTATCCAGGGTTTCCTCCAGAGACTGATCCACGGCAAGGGTTTCCACGACCTTGCTGAAGATGGGCAACCAGTTGGGTGTCGCCAGCCGTTGAGTGGCCGGAGGAGGCAGGCATGAGGTAGCCGTCACAGCCTGCCACTCAGATGAGGGCGGCACATCCCTGATGGCGTGAGTGCTGAGTCGTTCGGTCGGTGCCGTCTGTCCGCCTTCAGTGAAGCGAAAAGCCAGTGGGGTTTTGTAAGAGCCGGAAGCTGTGGTTGTGCTATCGGCCACATGCAACTCAGTTTCGCCAATGCGAATGACATCGCCGAACTGGAGTGCCGCACTCGACTCAATACGTTGTCCATTGTGATAGGTGCCGTTGGCACTGCCGCTGTCGTAGAGCACAAAGAACTCGCCATCGCGCCGGATTTCGGCATGAAGGCGTGAAACAAAGGGGTCGTTCAGACAGAGGTCATTGCGTGACGACCGCCCAATCGTTAGCCGGACGCTTCTGAGCGGGACTTCAAAGGACGCTCCCGATGGTGGACGGACATGAATCGCCGGAGGGAGCTTGCGTGACGTCATGCAACCTAGCCAGGGCTACCCGGCGAGCCGTCACCGGGCGGGGTCTCATTCATTGAATCGTGAAGCGTACGCGCGTTTCACCCAGCTTGAGTTCATCACCGTTTTGCAGAGGGTGTGGAGTTTTGGGGATCAGCCGCACATTACCGTTCAGGAACGTACCATTGACACTCGACAGGTCTTCAATGAAAAACCGTCCGCCTTCCTGAAACAACCGGGCATGCCGCCGGGAAACCTTGGTTTCCGCGTCGTGTGGGGTCAGATCGATTTCCGGGAAGTTACCGGTATGGGGGTCGGTGCGCCCCAGCAGCATCGTACTTTTACTGAGTTCGTAGGCGGCCTTGGGGTTCCCGTGTGCATCGAGCACCTGTAAGCAGGCAACCTGGCGGTTGGAGGCTGCCTTACGTCCGCTGGCTCCCTGAGCCTGTGGTTGTGGTGCGCCACAGTGGGGGCAGAAGGCATCATCCGGGGCAAGGCTGCCCCCACAGGCAATGCAGAAGATAGGCTCAAGACTGGGCATCGGCGGGCTGTCAAGGTGGCGCAGATGCTCTTCCAGCATGCGCTTCATTTCAGCCGCCGAAGCTGGACGGTCCTGCGGCCTGTGGGCGACAGCCTGCATGACAATCGCCTCGATGCCTGTGGTCAGTTTGGGGTTGATGGCGCGGGGACGGGGATTTTTGCTGAAGTCAAAAATCAGGAGCGGATTGTCCTGTGGGTCAGCTCCCGTCAGCAGGTGAAACATCGTCGCTCCAAGGGAGTAGAGGTCTGAACGTGGCTCAACCTGCCCGGAAAACAGTTCGGGTGGAGCATACCCCATCGTCCCAATGGCGGTGACCCCTTTCTGGGTGGGCGCCACAAAACGGGCGATGCCAAAGTCAATCAGCATGACACGCGGGGGAGTCCGGGTCTCATCAAGCATGAGGTTGGCTGGCTTGAGATCGCGGTAAATGACGGGTGGGTTCTGATTGTGAATGTAATCGAGGACATCACAGACCTGGATGGCCCACTCGGTCACAGTCCGTTCATCAATGTAGCCCAGTTCACTGCTTTTGAGCTTTTTGGCCAGGTCATCCCCCGGCACATACTTCATCACCAGGTAGTATTTGCCGTCGTTGACAAAGTAATCATAGACGGTGGGAATGGAGGGGTGTTCCAGGCTGGCAAGGAGTTGCCCCTCGCGCTGGAAATCCTCGATGGCTTTCTGACGCTGGGCAGGGTCCGTGAACAGGTCGTACATTTCCTTCACGGCGCGGCGCGTCTTGTCATTGGCAGGCCCAAATTTTTGGTCATAGGCCAGATAGACGCTGCCCATACCGCCACCGCCAATGCGTTTGACAATGCGATAACGTCCTTCGAGGATGGTCTCCGGCGCAAGTTGTTTTTGGTTCACCATGGAGTTGGCAACGCTGAGAGCAGGCAAATCACGCCGTCCCCTGCCACGGCCGGGTGCAACAGGGGATCAGCGAATGTAGTGAAACTTCAAAAAAGTCTTGCCGACGATGATTTCGTCACCGTCGTTGAGGGGGTGCCGGTTACCGGGCAAAAGGCGTCGTCCGCGATTCACAAAGGTTCCATTCGTGCTGCCCAGGTCTTCAAGCAAATACTGCCCGTCCTGGCATAGGATGCGCGCATGGCGCCGCGAAACTTTGGCTTCCGGGTCATCCTGGTCAAGATCAACGTCAGGAAAAATGCCCCCATCCGCATCCCAGCGCCCGATATTGGACTCGGTTTCCGTCAGCAGAAACTCTTTGCCAACCGTTCCACCCCGCTGGATAACCAGTTTGGCGCGTGGCACAGAAGACGATGCTGGTGGTGAAGCCGATGGTGTCGCTGGCGGTGAGCCAGGCGAATGCATTTTGGGTGATGGAGTGGGTTGGGAAGCGGCTGTCGGAACAGCCGACCCCACAGGATGTCCCTGCATGACCGGCGGTGGTGTGGCCGGCGGGGACGACGCCACTGCTGGGGAAGGTATCGGTGGTGGAACTGGCGGCGGTGGCACTGCAAAGACATCGGCTGCTGATGAGGTAGCCGGAGAAGCCGAATGGGACTGTGGCGCTATGGCAATTGAAGGGACATTCGGCGGTGGCGGCGAAAAATCAGCCGGAGATAAACCAGGCGGGGTCGGTCTGGCACCGGCCGGGGATACCACTCCATAAGAAACCTGGCTCCGTGGAGGGACTGCGGCGGGTGGCGGAGGGGGGGCAGATGGAGTACCGCCCTGGAGCAGCGCACCGGATGTTGGCGCACCACGCATGGCGGAAAGTTGGTAGCCGCACTCGTCGCAGTACTCAGAGCCATCAAGATTGTCCGTACCGCACTGCGGGCAACGTATCATCGCACCTGACCTCATCTTGAACTGCTGTGGATGATTTCGAGAAGCCGAAGCAATCACCGATTATAGCCAAAACCTTGTGTCGGGCAAGCTGCTTTCTGGTCAACAGTTCTATGGTTTCAGAGCCGGTCCGGGCCCCACGACGGAGACATCGCACACAACCCGACAGCCCATCAGCCGGTGCCGGGACTGCCGTTGCCGCGCTTGAGTTGGGGACTGCTTGAGCCTGGTGCTGGAGGGGCGCCGGTCAGTGCCGGTGTGCCACCTGCGTTCCATCAGGTGCGGCCCTGAACCCAGTCCCGGAGAGCGAACAGATACACCAGCGGGCCAACGACCGGAAAGGCGACAATAAGGGCGACGGAAACAATTTTGCGGCCAAGTGTGCCACCACTGCGCAGCGCATCGGCCAGGGCAATGATCCACAGGGTCGTGGTCAGCAGCCAGAAGGTGTAGCGAATCATCGTGGTTTCTCCCCAAGTCGTGGTGGTCATCCCGTGGCAGGTGGGCAGTCTCCGCAATGGAAACCGGGTGACCCCAACCCACCCTGAGCGTTGCAAAGCAACGCTCATTTTCAGGTTTCAGGTTCAGGTGTCGGCGTTTCTTCCCGGCACCCTGCGCTTCGCTTACGGTTGAAACATGTGAAAAGTTGCCGGACTTCCATCCCGACCCGTTACTGTCTGGTACTCTGCTTGGTGCCTGCCCTCGATCCGGTTTTGCTTGGTCGTTTGAGAAGCGCACGCTAAAGTCATCCCACGAACACAGCGGCTCGTCAATGATGTGTCGCCAGTGAGTTTCCAAATATGGTTCTACGTACCCCGCTCATCATCGGAAACTGGAAAATGCACAAGACGGTCGCGGAGGCCGTCGCCTATGTGACTACCTTTCTCCCCCACATCGCCCAGGTCACGGGGATTGAGATTGGAATTGCCCCGGTGTTCACGGCGCTCTCCTCCGTGGTGGCGGCGGCTGCGGGGAGCGCTCTGCGGGTGTTAGCCCAGAATGTGGCTGCCGAAGGTCCAACCGGAGCCTTTACTGGAGAAGTGGCCGCCGAAATGCTCCGCGAAGTCGGTTGTTATGGCGTCATTGTCGGGCACTCCGAGCGGCGCCGTTACTACGGCGAAACCGACACCGTCGTGGCGGCCAAGGTGCGACGTGCCCTCAATGCACAACTTCTGCCCGTAGCCTGCATAGGCGAGACACTGGAGGAACGGGAAGCCGGAACGGCGCTGTCCGTCGTTGAGCGGCAGCTCCGGGCCATTGCCGGTACGTTGACACCGGACGAAGCCCCCCGTATAGTGCTCGCTTATGAGCCGGTATGGGCAATCGGCACGGGCCGGGCCGCCACGCCGGAAGTGGTGCAGGTGATGCACCGGCATCTGCGGGCCACCTGGGAAGAGTGCTTTGGCGCGCCAGCGGCAGAGGCACTGCGTATTCTGTACGGCGGGAGCGTGACGGCTGACAACATCGCGGCGTTTACGTCCTTGCCCGATGTGGACGGAGCGCTGGTGGGCGGGGCGAGCCTCTCGCCGAACGGTTTTGCCCAACTCATACAGCGGTCGCAGGTGGCTTCGGCGTAGGTGGTTGCGTACTATGCTGGATTGAAAAAGCGTTGATGTCGAGTCGTGGAGTAGTGAAGTTTTAGACATGCCTTGGTACGTTTACGCGCTGTACGCGCTCTTTGTCCTTGTCTGCCTGTTGCTTATTGGTGTGATACTTCTTCAACCCGGCAAGGGTGACATCGCTCTGTTTGGTGGCGGCAGCCAGACTGCCTTCGGCCCGCGCGGCGCACAAAAGCCCCTGGAACGGGTGACGTTTGTTCTGGGCGGGTTGTTCATGGCGCTGGCGTTCACCTTTTCCATTCCAGGAATTCTTTTGCCACGTTCGGCGGCTTCGGGCATCAAGGATACCCCGCCACCGCCCAAGTCAGAGAAGCCGAAAGAGGAGACGAAGCCGGAAGAAAAGAAAGATGCCACCGTGACGGAGACCCCAGCCGGGGCGGCTCCGGCTGCGGATACGCCTAAAGCAGGTGAGGATAAGCCCAAAGAGGAAAACAAGGGAAACGACAAGGAAAATAAAGACGCCAAGCCAGCCCAGTCCCAGTCCGAATCAGAAGGCGGACAAAAGGCCGGCAGCCAGCCGGAAACGCCAAAGAAGAACCAGTAAGGATTGCCAGGTTTTCTGGATTTCAACCCCGGCTTGGACGTATAGTGACAAAGCAGATTATGCCGAAGTGGTGGAATTGGTAGACACGTACGTTTGAGGGGCGTATGGGCAACCGTGGGGGTTCGAGTCCCCCCTTCGGCACCACCTGACCATGGCACGCGGCTACCGCGTGCCATTTATTTTTTTCGTTCAAGTGCCCGTGCAGGCGCTCAGGGCCGGTTCAAGCCAAAGACGAACTGATGGATGCGGGTGTCGTCCGTCATTTCCGGGTGAAAGGTGGCCGCGAAAATCTGTCCCTGCCGAACCCACACCGGATGACCGCCCCAGGTGGCCAGTACCTCGACACTGGGGCCAACGGACTCAATGATGGGCGCGCGAATGAAGACGAGTTCGAGCGGGTCAGGGCCCAGGCGCGGGATGGTCAGCGTCGCGGTAAAGCTATCCACCTGCCGCCCGTAGCCGTTGCGCCGTACGGTCATGTCCACAAGGCCAAGTGAGGGTTGGGCCGGCTGTGTGACGACGCGCGCCAGCAGAATGGCCCCGGCGCAGGTGCCCAGCAGCGGCCGCCCCGCCGCCGCAAACTCCCGTATGGCTGCAAACCACGGCTCCGCCTGGAGAAAGCGCAGCATGGTCGTGCTTTCTCCACCTGGCAGGATAAGTCCGGCCAGGTCGGTCAGGTCGGCCATGTGCCGCACGAAACGCGGTGTTGCGCCAGCCCGCCGAAGCGCCTCGGCATGGGCTGCAAAGTCACCTTGAAAACTGAGAATGCCAATCGGTTGCCGGTCACGCATAGCTCTGGAAACCTAACACGGACGCCGGGTTATGACCAATGCACGTGTCCCTGGGGCGACCGTCAACTGGTTCTGAAGCGCCGGGCAAAGCCTGACACTGAAGTAATGTTTGATCTCGATTGACCGTCAAAGTAGGTTGAAACCATCACGTTCAGGTAGCGCTGCCGGTTGCCACCGATACTTTCTACGCACTGATTCCATGATGAACGGGCGACGGCAGAAGGCCTGTAATGAGGCGCGCTCGCGCCGTCCTGGATTGTTTCCGTCCCCGCTTCGGCGTCCCCGTAAGTCAAGTTGCTGACGACACCACGCCTCGTCCAGGTGGCTTCCACGTGGCGGCTGTGGTTGGTGAGAAAGTCCTCTGTAGTAGGGAGTTGCTTATGGCTAGCTTTTCGTCCTACGCCAACGGGGTGAAGCGGTGGTACCAGAAGCTGGAACTACCGATGCCACCGGAGCGCATTTTCGGTGCGCACATGATGTTGATTGGTGGGCTGGCATGTCTGATTGGGACGTACTTTTTCGCCAGTATGACGATGTGGAACGACGGGTATGTGAATCTCACGCTGCGTCCACGTCTCATTTCACTGGGGATTTACGACCCGTACGACACAGAACAGATTCAGAGGGTGTGGCTGCCGCTCATTGGTGAGTTCAGCACCAGTAAGCTCCCGTTTTTTGGACAGTATCCTCTGACGATGACCGATTTCCGGCTCTTTGGCTGGGGGTGCTTCCACATTGGCCTGGGACTCTGGCTCGTCTATGCCGGCGCTGCCCACTACTACGGGGCGCGGGGGGGCGCCACGATCGGCGAAATTTTCTGGCTCCTGCCCTACGTCCCCGGACTCAAGGGACTGTGCCAGATCAAGTGGTTCACGCCCGAAGGGCCGTGGTACAAGGTCGGGCTGCCGTGGGGGAGCTTTGCCAATACGCCCTGGCCGATTCTGCGGCGCACCTACGCCGACGCCCTGAGTCCACACACGATTTACATCGGGTTGTTGTTTTTCATCTGGGGCTTTGTGCTGTGGTTTGTGCTGGACAAGCCGCCAGTCCCGCTGCAGCCGGCTCAGGTGATGACGCCCAATGGGCTGATGCCCCTCGAACAGGCACCGTTTCCTTATGGCTGGTTTGACCCCTACCTCAACCAGGTCATGCACCCGATGAACACCATCAACGGCGAAACCACGATGTGTTTCGTCTGGGGGGTACTGTTCGTGGCCCTTGGGGCGTACTGGTGGTATCGGCCGCCGCGCAGTATCAACATTACGCACCTGGAAGACACCAAGGCCGTCTTCCACGTGCACCTGACGGCCATCGGGTACGTGAGTTTTGCCCTGGCCATCGTCGGCTTCCTGGCGCTGCGCAATCACCCGTCGTACCTGATGCTCAATGACATGAACGTGATCATCTACGGGAAGAAGATCGTCAATCCCGGTCGGATGATTCACAACATGATCACGTTCAACCACGTGCAGGTCGGGTTGCTCTATGTGGCGGCGGGCGTCTTCCACGGCGGGCAGTACCTGCATGGGCTGAACATTTCCGGCGCGTACAAGCAGGCGCGCTCGAAGTTCATCACCTGGTTCCAGAATCCCGACCTCCAGACGAAGATCGTCGGGACGACCATGTTTGTCAGCTTCGTCACCGTGGTCTTTGGCTACGGCATGATCTGCTGGAACACCGGCGCGGAACTCGATCTCAACTTTGGTATCTATCAGTTCCGCTCCTTCCGGGCCATTCAGATGGATGGCGAAGCCGGCAATATCGGCTACCGGGTGTTTCGTCCGAAGAATCCGTGGGACCCCACGGCCGGTGGAGACTGGGTGAAGAACCCGGACGGAACCGCCAAGCTGGTCAAGGCACGTAACCTGCAGGTCGGCGACCGCATTCTCAATGAAGAACTCGGCATCGGGTCCTCTCCAACCTACAGTTTCACGACCATTGAGGAAATCAACTACAAGCCGGAATGGGGGCAGCCGAAACTGTATGCCGTGCAGTGGGGAAGCTGGACGCATTTCCTGCGCAAGGTCAACCCCCTGTTCTGGGTGGACAAGGGCATCTGGTATCTCCAGAACCAGAAGACCTTTGAAGCGACCCGCAAGGCTGATGAAGCCTATCTGGCCGCGCATCTCAAGGCCGTAAGCCTGCTCAACCAGATTGACGATGCCCAGACGGAAGAGGCGAAGCAGAAAGCCCAGGCCGAGTTGGACAAGTTCCGCCCGGAACTCGAAAAAGCGCATGCCAACATGCTTGAGTGGAACGAGCGGTTGGCCAGCACGCCGGCCGTGCTTTATTCCAACCTGCGCGATCAGCACCGCGATGGTGAGATCAACGACGCCATCTTCTTCTGGCTGATGATTGGCGGCTGGTTGTTCGGGTTCATTCCGCTGCTGCGCATTGCCTTCCACAACTATCAAAGCCCGTGGTACCGCGACTTTGAGTGGCGGAAACAGTCGCCGGACTTCCCGTGCATCGGGCCGGTCAAGGGCGGTACGTGCGGTGTTTCGATTCAGGACCAGTTGTGGTTCTGCATCCTGTTCTCCATCAAGCCGCTCTCGGCCATTGCCTGGTATCTGGATGGTGGCTGGATTGCGACGATGATGGCCCGTGGAAATGAAGCGTACTACCTCACGCACAACATCAGTCACACGGGCGGGGTGTTCCTCTACATGTGGAACGAAACAACCTGGATTTGGACCGACAATCACCTGACGGCCATGCTGCTGCTCGGGCACCTCATCTGGTTCGTGAGCTTCGCGCTCTGGTTCAAGGATCGCGGCTCGCGGGCTGAGGGAGGTGACATCCAGAGCCGCTGGGTGCGCCTGATGGGCAAACGGTTGGGCATCAAGACCCTCCAGGAAGTGCGTTTCCCGGTCTCAAACCTGGCCACTGCCAAGCTGTGGGGTACGGTGTTCTTCTACACCGGAACCTTTGTGCTGGTGTTCCTCTACTTTGCCGATGGTTTCTTCCAGAACCGGTAGGCAGCCGAAACCGGCGGATGGCCGTCTGTCTGTCATCCGCCGGCTCTTTCCCGGCCCTGTGCCGAAGCATGTAACAAAGTTCACATTGCCGCTGGTGACGGTTGTGGACATTTTTTCAACACGGAACTTGAAAAAAGTCTCCGTCATTTTCGCGGTGTGAAAGGCAAAGTCACCATGGCAGCAGAGGAGAAAGCAGAAACGACCAACGGCGCGCCGGCGGAAACACCGGCCAAGGCACCCGCCAAGGCCGCCGCCAAGGCCGCGGCCAAAGCTCCGGCCAAAGCCGCAGCCAAAGCGGCCCCGCCGCCCATTCCAGGGCCGCCAAGTCGCTTGTCGCGTCCGAAGACAGCGGCGCCGAAAAAGAAGCGCGAGCGGCAGATTTACACCATCATCGAGGAGTTGTGCATCGGGTGCGGCTTCTGCACGGATGAATGTCCGCCCAAGGTGAATGCCATCCTGCCACGGGATGTTGAGGCGGTCCTCGACGGTGGCGAAACCTACTGGATTGACCAAACCCGGTGCATCAGTTGTTCGCTGTGCTTTGTGGCCGGCACCTGCCCGACCGATGCCGTCGTCTTTACGGAAGGTGGGGTGTCACGGACGCAGTACATGGAGGACTACCTGCACATCGAGATGGTGGATGAGCCGTACTGGCGTCAACGCAACGAATTGTCGCGGATTGGTTCAATCCTGTGAAGTACACTGGAAGTAAGCCTCCCCAGGCGGCTTGAAAAGCCGTGAAGCCTCAACCCCGGAGCCGTCCGCAGCCGCCCGAAGGCACCACCTGACGGTAACACCTGACGGCGACTGCGGACCCGGACGGATGGAAGCCACGTCCGAAAACAAGGCTTCCGCCCCTTGCGTCCCCTGCCAGTGTTGATACTCCGCCCCGTGTCGCAGAACCGGGGCCGAGGGCTGATGTCGGTTGTCAGCCGAGATTTCCTTCTTTGAGTTCCTCCCGCAGGAGACCGCTGTATGGCAAGCAAACTCACCACTTCAAACTACGACCTCGACTTGGATGCCACAGGTTGGGGAACGCTGCGGGCCGAGGCCCGAATTTCCAATGTACCATCGGCTTCGCCGCTGTTGCCGATTGACGGCGAGCTGAAGCTTGAGGCCAAAAAGATTGAGGATGATGTTGTCCGGCTCACCTTCTTTGGGCAATCCATCGTGGATGGCATTCTGGGCCGGGTGGAAGGAGAATCCGACATTGCCAACGAATCACCGACGCGCCGGGTGGCGGCCGGTGACGGCAAGATTACAGTCGGCAAGTTCTCACACCGCTTTGAGTTTGAAGGCGTTGTGGATTGTCTGCGGTACTGGCGGTCGAAAGCCATAGACGACAACATCATCGCACGGAAACAGCGCCTGCTGTGCGGCAATCTTTTTCACGATCTGTCCGTGCGCGTGCCGCTCGACAGCGAGGAGGTCATTGATACCTGGCTGGAGATGCAGGACGCCTTCCGCAACTCGCCCAACTTTGGCGACTACATCAAGGATGTGTGGCTGATTGGGCCGCTGTGGAACGCACTGGAACAGACCGGGCAGAGCCTCGACAACATTGACGTGTATTACTTCTCGGAAGTCGAAGGCGGCGAAAAATCACGCATTGACTTCCGCTTTGCCGGCGGCGGCACAGGGATTGTGGATTCAATCAGCCGCTGGCTCGAATTGTTCCCTATTGATGGCTTGGGCAAACCGGTCAATCAGGGTGGGCGGGTGGCCCGCCTGCAGGGGAACTTCAACGCCAGCGTACAGGGGATTGAAGTCAAGCTGTTCGTTGAGTTGCCGGGCTTTAGTGTCCCTATTGAAGGCGGCAAACGGAAAGTTCTCAACCATCCGCTGGTGCCTTTGGCACACCACGGTATTGCGGTCAACTCCGAGCCGGCTGACCTGGCCATTCGCTTCAAGGTTTCCATTCCAAAGGGCAAGAAGTTTATCGAGACAGCCAACAGCTTTGAGTGGGACCGGGTGGCGGAAAACGTCCGGGTCTTCACGGGTGGTCGCTACAAAGCCTGGGCAGAGGGTATCTGCAAGGGCAGCTACTCACCCTTTGACATCTTCTTTGGTTGATTTATGGGCATCATCACCGGTCTTTCGCCACGGTGTGTCAGGCAAACCGGCGGCATACACCGGAAAGGGTTATCATGACGAACACACGAGTCATCATCTACTCCGGCAAAGGGGGGACGGGCAAAACGACTGTCTCGGCGGCCACCGCCGTGACCTTGGCAGCGGCTGGCAAGCGGGTGCTGGTCATCTCCAGCGATCCGGCCCATTCGCTGGGCGATGTCTTTCAGATGTCGCTTTCGCGGACAGACCCGACCCCCATTGCCGAAAACCTGTTTGGTCTCGAAATCGACACGCTCTACGAAGCCAAGCGCAACATGGGCAACTTCGAGAAGTTCGTGTCCGAAAGCTACGAAAAACGTGGCATCCGCTCTTCGGTGGCGTCGGAACTTTCTACACAGCCGGGGCTGGATGAGATTTTCTCCCTGGTACGCCTCCACCGCGAGGCACTGTCGGGACTGTGGGAGGTCGTCATTCTCGACACGTCGCCGACCGGCAACACCTTGCGGCTGCTGGCCTACCCCGAACTCATCGTCGGCGGAAGCATGGGCAAGAAGCTGTTTCGGGTGTACCAGGGGATGTCCTCGATGATGAAGCCGTTTGGTTCGTCGAATGGTCCTGACCCGGAATTCTTTAACGAAGTCAACCAGTTGCTGGATGCGATGAACCAGGTCAGCACGTTTCTGACCGGAGAAAACGTCACTCTGCGCCTGGTGATCAACCCGGAAAAGCTTTCGATTCTGGAAAGCAAGCGGGCTTACACTTTCACCCACATCTATGGCCTGACGATTGATGCCGTCGTTGTCAACAAGATTTACCCCGTGGGCGAGGCACTGCACGGAGCCCAACTCGGCAGCTACTTCGATTACTGGGCCAAGCTGCACGGGCGATACCTCGAAGATATCGAGTCAGCCTTTGCCCCGTTGCCGATTTTCAAACTGTTTCTGGAACCCTGCGAACCGTTGGGAGTCGAAGCGCTGCGCCAGGTCGGCGCCAAGGCCTTCGGTGAAACCGACATCGGGCAGGTGCTCTACAGCAAGAAAAACATGTGGGTCGAAGAACGCCAGCCCACGGATGACCCGGACATTCGGCGCTTTGTTGTACGGATTCCGTTCCTGACCGAAAACGAGCACATCGAGGTTCAGCGGGTGGGTATGGACCTGTATATGTGTGTTGGGAGGATTGCCCGCAGTGTTTCGCTGCCGAGAATCCTGTCAAACGCTGACATGGTGGATTATGTCGCCAACGGTGAACTGCTCACCGTGACCTTTCGTGAACGGGCGCGTGAGCCTGAACCCCCCCGGTTGACACGGCTGCGGCGTTCCCCCGCCAGTGCTTGATTTGTCGTGAATGCGTCCCACGACGTGCGCGAGGTTGAACCATGAAAAGCATCAAGATCATCGTCCTTGGCAGTGCCTTGGCGCTTCTGGTCGGTGGCTGCTTCGTCGGCTCACGTGATCCGAATGAAACCCGCTATCCGAAGGCACCGATGCCGCTTCAGAATCAGACATCTACACTCAAGACGGCAGAGGAAATCCGGCGCGAAAGTGTGGCGCAAAACACGCCGGGCGCACGTGAGGCCGCCGCGTTACGTGACCGGGTGACGCCGCTCAACCTGCAACAGGTCAATGAGCAGGACGTGGCCGGAAATGACCCTCTGGGCTCGCCAGCGCGGGTGGTGCTGGATGAGGGCGAAATGTACCGCGATCCGGTTGAAATCTATCGTGAAGGGCGCGCCCTCTTTCAAAACAACTGCGTCGGCTGCCACGGGCACAACGGTTGTGGGAACGTGCCACGTTCGACGAACTTCACCGACCCCGGCTGGCAGGAAAACAACTCGGACGGCGGGATTTATTCCTCGATTTACAACGGCAAGGGGATTGGCAACGGCGGCGGGGCCATGCCGGCCTACTACAACCAGTTGAGTCCCCAGCAGATTCGCTACCTGGTGGCCTATCTGCGCGCCTTCAAGGGAAGGCAGTGTAATGGTTTGCCGACCCTGAGCGATGTTGAGCGCATGGTGGCCGAGCGCCAGAACAAGCCTTAGTGCTGGCGTGGTCCCCCAGTGGTCAAACGGGGCGCGTGTGCCGGGAATCCCCGGTTGACACCCGGCAGGAAGCGTGGCTTATGCCTTACGACCCGGAGGCTTGCACAAGGAGTACGATCATGACGGACAAAGTGAAAACAGTCGCCCTGCTGGGCCTGACGGCAGTGATGGCCACGGGGTGTTTTGTTGGCGCGCGCAATGCCAGTGAACCGCGTCTGGGGAGTTCTTCCATCGCCGCTTCGCGTACGGCCCCGGCCTATCTGCGGGAGGCGCAAGTGCTGTACGAAGGCTCAACGGACGGTCTTCCCAAAGACACGCCGGCGGATGAAATCGCCCACTACAAGGCGATGCTGGCCGAGCTGCAAACCCGCAACTACGCGGCCTGCGCCGGATGCCATCAGGTCAACGGTGGAGGAAACAAAGCCATCAATGCCACGAACTTTCAGGATGCCGGCTGGCAGGCCAATAACTCATCACCGGGGATGGTCACTTCCATTGTCAACGGCAAGGGCAAGGTCATGCCGGCCTACAAGGACAAGCTGACCCTGCAACAGATCAACTACCTGGTCGAATACATCCGGCGCTTCGAGAAGAAGCGCACGGACGCCGCGCCCATCACCGCCGGCATCCCTTCTGGCACAACGACGCCAGCCGAACTGCCGGTGGCAGAAGCCACGGCGCAGCGCTGAAGGGCTGGTTCCCAAACCGGATGCGCCCAATCGGATGCCCTTTTTGTCTCTGGCCGCTGCGTGGTTCTGCTTCACGTACCGGCCAGAGGTGTTGTGGGAAGGGGCGCCGTGAAGGCCACTTCCGGCGCAGCGGCAGCCCGTGGCGCCTCACGCTCGATAGCCGACTCGACGAGCCACTTCACCATGGGCAGGTCGGCAATGCCTTCCAGAGCACGGGCCGTCGTGTGCAGGGCAATCGGGATGTAGCCCAAATAAACCGGATTGTTGCGCACGGCGAACTGATAGGCATAGGTCCCAATGGCCTTGAGCAGGCGTTGCACCAGCATGAGTTGGTATTCCTGCTCGAACTGGCGGCGGGAGGCGTAGTATTGCGCGCCAAAGGCAGCCCGGTGGAGCTGCCAGAACCGCTCCCTGAGTGTGGCCTGAAAGTCCTCGTCCAGTGCCGCGTAGGGGTCACCCAGAAGCGAGGCCAGATCGTAAGTGGCCGGCCCCATGCGGGCATCCTGATGATCAATGACCCAGAGCCGTCCGGCGTGGTGCATGAGGTTGCGCGCGTGGTAGTCGCGGTGACAGACAACGCGCGGGACCCGCGCCAGACGGTAGGTGAGGGCAAAGAGTTCGCCCAGCACCAGAGCTTCCTGTTCCGCCGACAACACCCAGCGGCCGTAGCGTTCGACGTAGTTACGGAAAAAGTAGTTCATTTCCCAGAACAGCTTTTCGTCGTCAAACGCCTGCCGCCAGGCAATGGAGTTGCGGGCCTGAGCCAGGGGGGTCGTTTTCTGGATGTCCACAATCAGGTGGAGTGCCAGGTCGTAGTCCACACGGCGGGCCACTTCCGGTTGGGTTGTGAGGACATCCTGAAGCCGCCAGTCACCGACATCCTGCTGGAGTACCACGCCCCGGCGGCCGTCCACCGCGAATACCTGGGGCACCGGAATGCCGGCCGACTGGAAAAGCCGGGTGACATCCAGGTAGGCAAATGTCGTGACATCAAACGGTTCGGCATAGACCGCCGCAATGAAGGTTTCACGCTCCCGGCGAATGCGGAAGTACATGCGGGTTGACGCATCACCCAGGAGGGGTTCGATGGAGAGGATGGCCGCCGGGAAGTGTTCACTGAGGAAAGCGGTGAGCTTGTCCGTCGGGCGCGGGAGTCGGTTGTTGTCGTTGGGTGAATTCATTGGGGCTGGTGGTTGGGGTGCGCAGAAGATTCCTGTTTGGAGGATGGGGAAGCTGGAGTTGGGGACCGGCGCAGCGTCTGCCAGAGAGCAACGCCATGTGCGAGGTCGCGTCCTGTGAACCGATACACGGCCCCGGCGGTCGTGGTCACGGAAAGCTCATCGCGGAGGAGACGCAACCCGGCAATGTCTTCCGTTGCCAGGGAAAGACTTTCTGCACCACGTGGAGCGGCAAAAACCAGGCCTGTGGCGGAAAAGCGCAAGGTTCCAACGGTTTCGGAACGACGCCCCGGCGTCTGACGGATCGCCGGCACCGAAACAGCCGAGACGGTGAGTGACCGGTCAGCCGTGCGCTGCCGTTCAAGTTGTCCGGCGCGGTAGAGCAGTGTCCGGTCTTCCGGGAAAAGGCGTGCCAGCCGCCGGTATTCGCCAATGGCCTGTTCCAGCGCGCCTTCTTCCACCCGCGCTTCAGCCTGCGCTTGCACGCGCTGGCGGATTTCCGCCCGCAGGGCTTGCGCCTGTGGATGCCCACGCTCGTGGGCCAGAACCTGCGACAGGTAGAAGTAGGCGTTGTTGTGAGGCGGATCAAGGTAGCGCCCGGCGGCAAAGGCCGCTTCTGCCAGAGCGAGAAAGTGTGCGGCCTGCCCCCGGTTGGCATCAATCAGGTCGGCAATGCGCGTTATGCCGGACTGGCTGCGTTCGTCGCTGGGAAAGCGGTTGAGCAGCAGATTGTAGGTGGACTGGGCCGTGGCGAGATCGCCGCGGCCGGCAGCCAGCTCAGCCTGCCGCACAAGGGCGTTTTGCACTCTGGTGCGCATGGCGCGCGCCGGTTCGTTGTCCGGTTGAATGAGCAGCACCGCATCGGCGTAGTACAGCGCGTTGTCATTGGCCGGTGTCACCCAGTCGCCGCGCTGAAAAGCCTCTTCGGCGCGCTGCATGAACTCAGCAATCCGCTCGGTCGGCGCGCTGTCACTGGCGCGCGCTGCCGGCGGTGGTTCAGCCTTGATGGGTTGCAGGACGAAGCTGACAGCTTCCGGCTGTTCACCTGGCTCAACCAGAACTTCGCGCTCGGCCAGCAGGAACCCTTCGTGCACTGCGCGCAGCGTATGAAAGCCGGAGCCAACCCGTTCAATCGTGCAGGGGGACGTGCCCACGCGCCGCCCATCGAGCCAGACTTCAGCGCCCGGTGGGGTCGTCACCACATCCAGTGTGCCCAAGGCGGACGGATACCGGACGTAGAGCAGAATCCCAGCGCTGACCAGAGCCGCCACCAGACAAAAACCCAGGGTGACAGCGATCCAGCGGACAACTTTTCCCCGTCGGGTAAGGGCAAAGCCGGGTTGTCTGTGCACCAGGTACGTTGTCGTCATGTGGCTTTGTCAGAAGAGTTCACAGCGAATCGCTGCCGGGTGGTTGGCTTTGGTACAGTTGCCGGCGGGCGGCGGGTCCTTGTTCACAAAGCAGCATAGAGTGTAAGTTTTGCTTTCTGCGAGCGTCAACACACCCTGAATTGCCGGTGCGGCTGCCAGTCCCGTTGGGCCGGTCGCTGGCGTTGCAGACGGTCATAGCCTGTATGAGTCACGCCACTGATTCTCCCTCCTCTCCGCCCGTGGAACTGCTCATCGAACAGTTGTCGGATGTTTCCGCCCAGGTTCGCCTGCAGGCGGTGGAAGCGTTGCGGTTGCAAAGAGAAGTGTCTGCCCTGCCAAAACTTCTGCCGCTTCTGCATGACCCGGACTGGTGGGTACGAGTGGCTGTGGCCGATGCCATCGGGGAGTTGGGCGATGAAGGCACGGCCCAGACGCTGTTGCCTGATCTGCACCACGCTGACCCGCTGGTGCGGAGTTCGGTCACACTGGCGCTCGGACGGCTGCGCTACAAGCCGAATTTCGAGACGATGCTGGCCATGCTGGAAGATGACCACCACTGGGTACGCTATGCCGCCGCCGTTGCCCTTGGTGAGCTGGAAGATGTGCGCGCCGTGGACGCCCTGATTCCTCTGCTTGCCGGTGATGCGGATTACCTCGTGCGCGCTGGCGCAGCCCGTTCACTGGGCCGCATCCGGCACCCAAAAGCCATCCGGCCGCTGCGGCGGGCAGTGGTGAAGGACGACAACGAGCTGGTGCGCGCCGATGCCCTGGAAGCTCTGCGTCTGATCTGGAACGGCTCGCCTGGCGAGGATGAATGAGAAAGTTACGGTGTTTTGAGCCGTTCCAGGGCGCGCGTGACGAAGGCATCCTGGCCGTTGGTCAGCGCTGCGGCCTTTTCATAGGCGGCAATGGCCGCTTCGGTACGCCCGGCACGTTCGTGGACGTAACCCAACTCCCGCCAGACGCCGGCTTCCTGCGGCAACAGGGAAGTCGCCCTGGTCAGTGTGGTTGTGGCGCGCTCAAGCTGCCCCTCGCGGGACAGCGCCAGCCCCAGAGCAAACACGAGCGTCGCTTCATCGGGTTGGGCCGTCAGGGCGCGGTCGAGTTCCGGGATGGCCTTGGCGAACTGGCGCTGGGCCACGAGCAGTCGCCCCCGCAGTCCGGCCGCAACGACTGGCTCGAAACGGTTGACTTTCTCGATACTGGACTGAGCGCGTTTGACGGCGGCCGGGTCATCCGGGGTCGCCGTAACCGCCTGAACATCGAGTTCGGCCAGCAGCCGCCACGCCTCGGTCTGCCGCTCATCCCGCGCCACGGACTGGAGCAGGGTTTTCCGCGCGGCGGCTTCGTTCCCCTGCCGGTAGTAGGCATAGCCCAGAAGTGTCAGGGTCGCAGCGTCGGCTTCGGGGCGCTGCGCGGCGTATTCCAGTTCGGGAAGGGCTGCCGCCGGGTCTCCCGCCAGAAACAGTGCCCTGCCCAGCGCCAGACGGGCAACGGCGTCCTCCCGTTTTTCCTGGGCGCGTGTCAGCTCAATAGCCTTGCGCAGTGCCGTGACGGCCGGCTGGTACTGCTTGAGTTGCAAGTAGCACAAACCCAGCATCCGATAGGCGACCGCCTGTTCGGGATGGTGAATGACGAGCGGTTCAAGTACTTCCAGGGCTGCCGCATACTGGCTTTGCTGATACAGGGAAATCCCCCGCTGGAGACGGTTCTGCGCCTCTTCGTCTTCGGCAAAGGGGGGGCGGCTTTCCTGCCCCCAGGCCATCCCGGTCAGACAAACGGCAAGCCAGAGACTCCACCAGTACCGAGTCTGGTGCCGGTACGTCACGCTGCTGGGTCGTTGATGCCGCCACATCCCGTATGGACACTCCCGGAGTGAATGATTACCATGGTGTTTCTGTCTTCACGTCGTTTTCATCCTGTGGTTGCACATTTTTTTCAGCAGGCTCCGGCTTTCCAGAGGGCAATGTTTTGAAGTACGACCAGGTTCACCATGGAGCACCGTCAGGCCAGCGACTCACCTCTCACCGAAGCGGATATTGATCTGTTCAATCGCTTCTACGTGGATTTCCTGGGCAAGCGTCTTGACGACCCGGTATCGTTTCTCAAGGTCGGTACGCTGTTGCGCCGGGGCGATCTGCGCGACGTTGTGCGCGAAACGATGGTCCTGCGGACGATGTTCGAGCAGGCCATCCCCAACATCCGCCAGCGGGATTTGTTGCTGAGCTTTCCCGGCGTATTGCCCAACCTGCACAGCATCATGTTTGACCTGTCGCAGAGCTACGGGGCCGAGGGCAACACCGTGCAGGTGATGAAGCGCGACCAGGTGGAGAAACACCTCGATGGCACGGAAATGTTCCGTCTCGACGTGGACAAGGCCATGGAGGATTTCCCCTCGCTGCCGCCCGATGACCGGCAGGCGTTGCTCCAGCTTATGAAGACTCATCCCGGCGAAGCCACCCTGCGGTTTCTCCTGGTCATTCTGGCTGATCACCTGTTTCTGGTTGTGCTGCCGAGTCAGACGACAGAAACCACGCCGGCCCTGGGACGCCTGCGCCAGCTCATCGAAAACCAGTTGGGTGAAAAGGCTGATGAACTCATCGTCGAGTTTTTTACGGTGGGTGGCGGCTACATCCGGCGCGCCGGAGAAGGTGTGGTTTTTGGCGGCAGCAATCCATTATTTGATCCCACATACGCTACGCCGGAAGCTCCGACCGTCAAGGTGTTCCAGCAGCGGTGGCAGGAACACAAGTTCTCGCTGGTCAAACGGATTCTGTCCGCCGAAATGCCGGAGCTGATTGTGGGGTTTGACCGCTGAGCCTGGTTTTTACCCGGTTTACTCCGGGACCGGCGGGCTGAAATGCTGTTTTGCCAGCAACAGCAAGGCTTCCAGCTCAAAGGGCTTGACGAGAAAAGCCACCTGTTCAGAGGCAAACATCTGCCGTACGCGGTAGGTCACGTCCGTGCCGGACATGATGATGATCCGCACTTCGGGACGTTTGACAAGAACTTCCCTGGCAACCTGCAGGCCGTTCATGCCGGGCATCTGGACATCCATCAGGATGCCGCACAGACCCGGCGTGGAAAGAGCTTTCTCCCTGGCTTCTGTCCCGTTGCGCGCCAGGACAATCTCATAGTGCGGCTGAAGCAGCTCGGCATACAGCTCGCACAGCATTTCTTCGTCGTCGGCGATGAGGATGAGTGGCTTCTTCGGCATCGGCTTTAGCTCCGCTTTTCCGGCAGGCGGGGAACTGGTGCGGGGTCATCAGCCTCGTGCCTTGGGGCTGTCAGGGAGGGTGTCGCGCCTTTGATGCTGGAGCACAGGCAGGCGTAGTCCGGCCCATACCGCTGTTCCTGCTGCTCGATGGCCGGCAGGTAGTCGTAAATGACCAATCCGCGCCCGGCCCGGACCGGTGTGAGGTGCGCGGCGCAGACGTGGTAGGGAATGCTCTTGCGGCGACGGGCGGCGCGAAAGAGCGTGACCATCTGAATGGGGATGAAAAAAACCGCTCCGTGTTTGGCGAACTCGACGAGAAACCCGGCAATGGCCCCACAGGCGGCCATTCTTTCCAGAAATGTCACCTGGTGGGGGTGCAGGTTGTCGAAGTCCAGCAGGTCGCGCCTGGTGGTCTTGGCATCGTAGAAGATGCCCCGTCCGTGCGGGGCCACAACCCCGCCGTAATCCGGTTCGCCGCGCGATTCCGGGATGAACGCGCGCGGGTCGCCTTCCCGGCCGGCGGCCAGCGCCTGCCGAAATGCCGTGGTGGTGAGGGCATCCCCGGTTTTCAGGGGCGCAAGCGAGGGAGGAAGCGGCACTGCCAGCCCCCGGCGACGGATACCGATGGGCACAACGTATTTTCCCGGAATGGCTTTGCGTGTAATGCACGCCCGTCCGAGTTTCTCATACGCTTCGTTGGTATGGTTGATCGCTTCCTGAAATCCGCTTCCCCGCTCGGCACCGCGTTGTCGTGGTCGTCCGTGCGTCATGGAGTTGGTTCAGGTTGGTCTTTGGTCAGGCGTCCGAAGAAGCCGCAGCAGGGAAATTTCCGGTGGGCACTGATAGCGAATCGGCAGAAAGATTGTTCCCAGCCCACGGTTGACATAAATCTGGGTCTTTTTCATCTGCGCCCAGCCACGGGTGTACTGCTTGCCGTGGCGGTTGTAGGAAATCGGGGCACCAATGACCGGCAGCTTGACCTGCCCGCCGTGCGTATGTCCCGACAGCACAAGATCACACTCGGCGAGTGAAGCTTCCTTGATGATGTTGGGATTGTGTGAAAGCAGGATGCGCACGTCCCGGCGGCGGGTGCCCTTGAGGGCCGCGACAAGGTCGTGGTTGCGCGTCGTCGTATCGCCGAGGCCGCACAGGTAAATGAACCGTCCACCGATGTAGAGCGGAAGGTTGGTGTTGTGCAGTACCGGGATGCCGTGCCGCTCGAAAGCCTGGGTGACGGCAGAGGCTCCAACCCAGACATCGTGGTTGCCCAGAACGGCAAAGACCCCGAACCGTGCCCGCAGCCGTCCCAGACATTCGGCGCATGGCTCAACATAGCGCGCCGTGTGCGTGACGTAGTCTCCCGTCAGGACGATGACATCCGGGCGCAGCGCATTGGTTTCCGTCACGGCTTCAGTCAGGTGCTCCAGCGAGAGATACGGGCTGTGGTGGATGTCTGAAAGCTGGGCAATCGTGAATCCGTGAAAATCATCCGGCAGATTGGGAATCACGATGTCCTGCCGGTCAATCTGAAAACGGTAGGTTTCCTTGACTTCCAGGTTGGCCCGCTCAATGAGGTCAGCCGTCAGTTCGATGAGTGCATCCCGTTGCTTGAGGCTGCGCGGATGCTTGGCCGTGGTGCGGTGAAGAAGGCGCGCGAGGGGCATGGTTAACCACGAGTCGGAACAAGGACGGCGCACAGGCACGTCACAAGGTTTTCAGTCACGAAAAGCAGTACGTTCGATGTTTTTCCAGAAAGGCATGAAGCGCTTGGGCGCAGGGCCACTATACGGCACGAGTTTGGGTTTTGGAAACTGCTGCACGGTCAATCCCTGCTGCTCGAACAGGCGCACAAACTCCCGGTACCGTGGGGCATAGGTCTCTGTGACGGCCAGATGCGTGGCCCTGTGCGTCCGGCAGAAATCAAGCACCTCCTCGACGACGTTTCCGCGCCGCAGTTCCTTGACCGGATTCGGGATGCGTTCGTACAGGTCCACGATGCACTCGTAGATGAAAAACAGCCGCTTGAACGTCAGGCGATAGCCTTCCGTCAGCAGCGGTTCATCGAAGACAAAAATGACCGGCGCGGCCGGATAGGCCTGCAACGCAGCATCATAGGGAGACAGCCCGTCGCCGTGCAGCCAGACACAGGTTGTCGGGGTCGTTGCCATGGCGCTTGTTTGAAACCTATGCGTCGTTGAAGATTTCTGACTCTGCAACAGCCGTCTCCCGCCAGGCAACAAAAATCTTACACTCTGAAAGGTTTTTCCGGGTCTTCGTCCATCCGTGGCGCGGTTGTCCCTGAAACCTCTGCCCGGCAGCGCAGGTGTTTCAGTCTTGTGCAGTGATCCAGCCGCCGCCCAGCACCAGCTCACCTTCGTAAAACACCACCGCCTGTCCCGGCGTGATAGCCTTTTGTGGAGTATCGAAAACCACCTGCACATTGCCGTCGGGCAGCGGATGGAGCGTCGCGGGCGCTTCTTCGTGGCGGTAGCGGATGCGTGCGGCACAGCGGCGGGGAGCCGTCAGCTCCGGCAGGGCAATCCAGTTGACGCGCGTCGCCGTCAGGGCCTTGCCCGGCAGGGCTTCTTCGGGCCCGACGATGACCTGCCCCCGGGCGGCGTCGAGGCCGACGACGTAGAGCGGGCGGCCGTCGCCGGCCGTGATGCCAAGGCCGCGGCGCTGGCCGATGGTGTAGCGATGAATGCCGTTGTGCCGTCCAAGCACGCGTCCGTCCGTGGTGACAATCTCGCCCGGTTGCGGCAGGTTGCGACGCAATCCAAGTTGAACCAGCCGCGGCGCTACCGGAGACTGCGGCTCGCCGGCAACCGTACCACCGGCTTCCGCAAGGTAGCGTTCGATGAACCGGGCATAGTTGCCGTCGGGAATGAAGCAGATTTCCTGGCTTTCGGCCTTTTCGGCGGTCGGCAGACCATGGCGGCGCGCAATGGCGCGCGTTTCAGCCTTCGACAGTTCGCCCAGCGGAAACAGCGCACTGGCAAGCTGCTCCTGGGTGAGTTCAAAGAGGAAGTAGGACTGGTCCTTGCGGGCATCGCGGCCCTTGCGCAGTTCCCAGCGTCCGGTCGTGGTGTTGAACTGCACGCGGGCGTAGTGTCCGGTGGCGACTTTCGCCGCGCCGACATCCCGGGCCAGCGCCACGAGGGTGTCAAACTTCATCCGGCTGTTGCAGGCCACACACGGGCTGGGCGTGTTGCCGTTGAGGTAGCTCACGACGAACGGCCGTACCACACGGGCCTCGAAGTCGTCCTCGAAGTTGAGGACGTAGAAAGGAATGCCCAGCGCCTCGGCCACGGCCCGCGCATCGTAGAGGTCGTCGAGGGAGCAGCACCGGGACGGCAGCGGATTGCCGTCGGCATCCACGTTGATGCGGCGCTGGTTCCAAAGCTGCATGGAGAAACCGATAATGTCGTACCCTTGCTCCTTGAGCAGGGCCGCCACAGTGGAACTGTCCACGCCCCCTGACATCGCCACGGCAATGCGTTCGGTCATTGGTCCTGCCTCGCTCAAAACGGTTTTCTTGACCCCTTCCATCCTGCCCACCACCCACTGGCGGCACAATCTACCGTGCCGGGATGGAAGCCACCAAGCCGGCTTCGCGCAACAGACGTTACCGGCAGGGCCTTTCGTGCAAAGTCCGGTAGCCGTTTTCAGTGGATGTGCGCTACCCTACGCCCTTTTTTGAACTTTCCAGCCGGATGCCCGACGGCTGAAGCCTGAGATGAGGTAGATGCTGTGAAAACCCGCGCCGATCTGCGAAATGTTGCCATCATTGCCCACGTTGACCACGGAAAGACCACGCTGGTGGATGCGATGCTGCGCCAGTCAGGCACCTTCCGCCCCAATGAAAAAGTGGCCGAGCGCGTCATGGACAACCTCGACCTCGAACGCGAGCGCGGCATCACGATTATGGCCAAAAACACGGCCGTGCGTTATGGCGATGTCAAAATCAACATCGTGGATACGCCCGGACACGCTGATTTTGGCGGCGAAGTGCAGCGCATTCTGAAAATGGTGGACGGCGTCATCCTGCTCGTGGATGCCTCGGAAGGGCCGCTGCCGCAGACGCGCTATGTGCTTTCCAAAGCCTTGGAACTCAATCTCAGGGCCATTGTCGTCATCAACAAGATTGACCGCCCCGATGCGCGCATTCAGGAAGTGGTCAACGAAGTCTATGACCTGTTCATTGACCTCGACGCCAACGAGGAACAGATTGAGTTTCCGATTGTCTATACGATTGGACGCGACGGGATTGCCAAGCGGCGGCCGGAAGATGACGCTTCTGACCTGCGGGTGCTGTTCGAGCAGATCATTGAGACCATCCCGGCGCCGCTTGACCGGCGGCAGGACCCCCTGCAGGTGCTGGTGACAAACATCGGCTATGACGAGTACGTGGGCCGCCTGGGGATTGGCCGCATCGTCGCCGGCGAGTTGACAACCGGGCAGGCGGTCAGCCTGTGCAAGCGGGATGGCTCGGTCGAGAAGCACCGCATCACGCAGCTTTACACCTTTGAGGGCCTCAAGCGCGTGCCGTGTGAGCGCGCCGCTTCGGGAGACATCATCACCGTAGCCGGGGTGCCCGACATCAACATCGGCGAAACCATCGCCGATGCCGAACAGCCCAAAGCCCTGCCGCTCATTCAGATTGACGAACCCACCATCTCGATGGTCTTTGGCGTCAATACCTCGCCCTTTGCCGGACGTGAGGGCAAGTATGTGACCTCGCGCCAGATTCGGGAACGGCTGGAAAAAGAACTGCTGGGCAATGTTTCCATCCGCGTCGAGGACACCGACTCACCCGATGCCTTCAAGGTGACGGGCCGCGGGGAGTTGCAGCTTGCCATCCTCATCGAACAGATGCGCCGCGAAGGCTATGAAATTCAGGTCTCCAAGCCGGAAGTGGTGACGCGCTACGAACAGGGAGTGCTCAAGGAACCCATTGAGCTGGCCGTGGTGGACTGCCCCGATACCTTCGTGGGCGTCGTCACCGAGGCGATGGGCCGGCGGCGCGGCGTGATGACCAAAATGATCAACCACGGCACGGGCCGCGTCCGCATGGAGTTTGAAGTGCCCTCGCGGGGCCTGATTGGGTTCCGCTCCGAGTTTCTGACCGACACGAAAGGCACGGGCCTGCTCAACACGATGTTTCTGCGCTGGGACGCCTGGCTGGGGCCGATTCCTTCCCGGCTCAATGGCGTCCTGGTGGCCGACCGCGCCGGCGAGGCGACGGCCTATGCGCTCTACAACCTGCAGGAGCGCGGCGAAATGTTCATCAAGCCCGGCACGCCCGTCTATGAGGGCATGATCGTGGGTGAGAACTCCCGTGAAAATGACCTGGATGTGAACGTCATCCGCGAGAAAAAGCTCACCAACATGCGGGCTTCGACGGCCGATGAAGGCATCCGGCTCGTGCCGGCGCGGGAGCTTTCGCTTGAACAGGCCCTGGAGTTCATTGCTGAGGATGAGCTGGTTGAAGTCACGCCCAAGTCCATTCGTCTGCGTAAGCGGGTGTTGGCATCCAACCTGCGCCCCAAACGCAAGGAATGACCGGCAGCGCCTACCCGGTGTCGGGCCCGGCCGGAGTCCAGCCGTCATGTTCTGTCAGCCGTGCTCACCGTCCACCAACTGACCTACCGCTATCCGCCAGCGTCGCCCGGACAGCCGCCGCTCGTGGTTTTTGAAAACCTGTCGTGGGCGGTGGAAGGCAGAGCGGCGGCCGCCATTGTGGGCGCGTCGGGCGTGGGAAAGTCCACGCTGCTGCACGTTCTGGGCGGCCTCGATGCGCCAGCGGCCGGTGAAGTACGCATTGGCGGCACGTCCCTGTGGGAACTGTCGCCAACGGAGCGCGCGCGCTTTCGGAACCGGAGCATCGGCTTCGTCTTTCAGTTCCACCACCTGCTGCCGGAGTTCACGGCCCTGGAAAACGTCGCCCTGCCGATGCGGATGGCCGGCGTCAGATGGGATGAAAGCTGCCGGCGGGCCCGGCGGCTGCTGGAGCGCGTCGGTCTGGAGCAGCGCCAGCATCACCTGCCGGCAGAGCTTTCCGGCGGGGAAAGTCAGCGGGTGGCGCTGGCGCGGGCGCTGGCCAATGCGCCGCCGCTGCTGCTGGCCGACGAGCCAACCGGCAACCTCGATGAGCGGACAGCGGCTGACGTTCTCGGTCTGCTCCATGAACTTCAGCGCGACCAGGGTCTGACGCTGGTGCTTGTCACGCACGACAGCCGGCTGGCCGCCACCTGTCAGCAGGTCTGGCGGTTGGAACGTGGTCAACTGACGCCGGTCGTGGCTTGAAGCCGGTCTCCGGGCGCGGCATGCTTGCCGATGGCCCACGGGCAACGGTTTTGGAACGCCGTCGGTTTGGTCTTGGCGGCCGAGTAGCCTATGCGTGTCATCGCGGGGATTCACAAAGGCAGGCGCCTGCGCAGCGAACCTGGTTTGCGCGTGCGTCCCACATCCGACCGGTTGCGCGAGACCCTGTTCAACATTCTTGCTCCGCGCATCGGCGATAAGACGTTTCTGGATTTGTGCGCCGGTTCGGGCGCGGTAGGCATCGAGGCGCTCAGCCGGGGGGCAGCGCGGGCAACCTTCGTTGAACACTCGCGCCGTGCGCTGGTGGCATTGATGGAAAACCTGGCGCGGTGCGGCATTGGTGAGGAAGCGGAAGTTGTCCAGCGCGATGCCGTCAGCGCCGTCAAACAGTTCATCCAGGTCGGGCGGCGCTTCGATCTTATCTTCTGTGACCCGCCCTACGCTTCACCGCTGTACGATCCGCTGTTTGAGTTGTTGGGAACCCAGCCGCTTCTGGACGAGGACGGCTGGTTCATCGTCGAGCACCACGCCAAGCATGCCGTGGTGGAAACGATTGGCGACTTGCGCCGCTTCCGCGCCGTCCAGCAGGGTGAATCCACGCTAAGTTTCTTCAGTCGCTGGTGACGTGGAGGCAGCTTTGCGCAGCCGCGCGCGGCGGATGGCGCGCCCGTCGCTTTCAAGGACTTCAACTTCCAGCCCGCGGACGATGAAGTGTTCGCCTGTCGAAGGTACGCGCTCCAACTCGGAGACAATGAAGCCGTTGACCGTCTGGAAGTCGTCGCCGGACAGCTCGCACTCCGTGACGAGTTCGATCTTGCGAATTTCGGTATTGCCGCGCACCAGCCACGCGCCATCCGTTTCCTGAAGCACTTCTGCTTCTTCTGACTGTTGGTCTTCGTCTTCGATTTCGCCGACGATTTCTTCGAGGATGTCCTCAATGGTGACGAGTCCGGCCACGTCGCCGTATTCGTCAATGACGAGGGCAATCTGCATGGCGGACTTGCGCATGTCTTCGAGCAGATCGGCGATGCTCTTGCTTTCGGGGACGAAGTAGGCCGGGCGGACGATGTTGCGTACCGGCTCCTGGTCACGTCCGTTGAGCAGGCAATCGAGGACATCCCGGATGAAGACAAAACCCACGATGTCATCGGAGTCCTGCTCGAAAACCGGCAGCCGCGAGTGCCGTTCGCGCGTCATGGTTTCACTGGCTTCACGGACAGTGGCTGACGCACGAACTGAAATGATTTCCGGGCGCTGCGTCATGATTTCGCGCACGGCTGTGTCGCTGAACTCGATGACCGACTGGATGAGTTCGCCTTCGTCTTCCTCGATGATGCCGGCTTCTTCGCCGACATCAATCAGCGCCTGAATGCTCTCCTCTTCGTTGGGGGGCGTCGAGTCAGGAACCAGGCTGCGCTCCGGCTCGATGCGAAACCACTGGATAAGCTGCCGCATGGGACGGACGAGGGGCTGGACGGCTTGGAAGTACAACCGAAACCAGGGCAGCAGCCGGAGCAGATAGGCTTCGGGCTGATTCTGGACAAGGATGCGCGGCAGGATTTGGCGGGCCGGGATGACCAGAAACAGCGTCGTGACCAGTGCCACGGGCAATGCCCATGGCGAGGAAAAACGATCGGCCAGCAGAACGGCCAGCGCCGTCAGGATGAGCGTTCCCGACTGGAGACCGAGTGAAAGACTCAACCAGAAATCCAGCCGGTGGCTGAGCAGATGGCGCAGAAAGGCGCGCTGCGGCGAAGGATCGGGCAACTCGGCAGCCAGTGAGCGGAGGGTGACTTCAGAAATCGAGCCGTGGGCGCTTTCGACGAGAGCCAGGAAAAACAGGCCGCCAATGGTCAGAAGCACAAAGGCTAGCTCATACTCCATAGAACGACGTACACTATTCCACCCGCTGCGCCGGTGTGCGGCTCACGGCTGATGAGCCGGCGGCGCGTTTGTGGCGGCAGGCAGGAAGCGCCGCCGAAGCCGACGTTCCAGGCGCGTCATTTGCCCGGTATCGGTCTCATGGTCGTACCCACACAGATGAATGATGCCATGGATGACGAGTCTTTGGATTTCTTCCGCGCATGTCAAGGCATGGCGTTCGGCATAACAGCGCGCGGTCGGTGTGGAAATGATGACTTCGCCCAAAAGCGGACGTTCGCCATTGAGACCCGTTGCCGGCTGGCTGAAAAACCAGGCTTCACGCTGGGCCGGCCGGTGCGTGTAGGGTGAAGGCAGTTCCAGGTGAACGAAAGACAGGACATCCGTTGGGGCATCCACGCCCCGGTAGGTGTGGTTGAGCCGCCGGATAGCGGTGTCGCCAACAAAAACGAGGTTGACATCCACGGCCGTTGCAAGACGGGGGCCGAGGACGGCTTCCAGCGTTGCCTGGGCAAGCTGCGCCAGTCCGGCGCGGTCAAGGCGTTCATGGCGTTGGCGGTTGACGACGTGCACCACGGGACGGCCACCTGCCTTGCGGAATGGGTCTGGTGTCCATGCTGCAAATCCGCCGGCCGGAGAACAAGCCGGAAAGCGGGTTGGCGTCCGGCCCGGGTGCCGGCTCTGTCACCGGCGGCGATGGCGGGCAAAGAACTCCCAGATGACTTCAGTGGCCTGAATCTCCATGCACTGGTTGCCGACAAGACGGGGAGCTTTGGGCGTTTGGCCGCCGGGTATCTGGTGGCCGCCGCCCAGCAGGGCGTAGAGCACGACTTCATGGGCCGCGTCCCGGCCGGCCCAATGGCGCACCTCCACCCGGCAGTTGTCATCCGGTATGCGGTCAGGGAGGCGTTCCACGGCTGGCTCTTCCGGCAGTCCGGCGGCCCGGCGCCAGAAATCAGCCGTTTCCCGGGTTGAAAGCACTGTGCCGTAGCCCCGTCCGAGAACCCGTACTTCGCCGCCGTTCCAGGGCATCATCGGGTCATCCGTACCGTTCATAATGAGAACAGGCAGCGGGTGCGGCGGCGTGGTATCGCGCCACCGGGTCGGCAGGTTGGCTATCCCGGCGGCGATGGCGGCCAGCCTGTCGCCCAGCTCGATGCCTAGGCGGTAGGTCATCATGCCGCCGTTGGAAAAGCCGGTGGCATAGATGCGCTGTGGGTCCGCCTGCCCGGTTTTCACGAGGTGGTCAATCAACGCCCGGAAGAAGCCGACATCGTCCACGTCGGTGTTGCCGCGTGCGCGGCGGAAGGTCTTGCCACGTCCGTCATTCCACTGCCCGTCCACGCCGGCCGGATAGACGGTGATGAAGCCTTTCTGTTCGCCAAGCCGGGCAAAACCAAGGCGGCGTTCCAGCTCTTCAGCGCCAGCGCCGCCGCCGCCGTGCAGCACGAAGACGATTGGCGCGGGCGTCGTGGCCAGGCGGCTGGGCCGGTGGAGGTGGTAGGTACGTGTCAGACCGCCGTGTGACAGGGTGTGTCGGGTGAGATTGGGCAGGGCCTGGGACTGCGCCGGGTGGGCGGTGAGGCAGCCGCTCACCAACCCACACAAACTGAGCCACAGGATGAAACGGAAGGTAATAGGGCTTTTCCTCACGGAATAATGGCCCGAAAGCCCGGCGGAGTCTGTCATCAGTCGCCTTTCCTTTGGTCGGCCGGGTGCTCCCGGAACTTCCGGCAGCGTATGCCAACACAGTGCGGTTGGATGCTGTAGAAGGGCACAAAGTCAGTTTTTTTGCATCCTGCTCTGAACATGCTGCCAGACAACGGCTGGCTGGCCGGTGACGGTTTGGGGTGTCCGTCCAAACGGCGCTGCACGATATGGGTTAGTCATTTGGGCAAGACGGTGGAGGAACCCGCCGGTCAACCCGAAAAACGCCTGAAAAACGCCCATGTCCGGGCTGTGGCACGCGGGTTATTCTCCATGGCAGGTGAACATCTTTGATTGTGGAGGACAACGCGATGATGACCACCCTGCGAAGCCGAATCTTCATCTGGAGCGCCGTGTTGTTTGGTGTGTTGTTTCTGGCTGGAACACCGCAACCGGCTGTGGCGCAAAACTGGGACCCGTGGGGCGTCAGTGACCCGCGCTTCAATCGCCGCCCACCTTCGGAGCAGTGGGTACGCGAGCGCGGGCGGGGCATCGGATTTCAGCTTGGTTTTGAACAGGGACGCCAGGACCGCCGCCAAGGATTCCTGCCGAACTTCCGCAATGCAACCTATGAGAATGCCATGCAGGGCTTCCAGCGTGAGTGGCGGCACGATGGCAACTACCGGCGCGGCTTCCGTGATGGCTATCGCGCCGGCTATGAGCAGGGGTACAACGATCTGCGTGGCGCACGCGGACGGGGACGCGGACCACAACCGGCTGTGGCGCAAAACTGGGACCCGTGGGGCGTCAGTGACCCGCGCTTCAATCGCCGCCCACCTTCGGAGCAGTGGGTACGCGAGCGCGGGCGGGGCATCGGATTTCAGCTTGGTTTTGAACAGGGACGCCAGGACCGCCGCCAGGGATTCCTGCCGAACTTCCGCAATGCAACCTATGAGAATGCCATGCAGGGCTTCCAGCGTGAGTGGCGGCACGATGGCAACTACCGGCGCGGCTTCCGTGATGGCTATCGCGCCGGCTATGAGCAGGGGTACAACGATCTGCGTGGCGCACCCGGACGGGGACGCGGACCACGGGGACGCGGACGCGGCAATGACTGAGGTCCCGACTGGCGCGGCAATCGTGAGTGGGGTTGGCAGCAGGGACGCGGCAACGGCCGGTTTGATTGATGTCACCGGGCAGGTCTGAAGAGTACGGCGGCGGTGGATGGTTTCCATTCACCGCCGCCCGTTTTTTGCCGGTGGCATCCTCGTCGTGATCAACACGGGGCGTCGGAAATGAAGCCCTGTGCGACGCCCTGACTCGACACCACGTGGGTTTTCGGTCACAATCCGCAGTCTATGCAGTTGCAAAACAAGGTTGTCTGAGGCTTGGCTATGGTGGTGTTTCGGCGTGCCCTGCGGCTCGATCACATGCAGTCTTCTTCAACCATGGCCGCCACGGCGGCGGCGGCCCGGCTTCGCGCCCAAGGGCATACGGTGATTGACCTGGGGGCCGGAGAACCGGATTTCGACACCCCGGAGAACATCCGCCGGGCAGCCATCCAGGCGCTCGAAACAGGCAAGACGCGCTACACGCCGGCTTCGGGTATTGCCGAACTCAAGCAGGCCATTGTGGACTACATGGCGCGCGAGACGGGAACGACCTATCCCACCAGCGCCGTCATCGTGTCAGCCGGCGGGAAGCAGACGTTGTTCAATGCCCTGGTGAGTGTGGTCAATCCGGGGGATGAGGTGGTCATTCCGGCGCCCTACTGGGTGACGTTTCCCGAAATCGTCGCCTTTTGCGGCGGCGTCAGCGTCTTCATTCCGACGCACGAGCACGACTTCCGGCTGACGGCTGCGATGGTGGAGCGCGTTTTGACGCCACGCACCAGGGTCGTCATTCTCAACTCACCTTCCAATCCGTCGGGGGCGGTCATCGCGCCGGAGGACATTCACCAGATTGCCGAGCTGTGCGCCGCGCGGGACCTATGGCTCATTTCGGATGAGTGCTACTACCGGTTCGTCTATCCGCCGGGGCGTCCGTTTTCGGCGGCAGCGTTACCGGCGGCGCTGCGGGAGCGGGTGCTGGTGTCCGGCTCGCTGTCAAAGACCTACGCCATGACGGGGTGGCGGATTGGCTATGCTCTGGCGCACCCGGATTGGGTGGCTGAGATGACCAAGGTGCAGAGCCATTCGACCTCCAATCCGACGACCTTTGCCCAGTGGGCCGCCATCGAGGCCCTGCGCGGCAGCCAGGATTCGGTCGCTGCCATGCTGGCGGAATATCGTACGCGGCGGGATTGGATTGTGTCGGCGCTGGCGGCCCTGCCGGGGGTACGGTGCCGGATGCCGGAAGGGGCTTTTTATGCCTTTCCCGACATTTCGGCCGTTCTGGAAAAAACCGGGCTGCGCGATGTGGACTTTGCCCAACGTCTGCTCGAAGAAGCGCATGTCGTTGTCACGGCCGGCTCGGCCTTCGGGGCCGAGGGCTACCTGCGGATTTCCTACGCCAATTCGCTCGACAACCTGCAGCGTGGCGTCGAAAACATCCGCGCCCTCATCGAGCGGCTGGGGTAGTCCCTGCAGTTTGGGTTGTGCCGTGCGGATCAGACGGGCACGGAAAGACGTATCCCATCAAACTCAAGGAGTACAGGTGTGAGTGATCGTGGGTTGCTTCAGCAGTTGGCCGAGCCAGTTCGCCGAGGTGTGAAGCAAGCCATTGAAGCCAGCGCAGTGGTGACAAGTCGGGCAGTTGGCCTGGCGGCTGCCCCTCTGACAGATGCGCCAGTCTGCCCTGCGTCTGAGCCGATGATGTTTTTCCAGGCTGGTTCAACTTTGTTTTCTGAAGTGGCGTTATGACGGAACAAAAAATCATCCCGGCGAACATCGAAGATGAGATGCGCCGGAGTTACCTCGACTATGCGATGTCGGTCATCATCAGCCGGGCATTGCCGGATGTCCGTGATGGCCTCAAACCTGTGCAGCGGCGCGTCCTGTGGACGATGCACGAGCTGGGCAACACCTACGACAAGCCCTACAAGAAGAGCGCCCGTGTGGTTGGGGATGCCATTGGTAAGTATCACCCGCACGGCGACCAGCCGGTCTATGACACCATCGTGCGCATGGCCCAGGACTTCTCCATGCGCATGCCGCTCATTGATGGGCAGGGCAACTTTGGCAGTGTGGATGGGGATGCTGCGGCTGCGATGCGTTACACCGAGGTGCGTCTGGCACCGATTGCCGAGATGCTGCTGGCCGACATCGAGAAGGAAACAGTTGATTTTCAGGAAAACTACGACAACTCACTTCGGGAGCCGGTTGTCCTGCCGGCCCGCTTTCCGAATGTCCTGGTCAATGGCGCCGCTGGGATTGCCGTTGGGATGTCCACGAGCATCCCGCCGCACAATCTGGCTGAGGTGCTCGATGCCACTATCCATCTTGTCAACCATCCAGAGGCCACCGTGGAGGAGCTGATGCAGTTCATCCAGGGGCCGGATTTCCCGACGGCCGGTTTTATTTGCGGGCGCAAGGGCATTCGGGACGCCTACCTGACCGGACGTGGCTCGGTGACGATGCGCGCCCGGGCCGCGATTGACTACGTCGCCGGCAAGGGGGAACGGGAGCGCCAGGCGATTGTCGTGACCGAGCTGCCCTATCAGGTCAACAAGGCCAGTTTGCTTGAAAAGATTGCCGAGTTGGTCAGCGAGAAAAAAATCGAGGACATTGCGGACCTGCGGGACGAAAGCGACCGGGAAGGCATGCGCATTGTCATTGAGTTGAAACGCGGCGCGGTGGCGCAGGTGGTGCTCAACAACCTGTTCAAGCATACGCCGATGCAGGAAAAATTCAGCATCATTATGCTGGCCATCGTCAACCGGCAGCCACAGATTCTCGACCTGGCGGAGATACTACGTCACTTCATCGAGCACCGGCGCGAGGTTGTCCGGCGGCGGACGGCCTTTGAGCTACGCAAGGCCGAGCACCGGGCGCATATTCTGGAGGGTTTCAAGAAAGCCCTGGATGTTCTGGATGCCGTCATCGCCCTGATTCGCGGAGCTAAATCCAGCGCCGAAGCCCGCGAGGGGTTGATGACGCGCTTTGCCCTGAGCCAGGTTCAGGCGCAGTCCATCCTTGAAATGCAGCTTCAGCGGCTGACCGGAATGGAGCGCCAGAAGCTGCTGGACGAATACGAAAATCTCCTCAAACGCATGGCCGAGTTGCGGGAGATTCTGGAAAAGGAAACCAGGCTCCGGGCGGTCATCGTGCAGGAACTCCAGGAAGTGCGCAAAGCCTACAGCACACCCCGCCGGACCCAGATTGTGGATGAAGGCACGGATTTCACGATTGAAGACCTCATCCCGAATGAGGAAGTGGTCATCACCATCACGCGCGGAGGTTACATCAAGCGCACACCGCTTTCGGCCTATCGCACGCAAAAACGTGGCGGTACAGGGCGGCGGGGGATGACGACCAAGGCCGAGGATGTCGTCGAATTCCTCGACATTGCCTCAACGCACAGCTTTCTGCTCATTTTCACCGCCAAGGGGCAGGTCTATAAGATCAAGGTGCATGAAATCCCCGATGCCGCCACGGCCGGGCGCGGCAAAGCCATCGTCAACCTCATTGAACTGCCGGAAGGCGAACGGGTGGCCGGAACCATCGCGGTGCGTGAATTTACGCCGGGGAAATTCGTCGTCTTTGTGACCCGCCGGGGGATGATCAAAAAAACCGAACTGTCGGAATACGCCAACATCCGCTCCAACGGGCTTATTGCCATGGGGGTGGCGGAGGATGACGAACTCATTGCCGTCCAGAAGAGCGACGGCAACCAGCATATCCTCATTTCGACCTTTGGCGGCCAGGCGATCTGCTTCAACGAAAGCGACGTGCGCCCGATGGGCCGCCCGGCGCACGGCGTCATTGGCATCCGGCTGGAGGAAAACGATTACGTCACGGGGATGTCCGTCGTCGGGAGAACCGAAGAGATTCTTTCCGTGTCTGAACTCGGTCTCGGCAAGCGGACGCCCATCATGGAGTATCCCGTTCAGCACCGGGGCGGGAAGGGGGTGGTCACGCTGAACGTCACGGAGCGAACCGGCGGTGTGGTCAAAGTGCTTCCTGTCCAGGAGAGCAAGGAGCTGATGGTCATTACACAGCAGGGGCAGATTGTCCGGGTGGATGTGGCCTCGATCCGGCAAACCGGACGCCATGCCCAGGGGGTCAAGATCATCACCCTGGCAGAAGACGACCGGGTGGTGGATGCGAGCCTGGTGGAGTCCTCCGGTGAGGAGACAGGAGCGGACTAGGCCGGTTCGTCGAGGCCGGGGCCCTGGTCCGTTCCCTTCAGACTGGACCGCAGACGCTCTATCTCGGCGGCGAGGGCGGCGGCCCGGGCCTCGGCGGCTTCAGCGCGGGCGCGCTCGGCTTCCGCTTCGTCGCGGGCTTGTCTGGCTTCCATCTGGGCGCGTTCGGCTTCGGCCTGAGCGCGTTCAGCTTCAGCCTGAGCGCGTTCGGCCTCGGCTTCCGCCGCTTCGGCCCGGGTTGGGATAAGCTGCCCCGTGGGGTCGTAAAGTCGCAGCCACCGATTCTGCATCGCGTGGTACTGCCCTTCCCACTCACCGAGCCAGGCTCCAAGCTGGTGACTCCACAGCCACCCACGGGCATCGGGTTCAATGGCTTCGTACTGCCCGCGGACAAGCACCCAGCCCTGAAGTGTCGGCGTTTTGCCAAACGTCGGGTCAGGGCCGTAGCAGAAATACTCGGCCGTCCGAAAGACCCGCTCGTAGAGCTGTTTTTTCTGACCCAGATCGACCGCCTGGGTTGAAGGCGAGAGCAACTCGACGATGACATCCGGGAGCCGTCCGCCTTCCTCCCAGGCCACCCACGCCCCACGGATGAAGGAGCCGTCCACGTCCTTCACCACGAAGAAGTCCGGCCCCTTGTACTCCATCGTCTTCACCTGTTGCAGGCTGTAATAGACAAACATGTTGCCGCTGGCGAAAAAGTCCGTCCGCCCACGCCAGTGCTGGTGCAGGCAGTCGTCGAGCAGATTGATTTGCAGCCGATGCCAGACGCTTTCCAAGGGGACACCATCCTCGACCGGGAGTTGAAGGTTGATGATGCTGTTGAATTCCGGCGGCAGCTCCGGCGCGACGGCCGACGCTGCCAGTTCAGGGGTTGGTGCTGCCGGTTCGGGCTGGGGCGAGACAACCTGGGATGTCATAAGCAAACCTGCGTCCAGAAATGGCGCGCTTCGTTCACTGAAGCACAACCGTACAGCCGGGGAAGCCAGCTTGCAGTTCTTCCACGAGCGCCAGTGAGGGCCGCACGCTGAAGGTGTGGTGCGCGCGAAGGCGGGCTTCCACACCATTTGGCAGAGAGAGCACGAAGATCAGGGGGCGTTCTCCGCGATGGCGGTCAAGCACATCCCGGAGCTTTTCAAGTTGTGCAGTATCGAGTGCGTCCGCTGCAAAGCGCAGCATGACGCTTTTGGCATGCCGCTCCCGCAGCCCTTCCAGCGGTTCGGCCGCTTCGGCGACGATTCTGGTCGGTTTGCCGTCTTCGATTTCCAGCCGGCCGGTAACCAGTACGGCGGCTCCATCCGCCACCTGCTCGCCCAGCCGCCTGAAGGTTTCGGGCCAGGCAATGACCTCGATGCTTCCGGTTTCGTCTTCGAGGCTGAAGACGGCAAAGCGGTCGCCCTTCTTCGTGTTTTTCACGGTAAATTCGCTGATGACGCCGCCCATGCTGACGGTATCGCCCGCCGTCTGACCGGCCAGTTGGGCGTAGGACAGGCTTTTGAACGCCGCCAGGGTTTCACGGAAGCCGGCCAGAGGATGGCCGGTCAGGTAAAACCCAAGAGTGGCTTTTTCACCGGCCAGGCTTTCCTCGGCCGTCCAGTCGGGAACCCTGGGCAGTTCAGTTTCCGGGGGCTGGTCGGAGTCAGCCGCCAGTGTGTCAAACAGGGAGACCTGTCCCGCTGCAGCGGCACGGTGCGCCTGTAGCCCCTGTTCGAGTGCAGCTTCGATGGCAGCAAACTTCTGGGCGCGCGTCCCCGGCAGGCTGTCCAGCGCACCCGACTTGACCAGGCTTTCCAGCACCCGCCGGTTGAGCGTCTTGGGATCAATCCGCTCGGTGAAGTCAAACAGCGAACGGAACGGACCGCCTTGCGCGCGGGCTTCGAGGATGGCATCCACCGTGGCTTCCCCGATGCCCTTGATGGCCATCAGACCAAACCGAATCCGGCCAGCGGTCGCCGTAAAACCGTGCTCGCTGATGTTGACATCCGGCGGCAGAATTTCGACGCCCTGCGCCCGTGCCCGCTCGATGTAACGGGCAACCTTGTCGCTGTCGTTCAGCTCGCTGGTCAGCACTGCCGCCCAGAAGTGCGCCGGATAGTGCGCCTTGAGATAGGCCGTGCGGTAGGCGAGCACGCCGTAGCAGACCGAGTGGCTGTTGGCCGTCAGAAGGTCGTTGACAAAATAGTTGTGCAGCGGTGCCCGCATGGTCACGTTGTAGGTCGGCGCCGGTCCGACGGGTGTCACACGGGTAATTCTGATTTCACGCAGTGACATCGTGGGCATCCAGAACAAAAGGGCGTTGCCGAAAAGCCTTTACAGCATAGGCAACGCCCAGGATGGATGTCCAACGCCGTCCGCGAGGGTTTGCAGACGGTCAGGAAGGTTTGGCTACCAGCCGCGCGCGGCAAGCACCTGTTCGGCCGGGAGGGTTTCAATTGCCAGCCCGCGCATGGGCTGTCCGTCTTCGATTTCCTCGCAGGCTTCCAGGACCTTGGCCGGGTCCTGATAAAACGTCACGGCTTTGACGATGGCGCGGGCAAAGCGGGCCGGGTCATTGGATTTGAAGACGCCCGAACCAACGAACACGGTTTCAGCGCCCAGTTGCATGCAGAGCGCCGCATCGGCCGGAGTGGCGACGCCGCCGGCCGCAAAGAGCGGCACCGGCAGCTTGCCGTGCTGCGCCACGTAGCGCACGAGTTCATAGGGGGCCTGAAGCCGCTTGGCCTCGGCCATCAGCTCGTCTTCGTTGAGAACGGTCAGCAGGCGGATGTCGCGGCGGATTTCCCGCAGGTGGCGCACCGCCTCGATGATGTTGCCCGTCCCGGCTTCCCCTTTGCTCCGAATCATGGCCGCACCTTCGCCAATGCGGCGCAGCGCCTCACCCAGGTTGGTCGCCCCGCAGACGAACGGGACGCGGAAAGCAAACTTGTTGACGTGGTGATAGGGGTCGGCCGGAGTGAGGACCTCCGACTCGTCAATGAAGTCCACCCCAAGGGCTTCAAGCACCTGGGCCTCGGCGGTATGTCCGATACGTACCTTGGCCATGACGGGAATCGAGACGGCCTCCATAATCTGGCGGATCATGCGCGGGTTGGACATCCGCGCCACCCCGCCATCGCGGCGAATGTCGGCCGGTACGCGCTCCAGCGCCATCACGGCCACGGCGCCGGCTTCTTCAGCAATGCGCGCCTGCTCGACGTTGACGACATCCATGATGACGCCGCCTTTGAGCATTTCCGCCAGACCGGTTTTGAGTCGCATCTCATGCTGCTGGGTATCAGGCATCAGGGTTACTTTCCTCCAAAAACAGACACAGTGAAGACGCAGGCTGGCTGCATCAGGCACGGGGGTGAAGGTTCTGCAAACCAACACGGCCTGCAAACCTTCACGGTAAGCCTTTGGCTTCACCCGGTGCAACAGCCATTTGGAGCGAATTTGCAGCCAATGGGCCGCGGCCCGGAAAGCCTACCCGTCAGCCGGTGCTTTCCTGGATACCCGGCTGCCGGTTGATGAGCGCCGCAACGTAGCCAGCACCAAACCCGTTGTCTATGTTGACCACGGTGACATTCGGCGCACAGCTATTGAGCATGCCGAGCAGTGCCGCAAAGCCGCCCAGGGCCGTCCCATAGCCGACACTGGTCGGAACGGCAATCACCGGAACGGCCACGAGTCCACCGACAACCGAGGCCAGCGCCGCTTCCATGCCGGCGACACAGACAATGACGCGCGCCTGCCGCAGTGTCTCCAGGTGGCCCAGCAGGCGATGCAGTCCGGCAACACCGACATCCGCCACCAGCGTCGTTTCGTTGCCCATGACCTCACAGGTCAGAAGCGCCTCGCGCGCCACCGGCAGGTCAGTCGTGCCGGCGCAGACAACGACAATGCGCCCGATGCCATAGCGGGTCGTATCGCGCCGGATGAACAGCAGGCGGGAGGTCGCATCCCACCGGGCTTCCGGTGCCAGCGCCTGCACGGCCTGGTAAGCCGCTTCCGACGCACGTGTGACGAGCAGGTTGGGGTGATGCGCGTACAGGCGGCCGACAATAGCCGCCACCTGCTCCGGCGTTTTCAAGGCGCCATAGACGACTTCGGGAAAGCCCTGCCGCAGCGCACGCCCGTGGTCAAGGGTGGCAAAGGGCTGCCCGTCGTCTCCGACAAGCGGCTCCGCCGGCAGTCCGGCCAACTGGGCCAGTGCCGCTTCCGGTGTGCAGCTTCCCTGCCGGACGGCCAGCAGCAGTTCCCTGAGCGCCTCGCGGGTCATCCCAACTGTTGTGCGGCTTCCTCGGCAAAGTAGGTGAAAATGACATCGGCCCCAGCCCGGCGAATGGCCAGCAGGATTTCGAGCATGACGCGGTCGCCATCAATCCAGCCCCGCTCGGCCGCGGCCTTGACCATGGCGTATTCGCCGCTGACTTGGTAGGCCGTGATGGGCACGTCCGAAATTTCCCAGATCGCCCGGATGACATCGAGGTAAGCCAGCGCCGGTTTGACCATCACCATGTCCGCGCCTTCGGCCAGATCGAGCCGTACTTCCCGCAGGGCTTCCCGGACGTTGGCCGGGTCCATCTGGTAGGTCTTCTTGTCGCCAAATTTGGGCGCCGAATCGAGCGCGTCCCGGAACGGGCCGTAGAAGGCCGAGGCGTACTTGGCGGAGTATGCCATGATGCCCACATTGTGAAAGCCTTCGACATCGAGGGCTTCCCGAATGGCCCCAACCCGCCCGTCCATCATGTCGGACGGCGCTACGTAATCGGCGCCAGCGCGGGCGTGGAGCACGGCCATCCGGGCCAGCACTTCGACGGTTTCATCGTTGAGGATTTCACCCGTTTCCGAGACCAGCCCGTCGTGACCGTCGCAGGAATAGGGGTCGAGCGCCACGTCGGTGAAAATGGTCAGTTCCGGCACCTGCTCCTTGACGGCGCTGACCGCACGCGGAAAGAGACCGTCCGGGTTGGTGGCTTCCGAGGCGGTTTTGTCCTTTTTGTATGCTGGCAGCGCCGGAAACAGGGCAACGCCGCCAATACCAAGGTCGGCAAGCTGGCGGCACTTTTCCAGCAGCAGGTCTATCGAAAGCCGTTCATAGCCCGGCATTGAGGGAATGGGCTGGCGTTCGCGGTCGCCGTCAACAACAAACAACGGCGCGACCAGATGCGCCGGCGTCAGCGAGGTTTCGCGTACCAGGCGGCGGATGGCTTCCGTGCGCCGGTTACGCCGTGGCCGTTCAGGAAGTACGAGCATGGGGAAAACTCCACGGGGAAAGATCAAGCCTTTCTTCCACCATACGTCCCGCTGCCGGACACAGCAAATCGGTCACAGGTCGCGCCGGGCAAACCACCACATGGCCAGCGCCAGATTGACGGCAATGCAGCCTATGGCCCAGACCACCATCAGCGGCGACGGTGTGGAAGCTGCCGAAAAGGGCGTCAGTCCCGCCTGCCGCAGCAGGGCGGGCTGCATGAAAGTTGCTGCGTATTGCCACATCACTTCGGTCGGCACGAGCAGGCTTGAGACAATGCCCAGATTCCGCGCCGTGGCATTTCCCAGCGCTGTCCCGATGCGTTCCATCCAGCCGCCAATGAAGGCAATGCCGTACAGCCCGAAAATGACGACGCCGTTGGCCAGCGTCGAAAGCCGTGTGCCGCCGGCAATGGTCATCGTCAGCAGCACGACGGCTCCCAGCCACATCAGAGGAAAGGCGGCAGAGACGCCGGGCGGGACGTACCCAGCCAGCAGCCACGTCGCCCCCAGGACACCCCCGGCCATAAAGCTGAAGTAGAGCGTCAGCAGCGCCAGAAAGCCCAGCCACTTGCCGATGACAATCGCCGCACGGTGCAACGGCTTCGTCAGCAGGGTGTGGATGATGCCCGAAGCCATGTCGCCCGACAGCGTGTCCACCGGCAGCGCCACAGCGGTGACAGCAACGAGGAAGTTGACGACGTACAGCCCGGCCAGCGTCAGAAAATTCAACTGCATGCGGGCGATGGCCAGCGGCAGGTCGTCCGCCTGCCGGGCCGTGGCGCGGGTGCCCCACGCAAACAGCCCCAGAAACAGAAGACCCAGAAGAAAGGCCAGCAGCAGCACCTTGCGCTGGCGCGCTTCGTGGAAGGTCAGTGCCGTCAGGGCGATGATGCCACGCAGATCGTCTCTCATGGGTAGGCTCCGCGCCGGTAGGCTCCGCGCCAACGGTGCCTCAGTCAGCCGCCAGCCACTCGGCGGTCAGCCGTTCAATGTCGTCCGGCCGCTCAAACAGCACCAGGTGTCCGGTGCGCAGCAGAATGTGCAGGCGGGCCACCGGGATGGTCTGGGCCAGCCGTAAGCTGTCGGCAAAGGGAACGACGGGATCAAATTCGCCCGTGATGACCAGCGTCGGATGCGCCTGTCCGGTGGCTTGTTGCACCTGTGCCACCCGTTCCTGGCGGACCAGGTCGGTAACGGCCAAAAAGGCGGCCTGCGAGTTGCAGTACACCAGGCTGGTGAATCCCATTTCAACGTCGAACCACGTAACTTCCCGTTGCGCAAGCGTCAGGGAAACGTAGCGATACACCAGGGTTTTTGAAGGGATGCGCCGAAGGGTGTCGAAGATCGTCTTGAGAATGGGAGGCAAAAGCTGCGCCCGCAGCGCGCTGTAGTCAAAGAGTCCAAAGTTCATCACCACCTGGCGTCCGACGCGCTCCGGCGCCAGCCTGCCGACCAGCAGCGCCACGGCCGAACCGAGCGAAAACGACACCAGGTGAAAGCGTTGGATGCCCAGCAGGTCAGCCAGGCGGAGTGTATCCTGCGCCAGGGTGGGCAGGGTGTAGTCATCCTGTGGATCGGCGTCGGAAAAGCCATGGCCGCGAAAGTCGAAGGCAATGACCCGGAAGCCGTGCTGCCCAAGCGCGGGGGCAAGCCGATAGAACCAGTAGGAAGAACAGTCCCAGCCGTGCAGAAGCATCACGGCAGGGCCGTCCACCGGGCCGTACTCATAGGCGTGATGCCGGATACCGCCCAGCCGGATAAACCGGGCCCGGCTGGCAAACTCGCGCATCGTGGCCAGGACCGCCAGTTGGAGCGGGGCAGTTTCACGCCGTTCCCGTGCGGCAAGCTCATCGAGATGGCGGCAGAACTTTTCGGTGGCAAATACAAACTCTGGTTGGGTGGTCAATCGGTCAACCGCTTGACGGACGCCCTCCCGGCGTCGGGCAGCGTCCGGCTTTCGTGAAGATCGAGCCGCAGCATCGTGTCGGCCGCAATGAAGCCATCGCCGGCCCGCTGTCGGCGCCAGTAGAAGAATGCCCCGCCGGCCACTGTGCCAAGCACCACCATGCCAAACCCGGCCAGGACGACAAAGGAAGCAACGCTGACGAGAAGCTGGCCGACGTTGCGAATGTCCTGTTGCGGTGTGCGGGCTGGCGTACCGAAACGGGGTGGGGGGGCTCCCAGCCAGCGTACAACATAGTCGTACTCAACGCGCTCCACCGCCGCCTGCGCGCGGAGCAGGTCGCGGATGCCGTCGGCAATCACAATGAAATTGCCCCGGCGTGCCACCAGACAGGTGGCCGAAGCCAGCCGCCGGGCGGCTTCCATGGCGGCCGTGGCATCCTGCGGCGTGGGATATTCAGCGATCAGAAAGTGGTCAAAGGGCGCGGCGGGCGTGTAGTCGGCCCAGGCAAAGGCGCTGCCCGGCGGCGTCAGCAGAGCCGGGGCCGGCAACCAGGTGGCGCGTCCCAGTCCCAATGCCCCAACCACATAGTGCTCCGTGTCGGGCCGGAGGGCCTGGGTGGGGAGCTTGCGTAGCACGACCGGACGTGGATCGGTTTCTTCCGGCGGAAGCGTCGCCTGCCAGGCCGTGAGTTTGTCCCGCAGAAAAGACCGGACGGCAGCGCGTTTTTCTGTGTCGTCACCGGCGGCGAGCGTCAGCACGGTGTCGCCCAGGGCCTCGCCGCCAATCAGCCTGGCCAGTCCCAAGGCGCGCCCCTGGTTCGGACACCGGTACATCACAAAGCTGATGCCCTCCCGCCGGCCGCGGTGCAGCCAGGTCACGCCAAATTCCCGTGCCAGAGCACGCTCATCAGCGGCTGCAATGTCGGCCGGCCACGGCGCGTTTGGCGAAAAGCTCTGGCGGATGCCCAACTCGCGGGTGGGAAACGGCCGTCCGGCGGTTTCGTCGCGCATGACGCGCTGCCCTGGGGCCGCCGGCCCGGAAAGCGCCGTGGCGCTGCTCAGAAGCAGCCAGCCCCACACCACGCACCACCACAGACGTTCTCTTTGCCGGGAGCGCCATATTTGCGTCATGGGTGTTGGACTCCGGCGCGCTGGAGAATCTGATCTGCCACGGCGCGTGGTTGATGAATATGCCGCAGGGTGATGTTTCCTGTCGCGGCGGCGCTGTCCACAATCACATGGCCCAACCCGAACAGGCGTTGCAGCAGCGTCTGCTCCACGGTCACGTCCTGCACTTTGGAGAGGGGGATGTTGCGTACCGTTTTGGAGAAAATCCCGGTGCTGATTTCGATTTTGTCCGGTGTCAGCGTGTAGGTTTCAGCCCACTGGTGGGCATGTTTCCACAGCGCCACGCCAAAGGGCACCAGGCAGAGGCCAATCGTGAGAAAGGGAACAGCCGGAGCCAGGCGCGTCCAGATGAGGGCTTCCACAATGCCACCCAGAACAACCAGAATCAGCGTGAGCACCACAGCCAACCCATACCACAGCCCGACAAAAAGAAAGGTCTGGCGAAAAACGACCGGTGCGGGGGGTGACGTTGAAGCCGGGTCCGTCATCGTGCAGCGCAACCTCCAGACTGCCAGTGACCGTTGTGGCCGGTTCGTGAGTGGGCGTAACTGTACGCCAAACGTTGCCACGAGGGTAGCCGCTGCTGCCAGATGTTCGGACTGCCCGTGCTGGCATGAGCGGCAAATCGCGCTATGATGCGGAACGCAACCAGCGCCAGAACGCCTTCAAGTGTTACTATCACGATGTTTTGCGGCCGGCAGACGGCCGTTCCCGAAACCGTAGGTTCAGTCAGTGGTGTCAAAATATGCGGGTGACAATCAAGGAACGCGCGACGGGAACTGTGCTTGCCACAACGGATGATCCCAACCAGGTGCTTGCCTTTGAAGGCAACTGGTATTTTGCGCCGGCAGCCGTCAATCAGGACGTGCTCAAAGTGACGGCCAACACCTATACGTGCGGCTACAAAGGCACGTGCAACTGGGTGAACTTTGATGATGGCACCCACATGACGCCGCAGGTGGCCTGGGTGTATCCAAGCCCAAAACCGGGCTACGAGCAGATTGCGGGGCGCTATGGCTTTTACGCCGGCGACCGTCTGACCACGGTGGAAGAGCGCGCATAAGCCAATGATGGACGAAGCTGGGACGGCAACCGGTTTTGAAGGTCAGTGTGAGCCGCTGCCAGCCGGGGACACGTCCTTGGCGGCAGCACAGCAGCGCATCGCCCAACTCGAAGCGGCGCTGCAGGAAGCCGGCCGGACGATTCAGTCCCTGCGCGAAAGCGAACTGCGTTACCGGGAAATCTTTGACGGCGCTTCCGACATCATCCTCGTACTGGGACTCGATGGCCGCCGTCTGGCCTGGAGTCCGGCCGGCGAGCGCATTCTGGGCTACAGCGCCGAGGAAATTCAGGCGATGTCGGTGCGGGAGTTTTCACACCTCGTCGTTCCTGAGCACCGCGAACGGGTACGCCGGGCGCTGCGTGACAAAGTTGAAGGCGGGAACGTCGAGTTGCACTACGAGGCGGATTTCATCGCCAAGGATGGGCGGCGGGTGACGCTTGAAGTCAACTCCCGGCTTCTGTTTCGGGATGGCCGGCCAGTCGCCATCCAGGGTATCTTGCGCGACATCACCAACCGCAAGCGCATCGAGCAGGCGTTGCGTGAAAGCGAAGCGCGCTACCGTGACCTGTTCGAGAATGCCAACGACATCGTCTATGTCCACGACTTCGAGGGCCGTTTTCTCTCCATCAACCGCAAGGTCGAGCGGGTTTTGGGCTACACCCCGGCGGATACCAGGCACCTGACGCTGACCCACATCGTTACGCCGGAGCACCGGGCGCGGGCGCTGCAAGCCATTGCCGACAAACTCGCCGGGAAGACGGAAACGACACAGTACGAACTCGATGTCATTGCCAAAAACGGACAGCGCGTTACGCTCGAAATCAGCTCCCGGCTGTTTTATGAGCACGGCGTACCGGTAGGCATCCACGGCACGGCGCGGGACGTGACCAAGCGCCGGCAGATGGAAAAAGCCCTGCGCGAAAGCGAGGCGCGCTATCGCACCCTGTTTGACAGCGCCCAGGATGTCATTTACTGCCATGACCTGCAGGGTCACGTTCTGGACATCAATCCGGCAGCGGAAAAGCTGTTCGGGTATCGGCGGGACGAGGCGCGTTCCATCAATGTGGTGGACCTCCTCCTGCCGGAAAGCCGCCCGGTTGCACTGGCGGCCATCAAACCCCTGCTCGATGGCACGGAAACAACGGTTCGCTATGAGGCAACCCTGCTGGCCCGCGACGGCCGCCGGATTACCCTGGAGATGATCACTTGGCTCGTGCTGGAAAACGGCACGCCGGTGGCCTTTCAGGGGATTGGGCGGGACCTGACCGAGCGGCGGCTGTCCGAACGCGCCCTGCGCGAAAGTGAGGAACGTTTCCGCCGGATTTTCGATGCCGCCCCACTGGGCATCGTCCTGGTGTCGCTGACCGGACAGATTTTGCGTGCCAATCGTGCGGTTTGTGAGTGGCTGGGCTACGCGCCGGAAGAGATCGTCGGACGGCCGCATACGGATTTCATTCCGCCTGAAGACACTGAAGAGTCCATGCGCCTGGCCCGCCGGCTGGTCGAAGACGCCAAGCTGTCCAGTTTTCAGACGGAAAGACGCTACCTTACCAAACATGGTCAGGTGGTATGGGGACGGCTGACGGTCGTGGCCCTGCGCAACGGTGAGGAGCAGCCACAGTACCTGCTGGGCATGATCGAGGACATCACCCAGCAGCGCCTGCTGGAAGAACAGGTGCGGCATGCCCAGAAAATGGAAGCCGCGGGACAATTGGCCGCCGGGATTGCCCACGAGTTCAACAACCTGTTGACGGTTGTTGCCGGGTACGCCGGTCTGCTCGAACGCCGCCTTGCGCCGACTTCGGTCGAGCGTTCCTCGCCTGATCTGCTCCACCGCTACGCTAGGGACATTCTGACGGCCGTTTCGCGGGCTTCCGTCCTGACCGGGCAGTTGCTGGCCTTCGGGCGCAAACAGCCGCAGCAGCTTGCACCCCTCAATCTCAATGATCTGGTACTCGATGCCGTCCGTATGCTGCGCCCGCTGCTGGAGCCGCACATCACCCTCGTCACCGACCTGTCGCCGGATTTGGGCATCGTGGTGGCTGACCGGCAACAACTGGAGCAGGTGCTGACAAACCTGGCCGTCAATGCGCGGGATGCCATGCCCAAGGGCGGTACGCTCACGCTGATGACACTCAATGTCTGGCATGAGGCCCGGCCGGAAACGCGCAGCCGGGCAATGTTCCGGCGGAAGGCCGTCCGCGACGAAACCATGCAGATGCACCCCTACGTCATGCTGGCCGTGTCCGATACCGGCACGGGGATGAGCGAGGAGGTGCGCCAGCGCATCTTCGAGCCGTTTTTCACGACCAAACCCGTCGGTAAGGGCACGGGGCTGGGCCTGTCCGTGGTTGAAGGCATCATTGCCCAGAACAAAGGGTTCATCACCGTCGAAAGCGAAGTCGGCAAAGGGACAACCTTCCGCATTTTCCTGCCACGCGGTGAGCTGTTGCAGGCGGCCCCTGCCGGGAGTTGAGGTGCGTTGTCGTGGATGATCTGCCGCCGAAAAGTTGCTATGCCACGCCGCCGCTGGAGTTCACGGGACTGAACACTTATCCGCTGGCGGAACGTCCGAGCAAGGTTTCGGCGCGTGATCTGTCCCGTCCATGTCCGCCGGGGGCGAGTCTCCAGACCTTTTTCGCTTCCCTGCCCAACCTGCTTGCCGTCAATGAACTGCGCGCCGCCGTTACGGCCGTGCGGTCTGCCCGGAGCCGGGGGCGCGCGGTGATTGCCGGTTTCGGCGGCCACGTCATCAAGTGTGGGCTGGGCCCCATCCTGATTGACCTCATGGCGCGGGGTTTCATTACGGCCCTTGCCGGCAACGGGTCAAGCGCCATTCACGACTTTGAAATTGCGCTCGTCGGGGCGACTTCGGAAGACGTGGATGCCACCCTGGGGCGCGGCGCTTTTGGTGGCGCGGAGGAAACCGGGCGGGGCATCAATGCCGCCTGCACAGCCGCCGCAGCGGATGGCATCGGGCTGGGCGAGGCACTTGGCCGCTGGCTGGAAGCGGCACAGCCGCCCTATGCTGACCAGTCGGTGCTCGTCCAGGCATACCGGCGGCGCATCCCGGTTACGGTACACGTCGCCATCGGCACGGACATCACGCACATTCACCCTACGGCCGTCGGGGCGCACATCGGCGCGGCCACGCACCACGACTTCCGCCTGCTGTGCAGCCTCGTGCGGGAACTGCATGACGGCGGCGTGTACCTGAACTTCGGTTCGGCCGTCATCCTGCCGGAAGTGTTTCTCAAGGCTGTGACGACGGTGCGCAACTTGGGCTATCCGTTGACCGACTTCACGACGGTCAACTTTGATTTCATCCAGCACTATCGCCCGCTGACCAACGTCGTACGCCGTCCGGTGGCCGGCAGCCGCGGCCGCGGCATTGCCCTGACGGGGCATCACGAGCTGCTCATTCCGCTCTTTGCTGCCGCCCTCAGCGAGATGCCCGGCTGACCCGGGCACGGCTGGATAGACATCAGCCCAGGGCTATGAAAAAGTGCTGCCCGGTTGTGTGGCGGTGGTTACACTCGTGCCCCCGGCGTGTGTAAGCTGACGCTCTTGCAAGGCATTTCCGTGTGCACCCTGTCCGGGACAGGCAACGGGGTGTCGACGTATTTCCCATGCGATGGTGGTGGCTCCGTAGTCTTGTGCTCCTGATGGGCTGGCAGATGGCGCTTCTGTCTGCCTTGGGCGACCCACGTCCGGCGACGACCGTCTTCGAGCGGTTCACCCGTGAACAAGGGCTGTCCAGTGATGCGATTCATTGCCTCTGGCAGGACCAGCGTGGCTTTCTCTGGATTGGCACCGAAGACGGACTGAATCGTTACGACGGGCGGACCTTCAGGGTGTATCGCCATCAGCCCGACCAACCCGGCTCCCTGCCGGGCAACTTTGTTCATCAACTGTATGAAACCCGCGACGGCACGCTCTGGGTCGCCCTAAGCAAGTTCGGTTTTTGCCGTTACGACCGCCACACCGATACCTTTGTTGGCTACGCGAGCCAGTCGCGGTACGAGCGAATCCACAGTTTTTATGAAGACCGGCAGGGCATCCTGTGGGTGTGCGCCGAAGGTGGCTTGTGGCGACTGGACCGCCAGCGGGAAGACTTCCGCCGCTGCGATTTGAACATACCCGGCCGCGGTGTGTATCAGACCTTTGAAGATCGGGAGGGGCAACTTTGGCTTTCCGGCGCGGGTGGAGTGCTGCGGTTCGATCCGGCAGCCGGGGAGGCAAGGGTGGTGTTTCCGGCGCTGGTTTCAAAGGATGGCGTGGAGGGTGGAGGATGGCGAATCCATGGAATGACGCCGGAGGGCTGGCTGCGCCTGGCCGTGGGGGATTCCGCCCTGGCACTGTTCGACCCGGTCCGGGAACGTTGCGTAATGCAACTGGATACGATGGGCAGGGCACTGGATGCCCTGCCGACGGAAGTGGCTGTGGGACAATCCAGGGCGGCAGTGCTCCTGTGGGAAGACCAGACCGTCTGGTTGGGCAGACCCGGCGGCCTGCTTCAGCAACTCGATCTCCACCGCCGCACCTGTCAGACGTTTGCGCCCAATCCGAAACGCCCGGGCGCTTTGGTCACGTCCAAGTTGCACTGCGTGTTGCGCGACCGTGCCGGCGTGCTGTGGTTTGGCGATGCCGTTGCCGGACTGTTCTGCTTCTGCCCGACCCGCAACCGGTTTGAACTCTATCGGCATCACCCTTTTGACGAAAACTCCCTGTCGAATGACTACATCCGGGGCATCTTTGAAGACCGGCAGGGGAACGTCTGGGTGGCGACCCAGCACGGCGGCCTTAACTGCCTTGACCGGCAGACCAGCCGTGTGACGCGATACCGCGCCCGCCCTGCCGATCCCCGGGGATTGCGTTCAGATGAGGTCTGGGCCGTGTATGAAGACCGGCGGGGCGACCTGTGGGTGGGAACAACTGTCGGTCTTCAGCGGCTGGACCGGGTGCGGGGAAGCTTCCAGAGCCTGCTGGCGCTGCCGGGCAAGGTGTGGGTACAGGTCATATATGAAGACGCCCGGGGCGCCCTCTGGGTCGGCGGCGCAGAAGGCCTGTACGAAATCTCACCCGACCGACGGCAATGCCGGGACCACACGCCTGATGTGCAGCAGGCCTCGTCCGTACGACGGATTGATGTTCAGACCATCCATGTCTCGCCACGGGATGGACAGATGTGGATTGGCTTGGCCTATCGCGCCCTGCGCTACGACCCGGTGCACCAGTCGTACCGGGAGTATCGCGTGGACACACGACCGGAATATGGCATGCCTTATGTCACGCACTTTGCCGAGGGCCGGGAGGGAACGCTGTGGATGGTGACGAAAGGGGCCGGGCTGTGCCGCTTCGATGCCGCGCGGGAAACCTTCACCCACATCACGGAACGGGACGGTCTGCCACACAACAACTGCTATGCGATGTTTCCCGACGCGGATGGAACCTTCTGGCTCAGCAGCGACGCCGGCATCGTGCACTTCGACCCGGTCAGGATGCGCTTCCGGTCCTACACCGTGGCCGATGGGCTTCAGGGGCCGGAATTCAACCGCGTTTCAGCCTTTCGCAATGCCCGTGGGGAACTGTTTTTTGGTGGCACGAATGGTCTCAACGTGTTTCATCCGTCCAATCTGGTGAACAACCCGGTCCCGCCGCCGGTGGTGTTGACGGAGGTGCGGGTCAGCGGCGTGGCGCAGCCGGCGTGGGAAGGTATGGCGCTCAGGCTGCCGCATGACCGGAATGCCCTTGACCTTGGTTACGCCGGGCTGGATTTTCACGTCCCGGAAGACAATCGCTACCGGTGTCGGCTGGAAGGCTTCGACCGTGAGTGGCGCGACATGGGAGAGCGCCGGGAGGTGAGTTACACGAATCTCCCGCCGGGGCAGTATCGGTTTTGGGTGATGGCGGCCAATCACGACGGCGTGTGGGGGACTGGAAAGCCATTGCTGACGCTGGAGATACGGCCGCCGTGGTGGCAGACGTGGCCGGCCTGGATCGGGTTTGTCACGCTGGGCGGGCTGGCGCTGTACGGCGGCGTGCGCTGGCGGCTGCGGCAGTTGGTGGCGCGTACCCGGTGGCTGGAGGAGAAGGTTGCCGAACGAACGCAGGAAGTGACGCGCAAGAACGAGGAACTTGCTGCGCGCAACCTGGAAATCGAAACCCAGCGGCATGAGATGCTGGAAAGCCTGAGCTATGCCCGGGCAATTCAGCAGGCGATGCTGCCTTCGGCCGAGACACTGACGGCGGCACTGGGCGAGCATTTCGTCCTGTGGAAGCCAAAGGACATCGTATCGGGCGATTTTTACTGGCTGCACCAGCAGGATGGGGAAGTGGTGCTGGTCGTGGCCGACTGTACCGGTCACGGTGTGCCGGGAGCGTTTATGTCCACGATTGGGAGTGACCTGCTTGGGAAAATCGTGGCTGACCAGGGCGTACGGCAGCCGGCCGAGATTCTGCACCAGCTTCATCACGGAATTCAGCGCCTGCTCAAGCAGGGCGAACGCCAGACGCTTCTCGACGGAATGGATGCGGCCGTCTGTACCCTGCAGCGGGAAACGGGGCGGTTGACTTTTGCCGGGGCGCGCCGACCGCTCTACCTTGTGGCCGACGGCGTACTGACCGAACTCAAAGGCGACCGGGCGACGGTCGGCGGCAGCAGCCGTGAACGCAGCCCCCGGCGCTTCACCCAGCAGCAGGTGACGCTGATGCCCGGCATGATGCTGTATCTCACCACGGACGGCTTTGCCGACCAGTCAAATGACCGGGGAAAGAAGTTCGGGGCGCGCCGCCTGCTGGAAGTGCTGGTCAGCGTGTCCGGGCTGCTGCCGGCCGAGCAGTGTGTCCGGCTCGAAGCCGAGCTGGCGGCCCACATGGGGGCTGAAGCCCAACGGGATGACATCACGGTGTTCGGATTCCGTGTGGCGCTGCCATCCCCGTCCCGGAACGGAGAGGCAATCTGAGTGCGCCGCCGTCGGAGACGGCCTGCCCGGCTGTTATGGAGTGCCTGCCGCAGCGCGGCACAGAACGAAGTGGGTGGCGTTGTCCGGGCGGTCGGCAATCTGCGCGGCCACAACCTGTAACCCGTAGTGCCGGGCGGCCTGGCGCGAGGCAATCGCCAGCAGGTTGGGCCGCGCCTGTTGCCGCACCAGCCGCGCTGCGCCGGCGGTGTCGTGGACGGTTGTGGCGCGCAGGTGCGGATGCCGGGCCAGAAAGCGGCGGCACTGCCGCAGCGCCTGCCAGTGTGACAGGACGTGGGTTGCCGTGGCCAGCGTGGCGTCCGGCAGCCCCAGCAGACAGTGTTCGATGGGGAGCCACAGCGTCGTGACCACGACCAGCGGCTGGGTGGCGAGAAGCTGTTGCACTTCAGGAACGGGGCCGGCAATGACGTTTTCCGTCGGCAGGACGCCCAACTCGACCTCCCGTGCGAGCAGGGCGGCGCACACCCGGGCAAAGGTCGGGTAGGGCTGTGGAAGCCCGAACCGGGCCGCGGCCATTTCACTGTACGCACCCGGTTCGCCCTGAAATGCCACACGCGGCGCGGAAGCCGGGGATGGTAGGTTGGTTTCGGTGGTCATTGCCTGGCGCTCCCGCCGGCCGATGCTTTGCTCAGGAAAAGAGGTGACTTGCCATGGAACTGTACCTGATGCGCCACGCCATTGCCCATGACGTGGGCGCTGATGGCTCGCGCACGGATGCCGAACGGACGCTGACGGCGGAAGGCCGCGCCAACACACGGGCCGCGGCCCAGGCCATGCGCCGGCTGGAACTCGACTTCGACGCCATCTGGACAAGTCCGTTGGCACGCGCGCGCCAGACGGCAGACATCGTGGCGGAAGTCCTCAAAAAGCCCCATTGCCTGCGGGAAGTCCCGGAACTCGCCCTGGGTGCCGCGCCGGAACGGGTCATCCAGGCGCTGCTGCGTCTGGAACGCGGCAGCAGCGTCCTGCTGGTCGGGCATGAGCCTGACCTGAGCCGGCTGGTGGCCTTTCTGGTCTGGGGAAGCCTCGATGCCGACCGCCTGGACTTCAAAAAAGGCGCTCTCTGCCGCGTGGACGGGCGCTTCGGGCTGGGCGGCGGCAAGGCGACGCTGCGGTGGTTTCTCACGCCAAAGCAACTCCGGCTGCTGGCGGCAACCTGATGGCAAAGGCTTTAGCGTCGGACGCAGCGGACGGCGTGGCCCTGTTGCGCGTCGAGGACTTTCAGGGCCAGCTCGCCCTGCCGACACTCCGGCCGGGCTTCCGGGCAGCGCGGGGCAAAGGCGCAGCCGGGCGGCAGGGCCGTCAGTTTGGGCACGACGCCTTCAATGGTCGGCAGGCGCGCTTCCTGCCGCCCCAGACGCGGCACACTTGCCAGAAGTCCCTGCGTGTACGGGTGTTGCGGACGTGAAAACAGGATTTCGACCGGTGCGGTCTCGACAATGCGCCCGGCGTACATCACGGCGGCCCGGTGGGCCACCTGCGCCACCACGCCCAGGTCGTGCGTGATGAGCAGCACGCCCAGGTTGCGCTCCCGCTGCTGGACGGCGATGAGTTCCAGAATCTGCGCCTGAATCGTCACATCGAGCGCCGTGGTTGGTTCATCGGCGATGAGCAACTGCGGGTTGCAACTGAGCGCCATGGCAATCATGACGCGCTGGCGCATGCCGCCGGACATTTCGTGGGGATACTGGCGGGCGCGCCGTGCCGGATCGGGAATGGCCACTGACGCCAGCGCCTCCACCGCCTGCTGCCAGGCCTGACGGGACGAAAGCCCCTTGTGGCGGCGGAGAGCTTCCGCGATCTGTTCCCCGACGGTAAAGACCGGGTTGAGCGAGGTCATCGGGTCCTGAAAAATCATCGCCATGTGCGAACCGCGCAGCGCGGCAGCTTCGGCCGGCGTACGCAACTCACGTCCGGCAAAGCTGATACGGCCGGCAACGATGCGTCCGGGCGGCGACACCAGACCCATGATCGAAAGTGCCGTCACGGACTTTCCCGAACCCGACTCGCCGACCAGCGCCAGCGTTTCGCCCCGTTCAATGGTCAACGACACGTCATCCACGGCCGGGACGACACCCGCGCGGGTAGGGAAGTGCGTCCGCAGCCCTTCGACGACGAGCAAGGCCATGTGCGGGAAAGCCAACCTGACAGGATGGGATGAAAAGGCGGTCGGGGTGGTACCGCTAACGGGGCTCGAACCCGTACTCTCCGCCGTGAGAGGGCGGCGTGTTAACCGGTTACACCATAGCGGCCCGTGGCTGGCGATTGTAACCCAGAGTGCCGGCGCACGCCAAGCTGTTCACCGTTCGGGGCGGCGCTGGCGGGAGCGCCCCGGCAGGTCAACAATTGACAGCCCGTGGCCGCAACCTTTAGTGTCTGGCATCGCTTGAAAGCGCACATCTTGCGCTTTGCGGCGCGAACGGCCTCCACCGGCGCCCGGTCTGAACCCGCCATGCTTCGTCTCGACAAACTCGAACTCCGTGGTTTCAAAAGCTTTTGCGACGCCACCGAAGTCCTGTTCCATCCTGGCGTCACGGCCATTGTGGGTCCGAACGGCTGCGGCAAAAGCAACATCGTGGATGCCATCACCTGGGTGCTGGGGGAACAGTCGGCCAAAAATCTGCGCGGCGGCAAAATGGAGGATGTCATCTTCAACGGAACCCGGCAGCGGAAGCCGCTGGGCCTGGCGGAAGTCACGCTGACCTTCACCGCCGTGGAGGACCTTGCCGAGGGGCGTCCGCTGGCGGAAGCTGACGAGCCGACCGTCGCCCTGCTGGCCGCCAACGAGTCAGCGCAGGAAGAAGCCACGGCAGCCGATCCTCCGGCGGCTGCGGCCCGGCGGCGTCCCCGGCTGCCACGCCTGCTCGCCGGGGAGAAAATCACCATCGGACGCCGGCTGTACCGAAGCGGGGACAGCGACTACCTGATGAACGGCCGCCTCTGCCGGCTGCGTGACATCCAGGATTTTTTCAGCGGCACGGGACTGAGTCGGGCGCACTACGCCATTATCGAGCAGGGACGCATCGGACAGGTGCTTTCCGCAAAGCCCCAGGAACGCCGGGCGCTCATCGAAGAAGCCGCCGGCATCGGACGTTTCAAAGCCAAACGCCACCAGACCGAACTCAAGCTCGAAGCCGCCCGTCAGAACCTGGCCCGGCTCAACGATCTCATCGGCGAAATTGAGCGCTCCATCGCCAATCTCAAGCGTCAGGCACAGAAATCACGCCGGTTCGTCGCCCTGCGGGAAGAACTCCGGGCGGCCCAGCGGCAATATCTGGCACTGGCTTACGCGCGCCTGCAGTCCAGCCGGGCATCTCTGGCGGAAACCCAGGCCGCACTGGCGGCTGAGCATGCGCAGTGCCGGTCTGAACTGTCCCGCTTGACCGTGGCCCTGACCGCCGCACGTGAAGCGACCCGGCAGGCCGAAGATGACCTTGCCGCCGCGCGTTCGGCAGCGTCGGCTACCGAACGCGAACGTGACCGCTTGCGACACACCAGAGCCAGCCTGGAGACCGAGGTGCTGCGTCTCGATGAGCGGGCGGCCGAGTTGGCCACCGCCAGCGAGCAGACGGCCGAACGCCAACGCTGGTTGCAGGGCGCTTTGGCACAGGCGCAGACACAGACGGCGCAACTGGCTGCGGAACTGGCGGCCATCGAGGCCGAACTGTCCCAGGCCAACCGGAAGCATCAGGCGGCCGTCGCCGAGGTACACACTGCCGAAACGGACTATGAACAAGCCCGCCAGCAGCATTTGACGGCCCTGACCCGCGCCGAACGACTCCGGCACCAGGTTGAACAGCTTACCGAGGCAGCCACCCGGCTGGCGCGGCAGCGGCAATCGCTGGAACATGAACAGCGCCGCGCGGCCGAACGGCAGGCCCAGGCACTGGCCGAATGCGCCGCGGCGGAGGCCGCTTTGCACGATCACGAGCAACGGCTGGCCGCCGTTCAGACCGAATTGACGGCGGCGCAGACAACACTTGCTGAAGTGCAGACCGCCCACCGGGCACTGACCGACCGGCTGGCTGAAGTCCGGCGGGCGCACCAGCGCGCCGAAGACCGCCGGCAGGCACTGGAGGAACTCGACCGGCAGCATGCCCACTACACATCCACGGTGCGGCTGCTCTTTGAGCGGGCCGCGGAGATTCCTGGTTTCCAGCCGCTTGGCACGCTGGCTGACGTTCTCGTGGTGCGGGATGGCTACGAAGGCCTCGTGGAAGATGTGCTGGGCGAAGTTTTGCAGGCGGTCGTCGTGCCAACGGTAGCCGCAGCGCGGGCGGCCGCCGACTGGTTGACCGCTGCCCAGGCCGGACGCGCCACCCTGCTCGTAACGGGCATTCAGGGCGGCGCCGATGGAGCCGGCACCGCCGCCGTCAGACCGGAATCACCGCCGACGCATTTCTGGGATGTGCTGGGTGTACCGGAGCACCTTGCGGCCGCCGTACAGCAGTCTTTCCCACATCTGGCTGAAGCCCGGCTGGTACCGTCGCTGGAGGCGGCTCTGGAAGCATCCGCCGATGACCCGGCGCGGCTGTTCATCACTCCGGCCGGCGAGCAGGTTTTGGGTGCGCTGCGGCTGACGGCCGGACGGGGAACGGCCAAGAGCATTCTGCGTGTCAAACGTGAACTGCGCGCCCTGCACGCCGAGGCACGGGCCGCCGCTGAAACCCTGGCAACACTGGAGCAGGAACAGGCGCAACTGGCGACCCGGCAGGCGGCGGCGCGGCAGCAGTGCGACGCCTTGGATGCCGAACTGCGCCAGCTTGAAGCCCACCGGGCCGCCCAGGCCGTGGAGGTTGCCCAGCGCCGCCGGGACGTGGAGCGGGCCAACCAGCACGTCGCTGTCGTGGCCGCCGAGCAGCGCCAGCTCGACGCTGAAGCCGGACAGCTTGCGCCCCGGCGCACCGCCCTGGAAACCGAACTCGCCGCAGCCATTGCCCAGCGGGAAACCGCCGAACAGGCTGTGCTGGCCGGGCAGCAACGCCTGGCGCAGCTTCGTCCGGCGGTTGAGACGGCCGCGCAGGCGTTGGCCGAGTTGCGTACCCAGGCGGCCGGCCGGCTGGAACGTCACCGCGCCGCCGAAGGGGAACTGCGGCGGCTCGAACGGGAATGGCGCGAACTGGAACAACGCCTGGCGCACCTGGCTGTTGAGCGCGCCACACTTCAGACGCGCCGCAGTGACTGTCAGCAGCAGCTTGCCGCGTGCCTGAGCCAGGAAGTGGCAGCGGAAGCGGCCGTTGCCGCAGCCCTGAAGCAGGTAGCGTCTGCCGAAGCCAATTTAGCCGCCAGCCGCCGGGAACTGGAACGTCTCGACGGTGAACAGCAGGCGGCCCAGGCCGTGGAACGTGACCTTCGGGAACGGCTGGCGACGGTTGAAGTCAGTGCCGCCAAAATCGCGGCTGAACTGGAGTATCTCGACCGCCACTGCCAGACCGAGTTGGGCTGCACGCTGGACGCGCTGCCACCGGCCGAGGTCCCGACATCGGACCCGGAGCCACTGGAACGGGAACTGTCAGAACGGATAGCGACACTCAAGGAGTCCATTGCGGCCCTTGGCTCCATCAACATGCTGGCGCTGGAAGAACTGGCTGAAGCCGAAAGCCGCCACGAATTTCTGACGGCGCAGCGGGCGGATGTTCTGGATTCGATAGCGGCAACGGAAGAGACACTCAGGGAAATCCGCCAGCGCACGAAGCATCGCTTCCGCGAGGCTTTTGACCGCATCAATGCCTATTTCGGGGAAATTTTCCAGGAACTGTTCGGAGGCGGCCGGGGCGAAATGCTGCTCATCGAGCCGGATGACCCGCTGGAGTCCGGTATCGAGATTGTCGCCCAGCCGCCGGGCAAGCGGTTGCAGTCGGTGCTGCTGCTTTCCGGGGGCGAAAAGGCCATGGCGGCCATGGCGCTGATTCTGGCCATTTTCCGCTACCGGCCCAGTCCGTTCTGTGTGCTGGATGAAGTGGATGCGCCGCTCGACGAAGCCAACATAGACCGCTTCACCGAAAAGGTACGGGCGATGAGTCAGCACACGCAGTTTCTCGTGGTCACGCACAACAAGCGAACCATGGAAGCCGCCGACTCGATTTATGGTGTGACCATGCCGGAGCCGGGGGTCTCCAGACTGCTCTCCGTACGCTTCGATGACAAGCCTTCCGTGACGCCAACGGCTTCTGCTTCAGAGGTTGCATCGTCGGACGCCGACGTTGTTTCCAGCACGCTGGGCGTCATCGGCTGAGGTTGGTCAGCGGACGCTGGAACCGGCTCCGGGTCAAGTGGGGGAGGGACTTCACCGTACCCGTTGACATGCGTTGCGTGCGGCGCTGTGGCAAATGTCGCCGCCACTAGTGGCGACAAGGGCTGATCTTCAGACGTTGCACCGGCATCGGGCAGGGGAGTTACCGATAGGGATGTGGTGTGGGCGGCCGCAGCGCGGGACTGGATTTCACGCAGTCCGCTGGTGACAAAGGCCGTGGCCATTCTGTCCATCCGGTCGGTGACGACCCGCGAAATCCACTGTTCGCCAACGATGCCGGCTAGCGGATGGATGTCCCGCGCGCGCGGCCGCCAGACGCGCATGTGCAGGCGCACATCGGCATCCGTAGCGCCATTGGGGTTGGGGCGCACGTGAACGTCGCACTGGAAGAAGTCGGGTGAATCTTCGGCGGCCGAGTAGGCAATCTCCCCGGTTTCCGCCCGGATGCGCCGGTACATAACGAACTCCCACGTGATGGGCGCCACGATGGGCACCCGGACGCAGAAGCGCCAGCGGGTGACATCATCACTGTCGGCCACTGGGGTGATGTGCTCGATGATCGGCATGTGGCGGGCGAAACTGCGTGGGTCGGCGAAGAATTCACACAGTTCCCCGATAGAGGCCGGCACCTCGAAGATACGCCGTAAAGTGGCGCGAATAACAAACATAGTGACGTGCATCCGTGGTCGCCGCCAGTGTGCAACGCGCCAGCGAAGGGCGCGGACGGCGACTGGCAGAAGATACGGAACTACTTGCGGTAGAACGTTCGCGCTCAGCCGCCGCCCGAAGCGCAGAAAGCCGAAGCACAGCGGAGGCCAGCGCGAAGGGCGGTTGGTTGCAGCGCAGGTTGGGCCGCCCCCTATTATGTAGCATCGTAGGCTCTCAAGAAGTCTTCTCTGGGTATGCTGGATTGAGTGAGAATTGTCCGCAACGTTGACCCCTTGATCTTAAGATGATTAGGGATTGTCAAAGGCGTTCGCGTCCCGTCCGGGTTTTCGCGCGCCATCGCGATGTGGTTGCCTTCTCGGAGTAGGCGAAAGCCCAGGATTTCCAGCGCCTTGATGACTCGCTCAACAGGCGCATCAACTGGGAACCTGGGCATCAGACCCCTACGCTTGTCTCTGCAATAAACGCTTCCAGGATGGCTTCTTCACCTTCAATAACATCCGGCCCGAATGTCTGAATATGGAAGCTGATCGCCGATTTCACATCGGCAAGTGCTTCTTCATAGGTATCTCCCTGACCAACCACCACACCTTTTAGACCAAGGGGGTAGGCAACATAGCCGTCGGAGTGCTTTTCCACGATGATTTTGAATGCTTTTGTCACGGCCCTGACTCCTGAAAACGCCAAGATATAAACACAGTATCACCGACTGTTCCCGCCTGCACTGCCTGCGTGGCGACCCAACCTGCCCTTCTTTTTCACAATCGTTCGCAGCAGCAAACTTTTCAACCCCACTTCTTCGTCGAACATGGTCTTGATTTCGACGACCGAGACCGGCAGACCACCAAAGTCGAAGCCTTCGACCTTGACGGCATCCTTTTCGGTCGTCACCAGCCGCTGTGCGCCAGCAGCTTTGGCATCGGCGACAAGGGCGGCGATGTCGGCGGCCGTGTAGCGGTGATGGTCGGGAAATTGCTTTTTGAAAACGAGATTGGCCCCCAGGTTGGCCAGGTCGTCTTCAAAGATGGTCGGATTGCCCAGCGCCGAAAACACGCCCAGCGGCGTCCCGATGAGGCTGCGCTGCGCCTGCGCCCGGCGCGTTCCCAGTTCGTGGACACCCACAATGTCGTGGTAGGCAAAAAACACCGGAGCCGTGACTTCACATGCCGCCAGCACGCTCAACAGGTGTTCCTGGTCAAAGGTGCGGTCTGTCCGTGTGACCACAATGGCATCAGCTCGTCGAAGGGCATAAAGCGGTTCACGCAGGCGGCCGAAAGGGAGCAGGTCCCCGTTGCCGAAGGGGTCAGTGGCGTCCAGGACGAGAATGTTCAGGTCGCGCGCAAGCTGAAGGTGCTGAAACGCATCATCGAGGACAAACACATCACAACCGTAGGTTGTTTCGGCAAAGCGGCCGTTGGCGTAGCGGTCAGCGCCCACAATGATTTTGACATCAGGCAACCGGCGCGCCAGCATCAGCGGCTCGTCGCCCGCCAGCGACCAGTCCGGCAGAGGTTGTCCGTCGTTGAGTATCACCCGCGTCCGGTCCGTCGCCGTACGCCCGTAGCCGCGTGTCAGGATGACGGTTTCATGGCCTTCGTCGGTGAGATAACGGGCAATGTATTCGACCAGCGGTGTTTTGCCCGTTCCGCCAACCGTGATGTTGCCAACAGCAATGACCGGCTTGCTGAGCTGCCTGGGCTTGAGGTAAGCCGTCTCGTAGAGCGCCATGCGCAGCCGCACGCCCAGTTCGTACACTTTGGCCGGGACGTACAGCGCCGCCCGCGCAGCAGGAGACAGGGTTTCAGCGGAAATGGCCGCCGGCGGCCAGGGCATGAAACTGCGCACCGAACCTTTGCTGGGACCTTTGCTGGGAGTGCCGAGGGCGGGAGTCGAACCCGCACGCCCCTTGCGGAGCAACGGATTTTAAGTCCGTTGCGTCTACCATTCCGCCACCCCGGCCCGTTTTCACTCCCACGTGTCACGCTTCGGGAAGTGTCTCGACGTACCACTCGCGCACGACTTGCGTCGCCGAGAGGTATTCATGCCAACCGCGCTGGTCACGGTCAATGAGAACCCACAGAAAACCCGCGCCGAGCGGCAGCAGGGACAGCCCGCAGCCAAGGGTACGGAGCAGCGCCTGGACGGGATTGAGGTCGTGGTCTTCGTAGATACTCACCACGCGCAGGCCCATATACATCATGCCGAAAGTCTGCCCGGCGACCGTCACGGTGCCGAACAGGTACATGCCCGCCAGAAGCGCCGCCGCGCAGGCGACAACCACAGCCACGCCCGGATGAAACAGGGGTGTTCCCGTCAGGACAACCACGAACAGCAGCGGCAGGCACGAGAGTGCCACGACGGCGCTATCCATGATGCCAGCTAAAACCCGTTCGCGCACAAGCGGACGGATGCGCCGCAGGTGTCGTTTCGGAGCTGCCGCTGCCGTAGGCAATGGCGTTGATTCCGGGGCCGCAGCGGGTGTGTCTGGAGGTTTCGTTTCCGTGGCCGGCGGTTCGGTGGGCAGGTCAAAGTCGCCCAGCGCGGCATCGAGTTCACTGGCGATTTCGCTGATGTCCAGATACGGCGGGACTTCGGCCGCTGGTGCCGTGGTGGTCACGGCTGTGGCTGTGACCGTCAGAACTTCCGGCGTCAGGCTGCTTGCCCGCCGGGGCGGAAAGCTGGCGGGTGGGCGCGGTGATTCTGCCGCCCGGCGGACGCGCCGCAGGGCGCCCCGCACGAGGGGATTTTCGATGGCTTCCAGGTCATCCAGCGGCAGGGATTCCGCCGGAGTATCTGCGCCCGGCGACGGGACGGCCCCGGTCATCTCTGCGGCCTGATCGTCCGCGGCCTGCGCGGAAGCTGTTGTGGCGGACGCGCCGGGGGCTGCAATCCGTCCGGCGCTGCCGCGCTGCTCACGGCGGGCCGCTTCGAGTTCGGATTCCATCATCCGCCGCGCCTTGACCTGCCGCACCCGCGCACTCAACTCGGCGCGCCAGGCCGGAACGGTACCGGCGGACTGCACTTCGCGTGGGAAGGGGCCGCCAGCGCCCGGCACTTCGGTATTCGTCGGTGGCAGGTTGCTTTCCATACGTGCCAAAGAAGCAGGTTTATTCCGCGTTGGAGCGATGTGACCACAGCGCCGACACACCCGTTCCGTGTCGGACTGGATATACCCACAAACAGAGCAAATCATGACGTTTTCTTGCGGAAAACGTGCCCCGGCACCGTTGCGAAGACCCATCGGTGCGGGCAGCCGGTGAATCCCTGGTCGAACGATGCCTTGACTCCAAGGCCCCGACCGTAGCAGAGCCACAGGAGGTTGTCAAAGCGAAAGCAAAACTTTAGCCCAAAACGTAGAAGTGCTTGAAGGACAGATGTTTCACAACGCGGTGTGGACAGCCCTGCGGCCCCCGGCCGAAACCTTTGGACTGGCAGGCGCTGCCCGGTATGGCGTAAGGTTGGTTGTTCATCCAGTGTGATGGAACATACGTACGGCTCACCCCGGCCTATCGAAAGAAGCCAAGTCATCGAGGAAAAAGAGATGTCTGCACCCACTCCTTTGCCAACCGGCTCCAACCTGCGTTTGTCCGCCCGGTTCGCTGATGTCGGCTTTTCCGAAATCGTGCGCATTCGGAATCGCGTCCTGGAACTTAAGGCGGCCGGTGAAACCATCCATCAGTTCGAGGGCGGCGAGCCGTTCTTTGAGACCCCGGAGCCTATCAAGGAAGCCATGCGCCATGCCCTGGCTGAAAACAAGACGCGCTACGCGCCGTCAAGTGGCATTCCGCCGCTTATCGAAGCCATTGTGGACAAGGTACGGGCAAAAAACGGCATTCCGGCCGAGCCGGCGCACGTGGTTGTCGGCGTGGGCGGGATGCAGGGGTTGTATGGCGCGTTCAATGCCCTGCTTGATCCGGGCGATGAAGTTCTGCTGCCGTCGCCCTACTGGACGCCCACGCGCGATCTCATCCACATGACCGGCGGCCGCGCCGTGTGTGTGGAAGCGGCCCGGATGCGCGCCGAAGGCATTGAGACGGTGCTGAGAGCGCGATTGACGCCACGTACCCGTGCGATTCTCGTCAACTCACCCAACAATCCGACCGGGCAGGTGTTGACCCGCGCCGACCTGGAGGCCATCGCCGGTTTTGCCCAGCGGCACGATCTCGTAGTGGTATCGGACGAAGCCTACGAAGACCTGGTGTATGAGGGCGAACATATCTCCATCGCCAGTCTGCCGGGGATGTACGCGCGGACGATTTCGGTCTATACCCTGTCGAAGTCCTACGGGATGACGGGCTGGCGGCTGGGCTACGCCGTCGCGCCGGAGCCGTTCATCACCGGCATCAAGACTTCGGTGCTCTACTCGACCAACGGGGTCAGCACGCCGACGCAGTGGGCAGCCCTGGCGGCCCTGCGCGATGTACCGGCGAGCTTTTTTGAGGAATGCCGGGCGGCATACCGGCAGCGGCGCGACCGTCTGATAGCCGGGCTTGCCGAACTTGGGTTGCCGGTAAAGCCGGTGCCCGCCGGAGCGTTTTACGTGTTTCCCGACGTATCGGCGCTGGGGGGAACAAGCGCCGAAATTGCCATGCGGTTGCTGGATGAAGCGCGGGTGGCGACCGTGCCGGGGACGGCCTTCGGCTGCGCCGGTGAAGGTCACTTGCGTTTGAGCTATTCACTTTCGCTGGAAGCCATCGAGCGCGGGTTGACGGCGCTGAGCGATTATCTGCGCCAGCGCACTGTCTAGCGCCGTTGTCTGGCCCTGTACGCGGGCACGCCACTTTACGTATGCCGACTTCACCGAACGCCCGTCACCGCCTGTTTCTGATTGATGCCATGGCGCACATTTACCGCGCCTACTATGCCGTACGGGGGCTGGCGACGAAGTCCGGCCAGCCGACCAACGCCGTTTTTGGCTTTACCTCGATTGTGCGCAAGCTGCAAAAGACCTACGCGCCGGAGTACCTCGTGGTGGCGATGGATTCGGCCGCGCCTTCGTTTCGCAAGGCGTGGTTTGAGAACTACAAGGCCAACCGGGCCGAGATGCCGGCGGATTTGCAGGAGCAGATTCCGGTCATCGAAAAAGTCTGTGACGCGCTGCGGATTCCGCGTGTCAAGGTGGATGGCTACGAGGCCGATGATCTGATGGGCACGCTGGCACGGCTGGCCGTGGAGCAGGGGTTGGAGGCGGTCATCGTCAGCAACGACAAGGACATGACGCAGCTTGTCCGCGACGGCATCAGCATTCTGCGGGTGGACAACAAGTCCGGTGAGTTTGTGTGGTGCGACCGGGCCGGCGTTGAAGCCTGGATAGGTGTGCCGCCGGAGCAGGTGGTGGATGTGCTGGCGCTCTGGGGCGACAGCTCCGACAACATCCCCGGCGCGCCCGGCATTGGTGAGAAGGGGGCGGTACAGATCATCCGCCAGTTCGGCTCGCTGGATGAAGCCCTGGCGCGCCATGCGGAGGTGTCGCGCAAGACGTACCGGGAAGCCCTGCGCGATCACCAGGCGACCATTCAGTTGGCCAAACGGCTGGTGACGATTTGCCAGGAAGCCCCTGTGACGCTGGACCTGGAGTCCTTTCGCAGCCAGCCGCCGGACGCTGCCGCCTGCTATGAGCTTTTTTCGGCACTGGAGTTCAAGGCACTGACGGCTGAATTTGCCAAACTGCTGGCGGCAGCGGAGCAGGTTCCGGCCGCAACGCCGACCGCTGCCGTGACGACCAGCTACCACGAGTTGGCCACTTCCGAGGGCCTGCGCCGCGCGTTTGACAGCGTCTATGCGCGTGACAGCTTTGCGTTTCACTTTGAAGACGACGCTGGCGTGATGACGCGCGGCAGCCTGTCGTTTGGCCCGGGGCATGCTCTGCGCTTTGAACGTGCCGCGCTGGATGCCGGGACGCGGGATGGTCTGCTGGAAATCCTGGCCAATGGGCTGGTCAACAAGGCCTGCCATGACGCCAAGCGTGCGCTGTATCTCATCAACTGTCCGCCGCACAGTGGCGTACCGGCGACGGAGGCGCTGGCTTCCGGGCAGGACTTCCGGTTTGAGAGTCTGCGTGACGACGTACATCTGGCGGGGTATCTGCTTGATCCTGGCGTCAAGGCCGAGCGGTTGACGCTGACCGGGTTGGCTGAAACGTATCTGGGGCTGGAGGCGGGGGCCGTGCAGGCTCTTGACCCGGCGGATGTGGTCAGCCGGTTGCAGGCGGTGTTGCGCCCGAAGTTGGAAAGCGAGGGGCTGCTGACAGTGTACGAGACGATGGAACTGCCGCTGACGCCGGTGCTCTACGATGTCGAATGTGCCGGTGTCAGGATCGATCCCGCCCCGTTGGTTGAGCTTGAAGCCGAGCTGCGCCGGGAACTGGAGCGGTTGACGACCGAAATTTATGAACTGGCCGGGGAGCCGTTCAACATCAACTCACCGCAGCAGGTGGCCGACATTTTTGAGAAGCTCAACTACGAGACTTCAAAAAAGACAGCCACGGGCCGGATTTCGACCAGCGCCGACGTGCTGGAAGAGCTGGCGGAGAGGTACGACCTGCCCCGGTTGATTCTCGAATACCGGGAGCATGAGAAGCTGCTGAACACGTATGTGACAGTCCTGCCGCGTCTGGTGCATCCGGCCACGGGACGTTTGCACACGACGTTTACCCAGACGGTGACGGCGACGGGGCGGTTGTCATCAGTACGTCCGAACCTGCAGAACATTCCGATTCGGACGGAAATGGGACGGCGTACGCGCCGGGCGTTTGTGGCGGAGGAAGGCTGTCGGCTGATTTCGGCGGACTACTCGCAGATTGAGCTGCGTTTGCTGGCGCACATCACGGAGGATGCCCGGATGACGGCGGCTTTTCAGGCCGGGGAGGACATCCACGAGCGGACGGCGCGGGATGTGTTTGGGGCGCAGACGCCGGAGGAACTTCAGGCGACGCGGCGGCTGGCGAAGGCAACGAATTTTGGGATTGCCTACGGGGTTGGGGCGTATGGTCTGGCGCGCAATGTGGGCATCGGGCGCAAGGAGGCCAAAAAGGCAATAGATGCGTATTTTGCGGCATATCCCGGCATCCGGCGCTACATGGAGGAGACGCCGGAGAACGCGCGGCGGACGGGTGTGGTACGGACGTTGTATGGGCGTTTACGGCGGATGCCGGACCTGAACAGTCGGAATTTCACAGTGCGGTCGCGGGCGGAGCGGGAGGCCATTAATGCGCCGATTCAGGGGACGGCGGCGGATTTGATGAAGCTGGCGATGATTGAGGTCGCGCGGCGGCTGCCGGCGGCTTTTCCACGGGCGCGGCTGGTGTTGCAGGTGCATGACGAGTTGTTGCTGGAGGCACCGGCGGAGGACGCGCCGGGGGTGGCGGCGTTGGTCAGGTCGGTGATGGAGGGCGTGGCGACGCTGCGCGTGCCGTTGGTGGTCGAGGCGCGCATCGGGACAAACTGGCTCGAAGCGAAGTGAAACCTCATACGGCTTGTCGCCGGGAGAAGTCTGATGCCCATACCTGACTACCAGACGTTGATGCTGCCGCTTCTGCGGTGCTTTGCTGATGGCAAGGAACATTCGATTCAGGATGTGGTGAATACTTTGGCCAAAGAGTTTTCCCTGACCGAAGAGGAGCTAAGAGAGCTTCTGCCAAGTGGTAAGCAGGCTGTCTTTTATTCCCGTGTAGGATGGGCAAAGACCTACCTGGCAAAGGCAAATCTCATTGAGAAAGTGCGCCGCTCACATTATGTGATTACCAGAAGGGGAAGAGAAGTTTTGAATGAAAATCCTTCGGAAATCAAAAACGAATTTCTCGCCCAATTCCCTGAGTTCACTGAGTTCAGAAGACGCGAAGTACAAAAAGAGACGCAAAGTAAAAAGGGAATCTGCAAGGAGGAAAAAACTCCAGAGGAGGTACTGGAAGAAGCTTACGCAGAGCTGAGGGACAGTCTGGCGCAGGAGTTGCTCGACATTGTCAAGAAAAGCACCCCCGCCTTTTTTGAAAGACTGGTTGTTGAGCTTTTGGTCAGAATGGGATATGGAGGATCGCGCAGCGAGGCGGCGAGGGCGGTCGGCCAGGTCGGGGATGAAGGGATAGATGGCATTATTGATCAGGACAGATTGGGACTCGACACCATTTATATCCAGGCAAAGAAGTGGGATCAGTGTGTAGGAAGGCCGGAGATACAGAGATTTGTTGGCGCACTTGCCGGAAAACGGGCCAAAAAAGGTGTTTTTATCACGACTTCTTCGTTCTCCCAGGAAGCTGTAAGATACGTATCAACCATTGAAGCCAGGATTGTGCTTATTGACGGGAAACGCCTGGCAGAACTCATGATTGACTACGATGTAGGCGTTACTCCTGTGACAACCTACCAGCTCAAGCGGGTTGATTCCGACTATTTCAACAACGGATAAGCCGCAAATGGCTTTCCCGCATACGCTTTCCGAAACTTTTTACAGTGCATCAAGGCTGACTTGAGCCAGGTCTGCCTGAGCCGGGCCTGGCAGCAGGACTCGGCCCGGCAGCAGGCAGGCTGGTCTGCGGCCTGAAACCATCTTCTGCCGCAAAGTAAGCCGTTGACGCCGGAAGTTCCCCGATTCCCCGTTCTTCATTCGGAAAAGGGCATCGGCAGGTTGTGTCTGCCGGTTGTGACTTTTCGCCCCGCCGTGCCGTCATACCGGGTGATGGCTGTTCTTGCGGACAGCCTCACCACCCTGAAGAAAGGACGGCTGCGGTCTATGCCCTCCAACCCAGACCCCTTTGAAGCTGAACTGGCGGCCGCGCTGCGCCGAGTTGGGCCGCCCGCGCCGCCATACCTTACGCCAGTTATCCGCAAAGCCCGCCGCCGCGTGGCTGCCCGCGACATCCTGAGCTGGATGCTCGGCCGCCTGTGGCTGGCTCTGGCGCGTTTTCTCGCTCCACTCTTCATCTGGGTTCACCAGAAAAACCTGTCACCCTACCCGACCGAGACCCAAAGGAGGACTCTATGGAAACCCTGAACCAAACCCTGACCTGGATGAGCGCCCCGCTCATTGCCCTCTACCAACGCTTTGCCAGCCTCGTTCCCAATATCCTTGGCGCCCTGCTTCTGCTGGCCTTCGGCTACCTGTTCGGCAAGGTGGCCGGCTCCGTGGCCCGGCGGCTGCTCGAACGCCTCGGCGTGGATCGCCTGTCCGAAAAATCCGGCCTGACGGCCTTTGCCCAGCAGTGGGGCATGACCCGCCCGCTGTCTTCTGTTCTCGGTACCTTCGTCTTTGCCTTTGTGATGCTGGCCTTCACCATCTCGGCTGCCGATGCCCTGGGCCTGGCCGCTGCCGGGGTCGCGATTACCTCCGTCATGCTGTTTCTGCCCAAGTTTCTGGCGGCCGTAATCGTACTCGTCGTGGGGCTGATGGTGGCCGGCTGGTTGGCTGAACTTGTCCGCCGGGTTGCTGATAGTGCTGGTATCGAGTACGCGCAAACTCTGTCCCGGATTACTATGGGCGTCCTGACGGCGCTGATAGTGCTGCTCTCCATCGAGCAACTCGATATCCGTACGGCACTGCTCCAGGAAGTCATCGGCATTACCCTCATTGCCGTCGGTGCGGCGCTGGCGCTGTCCCTTGGGCTGGGCACCCGCACGCTGGCCGGTGAAATCGTGGCTGGTGTGTACATGCGCGACCTTCTGCAGGAAGGCGACCGCATCGAGTGGCAAGGGATCAAGGCGACCGTTCATGAAGTCGGCACCATCAAGACCAGCGTCAAGCTCGACGACGGACGGCTGTTGACCGTCGCCAACTCCCGCCTGATAGCCGATGAAGTCGCTATCGCCCGGCGTTGACGGAAAGCCGTTGACGGGAAGTCTGAAGGCAACTTCTGAGGGGCTGACCATGACCGGTGAGGACGATGCCACCCTGGTTTCCCGCGCACAGCAGGAACTGCCCTATCGCACCGGCGCCTTCGAGACACTGATGCGCCGGCACGGCCCGAATATCCAGGCCCTGTGCCGGCGCTTCAGCCGCCAGACCGAAGAAGCCGAAGACCTCACCCAGGAAGTCATGCTCAAGGTGTTTTTTGAACTGCCACGCTTTCGTGGCGAAGCGGCTTTCCAGACCTGGCTGTGGCGTATCACCGCCAACCACTGCCTGGATTATCAGCGCCGCCAGAAAACCCACCGGCTGGAAAGCCTGGAGAGCGAAGAAACCGCCCACCTGCCCGATGACAAACAACGCCAGCTCCAGCAGACCGAAGCCCGCCTTGACGCCGAACGCCTGCTGGCCTGCCTCACGCCGGAAGACCGGCTCATCGTCCTGCTGCGCCTGAGCGTGGGGCTGGAGTTTTCCGAAATTGCCGCGAGCCTTGACTTGGGACTGTCCGCAGCCAAAATGCGCTACACCCGGGCGCTGGACAAACTGCGCGCCATCGCCCAGCCTGGCACCCAGCCCAGTCGCCCGGATTGAGCGCCACCAAAAGCCACAACGAAACCAGGTACGGCGGAAAACGGGCGGCTTCCTGCGCCAGCAACAGCAGGTCAATTTTCGCTGCCAGAACCCGTTGCAGGTCAGCTTCAGTATGTCTGAATGTCTGATGGCGGTTTGGTCCACCAAAATCGGTGTTCTCTAATCGTTATGCGTGATTCGCCACAGTAGAATCAGAAACAGACGCCCCCCGGCATGCGCTTTCATCCGACGCCGCCCCGCTGTGCTTTGCGGCGCGGCTGAAGTGCGAGTCGTCGGGTGCGACGCAACAATCGTGGAGATGAGAAGATGCAAAAGCAGTGGATCGTATCAAACCCAAAGGTGATGATGGGGAAACCTGTCATTGCTGGGACACGCATTACCGTTGAACTCATCCTGGAGAAACTCGCAGCGGGCGAAACAATAGAGCAGGTTCTTGAGGCACATCCCCACCTGACCCGCGAAGCCATCCTGTCCGCATTGGCATTTGCCAGAGACGCCCTGCGTGCCGATGTCGTTTACCCCCTGGCTTGAGACACTTTCATGAAGTTTTTGGCTGACGAAAGTGTTGACCGCCCCATTGTGGAACGTCTGCGCCAGGAGGGGCATCAGGTTTTATACATTGCTGAATTGAAGCCAGGGATACCTGATGATGCTGTCTTGAACCTGGCGAATCAGGAGACGGCATTGTTGCTGACTACAGACAAGGATTTCGGCGAGCTGGTATTTCGTCAGCGCCTCCACATGCATGGAGTGATACTGATTCGTCTGGCAGGCGTGACACCCGTTCGCAAAGCGGAGTTGGTGGCTTTGGCTGTCAGGGAGCACCTGAGTGAACTTCCACGTTCCTTTGCGGTCATCATGCCAAGGATATTTCGTGTTCGCCGTGTCAGCGAGTAGATTTTGACAGAGAGTTGCGTCTGGCAGGCGCTTACATCTGCGCGCCGTTGCCCAGTCCGGTCGCCCGGATTGAGCGCCACCCGAGGACACAATCGAACCAATACGGACGTGACATGTGCGCCTGCCGGTTACGGAGCGGGGGGCGGCCCGGCTTCCGGCGTCGCTGCGCCCCTGGACTCCTGCCCGCCAATGACAGCCCGCGCGTAGGGCGCGATGGGCACCAGATCGGCCCGCCGCCGGGCCGCTTCCAGCCACTGCCGTTGCTCCCGCTCGGCCCGTTCCCGTGACAGAATCTCCGTAATCAGCGCCCGCTGTTCGTCGTTGGGTGTTTCCGGGGTCACAGTGCCGGAAGCCGCCAGCGCCGGGCGCACCCGCGTTGCGTAATACTCCAGCACATCGTCATCCGTCACCAGTACGAAGGTCTGAAACCGGAAGTTGATGTACTTCTCCACTTGCAACCGCTCGCGGATGAGCCGCTCGAAGGTTTCGGCGTCCAGCCCAACCAATTCCAATCGCTCCCGGAAGACGGCTTCGGAAGGAAAACGTTTGATAAGGCGCTGTTTGGCCGCCGCCACTTCTTCGGCGGTCAGGTTGGCCAGCGGAAAGCGGGCGGCTTCCTGCGCCAGCAACAGCAGGTCAATTTTCGCTGCCAAAACCCGTTGCAGGTCAGCCTCCGAAATCGAGACCAGGTTGACATCGGGATCAAAGGCCAGAAACCACACCAGATCGCTCTGGGTGATGACATCCCCGTTGACCGTGGCCACCATGCGGTCGGCAAGAAACTCCCGGCCATTACTGCCCGGCGACTGGGCATAACCCACTGCCCCGCCAGCCGCAAACCAGAGGGCTACAAACCAGAGGGACACCAGCCAGAGCCATCCGGCCCGGCCACCCAGCCGCCCGGCCTGCCGCCAGCGCCACCAAATGCCGGTACGCCCCTGTCTGTGTCTGCCCATGCTCACGGTGATTCAGCCGTTTCCACCGGTGTTTCGCTGATGTCGGCTCCAATCTCGCGGAGTTTGCCGATCAGGTTGGCATAACCCCGCTGCACGAACTCGGTTCCATAAATCCGGCTCTCTCCGCTGGCAATGAGCGCCGCCATGACGTAGGCAAAGCCCGCCCGCAGGTCAGGGATGTACAGCGTCCCTCCACGCAGGGGTGTCGGCCCGGAAATCAGGGCGCTGTGCAGGTAGTTCTTGTTGGTAAAGCGGCATTCCCGGCTGCCCAGACAGTCGTTCGTCAGTTGGATGTGTGCGCCCATCGAAACCAGGGCCTCGACGTAGCCAAAACGGCTTTCATAGACCGTCTCGTGAACGACCGAAATACCTTCCGCCTGGGTCAGCAGGACGACGAACGGCGGCTGCCAGTCCGTCATAAAGCCGGGATGCACGTCGGTTTCCAGATTGACCGGACGCAGCCGGTCCTGGCGGTAAAACCGGATGCCATCCGGGTAAATGTCAAACTCGCCGCCGACTTTGCGCAGCCAGTCCAAGAACGTCACCATGTCGCGCTGGATGGCCCCTTTGACCAGCACTTCACCGCCCGTCGCCACAGCGCAGGCGGCAAAGGAGGCCGCTTCGATGCGGTCATCCATAACTTCGTATTCAACGGCCCGAAAACGGGTCGTGCCTTCGACAATCCACGTCCGGTTGACATCCTGATAGACCACCGCGCCCATGGCCTGAAGCATCCCGGCCAGATTGAGAATTTCCGGTTCGATGGCGGCATTCCGAATGACCGTCCGCCCACGCGCGCCGACGGCCGCCATCAGCAGGTTCTCCGTCGCCCCGACGCTGGGGTATTCAAGGTTGATGATGTTGCCGTGAAGCCGGTCGGCCTGAAACCGATAAGACGTCCGCGAGATTTCTTCAACGTGCGCTCCCAACTGCCGCAGGCCGGCGATGTGGTAGTTGATCGGGCGCGGCCCAATCGAGCAGCCCCCGATGGTGGTCAGTTCGGCTTTGCCGAGCCGGTGCAGCAACGGCGACACAAACAGAATCGGCGTACGGGTCGAGCCGCTGTATTTGAGGGGAATGACGGCGTTGTTGATATTGCGGGCGTCAATCTCAACCGTTGTTTCATCCCGCCACCAGTAGCGCGCGCCGAGTTCTTCACACAGTTTGAGCGTGATCTCGACATCCGTAATGCGCGGCACGTTGTGCAGTGTCGTCACGCCGTCGGCGATGAGCGCCGCCACGATCATTTTGAGGGCGGCATTTTTGGCCCCTGAAACCCGTAGCGTGCCCTGCAACGGGCGTCCCCCGACGATGTCGTAGCGAGTTGGCATGTGAGTGTGGCCCCCGGTTCACAAGATTCCCAGGCAGTGGGCGCGGAACTCCGCCGCCGATGGTGGCGTAAATCAGCCCGCCAGCGCAACGTTGTAGGGGCGACCGCTGGTCGCCCCTACAACCGGCGATTGCCCCGGCCGTGTGGCATACGTCGTGCTTGTCGGACATCCCCGCCTGGCGGATAATGGAAGAAGGATCCGGGACTGAGCCAGGCGCTTGTGGGAAGTCAGTTCAGAAAGACACCAGCCAAGCGTCGGGTCGTGGGACGAAACCGCCGGGCTGCACAACCAGGGAGGTGTGACCATGGTCAAGACACAAATCAGTGGCATCATGACCTACCAGGATGCTGTGCTGGCACTCGATGCCGGCGCTGATGCCCTTGGTTTCGACCTCAATCCACGCAGCGAATACCACATTGCCCCGGCGGCCGTCCGCGAGATTGCCGACCGTCTGCCCCCGTTCGTGCCGGTGGTCGGCATTTTTCACAACGAGTTCAACTTCGAGGCCCTGCACTCCATGGTGGAGGCGGCCAAGGTTTCAGTCGTGCAGCTTGACGGCAACGAGAGCGCCGATTACTGCCGCCAGTTCAGCGCCTGGCGCCTCGTCAAAAAGCTGCGCGTCGGCGATGATTTCGATGTGATGCGGGTGAAAACCTATCCGGTTTCGGCGATCCTCCTGGAGGGTGACTCGCCGGATGGGCAGGGGGGACGCCTGTTCGACTGGCGCTTTGCTGCCGCCGCCAAACAGTATGTCCGGGTGATTCTCTCCGGCGGACTGACGAGCGAAAATGTCGCCACGGCGATTCGGACCGTCAAACCCTACGCCGTCAATGTGCGCGAAGGTGTCGAGTCCGCGCCGGGCCGTAAGGACCGCATCAAGCTGCAAACGTTCATGCTTGAAGTCGAACGCGGCCGGCAGGAAGCCGCCCGTTCAACCACGGGACGCCTGCCACGCCTCGAATTTTGAGTTTTGCTTTTGGGGCTTGCACCGGCAACTTGACAGCTTTGGTAAGGCAAGGTACAACTTTGTGCTGCTTTCCCGGAAAGCAGCGGGATGAAGAATGCGGATGTGGCGGAATTGGCAGACGCGCATGGCTCAGGACCATGTGGGCTTCGGCCCTTGAAGGTTCAAGTCCTTTCATCCGCACCACTTTGGCACCCGTAGCTCAGTTGGATAGAGCGTCTGACTACGAATCAGAAGGTCATAGGTTCGAATCCTGTCGGGTGCACCACACTCCGGTGAAAAACATTGAGGCAGCCTGCGATGACGGGCTGCCTCGGCGTTTTTTTGAGTCCCGGATGCCGGGCGCACCCGAAGGCTAATCGGCGGCTGCGGCCTGTGGCGCTGTGGATGCACTTCGGCTTTTCCATTCGAGCAGCGCCCGCCGCATCGCATCGCGTGAGATGCCGTGGGTGACACGCATCCCGAAGCGCCGTTCGAGGAATTCCTCGAAGCTGACCCACTCGCCGTCAATCCGCACCTTCTTGGACCAGGCGCAAATCGTGATGAGGGCTTCCGGGTTGGCCAGATTGTCTGAACCGCCCTCGGCCAGAACAAGAGATTCAAGTGTCTGCCGTGCCGCCAGCCGGATTTCCATCTGGTCAATCACAATGCCAGCGAGGTCTTCGAGAATGGCCAACTCTTCGGGTTTGGGTGCCGGCCGTGGCTTCCGGTCAATGACACAGACGGTTCCCAGCCGGTAGCCATCGTGGGTGATGAGCGGCGCGGCGGCATAGAAGCGCAGCCCAAACTCGCCCACCACGAGGGGATTTTCCCGTGTCCGGGGGTCTTGCAGGGCATCTGTAACCAGGTAGGTCTGATCCTGGCAAACCACGGAAGCGCACAATCCGGGGGCGCAGGGAATTTCAGTAACGCCGCTGAGACCTTCCCGTGCTTTGAACCAGATGCGGTCCTGGTCAACCAGGGAGACAAGGGCAATCGGAACGTGAAAGATACGGGCGGCAATCCGGGCGACGCGGTCAAACGTCCCGTCTGGCGGTGTGTCGAGGATGTCATACCGCTGGAGAGCTGCCAGACGCTCGGCATTGGTGATGTAGGCAACGTCCATAAGCCATACCGTCCTTAAAACAGGATTGAAACTGTAGGGCAACAAAGGACTCTAACGCCGGGCAGAGGTTTTTGCACCAAAAAATCCTTCCCGCGTCGTGACGGTCTTTTCTTTACGCGGTCACTGCCCAGTCAGCCGGCGCGGCGAGCCGCTTTATTCTCTTCGGAGACAGGTTCAGAAGGTTTCAGCCGGGATGCCCAGCGCCCGAACCCGCTCGGCAATGGCTTCGAGTTCGGCCCGGGAGACCTTTTCCAGCGTCGCTTCAGCCGGTGTACGGTCAAGGCTGTAGAGATGCACTTCTGTGGGCTGAATCCGCGCTACGTGACCCAGCCAGGCGGCGACTTCTTCCGGCGTGGTGTTGTCAATCGGCGCACCCGCTGAGACACCACGGAAGAACATGCTCTGAAGCATCTTAGGGCCGTCAAAGGCACAGATGTCTTCCACGATGCGCGCCAGGGTGAGTTGTCCGTAGGGGCGATCCACACGCCGGAACATGGCTTCCGTGCCGGCATCGAGCTTGAACTGGCGAATATCCGCCCGCTGCAAGCCAGCGCGCACTTCCGGTCGGCGCAGCCGGGTGGCATTGGTAAGAACGGCGACCTTAGCCTGCGGTGCATAGCGGTCGCGCAACTGGCAGGTCTCTTCCACTAAATCCCGGAAGCGTGGATGAAGCGTGGGTTCGCCGTTGCCGGCAAAGGTGATGGCGTCAAGCCGGATGCCCTGCGCCTGACACTGCCTGAGTTTGGCTTCGAGTTCGGCGGCCAGCGTCTCAAAGCGCGGCATGTTTCCGGCCGGACGGTCGGAAACCGTCCAGCCGCATTCACAGTAGGGACAATCGAAGTTGCAGACTTTTGTTTCGACAGGCAGAGGATTGACCCCCAGACTGACGCCCAGCCGCCGCGAGGGCACCGGGCCATAGACATACGTCGTGTGCAGTTGGGTCTGGGGGTCAATATCGTGGGTATGGTCCTGCGTCATGCCGCCATGGCGTAGTCGCCGGCATCACCCGCCGTGATGAGTTCATCCGGGGAAAGCCAGCGGCCCGGAGTAAGGTCGGGATTGGGAGCGAAATCATCCACCAGCCAGAATCGCAGGTCCGGTGTCTGGCGCTGGAGTTTGGTAATGACCTCGCTATCGAGTGGCTGCGGACGATACACCATCAAGGTGCCGACCCGCTGGTGAACGCGGCGGGCCGCCATAGCATTCTGAAACACCGGCAGGCAGCGTTGCCCCTCGATTTCGGTCATCAGCCATTCACCGTTGGCACGTTGCATGGCATACATCGGTTCGTTCATGGTCGGGAACCTCCGTTGGTCTCTTGCTCAATATGACATCACGCCAGGTAAAACGTTCGTCTTGGGTACCCAGGTTTCCCGGCTTTTCTGAAGGGAACATCATCCTGCGCGCCTTTTCTGGAATTGAATGTGCTTCGGCAGACAAAATCACGGCAGGACGGGGCCGCCGGCATGAATATCTGTAGCGTCGTCGGCGCGCGTCCCAACTTTGTCAAGCTGGCTCCGCTTGCCCGCGAACTGGCGCAGCGCCCACAGGTCACGCACTGCATCATCCATACCGGACAGCACTACGACCCGGCCCTGACCGATGCCTTTTTTCGTGATCTGGAAATACCGGCCCCGGACCATACGCTGGGCATCGGGTCAGGAACGGCTACGGACCAGACCGCCCGTACGATGCTGGCACTGGAGCCGCTTTGGCTGGCCCGGCGGCCGGACTGGGTGGTGGTCGTCGGGGACGTGAACGCCACACTGGCGGCGACGTTGACGGCCGTACAGTGCGGCCTGCGGGTCGCCCACGTCGAAGCCGGACTACGCAGTTTTGACCGCACGATGCCGGAAGAAACCAACCGCCGGCTGGTGGATGCCGTCGCCGACCTGCTCCTGACGCCCAGCGCCGACGCCGACGCCAACCTGCTGCGCGAGGGGGTTGATCCGGCGCGCATCCGGCGCGTCGGCAACATCATGGTGGACAGCCTGCTGGCGGCCCTGCCCCGCGCGGCCCAATCTCACATTCTCGACACGCTGGAACTGACGCCGGGACAGTACGCCGTCGTCACCCTGCACCGTCCCTCCAACGTGGATAATCCGGCCACACTGCGCCGTCTTGTACAGGCGCTCATCCAGCTTGCACGGCGACTGCCCGTTGTCTTTCCAGTGCATCCGCGCACCCGGACGCGGCTGGAAGCCCTTGACCTGCCTGACCTTACGCGGCTGCGCTGCCTGCCTCCGCTGGGCTATCTGGATTTTCTCCAGTTGTGGCGGCAGGCGCGGCTGGTGCTGACCGACTCCGGCGGCCTGCAGGAAGAAACCACGGTGCTGGGCATCCCCTGTCTGACCCTGCGCACGACGACCGAGCGCCCGATTACAGTCCGGGAAGGCACCAATCAGGTGGTGGGCACCGAACCGGCTGCGATTCTGGCCGCAGCCGAAGCCTGCCTGTCCGGTCCCTTTCCGCTGGAACCACGTCGCCCGGAGCTGTGGGACGGCCATGCTGCCCGGCGTATTGCGGATGCCCTGCTGGTCGGCTAACGATTACCCCGTGCCGCGCCACGCAACGGCCGGTGAGCGCGCGCCCGTTCGCAAAAAGGTTCTCTGCCCGCATGCCGCTGTCCGCGTCCTTACGTTTCATCCTGTCGCGCTTTCCGGCGCAGCACCTGCTTGTCATTGGCGATGCCATCGCGGATGAGTTTATCCACGGCACGATTGCCCGCGTGTCGCGGGAAGCGCCGGTGCTGATCCTGCGGCACGAGTTCACGGAAATCATCCCCGGCGGCGCCGCCAATGCCGCGGCCAATGCGGCCGCGCTGGGCATCCCGACGACCTGGATTGGCGTCATCGGCCGCGACCGTTCCGGGCGGTGCGTTCTGACCGACCTGCGGCGGCGTGGCATCTGCACCACGCCGGCGGTGGTACTGCCGGGGCGTCCGACGCCAACCAAGAGCCGCGTCCTGGCCGGCTTGCCCAATGCCGCGCGCCAGCAGGTGATTCGGCTGGACCGCGAGGAAACATCTCCTCTGCCGCCGGGCGTCGTCGAAACCCTGACGGCCCGGGTACGCGCCGCCCTGCCCACGGCCACTGGCGTGGTACTGTCCGACTATGGCTACGGCAGCACACCGCCCGAAGTGATTGCACTGCTTCGGGCCTGGCACAAGGCCACCCGCCTGCCAGTCGTGGCGGATTCACGGCACCGGCTGGCAGACTTTCACAGTCTGACCGCCGCGACGCCAAACCAGGAAGAAGCCGAACGGCTGGCCGGCGCAACCTTCCACGACCTTGACGCCGCCAGTTACCATGCGGAACGGTTGCGGGAGCAGCTTGCACTCGATGCCCTGCTGCTGACACGTGGTGCGGACGGCATGACGCTGGCCCGTAGTGGAACTGCTCCGCTGTCCATTCCGGTTCACGGCAGCCGGACGCCGGTGGATGTGACCGGCGCAGGTGATACGGTCCTCGTGGCCTTTACCGCCGCGCTGACCGCCGGTGCTGACTGGGAAACGGCCATGCATCTGGCCAACATTGCCGCCGGTATCGTCGTCATGAAGCGTGGCACGGCGACCGTCTCGGCGGCGGAAATCGAAACGGCTCTTTCGAACGAAGACCTGCCATGACCTTTGCACTGCCAACCGCTTTTTCCATTCGGAACGTCGTCATTCAACCGCCGCTGGTGCTGGCCCCTATGGCCGGGGTGACGGATTCCGCCTTTCGGGGACTCATCAAGCGGCTGGGGGGCGTGGGCCTGATCGTGACGGAGTTCATCAGCGTCGAGGGCCTGACGCGCGGCAATCTTAAGACCCACAAGATGATGAAGTTCACCGACGCGGAACGTCCCATCTCGATTCAGTTCTTTGGGGTTGATCCGAAGCGCATGGCCGATGCCGCCGAAGTCGCCCAGGAAGCCGGCGCCGATATTGTGGATGTCAACTGCGGCTGTCCGGCCAAAAAGGTCGTCGGACGCGGGGCCGGTTCGTCGCTGCTCCGCGATCTGCCGCATCTGGCCGTCATTTTGCGGGAAATGCGCCGGCGCATCACCATTCCACTCACGATCAAGATTCGTACCGGCTGGGATGACAACTCGATTGTGGCTGTGGAAGTCGGCAGGCTGGCGGAAGATTGCGGCGTCGAGGCCATTGCCATTCACGGGCGGACGCGCATGCAGGGCTACAGCGGCTTTGCCAACTGGGACATCATCGCCCAGGTCAAACAGGCGGTTTCCATTCCGGTCATCGGCTGCGGGGATGTCCGCCAGCCGGCGGATGCCATTCGCCGTTTCCGTGAAACCGGCGTGGATGGCGTCATGATTGGCCGCGGCGCCATGGCCAACCCGTGGATTTTCCGGCAAACCGCCGAAGCCATGCGCGGCGAAACGCCCTACCGCCCGACGCTCTACGACAAACGGGATGTCCTGCTCGAATACTTTGACCTGATGCTGGCCGAGTGTCCGACGGAAACGGCCGCCATGGGCAAGGTCAAGCAGCTCTGTGCGCAGTTTACGAAGGGTCTGCCGGGCGGGGCTATCTTCCGTACCCAGGTGTTTCACGCCCAGACCCGGACGGAACTCACCGAACGCATCGCCGACTACTTTACCCGCATGGGTGAACGGGAAGCCGCCGGCGAGTGGCTGCCGGAGCCGGAAGAAGCCCTGGATGAGGTGCCCGCCTGTGCGCATGTGTAGGGGCAGGTATGGGAACCTGCCCCTACACATGCGCATACCTGCCCATGTGCGGCAGCTACATGCGGAAGACGCCATAGCGGGGCGCCGGTTCCTCGGCAAAGCCGGAGTTGTAGGACATCGAAATGCCAATGGCCAGGACGCGCCGGGTGTCGCGCGGGTCAATGATGCCGTCGTCCCAGAGTCGCGCCGTGGCGTAGTAAGCTGACGATTGCGCCTCGAACTGTTCGACGACTTCGCGCCGCATGGCTTCCAACTGTTCCGGGTTGGGCGTCTGCCCACGGGCTTTCATAGCCGCCAGCCGTACCTGCACCAGGACGCCGGCCGCCTGTTCGCCGCCCATAACGGCAATCCGGCTGTTGACCCAGGAAAAGAGCAGCCGTGGGTCGTAGGCGCGGCCGCACATGGCATAGTTGCCGGCCCCGTAGGAGCCGCCCACGATGACTGAAAACTGCGGCACGGTGGCATTGGACACCGCCTGGATCATCTTCGAGCCGTGCTTGACGATGCCTTCGTGCTCGACCTTGCGGCCAATCATGAAACCGGGCGTGTTGTGCAGATAAATGATCGGGATGCGCGCCTGATTGCAGAGCTGAATGAAGTGGGCTGCTTTGAGGGCGCATTCCGAAAACAGAATGCCGTTGTTGGCGATGATGCCGACCAGAAAGCCCTCGATGTGGGCGTGGCCGGTAAGGAGCGTCGGGCCGTAGTCGCGCTTGAATTCGAGAAACCGCGAGCCGTCCACAATCCGGGCGATGACCTCGCGCATGTCGAAGCTTTTGCGCGGGTTGGCCGGAATGATGCCCAGGAGTTCGTCCGGGTCATAGGCCGGCAGCTCCGGCGTCTGGTAGTTGGGCACCGGCGGTTTGCGCCAGTTGAGGCTGGCGACGATCTCGCGTCCAATCCGAATGGCGTCAGCATCGTCTTCCGCCGTGTAGTCACTGACGCCCGACACGCGCCCGTGCATATCCGCGCCGCCCAGGGTTTCGTCGTCAATGTCCTCGCCCGTGGCCGCTTTGACCAGCGGCGGCCCGCCGAGAAACACCTTGGCCTGCCGCCGGACCATGACGACGTAATCGGACATGCCCGGCACATACGCGCCGCCGGCCGTGCTGCTGCCAAACACAAGGGCCACCTGGGGAATGCCCCGCGCCGACAGCCGTGCCTGATTGCCAAAGCCGCGGCCGCCCTCGACGAACATTTCCGCCTGGTAAAACAGGTTGGCCCCGGCCGATTCCACGAGCGAAATGCAGGGCAGACGGTTTTCAAGTGCAATTTGCTGCGCGCGCAGACTCTTCTTGACCGTCATCGGATAGAACGCGCCGCCCTTGACGGTGGCATCGTTGGCCGTGATGAGGCACTCCACGCCGTGGACGCGCCCGATACCGGCAATGAACGAGGCGCAGGGGGCTTCGTTGTCATACATATCCCAAGCGGCCAGCGGCGACAGTTCGAGGAAGTCGCTGCGCGGATCAATCAACTGCTCGATGCGTTCGCGGGGAAGCAGCTTGCCACGGCTGCGGAAGCGTTCCTGGGCAGCCGGGCCGCCGCCCTGCCGGACGAGTTCCAGGCGCTCCTGCAGTTGTTCACACTGCGCCAGCATGGCAGCGTAGTTGGTCTGGAATTCTTCGCTGTCGGTTTGGATTTTGGACTCTATCAGCATAGGGGTTTCGTCGGGCGTAAGATCATTTCTGCAAGCTTTCGAGAATCCGCGCACGGAAGGCGGCCGTTTCCCGGCGAATGGCCGCTTCGTCAAGCGTCAGGATGCGCCGGTCGCGCATCAGCAGTTTGCCGTTGACGACGACGGTTTCCACGTCGCTGCTTTTGGTGGCATAGACGAGCGTCGAAGCAAGCTGGTAGTTGGGAAGCTGGCGCGGGTTGGACACATCCACGATGATGAAATCCGCCAGCTTGCCGGCTTCGAGCGAGCCAATCCGGTCGGCCATGTGAATGGCCCGGGCGCCTTCAATCGTGGCCATTTCCAGTACGGTTTCCGCCGGCATCGTCGTCGGGTCGCGGCGCACAACCTTGTGGAGCTTGGCCGCCGTGTCCATTTCCTCAAACAGGTCAAGGTCGTTGTTGGAAGCTGCGCCGTCCGTTCCCAGCCCCACGGCAAGTCCGGCGGCGCGCATCTCCGGGACGGCGGCCACACCGGCCGCCAGCTTCATGTTGCTCTGCGGGCAGTGGGCAATGCCCACGTTGTACTTTTTCAGAATGGCGTATTCATCCGGCTGGGTCTGGATGACGTGAGCGGCAATCGTGCGCGCGCCCAGGACGCCAACCCGTTCGACGTGCGGAATCGGACGCCTGCCGTATCGCTCCAGAATGGTCTGGGTTTCGGTATCGGCTTCGGCAAGGTGAATGACCAGTGGAACGCCATGCTTGTCAGCCAGCTTGCGGCAGGCGATGAGCGTTTCCGGCGCGCAGGTGTAGGGTGCGTGGGGCGCCACGGCCGGGGTGATGAGTGGATGACCGGTTTTGTACTTCTGGATAAACTGCTCGGCTCGTGCCAGTCCGATTTGGGGCGTCAGGGCGTCCGGCACGGGAAAGTCAATGATGGTCTGCCCCAGAATGGCGCGCAGTCCGGCGGCTTCGGTGACATCGGCGATGTCGTCCTCGAAGTAGTACATATCCACAAAGCAGGTCGTGCCGCTGCGGATCATTTCCAGGCAGGCGAGGCGCGTCCCGGCCCGGACCATTTCGCGGGTGACGTTTTTGGCTTCGGCCGGGAAGATGAACTTCGTCAGCCATTCCTGAAGCGCCAGATCGTCGGCCAGTCCGCGAAACAGTGTCATCGGGACGTGCGTGTGCGCGTTGATGAGGCCCGGCAGGACGGCCTTGCCGCTGGCTTCGATGACCGTCCTGGCCCGGTACTGGCCGGCTTCGGCGGCCGTGCCAACCGCCACGATGCGATTGCCCTGCACGGCGAGAAAACCATCGGGGATGATGCGCCGCTGGGCGTCCATCGTCACCACGGTGCCGCCGCGCACGAGCAGGTCAACGGTGGTTGTCGCGCGCATCTGGCCGGGCGTCAGCAGCAGGGCCGACGCCAGCAGCCAGAACAGGATGAAGGTGAGGGAGGGAAACGCTTTCAACCGCGAATGCAAGGAAGACATCCTGGGTGTGTCTTAGGATTCAGCCACGCGGGATTCAGCCGCGCGCCAGCGCTCCCTGTCTCCGATGGGCTTCGAGAATGGCTGCCGCCGCACGCCGACCGCTGGATACCGCACCTTCCATACTGTCGTAAAAGCGTTGCTGTGTATAGCCGCCGGCCAGAAAGAAGTTGGGCACCGGTGTTTTCTGGGTCGGGCGCAGGCGGTCAATGCCGGGTTTCGTCGCAAAGACCGACTGCGGGATACGCACGACCACGGCCTTGGTGACTTTGGCCCTGGGCGCCGTGTTCGGAAAGCAGGATTTGACATCTTCCCAAACGCGCCCAACGATTTCTTCATCGCTCTGTCCGATGATGTCGCGCGCCGGTGCCACGACAAACTCCATGCGTGAGCGGCGCTGCGCCATTTCGGCCTTCTGGTCGAGGAAGTAATCCGGGGTCGTGTTCCCAAAGTCGGCATAGACCGGGATGATGCCGTCGGGGCAGAAAAGGATGTTGTCAATGAAGGAAATCTGGCGGTCAAACCACATCTGCACTGTGACAACAGGAACGCCCTCGAACTGGTCCAGGTTGCCGAAGAAGGGGTCTTCCTTGAGTTCGGACGGAATGACCCGTTGGAGTTTGTGAATCGGCAGGGCTGTCAGGTAGTAGTCGCCCACAATGCGCTCGCCGGTGATGAGTTCAACGCCGGCAATCTGGCGCTTCTCATTGAGGAGCAGCGTTTTGACGTTGCAGTTGGTACGAATCCGGCCGCCCTTGTTCGTGATGTAATCGGCCAGCGGCTGCGTGAGATGTTCCTGGGGCGAACCCTTCAGAAAACCCATGCGGGAAGCGTGCGGCTCGCGCAGGAACGTCCCGGCCACGTCCAGCACGACTTTGGCCGAAATTTCTTCGGGCGGCATGAACTTCAGCGACAGCGTCATGGGCAGAAACATCTTCTTGAGCATGCGCTCGTTGATGCCCCAGCGCCGATGCCATTCCTGGTAGGTGTAACGGTCCTGCTCGGCCATGTACTGCTCATTGCCAAACACCATCGGGAACAGCGACTTGCCCAGTGTCAGCTTTTCGGGCAGCGAAAAGTAGTGGTTCTCGAACACGGCCGGCAGCAGATGCAGCGGCGAGGGAAGTTTTGTCGTGCGGAAGCTGAACCGTTCACCGCCGGCGAGCGTGTAGGTCAGTTTGTGTTCTTTCCACAGGATGCGGTTGTAGATGCCGAGTTCCTTCATCAGTTCGTAGATTTCGACGTACGCCCCGAAAAAGACGTGCAGACCGGTTTCAATCCAGTCGCCGTCGGCATCCTTCCACGCTGAAACCTTGCCGCCGAGAATGGGGCGCTGCTCCAGAAGTTCAATCTCAAAGCCGTTGTCCACGAGGGTTTTGGCGGCGGCAAGTCCGGCGAGACCGCCGCCACAGATGATCACGCGCGGGCGTCCGCCCGTTGCCGTTGCCAGTGCTGGTGCCGTCATATCCTGAAAAAGCCTTCTCTGGGAAATTGCCTGTGGGGGCTGGTCATTGAAGCGCGTTACAGTATCACCTTGCCCGGCGGCTGCAATGTCTGCTTGCTGACGGGCGCAGCCGCCGGCCGGAACGGCTGCACCGCAGGTTTCCTGACGGTCTTTTCAGCCAAAGGTGGCGAGGGTTTCCCGCAGGGCCGCAAGCTGGTTTTCGAGCGCCAGCCGTTGTTCCTGCTTTTCCGCCACGACTTCCGGGGCGGCGCGTTCGGCAAAACCGGGCCGGTTGACCACTTCCAGAAGCTGATGCAGCGCCTTTTCGTGTTTGGCGATTTCCTTTTCGAGGCGCGCGCGTTCGGCCTGGGCATCCACGAGTCCGGCCAGCGGCAGTGCGAGCCGGACGCCTTCCGGCGTGACGCTGCGCGCACAGAAGCCCAGATCGGGCAGTTCGTCGTGGGCGACGACGGCCGTGGCGCGGGCCAGCCGCAGGATAGCTGGCTTTTGCGCAAGCAGCAGTTGGCTCAGGGAAGCATCAGCGGCAAAGTGCACCTCGACTTGGGCGCTCGGTGGCAGGTTCATTTCGGCACGGATGTTTCGGACGCGGCTGATCAGGTTGATGACGGCTTCCATCTGCCGTTCGGCTTCCAGGTCAAGGTCGGCAACGGCGGCCTGTGGATAGGGAGCAATGCACAGGCTGGACGGCCGCTCGCCGTCCGCCCAGACATAGCGGCTCACCTGCTGCCAGAGTTCCTCGGTGATGAAGGGCATGAACGGATGCAGCAGCCGCAGGGCATGTTCCAGCGTTGCGGCCAGACGGGCGCGGGCAGCCGTTCGCTCCGGTGTGTCCTCAGCCGCCGAGACGACGGGTTTGACCAGTTCGATGTACCAGTCGCAAAAGTCGTTCCAGAAGAACTTGTAAAGCGTCAGAGTGGCGTCATGGAAGCGGAAGTTTTCCAGCGCCTCGGTGACTTCAGCCGTGACGCGCGTCAGACGCGACTGCATCCAGCGGTCGGCCAGTCCGGGCTTGTCTTCCGGGCGGGGCAGGGGCGCGGCCGGGTCGCGCAGGTTGCCGAGCGTGAAGCGGGCGGCGTTCCAGATTTTGTTGGCGAAGTTGCGCGCCGCCTCCATCTTGCTTTCCTGGAGCTTGATGTCGTTGGCGCCGGTCACGGCCGAGACGAGCGAAAACCGTACGGCGTCAGTGCCGTACTTCTCAAAGACTTCGAGCGGGTCCACGACATTGCCTTTGGTCTTGGACATTTTCTGCCCCTGGGCGTCGCGGACCAGTCCGGTGACGAAGACGCAGCGAAAGGGCACGTCGCCGGTGAAGTGCAGGCTCATCATCATCATGCGCGCCACCCAGAAAAAGATGATGTCAAAGCCGGTGACGAGCACATCGGTTGGGGTGAAGCGTTGCAGGTCGGGGTTGGCGGCGTCACGCGCCGGATCGCCCGTCCAGCCGAAGGTCGAAAAAGCCCACAGGGCTGAAGAAAACCACGTGTCCAGAACGTCCTCGTCCTGCGTCATAGGTGCGTCATCGGGCAAACCAAGCTGATGACGCGCTTCCGCTTCCGAACGCGCCACGGCCAGGCGGCCGTCCGGCGCATACCACGCCGGAATGCGATGCCCCCACCACAGTTGGCGCGAGATGCACCACGGGCGGATGTTTTCCATCCAGTCGAAGTACACCTTCTCCCACGAACTGGGGATAAACCGCGTGCGTCCTTCGCGCACGGCGACAATGGCCTTTTCGGCCAGCGGCTTGACATCGAGAAACCACTGTTCGGAGACGAGCGGCTCGATGGGAACGCCGGAACGCTGGCAGTGTCCGACGTTGTGCGTGTAGTCCTCGACCTTGACCAGCGCGCCGAGTTCGGCAAGCTGCTGGATGACCTTTTCGCGCGCCTTGAAGCGGTCAAGACCAGCGAAGCCAGCTCCGGCGGCTTCAGTCATTGTGCCGTCTTTCCCGATGACGACGATGAATTCCAGCCCGTGGCGCTTGCCCAGCTCGAAGTCGTTGGGGTCGTGGGCCGGGGTGACTTTGACGGCTCCGGTGCCAAAGCTGATTTCCACGGCTTCATCGGCAATGATCGGGATGTCACGCTCCACAATGGGCAGCCGGACGCGCTGCCCGATGAGATGCCGGTAGCGTTCATCGGCCGGATGGACGGCAACAGCCGTATCGCCCAGCATGGTTTCCGGGCGGGTCGTGGCAACGATGACCGTTTCATCCCGTCCGATGACCGGGTAGGCAAAGTGATAGAGCTTGCCCCTGACCTCCTTCATTTCGACTTCGAGATCAGAAACAGCGGTTTGAAGTTTCGGCGACCAGTTGACCATGTAGGCGCCACGGTAGATGCGGCCTTCCTCGTACAGCCGCACGAAGACCTCACGCACGGCCTGGCTGAGACCTTCATCGAGCGTGAACCGCTCCCGCGACCAGTCCACACTGACGCCCTCCAGGCGCATCTGGCGCTGGATGGTTCCGCCGGACTCGGCTTTCCAGGCCCAGACACGGGCTTCAAACTCGGCGCGGGTCATGTCGGTCCGTTTGATGCCTTCGGCGGCAAGCTGTTTTTCCACAACCATCTGTGTGGCAATGCCGGCGTGGTCGGTGCCTGGCAGCCAGAGCGTGCACCGGCCCTGCATGCGTCGCCAGCGGGTCAGCACGTCCATCAGGGCGTGCTGAAGGGCGTGCCCCATGTGAAGCGAGCCGGTAACATTGGGCGGCGGGATGACAATGCAGAACGGCTGGCCCGTTCCCTGGGGTTGGAAATACCCGCCCTGCTCCCAGAACGGATACCACTTCTGTTCGATGTGTTTGGGTTCGTAGGCTTTGGGTAGGTCGTGTGGCATGGCGTCGTGTGGCAAATGCGGTTTCCAAGGGGCGGCGCCGGGGGTGGTGATGTCAGGCGCAACCGGACATCACGGTTGGCGCAGCGCGCGATGTTCTAGCAGGAAGTTTCACTGATTTCACGGCTTCCAAACAGCCTGCCGTCTGGGTTAGGCTTGCAGTCCAGGAAAAGCCCTGCCTTTCCCGGTATGTCCCCGGCACATTCCTGAACTTCTGGCGAGAAAGACCTTATGCCAACCGTAACGTTTCAGCCGTCCGGGCAGAAAGTTGAAGTGGCGCCCGGCACGACTTTACTGAGTGCCGCCCAGCAGTCGGGGCAGCCGCTGCTTCACTTCTGTGGCGGCCACGGCATTTGTCAGACCTGTGAAATCCGTGTGGATGCGTCCATGGCGGCGGCCTTGTCCGAACCGGACGCCAAGGAGCGGCGCTGGTTCGATCCCGGCGACCTGGCGGCCGGACGGCGGTTGGCCTGTTGCGCCCAAGTGCAGAAGGACATTACGGTAACGTTGCCGGCGGCCAAGCGTCTCGATATTGCCGCCCAGTTCGAGAAGCTGACCTTCAGCGAAGGCCTGCAACTGTGGTTTCGCATGGTGGCTGCCGCTTCGGAAGACTTCCTCAACCATGCCCGCCACGGCTACGCTGCTGTGCTCAACGGACTGGAGACCGTACAGGAAAAGGGCGTGGCTGAGTTACCAACGCTGACGGCGCAGTTTATCAATGCCAGTCTGACGAGCGGCATTCTGGCCTTTGAAGCCGTGGCGACCGGCATGGCGCGGAGCATGAGTGGTTTCGCGGCATCGCCGGCCTCAGCGACTGCGCCAGCGGCTGCTCCCGCGCCGGCGGCCACGTCGCCCAGGCCGACGCCCAAGGCAGCAGAGGGCGAGTCCGGGCCGGAAACCAAAACCTCCGAAGCCAGGCCGGTGGCAATGGAAGTCAAGCCGCGGCCGCGTCCCGGCAGTGAGACCCGTTCGGCTGGCGAAACTCGTTCCCGCAGCGAGACCCGTCCGGGTAGTGAAACCCGTTCAGGTACGGAGCCGCCCAAGCCCGGTGACCGGCAGCCGTAGCATGTTCAGGGAGCGCGTTCAGGGGGCGTGTTCGGGGCGATTGGGAAACTTTTACCTGTCGGCAACATGTCGGTAACGTGCCGCACTAGAATAGCTCGTGGGTGAGCTTTACCAGTCTGGCTTTGTGGCATCGGAAAACCTTTCGATGCCACTTTTTTTCTTTCCATGACGGAATGGCTGGGGGCTTGCGATGCGTACCTTGCGCCAACTCAGGATTACCGGTTTCAAGTCCATTGCCGACGCCGAGCTGACCTTCACCGACCTCGACATCCTCATTGGCGCGAATGGTTCAGGAAAATCCAACCTGATTGGCGTCTTCCGGTTGCTGGAGCGGGTGCTCTCACGCAACCTGCAACTGTATGTCGCCGGTGAGCCGGATCGTTTTCTGCACCACGGCCGAAAGACAACGCCGGCGCTGTCGCTGGACTTTGCCTTCGATAAAAATGCTTACGGCTTCAAACTCAAGGCGGTTCAGGACACGCTCATCTTTGAGTACGAGCGCGTCGAATACAGTGGCTACTGGACGTATGGCGAGCCAATAGCCGTTGGTCACAAGGAAAGCCAGCTTGAAGAAGCGGCTGGCGCCTACAAGAACCAGATTCCCAAGTTCGTTTTCCCCAGGGTACGGAACCTCGTCGTCTATCACTTTCACGACACCTCGGACAGCTCACCGGCAAAACAGATGGCCGATCTGGAAGACAACCGGTTTTTGCGTCCTGATGCGGCCAACCTGCCGGCGTACCTGTACTGGTTGCAGGAAAAGCATCCGCGTCACTTCCAGCAGATCGAAGAGTATATCCGTCTCGTCGCGCCGTTTTTTGAAGGCTTCACACTGGCACCCTCGCGGCTCAACGAGAAGAAGATCAAGCTGGAGTGGCGTCAAAAAGGCTCGGCGGCGTACTTCGACGCCTATGCCCTCTCGGACGGTACGCTCCGTTTCATCTGTCTGGCGACGTTACTGCTTCAGCCTTCGCCGCCAGCGCTGATTTTGCTCGACGAGCCGGAACTCGGTCTGCATCCCTTTGCCATTCGGATGCTGGCCGAAATGCTGGAAGTGGCTTCCAGGCGGTCACAAGTGCTGCTGGCGACGCAGTCTGTGACCCTGCTCAACCACTTTGCGCCGGAGCAGGTCATCGTCGCCGAGCATGACGGGCTGAAAACGACTTTCAACCGACTCAACAAAGACAGGCTCAGGGATTGGCTGGAAGCGTACAGCCTGGGTGAGTTGTGGGAGAAGAACGTCCTGGGGGGGCGTCCATGACCCGGCTGCTGATGCTGGTTGAAGGGCAAAGCGAAGAAATTTTTGTCAAACGGGTGCTGACGCCACACTTGGCGTCATACGGCGTACATGTTGCCCATCCCGTCGTTTTGTGGACAAAACGTTTACCTGCCGGAAGCGGATTTCGCGGCGGCGCGGTGGGTTGGCAACAGATTCTGGGAGACCTTCGGCGCCTGCTCGGAGATTCTGATGCCTGGGTGACGACCATGCTTGATTACTACGGGCTGCCGAAGGGCTTTCCGGGACAGCAGGCAGCACAGGGGGCTGGTTCGGCGCAGCAAAAAGTTGCCCGGTTGGAAGCCAGCTTTGCACAAGCGATCAACCATCAAAGGTTTATTCCGTTTCTGGCGCTGCACGAATTCGAAGCCTGGCTCTTCAGCGACCCTGAAACCGTTGCCGACTATTTCGGGCAGGCCAAGCTGGCGAACAGGCTGCATGCCATCCGGTCGCGGGCTGGCGGGCCGGAACTGATCAACGACGGTCAAACCACGCATCCCAAGGCGCGCTTGTCTGCTCTGATAGCCGACTACAAGGAAACCTCAGACGGCCCGACGCTGTTGCACCGGATTGGCATTGCGGCCATTCGGGCTGCCTGCCCGCATTTCGATGCCTGGCTGAAACGGTTGGAATCACTGGGTAAACCATGACCGGCTGCGGATTGGCGAGAGCCGGTAAGTCGTGCGCCGGGTTGGGAGGCGATGTTTTGAGAAGCCATGACTGACATCCTCACCGGCCTGATGCTGACAACGCTGACCCTGGCGACGCCGCTGCTGCTGGCGGCGCTTGGCGAGGCCGTCTCCGAACGGGCGGGTGTCGTCAACATTGGCATCGAAGGCGTCATGCTCGTGGCAGCGTTTACCGGCGTTGCCGTGTGCGCCACTGCGGCCAACACCTGGCTTGCTCCGTGGCTCGGACTGGGAGCGGCTGTCATCGGAGGACTGGCGCTGACGGCCGCCTTTGCCCTGCTGTCCGTCAACCTGGGCTGTGATGCCCTGCTTGTCGGCACCGCCCTCAACATCTTCGCCCTCGGCGCAACGGCCGTGGCACGGCGGGAACTCGTCGGCGACTCCAACGCTGCCTTCGTAGTGCCAACCCTGCCGCTGTGGAGTGTGCCTGTGCTGGCGCTTGTCCTGATCGTCACCGCCTGGTACTGGCTGTTCCGCACCGCCCACGGACTCGGCCTGCGCGCCGCCGGGGAACATCCCGCCGCTGCGGCCAGCGTGGGGTTGAGCGTGGCGCGGCTGCGCTGGAGCGCGCTGCTGTTCAGTGGACTCACCTGCGGGCTGGCCGGAGGCTACCTGGCGCTGGGCCTTTCCAACACGTTCGTCGAAGGCATGACCGCCGGCCGGGGGTTCATTGCTCTGGCCATCGTGATTGTCGGGCGACGCCATCCCGTCGGCGTCAGTCTGTCCGCGCTCGGCTTCGGCGCCGCCAGCGCCTTCCAGTTCCGCCTGCAGGCGCTGGGACTGGACACCATTCCCTATCAATTCTTTCTTGCCCTGCCCTACCTGCTCACCCTCGTGGCGGCGATGTGGTTCAGCCCCCGGCTGGCCAATCACCCGGCCGCGAAATGAGCGCCTTCCCAACCCGTTTACCGGCGTTTCCTTTGTCCCGCATCCGGTTGAAGTGCGTCTGTAAAACGTTATAAAGTTGACGTTTTGTTCGTTGCTTCTCGATTCGTGAACGAAACTGGTGCGGCGCCCGGTGGGCGGTGCGCCGTGCTCTGGGGGTTGGTCAATTTATGGAGTATGCCGTCATTTTTGGACTCATCATCCTCGCGCTGGGTTTTGCCGCCTTTCTGGCCCGGAACGTGCTGGCGCTCGATACCGGCACGGAAGGGATGCGGAAGATTTCCGACGCCATCAAGGAAGGGGCGGAAGCCTTTTTGCGGCGTCAAAACACAACGATTGCCTATCTGGCCGTGGCGCTGGCGGCGCTGATTTTCATCCTGTACGCCTTTGTCCGAACACCAGGCATGAATGACCCGGTGAAGGACCCGCGCACGCTGGCGTTTGTGACGGTGATTTCCTTCCTGTTGGGGGCTGCATGTTCGGTAGCGTCGGGCTACATCGGCATGTGGATTTCGATTCGGGCAAACATCCGTACGGCCTCGGCGGCCACGGCCTCGCTCAACGGCGCTTTGCAGGCGGCCCTGCGCGGGGGCGCCGTCGCCGGCCTGCTCGTCGTGGCGCTGTCGCTGCTGGGTGTTGCCGGTCTCTTTGCCATTGTCAGCCTGCTCAAGATTACGGAAATGAGCAAAATCCCGCTGCTGATTGCCGGTTATGGCTTTGGGGCGTCCTTTGTGGCGCTTTTTGCGCAGTTGGGCGGAGGTATCTACACCAAGGCCGCGGATGTGGGCGCGGACCTGGTGGGCAAGGTCGAAGCCGGGATTCCCGAAGATGACCCGCGCAATCCGGCGGTCATCGCCGATCTGGTGGGCGACAACGTGGGCGACTGTGCCGGTCGTGGCGCAGATTTGTTTGAATCCATGGCCGCAGAAAACATCGGCGCGCTCATTCTGGCGTCGTCCCTGCTGATGACCAACATCACGGCTTTTGAAAAGTCGCAGCAGCTTGGCGTGTTGCTCTACCCGCTGGTGGTGGGGGCGTTTGGACTGCTGGCTTCCATCGTCGGGGTGATGGTTGTGCGTACGGATGAGAAATCCGACCCGATGAAGGCGCTCAACCGGGGCTTTTACGTCACCTGCCTGCTGGCGACGGCCGGGTTTTTCGTGGCGTCGAAGTGGTTGCTGGCCAGCACTGCCGCACCCAATGCCTACCTGAGCTTCTTTGCCTGTGGCGTCGTGGGCATTCTGACCTCGCTGGCCTTTGTGTTCATCACGCAGTACTACACGGAGTATCGCTACCGTCCGGTGAAGTCCATTGCTGATGCCTCGCAGACGGGGCCGGCGACGAACGTCATCATGGGGATTGCCGTCGGGTTGGAGTCCACGGCGATTCCGGTCGTGGTGATTGCGATTGCCGTGCTGACTTCCTACTACCTGGGCATGAATTCGGGCTTTGCCAAGGCCGGGCTGTTCGGGACGGCCGCTGCCACGATGGGTATGCTGGGTACGGCCGGTTACATCCTGGCCATGGATACCTTTGGGCCCATCACCGACAACGCCGGCGGGATTGTTGAAATGTCGGAACAGCCGGATGAAGTGCGTGAAAAGACAGACCGCTTGGATGCCGTCGGCAACACCACGAAGGCGCTGACGAAGGGGTACGCCGTGGGTTCGGCGGCCCTGGCGGCCTTCCTGCTGTTTTCGGCCTACATGGATGAAGTCCGCAGCTACTGGCCGTTTACCTACGGCCCGACGCTGGAGCGGATTGACCTTGCCAAGCCGGAAGTCTTCATCGGCGGGATGGTGGGGGCCATGCTGGTGATGCTGTTTGCTTCGCTGGCGATCAAGGCCGTTGGAGCCGTAGCGCAGGATGTCATCACGGAAGTGCGGCGGCAGTTCAGGAGCAATCCGGGCATTATGAAAGGGACGAGCAAGCCGGATTACGGTCACTGCGTGGACATCGTGACGCGCGGCGCACTCAAGCAGATGGTGCTGCCGGGTGCGTTGGTCGTCCTGACGCCGATCATCGTGGGGATTGTGTTCCGTCAGGTGTATTTGTCCCAGGGGATGACCGCGAACAGCGCCACCGGCGCAGAAGTCGTCGGCGGATTGCTGCTTATCGGGACGATTGTGGGCATCCTGATGGCGTTGTTCCTGAACAACGGCGGCGGCGCGTGGGATAACGCCAAGAAGTACATCGAAACCGGCGCGCACGGCGGCAAACGGAGCGATGCCCACAAAGCCGCCGTGGTGGGCGACACGGTGGGCGATCCGTTCAAGGACACGGCAGGACCCTCCCTGCACGTGCTCATCAAGCTGCTGGCCACGATCACGCTGGTGATGGCGCCGTTGTTCATCTGACGGTCAGCGGGTTGCGGTCGGTGGTGGGCGGTGGGGCCAACCCTCCCTCGCTGCCGGCCACCGCCTTGTCGGGCTGAGGGTACAGTGTCACCATGCTGCCATGCCGCGTAAGTCCTGGTTGACCCTGCACCCGAAATCGCTGGCCGCCTGCCTCGTGCTGCTTGGTTTCACCGTCGGCCTGTTTGCCTGCACGGTACAGGCGCGTCGCCCCTGGTTTGGAAAGCTGAGCTTTGAGCATCACCAGTGGCTTACCGCCAACACGCTGCGGTTTGCCCGCGCCTGGCATGCCGAAGGCCCCTGGACACTGCGCTTTGCCCTTCTCAACGAACCCCGCTCCGTCGAGTTCCCAACCCTGCTGAGCCGCAACCCTTATGTGTCGTACCCACCGGGTTTCGTCCTGACCGCCTACGCCTACAGCCTCGTTAGTGAGGGGGCGCCAACGGTCAGCAGCCTCATGAGTTGGAATCTCATCAACCACGGCCTCATTGCCGTGGCGCTTGGCAGCCTGAGCCTGCTCATCCTCCGCCGGTTGGGCTTTGACCGGGGGACGGCCACCCTGCTGGCCGCCGTGCCGCCGACGCTGGAGCTGTTGCTGCCCGGCCCGCTCTACTGGCACCAGAACGTCTATTTCGCCGACCAGGCCGTACTGCTGCCCTACGTCCTGTTCATCCTGCTGGAAGCCATCCGTGACGCCTACCCTTCTGCCCGTACCAGCAGCAACTGGTGGCAGGCGTTGACGATGGCATGGGGCCTCGCTGTGACTGGCTGTTCGTGTGCCTCGTGGGCGTTGCCTATGTGAAACGGCTGGCCACCGGCGACATCCCTCTGCCGTGGTCAAATGTCAAAGCCTGGTGGTGGCGCAGTCTCTGGTTTGGTATGGGCGGGCTGCTGGCGCTGGGACTGTTTTTCGTCCAGCTTGCCTTTCTGGGGATGCTGCCGCGTCTGAAGGAGCGGTTTCTCGAACGCATTGGCGCAACGGATGTCAACGCCGATTTTACGGCGCGTTTCAACGCCATCTTCTGGGGGGAATACATCCCGGCGCAGTTTGGCGCTGCCGGCCCCGCGCTGGCTTTTGTGGCGCTGGCCGGCTGTCTGCTGCTGGGCGGCTGGTGGCGGCAGGCTGCCCGCAACCAGGCGCCGCTGCCCGGTGTGGTGTCCGGGGTGGCGTTGGCTGGCTGGACCATGGCGCTCATCACCGTGCCGTGCTTTTTGCAGGTCTATGCCCTGCGCAACCACTCGGCCATTCACGACTTCAGCGCCCTCAAATTCTCGCTGGTCATCGCCGTCGTGCCGTTTGTCCTGCTGCCGGTCACGCTCCTGACCGTCCTTGCGCCCCGGTGGTCAGCCTGTGCGCGCCGGCGGATGGGTGTTTCAACCATACTGCTGACGGCGGCACTGGCCTACATCCTTCCGGTTCACCTGGGTTTCCGGGCGCTCTTTCCAGAGCCGTCCCCCATCATCGAACCGCTGGGCAATGCCGTCCGGCAGGCTGTCACACCTTCTGACATTGTGTTTTCGCCGGATTTTGAAATCCCGACCGATCCGCCTCACCTGCTGGCACTGGCAGGCAAACGGGTCTATTACGCCCCGTCCCTCGCGGCAATTGCCGCCGATGTCTCCCGCTACCCCACGTCAGAGTACAACGTTGTGCTCCTGTTTTTACGCCCTCTGGATGCCAGTTGGGGACGTGAACTGTCTGGTGCCCAAGGGGTCATGATCTCCGGTCTCCTGCTGTACCGTTTTGATGCCAAGACCTTTGCCCGTTTGGCCCAACAGGCAGTGCCACGGCCGGAAGAGCCGCCGATGCCGGCGCGGTCGGGCGAGTACCGGTGGGATGTCGAAGGGTTTTTCCGCCTGTTTCCCCGCGTCCCCACACCCTGAAACGCCGGTCTTCGCCCCAACCGGACGCCAACCCGGCGACTGTCCGTGGTGGAAAAGCCCGGAAGCTTTCGGTTAGGATACTCACTCTGTGCCGCCCCCGCCGCGCAGACGATTTCAAAGTTCAAAGGTTCGCCCGAACATTCTGCTTCCAATGGCGCTTCCCACAACACCCCGCATCCAGAAAGCCCGTCCGCACATCAGCCAGAACGAAAACCTCATCTTTGAAAACTCCCGTCCCGGCAGCCGCGCCTACCACCTGCCGCCGAGCGACGTTCCCGAAGTAGCGCCCTCTGCACTGGTTCCGTCCCACCTGCTGCGGCAGGATGACCTCTCCGAGCTGCCTGAACTGACCGAGCCTGAAGTCGTCCGGCACTACACGCGGCTTTCGACCTGGAACTACGGCACGGATACCGGCATGTTTCCGCTCGGCTCGTGTACGATGAAGTACAACCCGAAAATCAACGAGTGGGCGGCGCGACTGCCCGGCTTTGCCCGGTCGCATCCCCTCGCCCCGGAAGCGACGGTTCGCGGCAATCTTCTGCTGATGAAGCAGCTCGAAGAAGCCCTTTGTGAAATCACGGGTCTGGCTGCGGTTTCCCTGCAACCCACGGCCGGCGCGCACGGCGAACTCACCGGCATGATGATGATTCGCGCAGCGCTGACCGCGCGCGGCGACGCCCGCCGGTACGTCCTCATTCCCGACGCCGCCCACGGCACCAACCCGGCCAGTGCCGTGATGTGCGGCTACAAGGTCATCACACTTATCTCCAGGAAGAACGGCCTGCTTGATTTGGCGGCGCTCGACAAAGCGATGACCGATGAAGTCGCCGGGCTGATGATCACCAACCCGAACACCCTGGGGCTGTTTGAAGAAGACATTGCCAAAGCCTGCGAACTCATCCACGCCCGTGGCGGCTTTGTCTATATGGACGGCGCGAACATGAACGCCCTGGTTGGCATTGCGCGCCCCGGCGACATGGGCGTGGATGTCATGCACCTGAACCTGCACAAGACCTTTTCCACGCCACACGGCGGCGGCGGCCCCGGATGCGGCCCCGTCGCCGTCAACCGTGAGCTGGAGCCATACCTGCCCTGTCCGACCCTGCGCCGGGTGGATGACCAGACCGTGGTGTTTGACAACGACCGCCCCCACTCGATTGGGCGCGTCAAGGCGTACTATGGCAACTTCGGCATGATGGTGCGCGCCTTGGCCTACATCCGCGCCATGGGAGCGGAAGGACTGCGGGCCGCCACGGAAACGGCCGTCCTCAATGCCAACTACATCAAGCATCATCTCCAGGACGACTACGAAGTGCCGTTTGATGGCCCTGTCCTCCACGAGGTCGTCTTCAATGACCGACGGCAGCAGGCGTATGGCGTACGCAACGGCGACATCGCCAAGCGGCTCATTGACTACGGCTTTCATCCGCCGACGATGTCGTTCCCCCTCGTTGCGCCGGGCGCGATTATGGTCGAGCCGACCGAAAGCGAGAGCCGCGCCGAACTCGATTTGTTCATCGCATCCATGCGCGCCATTGCCCAGGAATGCAGGGAAAACCCGGAAGTCGTCAAAACCGCGCCCCATCTGGCGCGACTGCGCCGGCTCGATGAAACCGCTGCGGCGCGGCAGCCCGTGCTGCGCTGGCGGCCGTCGCCGGCCGTCAAAGCGGCCGGTGCATGACGCCCGACACCCTGCCCCCGGATGCCCTACCTGTGGAGACCGCTGCTGGTGTGGTGCTGACGCCCGCGAACTGGTGGCTCATCGTGGATACGGCTTCGCCGCGCATGAGCCTGGCTCTTCTGCGCGGGCAGGAAATCCAGGCGCAATGGGGCGTCCGCAGCCTGCAACCCAGCGCCCACCAGGTGGTCGCTGACATTGCCTACCTGCTTGAACGCACGGGGGTGCGCCCGACGGATTTGACGGCGCTCGGCGCACTCATCGGTCCGGGAAGCTTCACCGGCATTCGCGTCGGACTGGCGGCCGTCAAGGGACTGGCGCAGCCGCTCGACTGCCCCATTGCCACGGCCACTACGCTGGAAGTTCTCGCCGATGCCGTCCTGCCGCTTCAGCAGCCAACGACGGTAGTGGTGCTCAATGTCTCCCACCGGCGCGAAGTCCACGGGCAGGCTTTTTCCGCCGGGCCCGATGCCGAACCCCGGCCCCTCACCGCTGCTCTGACTGGAGAAGTCCAAACCGTACTGGAGCAGCTTTTCCGCCACATTCCGAAAGACTGTCCACGGCTTCTGACCGGCGATGCCCTGGCGCTGCTCGACAATGGCGATGTGTCTGCTTTCGTGGGCGACCTGCCACGGATCGCGCCACCGCCCTGGCTGGCGCCCGTCGCGGCACCCCGGTTGGCGGCCCGGCTTGCCGCCGGTGTGACCTGTGATGCAAAGACTTTAACCGCCTGCTACGCGCGGGCTGCACTGCCCACCGGGTGAGGGGCGCCGCTGTCGCTCAAGTGACGGTTTCCGGGAGCGCCGACCGCCGCCGTTGCCAGTGCAGGCTGCAGGAAAGCCCAAGCCACACCAGCCCGGATGACCCCATCAGCGCCAGCCCGATGTCCTGCACATCCGGGAAGCGTGCGCCTGTCAAGCCGACGACCAGCCAGGCCATGAAAAAAATGCCGCCGGCCACGGTGCGCATCTGGCGGATATGGTGCAGCCAGGTGATGCGGCGCACTTCGGCGTCGAGGTAATCATCGTCCTGGCTCAACCGTTCGTAGTAGCGCGCCTCGTTCTGCGCCCGCCGCCGCAGGGCCGGGTCGCTGGTGCTGTGCGCTGCTGCATAGTAAAAGTGCGCCACCCGCGCCAATTGTCCGTCCCGGAAGGCCAACTCGGCCAGACCCGCATAGGCCCGGAAAAGCTGCCGGTCCAGCTCCAATGCCTTCCGAAAACACCGCTCGGCGCGCACAAAGTCAAACAGCTCGCAGTAGGCTTCGCCGATGCGCTCCAGCAGATGCGGCTCCTGCCGGGCCAACCGGGCGGCCAGCCGCAGGCAGGCCGCTGCGCGGAGTTGCCAGCGAGGATGCTCGGCCAGCGCAAAGCGGCGGAAAAAATAGCCCATTTCACACAGCAGATGCGGGTTGCCACGGTCGCGCCCATAAGCCTGCCGGAAGTAGCGCTGCGCCAGCCGCAGGCGGCCGGTCAGGGTGAAGTGGTTGGCCGTACGGCGGAGCAGCGCCGCCGGAAACTGCGCCAGATGCTGGTCATCCAAGGCGTCGGCTATTGCGGTCAGCGGGGGCGGCGCGCCGTATTGCAGCCAGGCACGGGAATGAAAGTCGAGCTTGGACTCATCCACAGCCGAAAACACGGCCGTCACGAACGGCGCGTACCCGGCCGTGTTCGAGAACAACACGGCTTCAAATCCGTTGCCGACGAGAATCGTCCGAAAGCGGTAGCGCGCCAGCGTCAGCGGCAGATGGACAACTTCGGTGATGCTCAACTCAAGCTGGGCAAGGGGCAGGGAAGTCGTCCCACCCAGCATCCGGGCCTGCCACCAGGCGTAGGGGCCGCGCCGCCGCAGGTGTGTTCCGTCAAAGACAAGCACTTCATAGCGCGCCAGCACGAGCAGCAGCGGAAAGGCAGCCAGGAGCGTCACTCCGGCGGCCGGCGCGCCAAGGCGAAACGCCACACTCGACAGCATCAACGCCAGGCCGGCGGCAAAGTAGTAGCGACCCTGTTCAGTCTGGATACGGTGGCAAGGTTGGGCGTTCAGGTCGGTCACACCTGCACTATGCCAGCGCCGACACCGGAACGCCAACGGTTTCAACGCCGCCAAACCGCCGCTGCCGGCGCTGATAGGCCACGAGGGCTTCGAGCAGGTGGGTGCGGTTGAAATCCGGCCACAGGGTATCGGTCACGAAGATTTCCGTGTAGGCCATCTGCCACAGCAGAAAGTTGCTCAGGCGCATTTCACCGCTGGTACGAATGAGCAGGTCGGGGTCGCTGTCCGTGTAGAGGTGGCGGGCGACATCGGCTTCGGTCAGCGTGTCGAGCGAGCGCCCCAGCCCCATAAACTCGCGTACCACACTGCGCAGGGCATCCACAATTTCGGCCCGACCGCCGTAGTTGAACGCGACGTTGAGCGTCATCCGCTGGTTGTGCGCCGTGGCGGATACAGCATAGTCCAAGGCCTTCCGAATCTCGGCCGACAAGCCTTCCAGCCGGCCGATGAACCGCAGGCGCACGCCATGGCGGTTCAGCAGCGGTACTTCACGCTCAAGGCACTGGTGCAGCAGGCGCATCAGCATTGTGACTTCAACCCGCGGCCGCCGCCAGTTCTCCGAAGAAAAGGCGTAGAGCGTCAGGGTGGGAATGCCCAGCCGGGCGCAGTTTTCCACCGTCGCCCGCACGGCTTCGACGCCGGCCGGGTGGCCGGCAATGCGGGCCTTGCCCTGCCGGTTCGCCCAGCGTCCGTTGCCATCCATGATGATGGCCACGTGTTTGGGCAGGCGGTTGGGGTCGAGTTGGCGCAGCAGAAAAGCGTCCGGCGAGCCGGGTTCAATGAGGGTTTCCAATTCGTGCATTCAGAACTTCGCTGGATGAAACCGACCGGTAAAGTACGGCGTCTGAACGCCGGTGCGGGTATGCAAAAAAGCGTTGCGAATACTAGTAATCAACCCGCATGAGCGTCAAGCCTTGGGCTGGCGCCGTGGCAGCAGCGGCAAACTCCTTTGCTCCACAAAGTATCCCGGCCACGGCCGTCGGCGGCAGCTTGCCCTGCCCCACGGCCAGCAGCGTGCCTACCATGCGCCGTACCTGATACCGCAGAAACCCGTCTCCGTAAAACGCCACGGCCAGCAGTTCCGGCGGGCTGAAGGAAGCATTGCCGGAGCCATCCTGGGCTGAGCCTCCCGGAGCGGAGACCCCATGCCACGTCACCCAGTGAATCGTACGCACCGTAGTCTGCACCGTCCGGTCGGCCACGCTGAAGGGCGCAAAGTCGTGGCGTCCGACAAAGTGCTGCGCCGCTTCCCGCATGGCTTCCCAGTCAAGTGGCTGGGGAACGTGCAGGCTGTAGCGCCGCCACCGCGTGCTTTCGACCCGTCCACACCAGAACGCATAGTGGTAGAGCTTGCCCCGCGCCGACTTCCGGGCGTGAAAATCAGCACCAACCACCTCAACCTGCCGCACCCGAATGTCCGGCGGAAGGTGGGCGTTGAGCGCCGCGCGCCAGGTTTCCGGGGCGCGCATCTGATGGACATCCGTATGGACAACCTGCCCCAGAGCATGGACTCCGGCATCCGTACGCCCGGCCGCGTGGAGTTGTGCTGGCTGGCCCAGCAGGGGTGTGAAAGCGGCCGCCAGCACCGCCTGAATGCTGCGGGCATTCGCCTGCGCCTGCCAGCCGGCGTACTCCGTGCCGTCGTACTCAACCGTCAGCTTCAGGCGCGGCATGACCGAGGTGGATGATGTGAGATGGTGTGAGATACGTAGGACGTGGAACCTGCCCACCGCGCTATGGTGTGGCGGCCGCCTTGGCTGGCGGAGCGTCCTTGGCGCAGCGGAAGCCCGTTGAAAGATCGCGGAACGTACGCTCATTCATCAGGCGGCGCGTCACCATCGTCTTGCGGGCGTCGTCGGCAAAGCAGCCACCACGAATGATCTTGAGCGGCTGGAACTGAGGTTTGATGACGGCCTGACTGCCGGGATAGAGGTCATAGCCGCTGTCCGTCCACTCCGCCACGTTGCCAGCCATATCCAGCAGACCGAAGGGGCTTTCGCCCGGAAAACTTCCCACCTGGCGGCGTTGGTCTTTGATTTGGCTGATGTCACGGCCGGCGTTGAGTTTTGTCGGATCAAACTCCATCCCCCACGGATAAAGCCGACGGTCAGTACCCCGCGCGGCATACTCCCATTCGACTTCCGTGGGCAAACGCTTGCCGGCCCATTTGGCAAAAGCCTGCGCGTCATCCCAACTGACCTCAGCAACGGGCAGTTTGGCCGTCCCTGGCGGAAAGGTTTTCTCGCCTTTCCAGTTGGGTGGCGGCGGGTGTCCGGTTTCCTGGACGAACCGGGCGTACTGCTCGTTGGTGACTTCCGTGCGGTCCATGAAGAACGGGGCGACCTGGCGTTCATGCTCCGGCTTTTCAAAGTCGTCAGCACTGGCGTTGTTGCCCATGATAAACGTCCCGCCGGGGATATAGACCATTCCCGGCGGCGCTGGGGGTGGTTTGGGAGAGTCCAAGTTTGTGGCTCCCTGCCCGGCTGTGGCTGCGCGCCGGGAAAGATACCACCCGCCGCCGGCGATCAGCCCGACCACCACCAGTCCCACCACGGCGGCAAAGGGAAGCCATAGCCTGGCGCCCACAGCCCGCTTGCCATCCACCGCGACATACGTCTTTGTTTCACCTCCCGGTTCAGAGGTGCTTTTGCGGTTCAAGCCTGTCGCCCGCTGGCTTTCCACGGTTGCCCGCTCGACAGCGATATTCGCCCCCGACAGCGCCAGCGTGCGATTGGTGGTTGGCGTTCCTTCAGTCACGTCAGTCGTGGGTGCTTTGCTTCCGCCCACCGTGCTGCGGCCGACGTGGCGCTGGGTTTTGAGCAAATTTGTCATTGAAGCCGTGCCAAGCTGCACACCGGCTTCCTGCAAGGCCTGTTCAAGTTCGCCGAGCAGGTGAAGAGCGGTCTCCGGCCGCTCATGAGGATGTTTGGCCAGGGTGCGCAGAATAAGGCGGTTGATGCCGGGCGGTATGGCAGGGTTGATGGTGATGGGCGGCGGCGGTGGTTGGGAGACATGCGCCATAAGCGTGGTCATGGCGCTTTCGTTCTGGAAGGGGACGCGCCCGGTGAACAGCTCATACAGGATGACCCCCAGGCTGTAGATGTCCGAGCGCGCATCCAACTCAAGACCCTGGCACTGCTCCGGCGACATGTAATCGGGCGTCCCGATGACCGTCCCGGAAGCCGTCAGGGTGTTTTTGTCCTGACGCTTGAGTTTGGCAATGCCAAAGTCGAGCACCTTGACATCCTTGATATTCCGCTCCTCATCGAGCAGCAGAAAAATGTTGTCGGGTTTGACATCCCGGTGAACAATGCCCTTGAGATGCGCCGCATGCAGGGCCGAACACACACAGGAATAGATGAAGTGGATGTCTTCCATCGGCAGCGCATGCGTTTCCCGCAGTCGTTCTCCCAGCGATTCGCCTTCGAGGTATTCCATGACGAAGTACACCAGGTTGGAGTCCTTCGTCACACCGAAGTCCGTGACGCTGACCGCATTGGGATGGCGAATCTGAGCGGCGGCCTGCGCCTCGCGCCGGAAACGCGCGACGGCTTTTTCATCCTCGCCAAACTGGGCGTGCAGCACCTTGACGGCAAACGGCGTCCCAATCTCGACGTGGATGGCGCGATAGACCTGCCCCATGCCGCCTTCGCCGATTTTTTTCTCGATGCGGTATTTGCCATCAATGAGCAGCGGAATGAGACCCTTGCCGTCCACCGGGCAAAAGGTCACATTGTCTGCGTATTGTTGCCCACATGCTGGACACTGTTTCATTGTGGTCTGCCTGGTTGCCTGGGCGTGCGTCACTTGTGCTTGAAAGCTGTGGTGCGGCCAGGCTTGATTGTTGGAAACCCCACCCCGAATGTCAAACCTCTTTGTAAGCCTGTCTTCACACGATGTCTGACGAACTGATGGTTGCGCCCAGTTTCACGGTGTGCGGTGCCGGACTGGCTGGAACGCTGGCGGCGCTCTACCTTGCCCGCCAGGGCAACCGCGTCACCCTCTATGAACGCCTGCCGGATATGCGGACGCATTCCGTACCGCGCGGCCGTTCCATCAATCTGGCGCTGTCGCGGCGGGGGCTGCATGCCCTTGAAGCCCTTGGCCTCGCTCCGGTCATCCATCCGCTGACCATCCCCATGCGCGGGCGCATGATCCACAGCCCGCAGGGGGAGCTGACGTTCCAGCCCTACGGCCGCACACCGGAAGAAACCATCTTCTCCATTTCGCGTCACCAGTTGAATTGCGCCCTGCTCGATGCCGCTGCCCACTGGCCCAACCTGGAAATCCACTTCCAGTCGCGTTGCGTGGGGCTGAACCTTTCTTCCATGACGCTGGAGATTGAAGACACCCGCACGCGCACTGTCCGTCAGGTAAGCGCCCGGACGGTCGTTGGCGCTGATGGGGCTTTTTCGGCCATCCGCCAGGCGCTTCAGCGCACCGACCGCTATGACTACGCCCAGACGTTTCTCCCGCACGGCTACAAGGAACTGACCATCCCGGCCTTGCCTGGCGGCCAGCATGCGCTGGAGAAAAACTACCTGCACATCTGGCCCCGCCAGGACTTCATGCTCATTGCGCTGCCCAATCTGGATGGCTCGTTTACCTGCACGCTGTTTCTGGCATACGAAGGCGCGGAAAGCTTTGCCAGCCTGACCGATGAAGATGCCATCCGGCGCTTTTTCGATCGCCACTTCCCCGATGTCACGCCCCTGATGCCGACGCTGGTGGAAGACTTCCAGCACAACCCGACCGGCTCGATGGTGACCATCCGCTGCTTTCCCTGGCAGTACGCCGGGCGCGTCGTGCTCATCGGCGATGCAGCCCATGCCGTCGTGCCGTTTTACGGGCAGGGCATGAACGCCTCGTTTGAAGACTGCTTTGTGCTGGATGAATGCCTCCGCCGGCACAACGGCGACACCAGCGCAGCCTTTCTGGACTACCAGCAGCAGCGCAAGGCCAACACCGATGCCCTGGCCGAACTCGCCTACGAAAACTACCTGGAAATGCGCGCCAAGGTGGCCTCGCCGTGGTTTCTGATGCGGCGGCGTCTCGAATACGCCCTCTCGAACCTGCTGGGCGACCGGTTTCTGCCGCTCTACACAATGGTGTCATTTACGCGCATTCCCTACGCTGAAGCCCGCGCGCGCGCTGCCCGTCAGGACCGCTGGCTGGATGCGGCGCTGGCCACGCTGGCGCTGCTGGTGCTGCTGGCGCTGCTGTGGTGGCTCTGGCCGGCAGGACGCTGAGCGGGCGACTTACCGGAGCTGCTCCCACAGGCGGTAGAGCAGCCGGGCGCTGCTGACCAGCCCGGCGATCCCAAGCAGAAAGAACCACAGCGGTGCCGTCTGAAGCTGGCGGTCCAGCCAGTAGCCCACCAGAAACGAACCCAGGATGGTCATCGGCAGCCCCAGCGCCAGCCCGGCCGCCGTGAGCATCCGGGCCCGCTGGGCTGCTTCGTCGTTGTCCGAATTCTGGGGCGACGGCATCCGTGCGGCGAATGCAGATTAGGAGGGAGGTGGCGGAGGGCATGGGACTCGAACCCACATGTCCTTTCGGACGCCGGTTTTCAAGACCGGTGCATTAGCCATTCTGCCAACCCTCCGCAGAAAACCCGTGACCAATGCAGCCCGACTATAGCCCGGCGGCGCCACGCCGACAAGATTGCGCTACAATCCGCACCTGCCGCCGCACGGCTGCCGTCACAGATGGCCCTATGACTTCTGCCTTGGGGCGGCCTGATGTCCGTTGCAAGCGAGGATTACGCGCCATGGCGCAGCGTCAGCATTTTGAGTACCAAATCGGCGATGAAGTCTCCTTTGCCGCCGGGCATGGGATGCAGTACGGCGAGGTCGTCCGCATCATCACCCCCGGCCCCGACGGCGCTATCGAAATCCAGTGGGAGGATGGCCGGCGCGAAGTCAAAAAAACCCGTGACCGTGCCATTCACCTTGTCCGGCGCGCTTCCGGTATCAGTGAAGTGGATGAACGGCGCGGCCAACGCCGGCGCAGCACCGACGATGAAATTGCCGAAGTGCGGCGCGGTGACATACGCCGCCGCCACGGATGACCCCGCGCCCCATTCCGGTCATCGTCGGGCCGACCTGCTCCGGGAAAAGTGACCTGGGGCTGGCTGTGGCCCGGGCGCTGGACGGAGAAATCATCAACCTCGATTCCATTCAGGTCTATCGCGGCCTGGACGTGGCCACAGCCAAGGTGCCGCCAGCGCTGCGCGCGCTTGTGCCGCACCACCTGATTGATGTTGCTGACCCGGCCGAGCACTACACCGCCGGCCGTTACGCCCGCGAAGCCACGGCCTGTCTGGCTGACATCGAAGCCCGTGGGCGCACGGCCGTGTTTGTCGGCGGCACGGGTCTCTACTTCGACGCCCTGCGCGGCCGCCTCTTTGCCGAAGACAACCCGACCGACTTGCGTCTGCGCGCCCGTCTGCATGCCATCCGCGCCCGCCACGGCGCACCGTGGCTGCACCGCATGCTCCGGCGGCTCGACCCGGCGACGGCGGCGCGCCTGCAACCCAACGACTGGTCGCGCACCATGCGGGCGCTGGAGTTTTTCCTGTGCACGCGCACGCCTCTGTCGCAACGGCAACGGCAGCTTGCGCCACCACCGCCCTTTGTGGCGCGTATGCGGCTGCTGGTGCTGTCGCCGCCGCGCGCCGAACTCTATGCCCGCATCAATGCCCGCGTCGAAGCCATGGTCGCTGCCGGTCTGCTCGATGAAATCCGCCGGCTGCTGGCGGCCGGCGTCCCGCCCGATGCCGAAGCCTTCCAGGCGCATGGCTACCGGCGGTTCATCGAGTACCTGCGGGGTGAGCGTACCTACGCCTCAGCCGTCGAGCAGATGAAAACCGACACCCGCCACTATGCCAAACGCCAGCTTTCCTGGTGGCGACGCGAGCCGGAGGCCCACTGGCTGGCCGGCTTTGGCAGCGACCCGGAAGTGCAGCGGCAGGCGCTGGAGCTGTTACGTGCGCCGGCGCCAGTGCGTCCGGGGACTCAACTGGCAGGTGAGCTTCCCACGAGTGCATCGCCCTCCCTATGATGCCTGGTGATGCGTCCCTTAGCCGAAACAACCTTCGATGTGGTGGTCATTGGTGCTGGCGTGGCCGGTTTGACGGCTGCCCTGTTACTCCAGCACGACGGCTACCGGACGCTGCTGCTCGAAGCCCACGACAAGGCTGGCGGCTGCGCCGGGTACTTTTTCCACAAGGGCTACAACTTCGATGTGGGCGCAACGGTGCTGATGGGGCTCGACCCGGCTGGTCTCCACACGCAGGTGTTCAACCGGCTTGGATGGCCGCTGCCCGAAAGCACCCTCATCAAACAGGTGGATGTTCACCTGCCCGACCGCTGTGTTCACATCGCGCACAACCCTGAAATTTGGGCGCATGAGCGCGTGGTGCGCTTTGCCCGGACGCCCGAAGAGGCGGAGCGGCTGCGCGCCTTCTGGCAGCTTGTGGACCGGACGGCCGACACGCTCTGGACGGCGACGGCCAAACTGCCGGTGCTGCCGCTGCGCCACTGGCGTGATGTCGTCGCCAACCTGCGTCTGGTTTCGCCGGATTTTCTCCGCGCAGCGCCCTACCTGTTTTCGACCGTGGAAGACGTGCTGCGGCGCTACCGGCTGGCTGACCATGCCCCGCTGCGGGCTTTTCTTGACGGGCTGCTGCTCATCACGGTGCAGGAAACAGCGGCGCGGGCGCCTTTTCTGAACGGCGCGGCCGGGCTGGACATTTACCGCCACGGCATCCGGCGCGCGCGCGGCGGCATGAAGAGCTTTATCAAGGCGCATGTGGCAGCGTTCCGTGAGCTGGGCGGCGTACTTCGGCTGCGCCAGCGGGTGACGCGCATCACTCCGGCTGCGGGTGGCGGCTACACGGTGGAGACTGACCGGGGGCTGACCGTGCATGCGCCGCGGGTGGTGGCCAACCTGCCCATCTGGAACGTGTCGTCGCTGGTGGCGGCGGATGTGTCGCGCCGGCTGAAGCGTCCTCTGAACAAGGCTGGCGTGGGCTGGGGGGCATTTACGCTCTATCTGGGCGTCCGGGCGGAGGTCATTCCCGACGATACGCCGCTCAATCACCAGGTACTTTTGGAGTACGGCGCGCCCTTGGACGACGGCAACAGCGCCTTTCTCAGTTTGAGCGAAGTGGATGATCGCGCCAGCGCCCCGCCAGGTCGCCGGACACTGAATCTTTCCACGCACACGGAAGTATCCCCGTGGTGGGAGTTGTCGCCGGAAGACTATGCAGCGCGGCGGGCGGCCGTGGTGGAGCGGCTGCTGACGGCAGCGGAGCGGGTGTTTCCGAATCTTCGGGAAGGCATCGAGTGTGCGTTGCCGGGAACGCCCCGCACCTTTGCGCGCTACACGGGCCGCGCGCAGGGCATGGTCGGCGGTCTGCGGACAACCCTGTGGAACAGCAACCTGTTCGGGATTGGTTCACGTGATGTGGGCCTGCCCGACTTCTGGCTGGTGGGCGACACGGTGTTTCCAGGGCAGGGAACACCGGCCTGTGCGCTTTCCGGCATCAATGCCTGGCGCGACATTGGAATGCGGGTGTCCCGCCCGCAAGCCTGGGAGCGCGGGCGTCCCGCCCGCATGAAACAAATGGCGTTCAACCGTTATTGACGCGACGGGCCTGGGAGCGCGGGCATCTTGCCCGCATCCCAATTTCAACCGTCGCTGACGCGACGGGAACCGATATGGGGTCCTCGCGATCCGTGGGTTGAAACCCACGGCTAAATTCAATCGTCGCTACGCGACGGGGGGGCATTGGGGCGTCCGTGATCCGTGGGTTGAAACCCGTACCCCGGCGTTGAAACGCCGGGCTAAATTCAACCGTCGCTGACGCGACGCGGGAGGATTTCAACCCGGCGGTGTCGTGATTGCCCGCACATACGATGTGGATTTTGGGATACCTACGCCGTGGAACGGAAACCCGTGGACGTAGGCCGTTGGTCGTGGGCTGCAACCGCATTTCTGCCGCGTAGCGGCAACTGAATTTAGCCGTGGGTTTTAACCCACGGATCAAGGTCGCCCACCAATCATTTTCCGTCGCGTCAGCGACGGTTGAATTCCACCGTGGATGTTGATCCGTTGTGTATCCGTAAGGTGGCATTCGCATTCCCGTGTGTGGGAGATGCCCGTGTGGTTTGGTGATATTCAACCGTCGCTACGCGACGGGGGGGGCATTGGGGCGTCCGTGATCCGTGGGTTGAAACCTGTACCCCGGCGTTGAAACGCCGGGCTAAATTCAATCGTCGCTACGCGACGGGGGAGGATTTCAACCCGGCGGTGTCGTGATTGCCCGCACATACGATGTGGATTTTGGGATACCTACGCCGTGGAACGGAAACCCGTGGGCCGTGGAACGGAAACCCGTGGACGTGGGCCGTTGGTCGTGGGCTGCAACCGCATTTCTGCCGCGTAGCGGCAACTGAATTTAGCCGTGGGTTTCAACCCACGGATCGTGGGTTCACCCACGATGGGTTTCAACCCACGGACCGCCGCGCCCCCCAATTTGGTTTCCGTCGCGTAGCGACGGGTGAATGTAAGGCGTGGGCGTCCCGCCCACGTGGACATTGGGCATCACACAATCCGTGGGTTGAACCCACGGCAAAATTCAATCGTCGCTACGCGACGCGGGCCGATGCGGTGCGTTTCCCTACGCGATGGGGACAACCCGGCGACGTGGTGGGTTGGTCACGCAATGATTCAACCGTCGCTGACGCGACGGGTGGATGGGGTTGCCCCAATCCGTGGGTTGAAACCCACGGCAAAATTCATCCGTCGCTACGCGACGACGGGAGGCGTCGGATACCCGTGCCATGGGGCGGAGACCCGTGGGTCGTTGATTGTGGGTTGCAACCGCATTTTTGCCGCGTAGCGGCAACGGAATTTAGCCGTGGGTTTCAACCCACGGATCGTGGGTTCACCCACGATGGGTTTCAACCCACGGATCGTGTCGCCCCCCAATTGGTTCCCGTCGCGTCAGCGACGGATGAATGCCATCCGTCGGGGATTCATGCGGGCGGGACGCCCGCGCTCCCAGGCTTGCGGGCAAGATGCCCGCGCTCCCAGGTGATGCCCACCTTCACTCACTCAAATGCCGCGCCACATTCGTCCGGTATGCCAGCGCCGCTGGCAGCAGCCCCATCACCGCTCCCAGCACCAGTGTCCCGGCAATGACCGCCACCTCAAACGGCACGTAAGCCGTCAGCCACGCCGGCCCGACTTCCAGCCGCGTCCAGCGCCACGGATCAAGCGGCAGCCCGCTCAGGAACTTCAAACTGCTGCCCGCCACTGCCAGCAGAGCATGCCCCAGGAGCACGCCCACCACGCCGCCCAGCGCCGCCGTCATGGCCGCTTCCCAGACCAGCCAGCCGAAAACCGTCCGCCGGTGCGCCCCCAGCGCCCGCAGCACGGCCACTTCCCGCCGCCTCTCGGCCAGTGAGTTGTAAATCGCCACAAGTACCGAAACCGCCGCCACCATGACGACCAGCACGGACATCAGCAGCAGCGCCCGGTCAACCGTCCCTACGATGGTGAACAGCTTCTGCACCTCGACGCCCGGCAGCGCCGCCTGAGCATCCTTGCCCTTGTTGATTTCACGGTGCATCAGAAACAGATAACCCGGCGAGCGCAGCTTGACGATGATCGCCGTCACTTCATCTATGGCCTGTCCCGGTACGCCCACTGCGGCCTGATTTGGTGCGGCTGGGGCTGATGTGGTCTGGCCCGGCAGAACGGCCGGTTTGTCGCCGCCCGGTGTATCGCCAACCGGCGGAGCCGCCGGCTTTTTGCGGTGGTGATGGTGGTGATCGTGATCGTTCCTGTCTTCTGGCCTGTCTTCCGGCGGGCTGCCGGACGGTTCAGCCGGCAGGGCTTCAAGCTGTTCGAGCAGGCTTTTCCCGCCCTTGTCGCGGCTTTCCTGGTGAATTTCATCCACGCTGCCCAGCGAAATGAAAATCACCCGGTCCAGCGGCGTACCGGTTTCGCGCAGGATGCCCACGACGGTAAACGGTGCGTCTTCGTGTTCTTCAGCGGCCGCCGTGTCTTCGACCCCATGCCGCGCCACAAAGGTCTGCCCCAGCGCCAGCCCCGTTTCCCGTGCCACGACGCTGCCCATCACCGCCTCGTAGTCGGCCGCAAACGGACGCCCCTGCGCCACCGCAACCGGCTGCCCGTCCTTGAGCCGCACCAGGGTGAAGTATTCCGGTTCGGTGCCGACCAGCCGGAAGCCCCGGTAGTTATCCCCCAGCGCCAGCGGCACGGCATAGGCCACGCGGTCATCGGCCTTGAGCTTGCGGTAGTAGCTGTATGGCAGGTTGCCCACCGGCACATCCAGGTGAAACACCGTGTTGAGTACAAGCTGCAACGGCGACCCCTTGGCTCCGACGACGAGTTCGTACGACGCCGCCACATTGTCAAAATTCGCCTGCGCCTGCTGGCGCAGCGCCGTAATGGCCGTGACCAGCGCCACCCCCAGCCCGATGGAAAGGGCGGTCAGGCAGGTGGAAAGCCAGCGTTGGCGCAGGTTGCGGTAGATGACCGTCAGAGTGTGCATTGGTGCGCCTCAGTGGACGTGATTGATGTCGGCCAGGCGGATTGTCGTTGGGAACCGGCGCGCCACGGCTTCGTCGTGCGTGACCACGATGAGCGCCGCGCCGATGTCCTGGCACAGGCGCTGCATCAGGTCAATGACGGCATCGCGGTGGCGCGCATCAAGCGCACTGGTCGGCTCATCGGCCAGCACCAGCCGGGGCCGGTTTGCCAGCGCCCGCGCAATCCCAACGCGCTGCTGCTGCCCGGCCGAGAGTTGCCGGGGAAAGTACCGCGCCCGCTCCCGCAGCCCGACGCTTTCGAGCAACGCCAGCGCTTCGGCTGTACCGGCGCGGTTGTCGGCAAACGTCATCCCCAGCAGGACGTTTTCCAGCGCCGTAAAGGCCGGCAGCAGGTGCACCTGCTGGAAGATGTACCCGATGTTGGCGGCGCGGAAACGGTCACGGCTGGCTTCGTCAAGGCGCGTGATGTCCGTATCGCCCAGCCGTACTTCGCCGCTGTCCGGCAGGACAATGCCCGCCACGACGTGGAGCAGCGTCGTCTTACCCGAACCGCTGGCGCCCACCAGCGCGACCTGTTCGCCGGCGGCTACGCCCCAGTCGGGGATGTCCAGCACCGACGTCGGCGGCTCGCCATCAGGACCCGGATACTGCACACGCAGTTGACGTATCTGAAGCAGAGACATGGCTGGGTTGCCGTTCAACATCAGGCTGCACCGCGCCGGGTTGCGACTAGGATTATTCCTAACTACAGTCAGGCTGTGCCGCACTTTACCCAACTTCAGGACGGCTGGCAAAGCCGGCCGTTCCAGAAATTCACGCCGTGGCACTCCGGCCGTGCCGGAAATCCATCCAGGGAGGAACTTCACGTATGTCATCGGCTGGCACACAGGCCGCGCCGCAGCGCGTCCCGGTCACGGTGCTGACCGGTTTTCTGGGCGCCGGGAAAACGACCCTGCTCAACCGGCTGCTCTCCGAACAGCACGGCAAGCGCATTGCCGTCATCGAAAATGAGTTCGGGGAAATCGGGGTGGACCACGAGCTGGTCATCGAAGCCGAAGAGGAAATCTTCGAGATGAACAATGGCTGCATCTGCTGCACCGTCCGGGGCGATCTGATTCGGATTCTGGGCAGCCTGATGAAGCGCCGCCACAAGTTTGACTACATCCTCGTGGAAACGACGGGACTGGCCGATCCGGGTCCCGTGGCGCAGACCTTCTTCGTGGATGAGGAAATCCAGCGCCAGACCCGTCTTGACGGCATTGTGACGCTCGTGGATGCCAAACACGTCTGGGAACACTTCGATACGAACGAAGTCCAGGAGCAGATTGCCTTTGCCGATGTCATCCTCATCAACAAGACCGACCTCGTGGACGCCGCCACGCTGGAGCGCCTCGAACAGCGCATCCGCGCCATGAACGCCACGGCGAACATCCGGCGCACACAGCACGCGAATGCACCCGTCGAAGCCCTGCTGGACATTGGCGCGTTTGACCTCGACCGGGCGCTGGCCGTGGACCCGCAGTTTCTGGAGCCGGAGTATCCCTTCGAGTACGGCGGCCTCTACGCGCTTACGGCCGGCGAGGCGACGCTGGAGTTACAGCCCGGCCCCGACCCAACGCTTGACCTGCTGTTTCTGCCGGCCCCGGAAGGCGCGGACGACCCGCTGGCGGCGCTGACCGACCGGGCCATCGTCCTGTTTTCCGAAGAACCGGAGCCGGTGACGACCGGCCACCGCCTGACGCCCGAACCCCGGCTGCGGCAGCTTCGCCTGGCTGCCGATGGCCCGACGCGCCTGACGCTGGACGTACCCCAGACCGGGCATTACGTACTGTTGACCCAGCATCATCCTGAAGAGTTTGCAGCCGTGCTGCGGCAGGGAGGCAGGGAAGTCGCTCCGCTCCACAGCCGCGCCTACAAGCCCGACCACGAACACGACGCCGAGGTGACTTCCGTCGGCATCAAGCTGCCGGGCGACCTTGACCCCAAGCGGCTCAACGCCTGGATTGGCGAACTGCTCCAGACGCAGGGCCCGGACATCTTCCGCATGAAGGGCATCCTCAGCCTTGCCGGCGACCCGCGCCGGTTCGTCTTTCAGGGCGTCCACATGGTGTTTGACGGACGCCCCGACCGCCCGTGGGGCGCCGAGCCGCGCCACAACGCGCTGGTGTTCATCGGGCGGCATCTTGACCGCGCCGCGCTGGAAGCCGGCTTCCGGTCGTGTCTGGTTTCGTCGTAGTTTCGTTGCAGGGGGGAGGCGGCTGCCGTGCGTTTGCCTTCGATTGCCGCGTTTCTGAAGGGGGCGACCCGCCAGCTTGAAGTGGACTGGCAGGCGGTGCTGGATGATGGCGTCGTGGCGCTGGAATGGGCGCCGGATGGCGGGCATCTGGCGGCCCTGTCGGCGGCCGGGACGCTGACGGTCTGGGACGGCGCAACCGGGGAGCAACGCTGGTCATGCGCGGCGCACCGGACGGGCGGCATGACGCTAAGCTGGTCGGCGGACGGCACGGTACTCGCCACCGGCGGGCAGGACCGGCAGGTGTGCCTGTGGGAGCCAACGACCGGCGACCAGCGGGCGAGCCTGCCGGCGGGCGCGGCATGGGTGGAGCAGGTGGCGTGGAGTCCACCTTACCAGGATGGCGCGCCTGCCGTACTCGCTTCGGCGGCCGGCAAGGTCCTGCGTTTCTGGACGCCCACGGGCGACCTCATCAGCGAGCACGTACGCCACACGAGTACGATTGCCGACCTGCACTGGCATCCGCAGCGCCGGTGTCTGGTGACGGCATGCTATGGGCTGCTGACGGTCTGGACGCCGGGCACTGACCTGCCGGCGGAAGTCTTTGCCTGGAAGGGTTCGCATCTGGCGGTACGGTGGCAGCCGCAGGGGCGGTATCTGGTGGCGGGCGATCAGGACGCCACGGTGCACGTCTGGGATGTGACGACCGGAGAGGACCTGGTGATGTCGGGCTACATGATAAAGGTGCGGGAGTTGGCATGGCATCCGGCGGGGCGGTTTCTGGCGACGGGTGGTGGGGCGGCGGTCACGCTGTGGGATTTTGCCGGAGACGGGCCGGCGGGTTCGACACCGATTGTTCTGGAAGGGCACAGCGGGCTGGTGACGGCGCTGGCGTACTGTCCTGATGGGGGAGTGTTGGCGTCGGGGGCGGAGGATGGGGTGTTGGTGTGGCGTCCGCCGGAGAAGCCCGGCCGGACGGTGTCGCCGGTGGGGCGGTACGATGTGGCGGGTGGCGTGGCATGTCTGGCGTGGCGCAGCGACGGTGTGCGTTTGGCGGTAGGCGGCGCGCAGGGGGAGGTGTTGGTGGCCGTTGTTGCCACGTAGCACCAGGGAACGCGGGCACCTTCCCTGGGAGCGCGGGCGTCCCGCCCGCATGAGTCCCCGACGGATGGCATTCATCCGTCGCTACGCGACGGGAACCAATATGGGGGGCGACGCGATCCGTGGGTTGAAACCCATCCCCCGGCGTTGAAACGCCGGGCTAAATTCAATCGTCGCTACGCGACGGGGGATGATTGTGGGACGCCTCCAACTTGTGATGTGAACGGAATGGCCACCGGAAACCCTGGGAGCGCGGGCGTCCCGCCCGCACAAATCCCCGACGGATGGCATTCATCCGTCGCTACGCGACGGGAACCAATTGGGGCGACGTGATCCGTGGGTTGAAACCCACGGCTAAATTCAGTTGCCGCTACGCGGCAAAAATACGGTTGCGACGACCAACGACCAACCAACGGCCCGCGTCCGCGGATTTCCGACCCACGGCACGGGCATCCGACGCATCCCTCATCGTCGCGTAGCGACGGATGAATCATCACGTGACCAACCCACCACACCGCCGGGTTGGAATCCCCCCGTCGCGTAGCGACGATTGAATTTAGCCGTGGGTTTCAACCCACGGATCGCGATGCCCCCGATGCCCCCGTCGCGTCAGCGACGGTTGAATTTAGCCCGGCGTTTCAACGCCGGGGTATGGGTTTCAACCCACGGATCGCAGACGCCCCCCAACCCCCCCCCCGTCGCGTCAGCGACGGTTGAAATGCCATCCGTTGGATTTATGCGGGCGGGACGCCCGCGCTCCCAGGTTGTTCCTCACCCCCACACATACCGCTCGTCGTACGCCACCTGGTGCTTCTTCAAAAACAACAGATATTCCTCCTGAAACGTCTGCACCCGGTGATGCTCACGCTGGTTCTGAATGTATTTCACCACCTGCGGCACATTGGACCTGCTCACCGAAAACACCCCATACCCGTCCTGCCAACCAAAGTTCCGCAACTCTGGAAACACCTCGTGTATCCAGCGCGACGAATCCCCCTTGATCCGCCTGACAAGCTCCGCCGGCGAAACTGTCGGCGGCGCCATCAGCAGCACGTGAACGTGATCCTCCATACCCCCAATCTGTACCGTCTTTGCTCCCTGCCGGGATGCCACACCCCCCAAGTAAGCCCAAACACGCTGCTCAATTTCCGGCCGAATGAACTTCGTCTGCTGCTTTGTGCTGAAAACAACGTGGTAGAACAACGAACTGTATGTGTTGGCCATAACCCCCTCCACACTACCGGTCATCCGCAGGCGATGACCGAAAGTTGAACGCGGCCACAAACCACGCCGCGACAGGTTTCCCCTGCCGCAAGGCCGGCCGGAAGCGCACCGCCCGCAACGCCTTCTCCACCGCCGCTTCCAGCCCGTACCCTGCCCAACGCACCACTGCCACCTCCCACACCTGCCCGTCCCGGCCAACACACACTTCAACCATTACCGTCGCCGTGACACCCGCCGCCCGCGCCAGTCCGGTCGGCTCCGGGCGCGCCCGCACCAGTGGCACCGGCGCGGTCACGCCGGGCGGCAACACCCCGTCCCGCAAGTCAAGCACCTCGTCGGCACCATCCCCGCCCGCCGCACACCCCATCCCCGGCGTCTGTCCCCGCATCCGCCGCCAGTCCGCTGCAAAACGCTGCGCCGCCGCTTCGATGCCTGCTGCCACCGCCGGCAAAAACCCTTCTTTTCCCTCGATGAAATCCACATGCTCGCTGGCGACAAGCTGCCCCGTACGGGTTTCCACCGCGAACAGATGCAGCGTCCCGCCCACCACAGTCTGTCGGTCGGGGAGGCTGCGTTCGCCCCGTCGCAGCCGCACAAGCACGTAGCCTTCGCTGCCCACTCGCGCCCCAAGCGCCTGCGCCGCCGTACAGGTCGGGTTGAAATCCAGCGGCCTGCCGGCTGGGACTGCCGCAAACACCTGTGCGCGTGGCACTACTTCCAGCCCTTCCCGCGCCAAAGCCTGCTCCAGCGCCGCCAGCAGCCCTTCCGACGTAACACCGCCCACGTCGTCGGCGATGTCGGGCGGCAGAACAGCCACCGTCAGCGGCTCATCCGACACAAACAGCCCGGCCGGAAGCGGCCTGGCACCGGCCGGCAGCGCCCACAGGCAGCCTCCCCACAGCCCAACCAGCAACAACCACAACCAACAATACGTGACGTGGTGCGCCCCAAGCGTGTATTGTGAACGTTGCGGCCACACCGGCGCCCTCTGATTCACCATGACTTCTGTTGTTCCCAAGTACGCATCGGCTGTGATCCTACTGCGCCGGAACGAAACCGGCGACTGGCGCTTTTTCTGGGCCCGGCGCGCCCAGGCTGCGCCCTTTCTCGGCGGCTACCACGCCTTTCTGGGTGGTCGCCGCGACCCGGAAGACGAACAGGTACCCGTACGCCACGCCACCGACCCGGAACACGCCGCCCAGTGTGCATGTGCGGTGCGCGAGGTCTTCGAGGAAGCGGGCATCCTGCTGGCCGAAAGCCGGTTGACTGCGCCCGAAACGCGGCTGGCCGTACGCGCCGACCTGATGGCCGGCCGCCTGACCTTTGCCGAAGTGTGTGCGCGCTTTGCCGTCGAAATTGACGCGCGCCGCCTCATCCCGGGCGGGCGATGGGTGACGCCGGTGGGTGTCCCGCGCCGCTACGACACCACGTTTTTCGTCAGCCGGCTCGACGGCGCGGACGAACCCGAACTCTGGCCCGATGAAATGGTGGACGGACAGTGGGTGACGCCAGCGGAAGCCATGGCCGCCTGGGCGCAGGGCGCGGTGCGGCTTGTGCCGCCAACCCTGCACAGCGTCCGCAGCCTGCTGCGCTGGACGACCGAAGGTTTTGCCGGGCGGGAGGATTTCCAGCGTCTGCGCGAGTTGCTACATGATCATCCTGCCGCTCATGGCGAGCCGCCAGCTTTTATCGAACTGGCGCCGGGGATCGTCACCTTTCCGGTTCGTACGCCGACCCTGCCGCCGGCCACGCATACGAACTGCTACCTGGTGGGCGACCGGGAACTGGTCGTCATTGATCCGGCTTCACCCTACCCCGAAGAGCAGGCACGCCTCGATGCCCATCTGACGTGGTTGGCCGAACAATGTGGTGCGCGGGTGACGGCCATCTGGCTGACCCATCACCATCCCGATCACGTTGGAGGAGCCGCCCACTTGAGCCGGCGCTGGAATGTGCCGGTTGCCGCCCATCCCATCACTGCCCGGCTGCTGGAAGGCAAGGTACAGGTTTCACAGTGGCTGGCCGACGGCGACGGGCAGTTCATCCCGGCGTCGCCGGCCATGGGAAGGTGGAGCACCACACCGCCGGGCTGGCCCGGCTGGCGGCTGCGTGCGGTGTTCACGCCGGGTCATGCGCCGGGCCATCTGTGCTTTTTCGAGGAAACGACCGGCACACTGCTCAGCGGCGACATGGTGGTGGGGCTGGGCAGCGTGCTCATTGATCCCGATGAGGGCGATATGGCGGCATACCTCGCTTCGCTGCGGCGGCTTCAGACGTTGCCGGTGCAACTCATTGCGGGCGGTCACGGGCCGGCGCTGGGCGAGCCGCAGGCAGTTCTGGCGGCTTACCTGGCCCATCGCCAGCAGCGGGAAGAGTCCATTCTGGCAGCCTTGCGTTCCGGGGCGACGACGGTCGCCGATCTGGTGGCCGTGGTGTATGCCGACACGCCGGCGGCGCTGCACCCGCTGGCCGCACGGTCGGTACAGGCGCATCTCGTGAAGCTGACGCGCGAAGGGAAAGTGCAGCAGTCCGGGGGCCGCCTACAGCTTGCCGACGTTGCCTGAACCGGCATACTCGGAGCTGACCACCATGCGAAGCTGCTTGTTCTGTACGGAAACGCCGACGAACCGGCTGCCGCAGACTGGACAATACAGTGGATCGCCCGGCTTGGGCGCGCCCCAACCCGGACGGGTCGGCTTGAAGTGAACGGCCTTGAGTTCGACCGGTTCGGGGCCGACGTAGGTGTAGATTTCAGAGTTGCAGAAGGTGCAGATGACAGGCTTCATGGTTTCTTCATTTTCTTCGACGGAGCCACTTGTTTCAAAGCGGAGAACACAAGTGAAGCCTAGTTTGCGCCAACGGTGGACGGCAATCCGTATCGGCGCATTCATTCGGCGCGGCTTCGTCGGACAGTTTTCATGGTGAACATCCAGAAGTTTGCCGCACATCGGCATTGGCCGTGGCTGCTGGCTGTCGGGCTGGCGGGGTTGGTCTATGCCAACACCCTCGGCAATGGGTTTACGTATGACGACACGCCCATCATCGTCAACAACCCTACCATCCGGTCGCTGGCTGACGTGCCACGCCTGTTTTTGACCGGCTACTGGGAGCACCGGCAGAGTGGCGGCAACAATTACCGTCCCATGTTGGCAACCACGCTGGCCGTGGACTATGCCCTGTGGGGGCTGCATCCTGTCGGCTATCACCTGACCAACCTCCTCCTTCATGCTGCCAACACGGCCTGGGTGTGGTGGCTGCTGCGGTGCTACCGCGCAGCTCCCTGGCTGGCGCTGCTGGCGGCGCTGGTGTTTGCCGTGCATCCCGTACACACTGAAGCCGTGGCGAATGTCGTCGGGCGGGCTGAGCTGCTGGGAATGTGCTTTGGCGGGCTGATGTGGTGGAGCTGGGTGCAGGCGCGCCGGAATGCAGAGCATGCCGGACGGTGGCGCGCCCTGGCGGCAGCGGCCTATCTGGCGGCGATGCTGTCCAAGGAAAACATGGTCGTGCTGCCGGCGGCGCTGTGGTTGGCAGAGGTCTTGCGCGTGCGGCGGCATCTCTGGCGCGCGGGCTGGTCAGCATGGTGGATCACGACGCGCCCTTTCTTCTGGCTGGCCATCCCTTGGCTCCCCTATGCCGGGTTGCGACTCGTGAGCCAGCAGGGGTTTCAGCCAACCGGGGCGCTGTCGGGCAATCCCCTGTATGCCCAAACGCTCTGGGAACGGCTCGTCACCATGGCCGGCGTTTCCCTGGAATGGTATCGGCTGGTGTTTCTGGGGTTTCCCCTCAAGCCCTGGTACGACGCGCACAATCTGGCGCTGACACCGGTCTGGAGCTGGCGCACAGTGCTTGGTGGATTGGTCACGCTTGGTCTGGTTGTGGGGGCCGTGGCGGCCGTGCGACGTTTTCCGCTGCTGACCTTTGCGGTGGGCTTCTGGTTCATCACGCTGGCACTGGTGAGCAACATCATTGCGCCACTGTGGACCCCCCTTGGAGAACGCTGGCTGTATGTGCCGTCTATGGCTTATGTGATTGCCGTCGCTTGGGTGCTGGTCAGACTGGGTGGAATGACCAGCCAGCAGCCGGCAGCCGCCTGGCGGGTCGGCGTCAGTGTGGGCATGGCGCTGGTGTTGTTCATCGGTTATGCCTACGGGACGAGTCGGCGCAACCTCGACTGGCAAAGCGACTGGCGGCTGTTTACGCGCTTTCTGGAAACCGACCCCCAGCATCCGTTGCCTTACACATCGTTGGCCCATGCCTACCAAACAACTGACCCGGTGCAGGCCCGCGCCTACTATGAACAAGCGCTAGCGCAGGCCCCGGACTTCTTTTTGGCGTTACTGGGACTTGCACATCTCGATCTACGCGAAGGACGCTTTGAAGCTGCTCACACAAGGCTGGCCCAGATGGTTGCCAGCAAGCCACCGGAAGTTGTGCCTATTGACGCTGACTGGGGGCTGGTACACGCCCTCTATGCCCGGACGCTTGCCTTGCAGGGCGACACCACCCGCGCCCTGGAACAGATTGCTGAAGCGCGGCGCTACGGGCCGCGGGATGCCCCGACGCTGACGAGCTGCGCCATCGCCTATGTAAACCTTGGTCAGATAGCCGAAGCTGAAGCCATCTTGCGCGAGGCGCTGGATTTGGGTGTGGATACGCCGACGATCCGGTTCAACCTGGGATCCGTACTGCTCCGGCAGGGCCGGACGGACGAAGCGGAGCGCCATTTTGAGGCCGCACTGCGCCTGGACCCGGACTTTGCTCCGGCGCGCCTGGCGCGCGACAAGCTCCATCCGGCAGGCACGCCGTAGCGACATAGAGTGTCACCCGGCGCGGCGGCGCGGCATTTCATCGCCGGAATCATTGGCCGTATCAGGTTGACGGCCGCGCCAGAGTTCGCTTGCGGCCACCTGGCGGGTGGGCGTGATGCGGTATTCCTGCCCGTTGGTGGTCAGGGTGATGTCGCCGTGCAGATCGGTACGGTAGAGCGCAACATCGAGACGGCGCAGGCGGTCAAGCGTCGCCTGCGCGGGGTGGCCGTAGCGGTTCGTCGCGCCACAGGAAATGATGGCTACGGAGGGTGTGGCAGCGCGCAGGAAGCGCTCCCTGGTGGAATGCCGGGAGCCATGGTGGGCTACCTTGAGCACCGTGACCTGGAGCGGCGCACCATCGGTCAGGAGGCGGTCTTCGGTTTCGTCTTCGGCGTCGCCAGTCAGGAGCATGGAAAACTGTCCGTAGTCAAGCCGTACGACGACGGAGTTGGCATTGAGGTCACTGCCGGAAACATTTTGCAGCCAGGGTTGCCGGGGGGCGAGTATGGAGAGGGTGATGCCGTTGTCGAGATTGAACTTCTGTCCGGCTTGGGCCAGCGTGAGTCGTCCGACGTGCTTTTTGACGGCTTCGAGCATGCGGCGGTAGGTCAGCGTGGTGTGTTCCTGTCCGCTGTCGAGGAAGTTTTTGACCTTGAAGCTTTCCAGAACGTAGCCCATGCCGCCGATGTGGTCGGCGTGGGGGTGGGTGGCGATGACGAGGTCGAGTTCGGCGATGCCCTGCTGTCGTAAAAATGCCACCACCTTTGACCCGGCTTCGGCCGGCCCGGCATCAATGAGGATGGTTTTCTTCTCTGGCGTGACGATGAGGTAGCTGTCGCCCTGGCCGACATCAATGGCGTGGACGTGCAGCAGCTTTCCGGCCAGCGGGGGCGGGTCCGGCATGAGCCGGTCCCGGAAATGCCACAGCAGCCAGAGTGATGCCGCAGCCAGACCGAGCAGGCCAACAACCAGCAGGCAACCCTGCCATCCACGGCGCGCAGATGATGAACGGCGATCCTTACGCATGGGTGCTTCCCCAGGGAGCGCGGGCGTCCCGCCCGCACCCTGGCAGGGGTGTGGGCATTTTGCCTGCCTGAACTCTAACGAATGGTGTTCATCCGTCGCTACGCGACGAGGCTGGGAGCGCGGGCGTCCCGCCCGCATGGGGGTGTGTGGGCAACCGTGATCCGTGGGTTGAAACCCATACCCCGGCGTTGAAACGCCGGGCTAAATTCAATCGTCGCTGACGCGACGGGGGCATTGGGGGTGCCGTGATCCGTGGGTTGAAACCCGTACCCCGGCGTTGAAACGCCGGGCTAAATTCAACCGTCGCTGACGCGACGCGGGAGGATCTCAACCCGGCGGTGTCGTGATTGCCCGCACATAACGATGTGGATTTTGGGATACCTACGCCGTAGGACGGAAACCCGTGGACGTGGGCCGTTGGTCGTGGGCTGCAACGCATTTCTGCCGCGTAGCGGCCACTGAATTTAGCCGTGGGTTTTAACCCACGGATCGTGGGTTCACCCACGATGGGTTTCAACCCACGGAATTTTTGCCGCGTAGCGGCAACTGAATTTTGCCGTGGGTTTCAACCCACGGATCACGGTCGCCCACCAATCATTTTCCGTCGCGTCAGCGACGGTTGAATACAACCCTTGTGATGTGAACGGAATGGCCACCGGAAACACCCCTTGGGTTGATTCCACCCGCACGAATCCCCAACGGACGGCATTCATCCGTCGCTGACGCGACGGGGACGATTGGGTGGCACCGCGATCCGTGGGTTCAAACCCACGGCTAAATTCAGTTGCCGCTACGCGGCAAAAATTCCGTGGGTTGAAACCCATCGTGGGTGAACCCACGATCCGTGGGTTAAAACCCACGGCTAAATTCAGTGGCCGCTACGCGGCAGAAATGCGTTGCAGCCCACGACCAACGGCCCACGTCCACGGGTTTCCGTCCTACGGCGTAGGTATCCCAAAATCCACATCGTTATGTGCGGGCAATCACGACACCGCCGGGTTGAGATCCTCCCGCGTCGCGTCAGCGACGGTTGAATTTAGCCCGGCGTTTCAACGCCGGGGTACGGGTTTTCAACCCACGGATCACGGCACCCCCAATGCCCCCGTCGCGTCAGCGACGGTTGAATTGAATCATCCCGCGTCCCCAACCCCACACCGCTGGGTTGACATCCCCATTATCGCGCCGCGACGGGCCACCTTCCCCGCGGGCGGGACGCCCGCGCTCCCAAGCTCGTTTCACCACGACACACCTGCTCTCCCAACAGCAGAATAGCCGTCATCGGCAAGCTGCCGGGCGCGGAGGTTGGCGTTGGGCGTCGCACGGGTGTCCACGGTGAAGTCAATGTGCTCGAAGCCCGCAAGCCCCTTGATGACCAGCCGTTCGCCAACCTTGCGGGAAAAATCCGGCGCGTCATCGGGGCCGGTGCGGTACGTAAAGGCCCGCAAAATCACGGCAAAGGGTTTGCCATCAGCCAGTCGCCACTCGGCTTTGCGCCCTTTTTCGCGGGTGTAGCCGGGGGTCTGCCCCTCGGCAAGCAGACGCGAAAAGCTCCGGTTGCGCGCTTCGACGAAAATATCGGCCGCGAAGGCGCTGAAACTCACCAGGAGGCGATAGTTGCCATAACCGGTGCAGTACATCGGCGCGTCACTGCCTTCTGAAGCCCCTGTGTTGTCGTAACGGCAGCGCAGATTGAGGTCGGTGTAGGCGCTGGTAAAGGCCACCGGTGCAGCAGCGCGGCCGGGCAGTGTCGTTACAAGCAGCACAAGCGCCGCCAACAACGCGATGCCATATTTTTGGAAGTGGAAACGATGGACTGTCATCATGGGCTATCCTTTCCGGGAAGGGTCTTTTTCGCGCGCCGCCAGTTCGAGTGCCTTCAGGCGGGCTTCGAGATGCTGGACTTGTTTGAGCAGTTCAGGCAACCGGGCTTGCGCTGCCGAAACGCGCAGCCACTGCCGGCGGTCCACCGCCGGATAGCCGGCGACCTGTTGCCCGGCCGGGACATCGTTCGGAATGCCGCTCTGGGCCAGTGCCGTAACGCCGTCGCCAATTGTCAGGTGGCCGGCGACGCCAACCTGCCCGGCGAGGATGACCCGTGAGCCAATCGTGGCGCTGCCGGCAATCCCAACCTGGGCGCACAGCAGGGTGTCCTCCCCGACTTCGACGGCATGACCAATCTGCACGAGGTTGTCGAGCTTGGCGCCGCGCCGAATGCGGGTTTCCCCCACGCTGGGACGGTCAATCTGTGTACCGGCGCCGATTTCCACGTCGTCTTCAATGATGACGCGCCCGGCCTGCGGGATTTTTTCCCAGCTTCCATCCGGGCGCTTGGCATAGCCGAAACCATCACAGCCAATGGTGACGTGGTTGTGGACAGTAACCCGGCAGCCAAGTTCGACCTGTTCCCGGATGACAACGTGGGCGTGAAGCACCGAGTCGTCGCCGATGCGGGCGCCGTCATAAATGACCGTGTGGGCGAAAAGCCGGACCCGGTCGCCCAGAACGACGTTTTCACCGACAACCACATAGGGTCCAACAGATACTTCCGCCCCTAGCCGCGCCGAGGGCGCAATGATCGCTGTGGGATGAATGCCGGGCGAAGGCCGCGGCGGCCGGTAAAACCAGCCAGCCATGCGGGCAAAGGCCAGGTAGGCGTCCGGTGCACGGACGACCGGGCAGGGCAGCCCTTCCGTGGCAACACCCTGACTGACGATGATCGCCGCCGCGCGCGTCGTCCGGGCTTTGGCCGCGTAGCGTGGGTTCGACAGAAAGGTAAGCTCCGTGGGCCCGGCTTCGTCGAGGCCAGCCACGCCCGTGATAACGATTTCGGCCGCATCGGCTGTCCCTTCCACCGTGTAGCCAAAGGCAGCCGCAAGGTCACGGAGAGTGGGCGCGGATGGAAGGTGGTTCATGGTGCAGGTGGAGCGCCGTCCGGTTTGACGACTTCGAGTTCAAAATAGACTTCTTTTCCCCGGACGACGGCATTCAGATATTGTTCCCAGAAACGCCGCAGGAAACGCCAGCGGGGATGGCGACGATCCAGATTGACGAGCCATTCCAGTCCACAGGCGCGCCACAGGTTCAGAAGCGTAACGTAGGGCGGGCGCTGACGAAAGCGCACCGGGGCGTAGAAGTCAAACACTTCCTGCCCGACGGTCAGGTTGCGAAAGGAATAACTGTTGAGATGGTTGCGGTGGGTCAGATCGGTGGCAAAGTCGGGATTCGTCCAGTGGGGGGCCACGAGCAGAACCCAGCCGCCGGGACGCACGATGCGGTGCAGTTCAATGATGACCGCCAGCGGTGATTGAACGTGCTCGATGACGTGCCGCCCGATGACGGCATCGAAGGCGTGTTCGGGAAATGGGTAGGGCACGTCATCGAGGTTGTGAACCAGATCGGCGTCCGCGTGGGGGTTGGCATCCATCCCCAGCGCGCCGGGGGTTTTGTTGCGTCCGCAGCCAATGTCCAGGACGCGCTGGCCCGCCAGCCGCGCCATCCACTGGGCGAGGACATCAGGCATAGATGCCGCGCAGTGCCAGGTCGCGTCCCATGTGCTGAACACCCACGATATAGCTGGCATCCCGCAGGTTCACGCCGTAGGTCTCGGCCGCCTTGACGACATTGTGGTACATCGCTGTGACTTTGTCGCGGAGACGCTCCAGGACGACGTGCCGCCGCCAGCGGAAGCCAATCCGGTTCTGCACCCACTCGAAGTACCGCACGATGGTGCCGCCGGATTCGCCCATAATCGCCGGGATAACGTAAATGTCCGAGTCGTCAAGGATTTGGCTGGCCTCGACTGTGCTGGCCCCGTACGCGGCTTCGCACAGGATACGGCAGCGGAGTTTGTAGGCGTTTTTGGCCGTGATCTGGTTTTGCAGGTAGGCCGGGACGAGCACATCGCAGTCGATGGTGAGCAGTTCTTCGTCAGTGAGGGTGTCGGCTTCGGTGTAACCGGCCAGTGAGCCGTTGTGGGCGAAGTATTCCAGCACATCCGGGACATCGAGGCCGTCGGGATGATAGACACCGCCGCCGGAATCAGTAATTGCAATGACCTTGTAGCCGGCCTGGTGAAGCAGCTTGGCAGCCGAACCGCCACGGCGTCCGGCCCCCTGGATGGCAACCCGTGGTTGGGCCGGTTTGTTGCCCAGGTGCTTGAATGTGGCATCAAGCAGACACCAGACGCCGTAGCCGACGGATTCGTGCGAGCCGTGGGAGCCGCCCAGTTCGAGTGGTTTGCCGGTAACGATGGCCGTAACGGTCTGGCGCGCATGCATCGAGTAGGTGTCCATAATCCATGCCATGACCTGCTGATCGGTACTGAAATCCGGCGCCAGGATGTCCCGTTCGGTGCCGATGATGTCGAGGATTTCAACGACATACCGGCGGGTCAGACGTTCGAGTTCGTGAATGGAGAGTTGGTTGGGATCACAAATGATGCCCCCCATCGAGCCGCCAAAGGGCACATCAGCAACGGCGGAGGTGAGGGTGGCCCAGAGCGCCAGAGCGCGCAGGTCATCGAGAGTCAGGTCAGGACGGTAGCGCAATCCGCCGTGCATCGGCCCCATGGCGACGTGATGCTGCACGCGGTAGCCGGGGAAAATCTGGATTTCTCCCGAATCCATCTCGACCGGCAGGTTGACGGCCAGTTCCCGGCCGGGCAGACCCAAAATGAGCCGGTAGTTGGGGTCCAGGTTCAGGATGTCGGCCGCCCGGTTGAAATACATGCTCACGACGCGCGTCATGCGCGATTTCCCGTCCGGTTGCGAGTCAAGATCAGGAAGTGAATGCGAGGAGAGGGACAGGAGGGGGTTGCTCATAAACGTAAGTCCTTGGTGAAGTGGGAAGTGACACCGCAGGTAGGTTTTTACACCGGGCTGGTGACGAATTTCATTCGTTTTTTGGCCGGACGGCTTCCGGCAGCGTCAATTTCCGGCGTCATGGGCTAGGCTGTGATCAGTAGTTGGTCTATCCCCCGGCTGAAGCTTGCCGATGAGGTTCCGGGGCTGCGTCGCGCCGGAGTGCATCCGTGGTATGTCAACACACCTGTTTCGTCGTTTCGTCACCATTTTCCGGGTTCTGCTGCCCTTTTTTCTCGCCTGGCTGGTGAGTTTCCTGCCCCTTGGGTCCCGCGCGGCACGCCAAGCCCGCGCGGCGCGCCGGTTACGTGAGGCGCTGGAGCAGTTGGGCATTGTGTTCATCAAGGTGGGGCAGGTCGTCGGCGTCCGTACGGACACCCTGCCGCCGCCTTACGCCGCTGAACTGGCCCGGCTTCAGGATGCTGTCCACCCGGTGCCCATCCACCTGGTGAAACCCTTTCTCGAACGTGAGTACGGGCGCGTGCTGTCGGAACTGTTCGAGCGTTTTGACCCGGAACCGCTGGCAACGGCCAGCATCGGGCAGGTTCACCGGGCGCGGTGGCGTGGGCGTGAAATCGTCGTCAAGTTTCTCAAGCCGGATACGCTCCAGTTGCTGGAAACCGATTTCGAGCTGATCCGGCGGATGGCGGGCGCATTGCGCCGGGTGTCGGGAACGCCCATCTGGGAAGACATCCTGACCGTTGTGGGACGCTTTGAAGCCGGGTTTCGGGAAGAGGCTGACTTTGCCGCCGAGCGCCGGCATGCCATCCGTTTGCGGGAGATACTGGCGCCGTTTCCCGATGTCGTCGTGCCGGAGACGATTGACGAACTGTGTACGCCGCGGGTGCTGGCGCTGGAGTTTGTGGATGGCTGCCGGATTGCCGACGTGGAGGCCGTGCGGCGGATTGTCCGCCAGCCCCGGCGTCTGCTCGACCGTCTGGTGCACATGTATGCCTACATGATTCTGTGTGAGGGCTACTACCACGCTGACCCGCATCCGGGGAACTTTCTGGTGCTGCCAGATGGACGCCTGGCGTTGCTCGACTTTGGCATGGTGCAGACGCTTCGGGTGGAAACCCGGCAGGCGCTGACCGATCTGGTGCGCGCGGCGCTGCGCGGCCACACCGATGAAGTCGTGGAAGGATTTTACCGGCTGGGTCTCGTCGCACCTGACACGCCGCGCGACCAGGCGCGCGCTGCCATTGCCGAGATTGGTCAGATCAACGTCCTGCAATCGAATACCAAAAACCGTATTGCTGCCGTCGGCGAGGCCGTCGAACGCAGCCGGGTGCGGTTTCTGCTGCCGGAAGACCTGGCCTATGCCTTTCGCCTGATCCAGATGCTCGAAGGCGTGGCGTCCTACTATCAGCCGGGCTGGAATGTCATTGCCGACGGCGGGGCCGGGATACAGGCGGCGCTTGAAGACCTGGTGAGTGGTGTTGCTGCCCGGCGTGCAGAAAGACGTCCGGCAGGCGATGCAGCACAGGCTGCATCAATGCGGTTGGTGGCCAATGGTGCGCGTCTGCGCCCGGCGGAAAGCCCCGTGCGACGGTTGTTCCAGAGCGTGCAGGCGTGGCTGGCGCCGGTGGCCGAGCGTCTTGACAGTATGGCTGCGCCGGAAGTTGGAACAGCCGAACGCAGACCAGAGCTGTCGCCGGTAAGCAACGGGACAACAGCGCCCCGGGCCCAGGATGGGTGACAGAAAACTCAGGAAAAACCGTGGCGGGAAAACAGTGCCGGAGGAGAGACTCGAACTCTCACGGGGTTGCCCCCACCGGATTTTGAGTCCGGCGCGTCTACCATTCCACCACTCCGGCGGCCGAAAAAGCAGCGCGCAAGTATAGTCAGCCGGCCTGTGGAATGTAAAGACACGCCGGGAACCACGTGCGCAGCCGCCCCGGCAGAAGGGCCGAAAAGAACGGCTATGTCCTTGAAATGGCTGGCTTTGAGCGCGATTGGCCGGGATGGACTTTTTTTTGACGCTACACGCTGTGTTTGCTACATTCACGGGCTTGTTTACGTCGTTATCTACAGACGTAATTCCAGGCACGAGGGCAGGTGATGAAAGCAAAGCTCGAGGAGGTCGCACAGACCTATGGTATTGAAAACTGGGGTGCCGGGTACTTCAGCATCAACAAAAAAGGCCATCTGGTCGTGCATCCCAGCGAGTATGACCGCCGTGGGGCTGACCTGATGGAAATCCTGGAAGACCTTCAGCGTCGTCGTATTCATGCCCCTCTGCTCCTGCGTTTTCCACAAATTCTTGTCAACCAGATGAAAAAATTGACCGGGGCCTTTCGGAGTGCCATCCGCGAGTTCGACTACAAGGGGCGGTACTACGGCGTGTTTCCGATGAAGGTCAATCCCCGGCGGGAAGTTGTCGAGGAGTTTTTGCGTGCCGGCCGGCGCTATGACTTCGGAATCGAGGTCGGCAGCAAGCCGGAACTCTATGCGGCGCTGGCCAACGAGCAATCAGCCGATTCCCTGATGATTTGCAACGGATTCAAGGATGAAAGTTACATCCGCATGGCGTTGCTGGGGACGGAACTGGGGAAAAATGTCGTCATCGTCATCGAGAAGATCGGCGAGCTGGAAATGGTCATCCAGTTGGCACGGGAAATAGGCGTTTCTCCCCTGCTTGGGATTCGCGTCAAGCTCTACTCGAAAGGGAGCGGCCGGTGGGAAAAATCTGGTGGTGAATCAGCCAAATTTGGTTTGACGACAAGCGAAATCCTGGAAGTTATCCGTGTGCTGCGCGAGCATGAAATGGTGGATTCGCTCCGTCTGCTCCACTTTCACATCGGCTCCCAGATCACGAGCATCAAGCGAGTCAAGAACGCCATCAAGGAAGCTGCACGGGTCTATGCCAAGATTCGGGCCATGAAGATTGACATTGACTATCTGGATGTCGGTGGCGGACTTGGTGTGGACTATGACGGCAGCCGGACGAGTTCAGAATCCTCGGCCAACTATACCGTCCAGGAATTTGCCAATGATGTGGTTTATACCATCAAAAGCGTCTGCGAGGACGAGGACGTACCGGAACCAAACATCATTACGGAGTCCGGGCGGATGCTGACCTCCTACCACGCCGTGCTTGTGGCCAATATCCGGGCGGAAATCGAAACGGTGGTGGGGGAGTACGAAGCCGTCAAGGTGGATGACAATGATCCCCAGGTCATCGTCGAACTCAAGGACCTGTGCATGGGCATCAACTCGAAAAACTATGCCGAGTATTACCACGATGCCATCGAGCACAAGGATGAACTCTACACACTGTTCAATCTGGGCTTGATTTCCCTCGAAGACCGGGCCAAAGGAGAAATTCTTTTCTGGGAGGTTTGCGAACGGACGGCCAAGTATGCCCAGAATGACAAGAGCATGATGGAAGAATATGAAGAACTGCGGCAGATGTTGGCCGCAAAGTATCTGTGTAACTTTTCCATCTTCCGTTCGCTTCCCGATAGCTGGGCTATCAATCAACTGTTTCCGATTATGCCACTCCACAAACTGGACAAGACCCCGACGGAGTTGGCGACCCTGGTGGACATCACCTGTGATTCGGACGGCGTAATTGACAAGTTTGTGGACCTGAAAGACATCAAGGAAACACTCGAACTCCATCCCTTCAAAGGAGAGCCGTATTTTCTGGGCGTGTTTCTCGTCGGGGCCTATCAGGAAGTGATGGGAAGTGGCCACAACCTGTTTGGGCCACTCAACGAGGCGCACATCGTGATTGAAGATGAAGGCTACCTCATTACGAAGGTTGTTCCGGGAGGGACCCTGGGTGAAGCCGTGGAGACGGCGCGTTATGAGCAGTCAGCACTCCAGGAGGGCTTTGGCGAACTGGCAGCGGAGCAGGTCAAACGTGGGCGGCTGTCGGCGGAACGCGCCAACGAGTTATGCCGGCAGTATGAAAGCTATGTGTCCTGCTATACCTATCTGAGCTGAACCGAAAGCGCGCCTCGGCTTTGTCGAGTGGCTCCGGCGGTGGTGATGGTTTTGGCCTGTATTGATGTTGAGAAGCTGGCGCGCCGAACCCACGCTCTGGCATACGAAACAAGAGATCATGAGCAAGAAAGCGAAAGCATCGCCGTATCTGAAACGCCCAACCGACCCCATCGAAATTGACCGTGACCGAAGCGTGGCCGGGCTGTTGGCGAAGTTTGAGGCGACTTCTTTTCAGGCCCGCAATCTGGCCATTGCCCACAACATCTGGCTCAACATGCTCGATGACACCTGCACGATTGTGCTGGGGGTGAGTGGCCCGCTGATTCCGGCCGGAATGCGGCGGCTGCTTGCCTGGCTGATTCGCAACCGGTATGTGGACGTAATCATCACCGACGGGCTGACGGTTTTTCACGACGTGCATGAATCACTCGGACGCCAGCACTACCAGGGTTCACCGCTGACGGCCCAAAGTGAGCTTCAGTCGCATGGGATTGCCCGGCTGTACGACACGCTGTTGAGCGAAGAAGAAGTGCGGGAAGCTGACGAGTGGCTGCGCAGCTTCGTCAACATGCAGGACCTGACGCGGCCCTACCCTACCCGCGAGTTTTTGAACCTCCTCGGCCACGAACTGGCCGAGATAGCCAACGAAGATGGGATTTTGACCGCGGCGTACAAGGCACGCATTCCGGTGTTTTGTCCCGGCGTGACGACCTCGCCGCTGGTGCGCGGCATTGCTGCCGGGCGGATTGACCGCAAGTCGCCGTTTCTGTTCGATGTCATTCAGGATGTGGTCGAGATGGCTCACATTCTGTTGGGTTCCACCAATGTCGGCGGACTGTACTTTGGGTCAAGTCTGTGTAGTGACTTCGTACGCCAGGCCCAGGCCACCGGGACGGTTGTCAATGCCCGTTTGCGACCGCTGAAGTACGTCGTGCAGGTGACACTGGAGGGCGGTGCCATGTGGCATCCGGTTGAGGATGCTGACAACTGGAGTCGGGCGGCAAAAGAACTACGGAGCGTGACGACCTACTGTGATCCCACGATTGCCCTCCCGATGCTGGTGACGGCGCTGACGCAGAGTGCCACCCGCCAGATCAAGGCCCGGCGAAAGCCGACCTTCACGCTGGGGCGCGATCTGGTGATGATCACCACGTAGGATGCCGACGCCCAATGGAGCTACAACACAGGGGGCGCTGTCCGCTTCGGAACCGGCTATGAACAGGCATTTTTACGAGGTGATGGTCGAAACCCAATTCTCGGCCGCCCATGCCCTGCGCCACTACCGGGGACAGGGCGAATCCGTACACGGCCACAACTGGCGGATTCAGGTGTTTGTCCGGGGGGAAAAACTGGACGGGAACCATATCCTGGTTGACTTTCGGGCGGTCCGCGAAGCAACTGAGGAAGTCATGCACTACCTTGACCACAAGCACCTCAACGAACTGCCGCCTTTTGACCGGGAACTTAACCCTTCGACGGAAAACATTGCCGCTTTCGTGTTTCACCAGGTCGCCAAGCGCATCAACACGCCGCACTATCAGGTGACACTCGTGCGCGCCTGGGAAACGCCCACCACCATGGCTGCCTATGGGCTGGCTTGATGGCCATGGAAACGGTGGATGTCCTGCCCCTGAACCTGCTGGACGCCTATGCCTGTTGGGAACTCAACCGCCGGTGTTTTCCTGAACGTGAGACCTACGATCTGGCGACATTCCGCGTCCTGCTCGATTCGCCGGATTCGGTTTCCTACAAGGCGTTGGACGGACAGCGTCGCATGGTGGGCTTTCTGGTCGGGCTGGTGGACCGCGACGCTTCGCTGGGACGTGGCCGGGGGCAATTGTTGGGCAGCGGACACATCATTGCCGTCGGCGTTGCGCCGGAAGCACGTCGCCAGGGACATGCACGCCGCCTGCTGGAAGCCGCCGAGCGTGGGTTCCGGCGCCGTGGCATAACGATTGTCCACCTTGAAGTTCACGCCACAAATGTTGCTGCCTGCCAGCTCTATACCAACGCCGGATACAGCGTGACCCAGCGTCTGGCACGCTATTACGCCGATGGCGATGATGCCCTCAAGATGGTCAAGGCGCTGGCCTGACGCTGTGGAGCGCCCGTTCGGCGGCAGCAAAGAGGATGGTTTCGGGAACGTCCCGGCCTGTCCAGCGGGCGAGTTGTTCGGCGGCCTGTGCGATGAGCATGGGAAGCCCGTCGAGCGTGGCTATACCCTGCTGGCTGGCAGCCTGCAAAAGCGCTGTGTGCCGTGGGCGGTAGATGAGGTCATAGACCCAGGCCAGCCCTTCCAGCCGTTCTGGAGGCACTGGGCAGGCACCTTCGGCATAACCGGCCATACCGACCGGGGTAGTGTTGACGAGTCCCACAAACCGCCGTCCGTGGAAATCGTCCAACGGCACAATGGGGACGTCAAACCGGGCGCCAAGGTCCTGTGCACGGGCGGGATGGCGGGCAAACACGGTGACTTGGGCACCGGCCGCGACGAGTCCGCAGACGACCGCCTGGGCCGCACCACCCGCGCCCAGAACGGCCACCGGCTCTCCTTCCACGGCAAATCGCTGCTGCAACGGACGCATCGCTCCGGCGACATCGGTGTTGTCGCCGATGAGTTCCTGCCCGGAAACCAGAATGGTGTTGACCGCGCCGACACGCGCCGCCATTGCCGTGAGCCGGTCAAGGTAAGGGAGGATGGCGACCTTGTGGGGCAGGGTGACGCTGTAGCCCCCAACTGTCCAGGGAAGACGCCGGGTGCGGGGGTGGATGGCGTCGCGTAAAAACGGCGCGAGGTCGTCCGGGGAGACTTCAACGGGGATGTAAACCCAGTTGAGTCCAAGGTGGGCAAAGGCGGCATTGTGCAGGTCTTTGGAAAGGGAGTGCGCAACGGGGCAGCCCAGAAGTCCGGCCACAATGGTGTGGCGGTCGAGGGAGGACAGACGGAAGGTTTCGCGGAGTTCGGTGGCGGTGAGTTGTCCCGGAGCCACGGCCCGGCCATCGTGGCCCGTGCTGTAAGTCCAGCGCGCGCCGTAAGCCGGGCCGAGAATGCGCGTCAGAACGCCCAGCCCGCCCATTCCGACCGGGATTTTCTGCCAGGTGGAAGGTGTTGCCGAAGGTGTCCCGGTCAGCCAGTCAAACAGGCGGCATACGTCATCCGGTTGGTTGACCTTGACCGCCAGTTTGACCGTGCCGGCATGAGGCGGGAAGTGCGCCAGAGCAAAGGCGTGGATGTCGGCCGGTGTCGCCTGAAAGTCGTGATGGGAAACCACGACCCGCGCCCACACCGGATGGTCGGGCGGATAAGTCGGCAGAAGCGGCGCGATGAGATCGGTTTCAAGGTCGAAGGCCTCGGCCGGCGTCGTCAGGGCGCTGTGCCAGAACCGCAGGCGGTCGGCGTGGGAGAGGTCCCGAAAGCCACCCTGTTCGCGGGGGCGAAAGGTGACCACGACCGGCCGGGGGCGACGGGGCAGGACGTGGTGAAGCGCCCGGAGCACGGCCTCGACCGAAAGGTTGTGCAGGGCATCAAGGCGCAGCTCCAGCCAGTCCGCCGCCGCGGCCGCCACCGGCAGGGCCGCCAGCAGGTCATCCGGGGTTGAGGCGGCAATTGGGGTGCAAATCACAGGAGAACTTACGGTGACACCCAGAGAAAACGCGCGCGGATGTCCGGCGAAGGAACAAGGCAGGTCTCATACCGCCCGAACAGCCGGTAGCGCATACGGGCAAAGGCATCGTAGAGCCAGTCCCGAAGAAATCCGGGCAGGACGTAGCCCAGCGTCAACCAGCGCCACCATCCGCCAAGGTAGGCGGCAATCCGCAGTGCGGCCGTCGAGCGGACGAAAACCTGTTCGATGCCGTCATCCGTGGTTTCGACGAGCACCACCGAGTCCACCGTGGCCAGCCACGAGTGGCAGGCGATGACTTGGTTGCCATATTCACTCTGGAGGGGGGCAAAGTACATCGTCCCTTGGGTGTCATGGGTAATGACGAACCTGACGGCCCAGTTGCAGAAGCCGCACAGCCCGTCGTAGAGCAGGACCTGGCGTGGTTTGGTGGGGGAGGAGGTTGGCATGGATGGCATCTTTGGGTGTGAAGTGAAATCAGTGGTGAACTTACCTGGTCAAATCAATGGCCCAGCCATTTTGAGGCGATATTTTCCGGTTTTCGAGATCCACTTCCCAGATGGCTACCTGTGGCTCCTTCTGGTTGACGAGTTTGATGGTGTACGTCACCCGGCACTTCGTACCCTGGCACTCGACCTCCCACCCTTCCACCTGCTCAACTTTTTTTTCTTCGACGAGACGGGTCAGGTAGGCGGTGATGGCTTCGCCAATGTTTCCGCCTCCGCTGGCCGGTGCCCGCTCGACAAGGTGAAGCGCACCGAGTTGTTCTGTCGGGGCGGGCGTGTGCCAGAAGCGGTATTCACTGACTCCGTAACCGAGCAGTCCGAAGAGGATCAGCACGCCACCAAGCAAGGCGATGAGCTGCCAGCGGTTGAGGGGAAGTCCTGGCTTGGCTTCTTCCTGTGCCAGAGTGCCAGTCTTGCCCTTGGTGAGCCTGGCGGTCTTGCCGGCGGCTGTTTTTGCCTTGACTTGGGGCGCGGCGTATTTGCCGGCCAGGCCAGTGCTGACGCCGGCCTGCTGTACTTTGGGCGTCGCCAGCTTGCACTTCGGGCACTGCTCGGCATCCACCGGTACTTCATAAAAACAGCGCGGACATCTCATAGCAGTATCCTGGCGGGAGAGGGCAAGCCCTCCACCGGCGTGCCTTCCTTCCCTGAAGCATGACCGGAAAAGCTGACAAAACGTGTCAGCTTTCCACAATGTGGTAACAAAAATCCGTCACCGGAAAACCACGGTCTGGCTCTTTCCCGGCGCTTCCGTTTCCCGCCCACGATGTGTCACCTCCGGCGCAAGCTTTTCTTGACCAAAGATTTAAGGTCTTTTGTTGCAGATGTGCCAAGCTCCCGGAGGGAGCCGTTTTCATCATTTTGGATCGAAGTTTGCAGAAATCACATTGTGCCAACGTTCAACTCAAGGCAACTCTGCTCCCATTGGGTATGGTCAGGCGAGATGCCTGCTGCCGCTTCCGGTTTCTTGGTGAAGGAGAAGTGAAGGCATGTCGAGCACCTTTTCGCTGGAGCTTCGTCGTCAGACGCCTTATCGTACGCAACGTGGGTTCTCGATGATTGAACTCATCATGGTCGTTTTCATCTTGGGGATTATCACGGCGATTGCCGTGCCTAACCTTATCAAGGCGCGGGAAACCGCCCGGCGTGGCTGGTTTCAACAGACGGCCCGCACGATTGGGTCATCGCTGGAGATATTTGCCCAGACCAACCGGGGGCGCTACCCAAAGGATGGCATGTTCTACGAAGCACCGGGTGGGGACCCTGTCAAGTGGGAGAACGATTCGGGCATGCCTTGGTTTGGCTTTTCCAATCCTTCGCAGCAGCCGACTTGGTATATTGACTACCAGGTTCACAATAGCCCTATTGCGCCGGGAATGCGTTACATCGGGCTGAGCTACTCCGGGTTGCGCGGTGCACCAGCGGATGGCAACATTACCAACAATGCCTCGCTTTGGAATGACTATGGTCAGGGGCAGGAAATTCCCGGCGACAAGCGTCTGATTTTCATCTTTTATCCTGCTGTTCCGCCTGACCGCATCTGTCCCGATTCTGCCTGCAACTAGTTGAAGGTCAACTGGTTATGGTAGGTGGTACGGCTTATCCCGCTTTGGGAAACGCCTGTTCAACAACGTCTCGGGCAACCGGGGCGTTGTCGTTTTTGGGGTTTGTCAGGGAGTTCATCCATGCCGCGTGTCAAAGTTGCCGCACTGACCGAGGTACGTCCGGGGCAGATGCGTCTGTTTGCGTTAGCGTCGCACAAGGTGGTCATTTACAACTGCAACGGCCGCATTCATGCCAGTGAGGCAGGGTGTCCGCACATGGGGGCGTCCTTGCACGAAGGGGTGCTCATCGGGACGGAAGTGACCTGTCCGTGGCATCACTGGTCATTTGATGTGGCGACGGGTGAATGCACCAGCAACCCGCTGGCACCCAAAAGGCTGATGACCTTTCCTGCGACGGTTGAACAGGGCGACGTCTGGGTTGATCTCCCGTGATGAACAACTCCCGGCCGCCTTCGGTTCTCGTTGGTGCCGTCGAGCGTGTGACTTATACCAACCCGGAAACAGGCTACACGGTGTTGCGCCTCCGGGTGAACGGTGAGCGTGAGGCCGTAACGGTGGTCGGGTACTTCCCGGCACTGTCGCCAGGGGCGACGCTCCGTTTGTCCGGGTTCTGGACGACCCATCCCACGCACGGCCCGCAATTCAAAGCTACCCAGCACGAAGTCACCCAGCCGGCAACGCTGGCCGGCATCGAGAAATACCTGGGTTCCGGTCTCATCAAAGGGATCGGCCCTGTCACGGCCCGGCGCATCGTTGCCCACTTCCGGGAAGCCACATTGCAGATCATCGAGACGGACATCCACCGCCTGAGCGAAGTGCCCGGCATCGGCCGCAAGCGCGTTGAGCTGATTGCACAGGCCTGGGAAGCACAGCGCGCTATCAAAGACGTGATGCTGTTTTTGCAGTCGCATGGCGTCTCCACCCACTATGCCGCCAAGATATACAGGCAGTATGGGGCCCGTGCGATTCAGACCGTCATCGAAAATCCCTACCAGCTTGCGCGGGACATCTACGGGGTGGGTTTCAAAACCGCCGACGCGATTGCGGCCAATCTGGGCATAGCGCCGGATGCGGAAATGCGTCTGCGGGCGGCCTGCCTCCACGTGCTTCAGGAAGCCGCCGACCAGGGGCACTGTTTTCTGCCAGAAAGCCGGCTGCTCGCCTCCCTGCAAACGCTTCTGGGCGTGACTGATGCCGAGCGCCTGCACGCTGTCCTGGCAACTCTGACCGCCGAGGCCGAACTGGTGGCCCGTCCGCCCGCGCCGCCTAACGTGCTGGAAGCGAGTTATCACCTGCCGTACCTGTTTTATGCCGAGCAGCATATTGCGCGGCTGCTGCGTGGTCTCACCCTGCGTCCCCTGACCCAACTGGAAGCACCGGCGCGGCAGTGGCTGGACGCCTACGCGGCCAGGGAGTCGCTGCAACTGTCGCCGGAGCAGCAGCAGGCCGTGCTGACGGCGGCAACGCAGCGCGTGGCAGTGGTTACGGGCGGCCCCGGCTGTGGCAAGACAACGACGTTGCGGGCCATCGTTGGTTTGTTCCGCTGGCTTGGGCTGCGGGTTGAGCTGGCGACACCGACCGGACGCGCTGCCCAGCGGCTTTCCGAAGTGACCGGCGTCGAGGCGCGTACCCTGCATCGGCTGCTGGCCTACGATCCGGCCCGGGGACGCTTCACCCACGACAGCGATTACCCACTCGACACGGATGCCGTCATCGTGGACGAAGCCTCGATGCTCGACGCCCCACTGGCTGCGGCGCTGCTCAAGGCCATGCCGGCGCGGGGACGGCTTCTGCTCGTGGGGGATGTGGACCAGTTGCCTTCCGTCGGCCCGGGCCGGGTGCTGGGTGACATCATTGCCGCCGGAGTCGTGCCGGTCTGCCGTCTGACCCAGGTGTTTCGCCAGGCTGAGGGCAGCGCCATCATCCAGAATGCCCACCGGATTCGTACGGGACAGTTTCCCCAGCTTATCCGACCGGATGGCAGGACAACCACCGACTGCTATTTCGTGGCGGCCGACACCCCGGCAGACATCCAGGCGCGACTCGAACAGGTTGTGGCGAGTCTGTCCCGGCGTTTTGGGTACGACCCGGTGAACGACATCCAGGTGTTGACGCCCATGAACCGGGGGGAGATTGGCGCCGTCGAACTCAACCGGCGCTTACAGCAGGCGCTCAATCCGCTGCGTCCGGGGCAGCCTGAAATCGAGCGTCTGGGACGCCGCTTCCGGGTCGGGGATAAGGTCGTGCAGCGTGTCAACAACTACACCCGCGAAGTCTTCAACGGCGACATCGGGCGCATCGTGGACATCCAGCTTGAGGATCAAACCCTGACCGTGAATTACGACGGGCGGTGCATCACTTATGATTGGGCGGATGTCAACGAACTCAGCCACGGCTTTGCCCTTTCCGTCCACAAAAGCCAGGGGTCGGAGTATCCGGCGGTGGTGATTGTGCTGCATACGCAGGCGTTTCCGGTGCTGAGCCGCAACCTGCTCTACACGGCGCTGACGCGCGCCAAACGGACGGCGGTGCTGCTGGGAACAACCCGTGCCATTGGCTTGGCCGTGCGGCAGGTGGAAGCCGCCCGACGCTACACCTGGCTGGCGGAGGCGCTGCGTGAACCCATCCGGTAGGGCCCGTGATTCGGTCAGCCCGTTTCTTGACAGCCAGGTTGGGGGCAACATAGGCTGGATTGTCATTTTCAATCGTTTACGGGTCAGACGGACGGTCATCCTGGCGGAGAAAGGTTTCCAGCGGCTTCATGCTTAGTGAACGCATTGGCAGTGCTGGCACAAAGGTTCTGGACACGCTGGTTCGCTACCTTGCCCGAATCTTTCCCAACCCGAATACGCTGACTTTCATCGGGCTGCTCATCAACATCGGCTGTGCTGTCCTTTATGGGTGGGGTCACTTTTTCATTGCCGGACTGGTGATGATCGTGGCCAATCTGTTCGACATGCTCGATGGACGGGTGGCGCGGCTCACCGGACGGGTGACACGGTTTGGCGGCTTCTTTGATTCGGTGCTCGACCGCTACTCGGATGTCATCGTCCTGATCGGCATCATGGTGTTCTATGCGCGGAATACGCCCCAGCACAGTACGCTCTACGTCACACTCGCGGGCATTGCGCTGCTGGGTTCGGTGTTGGTCAGCTACACCCGCGCGCGGGCGGAAAATCTCATCCAGCAGTGCAAGGTCGGCTTTCTGGAGCGCCCGGAACGGGTGGTGCTCATCATCATCGGCTCGCTGACTGAAATCGGCCCGGAAGACAACCCGTTCCTGCACAAAATGCGGGCGGTGCTGTGGGTGCTGGCCGTGTTGTCCCACTGGACGGTCGTGCACCGGATGTACCACACCTATCTGGAAGCCCGGCGACTGGACATGACTGGCGACACGCCCCCGGCTGAGCCGACCACACCGGCCGCGCCGGAACAGGATGGGGTATGGGAACCGGCACTGGCCAAAAAACAGGCGCCCTCCTGGTACCGGGCTACCTAGCAGGCGCTTTAACGCGAGTTATGCGGAGGGCGAAAGACGCCAGATGAAAACAAAACCGCATCCCGGCCCGGAGCGACGGAGGAGGAAACCGGCAACGATGGTATGTCCTTGCTGTGGTCGGAAACATCAAGACTTACAGGCTGGTTGTGTCTGCGGCGCGCGCGCCATCGCCGCGCCACAGACGGATGAAATTGTCGCCCTGCCACGGGTGGGAGAGGCAGTGTGCGGCCTCGCCTGTGCCATTCTGGGGCTGGGAAGTTTCTTTACCCCCTGGCTCATTGTCCCGGCGCTGCTCGGTGCCTATGTGAGTCTGAGGGCCTCCCGCCGGGCGCGGCGCGAACCGGCGCACTTCGGCGGTCTGCGCTGGGCACAGGCTGGCGTGGTGTTGTCCAGTCTGGTGCTGCCGGCGCTGCTGGTGTATGGCGGCTACCGGGCTGCGCGGTGGTATGCTGACGAGCAGGAACGTGCCCGCGCCGCCAGCCGGGCGCGGATGCTCGAACTTGCCCTGGCGATTCAGGCCTACCAGAAGCAGCGGGGGGCACTGCCCTCGCCTCAGCTTCAGGAACTGCGGACGGCAGGGTTGGCGCCCAACCTGGTGACGGATGCGTGGGGCAAGAAGCTGCGCTACCAGCCCACGGGTGCATTGGCGGCGACCAGTCCGCTGACCACACCGCTGCTGACCCAGTACAGCATTGTCTCGGCGGGGGCGGATGGCGAGTTTGGCACGGCGGATGACCTGGTGCTTCGGGACGGAGTCTTCGTCCCGGCAACCCCGGGCTCTGAGAACTAGCCACACCGGATGGTTGGCCATGGCGGAAGTACGTTCCCAAGGCACGCTGAGCCGCTGGCGGAGCTGGTGGCAGCGTCTGTTGGGCCGGGAAGACCCGGAAGCCGCCCGGCGACGCTGGTTACGTCAGTCTGGTCGCATCATCGAAGGTGAAGTGCTCGACATCCGCCCGGCAGGCCAGGGCACGTTGGTACGCTACCGGTACGAAGTGGCCAGTGTCGAGTACGAGTCGTTTGACGTGGTGGATACGTCCGGGCGGGAAAACCGCTATTGGCCGGGGCAGCGCGTCAGCATCCGGTATGACCGCCGCCGGCCATCGAACTCAATCCTTGACTGAATCCCGCTGACGGGGCAGCCGGTGCGCCTGGCGCATAGCCTGCTCGATGGCTTCCGGGCGCGAAGGAATGTCGCCGGAAAGCTTGACCAGTCCGGTCTCCGTCACCAGGTAGTCGTCTTCGATGCGGATGCCGATGCGTTCGGCCGGAATGTAAACCCCCGGCTCAATGGTGATGACGCTCCCCGGCGGAAGTGGCTGCCCGTAGTCGCCCACGTCGTGAACGTTGAGGCCGATGAAGTGCCCCAGCCCGTGGATGAAAAAGTTGTCCAGGGTCAGGTTGTTGCCGGCACGCAGCGGGCTGGAACGCATCGCCTCCCGGGCGGCCCTGGTCAGGTCACTCATCCGGCTTTTGCCGGGTACAAAGGCTTTGACCGCCGCTTCCTGCGCTGCCAGGACGAGTTCGTAGAGTTCGCGCTGCCGCCGGCTGAACCTGCCGTTGGCCGGAAAGGTACGTGTGATGTCAGCCGTATAGCCCCGGTACTGTGCACCGACATCCACGACCACGAGATCGCCATCCCGAATCTGGTCCCGGTTGCGGTTGTAGTGCAGGATGGTGGCATTCTGCCCGCTCCCGATAATGCAGGGGTAGCCCGGCCGCTCCGCACCGTTACGGTAGAAGGCGGCCAGAACGACGGCCTCGATTTCATACTCGTAGCATCCGACCGTCAGGTGTCTGGGAATATCACGGAAGGCCGCGCCGGTGATGCGGATGGCTTTCCTCAGCAGGTCCACCTCAGCCGGTGTCTTGCACATGCGCATGAGATTGACGGCCGAGCGGGCATCAGTGATGGGAAGTGCCGGGACAGTTTGCTGCACCAGCTCCAGCAGTGTGCGGACGGCCCGTTCTTGCGTCTCCTGCGGGTTGGCGATGAGGTAAATTTTGCTGCCGTCCGGGAGTGCGGCCCCAATTTCCCGTAACACTTGGGAGAGCGTATCGGTCGGCAGGGCTTTTTCCATGCCAAAGCGTTGCTCGGCTTCCTGATCCGGTCCCGGCTGGGGGCCCGTCCAGCGTTCCATCTGCGGGTCGCGGCGCGGAAGAAACAGGATTTCCTGCGCGCCCTGGTAGGGAACCGGAGTGAGCAGCAGCGTTGCGCCCGGCGCTTCCACGCCGGTGAGGTAGAAAAAGTTTTCGTCCTGAAAAAATTTCTCACTCACGCCCAGTGAGGTTTCGATCCGTCCGGGAACAAGCACGATCCCGTCCTTCAACTGCGCCCGCAGGCGCGCCCGCCGCGCCTGGAAGTCAGCCAGCGGTTGCTCGGCCAGCATGGGCACGGACTTGGGAAGGTCCGTGGGAAGGAGGGCCGCCTGGGGCAGCGGCCACGCGCCAAACAACCAAAAGCCAAGCAGAAAAGCAGCGAGCCGGCGTGACATGGGAGGTGGTTGGCTATGAGCGTGAGGTTGCGGCCCGTCCCGCAACCTGACCGGACAGGAAAGCCTGCCCAATGGCTTTCTCTGGTTGGGGCCGGCGACGGTTCTCCGGTGCCGGCCGGGACTGGTTGAAGCGGATGCAGTGCGCCCAGTAGGACTCGAACCTACGACCTACTGCTTAGAAGGCAGTTGCTCTATCCAACTGAGCTATGGGCGCACAAAACCATTGACTAGCGGGAAGCTGCCGGCTTCGTGACCGGGTTGTTCTGATTATAGCGGGCAGCAAAGTCTTCGGTAATGTCCATGCCGGGCGCGAGATAGACGAGTCCTCCGGCTTCGGCCGCCGTGACAACGTCGAGCAGAATGTGAATGCCACGCTCCTTGGCATAGGCTTCGAGCGCCTTGGAAATCTTTTCGCGGACGGGATTGAGCAAAATCGCGGCCCGCTTTTCGACGGCTTCGTTGAGGTCTTCCTGCCGCCGTTTGAAGTCCTTTTTCTTGCGTTCGAGGTCATCGGTGCGTTTGAGGCGCACATCGGGCGCAAGCTGGTCGGCCAGACGCTGAAGCGCGTCTTCTTCGGCCTGAATCTCGGCCCCTAAGCGTTGGATAGCATCCAGTGTCGGGCGAAACTCGGTCTGGAGTGTCACGACCTGCTGCCGGTATTCGTTGATGAGTTCACCAAACGCCTGGGTGTTGACGACCGCAATGCGGGGCGGAGCCGGGGCCGCCTGTGGTGCAGGTGGTTCAGTTGTGATGGCGGGGGACACCGGCAGGCTTTCGCCAACCGGAGGCAGGAGGCTCAACGCAAGACATGCAAACAGGGGCATAAGCTGTATCCTTCACAAAACAGTAACCAGGAAGGTCGGCACGGAAGCAAACCACGCCACCCTAGAACGTTCGCCCGACAGTAAAGCGGATGACACCACGTTCTTCAATGATACCAAGCTGGCGTGGGTCAAAGACGTTGGTTTTCGCGCCGGGGTTATAGGCAAAAATCAGGCGGAAGGGCACCTGTAACACCGGCAGGTTGACCTGCAACTCGGCTCCAAGCGAGGCGCGGAAGTTGCGCCCGATGCCGCCCAGCGTCTGGCTCAGGTTGACCTGCGTCCGGGAAGCCTGCTGGGCCTGAACGAACGCCACCCGAAAGCCATCCGGCAGGGGGCCGCTGGGATTGGGATCGTTGGGACGGGTGCCGTCAAGGCGGGTGCCGTCCGGGCGCAGAATGATGGGGCCCGGCACGGGTGAATCGGGCGTCGAACCCAGCGTAGCCGGCAGCGCCCGCGCGCGGATGCTCTGATCGCTCAGGGAGCGGAGGTTGAACACCGAGCCGCCATCGGCAAATAGGGCTACCGAAAGCGGCCCGACAATAGGGATGCGATACTCAAGGTTCAGCAACAACTGGGAGTCGCCGCCAACCGGAATGAATTGGAAAGAGCCAGGCGGAAGCGGAAAGAGCTTGTCCGTGTAGGTGTATTCCTGAATGACCGTCGGGCTGACCTGCAGGCCCGGTTGCAGCACCTGTCCGGTCAGAGCATCCACGACCCGGACGTCCGTCGTTGTCCGGCGGTCCTCAATGGGGGCAACCGGTGAAATCGTACGAATCCCGTAGCCGCGAATCTCGAACTCGCCGCCCGTATAGAAGCGGTTGAACTGGGGAACGCCGCCGATGAAAGCCAGCGAGTTGCTGTCAAAGGGCGTGCCGTAGGCGCTCACGTGGGCCGCCCGGAAGCGCATGCCCAGCACGGCCGGTTTTTCGATGCCCTGCCCCAGAAAACGGAAGGGGCGGAATTCACGGTATTCGAGCACCGGGGCCAGGTTCTTGACCCGTCCGCCCAGGCCCGACCAGGTGAAACTGAGGGTGAAGTTGCGCCCGTTCGTCGGGTTGATGGGATTGTTGACCGTGTTATAGACGAACGAGGGTGTCAGGGAACTGATCGTGATGCCCGGCTGCGCGAAGGTCACGATGATGTCGTTGTCGGGGTTGTTGTCACGGTTGACCGGCGGATCGGTAATGCGTGAGCGGCTGTAGCTGTAGCTGACGCCAATCCGCGAGACGCGGCTGAACTTGGGAAACCGGTTGGTGAGTACGGCCAGCGGAGCGGAAAGCGATAGCGAAGCCCCGGTGGTGTCCTGAGTAAAGAGGTTTCGCTCGTCCAGTCCGGTGAAGCTGTTGAAAAAGCCGCTGGCAATGGCCGCGCCGCTGATGCCGCTGGCATAACGGAAACGCTGACTGAAGACCGAAACGCCAAACCCAATCCGGCGGTCAAGGAAGTAGGGATCGCTGTACGACAGGGCGATGTTGCGAAAGAGGTTTCCGGCCTGGATGTCCACCGCAACGCTCTGTCCGTAGCCAAACAGGTTGTTTGTCGTGTAGGTCAGGCCGATGAACGAGCCGCCAATGCCGGAAACACCGCCAGAAAACTGAATCTGCTGGCGTCCACGTTCCTTGACCTTGATGACGACGTTGACCGTCTTGCGGCGTTCGTCGGTCGTCGTCTGGATGTCTTCCTTTTTGATTTCGTCGAAGTAGCCAAGCTGGTTGAGCAGCAGGATGGAATACTCCATCAGTTCCTGATTGTACGGCTCACCTTCGCTGACGAGCAGTTCGCGCCGCAGCACCTTGTCGCGGGTCGTGTTGTTGCCGGAAAACTCGATCTGCTCGATGGTATAGACCGAACCTTCCTCGATGAAAATGGTGAAATCCGCGACGCCTTCGGATTCTCCGGGGGCGGGTGGCTTGAAGGTGGGCTGGACGTTGACATCCGCCTGAATGTAACCCCGGCTGCCATAGGCCTTTTTGAGGCGCTCATAGACGCCTTCCCGGATGGTTTTGGCGCTGGCGATGTCGCCCTTGCGCATCCCTGAAATGAGCAGCACCTGTTCGGGTGTGAAAATGGTTGAACCTTCCGTGGTGATCTCCCCAAACCGGTAGCGGATGCCCTCGTCAATCGGGACGACAATCCGCAGTCCGTCGGACTTTTTGCTGATAAGCGGGATGCCGCCGCCGACCTTGCCGATGTTCTCGATGCGAGGCTTGCCAATCGTCGGGCGCAGGTAGCCCTTTTCACGCAGGAACTGCGCCACCAACTGCATGTCCGTCTCGAACTTCTCCGGTGAATAGACATCCTTGGAGGTGAAGCGGGTGAGAAAGCCGGACGGTTTGGTGTATTTCATCTGCTTGCGGAGCGTGCGGCTCGAAAAGACCTGATTGCCCTCGAAGTCAATTTTGGCGACCCGGACGCGCGCGCCTTCGTCCACATTGAAGATGATGATGATGGAGGTCTTCGATACGTCCTCGATTTCGGCCGTCACGATGGCATTGGGGCGGCCACGTTCGCTGAGCATGGTCTTGAGTTCGGCTTCTGCCCGCTTGACTTGGACGGGATCGTAGGGGGAGTCCTTGGTAAGCGAGATGCGCTTTTCTTTGTAGCGGGTCAGCACATCGCTGAGCTGAATGGACTTCAATCCTTCGTACTGAATGTCCCGGATGACCGGATATTCGGTCAGGTTGAAGACGACGATGACGCCGCCTGTATTGCCCGGTTCGAGGGTGACATTGCTGCGCAGGGGGTCAAAAAAGCCTTGGGCGAGAACGGCCTGGTAGTCGCGCTGGGCCTGCTCGGCGCTGTAGAGGTCGCCCGGTTTCATGGTGACGTACAGGCGCAGGGTGTCAGTAGGAATCCGGCGGTTGCCCCGGAACTGCACGTCTTCAATGAGTTGCGGCTGGAGGGGGTCCTGCATGGCATCGGCCTGGAGTCCTCCCTGGGCCATGACCGGCGTGGTCATCACCACCCCACAGAACAGCCAGGCCGCCAGGGTCAGGACGGCCCAGGCGGCGTGAAGAGGAAAAACGGATGATGGAAAAGACCGGAACATGAAACGTAACACGATAAAAGAAAGTCACATCGCCCAGCAAAGGTAGGAATCGCGCAACAAGGCGCGCATCATAGCTGAATCATAGGTGCAATCAAGAAAAGTCATTTTGTGGCGTTTGACGACGTTTCAGGCCTGGGCAGCAGGCAGCCACCGGCTTGAGGGCAAAAGTACCCGTCGGGAACGTGCTTCAGGAAACAAGCGCGCTGGCGTTGCCAACCGGTTCCCAGGGGGCATATCCGGCGCCCACGCCTGCTTCCCGGTTGCCAGGTGAAGAAAGCCAGGCATCTATGGATTGCAATAGCGGCGGCAGCGTTGCCCGGTCGTAAGCCACGATGGCAATTGCCTGATGGCGGACGCAGAGCGCTGCGACCTGCTCGGCCGGAAGGAGATCCGCCTTGTTGAAGACAAGTTGGCGTGGCAGGTGCGAAAGCCCCAGTTGCGCCAGGATGTCCTCCACGGCGGCGATGCGCCGTTCGTAGTCGGGAGCAGCAATGTCCACCAGGTGCAGGAGCAAATCGGAAGTTTCGATTTCTTCGAGCGTCGCCTTGAAAGCTGCCATCAGCGTGGGTGGCAGGTCCCGGATGAACCCGACGGTATCGTTGATAATGATGTCGCGGTCGCGCGGCAGGCGGAGCCGGCGGCTTGTGGGGTCGAGGGTGGCAAACATGCGGCGCTCGGCCACGACCTCACTGGAGGTCAACGTGTTGAGCAGGGTGGACTTTCCGGCGTTGGTGTAGCCGACGATGGAAACCACTGGCAACTGCTGCCGGTCACGTTGCGCACGGCGTGTCTGGCGTTGGCTGCGCAGGCTCGTGATGAGTTTTTCCAGGTCGGCAATCCGGTCGCGGGCCCGGCGGCGGTCCACTTCGAGTTTCGTCTCGCCGGGCCCACGGGCGCCGATGCCGCCGGCCAGCCGGGACATATCCGCCCCGTGTCCGGCCAGACGCGGCAACAGGTATTTGAGCTGCGCCAGTTCGACCTGAACTTTCCCTTCGCGGCTGCGGGCGCGCTGGGCGAAGATGTCCAGAATGAGCTGGGTGCGGTCGAGAATTTTCAGGTCGGTTGCCGCTTCGATGGTCCGTACCTGCGCTGGAGACAGGTCCTGGTCAAAGAGCAGGACATCGGCCGCATGCTGGAGGCTGCGGATGATGACTTCCTGCAGCTTGCCTTTGCCGAGCAGGGTTTTGGGGTCGAGTTCGCGTCGCCGCTGGATGAGCTTGTCCACCACGACCAGATCGCACGATTCCGCCAGTTCGACGAGTTCTTCCATGGAGGCTTCGGCGTCTGCCAGCGCCCCGGTCGTGACCACGACCAGCATGGCGCGGTCCCGCAGGTCACGCGCGTCCCGCAGCCGCCGGGTGCGGGCAAACTCGGCTTCGAGATGTTCGATGAGGTCGAGGAAATCCACCTGGAGCTGACCGGGGTGCACTTTGTCCAAGTAGGCCCAAGGTTCTGCTGTATCGTCCGTGACAGCATCGGTGGCGGGGAGAAGATGGGCGGCGTGAATCCAGTTTGGCAGGCCGTTGTCGCCGACGCTGATGACGCCCATGAGATCGAGACGCAGCAATGCCAGGTCGTTGAGGTCGTCGCGGGTCAGCCCCGGCCCGGAAAGCTGCGTGTGCAGACACCGCAACCCGCGAAAACGCCCCTGTCCGACGCGCACCCGCTTGAGGTCGGGAATGACGATGCTACCGGCGTCACCGACCATGACACATTCGACCTGTCCGTGCCGGCTGATGAGCACGCCGACCTGCCGCCGGATTTCAGCCGAAAGTTCCGTCATCTGCCGCGCCAACTCCGGAGTGATGATGTCCCGTGGCGGAACCCGGCGCGCAAGCAGGCGTTCGAGCCGCCTGACCTGACTGGATTTGAGACCTTGTGTGTTACCTTCGACCTTGGAAATAGGCATCCCTCACATTTCAGCCATTGCGTGACCCGCTATGGTCCGGCACGCCAACGGCAGGATGGTTGACTTGGTTTCAGCATACGCACGCCCGGAAAAGATGCAACGGGGCGGTTCCCAGCCCACAGGCCTGGAAGGCACCGGCGCAGGTTGGGAAGCCTCCGGTTCGGAACCGCACCGGCTGGAAGTCGTCACCTGCTCGCACAGCCTGACGTTCATTCCCACCTACAGTTGTCTTTTTGCCTGTGGCTACTGCGCTTTCGCGCGCCCGACCCCGCTGGCTTCCCTCGAAGAAGCGGCGAGCTGTTTTGTTCGCGGAAAACAGGCTGGTTGTCATGAAGTGCTTATTATGAGCGGCGAAGGCGTCATGGTCTTTCCGCGCCTGCGGGCAACATTGGCTGCCTGGGGTTTCCGGGACTACCACGACTATCTGGCCGCCGTGTGCCGGCTGGCGCTCGAACAGGGTTTGCTGCCGCACATCAACATCGGCAATCAGACAGAGGAAGAATTCCGCCGTCTGCGCCCGGTTTGTGTTTCGATGGGCATGATGCTGGAAACAACCAGCCGGGAGCTGCTCCGGCAGCCAGCCCATCAGCATGCGCCAGGAAAGGCACCCCACCTGCGGCTGGCGACACTGGCTGCGGCCGGACGGGCGCAGGTGCCGTTTACAACGGGTCTGCTCATCGGCATCGGTGAAACACCGGCCGACCGCGAAGCCTCGCTGGAGGCGATTGCCGAACTGCATCACCAGTACGGACACATTCAGGAGGTCATCCTTCAGCCGTTCGTTCCCCATCCGGGAACGGCCATGGCGGATTGGACGGGGCCGGACGTTCCAACGCTGGCCGCCGTCGTACGGTTGGCGCGCGCCATTCTGCCGTCGGACATCGTCATCCAGATTCCGCCCAACCTCGTGCCAGAGGCTGCCGACCGGCGGGAACTGGTGCTGGCCGGAGCGCGTGACCTGGGCGGTATTTCGCCGGAACCGGACCAGATCAACCCGGATGCCCCCTGGCTGGCTCCGGCGCGCTACGCAGCCGAACTGGCGGCGTGGGGTTTTGTACTGCGTCCGCGTCTGGCGGTGTATCCCCGGTTTCAAACCCGTGCCTGGCTGGATACGGCCGTTTATGACCTCGTGCGCTCCAAGCAGGCGGAACTGGACGCTCTGGGTGCGATTGCGCCGGTTCCGGCTCCGGCGGCTGATGCGCCCGGCGGTCAGACCTGCCGGACGCACACCCCGCGCGCGTGCAGGTAGGCTTTGGCCTCGGCGATGGTGTGCTGCCCGAAGTGAAAAATGGAAGCGGCCAGCGCAGCGCTGGCCCCGCCGACGGTCAAACCGGCATGCAGGTGTTCAAGCTTCCCCACGCCGCCTGAAGCAATGACCGGAATGGACACCGCGGCGGCCACCTGCGCGGTGAGTTCGAGATCGTAGCCGTCCTGTGTGCCGTCGCGGTCCATACTGGTCAGCAGGATTTCGCCGGCGCCCAGCCGTTCGGCTTCGATGGCCCAGGCAATGGCGTCTTTGCCCGTCGGAGTACGTCCGCCGTGCAGAAAGACTTCCCAGCGTGGCGGGTTTGTCTCCGGGATGCGCCGGGCATCAATGGCGACGACGATGCACTGGCTGCCGAATTTCAGCGCGCCTTCGGCAATGAGCTGTGGTTGCTGGACGGCGGCCGTGTTGATGGAAATCTTGTCGGCGCCGGCGAGGAGAATGGCGCGCATGTCGTCCACGGTACGGATGCCGCCGCCGACCGTGAAGGGAATGAACACGGCATCAGCCACGGCGCGTACCATCTGGGTGACAATCGCCCGGCGGTCGGATGAGGCGGTGATGTCGAGAAAAACGAGTTCGTCCGCGCCTTCGGCATCGTAGCGCCGCGCCTGGGCAACGGGGTCGCCGGCGTCCACGAGATCGAGGAAGCGGACGCCTTTGACAACCCGCCCGGCGTTGACATCGAGGCAGGGAATGATGCGCTTGGCCAGCATCGCGGTGTTTCAGATACCTTGGTTGGTGTTCACTCTATCGTGGGTAAATCGTGGTCAGGCAATGAGTACGGGATGATCAAGTTTACGCGACGCATAGGTAAGCACGGCCCTCAAATCATCCATTTCCAGATCGGGCAGCTCTTGTAAAATTTGTTCAGAATTCAGCCCTGCTGCAAACAAATCCAGAACATCAGACACCCGGATTCTCATACCGCGAATGCATGGACGCCCTGTACACTGCTTGGGATTGGCCGTAATCCGTTCAAGTAGCTCTGACATTTAAAGAAGTCTCCATAAAAAGGTAAGAGACCATAAGTGTCTGAAACCATCTTACATATCAAAGTTAGAAGGGTTATTTACCGGAGTTATAGGCTAAAATCTCTTCCCAGTTCAATTTTCCATTACTTTTGCAGAATTTTTGTAGCAATTCTGCGGTCATTTTATTTACCAGTTGGTTGTAAAGCTTTTGCACTTGTAGATTAGGTTGATATGCCCCTTTTCCAAGTGGTTCTATAATATCAATGTAGAGTGTCTCCTCATCTGATATGAACTCCCAGAATGCCTGGCCACAAAGCTTGATATAGTCACCTTTGTGTTGTTTTACAGAACGTCCATAGCAACAACCATTTACTGCTTCAACGTATGTTATTTGGGAGTTTTGCTGCAAAATCTTTTTGGCATTTTTGAAATTGGAAATCATCCGAGCAATCTGCTGGCTATTTCCCCAGTTTGGGCCTGACTTTATTGAAACAATGTAGTGTTTTCCATTTTTTTCAAACTCCAGATCAATGCCTGTGGCCGATGACTTGCGTCCCCCGTGAACTTGACTGCAAACAAAGATAGCCAATCCTTCCAGAAATCCTCCGAACATAGACTCTTCCTGTGAGGACAGGTGTGCATCAAGGATGCTTCTTACAAGGGCTTCTGCTGTTTGTATGTCTTTCGCACGGTACAGGTATGGGTTTTTCCTTCGAAGAATATCTTCTAATTTCAGTTGTTCGAGACTTTGTTTTCGAGCCTGATGAAAAGAAACGATATTTTGCTCAATATAATCAGCCAGCTTCTTCTTTATGAGCTTTTTTTTCGTCGTTGATGCCATAGTCTTCACCAAGCTCAAACAAGGTCATCTTAACTGGATGGAGACGTGTTTGTGCCAAGTCTATATATTCTGACTTGATGTCGATTCCGACTGAGTTACGCCTAAGCCTCTGCGCCGCCTCACAGGTCGTTCCTGAACCGACGAATGGATCAAGGACCCAGTCACCCTCTTCGGTAAAGAGCCTGATAAACCATTCCGGCAGGGCCAGTGGAAATGAAGCACTATGCTGTTTGTTTCCAGTCTCCGTCGCCAGATGAAGTACGTTTGTCGGATAGGCCAGATGGCGGCCCAGCCAATTGGCAATATTTTTGCCGAAACCACTGCCTACACGGGAATCAAAGCGCACCACATCATTTTTGCCGAGTGATTTCAAGCGTGTCTCGGACCAGTTTCCCATCGGAACACGGACGGCATCCTGAAACATCTTGAACTTCCTGCTTTTGTTGAATTGCAGACAGCGTTCCCAGGCATCCCGGAAGCGATTGGGCCACTTGCCGGGATAGCAGTTTTTCTTGTGCCAGATGTACTCTTCCGTCCACAGCCACCCCTGTCGGCGGAGCGCCAGGATAAGTTCCAACACGTAAGTATGGCGTTCGCCGTCAACCACCTTTTCCTTGATGTTCAGGATAAATGTCCCACTCGGTTTCAGGACACGCCGGAATTCCTCGGCGCGCGGGAGAAACCACTCCACGTAGTCATCCGGGTGAATGCCGCCGTAGGTTTTTGCCCGGCTGTCGGCGTAGGGGGGCGAGGTGATGATGAGATCGAAGGTGTTGTCCGGGAACGTTTCGGAAAGCACATCGAGGCAGTCTCCCTGAAGCAGTTCGGTTTTGATTTCGCGCATCGCTTTCGACCTGGCGGCTGAGGGCTGGCTTTATCCAAGTTGCGTGTTCAAGCCGCAGACCGGGCAGAACACGTCGCTTTTCGAGATGACCGCATCGCAGTTGGGGCAACGAAGCCCCGTTTCTGCCAGCAACGGTGGCGGCAGGGCTGACCTGGCCGCCGGCCGGTCCATCGGATGCCCACACTGGTAACAGAACCGCGCCTGGGGATCGACCTGCCCGGCACCACAGGCCGGACAGACCGGCAGTACCACCGCGCCACCCGTCGGCGGCGGGCCGGGGCTGTCCGCCGGAGACCACGCCCGGCCCGGCACGTCATCGGGCGGCATCGGACGCATCCAGTAGCTGCCGTCCAGCAGGGACGCATAGGCACCGGTTTCCGCCCACTGCTTGATTTCCCTGGCGCGTACGGCCGGGAAGGCATGCGTGCGCCGGTACACCTGCAAAAACTTGTACACCCGGCTGAGCAGGTCGCGGTCGAGTTCTTCGTAGGCCTCAGCCTGACGCAGGAATTCCTCGACGTTGAGCTGGTCGAAAACCGCCCGACTCCCCCCGGCCAGCTTCAGCAGCAGCGTCAGGTAGGTGTCCAGGTCCTGAACCACCAGCAGCCCCGCCCGGTCACAGGAAAGTTCAGCCTTGCGGTCCCATTCATACAGCGCCAGCAGAAGACCCGTTCCCACCAGCGAGCCAAGCCCAAAGGTCGCTTCCCCAATCCGCTCGATGATGATCGAGAGGAAGTTGGCCATCATCTTGTACAGCACGTGGCCGCACTTGATATGACCCAGTTCATGAGCAATGACACCCAGCAGCTCGTCCTCCGACAGAAAATCCACCAGCCCGGACTGAAGTACGATGAAGGGCTGTTCCGTCCCAAACGTGTAGGCGTTGAGAATCGGGTCCTGGTCGAGATACAGCTCCGGCTCCGGCAGGGCCAGAATAGCGCAGGCTTCACGGAGCAGGTCGTGAATGCGCTTGCACTGCCGGGGCGTGACGCGCACGTTGTCGGCGATGTTCGTCACCCGGAACCAGCGTTCCCAGCCATATTCGTTCAGTTTGCGAATGATGAAGTCCAGCCCCCGCGCCTGCTTGACGGCATCCAGGGCCGCCACGTCCAGTGGGTGCTGAAAGTCGGCTGCCCGCAGCCTGGGCAAACGGATGCGTTCCCGTCGTGGCGCTGTCATGGTCGGCCTCGCTGTGAAATGGCTGCCCGTGGGGCAGACTGCCCGGCGAAGCGCCGGGCGCACGTAACCTATAGCACAGGCGACACCAAAAACGACGGAGCGCCACCTGTGACAGGCGGCGCTCCGCGCAAAGCGCATGCCCCTCGCTGGGGAAGAGGGTCAAAAGCTGGCTATACGGCTGCTCGGGCTTGCCGTAAAATTTCTTCCATCCGGTCTTTCAGGTACAGCTTACGACGTTTGAGCAGGGCGGATTCTTCCAGTTCATCGGGGCGGGGATGAGGCAGCGCCAGAATTTCCTGTAAGCGGGCATCGGCGCGCTGGTGTTCACGGACGAGGCTGCGATACTCCGCGTTGGTTTGGAACAGATGTTGTTTGAGCGACTCCAACGTGGCAAGGCTCATAGGTGTATTCTCCTTGGTGAGAACTGCATAGGACGATCGCGATGGTCATCGAAACCAGGACAGGGTGCAAACCAGCGAGGGACGAGAGAAGGTTTCGTGAAGCGGTGAGGTTTCAAATGTATTACGCGGCATTTTCAAACGCAAGTGAGTGTCTGTGGTGATACGCTCCCTGTCGTCACGTACGTTGTGGCTGTCGCTGGGGCTGACCGTCCTGCTCGTGGCCGCGGCCGGGGTGTGGTTCTGGTGGTCGGCCCGGCAATCCGTCCGGGAAGTACGGCTGGCGGCGGCCGCGGCCGGGCAGCCGGACATCCGTTCGCTGCCGCTCTCTGCGCCGGACACCAGCGGTGTTGTGCTCTGGCTCGACACTTCCGACATCCACGCGCTGGTGGAGTTTCGCGGACAGCTCTACGCCGCAACCGACGGCGGGCTGCTGATTCTGTCCGCCGATGGCAGGATAGTCCGCCAGCTTACGCCGGCTGACGGCCTGCCCGACCACGCCCTGACAGCGCTGGCCGTCTTTCGTGATCGGCTCTTTATCGGGACGCGCGCGGCGGGCCTGCTCGAATACGACGGCACCAAACTCATCCGGCACGAGTTTCGCCGTCCGCCGGCCGTCCACGTCAGTTGTCTGCTGGCTACGCCAGACTACCTGATCATCGGGCTGCTCGACGGCGGCCTGTATGACTTCGACGGCAGCGTGTTCGCCCAACGCTTTCAGCCGTCGCAGGCGACGCGGATGACCGGCATCACCGCGCTGCATGCCCAGGGGACGCGCCTGTACGTCGGCACACTGGCGCAGGGGCTGTTCATCTGGCGGGAGGGCAGTCTGCAACACCTGCCTCCGGCAAGCGGGCTGCCCTCCCCCCACGTGACAGACTTTGCTTGGCATGACGGGCATCTGTACGTGGCAACCGACGCCGGCATCGCGCGGCTGACGCGCGACGAACAGCTCGAACTGGTTTCGCGCCAGGCCAACGTCTGCTCGCTGGCCGTGCATCAGGGCAAACTCTACGCCGGTCTGGTGGTTGGCGGCGTGGTCGAAGTCCAGCCGATGACAGAAGCCATGTTGCGCGCCGCGCGCCTGTCTCCCGCCCAGGCGTCGGCGAAGGCACCCCGTCAGGTCAGGTTGGCCGTTGTCGGCGAGCGGCTGCTGGCGCTCACGCCAGACGGAGTGCAGGTGGTGTCTCCCAAAGCCAATGGCGGTTTTGAATGGGAGCGGTTTGACCGTCCGGGAAGTCCGAGGCAACGTCTGAAGTCCGGCCATGTGACCAGCCTGGCCTTTGATGCCACCGGACGGCTCTGGGTCGGCACGTTCGAGCAGGGGCTGGACATTCTGGACCCCGAAACCGGCGACGTGCTGCGCCACGTGCAGGATGAAACCGTACGCGAAATCAACTACCTGTGCGCCACGTCGCGTCTGTCGCCGATGCTGGCGGCAACCTCGCAGGGAATTGTGGCTTTTGAGTCCAACGGCCGCGTGGTACGGCGCTACGATACCGCCTCGTCCATGCTGATCGGCAATGCCGTCTCACACCTGTGTCCGGTCAATGGCGGAAGCGGCCCGGCGGCGCTGGCTGTGGCCACAGCCAAGGGACTGACCCTCTGGCAGGATGGCATCGGCCGCAGTCTGACAGCCTTTCACGGGCTTCCAAGCAACTACCTGTACTGCTGCGCCGTGCATGATGGCCGGCTCTACATCGGGACGCTCGGCGGACTGGCAAAACTCGACGGGCTGCGCGTGGTGCGGACGTGGCGCACCGACAACGCGGAACTTCCCGCCAACTGGATTAGCGCCCTTCTGAGTGTGGACGGCCTGCTCTACATCGGGACCTACGGCGGCGGCGTCTGTGCCCTGCATCCGAATGGTGACATAGTGCGCTTTCCTGAAACGAAAGGCATCGAAGTCAACCTCAACGCCATAGCGACGGATGGCGAGCGGCTGTACGTCGGAACACTCGACCGTGGTCTGCTGGTGTATGACCTTCGGCGGCGGCAATGGCATATCTGGCAGAGCGGGCTGCCTTCGGCCAACGTCACGGCGCTGGCGGTTCGTCCCGACGCCCTGTTTGTGGGGACGACCGGCGGCCTGGCCCGCATTGAAAAGTATCGTTTTGAGTAGGCGGCTGTGCGTGGCAGCCGCCCTGTACCGGATGGAGAAAACGACCGATGCGCGCTTTTCTGGCCCTTGCGCCTGACCCTGCCGCCCAGACCGTGCTGTGCCGTTACCAACGGCGGCTGGCGCAGGCTTCATGGGCGCACCAGGTGAAATGGGTGGCGGAAACCAACCTGCACCTGACGATTCGCTTTCTGGGCGAGGTGACGCCGGCGGTGCAGGCGGAGCTGGTCGGCCGGTTGGAAGCGGCACTTTCCCGACCTGGCGCGCCGGGGCGTCTGGAGCTGGAACTGACCGAGCCGCGCTGGTTTCCCTCGGCGCGGCAGCCCCGGACACTGGCCTGTCTTGTGCCGGAAACACCGCCGCTGATGGCGCTGGCGGCGCTGGCCGAAGCCAGCGCCCGCGATGCCGGACTGACCCCCGAAGAAAGACCTTTCCGCGCGCACATCACCCTGGGACGGATGCGCCCGACCCTGACCGTCTCCCCGAAACTGGATATTGCTCCGGCCCGAACCGGTTTCCGGGCCGATGCACTCGTGCTCTACCAGAGCACCCTGACGCCGGCAGGGCCCATCTACACCGAACAGCAACGCTTTCTGCTGGTCGGCCCGCGCCAGACATCTGACGACCCCTCTGAGGGGTGAGCGGTCAAAACGCCGCCAGAATGCCGGGGTGTCGCTGGCTGGACATCCCCGGCAGACAGGTTGTTCCGGTTGGGGAGTTCCGGTTCAGAGCGTGCCGCGCGCAGCCTGGTCGCGCTCGATGGCCTCGAACAGTGCCTTGAAATTGCCCTTGCCGAAACTTTCGCTGCCCTTGCGCTGGATGATCTCGAAAAACACCGTCGGCCGGTCCTGAACCGGCTTGGTGAAAATCTGAAGCAGGTAGCCCTGGTCATCCCGGTCAATGAGGATGTTGAGATCGCGCAGCACGGCGAGGTCTTCTTCGATGTTGCCGACCCGTTCCGTGATGGTGTCGTAGTAGGTTGCCGGGACGCTCTGCAACTCCACGCCGTTGTCCCGCAACCGGGACACGGCCCCGATGATGTCCGGCGTGGCAATGGCGATGTGCTGGACGCCGGGCGAGCCGTAAAAATCCACGTATTCCTCGATTTGAGACCGCTTTTTGCCTTCGGCCGGCTCGTTGATGGGCAGTTTGATGGCCAGGTTCGGGCTTGCCATCACCTTTGACCGCAGCGCCGTGTATTCCGTCGAGATGTCTTTCTCGTCGAAGTGCCGGAACTGGAAGAAGCCGAAAATGTCTTCGTAGAACTTCACCCACGTTTCCATCTGGTGCCAGCCGACGTTGGCCACCACGTGGTCAATGCGGTGGAGAAAGCCGGTGTGCGGGGCCTTGACCAGACGCGGCACAAAGCCGGGCAGGAATGGGCCGGTGTAGTCGTCGCGGCCGACGAAACGGTGGATTGTGTCGCCATAGGCGGCAATTTCGGCGATATGCGCGATGCCGTGGTCATCACGCAGCGTTTCCGGCGCGCGATGCGCTGTCGCGCCACGTTCGACGGCCCGGGTGAAGTCCCCGACGACATCCGGGGTGCGAAAAGCTACGGCCTGAACACCATCGCCGTGCCGGCGGACGTGTTCGGCAACCGGGTGGTCCGGGGTGAGCGCGCCGGTGACGACCAGGCGAATCGTCCCGTGCTGGAGGGCGTATGATACGCAATCGTGCACGCCGGTTTCGGGGCCGCGGTAGGCCACAATGTCGAAGCCGAACGCCGTACGGTAGAAATGGGCCGCCTGCTTTGCATTGCCGACGTAAAACTCAACGTGGTCGAAATCCGCCACGGCCAGCGGCGCGCGCTCGTGCCGGGTTGCTTCTTTGGGTGCGGACATAGAATGATAACCCCCTGGAGAGCAGGTAAGAAAACGCACATTTGATTGTCATCCGGCCGGGCCCGATGTGCAAGGTGTTCCACGTCACAAAGGCATCGGAATGGTTTCACGCCCGGGCGGTTCTCGTTTAGAGTTGTGGCTGCGGTCGTTATCATCCGGCCCGCCACAAGTGTTCTGCCATGACGCACTCCCGATTGACCCACGCCGTTCAGGCGCTGATGCAGGCATATACGTCACCATCCGTGTTGCAGACCAACCACGGGTCACTTCCGTCACGCGATGCCATCATCAAGACCCTGCTGGATTTTCGGGAGCTGCTGCTTCCGGGTTACTATGGCATCGTGGCGCAGGCGGCCACACGGGAACGGGTCAGGGAGCTGGTGGAAGACATTGCTGCTGAGTTGCCGAAGCAGATTGCGCTGGCGCTGTGCCACGACCGGAAGCTGCCCAGGGAACACTGTGCGGAATGTTCGGATTGCCAGGCGGAAGCCGAGGCCATTGTGTGGGACCTGCTCGACCGGCTGCCGGCACTCCGGGAGATGCTGGCCGAAGATGTGGAGGCGGCATACCTGGGCGACCCGGCCGCGCATGACCACGATGAAGTGATTTTGAGCTATCCCTGTGTGCAGGCGATTTTTGTCCACCGCATCGCCCATGATCTGTTCGTCCGTGGCGTGCCGCTCATTCCGCGCATCATGTCCGAGTATGTTCACGGGCGAACGGGGATTGACATTCATCCCGGCGCACAGATTGGCCGGCGGTTCTTCATTGACCATGGCACAGGCGTGGTGATTGGGGAGACGACGGTCATTGGCAACAACGTCAAGCTGTACCAGGGCGTGACCCTGGGTGCGCTGTCGTTTCCCAAGGATGCCAACGGCTCGCTGGTCCGCCACATCAAGCGGCATCCGACCATCGAGGACGATGTGGTGATCTACGCCGGGGCCACCATTCTGGGCGGCGAGACCGTCATTGGACGGGGCAGCGTCATTGGCGGTAATGTGTGGCTGACGCACTCCGTCGCGCCCTACAGCAAGGTCGTCATCGAAGAACCCCACATACGGATTGTGACCCGTACAGAAACGGCGCGCACGACCTGAACGGCCTGGCGCGGCCACTGTGGCCACAGGGCGCGGCCGGCCGCCCGGAGCAACGACATGCAAGCTGGTTTGACAACTGGATTTCCCGGGAAACTGTTTATCGTCGAGGGAATTGATGGTTCGGGCAAAAGCACGCAACTTGATCTGTTGCACAAGTGGCTGATTGCCGAAGGATACTGCGTTTTTTTCAGCGCGTGGAACTCCTCGCCGCTCGTCAAAAAGACAACCAAGCTCGGCAAGGAAACCCATTCCCTTTCTCCGACCACGTTCAGTTTGATTCATGCGACGGACTTTGCTGACCGTACCGAACGCGAGATTGTTCCTCCACTTAAAGCTGGGGCGATTGTGCTGGCCGACCGCTACGTTTACACGGCCTTTGCCCGGGATTCCGTCCGGGGTAACGACCGCAACTGGGTCCGCAAGGTGTATGGTTTTGCCGTTCCACCAACCATCGGGTTCTATTTTCGTGTGCCGCTGGAAACGGCGCTGGACCGGATTCTGGTGGGACGGCCGGAGCTGAAATACTACGAAGCCGGTCTCGACATGGGATGGTCAGATGACCCCTATGAGTCGTTCCGCATCTTTCAGGGGAAGATACTGGAGGAATACGAACGGCTCGTGGAGGAGTATAATCTGACGGTCATTGACGCCACGCTTCCCATCACCGAACAGCAGCGGATTGTGCGCAGTCTGGTCAGGCCGCACCTGAAGGATGTTCTGCGCGATCCGCAGTTTCGCCGTCGCCGGCGGTGAGGGCTGCCGTGGCGGCCGTCCCGCGACGGTCAACGTTGGAGTACCTTATGACCAAGGTTCAGTTTTTTGGCGCCGGACTTCCGGGCTTTCAGGAAAAAGACCTGCCGGGCCGCCTGATTGTTCTCGAAGGCACGGATGGTGTCGGGCGCTCGACCCAGATTGCCCTGCTCAAGACCTGGCTTGAATCCTCCGGGTTTGCCGTCCTGGATACCGGACTGACACGCTCACTGCTTGCCGGGCGCGGTCTTAAGAAAGCCAAGGAAGGTCACACCCTTGGTGCCAGGACTATGGACCTGTTTTATGCGACCGACCTGGCCGACCGGCTGGAAAACCAGATGATTCCGGCGCTGCGGGCCGGGTTCATCGTCCTGACCGACCGCTATGTGTATTCACTGATGGCGCGTGCCATCGTGCGCGGCGCGGCGCTGGACTGGATTCAGAGCGTCTATGGTTTTGCCCTCAAGCCGGATGCGGTGTTGTACCTGAAGATTGACCTGGCGCATCTCATTCCACGGGTGCTGACGAGTACCGGCTTTGATTACTGGGAATCCGGGATGGATTTCCTGCCGGGTGATGACATGTACGACTGCTTCGTGCAGTACCAGACCCGGCTGCTGGCGACCTTCGATCAACTGGCGCGGCAGTATGATTTTGAGACGGTGGACGCGACCCAGACCGTCAACAAGGTGTTCAGCGTGTTGCAGCGCAAGATTCGGAGGGTACTGCCCAAGGTCGCCCCGGTTGTAGAGATACCGGCGGCTTTGAATCCGCCTTCCAAAGCCGGTGTTGCTGCGGCTGAAGCCGATCTGGAAGGTCGGCGCGAAGCTATCGTGTCGCTAAGTGAAGTCGAAGCCAGCAAGCTGAAAGGCATTACCGGAGCAGCGGCGGCTGACAACCACAAACCGTCGGCGGCGCGGCGCAGGACAGCGAAGAAATCCTGACGGGTTCCAATCCGGCGGTGTGGCGGAGGGCCAGGCGTCACTGAGGGGGTGATTCCGCGACCGGTGTCGCCACCAACCGAAAGCCGATGTTGCTGTCGCGTGCTTGGGGCAATTCTTTGCGCCCGCCCCTCGGACTGCACTGCTCTGCAGGGCTGTCATAGGCACCGCCGCGGATGAATCCGCCGGCACACCACTCCCAGACATTGCCAAACATGTCGTGCAGGCCAAACCCGTTGGCCTGTTTGCCGCCGACGGGACGGGGCCGCCCGCCCGAATTGGGCTGGTACCAGGCCACGGCGTCGAGACCAGGTGAACCGCTGCCCCGGGCGGCAAATTCCCACTCCTCGACGGTTGGCAGGCGGTACCGGAAGGAGCTGTTGCGTTCCAACTGGTTGAGCATCTCGATAAACTGCAAGACATCCTCCAGCGAAACGCGGTTGACCGGCACGGTGTCGCCCCGTTGGTAACTGGGGTTGTTGCCCATCACGGCGTACCACTGCTGCTGGGTGACTTCATACTTGCTGAAGTACAGGACCTGCCCGTTGAAGCGAAGTGGAATCATTTCCATGCCCAGGGTGTTGACCAGGGGACGGGAGGCCGGCGGCAATGGCACATTGGCCGGCTGCGTGGCTGGACTTGCTGGTGTTGTGGGGTTGGCTGGCTGCGTAGTGGAAGTTGCCGGTGTCGTCGAGGCGGACGGGCGTGTGGCAGGAGATGGTTTGCGAACGAGCTTGCGCTTGACCGGCTCTTTCCTGACCGGTTCTTTCCTGAAAGGGTTGTCGCCCTGTCCCCAAGCCCGGATGGTGAAGCCCAGATCGAGTCCCAGACTGAAACTGACACCAAATACGCAGGTAAGTACCCTGGTTACGGGATGGGTGATACACCATCGGGCAGGCATGGGCTGTGGAGTTTTTAGGGCATCAGTTCATTGGTTTTTGGACGGTGGCAGTTTCGACATCCCGCGCGCAGCGAAAACCCAGCGCCGGGTCGCGGGTGTCAGGTGGGACTTGGGTACGTTTTGTCGCCGCCGCATACTTGCCTGGCAGCGAAAACCCACCGCCGCGCACGATCTTGGTTCCAGGCACCGGCTTGCGGGCGCTTCCCGGATAGGGTGCGTCATCAGAGGCCGTCCATTCAGCGACATTCCCCGCCAAATCAAACACACCCTCCGGCGTCGCACCAGCCGGGAAACTGCCGACCGGTTCCGTATGCCCCACGTTGGTCTCGGCCGAGTTGAGCAGCCAGCGGTTGAACTCATTCCCCCAGGGGTAGCGGCGGCCTTCGGTTCCACGGGCGGCAAATTCCCACTCAGCTTCTGTCGGCAGGCGTTTCCCAGCCCAGGCAGCGTAGGCCCGGGCATCCTCCCAGGAAACATTACCTACGGGATAGTTGGCTTTGCTGACGGGATAGGTGCCGTTTTTCCAGTCCGGTGGTGCCGGGTGTCCCGTGGCTTTGACAAAGGCAGCGTAGGCGGCATTGGTCACTTCATATTTGTCAATAAAGAAAGGACTGACAATGACCTCGTGGGCGGGGACTTCATAGGGCTTAGCCGGGTCTTCCGCGCTCGGGCTGCCCATCCGAAAAACGCCACCTGGAATGAAAGCCATTCCTTCGGGAGGAATCACCGACAAGACTTGAGTCTCTTGGCTCAATGGCTGCTGTGTCGGTTTGGAAGTGGACTGACTTGTAGTGGGGATGAAAATCCACCACATCAACAGCCCGGCAGCAAGAAATAGTGCCAGTGCCAGAGTCAGGCTGAACAAAGGTAACAAGCGGCGCGTCGGCGGCTGGGAGAGCATTTGTATCGCCGGTGCTGCCTTGACGTGCGGTTGTGCTGCTGCATTTCTGCTGGTTGGTGCCAGGGATGGATCAGAGGTAGCTGACGGCACAGACACTGGAGACGGCTGCACTGCGGGTGATGGGGGTGGGGCAAAGGATTTTCCCGGCGATGAGAACAGGAAAAGAGTTTTCACCTCCACATCCTGAGCCGGTGGAATCTGTGCCAGCCAGTATGCCTTCTCTTCGGCAGGCACAGGAAGCGTCGGGATTTGAACGATAGCCAGCGCAAATTCCCGGGCTGATGAAAACCGTTCCTGCGGGTCGTCTCGGGTGGCCCGGTCCAAAAGATCGGCCAGCTCCTTGGAAATCTGTGGAGCCTTCCCACGCCAGTTGAGTTTCCTACTGCTTGGGTCCACAAGTGAAGTTGGGTCCACAAGTGAAGGCGGAGACTGATTGGTGGCATAGTGAATTGCTGTCATCCCCAAAGCATAGAGGTCGCTGGCAAAGACCGGGTATCCGTCGTCCTGCTCCTTTGGCATGTACTCTTTCGTTCCAGCCATGATAGTCCAGGCCTTCAAAGGGGTCACTACTTTGACTACACCAAAGTCAATGAGAACGACCTGCCCTGTGGTGCGGCGCAGCATGATGTTGTCCGGCTTGATGTCGCGGTGAATAATCGGGATAGGGCGTGTGTGGATGTAGTCCAGCACCCGGAGCGCCCCCAGGAGCAGATGCACCGTAGCCGCTTCCGTCTGGGGCCCTTCACGTTTCAGCTTTTGCGTGAGGGTCTCGCCGTCAATCCATTCCTGAACCAGGTAATGGCGCTCGTTCTCACTGAAGTAGGCATACAGTTCGGGAATGCCCCCCTGCGAACCGTAGCCCAGGCCTTGCAGCATGAGGGCTTCCTGTGCGAAGCGATTACGCACTTCATTGACCATCTTTGGGTCGCCGCTCCAGATCAGTTCCTTGACAACACACTTCCGGTTCAAGTGCGTGTCTGTGGCCAGATACGTTTTCCCGAACGAACCCTGGCCGAGTTCCTCACCCAGACGATACCGGTTTTGGAGAAGCGTCATGCCACGCTACCTCGCCGCACGTTGCGCCTTGTGCCAAGTCTCAGGTTTGCCTTCGCTTTTACAACGCGAAAAGCAAAACGGCAAGCAGCGCGCCGCACAGCGTGCAGACGAAGTTGACGGCTTCGTTGTCCAGGTAGCCGGCGTTTTCGGCCGTAGCGCCCAACAGACTGTCGATCAGATTGCCACCCATGCCCCCAATGGCAATGCACCAGGCGGCGCGGTGCAGATCGGTATCGGCAGCAGCGTAGGCCAGTGCGCCAAAGCCAATTGCCGTGAGCAATCCGGCGAGCAGACCGACGACCGACACCGCGCCATTGTCGCCAATCCGGGCGCGCCGCCAGGTCGTGATGGAGTAGGGCACGCCGCCATAGACCCGGCCGATTTCTCCGGCCACGGTGTCTGAAGCCGCCGCCGCAAATGAGCCAAGGACGGCAACCGTAAAGAGTCCGGCGTGGGGGGTCAGGACGACCAGGGGGGCACACAAGGCCGCAACGCCGGCATTGGCGACGGCATTGCGCCAGGTACGGATTTCCTGCGCCGTACGCTTGGCGCGCTTCTTCTCATAGCCGATTTTCGAGGCGACTGTGCCGACAATGAAAAACGCCATGAGTCCGCCCACTCCCAGCCAGCCCAGCGTTGCATAGAGGATCAGCGCAAAGCCAGCGCCGGTGAGCGCCCCTGACCAGTCCACGGATTTTGTCGCGCGGGCGACAAGCCCCAGAACGACGGCCAGCGCCAAGGCCAAGGGCAGCCGGGCAAGGACGCCGGCCTGGGCGGCCTGCCAGGCCGTCCAGTCGAGTTGGGTGGCCAGGAACAGCACGCCAGCCGCCGAACCGGCCACGAGGGGATTGTCGCAGATGTCGTAGGGCAGCGACTCCAGCAGCGCTGCCACGCCAGCGGCCGCCAGAATGACCAGGGCGAGTCCCAGTGGCGTGAAGGGATGGCCGCCTACCACGAGCACTGTGACGAGTGTGCCCAGCCATCCGAACAGGATGAATCCCAGTGTTCCGAAGAGGCTTTTCCGTGGATTCCACCACAGCTTCGGGCCGCGGATGCCCTGCCCACAGACCACCGCCATGCCATCCCCGTACGCCATCATGGCCCAGCCGCCGGCCACAACCCACAAGTCCTTCGGAAAGATCAGGGTGAGCACCACTACCGCTGCCGGGTAGGCGATGACGCCCACTGAGTAACCCTGCGCCTGCTCATGCGGGCGGAGCAGGCTGGGCATCCACTTGGGGAGTACCCAGGCCAGAGCCAACCCGGACAGCCCCATCAACAGGGTTTGCCAGAACGAAACGACGGCCAGGGCGAAAATCCCCATACCGACATGCACCAGCCGCCGGCGCATCTCCGAGCTGTCCGCTGCGCCGGCCAGCGACGCCGCGCGCCAGGCGGGATCGAAGACTTCCATGACGCATACTCACTTCAAAAGGAAAAGGCAGGGGACGCCAGTGCCACCTGCCTTCAACCTACTGAACTCGTCCCGGTCGGGCAAACCTTTGTACAGGCGTTGCCCCCGGTAAGGAAAAGCCTCAGTTGAGAAACATAAGCATTTTGACGAAGAGCTTTGGCACATAGTTACCAAAAGCCCCGATCAGGCAAATTGCCAGCAAAACCCCAAACCACGCCCAGGCAACCTTGCTGATGTCTTCCATGGCGACTCCCTCCATGACTTGCAGTGTTCAAGTGTGGGACGCTTGTTGAACCCATGCTAACACAGTCCATCCGTAGGAAAGACGCCCTTTTTCCCGGACACTTGTGTTACAAGACAGTCCGGCCCGCAGGGCATTTCCCGGTGGCCGCACCTTGGACCAAAATGGAAAACTGTCAATGACAACTGCAAATCTGACCGGAAAGACGCTGTTCATTACCGGCGCCAGCCGTGGGATTGGGCTGGCCATTGCCCTCCGGGCTGCACGCGATGGCGCCCGCATCGCCATTGCCGCCAAAACGGCCGAACCTCACCCGAAGCTGCCCGGAACTGTCTATACGGCAGCAGCGGAAATTGAAGCCGCTGGCGGAAAAGCCCTGCCGCTTGTCGTGGACATTCAGGACGAAAACCAGGTGGCCGCAGCCGTGGCGCAGACGGTCGAAACCTTCGGCGGCATTGATATTCTGGTCAACAACGCCAGCGCCATCAGCCTGACCCCGACGCTGCAAACGCCCATGAAGCGGTATGACCTGATGCACCGGATCAACACCCGTGGCACGTTCGTCTGCTCGCAGGCGTGCCTGCCGCACCTGTTCAAGGCGGACAATCCGCATATCCTCAACATCTCACCGCCGCTCAATATGGAAGCCCGGTGGTTTGCGCCCCACGTGGCCTACACCATGGCCAAGTACGGGATGAGTATGTGCGTGCTGGGCATGGCCGAGGAGTTTCGTGAACAGGGCGTGGCGGTCAATGCGCTGTGGCCGCGCACAGCGATTGCTACGGCTGCCGTCCGCAACCTGCTCGGTGGCGACGAGACGATTCGGCGCTGCCGGAAGCCGGAAATCATGGCCGATGCCGCCTATGCCATTCTGACCCAGCCGAGCCGCGCCTGCACGGGCAACTTCTTCATTGACGAAGACGTTTTGCGGAGCGCTGGCGTTACCGACTTCACGCCCTACGCCGTAGATGCTTCAGCCGAGCTGCTGCCGGACTTTTTCATCTGAACTCGATTGCTTGGATACTAACCATGCTTCGCCTGACGATTCGCCAAGTCATCTGGTTGGTCATTGCAGCTTCCATTATTGGCGGCGGTGGCATTACAGTTGCGGCCTACTTCACCGCCAAATGGCTCGATGCCCGGCAGACACCGCCGCCCCTGCCTTCCACGGTCAATTCCGGCTCCGAGCCGCTGCCGGAGGCGTCCGCCCCGCAGCTTGAAGCGGATGAGCGCAACAACATCAGCGTGTACGAGCGGGTCAGCCCCGGCGTGGTCAACATCAACACGACCTCGTTTGTCGAAGACTTCTTCTTCGGCGCATATCCCCAGCAGGGAAGCGGGTCGGGCTCGATCATTGACACCAAAGGTCACATCCTGACCAACTACCACGTCATCGAGGGGGCCAGCCGGCTGGATGTCACCCTGGCAGACAACACTTCCTACCCGGCAACGGTCGTTGGAGCGGACCCGGACAATGACCTGGCCATCATCCGCATCCAGGCGCCGCCGGAGCGCCTGCGCGTCGTGCCGCTAGGGTCGTCACGTAATTTGAAAGTCGGCCAGAAGGTGCTGGCCATTGGCAATCCGTTTGGGCTGAACCTGACCCTCACCTCGGGCATTATCAGCGCCCTGGGACGGCCGCTCCGCAGTGAGAATGGGCGTACCATCGAGAATGTCATCCAAACGGATGCGTCCATCAATCCCGGCAACTCCGGCGGGCCGCTGCTCAACTCAGCCGGCGAGATGATTGGCATCAATACGGCAATTTATTCCCCGCGCGGAGGCAGCGTCGGCATCGGTTTTGCCGTTCCGGTAGATATTGCCAAGCAGATTATCCCCGACCTGCTCGAATATGGCCGGGTACGCCGTCCGTGGTTGGGGATTACCGGAACGTATCAGCTCAACGCCCGGCTGGCGCAGCGGCTGAACCTGCCGGTCAGTGAGGGGCTGATTCTGACAGGCCTGGCACCGCGCGGCCCGGCCGCACAGGCGGGCCTGTATGCCAGTGACCGGGTCATCCAGCGGGGTGGACAGATTATCGTTGGGGATGTGCTGGTCAAAGTGGGTGACGTACCCATCAGGTCCAATGAGGATTTGTACCGTTCGCTCCGGGAGAGAAAAATTGGCGAAACTATCCCCGTGACCATCGTGCGCACCGGGCAGACACTGACGGTCAATGTGACGTTGCAGGAGAGGCCGTACGGATAGAGCGCCAGTTCAGGAAGCGCTGCCGGAAAAGCACAGCGGACCGAAAAAAGGCGATGTCAACGGCTGTGTTGCCGTGACATCGCCCGTGTGATGCGTTCATGGAACGTCGTGGGCCTTTCGCTAGGGGTGAAGTGGTGAACCCGGCTCGTTGGTGGCTGCCTTCAGCCTGTCTGGTCTCCCGTGTTTCAAGGCGAAAGGTTCAGGCCGCGGTTGGCGGCACGTACTTGACGGCTGGTTTGGTACAGGCTGGTGCCGCGACTGGCGGCGTGACCTGGGCCGTGACCTGAGCGCGGACGAAGCAATCCCGGCAGAGCACCGGGCGCCCCTGCGTTGGTAAAAATGGCACGGTCGTCTGGATACCGCACTCCGCACATTCCACTTCGACCTGGATGCGCGGACGACTCCCATCCGTCGCCATCATGCTGAGCAGTTGATTGAAACGCTCATTCTTGCGTGTTTTGCACGGCTTGCACCGCTTGGGTGCATTTTTCAAACCCTTGTCAAAGAAAAATTGTTGCTCGCCAGCGGTGAAGACGAAAGGCGCGCCACACTCGACACAGTTGAGGTGGATGTCTTCAAACACCGGCGTAAGTGCTTTGTCCTCAGCTTCCATGATCCAGTTGCTCCTTCGTGCGTGTCTCCCTCCTGCCGCAAGATGCGGGGCGCGGGTGGTTTTACCCTGACCGATACTGCTGCGTGTTCCACCGCACGTTCTTCAGCAGCCTCCGGCGCTGTGAAAAGAGACAACCCTCCGCTGCCGCGACCGGTTGGTGGTGCGTTCCCCTTGCTCACCCTTGGATGAATCTGTGAAATCTTTTCTGGACAGAGAGTTATCTATTGAAGGCTAAAGTAAGTGTCAAGCCCTCTTTTGCGCTCACATCCGGCAGCGAAGCGCTGTATCCGTGGCAAATTGTTGAGAAACTTTGAGTTATCCTTCTTTATAGGTTGAAATCTTTTTTTTTGTTTGGTTTAGTTGATGAGAGCTAGTGTAGCTTCTCACAGGTTGTTTACAGTCACCTGTGGAAGCTTTGTGGAACCTGCGAGTGGCGAGCGGTGAGTGGTAGCGAGTGGTAGGGGCAGTTCCCGGAACTGCCCGTACGGCTTGAACGCGCCGGCTTCGGGTGGATGAAGAACAGCGGATACACCGGCGCTGCACGGGTTTGTCTTGACACCTTGCAGGAGGGACAACAAGATGCGTGCGCATCAAAGGACGGTTTCTGTGTTTTACCCAAAGGGCAGCATCCTAACCGGTGGCTGCTGGCTTGATTACCTTGGCTGAAGCCGTCGGTTGATGCCGGTTGCGCGGTGCTCACAAGGTGGCAACGGGTGCAACCAAAGCTTGTTACCCGAAGTCAGAAACTCATACCGGGGAATCACTAAAACCCACACAGGAGAAACACAGGACTCATGAAGCCCATCAAACACGCTGAGAAGGCGTTGTCAAAGCTCGCAGGAGGGCTGTTTGAAGCCATACAGTCAGTCAACAAGTACCGCCCAGCCCCTTCCTTCACCCCCAAGTGGTCTGACAAGCCCATGCTCAAGTCGTGGCAGAAAACCAAGCCGACGCTCGGCTGGCCACGGACAACCGACTCGCTCTGCCCGAAGTGTGTCAAGGAGGCGCGCGAGAAAATTCTGAGCGGTGAGGTGGATTACACCATTCTCATCAATGAGCGAGTGGGGGAAATCAAGGCCCAGATCGTCAAGCGCCACAACCCGGAGACCGGGCGGGACGAAGTCTGGATGGAGAAAGAATGCCCAATTCATGGCCGCTTTGAGGACCTGATGGCCATTGACGCCAATTTTCTGGCTCATATCGAATCGCAGTTTCCGGGACGTGACATTGACGCCCACAACGACGCCGGGCTGCACAACCACGGCACAAGTTCCATCAAGCACGGACGCGGTTCCGTACTGACCATTGACCTGACCAACCGCTGCAACATGATGTGCGACCCGTGCTTTATGGACGCCAACCAGGTTGGCTTTGTCCATGAACTGTCCCTGGAGGAAGTCAAGGAAATTCTCGACAACGCCATCCGCATCAAGCCACGGCGGCAGATGTCGGTGCAGTTTTCCGGCGGCGAGCCAACCTTGTCGCCTCACTTCTTTGAGGCCATCCGGTATGCCCGTGAGTTGGGGTACAACAGCGTCCAGTGCGCCACCAACGGCATCGAGTTTGCCAAAAGCAAGGAGTTCTGCCGCAAGGCGGCCGAAGCCGGCCTGCGGTATGTCTATCTCCAGTTCGACGGCATCGGCAACGACGCCAACAGCCATCGGCAGGTGGGGAACCTGTTTGATGTGAAGCTCCGGGCGATTGAAAACCTGCACGAAGCCGGCGTGGAAATCGTGCTCGTCGTCACGCTGGTCAACGGTGTCACCAACGATCAGGTGGCCCCGGTGATTCGTTTCGCGCTGGACAATCCCAAGAAAATTGCCTTCATCTCCTTCCAGCCGGTTTCCTTTACCGGACGCGACGAGGACATCACCGACGAGCGGCGGCTGCGCCAGCGCTACACGCTTTCGCACCTGGCCTACGATGTCAAAGAACAGGTTGGCATCACGGAACCAACCCGCGACTGGTTTCCCATCTCCGTCATGAGCACGATTGCCGACTTTGCCGATCTGGCCCATGGACCGGAAGCCCAGTTCGGTCATCTGAGCTGCGGCTGCCATCCCAACTGCGGCGTTGGGACGGCCGTGATGATTGACAAGGAAACCAAAGAGATGGTGCCGGTGCCGGAGTTCATCAATGTGCCGCAGCTTCTCAAGGATATGCAGGCGATTACGGATGCCGGGCGGGGGCGTGTTTTCTCGTCGTTTATGATGGCCCTGTCGCTGCTGCGCAACTATGATCCCTACAAGTCGCCGACGCACTTCACACTCAAGGCTCTGCTGGAAAAATTTGACAAGTCGCTGGGCATTTCCGGGCGCGACTACGGCAGTGTCAAGGGCAACCGGACACGGGAAGATATTGAGAAGCGCCGGCGTGACCGGTGGAACTTCCTGTTCATCGCCGGCATGTGGTTCCAAGACCTGTTCAACTATGACTTCCGCCGGACCGAGATGTGCATCATCCCTTACGGCACTCAGGAAGGTGAGATTTCCTTCTGCGCCTACAACACGGGGGTTGGCTGGCGGAACATCATCGAGGATATGCACAAAAACGCCACGGTGGCGAAGTGGTACAAGGAGCACGGCAAGCACGAAATCTACGCCAAGGGGCGGAATGTCGAGCTGCCGGATGGGCCCTGCACCCTCAACGTCAATCCTGAAGACGCGGCGCGTGTGCGTCCACGTGACGGCGAAGTGCCGATGACCGCAGCCGAAGAAAAGCGGATGATGGAAAAACTTTTCCGCGAGAAAGTGCTCGGCATCAGGAACGGCGAGACCAAGCTCGTGCAGCTTGGGCGTGCCAAAAAGTCTGCAATCAACGGCGCTGGCGCGACCGCCAAGGGGGCTGTCAACGGGAACGGAGTAAGCGCCGTCGCCGCCGGGCAAGCATCTGCGCCCGTTGCGGCGGTCGCTACGGCAACTGGCAGCAACGGTCGCCCGGCTGCAAAGTAACTGCCGGCAGCCATACCATCCTTAGGAGACCGGGGCGGGGGACAGTCCTCCGCCCTTTTTCGTGCCCGTCATCATCTCCAGTTGGGGGCAGCAGGTTCACCGGCCGCCCGGCCCGCAAATGACGCCGAATGGGCAGCGTAAGTTTTCTAACACATTCAGAATCATATACTTGCAACGGAAAAAAGGCGGAAAGAAGACTCGTCGCCAGCGCCAACTCTGGGCTATAAGCAGCCCGTGCGCAGGGTATCTCCGCCCCTGTAGGACGCCCAAACCTGCACAGATTGGGGTTTTTGCAACGCATGTCTGAGGAAACCAAGCCGACACCAGATGCCGCGCCGCCGGCTTCCGAAGCAGGGGCCGTGCCGGATGCGGAACGTGAGGCCAAGATAGCCGCTGCCAAGGCCAAGGCGGCAGCGGCGAAAGCCGCCCGTGAAGCGGCGGCGGCAGCACCGCCGGAAGGCGAGTCCGCTGCTCCGGTCGCACCGGCCAAAGCTCCGGCGAAAGCCGCTGCCAAGGCCCCGGCCAAGGCTGCCGCAGCCAAGAAAGAGGCTGCGCCGGCCTATGCCGAGATCAAGGACGACGCCTTCATTGCGTCCCTGCGCGCGGCTTTTCAGGACGACATCAAGGAGGCCGTCACCAGCAATGGGCAGCAAATCCTGCGGGTAGTGCCGGAACGTGCGCGCGACCTGCTCTGGTATCTGCGCTACGACGCCTCCATCAAGTTCGACATGCTCACCGATGTCACGGCCGTTCACTATCCCGACCGCAAGGCCTTTGAGGTGGTCTATCAGTTGTATTCCATCGCGGAAAACCGGCGGCTGCGGGTCAAGGCGGAGTTGCCCGAGGAGCAACCGATCTACACCGTCTGCGATATTTGGGCCGCAGCCAACTGGCTGGAGCGTGAGGTGTACGACATGTTCGGTATCCGCTTCGAGGGGCATCCCGATCTGCGCCGCATCCTCCTGCCGGAGGGTTGGGTCGGGTTTCCACTCCGCAAGGAGTACCCGGTTGAATACCGCCATAACGAATGGGTGGCCGAGAACCTGAACATCCTTGAAATCCCGGAAGGGGCTGATCTCACCGGGAAGTTTGAATGATGGTTGGCCCCGGTGCCCCTGCCTGGGTTGCGCTGTTTCCCAGGCTGCGCGCCCGAAACGCTGTGAGGAAGTGCCCATGAACCAGATTCCGCTTGTTACGCATCACACGGAGACCCTGTTCGACGCCGACCAGATGGTACTCAGCATGGGGCCGCAGCACCCTTCGACCCATGGCGTGCTGCGGGTCATCCTGAAGCTCGATGGAGAGCGCGTCGTGGACCTCGACTGCGACATTGGCTATCTCCACCGGGGTGCGGAGAAAATCTTCGAGAACCGGCTCTATCCGATGATTGCGCCGTATTTTGACCGCCTCGACTACATTGCCGCCGTCTCAAACGGGCTGCTCTATGTCGAAACGGTTGAAAAGGCCATGGGGATTGAAGTGCCGCCCCGGGCGCAGTACCTGCGGGTCATTCTGACTGAACTCAACCGGTTGTCGAGCCATCTGCTGTGGCTGGCAACGCACGCGCTCGACATCGGTGGCTTTACCGTTTTTCTCTATGCCTTTCGCGAGCGGGAGGAAATTCTCAAGATTTTCGAGAATTTCTTCGGGGCGCGCCTGACCTGTCACGCCTTTCGGATTGGGGGGATGACCTACGACGCCTATCCGGGGTTCGAGGAGCAGGTACGCGCCTTCTGCGACCTGTTTCCCAAGCGGTTGGAGGAGTACGAGACGCTGCTCAACGAAAACCGCATCTGGCTGGGGCGTACCGTTGGGATTGGGGTTATCTCGGCCGAAGACGCCATCAGTCTGGGCCTGACCGGGGCACCGCTGCGCGGGTCAGGTGTAGATTACGATGTGCGCAAGACCGATCCCTATGAGTGCTATGCCGACCTGGAGTTTGACATCCCGATTGGCGAAAACGGCGATACCTTCGACCGCTACCTTGTGCGCATGGAAGAAATGCGCCAGAGCCGCCGCATCATCATGCAGGCGCTCGACAGGCTGCCGGATGGCCCGGTGATGGGAAAGGTTCCAAAAGTCATACGTGTTCCGGCCGGCGAGGTGTATCACTCGGTCGAAGGCCCGAAAGGCGAGTTGGGGCTGTATCTGGTTTCCGATGGGGGAACAAAGCCCTACCGGCTGCGCATGCGTCCGTCTTCATTTGTTAACTTGGGCGCATTGCGCAAGATGGCCATTGGTTCGCTCGTGTCGGATGTCGTGGCCGTGATTGGTTCGCTCGATATTGTGCTGGGTGAGATTGACCGATGATGACTGTGTGGCCCTGGATGCTGGCGCTGAACGCATCTCCGAAGTGGATTGAGTCGCTGGTGGAGTGGCTCTATACGTACCTGCCGACGTGGATAACCGCCAACCTGACGGCAACCGACGCAGCGGACTTCATCGTGTGGCCGCTCATTCAGATTGGCGTCATGCTGGTGGTGGTGTTGACCGCCGTGGCATATCTGACCCTGGCGGAACGCAAGGTGAGCGCCTGGATTCAGGTGCGGGTCGGCCCCAATCGCACAGGGCCGCTGGGTCTGCTCCAACCGGCCGCCGATGGCATCAAACTGCTCATCAAGGAAGATGTCATTCCCTTCAAAGCCGACAAGACCGTTTTCACACTGGCACCCATCATCAGCATGGTGTGTGCGTTTGTGGTTCTGGCAGTGCTGCCCTACGGCCCGCACTACGCGAGCATCACCAACATCAACATCGGGCTGTTGTTCATCCTGTCGGTTTCGTCGGTTGGGGTGCTGGGCATCATCCTGGGCGGCTGGGCGTCGAACAGCAAGTATCCGCTGCTCGGTGCGCTGCGGTCTTCGGCACAGATGGTGAGTTATGAAGCCGCCATCGGGTTGACCATTGTCTCGGCGCTTATTTTCACCCGCACGTTTTCGATGCAGGGCATTGTCGAGGCCCAGAAAAGTCTCGGCGTGTGGTTTGTGCTCTTTCTGTTTCCGTCGTTCATCGTCTTTCTGGTTTCGGTCGTCGCTGAAACGAACCGCGCGCCATTCGATCTGGCTGAAGCGGAGTCCGAGCTGGTCGGCGGGTTTCACACGGAATACAGCGGCTTTCGGTTCTCCATCTTTTTCATTGCCGAGTACGCCAACATGGTGGTTGTTTCGGCAGTTGGGACGACGCTCTACCTGGGCGGATGGTATGTACCAGGGATGGACGCCATTGCCGCGCAGGCACCTGAAGCGTACCGCGAAGCCGTCCTGACGCTCATCGGCGTTATGGCCTTTGCCATCAAGTGCGGCCTCATCCTCTATCTCTTCATCTGGATGCGCTGGACGTTTCCCCGCTACCGCTATGACCAGCTTATGGAGTTGGGTTGGAAGTGGCTGATGCCAGCGGCGCTGGCCAACATCGTCCTGACGGCCACAGTGTTCATCATTGGCAAAGAACTGGGGCTGGTGCGCTCCGTCGGGGGCGTGCTGGAAATGGAATGGCAGGGCAAGGTGTTTTTCACCGTTACCGGGTTTCTGTCGGTATTTCCGATTCTGGCATTGCTCAACGCCATCAACCGCAATTCCAAGAGTTTCAACCTGCGTGCGCAGCGGACGACGATTCCCGTCAGCACGCGCAAGGTCAAGTTGTCGCCCGGCGTCAAGCCGGCCGGAGTCTGACCTGGGGTGATACCCGTCAGGGCTGGTCGGTCCGCTGGATGAAAGGGGAGAAGTATGTTGCTCGTTGGCTGGGAAGCCGTCTTCTTCTGGGTGCTGACGCTGGTGGCGCTCTTTGCTGCCGTTTTTACCGTGTCGGCGCGTAATCCGGTTCACTGCGCGTTGTTTCTGATTTCAACGCTGATTGCCACGGCGGGGCTGTTCCTGCTACTGCGGGCGGAATTTGTGGCCGGGGCGCAGATTCTGGTCTATGTGGGCGGCATTCTGGTGCTGTTTTTGTTTGTGCTGATGCTCGTCAACACCCGCAGCGAAGTCGAAAATCCGTTCAATCGGCAGGACAAGGCAGGGGCCGTGATTGCGGCACTGGTGGGGCTTTCGCTGCTGGGCGCTGTGACCTACACGCAGCAGCGGGGGGGCTTTTTCAAAACCCGTCCGTCCGCCGACCGGATGGCCATCGAAAACGCCCGTCCTGACCCGAACGCTCCAGCCGGTGTCATCTCGGCCGATACGGAGACGCTGGGGGTGACACTGTACACACGCGCTGTCCTGCCCTTCGAGATTGCTTCCGTATTGCTGCTGATGGCGATTGTGGGTTCGGTCCTGCTGGCGCGTGACCGGCGACAGGAAGAAATCTACGACTAGACCCTGGGAGAGAAAGCCCGATGATGACGTTTTTGGCGTTGGCGGCCGGATGGGTCGCGCAACAGGCTTCCGAAGCCTCGTTCATGGAACGCTACCTCCAGGGGCTGAAGGAGGTGGACACCTCGAAGTTTCTGGTGCTGAGCGCCATCATTTTCAGCATTGGCATTGGCGGTGTGCTCATCCGGCGCAACATCATCGTCATCTTTATGTCGGTGGAGCTGATGCTGAGCGCCGCCAACCTCAACTTCATTGCCTTCGCGCGCTACTGGCAGACCCAGGGGAGTCTCTACGCCTACAACGGCCACGTCATGACGATTTTCGTCATCGTGGTGGCCGCAGCCGAAGCCGCACTGGGGCTGGGACTGCTTCTGGCGCTGTACCGCAACCGCGAAACGGTGGCGGCTGACGAAATCAACCTGCTCAAGTGGTGACTTCGATGGAATTCGTTGCACTCGTTCCGTTCTTTCCGCTGCTCGGCTTCATCATCAACGGCCTGTTTGCCAAACGGCTTGGTTTTTCTGAAAAGGTCATTGGCGGCATTGCCTGCACGATGGTGGCAGCTTCATTCATCTGCTCGGCGATTGCCGTCTATGCGTTCAGTCACCATGCGCACGATGCCCAGGTTCAGGCAGCAGCTAGGCAGCGCGAAGCCGAGTTGATGGCGCGGGTGTCCGGCGAGGATGTGGAGTCCCGACGCGCCAAGGAAGCGGCCAAAGCGGCTGAAAATCCGCAGGCGTCGGAGGCTGCACCCGAAAAAGCCGGCGCTTCCGAAGAAGTGGCCACACCTTATGTGGTCACGCTGTTTGAGTGGATGCCGGGCGGGGCACTGACGACGACGCTGGGACCGAGTGCCGGACGCCTGGCGGACTTTTCCATCAAGTGGGCGTACCAACTCGACCAGCTTTCCGGGCTGTACATCCTGTTCGTCACCTTTGTTGCCTTTTTCATTCACCTGTTCGCCATCGGCTACATGCACGGCGATCCAGGTTTTCACCGGTTTTTCGCCTACCTGAACCTGTTCATGTTCATGATGCTCAACCTGGTGTTGGGCGCGAACTTCCTGATGACGTTCGTCGGCTGGGAAGGGGTTGGGTTGGCGTCTTATCTGCTCATCGGCTACTACCTGAAGAAGCCCGAAGCTGCGGTGGCTGCCAAGAAAGCTTTTGTGATGAACCGTGTCGGCGACTTCGGGCTGATGCTGGCGATGATGGCGATTTTTGCCGTCTTTGGCACGCTCGACTATGCCGACGTGATGGTGATGGTCAAGGCGCTGCCACAGGAGCCGCTGGGGCTGGCGGCGCTCAGTTTCACGACCGGCACGCTGACGGTCATTGCCCTGCTGGTGTTTCTGGGTGCCGCCGGAAAGAGCGCCCAGATTCCGCTCTACACCTGGTTGCCGGACGCCATGGCCGGCCCCACACCGGTGTCGGCACTTATCCACGCGGCCACGATGGTGACGGCCGGGGTGTATCTCGTGGCGCGGTGCAATCCGCTCTTCCAGCGCGCGCCAACGGCCATGCTGACCGTGGCCGTCATTGGGATGGCGACCGCCTTCGTGGCGGCCACCATTGGCATTACCCAGACCGACATCAAAAAGGCTCTGGCTTACTCGACGGTTTCGCAGCTTGGCTACATGTTCGTCGGCTGCGGGGTGGGGGCCTTTGTCGCCGGCGTGTTCCACGTCGTGACGCATGCGTTTTTCAAGGCCCAGCTCTTTCTGGGTTCCGGCAGTGTCATCCACGGCGGCTCGCCCAGCGGCCACCAGCAGGAGATGACCTACTACGGCAACTTCAAAAAGTACATGCCCATCACCTTTGCCACGATGATGGTCTCGCTGTTTGCCATCTGCGGCATCTTCCCGTTCTCCGGGTTTTTCAGTAAGGACGAAATTCTGGCCAAGACGCTGCACACGCCCGTGTTCAGCCACGACGTGGGGCTGGCGCTCTATGTGATGGGCTTTCTGACGGCGGGTGTGACGGCGTTTTACATGACGCGCCTGATGTGCCTGACCTTCTTCGGCAAAGAACGCTTCCTGGAAGGGCCGGATTTCCAGGAAGGTCATCACGGCGACGACCATCACGCTCCGGCGACAAAGGATTTTCATCCGCACGAGTCGCCGCCGGTGATGACCATACCGCTCATTGTACTGGCAGTATTTGCTTTCGGAGCTGGATTTGCCGGTTTTTCGGAGGAACTGACGGGCGGCGCGATACCCAACTACGTCCACCACTGGCTGGCTCCGGTGATGGACACCACGCTGTATCCTGAAAAGCCCGTCACCGGCGTCAACCCGACCGAATGGCTGCTGGCCATGGTGAGCGTCGTCTGGGCGCTCGCGATGATGGGGCTGGCTTACTTTCTGTATGTCGTACGCCCGGAACTGCCCGACAAACTGGCCCGGACCCTGCGCCCGCTGTATGTGCTGAGTGTGCGCAAGTGGTTCTGGGATGAGTTCATTGATGTCTATCTGGTGGGCGCGTTCAAAAAGATCAACCTGGGGGCGTGGGGGCTGGATTTCGTTGTGGATTCCATCGTCAACCTGTTCGCCTGGCTGACGCGCGCCGGTTCGGTGGTCTTCCGCACGTTGCAGACCGGGCTGATGCAGAACTACGTCCTGGTCATGGCGCTGGGGCTGTTCCTGTTCATTACCGGTATGGGGTATCCGCTCTTCAAGGAACTGTTTGCGCCGAGCCGCACGCCGGCGCCGGCGTCCTCGTCGCCGCAGACCGGGCGCGTTCTGGCTCCGTAGGTGCGTTGCACCTCACCGCCGGACGTTGAAACAAGAGCGTATTCAGGGAGTTCATCGAGGGATTACACGGCATGATACTGAGTAACGTTTTTCTGGCATCCTCCGGCCCGGCCGAGCTGTACTTCGGGCCCATCGGCATTCTGAGCCTCGTCACCTGGTTGCCACTGGTCGGGGGCGTCATCGTCCTTTTCCTTGACAAGCGCCGCACTGACCTCATCAAGCAGTTCGCCACCCTCTGGATGACGCTGTGTTTCCTGGCTTCGCTCCCGCTCGTGCTGATGTGGAACTACGACGTGCGCGGGTTGCAGTTTATGGAAACGGCCGCGTGGATTCCGGCCATCGGGGCCAAGTACCAGATGGGCGTGGACGGGCTGGCCCTGACGCTGGTGATGCTGACAACCTTTCTGGGGCCGATTGTGGCGCTGTGCTCGTGGAGCTACATCGAAAAGCGCGAGAAGGAATACTACGCGCTGCTGCTCATCATGCAGTCGTTCATGATTGGCGTGTTTGCGGCTGCCGATCTGTTTCTGTTCTATGTGTTTTTCGAGGTCATGCTCGTGCCCATGTACCTGCTCATCGGTATCTGGGGCGGCGAGCGACGGCTGTATTCGGCCATCAAATTTTTCATCTACACCCTGGTTGGCTCGCTGCTGATGCTGGTGGCCGTGTTCAAGTTTTACTTCACGGCGGCTGAAACCGCGGCCAGGTATCCGAACGAGGTCAGGGCCGCGGCGGAGGTCATCGTCGGCAACAATGCACCGATGCGCGGCATGGTGCTGGAGGGGATTGAAACGGCCCGCCGGGCCGGGGTGTACCGCGCGGCGCTGGCCGGCGGCGGAACCTATGACGCCGAGCCGACGGCATACGGGACTTTCAACATCTACGCGCTTCAGGCAATTGGCAGCGCCCGCGACGAGAAAGGCAACCCATTGGTGCCGCTGTCCTTGCAGTTGTGGCTGTTTGCCGGGTTTGCCCTGGCGCTGGCCATCAAGGTGCCGATGGTGCCGTTTCACACGTGGCTGCCGGATGCGCACGTCGAAGCGCCGACGGCCGGTTCGGCGATTCTGGCCGGGATTCTGCTCAAGATTGGCACGTATGGCTTTGTCCGGTTCAACTTTCCCATGTTTCCCGACGCCGCCCTGGATGCGCGCGTCGCCTCGGTGATGGCCACACTGGCCATTCTCGGCATCGTGTATGGGTCACTCGTGGCGCTGGCGCAGAAGGACATGAAAAAGACGATTGCCTACTCATCCGTGGCGCACATGGGAACGACGATGCTTTCGCTGTTTGCCTTCAACCCGAACGGCATCAACGGTGCGGCCCTGCAGATGCTGAGCCACGGGGTCACGAGCGCGGCCCTGTTCATCATGATTGGGGTTCTCTACGAGCGGCGGCATACGCGCCAGATTGCCGACTACGGCGGCATCGTCAGCAGCATGCCGGCCTTTTCGGTGATGTTCATGATTGCGACGTTGGCCAGCGTCGGTCTGCCGCTGCTCAACGGCTTCGTGGGAGAGTTCATCGGGCTGCGCGGTGTGTTTGAAGCCAACATCACCTGGGCTTTCTGGGGGACGACGGGCATTATTCTGGGTGCGGCCTACATGCTCTGGCTCTATGAGCGGGTGTTTCTGGGGCCGGTCAAAAACCCGAAAAATGCCGACCTGCCGGATTTGAACGCCCGTGAATGGACCTACCTGACGCCGCTCGTCGCGGCCATGATCATCTTTGGCGTGTACCCGAAGCCGCTTGTCACCCTGCTCAATGGTACGACGGAAGTCGTCGTGCGCCAGATGCGGCCGAACTACTTTGCCCAGCGCGACGCGGCACGCATTGAGAAAGCTGCGGCCGGGAAAGCGGCTGTTTCGCCAACCCGTGCGTCCGAAACACCGCAGTGAAAATCACTGCTGGGTCATCTCCGGGAATCATCTACCGTTATGCTGAATCTGACCATGCTGCCTCTGCTTGTTGAACTGCCTCCGCTGCCGACCCTGCGTGAGACGGCACTCATCATGCCGGAAATCATCCTGACCCTGTTTGCCTGCGCGGCGCTGGTGCTGGACGTGGCGCTGCCGCGTGGCAAAAAGCAGGTGACGGCCTACCTGAGTCTGGTGGGACTGGGGTTCGTCGCGCTGGCGCTGGCCCAGCAGGTCATGGGCGTGGCCGAGCGGCTGCCTGTCAGCGCCTTCTACGGGATGCTGTTCATTGATGGGTTGTCCGTCGTGTTCCGCTTTGTGTTCATTGTCGCGGCGGCGTTCTCGATTCTCTACTCGATCAAGTACCTCGAATTTGAACGGGAGCAGCGCGGTGAATACTACGCGCTGATTCTGTTCTCGACGCTGGGCATGATGTTTGTCGCCGTCAGCGGCGACCTCATCTCGCTTTTCGTGTCGTTTGAGCTGATGTCGCTGAGCGTCTATGTGCTTGTGGGCTATCTGAAGCGCGACGGGCGCTCGAACGAAGCGGCGATGAAATACTTTCTGACGGGGATTTTTTCCTCGGCGCTCATTCTGTACGGCCTGTCGCTGGTCTATGGCGTGACCGGGCACACGAACCTGGGGCTGATTGCGGAAACCATCGCCGATTACGTCCAGGGCGCTGGTGCAGAAAGTGGCGACCCACGGTTGCTGCTGCTCGTGGCCATGGTGCTTGTGGCGGCCGGGCTGCTGTTCAAGATTGCTGCTGTGCCGTTCCACATGTGGGCGCCCGACGCCTACGAAGGCGCGCCGACGACGGTGACGGCGTTTATGTCGGTTGGCCCCAAGGCCGGGGCATACGTCCTGCTGGCGCGGATGCTGCTGTTTGCGCTGGCTCCCCTGCGGGAGATGCAGGATTTGCCGGGCTGGGCCGCCATGCTGACTATCGTGGCCGTGCTGACGATGACCATTGGTAACCTGGCTGCGGTGACGCAGGACAATGTCAAGCGGCTGCTGGCCTATTCAAGCATTGCCCATGCCGGATACATCCTGCTCGGCATCGTCTCCGGCACGCCGATGGGCTACCAGGGTGTGGCCTTTCACATCATGACCTACACGCTGATGAACACCGGCGTCTTTGCCGTCATTATCGCCCTGCATCGGCAGGGGGTCATCGGTGAAAAGCTCGACGACCTGAACGGCCTGTTTGCCAAAGCGCCGAGCGTGGCCGTGCTCATGCTCATCTTTGTCATGGGACTGGCGGGGATTCCGGCCACAGCCGGTTTTGTCGGCAAGTACCTGCTCTTTGGTTCGCTCATTCAAAGTGGCAAGCCGTGGCTGACGTATGTGGCCGTCATTGCCGTTTTGAATGCGGTAGTCGCGTTTTACTACTATGCCCGTTTCCTGCGGGCGATGTTCCTGAATCCGCCCAGTGAAAACCTGGCGGACGCCGCGCCGCTGCTCCTGACGCCCGGCGTACGGGCTGCAATGGTGGTATCGGCCGCCGCCGTCCTGTTTTTCGGCATCTATCCGCAACCACTGATTGATGTGGCCGAGATAGTTGCCGGAAGTATCACCACTGTTTACGCTCAAAGTCCCGGAATTGCCGTGCGTTGACCGTAGTCGGTCAGCGTGTGCTTTGGATGCCCCGGAAATGTTTTCGGGAAAGTCTGCCCCTTGCCAGCGGAGAACGTCTGATGCCCATCATCGAAATTCGACTGTCGCCGACCTTCAAGCGGTTTTTGCTGTCGGAGCAGGCGAGTGGTGTTCTGCTGCTGGTCTGCACGGTGGTTTCCCTCATCCTGGCCAACTCGCCACTGGGGCACGCCTATCTGCATGCCTGGCACGTCAAGGTGGCGGGCCTTCCGGTCGAGGTCTGGGTCAATGATGGGTTGATGGCGGTCTTTTTTCTGTTCATCGGGCTGGAACTCAAACGTGAGCTGTACGTCGGCGAGCTATCCAACCTTCGTCATGCGCTGTTGCCCATTGTGGCGGCGCTGGGTGGGATTGTCGTGCCGGCAACCATTCACTTCACATTCAACAACGGCACGGCCACCCAGCCGGGTATGGGCATCCCGATGGCGACGGACATTGCCTTTGCCTTGGGGGTGCTGGCGTTGTTGGGCAACCGTGTTCCGGCTTCGCTCAAGGTGTTTCTGGCGGCACTTGCCGTGATTGATGACTTGGGTGCTATTGTGGTTATTGCCCTGTTTTACTCCGGGGCGCTGGCCTGGAGCTACCTGGGCGCAACGCTGGCCATTCTGGTCGTGCTCCTGATGTGCAACCGGTGGGGCGTCATGGCGCTCTGGCCCTATCTGCTGGGCGGGGCCGTCATGTGGTTCTGTATGTTCCAGTCGGGCGTTCACGCCACGATTGCCGGCGTCCTGCTGGCCTTTGCCATTCCGTTCACGGAAAAAAGCGAGGATGAGACTTCGCCTTCCCATCGGCTCGAACGCTGGCTGCAACGGCCGGTTTCCTTTGGCATCATGCCGCTGTTTGCACTGGCCAATACGGGCATTGTCATCGAGCAGGGGGTGCTTTCGCTCATCTCCAGCCCCAACGGGGTCGGGATTTTCGTGGGACTGTTCATTGGCAAGCCGGTCGGTATTGTTCTGGCCAGCATTGCGGCCGTGCTGCTGGGCATCTGCCGGATGCCACTGGATTTGAACTGGAAACACCTGCTTGGCGCCGGGCTGCTGGGGGGCATTGGTTTTACGATGTCCATTTTCATCACGAACCTGGCCTTTCCCGACAATGCCCTGATTGTAAGCGCCTCCAAGATGACTATTCTGCTGGCTTCACTGACGGCTGGCACGGTGGGCTTCCTGTGGCTGAAGTTCTTCGGACAGCCGGATGTCGCTGACCGTGACCTGGAGACGATGGATTACGTCACTACGTCTCCGTAGCTCGTCTGTGGTCAGGAGTTTATGTCCGCACAACGGATCGTCGAGGTTTGGCCGCTCGGTGTCGTGGATTACGCCGCCGGGCTGGCCATGCAGGAGCAGCTCGTCGCCCGGCGGCGGCAGGGAGAAGTTCCCGATACGCTGCTGCTGCTGGAACATCCGCCGGTCATCACGCTGGGGCGCGCGGCTGAGCCGGAGCATATCGTTGCGCCAAAGGCGGTTTTGGAGCGGCGGGGCATTGCCGTCTATGAAACAGGGCGCGGCGGGGATGTTACCTATCACGGGTGGGGACAACTCGTTGGCTATCCCATTCTCGATCTCAACCCGGACCGCCGCGACATCCGCCGCTACATGCGTGATCTGGAAGAAGTCCTCATCCGCACTGTTGCTGAGTACGGGATTGCCGCCGGGCGGGTTGCGGGGTTGACGGGGGTTTGGGTGGCCGGTGAGCGCAAGATGGCAGCTCTGGGAGTACGCATCTCGCGCTGGATCACGTCCCACGGTTTTGCCCTCAACGTGACGACACACCTGGAGGATTTTGATTTCATCGTGCCCTGCGGCATTACCGACAAGGCCGTAACGTCCATTGCCAGGGAAACCGGACAGACTCCAACACTCCATGACGTAGCCGGTCACGTCACACGGCACTTCGGCGACGTGTTTGAGCGGGCGGTCGTCTGGCGGCAGGTGGAGCAGGCTTCTGTGCAGGTCTGGCTTTTCCGGCGGCAAGGCGCGCAGACGGAATACCTCGTGCTGCGGCGGACAGACGCCCGTGGCGGTTTCTGGCAGCCCGTCACCGGGCGGGTGGAGCCGGGTGAGACGCCAGCGGCAGCCGCCCGGCGCGAGGTGTGGGAGGAAACCGGACAGGCAACCGAACCGACCGCGCTGGAGCTGGTGGAAACCTCTCTGATGAACGCCGCCTGGTTTGCGCCGGCGGCCGCCGGGCCAGTCTTCAACCGGGAGCATGCCTTTGCCGCACCGGTTGAGACGGACACGGTGCAGCTTCAGGCGGATGAGCACGACGCCTATGCCTGGCTGCCCTTTGAAGCGGCGTTGATGCGCCTGCACTGGGCCGGCCATCGGCGCGCCCTGCGGCATCTTCACTGCCAAGGCTTCCCATGACTTGCAGATGGCTTTCAAAACAAGTATTTGTCCCAAGTTTTGCCCGACAACCGCTGACAAGGCGTTTTCCGTGGCTGCCGACCTGGCAGGGCTACCGTGAGACATAACCTCATGTTCCAAGGACAGATACGACTGACGCTGAAGCACCGGCGGCCTGAGTGGCGCTGGAGAGTCGGATGCGTCTTTTTCCTGAGCGCCTTTTTGGGGATGCTTGGCGGCTGTGCAACGCCTCCGCCACGCTGGAACGAACTGATTGAAAAAAATGCCCTCGCGGGTCTTGACCAGCCGGTGTGTGCGGCGTCGGGCGCAGCGCCGGCCAGTGATGACCTGATTGTGTATCTGGACGGCAGCGGCAGCATGCGTGGTTATCTGAATCAGCGGGGCGCAAGCGCCTACCGCGAAACCCTGCGCCTGCTGACGGAAATCGGCCCGTTGTTTGAGCCGCCCATGAGGATTCAGTTCCGCAGAGTGGGCGGTGTGGTCGAACCGCCTCGCCCGTGGGCTGCTCTGACGCCAACCCCGGACACGGAAGCGTTTTACAACCTGCCTGATACGGATTTGGCCGCGGCGGTGCGCAGTTTTTCCGTCAATCTGGAAGGCAAACCCAAGGGCCCGCCGCCGCGCATGCACGTGCTCGTCACGGATGGTGTGCAGTCCATTGGCACGACGCTGTCGGTGGCCTTCCGGGATGAATGTCTCAAACTCCTGGCCGGCCGTGACGGAAACCCGCCCTGGCAGGCCACGCTCTTTGGCATTCGGAGCCAATTCGACGGCAGAGTGTTCTCAGAGTTGGACCGCAGACAGGTTATTACGTACCGGACGGAAGAGGACAGGCAGACCTGGCGGCCGTTTTACCTGCTCGTGTTTTCAAGCGATGCCAGCCAGCACGACAACAATGTGGCGCGGTTGCGACGCGAGCTGCGCAAGCTTGAAAGCAAACCGGAAATTCACGAACTGCCCTTGTCTGCCTGTTTTGTTGCCGGGCCGCCGCAGGTCGAGGTGGCCGGCGCGGCGTCCGGCGCGGGGCTGGGACCGCGCGTGGCCAGGATCAAACACAAACAGTCGGAGACGTTGCCATCGTTCAACGTGCAGATTGACCGGGAAAACAACCGCCGCCTGTCCATCACCATTGCGCCGCAGTGGTCTGAGGCGGCGACGAACACAGCCGATGCTGCACAGCTTGCGGAGTTGGTGACGTGGGAACTCACGCCGGTGTATCCGGCGCAGGAGGAACCGGGCAAAGCCTATCCCCGGCTGGACGATCTGCAGGTAACGGTCGGGCCCCAAGGGACAGTGATGACCGTTCAGCCGACCTGGGAAAGCAAAACCAAAACACCGGTCTGGCGCATTTTTCGCCTGACCGGACGCCTGGACCCCAGAAAGCGCCTGCCGCCCTGGCTGGAACAGTGGAACACCCGCGATGATCGCGTGGCTGCACAGGCCAATCGCACCTACAATCTGCTGGCAACCTGGCAGGGAACCTGGGAACGGTCGCCGGTGGGCAACCAGATGGTGGCCAACATCTACCTGGCCGTTGGCCCCAAGTGAGGGATGTCCGGCATTTTCGATATTGGGGTGAGTCGTTATGGAGTTCGGTGCAGCATACATTCAACGGCCATGGTTTGGGTTGACTGGCTATCATCTGGCGCTGCCGGAACAACTCATCCAGTATTTCGTCAGCGACACGAGCGACAGCGAGTGGCAGGTGGTTGGTGACAAGTGGTTTCTCTACCTTGTCGCTACCGGGTTGCTGTGCACGTTGGGAATGCTGGGGGTGAAGTTTCTCCGCAAGCAAAGTGCGCCCAACCCACAGGCCCGCAACTGGTCGTTGGGAGAAACCGTTGGCTTTGTCTGCCTGGGGTTCATCCCGCTCATTGTGCTGTGTTTCATTGGCTGGAAGTTCGTCGTGTCCAACGCCAACATCATCGGCGGCTATGGTCTGATGGTCGGGATGGTCTTTGGCATTCTGTTCTATGCGTTCCTGATGCTGCTGGCTCATGCAGTGAGTCCGTGGCGGCGTGATCTCTATCCCCGGCGACGGTGAGAACTGTGCCGGGGACGTTCTGATTTGAGATGCGGGGGCCTGTGTCATGAAAAACATCATCATCGTGACCGGTGGGAATGGAACGCGCGTCGCTGATGCGCTCGTGCGGCTGCTGGCCATCGGCTTTCCGACGCGGATGCAGGGCAACCTTCCCACAAGCGCCAGTGACGAACTCGAAATCTGGCGCATTGACCCCGACCGCAGCGCCGGTGCGCTCACTGTCCTGAACGAGACGTTGCGCCGCTATCGCCAAATTCAGCACCTGATGCAGGACGGCAACGGCGAGCCGCCGCCGCTGGACGCCCAGCCGCTGGCGGCCAGCCCGTGGGCGATGACGGTCAACACCAAGGTACGGGACTTTGACCCGCTGGCACTGCCCGGCTTCGACAAACCCATTTCGACCCTGCGCGAGTTGCTCGGCCAGTTTCCGGGCAAGAAGGACGGGACGCCTCTGCTCCACGCCTTCTACGAGGACAAGGACCTGGATGTGAAAATCAACCGGGGCTTTTATCAAAAACCTTTCATCGGTTCGCCCGTCATTGCGGCCTTTGCGGCGTCGCTGATGGACCGCAACTCACCGGCCGGAAGTCAGATTGACTTCAACACGCTCAAGCAAACCCAGGTGCGTTTCTTCATCTGCGGTAGCGTCTATGGCGGCACCGGTGCCTGTGCGCTGCCGGTCATCGGACAGTTTCTGGCCCGCGAGCGCCAGCGCAGCAACCTCAACTGGAGCATCGGCGGCTGTCTGCTGATGCCCTACTTCCTGCCGCCGCCGCCGCCGTTCAGTCCGCTTCCCGAAGACCGGCAGTCCGACGCGCGCTACGTGAATGAAGAAGCCCGGCGGATGGCGCAGCAGTTTGCCACGCACGAAGCCTTTGCTGTCCTCAATGAGGAAGAGCGCGTGGCGCTGGCGCGGCAGGTGCTGACCGGTTTTTATGCCGATCCGCAGGACCTGACCCTGCGTTCACGTCACAGTCTGGTCTATTACCGCGACATTCTGGCGCCGACCTTCGACGAACTCTACCTCATTGGAAAAGCCCAGCCGGACGCCCTTCAGCGCTGGAGCAACGGCGGGCAGACCCAACGCAATCCCCTCAACGCCACCGAAGTTGCCGCCGCGATCACCGCCCTCAACTACTTTGCCGGAAATCGCGTGGGGAGCGGGCAGTCCTACAGTCTGGCCTCGGGTGCGAAAGATATGTCGCCAAGTGTGCTGCGGCTGGCCGATCTTCCGGTCTATATGGTCGGGGGACAGCCGGTGGATGCCGAAAAGGTGTTTTTGTCCACGGCCGTACTCGTCCACCTGCTGCAATACCAGATTGAATGGGATGCCGATGCCCGTGGCTGGAGTGACGATCCGGGCGGGCTGCGTCACCTCTACCAACTTGATCCGGCGCGGCAGGAGCGGGACCGGCTGGCCTATCGGCTGGCGCTCGACCTCATCCGCGAAATCATGGTGGATATGGTCTCGCCCGACCGTACCATGGGTTGGAGTCCCGACATTCGCGCCGACCTGGACAAACTCATTGCACCGGGGGTGGAAAGTGCCGTCATCGAGCGCATGAAGCGCCGGACGCGGTTGTTTGGCCTGGCGGCGGACAATGCCCCCCAGGAAGCCCTGCGCTTTGGACGGGTGAAGGTGGAACTGACCTCGTTTGACTTCTACGGTTGGACACCGCCGCCGGAATTCAAACGCGGCGACTATGCCCGGCTCGTCTGGGCAAATGTCTTTGCCCGAACCGGGGCGGCCAGCTAGTTGTGGTACCACCCGGTACGGGCGATGCAGCGCGTCTCCGTGGTGGGCCGTGAGGCAGGCAGAAACAACCGGGTGCTGACCGACAGCCGCAGATTCCCAGACAGCTTTCAATTTGAAGCCCTTTCCCACACACCAATGATGTCCACTGACACCAAGCCCTCCCAGCCGGCTCCGCCGTTGCCCTCGGAAGTCACCCCGGAAGCTGTACGGTGGGCGTACCGGTTGATTCTGGGGCGGGAGCCGTTGCCCGAAGACATCCCAGCCCATCTGCATTACCCGGACCTGACGAGTCTGCGGCAGGCATTCTTTGGCTGCCGGGAGTTTCGGGAGCGTGAGCGCATCCTCTGTGGCCCATCCCTGAGTGGTTTCGAGCCTCCCCTGGTGCTCGAAGATGAAGTGAATGCCACAACACTGGAACGACTGCTCGCCCACATTCAGGCAAGCTGGCAGAAGCTCGGCCGGGAAGAGCCGCACTGGTCGGTGCTGACGAGCGAAGAATTCAAACAGACCAACCTCGCTGCCAATCGCGAGTGGTTCTATGCCTCCGGTCATGGCAATGCCGAGCAGTTTCTCCATCTTTTGCGGCGCAACGGTTGTTTTCCCGATGGGGTGGCTGACAAAGCTGTGCTGGAGTACGGCTGTGGCGTCGGGCGGGTGACGCATGCGCTGGCCCAACATTTCGGCCGGGTTTACGCCTACGACATTTCCGCGCCCCATCTGGCGCTGGCCAAGCAGTGGACGGACGGGCTGGGACTGACCAACATCGCCTTTTCTCAGATACAACACCCACAGGATGTGGTCCGCCTTCCCAAAGTACACGCGGTGTACACCGTCATTGTCCTGCAGCACAATCCGCCGCCGGTGATTCGGATGATCCTGCAGGGGCTGCTGTCGGCGCTGCTGCCCGGTGGGGTGGCGCTGTTTCAGGTCACGACCTACCGGGAAGGCTATGCGTTCGTTGCCAAAGACTACCTGCGCACGGCCAAGGCGCGCCTGGGGGAAGTTGAAATGCACGTGTTGCCGCAGCGGCGGGTTTTCGGGATCATTGCCCAGGCAGGTTGTCAGGTGCTGGAAGTGCTGGAGGATGCCTGGACGGGCTATCGCTACGGCGAACTGTCAAACACGTTTCTCGTGCAAAAGCGGGATACAGCCGCCTGAACGCAGTGGTGTCCGGGCGGGTGTGAAGACGGACAGGGCAGGGAGGAATTATGGGGCTTCTCATCAACCAGGGCATGCTCGGCGAAGTCGGCGGGTTTCGGGCGCAGACCTTTTTCCCGATTGATCCCCATCGGGTCACGCCGCCGGCCCCCAATCCCCGCTTTTTTGAGACGCTCCCCACGGTCTGGGCAGCGGCCTATCGTTTTCGTCAGGCCGTCGAACAGGGCGACGAACTGGCGTGCCGGGAGTGGTTGACGCTGTTCGTCCTGCACGCCATGGGCGTGGCCTATCTGACCGAACCGCTGACACCGGCGCTGCTGGCACGGGAATATCCGCCGGCGCTGCAACCGGCGCTGGAGACAACCTATCCGCAGGGCGGTGGGTTGCGGGAGTTTCAGCTTTTGTGCGTGGGGACGACAACCCTGGGCGGAGTCTATCCCGATGTCGTGTTTTTTCCAGCGCGCGCCCGTTCACACTGGTCGCAGGAAAACTATCTGCGCCCGTATCTCGAAGGTGAACACCTGTCCTGGGCGCGCACACAGACCCTGTTGCTGACCGATACCTTTGAGCGTGAGAAGTGCCACCGGCATTTGCGCTGCCTGGCACGGGACGTGTTGCCGCTCAGCTTCGGCCGGCTTCTCGAACGGCTGTGTGACGAAGCCTTCGGGCCGGCACCCTACGGCCTTGACCAGGCCCCACGGCTGGCTTCCAGCCCGGCCGCCTGGCCGCTTGTACGCGAACAGCCCAAACCGACAGACCTGCTGGACATCTACCCCTTACGCAAGCCGAATGAGCGCGGCGGGCAGACCTACTTCCTGGTGGACAAGTTTCCTCAGCCGCCAGCCTGGATGACAACCGCCCTGGGTCCCGGACAGCCCTCGCCGGTCAGCTACCGCGCCCTGGGACCGAATGCCATCGGGGTCGAAGTGCGCGGTCGGCTCGAAACGCTGGCGCTTGACGCCAGGGATGAGATCGTTGACCTGGCGAGTCTCTTTGTGAGCGATTTCGTCGGACGGGTGGATTATCCGCGTGAAGACCAGCGGCTGGCGCTCATTCATCCGGTGCACAAGCTTCAGGGACTGACCGATGCCTCACGGATTTCTGTGTGTATGGCGCCAGTCACGAGCCGGTTCCTGGCGTATTTCCCGGAGTTGCTGGCGGAAGACGGAACGGGCCTGCAGTCCCGCATCGCCTTTGATGGGCAGCAGGTGGTGTGGACGTTTCAGCTCTGCGGGCGGGAAGTCACCTGGACGGCGCGCTACTTTGAGGCCCGGGATTTGGCCGTGGCTTCTCTGTCCCTCTGGCCGCCCAGGGTGGACCCGCAGTGGTACTTTTACGCGGCCCACGGGCTGGGTCTGCGGGAACGTTCCGGGCGCTGGCGGTTGGTGGATGAAAACGGGCGCTTGGGCGACCTGTATGAGCTTGGTGCGTCGCAGGATGAATACGTCACCCTGCTGCGTCCGCAGGAAACGGCGGATGCCACCGGACAGGTCCGGGCGAATCGTCCGCGCGCCCTGAGCTGGTGGTGGCCGGCCCAGGGACGCGATGTGGAGCGGGGCGTTGTCTGGCTCGCCCGGCTGCCGGACGCCGGGGCAAGGACGCCGACTTCGGCCCACCTCGCCGTGGATTTCGGCACGAGCAACACGTCAGCGGCTTTTGCGGCCGGTGGTGTGACCGACACCCTGCGGTTTTCTCTCGCCCCGCTGCGTCTGTGGAATGGCGACGGAGCCAACCGGCTGGGGTTTGCACCGTTCAACTGGGGCGGAGCCAAAGGCTATTTCTCGACGACCCTGCTGACGCGCCGCTCTGCATCGCTGCGGGAAGTAGCGCCGGAGATGCTGACGGTCGAACACCTGTTTGCCGCCGCCATTCCCAACCTCTACTCCGATGGTCTCAACCGCATGCTGCTGGCGGCCGGCAGTGGCGCGAATGCCTGGGACCTGCACGACAACCTCAAGTGGGGACAGTCCCAGACCTCTGCCTACCGTGCACTGTTTCTGCGTCTGCTGCTGCTGTTTGCCCACGCCGAGCTGTTTTTCAACCGGCGGGCGCAGGTGACGGATTACACCTTCACCTTTCCGCTGGCGATGAGCCGCACCGACCGGGATGTGTTCCACAAGCAGAACCGGGAGAACATCCAGGTGATCCAGTGGCTTTGCCACGGCGTGCGCAACTTTGAAGCGGCTTCCCACTACCGCGCTGACGTGGATGAAAGCGCTGCCGCTGCAGCCGGGGCCAACCTGCCGCCCAGTTCCGACCGGCTCGATCTGTTCATTGACGTGGGCGGCGGCACAACCGATCTGGCCGTCCGGCGCGGGACGGAAATCCTGGTGCTGGACAGCCTGCGGTTGGCCGGACGGCAGTTTTTCCGCACCGCCGAGCAAAACCTGTCCTCCCGCGTCAGGCTGCGCAAGGCCAGTGTGTTTCGCCGTCATCTGGGGCTGTTGCTGGCGCCGAATGAGGAAGCGGCGCCTATGGAAATGGATGTCAGCGACATGCCGGGTCTGCGTGACCACAATCTGAGCCTTCCCACCTTTTATCTGCTGCGCGTCAATGAACTCAAAAGCGAAACCTTCGTGCAGCGGGAACACCTCATTCTGAAGCGCCAGCGCGATACCACCCTGCCCGAAAACCAAAGCTACCGCGATGCCTACCAGCGGTTTTGCGCCCAGCTCTTTTTCCGCCACATTCTGGCCTACGGCATTCTTCAGGCGGCCGGTGCGGCCATCGAGCGCCGGCTGGGACGAGACCAGTTGCCGCACGGGATTCATGTGGTGCTGGGCGGGAATGCCTGGGGTTTGCTGCTCTTTGCCGACTTTGAGCGTTCCGGGCAGGCATTGCTGGCAGAAGCCGAAACACTGCTGGATCGGCTCAAGACGCGGGCCAGCGGCAGCCTGCTGCCGGAAGCCGCCGCCTGCCTGCACGACCTGCATATCCACGATGTGACCCTGCTCAATGAAGGCGACATCAGTCGCGCCAAGACCAACGTCCCGATTGGGGCGCTCGCGGTGGCGTCCAGTCAGAACCTCAGCCGGCGAACGGCTCCGTTTACCGGGGTGAATCTGGCGCAGGTGGTACTTGGCGATGGCGCCCAGGAGTATGGCCCGCAGTCCGTGAACTGGTTTGACCGCTGGAGTGAAGCTGACCTCAAACGCCGTTTTGGTATGGAGACGGACGTTGACATCCGCCAGGTCAACATCCGCCTGCCGGGGGCCAACGCTCCGCTGGACGTGCTGCTCACCTTGTTTACTTCGCGGGGCAACACGGACCTTATCCCGGAGAAACGCTGGCCGACCATCAACGGCTACCTGTCCGGTGGACGACACTATCCGGCGATGACGCCACTTTCGGTCTTTGTGACCGGCGTGCTCTATGCCGACCCAGACCTGAAACTGGTCACGAGCCTGCCCGACCAGCCCTATCCCTTGATTGAGGACATGGCCCGCCGGGCTGGTTTTTATGACGACCAGCCGCCACAGATGGACAGAACCTGAGCCGCGCCGGGGGGAGCGATGACCTATGAGTGACCGGCTGGTAAGGCAGCGGCCGGCAGGTTTGCCAGGCACGGGATGGTGCGCCGGCGCGTTGGAAGCCCGGCAAAAGCATCGCCGGGGTGAGCCGACACCGGCCTGCCAGTGGCGAACGGTGTGGGGCTGGGTTCGGAAACGCTGCTGTGTCTTTCCAGCCGTCTGCCGGTTGGCGATCCTGGCCGGGCTGTTGGCATCCTTCGCCGGGCAGCCAGGGGCGCCGCCGGAAGTCTGGCCGGTGAAAGCTGCCGGGTGGAAGCTTGATGACCCGTCCGTGGCGGCCGCTCCTGATGTGTGGCCGGTGGCACTGCTGACCCTTGTGGTGGCGCTGGTTGGACTCGTGGTTGTGGCCGTTGTGTTCTGGTGGCTTCTGCGTACCCAGCGGCAGCAACTCGAAGGTGAAATCAGCGCGTTGCAGGCACGTCTCCAGCGGCTTGAAAGCCAACCCGCGCCGCCCAAACCAGGCAACGCTTCCAGACCGGAGGCGGCCGGCGGGCCCGCCCCCGAAACGGCGCTGCGCGCAGATTTGACAGCCCTTCAGTCCGACCTGCGTTCGCTGCGTGACGAAGTGGACTACCTGAAAAACAAACTTTCGACGCTGTTGGTCTCGCCGGAGACGCCACCTCATCCGTTGCCGGCGTTGTCATCCGGGATGGCTGTGGCGCAAACCCTGCCCGCCGAGCCACAAGCCAGCACCGCCGATACGCTGCCCCCGCCCGATCCGTTTGAAAACCAGCGGGTTTCGGACATCATTGCGCGCTACCGGGACCGCCTGCGGGCCGGCCACGTGGACGCCCTCACCCGGCATTTTTCCCTCAATCCAAGCGGACTGTTCCTGGAACTCGAAGAGCGGGGTGAACGGTTCGTCTTTCCGGCGCAGGAAGTCATCTACGGCAGCGACTTTCAGCAGAACTACAGCTTTGTCTATGACTGCGACCGGCCCGGCAGCGGCTATGTCGTGGTGGTGACGCCGGCGCGGCTCGATGCCCGTGGGCAGATTGCCGCGCGGGGACGCCTGCGTATCGAGTAAGGCACACCGCTCCCGTGGCTAATAGAGCAGATAGGCGGTGCGGCGGCGGCGGAAGTCTTCCAGGGCCGGTTCGTCTGCTGCGGCAATATCGGCCCAGTCGGCATCGGCCTCGATGGCAGCCCGCAGCCGCGCCTGTCCGGCAATGACATCGAAGGGAAGCCGGTCAAAGACGTATTCGTAGGGCGGCTCACGCCACAGGCGTTCCTGTGGATACAGGCGTCGGACAGCCTTGAGAATTTCGACGGCCGTGCGGTACGAGCGAAATGTGTTGCGGTTCTGTACGTGAAGCTGAAGCCCGCCGCACACCTGTCCGGCAAACTTGTTGAACGTTGGCTGAAACCAGAGCGGCCGGAAGTGGACTCCCGGCAACTGGAGCGGTTCGAGCGCGGCTGCCAGTTCATAGGGGTCAATGAACGGTGCGCCGAAGATTTCAAACGGGCGCGTCGTGCCGCGTCCTTCGGAAAGCGTCGTGCCTTCGAGCAGCACCATGCCGGGATAGACGGTGGCGGTATCGAGCGTCGGCATGTTCGGGGAAGGCATCACCCACGGCAGCCAGGTGGTGTCAAACCACTGCGGCCGTGACCAGCCTTCCATGGGAACGACATACAGTTCGCAGCCAATACCCTCGGTGGCATTGAACATGCGCGCCAGTTCGCCGACCGTCATCGCGTGCCGCATCGGGATGGGGTACATCCCGACGAAGGATGCCCATTCACGTTCGAGAACGGCCCCCTCGATGTCGAGACCGCCAATCGGGTTGGGGCGGTCCAGCACGACAAACGGAATGCCCTGCGCCTGGGCCGCCTGCATCGCCAGCGCCATCGTCCAGATGAAGGTATAGACGCGCGTGCCGACATCCGGCACGTCGAACACGAGAATGTCCACCTCGGCCAGCATCTCCGGGGTTGGCTGGCGCGTCTGCCCGTAGAGGCTGAACACTGGGACGCCCAGCCGTGGATCACGCGGCCAGCCTTCCCATTCGATCATGTTGTCTTGCGTCTCGCCCCGAAACCCATGCTGCGGGCCGAACAGCGCCGTCAGATGAACATCCGGGCAGGCGGCAAACAGGTCAGCCGCGTGGCGGTAGATGACATCCACCGAAGCCGGGCTGCAGATGAGTCCTACGCGGCGGTCGCGGAGCAGGTCGAGGTGGTGGGTGAACAGGCGGTCAAGTCCGGTCTGCATGGGGTGTGTTCAGGGCTGGCTTTCAGAGGTGAGGGCCGTGGAACGACATAAAAAAGCGCGGATGAGGTTTTCATCCATCCGCGCTGCCAGGCACCGCCCGAAAGGACGAGCGCGGCTACCGCGTTCCCAGTCTGGTGCGCTGTGGCCGTCCAGTACGGATGACTTCCACCCGGACAGTGCGCCGCCCAAAGCGGATGGCATCGCGGGTGGAGGGCATGTAGATGTCAATGTGGCGTCCCCGAATGCGGCCGCCGGTATCTTTGACGTGATAGACACCGGAATACTGCCCGGCGTGAACCTTGACGACCGAGCCGAGCGGCAACACGCGGGGGTCAGCCGCGACAATGCCGGGCCGGACGTATTCCCCCGACGCCGTGCGTCCTTTCAGGCTGTAAGCCGTGGCGACAAACGGAACGGCCTGCGGGGAAGGTTCAGCGTTGCGCAGGAAAAAAGAACCGAGCAGTGGTGGTGTGGCGGGCAGGTCGAGGGTCAACTCAGCGGATGGGGTTGAAGGTGATGAGGTCTGTGATGCTTCGTCCGGCTGTGGTGTCTGGGGCGAGGTCGGGGTCGGGCGGCCCTGCTGGGCGCGGGCAGCCAGATTGCCGGCCATGGACAGCAGGACGAGGATAAAGGTGAACAAGGGCTTGAATGAAAAGAAACGCAGCCCCCGACGTACCGTTTCACCTGATGCACGTAAGCTCATGCGATGTCCTCCCTGGTGAACATACGCCGCTGGACGGGGCCCTTGGGGGGCACGTCCCTGACCAGCGGGCGATCAAACCCGGAACTGTATCACGGGCTGTCAAATTGCCCGGCCGGGACGGTCGGTTGGACGCCTGTCTGCCGGCCGGTCTGGCCAGTGCATGGCGCACAAGCTTGCAGTGCCAAAGGTGGCAGACATAAGATGCCGGGCACTTTGTGACGAACCGGCCAAGTGGTTTGGTTACGTCGGTCTCTGGAGGAGTTCCCCACGTGACAAGTCAGCATCGCAGAGTCATCATCATTGGCTCGGGGCCGGCCGGTTTTACAGCCGCCATCTATGCCGCGCGAGCCAACCTGAAGCCGTTGCTTTTTGAAGGCGAGGGCCCGGAAAACATCCCCGGCGGGCAACTGATGATTACGACCGATGTGGACAACTATCCCGGCTTTCAGCACGGCATCCTGGGCCCGGAGCTGATGGCCAACATGCGCGCCCAGGCTTTGCGCTTTGAGACGGAAATCCTGACGCGCAACGTAACGGCCGTGGATTTCAAAACCCGCCCCTTCCGGGTCTGGTCGCGGGATGACGAATACACAGCCGATGCCGTCATCGTTTCCTCTGGCGCCTCCGCCAAGTGGCTGGGGCTGCCGTCGGAAGAACATCTCAAAGGTTACGGCGTTTCCGCCTGTGCCACCTGCGATGGCTTTTTCTTCAAGGATCGCGAAGTCGCCGTTGTGGGCGGCGGCGATACGGCCGTTGAGGAAGCGACCTTCCTGACGAAATACGCCACGAAGGTGACACTCATTCACCGGCGGCGTGAGCTGCGCGCCTCGAAAATCATGCAGGCGCGGGCCTTTGCCAATCCCAAGATCACCTTTCTCTGGGAGACCGTTGTGGAAGAAGTGTACGGGCAGCGGGAAACGGGCGTGACCGGTCTCCGGCTACGTAACCTGAAGACCGACGAAGTGTTCGATTACAAATGCGACGGACTGTTTGTCGCCATCGGCCATCAGCCGAACACGTCCCTGTTTGTCGGGCAGCTCGAACTCAATCCACAGGGCTACATCCTGACAAAACCCGGCTCGACCCATACCAGCGTGCCGGGCGTTTTTGCGGCCGGCGACGTACAGGACTTTACCTATCGCCAGGCCGTGACGGCCGCCGGCACGGGGTGTATGGCTGCCATTGACGCCGAGCGGTGGCTCGAAGAGCAGGCTCACGCGGCCCACTAGACCTCGGCACGCCACACTGAAACCACTGGAAATCGCCTGCCCGGACGCAGGTAACAACGCAGGCAGCTCAGGCAAACCAGCAGCCGGGCGCGGGACATAGGGCTATGTACGAAAATCTGCTTATCGAAAAACACGAGCGCATTGCCGTGCTGACGGTCAATCGGCCGAACAAGCTCAACGCGCTCAACATTGCAACGCGAAACGAAATTCTGGCGGCGCTCGATGCCCTCCAGTCAGATGCGGAGGTGCGGGTACTGGTCATCACCGGTGCCGGAGACAAGGCCTTCATTGCCGGGGCGGATATTGGGGAGTTTGCCGGGCAGACGGCACTCAGCCAGCGGGAAGTCATGACCCAGCGCCGGGCGTTTGATGCCATGGAAACCTTCCCCAAGCCGGTCATCGCCATGATCAACGGCTTCTGCCTGGGCGGGGGGCTGGAACTGGCTCTGTCGTGCGACATCCGGGTGGCCAGCGAACAGGCGAAGCTGGGACAGCCCGAAATCAATCTGGGAGTCATTCCCGGCGGCGGCGGAACGCAGCGCCTGACCCGTCTCGTCGGGGAAGGCAAGGCCATGGAAATGATCCTCACCGGGGAGATGATCACGGCCGCGGAAGCCCATGCCGTGGGACTGGTCAACCACGTTTTTGCCCACGCGGAGCTGCGTGAGAAAACCATGGCGCTGGCCGCCAAAATTGCCGAGAAAAGCCCGGTAGCGCTCCGCATGGCCAAAGAGGCGGTCAAAACTGCGGCCCGCTCCGGCCTGGACGAAGGGCTACGCCGGGAAGTGGATTTGTTTGCCCTGTGTTTTGCCAGCGAGGACAAGGAGGAAGGCGTACGCGCTTTTCTTGAAAAACGGAAACCCAACTTCATCGGGCGCTGATGTACGTGTGGTGCGCCGTCAACCTGAAAAACCCTTTCGAGGCTGCGCATGCCCTACCTGGTTCTGCTTCGCCACGGGGAGTCCCAGTGGAATCTTGAAAACCGCTTCACCGGCTGGGTGGACGTGCCGCTTTCTCCCAAGGGGGAGGAGGAAGCCCGTGCTGCCGGTGCGAAGCTGGCCGGCCTGACCTTCGACCATCTGTTTACTTCCGTGTTGCAGCGGGCCATTCAGACGGCTGACTTGGTCTGCGCCACTGCCGGTTTTACCAACCTGCCCACCACACGCGATCAGGCGCTCAATGAGCGTCACTACGGGGACTTGCAGGGACTGAACAAGGCAGAAACTGCCCGGCAATACGGTGAAGAGCAGGTCAAAATCTGGCGGCGAAGCTATGACGTGCGCCCGCCGAACGGCGAGAGCCTGGCCGACACGGCGGCGCGCGTGTTGCCCTACTACGAAGCGCATATCCTGCCTTTGCTGCGGGCCGGAAAGAACGTGCTGGTCGTGGCGCACGGCAACAGCCTGCGGGCACTGGTGATGCACCTGGATCGCCTGTCGCCGGCGGAAGTGCTCGAACTCAACATTCCCACCGGTGCGCCGCTTTACTATGAACTGGATGCCGAGGGCAACGTCCTCGCCAAACGCTATCTGTAGCCAGACCTGCCGGCTGAGTATCGCCCATGGGTGATCCGCCAAAGCCGCCGCGCTTCCTGACCTTTCCGTTTCCCGTCCTGGGCTTTCGGACCACGGGGAAGCGCCCCCAGCCGCCTGCCACTCCTCTGCCGGCGGACGCCCCTCCGCCGAACGTGGCGCTTGATCTGCCCTTTCCTGAGCCGGACGAAGTAGCGCCTTTGCCGTCGCCAACCGGCACGGTGACGCCTGATCCGGCCGCGCTGCCTGAAAAGCATTTCAACCACTACAGCTACTTCAGCGAAATCGAAGCTGCTTTCACGGCGCACCGTGGCAAGCCCTATCACCTGTCGCCGCTCGACTGGGCGCTGGTTGAAAGCTGGCAGAAAGCCGGCATTCCGCTGCCGGTGGTGCTGCGCGCCATTGCCCAGGCGTGCGAAGCGCATGCGAGGAAAATGTCCCGCCAGCCAAAGGGGCGTCCGCGCCCCGTGCGTTCCCTGGGCTACTGCCAGTCGTTTGTCGAAGATGCTTTCACCGCTTATCGGGCCTCCCAAGTTGGGGCGGCTTTGCCGCCGGCCGCCGCCACTGCTCCTGAAACCGGCGGCATGTCACGCGCCAAAGTCGCGGCCTTTCTGGAAACGGCGGCCGCCGCGCTCGCAGCCGCACACCAGCAGCTTTCTGCCCGGATTCGTCCTGATGCACCACACGCGCACCTTGGGACGTTGCTCCCAACGGTGGTGGCACAGCTTCGGACGCTCGGCGGGCAGGTGCAGGGGGAAGCGGCGCTTCATCTCGAAGCCGTTGAAATGACCTTGTCCGAACTGGAAGACCGCCTGCTTGCTGCACTTCAGGCGGATGCGCCGCCGGAAGTCCAGGCGGAAGCCGCACAAGCCGCCACGGCCGCGCTCAAGGCGCACCGCAAGGGGATGTCAGCCGCCGTCTATGCCCAGACCCATGCCAACTACGTGGCGCGGCAACTGCGGGAACGTTACGGTGTACCGCGCCTGAGCCTGTTTTACCTTGAAGGCGATTGAAACCCCGCCACGCTGACCTGCCAGCCGAAGGATGCGTTGCGTGGGTTTCTCCGGTAAAGTGAGGAAACGCGCCGCCACTGCGGCCGGGAGCGTCAACGGACACGATGTTTGGAATCGGCACGCCAGAACTCATCTTCATCTTTCTCGTTGGGTTTTTCATTTTTGGCCCCCGCCAGCTTCCAGAGATTGGTCGTCGGCTGGGAGAAATCATGGCGCAGTTGCGCCGGGCTGCCGACGACTTCAAGCAAACCTGGGAAGCGGAGGTGGAAAGCGAGCGGTTGCGCCTGACCAGGGATTTGTCCTCGAAGGTGAAGCTGCCAGACCTTTCGGTTGACCTTGCCGCCCCGTCTGCGGCCGAGCCGTCTGCGGCCGAGCCGTCTGCGGCCGAGGCTGAAGTCGTGCCGGAAGTCATGCCGGCCGAAGGGTCCCTGTCCCGCGCATCCGTCCGCCCAGCGGCCGCATCGTCAGCCCAGCCGCCCGCTGAGTCCTTTGCCGAGGCATTACCGGCGGCGGAGTTGGCAGAAGCGCCACCAGTCTCCCCCTCTGCGGCTTCGGCTGTGGTCTTCCGGCCCGTGGAAGCTCCGGCGGATGTGGCGTTTCCCGGCCCGGTGTTCGTTCCCCGTCCGGGGACGGTAGAAGCCGTCGAGACCATTGGCTATGAAGGCTAGGTCCGGCGGCCGGCGTGCAGGCGCTGGCCGCTGCCAGGGTGTGTGCCATGGCGGATGAACCAAAAATCAGACCCGACGAGCCTTTTGCCGGGCCGCCTGAAGAAGAGGAAGCTGCCGCCACAATGGGCTTTCTCGACCATCTGGACGAACTCCGGCGGCGGGTGTTCTATGTCGTGGCGTTCATTGCCGTGGCCTTCATCGTGTGCTGGGGCTTTGCCGATGTCATCTATGGTTTTCTGGCCAAGCCCGTGGCGGAAGCTCTGCGGGCCTCACGGCTGGCACAGATTAAAACCAATGCTCCACTGCCAAGCCTGTCTGACTTACCTGATGGCACCCAGGTGACGTATGTCTTTGGCGCTGGCGTCGCCATTGATGGGCTGACCGTGCCGCCGGGAACGGCCGTGCCAGCGCGAATTGCGCGGGATGCCCAGGGAAAACGCCGCCTGGAAACCGCCCAGACGCTCGTCATCCAGCAGCGGGTCGTGCCGGAGGGCTTTGCCCTGCCTTCGGCGGAACTGCTGGCAGCCGCGCCTGATCCGCTGGGGCAGTTGGTGGTGCATACCGTGCAGGGCGCTTTCAACCTGTATATCAAGGTCGCCTTTTACGCCGCCATTTTCTTTTCCATCCCGTTTGCGCTCTATCAGCTCTATGCCTTTGTTGCGCCCGGACTCTACCGGCACGAGCGCGCCTATGTGTACCCGGTGCTCATCCTGGGAACCGGCTTTTTCCTGCTCGGCGCGGCCTTTGGGTACTACATCGCCTTTCCCCGGGCGTGTCTGTTTCTGTTGGACACGGCCAAGGACTTCCAGCCGATGATTGAAGTCAATGAATACTTCGACCTCATCATCACCATCGTGCTTGGCCTGGGCATTGTCTTTGAGTTACCAACAGTTGTCTTCGTGCTGGCGCGTCTGGGGTTGGTGACGGCCGGGTTTCTGCTCCGCATCTGGCGGTTGGCCGTGATGATCATCCTGGTTCTGGCGGCCATTATCTCGCCAACCTCGGATATTCCCAACATGATGATCTTTGCCGTTCCGATGCTGGCGCTGTACTTCCTGAGCGTGGGGATTGCCTATGTGTTCGGACGGCCGCGTGAAGCGGATGCAAGCGCTCCGGCCGCAGAGACCGGCAAAGAACTTCGTTCCGTAGGATAGTCTGAAGCTTATGCAGGTTTTTCGGCTCGATGAGGCGGCAGGGCAGGAGCGCCTTGCCACGATTCTCAGGCGTCACACGCTCGTTGCTGACCCGAATGTGACCCGTACGGTATCGGACATCATCCAGATGGTACGGGAGATGGGCGACAAAGGGTTGTTCGCTCTGACCGAGAAGTTCGACGGCGTATCCCTGTCGGCGCAGAACGTGCGCGTCGAAACGGCCCTGCTCGAAAAGCTGGCCGGGCAGGTGTCAGCGGAAGTACGGACGGCGCTGCGGATGGCGGCCAAAAACATTCGCCACTTCCACGAACTCCAGCGCGAATACACACGGGTGATGGAGCAGGCGGATGGCGTCCAGCTCATGCACCGCATCCAGCCGCTGGACGCGGTGGGCATCTATGTGCCCGGTGGACAGGCGGCCTATCCTTCGACGGTTCTGATGACGGCCGTCCCGGCACAGGTCGCGGGCGTCCCCCGGCTGGTGGCCGTCACTCCGGCCAAGTCCTTTCTGACCCAGCCGGTGCTGGCTGCGGCGCTTATCGAGGCCGGCATCAGCGAGGTCTATACCGTTGGCGGTGCGCAGGCGATTGCTGCGCTGGCGTATGGAACCGAGAGCGTTCCACGGGTAGCGAAGATCGTCGGGCCGGGCAACCGGTATGTAGCTGAGGCCAAACGGCAGGTGTACGGCGTGGTGGATGTGGATACCATTGCCGGGCCGAGCGAGGTGGTGATCATTGCCGACGATACGGCCGACCCGGTGCTCGTGGCGGCCGATATGCTGGCCCAGGCCGAGCATGACGAGCTGGCGGCAGCCGTCTGTGTCACCACAAGCGAAACGCTGGCCATGGCCGTAGCTGAGCAGCTTGCCTATCAGGCAGCAACCCTTTCGCGGCGGGAAGTTGTTGAGGCGGCGCTGGAGCGGTTCGGGGCGATTTTCCTGGTGGCGTCCCTGTCTGAGGCCGTCCGGCTCGTCAACCGGATGGCGCCGGAACACGTCGGGGTCATGACCGCTGAGCCAGAGCGTTTGGCTGAGGACATCACCTTTGCCGGCGCGGTTTTCATCGGCGCTGCCTCGGCGGAGGCCGTTGGAGACTACTTTGCCGGGCCGAGCCATGTGCTGCCGACGGGCGGCACGGCGCGCTTTTTCTCCCCGCTGGGCGTGTATGACTTTGTGCGGCGGACAAACCTCGTCCGCTACACGATGGGGCGGTTGGTCAAAACGGCCGACATGATAACGTGCCTGGCTGAGGCCGAAGGTCTGGACGGGCATGCGCGCTCGATTCGCCTGCGGATGGAGCGCCACAGCGGCCCCCTGGCCCCGACGACCAATCCACTGACCGAAAGCAAACAGAACCTTCCGGCCGTGGAGTCACCGCCGGAGACTGCCTCGAACGACGAGCCATGACACGGTGGTGGGCCGGACTGGCAACGCTTGTCCTGCGGATTCTGGGGTGGACGATACGCCTGGATACGTCCAACCTGCGCGACCTGCCCGACCCGCTGCACGGCCATCTGCCTCCGACGACACCCATCATCTACACCTTCTGGCACAACCAGATTCTGGCCGCGACGCTGTTTTTTCAGCGACGTGGCATTGTGGTGATGACCTCACAGAGCCGGGATGGGGACATCATTGCCGAGGTCATCCGGCGTTTCGGCTTTGGGGCGGCGCGGGGATCGGCGACGCGGGGCAGCGTGACGGCGCTCAAAGCCATGGTCAAAGCCATTCGGCAGGGAGCCGATGCGGCCTTCACCATTGACGGTCCCAAAGGGCCGCGCTACCGCGCCAAAGATGGGGCGGCGATGCTGGCCAGCTTGAGTGGCGCGCCCATCCAGCCGGTCTGTATCGTGACGGAACGCCACTGGACGCTGAACACCTGGGATGCCTTCCGGGTTCCCAAGCCCTTCACGGTCGGGCATGTGTTTTACGGGCCACCGATTTGGGTGCGGCGGGGCGCAACGGCAGAAGACATTGCCGCCGCAACGGCCCGGTTGCAGGCAGAGCTGGACACCATGCTGCACCGGTGGGAAACAGAACATCCCTCACAATGCAGGGCCGCACAACGCAGGGCAGGCGCACCGCCCTCTGACCGGCGCGTGCTAGACTCATCCCCAACCGCTGCGGCGGAAACAGCCTCAAACGTGGAGACGGATTGACGTGGAAGCCATCCTCGCGCTCGAAGACGGGCGCCTGTTTTACGGAAGAAGCATCGGCGCCGCCGGTGAGACAACGGGTGAAGTCGTGTTCAACACGGCGATGACGGGCTACCAGGAAGTGCTCACCGACCCTTCCTATGCCGGACAGTTGGTAACGATGACCTGTCCGCACATTGGCAACTACGGGGTCAACCCCGAAGATGTGGAGTCACGGCAACCCTTCGTGGCCGGTTTTATCGTGCGGGAACTGTCGTCGGTGGTCAGTAACTGGCGGGCGACGGAGTCGCTGGGCCATTACCTGAAGCGGCATGGGATTGTCGGCATCGAGGGCATTGACACGCGGGCGCTGGTGCGGCACATCCGCGAGCGGGGGGCGATGCGCGGCGTCATCTCCACGGTTGAGCGCGAGGCCTCCCGCCTGGTGGCCAAAGCGGCCGGTGCGCCGGGTATGGTTGGGGCAGCTCTGGCAAAAACCGTGACCTGCACCGCACCCTACACGTGGCCGCTGGCTGCCGCTGAAGACTCCACGGAGTACCAACGACGACGGTGGCATGTCGTCGCGTATGATTTCGGCGTCAAGTTCAACATTCTGCGTCATCTTGCGGCGCTCGGCTGCCGCGTTACGGTTGTGCCGGCGACAACCACGGCCGAAGAGGTTTTGCGTCTTCAGCCGGACGGTGTGTTTCTCTCGAACGGGCCCGGCGACCCGGAGCCACTCACCGATATTGCCCGCGAGGTGCGCCTCCTGGCGGAACGCCTGCCCACCTTCGGCATTTGCCTCGGACACCAGGTGCTGGCGCTGGCGTTTGGCGGCAGAACCTTCAAACTCAAGTATGGGCATCGTGGGGCCAACCATCCGGTCAAGAACCTGATGACCGGCAAGGTTGAAATCACCTCGCAGAATCACGGCTTTGCGGTTGACCCGGAAAGTCTGCCGGAGGAACTGGAAGTGACCCATATCAATCTCAACGACGGTACGCTCGAAGGTTTCCGCCATCGCCACCTGCCGGTGTTCTGTGTGCAGTACCACCCGGAGGCTGCGCCGGGACCGCACGATGCGGCGTACCTGTTCGAGGCGTTTACGGCGCTGCTGCCTGTCCGTTCAGCCGAGGTGGCCGCATGAGGCCGGGCGGGAAGGTCTGCCGGCTGTGGCTGGTCGGCGCTGGTCTGGTCTGGCTTCTTTGGCCCGAAACAGGTGCACTGGCGCAAAAAGTGCCGCCGTCGCCAACCGTGCCGCCGGCCACTGCCACGCTCAAGGCCGAAGGAAAGACTGACGACGGGCGTCTTTTTCAGGAATATGTCCGCGAGCAGAAAATGCGCTTCGAGTATGGCCGGGCGCTCAAAATCACCCTTCCGCCGCAGGGCAGTCTGACCGTTACCGGCAGCAAACGGTCGGAACTCGTGGTTCAGGCGACGATTCGGGTGGAAGGCGCATCGTCCGCCGAGTTGGCGGCTCTGGCGGAACGGATTGGCTTCCAGATTGACACCCGCGATGTCCGTTTGCACCTCATGTCACTGGGTCCGGCTGTCAAAAACCTGTCCCGCAAAGAGCGCCGCGCAGTATCCGAAGGGCTGGCCAGTCCGCTGCTGCGCCTGCCCTACCGCATGGATTACAAGGTCGTCGTCCCGGAATACACGGACCTGGAAATCGCCGTTTTTGACGGCGATCTGTCGTTGGCTGACATCTACGGCGGCATTGTGTTTACCGTGCAGCGCGGCCGGGTTGTGCTGAGCGGCGTAGCCGGAACGGTGGTCGGACGACTGGCGACGGGCGCGGCCAGAGTCGAACTCAATGGACGAAGCTGGCGCGGTTCTGGGTTGGATTTGCAGGTAGGGGTTGGAGACATTGTGTTGAGTGTGCCACGCGGTTTTGCCGCTGACGTCACTTTGGCGGCCAGCACACCACTGGATATTCGCTATCCCATCAACCGTGATGCGGACATTCCACCGGACAGACCCTTTGGGCTGCGCACCCGTGGGCGATTTGGGGTCGGGGGCGCGGCGTTACAACTGATGACGGCGCGCGGCACACTCCGGGTTGAACCCTATCCCCCGGAGAACCCATGACAACTGACCGGTGTCTGCACCGGACAGTTCATCAGATTGGCGATTGCCTGCGGCCGGGTTGGCGGGTTATCCTGCGGTCACCGCTGCCATTTCAAGTCGCTTTTCCAAGCTTCAGGAGAGGTCAGGGCCCAACCCATGACGAATCACGAGCGAACTGTTGTCTGTTTGGCGAGTTATTTCAAAGGCGTCGAATTCCTGCGCGAAGTCAAGCGCCAGGGATGCCGGGTCGTTCTCGTGACGAAAGAGAAGTTCCGCCACGAGGACTGGCCGTTTGAAAGCCTCGACGAGTTGATCCCCCTGCCGAATGATGCCTCGCCGGAGTTGTTCATCTACACCGTGGCGCAGTTGGCGCGGCCGCGCAAGCTGCACACGGTCGTGGCGTTGGAAGAACTCGACGTACTGACGGCAGCGCTCATCCGGGAACACCTGCGCCTGCCGGGCATGGGCAGCACGACGGCGCGGCACTTCCGCGACAAACTCGCCATGCGCATCGAAGCACAGCAGGCTGGCGTGCGGGTGCCGGACTTCGTTCACGTACTCAACTATCAGGACCTGGAAGACTACATGAAGCGCATCCCGCCGCCCTGGGTGATGAAACCGCGCTCGGATGTCTCGGCCATTGGCATCAAGAAGCTCTACGACAGCGAGCAGGTCTGGCGCACGATTGACTATCTCGATGCCCGCGACCGTCTCAGCGAGCGGTCGAGCAACTATGTCCTGGAGCGATTTGTTGCCGGGGATGTGTATCACGTGGATTCGCTGGTCGAAAACGGAGAGGTCGTCTTTGCCGGGGTGAACCGATATGGGCGGCCACCGATGAGTGTCGCGCACGAGGGCGGGGTCTTCACCACCCAAACCCTGCCCTACGACAGCCCGGAGCGGGCCGCCCTGCTGGACATCAACCGCAAGCTCATTACGGGGCTGCGCATGCGGCGTGGCGCGACGCATGCCGAGTTCATCAAGAGTGCCGAAGACGGCGAGTTTTATTTTCTGGAAATTGCCAGTCGGGTGGGCGGCGCCTACATTGCCGAGGCGCTTGAGGCCGCCAGCGGAGTCAACATCTGGGCGGAGTGGGCGAAAATTGAGCTGGGGCGTGGGGAGGTTCCCTATGTCCTGCCGCCGACGCGCCAGGAATACGGTGGTGTCGCCCTTTCCCTGGCACGTCAGGAGTACCCGGACACGTCCTCGTTTACCGACCCGGAAATTGTGTACCGGGTCAAGAAACGGTATCACGTTGGACTGGTTGTGCGCTCTGACCGCCATGAGCGGGTGACGGAACTGCTGCGTGACTACACGGCGCGTTTTGAGCGGGATTACTGCGCCGTCGTGCCGCCCCTGGAGCGGCCGGAGTAATGGCCAGCCAGGAGGGAATCGGGAGGCAGACTGTCCTGAAACCCGCATGCGCCCGAAAAAAGGCTTGCACCTGATGGTTGAGGTTGTGTAGAGTGAGGGCTACAGGCAAGCCCTTTCATCTGCGTTAAGTCAAGCGGTTGCTGCATCTTGTGGGTTGACGTCGGAAAGCCTTCCTTTTTCGTGTGGCGGCAGCATCCTTTGGGCAGGATTGTGGACTGTCTGCTGTGGTCCGGTTGGCTGTGGTTTCGGGTACGACGGAAGACATTGCTGGAAGTGCTTGACCACTTGGACCGGCTGCCGGTTCGTGCTTCGGCGGGAGCGGCGTCCCCGGAGACAATAGCGCAGACGGCGCGTGCTATCGTGCGTCGTTTGCCGCGTTTGGGTGTTGGCGAGTGTCTGCTGCGCTCGCTGGTGATTTATGCTATGCTGCGTTGCCAACAGCAGACAGATATTTCGTTTGTTTTGGGCGCTGGCTCCCTGGACGGCCTTGGGCGTCCGGCGCTTCATTGTTGGATTGAAGTCAATGGGCAGCCATTGCTGGAGACGAATAACCTGGGGGAACGCTTCCGCGTGATGTTTCGTCACCGGATGCCCAGGTTGACCACCCTAACCCCCTAACCCAAGATTTCAGGAGTCATACAATGAACACACTTGAAACCAAAACGGTTCCAACCGATTCGATGCCGGCCAAAAAAGTCTTTGTTGAACCCGAACTCAAGGCCTTCGATCACTTGGAAAAGCAAATCCAGGGGCTGCGTGTGCTGGAAGCTTTCACTTCCAGCTTCCTTGCCCCATAAGTTTGCCTCTTGAGGTTATGACCGGGCTGGTTTGTATGTAACCAGCCCTTTGTCTTCTCTCCAGATCGTCCGGCTCTCCAGGTTTACTGAATGAGTGCAAGCCAGGGACCTTCATTTGGTGTCCTGGGGCAGGTGTCCCCGTCGCTGCAATTCGTCATTGAAACCTGCCGCTACCTTGGCCTGCCGGAGACAGCTTCCGGGACGGCGGACATCATCCTGACGGATGAGCGACCAGCCGGGGGCGTCCGCCAGTTGATGCCATGGCTGGTGTGGAAAGGACTGACGGTTCACCGCCAGGGCAGCCTGCTGAGCGTAGCCTACGGGGACTGGCAGGTTGTGCTGGATGTTTTTCGCCGGCGCATCATCCCGATACAGGTTCCATTGGTGGCGGACGCCAGGGCGTCGTACGAAGTCTTTTCGTATCTGCGACTCGTCCTGCTGTTTCTGCTCCGGCGGCTTGGCTGGTTTGAGCTGCACGGTGGAGCCTGTGTCCAGTCCGGGAAAGGGTACGTGTTCACCGGCCCACCGGGGAGTGGCAAAACGAGTGCCGTTTTGGGTCTCATTGACGCCGGCTGGGATTACGTTTCTGACGACGCCCTGCTTGTCAGGCAGGCGCCGCAGCCCGGAGCCCCCGCCGCGGTTCGGCTGCGTGCCGGGCGGATATTGTTTTCCGTGACAGGTGCGACGCTCGACCGTTTCCCGGCTCTGCAGCCCCACGCCGAACGGCGCTGGCAACGCGCCGGGAAATGGGTTGTCAATCCGGCCATGCTCTGGCCGCAGCGGCAGGTGCTGTCCGTCCAACCGGCATTTCTGTTTTTCTGTCAACTCCGGGAGGCTGAGGAAACCCGGGTCCTGCCGCTGGCGGCAACCGATGCCCTGTCCCAGTTGATGGTGAACAGCCCATGGCTGGCGCTTGACCGCGAAACCGCTGCGGCCCACCTGGCGACATACCGTAAGCTGGCTGAGTCGTGCTATAGCTTCACCCTGCTGGCCGGACGCGATGTGTGGCATGAACCCTCCCGGCTGGCTGCCTATTTGACGGCCACTGACCTTGTTCGGCTCCATTGCAACTATGCCTGAAGCTACCCTTTCGGATGTCCTGCCGGTCAAACGCCTCACGGTCGGGTTGACCAACCTGTGCAACCTTGATTGTGACTACTGCCTCCGTGTCGCTGAGACACAGCATCTGGATTTCGATCTGTTGCATGAGGTGCTGCGCCAGGCGCGGGATTACGGTGTGACGGCCGTGACCTACACGGGCGGGGAAGTGCTGCTCCATCCGCGTTTTCAGGATGTTCTGCGCTGCACGGCCGAGCTTGGGTTGGCTTACTCGTTCGTCACTAACGGGTGGCACTTTCCAAAGGCTGTTCCAGTGCTGCGCGAAACGAAAGCGGCGCTGTACCGGATTTTTTTCAGCCTGGATGGCCCGACAGAAGCCGCCCACGATGCCGTTCGGGGCAAGGGATCGTTTCGCAAACTCATGGCTGCGATAGCCCTGTGCCGGTTTCATGGCTTTCCCTTTGGCATCAACATGGTTGTGACCAAACGCAGCGTCGGGAGCATTGAAGCCATGGCCGTTCTGGGCGCACGCCTTGGGGCCGATGTCGTGCAGTTCATGCACATGCTGCCGACTTCAGAGGAGTATGACCGGACGCTATCCCTGACGCCGGATGAACGGCGGGCGGCCGAGCAGGAAGCCATGGCCGTGAATGCCATACTCAGGATGCCTGTGCAGTTTGCCGCCGGTCATTCGATGCCCGTTCCTGGCACCCCCTGCGTGTCCCTTGCCGGAGAGACGGTCAATCTCGATTGTCGTGGGCGGTTGACGCTGTGCTGCAACCTGTCAGACTTCCGCCATGCGGTGGGCGAAGCCGATGTCATCGCCGATATGCGCACGACTTCTTTTCAGGAGGCTTGTGAGCAGGTTCACCGTCTGGCACGCTTCCAGCGTGAACGTCGCAACGCGGCGCTGGCTGCTGGAGACGCCACTGCTGAGTTTCCGTGTCACTTTTGCATTGCCACGTTTGACAAGACAGCCTGGCAGGGGTCTGCGCTCGTGCAGCTTGGGCGGAGGCGAGCCGCGGACTCCAAACCGTTGCCTTGGAGTGTGTCGGTATGACGACTTTTCGGCCGCATCCCTCCGTGGTCTCCACCGAAGTGGAAGATGCTCTGGTGATCCTGCACCTCGACACAAAACGCTATTTCACGCTCAACAGTACAGGGGCCGCCATCTGGCACCACCTCACCCAGGGCAAAGCCGAAGCGGAGATTGTCGCCGCCCTGGCCGCGGAATACGATGCTGACGAAGCACACCTTGCGGAGAGTACCCGGCGGTTGCTTGCCCAACTCGAAGCGGCGGCGCTGATCGAGCGGGTCTAAGGTGACTTGCCGGAGTCCTTCGGCCACCTTTATGGACAGCACAGACCATGCCGACGCGCTACCCGGACATCATGCCGCATCGGGACAACGGCGTTGTCGCGGAACGCCAGCTTGAATGCCTCATGGCCTGTTTGCCGGAGCAGGAAGCGGCCATGTCCGATCTGGCGGCTGAAGTCACGGACTGGGCGGCGCTGTTGACGAGCGCCCAGCAGCACGGGCTGGAAGACTATCTGTTTCGACGGCTCACCCGAACTGGTGTGCTGCTGCCCGATGTCATCCGGGAACACGTTCGGTTGCTTCAGGCACACAAGGCGGCCTGGACACTCCAGCTCATAGCCCAGATGGACCGGATTCTGGATGCCTTGCAGTCGGCTGGCATTGCGGCCGTTCCGCTCAAAGGCCCACTGCTTGGGGAGCGGCTGTACGGCGCCGATGGTTTTCGGTCATCCAGTGACCTGGACGTGCTGGTGCCCTACCAGCAGGTTCATCCGGCGCTGGCGGCCGTGGCGGCCCTAGGCTACCAAACCGATGCCGCCACGCTGGAAAAGGCGCTCGCCGGCGATCACAACATCGCTCTCGACAACATTTCGCCGCCGCTGGAGCTGCACTTCCACCTGTTCCGGCGCTTCGGCGTCACGCTTCAGGCCGAGGATTTCCTGGCGCGTGCCGTGCCGTATCGAACGCAGCGTGGACGGCTCATCCAGGTGCTGGCCCCGGAAGACGAATTTCTCTTTCTGTGTGTCCATGCGGCGGCCCACAGTTTTGCCCGTCTGGCCTGGTTGTTTGACCTGAAACTGCTCCTGCACCGGCATCCCGCTTTTGATTGGGAAACCCTGTGTCGGCGCATGCACGACTGGCAGGTGACGACCGCCGTCATTTTCGCCTGCGAGTTGCTGCGCCAGCGGTTGCATGTGGAGACCCCCCTGCTCGCACGCCTGACCCCCGGCCGCCGCCGGTGGCTACACTTCAACCAGCGCCTTTTTGACCAGGCCATGCGCCGTTACAACCGTCCGCGTCGCTCGCTAGGCGCCAAGCTCGGCTTTTTTCTGGCAGCACACCTCTACCAGTCAAGCCTTCACGACCGATGGCCGAGCCGCCTGCGCTTCCTTGGGCTGACCGTGCTGCGCACCCTCCAGCGACGGCAACTGGCCCCCGGAGAGGCGTGAGACGCGCCGGGCGTGGTTGTCAGTCCGGTTGGCCCCTCGGTACACTCCCCTTTGTTTTCAGACGGGTTTCCATGCGGGCAGGATGCCCGCGCTCCCAGGTTGTTCCACGGGCAGGATGCCCGCGCTCCCAGAGGGTATGCCGTTCAACGAAGTTTTTGATGTCATTGTTATTGGCGCCGGACACGCCGGATGCGAGGCTGCCCACGCCGCTGCCAAGCTCGGCTGCCAGACGGCGCTCATCACGCTCAACCTCGACCTCATTGCCCAGATGTCCTGCAACCCTGCCATTGGCGGCATTGCCAAGGGGCACCTGGTACGCGAAATGGACGCCTTGGGCGGGCTGATGGGCAGGATCATTGACCGGACGGGAATCCAGTTTCGGATGCTCAACCGAAGCCGTGGGCCGGCGGTGCAGTCGCCACGCGCGCAGGCCGACCGTGCGCTGTACCGAACCGAAATGCGGCGCTTTCTCGAAACCATCGAAAACCTCCACCTGCGGCAGGGCGAGGTCATTGATTTGATGGTCGAACAGGAACGCATCGTCGGCGTCGAGATGTGGGACGGCCGGCGGCTCGGCGCGTCAGCCGTGGTGATCTGTACCGGGACATTCCTCAACGGCCTCATTCACATCGGTACGCGCACCTACCAGGCCGGCCGCGCCGGAGAACTGCCTTCCCTGCTGCTTGCCGAAAGCTTTCGCCGCCTCGGATTTCGCGTGGGACGGCTCAAAACCGGCACGCCGCCGCGCGTCCATGCCAAAACCATTGACTGGTCAAAGTGTGAGGAGCAACCGGGCGACCCCAACCCCACACCCTTTTCCTTTGGGACAAAAGCCATCACTCGCCGCCAACTGTCCTGCTACATCACCTATACCAATGAAGAAACCCACCGGGTGATTCGTGATAACCTGGACAAGTCGCCCATGTACAGCGGGCAGATTCAGTCCATCGGGCCCCGCTACTGTCCGTCCATTGAGGACAAGGTTGTGAAGTTTCCCGACAAACCGCGCCACCAGGTGTTTCTCGAACCCGAAGGCTTTGAAACCCACGAGGTGTATGTCAACGGGATTTCGACGAGCCTCCCGATTGAGGTGCAGGAACGCCTCGTGCGCACGATTCCCGGTCTCGAACAGGCGCAACTCATCCGTCCGGGCTATGCCATCGAATACGACATGGTCGACCCCACGGAACTCAAGCCGACTTTGGAAACCAAGCGCATCCGGGGACTGTTCCATGCCGGGCAGATCAACGGCACGACGGGTTATGAGGAAGCCGGCTGCCAGGGACTGGTTGCCGGCATCAATGCTGCCCGTCTGGCCAAGGGTCTCCCGCCAGTGGTGCTCGACCGCGCCAGCAGCTACATTGGCGTCCTCGTGGACGACCTGACAACCCAAGGCGTGGATGAACCCTACCGGATGTTTACTTCCCGCTCCGAAGTGCGGCTTCTGCTGCGGATTGACAACAGCGACCAGCGCCTGACGCCACTCGGCCACGCCATCGGCCTGGTCAGTGAAGACGACTACCAGCGTTTCCAGCAGCGGCAGGCACGCATCCAGACCTGCCACACGCTGCTTGAAGCCTGTTCCATCCGCCCGGACTCCTGGGAAGCCGACGCCCTTGCCGCCGAGACCGGGATTGTCCTGCGGGAAAAGCAGCGCTTGTCAGCTTTGGCGCGGCGCCCGGAAGTTACGGCGGAACATCTGGCGGCCGCCCTGCGTCGGGCCGGAGTGACGGACTTTGACGAGTCCGAACTGGAAGTTGCCGTCAATGACCTCAAGTACGCTGGCTACGTTCGTCACCACGAGGCCACGGCCCGGAAGCTGTCCAAAGCCGCCGATGTGGCCATTCCGGCAAACCTCGACTTCACGCGGCTGCCGGGACTGTCGCGTGAAATGGCTGACAAGTTTGCGCGCATCCGTCCGGCAACCCTGGGACAGGCCGCGCGGATTCCGGGTGTGACACCGGCGGCGCTGGCCATTCTCAGCCTGCACCTTGGGAATGGAAAACGGGTTGCCCAAACGGCTTGAATCAGCCGCGGCCCAGTTGCCGCCTAGCGGCCCCCAAGCCACCGGAACCCGCGCCAGAACCCTGACCGGCGCTGCCGCAAACGCTGGCGCAGCCCCTGGAGTGCCCGGTCAATCTGCCGGGTGTCGAGTTCGAGCCGGTCGCCATAGCGCGCCTGATTGTAGGCCCGGGTGATGGTGAGGACTTCCTCGAAGCCGGTTGCCAAAGCAAATTCCAGTGGCGTTTGATGTGGTGCGCGGCGGTGTCCGGCGCGGCTCAGCAGCGCGGCCATCTCATCGTAAAACAGGACGGCCGACTGACGTTCGTCCCGCCGCAGCGTCCAGCGGAACAGCGGGGCAAACCAGCTCAACCACCGACGTTCAAAGAGAAGCCGTGGCGTGCGCCGGATGCGCCACCAGAGCAGGTAGCCGGCCAGCATCAGCAACAGGATGCCCGCCAGCACCAGCAACACCGTAAGGTGATGGAAAAATTCCGTACCCGTCACGGCCGAGTACATCCATATCAACTGGGAGATGGTCCACATTCTGAGTTGCTCGCGGTAGCGGTAGAGGCGGGTTTCCGCCGTTGTCTGATACTGCACGGCAGTGCGGCCAACATCCTGCGCCAGCATGCGTTGGCGCTGAGCATCGTAGGCAATGACATAGTCAATGTAGAACGTGCGCAGAGCCTCGATGTAGCGCCGTGCTGAAGTCAGCAACCCGGAGGCTGCGGTCCGTGGGCTGGCGGCTGCCGCTGGTGTGGGGTCAAATTCGACCCACGTCCCCGTTTGCGGAAAATACACCTCGACCCAGGCGTGAGCATCGGATTGCCGAACGAGGTAGGTATTGTTGAGATCATTGTACTCGCCAAGGTGATAGCCTCCGGCCAGTCGCGCGGCCAGCCCCAGCGAGCGGCACATCAGCACCATCGCCGAAGCAAAATACTCACAGTGGCCGCGGCGTGTCTCGAACAGGAAGTCCACAATGGGGTCCGGCTCGTTTCCCCGTTGGAGTTCAAGCGTGTAGGCACAGCGTGTTTTGAGGTGTTGCTCGATGGCACGCGCCCGGTCGTAGCCATTAGTGGCACCGGCGGTGATCTCACGGGCGAGTTGCGTCACCCGTGCATCAAACGTCGCCGGCAGTTGCAGGAAGGTGGCGCGGGTCTGGGCATCATACTGGAGCGGGTCCTGTCGTAACTGCTCCTCCGGCGTTTCATCCAGATGGGACAGCACAGTGTAGCTTAGGCGTGCTCCGTGTTCCGCCCGGTAGAGCGTTCCGGTTGCATCCTGCGCCAGGCCACGCAGATTGGAGACAAGTACCGGCTGGCCGCAGTGAAACAGGGCGCTGGTGTTCATCGGTTCCAGGTACACCCTCTGCACCACTACCTGTCCCCGTGGCTGGCGTTCATTGAGGATGTACTCCCCATTCTGGAGCCTGACCGCCACGCGCCGGTTGGCTTCCGGCCGTGTCCATTCCCTGCCATCGAAGTGCGTCATCACCATGCCGCGCCAGTGAAGGTAGGGCGGCAGCGGCGTTTCAACCCGGACGCGCAGGGCCGTGCGCTCGTCGCTTTTGATGTTACCCACTGAGCCAAGCGTGATGGAAAGGTCGGAAAAGCCGGTCATCGCCGTGTCTTCGCTGAAGGTCTGGGACAGCAGGCCCGTGTTCCAGCGCGGCAACAGGAAGAAGGTCGGGACGCTCAGGGCTCCGATGAGCGCCGCCATGACCAGTGTCATCACCAGCAGGTAGCGTACCGGACGACTGGCCTGCCGCGCCTGTTGACCGTCATAGGACAAGGTCACCGTGCGCAGGGGCTGACGGAGATTCCGACCCGTCCGCACCACTTCAAACGCCTGAAGGGCCGCCAGTCCGGTCAGCGTGAAACCCGTAAGCAGCAGCAGGAACAGGGCATCAATGGTGAGACCGGCCGCAAGCAGCATTTCAAACACGGCCAGCAGGTAGAGAAACACCCAGTCACGGTCGCGCTTGACCTGAAAGAGCTTGAAAATCGAGACGAACAGCACGAAGTGAATGAGCGCCGTAATCCACGAACTGCTGAGATACCGCAAATCCAGGTAGGCAAAGGGCGCATATCCCACGACGCACCAGTTGGCAACCCGTTCACTGATTTGCAGCCGCAGCCCCGGACGGTCGGCAAACCAGCTTGCGATGAGCGCCAGGCTGTAGAGGATACACGTCGCCACATCCACCCGTCCGGTGAGCGCCAGCGTCAAAAAGCCACCCGTAACCAGGGCATAGGATGCCGCTTTGAAAAACTGCTCGATGTTCATGGGCGTCAATGATGGAAGTCCGACAGCTTACGAAACACCAGGAACACGTCGTCAAGCATGTGTTTGGTTGCCAGATTCTAGGCGTTTATGTGCAACCTGAACACCTGCATTTCCTTCTCGACATCCCTTACCTGTGGAGTGTGGATGCGGACGGAAGCATGGCGCTCGTACAGGATGAAGAAGCCATTGCCGCACTCGACCTGCCGGAAGACACCCGCCGGGCACTGTACGAAGAAGCCGTTGCCTTACGCGAGCAGGGACCAGGAGTGGCTGTCCGGCACTTCATGGCTCCGCCCAAGACGATCGGCGCTATTGAGGATGTGACCCTCTACACCGTCGGCGACACCACGCACATGCAGGTTATCGGCGATGCAGACACCCTCACCAGCGTCTGGTCCGGGACATCCATTCACCTTCTGACGTAAGTTGATGCAGGTCACGGTCTCCTTGCCGTGTGGCATCAGGGATGGAGTGGCTCGAAGCGTCCCCGCTCGCGGTTTTTGCGTACATTGCGCCAGTCAAAGACTGTGCCGTTCATGGCGATATAGACGCCCGGCGGCAGCGTCCGGGCCGAGGCCAGGGCAAAGCCCAGGTTGAACAGGGCATCCGAGCCGCCAAAGGAATAGGGAATCATCGCTCCCACAAACACCACGGTTTTGTCTGTAACCTGGGCGGCCACGACCTGGGCGGTTTCGGTCATGGTGTCCGTCCCGTGTGTCACGATGATGTGGTGTTCCGGCGCACGCGCCACGGCGGCACGGATGATGGCCCGGTCAGCTTCGGTCATGTCCAGGCTGTCCTTGAGCATGACCGGCTCAATTGTGATGTTGGCCAGGTAGCACCGCGCCTGATCGAGCATGTCGAACAGGTGCGTCCGGGAAAAAACGAGGTTGCCGGTGCGCTCGTCATAGACCTTATCGAGCGTTCCGCCGGTCAGCAGAATGCGCAGGGGCGGAGAAGTCGGTGACATAGGCGATGCGAAGGTGCTGGAAGCTGCGCCGGGCTAAGCCGTCCGGGCGTTGCGCTGGTAAATCAGGCGCAGCCCTTCAAGCGTCAGGTTTTCGTCAATTTCGGTGATGAGCGGCGAACCCTTGCCAATCAGCCGTGCCAGTCCACCCGTGGCAATGACGGCCCGCAAACTGCCCATTTCCGCCTGCATGCGCTGCAAAATCCCTTCCACGAGTCCGATATAGCCGAAGTACAGTCCCGACTGGATACTGCCGATGGTGGAGGCGCCAATAACTTGAGCCGGGTGGGCGATGCTCACCCGTGGCAGGCGGGCCGCCCGCTGAAAGAGGGCTTCGGCCGAGATGACGATGCCCGGCGCAATGACGCCGCCCAGATAGGTTCCGTCTTCAGAAATGGCATCGAACGTCGTCGCCGTACCGAAGTCCACGACGACACAGGGTCCGCCGTGGCGCGCATAAGCGGCCACGGCATTCACGATGCGGTCTGCGCCGACATCCTGCGGCACGTCGTACCGGATGGGCATGCCGACGTTTTCCGTCGGGCGCACGAAAAATGGCTCGCGCCCGAAGTACGTCTGGGCCATGCGGAAAAAGGTGAAGTTGAGCGGCGGCACGACCGAGGCAATGGCAATGCCGGTGATGTCGCGCGGATCGAGTTGGGAAATGGTAAACAGGTTGCGGCACAAAATGCCGTACTCGTCTGTGGTGCGTTCACGTTCGGTCGTCAGCCGCCAGTGGGCAATCAACGTTTCGCCGGCATAAACGCCCAGCGTCGTGTTGGTATTACCAACGTCAATCACGAGGAGCATACTTGGGAAACCCGGTGGGGAAGTCGGCTGGCCCCCACGCCTGACGAGGGAGATGCCAAAGGAGGTCGTCGCCAACCACCACCGCCGTCGTGGCGCGTCGTTTGAACCTGCATGGACAGGTGGGTAGCCTGGCTGCACTTCATCGCACGACGCCCATGGCGTCTTGCCCCAAAGTGAAGGCCGCAGCTTCCCGTTCAAACGGCATCGGCCCAAACACTGGCGCCCAGCACGTACGGCATAGAACGGACGACGACCACCTGCGACGATAGGCGAAGGCGGGATGTGGGGCAAGCCGTTTGGACTCCGGGGGGAAGGGCCTGGGAGCGCGGGCGTCCCGCCCGCATGGGTGTGTGTGGGGGCAAGCGACCGTGGGTTGAAACCCATTGTAGGTTTGCACCTTATGCATCGTCGCGTAGCGACGGATGAATTTAGCCGTGGGTTTCAACCCACGGAGCGCGACACCCCCCACACCCCGTCGCATAGCGACGGATGAATATCGCCGGAACGACACAATTTCCCGCCCGCATGGGAATGCGGGCGCCATCGTACGGATACACCACGAATCGGGACATCCACGGTGGGGTTCAGCCGTCGCTGACGCGACGGGGACGATTGGTGGGCGACGTGATCCGTGGGTTGAAACCCACGGCAAAATTCTGTTGCCGCTACGCGGCAAACATGCGGTTGCAACCCACGACCAACGCCCACGGCCACGGGTTTCTGTCTCACGGCTGGCGCGACAGGCCTGGGAGCGCGGGCATCCTGCCCGCACGGGTGTGTGTGGGCAACCAACCGTGGGTTGAAACCCATTGTAGGTTTGCACCTTATGCATCGTTGCGTAGCGACGGATGAATTTAGCCGTGGGTTTCAACCCACGGAGCGCGGCCCCCCCACACCCCGTCGCGTAGCGACGGATGAATATCGCCGGAACGACACAATTTCCCGCCCGCATGGGAATGCGGGCGCCATCGTACGGATACACCACGAATCGGGACATCCACGGTGGGGTTCAGCCGTCGCTGACGCGACGGGGACGATTGGTGGGCGACGTGATCCGTGGGTTGAAACCCACGGCAAAATTCTGTTGCCGCTACGCGGCAAACATGCGGTTGCAACCCACGACCAACGCCCACGGCCACGGGTTTCTGTCTCACGGCTGGCGCGACAGGCCTGGGAGCGCGGGCGTCCCACCCGCACGGGTGTGTGAGCAAGCGACCGTGGGTTGAAAACCATTGCAGGTTTGCACCTTATGCATCGTCGCGTAGCGACGGATGAATTTAGCCGTGGGTTTCAACCCACGGAGCGCGACACCCCCCACACCCCGTCGCGTAGCGACGGATGAATATCGCCGGAACGACACAATTTCCCGCCCGCATGGGAATGCGGGTGCCATCGTACGGATACACCACGAATCGGGACATCCACGGTGGGGTTCAGCCGTCGCTGACGCGACGGGGACGATTGGTGGGCGACGTGATCCGTGGGTTGAAACCCACGGCAAAATTCTGTTGCCGCTACGCGGCAAACATGCGGTTGCAACCTACGACCAACGCCCCACGGCCACGGGTTTCTGTCTCACGGCTGGCGCGACAGGCCTGGGAGCGCGGGCGTCCCACCCGCACGGGTGTGTGAGCAAGCGACCGTAGGTTGAAACCCACGGCAAAATTCTGTTGCCGCTACGCGGCAAACATGCGGTTGCAACCCACGACCAACGCCCACGGCCACGGGTTTCTGTCTCACGGCTGGCGCGACAGGCCTGGGAGCGCGGGCGTCCCATCCGCACGGGTGTGTGAGCAAGCGACCGTGGGTTGAAACCCATTGTAGGTTTGCACCTTATGCATCGTCGCGTAGCGACGGATGAATTTAGCCGTGGGTTTCAACCCACGGAGCGCGACACCCCCACACCCCGTCGCGTAGCGACGGATGAATATCCCCCGAACGACACAATTTCCCGCCCGCATAGGAATGCGGGCGCCATCGTACGGATACACCACGAATCGGGACATCCACGGTGGGGTTCAGCCGTCGCTGACGCGACGGGGACGATTGGTGGGCGACGTGATCCGTGGGTTGAAACCCACGGGATCGTGGGTTCACCCACGATGGGTTTCAACCCACGGATCACGGTCGCCCCATACCCCCATGCGGGCAGGATGCCCGCGCTCCCAGGCGGTCCGTCACTACGCGACAATTCCCGGCGTCGCTATGCGCCGGGGGGCGGGATGGGATACGCTTCCCACGGCACTGGAATTATGCGTTAGATTGGGCTTGGGTGAAGGACGGAGCCGGGCTGAATCCCACCGCTGCCGACACGGCAGAGGGTGAACCGGATGAGTCTTTGCTCCATAGGTTGAAACCGGTCTGGGGGTTGTGGTCTTGTTCACCGGCGGAGTTTTCTGATGAGCTTTCAAGCCAACGTTTCAGCCGAAGCCATATCCGTTCGCCAGAGTGCTGAACGGCTGCGTATCCTTTCCGTTCTCAATGACCTGCACCTGAAATACAAGTCCCTTCAGGACGGCCGGGTAGCCGACTACATTCCACAGTTGGCCAAGGTGCCACCGGACCTGTTCGGCATCTGCATTGCCACCGTGGATGGGCAAATCTTTGAGGTGGGAGACTACGACTACCTGTTCACCATCCAGTCCATCTCAAAGCCCTTTGTCTATGGGCTGGCGCTCGAAGACCACGGCCGCGACTATGTTCGGACGCGGGTGGGCGTCGAGCCGACGGGCGATGCCTTCAACTCCATCATCAAGCTCGATGAGCGTTCCAAGCGTCCGCACAATCCGCTCGTCAATGCCGGTGCTATTGCCATGACGAGCATCATCAAGGGAACTGACCCGACCGACAAGCTCAACCGCCTGCTTGACCTGTTTCAACGCTACACGGGCCACAGCATCTTTGCCGACATGTCGGTGTTTATGTCCGAGCGGACGACCGGCCACCGCAATCGCGCCATTGCGCATCTGATGCTCAACTTCGGTATGATTGACGGCAACGTGGATGAAGCTCTGGACTTGTACTTTCAGCAGTGTTCGCTGATGGTCTCCTGCCGTGATCTGGCTGTGATGGGCGCGACACTCGCCAACCGGGGCGTCAATCCGCTGACGGGCGAACGTGCCATTGCTGCCGAGTATGTCCGGGACATTCTCAGCGTCATGTTCACCTGCGGTTTGTATGACTATGCCGGCGAATGGGCCTATCGCGTGGGACTGCCGGCCAAAAGTGGAGTTGGTGGCGGGCTGTTGGCTGTCGTTCCGGGGCGATTTGGGATTGGCGTGTTCTCACCGCGTCTTGATGAACGCGGCAACAGCATCCGGGCCATCAGGGTTTGTGAGGGAATTGTGCAGGAGTTTGGCGCACACATCTTTGATCTGGCCTTTGACCTGCCGGCTGCCCACGAAGTCCACCTGGAGCAATCCACCCGGACAGCCGATGCACGCAATGGTCACACAGCATCCCATCCGCCGGAGCCGCACCGTGTGGCGTGACCTGTGCCACTTTCCATCCGGCCTGAAGATTTTTGAACCCTGGCCGCTGCTCCCCCACGGCGGCGGGCAGCATATTGTGTTGAGTCTTGCACTGCGAAAGGTATCCACATGGATCCCAAATCCGTCCTGAACTTCGCCAATGACGAAGGCGTGAAGTTCGTTGACCTGCGTTTCACCGACCTCCCCGGCTCGTGGCAACACATTTCCTTCCCTATCTCGCAACTGACGGAAGAGAGCTTTACCGAAGGTTTCGGCTTTGATGCGTCGAGCATTCGGGGCTGGGCCAACATCAGCGAAAGCGACATGCTGCTCATTCCAGACCCGTCGCGGTTCTGGATTGACCCCTTTTTCGAGGAACCCACCCTCTGTCTTTTCGCGGATGTTGTTGAACCCCTGACGCACCAAGGGTACATCTACGACCCCCGCTCGGTTGCCGAGCGCGCCGAAGCCTATCTCCGCTCAACCGGTCTGGCGGACGTGGCCTACTTCGGCCCGGAAGCTGAGTTTTTCGTCTTCGACCACGTGAGTTTTCTCAACGAGCCGCACCATGCGTTTTTCCGCTTTGAGAGCGGCGAAGGCAACTGGACAAGTGATAACCCTGACGAGAACCTGGGTTTTCGGATTCGGACCAAGGAAGGCTACGTGCCAGTTCCGCCCTTCGACTCCCTGCAGGATTTGCGCTCTGAAATTGCCCTCAACCTGGAAGCGGTTGGCATCTCCCCCGAATGTCACCACCACGAGGTGGCTTCCGGCGGCCAGTGCGAAATTGACTTCCGGTTTGCCTCGATGCTGACGACCGCCGATAACCTGATGCTGTTCAAGTACATCGTGCGGAACACCGCCCTTCAGTACGGCAAGTCGGTGACGTTCATGCCCAAGCCCCTCTATGGCGACAATGGCTCCGGGATGCACTGCCATCAGTCGCTGTGGAAAGACGGACAGCCCCTGTTTGGCGGTGACCAGTATGCCGACCTGTCGGAAATGGCGCTCTACTACATCGGCGGCCTGCTCAAGCACGCCCCGGCCGTCGTAGCCTTTGCTGCCCCGACCACCAACAGCTACAAGCGGCTGGTGCCGGGCTATGAAGCCCCGGTCAATCTGGCATACTCGGCACGCAACCGCTCGGCAGCGATTCGGATTCCAGTGCTCTCGAAAAATCCCAAGACCAAGCGCCTAGAGTTTCGCCCACCTGACCCAAGCTGCAACCCATATCTCGCCCTGTCCGCCATGCTCATGGCCGGACTCGATGGCATCCTGAACAAAATCCATCCCGGTGAGCCGCTCGAAAAGGACATCTACGACATGGACGAAGCGGAAAAACTGCACATTCCGCGTCTTCCGGCTTCGCTTGAAGAAGCTCTGGCGGCGCTCGAAGCCGACCACGAGTTCCTGCTTGCCGGCGGTGTCTTCACCAGGGAGCTGATTACGCGCCACATTGAGTACAAGCGCAAGCGTGAAGTCGAGGCGCTGCGCCTGCGTCCGCACCCGATTGAGTTTCAACTGTACTTCGACGTATAGCCCAAGGGGGGAATTTCACCCGCGCTACCTCAGCCGCCGGTGTTTCGGAAACCCGATGCGCCGGCGGTTGTTTTTCAGCGATTGGGCGCGGTGGCTGGCATCTGTCGCCGATGTTCAGCGTTGGGAGGTGCCAGGTGTACGCTTCGGCGTGGCCGTGGCAGATGGGAAAACGGCCGGGTGGCTGATGCCGGCGATCAGCCAGTTCGATCCCTTCTTGACAAAGCGGTAGGTCACACGCTCCGTAGCTTTCACGAGTTGTCCGGTTTGCCGGTGACGGCCGCTCAGCAGGCGGTTGGCCGTGACCGTCGCCTGGGCACCCTGGGCGTCAACTGCCACCTGCGGATTCTCGTGCGTCATCGTCACGGTGTAGGTTTCGGCCAGCTTTTGCAGGTCATCCACTGCCTGCCTGGCCGGGGCTTCACGGCGATTGCCATACGGGCGCAACGTACGGTCAAAATAGGTGGCGTAGGTCTCTGTCAGTTGCCCGTTGAAGGCGAGCGTCAGCCCTTCCAGGGCAACCAGGATAGCCTGCTGATTGGTCTGGTTTGTCGTCTGCGGCTGATTTGGAGGAGGAGCTGGCGCTGGATTCCCGCTGTTGACAGTTGGGTTTGCCGGTCGGTAAGGGGCAAGTGCAACAAAGTAGATCGCCAGCCCGACACCGATGGCGACAAAGAGCAGCAAAAGTCCGGCGAGCATCCACCGCCGCCTTGCCGGTTGGGGCTGCCGGTTGACCGTTGCGCCAGCCGGCTGTCCGGTACGCAGCGCCGCCGGCTGGGGCTGAGCAACCGTTGCGGGAGTCACATCCACGACCGAACTGACCGGCACACCGGCGGTCAGCGGTGGTACCGGCGCAGGGAAATACCGGGCCGGAGCTTCCGGTTCAACGGGTGTGTGGTGCGACTGTGGCCGGGGCCACAGGACAGCTTCCGGCGGGCGGTCAATCTCCAGCAGTCCTTTGTGGAGCAGGGTTCCTTCGGCGTCCGCCACCGCCGGCGCATGAACCCAGATGTCTCCACCTTTTGGTTGTGGGCAGTCGAATATCTCCGAAAACCAGTGGACGAAATCACCCGCGACGCCAAAACGCGACCAACTCGGAATGATGTGATAGTGCGTTGGCGGAGCGCCGACGCCGCAGGCAAAAAACAGCCCTTTCTCGTTGCGGAAAAAGCGACGCCGGTTGTAGTCGAAGTGAACGCGCACGAGGCGGGAGCCATAGGTGGCGTGCAACGACCGCACCCGGACAGGTCCGGTGAGCCGGATGCCCCCGGCATCTTCTATTTCGGCTGGCCTGTCCGTCTGTTCTGCACCGGTCTCCGATGCCGCCGCCGGTACGGTCACTGGTACGGCGGCTGGCGTCACTCCGTTTGTGCTCTGTTTGGTCGTCGGCGCAGGTGCCCGTTGCCGGATGGATTCCTGGCAGGCCGGGCACACCTGCCGACCGGTCACAACTTCTGCCCGCAGAACGCGACACGCATGGGGAAGCACTGTCTGGGCAAAAGGCGTCCCACAACCCCGGCAAGTGGTATCTGCCGACTCAGGGGGCAGGTAGGTCAGCCGCTGGCAGGTGTGGCAGAGATACCGCCGGACATTGCCTGTCTGGCAGTAGGGGCAGGTTTCCGGCTGTTCGACCTCACGCACGTCCCACTGCAGGTCACAGCTTGGGCAGTAGCCCACTATGCCTTCAAGCCGTATGCTGTGTCCGGCCGGACAGGTCTGCTCATCTGATCCCGGATTGAAAGGGAAGCGCACGGCATGCTGTGCGCACCAGACCGTGGGTGGCATGACGCCCTCTCTGCTTGACCTCTCCGTTTGGCAAGCTGGCTTGCCTTGCGGCCAAGCATCTTACGCGGTCAATCCGGGCTGGAAAAGCCTTCGCGTGCTGTTTGTACGCGGGGCGGGGGCTCGGCTTCGTCCCGGAAATCAAGGCTTTCATCCGCCTCATCGGCTGCCCTGAGCAACCACAGCGGAATGGGCAGCCAGGTGGAAGGTGCGCCGTGGACAGCCGCATCCAAAGCCGCCACCTGGCGTTCGACGCGCCGTTGCGTGCCTGTCTCCGGCAGGTCTTCCCAGCGTTCATAGCACCCGTGCTGAATACAGGCCGCCGGTTTGGCCTTCCAGTGGACAAGACAGCCCACGCCCGGCTCAAAGAGTGGACATGCGTAAGTCTGCCCGAAGGTGTCGCCGGTTTCAGTCAGTCCATAGCGCGCCACAGCGTGAGCCGCCCGGGCAAGCACTTCCCGTACTTTGGCCGGGCCATACTTGGGGCTGTGCTGAAGGGTGGCCAGCATGGCTTTGGCTTCGAGCCGTACAATGTGGACGTTGACAAACTGGGCGTCGGCGCAGCAGGGTGTCGGGCAGGTCGCACAGTCGGCCGCCAGGTGCCCGTAGGTTTTCCCGATGTAGCGCGCAAAACGCTGCTTGATGCGCCGCAACTGGGCCAGCGCCCGTGCCAGCGGGGGCCGTCTGCCACCAGTCGGGCGTTGGCCGTTTCCCTTGACGTAACGGTGTCGTCTGGACAGGCGCTTGGCGATGACAGAGCGTGTCATGGTTTTTCCCCGGCTGCCGGCGCCTCTTCCGCCACGCCGGCCAGCGCCGCCACATGGTGACAAACCGTTTGGGGCAGGGTGTCCAGATTGTAGCCCCCCTCCAGCACCGACACGAGCCGCCCGGCGCTGAAGCGGTCAGCCACTTTGTTGACCAGATGCGTCATCTGCACGAAATCCCGGTCGGTCAGGTTCAGGTTGCCAAGCGGATCGGCGACGTGGGCATCAAAACCGGCCGAAATGAACACAAAGTCGGGGTGAAAGTGACTGGTAATGGTTTCCAACCCGGCTTCAAAGGCTTCCAGATACGCGGCAGCCGGCGTTCCGGCGCGTAGTGGAACGTTGAGCGTAAAACCTTCGCCCGGACCGACGCCACGTTCCCACTGGCTTCCCGTACCGGGATAGTGCGGAAACTGGTGGATGGAAAAAAAGAATACCGACGGGTCGGCATAGAAGATGTCCTGCGTGCCGTTGCCGTGGTGCACGTCCCAGTCCACGATGAGAACCCGCTGAAAGCCCAGATGTTGGGCATGCCGCGCGCCAACCGCCACATTGTTGAACAGGCAAAAGCCCATTGCCCGATTCGGGGTGGCGTGATGTCCCGGCGGGCGCGCGGCCACAAAAGCCCGCCGGGCCTTTCCCTGGTGGATGGCCTCAACGGCGGCCAGGACGGCCCCGGCCGCATCGCCAGCGGCTTCGTATGACCCGGCCGACACAACTGTATCCGGGTCGAGCGCCACGAGTTGCTGCCGCGCCTGCGCTGCCCGGCTGGCTTCGGCGACCCGTGCCAGGTGGTCTGGCGTATGAACCCGCGCCAGTTCGTCGGTTGTCGCCGGGCGCGGCATTCCCCACTGGCAGGCGGTCTGCACGTGTACGTCCTGCTCAAGGGCGCGGATGATGCGGGTCGTGCGCGCTGCGGTTTCAGGGTGATGGCTTCCTGTGAGGTGGTTGGCATGGGTTGGGGGAGCAAAAAGCCACGTCTGCGACATCGTTGTTGCACCTCCACTCCCGGTCTGACGGTTTCCGGTCGGCGAAAATGGCTGGGATAAAAATGTGAAATGGCTGTTTCCTTCACGCTGCTCCGGCATAAAATGGTGTGCCAAGCGCCAAAAATCAATCCAGCCTTTCGCGTCCCCCACTGGTTGCCACGGCATGCACGTTCCGCTTGACCATCATTCCCGAACGCCGGTGTACCTGCAAATCAAGCAGGCGGTTCTGGAGGCCATCCGGGAGGGCCGGCTCGCGCCGGGCGCGCGTCTGCCGGCCACACGCGAATGGGCGCGGCAGCTTGGGGTCAATCGCAGTACGGTCGCCATGGCATACGACGAGTTGCTGGCCGATGGCGTGGTGGAATCGTTTGTCGGACGGGGAACATTCGTCGCCCGGCAGAAGCTGGCGGAAGTGGCCCGGCTTGATGAGCGCGCGGCGCGGCGGACTCCGGCGCGCAAGATGGTCTGGGAGGGGATGTTTTCCGAACGGGCGCAAAGTCCGGTGGTTGAATCGCTGCTCGATCTTTATCAGGTCAGCACGCTGCGCGACGTTATCTCCTTTTCCGGGTCCTTTCCTGATGCGGCGTCGTTTCCGACACGCGAGTTCCGCAACTCACTCCATTTTGCCGAGCGGACGCTGGGGGATGAAATCTATCGCTACGGGCCGGTGGCCGGGTACGAGCGGCTGCGTGAATACCTTGCCCAGCGCATGCGCGAAAGTGGCTCGGAGGTCACGGCTGAAAACATCATTGTCACCAGCGGGTCACAGCAGGCGCTGGATTTGATTGCCCGCGCCCTGATTTCGCCGGGCGATACCGTGGCCATTGAGAATCCGACCTATCCGGGCGCCATGACGGCCTTTGCCCTGGCGGGCGCCCGCCTGCTGCCCATTCCGGTGGATGAAGACGGGCTGTGTGTGGACGTACTGGAAAATGTGCTCAAGGTGCAGCGTCCCAAGCTGGTCTATGTCGTGCCGAGTTTTCAGAATCCGACGGGGGCCTGTCTGAGCTGGGAGCGCCGCCGCCGCCTGCTGGCACTGGCGCGGGAGCACAACCTGCCGATTGTCGAAGATGACTACGGTTCACACCTGCGGTTCGACGGCGACGCCTTACCGCATCTCAAGGCGCTGGATGACACCGAACACGTCATCTACGTCAGCAACTTCTCCAAGAGTCTGCTTCCGGGCCTGCGCATCGGGTGGTGTGCGGCGGCGCGTCCGGTGATTGCCCGTCTGACCGCCTTCAAGCAGAACAACGACATCACAACCTCGCCACTGCTGCAGGCCGCCCTGTGGGATTTTTGCCGCCGCAAGCGATATGAAGCGCACCTGGAGAAAATCCGTCCGATTTACCGGGCGCGCCGCGATCTGATGCTGCGGCGGCTGGCGGAGGACTTTCCGGCTGAAACCGTGTGGACACAGCCGGCCGGGGGGCTGTTCCTGTGGGTGACACTGCCGCCGTCCCTGGATGCGACGGAACTGCTCTATCAGGTACGCCAGCAGGGGGTGGTGTTCAGTCGCGGGCGGTTGTTTTACAGCGATAACCCAAAGCGGAATACGCTTCGGCTCAGTTACGGTCATGTCACGCTCGAACAGATCGAGCGCGGCATGCGCGTTATTGGTACGACGGCCAAAGCCATGCTGGGGCGTGCGACCGGGCGTACGGCCGAGCGTTTTCACAGCCAGACCGTGCCGCTTGTGTAGTGCGGCGCAGTGTTTGTGCGCAATTACGCGCGTCATGACTTTTTGGCTCCGATCTTCCGGTCGGGCGTGTAAGTTGGTTGAGAGAGTCCTTATTCAAGGGAGATGACACCTCATGCGCCATCGTGAAATTGCCTTTTTTGAAGGACGCTTCGTGCCGCTGGCCGAAGCCAACATCAACGTCATGACGCATGCGTTCAACTACGGCACCGCCGTTTTTGAAGGTATTCGTGGCTACTGGAACGGGGACGACGAGGAAATGTACCTGTTTCGCCCTCGGGAACACTTCATACGTCTCATCCAGAATGCTTCCCTGCTCAAAATGAGCCTGCCCTATGACGCGGATGGACTATGCGAGCTGACGGCGGAGCTGGTGCGTCGCAACGGCTACCGTGAGGATGTCTATATCCGCCCGCTGGTCTATAAAACCGCGCGTCAAATCGGCACGAAACTCTCCCCTGGCGAAGACTTCACCATGTTTGTCGTGCCGATGCGCGACTACGTGGATACTTCCCGTCCGCTGTCCGTGGGCGTTTCTTCCTGGCGACGCCTTGAAGACAACGCCATTCCGGCGCGGGGGAAAATCTGCGGGGCGTATGTCAACTCGGCTCTGGCCGCCACCGAAGCCCGCGACAACGGCTACGATGAAGCCATCGTCCTGAATGCCGCCGGCAAGGTGGCGGAAGGGGCGGCGATGAACCTGTTCATCCTGCGCGGCGGCAGGCTGGTGACAACCCCGGTCTATGCTGACATTCTGGAAGGCATCACGCGCCACACGGTCGTGGAACTGGCGCGGTGGGAGCTGGGGATCGAAACCGAGTTCCGTCCCATTGACCGCTCAGAACTCTACATTGCCGATGAAATCTTTTTCTGCGGGACAGGGGCGCAGATTGCCGCCATCGGTGCGGTGGATCGCCGTCCCATTGGCAACGGACAGTCCGGGCCGGTGACGCGCCGCCTGCAGGCGTTGTATGCCGATGTGGTACGCGGACGGGTGCCGCACTACCGCCACTGGTTGCTGCCGTGCCAGATGGCTTCCGCGTATGTCGAAGATACCGCCTGTCTGGCCGGGTTTGGTGATTGAACGCCCATTCACAAGGCCCTGCCACGGACCTGGCTGCTATGGCGGCTGAAATCGTTACCGTTTTGCCGCTGCCTGGCCGGTGGTGATGCCCATCAGGGTAAAATCACCGGTCAGGCCAGGACGGCTTGACGCTCCGCACCACAAAGGCGCATACTTCCGCCTTTTGTGTGGTCTTCCTTGGATAGACCACCGGCTTCGCACCATCCTGCCTGTCGAGGTGTGCTCCGGTGAAACGCCAACCAGCCGCCCGTCCTTCCACCAGCCAGGAAGTTGCGCCTGGTTCCAACGGCGCACTGCGTCATCTGTGTGAGAAAAGCCATCCGGCTGCTGCGGCCGAGGCGCTTTCGGCGCTCGAACCCAAGGCGGTGTGGGAGGTGCTGCGCGATATTGATCCTGTCCTGCGGACGGAGATTTTCAGCCATCTGGAACCCAATCTGCAGGTGGACATGGTCGGGACGCTGCCCCGTGCCGACATGGCGCGGCTGCTTTCCGATATGCCGCCTGATGACCGGGCCGATCTGTTTCGTCGTCTGCCGGAGGAATCCCGCGACGCCGTCCTGCCAGCACTGGCCGAGGCCGAACGGGAAGACATTCGCCGCCTGACCAACTATGAAGACGGCACGGCCGGCGCCGTGATGACTTCGGATTACGCCACGCTGTCGCCGGATTTGACGGTAGCCGCCGCCATCGAACGTTTGCGCGAGGTCGCGCCCGACAAGGAAACAATTTATTACTCCTATGTGGTGGACGACGATCGCAGGCTGCTCGGCTTCGTCTCGCTCAAAGACCTGATCCTGGCCCGCCGGGACGCCACCGTGCGCGACATCATGCACGAGGATGTCATCTCGGCAAAAACCAGCGACGACCAGGAAGACGCCGCCCGCATCATCCAGAAGTACGACCTCATTGCGCTCCCCATCGTCAATGAGGAAGGGGCGCTGGTTGGCATCATCACGCACGACGACGCCATTGACATCATTACCCAGGAGCACACGGAAGACATGCACCGCTTCATGGCCATTACCGGAAGCACCGGCACGGATGGCTATCTGCGGACATCCGTCTGGAAGCACGTGCAGCACCGGGTGGGATGGCTCGTCGGGCTGGGGGCGCTGGGACTGGTGTCGGGCATCATCATCCACGAGTTTGAAGCCACATTGACGCAGGTCATCATTCTGGCGCTCTACATGCCGATGGTGGCGGATACCGGCGGCAATACGGGCAGCCAGTCGGCAACGGTGGTCGTGCGCGCGCTGGCGCTGCGTGAAATCTCGCCCCGGGACGTTTGGCGGGTGTTGTTCAAGGAACTGCAAGTCAGTGTGTTTCTGGCGGCAGTGCTGGGGATTCTGGCCTGGGCCAAGGTCATGTGGCTTTCGCAGGGCGTTGAGATTCCGCCCGGGTTTTCCTTAGGCAACATTGCGCGCGTCATCAGTCTGGCGCTTGCGATGCAGGTGGTGACGGCAACGCTCATTGGGGCGCTGCTGCCACTGACGGCCGCACGCCTGAAGCTTGACCCGGCCGTGGTTGCCAGCCCGGCGCTTACGACCATCGTGGACATCACGGGACTGCTGATTTACTTCTTCACCGCGCGCTGGCTGCTCGGCGTGTGAAGCGGGAACTCCCGGAAACCGGCTTCCAGCCGCTCAGCTTCCAGTGCTATGCCTCACCGTTTTGCGCGGCGTGGTGGTGTGGAACCCAGCGCACACCCACCAGGGTGATGTCATCGCGCTGTGGTTCCGGGCCCATGTGCGCAGCCAGCTCGATTTCCAAACGCTTTTGCTGCTCCGGCAGCGGCAGGTCAGCCACCTTGACCAGCAACTCCCGTAGGCGACGGGTTCTGAATTTCTGCCCTTGGGGGTCGGGTTGGTCGGCAAAGCCATCGGTAGCCAGATACAGCATGGTGTTGGGCGTCAGGTCCACATTGTGGTTGGTGAAAACCCGCGCCTGCCGCCGGGACTGCCGGCCGCCAATTGCATGCCGGTCGCCTTTGACTTCGGCCAGCGCTCCGTCGGCCACGACATACAGCGATTGCCGCGCCCCGGCAAAAGTCACCGTGGCCGTCGTCAGGTCCAGTCGGCACGCTGATGCTTCCATGCCATCAGGAAGTCCGGTGTCGTCCTGCTGTTTGAGAGCGCGGCTGACGCCCTGATGAAGCTGCTGGAGCAGTTCAGCCGGGGCGAGTACCTGCCGCTCGATGACGATGTTCCCCAGCAGGTCGTTGCCGATCATGGACATAAACGCCCCCGGCACGCCATGACCTGTGCAGTCAGCCACCACAAAGATGACAAGGTCGTGGTGCCGGTGAACCCAGTAAAAGTCCCCAGAAACGATGTCCTTGGGCTTCCAGAGGATGAAGTGCTCGCCAAGCAACCGCTGGATTTCAGCACTGGTGGGGAGGGTGGACCGCTGGATGATCTGCGCGTAGGTCAGACTCTCCAGAAAGTTGCGCTGCTGAATTTCAATCTCGCGTTTGCCGGTGGCGATGTCCACGTTGCGCGCAATGAGTTCCTCGTTTTTGCGGAGAACTTCCTGCGTGCGCTCCGCCACGGTGGCTTCCAGCGCCTGCGTCCGGGCCGTCAACTGGCGCAGCCGCCAGCGGAGGCCACCATACAAAACCAGCTTTCCAGCCAGAGCAAAGCACAGGTACGCCGGCCAGGTCTGCCACCACGGCGGGCGGATCACCATCTGCAACAGCACGGTCCCGGCATTCCACACACCATCGTGATTCGCCGCCTTGACGTGAAGGGTGTAGCGTCCGGCGGGAAGGTTCGTGTAGGTCGCTTCGTGCCGTGTACCGGCGTCGCGCCAGTTCCGGTCAAACCCTTCCAGCCAATACTGATACTGGTTGTTTTTGGGAACGTGGAAATCCAGGGCGGCAAAACTCACCTCCAGGGTGTTCTGGTCGGCGTCGAGCGTGAGGTTTTTCCCTTCAATGGCCGGCTGTGGCTGGCCGTTAATGCTGACTTTGGTGAGCACGACCGGCGGTGGCGACCGGTCCTCTTTCACGTGGGACGGATGAAAGATGGTGAGGCCCTGCGTGCCGCCGAAAAACATTTCGCCACGGGCATTTTGAAAAACCGAAAAGCGGTTGAATTCGCGCCCTTGCAGTCCGTCGTCCACGGTGTAGGTGCGAAAGGTCAGGTGCTGCGGATCAACGTGTGACAGTCCCGCGTCGCTGCTGAGCCAGAACGTCCCATCGGTGTCGGGCAACATGGCATAGCAGTTGTTGTGTGGCAGTCCCTGTTCTTCGGTGATGTGGGTGAATGTCTCGCGCTGTGGGTCGAAGCGGCACAGCCCGGCACCCTTGGTCACCATCCACAGCGTGCCGTCCATCCCTTCCGCAAACCCTGTGACATAAGGGACGCCGCAGGCCGGTTTGCGCTCAATGCGGTACGTCCGGTGGGTTTGGTGTACCGGGTCATAACGCACCGCCCCATAAATGCCCCCAATCCAGAGATGCCGGTCACGCTGGTCCTCATAGAAGCACTGTATGTCATCCCCCACGGCGTCCGGCGGGGGCGGCGTGGGGGCGAGACCAAAGGCTTTCGTCTGGTCGGTGACGGTCCTGCGATCGGGTGAGACCTCAAACAACCGACCCGCCATGCCAATCCAGAGGTGGCCCCGGTGGTCTTCATAAAGGGCCTGGGTGGCGAGGATTGGCAGTTGCGGCAGTGGGGCTGGCTGAAGACGGCGTTGTTCCGGGTTCAGGATGTGGAGTCCGTATTCCGTCCCAACCCACAGCACCTGGCGCCGGTCTTCGCAGATGGTAAAGACCGCCTCAGTTGGGCGCCTGGTGGCTGAGGCGAAGTGGAGGTTGTAGCGTTCCACCTGCCCGGTGCGCCGGTCCAGCCGGCTGATACCGCCAAACTGCGAGCAGACCCAGAGCCGGCCGCGGCTGTCTTCCAGAATGCCACGGGTGTAGCTGTTGACGAGTGATTTGTCGTCAAACGGGTGGTGGCGATAGGTTTCAAACCGGTTGCGTATCGGAGAGAACTTCAGCAGACCGTTGATGCGGTCGCCAAACCAGAAGACCCCGGAGCGATCCTGCATCATCACCATGGGTTCCTGGGCTTTGAATGTGCCCGAAGGGACTGTGTTCTGGATGAAGGTCAACTCACCCGTGGCGAGGTCCAGGCGTCTGGGAGCCGAGAAGCGTTTGAAAATCCAGACACTCCCGGACTGATCCAGAAACACGGCCTTGCCATGCTGTGAGGCGTCATGTGGCAGTGGCAGCCCCCGGTTGTCGCCGGTGAGCGGGCGTCCTTCCAGGTCGTATCCTTGGGTGACGCGCAGCGTTTGTGGATCAAGCAGAAACAGGGCCCAGTTGATGAAGCCAACGCAGATGCGACCATCCCGAAGTCGTCCGACGATGTGGCCGGAAAACTGAAGCTGTACAACCTCTCCTTTCTGCAAGTGTGGAGGAGAGGGCAGGACAATGGAAAACCGTTTGTTCTGCCGGTCGAACAGCAGAACGCCGTGATTGCTCCCCACCAGAAGGCGGTCCGGGGCAATTTCGAGGGTGCTTGAAACATACGTGGCGGGCGACCGCAGGTGAAGGTCACGCCAGAGAGGATATACGGCGCTGACGTTGGGTTGGGGATCAAAGCAAACGAGGCCGTCATTGCCACCCAACCACACCAACCCATCCTGGCTGACTTCGATGCTGCTGAAATAGCGTTCCTTTGGGGAAAGTGTGAGGGCATAGCTTACGAAGTGATCCGTCCAGGCATCGTAACGGCACAGCCCGCACCCATCAGTGGCCATCCACAGCGTCCCATCCGGGCCCTGCGCCAGCGCCCGGATGAAGTTTGCGGGCAGGCTGTTGGGGTCGGTAGGGCGGTGGCGATAGACCTTGAAGCCGTAGCCGTCGTAGCGATTGAGTCCGTCTTCCGTCCCAATCCACAGGAAGCCGCGTTGGTCCTGAAGCAGGCAGGTGATGCCGTTGTTGGAAAGCCCCTGGTCCTGCGTGAACGGCTCAAAGACGGCGCCGGCCGAGGTCGGATTGCGGGGCACCGGAGTTGTGGCCTGCCCTGGAGCAATACTCCACCAAAGGATGATCAGGATGAAGGTCCAGGCCAGAGCGGGCATAAGGGGCGGCGGCAGGGCAGCAAAATCGAAAGCGCCTTTGGTTGAATCAAGCCCGGCCTGGTTGAAAGCCTGTTGAAGCCCCCGAAGTGATGCTTTCAGTAACCGGAACAGGATTACTGTGCTGCGTTCCGGGCTTCAACCGTGTTTCCGTGAGATGCCGCACAGAAATGGTCAGGCAAACAGCCACTGGCCGGCCAGACCAACCAAGGCGCCGCCAAAGAGGATGAACATTGGGTTGGTGTGGTGGCGTCCGGCCAGCCAGGCGCTGGTCAGGCCCAGACCGGGAGCAAGCACCCACGTGTAGAGGTCAGGTGTATAGGCGCCCTTTCCGATGGTGACGGCCGCTGCGGCGAGCAACGCCACGCCGGTGGGCATCACACCGCGCAACGCACCCTGTACCAGAGCATTCTGCCGAAAGCGTTCGACGGCCCCGGCGACCATGACAACGAGCCACAGGGGCAAGCCGAAGATGCCCAGGGTCGTCACGGCTGCCCCGGCCAGCCCCGCCACCCGGTAGCCGATAAAGGCGGCGGCAATGACGAATGGCCCCGGCGTCAACAGTCCCAGCGCCGCCGCGTCGGACACTTCCTTCGGTGTCAGCCAGAGGTGCACATCCACGACTTCATGCCCCAGCAATGGAATGATGACGAAGCCGCCGCCAAAGGTCAGCCCGCCAACCTTGAGCGTGACCAGGGCAAGCTGCACAAGCCGCCGGAGGAATGGCTCAGTGATGAAGCCGCTGCCAAGCCACAGGCCGGTCACAAGCAGGCCCAGCCCTGTGGCCAGCAGCAGGTGGTGTCGCAGTGGCAGCGATGCGCCGGCATGTACGATTGTTTCAGGTGTTGTGGCTTCAGGTACGGGAGGCATCCGACGCTGCCAGGCTGCCCAGAGCAACCCGCCGAGGAGCGACAGCAGGATGAGATACAGCGTCAGCGCCGGAAAGGATATGGCCAATCCAAAGACGGCCGCGGCCTGCAACCCCTGCCAGCGCATGGCAACGGCTTGCCGTCCCAGGCGCACAGCCGTCACCGCCACCAACCCGGAAGCTGCGGCGTTGAGTCCCGTCAGGACGGCCGTCGCAGAAGGAATGTCCCGGAGGTGCCCATAGAGCGCGGCAAAGACGAGCATGAGCACGAAGGACGGCAGGGCATAGAGTGTCATGCTCACCAGCGCGCCAACGGGACCGTGCAGCCGGTAGCCCACGAACGCCACTGTGTTCGTGGCAATGGCACCCGGCAGACTCTGCGCCAGCGTTGCCGCTTCGAGAAACTCCCGGTCACGGAGCCACCGGCGGCGCTGCGTGAACCGATCCTGAAGCAGGCTGATCATGGCTCCGCCACCGAAGGCCGTCGCGCCGAGCAAAAGACAATCCCCACCCAACTGGCGCAGAGTGGGGCGCGGTTCGGCGTCCAGCGCGATGTCCAGCCCGGTGTCTGGCCCGGCCGCTTCGGCTTCAGGTGCGGCAGTCATCAGACAAACGAATAGGTTTTGCCAGTGCCATCATCTGTCCCGGATTTGGCTTCAGGCCCCCCCGTTGTCAGAGGCGGACTGGTCGCGGCCGGCGCAGCTTCCGAAGCCGGCGGGGCGGCTGCCCGTTCAGCGGCCATCGCCTTGTCAAACTCAAGGCGGTTGGTCGCAGCGGCGCGGGCCACTTCCGGCGTGATCTTGCCGGCTTTGCACAGCTCCACAAGGTGCTGGTCAAAGGTCATCATGCCGTACTCACGGCTGCGGGCAATGACGAACCCAAGATCGTTGAGCTTTTCGGGATTGCGCAGGCATTCCTGGACGGCGCTCGACATGCGCAGAATTTCGACGGCCGGAATGCGCCCCTGCTGGTTCGCCATCGGCAACAGGCGCAGCGAAATAACGGCCGCCAGGTTGTCGGCCAGCCGGGCCCGCGCCACGGCCTGTTCTTCCGGCGGATAGAAGCCCAGGACGCGGGAAATCGTTTTCTGGGTATCGGTCGTGTGAATGGCGCTGAAGACGAGATGCCCGGTTTCGGCTGCGCGCAGGGCTGTGTCGAAGGTGACGGCATCCCGAATTTCCCCAACCAGAATCACATCCGGGTCCTGGCGCAGGGCCGCGTGCAGGGCTTCCGGAAACGAGCGGGTGTCCTGCCCGATTTCGCGCTGCGTGATAATGCTGCGGTCGTTTTTGTAGAGGAACTCAATCGGGTCCTCAATCGTGATGATGTGGAGTTTGCGCGTGCGGTTGATGTGCTCGATCATGGCCGACATGGTGGTGGACTTGCCATTGCCCGTGGCCCCGGTCACAAGGACGAGGCCGCGGCCCAGGTCGGCAATGTGCGCCAGCGTCGGCGGCAGGTTCAGTTGTTCCAGCGTCCGGGCTTCGATGGAAATGGCGCGCAACACGATGGCAAAGCTGTTGCGTTGCTTGAAGATATTGGCCCGGAAGCGGCCGGCATTTTCGACGCCGTAGGACACGTCCCTTTCGACAAACTCATCGTAAGCGTGCAGACGGTCATTCTTGAGCAGAATCTGGGCGATGAGTTCCGTGTCCTGTGGCGTCAGAACATCATATTTGACATCCATCAACGTCCCGTTGTAGCGGAACAGGGGAACGCTCCCAGCCTGAAAGTGAATGTCGGAGACGCCGCTTTTGACGGCCATGGTGAGAATGCGGTCAAGGATTTTTTTGTCCATAAGCAGTCATCCCGTCAACGCAAGGTGATAACGAACACGCACATCGTGACAGCGGAACGGAAGCCATCGGGTCGTTTGGGGCAAGCATCTGGCAGGGTTGCTGCTGACTGTTGCACAAGCCGGCGTTTTGTCAAGGCAGGCGCATCCCGGCTACGAAGGTTTCGAGGGTCTGCGGGGACTCCACCTGGAAGGTGACGGCTTCGGGCACGATTTGCCGTACCAGCCCGGTGAGTACTGTTTTGGGTCCAACTTCGACAAAAGTCGTCGTACCCTGGGCAACGAGGGTCTGAACCGACGCGACCCACTGCACCGGCGCGCAGACCTGCGCAATGAGGTTTGCCCGCACCGTCTCGGCTTCGGTCGTGGGCTGGGCGTTGACGTTGGCCACCACGGCACACTGTGGCGGGTGAAAGGTCAGCTCGGCCAAATCCCGCGCCAGTTTTTCTTCCGCCGGTTTCATCAGCGGGCAGTGAAACGGCGCACTGACGGGAAGCTCAATGGCCCGGCCCTTGCGTGCCCGGACCAGCCCGGTGGCGCGTTCCACCGCCGGACGATGGCCGGCAATGACCGTCTGCTGCGGGGCATTGAAGTTGGCCGGGCGGCACAGCTCGCCGTCCTGCTCAGCTTCGGCGCACAGCGCCGTGACGGTCTGGGCGTCCAGCTTGAGAACGGCCGCCATGGCCCCCACCCCCGGCGCAACGGCTTCCTGCATGTACTGTCCGCGTCGCCGCACCACCCGGACGGCATCGGCAAAGTCGAGCACACCAGCCGCGACAAGGGCGCTGTATTCCCCCAGGGAATGCCCGGCTACGATGCCGGGGGCAAAGCCCTGCCGGCGCAGGACGCGCCAGGTGGCTACGGCGTGGGTCAGCACGGCCGGTTGGGTGTTGGCCGTGAGGTTGAGTTCGGCTTCGGGTCCTTCAAAGCACAGGGTACTGAGGGCAAATCCCAGGGCATCATCGGCTTCCTGGAAGGTTTCGCGGGCTTCGGGAAATGCGGCGGCGAGGTCGCGCCCCATGCCGACGTACTGCGATGCCTGTCCGGGAAAAAGAAAAGCCAGCATAGTGAAACATCCATCCGCGCCGGACCGGTTCACCGGAAGCGGTCATCAACGCTAAAGCAGACTCAGGCTTTGTGGTTGCATACGTTTTCGGAACCGATAGACTCGCGTCAAGCACGGATGCGCCGGCAGCGCACTTTTTTGTTTCTGGAAACAGCTCATGACAGGACTGGCCATTCTCGGCTCGACGGGTTCGATTGGTTGCAACACGCTTGATGTCGTCGAGCACCTGGCGCCCCGCTTTACGGTCGTGGCGCTCGCCGCCGGGCGGAACGTCGAACGGCTGGCTGAACAAATCCGGCGCTACCGTCCACAGCTCGTCGCCGTGGCGGATGAGGCTGCCGCGCAGCAGCTTCGGCAACTCGTTGCGCCGGACTGGACGGGTGACGTTGCCGTTGGTGTGGAAGGGATGGTGGCTGTGGCCACCCACCCGGCAGCCGCCGTGGTAATGTCTGCCGTGGTCGGCGGACGCGGACTGCTCCCGACGTTGCGCGCCATTGAGTTGGGCCGCCGCGTGTGCATTGCCAACAAGGAACCGCTCGTCATGGCCGGCGAACTCATGATGCGCCGGGCGCGGGAATGTCAGGCGGAAGTCCTGCCGGTGGACAGCGAACACAACGCCCTGCACCAGTGCCTGCGGGGCAACGCCCGCACGGAAGTGTACCGCCTTGTGCTGACGGCCAGCGGCGGCCCCTTTCGGACGCTGCCGGTGGAGGACTTTCCCCGGATTACCCTGGCGGAGGCGCTGCGGCATCCGACATGGACCATGGGGCGCAAAATCACCATTGATTCCGCCACCCTGATGAACAAGGGGCTGGAAGTCATCGAGGCCCGGTGGCTGTATGACCTGCCGCCGGAGCAGATCGAAGTCGTCATTCATCCGCAGTCGGTCGTGCATTCGCTCGTGGCTTTTGTGGATGGCTCAACGATGGCGCAGTTGGGCGTGGCCGATATGCGGCATCCGATCCAGTACGCCCTGACTTACCCGGAACGCCGGCCGGCGCCGGTTGAACGGCTCGACCTGACGGCCGTGGCCAGGCTGGAGTTTTATCCGCCGGACCCGGTGAAGTTTCCGTGCCTGCGGCTGGCCTACGAAGCCTTGCGCGCCGGCGGTACGTTCCCGGCCGCACTCAATGCCGCCAACGAAGAAGCCGTGGCAGCCTTTCTCGAAGAACGCATCCGGTTCGTGGATATTCCCTACGTCATCGAGACCACGCTGGCCCGGCACGATGGACAATCCACCACGTCCCTTGAAGCTGTGTTGGCAGCGGATGCCTGGGCCCGGCGTGAAGCGCAGCAGATGATTACCGCCCTTGGCCGGTAGCCGGGAATGAAGTGAAAAGGAGTGCCTGTGAAAGTTGGGAATCTCATCCTCGCCTGCGTCAGCATCGTGCTGCTGGGCGTTCTCTACCTGCTCTTTTACCCGGTCGGGATTGATGCCGCTGCCTGGACGCCGCCGCCGGCTCCAAAGCTGGAAGGGGTCTATGCCGTCAACCAGGCGTTGGCTGGAGTGGCCCGACTTGGGGCCGATGTCATTGTCGGGTCGGAAGATGTGGCGGTCGGCCCCGATGGGCGTCTCTATGCCGGCGCGAAGGATGGCACCATCTACCGCCTGCCGGTCGAGGGAGGGACGCCGGAACGGTTCGCTTCCACGGGGGGGCGACCGTTGGGCCTGAAGTTTGACCAGCGCGGCCACCTGATCGTGGCGGACTGCTTTCGCGGCCTGCTGGACATCGCCCCCGACGGCACGGTGTCGGTACTCAGCACGGAAGCTGGCGGCAAGCCCTTCCGGTTTACCGACGATCTCGACATTGCCGCTGACGGAACCATCTATTTCACCGATGCTTCGTGGAAGTTCGGCCAGCCTGAATACCGTCTGGACTTCCTGGAGCACCGCCCCAACGGACGCCTGCTCGCCTATGAGCCGGCAACGAAGACGACGCGCGTCGTGCTCGACAACCTGTACTTTGCCAATGGCGTTGCCGTCAGTCCTGACCAGCAGTTTCTGGTGCTGGCCGAGACGGCCAAGTACCGGCTGCTGCGCTACTGGCTGGCCGGCGAGCGGCGCGGCCAGGTTGAGCCGCTCATCGAGAATCTGCCGGGCTTTCCCGACGGCGTTTCAACGGGTCAGAACGGCGTGTTCTGGGTGGCGCTCTTTGCCCGGCGCAACCCCGTGCTTGACCGTCTGCTGCCACAGCCCTTCTGGCGGAAAATGGTGGTGCGGTTGCCGCGCACCTTTCAGCCGAAGCCCGACCACTACGGTTTCGTCCTTGGCATCAACGACCGGGGGGAAGTCATCCGAAACTTGCAGGACCCGGCGCCCACGGCCTTTGCGCCCGTCACCAATGTGGTCGAATACGGGGGAAGGCTTTACCTGGGCAGTCTGGAAGACAAAGGCATCGGTGTCTTTCCGCTTGAGCCACCAAAATAAATTCCAACCGGATGGAGAGATAACGTGAAAAACCTGCTCTGGCTGCCGTGGCTTGACCGGCTCTCGGCTGGCGGCCCCTTTCTGCTGCGTCTGGCTGTTGGCGGTGCGATGGTCATTCACGGTTCGCAAAAGCTCTTTGGCGATCCGGGCCGGTTCATCGGTTTTGTCGGGAAGTTGGGATTTCCGCTGCCGACGGTCTTCGGCTGGGCGGCCATTGCCGCCGAGTTTTTGGGTGGATTGGCCCTCGTGCTTGGTCTGGCGACGCGCTGGGCCGCCGTGTTTGTGGCTTTGACGATGGGTGTCGCTGCTTTCATCGCCCATGCCAACGATGGCTTCAACAAGCAGGAATATCCGCTCGTGCTGATGCTGGGCGCGCTGTCGTTGCTGTTTTCAGGCGCGGGCGCGTGGTCGCTCGATGCCCAGCTTTCCAGGTTTTCCAAAGCGGACTGACCCTGCGCACGTCCAGGTGCGGTTGCGGCGCGTTGCCGACAAAAACGCCTAGTGATCAAGTGTGGCCTGACACGCCATGCCTTCGGTGATCAGGGTGCCGGGAGGGACGGATTGTGTCCGTACCGTGCCGAATCCGGTCGCTTCCAGCCGGACACCAACCTTGGCGCAGGCCGTCAGGGCCGCCCGCAGGCTGAGTCCGCGCAGGTCGGGCATCCGCCGGGCGTCGCCGACCGTGACGACGGAAGTCGTTTCCGGGTTCGGGGGCGCAGCCAGAACCGTTGCCTGTGTCATGGGGAGTAGTAGCGGCGCCGGGCGGTCTGCCACCTCGCCGTCGGGGGTGGCTTCGGTGGGAATGGGCGCTCCGGCGGCCCAGGCCGGGTCAATCTCCGGTGAAGTGTCGGGCGGTATCTTGAGCAGCGGCAACAGGGTTTCCACGACGCGGGCAAAGATCGGGGCGGCAGCATCCCCGCCGTGGTGGCGTCCGTAGGGTGGCTCATCGATCATGACGGCAATCGCCAGCGCCGGGCGGGTTGCCGGCGCAAAGCCGACGAACGAGGCCACGTAGCGCGTTTCGGAGTAGCGTCCACGCTCGACCTTTTTGGCCGTCCCCGTTTTGCCGGCGGTTGTGTAACCGCGCACGGAGGCCCGTTTACCTGTGCCACGTTCAACTACGGCCCGCATCAACTCGGTCATCTCACGGGCGGTTTCGCGGCTGACCACGCGGCGGGTACGCGGCTTGATGTCGAGCAGCACATCCCCGGTGGTCGAGACGATACGCCGGGCCACATGGGGCTGAACCCAGACGCCTCCATTGGCAATTGTGGCCGCGGCGGCGCACAACTGAAGCAGCGTCACATTGACGCTGTAGCCCATAGGCACCGCGCCCAGCAGGGTATCGCTCAACTGGCCGACCCCGCCCGGCGTTTCTCCGGCCAGACCAACCTCGGTTGGCTGCCCGAAGCCAAACCGTTCGACGTAGCGCAGCAGCCGGTCGCGTCCCAGCCGGAGGCCGGTTTTGATGGCAGCCACGTTCGAGGATTTCGCAAAGGCTTCTTCGGCCGTCAGCGCCCCGTAGCGTCCACCGTCGAGAATGGTGTGGCCGTTCATCTGGATGGACCCGCCCTGGCAGTCAATCTTTTGCTGGCGCGTCAGGAGCTTTTCCTCGAAGGCCCCGGCGTAGGTGACGATTTTGAAGACCGAGCCGGGTTCGTAGTGGTCCATCACGGCCCGGTTGCGATACCGGCGCAGCAGCGCCTCGGCGTCTCGGGGCGGTTCGTGGAGCGGGTCGCCGAAGGAAGAAGCCAGCGCCAGGACTTCACCCGTCGCCGGTTCGAGAACGGCAATCGCCCCCCCTTTGCCCCCCTGTTCCCGGAGGGCTTCGGTCAGGATACGTTCAACTTCAAACTGTATCTGCGCATCGAGCGTCAGGATGAGGCTTTGCCCGACTTCGGGGGCGGTTTCGAGGACGTTGAACACCTTGCGGCGCGCGTCCTGTTCGACGATGACCCGTCCGGGACGGCCCAGAAGATGCTGCTCGAACGCCCGTTCGACGCCGGCTTTGCCGCGTTCTTCCACTTCATCCTCGCTGAGGCCGACAAAACCGATGACCGATGCGCCGACCAGTCCCTGGGGGTAATGGCGCTGCATTTCGGTCACGAGTTCAACGCCCGGCAGCCCCAGATTCTGGATGGCCTTTTCCTCTTCCGGGCTGACTTTGCGCTTCAGAGCCACGAAGGGCCGCTTGCTGGTGAGCTTTTCCAGCACCTTGTCCGCATCCAGCCCCAGAACGGCTGCCAGCGTGGCCGCCAGTTTCCGCCGGTCTTCTTCGGGACGGATATTCTGCGGGGCCACATACACCGAAGCGACCTTGAGGCTCGTCGCGAGTTCACGGCCCTGGCGGTCGAGAATGGTGCCGCGCGCCGGCGTTGTCCTGAAGGTTTTTTGCTGCTGCTGCTCGGCTTTTTCACGCAGCGTTGCGGCCTGGTAGACCTGGAGCTGGACGAGTCGCCCGATGACAATGAGCATCCAGAGGCCGAGCAGCCCGCCGATGGTGACCAGTCTCCAGTCCACCGTCACTGCCGGGCCGTCGGCGGCCGAAACCCGCCGCCGGCGCGTCATGGGCGTTGGGGCGTTGCGGATTGGCGCGGCAATGCGTGTGGTCAGGGCCCGACCCGTCGGCATCAGCGACGCACCTCCACGCGGACGGTCTGGCTTGGCCGTGGCGGGGAAAAGTTGTGGGCGCGGGTGGTGCCGCTGAGCAGCAACGGCGAAAGCTTACGCTGCCGCTCAATTTCGAGCCGTTGCCGTTCACGGGTCAGTTCGTCGAGTTGTTTGCGTAACTGGTCGGTTTCGTAACTCAGGCGCAGGGCTTCCAACTGCTGCCAGGCCGCGAAGCCAAAACCTGCGGCCAGCACCAGCCCGATGATCCCTACCGTTGACCACCGGAAAAACAGCCGCCAGTCGAGAGAGGGGCGGCGCGGCCGGTTGGCAACCGGGGAAACATAGCGATAGTGAGACATACCAGCCTCTCCACCATGTCGTTGAGATGTCCCCCCTGAGTTCGTTCTTGGCACGGGCGCGCGGCTGCCACGTTATGGAAGTCGCTCTGCCACACGGAGTTTGGCGCTGCGCGCCCGTGGATTGGAAGCGACTTCGGCGGCCGTCGGCACGATGGGCCGCCGGTGCAGAAGCCGTAGGCGTGGCGTCGGCGTCACCCGGCGTCCCCAGAAGTCCGTCGGCGCGTCATCATCGGGGATGCCGGCTTCCCGGCGCAGGGCCTGTTTGATGGGGCGGTCTTCGAGCGAGTGAAAGGTGATGACTGCCAATCGTCCACCTGGTACAAGGACATCCGTGGCCTCCGAGACGAAGGTTTCCAGGCCGTCCAGTTCCCGGTTGACGGCAATCCGCAGGGCCTGAAACGTACGGGTTGCCGGATCAATCCGCTGCGGGCCGCGCTGTGGAATGGCCTGCCGGACGATGGCCGCCAACTGGCCGGTTGTCCTGATGGGGGTCTGGCGGCGGGCCTGAACGATGCGGTACGCAACCCGGCGCGCATAGCGTTCTTCGCCCCACTGCCGGATCACCTCCGCCAGCGGCTCTTCTTCCCAGGTGTTGACGATGTCCGCGGCCGTGACCGGCTGCGAGGTGTCCATGCGCATGTCGAGCGGTCCGTCGTGGCGAAAGCTGAAACCACGCACCGGTTCATCGAGCTGCCAGGAAGAAACCCCCAAGTCCACGAGGATGCCGTCCACCTCCGACCATCCCGGCTGGTTGAGTACCGTTTTCAAGGAACGAAAGTCAGCGTGAACGAAACACACCTGGTCGCCATACCGGGCAAGACGTTCTGCGGCCTGGCGCAGCGCGCTGGCATCCCGGTCAATGGCAAGCACCTGTGCGCCGGCCGCCAGAAGAGCGGCGCTGTGACCGCCAAGCCCGACCGTCCCATCCACAAACCGCTTGCCCGGCGCCGGCGCAAGTGCCGTCAGGACTTCAGCCGCCAGGACCGGCGTGTGTTGCGGGAGCGGGTCAGGCATCATGAGCGACTTCAGAATCACCTTGCCAGAGCGGGATAGTAGGCAGCCTCCGGCCGGGGGTCAAGCCGGAAGAAGGCTTTTTTCGGGAACAACCGGCCTTTCTGGAAAGGTTTAGTTGCTGGAAGAAAAGGTTTTACCTGATGTTCCGGTGCGTGGGCGGCGTCAGTTGCCGGCATCGCCCCGTACAAGCTGCGCCACGACTTCAACGTGGGCCGTCTGGGGAAACAGGTCCAGTCCGACGAGCTTCGTCAGGCGATAACCGTGCGCCAGCAGCACTTTCAGGTCGCGCGCCAGGGTCGCCGGATGACACGAGACATAGACAATCTGCCGGGGGCGAATTGTCACCAACCCCGTGCGGACGGCGCTATCGAGACCGGCACGCGGCGGGTCCGCCACAAGCCAGTCCACCCGGTCGGTAAAGGCAGCCGCCCGCATCTGCATCCACCGGGCGCAGTCTTCGGCGACGACCTGGGCGTTGGTCAGTTGGTTGTGCCGGATGTTTTCGCGGGCAAAGGCCACGGCATTCGGAGAGGCTTCAATGGCCAGCACCTGCCGGAACTTCCGCGCCAGCGGCAGGGTGAACAAGCCCACGCCGGCATAGAGATCGAGAGCCAACCCGCCGAAAGGCAGGTCGTCCGGCACGACTTCAGCGACAAGCGCCGCCACGAGTTCCCGGTTGACCTGAAAAAAACAGCGTGCGTCGTAGGTATAGACGAAATGCCCGATGCGGCGGGTAACAGGGCGACCGGGAAGGTCAGCAAAAGCCGGGAAGGCAGACAGCCCATCGTCATCCCCAAGGGCAATGTCCAGGGTTTTGCCAGCCAGAGAGGACGGTGCCTGTTGTCGCAGGACAGCCGGAAGCCGGGCCAGCGGCGGCGCCAGCAGCGGACAGGTCTCGATGTCACACAGGTCATTGGTGCCACTCGCATAGAACCCAACCCGCAACCGCCGACCATCAGCGGCCAGCTTGAACTGGACGCGGCTGCGGTAGCCCCATTCGGGGCCGGTTCGCATCGGGATGGGCCCATCCCAGGCAATTTGTCCCAGGCGCAGCAGCGCCTCGCGGATGAACGCCTGCTTGGCCTCGACCTGGGCGGCATATTGGACGTGTTGCAACTGACAGCCGCCGCACGTGCCATAGTGCGGACAGGGCGCGGCACGCCGCACCGGCGAAGGCTGGAGTACTTCCAGCAGGCGGCCGCGCGCAAAGGTGGGTTTTTCTTCAACCAGGCGAACGCGCACGAGTTCACCCGGCGCTGTCTGCGGAATAAAGACGGCACGCCCATCGGGCAGGTGGGCCAGCCCTTCGCCGCCGGCGACGAGACGTTCAATCCAGAGTTCGAGGGAGTCGTCCATCGGGCGCCCCCTTCCTGACGACCACGGGGTGTCGCGTGAGAGCGCCCTGTTTCTAGTTCACCTGCGCGGCGGCCATCTGTTCGGCAAGTTGCACAACGGTACGGACGCCAAAGCCTGTCGGTCCTTTTGCCATGTCCGGCTTGTCGCTATCGAGCCAGGCCACGCCGGCAATGTCCAGATGGACCCACGGCACGTCTTCGACGAACTCCCGCAGAAACCAGGCGGCTGTAATCGAGCCGGCATACCGGTTGCCCAGGTTCTTGATGTCGGCAATGTCGCTTTTCATCAGCTCGCCGTATTCCTCGTCCAGGGGCAACGGCCAGACCTTTTCACCGGCCGCCGCCGCCGCCTGCTTGACACTTTCGATGAACGCGGAGTCCGTGCCCATCAGCCCGGCGCGCTCCTGACCGAGCGCCACCATGACGGCGCCGGTCAGGGTGGCCAGGTCAAGGATGTGCGTCGCGCCGCCGTCCTTGCGGGCGTAAGCCAGAGCGTCACAGAGCACGAGCCGCCCCTCGGCATCCGTGTCAATGACCTCGATGGTTTTGCCATCGTAGGAATGCAGCACGTCGCCGGGCTTGTAAGATGTGGATGAAGGCATGTTTTCGGCAGCAGCAACGTAGCCATCCACAGCTATCGGCGGCTTGAGGCGGGCAATGGCCTGCATGGCGCCGATGACGGCCGCCCCGCCCGACATGTCGTACTTCATTTCCCACATCGCATCCCGTGGCTTGAGGCAGATGCCGCCGGTGTCAAAGGTAATACCCTTGCCGACGACGGCGAGGCGCGGCCCCTGGTCTCCGTTGGTTCCGGCCGGACGGTAACTCAACCGGATGAGTTGTGGTTCCTGGGCGCTGCCCTGTCCGACGGCCAGCAGCGCCCCCATGCCCATCTCCGCCATACGGTCACGCCCGAAAATCGTGCATTCCAGCCCTTCACGTTCCGCCATGGCTTGCGCCCGCCGGGCCATTTCAGCCGGAGTGAGCTTGTTGCTGGGTTCCTGCGCCAGCGTACGGGCAAAGTTGACGGCCTCGGCCAGCGTGATGCCCCGGTCCACGCCCTGGCGAACCGTGGCTTCCGCCGCGCTCATGGCCGGCGTCAGGCACAGAGTCAGGGAAGCGATCGTCTTGGTGTCTTCTTTTGGCTTCCGGTACAGGGCCGGGTCATAGAGACCGGTGATGACGCCATCCGTGACGGCCGCGGCTGCCAGCATGGGGTCGAGGTGGTCGCGCAACACGATGCCAAGGGAAGTGACGCCTTTTTTGGCTGCAACCCGGGCAACCTGCGCGCTGCGCTGGCGAAGCGCCCGGTAGTCAAACTTCTCCCTGGCTCCGGCGCCAACGAGGATCAGGCGTTTGGCTTCAAGGCCACTGGTCGCATGCAGGGTAACGATGTCCCCGACCTTGCCGCGCATCTCCATGCCAAAGACCGTGGGCAGCAGCCCTGGGAGAGCCGCGTCAAAGGGCATCAGCTCCGGGCTGGCCGGCGTTTCTTCCTCGAACACAAAAACGGCCACCGCATCTGTGGCCAACGTACGCGCGTCGCGCGTCCAGATGTCAACGTTCATGCCGGAAAGGAACTCCTTGGGGTGTGGGAATGCCTGGGTTGTGGTGAGCTTCTATACTACTTGGCGGGACCTCAGAAACAAGCCCTGCCTCGGCCGGCACGGACCCCTGCCCCGGACGGCAATGCCCGGAAACAGCAGCCATGACGCAAAAAAACGGGTATGGGAAGCACCCTTCCCATACCCGAAGTTGAGATGCAAACCCTCCGCAGTACCTGCGGACGGATGCGTTTAGAACTGGTTGGCCATCACAAAGCCACTGGGCGTTTCGGCTTTCTTTTTGCGGCGGCGGCGGCGTTTCTTCTTCATCGTCTTCGTGGTGCCGGAGCCGCTGCCGGCCGTCGGCTGTTCCTGGGCATAGGCCGTCTCGATGACGCCGAAGGTCGTGACCCCCATGACGAGGGCAACGAACAGTGCAAGAGCTGCTTTCTTCATCGTGTTGCGCTTCCTTCCTGTGAAATGGCGTTTGACTGTGGATGCCGCCCCGTCGGGCGGCTGTCCACACTGTTCCCGGAACAACTTGCGTGCCATACCGGGAAAGGGGCGGTTTGTCTGACCAAGTTATTCAAAAACAATACTTTGTCTGTCCGCTACGGATGGTTGCGGAGCTGGTTTGTCCGGGCTGTGGGGCAAATTGGCCGGATGCCTGGCAGTCACCGCGACCAAACTGCCACGCTGTCCGGGGCAGCCCGGCCGTGACGCGCGCCCGGCAGGGAAGCCGGTCCTTGAACATCCAGCCTTGAAAATCCGACTTTGCGACCCTCGGCGGCGTCTTATGTCGTGCGCTGGCGAAGGGCGCGCAAGAGATGACCAACCAACGTGGCCGGCAGGGAGAACACGGCTCTATGGTGGAAGCGTCAGACCTGGAACTGGTCGAGCGTACGCTGGAAGGTGAACATCGTGCCTTTGAAGTGCTGGTACGGCGCTGGGAACGCCCGATTTTCAGCCTGGCCTACCGCCTGAGCGGTTCGGACGAAGAAGCCCGCGATGTCTGTCAGGAGACCTTCCTGGCCGCCTTCCGCCATCTCAAATCCTTTCGCGGAGAGGCGAAGTTTTCGTCCTGGCTCTACCGGATTGCGCTCAATGCGTGGCATTCGCGCCAGCGCCGCCAGCCGGCAGAAAGCCTGTCGCTGGAGGAGCAGGCTGAAACCCGTGGGTTTGATCCGCCGGATACGGACAATGCCCTCGACGAGCGGCTGCTGCGGGATGAACGGGCGCAACTCGTCCGCCGTGCCCTGGCGGCTTTGCCAGCCGAGATGCGGCAGGTCATCGTGATGAAGGAATACGAGGGATTGAAGTTTCACGAAATCGCCGAGGTGCTCGGCATTCCGGTCAGCACCGTCAAGACCCGGCTTTACACGGGGCTGACCCTGCTGCGCCGGCGACTGGAAGGATTGGGGTTCTCCCCCGGCAAGGAGTAGCACTGTCATGACCACACCACGCAAACCCGCGACGGACAAATCCGCAATGGCCTGTGACCGCAGTTCGGACCTGGTGGCGTATCTCTACGGCGAAGCGACGCCCGCCGAAATAGCCAGCTTCGAGCGCCATCTGCAGACCTGTCCTGTCTGCCGGGCTGAACTCGAAGGTTTGCAGACCGTACGCACGGCGCTCCAGAGCTGGGAAATGGATGCCGTAGCGCCCCGGTTACAGCTCGTCATCCGTCCGACGGTGTGGCAGGCGTGGCGGGAGTTTTTCGCCCTGCTCCCGATGTGGGGCAGACTGGCTACCGGGGCGGCAGCCATCGTTCTCGTACTGTCACTGGCCAACCTGCGGCTGACCGTTGGCCCCCAGGGGGTATCGCTGTCCACCGGCTGGCTGAACGGCGCTGAACTTGCCCAAGCCCCACGTCCTTCAGCCCCCGCGCCAACCGTGCCCGACAGCCTGCCACGCCAGACAGGCACTTCACCGGCCGCAGATGACCCCGCGTTCCAACAGGCCGTGACCCGCCTGGTGGCAGAAGCGTTGGCGACCCAGCCACAGGCGCGCGACGCCGAGCTGGAAGCCCGGATAAACGCCCGGCTCGATGCCCGCCTGAAGCAGCAACGCGCGGAACTTGTGCGACTTGTCAATCAGCTCAATCGTGAGCAGCGTCTGCAACTGGCCGCCTGGATTCGGGAAAGCGAGCAGCGGTCGAGTCCCGACCTGCTCGATCTGGTCAGCACCTTTCCCGTGGCCGAGGGTGGGGATGAATAACTGGAGACGGCCGCCATCCACACCGTGCCGTCCATACTGGATGGCTCAGCCGGACTGCGGCGAACGGCTCACAGGTCGGCAGGTGTGAGCCGCGCACGCTGCCGTCGTTCGGCTTGCGCGGCGGGCGACCAGCCCGAAACACGACTGTAGCGGTTGGTGGACTTGGCCAGCGTCTCCACGTGGCTTGAGCCGCACGACGGACAGTTCCCATGGCTTCCAACGGCGACATGACCGCAGCTCCGGCACAGGGTGAATTCGGGTGACACCATCAGCCCCGTCGCCAGCCCGTCGGTACGCAGGTCGGCCACGAGTTGGGCAAGCTGCTCCGGCGTTGGCAGTTCATCGCCAAGCCAGACATCCGTGGTGGCGTTGAGCAGGCTGCCGCGCTGAATCTGCCCCTCCCACTGGGCGCGCTGGCGGGGCGGAAGAGCGACGGACGGTGACAGCTTCGCGCCGTTGACGTAGTTCCCTTCGTTGTCCAAATCCGCCGGCGAATAGCCCTCGGCAATCGTTTTGGGAAAAAACCGCGCGTCCATGTGGGCAAAGCGTTCCGTCATGCCTTCCGTGTGGGATTCGGCCAGCGTGAAGTGGGTTTTGTGCCGGGAGGTGAGGCGAATCGCCTCGGCCGTCAGGTGGGCGATGACCTGGGCACCGAAGTCGCGTGCGACGGAAGACTCGTGCAGCCGGTAGCCTGTGACGGCCTGCGCCAGATCGTCCAGCCCGACCGGGCAGAGGCGGTGTGTCGTGCGGTGCAATCGCAGAAACGGACGCCCGCCCCGGCGCGCCGTCAGCAGGGCCAGTGGCCCATCCTCGCCCCGGGCCAGAAGTTTTTCCAGAAACACCCGCTTTTCCAGGTGAGCCTGCGCGGCAATGTCCATCAGCCGCGTCAGTTCCTCAAATATCTCGGCAGTTTTGCCGGGGGAGGCGCGGTAGGCGGCACGGGGCAGGTTGATCGCTATGGCCTGAAAGGCAGCCGTGCACCATTCATCTGTGGTCGTGTCGGCAAAAACCGTTGCGTACGGCAGGCCAAACCGATGCAGAAAGGCCTGCTCCGGGGTGTGGTCAAAGACAAACCAGACGTTGCCCCGTTCAAGTACGGCCCGGCAGGCTTCTGTCACCAGGGCCTGCCATTCCGCATCATCGTCTTCCGGCGTGACGTGCTGAACCAGACGCAGCCCGGAAAGGGGAAGCTTCTGTCCATCGCCGTCCCGGTAGGCCGCAAAGAGCGCCCGGAGAAAGCGCCGCGCCGTTGGGGTGTAGTCCTGATAGGTTTTTCCGGTCAGGTCGCCGCCCGGACCAATCGCCGGCTGCCGGGCCAGGTAGGCCGGCGCGTGCCAGTCAAGGTGGATGACGCACGTTGGGGTGATCCCACCCCGCCCAACGGCCGGGGCCGACAGCTCAAACATCAGGGCTTCCGCCACCTGGAGCAGTTCACGCTCGCCAAGGTCTGCGAGGTAGGGTGCCAGACTGAAGTTGACGGCATCCCATTCGACCGCGCCATTGACATAGCCCTGAAGCGCCGCCGCCGACTTCACCAGGTGTGCTACGAGCACTTCGGGATGCCGGGCCGGACGGGAAGCCGCAAAGCGGTTGGGCAGGGCAAAGCCGTGGCGTTTGACGACATCCGGCGACTGCATGATGGCGTACGGGCGGTCAATCGCCCCCAAATCCTGAATAAAGATGTCCCCTACCAGGTGTGCCTCGGCAATCGGCGCCGAAAAGACAGCGAGCAGGGCGTATTCGCGTTTGATGGCGGCGGCAATTTCAAGCCCCGTGCCTTCCGGGGTGAGCGGCAGCAGAGACGCCGGCGAACCACCTTGCTTGATGAGACGGTCAATGTCGGACAACGGCAGCCCCAGGCGGGAATAGGCGCGGTATTCGGCATCAAGACCATATTCGATGAGCTTGGCATCCACGAGCGTGCGGAGCAGCGAGGAAGTCACCCGGCGCAGCGCCGATTGCTGGATGATGGCTTCGATGTCTTGAGCAATGCGCTGGGCAAGTTCGGGGCGAAGTCCGGTCTCGCGGCGCAGTGACTCCACGATGCGCCGTGCGTCAAAGCCGGCGACGCTGTCGTCTGAACGACGAACGACGACCTGTGCCGTCGTGGCGTCCGGCGGTTCAGACAACGACTCGACAGGCGATGGCTCGTTCATGCGGCTCTCTCCTGCGCTGGCAGAACGGTCTTCGTGCGCGATGCCACGGGGTGTCAAGCCTGGCCGTGTGAATGAACTGGCGGTGTGCGTGGCGGCCGTCCTGGTTGCCAACGCCCGAACGGCCCGCCGACAGTCCGGCCAAACACTGGAAAAGTAACACATTGCTCCGGTCAGCTCAAAAACCGATGCCCCGGCCTGAACTCACAACGGTTTGCCGGAAGTGCCCGGCAGCGTGCCAGCCAGATGCTTGAGTATGGCCGGAAGGTCGGCCGTCGGCGGCAGGCCTTCCAGGATGAAGACATCCACGCCCCGCCGCTCAATGTGTACCCCCTCGCCCGTCACCACGTCTGATGTCGAGCGTTCGGCCGGTGCATGGTCAAAGCGCCGTTCGGGAAAACGGCGGGCCGTCCGCGCCCCGTAAGCCTCAAAAAAGGCCTGGCTGCTGGCGGGGTTGTCCCAGCGGGTGACTTGTACGAGGCAGAGTTGGCCGGTCGGACGGTGTTCGTAGAGCGTTGAGCGGTCGCCGCCCCACCCCTGGGCGGCCCGGCGGGCCTGCTTTTCATCGAGAAATTCGCCCAGAATCAGCCGGTAGCCAAACTCACCCTGCACATCGTCGGTCAGCCGTTGCCAACCGGGGCCCAGCAGTGCCGCCAGGTCGGGCCGGGCAATGGCGACCGGGCGTTCGCGGGCAAGGTATTTTTCCGGGTGCAGGACCTGCTCTGTGCTTTCCGGCAGGTCGGTAAACGCCTGTGAAACCTGCGTCCAGCCACCTTTGCGCAACAGCGCCTGGACGAAATCCGCCCCACTGGCATAGGGGAAGAGCAGGGACAGCCGGATGGCTTTTGGCGCTGCCGTCAGGGCCGGGGATTTCCGGGGGTCGTTATCTATGACGCCGAAGTTTTCCAGCAGGGTGCCAATCGAAACCGGGAGTTTCTGGATGTCCATCCGGCCGTCCAGGGCATAGGCGATCATGGTCACGGTCGCATCCCCTTCGATGAGTGAGTGGATGGCGAGGTCGCGGTCGCTGTTCCCCTGGGTCGGTTTTTCAAACCGGCGCAGGTCAAAGTGCTGATCCTGCAGCGCGTGCGTCAGTTCGTGGGCGATGGCAACCCGCTGGCTATCGGGGTCGTCGTCGTCCAGGCTCTCGGTCAGCACAAACTCGCCCGTTTTCGGCCGGTAAAACCCGGCAATCTGCTCGGTCAGGACGCGGATCAGCTCATCGCGCAGCGCATAGTCTTTGGGAATCAGCCCCAGTGCGACGAGCATTTTGGCCTGGTTGGCAAACTCTTCAGGCGTTTGCGAGGCATCGAGGTCCTGGATGACCACTCGCTCGACTTCCTTGCGGGAGCGGTAGCCCGACTGCACCGGACGCTTGATGGGCAGCTCCCGCAGCCGTGACACATCCCGCAGGATGGTCCGCGTCTCCGCCAGGGCCCTGGCCACCTTGGGCGGTACGGCGCGTTGCTGGGCCGGCACCAGCGGAATGAGAAGCAACAGAAGCCAGAGACTGACTGCCCGGCCAACCCAACGTGGCATGAAACCTGCTGACATGGTGATGTTCCCCCTGATGCGCGGTGCGTGAAGTGAGACAGCCGCCCGTTTCGCCGGGGGCGTCGCGCGATGGTAGGTCAAAGTGGGCAGCAGATAAAAGTTGGCCCGAAAAGTTTTGCCTGCGGGCGCCTCCGCAAAGTAAGTTTTAACACCTACGCTTTCCGCCACCTGTCTTCACCTGGTGGCATGCCGTGGTCATCGCTCGATTCCAGCAGTGCGTCATCGCTGCACCACCACGCCAACGATGGGCGCACTCCCCGAACAACCCTCAGACTGGAAAGGAGTTTTTGCGGCATGAAAGTTTTCGCCACCCCTCACCTACGCAACGTCGCCCTCGTTGGTCATGGTCACGCCGGCAAGACTTCACTTGTTGCGGCGATGCTCTACGCCATGGGGGCGACGCCCCGCCTTGGCAAAGTCGCGGATGGAACGGCCCTGACGGACTTTGATGAAATTGCCATTGCGCACCAACTTTCGACGCAGACCAGTGTCGCGCACGGCGTCTGGCGCGACCACAAGCTCAATCTTCTCGACACTCCGGGGGCAACGGCCTTCATTCTCGACAGCCGCCTGGCCCTGCGCGCGGCCGAAACGGCGCTCATTGTCCTCGACGCGCACAACGGCGTCGAAATCGGAACGGAAACCGTCCGGCAGTACGCGGCTGAATTCAATCTTCCCTGTTTCGTCTTCATCAACAAACTCGACAAGGAGCAAACCGATGTGGAGTCCTGCCTGCAGGCGCTGACCGGGCAGTGTGATTTGCGGCCGGTGCTGCTCCAGATTCCTATCGGCATTGAGAAGCAGTTTCGCGGTCTTGTGGATGTCGTCCGCCAGCGGGCGTTTCTCTACCAGACGGACGGCAGCGGGGCCTTTGTCGAAGCCGATGTGCCGGCCAACCTGCAGACTGCCGTGGCCAAGGCGCGGGAAGCCCTCATCGAGCGGGTGGCCGAAAGCGACGACCGCCTGCTGGAAACCTTCTTCGAGCAGGGCACGTTGACGGACGAGCAGGTGCTGGCCGGATTGCCGGCTGCTATCCGCTCCCAATCCCTGACGCCGGTCTTCCTCGGCTCGGCGACGCTCAACATCGGCATCCCGCAACTGCTCGATGCCTTGGTGTCAATTGCCCCTGACCCGGCGCACGTCGGCGGCTGGCTGGGGATGTCGCCGCTCGACGACAACCTCGTGTCGCCGCGTCATGTGACTGACGATGAGCCATTTGCCGGCTATGTCTTCAAAACGCTCGATGAGCAGTTCAATCGAATCTCGCTCTGTAAAATCGTTTCCGGCATCCTGCGCCCGGACTCCCTCGTGTTGAACGGCAGCCGGGGTGCACTGGAAAAGGTTGCGGCCCTTTACACACTCCAGGGGCGGCAACTCGACAAACTGACGGAAGCCCACGCCGGCGACATCGTCGCCCTGACCAAACTCAAGGACACACACACGGGGGACACCCTGTGCGACAAGGCAGCCCCGGTGCGGTTTGCTCCCGTGACCATGCCGGAACCGGCCATTTCCTTTGCCATCGAACCGAAATCGCGCGCCGATGAAGACAAGCTCTCCGGCGCCATGCTGCGCATCCTCGAACAGGACGGCACGCTGCGTTATGCACGTGACCCGCAAACCAGGGAATTCATCCTTTCAGGAACAAACCAGCAGCACATTGAGCTGACCGTCGAACGTCTCAAGGTGCGTTACGGAGTGGAAGTTGCCATCCATGCTCCCAAAGTGCCTTATCTGGAAACCTTCAAGGGGCGGGTCGAAGTTCACGCCCGGCACAAGAAACAAACCGGCGGACGCGGTCAGTTTGGCGACTGCAAGTGCATCTTTGAAGCGCTGCCCCACGGTGCAGGCTTCCGTTTCGTGGATAAAATCGTCGGCGGCGTCATTCCGCAGCAGTTCCGCCCGGCGGTCGAAAAGGGAATTCTGGAAGCGGCTGAACACGGAGCGCTGGCGGGCTATCCCGTAGTGGATTTCCAGGTCGAACTGGTGGATGGCTCCTACCACACGGTTGACTCAGATGAGCTTTCCTTCAAGCTGGCCGGACGCAAAGCCTTCCGCGCTGCAATGGAAAAGGTCAAGCTGGTGCTGCTTGAACCAATCATGCACGTGGTTGTGAGCGTACCCAACGAGTTTGCCGGCGACGCCATGAGCGATCTCTCCACCCGTCGCGGCCGCATCCTGGGCATCAACGCCAAGGGAAACCGGCAGATTGTCGAAGCCCACGTGCCACTGGGTGAAATGCTGACCTACGCCACGGCGCTCAACTCGCTGACGAGTGGGCGTGGCAGCTACACGATGCGTTTTGCCCACTACGACGAAGCACCACCGCAGGTGACGCAGCGGGTCGTGGCGGAAGCACAGGCAGCCGGGCGCGTCCGGGCGCTGGAAGAAGTCTGAACCTGATGGCTCCCGCAGAGCCTTGCCTGTGGCCGGAAGGGTTGCCCTTCCGGCCAAGTTTTTTGGCGCGGCTCGTGACGTTTGAGAGCTTTCAGGAAAGCCGGTTTTTCAGAAATCCGGCAATGGCCTCGACGGCGCGCTGGCAGGCGCTGCGGGGCGCGTCACGGTGCGTCACAAAGCGAACGGTGTACGGCCCGGCCGGCCCGGCCAGAACGCCGCAGCTTTTCAGTCCGGCGCAGAAGTCGGAGGCGGTCATCCCGGTTGGCGTCACGTCGCACATGACGATGTTGGTTTCGACGCGGGTCAGGTCCACGTCCAGCCCTGGCAGTTGTGCCAGCTCAGCAGCCAACCAGCGGGCGTTGGCGTGGTCGTCAGCCAGATGGGCCGGGCCTTCTTCGAGGGCAACGAGTCCGGCCGCCGCCAGAACGCCGGCCTGCCGCATGCCGCCGCCAAGCATCTTGCGAACCGTGCGCGCCCGTTCGATGAAATCGCGCGTGCCGAAAACAAGCGAGCCGACCGGTGCGCCCAAACCCTTGGAAAGGCAAATCATGACGCTCGAAAAGCCCTGTGCCAGTTCAGCGACCCGAAGCCCACAGGCCACGGCGGCATTGAACAGTCGCGCCCCGTCAAGGTGGACAGGCAGGCCGCACGCAGCCGCTTCCTGTAGAATGCGGGCGACGGCAGCGGGCGGGGCAACGGTTCCGCCGTGCATGTTGTGGGTGTTTTCAAGGCAGAGAAGCGCCGTCCGGGTACGGTAGTACACTCTGGGCTGGATGGCGGCGGCAATGGCTTCCCAGGTTGGCAGTCCCCGTTCGCTCGGTACGAGCCGGGGCGTCAGCCCGGAAAGCGCTGCTGGCGCACCCAGTTCCCACTCGTAAATGTGGGCGCGCGCCTCGACAATGATTTCGCTGCCCGGTGGTGCGTGCAGGCGGAGGCAAATCTGGTTACCCATGGTGCCGGTTGGGACAAAGAGCGCCGCCTCAAAGCCAAGCAGCGCAGCCGCGCGCTCCTGCAATGCGTTTACGGTGGGGTCTTCAAGATAAACATCATCGCCAACCGCTGCCCGGTACATGGCTTCGCGCATGGCTGGCGAAGGCTGCGTCACGGTGTCGCTGCGTAAGTCAACAGGTGCGTCATCAAGCGTCATGAAACCGGATTCCTGTACGAATGAAGATGAAAACGATGAACTGCCGCCTTTTGCGGCCGTCTATGCCTGGGTGCGCCGGATTCCGCCGGGGCGCGTCATGACCTACGGGCAGATTTCACGTCTCATCGGGGAACGTCTTTCGGCGCAGGGCGTCGGCTGGGCGCTGCGGGCGAGTATCCGGCAGGCAGACGGGCTGCCCTGGCACCGGGTGGTCAATGCCCGTGGCGGCATCAGCACGGGCAGGCTATCGCTTCATCTCGCCGCAGAGCAACGGGCGCGGCTGGAAGGCGAAGGCGTCGTGTTCCGCGCTGACGGGACGCTTGATCTGGCCGAGTATGGCTGGCAGCCGGAGGTCTGACGGAAGCCCGACAAAGCTTTGGTTACGGTTTGGCGGCGTTGGTCACGGTTGACGGATAGATGACCCGAATTGTGCGCACTTCAACCCGCTCGGCAGGTTTGTCGGCCGTGCCCGGCTCGATGGGGGTCTCGGCAATTTTGTCCACGACATCGAGACCTTCGATGACCCGCCCAAAGACCGTGTACTTGCCATCGAGCGACTCCAGCCGCCGCAGGCAGATGAAGTAGTGGGTCGTGGCGCTGTCGGGGTTGCTGCCGTGCGCCATGGAGAGAATGCCCTTGTCGTGGGGCGTTTCGTTGAATTCCGCCTTGAGCGGTGAAGTGTCAAAGCGCAGACGGCGGTTGGGGCTGTCAGCCGGCCACCTGGCCGGGTCGCCGCCCTGAATGACGAAATCCTTGGCAATGCGGTTGAATTCCGTACGGTCGTAAAAGCCCTGTTCCGCAAGGCGCAGGAAGTTGCGCACGTGGTTGGGGGCGACTTCGGGGAAAAACTCCAGGACGATATTGCCGGCTGAAGATTCGATGACGGCGCGTACCTGTTTGAGTTCTTCGACGGAGAGCTTTTCGGCCCGGCTGGGTTTCGGGGCAGCCGGCTCAGGGGGAACGGTCGGGCGTGTGGGTGCCGGACGCGCCGCCGGACGCCGCTGCTGCGCGACGGCCTGCGCGCCAAACACCAACAGGCTGCCAAGAATCAACATCCATCCTGCGACTCGCCACACCATGGCTGGCATCCTCCCTGCACACTGCCGTGAATCGTGCCTGATGCTGCATTTTGTGAAGGTTGTTGCGGCTGAAGATAGCACAGCCGGGAAGGTCGGAGGACAAACGCCCGTACTGCCCGGCCGTATTTCATGCTAAACATGGCGTTATGTTACACCCGTTGCGAGAAACCGTTCGCCAGGCGGTCAAAACTCTGGTTGAGCGACAGTTTGGCGTTGTCCTGCCGGATGTTGCCGTCGAATTTCCCCCCAACGTGACCCTGGGCGATCTGGCAACGCCGGTCGCTTTCGAGGTAGCCAAACGCCGCAAGGCTATCACCGGCGAAAAACACGCACCACGTGACATCGCCCAGACACTGGCCGATGGGTTGCGGACGGTGCTGCCCGATTTCGAGCGGATCGAAGTTGCCGGCGCCGGCTATATCAACCTGTTTCTGAACCGCGCCGAAACCCTGCTGCGGGCGCTCAATGCCCCGCCCGGCGTGCATGCGCCACGTTTCAGGGGAAAGGTCATCGTCGAGCACACAAGCGTCAACCCGAACAAAGCCGCCCACATCGGCCACCTGCGCAATGCCGTGCTGGGCGATGCCCTGGTGCGCCTTCTGCGCGCGACCGGCGAGACGGTTGAAGTCCACAACTACATTGACGACACCGGGGTTCAGGTGGCCGATGTGGTGGTGGGGTTCGTGCACATTGAAGGCAGGTCACTGTGCGAGGTGGCGGCCATTGATGGGAAGTTCGATGACTACTGCTGGGACCTTTATGCCCGCGTCGGTGCGTGGTATGCCGAAGATGAGTCGCGCCTGCGCTGGCGGACGGAGACACTCCACGCCATTGAACGCCACGAAGGGGAACTGGCCGCCTTGGGTGCCCATATTGCCGAACGCATCGTGCACTGTCATCTGGCCACGATGGAACGGCTGGGCATCCGCTACGACGTACTTCCCTGTGAAAGCGCCATTTTGCGGCTTGATTTCTGGGCCGAGGCGTTTGAGCGCCTCAAGGCGGCCGGGGCGATTGTCTATGAAGCCGAAGGGCGGCGCGCTGGCTGCTGGGTGATGCGGGCCGGGCAGGAAGCGGCCACGACCGACGACGAACACGACGCCGACAAGATACTTGTGCGCTCAAACGGCACGGTCAACTACACCGGCAAGGACATTGCCTATCACCTGTGGAAACTGGGCATTCTGGAGCGGGATTTCCACTACCGGGCGTTTCACCGCTACGCCGACGGCCATACCGTGTGGATGGGAACGGCCGCCGAAGCGGATGATGCTTCTCCGCCGCCGGCGTTTGGGCGCGGCGCAGCTTATCTGAACGTCATTGATGTGGGGCAGAGCTATGCGCAGGAGTTTGTCAAACGGGGTGTCCTGTCGTTGGCCCCGGATGCCCTGCGGGACGCCGTGGCCGCCAGCGCCCATGTCGCCTACGAGAAGGTGGCGCTGACGCCGGCAAGCTGCTTGGAGCTGGGTTTCGAGCTGTCCGAAGCTGACCGTCAGCGCCCGTTCATTTCCATGAGCGGACGCAAGGGGCTGGGCGTCAAAGCCGATGACCTGCTGGACCGGCTGGAAAGCAAGGCCCTGGCGCACGTCCAGGCGCACCAGCCCACGCTGCCCGAAGCCGAACAGCGTGCCATTGCCCATAAAATCGCCGTGGCGGCGGTACGCTACTTTTTGCTCAAATTTGCCCGGACGACACTCATTGCCTTCGATTTTGCCGACGCCATGGCCGAGCAGGGCGAAACAGGGGTGTATCTGCTCTATTCCCTGGTGCGCGTGGCCGGCATCCGCCGCAAGCTGCGCGAGGCCGGTCTGGATTGCCCCAACCCGGCGGCCGTGCTTGCCGGGAACCACACACAGCTCGAAGCCTGGCTGCGGGACGAAGGGAAAACCGCCAATGAGTTCTGGACGCTCATCGGGTTGGTGCTGCGCTATGACACCGTGCTCGTGGAAGCCAGTGAAACGCTGGAACCTTCTGTCGTCGCCAAGTATGCTTTCCAACTCGCCCAGGCATTCAGCGGGTTTTACAACCGGCACAACATCCGGCATGAACCGGATGAGGTTCGGCGGGCATTTCTGCTGGCGCTGGTCAGCCTGGTGGAAAGCCGCCTGCGGGCGGCGCTGGATGTCCTTGGGATTGACGCTCCAGAGCGCATGTAAGCGTATGTAGCTGCCCGGGCCGTGTCCCCCTACGGTCAGCTTTTCCTTTGTGTCCCTGCGAGGTTGGCTGCCATGACGACTTCACCACCACCGACGCTCGACGTGCCGCAATACTGGCTGGCGGATGTGCCGGACACCGCACAGGCTTACCGGCCGGCGTGGTTTGCGGAGTGCAGCCTGAAGTTTCACAGCCTGCGGGCGCGGCTCAAGCATACGGATGAGCGCCTGTTTCTGGCCTGGGTGCCACGGGGGGAAGGCGAGCCGGACTGGGATGCGCCCCCACGCGAGCCGTCCACGGTGCAGGTCAACCAGTTGTGGAAGTCTCCGCCACGCGATCTGCCCCACCGGCAACAAGGCTACCTGCTTACACAGACGGCGCTGACGCGCCACGTCGAGGAGTCTGGTGGCGCGGCTTTCACGGCGGGAGAAGCTGCGCCTGTGGTTCAATCAGCAGTTTGATGCGTTTTCCGAAGTTGGGGAGAGCCGCGAAAGCTTCGTCCAACGGCTGGCGGAATCGGCGGCCGAAACCATCGAGGACGAGCTGGCGGCACTCACGGCGCGCGTCAACCTGAAGCTCATGCAGGTGCAGTCTGCCGCCGAGCGCAAGGGCCTTGGGCAGAACCTGCCGGAAGCCAAGCTCAATGAAATCCTGACCGAGCGGCGGCAGGAATTTTTTTCGTCCATTACCCGTCTTGAAGCGCTCTTTTCGAGTGGGGAGCGTCTCATCGTGGCGGCCGAAGACAACCAGCCGCTCAACAGCGTGGTGAGCGACCCGGACCTGCACGAAACGCTGCTTCACATCGAGGCGGATGTCCGCCGGCAGTTGAACGCCCTGTGTACCCGCTGCCTGGAGACGGCCGCCGCCTGTGACCCGTTTGAAATCGGTCTCCAGCCGGGACAGATCACCGTCCTGCGCAAAGGGCTGCTGTGGCTGCCCGAAACCGGCAGCCCTACGACAGACCGATGATGTTTCCTTCGGCGTCAATGTCAATCCGCTCGGAAGCCGGGACAGCCGGCAGTCCCGGCATGCGCACCAGGTCGCCGGCAATTGGAATGACAAAACCAGCGCCGGCGGCAATTTCGATTTCACGAATGGTCAGCGTAAAGCCGGTGGGGCGTCCGAGTTGGGTTGGGTCGTCGGAAAACGACTTCTGGGTTTTGGCGATGCACACCGGAAGCTGCTCCAGTCCCAGTTCGGCAATCAGGCGGAGATCGCGCCGGGCCCTGGGGAACCACTGCACTTCGCCGGCACCATAGACTCGCGTGGCCACCGTCTCGATTTTGCGCTCGATGGAGTCCGTCAGGTCGTAGAGCGGCTGCCACGACGACGTGGAACGCCCGACCGCAGCCAGGACTTCGTGGGCGAGGGCTTCGGCTCCGGCCCCACCGTGGGCCCAGGTTTCGGACACGGCTGCCGCCACGTGCAGTGCCGCGCAGCGCGCCTGAATCCACGCCATTTCTTCGGCGGTATCACTGGTGAAGCGGTTGATGGCCACGACGGGTTCAAGTCCGAACTGACGGACGTTTTCCAGGTGCTTTTCAAGGTTGCCAAAACCCCGTTCCAGGGCTGCCATATCCGGGGTGGACAGGGTTTCGAGCGCAGCGCCGCCCTGGTATTTCAAGCCCCGCACCGTAGCCACCACAACCACCACGGCCGGCGACAGGCCGGCGGTTCGGCATTTGATGTGCAGAAACTTCTCGCCACCCAGATCGAAGCCGAATCCGGCTTCGGTGACGACGTATTCGCTCAGGTGCAGTCCGGTGCGGGTCGCAATGATCGAGTTTGTCCCCTGCGCAATGTTGGCGAACGGCCCCAGGTGAATGATGGCGGGACTGCCTTCGAGCGTCTGCACGAGATTGGGCTTGATGGCGTCCTTCAGCAGGGCGGCCATGGCGCCGTTGGCTTTGAAGTCGCGGGCATACAGAGGCTGTTTGTCGTGGGTGAGGGCGACGAAGATGCCGCCGAGTTTTTCCTTCAGGTGGTGCAGCGAATCGCACAGACACATGGCGGCCATGACTTCCGAAGCCGCCGTGATGTCAAAACCGGCCTCACGGGGCAGGCCGTTGGCGCGGCCGCCGAGGCCGACGATGATCTGACGCAGCGCCCGGTCGTTGGTATCGAGAACGCGCTTCCAGCGCACACTGGTGAGATCAATTCCGCCGGGGTTTCGCCGCTGGTGGAGCGCGTTGTCCACGATGGCGGCCAGCAGGTTGTGGGCGGCGGTCACGGCGGCAAAATCACCCGTGAAGTGCAGGTTGATCATGTCCATAGGCGCTACCTGCGACCGTCCGCCGCCGGTGGCGCCGCCCTTGAGGCCGAACACCGGCCCAAGGGAAGGTTCCCGCAGGACAGCAACGGCCTGCCGCCCGATCCGGTTGAGGGCATCGGTCAGACCAATTGTGACCGTGGTTTTTCCTTCTCCGGCCGGGGTTGGTGTCATGGCGGAAACAAGGATGAGTTTGCCTTGTCGGGAACTCTCCGGCGCACTGAAGGCAAGTGGCAGTTTGGCGGCATACCGCCCGTATGGTTCCAGTTGGTCGGCGGCCACACCGAGACGTTCGGCAATGGCGGCAATCGGTTGCAGTTTGACAGAGCGTGCAATGGCAAGGTCAGACATGGAATTTTCCCGAAGTGGAGAATAGGGGGTAGCGAGTAGCGAGTGGCGAGTAGCGAGTAGCGAGTGGCGAGTGGCGAGTAGCGAGTGGCGAGTGGCGAGTGGCGAGTAGCGAGTGGCGAGTGGCGAGTGGGGAGTGGGGAGTGGCGAGTGGGGAGTAGCGGATAGCGAATAAGGAATAAGGAATAAGGAATAAGGAATAAGGAATTGATGACTATCTGTTTTACATTTCTTGCTTCTCACTTTTCTGTTTCCTGTTTTCTATTCACCATTCCCTATTCCCTACTCGCTACTCCCCACTCGCCACTCGCCACTCGCCACTCGCCACTCGCCACTCGCCACTCGCTACTCGCCACTCGCCACTCGCCACTCGCTATTCGCCACTCGCTATTCGCTATCCGCTATTCGCTATCCGCCCCTCCCTCATCCCTTCCGGCCAGGCGGCGCAACCGTGCCTGAAGATCGAACGGCGTCAGTCGCAGGACAACGGTCGCTGTCAGGTACACACCGCCGTACAGCGCCAGCCCGCCGAGATCAGCCAGCCAGCGCCACGATGCACCTGAACTGACCGCCGGAGCGACGAGCGAGATGACCGCCCAGGCGCTTCCGGCCGCGAGCAGCGCGCACAGCCACAGTCCGGCACGTTCGAGGCGGTTGTCAGCCAGCGGCCCGATGCGTCCGTGCAGGCTGCGGCGCAGCAGAACGAACTCCACCCAGGCGGCAAGCCCCGAAGCCGCGGCCAGTCCGGCGACGCCCCACGCCGACGGCAGGCCCCACCGGCCTGGCAGGTACAGCGCCGCGACCGCGCCGCCCCCCGCGCCCAACCCAACCCGTGCCAGTGCGTAGCGCAGTGGTGTGCGGGTGTCGCCCAGGGCATAAAATCCAGAGGCGTAGAGCCGGGCCTGCGTCGCCGCGCGCAAGCCAATCGCTGCCGCCGCGAGTGTCAGCCAGACGGCCGCCGTGGCGTTGTCATCGAAACGTCCGCCCCGGTAGAGCACGCCGACAATACTGCCGCCCAACACGACAAAAGCCACACTTGAGGGAATGACGAAAAACGACATCTGTCGTACGGCCTGCTTCAGGCGTTCGCGCATCTGGGCGGCCACAGCTTCCGGCGTGCCGGTGGCGCTGGACAGGGCTGGAAGTTCGGCTGCCGAAATCGCCAGCCCGAACAGGCTGACGGGCAGCATGTACACGTCCTGCGCGTAGCCCAGAATGCCGACGGCGCCTGGTGAAATGAGGCTGGCCAGGATGTTGTCCAGATAGCCGCTGATCTGTGCGACGCCCCGGCTGACGAGCGCCGGAAAGAAGTTACCGATGACCTCGCGGGTGGGCGCACCGTCGAGCTGAAAACCCAACTGGAGCGGCGGTGCCATGCGCCAGACCGTCGGAAGCTGTACGGCCAGCATGACGGCGCTTCCCACGACATTGCCCCAGGTCGTCCAGACGACGAGGTGTTCGAGCGGTTGTCCGCCAAACACCAGCAGCGTCAGGATGACGACGAGATTGAGCGCCACGGGCGCAGCGTAAGGCAGCAGAAACCGCCGGTGGCTGTTGAGAACACCCAGACACCAGGCCGACAGCACCAGCAGGCCGATGCCGGGGAAGAAAATCCGTACCAGTGTGACCGTCAGGGCGTAGTTTTCACCGGTAAAGCCGGGCGCAATGAGGCGCGTCAGCCAGGGCGCAAGCGCCATGCCGGCGGCCACGAGTCCGGCCACGACGACGGCCAGCAGACTGAAGATGGCCCCGGCGAGGCGTCCGGCTTCGTCGGTCCGGCCTTCGGCCAGCAGCCGCGCATAGGCTGGAATGAACGAGGCCGAGAGCGCGCCTTCGCCGAGCAGGTTTTGCAGCACGTTCGGAATGCGCTGCGCTGCGCGATAGACCCCGGCCAGATCGGTGTCGCCGAAGTAGTAGGCAAAAACCTTGTTGCGGATGAGTCCCGACACCCGGCTGGCCAGAATGCCCATTCCAACCAGAAGCGCCGCCGGAAGCTTGGGAAACGTCGGCATGCAGGGATTACCTGAAAGGGGCCGCCGCCCGGTGGCCCCGCCATCGTTCAGAGCGCCGCGAGTTCGGCTTCGAGTTTTTGCCGTTCATACAGCGCCGCGTAGCGGCCGCCAAGGGCCACGAGCTGGTCATGCGTTCCCTGTTCGACAATCTGCCCGTCTTCGAGAAACACGATGTGGTCGGCATCCTTGACGGTTGAAATCCGGTGGGCGATGAGGATGGTGGTCCGTCCGCGCATCACCTGCCGGAGATGTCTCAGGATGCGCGCTTCGGTGTCGGTATCCACGGCCGAAAGGGCATCGTCGAGGATGAGGATGCGGGGATTGCGCAGGATGGCGCGGGCCAGCGCCGTGCGTTGTTTCTGTCCGCCGGAAAGGGTGATGCCGCGTTCACCGATGACAGTTTCAAAGCCCTTTGGGAAGCGTTCCACATCTTCGCGCAGGCCGGCCTGTTCGGCCGCCTGGGCGATGGCTTCAGGCGTTGCATGCTCAACGCCAAAGGCAATGTTGGCGGCAATGGTATCGCTGAAGAGGAAGGCTTCCTGGGGCGCGTAGCCGATGGCTGCCCGGAGTTGATGCAGTGGGTAAGCGTGGATGGGCCGCCCGTCAATAAACAGCGTCCCAGGTGGTGCATCGAGCAGTCGGGGAATGAGATTGGCCAGCGTGCTTTTGCCGGCGCCGGTGGAGCCAACTATCGCCAGGGTCGCACCGCGTGGGATGGTGAGCGAAATGTCGCGCAGCACAGGCGGACCCGGCATGCCGTCAGGGCCCGGGTAGGCGAAGGTCAGGTGTCGGAACTCGATGTCGCCGGCAACGGGCGGCAGGTTGGGAACGGCGGCTGCGTCATGAATGGCCGGAGCTTCATCGAAAATTTTGGACAATCGTCCCATGCTGGCCAGTCCGCGCTGGGTGAGGTTGACAACCCAGCCCAGCGCAATCATCGGCCAGACGAGCATGGTCAGGTAGAGGTTGAATTCCACGAACTGCCCCAGGGTCAGCTCCCCACGCAGAACGAGCCGCCCGCCGTACCACAGCACAATGGCCGGGCCGAGTCCGAACAGGATGTCGAGAACCGGACGAAACAGGGCCGACAGCCGGATGAGTTGCAGGTTGCGTCGGACGAACTCCCGGTTCATGGCGTCGAAGGCGGCTTCTTCAGCGGCTTCCTGGGCGAAGGCGCGCACGACACGGACGCCGGAAAAGTTTTCCTGCGCCTTGGCCGTCACCAGTCCGAAGTATTCCTGAATGCGCTCCGACTGGTCGTGGATGCGCGCCCCAAAGTATTTCGTGGCGGCCGCCGCCAGCGGCAGGGTGATGAGGGCGAAGGCGGTGAGGGTGACGTTGACGGCCACCATGGCGGGCAGAACGAGCAGGACGGTGAACAGCGTGTTGAGACCGTAGAGTACGGCCGGGCCGATGAGCATGCGTACGGCGCCGATGTCGTTCGTGGCACGCGACATCAGATCGCCAATCCGCTGGCGATGGAAAAAGGACGGCGGTTGCTGCTGGAGATGGGCGTAGAAGGCCTGACGCAGGTCGTATTCGATGTCGCGCGAGCGGTTGATGAGGATGCGCCGCTGCCAGAACAAAAACAGCCCCCGGATGGCGGCGATGCCGACAACCAGCCCGGCATAGCGTGCGATCTTGGACTGCGTGACGCCCTTGCCAAGGTCATCCACAGCCGTACGAATCACCTGTGGCGACAGCAGGTTGATATAGGCGCTGGCCAGAATGCACAGCCCGCCGAGCAGAAAGCTGGGCCAGTAGGGCGCGCAGAAGCGGAGCAGGCGCTGCCACGGGGTGAGCGTGGGGCTGGAAGGTTGGGCTGAAGATGCAGCGGTTGGCGCTGAAGCAACGGGCGAGGCGAGTGAGGCTGTGGGAGAAGAACTCATGGTTTACAGGGCTGAAGCCGTCTGCCGGTTTCGGTGCGCCGTGGTCGCGCCCGGCGCGCAGGTGTCTTTATAGTCGAGAACCGGTTGGGATAACACGCGCCCCCGCCAGTTTTATCTCCTGAAACAAAGGTGGTATTGGCAATGGCGTGACCTGGCCTGCACTGGGTTGTGCCGGGTGATCCTCCCCAAGTCTGCCTGTTTGAAAGCGGGCGCAGCGTTTTACAAAGAGGATGAGCGTCCTTACAGAAGCTCCAGCAACGCTTCAGACGTGATCTCACAATCGCGCAGAATCTTGGACATCAAACCTGGTCCAATGGTTTCTCCGCGATGAACAGGTATAACGGTACAGCGGCCATCAGAATGGCGCAGAAAATGATGGCTTCCCTTGATACGCACTACGTCAAAGCCAGCCTTGTGCAGCGCCGCAATAAGTTCTTGACCTTTGACGCGCGGCAGTTTCGTCATACTTCAACCCAGACGCGCTGAATCCCTACGAATTCCTGACGTGAGGTATGTTCCCCTTCGACTTCCAGGCACAGCTCGATGGCTTCGCGGACTCGCTTCATCAGGGTATCCAGGGATTTGGCTTGAGTATGGCAGCCGCGTAATTCAGGAACACTGGCTACATAGTAACCTTCCGGATCGCGCTCAATGATGACGCTGAATTCTCTTTGCATTTGTTCTTTCTCCGTTTTTGCTCCTGATAAGTTGTTCTGAAGGGTACTGTCCGGCAATGTGCAGCTCCAGGTCGCAAACGATGTCGGCTCAAGCCGACCTGTCGGAGGAATGGCACACGCCGGTTTCAGTGTACACCTTACACATCGTTGTCTTTGAGGATTCTGGATAACAAGCCCACGAAAGCGCCGCGCACATGCGCCTGAGCCGTGGATAGTCAACATACGGCGGGTGTCGCCACAGCGGCCGACGGCATTGACGGCCCGGCCGCGTCCCGCCAAGATGCCCTCCGGGCCAGCCCCTGCCGCCGCCGTACTCCATGCTCCCACACTGGAAACGCCTGCACCATGCGCCTTTGGTTTCTCATCTGCCTGACGCTCTGGTTTTCAACCGTAGGAACCGCCCTGCCGCCGGGCAGCAGCCAGCGCGCTGCCCAAAGACCTGCTCCCGCCAAAGCGCCTGATGCTTCGGCCCCGGAGTACGCCCAGCTTTTCAACCGCCAACTGCCAAACGGCCTCGAAGTCATCGTCTATGAAGACCACGCCGTACCGCTGGTGACGATTGAACTTGCCTGCCGCAACGGTTCCTTCACCGAGCCGCCCGAACTCAACGGCCTGTCGCACCTTTACGAGCACATGTTCTTCAAGGCCAACCGGGCCGTGAAAAATCAGGAAACCTACCTGCGCACCATTGGCGAACTGGGCATCATTTACAACGGCACAACAAACACCGAGCTGGTCAACTACTACTTCACCACGCTCAGCCGGCATCTGCCCACAGCGCTGCGCTTCATGCGGGATGCCGCCCTGTACCCGGCTTTCGACGAGGAGGAATTTGCCCGCGAAAAAGAAGTCGTACTGGGCGAAATAGACCGCAATGAGTCAAATCCCTACTACTACCTTTCAACCGAAATGACGCGGCGGCTGTTTGCGACCTACACCAGCCGCAAAAATCCCCTTGGGACGCGCGAAACCGTGGCTGCGGCAACAACCGATCAGATGCGGCTCATCCAGCAGCGGTACTATGTGCCGAACAACGCTGCCGTCCTCGTTGCCGGCGATGTCGAACCCGAAGAGGCCTTTCGCCTCGTGGCAACGTATTTCGGAGACTGGCCGCGTGGTGAAGACCCGTTCAAAAAGTACCCGTTGGTGGAACATCCGCCGCTGAAAGCAAGTGAAGGCGTCGTGGTGACGCAGCCCGTGCAGAACGTCACCATTCAGATCGGCTGGCACGGCCCTTCGATTGGCAAGGACGATGCGGCCACCTACGCGGCAGATGTGTTCTCGTTCATCCTGCGGCAGCCAAACAGCCGTTTCCAGCGGGCGCTCGTGGACAGTGGTCTCGCTACCGGCGTGGATTTGATCTACCTGACCCAGCGCAACGTCGGCCCGATTACCCTCACGCTGCAAACCACACCGGAGAAAGCCCGCGCCGCCCTGCGCGCCATCTATGCCGAAATCGAACATTTTGCCGACGCCGACTACTTCACGGATGAAGAACTCAGCGTGGCCAAAACCCTGCTTGAGGCCGAAGACCTGTTTTCGCGGGAGAAGGTCAGCGAGCACGTTCACTCGCTGAGTTTCTGGTGGGCTTCAACCGGACTGGACTACTTTCGCGGCTACCTGCCAACCCTGCGGAAAACCTCGCGGGCCGACATTCAGCGTTACCTTCGCCGCTACATTCTGGGGCAGCCTCACGTCGCTGTTGCCCTGATGTCGCCCGAAGCAGCTTCCAGTCTGAAGCTGACCGAAGCCGAACTCGTTGGTGAGCAACGGGCCCTGGCTACGGCGCATTGACCGTTTTGCCCGGCTGCCTAGTAACCCAGCGCGCGCAGGTGCTCGGCCGTCAGCCGGGACGCCGACGAAGGTGATGACGAAGCCGATGAATACTGCAAAAGGCGTTCGACGTACTTGGCGAGCACATCGGCTTCGAGGTTGACGGGCGCGCCGGGCGTGAGGTGGGGCAGCGTCGTCCAGGCAAGCGTCGTCGGGATGACGGCAATTTCAAACCAGTCCTCGCCGAGCGCGGCAATCGTCAGGCTGACGCCATCCACGGCAATGCTGCCCTTGTGCACGAGGTAGCGTCCGATGTCCGGCGGAAAACCAAAGCGCATCGTGACGGCGTTTCCACTGGGACGGCGCGAAAGAAAGCGGCCGATGGCGTCCACGTGGCCCTGCACGATGTGTCCGCCCAGGCGCGCGCCGACGGCAACGGCCCGCTCCAGATTGACGCCTGCGCCGGGGGTGAGCTGGCCCAGGTTGGACACCCGCAGGGTTTCTTCGGAGGCGTCGGCCGTAAAGCCCGTGCCGGTCAGGGAAGTCACTGTCAGGCAGACGCCATTGACGGCAATGCTGTCGCCGATGTGCGTGCCCTCCAGAACGGTTCTGGCGGCAATGGACAGAACGCCGCCGGTAGAGCGCCGCCGGAGCTGTTCCAGATGGCCGACTTCCTCGATGATGCCGGTAAACATACTCGCCCTCGTTCAGGCCTGCCTTTGTTCAGGCCTGCCTTCGTCAGGTACACCCTTGTTCAAACACCGGATCAGGCATAGGACGGCGCATTGCCCGGCCGCCACTTGATGTTGCAGCCGACGCTGGGCTTTTGTCCGTCCAGCGGCGGCTCACCGGCCAGCACCGCATCCAGCGCCCGGCGCAGGTCTTGCCCCGTAACCGGAAGGCCGTTGCCGGGGCGGCTGTCATCCATCTGCCCACGATAGACGAGTTTGCGTGTCCGGTCATAGACAAAGAAATCCGGGGTGCAGGCTGCCTGGAAAGCTTTGGCTACTTCCTGGGTCTCATCATAGGCGTAGGGAAACTGGAAACCGAGTTCCTGCGCCATGGCTTTCAGCGATTCCGGCGCGTCTTCGGGATAGGTGGCGGCGTCATTCGAGCTGATGGCGAGGACGCCGACGCCTTTGGCGACATACTCATTGGCCAGTGCCGTGAGTTCCCGCTGGACGTGCTTGACGTAAGGACAATGGCGGCAGATGAACATCACGAGCAGCGCCGGACAGTCGGCAAAGGTGGCTGGTGACAGAGGGCGTCCGGTGGTGACATCCGCCAGCGTGAAATCCGGCAGCGGCGTTCCCAGCGCGAGCATGGTGGATGGCGTCAAGGCCATGGATGAGTGCCTCCCTTGTGCGCAAGGCGTGATGCGGAAGTTCTAGCCGGGAGAGCACTGGTGCGCAAACAAAACTCGAATGAACCGTCCGGTGCGGTGGCCAGGCTGTGACTTCCGCTGGGAATCCGGCTTCGTAACACGGTATTAAGCTTTTTCCTGTCTCATGCTGTTCCTGAAAAGTTCACCCTCAAGAGTTCATCCTATCGTGTTGGCTTCCAAAGCCACGACAACGAGTAGCTTCTGGTGCTGTTGCCAGACGCAACACGCAGGAACTGAGGAGACTGGAAAATGCGAAGTGCTTTGTTGGGAAACCGGTTGCCAATCCTGGTCGGTTGGTGTGTCGTGTGGACGAGTTGCTTTCTCGCCTCCGGCTGTGATCGGGAGGCGACGCCGGCCGCCGGCAGTACACCCGGCGCTGCTGCGCGGGCGAAAAGCAAAGCCCAACCGCTTGACCTCAACAACCTGCCCAAGACCATGGCGGGCGTGGCCGGCATTGAACTGGTACTCATTCCGGCCGGCGAGTTCACCATGGGGGAAGCCGGTGGTGAACCGGATGAGCAGCCGGCGCACCGGGTCAAGATCAGCCAGCCTTTCTACCTTGGCAAATACGAAGTCACCCAGGCCCAGTGGAAGCAGATTATGGGCAACAACCCGAGCAAGTTCGTCGGCGACGACCTGCCCGTGGACAGCGTTTCCTGGAAGGACGTGCAAACCTTTCTTCAGCGTCTGAATGATGCGGACGACCCCTTCTTTTACCGCCTGCCGACGGAAGCCGAATGGGAATATGCCTGCCGCGCCGGAGGAACCGGCAAATATGCGGGCAATCTCGATGCCACGGCCTGGTACTTCGACAACGCCGGCGGCAGGACCCACCCGGTGGGGCGGAAAGAACCCAACGCCTTTGGCCTGCACGACATGCACGGGAACGTCCGGGAGTGGTGCTAGGACTGGTACGATGACCTCTACTACAAAAAGACGCCCGGTGAGGACCCGACCGGGCCGACGAACGGCACCTGGCGGGCGATTCGCGGTGGCTCCTACTTTGCCAATGCTGCTGCCTGCCGATCAGCCGTACGCTACAAACTCGACCCCGAACTCAAGCTCGATTCGGTTGGCTTTCGGGTGGCGGCCAGCGTTCGCTAGCTCCGGTATTGGGCCGCGGGCATTTGGACCGGCGCTGACCCCAAGGTCGGCGAGCGTGGATGTGCTGACTTTCCGCTCTCTTGTGCGTCCGTCCGGTCTTACCCTCACTTTCCAAAAAGAACGTTGGCCGGTAAGAAGAACGGCTGGATGAGTTTTACAAACGCGCCAGCGAGCGGGAGAAGGCGCGCGCGCAAAAGGCCCAGCCGCAGCTTCAGCCCGGCATCAAGGAGGTCAAGCCGGAAGACCTGCCGCCGTGGGTGGTGATCTACCCCAACGCGGAAATCAAGAACAACATTCAGGCTGATCGCCCGAACACACTGGCCGGGCGCCTCATCATGGCCTCGGATGATGCACCGGAAACCGTGGCCAATTTCTATGAGAAGCTGCTCAAGGACAGCGAATTCACCGTCGTCCGCACGGGTTCCGGTGAGACCCAGGCCGTCAGCGCCCGCCGTCAATCCGGTGAGGTGGTCATGGTTTCGGCGATGCCCAACAAAGAGCTGAAGAAGACAACCGTGATGCTGAACTACATGAGAATGGCTACCAACAAATAAGTAGCACTGATGCCCCCCAACCGGGCGTTGTACGTAAGGGAGCCAAGGGAATCGCTTCGTGGGGAGCCGGGCTGGCCGGTCAGGCGCGCATCGCCTGCGCTTCAGCTTCTCCGCCGGCCAGCGCCCGGTTGAGCAGGGTTTCAAACTCACCGTACGACTCCAGGTAATCCTCCCGGCTCAACTGGATGATGTGTTGCGCTTCGGCGGCGTCATAGATGTGGGTGATTTCCGTACGCCGCTCGGTGGCGCCGGGAATTTCCTTGTAGGTCAGAAAGTAGTGCCGCAGCCGCTCGACCAGATTCTTCGGGCACTCTGAAATGTCGCGCCATTCCCCATAGACTTCATCGTTGCGGAGCACGGCAATGATTTTGTCGTCGGCTTCGTTGCCGTCAATCATCCGCAACCCGCCAATCGGGATGGCCTGCACGAGAATGTCGCTGTGGTGAATTGGCTTTTCGGTCAGCACACAGATGTCGAGGGGGTCGCCGTCGCCCGCCATGTCTGTCCGCCCGGTGCGTTCAGCACAGAATGCTCCAATCCGCCTGCCACAGTAGGTCTGCGGAATGAGACCGTAGAGCGTCGGGCAGTGGTTGGAATACTTCTGCGGACGGTCAACCTTGAGGTGCCCGGTCGTCTTGTCGAGTTCATATTTGATGGCGTCCGTCGGCACGATTTCAATGTAGGCCGTAACCTGCGCGGGGGCCTGCTCGCCGATGGAGACGCCATGCCACGGGTGGGCTTTGAACAGGGTCCGCATCATCTTCCACAAAATGGCTTCCAGTGTTTTGTCCATGACGGCTATATCCAGTCTCCTCAAACATTTGTCCGCACGGCGGGGGACATCGCACGGATGATGAACCGTGACGCGGTGGGTGGCTCCTCCGGCCGGTGCGGCTGTGGGTTTCGTGCTTATTCTGCACTGGCAGTTCGTTGCTTTTCGTACGCTTCACGCGCCGCAGCATAGACCTGCTGCAGCGGGCGTCCCGTCGCTTCCGCCAGACGGTGGCAGGCTTCATATTCCGGGCTAACCTTTTCCGTGCCGTCCGCCAGTGTCGCTACCTTGACCTCCACTTCGCCGTCTGGCGTGACGACGCGAACCTGCCGGCGCGGCAGGATGTGGCGCAGCGCGGGACGTACCCGGACGCCCAGAGTCGTGGTTTCACGGAAGATGAGCTGCGTCAGCCGCTCCTCGTCTGCGGGGCAGCAGAGGACGCTCAGCAGCACCGCCGGCCGGTTTTTTTTCATATAGACGGGCGTGAAAAAGACATCGAGCGCACCGGCGGCGAGCAGCCGCTCCAGAACGTAGCCCAGTTCCTGCGGTGACTGGTCATCCAGGTTGGCTTCAAGGGTGGAGATGCGCTGGAGGGACGGCGTTTCTTCATCCGGGCGGTCGGCCGGCTGCCCGTCCGCGCCGAGAAACACCCGCAGGGCATTGGGAAATCCCGGTGTGTCGCGCGTGCCGGCGCCGTAGCCGGTGTGGGTGACGGTAAACGGCGGCGTCCGGGTGTAGCTCCGGCACAGGGTGGTGATGATGGCGGCGCCGGTCGGCGTCGTGAATTCGCCTTCTACATCGCCGGCATAAAACGGCACGCCTTTGAGCAGTTCCGCCGTGCCCGGAGCCGGAATCGGATAGCGTCCATGCGCACAGGCGACAAAGCCAAAGCCAACGCGCAACGGCGCGGAGGTGATGTGTTCGACGCCCAACTGCTCAAGGCAAAGACATGCGCCCACGATGTCCACGATGGCGTCCACTGCACCGACTTCGTGGAAGTGAACGTCCTCCGGGGAAATGCCGTGGACGCGCCCTTCGACTTCAGCCAGTCGCCAGAAGATTGCCTTGGCCCTGGCTCTGACCCGTGCGTTCAGATTGGCGGCATCCAGAAGGGCCAGAATCTCACGGATACCGCGCCCGTGCCGGTGCCCGTGATGGTGCGGCTCCGGTGGGTGCGGTTCGTGGTGATGCGGTTCAGGGTGATGGTGATGATGCTCATGGTGGCCTTCGTGCGGATGCCGGTGCGGGATGGCTTCGGCATCAGAAGTATCCGTGAGGCGTACATCGAATTTGGCGCAGTCAATGGCGGCACGCCGGACGCGGCGCAGGGAAAGCGTATAGCCGCCGAGTCCGAGTTGTTCCAGGTCAGACTGGAGGCGGTCAAAGGAAGCGCCGGCATCCAGCAGGGCGCCGATGATCATGTCGCCGCTGGCACCGGCAAACGTATCGAAGTGAAGGTGACGGGCGTGAACCGTGGACATGCGGGCGTTTCTCACTTGCGCGGATGGAATTCGACGCTGCACCATGGGGCGCTTACTGCCATGATGCAAGTCTGTTCGGTAACGCAACGTGCCGACTTCTGAACAGCCGTCACAACCAGTCTCACCGGGGAGGGCAAAGAGGATGGCGACGAGGTGGCAGCGTATCCGTTGGATGGGCGTCGGCTTTGTCCTGGCCGTTGCCGGCGTGGGGTTGCTGTGGGGATGGCCTCCTGCCCGGTGGCCGGTTTCCCAGGCGATGCCCAACCCGACGGCTGATGCCCTCAGTCTGGCCTTCAGCCGCGTTGCCCAGCAGGCGCGGCCAGCCGTAGTCAACATCCGTGCTGCCGGGCCGAGCCTGGCGCGTGGCATGGGCGGGGCAACCGGTTCGGGCTTTGTCATTGACCGCGAAGGTCACATCGTGACGAATCTCCACGTCGTCCAGCAGGCCACACGCCTGACCGTACGCTTGGCCGACGGCACGCAGCTCCCGGCGCGCCTGGTGGCCGGCGACGCTGAAACGGACATCGCCGTTCTCAAGCTCATCGGACGCGCCGACATTCAGCCGCTGACTTTCGGAGATTCCGACGCTCTGCGCGTCGGCGAGTGGGTCGTGGCCATTGGCAGTCCCTTTGGTTTGGATCAGACCGTGACCACGGGTGTCATCAGCGCCAAAGACCGTGTGACCGACCGGCGGAATACGCTGCAACAGTTTCTCCAGACCGATGCTGCCATCAACTTTGGCAACTCCGGCGGCCCACTGCTCAACCTCGCCGGTGAAGTCATCGGCGTCAACACGCAGATAGCTTCACGCGACGGGAGCTACAGCGGCATTGGGTTTGCCCTGCCGTCGGCGACGGTGCGCGAAGTTGTCCGCCAGTTGATTGAGCGGGGACAGGTTTCACGCAGTTTGTTGGGCGTGCAGGTGGATCGCGTCACACCGCAGTTTGCGCGGGTGTACGGCCTGCCCAATGACCACGGGGCGCTCATCCAGCACGTCGAAGAAGGCGGTGCCGCCTACGCCGCCGGGTTGCGCAGTGGGGATGTCGTGGTGGCGTATGCCGGACGACCCATTACCAGCGAACGGGACCTCATCCGTGAACTGGCAGCAACCCCCGGCGATACTACGGTGGAAGTCCGTTACTTCCGGGATGGCAAGCCAACCTCGGTGATGCTCCGAACGGAAGAGCGTGTATCGCCAGCGGTGCGTACCATGCGCCCGCGTTTCGAGCGGCGAGGTGGGCCCTCCAGCGATGCGTTGCCGGAGGAACCGGAGACAGCTCTGCGCCGCCTGGGGCTGAGTGTGGCGGATGCCTCGCCGCTCAAGCTCATGCAGCTTGGCGTCAAGGACCTGTATGCCGGGCAGGCAGGCGTCCTGATCACGGAAGTCAGTCCGGTGGGCTTGGCGGCCGAAAACGGTTTGCAGGAAGGGATGCTGATTACAGCAGTGAATCGGCACACGGTGCGGACGGTGGATGAGTTTCTGGCGCGGTTGGGCACGCTGCGTCCGGGCGATGACCTGGTGCTGGCCGTGAGCCGTCCGCTCGGAAGGACGCCACAGGGCGAACGCCGCGCCGTCACCAACTTCTTTTCGTTCACGCTGCCGTGAGCCGTTCCATCCGGGCATCCAGCCAGGCCACGACCCGCGTCGGGTAATCGGTCACGATGCCATCCACGCCACAGGCCACCACGCGCTCCAGGTCGGCTTCATCATTGACCGTCCAGGTGTTGACCTGAAGCCCCCGGCGGTGCGCCTGCGCCACCCCGTGCGCCGTAACCAGCCTGTGGTGTGGATGCAGCGCCCGTAACCGGAGCCACCAGGTGATCGGGAGAGGGCGCAAATACCAGCGCGACTGCGGGCGGTACAGATAGGCCAGGGACAGACGGGCATCAGCCTGCTGAAGCCGCCACAGCACCAGAGGATTGAATGAGGACACCAGACAGCGCCCGTGCAGACCGAACCGGGCAACAAGCTGTGCCACGGCGCGCTCTTCCCCGTGGCTGTGCAGGTCGTCGTTTTTGATTTCGACGTTGATGAGTTTGTCCGCCGGAAGCCGGGCAAAGACCTCTTCGAGCGTAGGGATGGTTTCACGCCCAAAGCCTGTCCCCCGCCCAAAGTCAAAGCCGCGCAGGTCAGACAGGGAGAGATGGGCAATCCGCCCGGTGCCATCCGAGGTGCGGTCAACCGTCTCATCGTGGATGACGACGGCCTCACCCGACGCACAGCAGCGCACATCGAGTTCAATCCCATCGGCCCTTTCAGCAAACGCCTGCTGAAAACCCGCGTGAGTGTTCTCCGGGCAGGTGCCGGCCGCGCCACGGTGTCCAAAAACCAGTGGGCGCCGGGGCACGGAAGACATAAAAGGGGAAAACCTGCGTAAAAAGGAGGAAACCGGGTTGCCAGTTGGAACCAAGAGGTGTATAACTGCGTTAGTTCAGTTGCCCTGTGACGGCAGGGCATGGGTCGTCAAAAACCCAGCAAATTTCGTTTCCTGCCACGAAACGAAATCCGTCAACCCGCCTCGATCACAACGCGCTGTGAATCGGAAGCCCCCTTCCCAATCGGGAAGGGGGCTTCTTCCCCATTGTGGGGAAGAATGGTTCAGACGAGGTCAGGCTGCTGCCCGCGCCGGACTATCGTCGTGGATGTCCACCTGGATGAGTCCGTTGCGGTACAGGGCATAACCACTGGGGGTACTGGCGATGATGGATGGAATGCCACGTTCGGCAAACCACCGCTGCCAACGCTCCAAGTCACGATAACCTTCGGACTTCTTGCTCTTGACAAAGGTGGAAAAGCGGTTTTCTTCACAAATTTTGACCATCTGTCCCATGTCTTTACCCTCCAAGGTTCAGTTCAGGAAGTTCAGGGGAAGCCATCGCCGCCACGGAAACCTGGGCGGCCAGTCGTTCGGCAATGGCCTGAAAGGCTTTGGCTTGCGTGCTCTGGGGGTAACCAACGACGACCGGCACGCCACTGTCGCCGCCTTCCCGGACTTCGATACTCAGGGGGATTTCGCCGAGAAAAACTGTCTCAAACTGTTTGGCCATTTTCTCGCCCCCACCCTGCCCGAAGATGTAGATCGGTTCGGGGATGTTGGGGTGGGTGAAGTAGCTCATATTTTCGACAATCCCGAAAACCGGGATGCCAACCTGTTTGAACATGTTGAAAGCCTTGCGTACGTCGGCCAGCGCCACTTCCTGCGGGGTCGTCACCAGTACGGCGCCGGAAACCGGCACAAGCTGCGCCAGGGAAAGCTGTACGTCACCAGTGCCCGGCGGCATGTCCACCACCAGGTAATCCAGTTCGCCCCACTCGACATCCCGCAGAAACTGCTGCACCACGCCGTGGAGCATCGGCCCGCGCATGATGACCGGCTTGTCGCCGCGATTGATCAACCCAATGGACATAAACTTCACGCCGTGGGCTTCGCGGGGGATGATCTTGTTGCCCCGTACCCGTGGCTCTTCAATAACGCCCATCATGATGGGAACGTTCGGGCCATATACGTCCGTGTCGAGCAATCCCACACGCGCGCCGGTCTGGGCCAGCGCCACGGCCAGGTTGACGGCGACCGTGGACTTGCCGACGCCGCCTTTACCGGAGCTGACAGCAATGATGTTGCGCACGCCGGGGATGCCGGCCTTTTCCGGGATGCCACGTCCCTGCGGAACCTGGGCTTCCATTTTGACTGTCACCTGTTTGACGCCGGGAATGGCCGCCACGACCTCCCGCGCCTGATGTTCGAGCTGCTCCTTGACCGGACAGGCCGGGGTCGTCAGGACAAAGCGAAAGGACACGGCCCCGTTGTCAATCGTCACGTCCCGAATCATCCCCAGTGAGACGACATCCCGGTGTAAGTCGGGGTCGTGGACCGCCCGGAGTGCGTCGAGGACTTGCTGTTCAAGAATTCGCATGACGGGATCGTTCCTGTGGATTGGTCGTGGGTTGCTGTGAAGGTGGAAAGATACGGTAGGCGCAGGCCCTGTCGCCGTCCGCAAGCCGTTGCTCACGAACGACCTCTCCCCCTAATAACGCTTCGTACAGTTGGCGTTCCTGCGTACACAACTCCGAAAAAGCCGTGGCGACGTTAATGGTTGGGCAGTTACGCTCGATGAGCCGGAACGAACCATCGGGGAGAGCTTCGTACTCGGCAAGATACCCCCGCTCGATGAGAAACTCTGCGAGTTTTGCTACACGCGCGGCAAAATCCAGTGGCGCCAACTGCGGTGCCAGATGCCGCAGCACCTGTTCGGCGCGGGCGCTGATGACCCGCAGCATGCCCTCCCGGCCAAAGCACTCGTGGGTCATCTGGAGCAGTTCACACGCCAGAACGTCATAACTGCGGGGAAAAAGCTCCGCGGCCTGCGCCGTCAGGGAGTAGTAGTAACTTGGTCGCCCGCGCCCGTGGGCAACAGCACGGTAGGTCACATACCCCTGGCGCTCCAGGATTTCGAGGTGACGGCGCGTGCTGACACGGGTCAACCCCAAGGCAGCCGCCAGTGCCTCGTTCGTCATTTCACCGTGCTGCTTGAGCAGCCGGATGATGTCACTGCGATGTTCTTTGAGAAGCGCCGAAAACGTTGTCATGGCATGCCGGAGCATGCCGTAGAAGGGGGATTTTTGTCAATAAAAAACTTTTTATTTTTCCAAAATCCCACGCTGCGCGGCCTGCCGGGCTTCACCCAGGGTGAAACGCTGCTCATACAGCGCCTTGCCGACGATACACCCTTCAATCACACCGGTGGCGGCCAGCGCCTGAATGTCTGCCAGTTCGGCCACGCCCCCTGAAGCGATGACCTGAAGCCCGGTTGCCCGCGCCAGTTCCGCCGTGGCCGCGACATTGACGCCGCTGAGCATGCCGTCCCGGGCAACGTCCGTGTAGATGACACGCCCGACGCCTTGCGCCTTGACCTGAAGCGCCAGCTCGATGGGCGTGTGCTGGCTGTCAGTCTGCCACCCATGGGTGACCACGCGGTTGTGACGGGCGTCAATCCCGACGACGACCGCCGCCGGGCCAAACCGCGCCAGAAACTGATCGAGCACCTCCGGCTGCTCGACAGCCACCGTGCCAAGGATGATGCGCTTGACGCCGAGATCAAAGAGCCGTTCAGCGTCGGCCGGGTGGCGGATGCCACCGCCGAACTGGATCGGAAGGTCAATGTGCTGCGCCAGCCACGCCGTGGCCGTAAGGTTTTCAGCGTCGCTGTCTTCAAAAGCGCCGTCCAGATTGACGACGTGAAGCCACGTGGCGCCTTCTTCCTGCCACTGCCGGGCAACAGCCAGAGGATCATCGGCATAGACCGTAACGTTGGTTTTTTCTCCCTGCCGCAGACGGACACATCTGCCGTGGCGTAAATCAATCGCCGGGATGACTTCAAAATCCTGTGACATGGGGTTCATCACGGAACGGCCTCAGTATTCGGCCAGCGCCACTATGGCCCCGATGAGGTCGGGAATCTGGGGCAGGATGTAGTCTTCAAGCTGCGGCGCATAGCCGACGAAGGTATCCAGGGCCCCAATCCGCCGCACCGGAGCGTCAAGGTCGTCAAAGAGTTCTTCGCCGATGCGCGCGGCAATTTCGGCTCCGTAGCCCCAGGAAAGCGGTTCCTCGTGGGCTACGATGACGCGGTTGGTCTTTCTCACCGAAGCCACGATCGCTTCCCAGTCGTAGGGCGAAAGCGTCCGCAGGTCAATGACTTCCACGGAAATGTCATGGTCGCGTTCAACTTCCCGGGCGGCCACGAGCGCCTGCTGGACAAGCGCGCCGTAGGTCACAACGGTCAGGTCATCGCCTTCCCGGACGACCTTGGCTTTGCCAAACGGAATCATGTAGTCCGGTCCGGGGTAGATGCCCTTGTTGTAGGCCTGGCGGTACAGGTGCTTGTGTTCGAGAAAGATCACCGGGTCGTCGGCGCGGATGGCCGTCCGCAGCAGGCCGTTGGCGTCTTCGGCTGTTGAGGGAAACACCACCCGCAAGCCGGGAATGTGGGTAAAGAGCACTTCACCGGATTGGCTGTGGTAAATCGCTCCGCCCTTGAGGTAGCCGCCAATCGGCACACGTACGACAACCGGACACTTGAACGCTCCGTTGGAGCGCCAGCGCAGCAGCGCCAGCTCGTTGCGAAGCTGCATGTAGGCTGGCCAGATGTAGTCGAAAAACTGGATTTCGACGACCGGCTTGAACCCGGCCGTGGCCAGCCCGATGGCCCGTCCGATGATATTGGCTTCGGCCAGCGGCGAGTTGTACACGCGGTCGCTGCCGTAGAGCCGTTGCAGGTTGTGCGTCACCTTGAAGACGCCGCCCTTGCCTTTGACTTCCTTGAGGTTTTCCTCGCGGCTTGCGTCGGCCACATCTTCGCCAAAGATGAGAATCCGTGGGTCGCGCGCCATTTCGTCACGGAGGCAGGCGTTGAGCAGGTCCACCATCGTGCCCGGCGTCCCTTCTGTGTTGGTACGCGGGCTGTCAAAGGCGGGTGAAGTCGGATCCACATCCGGCGAATAAACATACCGGGTGGCCGTTTCCGGCGCTGGCTGCGGGCTGGCCAGTGCCGCATCGGCCGCCGCATTGACTTCCCGTTCGACATCGGCCCGGAGCGCTTCGAGGTCCTGTTCGGTGGCAATGCCCTCACGCAGCAGGAAGTGAGCAAAGGTTACGAGCGGATCGCGCCGGGCATCACTTTCCCGTTCGGTTGGTGTGCGGTACAGCCGCTCATCGTCCGACAGGGAATGGGAATAGGGGCGGATGACATGCGCGTGCACGAGCGCCGGGCCGCGCCGCGCGCGGGCGTAGTCCACGGCCGTCCGCATGGTCTGGTAGCTGGCCAGCAGGTCGGTGCCATCCACTTCCAGCACCAACAGGTCGGGGTAGTTGCGCACAAGTTGGGAGATGCTGCCACCGGCCGTTTGCACTTCGACCGGCACGGAAATGGCATAGCCGTTGTCTTCAATTACATAGACGACGGGCAGCTTGAGGTTGCAGGCCGTGTTGAGGGATTCAAAAAACTCGCCTTCACTCGTCGTCCCTTCACCGGCCGAACAATAGACGACGGCATCAGGTGGGAATGTACGCCCCAACGTCCTTTCATCAAGCTGCAATCGGGCTTGCCGGTACATGGCTTCGGCACAGCCGACCGCCTGCAGAAACTGCGTTCCCGTGCAACTTGATTTCGAGACGATGTTGAGGTCCTTGTGTCCCCAGTGGGAGGGCATCTGACGCCCGCCGGAGTTGGGATCAGCCGCCGCGCCGACGGCTGCAAGCAGCATCTCCAGCGGCGTCATGCCGAGTTCGAGGCACAGCGCGCGGTCGCGGTAGTAGGCATAAAACCAGTCGTAGCCGGGGCGCAGAACCCGTCCGGCCGCGACGAGAATGGCCTCATGGCCGGCGCCGCTGATCTGGAAAAAGACCTTGTTCTGGCCCTTGAGCTGGATTTCCTTGTCGTCGAGACGGCGCGACAGCACCATCGTACGGTACATCGCCATCAGGTCGGCCGGTTCGAGTCCGGCGTAGGTCGGATGAAGGACAGGTTGGGGCTGCACGAGACAATCTCCTTTGGAAAGAAATCCGGGCGTGTCGGGGAAGCACGCCGCGCCGCCGGACGACGGAGCGTAAAATGCTGTTTGTCGTTGGTTGCGCGTCGTTTTTCAAGCCCAAAAATGTAAAGTGTACGTTTTGGTACTTTTCCTTCCAGCCGGCGTGCCGTCACCAGTAACCAAGGAAGCGCCACCAGAGCAGTCCCACGGTCAGCCAGATGGTCAGATTGACCACTGAGGCCACCAGTCCCAGCCGCCACCACGTACGCTGCGAGACATAGCCAGCCGCAAAGTAGATGGGGGCGGGCGTTGTTCCATAGTGGGTCAGTCCGGCGCACAGGTTTGAGGCATAGGCCAGTGCGAAAGCGGCCAGGAGCGGCGGTGTGCCGGCGGCCGTCAGAACCACCAGGAACGGCACATACATGGCCGTGGCGTGGGCGGTAATGCTGGCGAAGGCATAGTGGGCATAGAAGTAGGCAGCGAGAAGCATTAGTCCGGCCAGCGGCCACGCCCATCCCGCCGCACTGCCGGCGACAACCTGCGCGAAGCGGTCGGTCAGCCCGGTTTCGCCCAAGGCTTCAGCGAGCCGGACCAGCCCGCCGTACCACAGGAAGACATCCCAGGCGAAGCTTTCGCCGGTTACATCTTCCCAAGTGAGGACGCCGGTCAGCAGCAGCGTTCCGACGCCGATCAGCGCCACGCTGGTGTAGTTGAGCAAGCCTTCGAGTCCGAGACTGCGCAGCAGGGCCGCAAAAACGGGGACTGTCGGCACCAGCCACAACCCGATGACGATTACGAATATGCCGGCGAGTATCCATTCGGCGCGGCTCATGGGCCCGAGGTGTGCCAGTTCGTCCTGTGCCAGGCGGGTGGCATCCGGCGTGTGGGTGATCTCCGGCGGAAACAGGCGGTAGAGCAGCAGCGGCACCACCGCCAGCGAAATGAGCGCCGGGACGCTGCCGCCGACAAACCAGCCACCGTAGGTCAAATCCACATTGGCGGTCGTTTTGGCCAGCCGGGCGATGAGGATGTTCGAGGCCTGCCCGGTCAGGAACAGGGCGCAGGCAATGACTTCGCACTGATAGACCATCATCACCAGGAAAGCGCCCAGGCGACGCGCCGTGGGTCCGGGGTGCGAGTCGTACGCTTCAGCGACGCTCTTGACGATGGGAAACAGCACGCCGCCAGCGCGCGCGCCATTCGATGGAATGACGGCTGCCAACGTGACATCCGTGGCGACGAGCGCGTAGCCCAGGCCCAGCGTCCGGCGGCCCATGGCCCGAATGAACCAGAAGGCCAGCCGCCGCCCGAAGCCGGTGCGCGTCATGGCACGCGCCATCAGACACGCCGCCAGCACGAGCCAGACCGTGGGATCGCCGTAACCGGCCAGCGCCGACTTGGGCGGTAACGCGCCAGTGACGGCCACTGCCATCACGCCCAGCAGCACAACGAGTCCGCCCGGGGCCGGCTGCACGATGAGTCCCGTGATGACGGCGGCGAAAACCGCGGCCAGAGGACGGGTGTTCGGGGCGAGATCGGTCGGAGTCAACGCCCACGCCAGACTTCCGACGCCAAGGGTTGCCAGCCAGCGCCACCAGCGCGCCGGACGTTGGGAATCGGGGGCAGGCTGCGTCATGAACCTCTGGTGTCCGCTTCTGCTTCCGGCTCGGCCGGGGTTGTTCTGGATGGTGTTTTAGCTTATCGTTGAATAAGGTTTTTTTATAGAGCCGAAGCCGTGTGGGGTGGCTTCGGCTGGGTGTTCGTTTCTTTCCGCCGGTCGTCGGCAACAAGGAGTCAGACCATGGGCGTTATGCATCTGGACCTCACCGAAGAACAGTCCCGGATCAAGTTTTCCGTTCGGGAATTTGCGGAAGCCGAAATTGCCCCCCACGTGATGGCGTGGGATGAGCCGCAGCAGTTCCCTTTGGAACTCCAGCCAAAGCTGGCGGAAATGGGGCTGATGGGCATCATCATCCCTGAAGCTTATGGCGGGGCAGGTTTGGGTTACATCGAGTATGCCACCATTATCGAGGAGCTGGCACGGGTGGACCCGTCCGTGGCGCTGGGGGTTGCTGCCCACAACTCGCTAGGGACGAATCACATTTTCATGGCCGGCACAGAAGCGCAGCGGGAGACGTTCGTCACGCCGCTGGCGCGTGGTGAAAAGCTGGGCGCGTGGGCGTTGACCGAACCCGGTTCCGGCAGTGACGCCGCCGGATTATCCACCACGGCCGTGCGGCAGAACGGGCATTTTGTTCTCAACGGCAACAAAAACTTCATCACTCACGCAAGCTATGCCGACACGTGCGTTGTGTTGGCAAGCACTGACCGGTCAAAGGGGACGCATGGGATTTCAGCCTTCATTGTCCCGACGGACACGCCGGGCTTTGTGCGGGGCAAAAAGGAAAACAAGCTCGGCATGCGCGCTTCCGACACGGCCAGCCTGGCTTTTGTGGATATGAAAGTGCCGGCCGAAAACCTGCTCGGCAGGGAAAACGAAGGTTTCGTGGATGCGCTCAGGATTCTCGACGGCGGGCGCATCTCCATTGCTGCCCTGTCGGTTGGCATTGCTCAGGGGGCGTATGAGGCGGCCCTGCGCTATGCCCGGGAACGCTATGCCTTCGGGCGTCCGATTGCCGAGTTTCAGGCCATTCAGTGGAAGCTGGCCGATATGGCGACCCAGATTGAGGCCGCCCGCCTGCTGACCTGGAAAGCGGCGGCAATGAAGGATGCCGGCAGGCGTACGACGAAAGAATCCGCCATGGCCAAGCTGTACGCTTCAGAAATGGCTGTCAAAGTGGCGGAAGAAGCCATCCAGATTCACGGCGGCTACGGCTACACGAAAGACTATCCGGCCGAGAAGTTCTGGCGCGATGCCAAACTCTGCACGATTGGCGAGGGAACATCTGAAATTCAGCGCCTTGTCATTGCGCGTGAGATACTGCGGCAGCCGTAACCAGGACCGGACCGGGCCCGTAGGGCCGGTGTCCGTGGGGACAGTTGGCCGTGGGAGTAGGGGCGGTTGGCCAACCGCCCCTACGTTTTTTGGCATTCAGGGGAAAATGGCCCACCAGTCTTCGCAAAACGAAGGTTTGCCCTGGGTGTCACAGAGCGGATACTTCGGGTGGCTGACTCCACCTTCCGATTCGCCGGCAAACGTCGGGACGATTTCCCGTGACCAGGTTTCGCCCCCCAGAAGCTGGGCCTGCTCAACGACGAAAACCAGCTTCAGCTCCCTGTCTGGATACTTCTTGCAGAAAGGCTCAAGTGGCAGTCCGTAGTCGGACGTTCCGAGAAGGTTGACAAAGTCCTCAAGGCGCGACTTCTCCTGCAGTGATTCAACGATGCTGACCGGCAGCCGGCGGGCTGTTGCGCGCCCTTCTTCCAGCAGCCTGTCCGTCTGAAGGTCAAAGAGCAGCCATTTGAGTTGCAGGGTTGAAATGTACTTCCCGGTGCGGTTGTGGGTTACAAGAAAAGCCGCCGCGTAGGGTTGGGCCGTCTGTGCCACCCCCCAGACGCGCACGGCTGCCTGACCACTGCCGGTCAGAATATCCGGCACGGGCATGACCGAGCCGGTTTGTGAGGGCGTGGCACTACCGGTACGCTCACCCTCCTGGGCACCGACGGGCGTCGCCACCATCAGGGAAAATGCCAACCACACCACAAAACTGAACAGACGGAATGCCATGGTTATTTTCTCCTTGGATGAGATGTGGATGAAATGTCATCACAATTGTTGTCCCGTCAAGTGTCAGGACTGGAGCTGGCGAGAAAATCATTGGCAAAGGCGCGAATGGCGGCGATGCCGGCAGCGCCGGCCTGCCGTACGTGTGCTGCCTGGTCGGGGCCGATCCCGCCCAGTGCGAAGAGCGGCAGGGAAGTCGTCCGTGCCAGTTCGGCAAAGGCTTCCAGCCCCAGAACCGGTTTGTCTCCCGACGGAAAAACGGGGCCGCACACGGCAAAGTCGGCGAAGCCTTCCGCTTCCGCAATTTCGCAGCGGCTGTGGGTTGAGACGGCGATAAGAAAGCCCGACGGAACACACTGCCGGACAACCCTTGCCGGCAGCGACTGCGTGGTGAGGTGAACACCATGGGCCCGGGCAGCCAGGGCGACATCGAAGCGATCATTGACCAACAGTCTGGTTCGGGTTTCAGCCAGAGCGGCGGCCATCGCCGCTGCCACTTCGGTGAGCTGGCGCACCGGCCAGTCCTTTTCCCGCAACTGAAGGTAGTCTATGCCTTCCCTGGCGGCGAAGCGGGCCAGCGCCACGAGGCGCCGTACAGCTATCGCTTCGGTGTAGGGTTCGCCTTCCCGGAACAGACGGCGGCGGTCAGTGATGAGGTAGCGTTGCATAGACTATCAGCAAGGTACGTATGCGCCCGTGACGGAAATTCGGCCTACCGAAGGCGGGCGGGTTGCTTATGATGCTGGCAGAGACCACGCGCGTTGTCGGGCAGATGTGTTCTGTCTGGCCCAGTGGTCAGACCTTGTTGTTCAGGACTGTGTTGCCATGCCAAAGATTTATGACATTGAGTACACGCCCAATCCGGCAGCCCGGAAAATCGTACTCAAGGAACCCATTACTGCGCCGGGCGTTTCGCTTAGTTTTTCCAACCTTCAGGATGCGGCAGCCCATCCTTTGGCCGAGGCGTTGCTGGCTATTCCCCACGTAAAGAGCGTCTTTATGATGGACCGCTTCATCACCATCACCAAAGACAATGAAGTGGAGTGGGATGAGTTGTTACGTCAGGTGGCGATTCCCATCCGTGCGGCGGAGCCGGTCAGTGTGAGTGCGCCGGCTGCGCCGAACATCAAGCGGGGGGAAAATCCCGACCTTGACCGAATCAACGACATTCTGGACGCCCGGATTCGTCCGGGGCTGGCAGGGGATGGTGGCGGCCTGGAGGTCATCAGTTACAAAGACAACACGCTGGCCGTCCGTTACCAGGGAGCATGTGGCAGTTGTCCGAGTTCGATTTCCGGCACGCTGTATGGCATTCAGAGCATCCTGCGGGATGAGTTCAACCCGGAGATAACAGTTATCGCTGTTTGATGATGGGATTTGGTCATTGCCGGTCAGCGCGTTGCGCCCGGCCGGTGATGTCCAAGGAGCGAAGCCGTGAGGTTAGCGTATGCGGTCAAGGGCCTGGCAGACCAGCCGGGCACGTTCGGGTGAGACGCCGCCGCGTACGATGGTGGAAATGCGCCCCTGGCGGTCAATGACCACTACGTTACAGACTTCGCTTTGGCAACGGTACATGTCGGCAATCGCGCCGCCCCAGTCGAGAAGGACGCTTTTGGGCGCGCGGCTGCGCAGTTGGCTCCGAATGATGGGACGGATCGGCGCCGGCACGCCGCGCAGGATGGCGATGCCCTGAATCTCGATGCTGTCGCCGTAGCGTTGGTACAGTTCCCGCACCCAGGGTTCAATTTGTTCCGAACCGCCACGGTCGCCAAGCATAAGCACCAGCGGTTTGTCCGTTGGGAAAGCAATTGTACGGGGACGGTTGTACTGGTCGGTGAGCGTAAAGGACTGGGATTGTCCGCCAATGAGGTTGTCAGCGGTAGGAACGCCAGCGTGTGCCGTCCGGCTCGGTATGAAGCTAAGAAGTGCTGCCAGTAAAAGCCAAGCCGCTGCCTTGCGAACCATCGTGGAAGTCAGTCCTCCTCTACGTCTGGAATCCTGTCTTGCCCGAATAATGGGTTGAATCCACGGCAAAAACATAGCGAAAGCCGACGTTCGGGCAGTGAACGTAAGCTTACGAAGCGAAGCCATCCGCGAACGTTGCCTGGTAGCAGCCATACGCTTTGGCTGGAAAGCGTACCTTGCACGGCATTGGACCGGGATTATTCGGGCAGGACGTCAGGTGCGATAGAGAGAATATCGCGCAGCATGGCGGCGGCGGTTCCAAGGGGGCCGTCTTCCATGCTGAAGGCTGCCGTCCGTCCGAAAATATCGCTGTGATAGACGATGCCGGCTTCCTGCATACCCAGACGCGCCAGCGGGTGGTGGGCTGGAACAGCCGTTGGGCGGACGCTCAGGGCATAGCGGCCATCGGCTCCGCGTTCGGCCCGGGCCAGAAGAATGAGATTGCCGCCGTTATGCCGGGCCTGCCGGATGTCATCCGGGGTGATGTGCGTGATGCCTTCCACAGCAATGTCGGAAAGGCGCGTGGGTTGGCGCAGGACGGCATTGGCCAGAATGAGCAGCTTGTTGGCGGCATCCCAGCCCTCGACATCGAGGGTCGGATCGGGTTCGGCAATGCCGATGCGCTGCGCTTCCGCCAAGGCTTCGGCGTAGGTTTTTCCTTCCCCCATCATGGTCAGCATGACCTGGGTTGTGCCGTTGAGGACGGCTTCAAGTGTGGTGATTTCGCCGCCGGCCAGGTCGCGCCAGCCAACGTTGACACTGGGGAGCGCTCCGGCCACTGCACCGCTGAAACGCAGCCGTGGCGCACGGCGGTTGCCGGACCAGTCGCTAAGTCGGGCCAGTTCATCGAAGGCGACGACGAGCGCGCCTTTGCTTGCCATGACGACGTGCATCCCGCGTTGGAGGGCCGCGCGCACGAGGTCGAGTCCCGGCTGTCCGGTCTGGATGTCGGTTGGGGTGGCTTCCAGTAGCAGGTCGGCGGGCAGTTGCCGGACGGCAGTCAGCATGTCCGTGACGTGGAGGTTGCCGCCGGCCAGTGTGACGACGCCCTGGCGGCGGCGTTTGGCTTCCACAATGGCGGCGGGGTCCAGCCCCTGTTCACTGACGAGGCAGCCTGAAGTATCGGCCACGGCGACGAACTGAAGGGTCAGTCCGTAGCGTTCGCGCAGGAGCGCGGTGCGGCTGGGGAGCATTTCCAGAAAGGTACGCCCGATGTTGCCCAGTCCGGTCAGGATGCAGCGCAGGGTTCGTGTTTGCATAAAGGGTTATGTATGCAGTGGTGGGATGGCGTGCCTGTGCGCTGGTTTGTATCGGTTGAATTGACGTTGGCGCAAGAGTTTGTTAGGGTCTGGGGCCTTCGTTGCGGGGGCGGTTAGTCTCAGTTGGTAGAGCACTCGCTTCACACGCGAGGGGTCACAGGTTCGAGTCCTGTACCGCCCACTCCAGCTTTCCTGCACAGCCAGTGGATTCAGTCCTTCCCACCGGGCCAAGCTGTACTCGGAACGTGGGGGGCTGTTGAAAGCCAGACAGAATCAGTCATCAGTCGGCGCGCGGAGACGTAGAGGACACATCCTGCCTATGCGTTTTGACACGATGGCGCTCCGATGTGCTCTCTTTTGAGCGCAGTTTTGATCGCCAGGCGCTGCCAATGGTATGGGATTACGGAGAGGTAAACCCGTTCAGCGAAGCGCGAGGCAGTTGTGCTTGGGGTTCTTGCTCACCTTGGCAACATTCCGTCGGGGGAAGGGGGTAGCGATGGCTGGGGACGTGCAGAGCTTGCTTCGTCAGTTGGAGGGGGTTGCGGAAGAGATGCGGCGTCGCTACCGGGCCGAGATAGTGGGTATCTTCGGCTCTTATGTGCGCGGAGAGCAGCGCGAGACCAGCGACCTGGATGTGCTGGTCAGGTTTACTCCAGGAGCTACCCTCTTTGACCTGGTCGGCTTGGCCGACTTCCTTGAAGAAAGGCTGGGCATCCGCGTGGATATCGTTCCGGTGGACACTCTCCGGGAAGAAATCCGCGATCGGGTTCTGCAAGAGGCCGTGTACTTATAAGAAACCCCACCCTCTACCTGAAGGACATCCTGGAGGCTATGGAGGCCATAGAGCGATTCACAGAAGGCATAGACGTTGAGACCTTTTGCCGGGATGACATGCGCTCCAGCGCCGTCATACGAAAGTTTGAAATCATTGGCGAGGCCGCAAAGCATATTCCCGACCCCATCAAACACCAATACCCCGACATTCCCTGGAAAGCCATGGCTGGATTCCGGGATCGGCTCATTCACTTTTACTTTGGCATCAAGAATGATCTGTTCTGGGAAACGATTCACAGGGAATTGCCCAGGCTCAAGCCCAGGCTGAAGCAAATTCTAGAACAATTGCAAGGGCTATGAGATTTCTGCATGTTCAGCAAGGCTTTGCTACTGCTCTTCCATACCCGGATAACTTCTTTGATGTGTGCTGACCGACCCACCCTATTACGACAATTTGCTCTATGGCGACCTCTCGGACTTTTTCTACGTCCGGCTCAAGCGTGTGATGCTGCAAAGCTGCTTCAGAAGCCCGAATTTCTGCTGGCCGATGACCCCAGCGCAGGGAAAACGATCATGACGGGCCTGCTGCTCAAAGAGCTGAAGTATCGCGGGCTGGTACAACGCACGCTGATCGTCATGCCGGGCCATCTCGAAGACCAGTGGCGGCGGGAGATGAAAGAACGCTTTCATGAAACTTTCACCGTGGTTGATCGCAGCGTCATAAATGCCTCTTGGGGCCGCAACATCTGGGAGGAAAGTAAATGAAAAATCTTGAGCGGCTTATACAGATTCTCCGGCAGCACAAAGGAGAGCTGGCGCAAAGCTACGGGGTTCGGGAGCTTGCCATCTTCGGCTCCCATGTGCGGGGAGAGGCGACGGCAGAAAGTGACTTGGACATCCTGGTGGAGTTTGACGATCCCCCCGGCTTCTTTCGGTTCCTTCAACTGGAGCAGTACCTAAGCGATCTCTTGGGCGTGCGGGTGGAGCTGGTGACACGCCAGGCCCTCAAACCCCACATCGGCAAGTACATCCTCCAAGAGGCGTTGCCAATATGAGCCGAACCTTGAAGGACTATCTGGAGGACATGTGGAACGCGGCCGGAGAGGCTTTGGAGTTTGTGGAGGGGATGAGGCCCGAAGAATTCATCCATGATCGGAAGACCGCCAATGCAGTGATTCGTTCGCTGGAGGTCATGGGCGAGGCAGCAAAGAAGATACCGGAAGATACCAGGAGCAGGTATCCCGAAGTTCCCTGGAAGGAAATCGCAGGGATGCGCGATAAACTCATTCACGAATATCACGGTGTTGACTTGCAGATTATCTGGAAAACAGTTTCCCAGGATATTCCGCCCTTGCTTCCGGTACTGGAGCGGTTAGCCAGAGAGACCTTGCAGTGAGAGTTCTTCGACGAGGTTCAGCCAGCAAGGAAGAGCATAATGAAAGTTTTGAGCATCCCACAGGTTCACTGGGGGCAGCGACGCAACTTCCCTGTCCCGACAACTCTTTCAACGCTGTGCTGACCGACCCGCTGTACTACGGCAACGTGAACCTACGCTGACCTCTCTGACTTGGTTCTACGTCTGGCTCAAGCGTAGTCTTGGTCAACAGGCCGCCTGTATTCGCCGGCGAGGATTTGAACCGTTTAGCCGGAAGCAGATATGCCGTACGTAGCAAACACGGGTACACCTGCAACGCTGAGATAGCTAGGTTTTATCGGTGTTTGCCCCTTTCAAGCCAGGTATCTGTCTGCCAGATTGATTTAGAGCAAGCCTGGTGGGCAAAGTACAAGCGATTTAGGTTGACCTGCCTTGCAGCGTGTCTCCAACTTTCGGACGTGCTTTGTGCGCTGCAAGATTGAAGACAAAAACCTGACCTGCGAACCCGAACCATTCCCCTGAAGGAGTCACAGAGCTGATGGGCAACGTTGTGCTGAAAGTTGGTGCCTTACTTGAAGGGGATTTTTGGCCCGAGCCGGTGCGCCTGCTCACGCACGAGCAGCTTGGAAGCCATATCAAGATTGAAGCCGTTGGTACGAAGACCAGGCAGTCTTACTCGTGTATCCTCAGTGCGTCTGACCTGGCGCATGTAAGTGCAACGACCGAGACAGGGCGCGACTTTGGTGGACGCGGCGAAGCCTTCTTCCTCGCCATGGAAGCGCACCGTATCCGTTATGCGCAGCAGTTTGACCCACTGCTTGCGGTCAATGTCTCGCAGGTCGATCCGCTGCCACATCAGATCGAGGCTGTTTACCACTACATTCTGCCCAACCCGCGCATCCGCTTTCTGCTGGCCGATGACCCTGGTGCGGGGAAGACGATCATGACCGGCCTGCTGCTCAAGGAGCTGAAGTATCGCGGGCTGGTGCAGCGTACGCTGATTGTTGTGCCGGGCCACCTCAAAGACCAGTGGCGGCGGGAGATGAAAGAACGCTTTGGCGAAACCTTCACCGTGGTTGACCGCAGCGTCATGGATGCCTCCTGGGGCCGCAACATCTGGCAGGAGAACGCCCAGATTGTCACCTCGATGGACTTTGCCAAACAGGACGACGTGCTGGCGAGCCTGGGCGAGGCGCACTGGGACCTGGTGGTGGTTGACGAAGCCCACAAAATGGCCGCCTACCGCTATGGCGAAAAGACAACCCGTACCGGGCGCTATCGCCTGGGTGAACTTCTCTCGCGCAAAAGCAACTTTTTGCTGTTTCTGACCGCCACTCCCCATCGCGGCGACCCGGAGAACTTTCACCTTTTTCTGGAGCTTCTCCAGCCCGGGTTCTTCGCCAATCCCGAGCAGCTCCGCGAAGCGGTGCAGAACGCTGACAATCCGCTCTTCCTGCGCCGCCTGAAGGAAGACCTGAAAGACTTTGAGGGGCGACTCCTCTTCCCGCCGCGCCGGGTGGCCACAAAGACTTATCAGCTCAACGACCAGGAAAAACGCCTCTACAACGCCGTCACCGAATATGTGGAGAAGTCTTACAACAAAGCCCTGGTTGCGGATAAGCGGAACGTGGCCTTTGCCCTGCTGATCCTGCAGCGACGATTGGCCTCCAGCGTTCGGGCCGTGCGCCGCTCGCTTGAACGCCGCCGGGAGCGGCTGGAAGAACTTCTCCGGCTGGGCAGTTGGCTCGCCGAACGCGGCACGGTGGATGAGGACATGCTGGAAGATGTTCCCGAAGCCGAGCGCCTCAGGCACGAAGAAGAGCTGCTGGAACGACTCACCGCCGCCGAAACCCGCGAGGAATTGCAAACTGAAATCGCTACCCTTGCCGATCTCATTCGCCTGGCCCGCGAGGCTGAACGGCACGAGATAGAAACCAAGCTCAACGAGCTGCGGAACGTCATGGAAGCCGAGCACATCCGGCGCACGGGCGAGAAACTTCTGATTTTCACCGAATCGCGGGAGACGCTGGAATACCTGAAGGAGAAGCTCACCGACTGGGGCTATACCGTCGTCACCCTGCACGGCGGCCTGAACCTGGAGGCGCGCATCCGCACCGAGCATGAGTTCCGTGAGCAGGCACAGGTGATGGTCTCCACCGAGGCGGGCGGAGAGGGCATCAACCTGCAATTCTGCTCCCTGATGGTCAACTACGACATCCCCTGGAATCCTAACCGTCTCGAACAGCGCATGGGGCGCATTCACCGCTACGGCCAGCAGAAAGAGGTGCATATCTACAACCTGGTCGCCGCCGATACCCGCGAAGGCAAGGTGCTGACGGCGCTCTTCCATAAGCTCGAACAGGTTCAGGCTGCACTGGGGAGCGACCGCGTTTTCGATGTCATCGGCGAAGTCATCCCGGGCCGCAGCCTCAAGGAGCTGATCGTGGAAGCCATTACCAGCCGGCGCACGCTGGAGGCCATCATCGCGGAGATCGAGGCGCTGCCTGACCAGGAAGCTGTGGACAGAACCCGAAAAGCTGCCCTGGAAGGTCTGGCGACACGCCACATTGACCTGCAGCGTGTCCTGGGCGAGGATCGGCGCGCCCGTGAAAACCGCCTGGTGCCGGAATACATCGAACGTTTCTTCGAGCGCGCCTGCCATTTTCTCAACATCCACCTCGAACGCCGCCGCGATGGCCTGTGGCGCGCATCCAACGTGCCTTACGAAATTCGCCACGTCTCACAGGAATTCAAGGATCGTTTCGGCGAGGTCTTCCGGGAGTACGGCAAACTGGCCTTCGACAAACAGACGGCTCGTCGTCAGGAGGCAGAATTTGTTGCGCCCGGTCACCCCCTGCTCGAAGCGCTGCTGGACCGCCTGCTGAGCGGGTGCGCCGAAGATGTGCGCCGTGGGGCCGTCTTTGCTGACCCAGATGGACGGATGGACGGCTGGCTTTTCTTCCTGGAGGGGGAAATCTGCGATGGCGCCAATCAGGTAGCCGGAAAGCGCATCTTTGTCATCTACCATCCCATCCAGGGAGCATTGACCTCTGTCCATCCCTCCATTCTCTGGGATTTGAAACCCGCGCAGCTCCCATCGGAGATAGGGACCATCCCGGACGAAAACGAGGCCTTGGCCTTCGCCATTGAAAAGGTCCTGGAATCCTATCGCGCGGAACTGCTCGAAGAGCGTCAGCGCCGTGCGGCTATCAAACGCAAATACGGGCTGCGTTCGCTGGAGCAGATGATTGTGGAATCCGACGCAAAACTGATTGACTACGAGACCCGCCGCGCAAAGGGCGACAACCTTCCCGACATGGAAGTGCTCAACGAACAGCGGCGAAGGGAAGAACTGGAGGGACGTAAACGGGCGCTTGAAGAAGCCATCCGCCGCGAAACCAGCCTGCTGCCCTCAACCCCAAAGGTGTTGGGTGTGGCGCGGGTTATCCCCCAACCGGCGGCCAATGGAGCCATGCGGTCTGATGCGCAGATTGAAGCCATCGGTATGCAGGTGGCCATGGCGTACGAACGGGAGCACGGGCGTGTGCCGGAAGATGTCTCAACGCAAAATCTTGGCTATGACATCCGCTCAAGGACGCCACCTACGGAAGAGAAACAGGCGGAAAGTGTGCGCTACATTGAGGTCAAAGCCCGCGCCACAACCGGCGCCATCGTGCTCACCCCCAACGAATGGCTGATGGCGCAGCGTCTGGGTAACGACTACTGGCTCTACGTTGTCGAGCATGCGGCAGCGCGGCCGGTGCTCCACACCATCCAGAACCCCGCTGCCCGACTCCAACCCGAAGAGCAGGCCGAAATCGTGCGGTACGTGGTGAAAAACTGGCAGGAGGCAAGCGATGAAGACCGGTGAGCTGCCCCAGTCGGTGCGCCCGGCCCTGCAGGAACTCAAAGCCGCGCTGATCAGTCTCTACGGCGAGCGGTTGGGGGGGCGTCTATCTCTACGGCTCGTACGCGCGCAGCGATTTCACCGAAGATTCAGACATTGATGTGCTTATCGTTCTCAAGGGGGAGGTGAAACCGGGAGCCGAGATGACGAGGCTGAGTCCGCTTCTTTCAGAAATATGCCTGCGCCATGGGCTTCTTCTTTCTGTTTTCCCGGTTTCGGCCGAGAAGCACAAAGCGCGTCAGTCACCCTTTATGGTCAATGTCAGAAGGGAACAGATCGGGGTATGAAATGGAATTCCAGCCCGCTATCCAGAAAGCACGGCAATTCCTGAAGTCCGCAAAGCTCCTCAAGGATGTGCGGGGTTATGACTCATCGGCCTCAAGGTTGTACTATGCCATGTTTTATTGTGCGGAAGCTCTTCTGTTCTCCAAAGGCTTGACCTTTTCAAATCACCAGGCTGTCATTTCTGCCTTTGGTCAACATTTTGCTAAAACCAACGAAATGCCTGTCGAGATGCACCGCTGGTTGATTGATGCCTTCGAGAAATGCCAGGCGGGTGACTATGAAACCATTAGTGGACTGGAAGAAGAAGATATAGAGGGTTCTACAACCCCATGCGGAGCAATTTGTGTTGTGGACCGAAGAATATCTCAGGCAGCGAGGTCTGCTGTGAATAACCAGCGTTTGATCGAAGTGGATTTCCCTCTACGCCGGGTCTCCGAGGCATCGGTACACGAGAAAACCATCCGCCACGGGCATATCTCCACGCTCCACATCTGGTGGGCGCGGCGTCCGCTGGCCGCTTCCCGCGCTACCGCGCTGGCTGCCCTGCTGCCCGATGACCCACAGCGCCGTGAAGAACTTCTGGCACTCGTGGGCGATATTTCGATGTGGGAAGCGGTGTCCAACGGCGATAACCCGCGCCTTCAGGAAGCGCGCAAACTCATCCGCAAAGCCTTTGGCGGACGCGCCCCGCGCGTGCTGGACTGTTTTGCTGGCGGGGGATCCATCCCTCTGGAAGCCCTACGCCTAGGCCGTGAAACCTACGCGCTGGACTACAACCCTGTGGCCGTGCTCCTCAACAAGGCCGTACTCGAATTCCCGCAGATGTTCGGTGATGCAGGCCGTGTCCCGCATGTGCCTCTTCCACCCCAGACGAAACGTTCCAACACGGACCGGCTGGAAGGCCTGACGCTCTCCCCACAGGGGGCGGAAAACCCGCTTCTCGCAGCCGTCTCCGCCTGGGGGCAGTGGGTGCTCGAAGAAGCCCGCAAGGAACTCGAACAGTTTTATCCCCGCGATCCAGACGGCAGCATTCCTGTCGGTTACATCTGGGCGCGGACACTGCCCTGCCAGAATCCGGCCTGCGGCGCCGAAATCCCCCTCATGCGTCAGACCTGGCTGGCCAAAAAAGAAAATCGCAAAATCGCCCTCAAGCTCATCCCGAATCGGGAAGCGCAGCGCGTGGATGTCAAAATCGTCGGAGCAAACGGAGAGCCTATAGACTTTAGCCCCGAAGAAGGCACTGTCTCCCGCGCGCATGTGCGCTGCCCGCTCTGCGGCGGAACGATTGACGACAAGACCACCCGCCGCCTTTTCCGCGAGGGCAAATCAGGCCAGCGCCTGATGGCCGTCGTGCTCCACCATCCGAAGCGCACCGGCAAGACCTACCGCCTGCCGACCGAGCGCGATCTCGAAGCCTTCCGCGCTGCCGAAGCCGCCCTTGTAGGGGCGAGGCATCGCCTCGCCCAGGATTGGGGCATCGCCCCCGTGCCGGATGAGCCGCTTCCGCTGATGAGTGGCGTTTTCAATGTGCCTATCTACGGCCTCACCCGCTGGGGCGACCTGTTCAACCCGCGGCAGAAGCTGGCGCTCATCACCTTCGCTGAGAAGGTGCGCCAGGCGCACGCCCAGATGCTCGCCCAAGGCGCCGAGCCGGAGTTCGCCAAGGCGGTGGCGACGTATCTGGCGCTGGTTATATCAAGGATGATCGATTTTGAGAGCACAATTTGCCGCTGGCATCCTCAATGGGAATTCATCCCGAATACTTTCGCCCGTCAGGCCCTCCCAATGGCTTGGGATTATGCAGAATTGGTGCCGCTCTCGCCAATTTTGACGGGCACGTTTGAGAGCATGTTTGGACAAATCCTGGACGTCCTCGCCGACCTCACCCGCATCCCGCCTGCGAATCCCCAACCTGTAACCCCCATCGTCGTCCATAGCACCGCCACTGCTCTCCCCTGGCCAGAGAACTTCTTCGACGCTGTGCTGACCGACCCGCCGTATTACATCAACGTTCCATACGCCGACCTTTCAGACTTCTTCTACGTCTGGCTCAAGCGCACGATTGGCGACCTATACTCTGAGTTATTCGCCACGCCGCTCACGCCAAAGAGCGAAGAGATTTGCCAGATGCAGCATTGGGATCCCGAACGCTACGCCGAAAAGACGAAAGAATGGTTTGAGGAAATGCTAACGAAGGCATTCTCAGAAATTCATCGTGTCCTTAAACCCGACGGCGTCGCAGTTATCGTATTCGCTTATCCACGGACAGACGCTTGGGAAGCTGTTATCAATGCGATTCTAAACGCCAGCCTCTACATGACCGCTTCGTGGCCCATTCACACCGAAATGCAGGCGCGGTTGCGCGCGCAGGAATCGGCGGCGCTGGCGTCCTCCATCTACATGGTCTGTCGCAAACGTACTACCGACCAGACGGGCGAATTCGGCAAAGTCCGCCGTGAGATCGAGGAGCGGATCGGCCGCCGGCTGGCGCAGTTCTGGGACGAAGGGATTCGCGGCGCGGACTTCTTTATGAGCGCCATCGGCCCGGCCGTTGAGGTCTTCGGCAAGTATCAGCGCGTGGAAAAGCTCTCCGGCGAGCTGGTCACGGTGGCCGAGTTGCTGGAATATGTCCGCAAAGTGGTGAGCGAGTTTGCCCTGAAGCGCATCCTGCAATCGGCGCAACTGGGCGGTCTGGACGCTCCGACCCGCTTTTACCTGCTGTATCGCTGGACGTACAACCATGCCCGCGTCCCTTTTGACGAGGTACGCAAGCTGGCCCAGGGCATCGGCGTGGAACTTGCCACGCTCTGGGGCGAGGGCGGGCTGGTGGAGAAGCAGAAAGAATACATCCGCCTCCCGCTGCCGCTGGAACGCGCCCGCAGCCGGAACTTTGCCGGCAAGACAGGATTCGACACCCTGATTGACGCCATGCACTACGCGGTCTGGTTGTGGGAGCAGAATGAGCCGAAGAGGCTGAAGGAACACCTGGGGCTGACGTACGGTGACAACGAAATCTTCTGGCAGGTGGCGCAGGCAATTGCCGAGGTCTTGCCCGATGGCGACAAGGAAAAGCAACTTCTGCAGGGCCTGCTCTACGGGCGGAAAAGCTACCAGAAACAGGGGACGTATCAGGCAGGTCTGTTTACCTCCTGAAGCGTCATGAAACTGTGGCATCAAGTTGCCGTTTCTTACGGGGACATCCCGCAGGGGCCGGTTTGACAGATGGGAATGACATTGCCTGCAAATCACAAGAAGGAGCTTCTTGACCAGGTAGTGGCCGCCTTGCGGACGGCGCTCGGAGACCGTCTGGTGGCTGTTGTTCTCTTCGGCTCTCGGGCGCGCGGGGAGGCACGGGAGGACAGCGACTGGGACGTGCTGGTGATTGCCGAGGCGTTGCCCGATGACCCGCTGGAACGAGGGCGTTTTCTCAGGCAGTTTCTCCCCATACGGTGCCGGCTTGGCGTATCCTTCCTTGCCAGGACGCCGCAAGAGTTTGAGGCTCACGTTTCTTCCCTGTATCTGGACATTGCCGTTGATGGTCAAATCCTTGACGACCCCAAAGGCTATGCAGCAAAGCGCCTGGCTACTTTGCAGCGATTGATCGAGGAGGCCGGGCTTTTCAGAGAAAGAACTCCGGCAGGCGACCTTTGGCGTTGGAAGGTTCCACCTCGCGGCCGTTGGATGATGTCGTGGGAAAAAATAGGTGAAGCATGAGCAATCCCGAAGTCCAGTACCGACTGAAATTGGCCCAGGGCTTTCTGGAGGAAGCGCGCCACGACCTGCAGCTCGGACGCTGGCGCTCCTGTGCCGATAACAGTCAACTTGCGGCCGAGAATGCTGCAAAAGCCCTGCTGGCGCTCATAGGTCCTGTTGGTCGTACCCACAACCCTGGGGAAATGTTACTCAAGGCGCTGGAGGAGGGTTGCTTCCCTTGGACAACAGGGGACAGAGTACGGCAGGTGGCCGAGTGTGCTGAGCGCTTGGGTCCCGACGTGCATTTTGAAAGCGACTATGGCGACGAAGCGCGTTGGCGAACGCCATGGGAGCTTTTTGACCAGGCAAAAGCCTCCACACTTCTGGAACTGGCTGAAAAAGCCGTCAACTTGACCCAGGAAATCATCGCGCGGGAAGGAAAACAGTAAACAACCCTCGACTAAAGTCGAAGGCTTTATTGTGAGACGCAGCAATTATGGCTGACATCCCCAACATCAGGCGTGTTTACGGCCGCCCTTGGCAGCGGGGCACCACTGCCAATCCAGGCAAGGTTTCGACTGGCGTTGCAGTCGGCGTGCGCCCGGAGACCACACTTGTTGCACACAAAACGATGCTTGATGCGCCGTCCCAGCGCTCCACAGCAAGAGCACGTCTGGCTGGTGTAGGCGGGATCGACGTACTCGACCGCGATCCCTGCCGCCTTGGCCTTGTATTCGACAAAGCTCTGAAGCTGCCGGAATGCCCAGCCGTGCAGTCTCGCCCTCATGCGCTTGCCGGCCTGGATGCGGTCGCGGATGTGGGTGAGGTCCTCCATCACGATCTTGGACGCCCCGAGGCGCAGCGCTTCGGCAACGATCGCTTTGCTCGTTTCGTGGTTGATGTGGGTAATGCGTCGCCGCTCTTTGCCAGAGACCTGCCGCAGCTTCTGTTTGGCGCTTTGGCTGCCGTTGGACTGCAAACGACGACGAAGAGCAAGGTAGCCGTTGCGCTTGTGGCGCAGTTCCCCGCCGCCCCATACCTTGCCCGTGCTGGTGGCAGCGAGATGGTTCTCTCCGACATCCACGCCCATGACGGGGCCGGATGCGATTGGATCCGAATCTTCAGATTCGACGACGAGATTGAAGTACCAGCGCCCCTTGCGACAAACCAACTCGGCCTCTTTGGCCTTGCCCGACGCCAGGATGCGACGCTGGTGCTCGCCCAGCACCATCGGGACGGCGATGCGGCCAGAAAGGGTGTAAAGGCTCAGGCGCTCCCCATGGATGGCGTAGGTTCGCTTGTCGAAATGGACGCTGGCGCGGTTGAAGTGCACTGCGGGTACGGGGGCGTCCTTCCTGATGCGGCCGAGCTCCTTTTGTGCTTTGTAGGCTTTGCAGACCGAAAAGATGGCGTTGCAGACCATTTGGGCGCCCAGCGGCGTTTCCTTGCGCAGCCGGGCGTAGGCCAGGTGGTGCAGGGCCACGCGGTTCCAGCAGCGATGCTCCACCACCGTCGGCACCAGGCGGTTGCAGGCATCGGCATAAGCCGCTTGCAGCGCCGCCAAGGCCGCTGCCTGGTCGGGGCCAACATTCAGGCGAATCGAGGCAGTGCGCAGCATGGGTTATCGCCGCTTGGTGACGTGTTCGGATCGTTCGATATAGCGCCGGATCGTCTCGGCGCTGACGTTGCCGGCTGTGCCGACAGAGGGCGACCAGGGATTTCCGCCCCACAGTCGGCTCTTGAGCCAGGGATGCCGCTGAAACAGCTTGCGCGCCGTTGTTCCTTTCAGGATTTTTACGGCATCGGCCACAGCCATGGCAGGCGGAATGCTGACGAACAGGTGGATGTGGTCGGGCTGAATCTCTTTGGAGATCACCGGCCAGCCACGCTCCGCACAAATCGCATCCAGCATCACCGCCATTTCCTCTGCCGCCGGCCCTGTCAGTACATCTCGCCGATCCTTCGGACACCAAACCACATGGTATGCGGTTTGATAGACGCAGTTCCTGTTGCTGGCGATGTCAACCATAGGCTGTATTACACACCACAGGGTGCGCACCGCGCAAGCGCCATTCCTCCCGCGACTAAAGTCGCAGGTTTCCTGGCGGAGGTTCTATGAAGCCGTGGCATGAAATCGCCGTCCCGCACCCGGACATCCGGGCGGGCAAGTTTGACGAATCCGTTTTTGCGGCCGATCTCTCCGATGTTGTTGCCGGCCGCGGCCCGCTGGAATACGGCGATGCGGAGACCTTCTTCCGCAAAACCTATCCGACGCAGGGCCTGGTGAACCTGCTCGCCGTGATTGCCTCACGCCTGTCCGGTCAGAAAGCCGGCAATGCGGTCATTCAAATCCAGACGCCCTTTGGTGGCGGCAAGACCCACAGCCTGATTGCGTTGTATCACCTCTTTACCAATTCCCAGGCAGGCCGCCCCGCCGGGCCGGTCTCGCAGGTACTGGAGAAGGCGCAACTGGATAGTGTCCCTGCCGTCCGGGTGGTGACCTTTACCGGCACGGCGGCCGACCCGCTGGGCCGGACGCCATGGGGAGAGATTGCCGAACAGTTGGGCCAGTACGCCCTGCTTGCCGAGCATGACCGGAAGCAGCGCGCTCCGGGCAAGGACCTGCTCCACAAGGTCCTTGCCGACAAGCCCACACTGCTCCTGATGGACGAAGTGGCCGAGTATGTCGTGAAAGCCAAAGATTTCCGGGAGCAGATTGTGGCCTTTTTTCAGGAGCTGACCGAAGCGGTGAAGGTGCTGCCCCGGTGTGCGCTGGTGGTCACGCTTCCTTCCAGTGCGCCTTACGGCGAAGATGGGGAGCGGGTGCTGCATCAGTTACAGCAGGTCTTCGGGCGGGTGGAAGCCATCTACACGCCGGTCGAAGGCGAAGAAATGTATGAGATCATCCGCTGCAGGTTGTTTGAGTGGGCCCACGAACCTTCCGACGAAGCGCGCAAGGTCGCCAATGGCTACTGGGAGATGTATCAGCGGCTTGGCGATGAAGTGCCACGCGAAGTGCGCGAGCCTTCCTATCGCGACAAACTGCGCAAGGCGTACCCGTTCCACCCGGAGCTGATTGACCTTCTGTTTGAGCGGTGGAGTACATATTCCACGTTCCAACGCACGCGCGGCGTGCTGCGGCTGCTGGCGGAGGTGGTGGCCGACCTCTACCAACGCCAGCACCCGGCACCGCTCATTCAGCCGGCGCACCTCAACCTTGCCAATGCCACGGTGCGGCGGGAGCTGGTCAAGCACATTGGGAATGAGTACGAGGGCGTTATCGCAGCAGACATCGCCGGCGGCAATGCCAAAGCCCAGAAGATCGATCGTGAGGTAGGCTCCGAATACACCCGCTTCGGGATTGCCAGCGGATTGGCGACCGCCATCTTTTTTGGCTCCTTTAGTGGAAGTGAGAGGAAGGGCCTCGGCGTTCAGCGTTTGCGCCTGGCAGTGTTGCGCGAAGGCATCCCGCCGGCGCTGGTCGGCGATGCGCTCCGCCGGCTTGAGGAGGAACTCTGGTATCTGCACGTGGAGGGGGGCATTTGTTCTTTCTCCAGTCAGCCCAACCTCAACCGCGTCATTGTGGAGAAAGAGGAGGCGGTTGGGGATGAGCGCATGGCTGAAGAGATTCGCGCTCAGCTTGAAAAGCTTGCCGGTACTGAGCTGCGCGTGACGCTCTGGCCCAAAGGGGCGCAGGATGTGCCTGACACAAAAGACCTGAAATTGGCGATCCTCCCGCCTGAGCACCCAAAGCAGAGCCGCGCAACCGATGCCTTTGTGGATGAGCTGTTGAAAAAGTGCGGTGCAACCTTTCGCACCTATCAGAACACACTCCTTGTGCTGGCTCCTGACGAGGGCGAACTTTCTTCTCTGCGGCAGAAGGTCAAGCGGCTTCTCGCTTTGCGCGCCATCCACGATGACAAAGCGTTCATGCGCCAACTGTCGGAGGACAACCGAAGAACGCTGGAGAGCAAGTTGAGAACTTTGGAAAGTGACATACCTTTCAGTCTGCACTCGGCGTACCGGCATCTGGCAAAGCTCGGCGAAGGCGGTCTGGAGTGGAGCGACTTGGGTTTACCCACGGTTGGCGAGAAAGGCTCGCTATCCAAACGCACGCTCGCGTATCTGAAAAGCCAGGAACTCCTGCTGGAGCGCATCTCGCCGCACAATCTTCTCAGGAAGGCACTTCGGGAAGATGAACCGGAAAAACCGGTTTCTGCCATCCGAGAGGCCTTTTTGTGCTACCCGCAGTTGCCAATGGTTCAAAGTCCGGCAGTAATCGAGCAGGCCATCATCCAGGGGGTACGCGAACATGTCTTTGCCGTAAAGAGCGGCGATAAAGTGTACTTTGGAGATGATTTACCTGTCCCGGTGGAAGCCGGGTGGGTTCTGATCCGAAAGGAATTCGTCCCACGATCTGACCTGCAGGTTGAGCCGGTTGATAAGCCACAAAAACCGGACGGCACCGATACAACCAGGCCGGGTGGAGGTACGCCGCCGCCAGATCGAAGCACACTGGAAAGGCGCTGCGTAACACTGCGTGTCAAGGTGCCTTGGGACAAGCTCTCGGATGTTGTCCGGGGGGTGATCCTGCCACTGCGCAACGATGGAGCGGAGCTGGAAGTGGAAATACTTGTTCAGGCGCGTGCAGAATCTGGCGGCATCAAGCCAGCCACTTGGGAAAACAAAGTCAAGGAGACACTCCGGCAAATCAATGCCGAGATCGTGGAAGAGCAATGCGAGTGAGGGCTGGGCAGAAAGAGAGTCTGTGCGTCCGCCTGGTGAAAGTAATGCCAAAGCGCCACGGGTAAAGCATCCGACTGGCGCACTAGCCATCCTGCTGGTCAATGTTTCACGCCATCAAATGCTACGCCAGGCGGCGGCTGCGCCGTAGGTGACGGCCGAACGGGTCGGGCGTTCCTGCCACTGTTCATAGTGCAAAACCTGCCCGTCTGTAGGGCCAAACGCCGCCAGCGCGTCCAGGTAAGCCATCAGCGGCGGAAAACCGCAGACCCGCCGCGCATCTTCGTCGCGGGCAATGTGGTCAAGTACCGCTGCGCTGTCGCCGGCGGCAACGTAGTCGAGCAGTTCCGTGTCGGCGCGCTCCAGCTCCGCCGCCCTGGTCCGGGCATCGAAGCGGTCGCCAAACTTGGGGCCCACATGCGCCAGATCGCCGCCAACCAGCAACAGCGTCCGGTGGGTTTGTTCAGCCAGCGTCGCCTGTAACGCCTCGATAAATGCCCGGTACTCCGCCTGCGTGCGCTCGCGGCAGGCCTCGTCTGCGGCATACAGTTCGTGCAGGGAAGTGCACAGGATGGGCACCATGCGTACCGGCCGCCCGGCTTCCAGATGCCGGTCAAAGATGTGCCGCAGGAACACCGCCTGAAACTCAATGGCATGTTCCTGCCGATGAGGGGTGTCGTCGGCACTGATGGAAGCGCCCAGGCGGGTTTCCAGCCGGTCAAGGAATTCACGGTCGCAGGGCAGCGCGCCCAAGGGCGTGGCGTAGTCCTTGCGCGAGGCGACGAACAGCCCGTCGCCGCCATAGTGCGACGTGCCCAACACGACGAACGTCACCGGTTCGCCGTCCGGCAGGGTGGCGGCAAGTTGTTCGATGAGCCGGTAGGCCGGAGCATAAGCCCGCTCCCCGACCCGCAAATCAATGTGCGGGGCCACAACGCCCACAAGCTGCTCAGGCCGGGCTGCCCCAAGCGGACAGGCCGGCGTGTGCGCCAGAATGGCATCCAGGCGCTGGCGGAGCGCCTCTGGCTCATCCGGGTAACTGACGCCGGCATGTGCTGCCGGCCGTACCGTTGCCGCGCGAAACTCCGCCATCTGACGCGCTGCCAGGGCGGCAAAACGTGGGCTGTCCAGCAGCAACCACTCGTCGAGACGGCGGATGATGTCCGCCAGGTCATCGGCCGACCACCGCTGTCCGAAACGGTGCAGAAGCAGCGCCGGCAGTTCGGACAGGGAATGCTGTCCGTCGCACAGCAGGAGCAGCGGCGCCAGGCGGATGTCAAGACCGATGGGTTCCGTGAAGCCTTGGGGATCATAGGCAATGATGACCTGGGCAGTTTCGTCGGCAAAAAGCTGGAGCGGACGGAGACGTGGAAATTCAGTCATCGGATGAAGCGACATACGGACGGATTCAGGATGGCGCGGGGGAGACCTGTCTGCCAATGTAACACTTGTGCGCGCCGTGTGAACACGCTATAGCCATGAAACGCGCCGGCATCCACGCGCGCCATGGCGACGGCCCGCCGACGATTCGGCAGAACGTTTTGAGATCGTGGAACTTCGGACTGTCTGGCGCGTGTAACCCCAACGAACTCTGTCACTGCGGGTTGTGTGGAATGTTGACTTTGTGAGCGAGGAATGAGCGTTGATGTCGCATCTGATGAGTAGCGCCCTGACATACCCCGTACCTGGCGAGATACACCGTGTCGTGACGGTGGATGCGGCCAGCGACCACGAACTCATTGCCGCCGTCCAGGCCGGCGATGAACAGGCCTTTCAGGAGATTGTCCGGCGCTACCGCACGCCCATTACGAACTTCATCTTTCGCATGCTCGATGATTACGACCGCGCCGTGGAACTGGCGCAGGAAACCTTCCTGCGCGTCTATGCCAACGCGGCGCGCTATCGGGCGACGTTTCATTTTTCGACCTACATCTACCGGATTGCGACGAACCTGGCGATTAGCGAGCTACGGCAGCGTCGCCGCCGCAAACTGGTTTCGCTGTTCACCCCCTGGGCACGTCACGAGGATGAGGAAGAAACCCAACTGGATATTCCTGACGAGCGCCCCCTCCAGGATGAAGACCTGATTGAACGTGAGCGCCGGGCGGCCGTGGGGCGCGCCATTCAGACGCTGCCGGAGAAATACCGGGCGGCGCTGGTGCTCCGGGATGTCGAAGGGCTGAGCTATGACGAAATTGCCGGCATCCTGAACATCTCGGAAGGAACCGTGAAATCGCGCATCAACCGCGCCCGTGGACTGCTGCGCGACAAGCTGCGCGCTTACCTGTGATGTTGCTGTCCTGTGACGTTGCCGGGCGGTGTGTCAGGAGTGATCGTTATGGTGAGCTGCTCCACGATTCGTCGTCAACTGGAAGCCGTCGAGTATGACCCGGAAGCCTTGCTGCCAGAGTCAGCCGCCCATCTGATGGCCTGTGCGGATTGCCGGGCCTATGCGGCCCAAATGCAGTCCCTGCGGGCCCTACTGTCCGGGCAGCCGCGCGTTCTGCCGCCCGCCACCTTCGATGCGGAACTTCGCCTGCGTTTGGGGCGCGATGCCCATCGTTTCCGGGAACCTTTCCTGGCCTGGGTACCCACGCCCGTACTGGCTGCCGTGGCGTTGGCAGTGGTTGTCACCAGCGCCCTCGCCGTCCGTTCGTCCCTGCAGATGGTGCTCCATCCTGCGCCCACGGTGGCAGCGGCACTGGTGCTTCCCACCCTGCCGGAGCGGACGCTGGTGACGGCGTTGAGTCGTCAGCTTGATGGAAGTCTTCCAGGCTCGCGGCCGGCTCCGGCCCGGGCCGCAGTGGCCGTTGCACGTCCCGGACGCATGACACCGGCTGCCGTGCGCCAGACATCGTTGCCGGCCCGGGAAGCCAATGGCGTCGTCGTCTTGTGGCGGGGACGCTCTGGTGAGCGGGTCCTGCGCCTGCCCACCGTGGTGTACGGCGCGCAGCCCATCGTGGACCGGCGTCCATCCACAGAGGGAGAGTCATCTGACGACTCCATATTCTAACGTGACACCCATGATGCTGTCGCACAGCGCGCGCGCATTGACCATGAAGGTTTTGGCGGGTGCGCTCCTGTTGGGTGTGAGTGGCTACGCCCAGATTGCCGGGCGCCCGCGTGACGCGGCCTCGGCGCCACGCAGGCCTGACCTCCGTAAATCAGATGCCGCTGGTGTGGGGCGCTGGCTCGTCATCGTCAACCATCACGTGACGATGGGAGAACTGACGGCCGCGGCCGAAGATGTCTCCACAGCTGCCCTCGACGGTACATGTGCGCCCTCGGATGTCGTGCTGACAAATGTCACGACAGGGATCGTGGTGGATGACAAAGGGCACGTGCTGACCCAACTTGTCAACGTACCACCCGGCCCCGGCAATCCAACCATTGTGGTTCAGACCCAGGACCGTCAGGAGTTTCAGGCCCGGTTCATTGGCCGGGACGGGGCAACGGGGCTGTGTGTTTTGCAGGTTCCGGGGCTACAGGTCGCGCCGCCAACCATGCACGCTCTGGCTGCGCCGCGGCACAAACTGACTGTTCGGGACGCGCGCGCTTCGGCCAAACCCGTCACCGTACGCATCATGCTGCCCATGTTTCAGCCGCCCGCTGCGCACGTGACACCCGGCCGGGCGGAGGAGACCACTTCGCGCCTGGTGTGGGATGAGGTGGTGACGGATTGGGCCGTGGACCCATCGCTGGCCCCGCCGGTTGAAGCCAACTGCGGCGTCGCCGTGGACAGCCAGAACCGGCTGGTGGCGATTGTGCAACCAAAAGGCAAGCAACTGCGCATGCTACCCGTTGCGGACATCAAGCGGGTGATGCACCGCATCATTTCCGCCGGGAAGAGTGTCCCTCACGGCTGGCTCGGCATTGAAGGGAAAACCCTGGCGACGTTCCCGGCCGAAGAACGTGCGCGTTTCGGGGCTTCTACCACCCAGGGGGTGGTGGTCACGGCCGTGGTACCAGGAAGTCCGGCTGAGGAAGCCGGCCTGGTGCCAGGCGATGTCATCCTGTCCGCCAATGACCAACCGCTGGAGTCCCGGCGTGAACTCAATGAAATCGTTGTCAGCCACGCTGCCGGAGAGACGCTCACGCTGTTGGTGGAGCGCGACGGTCAGCCGCGGGTGTGCGAGGTCACACTTGGCTCACCGGAAGATATGCCGACGCCCAGAGTCCCCGCCGCCGAACACCTGGCCATCGGGTTGGTGACATCCGACCTGACCACCCAACTGGCGCAGTTCTTTGGTGTGGCGGGCGGTCTGCTGGTGACGCATGTTTTGTCCGACAGCCCGGCCGCCGCGGCCGGGCTGCGTTCGGGCGATGTGATTGTCCGGGTAGATGGGCAACCGGTCCGGCGCAGCCACGACCTCTCGGCGGTGATTCTTCAGTCCCTGAGTCAGCAGCGGGAAGCGCCGGTAACGGTGGAAATCATCCGGGAGCGGCAAGCGCAGCAGTTGCTCCTGACCCTGCCGCTGCCCCCGCCGAAGCTGTAGTTGCAGGGGGCCGCCCGTTCCCGTGGGGCAGTCCGTTGACTGTCCAGGCCCGGGCTTCGCGGAGCAGGCGCCCGATGAGCGCCGAATGCAGGCCGTGCCCGGAGCGTTCGGCGATGATGCGTCCCCGCAGGGACAACCCCAGCAGGGCGAAGTCACCAATGATGTCCAGCACCTTGTGACGCGCAAATTCATCCGGGAAGCGCAGCGGCTCCGGGCTGAGGATCGAATCGGCATCGAGGACGATGGCATTTTCGAGCGTTGCCCCGCGCACCAGCCCGTGCCGGCGCAGCGTCTCGGCTTCGGCGAGAAAGCCAAAGGTGCGCGCCGGAGCAATCTCCTGCCGGTACGTTGCCGGAGTCACTTCGCAGGCAAACGACTGACGCCCGATGCACGGATGGTCGAAGTCAATTGTGCTTTCGATGAAGAAACTGTCATCCGGCTCGATGGCCAACCGGCGGTTTCCTTCGACCACTTCGATGCGTTGCTCGACCTGTAAAACCTGCCGGGGACTTTCCAGCGTGAGGATTCCAGCTTCAGCAATGGCCTCGACGAAGGGGCGCGCGCTTCCGTCCAGAATGGGCACTTCGCAGTTCGTGACATCGAGAATGGCGTTGTCTATGCCGCAACCGTAGAGCGCTGAAAGGACATGCTCAACGGTTGACACCATCACACCGGCGCGCATCAACGTCGTGGCATAGCTGACGTGCGTGACATGGTGAGGTACGGCTGCCACTTCAAAACCGTTCAAATCCGTGCGGCGGAAAACATAACCGGTGTCTGCCGGGGCCGGACACAGGGTGAGTTCAACTTCCTGTCCCGTATGAAGTCCAATGCCGCGAAGGGAGACCGCGCGGCGCAGCGTCGTTTGGTAGGTCATGGAAACGAAAGCTCAGGTCGTCACAGGATGAAACCAAAGGGATGATGTCAACCCGAAACAAAGCGGCAGTTTCCGTGCCACGCGCCGGGCAGGGGCGGCAGAATGTTCAAGTGTCTGAAAACAAAAGATGTTACGTGAGCTGATTGGCTGTTCGCGCCGGTTCGGTGAGTGGTTTGGTGTGGCCGGCTGTCCGCAAAGAGGCGCTGTAGTGTGAACGATTGTCCACACTACCCACGGTGGCCGTTGGGAAGGGGATGCCAGTTGCCCTGCCAGTCAAACCATTCGAGCGCCACGAACCGCTTTTTGTAGTCGTAGTGGGAAGGTTCGTGGTAGGCGTAGCCGGGGTAATAAAACTTGTCTCCGCGCGCCTGCGAGTAGGCAATTTCGAGCAGCATCGTCAAAATGCCCAGGCTGCGTTTGGCGTAATCCGGGTCGAAGATGCCATAGACGCTGGAGGTGGACTCTTTGCCCAAGTCCAGGAAGCTTTTGGCAACGAGCCGTTCTCCGTCATAGACCGCAATTTCCTCGTTGCGGCAGGGCACTGACGCCGGCTCCTGCGACAGGAAGGAGTAGATGGAGTCCGGGATGTTGTGCGTGAAACGCTGTTTGTGGCGCTCGAAAAGCACAAGCGTCGCTGTATCAATGACCGTGGGTTGAATGACCACCCGCAGGTCCCGGTTGCGGCGGCGGATACGGCGTTGGCTCTCAGAAAGGGCAAAGTCGGACAGTCTGATCCGCAGGGGGAGGACGTGCCGTACGCCCTCGTCCGTCAGATTGATCCAGTAGCGGTAAAAGTACGTCCCGAAGTGACGCCAGCCGTTGGCCCACAGGACGTCCAACTGTCGCGGCGAGACATGGGAGGTTTCAAAGTACTGTCCATGAGCCATAGTCCAGTTGGAAACCGGAAGGCGTCAGCCGTGATCTGCGTGCACGTGGCGCAGCCTACTTGCGCTTGAAAACCCGTTTGATGTCCGGCGTGAACTCATTGATGAGATTGGCAATGAAGTTGAAGCCGAGCGCCAGGTTGCCAAACCGCACGCCGTCCCCGCGCACCGTGTAGCGGCGTGGATACCAGGCAATTTGCGCAAACGCACCGCCGTAATCGGCGACCAGGTTGGCGATGGCGGGCCGGACCTTGCCCTCGTCGTTGTAGGTGACGAAGACAAAGGCCAGGGCGTGCCCGGTTCGTTTCAGGACACCCTTCTTGGCGCTCCGAACATAGCGCGGCTCATGTTTGATGAGTGCTGCCAGGCCGGACTGGATGCTGTTGGTGATGATGTTATTGCCAAACTCCGAAGCCAGCCGCCGGCTGTAGCCTTTGATGCCGCCGCCCCATTCTGGCGGAGAGTTGCCAATCTGTGCGCCCAGCGCGGGGCCGGCCGCCCCGAACACCGCCGCCGGACTCCAGTAAGTTGCCCGGAAGTAATACTCCCACCGCTCTTTTCCGGTGAGGGGATGGTAGTCATCTTCGGAAACCGTACCCTTGCCAGAAGCAAAATTGACGCCGGTGCGGTCCTTGCTCGCAACATCTTTGGTTTGGTCTGCGGATTGGAGCGGCCCTCCGGTTCCCTGAGCGGCTGGGTTGGCTGCTCCACCGGACTGATCCTGGTCAGGAACGAAAGGCACGCTGTCCATGGCGCGCACGGGGACATATTGTCCTTGGGAGTGAGTTGTCGTCAGTGCAAAAAGAACGGTCAGGCAGGCCAGGAAAGACAGTTTCCGCCAATGACCACGTCGAAGCCTGAACTGAAGCATAAGAATGGCTCGCGGGGATAAATACAGGCTGGGGTGACACCTGCTTGCTGTAGTATTTGCGAACCAGAATACAAACCTGGGCTTTCATCGCGCCGTACCCTAACCAACATCCGGCCCGGGGGCGGCATCCGATGCCGCACATCGGGTGTGTTCCAAAAAGAGGGCTTCGTCCTACAGGAAAGGTGACTTGCCGACATGAGAACGAAGATTGATGAACAGAGTGAACGGCCAGGCTGTCGCAGGATTCGGTGTGGGATGCGGATAGGTATCCTGCTGCTGGTTGGCTGGTCATGGGTTGCGGGCGTGTCGGCTGCGGCCCAGCAGCGGCCACGGGTCGTCGGGCCAGGGGAATCCTCGGCTGCCAACGGGCGTGTGGTTGTGCCGCCAGCAGCCCGCCACAAGTTCGTCGTTGGAGAAAAACTTTTGTACAGCGTGCGGGTCACGGTACCGAGTCTGGGGCTACGCGATGCGCCGGTGGCGCGTTTCTCGACGGAAGTCGTGGAGCAGGGGATGTTCCACGGGCGGGAGGGGTTGCGGCTGCTTGTGCGCGCTGAAACCATCGGGTTTGTCAAGGCAACGTTGTTTGATCTCGACGACCGCTTTGTAACCTATCTCGATCCGGTTACGCGGCTGCCCTACCGCGCCGAAGCTGACCTCAAGGAAGGAGGGCGGGTTGAGCGGACGGTGACGGTTTTTGACCAGTCGGGACGAACGGCGCAGGTCAACGGCGGCCGTTTGATCAAGCTGAGTGGCGACACCTATGACCTGGCCGGTTTGCTCTGGACGACGCGCAACCTCGATTTCGAGGGGCCAACGACCATCAGGTTGTCGGCTCTGAACGAACGCAACGGCACCCTTGTGACGGTCGAGATTGAGCGCCTTGGACGTGAGACCCTGGAGGTTGCCGGGCAGACTGTCCCGGTCGTACAGCTTGCGCTGCGCCCACTCGACGCCAACGGGAAGCCCTCCGATGAACGCAGAATCCGACTGTGGATTACGGATGATGCCTATCGCTATGCCGTACGGATCACGGGCGGCAATGAGATCGGCGAGTTCAAGGCCGAGTTGTCACGGTTTCCCAGCCGGAGCGACACGTTGGAAGCCCTGCCTTCCGGGAAGTGAGTGCTCTGTGACTGTTGCTGGTGTGGCCCGTCAGTGCCGACAGACAGTGCAGGTGTGTGTAAGGCGGTGATTGGTCAGATTGGCGCTGGCCACGAAGAGCGCTCCCGTGACCATGCCGGAGGTTTCCAGCGAGGAGCCTTCATCGAGCAGGAACTTTGTGCCAAGGATGAGTCCGAAGCCCAGCAGGAACAGGGCCAGTGGCTGTAACCGGCGATGTTTCCGATGGTAGCTGGGCAGCAGCGTGAGCAGACCAATTGCGCCCGTAAAGCCAATCAGAGACCATTCAAGCCATGGGGACGTGAGCAGGCTCAGCCCCAGAATCGGGAGTACACCGACGAGCAGCGGCATGGCCAGGCAGTGAACGGCACAGATGAGTGAGGCCGTCGCTCCGACCCAGTTGAGCCGGTCCATCCAGGAAGGTGTGTCGGTTAGTGGGGTGTGCGGCTCGGTCATGGCGCATCCAATCAAGGAAAATTATTGTTTGAATCGTGGGAGCAACCATACCGGCCTGCCGATGCACCTGGCAAGCGTCAGCGCCGTGGGCGTTTCCGTCAGGGAAAATTTTTGCCAGCCCGTCATGCGGTGAACGTTGACGGAAAGAGGCTGAATCCTTATCCTAAGCGACTTGCTTTGAGCCAGCGTTTTACGAAGGAGACGAATCAAGCCACATGCCGAACAAGGCTTCTGCCATCAAACGGGTCCGTCAGACCGAGCGGCGCAACGCCATCAATCGCCGCAACCGCAGCCGCTTGCGCACCTTTATCAAAAAGCTTCGCGCTGCCCTGAGAAAACCAACGGCTGAGGACTTGGCGCTGGTCGAACCGAAGAAACTTTCGGGCGTCAACCGGAAGACGGCGACGGGGCTTCAGAAAGTCTATCTGGATGCCATTTCAGTCATTGATAAGTCGGTGCAGAAAGGCATCATTCACCGCAACACGGCGGCCCGGTACAAATCCCGCCTCTGGCATCGGATCACAACCGTACTGAACCAGCACAAAGCCGGCGGTACGGCCTCGTCAACGCCCAGTGCCTGATGTTTCATGCCAACCCGCAGTGCACAAGGTTGGCTTCGGTGGGCAACAGGCTGGCTGGTCTGCTGGTTGACTTCTGCTGGTTGACTTGGGTTCTGTTGGCTGCGTCGTCTGTTCTTGGCTACGCCCAGTCGCCGGGCTTTGACGCCGACCTGGCGTTGGCTGCCCGCTATGCGCCGATTTTCTACCAGGGGCTGGGGCAGACGCCGCGTTTTGACTACATCACCAACTTTGATTTCGATGGTGACTGGCGCGGCGACAACAACTGGCAAAATGCTGACGACCTGCGCTTTCCGCTGGCCGCGTGGGTCTATTTTTCGGTTTGCGAAACGGCGACCCACTATTTCATCCACTATGCCGTCTTTCATCCCCGCGACTGGAAGGGGGGCAACCGCCGGGGCGTGGTGATGAGTGATCTCCTGCGTCTGGGGGCGCGCTACGGGCGGAAGTACGACCCCACCGGCGCGGTGGATGATCTGGTGCTGGCCCACGAAAACGACCTCGAAGGGTGTCTTGTTGTTGTGGCCAAGTCCCGGACCGGACAGGGCAGGGAGCGGGTCGTCTTTGTGGAGTCGCTGGCGCACAACAAGTTTCTCCGTTACACCCCCGGTACCGGGCAGTCCGCAAATTCAATCCGACTTGAAGGGCAGCGGCCCTTGCTGTTTATCGAGCCGCGCGGGCATGGCATCGAGGCGTACCGGGGCAGCCAGCGCCAGCTTCGCGCCGCAGTCAAAGGCGTCGTGCGCTATGAGTACACGGGACAGGCGGATGTGCCCGGTGATGGCGAACCGCCGCGCCGCCTGGGCTATGCCCTCGTGCCGCTGGAGACCACCCTGTGGGCACGCGCGCAGGCGGGACGCAACGAAACCTACGGCGAGCAGTTCAACTACGGCACACGCCATATCACCGTGGCCGGGAAGCGCCGGGCAGTCTGGTTGGGCGTGCTGGGTTCGGCGTTCCTGGGGATCAACGGCGGCCGCAACATGGCGCGTCCCCCGTGGGGATGGTTTGACCGCAACGAGCGACACCGCCCACTCGGTGAGTGGTACTTCGACCCGGCGGCCACCATCAAGCGCCATTTTCAGTTGGGGAACAACTTTTCGACGAGCTACACCGCTCATCCACTCCTGCGTGCTGGCCGCCGGGCCCAACGGTGATGGACGGAAATGGTTGACCGGCTGTGGTTGCTGTGGAACAGGGAATTCAGTTTTCAGGAAGCATCTGCGGTTTCAGCCTGGTTCTGGTTGGGAAGCAGCCAGTGGCCGGCAGGCGTCAGGAATTCAACGCCGGCGAGAAAACGCCCTTCTTCCTCATCATCAGGGCGAAGGTTGCGGATGACAGCCTCAATGGACTCCTGGGCGTCGCCCCGGGTGCCAAACAGGTGGACGTGTTCGCCCACCAAAAACTCTGTAGCCACACGCAGTTGCGCACCGACCAGACTTGTGACTTCGACCACGGCCAGCTCAGCCCAGAGCTTGCGCCGGGGATCATTCGCAACGAGGATCACCGGATGCGAGACCGGAAAACGCGGCGCCCGCCGCTTCCCGTTCGGATCGGGATCGGGTTCGATGACCGGCAGAGGAGCTTTGGGCTTGCGTGAGAACGCCACTTCCTCGATGGCTTTGCGCAGCAGTTTGACCCGACTGCGTTCCAGCCGTTGGGCTTCGAGAACATCCCACAAAAGCAAGTGGATGTTTGGATCGTGAACGCCACTCCACAGCGCAGCATAGATTTGCATCAGGGCTTCCTCATACTTGCCCTGCTGAAAGGCCTGCCGTGCCAGTTCAAGGTTTGTCGCAGATGTGCTCTGAGCCAGATTGTTTGAAGTGGTCATCGCTCATCAACTGCCAGGGTGGTTTACGTTCAGCGCTCTGGCTTCTGTGTAGATGACGTTGTGCTGCGGGTCTGGACGATGCAAGTCACCCCCCAAGCCTGACCGTGCGGGTGTTCCCGATTGTGCACCGTCCGGCCTACTGAGAAAAGGCCAAGCTGGTTGCCAACCGAAGATTGGCATAGGCTTCTGCTGAGGCCGAGTCCAGTTTGAGGGTTTCGGCAAAGGCCCGCCGGGCCGCCTGGTAGTCACCTTGTTCACCATAGACGCTCCCCAAGTTCATCCAGCCATCGGCCAGGCTGGGATCAAGGGCAACGGCCTGCTCCAGAGCCATCCGCGCTTCATCCAGTTGATGGAGGCGGAGCCGGGTTAGGCCGTATCCGGCCCAGGCTTCTGCCAGAAGGGGATCACGGCGCAGGGCATCTTCGTAGATACGGAGGGCTTCCAAGTAGTGACCACCCCGGTAGAATCCGGCGGCTGTTCCAGCCAAAATCTCGGCGGAGGGCACGTACCGCCGTTTCTCGGCTTCGCGTTTCCCGGTCTCATAACACTGCAGGGCTTCCGCTGTGCGTCCCTGCCGGGCCAGCAGATTGGCCAGGGAAAAGTAGGCATGCCAACCAGGGGGATTACTGCTGGTAATGGCTGCACGGAATGATTCCTCAGCTTCTGCCAACCGGCCTTGGAGCAGATAGAGATTTCCCAAGGCTACACGTGGTGCTGATGGGTAAGTGCTAATCGCAATGGCATACTGAAGTGCCACTTCTGCTGCGATCAGGTCGCCTTCATCTCTATAGGTTTTGGCCATAGCCATCCAGCCCTTGGGGTTGCCGGGGGCATCGCGTACCAGCGCCCGACCGTAGGCTTTATTGTCCGTCCAGTCGGGGTTGCGGGTGATGGTCCGCCAGCACATCAGCCCCAGAATGACGACACACAACCCGACGGCCGCGTAGCGTCCATGTCGTGACTGCCGGTAGAGCGTGGCCAGGCCAAGCCCACCGAGAAGACAGATGGAAACTGATGGCACATAGAGTACCCGTTCAGCAATAAGGAGACCTGTTGGGAAAATGATGTTGGAGACCAGCGACACCGGGACAAAAAACATCAGGATGGCAAATGCGACGAGCGGTTGCCGCCGCCAGGCCCAGAGACCGACCCCGATGACTGACGCTACCAGCATGAGTGACCCAGCCACGCGGGGGGTGATGGTCGAAACTTTCGGGAAGAAACTGAAGTCGTAGAAAGCACAGAGCTTGTAGGGAAACGTCAGCAGGCGGAAGTATTCCACCATACCCTGCGACATGGTGAGAACGCGCGTGTACCAGGGATCGCCCTGAAAGTAGGTATGCTCGCTGTGAACGCCGAACTGTCCGTTGATGATGCGACGGATGAAGATGTAACTCGCGGCGACAACCAGATAGCCTGTGGCATCAAGTGCTGCGCGTTGCCACTCCTGCCGGGTGCGCAGGCGTCCGGCGCACAGTTCGGCCAAGCCGATGACGCCAATGAGGGTCAAGGCGCTTTCCTTGGCGTACATCCCACCGGCAAAGGCCGCCCAGGCCAGCCAGCGCCAGTGGCGTCCTTCGCCGATGCGCAGGTAGGCATGCCAACTCAGAAAACCAAACCCAGCAGCCAGCAACTCGGTGCGCCCCACCACCTGCGTTACGGCTTCGACGTGCACCGGATGGGCGGCAAACAGGAGTGCCGTAAACAGGGCGAGTTGGCTCCAGCGGGTGTAGGCGCAAACCAGACCATACAGCAGCCAGCAGTTGATGGTGTGGAGCACCAGATTGACGAAGTGATAACCAAGGGGGTGAAATCCGTGAACGGCGTAGTTGAGCGCCAGGCTGACGTTGACCACAGGGCGGTAGGTGGCGTGTTCCTCATGACCTATTCCCCAGTAAGGTTGGGCAAACACGCGGTAGATGTGCGGCAAATCACGAATGGCGCGGTTGAGGGTGACGACATACACATCATCCTGCGCAAACCCGCAGTTGAGACTGTTGGCATAGCCAATTGTGACCACCAGAGCAATGACGAGGTAGGCGGTACGTCGCGCCAGCCCCGCTGTGGTGGTTGGCGAATTGGCTGACGGGGTTTCCAATCCGGGAGAAAGCGGCATTTCGGCATCCCGTATTTGATGGTTTTCGGACATGCGTCCCACACCTGATACACCCAAAACTCCTGACCAAGTTGCCATCATGGCATATTTGTCGGGATTCGTCTTTACGACGCTTGTCTTTCTGGTCAGCTTCTGGTATCGCCCGCCAGATGTGCCGACGGTGGTGCTCTGCACGCTGAAGTCCACCACCGGAATGGACTGTCCGACCTGCGGTATGACCCGCGCCTTCTGCGCGCTGGCCAAGGGGGAGTGGCAGCGCGCCCTGCGTTTTCATCCGCTCTCGCCGGTGGTGTTTGCCCTGTTTGGCTGGTGGTGGCTGCGTTCCCTGCTGTATCTGCTGGGAAAGGGAAACTGGGTGAACCGGGTGGAGACCTGGTTTCCACCGCTGTTGACGGTGCTGGTCGTGTTGGTGGGGGTGCTCGTCAGTTGGTTGTTCAAACTGTGGCTCCAATAGGGGGCTGGATTCCGGGTTGAACTTGCGGTTGTGGGCGTATAACCTATGGTTCCTCAAGGTTTGGGAATCCTTTTCTGAGAAAGTTTCACCGCCTTCCCGGACGTGGCGTTCGTTTCAGCCAGGTTGACTTCTTCCCGACCCATCTTCTGAGGATTCGCCATGCGCGACGCTTCTGTTCCCCACGGCGCGTCGGCCGTGCCACCGGCTTTGCTGGCCGGCTTGACAATGCGCCTGCCATTGGATGTGACTTCGGACCCTGCCCCGCGTGAAGCCTCCCAGAACGACCCCTTTCTGGGGCGGACACTGGATGGCAAATACCGCATCGAGCAGCGGATCGGCCGCGGCGGGTCCGGTACGGTCTATCGGGCGCGTCACCTGCTCATCCACCGTACGGTTGCCGTCAAGGTGCTGTCCCTGGACTTGGTTTCGGATGACGATGCGCTGGCCCGCTTCCGCCGCGAGGCCGCCATGGCCGGACGCCTCAAGCACTTCAACATTGTTTCCGTAACGGACTTCGGCCTTACGCCGGACGGCGTGGCCTACCTCGTTATGGATTTCATTGAGGGCAGGAGCCTGCGTCGCATTCTCAATGCGCAGGGAACGGTGGCACCGGAAAAGCTCGTCGGCTGGTTGAAACCGATTTGCTCGGCCGTCCATGCCGCCCACCGCAAGGGCATCATTCACCGTGACCTCAAGCCGGACAACGTGATGATTGAGGTTGTGGATGGCGAGGAAATCCCGCGGGTGCTCGACTTCGGGATTGCCAAACTCATGGATGCCGTCACCGTCGGCACGGATTTCACGACCGAAACCGGCAGTGTCATGGGCACGCCCCACTACATGTCGCCGGAGCAGTGTGAGGGCAAACCGCTCGATGCCCGCTCTGACATCTACAGCCTGGGGACACTGGTCTACGAACTGTTGACCGGCAATGTGCCCTTTCCGGGCAAGGTCACAACCACCGTTATGATGCAGCAGGTGACTGCCGCGCCGCGTCCGCTCCGTGACCTGCGCCCGGATTTACCGGAAGCCGTCGAACTCTGCGTCATGCGTGCCTTGAGCAAAAATCCGGCAGCCCGGCATGCGACGGCGCTCGACTTTGCTCTTGAGTTCGAGGCTGCGCTGTCCTCGGCCTCGACGCCGGAAGTGGCCCCGCTGTCTGATCCAGCGCTGGTGCCTGCTCCCACGCCACGTCTGCACACGGATGAACCGGCGTCGAATCCGGCCCTGGATTTTCGCGCCCAGCTTCGCCAGGCTGCGGCTGTTGCGCCGCCAGTGCTGCTCCAGCGGGGAGGGAGACTCCCATCCGAAGACTTGCCTCCTGCGTCAGTGATGCCGTTGCCGGTGCATAACGTCGGGAAACCTGCCGATAGCTCTGAGTCCATTCGGGCGGCTGAGGCGCGTTCATCCACGGAAAAGCTTTCGGCTCCAGCACTTTCTGTCCCGGCATCGCCGCCGTCCGTAGTTTCCGTGCCGCCGCCACCGGAGGCGGTTTCAGCCCGGCCCGAAGCGGCTGCGCCGGTTGCCGGAACGGTTGACCGGGCACCCGAGCCGTCACTCCCCGCTATGGAAAGTGCAGCCGCGGCGGCTGCTGCCCTGGCCCGTGCGTCAAAGGGCGTTGCTCTGAAAGCCGCCCCGGAGCCAGTGCGTTCCTCCAGTCCCACGTTTGAGTCGCAACCGGTGTGGGCCATCCGGCGGGGCGCAGCCTGGCCGTGGATGAAAATGACCATGCTGCTGGCTGGTTTGGTGGTCCTGACCTACGCCCTGGCGACCTATCTTCTCTATCGCCAGGCAAACTTCCGCCTGGGGGCAGAACTGGCGGCGCTGGCCCGGGATCGGCAGCAGCCTCTGGCCACCTTGCGCGAGCAGACGGCAGCCCGGCTTGCCGCCCGGAAGCTGGAGGTGGAAAGTGTACGTGTCCGGCTGGACCCCCCCAATCAGCGGGTCATGCTCTATGTCCGCTACCGGCGCACCTGGCTTGGGTGGTTGCCGCTGCGCTTTGAGGCCGAAGGGCAGGCGCAGCCGGTTCCGATGACGCTTGACACCCTGGCTGGTATCACTCCGTCCCAGGCGGAAGTCGTGAATGTGTCGCCACGTGAGATAGAGCGGTACCGTAGCGAGCGGCAATCTGGCGGGTCGCTGGGCCGGTGAAAAGGGTATTGACAAATTCCTTTTTTGGACTTAGTCTAGCCAGTGTTATGAAACGACTCACGGCCCAAGAAGTAATTGCCCTGATTCGCACCCGTGGCCTCAAGCTGACGCCGCAGCGCCTGGCCATCGTCGAGTATTTGCAGCAGTGCACCCACCATCCGACGGCCGAAGAGGTGCTGGCTGCCGTCAACGCCAGGTTTCCCATGGCGTCGCGGGCAACGGTCTATAACACGCTCAACTGGCTTCGGGAAAACGGGCATCTGATGGAAATCCACGAAGGGGGCGTGATGCGTTTCGATCCCAACCTTGAGCCACATCATCACTTTGTCTGCCGTCAGTGCGGACGGGTTGAGGATGTTGAGTCAGAGTTGGTCGGGCCGTGGCCACAGTGCACGTTACCGGGGCGGCACGTCATCGAGGGCTTCGACCTGACCTTGCGTGGCCTGTGTGCGGACTGTGCCCAGTCGGGCCAGGCGGCCGGGGCCTGAAATTTTTTTACCCACTGATTTAGACAAAATCTAAATCAGAATCTTGTCTATGAAGGAGACCACACCATGAACCAACCACAGACCAAAACCCAGCAGAACCTCCAGGCGGCCTTTGCCGGTGAAGCCATGGCCAACCGCCGCTACCTCTACTTCGGCCAGCTTGCCCGCAAGCTGGGCAACGAGGAAGTCGCCCAGTTGTTCGAGCGTACGGCTGACGAAGAAACCGGGCACGCCTTTGCCCACCTGCAACTGATGTATCCAGAGTCCGAAATGACCGTCGAAAAGCTGCTTCAAATCGCCTATGAAGGCGAAATGTACGAAACCGAGCAGATGTACCCGACCTTTGCCGAAGAAGCGCGGCAGGAAGGGGAGTCTGCCGCCGTGGCGGAATTCATCGAGCAGGGGGCTGAATCCCGTGAGCATGCCGAGCGGTTCAAGGCTATGCTTCAGCGGGCTGCCAAACAGTTCAAAGCCTTTGGACGAGTTGAAGCAGCCCACGCCAAGCGTTATGCCGAGGCGCTGGAAAAAGTGACGGCGCGCTGAACGTTCATCTTCCGGGCCATGTGATGCGCGCCCGGGCACTGGCTGGCCTCTTTGGAGTCGCCTGCCCCGATGCGCCGGGCGCGCGTTCTGGCACGTTAAGGATCACTCTTATGGAATACCTTGTCTTGGCCACGTCACTGCGTACGGACAGCCACAGCCGGATTCTGGCCCGCCACGTGACGGAGGCTTATGCCCAACGTGGTGGACAGGTGGCATTCGTGGACTTGCGCAATTATCCCCTGCCGCTCTGCGATGGCGGGCCAGCCTACGATGACCCCGGCGTGGCGGCCCTGTCGGCACTCATTGCCGAGGCGCGGGTGGTGACGCTGGCCGTCCCTATTTACAACTACGATGTGAATGCGGCGGCCAAGAACCTTGTCGAACTTACCGGCCCGGCCTGGGCAGGCAGGATCGTAGCCTTTCTCTGCGCCGCTGGCGGACAGCGGAGCTATATGTCAGTGCTTGGACTGGCCAACAGCCTGATGCTGGATTTTCGGGCCTTGATTGTCCCGCGCTTCGTCTATGCTACGAAAGCCGACTTCCAGGACGGGCAACTCATCTCACCGGAAATCGCCGCCCGCGTTGATGAGTTGGCGGAAACTTCCATGCGACTGCGCTACGTGTAACTGCGCTACGTGTAAAGGCAAGGCCTTTCCAGAGGGTGCCGGGGCTTGGTTACTGGTTTCCACATTTTCACAGTTTTTTCCACAGGAGGATAGCGTTATGGGTGAGCAACTGCACGCAACACGCCTTGACCTGCCCGAAGAAATTCGGGTTGCGGTCATTCGGCTTCTCAATCAATCGTTGGCCACGGCACTCGACCTCAAAACCCAGGTCAAACAGGCCCACTGGAATGTCAAAGGGCCGCAGTTCATTGCCCTGCACGAGATGTTTGACGAGATGGCGACCGAGCTGGACGGCTTCGTGGATGACCTTGCCGAGCGCGTGACGGCGTTGGGTGGTACAGCGCTGGGAACGGCGCGGATCGCGGCGGCGCAGTCGATTCTGGCGGAATATCCCACTGACATTCAGGACGGGCTGGATCACGTCAAGGCACTGGCCGAGCGGTATGCCCCATTTGCCCATCATGTTCGGGCAGCCATTGCCGAAACCGATGAACTGGGCGATGCTGATACGGCCGATCTCTACACCGGCATTTCGCGCGCGATGGACAAGCGGCTGTGGTTTCTTGAAGCCCACCTGCAGGCAGCGCGCTGACGAGCTATGGGTGCACCGCTGGTCGAGTGCGTCCCTAACTTCAGTGAAGGTCGGCGGCCGGAGGTCGTGGCGTCCATTGTGGCGGCAATAGAGCACGCCCTGGGGCAACCGATCCTTGACCAGCATCTTGATCCCGATCACCACCGGTCGGTCATCACCTTTGCCGGTTCACCCGAAGCCGTGCGCGCCGCCGCCATAGCCGGCCTGGCCCGGGCGGTGGAATGCCTTGATCTCTCCAGACATCAGGGCGTTCACCCGCGCATTGGCGTCGTGGATGTCGTGCCGTTCATTCCGGTACGCGGCGTGACCATGACCGATTGCGTGGCCCTGGCCCATCAGGTCAGCCAGCAGGTGTCCGTCCGCCATGGGCTTCCGGTCTTCTGCTATGGCGAGGCGGCGCACCAGGCGGTGTACCGTGATTTGGCCGCACTTCGGCGGGCGGTGCGGACGGCACCGACATTTCCGACGCCGGACTACGGCCCGCCCCGGCCGCATCCCACGGCCGGAGCCGTGGCCATTGGGGCGCGCGATTACCTGATTGCCTTCAACGTCGAACTGGAAACGGACGCGCCGGACATTGCCCGCTCCATCGCGCGGGAACTGCGGGCAGCGCAGGGCGGCCTGCCAGGGGTCAAGGCGCTGGGGTTGCGCCTGGCTTCCCGTGGTACGGTACAGGTTTCCTGCAACCTGACCGATGTGCGCCGGACGCGCCCGGCGGACGTTTTTTATGCCGTGGCGGCGGCGGCGAAACGCTATGGGGTGCGGGTTGGGCGGCCGGAATTGGTTGGTCTCGTACCGACGCCGGATTCCACCATCGGATTTGATGCGGCTACACAAGCGAGCCTGTTTCCCGACGAAAAAATCCTCAGTCGTCGCTTACGGCTCGAATGAACGGACGCCTTATCCGCAAGGAGCACCGCTATGACACTACTTGAACGCCTGCGTCAGCGGGCCGCGCAGTTGTCCAGGCATATTGTTCTGCCGGAAGGGGAGGACCCGCGCACACTGCGCGCGGCCGTGATGTGCCAGGAACAGGGAATGGCACGGGTGACATTGCTGGGGGATGCCGCGCGTATTCGTGAGCAGGCGCAGGCGCTGGGGATTGACCCGGACCGCTTTCCCATCGTGGAACCCACCACCGCCCCGGAGCGCGAAGCCTTCGCCCAGGCTTTTTATGAGCGCCGCAAAGCCAAGGGGTTGTCTCTGGAGCAGGCCCGCGAAGTAATGTGTGATCCGCTCTACTTCGGGAACATGATGGTGCAGACGGGACGCGCCGACGGTTCCGTGGCTGGGGCTACGCATTCGACGGCCAAAACCGTGCGGGCGGCCCTTCAGGTCATCGGCCTGGCGCCGGGCTTCAACATCGTTTCCAGCTTCATGCTCGTCACGGTACAGGACCCGTCCTTTGGTGCTGACGGAAACTTTCTGTTTGCGGACTGCGCGATTGTCATCGAACCATCCGCGGCTGAACTCGCCGACATTGCGCTGGCCGCAGCGGAAAACTGCCGTACCTTTCTGGGTGTCGAGCCAAAGATTGCCATGCTGTCGTTTTCCACGCGGCGCAGTGCCGAGCATCCGCTCGTGGACAAGGTGGCAGCAGCCGTGCGGCTGGTGGCGGCGCGGCGTCCCGAACTGCTCGTGGATGGTGAAATGCAGGCCGATGCCGCTATCGTGCCCGTCGTCGGGGCGCGCAAAGCGCCTGGCAGCCCGGTGGCCGGTTACGCCAACGTGCTGATTTTTCCCAGTCTGGAAGCGGCCAACATTGCCTACAAGCTGGTCGAACGCCTGGGCCGGGCGACAGCCATCGGGCCGATTTTGCAGGGATTGGCCAAGCCAGCCAACGACCTTTCCCGTGGCTGTGATGCCAGCGACATCGTGGACGCCATTGCCCTGACGGCACTCCAGGCGGCGCAGACCCCGGCTGCCGAATAGCCTTTGCAGGCGGCGATTGACCCCAAAAATATGAGACAGGGTTTGACATTGCCTTCACCCTGATGATAGAAGGCTGGCACTTCCGGCTGAGCTTTTCGAGCGTTTTGCGTACTCCGCCCTGATCTGTTCTCGCAGGTTGATGCGTTCGGAGGCTCACCACCATTCAAGTTGGGACTTTTCAGGAGATGCCATGACGTCATGCCTTGGTCTTTGGCGCGTATCCGCATTCTGTGCGTTGACGCTATGCGGAACGGTCGTCGCGGTTGCGCAGTCGCCAGCGCCTCTGGTGTCCACTCCAACAACGTCGGGGCGCGCCCTCATTGCGGCTGCGGAGCGTCATTTCAAACGCGGTGAAGAAGCCTTCCGCAACGGTCAGTTTGAAGATGCCAGGCAGTGTTTTGCGCAGGCCAGGGCCGTTCTTGAACAGGCTCCAGCCGAGTTGCGCGCCGGACAGGATGTGCAGGCTTACGCTTTTGAACTCCAGGGACGCATTGAACTGCTGCACACCGGTTTGCGACAGGCGGCGCTGGCAGCCGGTCAGGGGACTTACCGCGACGAACTGGCGGCCCTGGACATCAGCCGCATCAGCGCCCGTCCGATGGGTGAGCTGGATATGTCGAACTTCGACTTCAAGTTCACGGTGACGGCGCAGGTGTATCAGTTCATGAACTTCTACACGACTGGGCGGGGGCGCATCACGATGGAGCGTGGGTTGATCCGCTCCGGGCGCTACCGCGAGATGGCCGAGCGCATCTTTGCCGAAGAAGGTGTTCCGAAAGACCTCATCTGGCTGGCTCAGGTCGAGTCGGTGTGGCAACCACGGGCATTGTCCTTTGCCAAGGCGCGGGGTATCTGGCAGTTCATTCCGGGAACTGGCGCACGCTTTGGGCTGCGGCAAGATGCCTACATGGATGAGCGCGTGGCGCCGGAAGCTTCCACCCGCGCGGCCGCCCGCTATCTGAAATTTTTGTACGACTACTTTGCCGGTGACTGGCTGCTGGCTATGGCGGCCTATAACTGCGGTGAGCACAATGTCGAGCGCGCCATCGAGCGGTGTGGCTATGCCGACTTCTGGGAACTGCACCAGCGCGGACTTCTGCCGCGTGAAACACAGAACTATGTTCCGGCGATTCTGGCCGTTATTGCCATTGCCAAAAATCACAAGCAATACGGCTTTGATGTAACGCCGGAGCCGCCAATGCGGTACGACACCTTTCAGCTCGATACGCCAACCTCGCTGGTTGTGGCGGCCGACCTGCTCCAAGTCCCAGTCAGCGAGTTGACATCCCTCAACCCCGAACTGCACCGGGCGCTGGCACCAGCGGGTTTCAACCTCAAGCTTCCAGTGGGCACCCGTGAGCGTTTTGCCGTGGCCTATGCGGCGCTGACGCCCCAGGACCGCTTGGGCGCGGCAGCGGCACCTACCCTGGCGGAAAGCCGGCCGGCAGCCGCCCCGCGTTATATCACGCGCAATGCACGTACGACGGGACGCCGGTACCGGACCCGTTACTGATGGCGTTCCACGGTTGACCCTGACCGGGCACGCCGTCTGGATGACTTCCCGCCTGCCGTCCGTGGCATTGTGGCTGCCACGGACGGCAGATTGGCTTGGCCGCGCCTATGCATCATCCGTCCTCGCCTGCTGAGCGGCTGCTAGTTGCACTGGACACGTCCGACCGCGCTGCGGCCGAGCAGCTCATGCAGGAGGTCGCCCCCTATGTCGGAGGCTTCAAGATTGGCAAGACGCTGTTTACGGCGGCCGGTCCACCGGTCGTGGCAGCGGCGCTGGCGACCGGCGCACGTGTCTTTCTGGACCTGAAGTTTCATGACATTCCCCACACGGTGGCCGGCGCGGTGGCGGCGGTGATGCAGCTCGGCGTACACCTGTGCACCGTCCACACGCTGGGCGGACGGGCGATGCTGCAAGCTGCTGTCGAGCCACTGGCTGCGCTACCGCCGGGCCGCCAGCGGCCGACCATTCTGGGCGTGACCCTGCTGACGAGCGCCGATCAGGCGACACTTGATGAGATTGGGCTGGCTGGAACACCGGAGGAGGTTGTTCTCCGTCTGGCGCGTCTGGCCGTGGACTGCGGGCTGGGGGGCGTGGTGTGTTCGCCCCAGGAAGTCGCGGCAGTGCGGCGTCTCGTGCCCAAGGATTTCGCCATTGTGACGCCGGGCATCCGTCTGCCGGATGCCATCCCGGACGACCAGCGGCGGGTGTTGACGCCGCGCGCGGCGTTGGCGGCCGGGGCTACCTACCTTGTGGTGGGGCGTCCGATCACGGCGGCTGCTAACCCGGCCGCCGCTGCGCAGCGCATCGTAGAAGACCTGGCTGCACTCTGAAATACTGCCCGGTAACGGTGGAGCAGCGGGCCGGAATGGCCGGCTTTTTTCATTCGGGCCGCTTTTCTTCTCACACCCTGGAAGACAATTGACTATGTTGGAAGCAGGTTGCCTGACTGCTTTTCATCCGAGGTTCCTGCCATGCCACTGCTGCCCATGATGTTTGGTTGGATTGTGTTCCTTCAGGACGCACCAGGTTTCAATCAGTTGCCTTTGCCCATGCGCATCACCTTTACGGTTGTTGCCATCGGCACGATGTATGCCATCTGGGTGTTTGTCTTTCGGGATTTGGTCCGTCAGGCGACCCGGATTGAAGCCCGCGATATGGAGCGGTTGGAACGTCTGGCGCAAACTCACCAGCTTGGCGCGGTCATGGAACGACCGGTAGTTCTGGATCGCTTGAACATCGCGGATACGGACGAATCTGAACGGGCCTACAGTGCCATCCAATTGCACGAACATGGATTTGTTCTGGTCAGCCTGCATCACCAGGGCTGGCAGTCGGAATTGGCTGTGCGCTACACCGATCTGGAAGCGGTACAAAGCTACTCCGAACGGCAATTGACAGGCATTCGGGCGGCGATTCTGGGCCCGTTGGCCTATCTCGTTCAGAAAAAGCGGTATTACCTTGGCATGCTCATACGCAATCAGGATGGTACCGTCCAAACGGTATTGCTCCAGGGGAAACGAAACGTAACCGAAAAGCTCGGCGCTGCGATTGATTCGGCGCGATGTGCTGCAAAATCATCCTCATTTACCCCGGAAACAACGTTGTCGGCGGCTGGTTAGGGGCAATTCAGAGAAAAGTATTTCCCTTTTTTGAGTTATTTCGTCTATAAACGGGATGACACTTTCAAGTCACTTCTGGTACTTGAAAGCATTTCCGAAACAGCTCGAAAAAAGGGGAAACGTAAAAGCTATGGCAAACACAAAGCAAAACTCAGCACAGGGCGAAGCCAAGAAGCGTCGTGGCAGGGTAGCGCAAAGTATCACGGTACCGGTCAGTCGTCAGACAATGGCCGTCCTTGAAACTTATGTCATGCTCGGCCAGGCGACCTCGGCCAGTGCTGTTGCCGGGAAACTTCTGGCGCGTGCGGCGGAAGATTTACGGGAAAATCTGGCACGTCAATTGAGCAGCAATCTCGGACGTGAGCAAAAGGGTGAAGCCAAAGAGTGAAACCCGCCCTGAATCATCTCCCGTCCTGTTGGGGAGCCTGACTCGAAACGGTGTGGTTCCTCCAGCCCAGCCCTGACAGCCGGAGCAAAAATGGCAGGAGCGCCCGGTCAGGCATCCTGCCATCTGCGGCTCATCCTGCTGCCTGGCGTGTTTCCTGGCGGCACGGCTGCTTTTTCCCCTCCCAAAACACGCTTGATTTCCCGGACAGTATCCGGCCTTCTGTTTCTGACCGGCAGGTTCTTTCCCCCAGGGACGCTGCCTGAAAAGAGACGCTGCCTGAAACAGGTTGCCCGCTGGCGCTTTGAAGCTGGGACGTGCTGCCTTCCTGCCTTTTTCGCCAAGGCAGGAGCATGGAAAATACACCAGTGTCGTTTTCGGTACGAACAACCCCTGTGCGTCGGCGCATAATCAGGAGGCATGAGCGGGACCTCCCTGGCTATCCGGTTACGTCCTCATCCGATAGCCAGCTTCACACTGACCTTACGGCTAGGAACTCACTGTATGTTCGAGCGATATACCGAAAAGGCCCGACGGGTTGTCTTCTTTGCCCGGTATGAAGCCGGGCAGTTTGGCGCGCCGGCCATTGATGCCGAGCACCTGTTGCTGGGCTTGCTGCGCGAAGACAAGGCGCTGGCTAACCGCTTCTTTCTCAAAGCGCACCTGACGCTGGACGGAGTGCGCCGTGACATCGAAGCGCGCACGGTGCGGCGGGAACGGACGACGGTCGCCATGGATTTGCCCCTGTCGCCGGAAGCCAAGCGGATTCTTGTCCATGCGGCGGAAGAGGCCGAGCGGATGAACCTGCGTGCCATTGGCACCGAGCACCTGTTGCTGGCGCTGCTGCGTGAAGAAAACACCCTGGCGGCGCGTATCCTGTACGAGCATGGCTTGCGGCCGCAGGCCATCCGGGAAGAAATCCTGCGAACCCTCTCCCCTGCACCTGCGACGACGCCCACCAGCGGCAATAAGAAGGAATCTTCCGGGATTGCTGAATACAGCCGTGATTTGACTGACCTGGCAGCGCGGCGGATGCTTGACCCCCTCATCGGACGGCAGAGCGAAATCGAACGGGTGATTCAGATTCTCTGTCGGCGCAACAAGAATAACCCGTTGCTCATTGGGGAACCGGGCGTTGGCAAGACCGCTATTGTCGAAGGGCTGGCCGAACGGATCGTCAACGGGGATGTTCCGCGTTTTCTGGCCGACAAGCGCATCGTCGCCCTTGACCTGAGTCTGGTTGTGGCCGGAACGAAGTACCGCGGGCAGTTTGAAGAACGCCTCAAAAACATCATGCGGGAACTGGCTGAGTCCAGGAACATCATTGTCTTCATAGACGAAATCCATACGCTTGTCGGTGCCGGTTCGGCCGAAGGCTCCCTCGACGCGGCCAACATCATGAAGCCAGCGCTCTCGCGCGGGGAAATTCAGTGCATTGGCGCGACGACACCGGCCGATTTCCGCCGGAGCATTGAAAAAGACCGTTCACTCGAACGCCGCTTCCAGTCGGTTCCGGTCGTGCCGCCCACTGAGGAAGAGGCCCTGTCGATCCTCATGGGGTTGAAGGAAAAGTATGAAGACTTCCACGGTGTGATCTACACCGCTGAAGCCCTGTCTGCCGCGGTTCACCAGTCAAACCGCTACATTGTGGATCGCTTTTTGCCCGACAAAGCCATTGACGTGATTGATGAGGCCGGCACCCAGGTCAAACTGCGGGCAGCGCAGCAGAGTGCCCCAGCGCCAGTGACAACGCCAGCGCCCCGCCGCACGAGTTACTTCACCAGCTTTGGCAGCGAAGTGCCACCGTCCCTGGAGACCCTGCCCCCGCCGCTGTCCACTCCCGTGGTGACACGCGCCGACATTGAGGAAGTCATTTCCCGCTGGACGGGTATTCCCGTGTCGGCGCTCAAGGAAGATGAAGTCCAGAAGCTGTTGCGTCTGGAAGATGAACTCCACCGGCGGGTCATCAGCCAGGACCGTGCGATTTCGGCGCTGGCCCGGGCCATCCGCCGTTCCCGCGCCGGTGTCCGCAGCCCGAAACGGCCTGTCGGAAGCTTTCTCTTCCTCGGTCCGACCGGGGTTGGGAAAACCGAATCGGCCCGCACCCTGGCCGAACTGCTCTTTGGCAGTGAGCGGGCACTCATCCGGTTCGACATGTCGGAATACATGGAAAAACACTCGGTCGCCAAACTCATCGGCTCACCGCCTGGCTATGTGGGCCACGAGGAAGGCGGGCAGTTGACCGAGCAGGTCCGGCGGCATCCCTACTCCGTGCTGCTGTTTGACGAAATCGAAAAAGCCCATCCCGACCTGTTCAATCTCCTGTTGCAGGTTCTGGAAGACGGACAACTCACGGACAGCCTGGGCACGACGGTCAACTTCAAGAACTGCATCATCATTCTGACCTCAAACATCGGCGCCCGCCACATCCAGAAACGGGGACGGCTCGGTTTTCATCCCGGCAGTGTCCCGGACGATGAAGCCGCCGTGATGAATGCCGTCCGGCAGACCTTCAGCCCGGAGTTCATCAACCGGCTGGACGACATCATCATCTTTGAGCCGCTTGTCGAAGCCGATCTGGAAGCCATTGTGGCCCTGTTGCTGGCCCATCTCAACGAGACGTTGAGTTTCCGGGGGCTGTCCCTGTCGGCCACGCCGGAAGTGCTGGCCTGGATCGTGCAGCAGACAGCGCATGAGCGCCAGTATGGCGCGCGTCCTCTCCGGCGTGCCATCCAGCGGTTCATTGAGGACCCGCTGTCGGACGCCGTCATCCGTGGCGACTTCAAGGATGCCACGCACATCGAGGTGTTCATCGAAAACGGTCAGATTCAGTTCCGCGCCCTGACGCCGGAACCAACTGAAGCCCTGGCAACTTCCTAGTTCCCCGTTTCCAGTTCCGGACCTTGCTTCTGACGGCGTTGCGTCCACGTGGCGCGACGCCGTTGCTGTTTCTTGACCGGACGGCATCCGGGAACTAGACTGCCTGATATTATGTGCGCTTTCGCACACTTTTCTTCGAGGACATCGTTACATGGCGTTTCACATCACTGCGGATGGGAAGAAGCTCGTCACGCTGATCCCTGGTGACGGGATTGGGCCGGAATGTGTTGAGGCAACCCGGCGTATCATTGAGGCGTCCGGCGCGGCTGTGGCCTGGGAGGAGCGGGCGGCCGGGGCAAGTGTCTTTCGGCAGGGCGTGCCCTCCGGCGTTTTGCCCGAAACCATTGAATCCATCACCAAAACGCGCGTCGTTCTGAAAGGGCCGCTCGAAACACCGGTTGGCTTCGGTGAAAAGAGCGCCAACGTGACGCTGCGCAAGCTGTTTGAGACCTACGGCAACATCCGTCCGGTACGCGAGATGCCCGGCGTGCCGACCCCCTTCACCGGGCGGCGGCTGGATTTGGTGGTCGTGCGTGAAAACGTGGAAGACCTGTATGCCGGGATTGAACACATGCAGACGCCCGGCGTCGCCCAGTGTCTGAAGCTCATTTCCCGCAAGGGATGCGAGAAAATCGTACGTCTGGCCTTCGAGTTTGCCCGCTCCGAGGGACGCACGAAAGTCCACTGTGCGACGAAATCCAACATTATGAAGCAGACCGAAGGGATGCTCAAACGTACCTTCGAGGCCATTGCGCCGGAGTATCCCGACATCGAGGCCAACCACATCATCATTGACAACTGCGCTCACCAGCTTGTGAAGCGCCCGGAGCAGTTCGATGTCATCGTCACCACGAACATGAACGGCGACATCATCAGTGACCTGACTTCCGGTTTAATTGGTGGGTTGGGCTTTGCGCCCTCCGCCAACATCGGAAGTGAAGTCGCTATCTTTGAGGCCGTCCATGGTTCAGCGCCCAAGTATGCCGGGAAGGATGTCATCAATCCGACGGCGGTGCTGATGTCCGGGGTGATGATGCTGCGGCATCTGGGCGAGTTCGAGGCAGCGGCCAAGATCGAAAACGCCCTGCTCGTCACCCTTGAACAGGGCATTCTGACCCGGGATGTTGTGGGCGATGCCAAAGCCGTCGGCACGCGGGCCTTTACGGACGCCATTATCGGCAATCTGGGCAGGCAGTCGGAAAACTGGCGGGTGCGTGAATACAAGCCGATGGTGCTGCCTGATTTCCCGAAGGCCCCGGATATGGTCAAGGCTGAAGTGCGGCGGACGGTTGGCGCGGACATTTTCGTGGAGACGGGCCAGTTGCCGGAACAACTCGGGCCGGCACTTGAAGCCCTTGCCGAAGGCAGCGCCCTCAAGCTCAAGATGATTTCCAACCGTGGAACAAAGGTCTATCCCTCGGTGGGAGCGATGACGGATTGCGTTGACCATTACCGCTGCCGCTTCATAGCACGGGATGCCGCCAGCGACCTGACCGACGCCCAGATTCTCGATCTGGTGCAGCGCATCGGCAGCCAGTATCGCTGGATGCACATCGAGAAGCTGCCGGAGTTTGACGGTGAAGCCGGTTATACCAAGGCGCAGGGTGAAGATTAGCCGTACAGTCCGGGCATGTTGACAACACCTGCACACCGGCGTGGTTTCACGCCGGTGCTTTTTGTTTGAAGGCTGGTGATGTTTCTTTTCACGCCGCCGACAGCAGAGCAGTTGAAAACCTTTCTGGAAAGCCAGGCCCGGCAGCCTCTGACCTACACGGCCGAAGGGGCCACACGCCTGGCGTCCGCCCTGCCGGACGGCTACACGGTTGACCATACGCGCGTTGTGCTTGGCTCTGGTGAAGCCGTCTTCCGGCGGGCCTGCGCCGCCCTGCGCCGGTGGGAGATGTTCAACCTGGGTTGGCTCACCTGTCACCCCTGCGATACACCGATTGAAGTCGGGCAGGTGATGGCGATTGTGCCGTGGCACTTCGGGTTCTGGTCGCTCAATGCCTGCCGGATTGTCTATGTCATTGCCGAGGAACGCCGGTTTGGATTTGGCTACGGAACGCTGCCGGCGCATGTCGAGTCCGGGGAAGAGCGGTTTCTCATCGAGTGGGAGGCTTCCACAGACGCCGTGGCGTATGACATTCTGGCTTTTTCACGTCCGGCGCATCCGCTCACCCAACTGGCGTATCCGGTGGCACGGCTGTTCCAATGGCGCTTCGCTGCCGATTCCGGCCGCGCCATGCGCCGGGCTGTGGCAGCCGGGGAAGGCACACCGGAAAAGTGACGGAGGCGTTTGTGGGCCAAGACCACAGGTGGGATGCCTGGTGATGAAGCAACCAATGCGCGTGATGTTGGGGATGGTGAGTCTGGCGCTGGCCGGGGTCGTACTGGCCGCGCCGTCCGTACAGGGGCCGTCGGGCCCCATCCGTTTTGCTGAAGGACGTTATGAACTGGGCCGGCGCACCCGCGCCCTTGAACGCGCCTGGATGCAGTGCCGCGACCCGGAGCGGCGCGCGGCGGCGATTCCACGGGTTCAGGCCGCCGTGCTGGGCTTTTTTTCGGGCAATACCGGCGCCGTTGCCCAGGTGCTCGATGAAACGGCGGCGGCGTTGGGCAACCAGCCGCTGGAGGCGGCCGACCGCTGGGCCATGTCCTTGTCCGTCACGCCGGCGCGGGCGTTGCTCGACCTGCGGGAAACAGCCTGTGAAGTCGTTATCAACACGCTCTACGAGGTCACTGCGCCGCGTCCCGAACTGGTGCTGCAACTCCGGGTTGGCCGGCAGACGACCAACGTCCGGCTCTCACCTCAAGCTGCTTTGCCGCACCGGGTGCGTGTGGCCTGTGAACCGGCACGGCAGGAAGCGGATACAAGCCTCGACATCGTAGTGGGGACGCCGGACGCACCAGCACGCCGGAGCTGGCGTGTTGGACTCAGCCGGGCGCGCGATCTCGACCGGCGGCTGGCCGCCTTGCAGACCGCCACGGCCGAGTTGACGAAAACACCCCCGCCTGACGCGCTGGATGTGGACCTGGCCACGCTCTCCAGCCGGCTGGCGATGCTCAAGTCCATGCGCGAAAGCGCCCCGGCCGAGACCGATGTGCCCGGCGTCCGGCTGTTGCAGGATACCGAAGCCATGGCGCAGCAGCTTCGCGCCAAACCGGCGGCCTCGACCCTCGCTGGGCGACAGGGCGAGCTGTTCCTGAGCGTTCCGACGGCCAAGGGACCCCTTCCGGTACGCGCCCTGGCAGTGCCGGAAGCGCCCGTCGTGGTCGTGGCCTTTCACGGAGCGGGCGGCAGCGAAAACATGTTTTTTGACAGCTACGGCGACGGCGAAATCGTCCGCCTGTGCCGCGCGCGGCGCTGGGCGCTGATTTGCCCACGGGTGACGAGTCCGCTGGATGACTACAGTCCGGTCATCGAGCGGCTGCCGGCACTGGTGGCCCCCAGGGCGACGCGCCTGTTCATCGTCGGCCACTCGCTCGGCGCAGCAACGACGTTGGCGGTGGCCGCCAGGTACGCCGACCGCCTGGCCGGTATTGCACCCATTTCCGGCCGTGCCCTTGGCAGCCTGTCCGCCCTCAAAGCCGTGCCGGCCTTTGTTTCTGCCGGGACAAAGGACTTCTCACGTCCGGGTTCGGAGCAGCTTGCCGAACGTCTCCGGGCGCAGGGAACACCCACAACGTTCAAGCTCTACGAAGCCGAACACCTGCTCGTCGTGCCCGACGCGCTGCCGGATATTTTTGCCTGGATGGATGCGCTGGTGCGCGGTCAGAACCGAAGCTGACTCCGGGCGAAGGCGGCTTCGGCTCAGGCCGTCGCGGACGGCAGTCCGAAGTCTTCAGCCACAGCCGCGGCCGCCAGCTTGCCCGACAGCAGGACCAGCGGAATCCCGCCGCCGGGATGCGTTCCGCCACCGGCAAAGTAGAGTCCCCGGACTTCCTGTGCCCGAATCGGCGGACGCCAGAAGGCATTGCGCAGGCTGTTGGAGGACAGCCCGTAAATGGCGCCGCGATGGGCGTTGAACCAGCCGGCAAACCGCTTGGGTGTGAGCCTTTCTTCGACCACGATGCTTTCCGAAAGCCCGGTCAGTCCCAGAGCTTCCAGCCGCGCCACAATGTGGTGCCGGTATTCGGAGGCAATGTCGTCCCAGTCATAAGCTTCACAGACGGCCGGGGCATTGACCATGACGAACAGGTTTTCGCCTCCGGGCGGGGCCTGGGTTGGGTCCGTACGGCTTGTGGCGCAGACGTAAATCGTCGGGTCCCGGGGCGGCGTCAGGGTGTCGAAAATTTCGCTGAACTCCCTGGGATAGTCGCCCGAAAAGAAGATGTTGTGGTGGGCCAGCGTGTCAAAACGGCGGCGCGTACCGAGCAGCAGGATGAAGCCCGAACAGGATGGTTCGATGCGCGCCAGCCGCCGGTCATCGTAGGTGCGCCGCCGCAGTCCGGGAAGCAGTCTGGCGTAGGTGTAGAGCGAGTCGGCATTCGATACCACGACCTCGGCCGCCAGCAAGGTGTTGTCTTCAAGGCGTACCCCCTGGACGCGCCCGCCTTCCACGACGATTTCGGCCACGGGGGCATTCGTCTGGATGGTGACGCCCCGCGCCGCCGCCACCTGAAGCAGGGCTTCAGCAATGCGGTACAGCCCGCCGGCCACGTACCACGCGCCGAAGGCAAACTCAACGTAGGGAATCAGGCAAAACGTCGCCTGCGCCCGGTAGGGCGAGGAGCCGTTGTAGGTGGCATAACGGTTGAACAACTGCCGCAGGTAGGGGCTGGAAAAGAATTCCGTCGTGCGGTCGGCAACGGTTTTGAGCGTGGCCAGGCGTGGCAGTTGCCGCAGAAGCTGGCGGTCAAGGCGTTGCCAGAGCTGGCGCCAGTTCCGAAAGTCACTGAACAGAAACACCGGTGCCGTGGCCGTGTAAAGGTCAGCGCCGTAGCTCAGGAAGCGAAAAAAAGCGGCTTCATCTTCCGGGGCGATGCGGCGCAGCGCCGCGACCGTTTTGGAGAGATCGGCCGAAAGATCGAGCTGTGCCCCATCGGGCCAGCGGTAGCGGCAAATCGGGTCAAGTGGCTGAAGCGTGAGGTAATCGTCAAGACATGCGCCAGCGACGGCAAAGGTGTCGCGGAGGATGTCCGGCATCGTGACGAGTGACGGTCCCGTATCGAACGTGTAGCCATCCGCCACGATGCGGTTGAGCTTGCCGCCCACCGTCGGATTTTTTTCCAGGAGTGTCACCTGAAAGCCGTTGGCGGCAAGGTGCAGCGCTGCTGACAGGCCACCGAGTCCGGCGCCGACGATGATGACACGCTTGGCCTTCATGAAGGCTGCTCCACGGATGCGGCTTCAGTCCTGACTACGGCTGCCTGTGGTGCACTGTGTCCACAACGTGGACGGTCGTGTGCCTTTCCGACATGATGGGTTCAATCTGCACCAAGGACATGGGCGGCATGCGCACTAGAGCGTGGGCGGCATGGTCGGCCATGTGTTCGCGGATGTAGTCGAGCAAAGCCATCATATTCTGGTGCATTTCCTGCATCCGGTCGCGCATCCCCAGAATGACCTGAACGCCAGCCAGATTGACGCCCATCTCGCGGGTGAGATTGAGAATGCACTTGAGGCGTTCGAGGTCGGCATCGGTGTAATAACGGGTGTTGCGCGCCGAGCGCGAGGGGACAAGCAGGCCTTCCCGCTCGTACATGCGGAGCGTCTGTTCATGGATGCCAAAGGTTTCAGCGACGACGCCAATCGAGTATCGGCGTGTTTTGGTCTGCTTCCGGCCGCGTGTCGTCATGGCTTTGTCCTGCACAGGTGACGTCACTCGACGCCGAGTGACTTGCGTGGGTTTTCCGGGTTCAGGCGCTCGTACTGGCGCAACAGTTCCTTGGTTTCTTCGCTGATGACTGACGGCAAGACGATTTTGACTTCCACAAACTGGTCGCCGCGCTGTCCGGGGCTGCGCAGCACCGGGAAGCCCTTTTCGCGGAGGCGGAACTTCTGCCCGGATTGTGTTCCGGGTGGAATGCGCAACTGCGCCTTGCCCCCGACCGTCGGAACTTCGATTCTGGCGCCCAGCGCCGCTTCCGGCACGGTAATCGGCACGGTGCAGTAAATGTTGTCGCCCTTGCGCGTGAAAAAGGGATGTGACCCGACGTTGGTCACCAGGTAGAGGTCGCCGGGCGGCCCACCATTGACGCCGGGATAGCCTTTGCCGGCAATACGCACCTTGGAGCCGTTGTCCACACCGGCCGGAATACGGGCTGTGATGGTTTCAGCCGGTCGCCCGGCCATCGGCGGCAATGTGACCTTGACCGTGGCGCCCTCCATGGCCTGCTCGAAGGTAATGGAGACCGGCTGTTCGATGTCACGTCCGGCCTGCGGGAAGGGACTCCGGCCGGTGGCACGGCCGCCACCAAACATCTCGGCGAAAATGTCCCGGAATGAGGTGCCGCCAGCAGCACCGCCAAAGTCAAACGTCGAAAAGTCAAAGGGGATGCCGCTTCCGGTGGCTCCGCGTTTGGCGGCTTCGGCATGGGCTTCGGTGTACACGCCGAAGCGATCATACACCTTGCGCTTTTCTTCGTCGCCGAGCACGTCGAATGCTTCGGAAATGCTTTTGAACTTCTCCTCGGCGGCCTTGTCACCCGGATTGACATCCGGGTGATACTTGCGCGCCAGCCGACGGTAAGCCTTCTTGATTTCTTCAGCCGAGGCCGTTCTGGGAACGCCGAGCGTCGCGTAATAGTCCTGCTTCGCCATGGTCGCCTCCGTGACCACATGTGAAGAACCGGGCCGTTACGCCGGAGCCATCACGTCCCCTATGCCCGTTCTGGCACAAGGAGATAGCCCCGGCGTGCAGGTCCCTAGCGTTTGTCATCCACGTCCACGTATTCCGCGTCAATCACGTTGTCATCGCCCTTGCCGGATTCCGTCCCGCTGGTGCCAGCACCGGCCGCACGGCTACCGGCCACATCCTTGTACATAGCTTCCGAAACCTTGTACGTCGCTTTGGTCAGGCGGTCGTACAGGCTGTTGAGTTCGGAAAGCGATGCAGTTTCGAGCTTCGATTTGGCCTCGGACAGAACCCCCTCGATTTCGGAAAGCGTCGCCGCTGCGATCTTCTCGCGGTTTTCGGCAATAAGCTTCTCGGTGGAGTAGATCAGGGAGTCGAGCTTGTTCTTGGCTTCAATGCGTTCACGCAGCTCGCGGTCCTTGGCGGCGTTGGCTTCGGCTTCGCGCACCATGCGGTCAATGTCTTCCTTGCTCAGACCCGAACCGGAGGTGACGGTAATCTTCTGTTCGCGGCCCGTCCCAAGGTCTTTGGCTGTGACGTTGACGATGCCGTTGGCGTCAATGTCGAAGGTGACTTCGATCTGCGGCACGCCACGCGGCGCCGGTGGGATGTCCACGAGACGGAACATGCCGAGCGTCCGGTTGTCGCGCGCCATGGGACGCTCACCCTGGAGAACGTGGATTTCGACCGAGGTCTGGTTGTCGCTGGCCGTGGAGAAGATTTCGCTCTTGCGCGTCGGGATCGTCGTGTTGCGCGGAATCATGACGGTGTTGACGCCGCCAAGCGTTTCGATCCCCAGGCTGAGCGGTGTGACATCGAGCAGGAGCAGGTCCTTGACATCACCGGCCAGCACCCCGGCCTGGACGGCCGCCCCGATGGCCACGACCTCATCCGGGTTGACCGAACGGTTCGGCTCCTTGCCGAAGAACTCCTTGACCATCTGCTGCACTTTGGGAATGCGCGTCGAACCGCCGACCAGAATCACCTCGTCAATTTGGGAGGGCTTCAGACCGGCGTCTTCGAGCGCCTTGCGGCAGGGTTCAAGCGTCTTCTGGAGAATATGGTCAACGAGTTGCTCGAACTTCGCCCGCGTCAGCTTCATCACCAGGTGCTTGGGCCCGGAGGCGTCCGCCGTGATGAAGGGCAGGTTGATTTCGGTCTCCATCGCCGACGACAGCTCAATCTTGGCCTTTTCGGCGGCTTCCTTCAGCCGCTGGAGCGCCATCTTGTCGGTCGTCAAATCAATGCCCTGGTCTTTCTTGAACTCGCTGACGATCCAGTTGATCAGGCATTCGTCCACGTCGTCGCCGCCCAAGTGCGTGTCACCGTTCGTGGACTTGACTTCGACTACGCCTTCGCCGACTTCGAGAATGGAGATGTCGAACGTGCCGCCGCCGAAGTCAAAGACGGCAATGGTTTCGTCTTTCTTCTTGTCCAGCCCGTAGGCCAGCGCCGCTGCCGTCGGCTCGTTAACGATGCGTTTGACTTCGAGACCGGCAATCTTGCCGGCATCCTTGGTGGCCTGACGCTGAGCATCGTTGAAGTACGCCGGGACGGTAATCACCGCCTCGGTGACGGGCTGCCCCAGGTAGTCTTCCGCCGCCGTTTTGAGCTTCTGCAACACCATGGCGGAAATCTCCGGCGGCGCCCACTCCTTCCCGCCGCCGACCAGGCGCACATCGCCGTTCGGGCCTTCAATGACCTTGTACGGCACCTGCTTGATTTCGCCCTTGACCTCGTTGAAACGCCGGCCGATGAAGCGTTTGACGGAGTAAAACGTGTTTTCGGGATTGGTGACCGCCTGACGTTTGGCGACCTGTCCCACCAGGCGGCTTCCGTCTTTGGTAAAGGCCACCACAGAAGGTGTCGTCCGTGACCCTTCAGAGTTTGTGATAACGACCGGCTCGCCGCCTTCCATCACGGCGACCACTGAGTTGGTCGTTCCCAAGTCGATGCCTATGATTTTGCCCATGGCTTTCCTGTTGCACTCCACACAATCGTTGAAATCAGGCTCACCAAACGCCGCTGGAGGGCGCTGTGACGCTCACCGGCCGGCGTTGGACGTGTCCTGTACAGGACTATAAGATTTGAGTGTGGTGTTGTCAACTTTTTCTTATTTCAGGATTGTGGATGCCGGCGGTTGGCTCTTCTTGGTGCGCAGCACCACCTGCTCACTGGCTGCCACCAGGAACAGCCGCCGGGCCGTGGTGCTGTTCACGCCTTGCGGACGGTAGCGCAGGCGAAACCAGCGCCGCCGTACTTCATCGGTCAGCACCGCCGCTGCCTGGGTTTCGTCCAGCTTGAAGCTGCGCCCGCCCGTCTCCTCGGTCAGCCGCCGGAGGGCTTCGGCCGGCTTGGGGCCGAGCCGTTTGGCGCGGGGCGCACCGTACGTCCGGTCTGGTGCCTGGAGGGCATACACCACCACGTCTGCCGACTGGAGCGCTGCCAGCGCCGCGTCAAATGAGGTTTGGGAGCTTTCGTCGTAGCCGTCTGACAGCAGGACAATGACGCGCTTGCTGACGGTCGTCGCCGGGCGGAAGACATCTTCGGTTACAGCCAGAAGCGCATCGTAAAGGTGTGGTACGGAGCTTTTGCGGAAGAGCTTGGCCCCGGCAACGAGCTGCGCTGCGTCGTCCGTCAGATCGCACAGGATTTCCGGCGCTTTGGCGTAGCCGACAAGCATCAGCCGGTCGCCGGTAAAGAGTTCCCGGATGAGCGAACGTGCCTTCTGCTCCATATCGCCGACTTCGACCTGAAACGTGGCCGAGTTATCGGCCAGAAAGACGATGGTGGCCGCCGATGGGTCCGGCTCGATGCTTTCGATGACCTGCTCCACCCCGGCGTCATACAGGGTCAGATCGGTTGTTGTCAGGCGGGTCGGCGGGGCTTCCGGTGTGGGCACCTGGGCGATGACTGTGAGCGAGAGGTACGGTACTGGGCTGTCTCCAACCCGCCCGGATTGCCCCCAGACAGGCTGGCAGGCATCCCGGCCCAGCCCCAGTCCGCACAGCAACCCCAGGCCAGCCCGCAGCAGGAATGCGCGCCGGGGCAGCCTTTCCGGCCGGATGCCGGAGCATAGCGTCAGGCGGTTTGACAGTCTCACAGGCAGGGATTCCAAGGTCGGTGTGGACTTTCGGGATTGATGTGGCCGGCCCGGCCGTTTGCTATGCTGGGTATCCGATGTCGGCACGTGCCGCGTCGGATGTCCCCAACTCCTTTTGGCGTAGGCAATACTAGCACCATGGTACACACATCAGACGCGACAGACGGGCGCTTGTGGATTGGGATAGAGTGCGCGGCCACGTTTCTCCGGGGCATTGTCTGTGAAGCGAGCGGGGAAGTCATCACGCAGCGTCAGCGACCGCTGACCGGGCATGCGCCAGCGGAAGCTGTGGCTGCCGTGCGTGCCCTTGTCGCCGAACTGGCGGCGACTGAGTCCGATCCGGCGTTGTTTGGCGGTGTCGGACTGGCGTTGCCGGGCAATCTCAACCGGGCGACCGACCGGTGCGAATCGAACACGCTCTGGTCGTCCGTGGTCCTGGATGAGCTTCGGCCGTGCGGTGCCCTGGGAACGGCCCGTCTGGTCTCGCGGGCGACAGCCGCTCTGCTCGGCGAATACCGGTGCGGCGTGGCCCAGGGCTGCCAGACAGTGGTCTATGTTGAAGTCGGACCGGAACTTTCGGCGGCCATGCTCCACGCCGGGCAGCTCTGGACAGGAGCAACGGGGATTGCCGGTGCCATTGGTTACGATTCGGTGGACGTGGACGGCGACCTCACCCTGCAGGAACGGGTCGGCAGCGAAGGGCTGATTCGGCGGGCCAAAGAGCGGATGTACCGTGATCGTACTTCTTCGCTCTCCCGGCGCGGCATCCCACGGGACCGGGAAATTGGCCTTGAGGACCTGCTCACCATGGCACGCTTGGGGGATGAGCTGGCACAGGTCATCATTGCCCGCGCCGGAGTTCACCTGGGCATAGCGGCAGCACGCCTTATCAACCTGCTCAATCCTGAGCTGCTCATCATTGGGGGCGACCTGGTTTCCGCTGGCGAGGTTCTGCTGGCTCCAATCCGTGCGGAAGTCGAGCGCCGGACAGCACCTTCGGCGCTGGCCGTGTGTCGTTTGCTGCCGGCCACGGTGGGCGCGGCGGTGGGGGCTGCCCAAGCCGCCCGTCAGGAGGCGTTGTCCACGGCAGCCTAGTGGTCACCTGGTTGTGACTGGCGGGCGGGTCCGTTGTCCGGTGTGAGAACATAGTCCGCCAGCCGTCTGCCAAAGGCGCGGGGTGGTATCGGGCCGCTGCAGTTGAACACCAGTCCGTCAAGGTTCAGTGCCTGGAGTTGTCCGAAAAGTTGCCTGCCGTTGACCCGTACCGGAATTGGCTCAAAGTCGGCCGTAGCGAGCACTTGGTCAAAGAACGCCGCCAGGGTGTCCTCGGCGGTGAAGACGGCGGCAAGCAGACGGCCGTCGGCGTCAGGGGCCAGCACCAACTGGGCGGTGTCGGGGCCGGTTCGCTTCAGGACAATCACATAAGCATCATAGTCGCGCAGCAACCCGATGGGGGTCTCTCCCGTGTCAATCGTTTCTAGGGCGCTTTCGAGTTCCACAATCCGGGCCCACTGGCGCAGGAGCGGGAGATGCTGCTGCTGGTAGTGAACGCCTTCAGGCAAGCCGGGATTGATTTCGACACCGGCCAGGGTGTCCTCAAGAGCGCCAAAGAGGTTGGCACCGTCCGTGACGACGCACTGTTGACCGGGAACCCCACCGCCCTGTTCAGCCCAGGCTTCGACGGCAGCCAGGTCGGTAAACACCTTGATCCAGCGCGCTCCGGCGGCATCCACAAAGGTCATCACGGCCGCTTCACCCTCGGAGCTGGCGTACACCGGCACGTGCCAGTCGGGATGCGCCATAAGGCTGCGGAACAGCGTTGCAGACGACAACCGTCCGGCCAGGTGCTCACACACAGCCGTTCGGGCATCAGGCAGAGACATAGGGCAGGTTCTCCCCGGATAATGGGTTTTGGCGTCAGGCAGGCGTAAGGGCCGGTGACGGGTACATCTTCAGTGTACTGGATGGTTGGAAAAAGGCGAAACGGCCGGGTGGAAAACCGTGATGCGTGCCAGGTGCAAAGCTGTCGGCCGATGCCATCCGGTTGCGCTAGGATTCGCCCGTATCGAACCCAAAATTCACCTGTGGCTCGCATGTGGCGTTATGGGGGACTTCTACGCAACCCTGGGCGTGTCCCGTGAGGCTTCGCCGGATGAAATCCGGTCTGCTTTTCGCCGGCTGGCGCGGTTGTATCATCCCGACGTAAGCCAGTTGCCGGATGCGGCCGCGCGCTTTGCGGACATCACGGCGGCCTACCGGGTGCTGGGCAACCCGGAGTTGCGGGCGCGGTATGACCGGGGCGAGTCGGTGGCGCCGCCTCCGCCACATCCGCGTGAAAGCCGGCGGCGGCGGGCGGCGCGGGCGCGGGCCTACAAGATTCGCATCGAAAGCATCATCAATGACATGCTCGAAGCCGAGCGCCGGGAGGCTGCGTTTCGGGCGGAAGCCGTGCTGTTTGTCGTCGTGGGCTGGTTTTCCACGCTGGCGGCCACGGCCGTTCAGCCCTCCCTGCTGTTGGGGCCGGATGATCTTTTTGTACGACTCATCCTGTGGGGTGCGTGCCTATTCAGTCTGTGGTTTCTGGGACGGCGGCTGTGGGTGATGCTGGAGCATTACACCTACCGGCAGACCCTGCTTTCCGTGACTGCGCCCTCCGTCCCGGCGCAGCCCTTCAGCCGCAGTGCCGTCGTTGGTCTGCTTCTGGCCGGTTACGCTTCGGCGCTGGTGATGGGGTACTGGCTGGGGACGCTGGTCAACCGGCGTCCAAACGCGCCGTTCCCGGTGTTTGATGCCATCCACGACGGGCTGCTGTTTCCGCCGATCACGCTGTTGCTGCTCAGCACCCTGCACCGTTGGGAACAGGCGCTGCGCCGCATCTGATGGTGCTGTGGGGCAATGGTTGGCCGCACCGGCTGCCGACGGGTGTGTGACCGTCCCTGGACGGCCGTGGCATGGGATCAAATGTGCGAAATGTCACGCTGGTGAAACGAAATGCCCCTCGTGCTTTGCTATAGTGACGGCGTGTGTGGCGGGATGCCGGCCTGGGTGTCCTCTGCGCCTGGCAACTTCGGGATGAACAGGGAAAGGGAGCGTCATGGAAGTTCGTACGTTGGGTGTATTGACCGGTGGTGGGGATGCCCCCGGACTCAATGCCGCGCTGCGTGCCGTTGTCCGTCGCGCCATGCAGTACGGGATACGGGTGCTGGGCATTCATCAGGGATGGAACGGTCTCATTCACGGGCGGGTTGAGCCGCTGACCCGGTATTCCATTTCGGGCATCCTGCCCCGGGGCGGGACGATTCTCGGCACGTCGCGGGTTAATCCCCTGGAAACTGACGAGGTCGCCGAACGGATACGTGCCAACTGGCGCAAGTACGAACTCGATGCGCTGGTGGTTATCGGCGGCGAAGGCACCCTCAGCGCTGCGCTGGAGATGCACCGCCGGTATGGGTATCCGATTGTTGGCGTACCAAAGACGATTGACAACGATCTGTGCGGGACGGACATGACCTTCGGTTTCGATACAGCGCTGTCCGTGGCGACCGAGGCCATTGACCGGCTGCACACCACGGCGGAATCCCACGACCGCGTCATGGTAGTTGAAGTCATGGGACGCCATGCCGGATGGATTGCGGCCGGGGCCGGGATTGCTGGCGGCGCCGACATCATCCTCGTCCCGGAGCATCCGTTTCGGATCAGCGAGGTGTGCCAGATTCTCAATCACCGGAAGTCGCTGGGGCGGTTTTTTTCCATCATCGTTGTGGCCGAGGATGCCCATCCGCATCCCGACGAGGACTTTCTCACGCCCGAAGAAAAGGAACGTGTCTTTCAGCACACCCGCCTGGGAGGCATCGGGCACCTGCTGGCGCGGAAGATTGAGGAACTGACAGGCATCGAAACGCGGGTGACGGTGCTGGGCTACACGCAGCGTGGCGGTGTGCCGACGGCTTATGACCGTTTGCTGGCAACCCGGTTGGGTGTCAAGGCCGTGGACATGGTGCGCGCCAGCGAGTTTGGCTGTATGGCGGCGCTTCAGGGCATGCGTATGGTTTCCGTGCCGATTGAACAGGCCGTTTCCTGCATCAAACGTCTGGATGATGAACTGTATGAGACAGCACGTGTCTTCTTCGGGTAAACTTCGTGCCTGATCTGTAGATGCAGCCGGGTGGTCGGGCGTCGCGCCCGTGCCATCCGTGAGCACGATGTTTTCAGGCGAGGCCCCGACGACCGATGAAACGCTGCCCAACCTGTGGGACCGAGTACCCGGACAATGCCCAGTTTTGTCCACACGATGGCGCAACTCTGGTTTCAGTGACGGCTGCCCCGGATGATCCCTTCATTGGGCAGGTGTTGGCCGGGCGGTATGAAGTCCTGTCCAAACTGGGCGAAGGTGGCATGGGGAGTGTCTATGCGGCGCGCCACCGCACCCTGGGGCGGGTTGATGCCGTGAAAGTCCTGCGCCCGGAGGCGGCCGATGCCGACGCCGGACGCCGTTTTTTGCGGGAGGCCAAGCTGGCGGCCAGCATCAACCATCCGAACGCCGTCGTCATCCACGATTTTGGACAGACGGAATCCGGCGTGACGTTCCTGGCGATGGAATACATCCAGGGACAGTCGCTGACGAAGCTGCTGCAGCGGGAAGGACCTCTTCCGCTGGCGCGGGTGGTGAACATCATCCGCCAGGTGGCTTCGGCTCTGGATGCGGCCCATCACTTGGGCGTCATTCACCGTGATCTCAAGCCCGACAACATCATGGTCATGGAAGGCGACCGGGTGAAGGTCGTGGACTTTGGGATTGCCAAGGCCGTTGGCGGACAGGAAAGCGTTGTGCCGATGACCCAAGTCGGCTTTGTGGTCGGGACGCCGCACTACATGTCGCCCGAGCAGGTGATGGGCAGCCCGCTGGACGCCCGTTCGGATGTGTATTCTCTGGCGCTTGTCGCCTACGAAATGCTGACCGGCGCCCGGGCCTTTGCCGGGGATTCGATGCAGGCCCAGATGGTCGCCCGGCTGTCGGAGCCGCCCCGTCCAATGTCTGTTGCAGCGCCACACGTGGCTGTTCCGGCCGCTATTGAGGGAGTTGTGAGGCAGGCGTTGGCACGGTTGCCGGCGGACCGACCGGCTTCGGCCGGGGCTTTTGCCGCACAGCTCGAAAAAGCTTTGGTAGTGATGGAGAGCACCCAGCCGGTGACCTCTCCGCCGCCGGGGAGTGTGCCCACCCAGTATCAGGGGGCGACGGTTTCCACTGCCGGTGGCTCAGCGCCGGCCACGGCACAGCCACCACAGCCGGCTCCCCACGAGGGATTCCGTCCGCCGGGTATGCCCGGTGTGTCGCCGGTTTCGTCGGGCACGGTTGTGCAACCCAACCCATCCCCGCCGCCGATGGCGGCCATCCCTCTGTCTCCGACACTCCCCACACCCGCGGCCCGCCCACCCCTCACCACCCCGTCTGGTGCAGCGAGAACCAATTTCTGGCTTATTGGCGGACTCGTGGCCGGGGTGGGAATCGTGCTGCTCGCCCTTGTGGTTGGCGTCGGTCTGTATGTCTTTTACGTGAGAACCGACCCAGGGCCGGTTCCTGTTGAAAAGGATGTAGCGGCCATCCTGCAGCAGTCACGTTCGTTGCGCGAAGTCAGCAACTACGAGTCGGCGCTGCGCCTGGTGGATGAGGCGCTGGCGGCCAATCCGACTTCGCCCCAACTGCGCATCGAAAAGGCGGAAATCCTGTTCGAGCAGGAACGCTTCGTGGAGTCGGAAGACATCGTCTATGCCGTGCTGCGCTCCCACCCGAATTACGGGCCGGCTTACCAAAACCTGGGCGTGCTGCAATACCGCCAGGGAAAAGTGGCCGAGGCCATTGCCAATCAGAAGCGTTGCCTGGAACTTGATCCCGAACCGGAATATGCCTGCTACGCCCACGGCAACCTGGCGCAGATCTATGCCGAACAATACTTTTCCAACAAACGCAAGTTTGCGGCGCGGTCAAACGAAGCTGAAATGGAAGCACGGTGGGCGTTATCCACGGCAACCCGGAAAAGTCTGGAAGTCTCACCCCGGCTCGTCCTGGCCGAGTTGTTCATTGATCGTCAGCAGTATGCCCTGGCGCGTGAGCAGCTTGAAAAGCTGATGCAGGACAACGCGATCAAGACCGACCGGGAACGTGGGATGGTCTATGCTCAACTGGCCGTCGTCGCCTTCTTTGAAAAGAAATATGCGGAAGCCGCCGAAGCCGCCGAACGCGCTACTCAGCTTGACCCCCAGAACAAGGACTATCAAAAACTGGCGCGGGCGCTTCGCCAGTACCGGCGCTAGGGTTCTGTCGGGGCAACATTTCTGAAACTGCCAACCTTTCGGACGCAACAACGCCGGCCCGGCTCCGATAACCTGAGCGAATACGACATCATAACGACTTCCCCCTGGTCAAGCTCCAGGTGGTCTTGCCGAGGAACCTGCCCCTATGACGAACCGGATTCAATCCCAGCGGCCAGCTTCGCTCACCCCAGCGGTACAACCGAAGGTCTCCACCCCGCGCAAACCGCCAGCAACACCAGTCACTGCGGCCGCCACGCCGGCCAACACGACCCGCTTGGGCGAACTTCAGACCGCCGGTGCACTTCGCAAGGGACAAATCCTGGCGGCCTCGGCCGCGACGGCGACGCCCACCCGGATTTTCCCAACCGGGCCTATCACTGGCGCGCGCCCCAACCCGGCTGCGCCACCACGGGTGTCACCCCTGTCCGCGGATAGCCACCTCAACGGCGCAGCCTTTCGGGTGACGGCGCCGGGCGTCAATCCCAACGCTGGGCCGCCGGTCATTGTCGTCAACGGCATCAGCACCCCCTTTGCAGGCGCAACGAGCCTTGCTCAGGAAATGTCCCGGATGACTGGGCGACCGGTCGAGATGGTCTATAACAACTCCGACCCAGCCGTGGCCGCCGGGGTGTCTCTGGCACACCACACCCGCCAGGCGCGGGCGCGCGCCGAAGCTGACTACAACAACCTGCCGCTGGCAGTACGGGTGGCCATGAACATCATCAGCCCTGCCAACCGGGAAGCCTTCATCCTCGGTCGGACGACACGGTATCTGGCAGAAGCCACGGTCAATCCGGCGACGGCCGACTGGGTCAAACGGAATGCGCTCCAGAACCCACCAGCGGCCCAGACGCAGGCAAATATGATCTTGTCGCAGCTTGCCAACTATCCGAACGAACCGGTGCGCGTCATTGGCTACAGCCAGGGGGCTGCCATCAGCGCCGAGGCGCTCCGCATGGTCGAACAGGAACTTGTGCGGCGGCATGGTTCTGCTACGGCCAACCAGATGCTTGCCCGCGTGCAGGTCATGACGCTGGGTGGCGCAGCCAACGCGAATGACTTTCCGGCGGCTGTCAACGTCACTTCCATCGCCCACCGGAGCGACATCGTCAGCCAGTACTTCGGTGCCAACCGCGATGCCTTTGGGCGCGGGAATGTGATCGACTTCTTCAACTTCGTCCGGGATGGGTTTGGCATTCCCCAGCACCTGAACTACTTTGGCCCGAACGGCAATCCTGAAGTTGCACGCCGGATGCAGGACTGGATACAGAATCCGGCCGCAGTGGATCGCAACGTCATCCTGCCTGATTATCGCGGCTAGTCCCGGCATCCGAAGACGCCTGGGTGCAGAAGAGCAAGCGGGGTGGCTTCAATCGAAGCCACCCCGCGTTGTGTCATGGTGTAAGGTGATTCCCGGCCAAGGCTCACGATGCCGTCGCCGCTTTCGTCGCGGGACGTGGACGCTCGCTGTAAAAGCCTTCGTACTTGGCGATGATGCCCATCATGATTTCGTCCGCGCCGCCGCCAATCGGAAACAGCCGCGAATCACGGAAGTAACGTGCCAGTGGGTATTCTTCGGTGTAACCCATGCCGCCGTGGAACTGGAGGCAGACATCGGCGACGAGGCGGACAAGCTGCCCGCCCTTGAGCTTGGCCATCGAGGCTTCGCGGGTCATATCCTGTCCGGCAATGAGCTTTTCCGTGCAGTAGTAGCAAAGCTGGCGCAGACATTCGATTTCCGTGACAACCTCGGCCAGGCGGAACTGGATGTACTGGTTGTCAATGAGCGGCTTGCCGAAGGTCTTGCGGGTTTTGAGGTAGTTCTTCGTCAGGTTGACAATGCGTTCAGCGCCGGAGTAGCACGTCACAGCGGCAATGAGGCGCTCTTTCTGGAACTGCTGCATCTGGAGTTTGAACCCCTGCCCTTCCTCACCGATGCGGAAGGATTTGGGAACCCGGACGCCTTCAAAGGCCAGTTCGGCTGTATCCGAAGACCAGTTGCCCAGTTTTTCAATCTTGCGGCTGACGATAAAACCCGGCGTGTCGGTCGGCACCATGATGAGCGACATACCCTCATACGATTCACCGGGTGAGGTTCGCGCCAGGAGGCAAACCCAGTCCGCCTGGGTGCCGTTGGTAATCCACATCTTGTTGCCGGTAATCACGTAGTGGTCGCCGTCGGATTCTGCGCGGGTGCGGATGCGGGCGACATCCGAGCCAGCATCAGGTTCGGAGACCGCAATGGCGCCCAACTGCGTGCCGCGAATGGCAGGTTCCAGGAAGCGCTTTTTGAGTTCGTGGGAGCCAAACTCAGCCAGCGCCGGCGTACACATGTCCGTATGCACGGTGATGCCCATTGGTACGCCGCCGCAGGGAATCCGGCCGAGTTCTTCGGCCCGGATGACGTTGTACCAGTAGTCCAGACCGAGGCCGCCATACTCAGGTGGATAGTTCACGCCCAGAAAATCGAGGTCGCCCATTTTCTTGAGTACCTCATGGGCGGGCCATATCCCGTCCTTTTCCCACTGGTCAACGTACGGGTTGATTTCCTTTTCAATGAAGTCGCGGAGCGTCTTGCGGAAAAGCTGGTGTTCTTCGGTGAATTGCATCGGGGCTGCCTCCTTGCCGTAGGTTTGAGACGTTGGCCGGACAAAGCTTGTCGCTGCCAGCCGGCCTGAAATCGCGCAGGTTTACGAGTGCGGGGGCTATGAGGTTGGCGCCGGGGGAATCGTGAAATCTGCGGGAACAACGATGCCGTAGCGCGTGACCAGCTCATCGAGCTTGGCTTCGACCTTGCGTTGCCGGAGCTTCTCGGTGATTTCGCGCTTGAGCGGCTCGTCAATGGTTTTGGTGCGTTTATCCAGCAGCTTGATGATGTGATAGCCGAACTGGGTCTTGACGGGGGTGGTTGAGAAAGACCCTATTTGGAGCGCCTTCACGCCTTCAAAGAAAGGCTGCACCATCATGCCTTCGCGGAAGTAGCCCAGATCGCCGCCCTGTTTTTTCGAGCCGGGATCATCGGATTGCTGTTCGGCCAACTTGGCGAAATCAGCACCGGCCTGAAGCTCTTTGATGAGTTTTTCGGCTTTTACCAAGGCTTCTTCCTCAGTGAGGGGCTTTTTCGAGGTTGGCTTGCCGTCAGGTCCCGTGGGCGGTTGCAGAGTGGAGATCAGAATGTGGCTGGCTTTGTATTCCTCAAATTCCTCTGGATGCGCTTTGTAGTAGGCTTCGATTTCCTCATCCGTGGGATTGGCGGCTTCCTGGAGCTTGGTGATGATGTCGTTGCCAACGATCTGGGCCTGCACGAGGCGCAGTTGAAGCTGGAACGTCGGTGTCTTGTTGATGCCGGCTGCCTCACCACGCATCCGGGCCACCTGGAACTCACCGTACTTTTCCTTCAGCTCATCCATTTTGGGCGCCTGGCGGTACTGTGGGTTCTGCGCCAGGAAATCTTCAAAGGCCGTGGGTTTTTCCCGGTAAAAGGCAGCAACGTCTTGTGGGGTGATGGGTTTTTCCTGAGCTTCGGGGCGGCGTTTCCACAGTTCACCGACAATTTGCGCGTAGGCAATGTCAAGCTGGCTCTTGATTTCGGGCTTCTGGAACAGTCCACGCTGCTCGGCTTCCGCCACGATGGCCAGGGAGCGGGCAATCTGCTGGCGGAAGAGTTCCTTGCCTTTGGGATCGGAGCGCAGTCCTTCCAGGTTGGCGTCTGGAAGCTGGGCCAGAAAGGCATTGATGTCTTCGGTCGTAAGATTGAGGGAAGGCTGGGGTTTGGTCAGGTAGTTCTGGGCAACCAGTGCACCGGTGGCCAGAAAGCACACGACGGTAAAGATGATGAGTGATTTTTTCATAAAACGATGTCATTCCTCAGCCAGGCCGGTTGGTTGGCAGCGGCAGTCGCTGCGCCAACCCCGGCCAGGCCAGCTAAACTGTATGGGTGGCGGCCGATGAAGTTTCTTCCGTGGAAGATAGTGATTGTGGCTGCTTTTGGGACAGTTCGACCAGTACCCCACCCGTGCCTTTGGGATGGACAAAGGCCACGAGACACCCTTCGGCCCCAACCCGTGGCTTGTCGTCAATGAGCGGGATACCCTGCGCCTTGAGGCGGCTCAGGACAGCTTCCAGGTCATCCACGCCAAGGCAGATGTGGTGGATGCCGCCGCCGCGCTTGGCCAGAAACTTCCCGACGGGCGTATCGGAACCTGTCGGCTCCAGAAGTTCCAGGCGGCTTTCACCGACCGGAAGCATCGCCACTTTGACACCCTGTTCGGCGACGACTTCGGTGTGGGTCAGTTCCAGTCCCAGCGCCGTACGGTAGAAAGCCAGCGCCTGCTCGATGGATTCGACGGCAATGCCAAGATGGTCAATCTTCATGGGGATTTCCTTGGGGCCAACAACTGTGGACAAAGGTGATGCTGGAGCAGCGGGCCGTGTTCAGCACCGGCTGGTGATGTGGGCGGCCGCGCAGTTTTCGTGTCAGTCGCCCATGTTGCACGGAGCCGCCCACAAATGCTAGTGCCTCGTGCCTGTTACAACTGGCCCACGCCGCAAAAGGCTTTGGCTTTGCAGCATACCCCGCCAGCCCAGCGCTCAGCATCAGCGGGCAGCGCGGAGCGCCGTCCGCTATCTACCGTTGTTGGGCTAAATCGTGACGAACAACTATCACGTTTGAGACGGTCGAATAGCGCTCGCCTTTCCAATCGAACTCAATCCGTTGCCCGGGACTGTTTCCACAGCTATTCAAGTAATCGTTGATCTTTTTCTCCATAAGGTGCTTTGCCCGTTTCAGTTTCCACGAATCGAAGTAGTTCCGCTGATCAACAAGTAGAAGGAACAGCCTATTCGACGCATCAAACCGACGTTCTCCTTGATTCTCGTAGAGCCAGCGAATGACGTCCGTTGGGTCTTGTTCGATCTCGTCGACCAGTTCATTACGAAAATTCTGAAGCTCCGCGACCAGTTCCTTGCACGTACTGGATGGGTGATCCGATACTTTGGTCCACAGGTCTTGGAGTAAGGCGGCATCAGCCAAATCAGCGGCGATGGGGATGCCGTTCTCCCGTGCCGCTTGTTTCAACAGCGTTAGTTCCGGCCGTTGTCTTGCAACCTTGCGCTTCCGGGAGAGGTAGCCTTCAGGTAAATATGTTACCTTCAAATCGAACGGTGTATCGTGGACGAAGAAATCAATCTTCTTCACCAATCCCACTGCAGGCAGCACATTTTCATGAACTTTGAAGATGTCTTCGATGATGATAGATGTCCAATGGTTATACCAAGAGCAGATCACATAGCTCCGCATACTCGTGAGCAGCTCGTTCTCAATGTGCTGACAAAGAACCTTATAGTTAGTGATTTTCTTCACGTAATTATCTACGATCGTCTTTTCCAGACTGTTCTGGTGAAGGCCGCCCCAATTAAACTCCTGAACCCGGTAAAGCTGGTTTACCAGCTCCGCTTCGTTGGCAAGACGTCGCTCGCGCTCTTCGCGGTAGATTTCTCGGATACACGTCTCAATCGTGGCAACACTGATTTCAGCGCTGAATGCGTCAGCAAAAAGTTGGCGTGAGCCGATGTTCGGTCGTTCTATGCCTGCCGATTTGAAGAGGCGTTCGAGGTACTCGGGGCGGCTCATGGAGCGCAGCTTTAGAAAACGCCGGCCATCAGGATCAGCAACGAGCTGGTTCAACTTGTCTTGACGGAACAGAGCGTCAGCTTGTTCGAAAGTCAGCGGTATCATTACTCTTTTGGTGTGGGCAGAGTAAACATCCATCCGGGAATATCGGCGAGTGGGTAAGCCGCGTTCACTGTACGGGCAAACACCAGCCCGTAGTCCGTACGTAATGCTCCTTCCCGGTTATCCTGTACGACCGATGCTGCTGAATAGATCAGCGGGAAGCAACCGCAATACGCTATGTCTGCCTCATTTGCTCTGACCACAAAGTTGTTCAGAAACTTCCAGCTTTCCTTGGTGCGTGCGTTGAAGAACAACACAAGGAACCCGCTGCTACTCAGCTTGTGACTCACAATTTCCAGAAACTGCGACATCGCCTGATTGTAGCCGTGCAGTGTTTTTGCGCGTTCCTTGGCATTTGACACCACGATTTCTAATTCAAATGACGGTTCTTCGCCGAGGATCACGTTCCAGATTTCTGACAGTTCAAGATATGGAATTCGGTCACTGTGCGGTGGATCGGTTATGAGCAAGTCAACCGATTTGTCAGGAATCTGTGGGAGCAATGCCAGACAGTCTCCCGCCAGCAGCGCATAGTCAGTATAACCAGTGCAGACTGCCGAAAGCGTGCCTTCCTTGGCTGAGACGCGAGCCGATTCGGACTCAGCGACCGCCTTGATGAGCTTCTGTACCCGGCGCTCGAAGCAATTCCAGACATTGACCTCAAAATGCTGCTCTGGCCGCCAATAGCCAATGACCCACGAGCCAACCTCCATTCGACTACTGCTTGCGCCAGTAGTTTTGCCTCGGCTAGTGATGGCAAAGACCATCTTGCTCATCTGACCGATGGCCGCTGTAAGTGAAAGTCGCATCGGTTCTTGCATCACCTCTGGCAGGTCATCAATTACCGCCAACAGCAACTCGATGTTGCGAAGCGCTCGGCCCGTGAACAGGTCTTTTAGTGTAAGTGAAGGGGATGAATTGATGCGGGAGTTTGTGAAGAATCGTGGCTCCCGCAAGCGTTGCGGCTGATATGCTGCAAAGCACTCCGAGAGAGCCAAATCATGCTTGTCAGGTGGTAGCTCTACTCGACCTCTCTTCTCTCCGCTCGTTAGCCACACCATTTCCATGGTACCATTACGCCAGATGTAGTGCGTGGCTGTCTTCTTTCGCGCCGTTGTGTAAGTCTCGATTATTGCATCCCTGACATGCGAAGCAACTCGTGCAAAGGCTTCTTTTATGACATTTACCGAGGGGGGCGAGACAAGCAGCCGCGCAATTCTGACAGCTACAGGATTGATATCCACTCCTATAAAGCGGCGTTTCAACTGAAGTGCTTCTACTGCTGAAACGCCTGATCCCAGAAAGGGATCGACCACTAGTCCGTGTTTAGGGGAAACATTCTGAATGAGATAACGCACTGGTTCAGAGGGTTTCTTCCCCCAGTATTTGTGAAAAGCGTAAAGGCCGCGATATGCTGACGGACGTGCAAGCGTTTTTGCCGTGCCACGATCCGTAAAAAAATCAGCGAACATAGAAAAGGCTAGCTGCATACTAGGTATCCTTCGCGTATCGTCCACAGGTAAAGCATGTATGGACTTCGTCTGCCCAACCCAGGCTTCCATGGGTACCTGGATATCTGACACTAGGAGCGGAACAGAATTTCCTCCCGATTGAAAAGTGCCGTGCACGCGGCAATGGCCAGCGCAGCATAGAGTGCGGACGAAAGCAGGGTCAGCCCGAAGAATCCGACGGTCAGTGAGCCGGCCAGGGATTGCTTGATGGCCAGAGCACAGTTGAGCAGCGGAATGAGACTCATCCCCAGCGGGTTTTCATCCCCGACGAACAACGACACCATGGCCGGCAGAATGACAACCATGACGAAAGGTAGCGAATAGGACTGGGCTTCCTTCTGATTGCGCGCAAAGGCCGAAAGGATCATCAACAGCGACGAGGTCAACAGGGTGAGTGGTAGCGTCACCAGCGTCATGACAGCAACAGCCGTGTAGGAAATGGCAATTTTGCCCTGTGTAAGCTGCGCAAAGTAACTCAACCCGATGGCAAACGAGCCAACCAGTCCAATGATGGTAAACAGGGCCGAGGCAAAACTGACCGTCATGATGGTCAGGGTCTTGCCCAGAATGATCTCCGTACGGGTCGCCGGTGACACCAGCAGCGTTTCCATCGTCCCACGCTCTTTTTCACCGGCGCCCAGGTCAAAAGCGCTCGTCATTCCGCCAAAAGCCGCCGTCAGGACGATGAGGTAAGGCAGCAGCGCCCCCAGAATGAGACCGCCGATGTTTTTGTCCGAAGCGACACTGCGTTTGGTCAGGGTGGTCGGCGTCACGAGCGACGGGTCCAGGTTGAGCCGCTTCAGACGTTCGCCGGTCGTCGCGCGGTTGAACTCCTCCAGCGCGTCCTGCACCCGCCGCATGGCCGCGATGGATTTTTCGTTGGAGGGGTCGAAGACAAGTTCGAGCGCCAGCGTCTGGTTGTTGGCCAATGCCTGTTCAGCCTCCGGTGGGGCAATGAGCGCCGCCCGTGCCTTGCGCTGGGCAATCAGGGCATCGGCCTCCTGGGCAGCTTCAACCAGCAGCAGTGAAATTGAAGGCGTCCGCGCCAAGGCTTCCTGGAGCATTGCAGGTGCCCCCACAACCGCAATCGTCAGGACTTCCGCCCTTTCTTCCGCTGCCTTCCGGTTAGCAAAGTAGCCAATGACCACCAGCAGCAGCGGCGTGATGAGCAGCGGTGAGATGAAAACGCCAAACAGCACCCGCTTGTCGCGCAGGGTTTCACGCATTTCCTTCTCGTAGATGAACCAGAGGCGTCGCCATACGGGACGCGACTGCGGCCGGGGGGCCACATCCGGGGGACGGGAGACAGCAGGCAGGTCGTTGGGCATGGTGCGTTTTTTTACGGTTCGTTCGCCGGGCCGGGTTTCGTCCGGGCGGCTGCGGAGGGTTCACATGTCCGGCTGGTCAGGCGCAACCAGCCGCAAAAACACCTCTTCCAGAAACGTGGCCCCGGTTTGTTGCCGCAGTTCCGCCAACGTGCCCGTGGCCACGAGCCGCCCGGCGTGAACAATCCCGATGCGGTCGCAGAGCCGTTCGGCTTCGCTCATGACGTGGGTCGAGAAAATGACTGTGCGCCCTTCATCCCGGCAGCGCCGGATGAAACCGACAATTGTCCGTGAGGTCATCACGTCGAGGCCGGTCGTCGGTTCGTCGAAAATCATGACGGACGGTTCGTGAATGATCGAGCGGGCAATCGAGGTGCGCTGTTTCTGCCCGGTCGAGAGGGTGTCACAGCGCGCCTTGGCAAAGTCGTGCATATCCAGCGTGGTGAAAATCTCGTCAATGCGCCGGCGCAGGGTCGTTTCGTCAAGGCCGTGGAGGCGTCCGAAGTATTCGACCATTTCACGGACGGTCAGGCGGCCGTACAGCGCCGTCGTCGTCGAAAGAAAACCGATGTTGGCGCGGACGTTTTCCGGTTCGAGCCGCACATCGAAACCAGCTACATAGGCCGTGCCGTCGGTGGGTTGTAGCAGCGTGCCGAGCATACGCAGCGTCGTGGTTTTCCCGGCGCCGTTGGCGCCCAGAAGTCCGAAAATCTCTCCGGGCTTGACCGTGAAACTGATGCCATCCACGGCACGCACTTCGCCACGCCTGCGGTCACGATACACCTTGACGAGCTGCTCGGCGACAATCATGCGGCGCAGTGTGCCGGAAGCCGCCGCCTTTGGCCAAGCTACCGGGGACAGCCCTGCACTCATGGCGCTGGTGGCTGGACATGGCGCACGCCATGGTCAAACATGGCGGGTTGGCAAATGGCGCAAATCACTGGAGAACACAGGCATGACATATTTTCGATGGTCGGCGTCCCGGCTGGCGCTCCTTGGCGCGGCCTTTCTGGTTGCGGCGACACTGACCCCTTCTGTGTCGCGTGTGGCTGCGAACGGCCAGACGGCAGACAAGTCCACAAAGCGACTCACCCTGGAAGCCCTGTTCGATCCCGTCCAGCGGGTGAATTTTTCCGGCAATCTGCCGCGTCTCGTCTGGTTGCCCGACGGGAAGCAGTACCTATCCTTTGAGGTCAATGCCCAGACGCGCCAGTACGAAGTGGTGCAGGTCGAGGCGCTGACCGGCAAACGGACACCCTTCCACGACCCGGCGCGGATGCAGTCCGCCCTGGAAGCCGCCGGCATGGCGGCGGATGACAGTCGCACGGCAGCTACACTCCGGGGAGCCATTTTCGATACCGCTTTCCGCCGTGTGCTGCTCAGTGCCGACAACGACCTGTATCTCTACGACTTCACGACTGACCGCGCCCAGCGGCTCACCACGTCACCTGGCGAAGCCGAAGAGGAATATGACTTCAGTCCCGACGGCCGGCGCGTCAGTTTTGTACGGGACAACGATCTGTATCTGCTTGACCTGACCGCCACGCCGCCGGCCGAACGCCGGCTGACACAGGACGGCTCAAGCAGTGTGTTCAACGGCATCCTCGACTGGGTGTATGAAGAAGAAGTCTATGGGCGTGGGAAGCGCCGGGGCTACTGGTGGAATGCGACGGGGACGTTGCTGGCCTACCTGCGGTTGGATGATACGGCGGTGCCCGTCCACGTCCTGACCGATGACGTACCCTTTCGGCAGCGCGTGGAGCGGACGCACTACCCACAGGCCGGTGATCCGAACCCGCTGGTGTCGCTGCACATAGCCACCTGTGAGGGTGAAACCGCCGAAGTCAGCTTGCAGGCGTATCCGGCCGATGATCGGATCGTCACCCGCGTCGGATGGCATCCTCAGCAGCCCAACACGCTGTTGTTCGAGGTGCAGAACCGACGCCAGACACGGCTTGATCTCAACACAACGACGGTACTGATGCTGGAAAGCATGCCGCCACTGCCACGCCCGGCGGCGCCGGAGCGGCTGCTGCGGGAAGAGAGTGCGACGGCGTGGGTGGAAGTGGTCGAGCTACCCACTTTTCTCCCGGATGGGTCGTTTCTTTGGCAGAGCGATCAGACCGGCTTTCGGCATCTCTACCACCACGCGGCGGATGGGAAACGCCTGCGGGCGGTGACACAGGGTGAGTGGGATGTGCGTGAGGTGTATGGCGTCGCCAACGGGCAGGTGTATTTTGCCGCCGCCGCACACTCGCCGATTGCCAATCACCTGTACCGCATCAAACTGGACGGCACGGGGCTGACCCGCCTGAGCCAGACCGAAGGAACCCATGCGGCGGAGTTCAACGCGACGTGTACGGCGTACTTCGATGTGTCGAGCACGGCCACAACGCCGCCGCAAATCACACTCCACCAGTCCGACGGCAAGCTGGTGCGCATCATCGCCGATAACGCCGAGGCGCGGGCGCTGGCCGCCGAGTACGGCCTGGCGCGTCCTGACTTTCAGCAGGTCAAAACCCGCGATGGCTTCGTAATGGAAGCCATGCTGCTGCGTCCGCCGGATTTCGATCCGCAGAAGAAATATCCGGTCTGGTGCTATGCCTACAGCGGCCCGGGGGCGCAGTCGGTCGTGGACCGGTGGGGCGGCCAGCGCATGCTCTGGCATCAGTTGCTGGCGCAGCGGGGCTATCTGGTCTGGGTGTGTGACAACCGTTCGGCCAGCGGCAAGGGGATGCGGTCAATGGCGCCGGTTTACGGACGGCTTGGTGAACTGGAGTTGCGTGACCTGGAAGATGGAGTGGCCTATTTGAAGACGCTGCCCTACGTGGACGGCAACCGGATTGGTCTGTGGGGGTGGAGCTACGGGGGCTACATCACCGCCTACGCCCTTACGCACAGCACGGTGTTCAGGTGCGGCATTGCCGGTGCGCCGGTCACGGATTGGCGCAACTACGACTCAATCTACACGGAACGCTACATGAAGCTGCCGCAGGACAACCCGGAAGGCTACGAACGAAGTTCCGTCGTGGCTGCCGCCCGGCAACTCCACGGGCCGTTGCTGCTCGTTCACGGGCTGATGGATGACAATGTGCATCCGCGCAACTCCGTGCAGCTCATCGATGCCCTGCACAAAGCCGACCGTCCCTTTGAGTTCCTGCCCTATCCGCAATCCCGCCACGGGGTGGTCACGCCCTACCGGGTCAAACACCTCTACGGGCGCATGCTGGCCTTCATTGAAAAACACCTGTAAGCGCCGGATGTGGATGGCGGAGAGAACCAGGGGCAAGGGCCGCCACTTCAGGCCGTTTGCTGAAGCCGCAGTTGCCGTTGGCGGTCGAGAACGGCATAGGTTGCGGCTTCGCCAGCGGCGATGACGGCATCGAGTCCGCGACCGACGGGCAGCATCCCGACGAGTGGAATGGCCGGTGAAATCAGGATGTCGGCTGCGTCCAGCGCCTGCCGGTAGTGATGGGGAAAAAACCGGCGGACGGTCGGCGTCGTCGGCTCGACACCGACGGCGCGCAGGACGGAAGAAATCCCAAGGACATCCGAAGCGATGACATAAGTGGCGCCCATGTCACGGACCGGTTCCGCCGGAAGCGGACAGGCAATGCCGCCGTCGAGCAGGGAAAGCCCGTCGCGCTGGACCGGCCGGCGTACACCCGGCAGCGCGCAACTGGCGCTGATGGCGCTCGGCAGGTCGCCTTCCCGCAGGATGACCAGCCGCCGCGAGGGCCACTCGCCGGCAATGGCCACGAAGGGATACCGCAGCTCGGCAAAGGTGGCTGGCAGGTGTTGCGCGCAGAAACGTTCCAGGTTTTTGCCGTCAAAGAGTTCCGGCCAGAAAATGGAAGCAGCGATGGCGCGCATTTCACGCCAGTTCATGCCGGCGGCCAGCATCGCGCCGACGATGCTGCCAGCGCTGGTTCCAGCGATGAAGTCCGGTTTGAGACCGTAGGCCTCGAGCGCCTTGATGACGCCAATGTGGGCCAGTCCGCGCGGGCCGCCACCGCTCAGGGCCAGTCCAAGGCGGGCGGATGAAAGCAGGTCTGCCATGGGTGTCACGGAAGCCGCCCGGCTTCTGATGCAGGCGGCAACTGGAGGGGATGGGTTCGTCCATCGCCAGGGGGAAGACGAGTGTAGCGGCCGGGGCTGAAATGGCCTAGTCCGGTTGGGAGGGGAGTGGCGAGTGGGGAGTAGCGAGTAGCGAGTGGCGAGTGGTAAATGGGAAAGCAGGAGAAGCCAGGGGCGGCAAAAGCTCTCCGGCACGCCATGCATCGCCGTGCGCGCTATCGCCACTAACCATTCGCTATTCTCCCCCCATTCACCACTCGCCACTCACCACTCGCTACTCGCCCCCACTCGCCACTCGCTACTCACCGCTCGCCACTCGCTACTCACCACTCGCCACCTGACGGTTGGCATCGCGCTTGACGTGTACTCTGCTGGTCGCTATGCTCAACGCTTTCCTTTGTGGGAGCCTGGCCCCCGACTGTCTGCCGGATGTCACCCCATAAAACGCGGGAAAATGGGGTGCGGGAGGATGACCGATGTTTGAGGCGCTTTCGGAAAAGCTGAAAAAGACGCTCAAGACGCTTCGTGGCGAGAGCAAACTCACGGAAGCGCATATCAACGCCGCCATGACAGACATCCGCATTGCTTTGCTTGAAGCGGATGTCAACTATGGGGTGGTCAAGCAGTTTGTCGAGCGGGTCAGGGAAAAAGCCCTGGGTCAGGAGGTCTGGCAAGCCCTTTCGCCGGCACAGCAGGTTGTCAAGATTGTTTTCGACGAAATGGTGGAGTTGCTGGGCGGCGGCGATACGTCAGAGTTGGCGTTCACTTCCCAGACGCCGAATGTCATCCTGATGGTCGGGCTGCAGGGGTCAGGCAAGACGACTTCCACCGGCAAGCTGGCGCGCTTTCTGGCACAGCAACGCAAACGCCATCCGCTGCTGGTTTCTGTGGACGTGTATCGCCCGGCGGCGCGCGATCAGTTGTCCGTCATCGGCAAGGCGATTGGCATTCCGGTCTATGAAGACCCCACGACCGATGATCCTTTCAAGCTGGCACGGGCGGCGTACCGGGAAGCCCAACTGCGCGGCTTCGATACGCTGCTGGTGGATACCGCCGGCCGGCTGCACATTGACGACGAGTTGATGGTGGAACTTGCCCAGCTCAAGGCCGAACTCCATCCCGTCGAGACGCTTTTTGTGGCCGATGCCATGATCGGGCAGGACGCCGTACGCAGTGCCACCGAGTTTCACGAGCGCATCGGGCTGACCGGCGTCATCCTGTCGAAAATGGACGGCGATGCACGCGGCGGGGCGGCGCTCTCCATTCGGAGCATGACGGGCCAGCCCATCAAATTCGTCGGGGTAGGCGAAAAGTACGACGCTCTCGAACCCTTTTATCCTGACCGCATTGCACAGCGCATCCTGGGCATGGGCGATGTTCTGTCGCTCATCGAGAAGGTGCAGCAGGAGGTGGACGAAGCCGAGGCGCTGCGCCTTCAGCAGCGGATGCTGGAAAACCGCTTCACGCTGGAAGATTACCGCGCCCAGTTGCGCCAGGTCGGCAAGCTCGGTTCGCTCGACAAACTGCTGGGGATGCTGCCTGATGGATTGCTACCGGGGCTGAACCTGCGGCTGACGCCCCAGCAAACCCAGATGATGCAGCGGAAACTCAAGGAAACAGAAGCCATCATCAACTCGATGACGAAGCAGGAGCGGGAAGACCATACCCTGCTGGCAGCCAGCGCTTCCCGGCGGCGGCGCGTGGCCAGAGGAAGCGGGACTTCGGTACGTCAGGTCGAGGAACTGCTCAAGGAATTTTCCATCATGCGCCGTATGATGCAGCAGATGACACGCGGCGGGCTTTTCGGGGGACTGGGCGGACTGTTCGGAGGTGGTTTGGGCGGCGGGCTGGGGGGGATGCTCCCGGCCGGTCCACGTGGTGGTGGCATGTTTGGCGGCGGTTTCGGGGGCGGCAAGCGGAGCAAGCAGCATACGCCCCCGAAAAAGAAAAAGAAGCGGAAATGATGTTGGTGCTGTGGCGGCTGCGGCTGCCAGCGCGTGTTGGGAAATAAACTTTTTTCAAGACTGTTGGGAGGAAATCAGCCGTGCTTTCGATACGCTTGACGCGCCGTGGTACGCATCGGCGGCCCTTTTATCGAATCGTCGTGGCCGAAAAACGCTCGAAGCGGGATGGCGGTTTTATCGAAGCCCTTGGCTATCGTGATCCACTGACCGACCCTGAAAAGCTGGTGATCAACCTGGAGCGGGTGGATTACTGGCTCAAGTGCGGCGCACAGCCGTCGGATACTGTCCGGGCCCTGATTGCGCGGGCGCGGCGGGAAGCAGAAGCGGCCGTGCCGAAGGCTTCCGCCTGAACCGGTGGTGGTTGATTCGCACCGGTAGCGCCAACGCCGGTAGCGCCAACGTCGGATGGTCGGTTGCCTGGTGAGGAGCGGTCGTGGCAGACGTGGTTCGTTTGGTGGAGCATCTGGCACGTGCCCTGGTGGATGACCCCGAAGCCGTGTCGGCCTCGGCTGAAATGCACGGCCACACGTTGGTGGTCCGGCTGACCGCAGCTCCGCCGGACATCGGCAAGGTCATTGGCCGCCAGGGACGTACTGTTACAGCTATCCGTACCCTGCTGACCGCCGTCGAAGGAACATCCGCCCGCCGGGTGGTGTTGGAGGTCGTCGAATGAGTGTGTTGGCTGACCCGCGCGAAGAACTCGTGACGATTGCCGCTATCCGCCGCCCCCGTGGCCTGCGGGGGGAAGTCGTGGCTACGTCGCTGAGCGACTACCCCGAACGGTTTGCGCCTGGCGTCCCAGTGTGGCTGCGCCCACCACGTGGGACTGCACGGGCTGCCGTGATTGAACGGGCCTGGTTTCACAAAGGGAACGTTATTCTGAAGTTCGTCGGTCTGGACCACATCAACGCCGTCGAGTCGCTGGCCGGGCATCAGGTTTGTGTACCGCTCTCAGCGCGGGTCATCCCGCCGCCCGATGAGTTCTTTCAGGATGATCTCATCGGCTGCCGGGTGGAACTGGAAAGCGGGGAAGTCGTTGGGACGGTCGTGGATGTGGCCCCGTATGGCGGGGGAACGCTGGTAGTGGAACGGATACACCCCGACGGACGCCGCCAGGAATGTCTCGTGCCGTTTGTGCGTGCCATCTGCACCAGCGTGGATGTGGTTGCCAAGTGGATTCGGATTTCACCCCCGGAAGGGCTGCTGGATTGAGAGGCAGCCGGGTAGCTGAGAACGCCGGCGGCTGATGGGGACCAGACCCACACGGCCGGAGGGAGTGCGAGCGACATCATGCGGTTCGATGTTCTGACGATATTTCCGGCGTTTTTTGAAGGGTTTCTGGCCTATGGCATTGTCCGGCGCGCCTGCCAGCGTCGCCAGGTCGAAATTGGCATCCACAACCTGCGCGACTGGACCTATGATCGCCACCAGGTCGTGGATGATCGTCCCTATGGCGGCGAAGATGGCATGGTGCTCAAGCCGGAGCCGATTTTTCGGGCAGTCGAAGCCCTGACCCACCGCCAGTCCAACCCATCGGTCGTCCTGCTGACGCCCCAGGGACGCCGCTTTGACCAGTCCATGGCACAGCACCTGAGCCGGCAATCCCAAGTTGTTCTGATTTGTGGGCGCTACGAAGGGGTGGATGAACGGGTCGCGGAACACCTGGCCACCGAAGAGATTTCCATTGGCGACTACGTTTTGAGCGGAGGCGAGCCGGCCGCGATGGTTGTGATGGATGCCGTTATCCGCCTGCTGCCGGACGTTTTGGGCAACCCGACCTCAGCCCAGAAGGAATCCTTCCAGACCGGACGCCTTGATTATCCGGTCTATACACGCCCGCCCGTCTATCGCGGACACGCCGTGCCGGCCGAACTGCTGACCGGCAACCATGCCGAAATCGAACTCTGGCGGCGGCGGGCCGCCCTGCGCAAAACGCTGCGCTATCGCCCGGATTTACTGACCGACCAAACGCGGCTGGATGAGATTGACCGCCGCTTGCTGACAGAGCTGTTGCACCCGTCGCCGCCAGCCGGTCAGCCCCTGACATGCCATTCATCATCATAGTGCGAGAGGAACGGAAGCCATGATCAAGCCAGAACTCCAGGCTATCGAGCAGTCTTATTTGCGGGAGCATCCCGATTTCATTCCCGGCGATACTGTGCGCGTCCACGTCAAGATCAAGGAAGGTGAGAAAGAGCGGATTCAGGTATTTGAAGGCATTGTCATTGCCCGCAAGCACGGAGGCGTCCGGGAGACCTTCACCGTGCGCAAGATCAGCTTTGGTGTCGGGGTGGAGCGCATCTTTCCGCTGCATTCGCCGAGCATTGACAAAATCGAAGTCGTGCGGCGCGGGCGCGTGCGGCGGGCCAAGCTGTACTACCTGCGCAAGCTGCGTGGCAAGGCGGCGCGCATCCGCGAACTGGACACCCGGCAGCTCAACAAGGAAGCCGCAGCAGCGGCGGCCGCACCGCCTGCGACCGCGCCTGGTTCGGAGGCTGCGTCCGGCGAGTCCACACCGACGCCGCCGGCCGAATAACATCCACACTTCACGGCTGCGAAACCGGTCAACCGCCGGAACAATCGCCGGGTGACAGCCGTCCAGCGTATGCTGGGTTACGGAAAGTCATCCGCGCATCGCCCATGGTCTGCCCGCTATGATTTCCACGGTGTTCTTGCTCCTGCAACAAGCTGCCACAGAAATGCCGGTACGCGGCCCCATCATGGGCTACATTCCGATTGCGCTTCTCTTTGCCATTGCGCTGGCGATTCCGGTTGGGGCCCTGACCGTTGGACGGTTTATCCGCCGGACGGTCATGACGCCCGAAAAGATGATGCCCTATGAGTGTGGCGTTGATCCGGTCAGCGACGCGCGGGAACGCATCTCGGTGCGGTACTACGTCATCGCCATGCTGTTTCTCATCTTTGACGTGGAGACCATTTTCCTCTTTCCGTGGGCGGTGATTTTCGATCAGCTCGCCCTGTTCGGACTCATCGAAGCGTTCATTTTTATCGGCATCCTGGTGGTTGGCTACTACTATGCCTGGCGCAAGGGGGCGCTGGACTGGGCGTAAAGGTGGCCCGGTTGCCCTGCGTGCTGGAAATTCCTCCGGCATCAGGCTGCTCTGGCATTCGTGAAAGGTGGTGAAGACCATGGTGCGTGAAGAAGCTCCGGGTTTGGTGTTGTCGTCGGTGGATTACATTTTCAACTGGGCGCGCAAGTCGGCACTCTGGCCGATGACCTTTGGTTTGGCCTGCTGTGCCATTGAAATGATGGCTACCGGGGCTTCCCGCTTTGACCTGGACCGTTTTGGCGCCGGGGTCTTCCGTCCCAGTCCGCGGCAGGCTGACCTCATCATTGTGGCCGGCACGGTTACGCTCAAAATGGCCCCGGTGGTGCGCCGCGTCTATGAGCAGATGCCCGACCCGAAGTGGGTGATTTCGATGGGGTCGTGCTCCAATGTCGGCGGGCCGTTCAACACCTACTCAACCCTGCAGGGTGTGGACCGGATCATTCCGGTGGATGTCTATGTGCCAGGTTGTCCGCCGCGCCCGGAAGCCCTGCTCTACGGGCTGATGCGCCTGCAGGACAAGATCATGCGGGAGCACCCGACGCGCTTCCTGTTTGGGCGCGGGAACGAAATCATCGAGCCGGAAAAATCCGCCGCCGCTTAGGGTCACGCCTGCCAGATATTCCCCTGAAGCGCACCCGACCGATGCCGGTCGGGTGCGCTTTATTGCGCGCCTTTGCCTGGATATTCGGCCCGGCATTCGCTCAGGGAACGGCGAACCAGAATCGTGCAGCCGGTGGTCGTGAAGTTGTGGGTATGGGTCGTGCCGGCTTCCGACCGAATGTAATCTCCGGGTCCAAGGCGTTCTTCACCCACGGTCAAATCGCCTTCCAGAACGAAGACTTCCTCAGCGATTTGGTGGCGATGTGGTGGAAGTGACGCGCCCGGCTCGGCGCGAACCAAGGCCACAATGAGGTCTTCGGCCGGGTTGTGATAAAGCAGCCGGGTCATCCACCCCGGCTGCCAGGGGATCCACGCGCCATCGCGCGCCCGCGAAAGCGTCGAATAGGGAATGGCTTCGGGCGGAGAGGGGGGGATGGTGGAGGGCTGACCAATGGTGGACATCAGCCGCGCGCGGAGCTTCGCCGGTGGCTCGGCGGCACAGCTTTCAAGAATCTGCGTGGCCAGTTGGCGCATCGTTTCCAACCCTTCGGTGCGCAGCCAAGGGTTATCTACCAGGTGGTTTTCAATCGCCCGACGCTCATCCGCATCGAGCGTTTCGAGGAGATAACCCAGAAGCGTTTCCCACGGTTGCTCTTCCTCGGACCAGCTATTGTTTGTCATAACCAACCTTTCTTCATCGCCGGACCCAACCAGCGCCGCAGATGTTGAAGCGCCAGGCGCAGGCGTCCTTTGACCGTTCCCAGTGGAATTGCCAGGCGGTCAGCAATTTCCTGATTGGTCAGGCCCAGGAAAAATGTCAGCTCAATGACTTGTCGTTGGTCAGGCGAGAGGTTCTGGAGTGCCTTGTGCACCAGGTCTCCCCGCTGTATTGCAAGGAGGGATTGTTCCACGTCCTGCACCTTCTCTGGGGATTCCAGGGAGGCAGGATAATTCTCGTTGGTGACGGACTCCATCGGGAGCTGCCGGCCCGGCCGCTGCATTCGTAGGGCGTCAATGGCCCGGCTGCGGGCCATCATCAGCAGCCAGGCCGTGGGGCTTCCACGCTGGATGTCATAATCTTTGGCGCGGCGCCAGACTTCCAGATAGACGGCCATGGTCACTTCCTCGGCATCACTGTCGTTGTGTAAAACCTGTCTGGCCACGCCAAAGACCTGTCGGGATGTAAGGTCATAAAACTCTCCCAGGGCAGCCTGGTCTCCCGCGGCGATCCGACGAATCAACTCAAGCAGATGACGATGTGGGGAATCCGGCGGTGACACAGGATATTCTCCTCGATATACGGCATAACCAAAGAAAAGGGTCAGACAAAGATCGTGAACTGAATACAGATAAAGTGCCCACGACTATATCCGCTGCTCCGCCGCACGTCATCCGTAAGATTGGCGCATAAGATTCGCGCGTAAAGTAGCTGACCGGAAATACCGGGGATACGTCCGGCAGGGGCAACAGGACAGTCCCTGGCGTTATCTTTCGGAAACCGGGCGGATGAACCGGCGTGCTAAGCTGCCTGCGGCGGGTTCGTGCGGGTCCCCCAAATTCCCCTGTGTGAGCACTGCAACATGGCTGTGACACGTGGACAACGCTGGCGGATGGCCTTCCTGGCGCTGGCGCTCGTCGTCACGGGACTGCTCAGCGCCGGTGTCGTCTGGGTGGTTCAGGGCGGGCTGGACGACTTCGTACGGCGCAAACTCATTGCCGAACTCGAACGCCAGACGGACGTGCGGGCGGAAATCGGCGATCTGCGGGTGCATCTGTTTTCGACCTCGGCGGAAGCCGGGCGGATTGCCTGCTTCCTGCCGGGCGACGCCCAGCCATTTTTCACTGCTGACCGCCTGACGGCGGAAATCAACGTCGAAAGCCTCTGGCGGCAGGCGTTTTCCCTGCGTCACCTGACCCTTGACCGCCCGGCGCTCAACCTGACCTTCGATGACCGGGGCATCAACCTGGCGCGCATCCGCCTGCCGGAACGCCGCCGGACGCTGCCGGCCGAAGCAGATGAGCCGCTGGTGGATGAGGTGCTTGAGGGGAGCCGCATCGTCATCCGGGACGGTACGGTGCAGGTTGCCGCTGCGACCTATGGCGTGGATGGGCAGATTGACCACTTTGCGCTGTTTGGGCGCACACTCGACAAACACACCCTGCGCGTGGAAACCGGCTTCGATGCAGCAGCGGTCACGGTGACAGCCGGTGACGGCCGCCAGCGGACGCTCAACGAAGCGCGGCTGCGCCTGACGGGAACGGTCACAAAAGAGGCCGCCGAGATTGACACACTGTTGCTCACAACGCCGCTCGGCGAAGTGACGGCAGCCGGCCGCGTGCGCTGGCCCGATAACGTACCGCGCTACGAAGGCAATGCCTATGTGACGCTCGATCTTGCCGCCACCAGCCAGACATTGCTCGCTGGACTGCCTCTGACGGGACGGGTGCAGATGCCCGTCCGCGTGGCTGGCGACGCCGAACAGATTGCCCTGGAAGGCAACCTCGAACCGCTGACCGGACGCCTGGCCGGGGTGACGGTCTCCGGGCTGACAGCCCAGTACGTGCTCGACACACCCTTTGGGCGTTTTCCAAACCGCGCCGAAGGCGATGTCAAAGCCGGGCGGGTCACTTTTGCCGGCTATGCGCTGGATAGCCTGTCTGCGCACGTCGCCGTCTCTCCAACGGCCGTGGACATCACCGGGGCCACGGCACGGGTCATGGGCGGCCGGTTGCAGGGACAAATGCGCCTGGTCTATTCGGCCGAAACCCGCGAGCGGTCACAGGCCAGGTTCACCCTCACGGGCTTTGATGTTGGGCAGGTGGCCCGCTTGACCCCCCTGCCAGCGCGCGTCCTGACCGGACGCGGCAACGTACAACTGGAAGCCGCCTGGCCCGGGCTGGAGGCACTGCGGGCCAGCGGGCGCGTCCAAGTCACACTGACTGGCGAGGCCGTGCCGCCCGAAGGCAGCCCGGAAACGGCCCCGCTGCCGCTGACCGCCGAAGTCCGCGCCGGCCTGACGCCGGGCGTCGTCGAGGTGGAATCCCTGGTGGCCCGTGTCGGGGAAGGCGTCCTGACGGTCTCCGGCCGTTATGGCTGGCGGGCGCGGGAGGTGAATGCCACGCTCGACTACCACACCCCGGAACTGGCCCAGGCACAAACGCTGGCCAAGTGGCTTGGCTTCAACATTCCTGCACTGACGACCCAAACCGAAGACGCCCGGCTGGAGCTGCGCGGGGCCGGGGATGTCACCGGAACCATCGCCGGTTCCCTGAAAGCCCCGACGTTGACCGGAACAGCGAGCGTGGGCGGAATTTACGTCAACGACCAACGCATCGGCCGGGCGGCTGTAAAGTTCGAGGCTTCGCCGACGACCGTGACCCTGACCGAGGCTTCGCTCGTCCAGCCGGACGGCGGCTGTATCGTCGCCGGTTTCAATGGCAGTTGGACGGAAAGCCAGCCAACTCAGGTCAACCTTAAGGCATACGAACTCAAACTGGCTTCCCTCGGCGCTATCCTGCAAACCATTCCGGCGACGAACGCCCTCGGCGGCCGCCTGACCGATCTGGGCGGACGCGCCGACGGCGAATTCAGCCTGACCGGCCTGCCGAACCTGGCGACGCTCAAGAGTGGACTCGCCCCACGTGACTGGCTCAAAGCCGCCGAGCAGATACGCGGCAACGGAACGCTGGCGCTGACCTCGACCAAAACGCCGCTGGGTGAACTGCGCCGTGGAGAAGCACGGGTTTCCTTTCGGGATGACGAGTGGGTGCTGGATGGCCTCGTGGCCCGCTTTCCGGCCGGTGTCATCAGCGGTCAGGGACGTTACCAGCCGTCGGCCGGCGCTTACGACGTGGCGCTGCAATCCAACGGCCTTGATGCCGCCGCCGTGGCACAGACCTTCGGGCGGACCGATCTGCCGCTGGCGGGTGTCATCCGGTTCGATGTCGCCTCGCGTTCAACCGTGAGCCAGGTGCTGTCGAATCATCTGGATTTCACCTTCAAGGCGACGAGTGAGACGCTGACCATTGGCAATGATATGTTCCGGGATGTCCGGCTCAACGCGGCCAGTGATCCTGATGGGGAAAAAGCCCGGCTGACGCTGACGGCGCAGTACCGCGATTTTGCCTATCGTGCGGACGCGACCGTGACGTACCTCGACCCGGACGGCGAACTGGCCCTGCTGGTCGAAAGCCAATTTGATTTCAACCAGACGCCGCTGGCTCCGGTGCTGTCCATTTTCGATGTCGGGCCGCAAAATCTGAACGGCGAGATCACCGGCCGCCTGCGCCTTGCGGGACCGCTCTATGCCGTGGACCCGGTCACCGACGAAGGCGGTTTCACCACCGGCAAGCTGGCCCTGACCGGAGATTTTTCGGCGCTGCGGCTCGTCGTGCCGCTGGGCGAACTTGGCGCGGTGCAGGATAACTACGTCATTGTCAACGACGGCCCTCTTCAGTTTTCCGTCAGCGACCGGGCGCTGGAGTTTCGGAACTTTCGTCTCCGGGATGAGCCCGGCGAAACGACTTCACTGGCGCTGGCCGGGAAACTGGGGCTGACCGGCGGCCGCGATACCGTCACGGCCGAAGGAAAAGTTGACCTGAAGCTGCTGCGCGGCTTCTCGAAACGCATCACCTCGCGGGGCGAGCTGACCATTAAGGCCACCCTGGGTGGCAGCCTCCTCAATCCGCGCCTGACCGGCTACACCGACATTGATGACTTTGGGCTGCGGATTACCGATGTGCCGCTGGCACTCGAAAACGGCGGCGGACGCATTCTGTTCAATGCCAACCGGGCGCAGATCGAGACGCTGACGGCCGACGCCGGCGGCGGAAAGGTCGAAGTGACCGGCGGGGCCATCTTCGAGCGCCTCAGCGATGTCCGGTGGCGGTTCGGACTGCGCGCCGAGAACGTGCGCGTGAAGTATCCGCGTGACATCCGTTCGCTGGCCGATGGCGATCTGGTGCTGCAGGGCAACCGGTCGCTTCAGGTGCTGAGCGGCGTGGTGCGCATCAAACGCGCCGAGTACACGACGAATACCGATCTGGCCACGCTCGTACGGACGCAGTTCATCGGCCTGGGCGGCGTGGGCAGCTCCCTTCAGACCCGCGCCCGGCGCGCGACGTTCACGACGCTCGATGTCCGGGTGGAAGCGCCGGACACACTGTTCATTCGGAACAACATTGCCGATGTGGTGGGCGCGGCGTCGTTGCGGCTGAGCGGTTCGATAGATGACCCGGATGTTTCCGGCCGCGTCCTGATCACGCGCGGGCAGCTTGAATTTCGCAACGACCGCTTCGAGGTGACGCGCGGCGTGGTCGTGATTCCCGAAGGGCCGGCCGGCACGACGTTTTATGACATCCAGGCCGAGGCGACAATTCAGGGCTACCGGATCATCGTCGGACTGACGGGCACGGCCGACAACTTCACGCCGATTCTGCGTTCGGAGCCAAATCTGCCGCAGTCGAGCATTCTGTCCCTGCTGGCCACCGGAACCCTGCCGCCGCCGGAAATTGCCAACACGACCACGGCGGCCCAGCAGGCCAACGTGAGCGCCGCCACCACCCTGCTTTCCGAACTGCTGACAGAACGCATCGAGGAGCAGACCGGACGGCTGTTTGGCATCAACCGGTTTCAGATTGACCCGTTGCTGGTGGGGCGCGGCGGCGACCCCACGGCGCGGCTGACCGTCGGACGCCGCATCACGAAGGACCTGAGCGTGACCTTTTCGACGAACCTGGCCACGGCCGAAGAGCAGATCATCCTCATCGAGTACCGTCTGCGCAACAACGTGTCCATCATCGGCATCCGCGACCAGCGCGGCAACTTCGGCTTCGACGTGCGCGTGACCAAGCGGTTCTGACCTGCTTTGGAGGGTATCAGGCGTCAGCGGCCGGGGTCTCCGGGTGAAAGTGCTGCCAGATGGCGCGGGCGCGCTGCACACCAACGAACGGGGTCAGTTCGGCGATGCTGGCGCGCCGGATGTTTTCCAGACTGCCAAGGTTGCGCAGCAGGCGGTTCTTGAGCTTCGGCCCGATGCCGGGAATGGCCAGCAGTTCGGAATCGAAATCCCGCAGTGTGCGGCGCTGGCGGTGGAAGGTGACGGCGAAGCGGTGGGCTTCATCCCGGATGGCCTGGATGAGATGCAGCAGGGGTGAATGGCGCTCCAGCCGGAGCGGGTCGGATTCCCGACCTTTGACGAAGATGAGTTCCTCGCGTTTGGCAATCGAGGCCAGCGGCAGGGCCTCCAGGTCGAGTTCCCGCAGCGCCTGCGCTGCCGCGCTGAGTTGTCCCTTGCCGCCATCCACAATGACCAGATCGGGCAGGTGTTTTTCTTCCCGCAGCAGCCGGGCGTAGCGCCGTCCGACGACCTCGCGCATGGCGGCAAAATCGTCGCCGCCGGTGGCCGTTTTGATCCGAAACTTCCGGTACTCATCCTTGGCCGGCTGCCCGTTTTCAAACACGACCAGGGAGGCGACGGCCTCCGCGCCCTGGATGTGGGAAATGTCGAAACACTCGATGCGCGCCGGGAAGCGGGGCAGCGCCAGCAGGTCGGTCAGTTCGTCGAGGACATCGGCCATGTCGGGTTTGAGCGTCCGAAAACGCTGGTCGAAGGCCACGCGCGCATTGCGCTCAACGAGTTCGATGAGTTCGCGCTTCTGCCCGCGCTGGGGCGTCAGGATGCGCACTTTGGCGCTGCGCCGCGCCGACAGGAAGGCTTCCAGTACGTCCCGGTCAGCAAAGTCGTGCGGGGCATGGACTTCGTGGGGCACGTAGTTGCCCAGGGCGTAGTATTGGGTCAGCGCCTCGCCCAGAAAGGCGGCCGGGTCGAAGTCGTCGCCGGGCGGGAGGTCTTCCCAGAAAAACTCGCGCCGTCCGATGATGCGGCCCTCGCGCATGGTGAAAAGCTGGAGAGCCAGCCGCGCGCCGTCGCGGTGGTAGCCGAAAATGTCCACGTCGGCAGCGTCCTTGAGCATCATTTTCTGGGTTTCACCGAGCCGCTCGATGAGGCGAAGCTGATCGCGGTAGCGGGCGGCCTGCTCGAAGCGCAGTTCTTCGGCCGCCCGTTCCATCCGGGCCTGCAACTCAGCGACGAGTTGCTTGTTTTTGCCCTCGAAAAACAGCTTTACATCCCGGACGGCTTCCGCATATTCCGCCGGGCCGCACAGTTCCCGGACGCAGGGGCCAAGGCAGCGTTTGATGTGGTATTCGAGGCAGGGGCGGTCGCGCTTGCCGTCAATCTCGATGTCGCAGGTGCGGAGCTGAAACATCTGGTTGACGAGCCGGAGTGTCTGGTGCGCCAGTGAAGCCGGCAGGTAGGGCCCGTGGTACAGCGCGCCGTCGTTGAGTACGCGCCGCGTCTTGATGACCCGTGGGAACGGTTCGTTGAGCGTCAGCTTGAGGTGCGGATACTGCTTGTCATCCTTGAGCAGGACGTTGTAGCGCGGCTTGTACTGCTTGATGAGGTTGCTTTCGAGCACCAGCGCCTCGACTTCCGTATCGGTGACGATGAACTCGACATCGGCAATGTGCGCCACAAGGGCCTGGGTTTTGGGATCGTGGTGGCGGCTGGATTGAAAGTAGCTGCGCACGCGGTGGCGCAGGTTTTTGGCCTTGCCGACGTAAATGACTGTCCCGTGGGCATCCTTGTGCAGGTAGCAACCCGGACCGGTGGGCAGACTGGACAGCTTTTCAGCCAGAGACATTGGATAGGTAAAACGACGTGGATAAACGTGCCGGGGAGGGGGCTATTTCGCCAAGGCGTCGCTGGCTCCGTCAAGCAGCAGGCGCGCCATCTGCAGGGCAGCCCGGTGTGCGGGTCGTTCATCATCGCCGGGGGAAAGGCGTTCCAGGCGGGTGAGGTGGGATTCCATATAGTGGCGGACACGCGCCAGCGCCTTCCGCAGCCGGGGGTCTTTTTCGCCTTTGGTTTCGGCAACGGCGTCCAGTTTGTCGGCAAGTTCTTCGAGAATGCGCGTGTAAGCCGCAAGGAGTTGCTGGGGTGAACCGTTGGGCGGCTCGCCCCACTGCTCACGCTTGGTAAGCGGGTCAGGACGGCCTTCAAGGGCGGTGAGGCGGCGTCCGGCCAGCTTGAGGAACACCTCGGTGCGCTGGTCAATTTCCTGGGCTTCGCGGACGCGCTCGATTTCCTGTTCGTTGAGTACGTCGCCCCGCTGCTGCGCCAGCCCCGGACTGAACAGCAACAGACTGAACAAAAACACCAACCCTCGCCGCCAGCCGCCGCAAAGTCCGAACCATCGTGCCGTCATGGTACGTCGTGAGCTTATTCGGTCGGTGGGTCGCCAGCTCTGAGAAATTCACCGCCGAAGTAGGCATTGAGGGATTCCCGGCGAATACTCCGGGCGCGGTTGAGCGCCTGCCGGGCGCAGCCTTCGTGACATTCGGGCATGCCGTTGACCATCCACTCCAGCACCGGTAGTTGCTGGCGGAGCGTCGTTTCCAGCTTGCGCAACATGTGCTGGCGTACCTTTTCCTTGGCCGTTTGCCGGGTGTAACCGTGGGTGTAATCAAGCAACCCGGTATAGACCCGCAGCGCCTGGGCCGCCGTTTCGTAGCGTTCCTGCTTGACGGCTTCAACGGCCGTGGCCAGTCGGCTGGTGCCGATTTTCAGGCAGGCATCGAGGTGGTCCTTGGGATTGGTCTCTTTCTGAAGCGTCTGCCGCTCGGTTTCGGACAGTCCCGCCGGCAACGCGGACGCTGACCCGGCCGGGTCATCCGCCCAGACACCAACACCAAACACGGCAATCCAGAGCCAGAGGCCAAGGATTCGACGTGCCTGACGACAATCGCGCTGCAATAAGGTCGAATGCCGCATCGTCCTGCCCTCCTGTGCGCCAGGGTAGCCCGGCTGGTAAAGACGGCCCGACTGGGGATGCCATTGAAGCCATGGCCCAGTTTCAGGGCTTTCGGGGTTTCGACTGTTCGGCCTGCCGTCTCAGACTGGGCAACCGAAGGTGAACTTTTTCGATTTCGAGCTGGTGATGAACGCCATCGGCGCGGGCAAGAAAGGTTTCGTAAGCCGCCAGCGCCTGTCTGTAGTCGCCCATTTTGTCATAACAGACGCCGAGAAAAAAGTAGGTTGCCGCCACTTCCGGCTGTTGTTGCGAAAGAAGGACGAAGTGCCGGGCGGCTTCGGCAAAGCGGTCGAGTTTGAACAGGGCCGTGGCCAGTCCGGCGCGCGGCGCAATGGCTTCGGGGTTTTGGGCTACAAGGGGGGCGTAGGCGGCAGCGGCTTCGGCAAAGCGCCCGGCCCGGAGCAGGGTCGCGGCAGCGACAACGGCGGCCTCGCCCTCAAGCGACGAGGCCAGCGCGGCCAGTTGTGCGTCCTGGGGAAACTGTTTCCGGGCCGCTTCGAGAAATACGCGGGCGGCTTCCGGCCGGTCGAGCCGGTAGAGGGCGCTGACGATGTTGGCGGCCAGTTCGGCATGTGGCGTGGACGCATAAGCCACTTGCCAGTCAGCTACGGCCGCTTCCATCTGTCCCTGGACGGCGTAGGCGTCGCCGCGTCCACGGCGCGCTTCGGGGTGGTTGGCCTGCCCGGCGAGTGCCTGGGAAAAGGCTTTGATGGCAGCCTCGGTCTGTCCGGCGAGCAGAAGTGCCTGTCCGCGCAGGACATTCACTTCGGGCGGGACTGCGGACGTGCCGAGTGGTGCCAGGACTTCCAGAGCCGCTTCCGGTTTCTGGCGGCCAAGCGCCAGGCGCGCCAGGTGAAGCCGCGCCTCCAGATGGTCCGGCGCGAGTTGCAGCACCGTGGCATAGGCCCGTTCCGCCTGCACGGTGTTGTTGGCCGCGAGCGCCGCCGCGCCCAACTGCAACCAGCCGCGCAGGAAATCGGGCTGAAGCGCCACGCAGCGTTCAAAGGCCGTGACGGCCTCGGCGGTGCGCCGGAGCGCCAGGAGGGCCATGCCGCGCTGGAAGTGGATGGGCGCGAGGGTGTCGTCCAGCGCCAGAGCCTCATCGTAGAGCCGGAGCGCGGCAGTGAGTTGTCCGGCCTGGTGGGCGTCCTGGCCGGCCTCGAACCGCGCAATGGCGGCTGCGGTATCCGGGGCCGCCGGGGCGGAAGGCGTCTGGGCCGGAACGGGCAGGGCCAGGCTCTGAAGCCAGAGGCCGAGCGCCGGAAGAAGCCAGCGCCAGCCTGTCCACCGGCAGGATGGAGCCACGTGACAGGCTGCCGCCAGGGGGCGGGCGTTGTACCCAGTTCCGGTTGTGTCCGTGTGTCCGGGGCGTCTAAACATCGTTTTCCGGGTCTTCTTCCGGGTCCTCATCTTCTTCCAGGTCTTCATCGTCTGCGCTGGGGGATGGTTCGGCGCGGGCGGTGAGCAGCGCTGCTTTGATGCTGACTTCAAAGGGGTAGGTGCCACGGTCACGGTCAATGATGTCACACAGCGAGTCCCGGACGGAGTTGAGATAGTCCCGTGGCACGATGGACAGCCAGCGGTCGAGCCAGTAGCCGGCAATGAGCGGCGATTCGAGAAAGGCGTGTCCGCTGTCGAAGGAAAAGGTCTCTTTGCTGCTGGTAATGGTGACGTTGTGCAGTCCGGCGTCGGCCGCCTGCGCCCGGATGTCGGCTGGCGTCGGGTGGGTCCGCAGCAGGGTTTCAAGTGGTACGGCCAGGTCTTCTGCCAGATCACACTCATAGAGGGCTTCCCAGAAAATGGAGAAAAACTCATCGAAGCTGCCCCGCAGGAGCGCGTAGGCCGCGACCTGTCCGCCCTCGCCCACGCGCTCCCGCAGAAGCGTCAGCAGAGGCGGCAGAGCCTCGGTCGGAAGCAGTGAGGCATCGCCCACGACCAGATCATAGCCTTCGGCAACGGGATCATCCGCCAGTTGGTCACGGTCGAGAATGCGCAGGTTGTCGAGTTTGGCTACCTGGCACTTGTCCCGTACGATCTGCAACCGTGCCGGGTCGCTGTCGCTGGCGGTGACGGTGCCGGTGTTGCGCAGCCGGTGGGCAAGTTCGATGGCCAGTCCGCCGGTGCCACACTCCACGAGCAGGATGTGTCCGCTCTCCGGCAGGGGAATGGTCTCGGTGAGCAGTTGATGGAAGCATTCGCACCACAGCGGGCTGATGGTGAGATCGTGCAGAAAGGCGCGCGTGCGGTCATCCGGGCTGGGCATCGGGCAACATCCTTTGGACAGGAAAAGTGTAGAGCGCCGCCCTCTGGGGGCATACTGTCTTCCCGGAACCGGGAGACAGGCATGCTATCGCAATCCGTTTGACCGTCCACCCTCTCCGGCGTAAAATGCGCCGTGGTCACGTCTTCGTTTTTGGGTAGTTTTTCTCGAAATGGTCGGTCTGCCATTGCTATCCAAACTGTGCCAAACACTTGCACGGCCCCGTCTTCATCACTCAGGAGGTCATTACTGTGGGATTTAAAGTAGGCGACAAAGTGATTTATCCCAATCACGGCATCGGCGTCATTGAGGTTATCAAGCGCATGGAGTTCGATGGCGTCGAAATGGAATTCTACCAGTTGCGCCTTAGTGGAAATAACACGACGGTCAATGTCCCGGTTGACAAGGTTCAGGCGATTGGCATCCGAACCCCGATCAAGACCGTAGATGGCGAAAAACTCTTGAAACTGCTGGCGACGAACTTCGTTGCGCCGCCGTCGGACTGGAAAGACCGTTTCAAGGAATTTTCAGAAAAGATGCGCAGCGGCGACATCTTCAGCGTGGCTGAAATTCTCAAGCACCTGACCTATCTGGGAAGTCTCAAGCCCCTCTCGTTTCGTGAGAAGCGTCTGCTTGAACGGGCGCGGTATCTGGTCATCAGTGAACTGACCATGGCTTCAGGAAAGCCCCAGGAAAAAGTCGAAGAAGCCGTCGAACAGGCACTGCAAAAAGCCTTCATCAAGTTCGAGAAGAAAAATGGCAAAGCTTCTGCTGCTTCGGCGGCAGTCTAAGCGGCGTCAGGCTGTCCCCGGCGGCGATGCTGCCCTGGCATCGCCGCCATTCCAGGTTGGTCCAGAATGGGTGATCCCGTTCCACTGGTCGTCTTCAAGGTTGTCGCCGTTGGGTTTCTCGTGGCCGCCAATGCCTTCTTTGTGGCGGCTGAGTTTGCCCTCGTGGCAGCGCGGCGTCCACGGTTGTCATCCCTTGCAGGAAGTGGGCACCGGCGAGCCGTGACAGCCCTGCGGCTGATGGACGATCTCGACGGCACGATCTCGGCCACCCAGTTTGGTATCACGCTGGCCAGCCTGGCCCTGGGGTGGATTGGCGAGCTGACCTTTGCCCGGATTTTCGAGCACTGGCTGGCAGCATTTATGCCCAGCGGGCTGTGGCTCTATGCTTCCGCCCACGCCATTGCCGTCGCCGTCGCCTTTTCGCTCATCACAGCGCTGCACATCGTCTTTGGCGAACTGGCGCCCAAGTCGCTGGCACTGGCGCGGGCGGAGCAGGTGGCTTTGACCGTAGCCATCCCGTTGGACCTCTTCTGCCGCGTTTTTCATCCGTTCATCTGGCTTCTGGACCGGGCCGGGGCCCGCGCCGTGCGCCTTTTCGGTGTGACGCCGCTGCCCGGCGGACATCACACGGCAGCCTATACCCAGGAAGACATCCAGCAGCTTGTCGCCCTGTCACACCAGAGCGGACACCTCAAGGCCGACGAACGCGAACTCATCCACAACGTCTTTCATTTCAGCGACACCGTGGTACGGGAAATCATGGTGCCGCGCCCGGAAGTCATCAGCCTGCCGCTGACGGCAACGGCGGATGACATTCTTCAGACGCTGTGTGAATCGGGCTACTCACGCCTGCCGGTTCACGATGCCCACCCGGACAACATCGTGGGGTTCATCCATGCCAAAGACATCCTGCGTTGTCTGGCCCGCAAGGAGCCGTTGTCCGTTGGTACGCTGCTGCGCCGGCCGGTCTTCGTGCCGGACACTGCGCACCTGGAGGAAGCCCTGCGGCAGTTGCGTGCGGCGCAGTCGCCGCTGGGGGTCGTCGTGGATGAGCACGGTACGGTTGAAGGGATCGTGACGCTGGAAGACATCCTCGAACAGCTTGTCGGTGACATCCGGGACGAGCACGACGTCACTGACGAGGAAGCCATGGTGTGGACGGAACCGGATGGCACGCTCATCTTCGACGGCGCTATCGCAGTGCGTGAAGTCAATCGCAAATTCGGCCTCAACCTTCCCGAATCGGATGACTACGCCACACTGGCCGGTTTTCTCATGACCCAGGCCGGGCGGCTGCTGGCTTCGGGCGATGTCGTCCGCTATCAGGACTACGAATTTCGCGTCGAGCAGGTCGAGCGGCGGCGCGTGGCGCGCGTGCGTGTCACCCGGCGGGCGGAAGCGCCTGCAGTGCCTGCGCCGGTGCTGATCCGGCAACCATCGGTGTGAGTGCCTGGTGAGTGCCTGGACGGTCTCTGCCGGAACCGTTCAGGTCAGGAAGCTGTGCGGTCAGGGTTGCGAAGTGGTGCGGTCGTAGCGGTCGAGAAAGGCAAGCCGTTCACGGGCGGCTGTGCCCCAGGTCGAGTCGGGATCGCGCCGGATGTAGTCCTGCCAGGCCAGCCGTGCTTCGTCCCACCGACCGAGCATCTCGAGCGCGCGGGCGCGGTTGTACCGGGCTTCGAGCAGATTTGGCTCCAAACGCAGCGCCATATCCAGGGCATCCAGGGCTTCTTCGGCTGCCGCCGGTGAGGTGCGGGCGACTTCGAGCAGAGCCAACCCCAAGTCGCTGTGCAGGGCGGCATCACGGGGAAACTGCTGAACCGCCATTTGCAGGTGGGCAAAAGCTGCGAGTGGTTTGCCTTCGGCAAGGTAGCAGCGGCCCAGCGTACGGTGGCCGTCCAGGGTCGGGCGGCGGATAAGTTCCCGTTCAAGCGCCTGCCGGGTCGCCTTGAGCTGGAGTTGGGGCTGGTCGTTGTCAGGGTTGCCCCGGTGGACAGGAGCCAGTTTGGCCGCCGGCAGGTGGGTGAGGCGTCCGTCGAGCGTCAAGCCGGCGCTGGCTGACACCTGGTGCAGCGTGGCTTCGGCTTGCGCGCCAACGGTCTGGCCCTGCCAGGCGATGAAACAGCCACTCCCGATGAGGCCAACGGTCAGACTGCCCAGGACAAACCAACGCCGTTGGAGCCACGTCGGCCGCCGGGAAGGCACTGGAGGCTGGGGTGAGAACGGCATGGCTTATGTCTCCAGATCGGCCAGCAGCTCGCCAATTTCGGCGGCCATGGTGGGATGTCCGTGGCGTTCCGCGGCACGCTGGCCCTGTTCCCAGGCGGCGCGGGCGGCGGCAATGTCGCCAAGACGCTGGTACGCCTGTCCCAGCAGCCGGTAGCCGGCCCCCTGGTCATCGCCGGTTTCCAAGTAAGCCGTCAGGTGTCTGACGACGGCCTGGTAGTCGGCCAGTTTCCAGTACTCATTGGCCAGGCCGTAGTGCGCCATCGGGTTGTTGGGATTCGCCGCCAGCATTTTCTGCAGGGCTTCCAGCCGTGCCGTCGTCATATCACAGCTTCCCCCTGACGTGGTGCCTCCGGCTGGCCGGCCGCAGGCGGCCTGGGAACTTCATACTTCCGAAAGTTCAGCTCCGGGTGTTCGATTTCAAGAAGTTCAAACAGGCTGCGCGTCATCCGCAGCCCGCGTGTCACCCAGAAAGCGCCCCGGCTTTCGTATTCCGCTTCCAGTTCGCGCGGCAGCCCGCGCACTTCGACTTCCTTGACCCACAGAATGACATCTACGTTCATAGCCCGGTCATTGTATCCTTTGGGGCATCGTCCTGCGAATGTTCTTCCGCAAGCTCGGCCGACCACGGCACGAGCCAGCCAACCCGCACAAGGTAGGTCGCCAGAAACAGAATCTTGGGTTCGAGGTGCGGCAGGCTGGCAATGATGTCGGCCAGGGAGTTCTGACCGTCGAACAGGTCGAGCAGCGTCACATTCGAGGGAGAGAGTTTGGCCGCGGCCAGGGCCGATTCCATGGCCGGTGTGCGGCGGTAGGCAACATCCAGCGGCGGCGCAAACTGTGGGTTGCTCAGCAGGAGTACGAGGTCTTCGCTGATGTCAATGGTTTCGAGTGGCGAGGTGATGCGGGTGTGTGAACCCTGGTTTTGCGACCACTCGATTTCGTCAGCCACCGTGGCCAGCAGCAGTGCCGGCGTCACGGGTTTGACCAGTGAAGAAAGCCGCAGCCGCTCCATGGCACGGGAGAGAATCTCATCCGGCAGGCGCGTCAGGGCAATGATCGGCGTGGTGACGAACCGCTCCCGCATGATGCGGGCCGGGGCCAGTTCCCCGACGCCCGGCGTGGTATCCGCAATGATGAGCGTTGGGGGCTGGTCAGACAGCGTATGCGCCGTGTTTGGGTCATCTGTCACCAGAACGTGGTAGCCGGCCAGCGTCAGGGTTTTGTTGATGAGCTGCGCCGTTTCCGGGTCGCTTCCCACAAACAAAATGGTCTGGTGACGAACAAGGCTCATGGCGTTCTCAACAGCGTAGCGACCAGTTCTTCCAACCGCCGGATGCGTTTGTCAAAAACGGCGTTGCGGATTTCGTGCAGGACATCGAGTTGTTCCAGCTCCACCAGGGCAATGTTGATGCGCCACATGGTTTCCTGGCGGGCTTTACGGCAGCGTTTTTTCTCGGTTGAATCCGTCCGGCGATACCATTCTTCAAGGGTTGCCCGCTTGAACTCAAACTGACGCTGCTTGAGTTCTTCGACCAATCCCAGCAGGCGTTGTGGCCCGGCGGTGTCGGTGGTTTCACGGGCCCGCAGATAGGCGTCAATGCGCTGACAGATGCGCTCAGCCAGGGTGCGTTTGATTCCGGCGGCAAGGGCAATATCGCTTGGCAGCCCGGTGGTGTAGCTTTCGAGGCGCGACATCCCGGCTGCAAACAGTTTCTGGATGGTTTTTTGCCCGACACCTTCAACCTGCTTGAGCAGTGTTGTCAGCACGATGCTCTCTGATGACGTTGGGGCCGGCGGAATGAAGAAGGTCGCGGGCAGGTAATCCTCCAGATCGGCATAAGCGCTCAGGACGCGCAGCTTCCAGTGCCGGCCGTAGCGCCGCCGGTCGCCTTCGCTGTGGTCCTGAAGCAGCACGGCTTCCAGGCGTTCCAGCCGGATGCTCAGATCGGTGAAGGCAATGGACTGTGAGGCACGCCGCAGGTTCACCACGGCCGGACGGCAGGCTTCCAGCCAGTCGCGGGCAAAGGACCCTTTGCGCAGTTCAGTGATGAAATCCTTGATGGGCTGGACGTAGCCTGTGGCAATGTCCGCAAACAGTTGCCGCACTTCCGGGGGAACACCAGGGTCGGTTTCGGACTGCCAGATGCCTTCCGGCAGGGCAAACTCCGACGATGGATGCGTGGCCGCGTCAAAAGCCCCTTCGAGACTGCCGATCACGTCATCGAGAAAGTCGTCGTCAAGGTCCACGGCAAGGTCATCGAAGGGGTCTTCATTGCCGTCGAAGGTGACTTCGGTGGTAATCCGTCGCGTCTGTTGGTTGGTGTCGGGCGTGGCTGACAGCGGCGCGGCAAGGAAGCCCTGAAGCCGCTGGGTAATCTGATGCGTCAGGGAAACTTCTATCACCCGGCCTGTGTCGCTCATCGTGCGCACCATATCCACAAAGCAGGTCGTGGCCTGGGTCAGCCCATCGAGCGCCGACGTTTGCTGTTCCGGGGCAAAGCTGGCCAGACGCAACGCCAAGGCTGCACCGGCTTCCGCCAGGGACAGCAGCGCCTCGACGCCCTCGCGGGTGTGTGGCGACAGGTTGTTCTGGTCGCGGCGCAGCTCGCGGACGGCCGTCAGCAGTTCGTCCGTGTGCTCACAGACCGCCAGGTGGTAGGCCGGATTGTGCGGTGCGCGGCGCAGCCGTTCCAGATAAAGCCTGAGCAACGTCGTGTGGTCTTCGACGCCGACGACGAAGGCCTCAAGCGAAGTAAAACGATCCATAGTGGAATGTCATCGCGTGTGATGTGCCGAAAACATAACACAGGTCGTGCGGGGCGAAGACGCATGAGAAAACACATTGGGCAAAAAAGAAAGTCGCGGCCCGGTTGCCAGCCCGGCCGCGGAATGCCTGTCTTACGCCGGGTTGACCAGGTGCGCCAGGTGTTCGGGAAGCTCAACTTCCATACGCAGCAGAGCCGTGCTGTACGTTTTCCCCTGGGCATCGCTGCGCAGCGAGACCGTGCCGCCGCCACCCAACGCCTTGTGAAGCAGAAAGTTAAGGGCTTCGAGGTTGGGCAGTTCATACCGCTCGACCGGGCCGTGACACAGCTCGGCAAAATGTGCTTTGACGCGCTCGGCTGTGACCTGCTCACACAGCACCGGATAAAACTCCGGGCGGCGGGCAATGAGACCGATGTTGGACGTGTCGCCCTTGTCGCCCGAACGGGCATGGGCAATGTCAAAAAGCCTGACTCGCATGTGACGTATTTCCTCTGTCCGGTTTTGGTGTTCAGTCGCGCTCGACGGCCAGAGCAACAGCATTTCCGCCGCCCAGACACAAGGCCGCGACGCCACGTTTGGCCTGGCGGGCCTGAAGCGCATGCAGAAGCGTCACCAGGACACGCGCTCCACTGGCGCCGATGGGATGCCCCAGCGCAATGGCCCCGCCGTTGACGTTGACCCGCGCCGGATCAGCGCCGACTTCCTGCGTGACAGCAATGGCCTGCGCAGCAAAGGCTTCGTTGAACTCGAACAAATCCACATCTTCGACCTTCCAGCCGGCCTTGGCCAGGACGCGCCGGGTGGCTTCCACCGGAGCCATCATGATGAGCTTCGGTTCGATACCGCTCATTGCCTGGGCCACGATGCGCGCCATGGGTTGGCGTCCCAGACGTGCGGCCTGGGCTTCCGAAGTGACAACCACAGCCGCCGCGCCATCATTGATGGTGGAGGCATTGCCGGCCGTCACCGTCCCGTCCGGCTGAAAGACCGGCTTGAGCTTGGCCAGGGCGGCGGCTGTCGTATCGGTGCGCGGTCCCTCATCTTCGGCAAAAACAACCGGGTCGCCTTTGCGCTGCGGAATCGTCACCGGCTCGATTTCGGCCCGAAAGGCTCCGGCCTGCTGGGCGGCAATGGCTTTGGCCTGGGAGCCGGCGGCAAAAGCGTCCTGCGCTTCCCGTGAAATGCCATAGCGTTCGGCGACGACTTCCGCCGTGCAGCCCATGTGCCAGTTTTCAAAGGCGCACCACAGGCCGTCGTGAATCATGACATCGAGCAGTTCGCCGTGGCCCATCCGGTAGCCCTCACGTGCCTTGGGCAGGACGTAAGGCGCATTGGTCATGGATTCCATCCCGCCGGCCACGACATACTCGGCATCTCCGGCCTGAATGGCCTGCGCGGCCAGCATGACCGCGCGGAGTCCTGAACCACACACCTGATTGACCGTGAGCGCCGCCACAGCGGGCGGAAGTCCGGCACGCAGGGCGGCCTGCCGCGCCGGATTCTGGCCGAGTCCGGCCTGGAGGACGCAGCCCATGATGACCTCGTCCACCTGCACGGCATCAATCCCGGCGCGTTCAATGGCGGCCCGCACAGCGTGCGCGCCAAGCATCGGAGCCGTGAAGGATTTGAGCGAACCCTGAAACTTCCCAATCGGGAGACGGACGGCGGAAAGAATGACGGAAGTTGGCATTGTGGATGCTTTCTCGCAGAAGGAATCATGACGTAGCCCTACTATAAGCCACTTTTGGTTGGACAGACTACGGTTGTTCTGGTGGAGCAAAGCATGGTTGATGAGCACACGTCCCTTTCGCGGCAGGTAGCTGAAGGCATCGCCCGACTCGAAGCGCACACCCGGCAGGGTGTGTTGTGCTGGCAGGCGGTGGCGGCGGCGCCGGTGATGCGCTTCGTCGCCGATGATGAAGGCGTGCGCTATACGCTCACCGGTGGACGTGAAGGGATGCCAACCGTGCTGACCGCCTTTGATACGGCGCGGCGGATCGTGGTCTGGAAAGTCTCCGGGACGCCGAACACGCAGCCCCGGCTCTGGGCGCTGGCGGATTTGGTTCTGGCCCGGTTTGGCCCGCCAAAGACGGCGCTGGTTCCCGACATGACGCGGGTCGTGATGTTTCCGGTGCGTCCGGCTGCCGCCAGAGCGTGGACGCCGGCCGAACGTACCGCCTGAATCCGGCCTGGAAACAGCACACGCAACCACAACCCCGCCGGGGGCTGCGGGAACATGGACGGCGCCGGCCGGGACGTGATTTCATGGGCTGGTTATGTCCGCCACGGATGCTCCAGCGCCCACCACTTCGGCTGCTGTCCGGCGTGTGCTTTGGCGATTGCTCGTCGCCAATCTGGCCGTCGTCGTGGCCAAGGCGCTGGCTGGATGGTGGGCCGGCTCGCTGGCCGTGCTGAGCGATGCCGTTCACTCGCTGACTGACGCGGCCAACAATCTCGTCGGCATCTGGCTCATCCGGGCGGCTGCCAAACCGCCGGACCGCGAACACCCTTACGGCCACGCCAAGCTCGAACCCATCGGCGCTTTCGTCGTGTCGGCCGTGATGGGTGTGGTGGCCTACGAAATCGGACGCGAAGCCGTGCTGCGGCTCTGGGCCGGGGCGACCGTATCGCTGGCGCTGACGCCGCTGACCTTTGCCGTCATGCTCGGTACGCTGGCCGTCAACCTGCTGGTCGTCTGGTATGAACGGCGCGCCGGCCACCAGCTCGGCAGTCCTTTCCTGCTGGCCGATGCCCAGCACACGCTGAGCGATGTGTATGTCACCGTGGGCGTGCTGGTGGGGTTGGTCGGCATGTGGTTTGGGTGGACGTGGCTCGACCCCGTGGTGTCGCTGGCCGTTGTCGCTGCCGTGGGCTGGGGCGCGTATCACGTGCTGGTGACGGCCATCAACGAACTGATGGATACGGCGGCTGTGGAGGATGAGCGGCTCATCGCGCTGGCACGCCAGCACCCGGATGTCGTGGAGGTCCGCCACATCCGGTCCCGCGGACGCGGCGCCTATGGCTTTGCGGAACTCACCCTGGTTTTCCGGCATGACGACTTGCGCCGCGCCCACGCCACCAGTGACCTTTTGGAAACCCAGATTCGGCAGATGTACGGTCTGGCCCACATCACAATTCACCTTGAACCGGCCGAAGTCCGTACGCCGGGCGATGTCAAGGCAGAGGAGCTATCCGCATGACTGCATCCCGTGAAGTCGCCGTGCTTGCCGGCGGCTGCTTTTGGTGTCTGGAAGCCGTGTATCTCGGCATGCGCGGCGTGGAAAAGGTCGTTTCCGGCTATGCCAACGGACACACGCCCAACCCCACCTACCAGCAGGTCTGTTCCGGGACGACAGGCTATGCCGAAGCCGTTGAAATCACCTTCGATTCGAACGAGGTGTCGTACCGCGACCTGCTGGATGTCTTTTTCGTCATCCACGACCCGACAACGTTGAACCGGCAGGGTGCGGATGTGGGCACCCAGTACCGTTCAGGCATCTATTACCTTACGCCCGCGCAACATGAGACGGCGCGCCAGGTAGTGGCGGAGTTGACGGACAAACGGATTTTCGACGCGCCGATTGTGACCGAAATCGAGCCGCTGCGGAACTTTTACCCGGCTGAGGATTATCACCAGAACTACTTTGCCCGCCATCCATACCAGCCGTATTGCGTGGCGGTCGTTGCCCCCAAGGTGGCCAAGTTCCGCAAGCACTTCCTTGAGAAAGTCAAAGCCTGACCCTGCGTTCCGATGCCAGACGCTGCCACTTCACCTGCTGCTGCCTGTGCGGTGTCCCCGCCTGCGGCTGCTGAGCCAATCGTCATTCGCGGCGCGCGGGTTCACAATCTCAGGAACATCACCGTTGCGATTCCCTACGAAAAGCTCACCGTCATCACCGGCGTGAGTGGTTCAGGGAAGTCGTCGCTGGCGTTCGATACGTTGTATGCCGAAGGCTACCGGCGCTATGTCGAGTCGCTTTCGGCCTATGCCCGCCAGTTTCTCGAACGCCTGCCCAAGCCCGATGTGGATGAAATTACGGGCATCTGTCCGGCGATTGCCGTCCAGCAGCGGAACCAGACCCGCCAGCCGCGCTCGACCGTCGCCACCCAGACGGAGATTTACGACTACCTGCGACTGCTCTACGCCCGGATTGGCGAGGTGTTTTGCCACCAGTGCGGCGCACGGGTACGGCGGGACACACCCCAGTCCGTCGTCGGGGATGTCATGCGGGAACTGCCGGAAGGTGCCCGGTTGTATGTGACCTTTCCCCTGCTGACAACGCCCCCGGCCGGGACGGCCGCGAAGTCCGGGGCAAAGCCCGGAGCCAGAGGCCGGAAGAGTCCGGCCCGTGGCTCCGGGGCGGTCGCCCGCGAACAGACCGTTGCCCGCCTGATGCGCTGCCTGCAACGTGGCTTCCGGCGGCTGCTCGTCGGCGGGCAGCCGCTGGAACTCAACACGCCGGATGACTTTCCCCATCCGACGCTCGACGGCGTGGAAGTCATTGCAGATCGGCTGGTTGTGCGCGCCGCTGACGTTTCGCGGCTGACGGAATCGGTCGAAATGGCTTTCCGGGAGGGCAACGGCGAAATGGCCGTCCACGTGGTGACGCCGCAGCCGGCAACGCTGCGCTTTGGCGAACGCTTTGCCTGCAAGGCGTGCCGGTTGGACTATCCGGCGCCCGAACCCAGCCTGTTCAGCTTCAACAGCCCCTACGGAGCCTGCCCGACCTGCCAGGGCTTCGGCAGCACGATTGGCGTGGATATGGCGAAGGTCATTCCCGATCCGGGGCGGTCGCTGGCTGAAGGCGCGATTGATCCCTTTGAAAAGCCGCAGCTCGACTGGGCCAAACGCGAACTGCGCGCCATGTGCCGGCGGCAGGGCATCCCGTGGCAAACACCCTTCCGGCGCCTGACGGCTGAACAGCAGCGGCTGGTCATCGAGGGTGAACCACAGGGCGACTGGCCGGGAGTGAATGGTGTTTTCGCCTGGCTTGAAACCAAAAAATACAAGCTCTACGTCCGGGTTTTGCTGGCCAAGTACCGGGGATACACCGTCTGCCCGGACTGTCACGGCGGACGGCTGCGCCGCGAAGCCTGTGCGGTGCAGGTCGGCGGACGGAATTTGCCGGCGGTGGTGGGTCTCTCCATCCGTGCCGCCCTGGACTGGTTTTCCGCGCTGCCAGAGCAGCTTGGCCCGGAAGCCCGCGTCATTGCCCGCCGCCTGCTCGAAGAAATCACCAGCCGCCTGCGTTTTCTGTGTGAAGTCGGGCTGGACTACCTGACGCTCGACCGGATGGCTTCGACCCTGTCGGGGGGCGAGGCGCAGCGCATGCAGTTGGCCACGCATCTGGGCGCGGCCATGACCGGCGCGCTCTACGTGCTGGACGAACCCAGCATCGGCTTGCATCCACGGGACACCGCCCGGCTCATCGGGGCGCTGGAACGGCTGCGCGATGGCGGCAACACGGTTGTGGTTGTCGAGCACGATGAAGCCACTATCCGCGCGGCGGATTATGTCGTGGACATCGGCCCCGGCGCCGGAGAACGCGGCGGCGAGGTGGTGTTTCAGGGGCCGCAGGAGGCATTGCTGCGCGATGAACGTTCCCTGACGGCAGCCTATCTGCGCGGCGACCGGCGCATCCCTGTGCCGAAAACACGTCGTCCATGGCGGCAGGCCATTCATCTGCAGGGGGCAGCCGTTCACAATCTCAAGCACATTGGCGTGACCATTCCGCTGGGCGTGCTGACCTGTGTGACCGGCGTTTCGGGGTCAGGGAAATCCACGCTCGTCCACGAGGTGCTGTGTCCGGCTTTGGCGTCGCCGGAAGCCGCCGCGTCTGTGTGCACGTCTGTTGAGGGGCAGGAATACATCACCCGGACGATTGTCGTTGACCAGTCGCCGATTGGGCGCTCGTCGCGGTCGAATCCGGCGACGTACATCAAGGCCTACGATGCCATTCGGGAAGCCTTTGCCCAGACCCGTGAAGCGCAGCAGGCCGGATTCGGCCCCGGACATTTTTCGTTCAACATCGCCGGCGGGCGCTGTGAAGCCTGCCAGGGCGCCGGCACGGTGACAGTGGAGATGCAGTTTCTGGCCGATGTCGAACTGCCCTGCGAAACCTGTGGAGGGAAGCGTTTCAAGCCGGAAATCCTGGACATCCGCTTTCGTGGAAAAAACATTGACGACGTGCTGCACCTGACTGTTTCAGAGGCACTCACCCACTTTGCCGGACTGCGGAAAGTGACCGACCGGCTGCGGTGGCTTGCGGAAGTGGGTTTGGGCTACCTGCGGCTGGGGCAGCCGGCGACAACCCTTTCGGGCGGCGAAGCCCAGCGGCTCAAGCTGGCGGCGCACCTCAGTGAAGGGGCCGGTCAGGGCACCCTGTTTGTCTTCGATGAGCCAACGACGGGCCTGCACGTGGCTGATGTGGCCGTCCTGCTTCAGGTCTTTGAACGGTTGCTGGCCAGCGGCGCGTCGCTGGTGGTCATCGAGCATAATCTGGAAGTCATCAAAACGGCCGACTGGATCATTGACTTGGGACCCGAAGGTGGCGAGGGCGGCGGGGAAGTGGTTGCCACGGGTACACCGGAGGACATTGCCGCCGTGCCGGCTTCGCATACGGGGCGCTTCCTGCGTCAGGTTTTGTCCGGTGCGTAGCTTTTCCGGCATAGCCGGAGACAGTCAGGTGAGAGAGGATGAAACGCCGGTTGGATCACTACCTTGTGGAAACCGGTCTGGCGGATTCCCGGCAGAAGGCGCAGGCGCTGATTCTGGCCGGGCAGGTTCTGGTCAACGACCGTCCGGCAGAAAAACCGGGGTTGCTCATTGCACCGGATGCCAGGGTACGGCTGCGTGGGGAACCGCTGCGGTACGTCGGGCGCGGCGGGCTGAAGCTGGAAGCGGCTCTGCGCGGGTTTGCGCTGGATGTGCGCGATGCGCTGTGTCTCGACATTGGTGCTTCCACCGGCGGCTTTACCGATTGCCTGCTGCAACACGGGGCGCGGCAGGTCTATGCCCTCGATGTCGGCCACAACCAGTTGGACTGGAAACTGCGGTCTGACTCCCGCGTGGTTGTGCGCGAGGGCGTCAATGCGCGCTACCTGACGCCGGCTGACTTTCCTGAACGGTTTGCCGTTATCGTTGCGGATGTGTCCTTCATTTCCCTGCGCCTGATCCTGCCGGCGCTGGGTCCACTTGCCGCGCCCGAAGCGGCGCTGGTGGCACTCGTCAAGCCACAGTTCGAGGTGGGGCGTGAGCAGGTCGGCAAGGGCGGGATCGTCCGTGACCGGCGGCTGCACGCGACAGCCATGGCCGGCGTTCTGGCGGCTGCCCGGCAGGCCGGCTTTGCGCCGGAACGGATGCTGGCTTCGCCGGTCCTTGGCGCGGAAGGCAACCAGGAATATCTCCTGCTGGCGCGATATGGCCAGCCCTTAGCCCAGGTTGACTCCTGGCAGACGGATTGGCAGACGTTGTTCCCGGAGGTGGAGATTGAGGCCGGGTTTGAAAATCTGTTACCGACTCGTTAGAGTTTTGGATGCCTTTCCAAAGTGAACAAGCCTTTGGAAGTGAACATCCAAGACGACTTCTGACACACGATGACGATAACTGAGCGGACAAAGGACGGGATTGCCATCCTGGAACTCCAGGGAAGCATTCTTTTGGGCAATGGGGACACGTTGTTGCGGGAACATGTCTCCCGTCTGCTGGCGCAGGGGTCGCGTGGTGTCGTGTTCAACCTGGCGGGCGTACCCTATGTGGACAGCAGCGGTCTGGGCGAAATCGTCCGGGCCATGACCTCCATCAAGCGCGCCGGTGGAAGGCTCAAGCTGGCCAGCCCCAGCCGGCGACTTGTGGATATTCTCAACATCACCAAGCTGTCTTCCATTCTTGAAACCTACGACACCGAAGAGGCAGCCGTCGCCAGCTTTCAGGCGGCTTCCTGAAGGTTTTTCCTGTCTTCGCAGAAGCAGCCCTGTCCTGAAGGCAGCAGCCAGCCCCGACATAAAAGCAGACAAAAAACCGCCGGCCACAGCGTGGCCGGCGGGCAGGTTCCCGGCTGGCGGGCAGATCAGAAAATGATCTTGAACGCCACCTGGATGTTGCGTGGGCCGTTGAAGGTCGAGGTGACACGCCCGAAGTTGGTGGCGTTCACATTCTGGTCGCCGACATTGAAGATGGGCGAGTTGAACGTGTTGAAAAACTCGAACCGCAACTCGGTGTTGACCCGCTCGTTGATGGGCGTGCGTTTGACGATGTTCATGTCGAGGTTGTAGCGCCGGGGTCCGTTGAGGATGAACCGCTGCAACGAACCGGCCCGTCCGGGCGCCGGGTTGAAAAACACCTGTCCGTTGAAGGGGGCCTGTCCGTCGGGCTGTACGGCACGGCCGTCGAAGTTGATGACATTCGGGTTGATGAAGAACAGCCCCCGTGGGGTACGGAAAATCCCCACGAGGCGCTGAAGTTGTCCCCGTGTCAGCGTCGTGTCCACGGTGTTGAGATCACCGCGCGTTCCGCCCGTCACCCGGTTGATAGTGCCCCGGCGGGAGTAAATGCCAAAGGGCGGTCCGCTCCCGATTTCGAGAAAGAACCCAACCTGGAAGCCGCCCACCAGCCGCCGCAGGAAGCCGTTGCCGGGGTCGAGCGTCTTGCCCTGTCCGAACGGCAACTCATAGATGCCGTTGGCCTTGAAAATGTGCGGGATGTCAAAGGGGGCCCGCGAGTTTTCAAGCGAGGGCTGGTTGTTGTCGAGGAGCGCCTCGAAGCGGGTCTGCCCCGTGCCGGCGGTGTTGGTCAGGGTTTTGCTGTAGGTGTAGTTGGCCTGAACGAGGAAATCACCCGCAATGCTTCTCGAAAACCGCCGCCGGAATTCCACCTGCAACCCGTGGTAGTTGGAAAAGCCGGAGTTGCCAAGGATATTCGTGGCGAGGGCGTTGGGATTGGGCTGGAAGACCACGCTGCCCGTCAGGCGGTTCGTGATGTAGATACCGGCCAGACTACCCGCTTCCCCGGTCTGGATGAGGTTGCGAACCGTTGCATTGGTCAGCAGCCCCCCACCGGCCAGGTTGGGGAACACGGTCAAGGGCTGGCTGCCGGGAATGGCCGGGTTGAAGGCGGGGTTGAACACGCCGGTTGCAGCGAGCGCCAGGAAGCCGTTTTGCCGCGCCCGGGCCACATCGGCAGCAAAGCCGTTGTTGATGACATCCAACTGGTTCAGGTCCACGGCCCGGATGAGGTTGGTGCTCCGGTTGCCCACGTACCGCACGGTCAGGACCGCGTCGCGGAAAATCTCGCGCTCAAGCGAGACGTTCCACTGCTGGTAAAACGGCGTCTGCAGGTTCCGGTCAGGGCTGCCGAAGGCCGTGTTGGTGGTAATGGCAAACTGGCTGGCGTAGCTGTAGGGGACATTGAAGGGCGGCGGTGCCAGCAGGGTGTTGATCAGGTTCGTGGCATTGCTGAGCCGCGGCCCGGCAGCCTGGATTTGCGCCAGGGTGGGGGCCAGCGATGTGCTGAGGCCGGGATTGGTCAGGATGGAGTTATCCGCTGCGCGGATAGCTTCATCGTTGACATAGGCCAGCGAGTAGCCGCCACGCAGCACGGTTGGCTGGCCCAGTCCTTTGATGTCCCACGCCACGCTGACGTTCGGGGCAAAGTTGTTGCGGTCAGGACGCCAGAACCGGCCGGCAAAGTTGACGATGCCGTTTGGATTGAGCAGCGTCTGGGCCGTGGTCGCGCCGGCCGGATTGACCGGCAGGAGCGCGAAGGCATTGGCTTCCGATAGCGGCGTAATGTAGTCGTAACGCACGCCAAGGTTGACCGTAACCCGGGGATGAATCCGCCACTGGTCAGTGATGTACGTGCCCAACTGGTTGAGGCGCAGGTCACGGGTTTGGGCTGCGGTTGGGTCAAAGCCGGCTGTCGGACGCGCCGCATTGACGTTGAAGGTGCGCGACAGCGACCCAATCGCCCCGCTGTAAAGTGCCAAGAAAGTATTGGCCGTCTGGAGTTGGGTCACATTGATACCGCCCGGGAACAGAGTGGCGGTCAGCGCCGCCGGGTTGCCACCCACACCCAGCACCTGCTGGCTCAGGCCGAGGGTCGGGACAGTGCCAGCTTCGTTGTAGGGGCGCACTTTCAGCCAGTCGAACTGCACCCCGAAGCGGAGGCTGTGGGCGCCAAGCTGAAGCGAGGCGTTGTCAATGATGGTGACAATCTGGGTGTCACGTCCCTGCGGCAGAAAGGTCACGTCAGGATTGGTGAAGGGCAGCCCGCTGAGGAAAAAGGGCGGGTTCTGCGACCGGTTCACGTTGAAAAACGGCGCGGTGAAGTTGGCGCCAAACCGGATTTCATTGTTGAACCGGGGTGAGATGCTCCACACCCAGGCGGCAGCGCCGAAGTTGGTCGGCCCGACATTGTTGACGATGATTGGGTTGTTGAACGTCTGATCAATGTCAGCGCGCCCAACGGTTTCATCGGCCCGCCGGTAGATGAACTCCAGGTGGTGTCGGGCATTAGGGTTGTAATCCACGCGGTAGGCGGAGGTGTCCCGGTCAAATGGCACGGAGCGGACGATTTGAAGACCCGTTGTGTTCAGGCCGTCGCCCACCGTGGTGAGGTTTGACTGGTTCGGCACCCGCGCAATGAAGGAAGCAATCGTCGGGTCAATGGAGATGCCACGCAGCGCCAGCAGGTCAATCGTGCGGCGGACGCCGGCATTGTCAATGTAAGTGAAGATGCCCCGCCGGGCATCGGGTGTCAGTACCGTGGTCGTTATCCCAGACTGGGACCGCTGCCGGATGCCCTCGAAGGTGGCAAAGAAGAACAGGTTCTTGATGCGCGGCCCGCCGGGAATGCCAACCGGGCCGCCCAGTTGGAAGCCGAACTGGTTGCGGATGAAGTTGGGCCGTGGAATGCCAGCCGCGTTGTTGAAAAAGCTGTTGGCGTTGAGCACCTTGTTGCGGTGGAACCAGAACACTTCGCCGTGGAATTCTTCCGTTCCGGCCGGCGTCACGAAGCGCACCGCCGAAGACCCCGCCACGTCCGCCGAGGCGTTGGAGGTGATGATGGTGGCCTCACCGACGCCGGCAACCGTCGGGTTGTTGGGGGAAAAGTCAATGGCATTGGCCCGGATGAAGTTGTCCTGGATGTTGATGCCGTCCTGGGTGACGACGGTCGTCGAGGCGCGTTGCCCGTTGATGACGGTGGTCGTGTTGGCCAGCCGCCCGTTGACACCGGCCTGAAGCTGTACCAGCGTCAGGGGGCTGCGCGTAAGGAGCGGGAGTTCCTGGGTTTGCCGGGCGTTGACGGTGTTCCGCACTTCGGCGTTTGTGATCTGGAGCAGGGCCTCCCCGCCTGAAACCGTGATGACATCGCTGGTGCCGCCCACCTTAAGCGTGGCGGTCACACCGTATTCCTGCCCGACATTGAGGCTGAGACTTTCGATGACACTCTTGGTAAAGCCATCGGCTTCAACGGTGACACTATAGGTCCCAACCGGGAGCAGCGGCGTCGTGAAGGTGCCGCTGTCGGTGGTGGTGCCGGTGATGGTTTGTTTGGTGCCTTCATTCGTGACCGAGACACTGGCTCCGGCCACGACGGCCCCGCTGGGGTCTCTGACCGTGATGACGAAACGACCATTGGTGGTTTGTCCAAGGACCGGCAGTGCCGCGCCCAGCCAGCCCAGCAGGACTACCAGGCCCGTTATCCAACACATCGCCCCAAACCGTGGGCGAATTCCCCAAGGTATGCGCATAGGAACATCCTTTCCAAAGATGACTGCCGGAGAGTGTGACGGCAGACGGTATCCAGATTTTTTCCAGTGCTGGATTGACAAGCAAATTCGATGCCAGAGAGTTGGCCAGAGAGTCGGGAAGGGCGCTGGCGGATGTGGCGTGCCGTGGTTTCCCAAAGAATTGCGGCTTTTTCAGGACAGTCACCGCCGGAGAGGCGTCGTCCACCGCCCTCGGCTGTGAGTGCCGTATGTCCAGATTTTCGGACGAAGGTTCAATAATTTGCGCTCCTGAAGCTTCAGGAAACGCGGGCGAGGGCGGTGGAAACCCGGCTCCAAAGAAAAAAGCCCGCCAGCGCGGGCGCTGACGGGCAAGAGGTGACAGGTTTTTGCTTTTGTTCAGAAGATGTACCGCGCGGTGAAGATCATGCTCCGGCCGCCAACGTTGGTCTGCCCAAGGTTGAGGAACAGCGCCGGGTTGGTGGCATTGTTCACCGTGTTGGACGGAATGACCGTGAAGTTCCGCCGGTTGAAGACGTTGAAGACTTCCCAGCGCACTTCGAGGGACTGCCGTTCGCCAAAGGTGCGGAACCGTTTGACGAAAGCAAAGTCGGTGCTCGCCACACCGCCGGTGCGGAGAATGTTGCGGCCGGAGTTGCCGTTGATGCCGGAGTTGACCGGGTTGGCCACGTAGAACGGATTGGTGACACCGGGGAAGCCAGTGGCCGTGCCGGGCTGTCCGGCCGGATTGATGCTGACGCGCTGCGACAGTTCCACCGTCGAAATCTGACCCGGCAGAATGCCCAGGGCATTGAAGGCGTTCAGGACGCTGAACGGCGTGCCCGAAGAGAAGGTCGAGATACCGGACATCGCCCAGCCATTGATGAGACGGTCGAAGAACGGATTGGAGATGTTGATCCGGGGAAGCTCGAACGTGTAGTTCGCCACGAACCGGTGGGGCTGGTCGAGACCGGAGCGCGCGCGATCCTGACGGAAGTTGAGCGGGTTAGCCGGCAGTGTAGAGTTGGTCTGACCGCCCAGGATGTCATCGCTGTCGTTGATGAACGCACTCCACGTGTAGTTGAGTTCATACTGGATGCCGTTGCGGAACCGCTTGCCCAGTGTGAGCTGCAGGGAGTGGTACCAGGAGCTGGCCAGCCCGTCCCCGATCAGGATGGACCCGCGCGACGGATCGCGTCGAAACGCAATGGTTTGTCCGGACGCATTGAGCACCGGCCGCAACTGCGGCAGGATGTTGGCATAGAAGGACGGGTTGTTGTTGATGGCGGTAATGTTGAAACCAATGTTGGATTCAACTTCCCGCACCAGCTTCAACCCACGTGAGCCGATGTAGAACATCCTGAACACGTAGTCATTCCACAGTTGCCGCTCAAAGCCAAAGTTGAACGACTGCTGGTAGGGCAGTGCCACGCGCTTGTTGGGCGAATACAGCCGCACCGGCAGCAGGTTGGGATTGCCCGTAAACTGCGAGGGCGTCGGCGGCGCCGGACGGTTGGCCGGAACGTACAACCGCTGCCCGGTAATGGGGCCAATGGCGATGTTGACGCCGCGTGGGAAGTTGCGGGAGTTGTTGAGCAGAATGTTGAGGAAAATCTGGTCGTAGGAGATGCCATAGCCGCCACGGATCACGGTCTTGTCTTTCCCCAGCATTGTGGCGATGAACCCATCGCCTTCCACCCGTGGGTTCCAGGCAAAACCGACGCGCGGAGCAAAGTTGTTGATGTCCGGCTCGGCGTTCGAGAAGAAGCCGAAGGGCGCGGAGACATACTCGTAACGCAGGCCCAGATTGAGCGTCAGCGACGGCAGGATGCGGTAATCATCCTGAATGAAGACGCCCATTTCATTGACGCGCGCCGGGACGAGACCCGTGCCGGCATACTGTGAAAAGCTGGCATTCCGGTCAAAGAGCAGGTCCGAAAGCGAGCCATAGGAGACCGTCCCGCGGAAGTTGGGGGCAAAGAACGAATCGAGGTTGATGCGGTTGTAGCTGCCGCCGAACTTCAGCGTGTGCTTGGAGAAGGTCCAGGTCAGGGCGTCGGTGAACTCGATGACGCGGCTGTTGCGGAACTGCGGGAAGTTGGCGTTGCCAACCGAGTTGAAGCCGCCAATCGTGATGGCTGGCGGTAAGTTCTCAGGAAAGTTGAGTGCCCGGTCCACGAAGCTGAAACGGAACTCGTTGACAACCCGCGGGCTGAACGTACGGATGTAGTTCACCGCCCCGTTGTAGTTGTCCACGTTCGTGCCGATTTCGTTGCCGGGAATGGCCGTGGGCGCACCGGGGTCGCGGCTGCGGTCCTGCAGATACCGCAGCGAGAAGCGGTCATTGTTCGTCAGGTTGACGTCGCCTTTGACGAGAATCCGCCAGAAATTTCTGCCATAAGGCAGGCTCCCGGTCAGCGCCCGGTTGAACTGCTGCACCGGTATGGTCGCCACGCTGGCATTGTCCGACGGCCGCCGGACGGTGATGGTGCCACGTGGCGTCGGGTCGTTGGCAACAGGGAACGTGTTGGTCAGGAAGGTCAGCGCGCCGGGCGCCAGGGCATCGGGACCGGTCGGATTGGCTGCGGCATAGGCCTGAAGGGCCGCAATGCCCGACGGTGCCAGCGCCACAGTAATCGGCACCGCCGTGGTGCGGAACGTATTCCGGTCAAAGCTGGTGAAGAAGAAAATCTTGTCTTTCTTGATGGGCCCGCCGAATGTGCCACCCCAGATGTTCGTCACGTTGACGGCGCGCGCCCGGCGCAGGGACTCCTTTTCACTGAAGCCCTGGGCCCGGGCGGCGCTGAACGTGCGCTGCTGGGCTGTGGTGAGGGCATCCAGCCCGTTGCCTGCCCAGGTGTAGTGCGCGATACCGCTGAATTCGTTGGTTCCCGAACGGGTGATCTGCTGCACGATGGCACCGCCGTTGCGCCCGAACTCAGCCGAAAAGTTGTTGGTGATGATCTGAAACTCCGCCAAGGCTTCCGGGGGAAGATTCTGCACCGGAATCGAAAGCGACGGGTCGTTGTTCTGCGTGCCGTCAATGAGGAAGTTGTTGGAGCGGGTCCGGGCACCATTGACAGCAAAACCGGAACCGGGCCGCCCGTTCTGGTTGTTGACGACACCGGGTTGCAGCAGCGCCAGCCCGTTGAGCGTGTTGCGTCCGGGCAGTTGCAGAATCCGGCGCGCATCCACTTCCTTGCTCACCTGGCTGCGGGTTGTCTCGATGAGGGTGGCCTCACCTGTCACCGTGATGACTTCCTGGCTGCTGCCGGCCTTGAGTTCGGCATCCACGATGGCGTCCCGCGCCGCCGTGACGTTGATTTGCTCACGGACAAGGGTCTCGAAGGAGTCGGCCGAGATGCGGACGGCATACCGCCCGCCGGGCAGGGAGCGCACGGTGTAGGTGCCGTCGCTGCCGCTGACGACTTCACGGGTTTCTCCGGTGTCCATGTTCTTGACCTCGATGCGCGCGCCGACAATGGCCGCGCCCGTCTGGTCGGTCACCCGCCCGGAGATGTTGCCGTAGATGGTTTGCGCGATGGCTGCCACGTTGGTCAGTCCCACAAGGACCAGACCGACCAGCAGGCACCGGATACCGGCGTACCACCCGTGCCGCGTGGACCGCACAGAGTTTGCTTTCTGTACGTGCATGGGGATTACCTCTCTTACTCAGAAAAGATCGCAGAGGACGCTGAGGCGCGCCCTCAAGCTTATGAGAAGCTGTCCTGGTTACAGGCAGCAAAATCTGTGCCAGAAATCTGACAAACGCCGCCAGCCAGTCACTTGTCACCACTGATCCAGTTGCCAGATAACACCATAGCAGACGGTGTACCGGCACATCGCACGGGGCGTACGTCCGGTGTTCACGGGTGTCAATCCGTATTTTTTTCGACCATGCTTCATTTTTTTGAATGACATTGCACTTTTTGGATAGCAGGGGGCAGCCGCCAGTGCCAAACGAAAGCCCCGCCCGAACCCGGCGAGACCGTTCCCGCGCGGAAGGGGGACCATCCGCGACAAGACGTTCTTCCAGGGCTTTGCCAAGCTGCTTGGCTTTGCCAACCTGACTCGCACCGGGCAGTTGCTCGGGCCCGCAGACCCGCAGTTCCGGCAGGCGCTGCAAACGGCTGGCTTTCGGTGCGCGCCAGTTTGTAGTGCCTGTATCTTGACTGGCCACTGCTGACCCACACACGCTGCCTGGATGAACCCGGATGGGTTAGGGAACCAGACCAGCCGGCTGGACGTTGAACGGGCTGGCAACGTGCCGCCCGTCCGGCGCGCAACGGGCGCGCAACGTTTGATCCTGTTTGCCGCAAAACGGTGAACCTCACCACGGACCGCACCCGGAAAGGAGTTTGGGATGGCTTCACACGTTGGGTTCTGGACCCGCAGCCTGGCTTTGGGACTTGCCGTTCTGCTGACCAGTGGCTGCTTTGCCTGTTCGTCTTCCCGCCCGGCTCCGCAGCCGGTTGTGGCCCCGCCGGCCAAACCCTCGACAGTGACGGCAACCAGCAATGTGCCCGGGCAGGGGCTTGACTTGCAGGCGCTGATTGGTTTGACCAAGCAGGCCAAAGACGCCGAAAGCCTTGAACGGCTGCTCAATCAGCCCGGCTCCATCAACAACCTCGACCTCGATGAAGACGGTCAGGTGGATTACATCCGCGTCCAGGAATACGGCGGCGGCAACACGAAGAACTTTTCCTTTGTCGCCCTGCTCAAGGGCGGTCAGGAGCAGGAAGTCGCCAATCTCGTCATCGAGCAGACGCCGGGGCAGCCGGAGGCGACGGTACAGGTACAGGGGCATCCGGCCGTCTATGGCCCGAATGTCTATTACTCGGCGGTGCTTCCCATCGCCACAGCGCTGTTTCTGGCGTGGGCGCTGGCGCCCCGGCCGGCCCTTTACGTTTCGCCCTACGGCTTCGGCGCGTTCCCGCCCTATTATCGTCCGTATGCGCCGGTGCCGGTGGCCACCTATCGGACGACCGTCACCAACTACACCCGGAATATCCCCGTGCAACGGCGGACCCAGCCGGCCATTCCGGCAGCCACGCCGTCGCCCAATGCCGCCAAGGTGGCCCCCAGCTTCCGCCAGCCGCTCACCCAGCCAGGCCAGACCCAGCGGCAGTTTCAGCAGCGGGATGGCAACCGTCCAGTGGCCTCTGGCGGTTTTGGGCAGGGGCCGGCCTCGCAGCGCGCCACACCGCCTCCTTCCGCACCGGCGGCACGTCCGATGACGCCGCCGGGCAGTGTTCGTCCGGCGGCACCGCCGCCCTCCGTGGCACGCCCGGCACCACCACCACGGAACTTCAACACCCGCGGCCGGCGCAACTGACGGGCTGTGTTCACACGCTCCGCGCCTGAAGTTGACTTGCCATCAGACCTGCCCGGCTGGCGCCGCCCCGGTGGATGTTGTCCATCCGCCGGGCCGGCCCTGGCCGGCAATGCGCCGTCTGCCCTTGCGAACCTGACCCTACAGCCCTGAACCCCTACCAGCGAGGACGGATGCCCATGACGAAACACACCTACACCCTGACCGAAGCCCAGCGCCGCAGCTTTGCCAGCATCTTCGTGCTCGACAAGATGGTGCGCAAAGGCCGACGCTTTGCCGTGGCTCCCACCGACCCGGACGAAATGGTGCTGCGGGACGTACTCCAGATGCTGTTCAACGAGCACCTCATCGAAATCCAAGGCGCTTACTACGTTCCGACAGAAGAAGGCAAGGCGCGGGTACGTACCTTTCGCCAGCGGTATGAGGAATACCTTACGGTCTATGACATCTACTGTGCCGTGGACCTGGCGACCGGCGAGTTTGCCTTTGAACGCTACTACGACTTCGACGACGCCGGTTGGCAGCTCTACCTCCAGCAGGAACGCTGGGAAGACCTGCGCGTGGCTGTGGCCATCTACAAAAAGCTCGATCCGGTCGAAATCGTCTTTATGTCCTTCGTGATGGAAGGGCGCTTTGACGACTATGCCGATGGAAAGTGGGAACTGGGGATTCTGTCAGGCGAACTGTGGGATGAAATCCTGGCCATCGTGAACTCGAATCTGCATCCCTGTGAACTGGGCTACACGACGACCGATCCCAATGACCCCAGCCGCACGCTCGAAGTCACTTCCGATGACGTAATGCAGGACCTGCTGACGCGCGGCGGGCAGATCATGCTGGAGTTGGTACGGCGCGGGCAGGAAATCGAAGCCGAACAGCGGGCGCTGGAAGCGGCTTCGGCGTCTCCCGCCACCACGACTACCACCACGACGGAGACCGTGTACGACTACGATTTTGTCATCACAGACCCGTATGTGTACTATACGCCGTACCTCAGTCCGTACTACGTCAGCCCGGTGTGGACCGTCCCGCTCTACCCGACTGTCGTCGTGTTCTGAAGGGCCTCCCGGCTGTGTTCGCCGTGGTGATTTCTGAAAGGCATCGAGACTGACTTCACATGTCACAACCTCTGGTTCGCTTCGACTGGACGCGCGACGAACTGCGCGCCCTTCACGACCTGCCCCTGCTGGAACTCATCCACCGGGCAGCCACGGTACACCGCACCTGCCACGACCCGCAGGAAGTCCAGGTCTGCCGTCTGATTTCCATCAAAACCGGCGGCTGCCCGGAAGACTGTGGTTACTGTTCGCAGTCCGCGCACTATGAAACGGGTATAGCGGCACAACCTCTGCTTGACAAAGCAACCGTCGTGGCGATTGCCGAGCGCGCCAAAGCGCACGGGGTCAGTCGGGTCTGCCTCGGTGCGGCGTGGCGCAACGTCCGCGACGATGCCCAGTTCGAGGCCGTGCTGGACATCGTGCGCAGCGTCAATGCGCTGGGCATTGAAGTCTGCTGTACCTTGGGCATGCTGACCGAGGCCCAGGCCCGGCGGCTCGAAGAAGCCGGGCTGTACGCCTACAACCACAACCTCGATACGTCGCGTGAGTATTACGGGCGGGTAGTCACGACCCGCACGTACGACGACCGCCTGGAGACGCTTGCCAACGTACGCAAAACCGGCGTGACCCTCTGCACGGGGGGCATCCTTGGTCTGGGCGAAAGCACTGACGACCGCATCGGCTTGCTGCACACGCTGGCGACAATGAACCCGCACCCGGAATCCGTGCCGATCAACCTGCTGACGCGCGTGCCGGGGACGCCAATGGAAAACGAGGCTGAGGTTTCCGTTTGGGAAACGCTGCGGGTGATTGCCACGGCGCGCATTGCCATGCCGCGTTCGGTCATTCGCCTCTCGGCCGGCCGCACACAACTTTCCGAAGAAGCCCAGGCGCTGTGCTTTCTGGCCGGGGCGAACTCGATTTTTTCCAGCGATGCCAGAATGATGCTCACCAGGGTGTCGCCGACAAACGACTATGACGAAGACGCGCAGCTTCTGAACAAGCTGGGGCTGCATCCGCGTGTGCCGTTCAAGGATGCGCCGAACGCGAAGACGGCAGGTTGTGCTTCGGCAGCTACCGCAACCCTTCAGGAGAAATGAGATTCAGAAGTATGCTGCGCAGGTTTTCAAGACGCGAGTTGATGGTCGGGGCGGTCGTGTCGCTGGCAACGGCGGTGTCTCCTGTTTTGGGGCAAAGCAGGCGGGCGACGCGCATCCGCTTTACGCCCGGCGCTTCATCCTCCACGGTGACGGGGGTGCTGCCGCCCCGGACAACGTGGCGCAAATATGTTCTTCGGGCTAACGCCGGGCAAACCCTGACCTTTGCCGTGAGTCGGACAAATCCCCAATTGGGCGTTTCGGTCTATGATGAGATAGACGGAAAGGAAGAGCCGGGCGGCGAACCGCTCACCGGTGTCGCGCCACCGACCCGCACTGGAGAAGTGACACTTCCAGTGAGGGGGGATTACTTTCTGTATGTTTGGCCGATCAAGCCCGTGAAGCTCACCACTCCCATCAAATACTCACTCACGGTTGAGATTCGCTAGTGCAGATTCATAAGTTCGGGGGCACGTCGGTAGGCAACGCCGAGCGCATTCAGCAGCTCGTTGCCATTGTGGAAGCTGAACGGAAACGGAAGACGCGGCTGGTGGTGGTGGTGTCGGCCATGAGCGGCATCACGAACCTGCTGCTCGAAGCCACCCGGAAGGCCGCGCAGGGAGACGTGGTGGCCGTTACTGCCGCCGGTGCGACCTTGCGGGCGCGGCACCTGGAAGCGCTCGAACAGTTGGTGTCCGACGGTGCGGCCCACTATGCCGTGGCTGCTGAACTCGAAGCCTTCTTTGACCGCTTTGCGCGCATCGGGGAAGGGATTGCGCTTGTGGGTGAACTGCCGCCACGGGCGCAGGATTTCATTGCCGGTCTCGGTGAACGGCTTTCGGCACGGCTCGTCGCCGCCGCGCTGAACAGCCGTGGTCTGGCGTCCGTTGCGTGCGACGCCGACCGGCTGATCATCACCGATGATACCTTTGGTGCAGCGGTGCCCGACCTGGCGGCGACGGCGCTGGCGACCCGCGAACGGCTCCTGCCGCTGCTGGACGCCGGGCAGATTCCAGTGGTAACAGGCTTCATTGGTGCTACACCCGATGGCGTCCCAACGACGCTGGGGCGCGGCGGCTCGGATTACTCAGCCGGTATTCTCGGCGCGGCACTCGAAGCCGAAGCCGTGGTCATCTGGACGGATGCCGACGGCTTCATGACGGCCGACCCGCGCCTGGTGGCCGATGCCCAGGTGTTGCCCCACATCAGCTATGCCGAAGCCGGGGAACTGGCCTACTACGGGGCCAAGGTCCTGCATCCCAAGACGTTGCTTCCTCTCATCCCGAAGGGGATTCCGCTCTACATCAAAAACAGCTTTCGCCCGGAAGGCGCCGGGACGAAAGTCTCCGCCACCACTGGGGACTGGCATGCCGATGTCAAGTCGGTGACTTCCATCACCGGGCTGGCGCTGCTGACCGTCGCCGGACGGGGCATGCTCGGCGTGCCGGGGATTGCCGCCAGAACCTTTGCCGCCGTTGCGGCCGCCGGGGTCAACGTGCTGCTGATTTCCCAGTCGTCATCCGAAAACAATCTCTGCTTCATGGTTGAAGACCGGGAGGCGGAGCGTACCCGGTCGGCGCTGGTCAAGGCGCTCAGCCTGGAGTTTCACCACGGCTGTGTTGAGCGGGTGGAAGTGCTCACGCCGGTGGCGATTGTTTCCGTAGTCGGAGCCGGGATGCGGGGGCGTCCGGGAATTGCCGCGCGGATTTTTTCCGCTGTGGCCGCAGCGCAGGTCAATGTCATCGCCATCGCACAAGGCTCCTCAGAAATCAACATTTCGTTCGTTGTGAACGAATCTGAAGCCGCAGCCGCGGTCAGCGCCATCCACGAACGGTTTGAGCTGGGTGCCAGGACGTAGGTTCAGGTTACAGTGGAGCTATCCATAGCAGAAGTGGACTGCTGCCCGGCTTCCAGTTCGGTGGCCCGGCGGTGCCAGTAAGCGGCCAGTTCGTCGCCGGTCAGAAGCCGGTTGCCGTGGGCATCGGTCCAGCGCAGCCAGGTGTCGGTTCGCCCTTCAAACGTCCCGCGCCAGAGGGTCAGCCCCAGCCCCAGGTGTGGCAGTTGCATGTCCTGGCGGGCAGTCAGGCGTCCATTCTGCCGCTCGAAAACCGTTACCGGCTGGTCTGCCAGCAGTCCACAGGGGTCATAGATCACGCGGTAGGTGACGCCAAGTTGTTCATACATCTGATGCCGCCGGTCGGACGCCTCAGCCTTACCGGAGTTATGCGCCAGAAGGTCGAGAACCAGATCAGGCGCCTTACCGAGGCGCGAAACCTGGTAGATGCGATGGACAGGTTTCCACCACTCGGCTGCCAGCGTGACGCCCCGTGCCAGCAGGACATCCGGGACAACCGAGGCCGCCACGGTTGGTTCACCGGAGGTCAGCGCCACCCGCGCGGCCGCCAGAAATGGGACACCATCACCGGGACGCCAGCTCGTGTAGAGCGAAGAGACAAGCAGGCGTAGGGCTTTGTCGGCGGCAAAACCGCCAGTTTCATCGTCGCCGTGGATATCCTCGAAGTCGGGATCGTCGAGGTCTTGCAGGATGTAGGCGAGAGACATGGCGTGCGCTCCGCGCCGGTTGGGCCGGGACAGGCTGGAGACTACACAAGCCGGGCTGCCCCGCCAAGTGCCACCGGTCGGCATACCTGCCACACTTGCCCGCCATCCGAAGCTGGCGCGTGGCGGCCGGTGGCTTCCTACGGCTTTGCGCGGCTGTGGTCACCGGCCGTTACGCGCCTGGCAACCGGTTGGCGGCGTTTTACTCGAACAGGGAACGCCCGACTTCCTCAAGCACAATCGTGGTGTGCTGCTCGTCCTCCATCCAACCCCGGTTGAACAAAAAGATGAGATCACCCCGGGCACGCCCATCGGCAATCTCCAGCGTGACGTGTGGTTTCCGTCCGTAGGCCAGGCGCATGCTGAGGTCGTGGCACATTTCTGCGCCGTCCTGCTGGGAGATTTCGATGGTCAGTTGGTGGTAGAGCACGTGGCCAATGTAGATGGGCTTGGTTCGCCCGACCAGCCAGCCACGGTGAACCCGGTTGGTTTTTGAGTTGCGGAGGGTGATGGCAGCGTAGTTGGACTTCCGGTTGTCACAGGCGGGGCACAGGTAGTCAAACCGGCGCGGTCCCGGCTGAGCTACGGCCTCCATGGTTGCCCCACAGGTGCACACTTCAACTGGTGCTTCAACAGCAAGTAGCGTTGGCATCGTGTCACCCGACTTTCCCGGTCACTGAAGTCTGGCTGGAAACTTCAGTTCCCGCGATTGAGTGCGCTGCCCGCTGTCGTGCGGACAACGCCCGTGATCTTGCCGATGAGGTTTTCCACCCCTTTGTCAATGCCGTGTTTGGCCACGTTGTCCGAGACAAAGGTGAGTCCCTGGGCCAGTCCGAGGGGCACCATCAGTGGGATCATGATGACCGGTGTGATGACGGCTGTGGCCGTGATATGCGCCGTCGGTGTCTTCCCAAGCGGAGTATCCTTGAGCTGCTCAAAAACAAGTTTGCCGGTTTGGTAAATCCCCGTCAGGGGCATGAAGGGCAGACAGGTCATCGGGTAGAGAATACCCGTCACAAGCAGATTTGAGAAACCGCGTTCAAGCAGCGGCACATTCGATTCGCTCATGGCATCGTGCCTCGCAGGAACCGAGGGATGTACGCTCCGGGGACACGAGCAGTCGCCGATGATGTCAGGTTGCAGGAAACAGGCCGGCGTAGTTCTACTATCGCTGAAATCGGGCGCGAGTTCAAACTTTTCGTTGTCCAGGTGCGAGCTGGGGCGTAACTTTGCCTGGTGGGTGAGACCCTGTCTCCAGCGCGGAACGGCTTTTTAGGGCACCGTGCCGCACCGGGGATTTGGTATCGTTGGTGGCCATGAAAGTGTCACTGAAAACCGGTGTGTCCAGTCCGACCGGTTGGACGGCTGCGCCAGCACCGCTGTCAACTCCCGCCATGCCTGCTTCCCGGCCTGCCTCGCGACCGCCGGAATCATCCCCGGACTGGCTTCCGGCAACGCCCCGCCGGCGGGTGAGCGCGCTGGTGGGTGGCTATGTGGTTTGGGTGGTGTCGTGTGCCGTCTTTTTTGCGCTGGGCGTCAATGTCGGCAAGCTGTTTCCTTTTGCGCCAGCGATGCGGCGTCCGCTGCCCGTTGCTGACACTCCGCCGGAGCGTCCGCCGGAACGTGCCATTGACTTGTCCGATGCGCGCTATGCCGTGCAGGTGGCCGCCGTGGCCACGGCCGATGAGGCCAACCGGTTGGTGGCCGAGCTGAATCGCAAGGGATTTACGAGCGCTTTTGTGACACGCCCGACCGCCGAGACCGGAAATGAGTTGTACCTGGTCAAAGTCGGCCTGTACAACTTGACAACAGCCAACCAGGTCAGCGAGGAGCTGCGGCGCGACTTCGGATTTCGCGCAGCGCGGGTTGTGCCAAACTGATGACCGTCGCCGGACGGCGCTATGGGGGATGTCAATCGGGAAGATGCCTGCCAGCTATGACCTGCCTGATGCTCTGTGTTCCGCCCGGCCGACACCTGGCAGGTGGCTCCGGTGGGCGGCTGTCCTGCTGGCGGCGGGTTGGTGGGCGCTGTCGTCCTTGGGAATGCCAGCGGCAGCGCAGCAGCGGCCGCTCCTGACCGAGGACGTGGACATTGTGGAGACCGGGCGGATACGCCTTCAGGCCGGGGCTGATTTTTTCCAGAACCAGCGCTTTGGTCTGTCCGGCCTGCGGGGTGATCTCTTCCGTCCGGTGGTACTGGGCGTACACTTCGGGCTGAACAGCAATGTCGGTTTTTCTGTCGAGGGAAGTCTGCGCGACTATCTGAGCATTCGTGAGCGTGGGACAAGCGCCATTCCACTGTCCCTGGCTCCCGGCGCCACCTCGACTTCCGGGGCAAGTGATTTCACCCTGTGGACGAAAATCAAGCTGCGGAAGGAAACCCGCCGCGCACCGAGCCTTGGCGTACGGATTGGCGTCCAGCTTCCGAACAGTGATCAGGCACGCGGCATCGGACTCAATGCGACGAACGTGTTCGGGATGGTGCTTGTCGGGAAGCGGATGGCCCGGGAGCGGCTCAACCTCTTTGGCAATCTGGGTGTCGGCATCCTGACAAGTCCAGTCAAGCCCGGCGCGCAGCAGGACGTACTGACCTACGGTGCTGCGGCCATCTACCGCGTCACGGAACGGGTGGATGTGCTTGGGGAAGTGGCCGGGCGCTACAACCCCCGGACGCCGGTGCCGGGACTGGAAAGCCAGGCGCAGGTGCGTCTGGGGGCGCGCTGGCGGGCCGCCGGTTTTCAGTGGGACTTGGCCGGGGTGGCCGGGTTGACCAGGTTGAGTCCGCGCCGGGGGCTGACCTTTGGCGTGACCTATGAATTCAAAGGCTTTGAGCCAGTCAAATAACCTGCCAGTTGGTCACACCCTGGCATGGCTTTGCGCATCCGCAGGAGCATGGTGCATGATGACATTGTCAGGTGATGCGCCCTGTTGTTTCCCCTTCACTTTGCTGCCCCGGTGAGGCTTCCGATGAGTGCCAACGTCCCAAAGCGCATTGAGCTTGAAATTCCTATTGCTCACGACAATGAACTGGAGGCCGCCCGGGTGGCAGAGCAGTTGGCAACAGAGATACACCTTGGGCCCGACTGTCTGGCTGAAATCAAGATGGCGCTGGTCGAGGGCATTCTCAATGCGTTCGAGCACAGTGGCAGCACCATCCCCAAAGTGCGGGTCGAGTTTGCCGTCCATGACGAAGAACTTGAAGTGGTGGTGCAGGATTTCGGACAGGGCTTTGACCCTTCGGAGCGGCCCAGCCTGCGCCCACTACAACGGCGTGGCTACGGACGCATGCTGATGGAAAGTCTGATGGATGACGTGAAGTATTTCACGAGTCCCCAGGGAACACGGCTGGTGATGAAAAAACGCCTGCCAAAGTGCGCCTGACCCGCAGCTTCCCTGCGGTTCGCCAGCCCTGGCGCAGTACGCCTTGCCCATCACCCTCCTGATATTCGATACAAACCTTATGAGCGAAGTTTTCAAAGTTACGAGTCGCCAGGCTGGAAAATTCATCGTCATTACCGTCGAAGGCTACATCAACAACCTTGCCGGTGAGCGCATTCTGGATGAATTCAACCGCTGGACGGCCGAAGGCTACCGCCACTTCGTGCTCAATCTTGAAAAGACCCAGCTTGTCAACAGCATCGGGATTTCGATCCTGATTGAAATGATCGAGAAAGCCCAGGAACTTCAGGGTTCCATCGCCTTTTGCTGCCTGTTGCCCATCATTGCCAAGACATTCAAAATCATGGGCCTGACCCAGTACGCCCAAGTCTATGAAACCGAAGCCGAAGCCCTGGCCGGTTAGCCGGATGGCGGGGTGTCATCTGATCAGAACTGTCACGTACCAGGAACGCCACGATGTCGTTACCCTCCACGGCCACACCCAATTCGTCGCTTGCCATCAGTGAAGACCGCATCGAACGCCTGCTCTACAGCCTGTCCGCCCTGGCCGATATTGGCGAAGCCACCACGGCCGGGGGGAGCTTCGAGACGACGGCCCGGGAACTGCTCCATCTGATTCTGGGGACCCTGGCAATCTCAAAAGGGGCGATTCTGCTTTACGATACGGCTTCCGAACAACTCCGCCCGCTGGTGGCGCGCGGCATTGAGTCGCCGCCGTCCATCCCCCTTCCGGCAAATGTGGTGGAACGGCTGCGCCTGTCTATGAAGCCGCTCGACCTGCTTGCCAAGGACCAGGTACTAACGGATTTGGTGCGGAAAGCACCGGACGCCTTTGCGGCCCTGCAGGCGCGGCTCTGGGTGCCGTTGGCGGTTGGCGGCCGGCTCGTCGGAGTGCTCAGCCTGAGTGACAAGTTTGGCCGAAGCGATTACACATCGGATGACTTGCAGTTGCTGGCGACGATGGCCCAGCACGCTTCCCTGGCCCTCTATAACTTCCAGATCATTGGCGAGCTTCAGGAAGCCAACTTCCGGCTCAAGCGCAAAGTGCTGGAAATGCAGTCCCTCTATGACGTGGGGCTGGCCATTGGGGCGCTCCATGAGCTGGACCCGATGGCCAATGAAATCATCCAGCGGGCAGTGATGCTGCTCGATGCCAGCGCGGGCGTGCTGTTTTCCCTGGAGAAGGAAGGGTTGCGCGTGGCCGCCTCGTTTGGGATGTACGCCGAATATCCCCCCAAGGCGCTGCTACCACTTGACCAGGTGCGGCCGCGGGCCATTCACGAAATTGTCATTGCCGAACAGCGCGGCTGCCGACTCAACGAGCGGGAACAGGGCGGCGCGCGAAACTATGCCATCCTGCCGCTCATCGTCAGCGGACAGGTGGTGGGGGCGCTCATGGTCTGTGACAAACAGACCCGCGAAGGTTATGCCCCCTTTACCGAGGAAGATGAACAGTTTTTGCTGGCGCTTGCCACGCAGGCGGCCATTGCCATCGAAAATGCGCGGCTGCACCAGGAAGCCATTGAAAAAGAGCGCATCGAGAAGGAACTGGAAGTCGCTGCGGCCATTCAGAAGCGTATCCTGCCGGATACCTCGCCGGTGTTCGATACGGTCGAAACCATCGGCGTAAACATTTCCTGCCGCCAGGTCGGCGGGGACTACTACGACTACATCTGCTTTGATGAACCCAAACTGGGTCTTGTCATTGCTGACGTATCGGGCAAGGGAACGCCGGCCGCCCTGCTTGTCTCCACGTTGCAGGCCAGTTTCCGGGCGCTGGTGGAAAGCCACGACCTGGCGGAAACGGTGACGCGCCTGAACAAGGTCATTTACAAAGCGTCGCCCTCGTATAACTACATCACTTTCTTTTACGGCGTCTTGGACCTTGAAACCCGGCGTTTCCGCTCGATCAATGCCGGACACAACGATCCGCTCCTGTACCGCCCGCGAACGGGTGAGTGGCAGACGTTTGGAAGCGGTGGCTTCTGCTTGGGGATGTTTGACTGGGGAACCTACGAAGTGCAGGAAACCCAGCTTGAGCCGGGAGACTTGTTGTTTCTCTACACGGATGGTGTGACCGAATCCACGAATGAGCAGGGCGAGGAATTTGGCGAGGAGCGGGTTCGGGCGTTGCTTGCCGAAACCGCACACCTGCCCCTTGCCGAGATTTCGGCCCGGCTGTCGGCCGCCATTCGGGATTTCGTGGGGGCCGCCCCCCAGCACGATGACCTGACCTACGTCCTGGCGCGGGTGAAGTAAGACCAGCCGGAGGGGAGCCTGTATATGCGTCGTGTGTTCCGGTTGAGCCGCCCGGCTTGGGGTGGCATCGTTCTCCTGCTGGTCGCCACGGGAACGCTGCTGGGCGTGACGGGGCATCTGGTGTCCGGGCAGGACGGTCTGGCCCTGGCGCGTCTCCTGCCAAAAGGCGCACTGGCTTACGTTCAGGCGCGTGACCTCGGCAAACTGCTCGCGCAGTGGCGTGCGTCATCCGTACACGACCGCTACTACGCCAGCGACAGCTTCCGCGCCTTTCGCCGGTCACGGCTCTGGGCCAAACTCAATGAGCGCATCCGGGAGTTTGAAGAGGGCGTGGGCGTCACCCTCACAGAAGACACCGTGATGCAAATGGCCGGCAAAGCCACGGCGATTGCCCTGTATGACATGGGCAAGCTCGAACTGGTGTTTGTCACCGAGTTGTCCGCCCAGCAGGCGGCCGCAACGCCCCTGCTGGCCCGCAAGGCCACCTTTGAAGCACGTACGACGGCGGCCGGACAGCCCTACCTTGTGCGTGAACTGGCGACGGATGGCGGCCGGCTGCGCCAGGGGCTATGCGTCGCCACGCCGCCCGGCAAGCTGGTGGTGGCCACCAGTGAAGCGCTCATGCAGCGGACGCTCGACAACCTGGACGGCAAAGGCGATGACCACGTGTTAGCGTCCATGGGCCCGACACTGGCGGCGGCGCAGGGGTTTACGCCCCATGACGTAACGCTGTGGACCGATCTGCCACGTCTGCGCCAGCAGCCCTACTTTGGCTACTACTGGGTGCATGGAGCAAAAGCTCCGGGGCTGGATGAGGTTGAAGCCACGCTGGCTGACCTTGAATTGACTTCCGAGGGGCTTGTGGAGCGCCGCTGGTCACTGACTTCCGGGCGCGCCGTTCCGGCCGCGTTCACGCCCCAGCAGCAGCCGGTGGTGGCACGTCTGCTGAATGCCTCGCCCTTTGCCGTCGTTGAAACCCTGCCGGTTGACGCGGGCAACGTCCCGGCGCAGATTGCTGTGGGCATTCTGTTTCCGCTGCCGCGCCCGGTGGCGGCTTCTGACCTGCCACGGATTCGGGTCATTGAGGACACCGCTTCCAGTACGGCCCGCCGTGGGCGTTACGAGCGTCTGGATGAACGCTTTGACCGGGATGTGGATGACCCCGATGCCTTGTCTTCACGTCCGCCTGCACGTCAGGCAGCCGGCACCCGCCCACCCGATCCGCTGGAGTCCGAACTCACCAGCCTGTTCCGGTCGGCCCAACCGGCCTGCCTGGCCTGGCTTGGGGAAACCACAGCGGAAGGCAGCGCGCCGTTTGTGACGTTCGAGCGCGCGCTGGCGCTGCACTGCCGGCGGCCGTTCGATACAAAGGCGTACGAGGCAGCGCTGGCACGGGCCATCGCGCGGCGGTACTTCGTCGCCGGCACCACGCCGCCAGTGACTTGGGAGGTCACGTCCACGGGCGTCGTCGTGCCGCGTACGGCCGTGCCGCTCGAACGCTGTGGAGCCTATTTCGTCAGCGGTGACCTGGTGGTAATGGCCAGTTCGGCCGACTATGCCAGGCGGCTCAAAGCGCGGCTGGACGGTACGGCGGGCGGAGCGGCCGTCCGTCCGGCCAGTAACCTGACCGGAACGTACCGGCAGGCGACGGTTCGCCTGCGGGCGCTGGCGCCGGATTACCAGCGGGCTTTGCGCTTGATTGATGCTCCCGGTGCATCGGGGCTGGAGCCGCTGGAAGGTGAAGCGGACGATGCGTCGGTGCCCTTCATGGGGCAGAACATCCCGTCGCTGTTGACCGTCGTGGAGGCGTTTGATGTCGTCACGATGGAGTCGGCGGCAGCCGGGCGCGTGCGGATGGAACGGGTAAGCTATGCCTTCCGGCCGGCGGCAACTGCCGGCGGGTAAACCTTCCCTGAACGGGAACAGACTAACGTGGGGCGTTGCGAAGCAGCGTGAGGATGTCCTCCAGTCCCGTCCGAATCTGCCGGAGCGTGGCCAGCGCCTCACTGGGCGTGAGGGTTGCTTTGGGAGTGGGCGGGGTCTCTTCAGCCGGGCCGGTGTCCGCCGTCGTTTCGGCGGGGCGTTCAATGGGAACGACTTTGAGCCGACCGGCTGCGGCCCGTTCGGCCGAAAGCCGTTTTTTGGCTCCGGCAATGGTAAAGCCTTCGTCTTCACGGAGGGTTTTGATCCGCAGGGCGATTTCGACATCCTTGCGCCGGTAGAGGCGCTGTCCGGCGGCGCTCTTCTGGGGAGCAAGTTGGGGAAATTCCTGTTCCCAGTAGCGCAGGACATGGGGTTCGACGCCGACGATCTCGCACACTTCGCCGATTTTGAAGTACAACTTGTCGGGAATGGAAACTTTCCCGCGCGGCGTCTCGATGGTATGCACGGTTCTTCGACCTTCGGAGGAATACGCCATACCCGACCTCTCGACGTGAGAACGAAGAAAGTGAAAGTATCGCCCGGTAATAGCTGAATGTTAGGCTCGATCCCCTTGGGCGTCAACGATTTCGATTGCCATACCTGATGGCCGGCGGCCGCGCCGGAAGCAAAAAGGCAGGAACCCATGCTCGATGAAATGGTTTACATCTACGACGACGGCACCCACGCAGCGGAAGTGGGTCAGCTTCAGGCTTTTTTTCAGGGTCTCGATGTGAATTTCAAAGTTCTGGACATCACACAGGATGAGGCCGCACGCCAGACCGTGGCCGCCTGGAAGGACGTGGCTGAAGCCGGTTTTCCGATTGTGCGGATTGGTGAAAAAATTCGCGCGCTGTTTTTCAAGGCCAACCCCAACACGCTGGCACCGGCCTATGCGCCGGGCGTGGGCGTGCCGTTGACCGGCGAGCCGGTCAACGTGTACAGCGCCGGGTGGTGTCCCGACTGCCGCCACCTGGAGAGCTATCTGACAGCCGCTGGCACGCCCTACACCAAAACCGACATTGAACAAACGGACGGCGCGCCGGAGCAGATCATCCGGTGGAGCGGTGGGCGGCGCGTGGTGCCGACCGTCAAGGTGGGGACGGCGGCGCTGCTGTTCAATCCCCCGCCACAGACGCTGGGGCGTCTGCTTGGCGTCTGAAGCCCTTGACCTGCCCCCATTGGCTGTGGGGGCAAGATTCCTTGATAGCACATGCCTTCTGAAACCATGGCGACTTCCCCCCAGAAACGACGTGTGGTGGTGACTGGCATCGGGCTGGTCACGCCTATCGGCAACACGCGCGAGGAAAACTGGCAGGCACTTCTGTCCGGGCGCTCCGGCGCCGGTCCCATTACGCACTTTGATGCCAGTGGTTACGACGTTCGCTTTGCCGCGGAGGTCAAGAACTTTGACCCGCGACAGTTCTTTGACGCCCGTGAGGTCAAGCGCACTGCGCCTTACATCCAGTATGCTGTGGCGGCGGCCGATGAGGCGCTGGCCGACAGCCGGCTTGACCTGACACGCCTTGACCGACAGCGGTGTGGCGTCTATGTCAGCAGCGGGATTGGCGGCTTCAATGTCATCGAACGTGAGCATGCCCGCCTGCTCGACGAGGGGCCGCGCCACATTTCGCCGTACTTCATGATTGCCTTTCTCATCAATATGGCCGCCGGACACATTTCCATCCGGCACGGTCTGCAGGGGCCGCTGGGAGCCACGGCCACGGCCTGCGCGGCCAGCGTGCACGCCATCGGTGAGGCGTTCCGCCTGATCCAGCGTGGGGAAGCCGAGGTGATGGTGTGCGGCGGCACGGAAGGAGCCATCACGCCCATGGGCGTGAGCGGCTTTTCGGCGGCGAAGGCAATGTCCACGCGCAATGACGATCCCCAGCGCGCCTCGCGTCCGTTCGATGCCCAGCGGGATGGGTTTCTGCTGGGGGAGGGGGCGGGTATCCTTGTGCTGGAAGCCTATGACCATGCGGTGGCCCGGGGCGCGTCCATGTATGCCGAACTGGTAGGGTACGGCATGAGCGGAGATGCCCACCACATCACGGCTCCGGCCCCGGAAGGCGAAGGCATGTACCGGATGATGCTGGCCACCCTGCACGATGCCGGCGTCGCCCCGGAGCAGGTGGACTACATCAACGCCCACGGGACTTCGACACCCTACAACGACAAATTCGAGACGCTTGCCATCAAACGGGCTTTTGGTGCGCATGCCTACCGGCTGGCCGTCAGCTCGACGAAATCCATGACCGGTCATACGCTGGGAGCGGCCGGCGGCATTGAAGCCTGCTACAGCGCCCTGGCCGTGGCGCGCCAGGTGATTCCACCGACCATCAACTACGAGACCCCCGACCCGGAATGCGACCTCGACTACACGCCCAACGAGCCGCGGCCGGCAGCGCTCAACTATGTGCTGTCCAATGCGGCCGGTTTTGGGGGGACGAACGGGGGCCTGCTGTTCAAGCGGGTGTGATACGGATGCCGGCCGACCGGACTGTGGGTGGCCCGGCGGCCCGGCACGGGCGGCGCTGGTGGCCGCTGCTGGCAGCGCTGGGGCTGGCCCTGCTGTGGTGTCTGGGGTTGCTGGTCGTCCGGTGGCGGCTGACCAACCACCTACGCTACACCTTTCTCATGTGGAATCTCTTTTTGGCCGCCGTGCCGCTTGGCTTGGCCTTTGGGCTGTCCTGTGTCCGGCAGCGGCTGATCGGTGTGGGGCTACTGACCGGATGGCTGCTCTTTCTTCCCAACGCGCCCTACGTCTTCACGGATTTCATCCATCTGTCGCCCTATGGACGCGCGCCAATGTGGTTCGATGTGCTGCTTTTGGCTTCCTTTGCGCTGACGGCGCTGTGGTTGGGGCTGGTTTCACTGCATCTCGTTCACGAGTGGGTTGAGCAGCACTTTTCACCGCTGGCGGGCTGGGGCGTGGTGCTGCTGGCCTGTCCGCTGTCCGGCTTTGGAGTGTATCTGGGGCGGTTTGGACGGTGGAACAGTTGGGATGTGCTGCACCGTCCTGTGGCTCTGCTGGCCGATGTGGTGGCGCAGTTGTCCACGCCCGCAGACGCCCTTCGGATTGGGGCGGTGACGTTCGGCTTCGGCGGGTTGCTGGTGGTGGCCTATCTCATCTGGTGGGCGCAGGGCGCCTGGCAACGGCGGCCGGTACCTTCTGCGCCCCCATCGCAGTAGGGCCGGTCGGCCTTGGCGGGGGCAGCCACCGGAAACGCCGGTGATATGTTCCCTCTTGACAGCCGCGAACGCTGCGCTATATTAGCACTCGCAGGGCGCGGGTGCTAATCCGCGTCGCTATCATACGTCGAATCAACATTTAGGCAAGGAGTAAGCAATATGGCTGCGACGATTCGTCCGTTGTATGACCGCGTGATCGTCAAACGCATCGCCGAGACGGAGCAGGTCCGTGGAGGCATCATCATCCCCGACACGGCCAAGGAAAAGCCCCAGGAAGGGGAAGTCATCGCCGTAGGCAGTGGGAAGCTGCGGGATGACGGCAGCCGGACGCCGTTGGATGTCAAGGTCGGCGACCGGGTGCTGTTTGGCAAGTATTCCGGCTCGGAAGTCAAGATTGATGGCGAAGAGTTTCTCATCATGCGTGAGGACGAAATTCTGGGCATTATCGAAGGGAAAGGCCAAGCTGCTGCCAAGTGATGGTTCGACACAACGGGCAAGTCCACTCAAGGGCTTGCCCGTTGGAGTGTTCGGGCTGACCACCAACGCTGGAACCGCCACCACTGGCAGCAATCTGTAGAGGATTCTCAAGGAAAGAGGATTCTCAAGGAAATACGTTTCAAGGAGTACATCGGTTATGGCAAAGCAAGTCATTCATGGTGAAGAGTCGCGGCAGGCCATTCTGCGGGGCGTCAATCAGCTCGCGGATGCGGTCAAAGTCACGCTTGGCCCCAAGGGCCGCAATGTGGTCATCGAGAAGAAGTTTGGCAGCCCCACCATCACCAAGGACGGGGTGACGGTCGCCAAGGAAATTGAACTCAAGGATGCCCTCGAAAACGCCGGTGCGCAGATGGTGCGCGAAGTGGCGTCCAAGACCTCGGATGTCGCGGGCGACGGGACAACGACGGCCACCGTTCTCGCCCAGGCCATTTTCCGCGAAGGTGCGCGGCTGGTCGCCGCTGGGCACAACCCGATGGCCCTCAAACGGGGTATTGATCGGGCCGTAGATGCCGCCGTGAACTGCATCAAGGGCATGGCCAAACCTGTCCAGGGTGAAGCCATCGCTCAGGTGGGGACGATCTCGGCCAATGGTGACAAGCAGATTGGCGAAATCATTGCCGAGGCCATGAAGAAAGTCGGCAAGGATGGCGTCATCACGGTTGAGGAGTCGAAGTCGCTCGAAACCACGCTCGAAGTTGTCGAGGGGATGCAGTTTGACCGTGGCTATCTGTCGCCGTATTTCGTGACCGACGCCGAGCGGATGGAAGCCACGCTCGAAAATGCGCTCATTCTCATCCACGAGAAGAAGATCAGCGCCATGAAGGACCTGCTGCCGCTGCTCGAACAGGTGGCACGGCAGGGCAAACCGCTGCTCATCATTGCTGAGGACGTGGATGGTGAGGCGCTGGCGACACTGGTGGTCAACAAGCTGCGCGGCACGTTGCAGGTCTGCGCGGTCAAGGCACCGGGCTTCGGTGATCGGCGCAAGGCGATGCTCGAAGACATTGCCGTGTTGACCGGCGGGCAGGTCATCAGCGAAGACCTCGGTATCAAGCTGGAGAACGTCAAGCTCGAAGACCTCGGTCGCGCCAAGCGGGTGACGGTTGACAAGGACAACACGACCATCGTTGAAGGCGCTGGCAAGCCCGAGAAGATCAAAGCCCGCGTGGAGCAGATTCGCGTCCAGATTGAAAACACCACCTCTGACTACGACCGCGAGAAGCTGCAGGAGCGGTTGGCCAAGCTGGTCGGCGGCGTGGCCGTCATCAAGGTGGGCGCGGCGACGGAAACGGCGCTCAAGGAAAAGAAAGCCCGCGTTGAAGACGCCATGCATGCCACCCGTGCCGCCGTTGAAGAAGGCATCGTGCCGGGCGGTGGTGTGGCGCTGCTGCGCGCCCAGAAAGCCCTTGAAAACATTCAGCTGGGCGAGGATGAAGAACGCTTTGGCGTTCAGATTGTCCGCCGTGCGCTCGAAGAACCGCTCCGGCAGATCGCCATCAACGCTGGTCTTGAAGGGGCGGTGGTTGTCAACCGGGTGGCCAGTGAGTCGTCCGAAAGCTTTGGCTTCAATGCCGCGACGGGCGAGTTTGAAGACCTTGTCAACGCTGGTGTCATTGACCCGGCCAAGGTGACGCGCACGGCGCTTCAGAATGCGGCTTCCATTGCCGGCCTGATGCTGACGACGGAAGCCCTCATCACCGAACTGCCCGAAGAAAAGAAGGCGGGTGGTGCACCGGGCAATATGTCAGGGATGGGTGACTATTGATCCCCATAGACCCTTGGGGTTGTCCTCCGTGGCGGCGTCGCGTGACGCCGCCACTTTTTTTGCCTGCGTTACCTGTTCCGGTGGCCAGGGTTTGGCTGGCCAGCGCCGGGAGCACACACCACGAAAAAGCAGGTCACAAAAAAAGCCGGCCACGAAAAAAGGCGGTCACATCCATTCTGGACGTGACCGCCGGGTGAGGGCCGGGTGAAGCCGTGGAAGGCTCACCCGGTGGTTTGAGGGTCGGTTACGGTTCAGCGCCGTCCCGCGCCCGGCGCGCGCTGTGGCCGCGCGGCCGTGTCCGGGAGCATACGCGGCGCTTTCACCTGCGCCGGGTCAATTTCGATTTTCAGGGGTTGAACGGCCAGGGCCGGCTCGTGCTCCCGTGTCAACTCGGCGCTGGTGGCACAACCCAGGACGTTGACGAAGAAGCGGAAGCGCCGTACCGACGGCATGGCAATCTTGAACGTGACGTTGATGCTCTGCCCAGGCGTCAGGATGACGCTCTGAGGCAGTGACTGAACGGAACCAGCCAGCCCGCCGCTGGTGCAGGTTGCCCCGTCAGCCGTGATCAGCCGGAAGGGAACGCCCGGTGGCGGCCCGCCCGACTCCTGGAGTTCGACCACCTGGAAGCCAGCCAACGACACCGTCTGCGTGCTGATGTTCTTGAACACCGCATTGGCAACGAAGTCGTTGCTGTAGCCGAACGCACCACAGGTCGGCGCCACAACCGTGCTCGAAGTTACCGTCAGCGACACACTCGGATTGATGACCGAAGGCACGCAGGGTGCCGTAGCCGTCCCGCAGATGACGAACGGGAAGTCAACCGGCACGCCAGCGCCAGTGTCAATCACGGTTGCCCAGCTTGTGCCGTTACGTTGACGCCCGTTTTCCGTCCCGTTGAAGACGGCGCGCGGTGGGTAGAAGAGTGCGCCGCTGGGCGGCGTCAGCGTCCACTCAAGCCAGTAGGTGCCCGCCGCCAGGGTTGCCGGGAAGGACGCCGGCCAGTTCACCGTGGTGGCAAAGATGGGACGCTGGTTGTTGGTCAGCGTTGTATTCAGAACGCGATACACACCGCTGAAGACGTTGGTGGTGATGGTGGCCGGTGTCAAAGGAGTCAACGCGGTGCCGGTGCCACCCGGAGGCCCATTCCACAGCCGGAGCTGGACGCCGGTAATCGGCGAGGGACTGGTGGGCGAGCCGGTCTGGTAGGCGTAGAGGGTGACGGACGAGGGCGTCCAGGTCGAACCACCCGGCACGGTGAAGTCCTCCGCCAGGGCAAAATCGGTGGTGGATGTCACCGCAAACCCAAATACCCCAAATGGCGGCGCGAGAATACTGATGGGAGCACCGCCAAAACCACCGGTCGGCAGGCTCGCAATACCACCATTGGTGAAGATGGGGGTCGTACAGGCCTGCGGCGGCACCGGTGGCACAGCCGCTGCAATGACCTGGATGATGTAGTTGCGGTCGGTGATACAGCCGTTGGCATCGGTGACACGCACTGTAAAGGCGTACGTTCCAAGGGCTGTTGGCGTGCCGGAAACAACACCGGTCGTGGGATTGAGCGACAGTCCGGGCGGCAGGGTGCCGCTTGTGAGGCCAAAGGTGTAGGGGCCGGTCGTGCCACTGGCCGTTATGGTTTGTGTGTAGGGATCGCCAATCAGGGCGTTGGCCAGCGTGGGCGGGTTCACCACCGGACTGCTGCAGCAGCAGACGTAGCCATTGTTGCCCGTCGTGGTGATGCTGATGGACCAGCCGCCAGCGATGTTGCCGGCATCACCACCGACGAAGTCCTGCACGAACAGTTCCCACGTCCCGTTCGGGGCTGTGCCGTTGAAGACGTTCAGGGTGCCGGGATAGGGCGGCGGTGGCAGCGGAGCCGCGAAGGTCCGTGTCCCGCCGTTGTTGTTGGGCCGATAGGTCCCACTGGCCGGGAACCCGGTTGTCGGCAGGGCCGTGGCGGCGTCCTGATCAAAGGTGTAGGTGCGGCCGGTCACACCGCCGGAACCCCCGATGGCATTGTTGAACAGCACACAAATCTGGCCGCCCGGACTGCGCAGGGCCACCCCCACGTCGCTGGGCCAAGTGTGGTTGAAGTTGTTGATGGTCACCGTCACCTTGGTGATGGTACCGGTCAGACCCGATACCGAAACCGTGGATGGGTAAGGCGTGGCGGTCCCGAGGGCCGGAATGGTGATGGCCGCCGGGTTGCTGAACGTGGGTGGGTTGAAGATACCGAGGCGGAACGTGTAGGGGATCGGCCCGTAGGTATTCACGCCGTCGGTCAGGGTGAGGTTGAGGGTAAGCAGGTCGCCGCAGCCGGCTGTTACGGTAAAGCTGAAGTCAGCCGTGCCGGTACCGCCCGGCGCAATGGAGGGTACGCTCTGGCTGGCTGGCGTGATGCCACTCGCGCCACTGCTGGTCAGCGTCGCCGTCAGCGCCCCGGTCGCCGCGCCGCCGCCGTTTTCAACGATGAAGCGCACCGTGGCCGTTTCACCCGGAATGAGGATGCCGTTGGCTGGTGTGCAGCTTTCGGCCAGGATTGTGGACCCGGCCGCGCCCAGAACCGGCACGGGAGATGTCGGCGTGGCATTGTAGATGACCAGCGCATAATCCTGATCGAGGGGGTGGCTGTCGCCGGGCACGCCATCGCCGGCAATGTTGAAGGCGCGCACCTGAACGGTCACGGGCGTCCCGGCCGGGTAGCTGCCTGCCGGAAGGAAAACACTCTCGACGTTGTTGAGGCGGTCAAATGCACCGCCGGGGATGGAGTTGGCCCCGGAGAAGTTGTTGCCGCGATAGAGGTCACTGCCGACGGCAACCTGAAGGTCGAGGTCATTGACAAGACGCGGGCCGCTGCCGGTGGTGGCGCCGGGAACATCCGTCCACGCCAGCGTGATGCGCAGCGGGCCGGAGGCCGGAAAGGCCACGGTTTGAATCCGAACCTGTCCACTCGCCGTGAATTTGTCCGCCGGAACCTGGTCGCGGAGCACCCGTGGGGCGCTGTCAAATGCGCGGTTAAGCGCCATGCGGCCCATGCCCTGGTTGTTTGACCAGAGCGTGTCTCCCGCGCCCGTGCCCGTCATGTACTGGGCGGAGTTCATCAGATACGCCTTGGTCATTGCCGGGCTGGGCGCGGTGCCGTTGAAGGGCGGGCCGGGGTTGTTGAGGAAATACTGCCGGACGAGCGCCGCACCACCTGCAACCGCCGGACAAGCAAAGCTCGTTCCGGTCGAGGCCCGATAATAGCCGGTCGTTCCGGTCAGGAGGGAGCTCGTCACACAGGGATCAGGGTTGCCGGAGCCGGTTGGGTCGGGTGTGCCAAGCTGGAGCACCCCCCCGGAAACCGTTGTCCCTGGCGCCACCAGGTCGGGCTTCCGGCGCCCGTCGGCGCAAGGTCCGCGGCTTGAAAAGCTGGCCATGTTTTCGGCATTCTCACCGGCGCTGCGGGTGTTTTGACTGCCACCCACCGTAATGACGTTCTTCGCGGTGCCCGGTGAACCAACCGTTTGGGCCCCGGGGCCGTCGTTGCCGGCAGCAAACACGATGACCATTTCCTGGTTGCCCGGTGTCGGGTGAGCCGATCCTGGTTGCTGAGCATCACGCACGAGAAAGTCGTAGGCTTGTGAGCTCGTGTTGTACGCGCCGGAGACCGCCGCGCCCCAACTGTTTGAGCTGATGCGCGCACCGTACTGGTATGACCGCGCAAGCATGTCGTTGAAGTTGGGGTTGGTAAATCCGCCTGTGACACCGTTGTTGCCGAAGATAGCCGAGCTGCCAATCCGCACGAAGGGAGCCACGCCCAGACCGTAGTAGAAGTTCGGGGAGGCACTTTCGGCGTGGGGCAGGGCGCGGGGCAGTGACGCCGGCACATTGCCGCCGATGATATGTGCGCAGAGCGTTCCGTGGCCGATACGGCAACCACGCACGTCAACGGCCGCTGGCACTGGGAAGGTTGTGCTTTCCCACTTGGCATACACCAGCCGGCTTGGTTGCGAGATGTTACCGGCGCGGTAGAGCGCGAAGTGGGTGGTGTTGAGGCCGCTGTTCGTGTGATTGGGCGGCCCGCCCGGCGGAGGTGTGGTCGAACCGGCAACCGTGTTCCCGATGTCCACCATTTCGTCACCGACATCCACCGCGAAATCCGAGGTGAAGGTCGAGTTGAGGGCCGGGAAACCGGCTGCCGTCAGAAACGTGGCATAGGGCGTTGAAAGGTTCGGGATGCCACCCGTCAGGCTGTTGATGAGAATCTGGTTCTGCCGTTCATCGAGCAGGGTCGGCTCGGTGTAGGGCATGATGGAAATCACGTCTTCCTGCGCCGCCAGCGTCATCAAGGCGCTGGAAGGCAGTTCCACGATGAAGTTCACGAAATCGGCAATCTGATACTTCTGGACGGCCGGTTTGCCGACGAAGCTTTCCGCCAGTTGGATGGTCTCCCGGTTGGTGTCCGGGTCGGCGACGAGCTGCACGGCATACCGCTGTGTGCCCTGCGGGGCAACATCCGCCGTGGCTGGATCGAGTTTGAACGCGCCAAGGTAGGGGCCGTCCCACTGCTTGAAGCTTCCCGATCCGTCACGGGTGTCAGCCGCCCGGCGCGTGTCCTCACCCAACCGGGAGACGCGCTCGAGGCTGGCCGTGTCGCCATAGACGAGATAGGCATTGTGCGGCAGGTAGTTGATGATTCGGACGCCGGTGCTCTGCAGGGCGGCAAACCATTCGGGCCGCACCGGGCCGGCAAACTGGACGACGTGAAGGCGCTTGCCGCTGCCAAGGCGCTGCCGTTCCTGCGCCAGTTCCCGCGCCCCACGGGAGGTGGTGTTGATGGGCACATTCAGGTGGACGACGTTGAACTCGTCGGCCATCTCGATACCGGCAATGTTTCCAAAGGCGGAAGTGTTGTCGCTGCCGGTGCGATAGAGTTGGAATGTTCCGTAGTCAGCCACCAGTTGCGCCCCCAGGCGTTCAGCCTGCGCGCGTGCGCCGGCAGTCCGGGTGATGAACTTGTGACCGTACGTTTCAGCCGTGAAATCATACGGAGCGGCCAGTTGAAAGCGCCGCCCTTTGCCCGTGTCGGTTGGCGGGGCGCTGCTGACCCGTACGAGCGGCAGTGCCGTCAATCCGGCCAGTGCCGCCGTTGCCACCAGTCCTGCCAGCCACTTGGCGCGCTGTGGACGACGTTGCGAGGTCGAAGACATTGGCAGATTTCCTTTCAAATCAGAGTGGAGATAGCGGGGTTGAATCCTCTTCCCGGTTGGGAAGAAGGTGAATGTGCAACCCTGTCTGGCGACAGGCGTGACCGGCGGTTCACCAGAGCCGGGACAGTTGCCAGAGACGAGGTAGCACCATATTCAGGGAGTCCGTGCGTTTTTTAACTTAAGTTCAGATGATAGAAACAGAAAAGTCTGCTCAGCGCAATCGGGTTCAGTGCAATCGGGCTGAACATCCATCGGTGCGGGGAATATCCGGCGCTGCCGGGCAGGTCCGAATGACTTTGCACTTCAAACGGCGGGCCGCTTTGGCCTAGAGTCGCGGCGACTCGGATACATGCCTGATACTTGCGCGCCTTTATTACTGACGCGATGACCCTGTTTCGCACTGCCGGCTGGACCGGACTGCTCTGGTTGGCCCTGACCCTGCCCGCCGCCGCCCAATACATCCCACCCCCGGCCGCCCTGCCGCCGCCCCCGCCACCCGAAGCCGCCGCGCCCGTCATTGTCGTCGGGCCGCCGGGAACACCCGCTTCACCCCAGGCGCTGCCACTTCCCCCGACATCGCAGCCGGCAGCGCCGGGCACACCCGGCGGACAAGTCCGCCCCGGCACAACGCCCGGAGCCACAGTCCAGATTGACGCCGATGAACAGCGCCGCGTGGGCACGACGCTCTACGCCGATGGCTATGTCGTCATCACGTACGACGGCGCGCGGCTCCAAGCCGACCACGTGGTGTACGACGAAACCAGCGGTGACGCCCGCGCTGAAGGCAATGTCATCTATGACCCACAACCCAACCAGCGCCTGACCGCGCGGCGGGCCGAAGTCAATGTGCGCAGCAAAACCGGAACGTTCTACGACGTGACCGGCTACACCGACCAGACCGCCGACGGCGGGCTGCTGGCCTTTACCGCCGCGCGGGTGGAACGCACCGGACGCGATACCTACATCCTCTATGAAGCCAAGCTGACTTCCTGCTGCGAAGACACCGTTCCGCTCTGGACGGTGACGGCCCGCGAGGCGCGCATCCGGGTCAACGACTACGCTTCGGCGCGCCGGGCTGCCTTTCGCATCAAGGGAACACCCATTCTGCCGTTGCCATACGTGGCGCTGCCCATTGACCGCCGGGAACGGAAATCCGGCTTTCTTCTGCCGACGCTCGGCAACAACACCCTGCAGGGGCGGATCATCGGGCTGGGCTACTACCAGACGCTGGGCGACAGCGCCGACCTGACCCTGCAGGGCGATCTGTACAGCGCGCGGGGTCTCGGCTTTGGTGCCACCCTGCGCGCGGCGCTGGCAGAGGATTCCTTCATCCGGCTGGGCACCTACACCGTGGCCGACCGCCTGTTTGGACGGCCCGGCGTCAACCAGGGCGGGACGCTGTTCTTTGCCAAAGCCATCAACCACTTTGCCAACGGCTTCGTCGGCGTGGCCGATGTCAACTACACGTCGAGCTTTGACTTCCGCGCCATTTTCGGCAACACCTTCGAGGATGCCTTCAACCCGGAGTCGAAAATCGTTCTGCACCTGACCCGGCAGACGCCGACGTTTGGCTTCCGCACGCTTTACGAAAACCGGACGACACGGGTGAACATTCCCCAGGGCGCGAGCGGCTCAACGCTGGTTGAGTTTTCGATTCGCAAAAGCCCCGCGCTGAACTTCGACTGGCTGCCCACCTATCTCGGCCGCTTTGCCGGTCTGACCTGGTATGCCGGCGGCGAAGCGAGTCTGGCCGGGATGCGCCGGACGGAAACCCGTACTGATACGAACCAGCGCACCTTCACCACGCCGGAGTTCGTGCAGCGCCTGGATGCCGCGCCGCGCCTGACGGCGCTGCTGCCCGATCTGGGCGGCTGGAGCATCACGCCGACGCTGGGCGTCCGGGCCACCTACTACGGCGCGACGTTCGATCCCGAAACAACCTTCACGCCGCGTCCGCCGCTGGCCTTTGGTCTGCCGTCGCCGCCGTCCGTGGTGCCGCCGGGGACGCGCCTGGGGACATCCGGCGAATCGCTGTTCCGGCGGTTCGTGGACTTTGCGCTCGAAGTCCGTCCGCCGGCCCTTGGGCGGACCTTCTACGCCAGGGATGGCCGGGCCCGTTTCAGGCACGTCATCGAATCGGCGGTCATCTACCGGCGGGTGGCCGGTATCGAGGACTTTCCACGCATCCTGCGTTTCGATGCCCTCGATGTCTTTGCCAACACAAACGAGCTGGAGTATTCGGTCGTCAACCGCCTGCTGGCGCCGGTCCGCGATGAGACCGGGCAGACGCGCCAGGCGCGGGAGGTGCTGAGCCTGACCATCAGCCAGAAATACTTTTTCGACCCGACCTTTGGCGGCGCGCTCGTGCCGGGCCAGCGCAACCAGATTGCGCCGCTGCTGACCTTCAGCGGCTTTGCCTACGGCGGCGTCGGGCGGCGCTTTTCGCCTGTCAACGTCAAGCTGCGCGTGATGCCCCAGTCCACCTTTGCCGCCGACCTGCGCCTGGATTTCGATCCGGTGCTGGGTGGTGTGCGCAGCTTTGGGTTTACCGGCGGGCTGTACCGGCGGCGCTTCCAACTGAGCCAGACCTGGTACTACAGCCAGCCGCGCCGGCTGGCCGACGGACAACCGGAGCCGGGCACGTTCACCGGCAGCCAGTCCTTTACGAATCTGGCGCTGGGCGACCCGACGCGGGGGCTTTTCGGCAGCGCCGCCGTGGCCTATGATTTCTCCCGATCTCCAAGCCCAACCACCGGCCGTCTTCAGCAAAAAGGGCTGATTTTCACGTCGTTTTCACTGGGTTATGCCTTCCGTTGCGCGGCTGTGCAGGTCAACTACGCAAGCGTCAACCTGGGCGTGGCCAGCGCCGGACGCCTGACCTTCACCTTTGCCCTGCGTGGACTGGGAACGTTCGGCACGCAGCCGGACCAGAACGCCGGCAGCCGCATCCGGAATCTGTGAAGGGCATCGGCGCAAGCCATGGATTGACCGCTATGCTGGAGTTCATTCTACGTTCCGTTGGTGAAGGCATTCCCGGCACGTTGTTCTGCCACGACCTGAACCAGCGGATCAGGTTTTTCAATGATGCCTTTGCCTCCCAATATCTGCGGCTGACCGGGCGTGTGCCGCAACTGGGTGAGCCAACGGTTGATTTCCTGCCTGACCCGGAATTACGTGCGGAAATAGAGAAATATCGCCGGCGGGCCGCAGCCGGCGAACCGGTCACGGCCGAATACACGGTGCACTTTGGGGAAGCCGTTGAAATCTGGGAAATCCACTGCCGGCCTGTGCGGGACGATCAGGGGCAGGTCATCGGCATTCTGGCGTGGGGCCAGGATGTCACTGCCCGGAAGCAGGAACGGGAATTTTTGCAGCGGCTGGAAGTCATCCTTGCGCAGATGCAGGATGCCGTGCTCGTCACCGAAGCCTGGCCGATTGACGCGGCTGAAGGCGGGCCGCGCATTCTCTACGTCAACGAAGCCTTCGAGCGCATGACGGGCTACACGCGGGCGGAAGTCATCGGTCAGACGCCGCGCATCCTGCAGGGGCCGCGCACCCGGCGTGAAGAACTCGACCGGCTGCGGGCCGCACTCGAACAGTGGCAGCCGGTTCGGGTCGAACTCGTCAACTACCGCAAGGACGGGCGGGAATTCCTCGTGGACATCAGCCTCTCGCCGGTCAGGGACCCGACCGGGAAGGTCGTCTGCTGGGTGGCCATTCAGCGGGATGTTACGCGGGAAAAGGCCATGGTGGCCATCCTGCAGGATGCCCAGGATGCCCTTGAGGAACGGCAGGTGCTGCTTCAGGAAGTGCACCACCGGGTGAAAAACAACTTCCAGACCATCATCAGCCTGCTGGAGTTGCAGGCGGTGCATCTCGAACAGCCCGGCTTCGACCGTCTTCTGCACGACATGGCTTCGCGCATCCGGGCCATGGCGCTCATTCACGAGCAGCTTTACCAGCAAAGCGACTTCAGCCACGTGCTGCTGGACGAGCTGTGTGCTTCGCTGGCGGCGCACATGCAGCAGGTGTTTCCGGCGGCATCCGTCCGGGTGGAGGTGCGGCCGGGGCAGGTGGCCCTGCCGCTCAACGTGGCCGTGCCGGTGGCGCTCATCGTTCACGAACTGCTGCTGAACGCTTTCAAGCACGGCATTCCTGCCGGGGCGCACCACATTGCCGTTCAGTTCCGGCGCACGGCCGATGCGGTCACCATCGAGGTCATTGACGATGGCCGGTATCATCCGCCAGACTTGCCGGCGCAACTGGAGAACAGTCGGCACTTCGGGGTGCGGATAGTGCGGCTGCTGGCGCGACAACTGCACGGGCGCGTGGATTTCATGCCGGAGCCGGGCCGCTTCTGCGCTGCCCTGACGTTTCCACTTGGACCGGATGAAGGTGGAGAGCCGAACCATCACTGAAAAGATTTTGCCATGTGTTTGAGTAGCCGGCGGGTCGTTATCGTCGAGGATGAAATCCTGATTGCCGAGGCACTTCGTCTGCGGCTGGAAAGAATGGGCTGCGAGGTGGTCGGCACTGTGGACAGTGGGGAGGAGGCCCTGAATCTTGTGGCGAACACCACACCCGACCTCGTGCTCATGGACATCCGCCTGGCGGGCCCGATGGATGGCATCACGGCCGGCGAGCACATCCACAGCCGCTTCGGGCTGCCGGTCGTCTATCTGACGGCCAACAGCGACCCGGAAACCATCGAGCGTGTCATCAGCAGCCAGCCCTACGGTTACATTTCCAAGCCCATTGACGATGCCACGCTGCGGTCAACGCTCAGCATTGCATTCCAGAAATCCGAGCTGGAGCGCACCTACCGGCGGCGCGAACGGCACTATCTGTCAATGCTGGCGAAGCTGGAATCAGCCGTTTTCGTGCTGGATGCGGCCGGGCGGGTGTGCTTTCTCAATCCGGCAGCCATGACGCTGACCGGTATCGAAGCCGGTAACCCGGACAATTTCTTGGTGCACGAGGTGCTGAGTTTCGTCAATGAAGCCGGCGAGCGGCTTGACCCGGTGGGTCAGTGCCTGACGCTGCGGCAGGAAGTCATCCTTGACCACGTGTGGTGCCAAACCCGCGCCGGGAAACGTGTCCACGTACAGGTGGATGTCATCCCGATTCCAGAGGAGCCGGCGGCAGAGTCCGGCAGCGATAAGCTGGATGTGGTCCTGCTGCTGCACGCCCTGCCGCTGACTTCGCTTCAGACGGGCCTGCCTGAATTCATCCGGGTGTGCGCCTACTGCCGCGACATCATGGAGCGGGACGCCAGCGGCCAGACGGTCACGGTCCGGTTCGAGACCTACTTCCGGCGGATGTGCAACTACCAGTTCACGCACGGTATCTGCCCCAACTGCCGCAGCGCCTTCTTCAAGTCCAAAAAACCGGCATCGTCTCCGGGCGGCGCTGACGAAGCCTGACGGGTCAGCCCGACATGGCGTAGCCGACTTCTTCCGGCAGCCGCATGATGATTTCACGCCCAAGCTGAATATAAGCCTGTGCGCCGGCGGCGCGGGTCTTGAGGGTGACAGCCGGAGCGCCGACGGCAAACGACAGGGACAGTTCCTCGTGGCGCGGAATAACAGTGTCAAAGACGAGTTCGCCGGGGAAGGCTTCGCGCACCTGCCGGACGACATCGGCGGCCGCGCCCTGGCGCTCGTCATACATCGTCAGCAGGATGCCTTCGATGGCCAGGCGCGGGTTGTACTGGGTCTTGATCTGGACAATACGGCGCAACAGCGGCGGCAGGGTGCGCAGGCTCAGTGGCTCGCACTGGATGGGCAGGATGAGGCCATCGGCGGCCACGATGGCGCTGGTTGTTACAGCACCGAGGCCGGCGGGGGTGTCCAGCAGCACGAGCTGGGGTGAAAAGTCCGGCGTAGTGAAGTGCGGCAGCAGGCGGGCCAGCCAGGTGACATCCTGCTCAAAGGTGCGTTCATAACTTTCCAGCGCGTGGTCGCTGGTGAAGCGGCCGGAAAGCACGACCGACAACTCCGAGCGGTTGGTGAGCACGAGCGCCTCGGAAGGGCGTCCCTGATGCAGCAGGACATCTTCGAGGGTGACGCCGGCATAGTCATCCAGCCCGACGCCAAACCGTACGCCGTTCTGTACGTCAAGGTCCACGAGCAGCGTCGGAATGCCCATGGCCGCCACGTAAGCGGCCAGATTGGTGCAGGTCGTCGTCTTTCCAACGCCTCCTTTGAGACTCACTACGGCCAGCGTTTTCGGCATGACAACCCCGTGACAAGCCTACGTGGTGGAAAGGTTGGCGTTGGGCAGTGGGCGCACAACACGCCGGAAGAACTCCGCCACGGTTTCCCCGCCCGAACCAGCCCTGCCGTCCGGCAGGTTCGGCGCATGCTGCGGGGAAGTGTGCAGCGTCAGTTGTACCTGCCCGGCATGGGTGGTGACCAGTTCCCGGATGACTGTTCCCGGAAATGCCGGCGGTGGCCTGTCCGGCGCGGGCCCGGCTGGAGAGGGCAGGCCCGGCTCCGTGACGGGCGTCATGGTGAGGCTTTCGTTCGCGGGCCGGGCATCGTTGGTGGCCTGTTCATCCCAGTCCGCCGGAGCTTCCGGGGCGCTGCCGGGGTAGGTCGGCCGTGCGTCCGTGGGCATGCTGAGAATCTGCTGCAAAAGCTGGGCGGCCTCATCGGTTTCCGTAAAACGCGCCATGGCTGGTTCACTGGGCCGTCTCGTCGGCGAGACGCTTGAGAATGTCGTGGGGTGCGAGGTGATAGGTGAGCCAGGCATACACCTTGCGGACGATGCCGGCTTCACCAACGACAAAACAGCAGTAGTGGGCGTGGCTGGCCAGGCAACTGATTTCCACACTTTCCTGGGTCTGCCCGGTTTGTTGGGTCAGAAGTTCGGCGAACAGACCGGCAAAGAAGTCATCCACGGGGCTGTCGGCCGGGCCCTCCATGCGCAGCGCCATGGCGATGGGCGAGTCGTAGTGGTTGATGACCGTCGCCGGGCCCAGCGGGATGGCATCAAAGCGGCCCCAGCCGGCATTGGCAAACCATTCGTCCCAGACCTGCAGGCGGCGGCTGATGGACGCCGGGGTTGCTCCGGTCGGATGCACATCATCCGGGTCGCAGGCCTGCTCGCAGGCGAGACGTGCTCCCGTAAACCGGCCCAGGCGATAGAGCGTGCGGGCCACATCATCCGGCAGACGCTGGCGGAGTGTCCGGTGCAGGGCAAGAACCAGGTCGGCTGTCCACCACAGGGCAGGCGGAGAGGTCACTGGCAAGGGCAGGGCGGCGGGTACGGTCATAGGCCGTGGGCAGCGTCAGAAACGCGCCGCGCAGAAGTCGGAAGCGGCAGAGCGTACAGGTCAAGGGTACATCGGAAACCGGAAGATACCACACCTGCCCGGCCGGAAACCAAGCCGATAAAAGGCAGGGCGTCGGGTGTGGCCAGGGAGTTTCAGGCAGGGAGTTTCAGGCTGGCGGATGCAGCGGGCCGAAGTGCCATTCCCAGAGAAAGGCCCGCGTCCAGACTTCGCCGGCCTTGGGCGCCAGCAGGGCATAGCCCGGCGAATGGGCGGCATGGTGCTGTTTGTAGGCGGTTACGGCCGGATGTTCGTATCCGGCCTGCGCATGGGCCAGCTCCGGTCGGTAAAGGTTCCCGGCCGTGGCCTGCAGATAGGCTTCAAACGCCTGCTGCATCACGGCGAGCCGCGTCAGGTCGCCGGAAGTAAACAGCGCCCAAGCTTCCCGAATTTCGGCAAACCACGGCGGCAGGTCGTCCGGCAGGGGCAGGGCGTCGGCATAGCGGGCGTGGAGCGGCATCAGGACAGACCGGGCGCGTTCCCGCAGCCGGTCCGCTTCGTTGCCCACGCATTCAACGTCGAGCACGAGCACGTGGGCGCGGTCGCCCAGAATGACCCACTCACATGCAAAGACAGGCAACCGGTCGGGGCTGGCCGTCGGATAGACCATCAGCGTGGCCACATCGGCCAGCGCCGTCTGGATGCGCGCATAGCGGGCACTCAGGCGGCCGCCGGCAAGCTGCCAGCCGTCGGCCGTGACCCACAGCCGTTTGGTCCCTTCACCAAACACAGCCCGGCGAAACTCATCCGGGCGCGCTTCGCGTTGCCAGTCAAGGTCGCCGAGCCGGGTTTCAGCCATGGGCAGCGTCCATCCGACGACATCTTTGGGCTTGGCTTCCAGCATAGGTTGGCCTGTAGGCTAAGGGTGATACATCCAAATCAGCAAAGGTGGTTATGGCCATTCTCGCTTTTCAGCAGACCTTTCCAAAACTGGCCGGTGGGGTGTACGTCGCACCGTCGGCGGATGTCATCGGGGATGTCGAACTTGGTGCGGATGTCAGCATCTGGTTTCACTGTACGGTGCGCGGCGATGTCAACGACATCCGCATCGGGCGGGAGACGAACATCCAGGACAACAGCGTGCTTCATGTGACGGGCGGGCAGTTTCCGCTGCGCATTGGGCAGGGCGTGGTCGTTGGGCATCGCGTCATTGCGCACGGCTGCACCATTGGCGACCACTGCCTGATAGGGATGGGCGCGATCATTCTCGATGGCGCGGTCATTGGCGAAGGCAGCATCGTGGCCGCCGGAGCGGTCGTCCCGGAAGGGATGGTGGTGCCGGCCGGGATGCTCGTTGCCGGTGTGCCGGCGAAGGTCAAGCGTCCCGTCACCGACGTGGAGCGCGCCCGGATTGCCGAAGGCGTCCGGCACTACGTTGAACTCAAGAACATCTACCTGCACGCGGCCGCGCCGGGGCGTTATGCCACACCCGGTACGTAGCCGTCTCCGGAGGGCGCTCCGTAGGGCAGACTGCGGAAAAACCAGATGTAGAGCACCAGCAGGCCGAGGTAGATGAGCGTGAAGAGACCGCCCATCAGCCACGTCAGCATCGCGCCGATGATGGCGCGTCCCAGCGGCGCCCGGAACACCACGGCAAAGGCGATGATCTGTCCCAGAAAGAGCAGGGGGAACTTGATAAGCCACGACACCGGCGCCAGAAACGCCACGATGAGCAACCCGATGTCCACGGCCCGCGCCGCCGCCGCCTGCCGGAAGGTGGCTTCGCGCATGCCTGTGGCCTGGATGGCGAAGCGGTAGGACCAGAGCGTGAACAGGGAATAGGTCACATAGAAAACGATGAAGTAGGTCCAGATGCGCATCCAGGGAATGCCCGGAAGCCAGGGTAAGAGCCAGGGTGGAAGCCATGTTTCCGACATAGGGGCAACCTTTCATCCGTGGTGTTCGACCTGCCGGGGCGCCGCCGACAGTGTTGTGTTCGCGGCTGGTGACGCCAATCCGTCCGCCTGCCACAGGGGAGCGCCGATGGCGAGCAGCCACGCCAGCCCGAAACCGTAGCCGGCAACGACATCCAGCAGCCAGTGTGCGCCCAGAAAAATCCGTGACAGCCCGACCAGCCCGACGAGTATGGCACAAAGGGACAGAATGACCGTACGCCTGCTTCCCGGCGGCAGCTTCCGGCAGGCAAAGCCGCCCAGCCCGCCATAGAAGGCCGTGTAGAACATGACGTGCCCGGAAGGAAAGCTCCATCCGTTGGCCGTCACGTAGAGCTGAACGGCGTCCGCCGCCGGACGGGCGCGCGCCACCAGCGCCTTGAGACCCAGATTGAGCAGAAAGGCCCCGCTGCCGGCGACGGCGAGCGTCCGCGCTTCCCGTCGCCAGCCGTGCCGCGCCAGAAGGCTGCAAACAACCAGCATCAGCAGTCCCTGCCGCAGGACATCGTTGCCCGGCCACGAAATGACCTGCAACGGGGTATGCAGCCACATCCAGCCCTGTACCTGCCGGGTCAGGGCCAGTTCCCAGGCCCACGGCTGCGGATGCGCCAGCACCAGCCCGGACATCGCCAGCGCCGCCAATCCGGCCGCCAGACCAAGCTGATGCCGCAGCGACAGAACACGCAACGGTTTCATACCAGAGATGTGTGGCGTAAGGTCCGGGCCGCCGTCAACGCACTGACTTCCGCGGCCCCGGCCGCCAGCAACGCCCGGGCTGCCGTATCGAGCGTGGCCCCGGAAGTGAGCACGTCGTCCACCAACAGGACGCGCCGGTTGGCAATCAGGCGCGGACGAATCACCCGAAACGCGCCCTCCAGCGCCTGCCGCCGGGCGCGCGCATCGAGTCCCGCCCGGTGGGGATAGGTCTCGATGACCCGCGCCAAGGCTTCCGTCACCACGGGACGGCGCGCCACCTGCGCCACGGCTTCGGCCAGCCGTACGGCCTGATTGTAGCCACGCGCCCGTTCCCGGCGCGGCGCAAGCGGAATGGGCACGAGGATGTCGCTCGTGTGCAGCACGGCGTGCTGCTGCCATGTGGCGTGAAGACGCTGCACCAGCGGCGTCGGCAGCCGGGGCGTGTGTTTGAGTGTCAGCAGGGCTGTGCGCAGCGCGCCGGTGTACGCGCCGCCCGACCGCGCCCAGGTCAGAGACCAGTTGGCGCACTGGGCGCAGGATTCCTGAAGCCGGATGGTGGTGGCGTCTGCGGCAGCCCAACGCCCGCAGCGGTGACAGCCCGGACGGTAGCGCGACTGCTCAGCGAACCATGCTTCCCAGCAGGCGCGGCAGGCTGTGCCGTCGGCCTGCCGTTCAACCCACGCGCCACACTGGCGGCAGACCTGCGGCGCGAGCAGCAGCAGCACCGCATCGCTTCCGGCTTCAAGGATGTGGCGGGCGGACTGGTACAGCTTTCCAACCATGACTTTCCAGGCATGACCGGACATAACCGGTGCGCCCACCCGACGCCGGGTGGAGGTTCAGGGACAATCGTTGGTTGGGTCTTCGCGATCGCAGGGCAGGATGTCTTCCAGCGCCTGAAGCCGTCCCACGACAGTGTTGCGCCGCAGGGTGAAGTTTGTGCCCTTGTCGCCTTCACCCAGATAGACGTTCAGCCCGTATTCGGTCGTCGGCCGCCCGGTTTCACCGTCGAAGCTGTAGAACAGCCGGTAGTTGTACTCACGGTTCCGAAAGCGGACGGACGCCCACTCCCGTTGGAAGCGCGTGTAGTGCGCATAGTGGAAGCGTTGCTGCGAGCCGGCGCGCTCGGCGGGGTATTCCAGTTCGATCTGGCCGGGCCGTCCAAACCGGTACTGAAGATAGCCGCGCTGGGCCGTGAGATTGGGCGAACCGCACAGACAGACCATTTTGCCGCCCGTCGTCACCGCGCCGAAGATGAGTTCTTCGTTGGCGGCGCAGAGCATCTTCTGGCTCTGGGCCGCCGTGGTTGTGGGCGGAGTTGAAGCCAGGGGCAGAAAACCAAGCCCCAGACCAAGGGCGGCGGCCAGCAGTGTTTTCGGGAGAGACATGGCGGGTGGTTCCGGGTTGGGTGTCAAGGGAGGGACAGCCGGCATCAGCAGACGGCGAGGTGCCGCGGGCATCATGTGCCGCTGATGGTCATTTCGGCAATTTTGAGCGTTGGCGCGGCCATGCGTCCGCGAAAGTCGAGGTCATTGCCGATCATTTCAATCTGTTTGAGCATGGTCAGCAGGTTGCCGGCAATGGTGACTTCCTCGACGGGGAAGGTGAGTTCACCGTTTTCAATCCAGCGTCCGGCTGCCCCACGTGAATAGTCTCCGGTGACGCCGTTGACGCCAAAGCCGATGAGTTCCGTCACGTAGAAGCCATGGCGGACGGAAGCGATGATGGCTTCCGGCGGGTGCGGGCCGGGAACGAGGTACATGTTGTTGACGCCCACGGAGGGCGCGCCGGTCAGGCCGCGTGCGGCGTTGCCGGTGGTGCGTTCGCCCAGTTTGCGCGCCGTGTAGGTGTTGTGCAGGTAGCTTTCGAGCCGGCCTTCGCGGATGACCGTTGTCTGGCGGGTCGGCACGCCTTCCCCATCGAAGGGCCGCGAGCCGAGGCCGTTGGGCATCCGCCCGTCGTCTATGATCGTCACCAGCGCCGAGGCCACCTGCTCGCCCAGTTTGCCGACCAGAAAGGAAGCCTTGCGGAAGATGGCGTCGCCGGAGACTGCGCCGAAGACATGTCCGATGAGGCTGGCGGCGACTTCCGGCGCAAAGACAACCGGGCAGGTCTGGGTCGGGACGCGGCGCGCGCCGAGCTTGCGTATCGTGCGCTCGGCTGCCCGGCGGCCCACGCTGGCCGGGTCTTCGAGGCTGGCGAGCCGGCGGCGTGCGTCGTACCAGTAATCCCGCTGGAGGCGGCCATCGGCGTCGCGCGCCACCGGCACCGTGGCCAGGGAAAGCGATGTGCTGCGGTATTCGCCGACAAAGCCCAGCGAGTTGGCCAGTACCGTGTGCCCGGCGCTGCTGTCCACGCCGCCGCCTTCAAAGTTGACAATGCGCGGGTCATACGCCTGCGCGGCCTGTTCGGCCGTGAGCGCCAGCCGGATTTTTTCCTCGGCCGACAGCGCCAGCACCGCCGGGTCATACAGGTCGAGGTCAGGGATTTCCGTCGCCAGATCGGCCGGGTCGGGAAGCCCGGCGGTTTCGTCCACCGAAGTGGCGCGCGCCAGCGTCAGCGCCGTCTCGACGAGTTCATCCAGAGCTGCCGGAGAAAAGTCCGAAGTGGAGACCGACGCCTGCCGGCCATCGAGCAGGACGCGCAGCCCCAGACCGCGACTGCCGGCTTCCTTGACGGTTTCAATGTCGCCCAGGCGCACGGACGCTGAAAACTCGATGCTCTCACGGAAAATGACTTCGGCGGCCGTGGCCCCCAGGCGACGCGCCCGTTCGATGACCGAGATGGCCAGGTCAGGAGCCGTACTCTGCGGCACTGTGTGTTCCACGTGGGTCTCCAAGGGTGAACTGAATCCGGGGCTATGCTAGAAGGTGGCCTTTGGCAACTGCAAGCTGTAACCTTGCAGCGGAACGCTTGACAATGGCGTGGCTGCGTCGCACCGTTGCCGTATCCAGTTCATCCCATTTCCCGGCAGACAGGCAGACCGCCGAAGTCTGCACGTCGTCCTGCCGTAAAGGATTCGTCAATCGTTATGAAAAAGGTCGGCGTTTTGGTCGGGCGTGAAAACACCTTTCCGCCAGCACTCATCGAGCGCATCAACATGCAGTCGCAGGACACGGGGGTGACGGCCGAGTATATCACCATCGGCGGCATCCGTATGGATGCCGTGTGCCCCTATGCCGTCATCATTGACCGCATCTCCCATGAAATCCCGTTCTACCGGGCGTACCTGAAAAACGCCTATCTGTCAGGAACGGTCATTGTCAACAATCCCTTCTGGTGGTCGGCGGACGACAAGTTTTTCAACTACTCCATGGCGATCCGGCTGGGGGTGGCCATTCCCCGGACGGCACTGCTGCCCCAGAAAGAGTACATGGAGCGCATCACTTCGCAGTCGTTGCGCAACCTGCAATTCCCGCTCGACTGGCAGGCGATTGTGGATTACGTCGGACTGCCGGCAATTCTCAAGCCGCACGATGGCGGCGGCTGGCGGGATGTCTATCGCATCAACTCGCTGGAGGAGCTGATTCAGGTCTATGACCGGACCGGACAGCTCTGCATGACCCTTCAGCAGTTTGTCAAATTTGATCGTTACGTACGGTGCTACTGCATCGCCAAGCAGCACGTGCTCATCATGCCGTACGATCCGGCGCGGCCCTACCCGACGCAGTACCTCGACATCCGCCCCGAAGACTATCTCGAACCGGAGCTGCAAGCCCGGATCGTCCGTGAGTGCCGCCTGTTGTGCGAAGCCCTTGGCTACGACATCAACACCATCGAGTTTGCGATTCAGGATGGCATTCCCTATGCCATTGACTTCATGAATCCTGCGCCGGACGCCGATTCGTTCTCGGTCGGCCCGGTGAACTTCGAGTGGATGGTTTCAACCGTCAGCCAGATGCTCATCCGGTTGGCACAGGAGGGCCGTCCCCAGGAGCGGACGCATACCTTCCGGTGGCAGGAGATGATTGCCGAGCGGATGTAGCGGTCTATCATGCTGGGCATGGACGCGGACACAGCATCGTTCTGGGAGGAGAAATACCGGGCTGACCTGACCGCCTGGGATCGCGGTGGCGTCAGCCCTGCCCTGGAGCACTGGCTGGCCGAAGGGGCGCTGAAGCCCGGCCGGATTCTCATCCCCGGTTGTGGCTACGGTCATGAGGTGCTGGCGTTGGCCCGGCGCGGTTTTGAGGTCTGGGGACTGGACATTGCGCTGACTCCGGTGCGGCGGTTGCAGGCGAAGCTGGCGCAGGCGGGACTGACGGCCCACGTGGTTGAGGGGGATGTCCGCACCTGGCAGCCGGAGCAGCCCTTCGATGCGGTTTATGAGCAGACCTGCCTGTGTGCGCTGTCGCCGGAGGACTGGCCCCGTTACGAGGCGCAACTGTGCCGCTGGCTGCGACCGGGCGGGCGGTTGTTTGCCCTGTGGATGCAAACCGACCGGCCCGGCGGGCCGCCCTACCACTGCGGGCTGGAAGCGATGCGCGTGCTGTTTGCGCTGGAGCGTTGGCGGTGGGTGGAGCCGCCCCAGCGCACAGTGCCCCATCCGACGGGATTTTTTGAGTATGCCGCCATCCTTGAGCGCCTGGTGTGAAGACCTTTCCCGGCCGGGCGCACAAAACGTTCCATTGTTGACACACTCTTTGGAGAGACCATGGAAAGCAACCCGACGTTGAAAGCTGCAATTGCCCACTACGATGCCCTGCTCCAGGAAACGCCTACCACACTGACTGAATCCCGTGATTTTCTGGCTGCCCGCAGCGCCGAAGAGAAGATGATTTTTGGCGGACGGCCGCTGTCGCCCTACCTGCGCCCTCACTTCATAACGGCCGAACAGTGGCGCTACCTGTGTGCTGAATGTGCACGCATCTGGGAGTGTGTGGAGATTGTGGGGCGCACGGCGCTGACCGACCGCCGCATTTATGATGACTTGGGCATCACGGACGGCGAAGCCCGCCTGATTGAAATTGACCCCGGCTATACGGGGATTTCCATCACCTCCCGACTCGATTCGTTTCTGACCGAAGAGGCGTTTTCCTTCGTCGAACTCAATGCCGAAAACCCGGCCGGGATTTCCTACTGCGAGGTCATGGCGCGTATCTTTATGGACTTGCCGGTGATGCAGCGGTTTGTGGAGAAGCATCCGGTCATGCCGCTCTATGCACGACATCTGCTGCTGGAGACGCTCCTGACGGCATACCAGGAATGGAGCGGTGGAACGGACAAGCCCCGCATCGCCATCGTGGACTGGGAAGGCCTGCCCACGCAGTGTGAGTTTGAGCAGTTTCAGGCCTACTTCCAAAGTGAAGGTTTCGAGTGCATCATTGCACCACCGGAAAAGCTGGACTACCACGCGGGCCGGCTCTGCTGTGGGGACTTCAAGATTGACCTGGTGTATCGGCGTGTGTTGACGAATGACATCCTGGAGCGCCCGGAGGAGTGCAAGGCGCTGGTCAATGCCTACCGCGACCGCGCCGTGTGTGTGGTCAACGGCTTCCGCACAAAGTTTGTCCACAAGAAGATGTTTTTTGGTGTCCTGACCGATGAACGGTATGCGGCGCTGTTTACGCCGGAGCAGCAGGCGGCCATTCGGGCGCATATTCCGTGGACGCGCCGCCTGGCGGAAGGGAAGACGACCTACGCCGGCGAAACAGTGGACTTGCTGGAGTTCATCCACGCCCATCAGACGCGGCTGGTCATCAAGCCCAATGATGAATACGGCGGCAAGGGGGTGGTCGTCGGCTGGGAAGCCACGCCGGCGGAATGGGAGACGGCAATTGCTGAAGGGCTGCGCGGCGACTACCTGGTGCAGGAAAAAGTCCCCACCGCCCACGAGGTCTTTCCCCACTTCACGCCAGAAGGCGAGATTACTTTCATTGAGCAGCTTGTGGACCTCGACCCGTTACTGTTTCACGGCAAGGTGGGCGGCGCCTTTACCCGGCTGTCGAGCACGGCGCTGTGCAACGTCACCTCTGGCGGCGGCATGGTGCCGACGTTTGTTCTGAAGGATTGACACCCAGACCGGTGCCCGCGGCCGGTGTTTTCGGGCGGGCGCCGGTCCGGGTTGGTTTGTGGCAGGGCGTTTGGCAACTGGGAGTTTGGTCAGTCAGTCTGCATTGGCGAGAGGATAGCGTATGGCTCAGGAGTTCACCCTTGGTATTGAAGAAGAGTTCCAAATCGTTGACCCCGACACCCGTGAGTTGCGTTCACGGGTCGCCGAAATTCTGGATGAAGGCATGATGCTGCTCGGCGAGCAGCTCAAGCCGGAAATGCACCAGTCCATGGTTGAGGTGGGCACGGGGGTGTGTCGCAACATTCAGGAGGCGCGCGCGGATGTGGTCAGGCTGCGCCGTACGGTGGCGATGCTGGCCCACAAGAAAAACCTGCGGATCGTGGCGGCTTCGACCCATCCGTTTTCCCACTGGAAAGACCAGGAGATTACGCCCAATGAGCGGTATTTCCAGCTCATCGAGGAAATGCAGCAGTTGGCGCGGGCGCTGTCCATCTATGGGCTGCACGTTCACGTCGGAATTGAAAACCGCGACGATGCCATCCACATCATGAATGCGGCGCGTTACTTTCTGCCGCATATCCTGACGCTGAGCACCAGCTCGCCATTTTGGATTGGCCGCAATACAGGTCTGAAGTCCTATCGTTCAGAAGTCTTCAAGCAGTTTCCACGCACCGGCATTCCAGATTACTTTGGCTCGGCCAGCGAGTTCGATAACTACGTCAAGCTGCTCATCAAGACGGGTTGCATTGACAATGGCAAGAAAATCTGGTGGGACCTGCGCCCCCATCCGATTTTCCCCACGCTCGAATTTCGGATTTGCGACCTGCCATCCAAGGTGGATGAGGTCATTGCCATTGCCGCGCTTTTTCAGGCCGTGGTGGCCAAGCTCTACAAGTTGCTGCGCCAGAACATGGGCTTCCGACTCTACCGCCGCATGCTCATCGAGGAAAACAAGTGGCGCGCCGTGCGCTACGGACTGGACGGAAAGCTGCTGGATTTGGGCAAGCAGGCGGAAGTACCGGTGCGGTCGCTCATTCTGGAGTTGCTTGAGTTCGTGGATGACGTGGTGGACGATCTCGGAAGCCGGTCAGAACTGGAGTACATCCACACGATTCTCAAGGAAGGAACGAGCGCCGACCGCCAACTGCGGATTTTTCAGGAAACCAACGGCGATCTGCATGCCGTTGTGGACAACCTCATTGAGGAGACCCTGCAGGGTGTTCTGGAACCCGGTGTGGTCTCTGCGGCTTCCCCACAACCGGCATAGGTGTCCGGTATCCGTCGGGTTGGTGCGGCTGGGTGCATTGGCCGGGCCGGATTGCGCTATACTTGAGCTGCAAGTCTGCAAAAAGAATTGACTTGGCAGGACTTGGAAAGGTTCATCAAATATGTCACGCGAAAAGAGTGCTGCGGCAGGACGCGAAAAAACAGTCGCGGCCGAAAGGAGAGAGGCGGAACCGGCTTCCCTGAGTCTCGTTCCGGCCTCAGTAGCAGACGTTGAACTGCCCCGCCGCGAGGGGAAAGAATCCATCAATACCGTCAACGGCACGAGTGGGTATCATGAACGGCGTCCGGTGCTGGAGCTGATCGCCACGCTGGACGCCTGTCGCGGTGAGCGCCACATCGTCGCCATTCAGAACTTTCCCGACCCGGACGCCATTGCTTCGGCGCTTGCCCACCAGATGATTGCCGCCACCTTCGGGATTACGGTGGACATCGTCTATGACGGCTTTATCAGCCATCAGGAAAACCTGGCGCTCGTCCAGCTCTTGCAAATCGAACTGCTGCACTACGACCCGACAATCGATCTGAAGCAGTATCAGGCCAGCATTTTCATTGACAACCAGGGCACGACCACAACCCTCACCAGCAAGCTCCGTGAGGCCGGCGTCAAGCCGCTGGTGATTGTGGACCACCACGAGCGGCAGGGACTCATTGACGCCGTGTTCACCGACATCCGCAAGGTTGGCGCCACGGCGACGATCTATGCCGAATATCTGCGGGATGCCTTCCCGCTCGAAAAGAACAATCCCCAGCACGTACGGCTCGCCACGGCGTTGATGCATGCCATCCGCACGGAAACCAACGGGATGATTCGGGCGCGGGAGTGTGACTTTCAGGCGGCTGGCTACCTGTCACAGTTCGTGGATGCCAGCCTGCTGAGCGAAATTCTGAACGTCAAGCGGTCAAAACGGGCAATTGACATCATCAACCTGGCGCTGGAGAAGCGCATTGTCCGTGACAACTACAGCATTGCCGGGGTGGGTTACGTCCGGTATGAGGACCGGGATGCCATTCCGCAGGCGGCCGATTTCCTGTTGACCGAGGAGAACATTCACACGGCCGTGGTGTACGGCATCATCACCAAGGAAGGTGAGCGTGAAGTCATCATTGGGAGCCTGCGTACCTCGAAAGTCACCCTCAACCCGGACCAGTTCCTGAAGTCAGCGCTTGGGCGGGACGCCAACGGAAACTACTACGGTGGCGGCAAGCACGAAGCCGGTGGCTTTGAGATTCCCATTGGCTTTTTGTCGGGGACATACGACGAAGACTTCATGCGCTCGAAGTGGAAAATCTACGACGCCATGGTGAAACGCAAGCTGCTGGAAAAGATTGGCGTCATCGAGAATCAGTCCACCACTGCCGTCATCCGTCCGCCGGTCCCGGAGCGGCCTGACGAGTAGCGTCAGGAGTCCTGGTAAGCCATGCCTTTCCGGGCCCGGCGCGCGTTGTGGATGAACTGGTCTCACTCACCACGCCCCGGCTGGGAAGCCACGGGTCTGAAAGGTGTGGCCGGGGCGGTCTATGTGTACCTCTACGCGCCGCTGCTGGTGCTCCTCTGGCTTTCCTTCACGGCAGCGCCGGTGGCGGACTTCGGAGCCGGGTTTATCGGCGCGTGGTACGTGAAGGTGCTGCGCAGCCCGGCCTTTCTGGCAGCCATCCAGACGAGTCTGCGCGTGGCGCTCTCCGCCACGTTGATTGCCTTGGTGTTGGGAACGGCGGCGGCCCTGGCGCTCGGCCGGCACCGGTTCCGGGGACAGACCTGGCTCGAATGGCTCTTCTACCTGCCGGTAGTGACCCCGGAAGTCGTGGTTGGTTTTGCGTCGGTGGCGCTGCTGGCGCAGTTTGGGCGACCGCTGGGCTTCTGGTCGGTACTCATCGTCCACGTAGCCTTCTGTACGCCGTATGTCGTGTTCATCGTCCGGGCGCGGCTGGCCGGGTTTGACGAACGGTGGCGCGATGCAGCACTTGACCTGGGGGCGACGCCAGCGGCGGTCTTCTGGCATGTGACGTTGCCCTGGTTGCTGCCAGCGCTGGTTGGAAGTGGACTGCTGTGCTTTGCCCTGTCGCTCGATGACTGCATCGTGACGAGTTTCGTTGCCGGGGATGGCGTCACCACGCTGCCGGTACTGCTCTACTCGAAAATGAAAACGGGGGTATCCCCGGAAATCAACGCTGCCGCCGGTCTGCTGCTTATCCTGACGGTGGTGCTGGTTGGGGCGGCGCAACTCGTGCAGCGGCTTCAGCGCCTGCCCCGGTGGGGCCGCGTCAGCCTGGGCACGACCTGCCTGGGGCTGCTTGCTGTAGCCGTGGGCCCAACACCGCATGGGGATGTGGCCACGACCCTGCATATCTACATCTGGTCGAACTACACCTCTGAAAAGCTGCTCCGTAACTTTGAGAAGCGGTATCGCTGCCGGGTCGTGGTCGAAACCTACGACTCGAACGAGGCTCTGCTGGCCAAGCTTCAGACCGGAGTGGCCCGCTATGATCTCATTGTTCCGAGCGACTACATGGCGGGTGTACTCATCCGGCAGGGGTTGCTGCGTCCGATTGACCGGTCCCGGCTGACGAACTGGCACTACCTCGACCCGGATTTTCTGCATGCACCCTACGATCCTGAAAATCGCTACACGGTGCCCTACACGTTCGTTGTCACTGGCATTGGCTACCGGCGGGACAAGGTGCCGGAGCCGGTAGAGCACTGGGATGCGCTGTGGGATACCCGCTACCGGGGACGTATTGCCATGCTGGATGATCAGCGGGAGTGCTTTGCGGCGGCCCTGCGCCGGCGCGGCGCTTCGCCCAACAGCCAGGATGAGCAGGAAATTGCGCGTGCGGCCGATGACTTGGCAGCGCAGAAGCCGCTGGTCAAAACCTACGACAGCGCGACCTTTGAGCAGCTTTTACTCAATGGCGAAGCCTGGCTGGTCCACGGGTTCAACGGTCAGATTGCCAAAGCTGCGCGCCAGAATCCCAACATTGCCTTTGTTGTGCCGCAGGAAGGCGGGACGCGGGCCGTGGACTGCCTGGCCATTCCGGTCAATGCGGCCCACCCGGAGCTGGCGGAACAGTTCATTGATTACGTCCTCGAACCACAGGCCTCGGCTGAAATCGTGCAGGTCACAGGTTACGGAACACCCAACCGCGCCGTACGGGACTTCCTCCCGCCGGACTGGGCCAACAACCCCTATGTGTTTCCGCCGGAGACGTGGCTGCGGCGCTGTGCCGTCATTGAAGATGTCGGTGCAATTTTGCCGCGATACGATTACTATTGGACAGTTATCAAGTCCAGGTAGTCACCAATCCCCTCGAGCCCGGTGCCAAATCTCAAAAGGCTGCTGCTTGCGCGACGTTTATGGGAGTTCCTGAGTCTTTTCCTCCAGACCAAGAGACCATCGCTGGTGAACTGCTGATCTCGCTCATCAACGACATGGAACTGCTGTTGGCGTTTGAGCAGAGTCAGCGGGTGGCCCATTTCCAGCCCGAACTTGGAGAAAAACTCACGCGCTTTCTGGTCGGTGAGTACCGCCAGCGGCTTGAACGGCTGGCGCGGCTGGTGGAAGACAAGGACTTTTTGCGCCTTCTGTTGCTGGAGCTGGGGGCCATGGAGCGCCCTGACCTCCAAGACTACCTGCGCAGCGTCTTTGGCTATCGGCATGAGTTGCAGGAGCAGCTTCAGATTCGTGGCGTGACGGAATCGGATGCCATCCTCAAGGAGTATGTCTCCGGCAAGTACCGGCGCATCACCCAGGAGTTGCCGCCGGTCAACTTTGACCAGAACGCCTATGCGGCGCCCGAAATTGCAGCTGAGGCGGACATTTACCGCCGCCGGACGCGGCAGTTGGCTGAACTGCTCAAGCAGCAGCAGCAGATCGTACAGACAACAGCAGAAACGGCCGCAGCCATGCTGAGTCTGTTCGTGAACTATCTCAACGACCGGGTCAACCAGCTTCCGCCGGAGGACAAAGCCGCCCGGCATACGGCGCTTCAGATTGCTTTTGGGGAACTGGAAGCCCCGATCCTGCAGATGGCGCGGAAACTCAAGGCCATCGAGCAGTCGTCGGGCAAGCCATGTGGCTATGCCGAGGTCATGGATCTCATTTCAAAACTGTTTGCCCGTTCCTGAGTCGCTATGTTCTCTCATTCCCCTCTGCCACCTCACGGACAACAGCCACCACACAGCCCGAATCTACTTGACAAATCGGCTGACATACTGGGGAAGAGCACCCTTGCATACTTCAGGTGGTGTTGGGGTTTCTGGGGACAGTCGGTTATTACGGAGTCATCCTTTTCGTGCTGCGGCAGGCAGCGTCGGCTTCAGCCGCTGATTAGCCAGCACTTTGGAGCGGGAATTCCATAAATTCCCGAGGTGTCACAATCGCTATTCCGCGAAACGGGTGCAAAACGAGCAGGTCTTTGTCACCACTTACCACACAGGTTGCCTTGCCATTGACGGCCAGTTCAAGCAACTTGTCGTCTTTGGGGTCACGACACGCCACCACACGCTCTACAATTTCCACCAAAATGCCATCCCTGACAAAAGCACTCACGAATTCCATCCGTTCTTCCTCAGTTATGTACCTTTCAAATCCTTTGCGCCGTAAGACATCGTTCAATTCTCCAACGGTCACATGTGAAATAAGCAATTTGCCTGTCTGCGTTGCCCGGTCAAAGGCTTGACGGGAGATGGACTGTCTCATCAGAAGCGCGCTGATAACAACATTGGTATCAAAGACAAAGCGCGGTTCATTCGCCATTGAGCAGGGACTCCAAGGTCTCGGAAGTCAAACCGCGCTCCTGTGCCTTTTGGCTGATTTCATCCATGACAACCTGAAGGGGACGTGGTGACAGGATGAAGTCGCGCAGCCACAGGCTAAGTAATAACTGAAGCTTTCTTTGCAGGTCGGCAGAAGTCTGATTGTAAAGTCTTGCTGTATCTGCATCCAGAGGAATGGTAATCGCCGTGTTCATCTTTCCACCTCCAAAGTTGGACATTATCACACCTGAGACTACGCTGCGCTGGCTGACGGTGCGCACATCAGCCGCCGCTGTCCCTGACAAAGATTGTTGCCTGTAACACAAAACGCGCAGACAACGTGACATGCACGGATCGCACCGCAGGCAGTCAGCGTTGCCTGCGGTAAACCACTTGAAGGGCAATACCCTGTTTGGCATCATGCTCACATATCTTCTGATAGAGGGTTACGTCACCTTTAAGGCTGTTTGTCTGTTCCTGAATTGCTATGTCCTCTCATCCTCCTCTGCCGCCTCACGGACAACAGCTACCATACCAACTGAGTCCACTTGACAAATCGGCTGACATCGTGGGCAAGAGTGCCCTTTTTATACTCCAAGTGGTGTTGGGGTTTCTGGGGACGGTCGGTTATTACGCGGGTGTCCTTTGTCTCATGGCACCTGAGATCTCTCGGCCCCGGATCAGACGGAAACAGTTTAGAGCTGATTTTCTATGGTGCTGGTGGACTGGGGATTGTTGTCATTTTCTTCCTTACCCTGTATTTTCGCTGGTGGGGCGTGTTAGCTGAAGCCCTGCTGGCGTTTTCAATGCCTTCTCTGATGGTTGGCGGGTGTCTGGCGCTTTTCTCGCTAGGGTTTGGGGTTTGGTGACTTTCGGTTCGACATGGCTTCGGAGCGCACGTTTCGCCTTGCTGGAAGCAGGATGCCTGGTGTTATGCCGGGCGTACTTTGGTGAGCAGATCATGCTGCCTTCAAAAAAAAACTTTTTGCTGACGCCTGAAAGATTACAACATGTCTGTGCCTCCACCTCTGCCGGCCTATGGAGCTCCGCCTCCCTACGGCCGTATGCCGCCAGCTCCCGGAGGGGGAGGGCCGAACCTGCGCTTCCTCATCCAGCTTGTGCTTGGCTTTCTGGGGACGCTGGCCTACGGCACACTTATTTTCTTTTCCGTGTTGTTCACAGCCCTGAGTTACGTGCCGCGAATCATCACCGAACTCATTTTTTTTGGCGGGGCGGGCTTGGGCGTGGCCATTATCCTCTTCGTAACCTTGTATTTTCGCTGGTGGGGCGTGTTGGCCGGGGCTGCGCTGGCGTTTCTGGTGCCTGTCCTGCTCGTCGGCGCTTGCGCCCTTCTGGTCGCCGGCACCAGTATCTTTGGCGCTGTTGGGGGCTATTGACCGCGTTTGGAGAAAGGACTCCCGGATGGGACTGACAATCGGTGACTTTCGCTTCGACATCATTTCGGATGGCACATTCCGCCTGGATGGTGGTGCCATGTTTGGCGTCGTGCCGCGTGTGCTCTGGGAAAAGGTCATGCCGCCCGATGACCGGCACCGGATTGTGCTGGGGCTGAATACGCTGCTGGTACGGACGCCCCACGATACCATTCTGGTGGATACCGGTATTGGCTCGAACTGGCAGGCCAAGCACATCGAAATGTACGGGATTGCCCACGAAACAACCGTTCCGGACTCGCTGGCGGCGTTGGGCCTTGCGCCGCAGGACATCACCTTGGTCATCAACACGCACCTGCATTTTGACCATGCCGGGGGCAATACCTGTCGCGCTGCGGATGGGCAGCTTTGTCCCACCTTCCCCCGCGCGCGGTACGTCGTGCAGCGTGCCGAATATGAGCATGCGCGCAACCCGCACGAACGCGACCGGGCCAGTTACCGTCCAGAGGACTGGGAGCCGATTGCCGCTGCCGGGAAGTTCATTTTCATCGAGGGCGAAGCCGAGGTGTCACCGGGCGTATGGGTCATTCCGGTGCGCGGCCACAACGACTTCCTGCAGTGCGTCCGGGTCGTGGCACCGGGTGGGCAGACAGTGTTTTTCTGGGCGGACATTCTGCCCACCACGGCCCACATTCCCTTTGCTTGGGTGATGGGCTACGACCTCTACCCGGTTGAGTTGCTGGAAAACAAGAAGCGTCTTATTCCCCAGGCAGCCGCCGAAGGGTGGATCAACGTGTTTGAGCATGACCACTACTGCCCCTGGGGGTACATTGTCGCTACGGGAGACGGGAAGTACGCTGCCCGTCCACTGTGTCCGTCAGCCGTGGAAACAGACGCCGGCGAACCGGTTGACGCCGGGGCGGAGATGTCCCTTTCCGGCTGCTGAAGGTTATCTGAATCCCTGGCGCGTCTGGCGAACCGGGAACGGCGCTGAACTGCACCTGGTATCCCACCGTACGGCGGCCGTATTGTTTTTCCTGATACTCAGGCTGTCCCCGGCGAGCGCTTCGCGCCGTTGCGGGGGTTGCCTTGTGTCTGAAATCGCCTGCAAGGTTTTGTGTGATGGCTTCTCTCAAAAGCTATGCCGTCGTTGCCCTTGGGGGAGCAGGGGGCGCGGTGCTCCGGTATGTCATCAGCATTTCCGCTTTGGGAACGTGGTCGCTCCGTTTTCCCGTTCCGACATTTTTCATCAATGTCATGGGGTCTTTTCTGTTTGGGCTGGTCATGGCCTTGCTGAAAGACGCCCTTGGTATGCCCGTGTGGCTGCGGCTGGCGCTTACCACAGGCTTTCTGGGGGCTTTTACGACCTTCTCGACCTTTGAATACGAAACCGTAACGGTGTGGCGCGAGCACGGTGCGCTCTGGTCGGTTGGATATGTTGTCGCCAGTGTCCTGTGTGGGGCGATTGGGTTGCTTTTGGGGGAAGTTACCGGCCACGGACTGGTTTCCGGGTGGGCCATGTTGCGTGGTTAGGCATACAGAAAGTTTTTCTTTGGAAAGCTTCAATCTGCGCTACACAAACCGTTGGCTGCCGGTTGTGCCAAACCCAAATCAGGAGAGTTTTCTGAAGTTATGCTTCGCCGTTTTCTGACCTCTGGCCTGCTCACTGGTGCGATGCTGATGCTGCCCGGAGCAACCTTTGCCGCCCTGCCCCAGACCGGAGCACAAACTGGAGCACAGGCCGAACCGCCACCGCTGGCGGCGACCGCTCCCTCCGGCAAACCTATCTGTCCGATCATGCTGGATGAAGTTGAAGACCCTGCGGACGCGGCTTACAGCGACTATCAGGGGAAGCGGTATTACTTCTGCTGCCCGGCCTGCAAACCGAAGTTCGACAAGAACCCGCGCCGGTACATCCGCGCTCTGGAAGCCAAACAGCGCCGGATGGCTAAAGCCAAATCCTGACGGTCACGGAGTGCCACTGGTCGGGTATCCTTGCCGGCAGTCCAAGTGTCGGAGAACCGACTATCAGGCAAGGCTTGCCCGACCGATATATTGGCGTCACTTGCCGAATGTCATTCACCCGTCGGCTCGGGTGTCGGTTGCCCTTTCTTGCCTTTGCCTTCCTTGGCAGGTGGTGCGGCTGGCGGGGCAGGCTCGTTGGGATCAACACCGACCTCAATGACACAGTTGCCAAAGATAGCCGTTGGCTGATCACCGCTTGAGCTTTTGACTTCAAGGGAGCGGGCCGTAATGGTGGTCTGGTCGTTGATGCGGCCCGAAAGCTCGATGGTGTCAGCTTCAATCCGTCCCGAAAGTTCGCCTTGGGAGAGGAGTTTGTCCACCTTGACGGTGCCGTGCACGGCACCGGTGGCGGCGACGACCAGCGCCGGTGCATGAAGTTCACCGCTGACCTTGCCGCTGACGGTGACGCCACAGGTGGACTTGAGTGTACCAGTCAGTTCACTACCTTCTTCAACGATTGTAAGTTTCTCCGCCATGACTTTCCTCAGTGTCAGGGGTTGAACGCATCATCCGCAATGACCGTGCATCAGTTGATGTTGGTTCTGTTGGAAACTAAGCCGTTTCGGTTTTGAGGCGCAGGACGCAGCCTGGTTCAAAGGCAAAGTGGGTATGTCCTGCGGGCTGTTTGACGGTTGCCCGGAGGCAGCCGGTGGCGCCGACGATGATGCGACGCGCCCCATCAATGCCGGGTGAGGCCTCAGACGTGAACCGCCCGTGAATAACCAGGATGCCGCTCCCGTGAACCTGGCAGCCGTCCAGCAGTCCCTCGCGCCCGATGATGAGCTGTGCACCCTGACCGAGTGTGATATTGCACTTCAAAAACCGTCCATCCACTTCAACGATGGAATCAGCATCAAATTCGAGCGAGGCATCCCGCAGTACGTCTCCGTGACCGAAGTAGCGGCGATTGGTTGGGATGGGGGCCACTGCCACGGCGACGGCCTGAGGAGAGGCGGTGCCACCATCTGTCCTGCCATTGAGAAAGGCCGCCAAGGCCGAGGCTGGCACCAACTTCGAGCCATCGCCGGCCACACTGAAGTCCACTTCGTCCACTTCAGCGCCGTCCGCCACTTCAATGGAGAAGTCACTGCCGTAGAGGTGGGTGCGGCTGAATTTTGCCCCTTTGAGGCGCGCGCCCTGGAATGTGGCGTGCCGGCAGTCGGCTTCGAGCAGACTGACTTGGGAGAGGTCGGCGCCTTCGAGTACGGCGCGCTCCAACTTGGCACCGGAGAGGTCTGCCCCGGGAAGGACGGCCCGGCGCAGAACAGCATCCCGCAGGTTGGCCCCAGTCAGCAGGGCTTCCTCGAAGTTGGCTGCTTCCAGAATGGCATTCTGGAAGTCAACCGCCGTGAGGTTGGCCCCGCCCAGGTAGGCATTGCGCAGGTCAGCGTTGGCGAAGACCGCGTTTTCAAGGGTGGCCACGCCCAGTTTGGCGTCTATCAACTGGGCTGAGGGGAGGCGCGCCCCGGTCAGGTCTGCCCCTTCGAGGTTGGCCCCTTCGAGGTTGGCCCGGGATAAATCAGCGCCCCGGAGGTTCGCCCCTTCAAGGTTGGCGCTTTCCAGGTCAGCGCCCCGGAGGTTGGCGCCTTCGAGGTTGGCCCGCACGAGAAACGCATCCCGTAAGCTGGCACTGGCCAGGTTGGCGCGTCGCAAACTGGCTTCTTCCAGGTTGGCCCCTTCGAGGTCGGCGCGCCGCAGGTTGGCATTGTCCAGGTTGGCTTTCGCCAGGTCGAGTTCGCGCAGGTCAGCACGTTCGAGCGATTCGCCGCGCGCTACTCGTTCGATGACTTCTTCCAAGGTGAACTCAGGCATGGAGGAACCCCTTTCGCCGTTTTTTTGAATATGGTGGTTGGGGCGGGTCGCGCAGTTTGATACATCGCCTTTGCGCCCCAGCAGGTCATGCTGGATGGTGTCTGAAAATCAACATACGAACCCGGTGTCATCAAAACCGTCATGACCGCCGTTCTTCCGCTATGTAGCGCCGCAATCGCTCGATGCGCTTCTCGAACGAGAGGCGCTGAATCTCATTGGCCAGATCAACAGCACCCAACTCGGCCAGGAGAACGTTGATTTGAAGCTGTGTTTCCTGGCGCGCCTGACGGTAAAACCTTCGGTCTTCGGCCGCCGAAGGGTTGCTGGATTCTTCCGCCGTGGCAGTTTCATAGGCTTCGTGGGCATCGTGGAGGTCTCGCATGAGCTGTTCCAGCCGATTGAGCAATCCCTCCTTGCCGCTCTGGACCAGTCCGCTTTCCAGTTGTTGCTGGTAAGATTTGAACTTCTCGACAATTTTTTCGGCCAGCCAGATGGGCAGCCCGGTGGCTACCGCCAAGTCTTCCTTGGCGCCCACAAGGAAGCTTTCGATAGTGATCAGCCCGGCCCGGTAGAGTTTGTCAATCGTCACCTTTCCGACTTCAGGGATTTGTTTCAGCAACGAGTTGACGATCATGCCCTCGGACTGAAGCGTGGTGTCGTCAATGACGAAGGTTGCCGGAAGCATGTCGGTCAAGGTCTGGTAGTGCTGCAGGATGCGCTCCCGCAGTTCACCACTCACCATCCCCTCCCGGGAAGCTCGCGCCTCATCAAGCAGGGTTTCAAATTCGTGAACGGCGTCGCTGACATCTTCCATCCCCATGCCCAAGGCGGATTTGCCTAGGCTGCTGATGGCCGGTTGGCACATTTCGAGCCATTCCTTGCGCGCCGCACCCGACCGCAACTCGATGATGAAGGCTTTGACCGGGCGAATGTAATTGGCGGCAATTTCGGAAAAAAGCGTCCGTACCTCGGTCTGGTCCGTCGCAACGGCCGGCTCGGTGTCTTCGCCGAGGTCATCCATTTCGCCCTGCGCGAGAATGCGCTCGAAGGCGTCGTCAAAGCCTTCCAGGTCGTCTTCCTCATCCTCCACAAGCCGGCCGGACTGTCCATCGAGTTGGGGGTGAGATACCTCCGTCCGACCGTCCCCATCGGTGCGCACCATGGGGATGTCAAAATCTGTGTCGTCTGCCTCGGCTTCGTCCACGGCCGAGGTGGTATCCGCAATGTCCAGTCCTCGTGCACCAGGAGGGGTGACTTCCAGCCGTGTCCCGACGCCGACGACAACTTCTTCAACCACCCCGGCTGCCGATACATCCTGGGATTCCTCAACTTGGGATTCCTCAACTTGGGGCAGCGCCGTGTCGTGGGTGTCCGTGGTCAGCCCTGAAAGTGTGAAGTCTTCTTCTTCTGCGAGCGCATCGGGGAGGAGGGCGTCCGTTGTTTCTTCAGAAACCGTTGCTTTGGTGGTGGAAGCCGTGGTGGGAGCGTCTGCCCCTGGTGCCGGGGCAGGAGTTTCCAGAACCGGTTGGGGCGTCAGCGGCTGGGTCTCAAAACGCGACTCGACCGGCGGTGGTGGCACTTGCTCCCTTGGTTCCTGACGGGGCGGCGGAGGTGCCGGAAGCGGTGGCGGTTCCGGTGGAACGTAGGTAGGAGACGGTGTGACGGGTGGTTCTTCTTTTTTCTTGCCAAAAAAGCGGTCGAAAAAACCCATAATCGTACCCTTGGTCTTCCCCCTAGCGGCCAGCGCTGGCGGCCGGCGGCCCTGCGCCAGTCAGTCCCGTGACACTTCGGCGCGCTCACCGTGACCACACGCCATTGCTTCCAGGAAGCAAAGACCGGCGTTTGTGACGACAGCAAGCATGAGGCTTGTCAGTGAAGCCAGCCAGTGGATAGGTGGTTTATATACAAGTTGCCCGGCAAAAGACCATAGAAAAGTGTCGTGCGTCGCAACCTTTGATGGATTGTGGCCCAGTGGACTACGCTACGCCGTGTCATGTGAGACTTTTCTCAAGATTACTCCAAACGGACTTCCGTCTCAAAGCCGAGTTGTCCAGCCTGTGCAGAAATCGTATGGAGTGGGATGCCTGTGAAAAACACACCGGAAACTGAAATCCACACTCTGCTGGAAGACATTGCCAACCAGCTTCGGTTTCTGACCGGAAACGGGGTTTCCTTTGTCAGCGCGGAGCAGATGGCTGTTCCGCGGCCATCCGTGCCCGTATCCTCCAGTGCACCACATCCTTCAGTAGTTTCTGATACTCACGTGTCCGAGTCCTTTGGACCCGAATCCTCTGACACGGCCAAGGCAGGCGTCATCGCACCTTCGGCCTTGGAGTCTCCGGGTGCCGGGCAACCAAGTCGTGGCCACCAACCGCTTATGGACCCTTCCTTGCACCGCCAGCTTACACTGTCAAGTCACTCGAAAGCCGATGACGAAACTTTATCCAGAACCCCGGTGAACCGCAACCAGCCTGCCCACACCGCTTCCAAACCTCAACAGAACTCGTTGTTTGGGGAAGTCCCGCCGGCATCGCTGCCAGTTTCTTCAGACGTAACATTGGAAGCCATCCGCGCCGATCTGGGGGATTGTCAACGCTGCAAGCTCGCCGCCGGCCGGACCAACATCGTCTTTGGCGAAGGGGCGGCCCGGGCGCCGGTGGTCTTCGTCGGCGAAGGGCCGGGCGCGGAAGAAGATGCCACCGGGCGGCCGTTCGTCGGACGCGCCGGGCAGTTGCTCGACAAAATCATTGCCGCCATGGGCTTGCGCCGGGAGGATGTCTATATCTGCAACGTCGTCAAGTGCCGTCCCCCGGAAAACCGGACGCCGGAACCGGATGAGGTGGCCGCCTGCGTGGGCTTTCTTCATCGCCAGTTGGCGGTCATCCGTCCCCATGTTATCGTCGCGCTGGGTGCTTCAGCCGCAAGCGCGTTGCTGGGTGATCCCAAACTGGGTGGCATTTCCAAAATTCGCGGGCGCTTCCAGGACTACCACGGCATCCCCCTCATGCCGACGTTTCACCCGGCGTATCTGTTGCGCGCGCCGGACAAAAAGCGCGAAGTGTGGGAAGACATCAAGCAGGTCATGGCCCTGCTCCGCGAGCGCCAGACGGACGCCCACTAGGCAGCGCGCGTGCTTATCGGGAGGCAGGCATGGCTTGGTTGATGTTTGCAGGGCATCTCCTGCTGGCGGCGCTCTGCGGCGCAGCCGTCGGGCTGGAACGCCAGTGGCGGCAACGACAGGCCGGGTTGCGTACGAATGCTCTCGTGGCCATTGGCGCAGCGGCCTATGTTGCGCTGCCGGCGCTGGTGGACAAAACCGACACCAGCCCGACCCGCGTCGCCGCCCAGGTCGTTTCGGGCATTGGTTTCCTGGCCGGGGGCGTGATTTTGAAAGAGGGGGCGTCGGTGCGCGGCCTCAACACCGCCGCGACCCTGTGGTGTTCTTCCGCCATTGGTGTTCTGTCCGGCTCCGGGCTACCGCTGGAAGCTGTTTTGCTGACGATGTTTGTTCTGGCTGCACACCTGACGCTGCGGCCGCTGGCGCGGCTCATCAACCGGCAACCCATCGAGGGGGCTGACCTTGAAACCCGATACCAGATTGAGCTGACGTGTGGCGACTCCCAACAGGCCACCATCCGACCGCTGCTCGTCCAGGAGATTGCCCGCAGTCAGTTCAAGTTGCAGTCACTGCGGAGTGTGGACTTACTGGGTTCGGACAAGGTTCGCCTCGAAGCGACCTTCAGCGGCGACGGCAATACGGCCAGTGAAGCCCGCCGCCTCGAAGACATTACGGCCCGCCTGGCGATGGAACCTTCCGTTACAGCCATTGGGTGGGAAACGCTTGTGGATGATGAATCCACCCCGACGCTCGAATCGCGCCGCGTGACAAGTGATGAAGGGTGACGCCAGCCATGGAGCAACTCTCGACGAGCAGCCGTCTGACGCGGCTTGACAACCTCCACCTGACCGGGGAGCACCGGCCGGTGTCTGACCCCATGGCCGACCTCCGGCGGGCGGCCACCCTGCGCATCCACAACGGTGTCGGGTTGCGCCCTGTGCCGGAGGAACTCACCGAAACTGTCCTGCGTGAATGCTGGCAGATGCGCCGGCAACGGGCCTTCTGGCTGGATTTGACCGCGCCGACGCCGGCGGCCCTTCAGGCGGTGGCAACGCTGTTCGGCTTTCACCTGCTGACCGTCGAAGACGCCCTCAGCCCGGAGTATCGCCCGAAGATTGATGAGCATGAAGACTACCTGTTCATGATGTTTCAGAGCGTGGCCGGCATCAGCGATGAAACGGTGTTGCCCACGGCGGGCGTCGGGCACTGCGCCACCAATCGCCTGGCGGTCTATCTCGGCGTCGGCTTTCTGGTCACGGTTCACGACCGTGGCTTTGCGCCCGTGGAAGAAGTGGCCGAGATTGTGGATGCACGTGATACCACCATGGACCAGCACCTTGACCTGGTGCTGCATGCCATTGTGGACCGCATGATCGATCAGGTGTTTCCCGTGCTGTCCGGGGTCGAAGACCGGATTCAGGAAATCGAGGCTCATATCTTCACAGAGCAGGATCAGGATGTTCTGCCCACTGTCCTCAAAACCAAGCGGGAACTGATGACCCTGCGGCGGCTGATGGGGCTTCAGCGCGAAATGCTGCTCCGGCTCAGCCGGCGGGAGGACCTGCCCTGCATTGAAGCCAAGACGGCCATTTACTTCCGGGATGTGTACGACCACGCCGTCCGGCTCGAAGAAACCTGTGTCATGCTCATCGAACTGGCGACAAACGTCGCCGAAGCGCACCTGGCTGTGGCTTCCCGGCGTACCAACGAGGTGATGAAGTTTCTCACGATTTTTTCGACCATCTGGATGCCACTGACCTTTATCGTCGGTGTGTATGGGATGAACTTCGACTATATGCCTGAACTCAAGGTGTGGTGGTTTTACCCGTTTCTCTGGGTGGTCATGATTGGCATCGTCGGCGGGATGCTCATGTTCTTCCGGCGCAAGAAATGGCTCTGACCGCTTGTTCCCATGCCCAAACGCACTGATCTCCGCAAGATTCTCGTCATCGGTTCCGGCCCGATTGTCATCGGCCAGGCCTGTGAATTCGACTATTCCGGGACCCAGGCCTGCAAGGCGCTCCGCGCCGAAGGTTATGAGGTGGTGCTCATCAACTCCAACCCGGCCACCATCATGACCGACCCGGAGATGGCCGACGGCACCTACATCGAACCCCTCACGCTGGAAGCCGTCACCGCCGTCCTGGAGCGCGAGCGCCCGGATGCGCTGCTGCCGACCGTCGGCGGTCAGACGGCGCTCAATCTGGCCATGCAGCTTGCGCAGACCGGTGTTCTCGACCGCCTCGGAGTACAGCTTATCGGGGCCAACATTGCCGCCATCGAGCTGGCCGAATCCCGGCGGCAGTTCAAAGCCGCCATGGAAGACATCGGTCTCGAAATGACCAAGGCCATGTTCGTGACGCCGGAAACCAACCTGGAAGAAGTCCGGGCGGCGATTGGCTATCCGGCTATCGTACGTCCGAGCTTCACGCTGGGTGGGGCCGGCGGCGGCATCGCCTACAACGACGAGGAGTTTTACCAGATTGTCGAGCGGGGCCTGGCGTTGAGTCCGGTTCACGAAGTGGTCGTCGAGGAGTCGGTCCTGGGCTGGAAAGAGTACGAACTCGAAGTCATGCGCGACGCTGCCGACAACATCGTGATCGTGTGTTCGATTGAGAATTTCGATCCGATGGGCGTTCACACTGGCGACTCGATTACCGTCGCGCCGGCGCAAACCCTGACCGACCGCGAATACCAGACCCTGCGCGATGCCAGCCTGAAAATCATCCGCCGCATCGGGGTGGAAACCGGCGGCTCCAACATCCAGTTTGCCGTCAATCCCAAAGACGGGCGGGTGCGGGTCATTGAGATGAACCCACGGGTATCCCGTTCCTCGGCGTTGGCCTCGAAGGCCACGGGCTTTCCCATTGCCAAGATTGCCGCCAAGCTCGCCGTCGGCTACACCTTGGACGAAATTCCCAACGACATCACCCGCAAAACACCGGCCAGCTTTGAGCCGACGCTCGATTACGTCGTCGTCAAGATTCCGAAGTGGGCTTTTGAGAAGTTCCAGGCGGCCGAGCCGGTCCTGGGAACGCAGATGAAATCCGTGGGAGAAGCCATGGCCATCGGCCGCACCTTCAAGGAAGCCTTCATGAAGGCGCTGCGGTCGTTGGAAGCCAGCGCGGCGCGGGTGCCGACCTACACCAATGACGACGACCTGCGGCGGCATCTCATCACGCCCAACCCCGAGCGGGTGCGCTACCTGCAAATGGCGCTCGAACGCGGCTGGAGTTGTACCGAACTGCACGAACTCACCGCCATTGACCCGTGGTTTCTACACCAGCTCAAGGAAATTGCCGATGCCCAGAACGCCCTGCGGGGGCGGACACTCGAAGACATCCCCGATGCCGAACTGCGGCACGTCAAACGGCTGGGGTTTTCAGATCGCCGGGTGGCGCGCACGATTGGCTGTAGCGAGGCGGACGTGCGCGCCCGGCGCCTGCGCAGCGGTATTCGTCCGGTCTTCAAGCGCATTGACACCTGCGCTGCCGAGTTTGCCTCACACACGCCCTATCTTTACTCGACTTACGAGGAAGAGTGCGAAGCCGAGCCTACCAGCCGCCGCAAGATCGTCATTCTGGGCAGCGGCCCGAACCGGATCGGGCAGGGCATCGAGTTCGACTACTGCTGCTGTCACGCCAGTTTCGCATTGCAGGAAGCCGGCTACGAAACCATCATGGTCAACTGCAACCCGGAAACGGTTTCAACCGACTACGACACTTCCGACCGGCTGTACTTCGAGCCTGTCACCTTCGAGGATGTCATGCACATCATCGAACGGGAGCAGCCGGACGGTGTCATCGTGCAGTTTGGCGGACAGACGCCGCTCAACCTGGCCTATGGCCTGCGGCAGGCGGGCGTGCCGATCATCGGCACTTCACCCGAAAGCATTGACCTGGCCGAAGACCGCGAACGGTTCGGCCGCCTGCTGCGGGAGTTGGAAATTCCACAGCCGCCGTCGGGAATGGCGGCCACGGTGGATGAAGCCTGCGCCGTGGCACGCCAGGTTGGCTATCCGGTGCTGGTGCGTCCCAGTTACGTGCTGGGCGGACGGGCAATGATGATTGCCTACGACGAACCCAGCCTGGCCGCCTATGTGGCGGAAGCCATGGGCGCTTCGCCGGGACGCGCCGTGCTCATTGACCACTTTCTGGAATCGGCCGTGGAAGTGGACGTGGATGCGCTCTCCGATGGCGAAGACGTATGTATTGCCGGCATTCAGGAGCACATCGAGGAAGCCGGCGTTCACTCCGGCGACAGCTCCAGTGTGCTGCCGACCTACCTGATTGAGCCGTGGCATCTCGATGTCATGCGGCAGTACACCCGGCAGTTGGCCCGCGCCCTGCGGGTGGTGGGGCTGATGAACATCCAGTTTGCCGTCAAGGACGACATCGTGTATGTCCTGGAAGTCAACCCCCGCGCTTCGCGGACGGTGCCCTTCGTAAGCAAGGCCACCGGCGTGCCAATAGCCAAGATTGCCGCCTGGCTGATGATTGGCCGCCGTCTGGCGGATTTCAACCTGCCGCCGATGCTCTCCGTCGGGCGCTTCTTCATCAAGGCGCCGGTGTTTCCGTTCATCAAGTTTCCCGGTGTGGACCCGGTGCTGGGGCCCGAAATGCGCTCGATTGGCGAAGTGATGGGCGTGGCGGACAGCTTCGGAATGGCCTACTGGAAGGCGCAACTTGGCGCTGGCGTGCCGCTGCCGCGCACGGGAACGGCCTTTCTCAGTGTCAACAACCGCGACAAACCGGCTGCCCTGAAAGTGGCCCAGCGGCTGCACCGGTTGGGCTTCAAGCTCGTGGCGACCCGTGGCACGCAGGAAATGCTGGCGGCAGCCGGTCTGCCGGTTGAACCCGTCTTCAAGGTCAACGAAGGCCGCCCGAATATCGTGGACCTCATCCGCAGCCGGCGCATAGACCTCATCGTGAACACCCCGCTGGGCAAGGCGTCACACTTTGACGAAAAGGCCATCCGGTCGGCGGCTATCCAGTACAACGTCCCCTGTATTACCACCATTACGGGTGCCATTGCCGTCACCAGCGCCATCCATGCCCTGCAACATGACCAGTTCAGCGTAGGGCGGTTGCAGGACTACCACGCCGGGAAACCCAGCCTGACCTACCCGGCGCAGGCGGCTTCGGCTTCGTGAGGGCGGCGCACCATGAGGTGGAAAGTGTACGGAATGCAAAAACTTGTGACTTGCCGGAGGCTTGACACCGGACGGCTTCCGTCCGTAAAAGTGCCGTTGTCGGCGGTGTCTCTGAACGAAACCCGTCGCGGGCTGCTGATTTCCCCGGTTTTGTTCCGCCGTCCGTGAACTTCTTTCTGCTCATTCTGGTAGAGCTTCAGGAAAGTACCCTGCTTGTCTGGCGCGCCCTGCGGCATCCGTTCCGGCGTCCGCGCTACTGGCGTGAGACCGTGGCCCAGATGGATTCGATTGGGTTCGGGACGCTGCCCATCGTGTTGCTGGCCGGGTTTTTCATCGGGGCCGTGCTGGCCTTACAAACCGCTGGCACACTGCGCTCCTTTGGGGCGCAGAATTACACCGGGCGGCTGGTGGCCACGTCGCTGTTGCGGGAACTGGGACCCGTCCTGACCTGCATTCTGCTGGCCGGGCGCGCCGGTTCGGGCATTGCCGCCGAGCTGGGGGCGATGTGTGTCAGCGAGCAGGTTGATGCCATGCGCGCCCTGGGGACAGACCCATTCCGCAAACTGGTGCGCCCGCGCCTGCTGGCGCTCATCACCATGGCGCCGGTGCTGACGATTTTTGCCAATGTCATCGGCACCATCGGCGGACTGATTGTTGCCATCACCCTGTTGCAAATCCCCTCGTCAGTGTATCTGTCGTCGGCGCGTGAGGCGCTCAACTACGACGACATTCTGGGGACGTTCCTCAAAACCGGTGTGTTTGGTCTGATTGTGGCCGTGGTGGGCTGCCGGTGTGGGCTGCGGACGCGCGGAGGGACGGTCGGCGTCGGGCAGTCCACGACAACCTCAGTGGTTGTCTCCATCGTGCTGATTCTGGTGTCGGATTTCTTCCTCACCCGACTGATTTTGACGCTAAGCGGGACGGCGTAAGCGCCCAAGTGGCGGCCGTCCTGTGGGAGAACGATGAGCGAATACGCCATCGAGTTCCGGGATGTTCACCTGGCGTTTGGCGAGCAGAAGGTGCTCGACGGCGTGAGTTTTGGCGTGCATCCGGGCGAAACCAAGATTCTCATGGGAGGGTCCGGGACGGGCAAATCCACCGTACTCAAGCTCGTCCTGGGGCTGCTCAAGCCGGACAGCGGCCGCATCTTCGTGGACAACGAAGACATCACGGACTTCAGCGAATCACAGTTGACGGTGATGCGCCAGAAGATTGGCATGGTGTTTCAGGAAGGGGCGCTGTTTGACAGCCTTTCGGTGTACGAAAATGTCGGCTACCGCCTGTTTGAACAGGGCGCCGATGAGGAGGAAATCGAGGAAACCGTGCGGCGGATGCTGCGTTTTGTCAACCTCGAACACGCCATCAACAAGATGCCCTCCGAGCTTTCCGGCGGGATGCGCCGCCGGGTCGGGATTGCCCGCGCTCTGGTGGGCAATCCCAAAATCATCCTCTACGATGAACCGACAGCCGGACTCGATCCGCCCACGGCCCGCACGATCTGCGAGTTGGCTATCAAGCTGCGGGACCTGGAAGGCGTCAGTTCACTGTTTGTCACCCACCGGATTCAGGATGCTGTAGTGTTGGCTGACCACCACGCCACCATTGGCGATGATGGCGAAGTTGTCATTGTGAAAAACCCGCGTGGGCAGATAGAAAGTTCCACGAATTTCATCATGTTGCACCACGGAAAGGTGCTGCTGGAGGGGAATGCCGACACCTTCTGGAATTCACCGGACCCCTACATTCGGACCTTTCTGGAGCTGGACTGAACCGGGACAAGACGCAGGACTGGTGTATGGCGAAAAAGAAGCTCTCCATTCTTGATTTGCGGGTGGGGCTGATGACCCTGGTGGCCATCGGCGTACTCATTGCCACCATTCTGACGATTAGCGGCGACCTCAATCCCTTCCGGCGGGAACTCATCGTCCGCACCCGACTCGCCAACGTGGATGGTCTGCGTCCGGGGGCGGAAGTGCGGTTGGCCGGCGTCAAGGTGGGCAAGGTACAGCGGATTGTGCTGCTGCCGGTTCCCCAGGATCAGAATGCCGCCCAGACCGTGGAGCTGGAACTTGCGCTCGATCCGGTCATTGACGGCAAGCCGGCCGGAGAGCGCGTCCGGCAGGATTCGCAGGTCATTCTGGGTTCGGTCGGTCTGTTGGGCGACAAGGTGGTGGACATCACCCCAGGCACACTGGCTGCGGCTCCCGTCAAGGATGGCGATCTGATTGGTGGGGCTTCCGAGACGACCATCCGCCAGATCATCTCCGGCGCCGATGACATTCTGGCCAACTTCACAACCCTTTCGGATTCGCTCAAGCAGATTGCCGACAAGATCAATCGCGGCCAGGGAACGGTGGGACGACTCGTTTCCGACGCGGAGCTGTATGACAACCTGACGCGCACCGTAGCCGAGGCGTCCCGTCTGGTGCAGGAAGTGCGGACGGGACAGGGCACGGCTGCCAGACTCATCAATGACCCCCGCCTGTATGACGATCTTGACGCTTCGGTGCGGCGCGTCGAAAAGCTGCTGGCGGACATCAGCGACGGACGCGGCACCCTTGGCAAGCTGGCCACGGATGACCGGGCCTACCAGGAAGTGCTGTCCGTGCTGGAGCGGCTGGACCGGACCTCGGCTAAGCTCGAAGACGCCATGACCCGCCTGGAGCGGGGGGAAGGCACGGCCGGGCGTTTGCTCCGCGACGACAAACTCTACCGCGAAGCTGAGCAGACACTGGTCAGCCTCAACAACGTTCTCGCCGGACTGGAGCGCGGCGATGGTTCAGCCGGAAAGCTGCTGCGCGATCCGCAACTTTACGATAATCTGACGGCAACCTCTGCCCAGGCCAACCAGTTGCTGATAGATTTTCGCCAGGACCCGAAAAAGTACCTCACCATTCGTCTCAAGCTGTTTTGACAACCGTTGTGAGCCTGCGCTTGCCGGTCACCTGACCGGCAAGCGTCGCTTGGTTTCCGGCGCGCGGCGCCCCTGGTGAACGACCGTGAATCTGCCCAACACCCTGACGGTTTCGCGCATTTTCATCGTCCCCCTCATGGTGGTCGTGCTGATGACGAGCGTCTCGGAGTCCGTCTTTGGGTTGCCCCGTCAGTTGATTGCCGTGACGCTCTTTCTGGGCGCATCGCTGACGGACCTGCTCGACGGCTACCTGGCGCGGCGCCGGGGACAGGTCACGACCCTGGGAACGCTGCTCGACCCCATTGCCGACAAGCTGCTCATTTCTGCGGCTCTGATCTCGCTCGTCGAAAACAAGCTCGCGCCGGGCTGGGCCGTGGTCATCATCATCGGCCGGGAGTTTGCCGTGTCCGGTCTGCGCAGCATTGCCGCCCAGCAGGGCGTGACGATTGCTGCCTCCAAAATGGCCAAGTTCAAGATGCTCTCCCAGGTCGTGGCCATCACCTGCCTGATGCTGGGCAGCCACGAGGGGCGGCCGCCGCTGCCGGTCGGTACGTCGTCGGTGTCCGCCGTGCAGCAGGCGTTCCGCGCCCTGTGGCAGGGAGCCTTTGGCGTCGAAGCCCTGCGGATCATTGCCTACGGTGCCGGAAGGCTCATGCTGTGGATCGTGGTGATTTCGGCGCTGTGGTCTATGTGGAACTACTTCAAGGACTTCTACGTTGCCGTCCGCGACCGGATTGAAACCGCGCCGCGCATCCCCCTGCGGGAACGCTGGCGGGTGCGCCCACGCATCCGCTGGCGGCGTCCGCTGTTTGCCCGGGTGCGGGCGCGGAAAACGACGCCTGATCTGCCTGAAGCGCCCTAAGCCGGCCGCCCTGATTGCACCATGCTGCCCAGCCCCGTGCCGCCGCTGATGGCGACCGACTTTCTCCCGCTGCCGCGCTTCCGTTCCGGCAAGGTACGCGAAGTCTATGACCTCGGGGAGACGCTGCTCATCGTCGCCACCGACCGTATCTCGGCTTTTGACTGTGTGCTGCCGACTCCCATCCCGGACAAGGGAAGGATTCTGACGGCGCTTTCGGCCTTCTGGTTCAACCGCCTGGGCAACTTCGTGCCACATCACATGCTGTCCTGTGCGCCGGAGGACTTTCCGGCCGCCGTCCAGCCCTACCGCGACCAACTCGCCGGGCGCACAATGCTCGTCCGCAAGACCACGCCGCTGCCGGTCGAGTGTGTGGCCCGAGGCTATCTGGCCGGCTCCGGCTGGAAGGATTACCAGCGTACCGGTCAGGTCTGCGGACATCCCCTGCCGCCGGGCCTTCGGGAGGCCGACCCCCTGCCCGAACCGCTGTTCACGCCGGCGACCAAAGCGGCGACCGGCCACGATGAAAACATCTCGCTGGTGCAGATGGCTGACCGGATTGGGTCGGAACTCGCCCGCCGGCTCGCCGAACTGACGCTGGCGCTCTACACGGCAGCCGCGGCCTATGCGCGCACCCGTGGACTGATTTTGTGCGACACCAAGTTTGAGTTCGGGCTGGACGGCGACGGGCAACTCGTCTGGATTGACGAAGCCCTGACGCCCGACTCTTCACGCTACTGGGATGCGGCTGCTTATGCGCCGGGAGGCAGCCCGCCTTCGTTTGACAAGCAGTTCGTCCGGGACTACCTCGAAACGCTCGACTGGAACAAGCAGCCGCCCGCGCCGGCGCTGCCGGATGCTATTATCGAGGCGACCCGCCAACGCTACTGGGAAGCTTATCGCCGACTGGTTGGAGAACCACAAGGCGGTCCAGAACATGTCTGAAGCTCTGCCTTTACCGGAACCTTCACCGGAAACTGCGCCGCATGCCGCCTACCGTCAACTGCTGGTGGACATCGAGCGTTTTGCCGCCGTGCTGCGCCAGCGTTTTCCAACGTCCATTACCTGCCGCCTGGGTTGTACCGGCTGCTGCCAGCAACATCTGACGGTTCTGCCCATCGAAGCTGCCGCGTTGCACGAGTATGTGTCCCGTCTGGATGCCCCAACCCGGGCGCGGCTGCGCCAGCAGGCACAAGCAGCACAGGAACAGGAAGCCGCGCCGACGCCTGCGGCGGTGCCCTGCCCGGCGCTGGTGGATGGCGCCTGTGCTGTCTATCCGGCGCGGCTGGTGCTGTGCCGCACCCACGGGTTTCCGCTGCTTTACCTGGATGAGGATGACCCAACCGACGGCATCCTCGATGTCTGTCCGCTCAACTTCACAGACGATGCAGATGCCATCACGCACTGGGATGTCTTCGACATGACGGTGGTCAACACCCGTCTGGTCGCCGCCAGCCTGGCCTTTGACCCCACTGGCAAGCGTCAGTTCATCGCCGACATCATCCTGGCAGCCACGGCGGCCGCAGCGTCTGAACCCGACGGGCAAGCGTAGTGGGCTATGCGGTACGTGCGGTGGCTTCGTGTCATGGCCGGGCTGCTGGTGGTGTGGACGCTCTGGAGTGCCGAAAGCCGCGCCCAGCAGGGGTTCGAGCCACGGATGCCCGTCAAGCGTTACTTCGACGACACCCGGACGTTGCTGCCGCCCAAAAGCACGGTGCGCATCCGCAATCCACGGGGCAACATTTCTGTCCGCATCGTCCCGCGCCCGGATGTGTTCATCACGGCAACCCGGCATGCTGCGCCGGGGCCGCCGGTGCGCGCTGAAGAAGTCATCATTGAAGAACTCCCGCAGCAGCTCAACATCACCACGGACCCGCCCGACACCACAACCGGCGTGGACCTGGAAGTGCTCGTGCCGGAGCAGACCTATCTGCGCCTGATGAGTGAAATCGGCACGTTGCGCGTGGAGGGCCTGCCGGCCGGACTCATCGCCACGGCCTACCACGGCAACATCGAGCTGTGCCTTCCACCGGAGGCGGATGCGGACGTGACCTGGACGAGCGTCCACGGCCGGGTGCGCGCCGAGGTGCCGCTTCGACAGTTCGGAACGCCGGATGACCGCGCGCTGCACGGGCAGATGGGACGTGGCGGCGCGATTCTGGTGGCTCAGGCCGACCGGGGGGATGTCGTCGCCACGGCCCTGCCGCCGGAAAACAGCGCCCGTGAGCGGCCGGTGCTGCATCGGCCGGCAACAGCTACGGTTGAGGAGCCGGTCAGTGCGGCTGAAGGCAGCGATGTCGTTCTGGAAACGACGCTGGTGGTGCTCAACGCCGTGGTGACGACGCCCAACGGAGCGCCAATTCGCGGATTACAGCTTGAGGATGTCGTCGTTCTGGAGGACGGCGAGCCACAGGACATCACCTATTTCGGTACGCTGGAAACGCCGTTCAACCTGGTGTTGCTGCTCGATCTCAGCGGCAGTACCCGTGAAAAGCTGGCCGTCATCCGCCGGGCGGCGCTGGGGTTTCTGGCCACGCTGCGGCCGGAAGACCGCATGGCGATTGTGACGTTTTCTGATACGGCGCGCCTGCTGTGCCCGTTGACCAATGACCGCCGGAAACTGCGGGAGCGCATTGATGAAATCCGCCGGCCGGAAGGCGGAACCAACTTCTATGACGCGCTGGCCGGTACGATGAACTCCGTCCTGCGTGAAGTCCGTGGCGAGCGCAATGCCGTTGTGCTCGTCACCGACGGGATGGACAACGTCCTGCCGCCGGGCGGCCCTGACTATGGCTCAGTGACAACCTACGAGGAGTTGCGCCGTCTGGCCCAGGAATGCGATGCCATGCTGCTACCGATTTATCTCGACACCGAAGCCGAGGTGGTGGAGCGCTACGGCGCGCGCGCGCGACTGGGTTACGCTATTGCGCGCAACCAGTTGCGCGAACTCGCCGCCCTGACCGGCGGGCGGCTGTTTTACGCCAAAACCGTCGAAGACCTCGAAGATTGCTATGCGGCTGTGGCAGCCGAACTGCGCGCCGTTTATAGTTTTGGATACTATCCGAAACAGGCACAGCGGGATGGTCGCTTCCGGCGGATTCACGTCAAGGTACGGCGTGAAGGTGCGGTGGTGCGTACGCGCCAAGGGTACGTCATGCCGAAATGATCGTTGGCTTGAATAGTGTCTTTTCTGGGAGTGCGGGCATCCTGCCCGCGCTCTTGGCTCGTACCATGGGAAAACTTCCCCAGGTGGACAGTTCAAGGTCACGCCACACCCGCAGAGAGGGGGAACATGCTGAACGATGGCCCATATTCTGGTGGTTGAAGATGAACAGGACGTGTGTGAGGTCGTTGTCGCGGCCCTGAAAGCCGAAGGGCACGACGTTACGGCGACGGGCGATGGGATTGCGGCCATCGTCCTGCTCAAAGACGCCCTCCGGGACAGGCAGCCATTTTCACTGGTCATCTGCGACATCCGGTTGCCGAGTCTGTCAGGGCTTTCAGTGTGCGACTTCGTGCGGCTTGATCCCCGGCTTGCGGGAGTGCCGTTTCTCTTTCTGAGCGGTTTGGGAGCGACCGAGCAGCGGCTGGCCGGTCTTTCGCGCGGGGCCAACGACTACCTGGCCAAACCGTTCGCGCTCGATGAACTCATCGCGCGCGTCAACTGGCTTTTGCAGAACTCTTCTTCCGGGAGCGCCGACGGCACAGAGGCGCCGAATCCGCTAGAGCAGAAGACGCTCGATGCGTTGCTGCGGGACGTTGTGCATAACGCGCGGGATGGAACGCTCCACTTCCTGCTTCAGGACGGTTCGCGCGGACAGATTGTCTTCCGCGAGGGAAAAGCCGCCGCTGTGGTGGGCGATGGCGGCGTACCGCCTGAAGAGCAATTGCGGCGGCTGTTCAGCGGCCAGGCCAAGATGTTTCACTTTGCATAAGGGACGTTCCCCAGCCGGGCCAGCGCACGATAGACCTGTTCGGCCGCCAGGACGCGCGTCATCTCGTGCGTAAAGGTGAGTTTCGACAGCGACCAGCACCAGTTGGCGCGCTGCCGGACTTCCTCGGCCACGCCCCAGTGGCCGCCGATGATGAAGGCGAGATGACGGGCGCCGCCGTCGCGCCAGCGGCGCAGTTTTTCGGCAAAGGCTTCGGAAGTAACCATTTCGCCGGCCACATCGAGCAGCACGACCTGGGCTTCGGCCGGCAGCGCCGCCAGAAGGTGCTTGCCTTCGTAGGCGCGGGACGGATCAGGTTGCGCAGCCAGAGACCCTTCCGCCGCGCGTACGATTTTGGTGCCACACGGCAGGAAACGCGCGATGCGCTGTTCGTACTCGCGCGCCAAGGCCTCCCAGTGTGGTGATTTGGTTTTGCCCACGACGAAAAAAGTCACCTGCATGGTTGTTGTTCAGAACGCTGTGTCCCGGTTTGCCTGCGGCCGGCCCGGTCGCATCGCCGTTGAAAGGCAGGGAGGCATCGGGTTTGGCCGTTCTCCGCGGCTCGCCTAAAGTCGCCTGCCATGACGCCTCGTATGCCGTTTTCCGTCAGCGTTGTCATTCCAACCTACAAGGGCAAGGCCCTTCTGGCGCGTTTTTTGCCCTCGGTGGTGAAGGCGCTGCGTACCTACACGACGGCCACGGGTGCGCCAGTGGAAATCCTCGTGGTGGATGACGGCAGCCAGGACGACACCGTGGACTGGCTGACGGCGACTGCCTTCGACTTCGTACGGGTGCTCGCCCTGCCGGTCAACCGGGGTTTTGCGCCGACGTGCAACCAGGGCTTCGCCGCCGCCCGCCACGACCTCATCTGGCTGCTCAACAACGATATTGAAGTCATGCCGGACGCACTGTTTCCGCTGGTGGAGCATTTTTCGACGCCCACGGTCTTTGCCGTGGCGTCGCGGGCGCAGCGGTTGGGAAGCGACGCCATTGACGGGGCCGGACGGCTGGGGCGGTGTGTCCGGGGCTACTGGAAGGTGTTTGAGGGCTACGATGTCTTTCCCGACCGGATGCCCCCGGAGGCGATTCTGCCGACCTTTGCGGCAAGCGGCGGCTACAGTCTCTTTGACGCGGCCAAGCTGCGCGCACTGGGTGGCTTCGAGGAACTGCTGGCTCCGTTTTACTGGGAAGACATTGAACTGTGCTACCGCGCGTGGAAGCGGGGCTGGGAAGTCCGCTACGAGCCGCGCAGTCTGGTGTTTCACCAGTCGAGTGCCACGATCCGGTCGCGTTTCGAGGCACGTGCCATTGAGGTGACATCCGCCCGGAACCGGCTGCTGATGCACTGGATACACCTGCACGACGCGCGCTGGTGGCTGGCCCATCTGGCGATGACGGGGTTGCTGTTGCTGGCCGATGTCGTGACGCGGCGCGGCTATCGGGAGGCGTTCCGGCAGGCGTGGGCCTGCCGGCGGTTGGCCTTCCGGCGGCGGCGGGAGGAACAGTCCCACAGCCGCCGGACGGACCGGGAAGTCGCCGCCATCTTTGCCGCTGTGCGGCAGCGTCCCTACGTCAAAACCTTTCGCAAACCCGCTGAAGAAATGACGCTGCGCACTGCGTGGGCGCGGGTGTCAGGCTTCCGCACCGGGGCGGCGGATGATGAAGCGGCAGCAGGAAGCCCCTTCCGAAAGGGCGCACTGACGGATGACCTCGGCATCGAGTGACTGTGAGGCAATGAGGCAGTCGCCGTCGCAGACTTCGGGAAAGTCGCGCGCGATGAGCAGCACCGGACAGTGATGCATGACGACGACATAGCTGTCCGGCGTACCGTTTTCGACCCGTACCAGGTAGCCCATTTCCTCGAGGGCGCGCGCAAATTCCTCGACCCGCTTGCGCAGCGTTTTGCCTTGCAGCCGGGGCTTGATTTTGGCGGCCAGCGTGTCGGCGCGTCCCTGCAGAATGGATGTCACCACGTCGCGTCCGAAGCGTTGTTCGATCTGCTGGAGGATTTCGACACTCAGGACATCGTAGGCGTGCGGGAACAGTTCATCGGCGCGTTCAGTCAGGCGGTAGAGGTGAACCGGGCGGCCGCGCTCGCGGCGCTTGAGGGTGGACTCCACCAGCCCATCCCGTTCAAGGGCTTCGAGGTAGCGCCGGACGTTGACGCCGGACGTGGCCAGTTCCGTCGCCAGTTCCTCGACGCTCAGGGGCGCACGGGTTTTCAGTAGAAAAACAATCTTTTCGCGCGTATCTTTTCCGCTGATGCCGCTGGTTTTCATGGCGGCATTTTGCCACAGCCGTGGCATCTGATAAACCCACTCGTCGTGGCAGCGCCCGTCTGCCAGGCGCAGTCCACCCCGGAGCTATCCTGCATGTATCAGACCAAAGGACGCATCACAAAGCAGGCCCACGTCGAAATTCCCGCCGGCACGTATGAGGAACAGCACGGACGGGAGGGGTTCTTCGGGCCGGTTTCGCATCTTTATCATCGCCATCCCCCGACCGGCTGGACGCGCATCGAGGGGGAGTGTCGTCCGCAGGCCTTTTACACCAACCGCGTCGAAACATCCGCTGACCGGCCGACGGTGCTGTTGGAAAACGCCGATGTCCGGCTTGGCGTCGCGCGGCGGCGCGGAGCGACTCCCTACTTTGAGCGCAATGCCGACGGCGACGAACTCTGGTTTGCCCACGTCGGAGGCGGCGTTCTGGAAACCGACTACGGGCAGTTGCGCTTTGGTGTTGGCGATTATCTGGTGATTCCGCGCGGCACGACCTACCGGTTTGTCGGCACTGATGAGTGCTTCTTTTTCGTGATTCAGAGCCTGGGGACGCGCCTGCGCCAGCCCGACCGGGGGTTGCTGGGGCAGTATTCGCTCTATGACGCAACGGCAATACGGACGCCCGACCTCGTGCCCGTCACGACCCAGGCGGAGGAATATGAAGTGCGCGTCCAGCGCGAAGGGAAGCTGACGCGGATTTTCTATCCCTTTCATCCGCTCGATGTCACCGGCTGGAAAGGCGATCTCTATCCGTGGGCGCTCAACATTGCCGACTTCTGTCCGGTGATGAGCCACCGCGCCCACCTGCCGCCAAGCGTTCACGTGACGCTGGTGGGTGAGGGGTTTGTGGTGTGTTCGTTTGTACCGCGTCCGCTGGAAGAGGCGCCCGGCGCGCAGCGGGTCCCGTTTTACCACCGCAACATTGACTACGACGAAGTGCTGTTTTACCACGCCGGCGACTTTTTCAGCCGCGACAACATCACGGCCGGGATGCTGACGCTGCATCCGCACGGCGTCCACCACGGGCCGCATCCGAAGGCCATCGAAAAAAGCTGGTCCAAGACGCATACCGATGAGTATGCCGTCATGGTGGACACCCGTCGTCCACTGCATGTCACGGACGCAGCCCGCGCCGTCGAGTGGCCGGAATATCATCTGTCATGGCGGTAATGGGTTGGATGGCCCTCATCCGGTCACGGAAACGTTACACAGGGCGGATAGGGTCAGCGCTGGCCGTCGCCCGTTAGCACCACGTGAACAAGGTTTATCCTGAAAGGAAGGCAGCTTCGTGAGTTCCCCTGCGGCAGATTACGGCATTGACGCCATTCGTGAGGCGCTGGAACGGCTTTATCCGCACACCGAACCGACGCATTTTGGAACCATCGTCCGGTACAGTCTGGGCGGTCCCGATCCCCTGGATGGGATTTCCTTCTACGAACGCGACACACCCATCCCCCACTGGCACTGCATTTCCTTTGGCATGAGCGAGTTGTATGCCAAAACGCCCGGCAGTGCGCCTGATTTGAGCGGGTGGGGCTTTGAGTTTACGTTCCGGCTGGCGCGGGGAGCGGCTGACAAGACGGTTCCGACCTGGGTGATTCCGTTTCTCAACAACCTGGCGCGGTATGTGTTCAACTCTGGCAATCCCTTTCGTCCCGGACACCACATGGACCTGCACGGGCCGCTGACGCCGGAAGCACCGGACACCCTGCTTTCGGGCGTGGCTTTTGTGGATGACCCGGAACTGCCCCCGATTGACACCCCCAACGGGCGGATGCACTTTTTGCAGATTGTCGGGCTGACAAAGGACGAGTTGCAGGCGGTCAAACGCTGGAACACGCGCGGCGTTCTGGGACTGCTGGAGGAAAGTTGTCCGCTGTGGATTACCGACTTGGAGCGGGCTTCGATTACAGACCGCCCCGATATTCTGGCGCGCATCCGCGATGGCATCACGGCAGAAGGCTCATCGCTTCAGGGCGAATATGTCGAGATTGCCCGGTGGCAGATGGCCGAGCCGCCCCGGCCGGGCGTGGAGATTGAACTCGATACCGAAGGGCTGCGGGATTTTGCCGAACTCTTTCCGGCGCGTCTCAAGTTTGGCCGGGAGTTTCTCATCTGGGGACCCAAGCAGACTCTGGTGTTTCGTCCGGCAACAACGCCCGGCATGCAGGATGCCGGCAGCGGCGTGCTTGTGCTCGACATCACGCCGGAACTCATCGAGCCGCTGGCGCAGGCCCTCAAGCCGGTTCCTGCCACCCACCGCTTCAACATTGGCGGTGAGGTGGTGGTAACGGTTGTACCGACAGACGATGCCCGGTGACGCCCGCCCGATTGGGATTTTCGACTCCGGGGTAGGCGGTCTGACGGTCTATCGTGCGCTCCGCGCCCGGCTGCCCCAGGAGTCGTTCGTGTATCTGGGCGACACGGCCCGCATCCCCTACGGAACGCGCTCGCCGGAAACTGTCTGTGCGTATGCCCGCCAGGATGCGGCTTTTCTGCTAGCCTGCGGTGTCAAGCTCATCGTCATTGCCTGCAATACGGCCTCTTCGGTGGCGCTTGACCTGCTTCAGGCAAACTCTCCAGTGCCGGTGGTGGGTGTCATCGAGCCGGGCGCGCGGCAGGCTGCTGCCGTGACGCGCTGTGGACACATCGGCGTCATCGGCACGGAAGCCACCATGGCCAGTGCGGCCTATCCACGGGCGATTCGCCGCATAGCGCCGGCTGTGCGCGTCACCTCGCAGAGTTGCCCCCTGTTCGTCCCACTGGTCGAAGAAGGCTGGGCGCAGCATCCGGTGACGGTGACGGTAGCTGCCGAATACCTGACACCATTGCGGGAAGCCGAGGTGGACACGCTCGTTCTGGGGTGCACGCACTATCCGGTGCTGGCAGACGTGATCCGGCGCGTCATGGGGGAAGGCGTCACCCTTGTGGATTCAGGCGCCTGCGCCGCCGAAGAAGTCGTGGCTGTGCTGGAGCAGAACGCCTGTTTTGCCCCGCCCGGAAACCTTCCGGCGGCAACGCGCTTTTGCGTCACGGATGCCAGTGAGCGTTTCCGCCGCGTGGCAACGCTGTGTCTGGGCGAGGAAGTGACACGGTTGGAAAAGGTCCGCATCGAGCTGTAATCGGGCCGTAGCCCGGGCCGGACGCGAAGACACGGCGCGTAGGGGCGAATGGCGTTCGCCCGTAACTTCAGGCCGGGGAGGCGGTCAACCGCCGGACGATGTCATCGGCCAGGGTGTAGGGATCGGTTTCGCGGTTGACGATGCGCTGGACAGCCGCTTCCAGTTTGCCGTCGTGCAGTTCGCGCTGCCAGACGTGGCGCAGCAGGCGGTCGCGGATGAGTTCGAGCAGCCGTCGCTCCAGGATGCGCCGCCGGCGCTCGGCGCGCACCTCCGGGTGTGCTGCGACAAAGGTCAGGTAGCTGTCCAGAGCCGTCGCCAGGGCATCGAGTCCGACCGGTGGCGTCGCCGTGGCAATCGTCCGCACGATGGGCGGTTGCCAGCCATCCGGGCGCGCGGCGAGTTCGAGCAGGGCTTCGAGTTCCATCTGCGTCCGTTCGACGCCCTCCCGGTCGGCTTTGTTGATGACAAACACATCGCCGATTTCCATGATGCCGGCCTTGATGGATTGCACATCATCACCCATGCCGGGAACGACGACGACGGCCGTCACATCGGCGGTTTTGACGATGTCCACTTCATCCTGTCCCACGCCGACGGTTTCCACAATGATGACCTCGTAGCCGGCTGCGTCGAGCAGCAGGACGGCTTCCGTCGTCGCCCGCGCCAGCCCGCCCAGATTGCCGCGTGTGGCCATGCTGCGGATGAACACCTGCGGATGCGTTGCCAGTTTGGGCATGCGAATCCGGTCGCCAAGAATGGCGCCGCCGGAGAAGGGACTGGACGGATCAACCGCCACGATGCCGACCCGCTGCCCCCGGTCAACATAGACCTGGGCCAGCTTGTCGGTGAGCGAGCTTTTGCCGGCGCCGGGCGCGCCGGTCAGCCCGATCACCCGACTGTGTCCGGTGTGGGGAAAAATCAGCTTCAGCAGGTCCGTGGCTTCTGGGGCATCGTTTTCGACCAGGGAAATACCGCGCGCTACGGCGCGGGGACTGCGGGCCAGAATGGCCTCGGCAAGGGCAGCAGTGGAAGGTGTGGTGCTGGACATGCCAATACGTCAGTGCTGTGGCGGCTTGGGTGCTGGGCTTGAAAAGGGTTGGCGCTGGGCGTCGAGGTCTTTCAACTGCTGTTCGACCGCGTCGCGCAGCGCCGGGTCAGGGCGTCCTTCAAGAACTTGACGATAGCAAAACCGCGCCCGCTCCGGGTTTCCGGCGGCGAGGTGCAGCCGGCCAAGGGCGGCCCACCAGCGCAGTTCATCAGGCTGAAAGCGGAGCGCCTGTTCATAATGCCGGATGGCCTGGGAGGTTTGTCCCTGGCGCTGGCGGATAACCGCAAGCTGGGCATGGAGTTTGGCATCCTCCGGGGCAAGCACGAGTGCGGCCTCGAATTGGGCGGCGGCCGCATCCAACTGTCCTGCCTCGAACAGTATCACACCGAACAATTCACGGTAGGGCATCCATGTGGGGTCGCGGGTCACGGCTTCCTGTGCCGCCTCCCGCGCGGCGTCCGAATTGCCCAGCGCAAGGTGGGCTTTGGCCAACGTCGCGCACGTTTCCGCCAGCGGAAGGATGGTGTGGGCACGTTCAAGGGCGGCAATGGCTTCTTCCAGCCGTCCAGCGTTGAGCAGTTCTGTCCCGTAAGCCTGCCACAGCCAGACGCTGCGTTGGTTGCCCACGGCCAGTGAGTGCGCCACAGCGGTCAGGCTGTCGCGGTAAAAAACGCTTTCCTGCCGTGTCTGCCGGGCGGACTGCCCTATCAGCAGAGCGATTGCCCCGGCTGCCAGCCACCGCGCCCAAGGACGTGACGCGGTGCTGTTCCAGAGGGCGCGGAAGCCAACGGCTGCGGCCAGTGCGTACCCCACGCTGGGCAGGTACATCACCCGCTCGGCGAAAACGAAGCCAAACGGCCGAATGAAGTGCGAAAACAGGGCCGCTCCGCCAACGAGAAAGGCCAACCCGACCCAGGCCGGCGACCGGCGGCGGTAGCTGACCACGAGCAGGCTGCCGGCTGCGGCAAGAACGGCCACTGCCGACCACAGCCGTCTGTCGCGCCACATGGTCACGACAGGGATGCTGTCGAAGGAATAGTCCACCTGCAGCGGAAAGGGCCACAGGTGCATGACGAGGTATTTCGCCAGCAGGACAAGGCCGGTGGCCCAGCGTTCCCACCACCCGGCGTAAGCGAGGGGATTCATGGCAAAGTCAATCGGTACAATTTGCACACCGGACTGAATCCGCTGGTGGAGATACCAGAAGAAGGCCGTGCTTACGGCACATGCGATGCCAGTTCGCCAACCTCGTTCGGCGAGCGCGCCCAACCGCTGCCAGCCGGTGCCGGGTGCGCAGCTCCATCCGATGAGCAGCCAGAGCGGGAAGAACAACACGGCGGATTCCTTGCCAAGCCATCCGGCAAACAGACAGAGGGCGGCTCCACCTGCCAGAAGCCAGTGTTGCCAGAGGGGTTGTTCTGATGGGAGCTTCCAGGCTGCCAACGCCAGCCCAAGGGCGCTGAGCGCGCCAAGGGCTGCCAGAAGTTCAGTCCGACCGACAAGCATGGCAACGACTTCGGTGTGGAGCGGATGTGTGACAAAGACGACTCCAGCCAGTCCGGCCACAAGGGCCTCCTGAAGCCAGGCATAAACCACCCAGAGAATGAGCCAGGAAACGACAATATGCAGCGCCACATTCACAAGGTGCTGCGGAGCCGGGCCGTTTCCCAAAGAACGCGCTACGAGAACGTAAGAGGCAATGGCCAACGGTCGGTAATGCTGGTAATGAATGTTTTGATCCACTCTGTCCGTTGGGTAAGTGTCCTGCCAGTAGTGCTTCCGAAACAGCGCCGGCAGGCTGGCCGTTGCGGCTGCATTGGGGTTGCTCTCCACAATACCTACGTCATCAATGACATAGCCGTGCGTGAGGGTCTTTTCAAAGCTGTACCAGCCCAGGACACTGATGAGCAGCCCCCAGAGGAACACAACCCAGATAGGTGTTTTTTTCTGGCTTGCCGTTGGTTGGTCGGTTCCGGTCATGCTCGAAAAGGCTGCGGGCGCGCGGCAGTGTGGTTTCCAAGGCGCAGCGACGGAGCAGGTTCCAGCGACCAGTCGTGCCGTTCGCCGCGCACGAGGTGGGCATAGCCGGCGGCCGCAATCATGGCGGCATTGTCGGTCGTGTACTTGGGATGCGGAATGCGAATCCCGACACCCATGCGCTCCGCCAGTTCGGCCAGCGCCTGCCGCAGGGCTGAATTGCACACCACGCCCCCGCCTGTGAGGACCACCCGTGGACGGTAAGCCACAATGGCCCGCTCCAGTACGCCGACCAATGTGTTGACCACCGCCTGCTGAAAACTGGCCGCCAGATGGCGGATGTTGTCGGGGGCCTGCGCCAGGATGGCGTCCCGGGTCAGCCCTTCCGGCAGCGGCACAATCTGCTGTTCGCGGATGTAGCGCAACACCGCTGTTTTGAGACCGCTGAACGAAAAATCATAAGGGGCATCGGGGATGAGTGGCGGACGGTACACCAGCGGCGCAGCTTCCGCGCGTCCGGTCTGCGCCAGCCGGTCGAGGATAGGGCCGCCGGGGTAGCCAAGGCCCAGACGGCGGGCGGTTTTGTCGTAGGCTTCACCAGCGGCGTCGTCACGGGTGTGTCCGAGGCGTTCGTAGGTCAGTGCCGCCGGAAGGTAAAACAGGTCCGTATGCCCGCCGGAGACAATCAGAGCCAGGGCCGGATAGTCCCAGTCACCGTACTCAAAAACCGTTGAGAACAGGTGTCCTTCGATGTGGTGTACGCCGATCAGAGGAATGTCCAGCGCCAGAGACAGCGCCTTGGCGTAAGACAGGCCAACCAGCAGCGCGCCCACGAGTCCGGGGCCGTAAGTGACGGCAATCCCATCGAGACCATCAAAGCCGGTCTCGGCCACGGCACATGCAACCACGTCCGCCATCGCCTCCAAGTGCTGGCGGGAAGCAATTTCTGGAACGACGCCACCGTAGGGACGATGAAACTCCATCTGGGAGGCGATGATGTTCGAGATGACCTGCCGTCCCTCGATGACGACTGCGGCAGCCGTTTCATCACAGGATGTTTCAATGCCCAACACCGTCCGCATGGGCGAGACGATACTAGGAATCAAAACGGCGGCACAAGGCGACGGATGCCAATGGTCATGCTAGGGTGAAACAGGAATGACCGGGCCAGTTTCGTGGGCATCGCTTTGCGTCACCGTTCTGGCTTATATTTTTTCTGTTTGTGGAGGAATGACCCCCGATGATGTACGGATTCGATATGGAGCGCGCGCTGCGCGCCATGCGTGCGGAACTGACCAATCATGGTGTGCAGGAACTGCGCACGCCGGAAGAAGTGGATGCCGTTCTGGGCAAAAAAGAGGGCACGGCGCTGGTTGTCGTCAACTCAGTGTGCGGGTGTGCCGCCGGGGCGGCGCGTCCGGGCGTTGTCGAGGCACTCAAGACAAGCCCCGTCCTGCCGGATCATATCACCACCGTTTTTGCCGGGCAGGACAAGGAAGCTACGGCGCGGGCGCGTGAGTACTTCAAGGGGTTTGCGCCATCTTCACCGTCGGTCTGGCTGCTCAAGGATGGTGAGGTGGTCTTCAAGCTGGAGCGACACCAGATCGAGCACCGGAGTGCCAGTGATATTGCGGCTGACATCCGTACGGCCTTTCAGAAGCACTGCAACCGGGCTGGTGTGGCGACGGCCTAGTTTCCCTCACAACCCTGGTGATGTTGTCCGATTGAAAAACCTATGAGTCATGTTCCGGCGCCCCATCGGGTTGCGCCTGCGACGACGGACGCGGCTGACGCCGGGGCTTCGGCGTCAGCTTCGCGTTATGCTTGGTACATCCTGTTCATCCTTACCCTGGTGCAGGTGGTCAACTACGTTGACCGGCAAATTATCCCGCCCTTACTCAAGCCCATTCAGGACGAGCTGAATCTGAGCAACACTGCGGTCGGGTTCCTCGGGACGGCCTTTATGCTGGTGCATTCCCTGGCGGCCATTCCACTGGGGGTTCTCGCCGACCGTGTGGCGCGCCGGAAAATCATTGCCGCCGGTGTCGGCTTCTGGAGTCTGGCGACGGCAGGGGCCGGATTTGCGTCATCCTACAGTCACCTCCTGCTGGCACGTGGCGCGGTGGGGGTGGGCGAAGCAGCTTATGCGCCGGCGGCCACCTCCCTGCTCAGTGACATGTTCCCGGCGCGGATGTGGGCCAAGGTCATCGGGATTTTCAATCTTGGACTGGTCATTGGCGCGGCCGTGGGGTTGGTGCTGGGCGGCGTGTTGAGCGAGAAAATCGGCTGGCGGGCCTGTTTTTTCGTCGTCGGCCTGCCGGGCCTGCTGCTGACCGTTGTCGTCTGGCTGTTTCGTGAGCCGCCACGCAGTCACCTGACCGAACCGCCAAAATGGGCCGACACGGTTCAGGTGTTGCAGATCAAGTCGTTTTGGCTGGTGATTGCCGGAGCGGCCTGCATAACCTTCGCCGCCGGGGCTCTGGTGCACTTCCTGCCGAAGCTGGTCACGGAAGTCTATGCCGTTCCCTCGTCACAGGCCGCCGTACGACTGACGCCCATCGTCATCGCAGCTTTTCTAGGGGTAATTGCCGGGGGGGTTGTTGCCGACTGGTTGCAGCAGCGATTTGCGGCCGGCCGGGCGCTCACTATGGCCGTGGCCTTTCTGCTCGGCGCCCCTTTCCTGTACTGGGGATTATATGCCCCCACGTTGGGCCAGTTCATCACGGCTGGTTTCATTGCCACGTTCTTTATGAGCTTCTACCACGGACCCGTTGCAGCCATCGTCACCGATCTCGTTCCCGCCTCGCTGCGCGCCACGGCTATTGCCTTCTACATGTTTGCCATTCATATCCTGGGGGATATGCCTTCGCCGGTCATTGTGGGATTCCTGTCGGATGTGATTGCCGGTGAGCATGCTTCGGCATCCGTGATGACCGAGGCGCTTCGGCAGGCAATGTTGCTGTGTGTGGCCGCCACGGCGCTCAGTGGGATTATCTTTGCCGGCGTGTCGCCGGTTTTACGGCGGCGCGCGGTGGCTATTGAGCCTGCCTCCGCATAGTGCGCCCGGCCTTGTGCGGCCCGGTGCATCTGAATGTGCGCCTGGCAAGGTGGCGGAAGCCGCCGCGCCGCTGCAAAGTCCTGTTTCCCTGGACTTGCGCCGCCGGCCGGCAGGTGTTCTAAACTCACGTGTGCCTTGAGGAACAGCGCCTGGAGTGCGCTCAAGGGAGTTGTTTCAGTCTGGGCAGCTTGGCCTTGGTTTCAAAACACGGAAGCGGTCGTGGAGGTTTTGCCGACCATGTTAAGCCTGAAGGATATTGGGCGTCTGGTGCTAGCCACGGGGCTGGGGATTGCCACGGCGCTGGCACCACTGGCGACATACGGGCAGGAAGATTCACAACCCAGGAAGAAGAAACAGCGCAAGATCGAACTCGACAAAATCTACCAGCGTTGGGTCAACGAGGACGTGGACTACATCATCACGCCGGAAGAGCGCGCAGCCTTCAAGAAGCTTCAGACCGACGAAGAGCGCGAGGAATTCATCGAGCAGTTCTGGCTGCGGCGCGACCCAGACCCGGACACGCCAGAAAATGAGTACCGCGAGGAGTACTACCGGCGTATTGCCTACGCCAATGAAAAGTTCACCTCCGGCATTCCCGGCTGGAAGACCGACCGGGGGCGCATCTACATCACTTGGGGGCCGCCGGATAGCATTGAGTCACGTCCGGCTGGAGGCCCCTACGAGCGCCCGATTTACGAAGGTGGCGGAACGACCTCGACCTACCCATTCGAGATTTGGTTCTACCGGTATCTGGAAGGCGTCGGTTCAGGTATCGAAATTGAGTTTGTGGACCCGACGGGAAGCGGCGAGTACCGTATCGCCCGCCATGCGGACGAAAAAGACGCCCTGTTGTTTGTCCCGAATGCCGGCTTGACCCTGGCCGAGCAACTTGGGCTGGCCTCGAAGGTGGACCGGCCGTTCTTCAATCCCGGCAACCGGTATGGCAACAATCCGCTGTATCCGATGCGGACGCAGGACATGCCCTTCGAGCGCCTGGCAATTCTCACCAACCTGCAACGCGCTCCTTCAGTACGCTATCGCCAGTTGGCCGAGCGGGTTGACCAGCAGGTGGAGTTTGACGTGCTGCCGTTTGACGTACGCACGGACTTCCTGCGCGCCGGCGAATCCGCCATCGTGACGACCTTTACCCTGATGTTCAACAACGCCGACCTGGGCTTCAAGGACGAGGGTGGCATTCAGAAAGCCCAGCTCAACCTCTATGCCCGCGTGTCGGCGCTGACCGGCAAACGGGTGGGGATTTTCGAGGAAGCACCCATCATCACCTATCAGCAGTCCCAGTTTGAGGTCGGGCGCAAGCTCAACTCCGTCTATCAGAAAAGCCTGATCCTGCCGCCGGGCAACTACAAGATTGATTTCGTTGTCCGCGACGTGACGAGCGGGCACACCGGCATCGTCCGCCAGGGGTTTGAAGTGCCGCGCTACTCACCGGATGCGCTTTCAACGAGTTCGCTCATTCTGGCGGACATCGTGGAGCCGGTCACGCGCGTTTCGGGCAGCCAGTTCATCATCGGCGCCAACAAAGTGCGGCCGAGTGTGACGCAACGCTTCAAGCAGAATCAGTCACTGGGCGTGTACATGCAGGTGTACAACGTCCAGATTGACCAGGCTTCATTGCGCCCGGCCATTGAAGCCGAATACGTCATCACCAATGTCAAAACCGGGCAGGAAGTGCAGCGTATCCGTGAGGACGGCAAAAATGGCATTTCCGACCTGAGCGGTTACGGGCAGCAGATCGTGCTGGGGCGGCTTATCCCGCTCGAAAAGCTGGAGCCGGGCAGCTATGAAATCACCGTGGTCGTGACCGACAAAGTGGCCCGGAAGACGCTCACGCCCAAGACGTTCTTCACCGTCGAGCCGGCCAAATCCTGACCGGGAACGGGGCTTCCGCTCACGGCCGTCCGCCGGAGTGGAAGCCCCGTTGTGTTTTCTGCCCGCCCTATGCGGCTTCTCGACCGCTATCTCATCCGTGAAATTCTGCCCTACGTCGCCACCGTCTTTTTTCTGCTGACGGCGGTGATTTTCATTCACGAGGCCGGACGTTTCTCGGAACTGTTCGTCGTTTTTGCCCGGCGTGGTCTGTCGAGCACGCCACTTGTCAAACTTGTTCTGTCGCTGCTGCCCGGCATTGTCATCTTCACCCTGCCGATTGCGTTTCTGGTGGGCGTCACGATGGCGATGGGGCGGTTGTCTGGCGACCGCGAAATCGTGGCCCTGCAGGCGGGCGGAGTGGGACGCTGGGCGCTGTTGCGTCCGCCGCTGCTGGTCGGCATCGCCGTGACAGGCATCACCGGCTACAACACCTTTTATCTGCTGCCGACGGCCGTCAAATCTCTTAACCAGCTCAAGAAAACACGCTCCGAGCTGTTGCTGCGCAGCATCGAGACCTACATCAAGCCCGGCACGTTCACCGAAGACCTGCCGGGCAAGATTCTCTACGTTGACCGGAGCGACGGGGAAGGGAAGTGGCAGCGGATTTTCATTGCCGAGACTTCGTCCCAGCCGAACGAGGAACCCAAAATCTACTCGGCCGAATCCGGGCAGATCATCATCGGCAGAACGTTGCAGGACAGTGAGTTGCGGCTGGAAAAGGCGCGGGTTTATGGCCAGGAATCACGGCAGCCGGATGAGGTGGCAGGCTACTTCGTGAATGCTTCGGGAAGCCTGACGGCCAGTTTTGCGCTTGGCAAGGATGATGGCGATCCCGACCTGCAAGCCCCGCCGCCGGGACCGGAGCTGCTTGCCTTTCCCGACCTGTGGCGTTTCAAGCCCAGCAGCCCGGCTCAGGCACGGGCCGCAGCAACCGAGATACACAAGCGTATGGCCCTGCCGGCGGCCTGCCTGATATTTGCACTCTTTGGGGTGGTGCTGGGGGTGACAACCCTGCGCAGCGGGCGGTCAGGCGGCTTGTTGATTGGCATTATGCTGGCGCTGGCCTTTTACCTGCTGATGCTGGGGGGCGAGCGGGCTGCACGCAGCGGTGCCCTGCCGGTCGCGCTGGCCGTCTGGTTGCCCAATCTGCTGTTTCTGGGGTTGGCCGGCGTGATGTCCGGTGGCATCGGGCAGTGGATTCGGCGCTGGACGGTCTGGAACTGGTTTTGGCAGGGAGGGCGTTGGGTCTGGGAACTGACCCTGTACATCGGGCGGCGGCTGTGGCGCCGGACTTCTGACACGAACCTCCCGGACTGGCTGGCCAGGGGAACAGCAGCGGCGTTTTCTGCGCCCCGTGTCCGGCTGGGGTTTCCCCGGATTGTGGACGGCCTGATTTTTCGTGAAGCCGTGGGCGCTTTTCTGCTCGTCCTGCTTGGGTTGGTGGGCATCTTCCACGTGTTCACGCTGTTTGAGCTCATCAATTCGATTGTCCAGAACCGCATCGGTTTTGGCATCGTCGCTGGCTATCTGCTGTTTCTAACGCCCCAAATCCTAAACTACATGCTGCCCTTTGCCGTGCTGGTGGCTACGCTTGTCACGCTGGGGCTGCTGGCGAAATCCGCCCAGCTCGTGGTGCTCTATGCCAGCGGGCAGAGTCTTTACCGGCTGTCGCTGCCGTTGTTTCTGGGCGGCGGGCTGGCCGCACTACTGATGGTCAGCTTGCAGGAATTTGTCTTGCCGGTGTCGAATCCACGCCAGGATTACCTGCGTTACCAGATTCGTGGCGGGACCTTGCCGCCGCAGACCTTCCATCAGAAAAACCGCAAGTGGTTTCGTGGGCGTGACCACCGGATATTCAACTTTGCCGTCTTTGACACCGAGCGCAACGAGTTTACGAGCTTTGGCATGTATGAACTTCATCCCACGACGGCGCGGTTGGTGTCGCGTACGTATGCGGCCAAAGCCCGCTGGGATGCCGTAACCGAAGAGTGGGTGCTGACCAATGGCTGGCGTCGCACCTTCTCGGCGGATGGGCTGGAAAGCCAACGCCAGCCGATTGGCGAGCTACGTCTCAAACTGGCGGAAACACCGGATTACTTCCGGCAAAGCACGACGGACATCACCAAAATGAGTATCGGCCAGTTGCAGCAGCAGGTGGCGGAGCTCACTGCGCAAGGGCTGGATGTCGAAAACCTGCAACGGGCCATTCAGGTGAAAATCGCCGCTCCGCTGGCCTGCTTCATCATGGTGCTGGTTGGCATTCCCTTTGCCCTCACCGTCGGGCGGCGCGGGGCCATGGTGGGAATTGCCATCGGTATTGGGCTGGCCGTGGCGTTCTGGGGAACAGTCAACCTGTTTGAGCAGCTCGGTTACTATCGCCTGCTGCCGCTGTTCTGGTCGGCCTGGGGGCCAAACCTGTTGTTCAGCAGCGGCGGGTTGTATCTCCTGCTATCAGCCAAAACCTGACGCGATTCCTGGTAGGACAGCCCGTGCGCAGGTTTGATACCTATAGTCCGTAGCCCTATAGACAGCAGCTTTGATTGGGTCGGATCATGGAACGTCGGCAGGATATTCTCGTTCGGTTTGGAGCCCGGGTCCGGGAGTTGCGTTTGAGCAAAGGCTACTCACAGGAGTCTTTTGCGGCCAAGTGCGGTTTGGACCGAACCTACATAGGTGGTATTGAGCGCGGCGAACGGAACCTGGCCCTGCGCAATATCGAAAACATTGCGAAGGCACTGGATATGTCGCTCTCGGAATTGATGCGCGGGCTTTAGGTAGCATGACAGCCGACCTGATCCAGAACGCATACAAAGAAGCAAAGCGGCTGTGCCGCGTTGATTTGAAGAGCAACGACGCTGGACGCGCGATATTGCAGCTTGCGCTCAAGTCACTGACATTTCTCATAAACGAATGCCAGCAGCTTGATCTTGTCTCCTGTGTTTCCGGAAAGGAGTATTTCAGCTTCAGGAAGGACAACGTCGTCGCACGTCCCGCGAACAAGGGATTCTTTCTACCCTGCCCTGACGCCATATCCCGGCTGTGGGAAACGTGGCAGGCGGAAACCATCACCACCGTGGAGTTTGGGCAATTGACCTACACTGTGGCGCTCGCGCCATGCCTGGCACTGGAGATATTTGACCGCCAGAACAAAAAAGGGCCGGCGACATTCTTTGAGTGCTACGTAGGACATCTTTTCGCTCAAGCCTTAGGTGTAAATCCGACAAAGCGCGCCAGATTGCCCGTTCACGGGCAGGATATCCTGATGACCATGGACTTTTTGATGGACATCGGGGGGGAGGAAAGTGCACCTGCCGGTGAAGATGTCTTCCAGGGAGCGGGTAGTCCAGGCGTGGGCGCACCAGCGGCTTCTCAACGAAGCCTATGGGAGCCATGCGTACCAAGGAATAATGGTGCTATTTTCTGAGACGAAACTTGACTCGCGGTCCCTGAAAGTTGTTGAGATATGTGTGCCTGACCAATGGCTGGTCTATCAGAGTTTGCTCGCCCGCATGGACCGCATCTACTACTTTGATATTCCTGTCCGATACCAAAAGCTGATGCAGCAATTCCCGAACCTGATATCCATCAAACAATTCGGGGAGTTTTTTAGCGAAAGAGGGAAAATTCTTCATCCTTAGCAGAGGGCAGTCGTGGTTTCCCTGTCCCGTTGGTCGTGATCTGCAGTCGGTTTTTGAGTCCCGCCCATCGCTTCCGGCCCCTGGGCTTGAGAAACACAAGGAAATAGGAGTGGTTTTTTCTTGCGTGAGCCTGCTTCAGCAGGCGGCTTACCCCCGGTCTTCCGTTGCGCACGACAACAAAGAGGTCTTCCACAACAAAGCCATAACTTTGAAGTTCGTTGATGATCTCAACGTGGGTCAGGCGTTGCTGATTGGCGCAAACCTCGTCCTGGCACTTGACCACGTAAGTCCCACCTTCCCTTAGAACCCGCCACGCCTCGCGGGCTGCTTTGAAGTAGAGGTCAAGGACTGCCTCGTGGTACTTCTTCTCTGACCTGGTGAGATTGTTCTTGTAGTAACCCTCGTAGTTTTGATGGTCAACATGCGCTGTCCCGCCGGGCGTGTGCATGTACGGCGGGTCGAACACAACGCAGTCAATAGACCCATCTTGGTATGGAAGGCTCCGGCAGTCCACCCCGGACTGAAGGTCAGTCGCCAGGAGCTTGTAGGCATCGGGAGGGACGTTTCGCCAGAAAACCCCTTTCCCATAAGTCACGTCGGCGACAGTGCTGCCAGGCTCGACATAGAGGGAAAGGACGAAGGGGAATACCTCGTCATTTGTGCCTACGTATGCACTGAAGACGAGATCGTTGGTGGGTGTGCCGTCCGGCGATTTACGCTTTTTCCTGGCTGTCATCGGAAACCCATGAACCCCTGCGACGCTTGATGACTATACGTATCAAGTGATTGCCCGTCAAGTGTGGCTTTTGTTCGCTCGTCTCCATTGGCAAAGCTGCATGCACCGGTCGCGTCCCTCAGGCGGCGAAACAATTGTCCTGATAAGGCGCTGTCTGCCGCTGGAGGCTCCGCCGAGGGATGTGGTGGGTGGCGATGTTTCGGAAATTTTCCAGCAGTTCGACAAGACAACCGAGCCGGAGAGTGTTAGGCTTGATACGCTCCACCGGCTGAAGGCAGCTTCAGCCGACATTCCACCTCATCTCCACGTACCTGCTGGTCCTTCCCGGTCCGCCCCGCCGGGCAGGGTTGTGGCAGAGAGAATGAATGAGCCATCATTCATTTACGGGAGGACGCGCACTCTCACCATGACCATCAAAAACGCCATCTTCATCGTGCTGTTCTTCGCCGCCATCGGCTACTTCCTGTTCAATGCCTGGCGGCTCATTGAATACATCCGGGTTGGCAAGCCGGAAAACCGCTTCGACAACCTGCCCCGGCGGCTCCGGGACCTGCTCGTCATCGGGTTTGCCCAGACAAAAATCATGCGCCACTGGTGGGCCGGTGCACTCCACGTCACTGTCTTCTGGGGCTTCTGCATCCTGACACTGGCCTCCTTCGAGGTCGTGCTGGAAGGCTTCCATCCACAGGCTTCACTGTATTTTCTGCCCGGTTATGAGCTGCTGACCTGTGTACAGGACATTTTTGGCGTGCTCGTCCTCGTCGCTTCCCTGACCTTCCTGTTTCGCCGCTACGTCACCAAGCCCAAGCGGTTTTCCGGGCGCGAAATGACCCCGGCCAGCCGGCTGGATGCCACCATCATCCTGCTCATGATCATTGCCCTGATGGTGACGATGTTCATCGCCAACGGCACGCATCCGGCCACCAACAGCGTCATTTTCGGCTTCCGTCCCATTTCGGATGTCGTCGGCTTCTATCTGGGTGGGAGCCAGAACGAACTGCTGTTTGAAGCCGCGTGGTGGACGCATGCCCTGGTGCTTTTCGTGTTTCTCAACTACCTGCCATTCTCAAAGCACCTGCACGTCATTGCCTCCCTGCCAAATGTCTTTTTCGCCTCACATCAATCGTCAGGCGTACTACCCAAAATGGACCTCGAAGCCGAGGACATCGAAACCTTCGGCGCTTCAGACATCGAACACTTCACCTGGAAACAGTTGTTCGACAGCTACACCTGTACGGAGTGCGGACGCTGCACAGCCGTATGTCCCGCCAACAACACGGGCAAGCCGCTGTCACCGCGCAAGATCATGATGGACATCCGCCACCGCATCGAGGAAAAGGGCGAGTTGACCATCGGCAAGCTGGGGACGTTCACCAAAGGCATTGCGGCCAACGGCCACGGCAATGGCAACGGGGAACTGCCCGAACATGTCAAAGACGTACTGGCGCAGAAAATCATCAGCGAACGGTTCATCACACCCGAAGAACTCTGGGCCTGTACGACCTGCCAGGCCTGCATGCAGGAGTGCCCGGTCAGCATCGAGCACGTGCCCACGATTGTGGATATGCGCCGCAACCTCGTCCTGCAGGAAGCCGACTTCCCCAGCGAACTGAACACGCTGTTTACAAACCTCGAAAACAAATACTCGCCGTGGGCTTTCAGCCATGACGGGCGCGCCGACTGGGCCGAAGGGCTGGAAATACCACTGATGTCCATGATCGAAGCCGACCAGAAACAGGTCGAAGTGCTGTTCTGGGTTGGTTGCGCCGGATCGTACGATGATCGCTACCGCAAGGTCGTCCGGTCTGTGGCGCGCCTGCTCAAAAAGGCCGGGATTTCCTTTGCCATTCTCGGCAAGGAGGAGAAATGTACCGGCGATCCGGCCCGCCGTGCCGGCAATGAGTACCTGGCCCAGATGCTCATTCAGGAAAACGTCGAAACACTGAACAACTACAAGCCTCGTTTCAAGACGGTGCTCACGTCCTGTCCGCACTGCTTCAACGCCATCAAGAATGAATGGTCGCAGTTTGGCGGCACGTTCGAGGTCATGCATCACAGCCAGTACCTGTCGAAACTCGTGGCCGAAGGACGTATCACACCCACGCAGAAGATTGAAGCCACGGCGGTCTATCACGATTCCTGTTACCTGGGACGGTCAAATGGTGTCTATGAGGAGCCGCGCCAGGTGCTTGTCCAGATTGGCGCGAAATTGACCGAGATGGAACGCTCCCGCGACAAGGGCATGTGTTGTGGCGCGGGCGGTGCGCGCATGTGGATGGAAGAAGCGGCCCCGCGCGTCAACGTCGAACGCACGCGCCAGGCGCTCGAAACCAAGCCCGATATGATCGCGGCCGCCTGTCCCTTCTGCCTGACGATGCTGACCGACGGCCTCAAAGCCCACAACGAAGAGCGGGTCAAAGCCTTTGACATCGCCGAACTGCTCGATCAGGCGACGGGTGGCGACAGACAGGCGTAAGTGGTTTTACGCTCCGGCACCTGAAACAGACCATTCCGGGGGAAGGGACTCGCCGGCCACGTCAATGAGCCGCACGATCACTTCCCCAAGGATGCGGTCGGGCGTGGAAGCGCCGGAAGTCAGCCCGATGGTGAGCTTGCCGGCAGGCAGCCAGTGGTGGGATTCAACTTCACCGGTCTGAAAAGCCGGCTTGTGGCGGATGCGTTCGGCAGACACCAGACAGTCCGCACCCGTAATGTGGTAGGTCGGGCAAACCGCCGCAGCCATTTCGCAGAGGTGGCCAGTGTTGCTGCTGTTGTAGCCGCCGACAACGAGCATCAGGTCGGGACCGTAAGCCAGCAACTGCGCCACGGCATCCTGCCGAACCTGGGTGGCGCTGCAAATCGTGTCGAAGGACCGGAAACGGAATGGCACTTCGTCTTCGCCATACCGCACTGTCATGGCGGCGCGCAAGCGCTCGGCAATCGCCAGGGACTCGCTGGCCAGCATGGTGGTCTGGTTGGCCAGACCGATCTTTTCCAGGTCATGCCGGGGGTCAAAGCCAGGCGAGGCAAACCGGGCAAAGAAGTCGTGCAGCCTGTCCACCGGTTGCAGTCCACTGATGACATCGGCCAGACGCTCTGCTTCCGACAGGTCACGGACGACAACGTAGCGCCCACCGGGTATGGCCAGCACCTGCGAGCGGGTCGCCGCCGTCTCTTCGTGGTCGTATTTCCCGTGAATGACGGTGGTGAAACCGTCGCGCGCGTAGCGTTCCACGCGCTTCCACACGTGGACGACCGAACCGCACGTGGTGTCAATGAGGGTGCAGCCCGTCTGGCGCAGCCGGGACAACTCCGGGGTAGGCAAGCCAAAGGCCGGGATGATGACCACATCCTGAGGGGTGAGATGGGCCAGTCCGTCGAGCGGTTGGATGCCGACAGCGGCGAGCTGCCCGTTGACCATCGGGTTGTGGATGATTTCCCCGGCCAGATAAATCTTCCGGTCGTGGAACCGGCGGCGTGCCTCGTAAGCCAGCTCAAGGGCATCGTCCACGCCGTAGCAGAAGCCAAATTCACGTGCCAGGTGGAGGGTGAGGCGGCCAACCCGGCAGGTATAATCCTGCTGACGGATGGCTTCGACAATCGCACTGCCAAAGTGGTGCGCGACGGTTTGACGGGTGCTGGACTGGACGAATAAACGTGACCGCGTGTGAACGCTTTCGGGAAGCGTGACCGCAACCTGACTGGCCATGTTGACCGAATGCCCTCGTCTTGCAGGATGGCTTGGGGGCAAAACCGACGCGATCGCGCCAGCGGTCACGACGTAAAGCGAAATCTAATCGCTGCACGCCACGGCCGCCAAGACAAACTGACGGATGGTATCCGGCAGTGGTATCCGTCACCAGTCGGGAGGCAGCCTCTTGACCGCCTTCAGACGAGTTCCATCCGGGCCGCACAGAAAGTGCTCACGAGTTGGCGTTAGCCAGTTCGGGTGTGGTTTCAGCCGCCACGTTTGGTTTATAGGCAATCGAGAGCGGCGGGGGTGAAGAGACAGCCGCTTCTGCGGCCGGCTTGGGTGGCTTGTCGGTCGCAAAGCTGACCTTGACGGCCGTCCGGCGCGGCCCGGGTATGGGCCCGGTTGTCCTCTCAGTTGCTTTTCCGACTGTTTCGCTGGTCACGCCTGCTGTAGCTGAAGCCGCTTCTCCGGCAGCCGGGGCCGCAGCCGCCGTCACAGGTTGACCGGCGGGCTTTGCGACCGGCTTGCCGGCATTCTGAATGAAGGCCAGAAGCTGTTTGAGGGGGCTACCCTGCTCAACCATCCGGTCAATGGCCTGCAGCAGAAATGCCCGCGCGGCCGGGTTTTCGCTCACCGTAATGAGCAGCTTGTTGAGCGCCTCGATCAGAGCTGTAATCTGACCAATGTCCTCAACTTTGGGAATGCGGTCCACCAATTTCGAGAGGGTTTCATCCAGCCCGATGGTTTTGCCGACTTCCGTCGGAAGTGTCCCGACAGCATCTTTGGCAACCTGCGCGACGCGATAAACGGCATAGCTCGCGTTGGAAACCGGGCGTCCGGTGCCAAAGGGGGAATCAGGAGATGGAACTCTGCCGGATGGTGCATCGGGCGGGGTAGGCCGCGCCGTTGGGGTCGGTGGCGGGACCCGGAACGTCGTACCCCGCCTGGCATGGGATTCCTGGACAATGGCCCGGATGCGCTCAATCTGAGCTGCTGTCTGAGCTGCTGTGGCGTCAGCGGCGCTGCTTTGGGAAGCGGCACTGCTTTGGGAAGACGATAGCGGCTGGCCTGTGGATGTTTCTGCCTGTCCGCCAGCCTGCTGTCCGCCAGCCTGCTGTCCGCCAGCCTGCCCGGCACTTCGTGTCACCACCGCTTTGGTGAGTTCAAACAACTCTTCCAGCGCCGGCAGGTCCATAATGGGCAGCAGGTCCACCCGCGCCGTCAGGGGCTTGGGAACAGCCGGCGGTGTAAACTCCAGCGCCAACTCACCATGCAGGGTATCAGCCGGTTTGGCGCTCAGGTTCACGCCACGGTAATCCAGGCGGTCGAGAACATCCGACTGCAAGCCACGCGCCCAGAGCACAAAGTGCCGGTCGGTCAGAATGACGTAGTCGTGCAGGGTCAGCCCGCCAACCCGCTTGCCGTCGCCATCGAAGATGATCCCGTCAAACAGGGCAATGACCACTTCATCCGGTTCGCGGTGATAGCGGAAAAACTCCTCGACGTGTTTCCGTTCGACATTTTTGCCAATGTAAGGGACAGGCAGCTCCAGCGCGACGTTGGCCATCGTCGTTTCTCCTCAAACCGCCTTGATGGGGCGTGGATGGACTGGGTGGATGAAACGGGAAGCCCGGATGGCGCACCAGGTGGCTCCCGGCGCCCAACCCGAACTTCCCATCCTGGACTATCCTTCGGCTGTGAAGCGGGAAGCCGTGGTCTTGCCCGCCGGAGACGCGCCCATACTGCGCCGTGCCCCGCCGCCGTCATACAGGTTGTCAAACATACGTCCCTGAATGCGGTCGAAGTTGTAGGCAATGGCGCGGTAAATGTCGCCCACGAGGTTGATGTGACCTTCAAGGTTGATCTCGCCGATTTCGACGATGGAGTCCACGACCTTTTTGAACTGACCCATAGCAACAAGTCCTCCGAAGTTCGGATGGAAAGGAAGTGAGCTGAACTTTGGGGACGCAAACCGGACACGCCGTGGCCATGCTGGCAGGCACCTGGCTGCTTGCGCTGGACACTGACACGCAACAACCGGCAGGGCGCGCTACCTGTCAGGTACGTCAGGGCGACGCCGCCGCCCCGGTCGGGTTTCAGCCAACCCCGACCGGGGTTTCAAAGCAAATACTCAACCATTCATTCTGATACTCGGCATGACTGGGTTCCAGCCCAATCATCGAGGTCGGCAAACCAACCATCCGCCGCTGGTTGCCAATCTGGATGACGAGTTCATCGCCCGCAATCCAGGTTTCGAGCCGGTCTGGCTCCAGAAACGGCAGCCGGATGCGAATGCGGCAGTCATGCTCGGATTTGCACATTTCAAAGGGACGCTCGTCGTAGAGCCGCGCTGCCGGGTCAGTGTCGCCAAAGAGATCGCGGGCCAGCACCCGCAGGCGGTCTATACCGACGACTTCTGAACCGTACATCGGTGCCCGCAGAATTGGCAACGGCTGAAATGAGTCCTCAATCTCCGCCAGGTAACGCTGCTGAACGTCCTTCCATCCTTCCAGAAAACCACTGTTTTCGTGAACTGGCAAAAGCCGGTTGACCACGATGCCATCCGAAAGCAGTCCGTAGAGATTAAGGTAAGTCAGTGCCCGCTTGGACTCCTTGATGGCCATTTTTTCGGCGTTCATCACCAGGCGCACCGTCGTTGTCGTGCCGTCACACAGAATGTCGTGCATGACTTCGAGGTTGCGGAACATGCGATCAACTTCGGAAAAGACCTTCTCTGACGCCATGTACTTCCGCAGTCCGGGTGTGGCATTCGCCAGGGGGCGCACAATGGGACGTACAAGCGAGGCTTCCAGTCCGCGCACCAGCCGGATGAGCCAGTTCAAGGTTTGCGGCATCGAAAGCAGGCGCAGGGTTTCTCCCGTGGGCGCGGCATCCACCACGAGCAGGTCGTACTCGCCACTTTCCCGGTACTTCCGAATGCGCGTCAGGCTGAACAGTTCTTCCATGCCGGGCAGGATGGCGGACTCGTCTGCCAGAACCCCATCCACCCCCTGGCTGGCGAGGATTTCGGCAAAGTGGGCGCGCACCACGCCCCAGTTTTCTTCCAGGTCCCGATAGACGTTGGTTTCCAGGGCATCGAGCCGGTCGGCAATCCGTACCGGTTCGGGGCCAAGCGGAAGGTCGAAGGAATCCGAAAGGCTGTGGGCCGGGTCTGTGCTCATCACCAGCGTACGCAGGCCGCGCTCGGCCGCCAGCAGTGCCGTTGCTGCCGCAACACTGGTTTTTCCAACTCCGCCCTTGCCGGTGTAGATGATGATTCTCATACGTTCCGTCTTCTCGTCTCGTGCAAGTCTGCGCCCGCGCGCGTGTTCAGGGGGCATCTGCGGCAACCGGGCCGCTCAGCGAATCGCAATGGCATAGGCCATCATGCCCAGCACATACAGCGTCGTCCCGGTGGCGTTGTACCAGGGGGCGCGTGCCTCCGGGTCCCGGACGAGCTTGACCTGAAGGGGTATCTGGGCCACGAGCAGCCCCATCAGGACGGCCGCCCACAGCCATTCCCCGTACCACGCCAGCAGGCCCACACACAGCAGTTGCGGAATGTTCATGACATAGCAGGCCACCCGCGCGGCGCGTGGAATGCCAAGCTGCACCGGCACGGAACGAATCCCCAGCGCCGTGTCGCCCGGCACACTCTTGAAGTCGTTGAGCGTCATGATCCCGTGCGCGCCAATGCTGTAGAGCACCGCCCCGGCAAGGCTCGCTGGCGGAAAGGCCCCGGAAACCGCCAGGCAGCCCGTCGCCCACGCCACGCCTTCGTAGGCAAAACTCACCAGCCCGTTGCCGAACCAGCCATTGCGTTTGCCGCGTACCGGCGGCGCGCTGTAGAGCAACGACATCACAAAAGCCGCAACGGTGATGAGCAGTACCGGCCAGGCGCCAACAATCCAGGCCATTCCGAAAGAGGCGAGCGTCAGCGCCGTACACAGCCAAAGCCCCTGGGCTTCTGTAATCCGCCCGGAAGGAAACGGCCGCTGCGGCTCGTTGATGCGGTCCACTTCCCGGTCACAGTAGTCATTCATGACCTGTGACATCGAACACATCAGCGGCCCGGCCAGAATGGCTCCCAGAAACAGGTTCCACAGGAACTCACCCGTCGGCGCGGCCCCACTGCTGATGGCTCCGCACAGGAACGCCCACATCGGGGCAAACCAAGTGAGCGGTTTCATCAGTTCGAGAACAGCACGCCAGAAGTCGGCCCGCGACGTTGCGAGCGGTACGGAACAAGCCTGTGGTACGTATTGGTTCGCCATTGGAATCAGCAGCCGATGGACGGGCTGACAGAAAGTCAGTGGGTCAGCTTGTCAGGAATCAGCGGGACGTTTCCCTTCCAACTTCGCTCATGGTAGGGCTGACTGCAACGGAAACTTTGCCGGTCGAAAGCTTTTCGTCCGCCATGCTAAGGTGAGTCATCTGAGGTGCCGGGGGCAAAAGCCGCCAGTGCCACACCTTGGACACCTTGTGAAGACTGAACATGCTTCAGCAACCGTGCCCGGCATTCTGGTTGAAGGCGGCCGTCGGGCTGGCGCTCACTACCGGACTGCTCTGGAAACCTGCTCCGGTGGTCGAAGCGCAGCGGGCCGGTCGGTCAGCCGCGCGCCCGGTACAGAAAGCAGCGCCGAAATCATCACCGAAAGGCACCCCGCAGTCACCTTCGGCCCCGTTGGCGTCGCCAGGCAAACCACTGCCAGCGGGGGCACTTCAGACGTTTGTGGAGCAGTTGGCTGCCCGTCCGGCATTGCAGGGGGCGCGCCTTGGTATCCACATCGAAGATGCCGAAACAGGCGAAGTCCTGGCCGATGTCGCCGGCGAGAAGCGGTTTTTACCGGCCTCGAACATGAAACTCGTCACCACGGCCGCGGCGCTCGATGTTCTGGGGCCGGACTTCCGCGTGCGCACCTCGGTCTATGTGCCACTGCCGGATGCCAACGGCGTCGTCACCGGCGATCTGACGCTCGTCGGACGCGGCGATCCGACCATTTCCGACCGCTATAACGCCGACAAAAAAGACACCCGCCTGACGCCGCTCGAACAGCTTGCCGACCAGGTGGCGGCGGCCGGCATCCGGGAAATCACCGGCGATGTCGTCGGCGATGAAAGCTACTTCCGCGCCGCGCCGCTCGGCGACGGCTGGGGCTGGGATGACTTGCAGTGGTACTACGGCGCGGAAGTCAGTGCGCTGTCCGTCGCTGACAACCACGTGACGCTGACCGTGGCGCCGACGCGCCCCGGAGAAAAGGTGGCCGTCACCTGTACGCCAGCGACGGATTACATCACCCTGCGCAACGAAGCCGTGACGGCCGCCGGCAAGGAAACCGACACCTTTGGGCTGCACCGCGGCCTGGCTGACAACGTCATCGAACTGTACGGCGCACTGCCGCCCAACGGGGGACGTGAGTTGGGCGTGGCCATTCACGACCCGGCCCGCTTTGCCGCGCACCTGTTCCGGGACATGCTCGTGCGCCGGGGAATCGTCGTGCGGGGCGGTGTCCGGCGGGCTGATGCCAACATGCGGCAGCGGCAACCGCTGGCGCTGGAGACGCTCCGGGAAGTGGCCTTCATCGAATCGCCACCGCTGTCGCTCTGGGTGCGGACGACCAACAAAATCAGCTCCAATCTCTACGCGGAGCTTCTTCTGCGCCATCTGGGCAAAACCCGTGGCACTGCGGACAAGGATGCTGACGTGGCCGGCTGTGAAGTCGTGGCGGAATTTCTCTCCCGCGCCGGGGTTGCGGTTGCCGAACTGAAAATCCGCGACGGTTCCGGGCTGTCACGGCTCGACAACCTGACGCCGGGCGCACTGACCACCCTGCTCCGCTTCATGCGCAAACATCCAGCCTGGGACGTGTTTTACGATTCGCTGCCCATTGCCGGTGTGGACGGCACGCTGCGCAGCCGTATGAAGGGGACGCGCGCCGCTGAGAACCTGCGGGCCAAAACCGGAACGCTCGATGACGTGAGCGCGCTGGCCGGTTACGTCACCGCCGCCAATGGACGGGTGCTCGTGTTCAGTTTCGTGGCCAACTATCTCAACACCGCCCGTACGGCCGGAGTGGCTGCCGGCGACGACCTGGGCAAGGCCATGGCCGAATACACCGGCGCAGCCGCCAAAACGGCTGCTGTGGAAACGGAGCAATGATGAACCGACGCTTCTGGAAAGTCACCTTCCTGGCGGTCGCTGTTGGCAGTGGTCTGGCGGCAGCGGCTTTTGCCGCCGGGCTGGCTGCCGGCCGGCAGCTTTCGGCGCGGGAGGCGCAGCAGGTGCTTCAGCGCGCCTTGGGCGGACGCTACGAGCGTGACCGCATTCGCATCCGGCGCGTTCTGCCCGGCTTTTCACCCGGCGATGCCATCGTCGAAGCGCAGGTGGAGGCCACGTTCAAGCTGGCCCGGACGGCCCGGGGTTGGGAAGCCACCGAAGTCCGCATTGCCGACCGGGACTGGCGGCCACTTGCGGCACTGACCCGCGAGTTGAGCCAGAGCCAACCAACGGAAGGTGTCACGGGAGCGCCATGATATGACCCACTACTATCTCATTGGCATTTGCGGCACAGCCATGGCCTCGCTGGCCGGGATGCTCAAGGCGCGGGGCTATGAAGTCACCGGTTCGGATGCCCACGTTTATCCGCCGATGTCGGACGAACTTGCCCGCCTGGGAATTCCGGTCCATCTGGGCTATGACCCGGCGCACCTGGCGCACCGCCGGCCGGATGTCGTCGTCATTGGCAATGCCATTCCACGCGGCAACCCGGAGGTGGAATACGTGCTGGAACAGCGTTGGCGGTACGCCTCACTGCCGGAAGTGCTCAAGCAGGAATTTCTCTGGGGCCGGCGCGTTCTGGTCGTCACCGGCACCCACGGCAAAACGACGACGACGGCGCTGGCCGCCCATGTGCTTACGGTTGGCGGACTGGAGCCGACGTTTCTCGTCGGGGGCGTGGCCGAAAATTTCGGCTCCAGCTTTCGCGTGACGGAAAGCGACTACGTCGTGCTCGAAGGCGATGAATACGACACGGCCTATTTCGACAAGGGGCCGAAGTTCATGCACTACCTGCCGGAAATCGGCATCGTCAACAACGTCGAATTCGATCACGCGGACATCTACCCCAACCTGGATGCCGTCAAGCTGGCCTTCCGGCGCTTCGTCAATCTCATTCCGCGCAACGGTGCATGCATCGTCGGCTTTGACTCGCCGCACGCGCGCGACGTGGCGGCGCGGGCGTGGTCCCCGGTGGAAGGTTTCGCACTTGATGCACCCGATGCGCTCTGGCGCGCCCACGACCTGGAATACACGGCGAACGGTATGCGTTTCCGTGTCAGTCGGGCCGGCATGCCGTGGGCAACGTTCGAGCTGCCGACCTTTGGTGCATTCAACGTCCGCAACGCGCTGGCCGTCATCGCTGCGGCTACCCGCTGGGGCGTTTCCCCGGAACGCATCGCCACGGGACTGGCTACGTTTCGTGCGGTCAAACGGCGGATGGAAGTCCGGGGGGAAGTCGGCGGTATCACCGTCATTGACGACTTCGCGCACCATCCGACGGCTGTTCGGGAAACCCTGGAAGCCCTGGCGCGGCGCTTTCCGGGGCGTCCCCTGACGGCCGTGTTTGAGCCGCGTTCGTGGTCGTCGCGCAAGCGGGTGTTTCAGGCGGCCTATGCCGAGGCGTTTGACGCTGCCCGGCAGGTTGTTGTTGCGCCGGTGTTTGAAAGCACCAAGGTGGCTGCCGACGACCGCTTCTCACCGGAACAGCTCTGCGCCGACCTGACGGCGCGTGGGAAAACGGCAGTTGTACGCTCCGGCGCAGAAGCCATTGTGGAGTACCTGCTGGGGCATCTCCAGCCACGGGAAGTCGTCGCCATTCTGTCCAACGGCGGTTTTGACGGCCTGCACGACAAGCTGCTGCGTGCGCTGGACAGGCAAAGCCAGTGAAGCCGCCCCGGAGGTGGTTGTCTGCGGCGCGCGCTGTCGGGGCCGCAACGTGGCCTACAACAGCCGTTCCTGCAGGCGGCGCAGAACGGTCAGCGCCAGGTCAGGTGTCAGGCTGTTCAGGTCGAGCGCGCGGAGTTCTTCGATGACGCTTTCGTTGACGGCTTCAAACAGCGTCGGCTGCGCGCGCTGGGCCCTGCCCCGGCGGGCCGGCAGATGCCGAGCCAGCTTGGGCTTGCCAAGGACATCGAGTTCATTGGCTTCCAGATTGGCGAGGATTTCACGGGCGCGCGCGATGACCGAAGCCGGAAGACCGGCCAGCCGTCCGACTTCTATGCCGTAGGACTTGCTGGCGCTGCCCGGTATGACGCGGTGCAGAAACACGATGTCGCCATTCTGTTCCGAAACCGCCAACTGGACGTTGCACACGCCCGGCAGCACCTGCGCCAGTTCAACCAGCTCGTGGTAGTGGGTCGCAAACAGCGTTTTTGCCGCGTGGTGCGGGTCGTCGTGCAGGTACTCACACACGGCCCACGCGAGCGAAAGCCCGTCAAAGGTCGAAGTGCCGCGCCCGACTTCATCGAGCAGAACGAGGCTGCGCGGCGTGGCCGTGTTGAGAATGCAGGCCGTTTCCGTCATCTCAACCATGAAGGTCGAACGGCCGCGCGCCACGTTGTCTGAAGCGCCGATGCGCGTGAAAATCCGGTCCACCAGCGGAATGGAGGCGCGGCGGGCCGGCACAAACGCGCCAGCGTGCGCCATCAGAACAATGAGACCGACCTGGCGCAGAAACACGCTTTTGCCGCCCATGTTCGGCCCGGTGATGATGAGCAGCCGGTCGGTCGAATTGTTCATACGGACATCGTTTGGAACAAACCGCTCGACGTTGGCTTCGACCACCGGATGCCGGCCGTCTTCGATGACGAGTTCATCGCCGGCGTGCAGTTCTGGGCGTACGTAGCGCCGTCGCGCGGCCACTTCCGCCAGCGCCGCCAGCACGTCGAGCACGGCCACGATGCGGGCTGCCGTCTGCAAACGCGGGGCGTGGGCGACGAGAAAGGCGCGCAGTTCCTGAAAAAGCTGGGTTTCCAGCGCCAGCAGCCGCACTTCGGCGTCGCGCAGCCGCGCTTCGAGCTGCTTGAGTTCGGGCGTCGTGTAGCGTTCGCCGTTGGCAATCGTCTGCTTGCGTTCGTAGTCCGCCGGAACGTACTTGAGGTTGGCTTTGGTGACTTCGATGTAGTAGCCAAAGACCTGATTGAAGCGCACTTTGAGCGAACCAATGCCGGTACGTTCACGCTCCCGTTGTTCGATGGCGGCCATGGCCCCGCTGGCGTCATGGCGCAGATGACGCAACTCATCCAGTTCGGCGCTGAAGCCGGGACGGATGACGCCGCCTTCGTCAAGTTTGACCGGAGGCGCATCGGACAGGGTTTCGGCCATGCGCTGGTGCAGGTCGGCGCACGGGTCGAGGGTTTCACCCAGCGTCAGCAGCAGGGATGACGTACAGTTCAGCAGCCGCTCCCTGAGCGCCGGCAGATGTGCGCAGCTTGTGCGCAGCGCGGCTACGTCGCGGGGCGTGGCCAGGTTGAGGGAAAGCCGTCCGACGAGGCGTTCGATGTCCTGAATCTCGCGGAGCAACTGCCGGAAGCCATCCCGTTCGATGGGTTTCCGGTGCAGTTCATCCACGGCGTCGAGGCGGGCTTCGATGATGGGCAGCTCAAGCGACGGACGCAGAAGCCACTGCCTGAGCAGGCGCGCGCCCATGTTGGTGATGGTGTCGTCGAGGACGCCCAGCAGGGCATCCCGTTTGCTGCCGCTGGCTCCTGTGATGACTTCCAGATTTTTGAGCGTCAGCAGGTCGAGTTCGAGCGTGGTTGTCGTCTCGAACCACGTCACGCCGGTCACATGACGCGCGTCACTCATCTGCGTTTCACGGAGGTAACGCAGGACAGCCGCGGCGGCGCCAATCGCCAGCGGCCGGCCTTCGAGGCCGAAGCCGGCCAGCGAGCGGACGCCAAAGTGCTCCCGCAGCAGGGCTTCACCGGCGTCCGGGGCAAATGAAAGCTGTTCGGTCAGGGTGAGGGCGGCCGTGAAGCGCGGTGGCCCGGAGGGCTTCCCCTCCGCCGGTGCATCCGGCGAAGGCGGCTGCGGGAAGGCTGCACTGAGCAGTGGGGCGAGTGTTTGCGGGGCGAGGACTTCGCGTGGGTCAAAGCGTTCGAGCAGGTTGAGCGCGGCTTCAAGGTGCGCTTCACCCCGCAGTTCCGTCACGGAAAACTCGCCGGTGGTGACGTCAAGCAGGGCAACCGCCGTGGCTTCCGCGTTGCTGGAGAGTGCGGCGAGAAAGCGGTTTTCGGCTCCGGTCAGCAGGGTTTCTTCGAGGGAGGTGCCCGGCGTCACCACGCGCACGACGGCGCGTTCGACAAGTTTGGTCTTGCCGGTGGCTTCTTCGGTCTGCTCGCAGATGGCGACGCGGTAGCCGCGCTCGACGAGCCGGGCAATGTAGCTGGCGGCGGCGTGGTAGGGAACGCCGCACATGGGGACAGGCTGGGCGGTATCCTTGTGGCGGGCGGTGAGGGTGAGATCGAGTTCGCGTGACGCAATGTGGGCGTCCTCGAAGAACATCTCGTAGAAGTCGCCGAGCCGGAAAAAGAGCAGAGTGCCGGGGTACTTGGCCTTGATGGCAAAGTACTGGCGCATCATCGGGGTCGCTGCCGTGGACACCGAGTTCCGTTCCTCCTTACCGGGTGCGGTTGCGGCCCCGGCCGTGACCGGCCAGCCTCACGGCAGGATTTCAACCTCCAGTTGCTGGCGGCCGCTCACGTCGCACTCGCCGGGTGGTAGTTCCTGTTTGAGCAGGGTCAGGGTTGGCAGGGCTTTTCCTTCGGTTCTGATACGCGCACTGCTGATGGTCGCCAGATAGGAAGCCGGCAGCGCCGGCATGGCTTCCTCGCCGATGACCGCACCCGGCTCAGTACGGTAGAGCCGAACGTAGAGCCGGTCAGGGCGGTGCAGGCGATTGAGTGCCGCCGCAAGCTGTCCCAGATTCTCAGCCGTGCCGGTCACAACCGGATCGAGGGCATCCATGACGCGGCCATCACCGACGAGCAGCGTCACCATACCGGGACGCGCATCAGCCGGAATGGTGACGGGCACCTTCTCGACCAAAGTCTGCCCCTGGGCATTGTGGGCCACAAGCGTCAGGTGGAGGGTTTCACCCCGCCGGACGCGCAGGCGGTCGGCCCACAGTCCGTCCAGGGTGGCGTTGAGCCGGGCATCCCGCGCTGTCACAGTGACGTGGATGGCGCGTACCTTCCCCTTGGCCAGCCCGCTGTTGAGCAATGTCGCCAGCGGTTGCGCCACGCTGACGCCGACGCCCGTGGCCGGGCTGAAGTTGGAAGCAATCGAACGGGCGAACCGGACCGGCGGTGCGCCGTCCAGCTCAATCCGCCCTTCGGCGCGGAGCGTCGCCTCGCCAATGCTGCGTTCCGTGGTCGTCAGACTGGCCGCGACGCCGATGTTGGCCAGAATCGGCGACAGGAAGCCGTCTTCGACAATCTCAAAACGGTAGCGCCGGGCAGCACCAAGCGCGCTTTTGACCTCAACCGTCACCGGGATCATCGGGGCCGTGATGCCCAGCCGCCCACGGATGGCTGCCGAGCGATCCTGCGTCATGGCTCCGACCGGGGCTTTGGGCACCGTCAGCTTGAAGGAGTTGCCGACGTTCGGGATGACCGTCACCACTTCGCCTTCTGACATCGGAAACATCACGCCGCCAATCCCGCCGGGGCTGAAGAAGGGATGACCGAACGCCAGAATGTCATCGCCATCGCGCCACGTCACCGTGCCGGAGGCGCTCAGACCGAAGTCGCCGCGCATGAGGTCCACGGAGACCGTCCGCCCCGGCGCAAGGGTTTCCGGGGTGATGACGCCCAGACCGGCTGGTTGCGCCGGAGCGCCGCCACCGTTGACAACCCGGAAGCCCAGCCCTTCAAAGGTGGCGGCAAAGGGCGCCAGGACATCCACGGCAAAACCGGACGCCGCCAGTGGCGTGGCAATCGGCAGGAAGGCCCCGCCTTCGCGCCAGGCATCACGCAGCGCCGGAATGTGCGCCACGGCTGCCGCGTCAACCGGGATAGGCGAAAGCGCCCCGGTCCGCCGGGCGAGCGGCGCCGGGTCGCTTTCAGCAAAGACTTCAATCATGTGGGCAATCGGCATGATGAGCGCAATTGGCTCCTTGGCAAAGGCAAAGGCCGCCGAGATCGCGCCGACGAGCTTGCCTTCGATGAAAACCGGGCTGCCGCTCATCCCGGCAAAGACCAGCGTGCGCTCGACGTTGGAGCCGGTCAGCCGCGCCACGATGAAGGACTGTTTCGGATTCGGTGTGCCGGGCAAAATTCCCAGGATTTCCACGCCGAAGTCTTCCACGCGGTCGCCCTGAAATACCGTGCGGCCCACGCCGACCAGTCCGGGCCGGATGGCGTGCAGCGGAAAGAAACGGGGATCGTCGGCCGTCATCCGCAGCGCCGCACGGGCGCTGTCGCGGGTAGGGCCATGTCCGCGTTCATGGGCCACGACCACGCCGCTGACGAGAACGAGACCGACCAGACCACAAAGTCCACGCCACATGAGTCGCCCGAGCATGCCAACCTCCCACACACCGTGTTGACCGGCGGTTTACCGGCGCGTTGCCGCGCCGCTGGCCGGTGCAAAGGTCATTTCCTTGAACAGGTAATCCGCCCCTGCCATTTTCTCGGTCAGGAACAGTACGTAGCGGATGTCCACGCTGATGGTGCGCTGGCTGTCGTAATCATACAGGAAGTCGTTGCCCAACCCTTCAAAATTGCCGTCGAAGACGACGCCGATGATTTCGCCGCGCCCGTTCAGGATGGGACTTCCCGAGTTGCCCCCAATGATGTCATTCGTGGAGAGAAAATTCACGGGCACATCGCCGAAACGTGGCTCAAAGTACCGGCCGTGATCCTTGCGCCGGTACAGGTCAATGACCGCCTGGGGCGCGGCAAACGGTTCAACGCCACGGTCCTTTTCGACAACCCCAAACAGGGTCGTGTAGTAGCGATAAGTGGCCCCATCCTTGGGTGTGTAGCCCTTGACTTCGCCGTAGGTGAACCGCAGCGTACGGTTGGCGTCCGGGTAGAAGGACTGGTTGCCGCGACTGGCTGCCAGTGCTGCAATGTAGCGCGCCCGCAGCGGGGTAACTTCAGTATTGAAGCGTTCCGTACGCTTGCGTGCGGCATCGCTTTCGGGGGCCAGCGCCAGCAGGAAGTTGATTCCGGGGTCGTCCAGCGCCCGGAGCTGGGCCGCCGACAGCTCAAACAGCACCTGTAGCCGCCCCGGCGTGCTGTAGTAGGGCGACTCGATGATGTGCCGGGCGAGTTCCCGCTGTGCTGCCGCGCGCGCTTCTCCGGTTTTGCCTTCAAACTGCCTGTCAAGAAAAGCCACACGGTAGCCTGCCGGCTGCTTATCGGCCAGTTCAAAGAGCGCCACCAGCCGTTGCTGTTCAAGACTCGCGTTCCGGTCACGAAACAGGTTCGGAATGGCAGCCTTGGCCCGGCTCACCTGAGCTTCAAGCTGTGGATTGCGTTCACTGGCTGGCTTTTCAGCGTCCAGTGCGCGCGCCACCGCCAGACTGGCCACGCCAGCCACCTGGCTGACGAAACCGGGAATCCGCGGCAGCAGGAAATCTGTGGGCACGAACGGCCGCTGCTCCTCGTTGAGTTTGGTCAGTTTGGGAATGACATCACCGTACTTGGCCTGGTTTTCGGGTGTGCTGGCAATGAACTGCGCCAACGCGGCTTCTTCCTTGCGGCGGCGTTCGAGAAACTGGACGCGGCGGAGCGTGCGCTGGGCGCCCTGGTACGCCTTGAGTGAGTTGCTCAGCCCGAAAATCTGCGAGGCCAGCGCCAGAGCCGTTTTGCGGTCGGCCCTGGCGGCTTCTTCGAGCGCGGCAATCTGGCCGGTGAAAAAGTCAATGAGCAGCGGAATCTGGAGGCGTTCATTGGTTTCCACCGAGGACGCTTCGCGGTAGCGGTTCGTGCGTCCCGGATAGCCCATGACCATGGTGAAGTCGCCTTCTTTGTAGCCGGCCAGCGAAATCGTCAGGTACTTCTTCGGGCGGTACGGCACGTTGTCTTTGGCATAGGCCGCCGGGCGGTTGTCCTTGTTGGCATAGACGCGGAAAAAGGTGAAATCCCCGCAGTGGCGCGGCCACTCGAAGTTGTCCGGGTCGCCGCCGTAGTAGCCGATGTCCTTGGGTGGGGCATAGACCATCCGCACGTCGGGAAACACGTCATAGACGTAGAGGTAAAACTGCAACCCGCTGTTCATTTCGACAACCTGGGCCTGCCGGTTCGGCTGAGTCTGGGCGTCAATGATCTTTTTGCGGTTTTCGGCAACTTTTTTCTCCCGTTCCTCGGCGGTCATCTCCGGTGTGACGCCGGCAAGGACTTCCGCCGTGACATCCTTCATAATGTCGAGCACCTGAACGGTGTAGCCCGGCGTCGGCAGTTCTTCACTCCGGTTTTTGGCGACGAAGCCATGGGCGACATAATCCTTTTCCGGGGTGCTCAGGCTGGCGATGCCGTCGAAGGCAACGTGGTGGTTGGTCAGCAAAAGTCCTTCGGGTGAGATAAACTCCCCCGTGCCGCCGTCAATGATGACAATGGCATCCTTGAGGCTGGGGCCGTTCGGGTTATAAATGTCTTCAGGTTTGAGGGTGAGACCCTTGGCCCGCATTTTGGCAAGAGGCAGGGTGTTGACCGTATCCGGCAGCCACATGCCTTCTTCGGCCTGGGTGAGGGTAAAGAAGCAGCCGGAAGACAGCACCAGGGCCAGCCCCCCGGCAATCAGTCGCTTGTACATAGGAAACAAACGCGCTCCATTTCAGGATGTTGTGTGTCGTGCATTCGCAGACGATAACCGGAAATGACACCGGCCGAAAGCAAGAGTCCGTAGGCAGCCTGTCAGGGAGGCCGGGCCGGTGATGCCGCTTCCGATTGACGCCTTTCTGCCCGGCATCGTTGAGACCCTGCACGCAGCCGGTCGGCTGGTCATTCAGGCCGCTCCCGGCGCTGGAAAGACGACCCGTGTCCCGGCGGCGCTGCTGGAAGCCGGGCTGTCCGCATCAGGCGACATCGTGGTGGTCGTCCCGCGTCGCCTGGCAGCGCGCCTGGCGGCCCGTTTCGTGGCCCAGTCGTACGGGGAAGCGGTCGGGCAGACGGTCGGCTACACGGTTCGCTTCGATGACCGCACCGGCCCGGCAACGCGCCTGCGCTTCGTGACGGATGGCATTCTCACGCGCCGTCTGCTCCACGACCCAACCCTGCGCGGCACGGGCATCGTCATCGTGGATGAATTCCACGAACGGCATCTCTCCACTGACCTGGCGTTGGCGCACCTGCACCGGCTGCGGCAGGGTGTGCGTCCTGATCTCAAGGTGGTGGTCATGTCGGCGACACTCGATGCCGAACGGGTGGCCGCCTTCCTTGCCGACGCGCCGGTGGTGACGGTGCCGGGGCAGACCTTTCCGGTGACGGTGGACTACCTGCCGCCGCCGGGTGCGGTGCCCCTGTCCCGGCAGGTGGCGGCGGCTCTTGAGCGGTGCCTTCGGGAGGGACCCGACGGGGATGTACTCGTCTTCCTGCCGGGCATGGCCGAGATCCGCGCCTGTCTGCGCGAGTGCGCCCCGCTGGCCGCGCGCCACGATCTGGCGCTGCATGCCCTGCATGCCAGCCTGCCGGCTGTGGAGCAGGATGCCGCCGTGCGGCCCGGGCCGCGCCGCAAGGTCATTCTGGCGACCAACGTTGCCGAGTCAGCCATCACGATTGAACAGGTGGCGATTGTCATTGACAGCGGTCTGGTGCGCCGCGTGGAGTACGCAAGCTGGACGGGCCTGCCCCAGACGACGATTGGGCGCGTGTCTCAGGCGGCTGCCCTTCAGCGTGCCGGCCGCGCCGGCCGGACCCGTCCCGGACGCTGCCTGCGGCTCTACACCGAGGCGGATTTCAACCTGCGCCCGCCTTTTGAGACACCGGAGATTCACCGTACCGATCTGGCGGAGGCCGTTCTGGAACTGCGGGCCATCGGCATCCGTGACCTGTCAACCTTTCCGTGGTTTGAACCGCCGACGGCCGAGGCGCTGGCGGCGGCCGAAGCGGCCCTGCATCGCCTGGGGGCGCTCGACGCCGAAGGGGTGACAGCCGTTGGGCGTGCCATGCTCGAACTACCGGTTGCGCCACGTCTGGCGCGGCTGGTCGTCGAAGGATGCCGGCAGGGCGTGGTACGGGAAGCCTGCCGGGTGGCGGCACTATTGGGTGAGCGCGATGTCCGTCGGGCGGCAAATGTCCCGCCCGGCTATGGGCAATCGGATGTCTTGGCGCTGCTCGATACGTTTGAGACCGCTAACGAAGCCGGCACGGTGGCGCGGGTGCGGCAGGTCGAGCAGCAACTGCTGCGGTGTGTGCGCCGTCTGCCGCCGGAGCCGCGGCTGGCGTCGGCGGGAGAGGTTGCCGGGGAAGTTGAATCCCGGCTTGGGCGCTGCCTGCTCGTGGCGTTTCCCGACCGGGTGGGCCGGATACGGCGGCGGCCCGACGGAGAACGGGAGGTGCTTCTGCCCGGCGGCGGACGGGCCCGGCTGGCGGCGTCGAGCGTAGTGACGGAACCGGGGCTGGCGTTGGCACTCGATGCCGAAACGCAGATGGATGGAACGACGCTCGTGCGGCTGGCAAGCCAAATCTCACCGGACTGGCTGATGGAGTTGTTTTTCGATGCCATCGAGGAAACGGACACGCACGAGCTGAACGCCGAAGGGCGTGTCGTCCGCTTCCGGCGGCTGCTCTATCAGGGCATTGTCTTTGAGGAACGGACGCTTCCGACAGTTGAGCCGGCCGTTGCGTCCCGGCTGCTTGTTGACCGTCTGCGCGCGAGCGGAGGAAGTGTCTGGCCGGCCGAGCCGGCGCTTGACCGTCTGCAGGCGCGACTGGCCTTTGCGGCGGCCCATGTCCCGGAAGCCGGTCTCAAACCCTTTACCGACGATGATGTGTGGGCGGCTGTGGAGGAACTGTGTCCCGGTTGCGTAACCCTGGAGGAAGTCCGGCAGGCGCTTCAGCAGCAGCGTCTGTCTGCCTTGCTGCTGGCACGGCTGACACCGGCGCAGCGGGCGCAGCTCGATGACATTGCCCCGGAAAACCTGCTGCTGGGCCGCCGCCGTGTGTCCATCGGGTATCCGGTGGATGGGCCGCCATTCATCGCTGCGCCCATCCAGGATTTCTTCGGCATCCGGGAAACACCGCGCCTGGCCCACGGGCGCGTTCCTGTCACCCTGCACCTGCTGGCACCCAATCGGCGGCCGGTTCAGGTCACAACTGATCTGGCCGGCTTCTGGAAACGGGCCTACCGTGAACTGCGCCCGCAACTTGCCCGGCGCTATCCAAAGCACGCCTTCCCGGAAGTTGGTGGCGAGTAGTGAGTGGCGAGTGGCGAGTGGCGAGTGGCGAATGGGGGATGGCTGCCGGGAAATCGGGCCCGGTACACGCCCAAAGCAAAGACGCGCCCCGGTTGGAGCGCGTCGCGGAATTTGCCAGAAAGCCGTCGCAGGATGACGGTGCTGCCCGGTCGGCAGCCCGGTGCCGCAGTGAGTAAACAACTAGGCCACAGCAGGCGTCGGTTCACCGGCCGGTTCGGCTTTGCGACGGGTCGGTGCCTTGATTTCCTTGTCGAGCTTGCGCGACATCTTTTCAACCTGATTGAGAATGCGCTTGATGTCCGAGCCGTTGGCGAGGTCAAGCGACGCCACGACGTTGAGGACTTCCTCCCGCAGGGCTTCCTTGTCCAGTGCCGCCTTCTTCGACCGCGAGGTGGTCAGCTCCGTGAGTTGGCGCACCAACCCGTCAAAAAACTTCTGAAGGTGCTCCGTCACCTGCCTGATCTGGGCGACAGGCATTTCACTGAGTTTGCTGACCTGCCGCTCGATGTCCTGCGGCGTGGGCAGGTTCAGGTTGGGCATAGGCAATGTCGGAACGGTGAGTTCGACTTCATTGCCACGGGCCACGGCATCGTCAAAAAACTTCTTCACGGTGTCACGCACAACCAGCGTCGTGCCAATCCCGAACTTGACGCCTTTGACCGCCGCCTCGGAAAGGATTGCAAAGGGCGGACGGGAGGTTGATTGTTCAGCCAACCGCTGGGCAGCCCGGGAACGGGGCTTGGAAGTCGTGGTTGTCGTCTTGCGGGTTGTTTTCCGGGTGGTCTTGGTCGTTGCCATACGAGTGCGCTCCTTTATTGCGAGGGTATGTATTCAGAAAAATGAAGTCCGTGTGGTGGGTTGTACGGGGGGCAGTTGACAGTGAGGGATTACGACCGGACGGCGCGTGTGCGCTTCCGGGTGGTCATCCCGTGGCCGTTGGTGACACGTTGGGCAGACTCAGCAGCTCCTGCGCCGTCCACGCCGGCACCATCCAGCGGCGCAGCCTGGGTAAGCTTTCCAAGCTGCTTTTCGAGTTCAGTCACCCGCCGCTGAAGCCGTCCGAATTCCCTTGCCGAAGGCACGCCGTGCGCCGCAAGCTGCTCAGTAACACATTGTGAAACAAAGGTTTCGATGACGGCCCGCAGCGCTGGCGCCAGTTGCTCGGCGCTTTCATCGGCACTCGCTGTGCCTTTCAGGCTGTGGCGGAAAGCATCCCGGAGCATTGTCCCGAGCCGTTCAAACTGCCGGTCAATCTGTTGCACCGTGTCCAGCCCGGCTGAGACCGTCCGCCGCATGTAGCCAAAAAACAGATCGCTCGGCTGCCGGATAAACGACACCAGCGCGTTGCGTGAAATCGGCTCTGTCGGCTGGCGCACCGTCACCGCCGCAATCTTGGAAAGCGTGGCTTCCGTAATGTCTTCGCCGCTTTCCTTGTCAATGACCTGCACTTCTTCTCCCGCCTGGATGAGGTCGGCCAGTTCCTCCAGTTTCACGTAGCGTCGGGCGACGACATCGTACAGTTTGCGATTGGCATAACGTTTGATCGTGCGTGCCATAAGCGTTGCCTCCATCCTGTGGCATCGGAAGTTACGTCGTAGACCGACGCTGCTGGCAGGATAACGCAGTGCGTCAAAAAGTCAAGCAAAAAGTGACGCAATGCAGCAGAAGTTTTCCGGCCCCGGAGTGCAAATACAACAAAACAAAAGGGAAACGACTTATCTTTCGGGCGGGCTGGAATGGCGCGCGGTGCGAATTTCGACCCGTTCACCGGCCCGCCGGCACTGCCGGGCATGCCGGAAGGCGGCGGTCAGGTCGTCGCCATCGGCGTCGAGCGCCGTCGTCCGGGGCATGGACACGGAAAGCGTCGGCAGCACCCGGATGAGCTGGTCGAGCGAAAGCTGAAAGCCCACGGCCGGCTCATCCACGCCAAACAGACGGGTCAGGGCGTCGTACCGTCCGCCGCTCCCGACGGCCAGCCCGCTGCCGGGAACGTAAATGTGAAACGTCATCCCGGTGTAGTACCCCAGGCGGCCGACGGCGCTGGCATCGAAGGTCAGGCGGTCGGCAATGCCAAGGGCGGACGCAACATCAAAAACGTGTTCGAGGTCGTCCAGCGCCGCCAGAATGTGGTCATTGCGGGTCTGCGCACGCAGGTGGTGCAGGGCTGCGCTCTGCCCATGGACGCTCAGCAGGTCGCGCCAGAGGGCGGGAGCGGACTGCTCGCGCAGCCACGTCTCCAGAGCGGCGTACTGCCGCCGGTCAATAAGCTGGCGCAGGGTTTCGCGCTGTCCGGCAGAGAGTTCCAGTTCTTCGGCGACACCGGCGAGGATTCCGGCATGGCCCAGCAACACCTGCACTTCCTCCAGTCCAAGCCGTTCGAGGGCTTCCAGCGCCACGAGCAGGACTTCGACATCGGCTTCGAGGCGGTCATTGCCGAAAAGTTCCGCGCCAAGTTGCCAGGTGGCGCTGGCGACACGGCGGGCCGCGTGGGTGTTGCGGAAAACTTCGCCGCCGTAGCACAGCCGGATGGGCCGCGGCCAGTCCCGGCAGCGCGTGGCGACGGTGCGTGCCACCAGCGAGGTCAAATCCGGGCGCAGCGCCAGCAACTCGCCTTCGACATCCGTAAAGCAGTAGGTGGCCTCCGCCGGATGGCTGCCCGTGCTCTGGGCAAAGAGGGCATAGGCGTCATAGACCGGCAGCAGGATTTCCTCGTAGGACCAGCCGTGAAAGGTCTCGAACACAATGCGCTCGATGGTCCGGCGGCGGCGGACTTCCGGCCCGAGGACATAGGTGACGCCAGCCGGGAGTTTGAACCAGGTATCCATTATCGTCGTCATGATTGCGGCCCGTGCTTTCTCAGATTTCGAGCAGGTGGCAACATCTTCCCACGCGCAAAAGACCGTGCTTGTAGTCCATTCCGGCGGTCAAGGCCAAACGGCTGCTTCAGAAGCTGCGGCCGGGCGTCGCTGCCGGAGAGGGAAGAGCCGCCCGTGGCGGTCGTGATTTCTGCCTGACAAGGAAGGGGTGTCACCTATGTCAGAAGCAAGTGTTCCTTTGGGCGGAGGGGGGGCGGCCGGGCATCCGTATGGGGGTTGGTGTCCGAACTGTGGGGCGCCGCTGGCGGTTGGGCAGAAATACTGCATCCGGTGTGGATTGCGCTACGACGCCGCCGCCTTTGAGCGGTTGGCAGCGCTCGAGGCCGAACGCCGGGCCATTCTGAGGTCGCTGCTGCCTGCGGAAGCTGGTGCCGCGAAAGCGGGTTCCACACCGGGCAGACCTGTGCCGCCAGTGCCGACGGAGACCGTGTTTGCCGAAACGGAGCCGGGGGGCGGGTTGCCATCCGATGCCGATACCGGCTCCGTGGCGTGGTTGCTGCCGGTTCTGGTGTATGGCGGCGGGATGCTGATGGTCATCGGCACGCTGGTGTACCTGCGAGGCATCATCCTTGAATATCCGGCGGTGCAGTTTGGTCTCATCACGGCGGCCATGGCGGGGTTTTTCGGGTTGGCGGTGCGCGGTTTGCATCACGATCCCGACAATCTCCTGGCCCGGGGCTGGCTCTGGCTGGCGATGTTGCTGCTTCCGCTCGATTTCTGGTTGGGGGTTCGGCACGGCTGGCTGCCGTCCGGCATCGGGTGGGCTTATGCACTGGCATGTGCGGCGGTGTACTGGTTGTTGGCCGGGTGGCTTGCTGACCGGGCCGTGCCACACCTGGCAGTGGGTGTCGGGTTGGTAGCCGTCCTGTGGTTTGGGGCGGACGTCCTACCGTCGGAAGCGGAAGTGTGTGGCTTGGTGTCCGTCATCGCGGCAGGGCTGGCTGTCTGGTCAGTGCGCTTTCCAGAGCATGTGGCCGCTACCGCTGGCTGGTGGTGGGGGTGTGTCGCGGTAGCGTTATGCGCCCTCCCAACGTCTCTGCTCATGCTGCTCGCAACGTCTCTGCTCATGCTGTTTGATGAACCCTGGCCGGGCAGCCTTACCGGTCTTTCATGCCTGGTGGTGGGAGCGGTGACGGCCAGCCAGAGGGCGGCCTGGGCATGGGTGGGCGGCGGTCTCGGCGTCCTGACGCTGGCCTATGGTCAATGGCTCGCGCTGCACAACCTGCCATCGGGCTGGCTGGCAACGGGTTGGGCCGGCTGGCTGTGGGTGCTCACCCTGGGGCAGATCGCAGCGGATCGCCGGGCGGAAACGGACCACGAAGAGCAGGCCCGACGTTTCTCTGTGCCGTGCAGGTGGGCGGGGCATCTTCTGGCGGGCGTCCTTGGTTTGTGGGCGCTGCTTGGCGTCGTCATCGGCTTTGACATCTGGCTTTTTGCAACGTCGGCTGGAATCACGCTCGGCCGCGGGCTGGCGACGGCTCATGAGTGTGTCGGGTACGGTCTGGCGTGGGCGCTCGTGGCGGGGTGGGGGGCGTGGCAGATGCGGAAAACGCTCCTGTGGTTTCCACTCTGCCTGGCGGTCGTGTCCATTCTGGCCATCTCCAGCGCCCTGACGATGGGCGCACGGGAGATACAGGTCATTTCTGGGCCGATGGCCCTGCTGGTGCTGCCGGTTGTGCTGTGTGCCACGCGCTTCGGGATTGAGTGGCTGGGCGCGTGGCTGGGGCGGGAGTACAGCACGGAAGTGGACACGAGCTTTGGTCTCGACTTCGGGCTGCCGCATCATCCGGCCATTGTGCCGTCGCGGTGGGTGGTGGATTTCTGCGCGGTTGTTCACCTGCTGGGACTGGTGGTGCTGGCCGCGGAGGCATGGCATCCGGTTCACACGGCTGGGATTGCCATCCTGGCCCTTTATGGCGGCCTGGGATGGTTTCTGAGCAGTACGCCGGGGCTTCAGCGTGGGTATGCCCTGGCGATGTGGGGTGTGGCCTACGTGGGACTGGTGGTGACGGGGTGCGGCGCCGGGCGGGTGGGATGGCGCGACATTCTGCCTTGGGTGGCACTGGTTGCCGGGGGCAGTGTCGTGGTGGTGTCCGCTCCGGTGGTGGATGAAAGCCACCTTCGCGCTGCATCACGGCAGGTCTCGCTGGTTGTGCTGGGGTGGGGTGTGCTGGCTGCTTTGGTGGGCATCGTGACTGCGACGGGGCCGGAAGCCGGGCACTTCCTGGCGTTGGCGTCGGCGGCTGGCGCTGGTTGGGTAGCCGCCGTCAGACAGCAGGTTCCGCTGCTGGGGCTGTTGGCAACGGTGTGTGGCGGGCTGGCGGTCGTCCAGGCTGCGCGGCTTGGTGGGTGTCCGATAGAAGGACTGCCTATGGTTGGCGTTGTGTATGGCTACAGCGCGGCGTGGTTGGGGTGGCGAAGTCTGCGGCGCGCCAAGGAGGAAGCCGCCAAGGAGGAAGCCGAACTGCCGTTGTGGAGATCGCTGAACGCCGGCGGACAGCTCTGCCTGTGGATTGGAGCCGTGGGCGCGCTGGGCGTTCTGGAAGGTAATTCTCCGGTACTTGTCGGCTGTAGTCTCGTCTGCGCCGCCAGCGCGTTGGCCGTGGCCAGTTTCGTTGCCAGGGATGCCACGCATGACCTGTACGCCGTAGGCGCGCTGGTGTGGGGCGCTGTGACTTACGTATGGGCGCTCAGCCACCTGGCGTTACCGCCGTTTGAGCGGGTTGCCGCCCTGACTGTGCCCTATGGCGTGGTGGTGGCGGGCGTCGGCTGGCTCAAGTGGCGGTGGCAGCGCGGTCATCCGGTGCTGGCGCGCCTGCTCATCTGGCTGGGGAGCTTCGTCTTCTGCTTTCCAGTCGTCGTGCAGTCCATGCTGCTCCGTCTGGATGGCAAGGGGGCTCTGGGCCAGGACATGCTGGCGGATACAACGGCGTTGATTGCACTGGTGCTTGGGGTAGCCACGGGCTGGAGGGCTCCGGCTTTTGCCGGCGGGTCGGCGTTGGGGCTGCACCTGTCGGTGGTGTTGGCGGTCAGTGTGTCGTGGAGTGATGTACCCTACGGCGTCTATCTGGCTTTGCTGGGGCTGGCACTGTTTATGACTGGTATTTGGTTGTGGCGGCGGTATCAGACCGACTAGCCCGCTGGCAAAAAGTTTCGGGGGGTTGGGTTTTGCTGCCGGATGCCGATCAGATGGCGCGCAGATGGCGCGTCGTGAATTGACACCACGGAAAAAACTCTGTTAGCTTAGCCCTACCTTCGTTATAGTCCATAACGCTTCCAAAACCTGTTTTTCCTGCCCAGAAAGCCCTATGCCGCTTGTTGGCGATCTCACCGACCTCGCACTGGTGGACATCATCCAAATCAACTGCGTTGGCCGCAACACGGCGCGGCTGACGGTGCACTACCCGATTGGCGATGGCGTGTTCTACTTTGCCGATGGTGAGGTGGTAGATGCGCGTCTCGGTAATCTGGTAGGGGTGGAAGCGGTGTACAAGGCTCTGGAATATGACCAGGGGGCTTTTCGGATAGACACCGGTATTCCAGCGCCGACCCGCACGATTTTTGAGCCTTGGGCCAACATCATCATGGAAGGGCTGCGGCTGCTGGACGAAGCCCGTGCGGGACGCGGCGAAGAGGCTGGTGGTGCGACACCCACACCGACTGCGGTGACGCCGACCCGGACGCCGACGACCACGAGTGGGGCTGCCCGGGTGGTCAACATTTACCAGGTGCTGGTCAATGATCTGACAAAAGTCAAAGGGATTGACATGGCGCTGGCGGTGGCGCGGGATGGCACCGTGCAGGCTGCCAGTAAAGTCAAATCAGCCGAAAAGCTGGGCATGATGGTGGCCCTGCTGGTTCACCTTGGACGGCTCATCAGCGTACCGAGCCGGGTGGGGGCCCTGTCCCGGATGACCATCAGCGTTGGTCCCAAGAAGGTGATGGTCTTTGACCTTGAAAACTACCTGGCGCTTATCGAGTTCAGTGCGGCGGTTCGGTTTGAAACCATGAGTCCACACATTGACCGTATCTTCCGCAAGATGCAGGCGCGCATCAACGGTGCAACCGACGGGGTTTCGACGGGTTTGTTGGGTGGTACGGGTGCGCTGACCCCACCCGGGCCTTATGCAGGGCCGCTGACAATGTAGGGCGGTCAGCTTGGCGCTGCGCCACCGGTTGATGTTGACGCTTGGCCATGATTGTTCCACGCGGAAAGCCAGTCCATGAAAATCTGAGCACGTCGTACGTCAACGTTGCCGCCCTGTTGGCTGATCTCCAGGTCAACGAATTCACGGGCTATGTGTCAGTGGAGTTCTGGGGCTACAGCGGCTATGTGTTTTTGTCGCGCGGGCAGATTGTCAACGCCTATGAAGTGACCGAAACAGCCACCCTGCGCGAGCGGCAAGCTCTGGAGAGTCTGCTGTCACGCGCCCAGGCACGCAATGGCAAGGTTGGCTTTTTCCAACACCCGGAAGAAGTCATCCAGGCCATTACCGGCATCATTGAGGGGGAGCCGGTTCACCGCGATTTGTCTTCAGACTTTACCAATCTCGAAAAACTCGTCGAGAAGCTTATCAAGTCCGGCGCTGTTTGGTATGTCGAGGTCCTGTTTGAACAGGAACAGGGGGGCGGGATCATTTATGTTTTCGATGAGCGGGCCGAGGCGGTTGTTTCCATCGCGCCGACGGCGGGCGGTGAATACACCACAGCGCTGGGAAAAGAGGGTTTGGCGCTGATTTACGACCGGATTGCGCACGGAGCCACCTTCAACGTCTATCGTGGGACGAGCGCCCCGGCGGCGATGACCACCATCAAACCACCGGTTGCGCCGCCACGTCCTGAAATGCCGCCATTGAGTCCACCGCCAGGCGGCCGGAGCAGTTCGGCAGCACCTGTGTCTGAGCTGGTACCTCCTACCTTACGTGCCCCGGAGGTGCTGTCTCTGCCAAGCGCGTCCCCGGTGGTGGATACGGTGCTTGTTGAGGATGAAGACAGTGATTCACCACTCGAACTCGAAGATGAAAGTATTCGCCCGCTGACCCGCGAGCAGTATGCTGAACTGGTCGGCTTGATGGGCGAGGTGGTGCACGCCGTTGAATCCGGTGTTACGGAGGCTTTGCGCCGGGCGGATTTCGTGCCGTCATTCCGTGAAGCCCTCATCAACATCGCTCCCCACTATCCCTTTCTTGACCCTTTTGCCGCCGAGTTTGAGTATGCCGATGGCGTGGCCACCTTTCGCGGCAAGGCACGTCCGGCAGACTTTGTGGTGGGGCTGTCCCAAGCGCTCCGGCTTACCATCGCCGAGTTGGACCGACGCTCGCCAGAGACCCATCTGCGCCGACACATTGAAGCGGCGTTGCGGGCGTTGCATCAGCGCCGGCGCGCAGAGTTCGAGCGGTATGGTCTCGAAATTGCCACGAGTGAAATTTTGGCGCCCTCGGCCGGATAGGTGGCGATGCCGGTTCCAGCAGGTAGGACGCTTCTTGGTAAGGAGTGCGCATGTCGAAAGCTCATGAAGTGTTTCTCCAGGAACTGATGCGCATGCCGGGCATCAAAAGCGCCCTGCTGGTCAACAATCGCGGGGAGGTGCTGTTGAGCGCCGGGCAGTTTGCCCTCAACTCCCAGGCGACCGTGCAGATGGGGGTCTTGCTGGCACAACTCTCGGCGGTGGCTGAGATTGAGTACAACAAGGTCGAAGAAATCTCGATGGTCTTTGCCGACGGGCGCATCACGACTTTCACGAATCTTGACTTGATGATCGAGACCACCTATGGTACGCAGGAAGTGTTCCTCATCCTCGTCAGTGCGCCGACGGCCAACTTGCCAACCATGCGCATGACCGTCAAGGTAGCGGCCGACAAGCTCAAGAAAGACCGGGCTGTGGCTGGGCTGCGGGTCAGTGTCAGTGTGTTGCGTCGCAATCTTTTGACGCGCGACCGACTCGATGCGACGAGTTGGGAGTTGCTCGAGGCCATGAATCGCGCCTGACGGTGACGGCAAGGTACGGTGACGGCGAGGTGATGTGGCAGCGGGGGTGTGTGACGGCTTCTACGGGGAGTTGGTCAGAGCGCCCAATGAATATTTTTCTTGGCCCTGGGGACGCACACCATGTCAAATGCATTCAGCGGGAATCTGGCGCAGCTCAAACTCATGGATGTCCTACGGCTGCTTCATGCGAGCAACCGGACGGGGGTGCTGGAACTCGTTCACGACGATGGACGGCAGGGGGAGATTTACTTCGACAACGGTCAGATTGTCCACGCCGTTTATGAGGACGCCATCGGGGAAGACGCTGTCTACGGTCTGTTTTCCTGGGGCAGCGGCAAGTTCAGCTTCACCGCCACCGACACGCCAACCGACGAACGGACGACCTATCTTCAGACCGAGGAAATCCTGCTGGAATGTGTCACCTACGCGACCGAGTGGGAAAGCGTCCGTCGGGTCGTGCCTTCAGCACGTGCCGTATTTCGGCTCTCTTCACGCTCAATGAAGGAGTTTTCCCTGCGCGCGGAAGACTGGTCAGTGATTCAAAACCTGGATGGCGTCCAGACGGTCGGTGAGATCGGGGATATTACGCAACTCAACGAACTGATGACGTCGAAGGTGATCGTCCGCCTGTACGATTTGGGGCTTGTCGAGTATGTCGGAGAGCGGCAGGAAGAGGATGTGCAGGTGGATGTGGTGTCAGACGACATCATCCATCAGACCGAGCGCGAGCTGACCCGCGCCATTGGGCCCATGGCTCCGATTGTGCTTGAAGACTGCGCCGAAGCCCTTGGGTTCAAACTGCGGCAGATGCCCAAAGACATGATGCCGTCCCTGGCCGAGCGCCTGGCCGAAGAAATCCCGGACAATGAACGGCGGGTCAAGTTTCAGGAGGCCATGCTTGAGATTATGCAGCATCTTTATGCCTGATGGCGGCGCAGGAGGGGCGTTGTGCGCAAGCCTTGCTGTGTCGGGGTGGTCTCGTATCGTAGGTGCTCCCGCCCCGGCAGGTGGGGGCAGGGGGCGCTGCGCCTTCTGGCCGTGTCTGTAGCGGACACGGCACGCTTCATTTTTGACCATGAAACTCAACATTCGGAATAAACTTGCCATTTTTGCGGCGCTCCTTATTTTTGCGCCGCTGGCGCTGTCGGCGCTGGCTTTCGTGGTCATCGTCAGTGGGACGATTGACGGGAATGCCCGCCGGGACATCGAAAAAGATGCCCGCCTTGCCGACCGCATCCTGCGCTCCCGACAGCAAACCCTGCGTGAAGTAGCTCAGGCAACGGCGCAAGCTGTTGCGGCTGAAAACCTCATTGACTCAGCCGCCGCCCCAACCGGGGCTTTGAGTGCTTCCGGGAACCCGGCCCAGGTAGCTCAGCAGAGCCAGGCGAGTGGGCAGAAAAAGCTCAATCAGTTGTTGCAGCAGCGGGTTGAATCTTCCGGGGTGGATTTCCTGGCCATTCTCAACACCAAGGGGCAGGTTCTGGTACGCAGCGCCGGCAGCGGGGACAGCTCCTTTGGAGACAACCCACTGTTCATCAAAGCCAAAAATGCCGCCGAGAGCAACCAGCCAGACGCCCTGCTGCGGGCCGTAGTCGCCGGGGCAGTCAATGAAACACCCGACCTGCTCCGCGATTTTGGGTTGGGCGAACAGTTCAGCCGCAACACCGTGTCGCAGGTGGGATTGACCCTCGAAGGCATCGCACCGGTGGTGTCCGGCAATCGTGCCTTGGGTTACATCGTGGCCGGGCAGCTCATCAACAACGCGCCCCAGGATGAAAACCGTCCACTGCCAGCACTCACGCGGGAAGTCAAGCAGACGCTCTACCGAGACCTTCAGGATGTGTCGGTGACACTTGTCCTGTCGAAAGACAAGAAGGTGATTTCAGCCAGCGATCCCCGCGCCTTGGGCGTGGCGATTCAAAGTCCGCTGGCCGACGACAAACCCACGGCCGTCAACAACACCCTGCTGGGAGGCGATTACAAAACGGCCTTTGCGCCGATCAAGGAGCCCAGTGACCTCACCATCATCGGCTACGTTGGCGTGGGGGTGCGTGAAAGCTATTTCAGTCAGGTGTTCAACACGACGCTGCTCATCATTGCCATTGTGACCGGCGTCTCGCTGGTGCTGGGGATTGGCATCGCCTTTTACCTGTCGCAGCTTCTCACGAAGCCGATTCTGCAACTGACCGAAGCGGCGAACCGCATCAGTCTCGGTGAACTTGATGAGCCTATCGTGGTGGCCACCGGGGATGAAATCGGCGAACTGGGCGAATCGCTCGAACGCATGCGCATCAGTCTGAAGCAGGCTATCGAGCGTCTGCGCAGTCGCCGCTAAGCCCTGCTCATTCAGGAAATTGCTTATGAAAATTCACGAATATCAGGCCAAACGCCTGCTGGCGAAGTTTGGCGTACCGGTGCCGCGGCACCACGTGGCCCTCAATGCGATGGATGCCTGCATGGCGGCCGAAGCGCTGGGTTCCTTCCCGGTCGTGCTCAAGGCCCAGATTCACGCCGGCGGCCGCGGCAAAGGCGGCGGCGTCAAGCTCGCTTCCTCGCTTGAGGAAGTGGAAGCCATTGCCCTGCGCATGCTCGGGCACAAGCTGGTGACACCCCAGACGGGCCCGGAAGGGCGCACCGTCCACCGGCTCATTGTCGAAGAAGGGCTGCACATTGACCGCGAGCTGTACCTCAGTCTGCTCATTGACCGCACCACATCTTCGCCCATCATCATGGCGAGCGAAGCCGGCGGGATGGAAATCGAGGAAGTCGCCGCGGCAACCCCGGAAAAGATTTTGCGGGAAGTCATCGATCCGGCGCTTGGGTTGCAGCCGTATCAGGCGCGGAAAGTCGCCTTCGGTCTCGGCTTTACGGGCAGCCAGGCGGGCCAGGTCGTGAAGATACTCATGGCGCTCTACCGGGCCTTTGTGGAAAGCGATGCTTCACTGGTCGAGATCAATCCCTTTTTGCTCACCAAAGAAGGGGATTTCTACGCGCTTGATGCCAAGGTGATGCTCGATGACAACGCCCTGTACCGGCATCCCGACTACGTCGAACTGCGCGACACCCGCGAAGAAGAACCGCTGGAAACCGAGGCTGCGAAGTACGATCTCAACTACGTCAAGCTGGATGGCAACATTGGCTGCATGGTCAACGGCGCCGGGCTGGCAATGGCCACGATGGACATCATCAAGCTGGCTGGTGGTCATCCGGCAAACTTCCTCGACATTGGCGGTGGGGCTTCCCAGGAACGGGTCGAGCAGGCTTTTCGCATCCTCATTGCCGATCCCAGCGTCCGGGCGGTGCTCATCAACATTTTTGGCGGCATCGTCCGGTGCGACATGGTGGCGGCCGGAGTCATCGAAGCGGCCCGCAACCTGGATGTGCGTCTGCCGATTGTCGTCCGGCTTGAAGGCACGAACGTCGAGCAGGGGCGCGCCCTGCTTGAAAGTTCAGGTCTGAACTTCACGACGGCCAGCGGCATGCGGGATGCCGCTGAGAAGGTCGTTGCCCTGGCAGCTTAGGCGTTTCCGGCGACTGCGCTGAACAAAAGTGCCGCCGCTCCATCTCTGTAGGGCACCGTCTTGCCGGAGCGGTTTTTCCCAGGAAGTCGCCTGTCATCAGTGGTATAGGGTGCGCCATGCGTCCACTGCGACCAGAAGAGCCGGTCAGTCTGGTTCTGGCTGCCGGGGGAGCGCGTGGTGTTGCCCACGTCGGGGTTCTCGAAGCGTTGGTGACGCACGGTTTCCGCATACAGGAAATCGTCGGCTCCAGCGTCGGCGCGCTGATTGCCGCCTACTATGCCGGGGTTGGTCTGTCGCTTGAGGAAATGCGTACCCTGGGGCTGGGGCTTTCCTCGCGGCATCTGCTGGCCTGGGCGGCGGCGCGCCGCGCGCCGCGCTTTGCCCGCCCTTACTTCCAGCGCCGGGCCGGGATTGTCCCGGCTTATCTTGAACGGCTCGAACAAGCCTCCGGGCGGTCACTGCACCACGGCGTAGAGCGCATTGGCCTGCTGGCCTTCGATGGGCTTTCCCGGCGGGAAGTCCTGTTTCACAACCAGATGCCGGATTTCCCGCTGGCTGAGGCGATGCGTGGCGCTGTCGCCATCCCGGTGGTCTATCCGCCACGGCGCATTGTCTATGCCGGGCGGCGGATGTCGCTGAGTGACGCTGGCAGGCGCAACCGGCTGCCCATCGAGTACCTCTTTGCCGCGCCTTTCTGTCCGCGCCAGATCGTGGTTAGTGACATTGCCAACCGTCTGTCCCATCGGCGTGAAAATGCGGCCAAACTCAAGGTCTGGCAGGCGCGTCGGCCGGACGTGCCCATTCACGTCGTCCTGCCGGATGCGCTGGGCCGGGGCATGCTGCTGTATCGGCTCTCCGATCTGGAAGCCCTGGTGGCTTCGGGACGCGCCGTGACGGAAGCCCTCATCGCATCGGCGGCACAGACTTCGCCGGACTGAAAGCGCCCGGACGAGCTTGCACGGAGGCGTCGGCCATTGACTACTCACCACTCACCACTCGCTGCTCACCATTCGCCACTCACCACTCGCCACTCACATTGCACAGCGGCGTCGGCCATGGGTTTTCAATTGGCCGGCAGTAGTTTACAGTTGTGGCCTTCATCCCCCAGGACAACCCATCTCTTTGCCAGTTTGGGAGACCTTGCATGTCAGCTACTCGCCAGGAAGCCGCCATGCGTCAGGTATTCGAGCGCATTGTCGCCGATCCTGATTTGCACTGGGCGACGATGAACCTTTACTACTACTCGGAATATCACGGGGCCGAAGGGATTGCTGCGCTGGCCAGACAGGTCGAAGCCACCAATCCCCAGCTTGCCGAAGCGCTTGTTCACCACGCGGACGATGAGTTTCGTCACGCCGCGATGATTGCCGACATCATGACCGATCTGGGCGATGTCCCACGCCCGCCGCTGGGCATCAAGTATGTGGATGAGTTTGCCGCCCTCGCCACCGCCAGCACCGATCCCGACCGGATTGATGAAGTCGAACTGCTGGCGGCGCTCAACGTGACGGAAAAGCGCGGGCTGTTCAGCTTTGCACTGCACGTTTCGACCCTGCCCAGGGAAAGCAAAGCCTTCAAGCTGCTCAACCAGGTCAAAAACGAAGAAGCCGGGCACGTCCGGTGGGGCAACCAGTATCTGGCCGAACTCAAGGCCAACGGACGGGAAGCCGAAGTGCGGCGGGCGCAGGCGAAGTTTGAAGTCATTGAAAAAGCCGCCTATGAAACTTCGCTGGACATTATGCCGGGCGCGCCCATCCGCCGCATGCGACGGATTGTGGAAGTGGCCCGGCAGTTGCCGGCAGAACGTCAGATTCCCTACGTGGTGGAGCAGTTCTTCCGAGCCGCAGACCCGCGCCCGGTGTTTGGCGCCCGGTGGCAACTCGTCGAAACCATCCTGTCTTCCGCCCGGCTGCGGGAACAGGTCAGCGCCGATGTACAGCGCATCCTGGCCGGGCAGCCCCTCGCGTCCGATTCACTGCTGGGGCGTCTGGTGGCCGATGCGCGCCGTGCCGTTGAAAGCCTGTGGCGTCCGCAGGCACAGGCCGCCTAGTGGAGTTCGCCTGGTGTGGCGAACTGGCGTGGTGAACTGGACGCAGGTTGGTTATGACCTGGTGTAGTAAACTATGATGTGGCGTTCGACTGCGCCTGTCAGAGATTTTCTGATAGGCGCAGCGCCATCTGGTGCGCTACGCTGGAATCTCACGCAGTAACGGCAAAGGTTTCGGCTGACCGAAACTTCCCACCAGATGACTGACCCACATACGTACCGGTTCTGACGCCATGTTCCAGCACATTCTTTTCCCGACTGACTTATCCCCGCTCTCCCGTGGACTGCTGAAGTACGCTGCCGCTTTTGCGCGACAGTCCAAAGGGCAGGTGACCATCCTCAATGTTCAGAGCGCCTCCCTGCCGGCCCAGGCGCTGCGGCTTTCGGAGCGGGCCCTGGCCGAAAACGGCTTTGAATGGCTCGTTGGTATTCGTCGCGAGCTGGAAGAAATACTTCAGCACGAAGTGCTCCAGGGGCTGAATGCCAATGCCATACTGGCGGAAGGTGAGCCGGCAGCGGAAATCCTGCGTGTCGCACGCGAGAAAGACATCTCCCTCGTGGTGATGGCAACGCAGCGGCGTGGGTTTCTAAGTCGTCCGCTCATTGGTTCGACAGCCCTGGCCGTACTCGAAGAAACCCCCTGTCCGGTCCTGGTGGCCCGGCCGCCTTCGCGCGACTTCGTGTACTACAAAGGCGCTGAAACGACGATTGCACTCAACCGGATTCTCCTGGCCACGGATTTTGACCCGGTGACGGATGCCGCCAAGCAACTGGCCTTCGATCTGGCAAAAGTCCATGGGGCCAAGGTCACGGCCCTCCATGCCATTCATATCGTTCTGGGGTACTTCCCCATGCGCGCCAAAAGCGGGGAAGATGACGCCGTGGCGCTCGTGCGGCGCAACGCCGAAGCGCGCTTCGATGCGCTGGCTGCAGAAGCCAAGGCTGCTGGCGTCAATTTTGAGTCCCGGCTGTGTGATGGCCGGGCTTATGAAGTCACCCTGAAGCTGGCTCATGAAATCGAGGCCGACCTTATTGTGATGGGCTGTGGCGACCGCAAATCCGGCCAGCCGCTCGGCCACCATGTCGAGCGGGTGATTCGGGAGTTGCCCTGCCCGGTGCTGGTCGTGCCGCCGAGGGACAGTCAAACGGCTTGAGGGGGCGCCTGAAAGCGTGGCAGCCGTGGCAGGGAAGCCATGGCCGCCCGTTGCCTCAGCGTCGCCCGACGCCCAGGTAACGGAAGCCAGCGCGCCGCGCCTGCATCGGGTCACAGACGTTCCGCAGGTCGGCAATCGCCGGTGTGCGCATCACCTCGCGCAGCCGCTCCAGATCGAGCCGGCGGTACAGATTCCACTCCGTGGCGATGATGAGCAGGTCGCAGCCGGCCGCTGTTTCGTAGGGGTCTTCGCAGAACGTCACATCGGGCAGCAATGTCGCGGCTTCTGGAATCGCTACCGGGTCGCTGGCCCGCAGGGTGACGCCCAGCCGGCGGATGGCCGCCGCGATGGCCATCGCAGGTGATTCGCGCAGGTCGCTGGTTTCGGGTTTGAAGGTCAGCCCCAGCATGCCGGCCACTTTGTCAGTGTACGGTTCTCCCAGCAGCGTTTTGATTTTGCCCAGCATGGCCTCGTGCATGTCGTCATTGATGGCAATCCCGGCTTCGACGATGCGCAGCCGGTGCTGGTGACTGCGCGCCAGATGGGCTAGTGCTCTGGTGTCCTTGGGAAAGCAGGAACCGCCATAGCCCGGCCCCGGCGACAGAAACTTGCTGCCGATCCGGCTGTCCAATCCCATGCCACGGGCCACATCGAGCACATCGCAGCCAAGGCGGTCGCACAGCAGCGCCAGGTCGTTGATGAAGGAAATCTTCACCGCCAGAAACGCATTCGACGCATACTTGATGAGTTCTGCCGTCTCCACGGTTGTCGCCACCAAAGGCACGCCGGTTTGAATGAGCGGAGCGTAGAGGTCGCGGAGAATGGCGTTGGCCTGCGGGTCTTCGCAGCCAATGACGATGCGTTCCGGGTGCATGAAATCGTTGATGGCATCGCCTTCACGCAGGAATTCCGGGTTGGAGGCGACACTGAAGCTCGCCCCGGCCGGGCAGCATTCCTCCATCACCCGGCGAATGGCCTGCCCCGTACCGGTCGGCACGGTGCTTTTGGTGACGATGACCTTGTAGCCGTCAAGGGCTTCGGCAATCTGCGCCGCCACGGCTTCCACCTGTGACAGGTCAGGGCTTCCGTCTGGATTGGGCGGCGTTCCAACGGCAATGAACACGACGAGCGCCCGGTGGACGGCCGCCTTCAGGTCGGTTGTGAAGTGAATACGTCCGGCCCGGCGGTTTTTTTCGATGAGCACGTCGAGGCCCGGCTCGTAGATGGGCACGCGCCCGTCTTCGAGCAGGGCAATCTTGGCGGCGTCTTTGTCCACACAGGTGACGTTGACGCCAAACTCGGCAAAACAGGCCCCCGTGACGAGGCCTACGTAACCCGTACCGATGATGGCAATGTGCATGGCAATGGAGTCGGAAACTGGGAAAAGTTCAGGGTCTGCACGGGGCGACTCTGGCAAAGCCCCGGCCCGGCTGTCAAACCGGCTGTCAAATGCGCGGTTCTGCCCCCGCCGGCGACAGCACACCCCAGAGATCGTGGAGATGGAGCAGCCCTTCAACGCGCTGTTGGGCATCCACAACGACCAGCGAGGTGATACGGTACGCTTCCATAGCCCGCAGCGCCGCCACCGCCCGGTCGGTTGCCCGCGCCGTGCGTGGACGTGGATGCCGTGTCTGCCGCCCTTCGAGCGCGGCGGCCGCCGTAAGCTGCAGGAAGGCTTCCGGCTGATGCTCCATCAGCCGCCGCAGATCGCCGTCGGAAATGACGCCGAGCAGCCGCCGTTCGCTGTCCACGACGGTAGTGATGCCAAAGCCTTTGCGTGAAATTTCGTGGATGATGTCCGGCATCAGGGTTGTCGGCTGGACGGTCGGAACCTCCGCCCCCACGTGCATGACATCGGCGACACGCAGCAGTTCGCGTCCCAGCTTGCCGCCCGGATGTCGCCGGGCAAAGTCTTCGGCGGCAAAGCCCCGGGCCGCACCGACGGCGACGGCCAGAGCATCACCGAGCGCCATGGCGGCTGTCGTCGAGGCCGTCGGGGCCAGATTGAGTGGACAGGCTTCAGCATCCACGGCTGTTTCCAGCACCACCTGCGCTGCCCGCCCGATGGTCGAGTCCGTCCGTCCCAGAATGGCCATCAGCGGCAGCGCCAGGTCCCGAAAGCTGGGCAGCAGCCGGACGATTTCTTCGGTTTCCCCGCTGTGTGAAAACACCAGGATGACATCTTCGGCGGTTACGCGCCCGATGTCGCCATGGGCGGCTTCGGCCGGATGCAGAAAAAACGAAGGCGTCCCCAGACTGGCCAGCGTTGCCGAAGTCTTGCGCGCCACGAAACCGCTTTTGCCCATGCCCAGTGTGACCACATGCCCGCGTCCGGCGAGAATGATGTCCACCGCCCGTGCAAAATGCTCATCGAGCCGGTGCACGAGACGCGCCACGGCTTCGGCTTCCACCCGCAGCACTTCACGGCCGCGTTCAATGTGCGCCATCGTCTTCTGGTTTCCGGGCAGCATCCGTGGCGGTTTCTCCCATCCTGGTTTTGGCTTCGGCAAGGGCGCTGCGTCCGCCAATTTTGCCGGACATGTCCGCCAGGTCGGCTTCCAGAAGGTCCACTTCAACGGCAAAACGCGCCAGATGGGGCGGCAGGTTGGCTATGTTGGCCGCGGTCGGTGCGGTATCTGGCGCGTCCCGCAGCAACTGGAGAGCTTCCAGCTCTGCCTGCTCCTCGGCGGTAAGCGTGCCCTTGTACTGCTTCAGCAGCAGGGCGTTGTACTGGGCTTGTTGTTCCGGTGTCAGCATGGCGCGGGCTGTCTCCTTGCAGGCACATTTTGGGAATGACCGCGCGATCATGCCCCGGCTCAGGCAAGTACGGCAACCTGACTCGTGCCACGCCCGTTGGGTTTGACGGCAATGCAGTAGCCAATCCGCTCGGCAAGTTCCGGGATGTGGGAAATGATGCCAATCTGGCACCCGGTGGCTTGCAGTTCGTCCAGCATGCCCAGTGCGGCTTCAAGCGACTGGGGATCGAGCGTGCCAAAACCTTCGTCTATGAAAAGGGACTTGACCGTGACCTTGTTGGCCGACATCGCCGCCAATCCCAAGGCAAGCGCCAGTGAAACCAGAAAGGTCTCACCGCCTGAAAGCGTGCTGATCGGGCGTACGGTATCGGCCAGGTCGTGGTCGAGAACCTGGAGTTCCAGACTGGCACCCTTGACGGCCTGCAGACGATACCGCTGGCGCAGCCGCCGCAGATAATCGTTGGCGTGGTCAAGCAGGGTTTGGAACTGAAGGTTCTGGACGAACAGGCGGAAGGTTTTGCCGTCGGCCGCGCCAATGACCGCATCCAGATCGGCCCAGCGGCGGTAAACCTTTTCCTGCGCATCAATCTCCGCAGCCAGCGCCGCCTGGCGTTGGCGGGTCTCCGCATCCTGCCTGAGCTTTTCGTCCAGCGCTCCAATGGTCTGGTGCTGGCTGCGGAGCTGCTCTGCAAGGGCCGGAAGATTTGCCTGGATGTCCTCCCGACTGATGTCCGGTGGTGCTGACGCCTGGTGGGCTTCGAGTTCCTTCCGCCTGGTATCCAACACGGTTGCCGTCTGTCTGACCCTCTCATCGAGCGCCGCGATATGCTCCCGCAGTTGCTGCTGTTCGGCTTCGGAAACAGCCAGCAGGTCATTCAGCTCCGCTTCAGACAGGCCGGCTTCGGCCAGTCCGGCATCGAGCGCCCGGCGGGCAGCCTCAGCCGCCGTGGCTTTTTCGCGGTGACGTTCCTCAGCCGCCCGGTGATCAGCCGTGGCCTGGGCTTCCTCACGTTCGGCGGCGGCAAGCGCCTGACGCGCGTCATGGAAAGCGCGTTCAGCCTGCGCTATGGCATCATCGAGTCTCCGGCAAAAGTCCCCGGTGGGTTGGCCGCCAAGTAAGGCAGCGCGTTTCGTTTCAAGGTCTGTGAGTTCGCTTGCTCTGGCGGATGCCTCCTGTTTGATTTGTTCCAGCCCGGTTTGTGCGCTGGCAAGGGCGGATTGGTGGGCGGCTATCCGGCGTTCGATTTCCTGAAGTTGCGCCGTGGCTGCCTGTCGGGCCTGAACATGTGCTTTCCAGGCGGTGGCATCGCTTCCGGCCTGGGCGAGAAAAGCGTTGGCGTCGGCATCAAGTTGCGCCTGCCAGTCGCGGTTGCCCGAAAAGACCGTGGCAAGTTCCTGAAGGTAGCGGTCACGCTGTTGTGCGTGGGTTGCGTACTGCACCCGGCAGGTCTCCAACTCACTGTGCAATCGTTGCCAGGCGTTTTCGGCCTGCCGGTAAGTTTCCTGTGCCTGGCGGAGTTGTTCCTGGCTTTGGTCAACGGCCTGTTGCGCGGCGTCCCGTTGCCGACGCGCCGCTTCGCAGGCGTTTTCTTCCGCTTCGAGCTGGCGTTGTTCTTCTGCGAGCCGTTTGGAAGCCGCTGCAAGCATCGGCTGGGTTTCCGGCGCCAGCGGTGAATCAGGCAGGCCTGGACTCCGTTGCTTTGCCCAGTCTGTCAGGAGGCTTTCTTTTTCCTGCGCTCCCTTGTCCTGACGCTGGCGCGCGGCCTCCAGCCGGGTTTCTTCAGCCGCCATCCTGCGTTCCAGTTCCAGTACAACCTGCGAGCAGGCAGCGCACTGCTGTTGAAGGGCTTCGACTTCGGCTCTGATACGGGCGACAACATCACCGGGCGGGGCTGGTTTGTCGGCGTCGGGATGTTCGGTGGAGCCGCAAAGCGGGCAGGGTTGGCCGGGAACAAGCAAATCGGGACGGCGGGCAGCCAGTTCTTCGGCGGCCTCTGCCAGACGCAGCTCGCGGAGACGCTCGTTCCTTATGGCTTCCAGCACAGACAGCTTGCACGTGTGGCGTTCGGCATCCCGTTGTAACGCATCCAGCGCCGTGCGGGCGGCCTGGGCTTCCTGCGCAGCTTCCGCGCATTCGTGTTCAGCTTTGTGGGCCGCTTCAACCAGATTGTGGAGTGCATTCAGTGTCGCGCGTTGCTCATCAAGCCGGCAGCGTGCCTCACGCCGTGCGTCGGGCGATTGGGTGCGAGTGAGATGTTCAAGGTGCTGGGTGGCGCGTTGCAATGCCTGCCGGTCGTCCGCAAGCTGTGCTTCCGCGTTCTGAAGCGCCTGGCGAGCATGCATCATTTCGGTTTTGCCGCGCTGGAGGTCGGTGGTCAGTCTGGCTGCCTGTTCTTCCAGTTGCGCCAGTGTGGTTCGGGCCTCCAGATAAGCTCTGATGTCGCGTTCCCAACGCTCATGCTGGTCAGAGACAGGCTGGAGGTGCGAATGGGCTTCCAACCACTGGCCGATTTGGGCAAGGGACTCCGCAGCCTGTGCCTGCGCCTGTTCGGCATCCGCAAGTTGCTGCTGTTGCGTCTGAAACGCCTGCCTGGCTGCTTCGAGTTGGTGTTCGGCTTCCAAAACCTGCTGCCGGGCCTGGTTAAGTTTCACATCGAGTTCGCGCGCCGCTTCGATGGCCGGCTGCCGGGCCGTGCGCTCGGCCTTGGCACAGGCAAGGTCTTTTTCGGCCTGTTCCGCCCGGCTGCGGGCTGCGTCAAGGCGCTGGCAGGCTGCGGCATGCCGCGCTGCGGTTTCAGTAACCTGTCGCGCTGCCTGCCGTTGCTCCCGGTCGGACGCCAAGTGGTCTTCGTACAGGGGACGCAGCCGATGGGCCTGATCAAGGCGGGCAAGGTACGCACCTTGGCCTTCGGCTTCATGACGCGCCTGAAGAGCCGCGTCATGATCGGCCTTTGCCTCTTGGAAAGCGGCTTCCAGTGCATCGTACCGGTCATACCACTGCCGCGCCTGCTCGTAGCTGCTGCGTTGCCGTTCAAGTTCCCGGCACCGCGCTTCAAGTTGCTCCCGTTCGGCTGCGAGTTGATGGCGTTCGTCATCGGAAAGGGGATTGAGGTGGCCCGTCTGTTGTTTCAGCGCTTCCAGTGCTTCCTTTTCGCGTTTGGCCCGCTCATGGGCGGCTATGGAAAGTGCCGTGTAGAGCCGGGTATCGGTCATGGCTTCAAGCAGGCTGGCGCGTTCTTCGGCGCTGGATTTGAGAAAGGCCGCGAAGTCGCCCTGCGCCAACAGGACCGACCGGCAGAACTGCTCGTAGCTCAAACCAACTTTCTGACTGATGAGCTTGAGGGTTTCTTCCTTGCCGTGTTCGGTTTTGCGGATGCTGTTTCCCGGTGATGTACTGTCGCCCGGTGTGGTCAGTTCAAATAACTCCACTTCCGATGGGCGCAGTCCCTGCCGGGAGGTTTTGCGCTGTGGCGGGCGTACCTGCCAGCGGGCGCGCCAGCGTTTGTTGTCGCACCCAAGGAAGTCCACTTCGGCGTAGGCGTCCCGCTGACCGCGCTGGATGATGTGCCGGCAATCGGTAAATGGCAGTGCTTCATCCTCGTCTGCGCCAGTGGGAACGCGATAGCCGCCTTTTTCGCGCTTGATACGCGGCAGGCGGTCGTAGAGCGCCAGACACAGCGCGTCAAGCAGCGTGCTTTTGCCGGCTCCGGTCGGGCCCGTAATGGCGAACAGTCCGGCACGCCCCAGCAGCCCCTGTTCGAGGGACACATCGAAGTCCGTCAGTGAGGCGAGATGACGACCGCGAATGGCGAGAATTCTCATGGCGTCATCTCCTGCAGGGTTTCCTGAAGCAGCGTGTGAAACGCCTGCTCCAGAGCTTCCGGTGGGTCACTGCCACGCTTGTCCCGGTAGCAGGCGCGAAACATGGCTTCCGGCGTGAGGTTTGTATGGCTGTTTTGTGAGAGACCGTCCGGCAAGGCGGCTCTGTCCGGCTGTGGGTGGACAAGTTCAATCCGGGCCAGCTCGGCCCAGACGCCGTTCAGCGCACGTTCAATGTCGTCTTTCAGGTTTGGCTGCGGGCGGTCAAGCTGGACACATACCTCGACCAGCGGCGGCAGTTTGTCGGGTGCGGTGGGCGTGGTGGGAAGCTGGCGCAGTTCATCAAGAACGGCGGCGAGAGGCGCTGCCCCCTGGCGCGGCACACGCAACAAATCACGTACCCGTGGGATCGGAAGCGGCTCGATTCGCGCGGCGCACTCGCCTTCGAGTTCGATGAGCACGACCTGGTGTGCATAGTCACGCTCGGCAAAGGACAGCGGAAGTGGTGAGCCGCTGTACCGCACATTGGGGCGGTTGGCGACGCACTGCGCCCGGTGCAGGTGGCCGAGCGCAACGTAGGCAATATCCTCCGGGAAAATATCGGGCGGCAGGGCATACAGACCTCCACACTCGATTGGGCGTTCAGTGTCGGAGACCTGTCCGCCGACCATGAAGGCGTGTCCGGTGGCCACCAGGGCCTGCCCTGGCTGACGCCGCTGCTGTGCGGCCTCAAAAAGCTGTGCGTAAAGCGCCTGCGCGCCCTGACGGAAGTCCTCTGCCAGCCCCACATCGGAGGGACGAATGAACGGTACGGCCACACACCAGGCTGCCACGTCACCTGTGGCATTGGTCAGCGGGACGAGCAGGCGCTCGAAGTCGGGCTTCCCGTCCGGCTGGCTGGCGAAGCCGCCGATGACGCGCACGCGGAAACGGTTGAGCAGTTCGGCCGGGGCGTCGAGCCGGCCGGGAGAATCGTGGTTGCCGCCGATGATGACAATGTCGAGCGTCGGCAGCGCCGCGTGGCATCCTGCCAGAAAGTCATAGTAGAGCCGTTGCGCCGCCGCCGGTGGATTGGCCGCATCAAAGATGTCGCCGGTGATGAGCAGCGCGTCAACGGATTGCTCTTGGAGCATACCGCGCAGCCAGGTGAGAAAGCGCACATGCTCCTGCTCCCTGGGGTGTCCGCCCAAGGTGATGCCCAAGTGCCAGTCGGACGTGTGTAGCAGGCGCATGACTCACCGTGGCTGTCCTGCCAGGATGACATCCCGGCCGGCTTCAGGACGTTCCGGCAGGTGTGTGAAGGATGCCAGCGGTTTGAGCTTACGGGTTGGTGGTGTTGGCGTACTCGAACTTGTAGCCCTGCCCCCACACCGTCTGCACGTAGGTCGGACGGCCGGGAATCGGTTCGATTTTCGCCCGGAGCCGCGCAATGTGCGGGTCAACGTTGCGGAGGTAGCCTTCCTCATCCTGTAGCTCATCGAGCAGGCGGTCACGGGAAAAGACCTGTCCCGGACGGCGCGCCATAGTGAGCAGGATGCGAAACTCGGTTGGCGTCAGTTCAATCGTCTTGCCGTTGCGGATGACGCGCCGCCGGATGACATCAATGGAAAGGTCGCCCCGGACGATGACCTCCTCGATGTCAGGAGTAATCGCCTGCCGCCGCAGAATCGCCTGGAGCCGCGCACCGAGTTCGAGCATGTTGAACGGCTTGGTGAGGAAATCATCGCCGCCGTAGGAAAAGCCCCGCAACCGGGTGTCGAGTTCGGTGTCGGTCGAAAGGAAGAGAATCGGCGACTGAATGTTGCATTCACGGAGCAGACGGCAGATTTGGAGTCCGTCGAGGTCCGGCAGGATGACATCGAGGATAATGGCCTGGGGGCGGTGCTTGGTCGCTGTCTCAATGGCTTCGCGTCCGGTAGCCGCTTCGAGCACGTTATAACCCTGCCCACTCAGGTAGGCCCCGACCGTCAGGCGAATCGTCGGGTCATCGTCAACAATCAGTACACTGGTCTTGGCGGGTTCAGTCATGGCACTTCACCATTTTTGAGTTCGTGATTTCAGGTTGAGGTGTACGAGGTATGGTACATTTGGAAGTCCCAAGCCCACAACCTGGAGTTATGCGCCGCAGTTTAGCACTTGTGATACAAAACGGCTTCGGCAGTTTTCCTGTGGATTGTCTGCATCATCTTTGCCCGGAGGTTTTCCTGTCATGATTGGAGAAATTGAACGTCTGCTTGGCGATGAAGCCGAAGCTTTGCTGACCTATCGCGCGAAAGGCATTTCGGCCGAACACCTGCATCTGCCCGGACCGGATTTCGTGGATCGGGTCTTTGCCCCATCCGACCGCTCGCCCCAGGTGCTGCGGAGCTTGCAGCAACTCTTTGATCACGGCCGGCTGGCCGGAACCGGCTACATGTCCATCCTGCCGGTTGACCAGGGAATCGAGCACAGCGCCGGGGCTTCCTTTGCGCCTAATCCCATCTACTTTGACGGTGACAACATCGTGAAGCTGGCCATCGAAGGCGGATGCAATGCCGTGGCGACAACCTTTGGCGTGCTGGGTTTTGCCGCCCGCAAGTATGCCCACAAGATTCCCTTCATCGTCAAAATCAACCACAACGAGTTTCTCTCTTACCCGAACAAGTACGACCAGGTGATGTTTGGAACGGTCAAGCAGGCGTGGAATCTGGGCGCAGTGGCCGTGGGTGCGACGATTTACTTCGGCTCACCCGAATCGAGCCGGCAGATTCAGGAAGTCTCCGAGGCGTTTCAAGCGGCTCACGAACTGGGTATGGCAACGATTCTGTGGTGCTACACCCGCAATGCTGCCTTCAAGACAGCCGAGAAGGATTACCACGTGGCAGCCGATCTGACAGGTCAGGCCAATCACCTGGGGGTGACGCTTCAGGCCGACATCATCAAGCAGAAACTGCCCGAAAACAACGGCGGCTATGAAGCCCTCAAGTTCGGCAAGACGCACAAAAAAGTCTATTCGGAGCTGGCGACGGACCATCCCATCGAGTGGACGCGCTACCAGGTCGCCAACTGCTACATGGGGCGGGCCGGTCTCATCAACAGCGGCGGTGCGTCAGGTGATAATGACTTTGCCGAAGCTGTCCGCACGGCCGTCATCAACAAGCGCGCTGGCGGCATGGGGTTGATTTCCGGGCGCAAGGCTTTCCAGCGGCCGATGTCCGAAGGTGTCAAGCTGCTCAACCTCATCCAGGATGTGTATCTCGCCCGGGAAGTGACCATTGCGTGAACGATACTCCTGCTCTCAGTTTTGTCATCCCGGCCTATAACGAAGCCGCCCGTCTTGCCCCGACGCTGGAAAGCGTCGGGGCCTACTTCCGGGATTTTGCCGGCGGGGTGGAAGTCATCGTCGTGGATGACGGCTCTTCCGACGGGACAGCCACGGTTGCGGGAAAGCTAGTTCCTACCCTTGCACGTCAGGGGCTTTCCCTGCAGGTGTTGTCCAATCCGGGCAATCAGGGAAAAGGCTACAGTGTGCGGCATGGCTTTCTGGCGTCCCGCGGCCAGGTTGTGCTGTTTTCGGACGCCGACCTTTCGACACCGTTGACCGAAACTCCCAAGCTGCTGGAACCGATTACCGCCGGGCAGTACGATGCGGCTATCGGCTCACGCGACCTGCCGGATTCGCAGATTGGTGTGCATCAGTCCGCTCTGCGCGAGTTTGCCGGCCGGTGCTTCAACCGCTTCGTGCGGGTTCTGACGGGACTGAAGTACGCCGACACCCAGTGCGGTTTCAAAGCCTTCCGGCGGGATGTCTTTCTGCCCGTCTTTCAGGCGCAGCAGGTGCGGGGCTTTGCCTTCGATGTGGAAATTCTCTATCTGGCGCAAAACATCGGCGCGCGGGTGGCCGAAGTGCCGGTGGTGTGGAATCACGCGGAAGGCTCGAAGGTCGGTTTCAACTGGCGTTCCGTGCGGCCGTTCTGGGATGTGGCCCTGCTCCCGTGGCGCTGGCAGCGGGGCGGTTACGCCCAGGTGGCGGCCGTTCCTGCACTACCTCCGGGCCTCACAAAGTGATCATAGCCACGCGCCGGAAGCGGGTGGGTTTCTCCATCTATGTGCAGGGTGATGTCGTGGCCGGCTGTGATGCGTCCGATGCAGGTAAGGGAAACGCCGCCGACCGCCGCTGTGCCGCTCAGCGCCGCCACGGTTGCCGCCTGCCGGGGAGAGACCGTGAAGAGCAGTTCATAGTCCTCACCGCCGTCGAGCGCCAGCCGACGCGCGGCTGTCTGATCGGGGCCGATCGCCACGGCTGCCGGGGCAATGGGAAGCGCCGTTGCTTCCAGCACCGCGCCAACCTGGCTGGCTTCGCACAGCCGCGCCAGATCGAGTGACAGTCCATCGCTGATGTCGAGCATGGCCGTGGCCAAGCCATGTGCCGCCAGGTGTTGGCCCAGTTCAAGACGCGGTTCCGGGAACAGAAACCGCGCTTCGGAAGCCGCATCAGGCGGCGCGGCCCCCTGCTCAAGCGCCTGAAGGGCGGCGGCAGCCGCGCCAAGGGTTCCACTCACAAACAGGTAGTCGTCCGGCCGGGCCCCGGCGCGTGTGACGGCGCAGCCAGGAGCGATGTCACCTATCAGGCACACGTCCACGAACATGGACTGTGGGCTGGCCGTGGTATCTCCGCCGACCAGACTGACCTGCACCCGGTCAGCCAGAGCCAGCAATCCCTGTACGATGTCTTCGGCCAGCGGCTGCGCTGAAGGCGGAAGGGCCAGGGAAAGCAGGCAGAACCGGGGCGTCGCGCCCATGGCGGCGCAGTCACTGAGGTTGATGGCCAACGCCTTGTGCCCGATGGCCGCAGCCGGTACGTAGCGCTGGCGAAAATGAACATCCTCAACCAGGGCATCGCTCATGACGACCAGGTGGCGTCCGGGGCGCGGCGTGATGAGGGCGGCATCGTCTCCAATCCCAATCTGGAGATCAGGACATCCACGGCGTGCGACGGACTGGAGACGGCGGAGAAAATCCCGTTCGGAGGGCATGGCGCGGTTAGTTTCGGGCAAAGGTAAAACCGGTCGGTTGTCAGGCCGCGGCTGTGTTACAACTAACGGGCATCCCACTTGAATGGCTTTTCAGTCGGCATGTCTTCCGAGCACCCGGTGAGCATCGTCAACCCCCAGGAAGCGACCCGTGCGCTGCGCGCCTATCGTTTGCGGCGGGTACGGACGCTGTCCCTGCTCATTCTCGTCATCGTGCTGCTGGGAGCGCTCGTCGTTCAGTCGGCGTTCAATGTGCTGCCTTTTCTCGCGCCGCGCAATGTTTCGGCGACGTGGATGCTGTATGCGCTGTCGGCGCTGAACTTTCTGGCGCTCATCATCCTGCTGGCGCTGCTGATTCGCAACGTCATGAAGTTGCAGCAGGAACGGCGGCAGCGCACGCTCGGGACCTCCTTCCAGACGCGCCTGGTGACGGCTTCACTCATTGTCTCCGCCCTGCCGCTGCTGATGCTGTTTTTCTTTGCCTACGGGCTGTTGAACCGCAGTCTGGACAAGTGGTTCAACCTGCCGGCCGAACGCTACCGGGAGAGCGCCGTGGCTATTCAGCGGTTGGTGCTGACCCGCGAAATGCGTTCCCTTCAGGATGACGGGCGCGCCGTCGGGCGCCGGCTGGTGTCCTGGCTGGCGGGCGAAAAAGCGCCGGGACAGACGGAAAGAAAAAAGCTGCCGGAAAGTGCGCGAATGGAACAGGCGCGGAAGCTTTTTGTGGATGAAGCGCAGGCGCTCGGCATTGAAGCCGGCCAGTGGCTGGACAGAGAGGGACAGCCCCGCGCCATTTTTGGCGACTGGGCCGGACTACCACCGGACTTCATCGCCGGTCTGCATCGGCGCGCGCGGTCGGACCCGTTTCCGACAGGCCATCTGGAGAGCAATCTGAGTACCTTTATCGCTGCGGCCGTTCCGGTCGGGGAAACCAGAGACGTGCTTGTGGTTGTGCGTACGATGCCGCCGGTGCTCGACCAGAAGATTGCCGAACTGACCCAGGTGGCCAACCAGCGGGCAACCCTCGCCGCCGAGTCGCGGACGCTCAAGCTCAACTACCTGCTGATTCTGGGGTTCGTCACGCTCTTTCTGATGTTCGGCGCGATGTGGTTTGCCATCACCACGGCCCGCTTTGTCGTCGTGCCGCTGCGGGCGTTGGCCAAAGCGACGGAAGCTGTCGCACAGGGGAATCTCGATTATGTTGTGCAGGTCGAAGCCCAGGACGAGCTGGCGGTGCTCGTGGATTCCTTCAACGCCATGGCGCAGCAGTTGCGCGTCAACCGCGTACAGCTTGATGAGCGCCGTCGCTATATCGAGACCATTCTGGGAAGTCTGTGTACTGGCATTGTCTCGCTCGATACGCAGTGGCGGGTGACGACGTTCAACCCCGCCGCCTGCAATATGCTGGGCGCGACACTGGTGGTCGGCGATGAATTTTTGCTGCATGTGCCACCGGGGAATCGGGGGGATTTCGAGCGGCTTCTACGGCGCGCCCGGCGGGTGCCCCAGACGACCCTGGAGACCGAAATCCGGTTGCCCAACCGCCCCTCCCTGCAGGTGGCACTGACGGCCACGAGGCTTTCGGACACCGGCGGGCAAATCACCGGCATTGTGGTAATGCTCGACGACATTTCACCCATCATGCAGGCCCAGCGCAACGCTGTGTGGAGCGAGGTCGCGCGGCGCATGGCGCATGAAATCAAGAATCCGCTCACGCCCATTCAGCTTTCCACCGAGCGGATTGCGCGCAATGTCGCGCGGCAGGCGGCGCATCTTCCGCGCCTCCGGGCAACGGTCGAGGAATGTGCGGCGAGTATTATTGGCGAAGTAACGACGCTCCAGCGGCTCGTGGACGAGTTCTCGCGTTTTGCCAAGCTCCCTGATGCCCAGCTTGCGCCGGGTTCACTGGATGACATCGTTGAGCGGACGGTCGTCCTGTATGCCGAACGGCTGGGCGGAGTCCGATTGACCACTGAGCTGGCCGGCAATCTGCCGCCTGTGTTGCTCGATGCCGAACAAATCAAGCGGTGTCTGGTCAATCTCATTGACAATGCGCTGCACGCCATTGAAGCTGGTGGCGAAAAACCGGCGCGGGGCGAGATTCGCATCACTACAGAATATGCGGCGGCGCGGGAAACCGTCCGGTTGCGGATTTCGGATACCGGCGTCGGGATTCCGCCGGAAGCCCGCAACCGCCTGTTTGAGCCGTATTTTTCGACCCGTGAACGGGGAACGGGACTGGGGCTGGCAATTGTCGCGCACATTCTGGCCGACCACCGGGCCACGATTCGCTACGAACCGAACCATCCACGGGGGGCCACGTTCGTCCTTGAGTTTCCGGCCGCCGAGGTCCCTTCCCGGCACACGGCGGCTGAAGCATCCACGCTGCCCATTGGGCCTGTAATGCCTATCGGGTAAGCCGGCAACCCGAAGGCACAGAGCGTGGAAGGTTGAGCAAACCAACATGTTGAGCAAACCAAAGGAGCAGGAGAGGGCTGTTCATGCGAAAGGTTGTGTTTGGTGTGTGTCAGGTGGTCAGTGTGGCGCTGGTGCTGGGGATGAGTCCGGCCTGCAAAAAGCAGGAAAGCCCGGATGAGGTTGTTGTTGCGGCCAGCCAGTCCTCACGGGACAATGCGACGCGGGCCAGCATGCTCACGATTGCCCGTGTCGAGTCGTCCTTCCATGCCGCCCACGGGCGCTATGCGTCCCTGGCGGAACTTGTGGACGCCGGTTTTCTGCCGAACGACCCTTCCGAAGCCAGGATGTCACAATTTTTCATTGAGGCTTCAGAAAACACATTTGCCTGCTATAGTGTGCCTACCGATTATCCGGCTTCGGGACGGATGTCCTATTTCATTGACCAGACCGGAAAACTGCGCGGGAGCGACCGGCGTGGCGGTCGGGCGTCAGCCTCGGACCCGGTCATCGAGTAGTTTTCTTCCAGCTTTCACGCTCTTTTTTTGGAGGAAGCGATGGCCATTACCACTCAGGATGTTGAGAAAATCGCCCAGCTTGCCAACCTGCGTCCCTCGGCGGCTGACCTTGATCGCCTGGCCGCACAGATGGGCGCCATCGTCGGCTACTTCGACCGTTTGAATGAGCTGGACACCACGGATGTGCCGCCCATGTCGCACTGTAGTGCCGTGGGCGATACGGCCCTGCGTCCCGATATACCGCACACCCCACCCGGAACCGAGGTCGCCCTGGCCAATGCCCCGGCGTCCGGGTACGGGCACTTCAAGGTTCCCCGCGTGCTTTGAAAACCGGCACCGGTCATTCACATCGTCGGCGTAGCTTCCATGACAGGGTGCAGACGGCAGCGTTCAACCTGGCACGAGCTGACCTGGCGGGCGCTCCGGGCCGGGTTTGGCCTGCTGTTGTGCCTGTCCTCTGGTCAGATGGTGCCTGCCCGGAAAACAGGTGCCGGGGCAAAGCCGGCTGCGCCGGTCCGTCCGCCAGCCGTCCCAAGTGCGTCGGCCCCGATGACGTTTCTGCCCGGCGCACACACGTTTACCGATACGGACGGCCTGCCCCAGAACTCGATCATGGCGATGACCAGCGACGCCAACGGGTATCTGTGGATTGGCACGCAGGACGGGGCCGCGCGCTATGACGGCTATCAGTGGCACCGCATCAACATGCCCGGCGCAGGAACATCCAACTGGGTTCGCGCCCTGCTTCAGTCCAGAGACGGCCGGATGTGGTTTGGCACGCATGCCAGCGGCCTGTTTGCCTGGCAGGATGGGCAGTTTGTTGGTCACTACCAGTCCGGGCAGGCCGGCTTTCCCCACGATATGGTGACGGCGCTGGCCGAGGTCCCGGAAACCGGCGGCGGCGCGACGCTCTGGGCCGGAACGCCCGGCGGGCTGGCCCGCTTCGATGGACAACAGTGGCAGACCTTCAACCAGTCCAACGCCGGCTTGCCCAGCGACGAAGTTCGCACCCTGCTGGCGACGGAACGTGGCGGACAACCCCTGCTGTGGGTGGCGACCAGTCGCGGACTCGTTGAATGGCAGGACGGGCAGGTGCAACGCCTCCATTCCACCACAACAGAAGCCATGCCAGCCGATGACATCCGGGCTTTGGGTGAAGTGCGTGAACCCGACGGGACACGTACCCTGTGGGCCGGTTTTGCCAACCATGGCGTGGCAACCTACCGCAACGGGCAATGGCAGGTGGTGCGGGAAGACTTTGGCGGCACGAAGCAGATTCGGAGCCTGGCCGTGACCTACCAGCCGGATGGGACCGCGACGGTCTGGGTCGGCACGAATGGCGGCGGCCTGGCCGCTTACCAGAACGGAAACTGGACGCTCTATAATGCGGATACGCGGGTCATCCCCAACAGTGAAGTCACCTCGATATATGAGACCCGAACAGGGAATGGCCCGCCGCTGCTGTGGGTCGGGACGAACAGCGGCGGACTGGCGCGCCTCCGGCTTGGCTCATGGCAGCGTGTCACCTTTCCCCCGGAGATGATCCCCACCGTCGGGGTCAAAGCCCTGCTGGAATACACGGAACCGGATGGCTCCCGCACCTTCTGGATCGGGACGCGCAACCACGGCGCGGCCCGTCTGCGGCAGGGGCGCTGGGAAATCTTCCAGATGGAAAACAGTCCGCTCCCCAGCCGCTTTGTGTCGTGTCTGCTCAAAACCGACCGCGTCTCCGGCGGCCCGGCCGTGTGGATCGGAACCGCCACGGGCGGTCTGGTACGCCTTCAGAACGGACAATGGACGGTGTTCAACCGGGAAAATGGGGCATTGCCCGACAACGGCATCTGGAGCCTGCTGGAAACGATCGATGAAAACGGGACACCACGGCTGCTCGTGGGCACGGAAAAAGGCGTAGCCGTGTGGCAGCAGGGGCGCTGGAGCCGGTTTCCCCTCGCCGAGTCGGGAGTGGGCAATGAATATGTGACGGCCATGCTCGCCACTCCCGACCCGGAAGGTGGGCAGCGCCTGTGGTTCGGCACGTTTGGCGGCGGGGTGGCTATGCTGTACCGTGGGCAGTGGACAGTGTACAACCGCGCCAACGGCACACTTTCCAGCGACGTGGTGCGCTCCCTGCACGTGTTGGTGGACGGAAACCGGCGTACGCTGTGGGTGGGCACCTACGGCGGCGTCACCGTCGGTGAGTGGCAGGAAAACGGCATCAAGTGGCATACCCTGAATGACAGCACCGACCCGGCGCTCCCGAACAACGTCATCTATGAAATCCGTCACGACCGGCAGGGGCGCATCTACCTGTTTACGAATCGCGGTGTGGCGCGTCTGACGCCGGATGCCGGCCAGGGGTGGCGTCGCCCACGACTTGAAACCTTTACCACCGAAGATGGCCTGCCAAGCAACGAGTGCAACGGTGGGTCGGCGCTGTGCGACAGTGAAGGCCGCCTCTGGATTGGCACCGTGGCCGGTCTGGGCGTTTTTGATGAGCGCCTTGAAAACCGGGAATACCAGACAGCACCGCCACGTCTTGTGCGCCTGCTTGTCAACGGGCAACCCCGGAAGTTGGAAGCGCGCCTGGCACTCCATCACGGGGAAAATGAGGTGACGTTTGAATATGAGTTGCTGGGTTTCTTTCGCAGCGCCGAAACCCGGTACTCAACACAACTCATTGGTTATGAGTCACATCCGACGCCTTGGACGCCTGACCGTCGGCGCACCTTTGCCAGTCTGTCGCCCGGCACCTACACCTTTTGGATTCGCAGCCGGGACTACCTTGGTCACGTGCAGGAAGTGACGACAGCTTCCATCACCATTTCCCCGCCCTGGTGGGTGCGCTGGTGGGCCTTTACGCTCTATGCCCTGGCGTGTGTGGCGCTTGGTCTCGGCATCATGCAGTGGCGGGTGTATGTGCTGCGCCAGCGGACACTCGCCCTCGAAGCCAAAGTGGCCGAGCGGACGGCGGCTCTGGCTGCTGTCAATCAGGACCTGGCTGAAAAGAACCTTAAACTGCTGGAAGCCAACCGCGACCTGGCGCGCAAGAACGAAGAACTCGACGAAGCGCAACGCCGCACCGATCTGGTGTTCAGTGCCCTGGCAGAAGCCCTGCCCGGCAAGGTGCTCGATGGCAAGTACCGCCTGGATGTGAAGATCGGTGCCGGTGGCTTCGGTGTTGTGTATGAAGGCACGCAGCTTGCCCTCAACCGCAAGGTGGCTGTCAAGGTGTTTCGTCCGATGGCTGGCAACGATTCTCCCCAGGCGCTGGAGCGTTTCCGCCGGGAAGGCATTTCAGCCTGTCGCGTCAATCACCCGAACGCCGTGGCCGTGCTGGATTCCGGCGTGTCTGCGGAAGGGATTGCCTACATCGTGATGGAGCTGTTGCGGGGCTACTCGCTCTCCGACGAGTTGCGGCGGTATGGCACATTGTCCCCCACCCGGTGCGCCGAAATTCTCATTCCAGTGCTCGATGTTCTCGATGCCGCCCATGCCGAAGGTGTGATCCACCGCGACATCAAGCCCGACAACATCTTTCTGCACCAGACAAAAGACGGCGAGGTTGTCAAGGTTGTGGATTTTGGCGTAGCCAAGCTGATACGGGAAGAATTGTCGGGCGAGCAGCTCGTCAGCGCGCTGGGCGTCGTCGTGGGCACGGCCGCCTATCTGGCGCCGGAGCGCATTAATCATCTGGAGTATGATGGGAGGTCGGATGTCTATGCCGTCGGGGTAATGCTGTATCAGATGCTGACGGGACTGCTGCCCTTTATCAGCGCCAGCGGCTTTGTCGGTATCGCACTCCAGCATCTGACCCACAACCCCCGACCGGTTCACGAGGTCGTGCCCGACGTTCCACTGGAACTCAGTCGTCTGGTGGCGCAAGCCATGGAAAAGGACCCGGCCCGGCGTCCTACGGCGCGTGAAATGGCGGTGGCCCTGGGGAGCTATCTGACCAAATCCACTGCCGTCAACAGTCGTGGTTTTCCGAAGGTGACACCGGACACGCCGCCTGATGATGATCCTTTCAACGCTCCAACCCTCATCAGTCAGCCCTGATTGCCGTTGGGGAACGTGCTGCGGTCGGCCCAGTGGGCCATTGCTGTCCAGACCTGCAACCTTTGCCATGTCAGTCCCGTCGTGCGTTTCATCTGGCCGCCTGCCCGCCATGGCGGGCAGGTTTTGCCTTCGGCGCGCGATGGCCGGCCAGGCGCTGACGGCTGTCCTGGTGGCCCTGCTGGTGACGGTCTGCCTGATAGGGTTGTGGGCAACATACACTCTGCGCAGCGCCTATGACCGGGAGGCGCAGCACCGGACCCGGGCTGAAGTGCAGTTGACCGCACACCGCCTGGCAGCCCGCTTCACGGCGGGGCAGTTCATCACCGAACCGCTGACACCTGATTGGCTTCCGTCTGGCCTGACGATGGCCGTCGGCATCTATGACCATCTGGGGCAGCGGCGTACCGTGGTCGTGCGCAATGACCCGACCGGGGAACTCGCCCTGCCCGACAACCTCGATGTGGCCAACTCTGACCGGGAAGAGACCCGGTACCTGCATGGCGTTTGGGTACTCACGGTTCCGTTGCACAAGGCTGATGGTGAACGGCTGGGCCATCTGCACCTGCTGGCGCGCCATCGCCAGGCGCAGCTTTCAGGCGTCGTCCTGCGTGTGGCCTACGAACTGCCGCTGTGGCTTGTTGTGGGCGCGGCGGGACTGTGGTTGGCGCGTTCCGTTTTCCTTTCGGGACGGTCGTCCGCGCGCGCTTACGCCAACCGGCCGGCTTCCGTCGAGTTTGTCATGGCCGGCTATCAGGAAGTCATTGACCGCCTGCAATCGGCAGGACGGGAACTGGAACGCCTGCGCACCGATGCCGAACACCGCGCCCTAGTGCAGACCGAGTTCAGCGACCGGCTGATTGCGAGTATTCCCGATGCGCTCGTCGTCGTGGACGAGCACGGTACGACCGTGTTGGCAAATCTGACTGCCCAGCGTTTGTTTGGCCGCCCGCCGGGGATACCGTTTCGGGAATTCTTTGCCGATGTGCCGGACCTTCAGAACCTGGTGGCGGCCGGACTGCAGGACGGGAGCGTACGCCGACAGTCCGACATCACGGTGCTCATCGGCGGCCATCAGCGCACGCTTGAGGCCAGTGTTGCCCCGATTCCCGGCGCTGCGAGCGTCCTGTGTCTGATTGCCAACATCACCGAACTGGCCGCGTTGCGAGCTACAGCGCAGGCCAGGGAGACCCTGACGAGTCTGGGGGATATGGCCGCTGGTATCGCCCACGAGTTCAAAAACTCGCTGGCCACGATGGATGGCTACGCCCGGCTGCTTATGCAGGACGTTCCCGACAACCCGGCCGCCCGGGCGTTGCGGGATGAAGTCCGGCATCTGACGCAGGTTGTCTCGGATTTTCTGACCTTTGCGCGCCCATTGCGCCCCGTTATGGCACCGGTTGACCTGGCCGGCGTGGTCGAGGAAGTCGTCACCCTGCTGCGGGAGGACTTCCGCCGACGGGAGGTGACACTGGTATTGCCGGAGTCGCTGCCGGTCATTCCGGGCGATGCCGCTCTGCTGCGGCGCGCCTTTGAGAACATGTTTCGCAATGCGCTGGAGGCGATTCCCGATGACGCACCGGTACGGGAAGTGCGGCTGCGCGCCATCACCGGCCCGGAAGACGTCACACTGCTGCTTGAGGATTCCGGCACTGGCTTTCCGCCGGAAGTCGCGGCCAACCTGTTCCTGCCCTTCTTTACAACGAAAAAGCAGGGCCACGGGCTGGGGTTGGCCATTGTTCGGAAAATCATCGTCAGTCACAATGGGCGCATTGAAGCCTGCAATCTTCCCGCCGGTGGAGCGCAGTTTCGTATCTCGCTACCGTTGCGGATTGGTGTTGAAAAGTGAGGTGTTCTGCATGAGCCTGCTGTTGAGTCTGTTTCTGACAGGCGGTTTGGAGGTGATGCTGGCGGCCCCTGATCCGGCTTCCGCCCAATCACCGGCACCAACGACCGGGAAAAAGAACCGCCGGTCATCCCGGAAACCTGCGCCCAAGGCACCGCCACCGGAGATGCCGCCTATGGAGGATTTACCTCTCGGGGCCCAGGACCTGTTGATGACGAATATGGGCGTGTCCCGGAATCCTTCGTCCGAAAACCCAAGTCGCCTGTCCGCACCGCGGCCGATGGACAACTACGATTTCGGCGCACCACCGCCACGTGGAGAAAATGGCGAAGATGCGGACGCACCGGCCGCTGAAGACCCGGAAGAAACCTGGCGGCGTGCTGTTGAAGAAGCCCGGCAGGAGTTGCGTGAAGCCGAGGAAGAAAAGCAGCGGCAGGACAATGCCGATAGTCCGGTGTCGCCAGAACAGGATGCCACCCCGCGTGTCCTCAAGGCGCGCCAGACGCTGCGCCGTTTGCTCGAAGAAGGTAAGGCCAAGCGGTACCGCGAGCAGCCTGCCGAAGGACAGCCCTGAGATGGAATTGACATGGCCACCGCCCCGGCAGACATTTTGATTGTCGAAGACAAGGATGCTCTGCGTCAGATGTGGCGGCTGACACTGGAGCGTGCCGGTTACGGCGTCGTTGAGGCAGCCGATCTGAAACAGGCCCGGCAGGCCCTGCGGCGGCAGCCGCCGACCGTCGTGCTGACCGACCTGCGCCTGCCCGATGGCACAGGGCTGGAGGTGCTTCGCGCTGCCAAGTCCCTCGACCCGGACGTGCCTGTGGTTGTCCTGACGGCTTATGGCTCCATTGAGGAAGCCGTCGCCGCCATGAAGGACGGCGCGGAAGACTTCCTGCAAAAGCCGGTTGATCCTGACCACCTGCTGCTGGTGCTGGAGCGCCTCGTGGAGACACACCGCCTGCGGCGCGCCTGCCTCCTGATGCGCGAGGAATATGCCCGGCGCTATGGTTTTCCGCGCATCATCGGCGATTCCCCGGCCATGCAGCAGGTCGGACAGCAACTGCAACGGGTCGCCCCCACGGAGACGACCGTCCTGTTGCTTGGCGAGTCCGGCACGGGCAAGGAACTGTTTGCGCGCGCCATTCACCACCTGAGCCACCGGCGGCAGGCGCCGTTTGTGGCCATCAACTGCGCGGCGATCCCTGAAACCCTGGTCGAAAATGAGCTGTTCGGCCATGAGAAAGGCGCTTTTACCGGCGCGGACGGGCGGCAGGTGGGAAAGTTCGAGCTGGCACGCGGTGGGACACTGTTTCTCGACGAAATCGGCGAGTTGCCCCTGGCCGTCCAGTCCAAGTTCCTGCGCGCGCTGGAATCCCGCACCATTACACGCATCGGGGGAGGGCAGGAAATTGGTGTGGATGTCCGCGTTGTGGCGGCGACCAACCGGGACCTCGCCGCAGCCGTAGCGGCCAGGACTTTTCGGGAGGATTTGTACTACCGGCTGGCCGTATTCACGCTGGAAATCCCGCCGCTGCGTGAGCGGCGGGAGGACATTCCGGCGCTGGCGAACTACTTTGCCGAAAAGTACGGCCGCGAAATCCGCCGCCGCCGGGTCACGCTTTCCCCGGCCGCCCTCAAAGCCCTTCAGGACTACGACTTTCCGGGCAACATCCGCGAGCTTGAAAACTGCATCGAGCGGGCCTGCATTCTCTGCGAAGGAACAACACTGGAGCCGGAGGACCTGCGGTTACCGACGGCTACATCTCCGGCCGGGCGGCGCCGCCGAAGCTGAGTCCGTTCTGCGCAAAGATTTCGACGGGGCTGTGGTCAGGGCAGGTGGCCAGCAGGTGGGCAAAGCTCTGGTGAAGCTGTGGATGCTGCGCGCCCGGGATGAGATCACACAGCGGCGTCAGGACGAACCGCCGCTGATGCAGCCGGGGATGCGGCAGCGTCAGGGCGGAATCTGCGGAAACCAGAAACACACCGTCTGCGGTCTGGCAGAGCAGGATGTCCACGTCGAGCGGCCGCGCACCCTTTGGGACGGTGCGAACCCGCCCGGCTTCGGCTTCCAGCCCAAGGCCCTGCGCCAGCATGGCTTCCGGCGTCAGGTCAACCGTCAGTTCGAGCACGGTATTGAGAAACCAGGGCTGCTCCAGGTAGTCCACCGGAGCCGTGGCATACCAGTTGGCGCACCGCCACTGCCTCGCGCCGGTGGTCAGCCGTTGGATGGCACGGGTCAGCAAAGCCACGCGGTCGCCAAGGTTACTGCCGAGTCCGAGATAGAACGTGTGATATGCCACGTGTCTTACACCAGAAGGACTTGCTTCCTGCCTTCAGGACATGCGATTGAAAGGGTGTGGTCTGAACGGCCTCCATCCTGCCTTTACCGAGCTTCTCCTGCGCATGTTTGCCACACCACCGGCAGAAATCTTCGAGCCTTACGAGCGGCTTATTCCGATTGAAGTGCTGGGACGGGTGGTGTACGTCCCGGAAAACAACGTCATTCTGCGCGGCTTCCAGTTTCTCGACATGGAAGGCATTTCGTACGGTGATTTCTGCTGGAACGGTGACTGCACAAACTGCCAGATTCGGTACTTCCGCCCCGGCGAAGACCGCGAGCGTCCGGCGCTTTCCTGTCGCATTCGGGTCCGTGAGGGGATGCGCATTGTCGGCCTGAGTCCGCATATCCGCCTGCGTTGCCTGAGCGGCAGCGAGCCGCCATCAAACCTCACCGCCGCGTCGGGGTGAGTTTGAAGGTCAACCGCTGCCCGTTGCGCTCGACGACGATGTCCACTTCCCGGTCGGGTTCGAGTTCCTGAAGGACATAAGTGTAATCGTACACGCTTTTGATGTCGCGTCCGGCCAGCCCCACGATGACATCGCCGGCTTGCAGTCCGGCCGCCGCGGCCGGGCTGCCCTCACGGACGCCGGCGAGTTTGACGCCGCTGATTTCGGCGGCGTAGTCAGGAATCGTCCCCAGTGAAACCCGAAATCCGCCACGGGCGCGTTCTGCCCGGTCGCCTGCCTTGGGTGCGACAAAATCCGGCGGCGTGGGCAGATTGACCGTGGATTGAATAACATCCCCAATCAGCGCCAGAACCTGCCGCTCACCGGCGTAGTTGATTTTGTCAGGTGTATCCGAAGGACGGTGATAGTCCGGGTGGCTGCCGGTAAGGAAAAACAGCACGGGGATGTTGCGCTTGTAAAACGAGGCGTGATCACTGGGGCCGAAGCCGCTTTCGCCGAGGGAAAGTTCCAGCCCGTGGCGCGTGTTGGCCTCGGCCAGCAATGGCCGCCAGACTGACGATGTGCCGACGCCCTGCACCGTCAGCCGGTTGTCGCGCAACCGTCCGATCATGTCCATGTTGAGCATGGCGACTATGCGTTTGTCGCGGGTGGTGGGATGATCCACGAAGTAAGCCGAGCCGAGCAGTCCCTTTTCTTCAGCCGAAAAGGCGATGAACAGCAGGCTGCGCCGGGGTCGGTTGCGTGCGGCGGCAAAACTTCTGGCGAGTTCGAGCAGTCCGGCCGTGCCCGAAGCGTTGTCATCCGCCCCCGGATGCACGTCACCTTCGCGGGGCGCCAGCGAGTTGGGTCCGCCGCGGCCCAAGTGGTCATAGTGTGCGCCAATGACAACGACTTCGTTGCGCAGCGCAGGGTCGCAGCCTTCCAGCCAGCCGATGATGTTGTCGGCTGTCTTCCGTTCCTTGATAACTTCCGTCTGAAGGCGCAGCCGCCGGTCGGAAAGAAGCTGGGTTTCCGGCTGGCCCGTCGTGGCAATCTGGCGTTCGATGTCCGCCACGGGACGGCCGAGCAGTCTGGTCGCCCAGGCGCGACTCACTACGGCGCAGGGAAAGCCGGCGTCTCCGAAGGCGTCGTCATAGCGCAGACGGGCGACTTGCGAGCGTTGGAAATCATCATCTTCGGCGATGACGAGCAACCCTTTGGCGCCTTTGTTGCGCGCCGTGGTCGCCTTGTAACGCAGCGACAAAAACGCCCCGAACTTCGTGTAGGGATTGGAGCCGGCCGGGCTGTAGGGGAGCACCACCACCAGGCGGTCTTTCACGTCCAGCATCGCATAGTCGTCGTACTGCGCCTCTTTGGCCGCCGAAATGCCATAGCCTGCCAGAACCGGTTCGCCTTCGATGACTCCGTTGGCCGTAAAGGCCAGCGGGCGGAAATCCACATCCGGTCTGGCTGTCAGCCGGACGCCGGCAACCGTCGCCGTCAGATGGTTGTTCCGCCCCATGCGGACACTCGCCACGAAGCTGAACGGTTGCCGATACCCCCGACTGCCGAGCGGCCGTAGCCCGGCGAGCTGAAACTGGGTGATAATGTACTGCGCTGCTTTTTCCGCGCCTGGCGTGCCGGGGAGGCGTCCTTCCAGCGCCTCGGAGGCAAGATAGCCGATGTGCCGGCGCAGGTTGGTTTCAACGGCAGCATCGGCAGGAAAAACCTCGACGTGGCGTGCCAGCGGCGGTGCCGCCAGACCGAGCACCAGCAGTGTGACGAAGAAGAAACGAAAAACGGAACGGGACGCGGCGTTCATGGCTCGTTTGCGATAAGTCCCCCAAGCTGGAATCTGGCACCTGATGCCTGCCCGCCGGCAACGGGCTGGTGGCTGGAAGGCGCGGGTTGCTGGGTTGGAAAAACATTCAGGAAGACGAAAACCTTATGTCAACGTATGACCTCATCATCATTGGCGCTGGCCCTGCCGGACTGACGGCAGCTTATGCGGCCCGCCAGTTCCAGCTCGACTATCTCGTGCTGGAGCGCGCTGCCATTGCGCAGACCATTGCCGAATATCCAATCGGACGGACGCTGTTCTCGACGCCAAATGAAATTGAACTCATTCCGGGAACCCTGCAACCCAGGTTTGGCCCCAAGCCCACCCGTGAGGAAGTGCTGGCGTATTACACCCGGCTGGCCACCCGCGAACTGTGTCTTCCGATTCACACCTACGAACCGGTGCAGGCCATTCTCCCGACCGGAACGGGATTTCAGGTCATCTCCACCAAGGCGGTGTATGAAGCACGCCAGGTCATCATCGCCACCGGCGGTTTCGGTCATCCCTACCGGTTGGGGGTGCCAGGTGAAACGCCAGCGCGTGTTTCCTATCGCTTCGTGGAGGCTTTCCCCTACGCCGGAAAGCGGATTCTGGTGGTGGGTGGCGGAAATTCGGCAGCGGAAGCCGCCTTGGATTTATGCCGCGCCGGTGTACAGGTGGACTGGTCACTGCGGCGTCCTACGCTCGACCCGCATCCTGATGACCCGGATCAAGTTGGTATCAAACCATGGGTACGCGCGCCCCTGATGGAATGTGTCGCCCAAGGCGAGTTGACCATCCACTATGCAACGACCTGCATCGAGGTTTTACCCAATGCGGCGCGGTTGCAACACGCTAACGGCACAGTGGACGAAGTTCCGTGTGACCATATTTTTGCCCTGCTGGGAGCGAAACCGGAGGTGTCCTTGCTGGCAGCCGCCGGCGTGACGATTGCCGCCGACGGGCGTCCGGTCTATGACCCCGAAACGAATGAAACCAATGTGCCGGGACTGTATGTGGTCGGTCATCTGACCCGTGAACTCCACATGAAGAACGCGACCGTCGTTCCGCGCCGCGTCGTGGAGGGCATTGCCCAGAAGCTCACTCGTGCAGGCTCGGCAACTGGCTGAAGTCGAAATCCTGCGCGTAGTCCGAAAAATGAACGGCGACGCCGGGGTAGTCCGCCTGGCAGTGCTGGCAGTAGTAGTTGCCATCATCGGCCCACCACAGGTCCTTGACGTAAAAGGCAACATAGCAACTGGCGCACCGCTGAATGCGACGGCCAAACTTTTCACGGGCTTCATCAGGTGTCATAAGGGTATTGCGTCAGGCCACAAGTGGCCGCCGTGTACTCAGGTTATTTGGACTGAACAGGCTGTTGCCAGGCCGTCACGGCCGTGTCAGGTCAAGGGTGGCATCACCGTCTGGGGGCGGAGGCGTCTCGTATGGGCATCATAGCGTCCAACGCCAAGGAACTGACCTGTGTCGTCGGTGACAGCCAGCCCGACTTCCGGTGTGACCGGGAAGGGTCGCTGCCGGGGATCGCCTGCGAGGATGTCATCCGGGGAAATGGCAATGACCTGCCCCTGGATGAAGCGCCGTGCTTGCTGGGCATCCAGCGTGACCCGCGGCCAGCCACGCAGCAGGTCAAGCGGTGACAGCAGCTTGTCCGTCCAGTTGCCGGTGATGACACACTGTTGCAGGTCTTCGAGTGTCAGGGCTTCCTCAATCGTGAAGCCATCCACGGCTGTGCGGTGCAGGGCGACAAGATGCGCTCCGCAGCCGATGCGCTCGCCGATGTCGTGGGCCAGCGTGCGGATGTAGGTGCCCGATGAGCAGGTGACATCACATTCGACAATCGGATTGCCGTGCTCGTCCTGCCGGAGGATGCGGCCTTCCACATCCGGGATGAAATCAAAGCGGAACACCTCAATGGGCGTTGCCGCCCGCACCACGACCTTGCCGGCCCGCGCCAACTGATAGAGCGCCACGCCGTCAATCTTCTTGGCTGAGTACATGGGTGGCGTCTGCATCTGCCGGCCCAGAAACGTCCGGGCCACCTCACGCAATCGGTCTTCGGTCAGGTCTTTGGTGGAGCGTGGCGGTGTCAGGGGCTTGCCGGTCAGGTCCTGCGTATCAGTGGCGAAACCAAAGCGTAGAACGGCCCGGTAACTCTTGGAAGTGTCCGTCAGAAACCGTGAGAGGCGGGTGGCCGGGCCAACGCACAGCACCAGCAGGCCCGTGGCGAACGGATCGAGCGTGCCGGTATGCCCGACACGCTTGATGCCGATGAACCGCCGAACCAGGGCCACCACGTCATGTGAGGTGACATTAGGTGGTTTGTTGACGAGCAAACCCCCGGAGAGTATCTGGGACATTCAGAAACGCCCACCACAATCAACCTGAGTTGTAACAGCGCTGTCAAAACCTAGCGGAAGGACGTTGCGACACCAAGTGTTTTTCGATGTCGGTCGTTTCCTGGTCTGGCTTCCGGCGGCGCTAGATGAACATTTCTTCGTCCTGGTAGGCGCGGTCAACGGTTTTTCGCTCCGGTGTCAGCAGCACACTGAGAAACGTCTTGATGGCAGTCAGCACAGCCGAAATTTCCTGTACCGGGCGCAGGACATCCTGCTGGATGATGGAAGCTGTGTCATCAATGCGCAGCGCCGTCCGTGAGGCAACGTGGGCGTAGGTGTCCACCTGGGTACGCAGTTGTTCGGAGGTGTCTTTGACGAGCGCGGAGATTTCGTGGGCGCTTTCAGTGGTGAGGCGGGAAAGTTCCCTGGTTGTTGCCGTGACGGCGGCCAGACAGGCCTGGGTTTCGGTTTTGATCGTCGCCGTCGTGTCCCGTACCAGCACCGTCGTTTCACGGGCAATGCCCAGCAGTTCGTTGGTGCGCACGAGAATCGGGTTGATGGCCTCGGCCGTGGCCTGTGCCTTCTCGATGATCGGCTTGGCCGAGGTCAGAAGCTGGCGTGTCTGCTCAACAACCGGGTCAGTTTTGACGCGCACCTGCTCGACCAGGCTTATCACTCTGGTGACGAGCCGGTAGAGAACAATGAGCAGCGCCAACTGAACGATAAAGACAACGACCAGTGAAACGCTGATGACGATCTGGAAAATTTCATTCGTAATCACAGCTCACAACCCACACAGAGTGAAGCATCGGTTTTGCCCCGGCAGGTGTGGTCACCAAACAAGGGGCACGCCGGCAACAGCCATCCGGGACGGATGGCTTCTACAGGGCCGGTTCGCTATCCGTCGTTTCCTTTGGATTCAGGGCCAGCGCCTCGGCTTTCTTTTCACGGTACGCCTGTTTGCCGGCCTCGATGGCTGCTGCTACCCGGTCACGCTGTTCGTCAAGCAGTCCTTTCCCTGATTCGAGCAGATGAGAGGCCTTTTCCCTGCCCAAGTGGTACAACTCCGACGTCTTCTCACGCCCGCTGGTGTACAGGTGCGAGGCCTTCTCGCCCAGGGCCTTGGCGCTTTCCGTCGTGTAATCAATGCCGCGCCGGGTGGCATCACTGATGTCACTGCGCAGTTCCCGTCCTGACTTGGGGGCAAAGAGCAGCGCCACCAGCGCCCCGATGCTGGCGCCGGCAAGAAAGTAGGTGATTTTGTTCGAGCTTTCAGACATGGCGAAAAGTCCTCCATCTTGGGGATGCGATGCTGGCTGACGCACAACGGAGTGTGAGAAAAGCCACCAACATACCCACACTACCATGCGATTGAAGCAGCGGCAACTTCACCACCTCTTCCGGTTTCAGCACAGCAATCAGGGCTTGTCCCGGCCGGGTAGCCGAACGCCTCAGCGGGAAAGAAAAGCCTCCATGGTCAGCGGCCCGACACCGACCAGTTGGGCCAGTTCACCGGCCGGGTAGCGGAAGCCGGTGTTCCACAGGTCAACCAGTGTATCTCCGGCGCGCCGGCTGGTGGGCCAACTGCCGTACCGGGTGCGTAGCCAGTCATCGAGGGCGGCTGCCAGCCAGGCTCCCCGGAGTTGCCCGAAAGCGTGAGCCGCCAGATCGAGTTCCCGGTACAGCTCCCAGTCGGAGAGGGTTGCGCCCAAGTGTTGTTCAAACTCGGTGCGGAGGCGCTCCAGTGACCAGTCAGCCGTGGCACGTCCGTACCAGGCGATACAGCGCCAGGCCGCCTGCCGTACGACATGCCAGCGCCACGCCGCCATAGCACGCTGCACATCCGGGGGAAGCTGGAGGTCGAGCATTCTGGCCAGCCAGCGGTGGTCGGCCAACAACCCGGCAAAAAGCCAGCTCCAGGTTGCGGCAATTGCGGGGTCGCCATAGCTGCGGAGTTCAACGGGCAGGTTCGGAGAAGTCCAGGCCGCGTGCTGGGCGCGCGCCAGTTCACCCAAAAAACCGTGCCAGCTCTGCCAGCCGCGCGGTGGAGCAACCGCCCAGCGGATGTCTTCGGGGACGCGCACCCGGAAGACCCCGGTGACGCCGGTGGCCTGCCACGTCGTGGTGAGGTTGGTTTGCTGCCACGGGCGGATGCCAAAGCTGCGCAGCAGTTCCTCAGCCAGATACCGTTGCCGACGGTGGGCAAAGGGGTCGGTTGGGCTGGTATCCTTGGCGGCAGCCACGGCGCGGCGATAGGCGGTGTCGGTTTCAGCCAGAAACCGCTCACAGGCGGTCGTCCAGGCGGCCAGGTCTTCCCCACAGAGCCGTTGGGTGTGGGCAGCGGCCTGGGCGGCAAGGCTGTCATAGCCAAGTTGCCGGGCTGCCTGCGCTGTGAGGTCCCAGCGTTGCGCCTGAAGGTCCACCAGACTGGCGTAGTGCGCCTCCAGCTGGCGGGTCAGTTCCTGGCGGGTGGTTCGGTCGGTTTCCTGTTCCAGCCAGCCGGCAACCGTCGTGGCGGCATGGCGTTGCCCCTGCCAGGTGATGAACGGTGTCGTCAGCGCCCGGTGAAGTTCGGCATCGAGTTCCCGGGCGGCGGCGCGGATGAACCAGTTTTCGGCAAAAGTCTGAAGAACCTGCCCGCCGCGCTGTTCGACCGCCGGGCGGGAGGTGTCGTCCTGGCACGCCTGGCGCAGGGCCGCGATGGTCGTGGACGACCACAGATCGCTGAAGCGGTCATACAGCGGCGGGGGAAGCGGCTCGAAGGGGGAAATCTGCCGCCAGCCAGCCTGCCGTGCGCTGGCGCGCGCCGCCTGAAAGGCCGCAAACTCACAGCGGTAGGCATCACGTTTCATGACCTGCTCCTGCAGACCTGGGACTTTCGGGCGGCAAAACCTGATGGGGAGGCGGTTCGGATGGCCGGCAAAATTGAAGCTGCGTGGCAGAAGGTGTAGTATTCAGCCCACACTTGGCAAGATGTCGTGCCTGTCCACGTCGCTGTGATGCCGACAGGGTGGCGATACCGGATGCCAGGTTCAACCAGAGACACCTGCCGAAGAGAGACCTATGCCTGCTTCCACAACCCAGGAATACCTTGACGCCCTGCTGGAGGCCATTCGCCTTGAGTCTCCCGAAGAAGCCATCATGGCCCTGCGCGCCAGGTTTCCACTGCTCGACACTCAGCTTATTGCTGCCGACGTACGGTGGGGGCGCGACCTGCGGCAGCGCGGGTATGGACGGCGCGAGATTCTCGAAGACCTACATCTGGCCTGAAGCTGGTTCTCTGCCGGATGTCCGCCGCCCCTGCCAGGTGGTTTCGGTCGGGTGTGGGACATCAAGGTGGGCCAGAATGCGAAAAACGAGATGGTCAACCAGCTCCAGAATGGATTGTGGGCGGTGGTAGAAACTCGGACAGGCCGGCAGGATCAAGGCCCCGGCCCGCTCGACGCGCAGCATGTTTTCCAGGTGGATGGCATTGAAGGGCGTTTCGCGCGGCACCAGCACCAGCCGCCGGCGTTCCTTGAGCATCACGTCCGCCGCGCGGTGAATCAGGTCGCGGGCAATGCCGGAGGCAATGTAGCCCAGGCTGCCCATGCTGCATGGCACGACAGCCATGCCGTCGCAGGGGTGCGAGCCGCTGGCAATCGTCGCGCCGACATCCCTGGCAGGCAAAAGGGTAATCTTGGTCGTCGGCCGGCCCAGCAGCAATTCCGCGTCGCTTTGCCGGGTGCCGGTGACAGGCAGTTCAAGTTCCTCCCGGATGACCGTCACGCCCAACGCACTGATGATCAGGCTGATGCGGGCCACGGCGGGACTGGCGTCGAGATAGTGCAGCAGACGCTGGGCGTAGATGGCACCGCTCGCACCGGTGATGGCAACGGTCAGATGTTTCACGCAGACAGCGACTCACAGGGCCGTAAGGTTGGCCGGTTTTCCAGGGCAAACGCAGCCCGGGCCGGACGGGTAACTCCAACGCCATCATTGCTGTGGAAATGATAAACTGCAAGGACAATCAACGGTAGCCCGTGCTCTCGTGGCGGGTGTGTGGTGACGACAATGACGACAGCCAAAACCTCGACCGTGGCGTGCCCCAAGTGCGGCCGTCTGAATGGACTCCACCGCGCCACCTGCCTGTTCTGTGGTCAGCCCCTGCTCATTCCGGGGCAGGAAAGCCAGGTGATTCCCAGCCTGCGGGAGGCCGATGACATCGAGCCGGGCTACAATGTCATCTTTCTGCCTCCGGTGCTGTCAACTCCCGAAGTCGTTGAGGAAGTGGCCACGGTCGGACGCCTTACGCCGGAGCAGGCGGAGCGTCTGCTGGCTTCACCCTCACCGGTGCCGATTGCACGCGCAGCGACTTCTCACGATGCCGTGTTGCTGACCCAGCGCCTGGCACAGTCCGGGTTGCGTACGGTGGTTCTGTCTGACAGGCAGTTGTCACCCCTTCATCCACCACGGCGTGCGCGAGCGCTGGTGTCCGTCGGGGAATACCTCGAAGTGTGGGGCAGTGAAACGACGACACCTATCCGCCTGCCATGGAAAGACATCTCGCTGCTGGTCTTCGGCCTGCTGCGTTTCCGTCAGGTGCTGGCGCGGGAATCCATGGCCACACGCCGCACCAAGGCCGAGCGCGAGGAACTTCTGACCAATGACGAAGAAGTGCCTGTCATTGACCTGTTTGGTCCAACCCTGGCCACCCACATACGGATTCGCGCCGATGGGTTTGACTACTCGTGTCTGGGCCCGCGCCGGGGGTTGCTGGCGGCGGAAAACCACGTGCGCCTTGGCGACTGGCTGCTGGCTTCAGTGTCTGCCCCGACCGTGGTCAACCGCGACTTTCGCACCGTAGCGCAGGCTATTGAACCCATCTGGGGGCTGACGAAAACCAAAAGCCGGCAGCCCTTCAAACGGGCTGGCATCGGGAAGGTGTCGGCGGAGATGACCGAGTACGTGGATAACGACCGCCAGTTCACCTGTTTTGCCCGAAGTCTCTTTTTTATTGCCCGCCCTGCCTGAGCGTCATTCCAAAGGCAACCGCGAGGGGCGGCAGGATATTATTTTTGTGAAAGGCTCAACGATTAGGCTCACACCATGACGACACCCACAGTTCAACCCAGAGTTCAGCCCGAATTGGCACCGCCGGCTGTGGCGGCTCAAGACGCTGTCAGAGATTACGACGCCGATTCCATTTCAAACCTTTCCGGGCGGGAAGGTGTTCGGCTTCGGCCGGCGATGTACATCGGCTCCAACGGCGAGCTTGGACTTCATCACCTGGTCTATGAAGTGGTGGACAACTCCGTGGATGAAGCCCTGGCTGGGTACTGTACCCACGTGGAGGTGTTCATCCATCCCGATGACTCCATCTCGGTCATTGACAACGGACGGGGCATCCCGGTGGACATCAAACGGGATGACCCCCTGCAGCGGTCGGCGGTCGAAATCGTCATGACGGAGTTGCATGCCGGCGCCAAGTTTGGGAAGGACAACACGTACAAGGTATCCGGGGGGTTGCACGGCGTTGGCGTTTCATGTGTCAACTTTCTGTCAGAATGGCTGCGGGTCGAGGTCTATCGCCATGGACACGTCTATGAGCAGGAATTCGAGCGAGGAATCCCCACCGGTCCCTTGCGCCAGACCGGTGTCACCACCCGGCGTGGCACGCGCGTCAGTTTCAAGCCTGACCCTGAGATTTTCACCACGACACGCTATGACTTCGATACCCTGGCGCAGCGGCTGCGCGAGAAAGCCTTTCTGACCAAGGGCCTGACCATCACCCTGATCGATGAGCGGGGCGCCGAAGAACGGCGGCATGTGTTCTATTATCCGGGCGGCATTGCCGAGTTTGTCACCCACCTCAACCGCAACAAGACGGTTCTGATGCCCAAACCGTTTTACTGCGAAGTGACGCAGGGGGACCTGACGATTGAAGCTGCGCTGCAATACAATGACGGCTACGATGAAAAGGTCTTCAGCTTTGCCAACAACATCAACACGGTGGATGGTGGCACACATCTGTCGGGCTTTCGGTCGGCGCTGACGGCGAGCATCAATGCCTACATGGCTGGCGAAGGTCTTGGCAAGCAGCTCAAGGAAAATCTCACGGGAGACGATGTACGGGAAGGACTGGTCGCCATCATCAGTGTGAAGCTTCCCCAGCCACAGTTCGAGGGGCAGACCAAGAACAAACTCAACAGTGATGTGCGAGGCATCGTGGATTCTGTGCTGCGCGAGCAGCTCAAGACCTATTTCAACGAGCATCCCTCCATTGCCCGGGCCATCGTCAAAAAGGCCGTTGATGCGGCGCAGGCTCGTGAAGCCGCCCGGCGCGCGCGTGACATGTCCCGTAAATCCGCGCTCAATCACCTGTCCCTGCCGGGCAAGCTGGCCGATTGCGCCGAGCGCGACCCGGCCCGGTCGGAACTCTTCATCGTCGAGGGAGACAGCGCTGGCGGCAGCGCCAAGCAGGGGCGTGACCGTCGGACGCAGGCCATCCTGCCGCTCAAGGGCAAGATTCTCAATGTCGAGAAAGCCCGCCAGGACAAAGTGCTGGAGCACAAGGAAATCGAAGCCCTTGTCCAGGCGCTGGGAACGGGTATCGGCAAGAGCGAGTTCTCAATTGAACGGCTGCGCTATCACAAAGTCATTCTGCTGTGCGATGCCGACGTGGACGGGGCCCACATCCGCACCCTGCTCCTGACCTTCTTCTACCGGCAGATGCCCGAACTCATCGAGCGCGGTCACGTCTTCATCGCCCAGCCGCCGCTCTACAAAGTCAAGAAAGGGAAATCGGAGCAGTACCTGCTCGATGACCAGGCGTTGAACCAGTACCTGCTCAAACAGGCAACAGAACGGGTGGAGGTGACGGTCGAGCCAACCCAGCAGGTTCTCAAGGGCAGCAAGCTGGTGCGGTTTCTGGAAGGACTGCTGGAGTTTCAGGCTCTGGCAGCCAAACTGACGCGACGGCTTGGTGGGGATACCCGCCTGATGGAGTTGGTCCTGCACACCCTTACTGGTGAAGGTGGCTACCGCCCAGGGCGCAAGTGGCATGCCCTTTTTGAGACCGAAGCCTGGCTGCGCCACCTGGCCGAAAAGCTCACTGCCGCTGGATATGCGGCCCACCTTGACCGTGACGAGGAACACAACCTGTTCCGCCTTGTCACCCAGCTTCAGGATGTGAATTCACCGGAGCGAAGCGTGGCTGTGGACTGGGAGTTGGCTACCCACGCCGAGTTTCAGCGGTGTGCCACTATCTATGCCGAGTGGCGCGACGCCATGACGGGTCCCTACCGGGTCTCATTTGGAACGACAACCACGCCTGTGGCGGAACGCGCTGCGCTCAGCGAGCAGGTGTTTGCTTTCGTCCGGGGTGACATCTCCATCCAGCGTTACAAAGGCTTAGGCGAAATGAACCCGGAGCAGCTCTGGGAAACCACCCTCAATGCTGAAAAACGAACCTTGCTCCAAGTGCGGATCAATGATGCTGTCGAGACTGAAAACCTGTTCACCATCCTGATGGGAGATGATGCCAAACCACGCCGACAGTTCATCGCCGAACACGCCCTCGATGTGAAAAACATCGACGTTTGACCCAACCTCTGCCGGCCTGGTTGTGTTATGGCCGGGAGCGTCAGACACCCAGGCGGGCAGGGCGCAAGTCAGTTGGCTGCCTTGCCCCGCTTTTTGTTTTCCCGGAAGCCGCTGTTGGGAATGGCGCTGACGACGACCTTGCCAAACCGTGCCGACTGGCCAATCCGTGGCACCGTCCCGACGAAATAGGCCCGCTGCCCAGGCACGAGAAACTCACCGCCCGCCATGGTGCGTCCGCTTCCGATTGGCACGTTGTACTTGTCCAAGACCATAAACAACAGGGACGGATTGTAGCGCCGGACACCGTCATTGCCCGTGTGGACAACCTCGCCGCTGATCACGATGTCACCATTTTCAGCTACTTCAGCCGTACAACTTTCAATGCGGAGCGGATCGTTGATGGGATTTTCGACCTGAACATTGATGGGAAACGACATACTCGCCTCACCTGCAAAAGATGAGAAATGGCAGGGACGCCGGAGAAACTTGCTTCCAAGCTACATTGCGCTGCCGTGGCTTGGTAAGTCCGAAAAAATTAAGTCCGAAAAATTACGGTGCGCCAAGGAGCATCACGTTTGCCCACTGTGCCGGATGGTGGGCTGGGACCGTGCGCCAGGCTTGCTGGAGCGCCACGGCCGGACTGGCTCCCGCCTGCCGCACCCGATGAAACGCGCACATCAGGTCACGCATGAAGTGGTCATCCGTACGGGCCAGCGTGGCGACGACGCTCGCCGCGCCCGCTGCCAGAAAGGCCTGTCCAAGGCCCGTTGCGCCCTCGCCCCGCAACGAAGCTCCAAGCGCCGACTCGCAAGCTGAAAGCACCACCAGGCGGAGCTGTGGAAAGGAACATTCGTACACTTCGGCAGCCGTAAGTTCCCCGTCATCTTCAGCAGTGGATGTGAGGTAAAGCACCGACCGCAGCGGTGCATCCGGTTCAGCCCGGCCGTGAACGGCCAAGTGGGCCAGGTGGGCCTGGTGCAGCGCCGCCATGAGGTTCGCTTTCGTGACCTGTCCGCCGGTCAGTGTCACTCCTGTCCCCAGAATGGATTGCAGGCAGCGGATTTCATCCCGCGCGCCGGGAAGCGGCGGCAGGTCCTGAGCTTCAGCAGTGGCGGACAGGTCTGGATCGGCTGCGACAAGAACCCCCGCAGTCTGTGGCGCCTGAGTGCACTTTTCAAGCACATGGACAAGAGATGTCACGCTCGGACACACTGAAAATGGGATGTGCCCGGCGAACCACTGTCCTTCAGCATCACAGAGAACCGCCCACGGCAGGCTGTAAAGTGGGCCGTCGGGAACGATGACCAGGCGCGTGGAAGCCATCCTGGAAAGGTTCAGGGGCGCGATGAGTGTGGCGTACAGATGTTGTCCGATGTGGCGGAGGTGGGCGATGTCACTCGTCGCATCGGCTAAAAGGCGGTTGAGGGTATGGATGTCGTGGGCCAGCCGCCCGCCGGTGATAGCCAGTGTCGTGTGATGCAGGCTGTGTCGTGTGAGTACGAAACTTTCGGTTTGATCCTCTCCGACCGCGTAGGCCAGAACGATGACCTGTTCCGGCAAACGTGCCTGTAAAGCCCTGATGAAAGCTGCTCCGGTGACTGGAAGGGGGGATGACCCGCCGGGTCCTCCGGTGTCCGGGCGGCGGCGGTCGAGCAGGGTTCGCGCCCGCGCCTGTTCGAGACAGGCGAAGGCTTCCACAACCTGGCCGCGTTTCAGCCGCAGGGCGGCCAGACGCTCGTACAACTCGGCATGCCGGTGGAAAAAGCGTTGGCGGTCAGGGGTTTGGGTCAGGCGAAGGCGCGTTGTTTCCAGCCAGCGGATACCGGCTTCCAGGGCGGCTTCAGCGGACTGGGGGTTGCCAAGGGCAAGGTGGGCGGCGCTCCGTACGGATTCCACAAGCGGCCAGTAGGCATCGTGCTGCCCGGTGCGCAGGTTTTCATCAGCCGCCGTACAGAGCTGAAGCGCAGCCACGGGTTCCCCTAGCGCCATGCGACACCAGGCCGCCGTCGGCAGGTAGTCGAGGGACAGCACGCGCCGCACACGCGGGTCGTTGACCTGCTCCAAAACCCTGGCGGCCCGGTCAAGGGCAGCCGCTGCCTCTGCCGGCCGGCTGGACTTGATGTTCAACACCGCCAGCAGGGTTTCAGCATCGAGCTGAAAGGCCGGGAAGGTTTGTCCGGCCGCCGCCGCGCGGGCTTCTTCGGCAAAGGCGAGTCCCAGTTCAAAAGCCCCGGCCGCCGCGCAGGTTCGGGCCGCGAAGGCGCAGGCTTGGGAATACCGCCGGGGGTTTGTGCCTCGCTGGCGGCCGGTCTGGAGCAGTTTGCGCAGCGCCAGCAGTGCGGCGGGCGCATTGCCCTGGTGTTCGTGGGCATCACTGAGAATGAGCAGGGTGCGTTGGGTTTCCTCCCAGTCGGAAAGCGTCTGAAAGGTCGCCAGCGCCGACTGGCAGTGGGCGACGGCCAGCGCCGGCCGAGCCTGGCGGAGGGCAAGCTGGGCGCGCACCCGCAGGGTTTGCCCTTCCAGGCGGGTATAGTGTCGGCTGTGCGCCGTGGACAGCAGGGCCGCGCTTAGCCGGTCAAGCAGGTCGGTTTCGGGGCGCTGTACGGCGCAATAGACAAGTCCCAGTTCGGCTTCGGCCGCGCTCGCCAGGTCGCCGACCGCGAGAAAGGTCTGGCGTGCGCGCTCGTAGAGCGGCTCGGCGGCGGTGGGTTGGCCCTCGATGGGATAGCGTTGGCGGGCCTGGCGCAGGTTCTGCCGGGCCGCCAGCCACGGGGCCGCCTGTTCTGTGTCCCGAAGCCTGGCGACAGCCTGGGCAAGGTCGGTTGCCCACAGATCACCGGCTTGTTGCCTGCTCTGCTGAGCCAGGCAGTGAAGCAGCTTGAGGTGTCGCGATGCACCGGAAGTCACAAAGGCTTCGGCCAGCACACCTGCCCCGTCGAGTAATGCACCCAGATGGTGGGTGAAAAAGCTCTGTGCTTCGGGCGTCTCCGGGTGGTCGGCAAGTTTGGCCAGCGTGTTCTGAAGATGTGAGAGGTCAGGTGGTTGGCGGGTGAGGTCATCCAGGTGCTGCCGGGCGACGGCGGCCCAGGCTTCGTCCTGTTCTTCGTCAAGGTAGTGTTGCCACTCGGCTTCCGCGCGGCGTGCCAGACCAAGCTGCTGAAACAGGAGCGCACGGTTGAAGTGGGCGGCTTGGGCGTGGTCGGGGTGTTCAAGCGCCTGGTTGAGCGCTTTGAGCGCCGCCTCGAAGTCTTCCGGTCGCCCGTGCCGGAGTCCCCATTCGGACTGCACAATGGCTGCGTCGTTGGACCAGTCCGCCGTAGCGGGGTGTGGGGATGTCAGACGACGACGGGCCAGGTGTATCTCCCCAGCGGCCAGGTCGCGCCAGAGCAGGGCATGGGTACAGGCGGCAGGTTCAAGCGTTGTTGTGGCGGCGACAGCAGCCGTCAGCCTTGTGGTTTGTGCCAGGTTGAGGCGGGCCGTCGTCCCGGTGGAAGGTGCCGGCGCCCCGGAAAGACGAAACCCATGGGGCGAAGTCACCGGCCATTGCCGAAGGCTCTGCCACACATCAGGTTGGCTGGTGAGAGATGGCTGCCGGCAGGCCGGCAGGCCAGCGACAACCAGCACCAGCAGCCAGGCTCCCGGCCAGGTGATACGCCACAGGCAGGGCACAAGCGCAACACTTGCACGTTGCCGGCTGGTCATGGCTATCCCGTCTCCGTGGCTTTCTATTCGGAGCATATTGCATCGGTACACCTGGCGTGCCAATACATGGCTGGTGAACCTGCTTTACCGAAACGTTCCAAATCATCACGAAGAGGACACCTTTTCGACCTATGACTTTCTCTGGCAATCAAAAGCACACGGCGCAACACCGGACGGCGCTGCTTTTGCTGATGTTGACTGTGCTTCTGACCTTTGGCTGCACCTCTCCACCCCCGGCGCAACCGCCCTCCCTTCCGCCTCCGCCGCCATCTGCGCCAGCATCACCTCCGGCGACGACTCCTGCCAAGCGTCTGGTGGCAACCCTGGAAACGACCAAGGGCCGGATTCGCTTTGAACTCCTGACGCAGGATGCGCCCAAAACCTGTGAAAACTTCCGCCTGCTGGCCGAGCGAAAGTACTTCAACGGGCTGACGTTTCACCGTGTCATCAAGGGCTTCATGATCCAGACCGGCGATCCCAAAGGTGACGGAACAGGTGGTGAATCGGCTTTTGGGGGCGAATTTGCCGATGAAATTGACCCCAAATCGCCGCTGTATCTGGCCGGGTACAAGGCCGGTATTGTGGCGATGGCCAATCGCGGTCCGAACACCAACGGCAGCCAGTTTTTCATCATGCACCGGGATTACCAGCTTCCGCCGCAGTACACGATTTTCGGGCGGGTGTTTGAAGGCCAGGACGTGGTGGATGCTATTGCCGAGACGCCGACCTACCAGGGCCCGGAAATGCTGAAGCGGGACCGGCCCCTGACGCCCATCCGCATCATTTCGGCGACGGTCAGCGAATTTTGACCTGCGCGCCATGACGAAGGGGAGCCTTCTGACCTATCCTGCTACGCAACTCATCTTTGGAAAGGATATTGCGGTATGTCCACCCGGCGCATTGCGACGCTCGTCACCAACTACGGCACGATTCAGTTTGAGCTGCTGGCTGAGGACGCCCCCCGGACGGTTGAAAACTTCACGCTGCTGGCGAATCGTGGCTATTACACCAACGTGACCTTTCACCGCGTTATTCGCGGTTTCATGATTCAGGGCGGCGACCCGACCGGCACCGGTGCGGGCGGAACGTCGGCTTTCGGGCGGGAGTTTGAAGATGAAATCAATCCTGCCTCGCCGTTGTACCGGACGGGCTATGTGCCGGGGATTGTCGCCATGGCCAACCGGGGGCCGAACACCAACGGCAGCCAGTTTTTTATCATGCACAAGAAAAGCGCCCTGCCGCCCAACTACACGATTTTTGGGCGGGTCATTGCCGGGCAGGAGGTGGTGGACGCCATTGCCGAGACGCCGACAAATGCCCAGGACCGACCCCTCAAGCCGGTGATCATCGAGTCGGCGCGGGTGGAGGAGGTTCCGGCCGGTTGAGCCGCGGCTGAGAAGGTCACTTGCTTTTCGGGGATGAACGCGCTAGTTTCACGTCCCGCATTGCACGGCTGCATCCTTAGCTCAGTTGGATAGAGCGTTGGCCTCCGGAGCCAAAGGTCGCTGGTTCGAATCCAGCAGGATGCACCACTTTGCTTTTCCCCTGCGCGCCGGTCCGCCGCCCTCCTGCCATGGAAACTCACACTGCTGCCGTCGAGATGCGCGGGGTCACAAAGCGTTTTGGGTCTCTGGTGGCCAATGACGCGGTGACGCTCACCATTGCCCCACAGACGGTTCACGCCCTCATCGGGGAAAATGGCGCTGGCAAGTCCACGGCCATGAACATCCTCTATGGCCTGTACACACCGGATGCCGGAGAAATCCGGCTGCGCGGTCAGCCGGTCCACTTCACTTCCCCACGCGCTGCGATTGCCGCCGGGCTGGGCATGGTTCACCAGCACTTCATGCTTGTGCCGACGCTGACCGTCCTTGAAAACATCATCCTTGGCGCAGAACCGCGGGTGGGGTGGATGGTGGACAAGGCCGGTGCCCGGCGCAAGGTGCTTGATTTGTGTGAGCGCTACAAGCTGCGCGCCAACCCGGATGCCCTCATCGGGGAGTTGTCGGTTGGTGAGCAACAGCGCGTCGAAATCCTCAAGACCCTCTACCGTGGCGCGGACATTCTGATTCTCGATGAGCCGACGGCCGTTCTGACGCCGCCGGAAGTCGAGGAACTTTTTGCAGTGCTGCGGACGCTCCGCCAGCAGGGCAAAACCATCATCCTCATTACCCACAAGCTGGCCGAGGTGCTGGCGATTTCCGACCGTGTGACCGTGATGCGTGACGGGCGCGTGGTGGGGGAAGTCGAAACCCACGAGACTTCGGCGGAAGCTCTGGCCCGATTGATGGTTGGGCGCGAGGTGCTCCTGCGGGTTGAAAAAACGCCGGCCCGACCCCAGAACGTGCTGCTTGAGGTCAGACAACTCACAGCCCTGAAGCCCAATGGGACGCCAGCTCTGCGAGGCGTGTCATTGCAAGTGCGCGCCGGAGAAATCGTCGGGATTGCCGGGGTGGAGGGGAATGGACAGTCAGAACTCATTGAATGTCTGGCCGGGCTGCTGAAGCCCACCGGTGGGGAGATACTGTTGCTGGGTCAGTCGCTGGTGGGGAAATCGCCCCGTGCCATCCGGGCGCTGGGTGTGGCGCACATCCCGGAAGACCGCCACAAACGCGCTCTGCTGCTGGATTTCGACCTGTCGGACAACGTCATCCTGGGAGACCATTACCATCCTCCGGCAGCCCGTTTGGGATTTCTTGACCGCCCGCGCATCAACGAGCGAACGGAGGCGCTTTTGCAGGCTTTTGATGTGCGTCCACCCAATCGCCGGGCGCTGTCCCGGTCACTGTCGGGAGGGAATCAGCAGAAGCTTGTCGTCGGACGGGAGTTTGAGCTGCCGCCAAAACTTCTGCTCGTGGCCCAGCCGACCCGTGGAGTGGACATCGGCGCTATTGAGTTCATTCACCGCAAGCTGCTGAAGCTGCGTGACGCTGGCGTAGGCATCCTGCTGGTATCGGCGGAACTGGAGGAAGTTTTGTCCCTTAGTGACCGCCTTCTGGTCATGTATGATGGGCGCATCGTCGGTAACGTTGAGCCAGACCGGGTTTCCCAGGCCGAGTTGGGGTTGATGATGACCGGCGCTGTCCATTCTGACACGGCTGTGGAGCATCGCTGACATGCCTTACTACTGCCCAAACTGTGGCGCTTCCAATCCTGATTCGGCTGCGGCCTGCTACAACTGTGGAGCACCGAACCCAACTGTCAGGCCCACTGACCCGACACCGCCTGTAGCAACCAGTCCTTTTGAGGCTCCAACCCAGCCGCAATCTCCCTACCAGGCGCCGTCCTATCCTCCCTATCCTCCGCCGGTAACGCCCTCGCCCTATGGAATGCCACCACCGGCACCGTATCAGCAGCCTTACGTAACTCCCGATGTCACTCCGGCGTATGGGGCGCCACTCTACGGACAGGTTGGGTATCAGAACCCGGCATTTTCCGTCGAGGCACAGCACTGGCAAGGGCGGGCGCGGACGTCGCTTATCTTGGGAATTTTGGGATTGCTCTGTTGTGGCTTGCTGGGGCCGGTTGCCTTGGCGCTTGGGATGCAAGCGAAAAACAGCTTGCAGCGCCTAGGGGTCATGGAAGGTCAAACCATGGCCCTTGTCGGTATGATTCTCGGTGGGGTGGCCACTGCCCTCTGGCTGCTGTGGACGCTGGTGAGCCTCGTCTCCAGGTGATGCTTTCAGGGGCCATCTGGCGGTTTGAGTTCCATTTTGAGAGGAGAAGACAACATTGGCGATACTACCTGGTTCCTTTATTCTGACAACACCTTACGGGCAGCCTTCCCAGTCACCCTACCAGCAACCGTCCTATCCACCACCTATGCCCCCCATGCCAGGGGGGCAACTGCCGGGTGCAGAGAAGCGAATGCCAGCGGCCCTGCTGGCAATCTTTCTCGGTGGTTTCGGCGCACATAAATTTCTGCTCGGCTATCAGCAGGAAGGGCTTATCATGGCCGCCGGCACGGTGGGCGGCTTCATCCTTTCCATCGTCATTGGACTTGTGACCTGTGGCATTGGGTTTTTCCTGCTCATTATCCCCTTTGCAGTTTCGGTCATTGGGCTGATTGAAGGCGTGATGTATCTGACCAAAAGCGACGAAGAGTTTGTGCGGACGTATGTTCAGGGGCGGCGCCCCTGGTTTTGAGAAATCCCCCTGCCCACGCTTGTCCTCTGATGAGGCGAAGCTTGAGGCAGCTTCGACTGGCTTTGGGGAAATGTCTTGACCCTGCTGTATTGGTTTTCCCCTCACCTGAGAGAACGGCAATGCTCCGACAGATGCGCCTGGCAACCACAAATGGCTACGAACCGGCCCTTGATTTGAACCTCTTCTCCAGCCCCTACGGTGGGTCAACTCCTCCGTCGTATCAACCCGCGCCCTATCCGCCGCCGGTGGGTGGGCCCATCCCCGGCGCTGAAAAGAAAATCCCGGCGGCCATCTGCGGTATCCTGTTGGGTGGGCTCGGCGTTCACAAGTTCATCCTGGGGTACACGGTGGAAGGTCTCATCATGCTGGGGATTACCGTGCTGACCTGTGGCCTTGGCAGCCTGATCTCCGGCATCATCGGACTGGTGGAAGGGATTATGTATCTCACCAAATCCGATCAGGAGTTCGTGGCGACCTATATTCAGGGACGCCGTGGCTGGTTTTGAGGGACTGTGCTGGAACCTGCTGATGCCCCGCCAGCCGTGAAGTTGCCGCTTGATGAAGTGGCGCGGTTGGAAGGGCGTACCTGGTTGGCGCTGGTGCTCGGCATTATCTCCGCGCTGATCGGCTGGCTCTGTACTCTTCCGCTGGGCGTTTTTGCGCTTTTTCTGGCGATTCAGTCTGAGGCTGCCATCCTTCGCCTTGAGGACCATGACCCGTTGCCGGAAGTCGTCCGGGAGCGACTGATCAGGCTTCAACGCCGTGCGCGTTGGAGTCTGGTGCTCGGTGTAGTCGGGACGGTTTTCTTCCTCGTGAGCCTCGTCCGGTTTCTCTGGCTTTACCTTTCGTCAACCTGAGCTCGGCTTTGGAGTGCATTCACTATTCACTACTCGCCACTCACCACTCGCTACTCGCCACTCGCCATCCCCGTGAAGCCCTACGGAAAACGGTAGCCACAGCCGGAGCAGAAACGGGCCCCCATCTGGTTGACGAGTCCGCACTGAGGACAGGACGGCATCCCGGACGTTGCTTCTGCGGTGTGAGGCACGACGGAAGCTTTCGCTCCGCACCGTGAACAGAAGATGGCATTAGCTGGCATGGGAGACTGGCAGGCGAGACAGCGTTGTTCTGGCGCAGCCGGCGGCGGCTGATAGGCCCGGTACGACGGTTCAGGCGGTGCCGTCGGCGCGTAGAACTCGAAGGGCTGCGCCAGACGGCTGTCAATGTGAGTCCACAAGTCCTCGACCAGCTTGAGTTGATTGAATGCACCAACGATGGGAAGGACAACAAGCGGCCCCAGCAAAACATAGCCGACCACACCCAGAGCGGCTTTCTCCAGCCACTTGCTCGTACCAACCTCGACAAGCAGACGGTCACCCAAGACCTGAAGCCGTACCGTCAGGGCAGAGGACTGGCCCAGCAGGGTTGTCAGTGTTGAGTCCCGGACGGCCTGGATGACCGTGGCCCCACCGACCGGCACAACCTGTACGCGGTGGTCCCGCATCAGAAAAAAATGCCTAATGTCATTGGCCAGCGCCGTGAGGTTGAATCCTGCGGGAAGGCGATAGGTGCGGTCTTGCATGCGAGCACTCCAGACTTGGATGACAATAAGGTTCGGACTACCTTATTGAACGATGTCAGCCTTGCTTGTAGAACGCCAGGCTGCTGGAATGCAACCACGATTGAGGTGAAAAACAGAGCCATGACGTATGCACTCAGACCCTGGTTGGCCATGGCGCTGTCCGGTGGCCTGCTCGGCTTCAGCGGTATGTCCACGACGGTTGGCGCGCCGGTTTCGGCACCCATCCCCAGCCCGGAATGCCCCGGCAGTCCAAGCTATGACTGTAGCGGGATTCCCCCCGTCATCTGCCGAACAATCTGTAACCAGTTCCAATCGGCTGTTGTGCGTGATCGCTGTGCCTATCGGCAACGGCTGGTGATTGAACGGTACGAGAAACCACGCCGGCCCGGTGATGCGCCGGGCCGCCAGCGCCAGAATCGTGAGACCGAAGTCATCGTCGAACCAGCGACCCGACCTGATGAAACCGGGCAGTATCCGGTACTGACGCGCATCGTGAGCGACACGGATGACAACGGACGCCCCAAGAGCCGGATTGACCCAAAGGCACTGACCATCCTCTCGGCCCAGGGCTTTTTCGACCTGATTTTTTTCCCACTGACGCCTGAGCGGGTTGCCTATTACGAGTTTGAGCCGACGACTTCCCCCCGTGAGGGGGAACTGGCCTTCCGGTTCCGTCCCCGGACGCGCTCACGGACGATCCCGCTGGCTTCCGGAGTGATTTACCTGAACGAACAGGGCGAAATGCTGACGCTCACCATAGACGGTATGTACAACCTGGAGGTTCTCGACAAGAACCTCAAAAACATCCGGTCCATTTCGGCAACGGTGGATTACTCACAGTTCAATGACCGCTTCCGTATGCCGACGCTGGCGCGCGGTGAGGGACTGTCGGATGTGGCGCGCTTTGATGGCTACTTCAAGTTCAGCTTTGAGGAAGGTAACTATCGTCCGGTGCTGACGTTGCCTTCTTGGGCGATGACTAGACGCCCGCCACGCGATTGAGTTGAGAGAGCAGGAAGCCGGTTGGAAAAAGTTTAGGGCATCGCCACACTGTTAGTGACGATGCCCAGCGAATAGCCGTACAGTACGTTTGAGTCTGGATCAGCGTCCTGCCAGTTTGCCGACGAGGGTGAAGAGCGGCAGGTACATGGCAATGACGATGCCGCCGATGGTGACACCCAGGAAGCCAATCATGATCGGTTCAATGAGGGTCAGGAGGTTGGCAATGGCGGCATCCACTTCGAGTTCATAGAAATCGGCGATCTTGGAGAGCATGGCGTCGAGAGCGCCAGTTTGTTCCCCAACACCGATCATCTGACACACCATTGAAGGAAATACACCGCTGGCCTTGAGCGGCTCAACGATGGTTTGTCCTTGTTCGATTGAGTCGCGCACACGATTGATGGCGTTGCCAATCACGACATTTCCGGCGGTACGGGCGGTGATGTCGAGGGATTCGAGAATCGGGACGCCACTTGACAAAAGGGTAGCCAGCGTACGTGAAAAACGGGCAACGGCAATCTTCAACAGGATGTCGCCGATGAGGGGAATCTTGAGCATCAGGCGATCAATGAAGAGCCGCCCGGCGGGTGTCCCGTACCAAGAGCGAATCGACAGGGCAATACCTACTATGGCGATAAGCAGGAGCCACCAGTAGCTAGCCAAGAAGGCGCTGATCCCAATGACGATTTCGGTTGGGAGGGGAAGCCGTTCACCTGGCCCAAGCAGCCCCTCAAAGATGTTGCGGAAGGCCGGAATGACCACGACCATAATGACCGAGATGACTGCAACAGCCAGCACAATGACCGCTGCTGGGTAAATCAGGGCCGAGATAACATCCGAGCGGAGCTTGACAATTTTTTCGATGAAGGTGGCGAGCCGTTGCAGGATAGTATCGAGAATACCACCGGTTTCCCCCGCCGCCACCATGTTCGTGTAAAGGTTGTCAAAAACCTTCGGATGTTTGGACATGGCATCGGAAAGGGTTGAGCCACTTTCGACATCCGAACGCACCTGTGTAAGAACCTGTTTGAAGTATTTGTTTTTGTCCTGCTGGGAGGCAAGGATTTCAAGGCACTGGACGAGCGGCAAGCCGGCGTCAATCATCACGGAAAACTGACGTGTGAAGATGGCCAATTCCTTCGCGCTGACGCTCCCGCCGGCCAACTTGGGCAGGGCAATCGCTGTGTCCCGGCCTTTTTCTTGGACACTGAGTACGGTGACCTGTTCGCGGCGGAGCATGCTTTCGAGCTGCTCACGGTTGGCAGCCGTGCGCTCGCCACGCACCTGCTGATTGAGCTGATTGCGTCCTACGAAAACATACGTCGGCATGACCGAATCACTCCTTACACGGATGCATCTGCAACGGCTTTGGACAAAGCCCTATACCTCAAACAGACTGTGGCGCTATCGCCTTGCCCAGCGACTGTGACTTACGGGACAACGCCCGACAACACCACCCTACTGCCGGTGATTTCTCAAGTGTGGTGTATTCGATGAAAAGCGTGTACATATTGTTGACGATATGAGCGCCGAGCGCAAGTCACGAAGTGAAAACTCCGTGACTTTGCAGGATTCATCCATCCGATCAGACCTGGCTACCGGCGAACAGGGGGAGGCATGCCGGGCCGCGCCGGACCGCCCGGTGGCATCGGCCGTCCACCGGGAGGCATGGCGCCGCCGCCGACCCCGCTGGTGGCACGGTTGATGAGGTCCTGTAACTCATCGGGATTGTGCGACCGTGCCATCGCCACTTCGAGTGTAATCTGACGACTGAGATACAAGTTGAGTAATGACTGATTGAAGGTTTGCATCCCGAATTTGTCCTGCCCGGTTTGCATCATTCCGTAAATCTGGTGGATTTTGTCTTCCCGGATGAGGTTGCGGATGGCCGAGTTTGGAACAAGGATTTCGAGCGCCATGCAGCGTCCCTGTCCGTTGGCTTTAGGAAGCAGCGACTGGCACAGCACGCCTTCAAGAACCAGGCTGAGTTGCGTCCGAATCTGCGATTGCTGGTGGGCTGGAAAGATGTCAATGATCCGGTTGATGGTCGAGTAGGCTGAGTTTGTGTGAAGCGTGCCGAAGGTCAGGTGCCCGGTTTCAGCGATGCGCAGCGCCGTTTCAACCGTTTCCAGGTCACGCATCTCCCCGATAAGCACCACGTCAGGGTCCTGTCGCAGGGCAGCGCGCAGGGAGTTGGCAAAACTGTGCGTGTCGGCGTGGACTTCACGCTGGTTGACGAGGCAGTTCTTGTTCGGGTGGAGAAACTCGATGGGGTCTTCAATGGTGATGATGTGTTCGTGCCGGTCCTCGTTGATCTTGTTGATCATGGCCGCGAGGGTTGTGGACTTGCCGGAACCGGTCGGCCCAGTGACGAGGATGAGACCCCGTGGTTTTTCACACAGCTTCTTGACCACCGGCGGCAGTCCCAACTCCTCAAAGGTACGGATTTCGTAGGGGATAGCCCGGAAGACCGCTGCCACAGCGCCGCGCTGGTTGAAGAGGTTGGCCCGGAAGCGGGACAGGCCCTTGATGCCAAAGGAGAAGTCGAGTTCGAGTGTCTCCTCGAAACGGTGCTTCTGGGCGTCGGTCAATACGGAATACGCCAACTGCTTGGTGTCTGCTGGTGTCAGTTCCGGGTAGTCCAGCGGACGCAGATGCCCGTGAACGCGGACCTGAGGTGGTGAGTTGGTGGTGATGTGCAGGTCTGAGCCGCCCAGCTCGATCATTTTCCGAAGCAGGTCGCTCAGCACGAGGTTTGACGACATGGCAGGTCCCTCCCTGGGTTGGCGCTTGTGGCAGGCGATTGCCTGCATATCTGGGGTTCAGACGCAGTGTGTGCGTCGGTAGGAGTAACTCAGGTTGGTGTCCCCGGCCTGATACCATAGCCCCTGCGTCAGCATTGACATCCGCACTATGTCAGGGTTGGTGGCTGATGGACCAGAGTCGGGTGGTCACAGAACCGTCTCCCGCACCACTTCTTCGATGGTGGTGATCCCATCCATAATTTTTCGCAATCCGCTGCGCCGCAGTGTGAGCATCCCGTGCTCAATCGCCTTTTTGCGCAACTCCAAGGCCGAGGCGCCGATGAGGATGAGTTCACGTAACTCATCATTCATTTCCATCACCTCGTAAAGACCAACCCGGCCCTTGTAACCCGAACCCTTGCACTTCGGACACTCCCGCCCGTCCTTGGTTTTGCCAGTCCCTTCGTAGATGACGACTTTCGAGGCCTCTTCCGGAGTAAAGCCCAGCTCGATCAGCGTTTGAGCCGGCGGCTGGATTTTGGCCGGGGCCTTGCACTCGGTACAGATGCGCCGGATGAGTCGTTGTGCCTGAATAAGGTTGACCGAAGTGGCAACCAGAAACGGCTCAATCCCCATGTTCATCAGGCGGCTGACGGTCGAAGGGGCATCGTTCGTGTGCAGGGTGGAGAGCACCAGGTGCCCGGTGAGGGCCGCTTTGACGGCGATTTCCGCCGTTTCAAAGTCACGAATCTCACCGACGAGGATGATGTTGGGGTCCTGGCGCAGGAATGAGCGCAGCGTAGCCGCAAAATTCAACCCGATTTGTTCTTTCATCTGCACCTGGTTGATACCAGTCAGGTTGAATTCGACCGGGTCCTCTGCCGTCATGATGTTGGTGTCCGGCGTGTTGAGACTGGCCAGTGCCGAGTAGAGCGTGTTGGTTTTTCCCGATCCCGTCGGCCCTGTCACCAGCACCATGCCGTAGGGTTTGGCAATCTGGCGTTTGAATTTTTCGAGGCTTTCCGGCTCAAACCCCAGCTTGGTCATATCAAGCATCAGCTTCTCTTTGTCGAGCAGCCGAAGCACGATTTTTTCGCCCCAGATCGTGGGCAGCGTCGAGACGCGGAAATCCAGGTCGCGCACGCCGGTGTCGCGTTTGAGTTTGATTTTGATGCGTCCGTCCTGGGGCAGCCGGGTCTCGGCAATATCCAGTTTGGCCATAATCTTGATGCGTGAGGTCAGCCCGGCACGCATTTTCAGCGGTGGGCGCATAACTTCCCGCAACAGACCATCCACGCGGAAGCGGACACGAAACTCTTTCTCGTACGGCTCGATGTGGATGTCACTTGCCCCGTATTCCAGCGAGCTGACCAGGATCATATTGACCAGCTTGACGACCGGCGCTTCATCGGCTGAGGCCGCACTAAGGTCAAGGACATCTTCATTGGATTCGCTGACTTCAAGATCGCTGTCGCCCAGCGCCTCGTTGAGTTCGCTCATGGCCTCATCGAGGTTGACAGGTGCTGTGGTGGGGACATTAGCCCCGCCAGCGAGGCTGCTGAGGCTGAATTGGTCATTGAGTCCGGCTGAGAACTCGCTCATTTTCTCCGCCAGAACGAGTCCCTTTTCCGGGGCGTAGTAGCGCGCCAAGGCACGTTCAAGCGAAAGCTCTGAAACAACGACCTGATCGATGTTGAGCCCCGTCATGAACTTGATGTCGTCAATGGCAAAGACATTGGCCGGATCCACCATCGCCAGCGTCATCGTCGAGCCGTTGCGCGCCAACGGCATAACCATGTACTTACGGGCGGTTTCTTCGGGCAAAAGTCGGACGGCGTTCGGGTCAACATCAAACAGGTCGAGGTTGACAGCCGGAACACCGTACTGTCGGCTCAGAACGGCTGTGATGGCCTCGTCCTGCACCATCCCCAGCGAGACAAGAATGGAGCCAAGCCGACCACCATGAGCCCGCTGGTAGTCAAGCGCTTCCTTCAACTGCTGGGGTGTGATTAGTCCCTCCTTGATGAGGACTTCACCAAGTTTTGCTGACATTTTCCGAATACCCTGCGGTAAGAGGTCGAGACTGACCAGAAACGCTTACGTGTAAAGCTCAGCTTGCAGGAGCTGTACGAGGTTGGCTTTTCTCCAGTTTGGCATGGAAACTAAGTGAATGGTTGCAAGCATGTCAAGCCAGAGCTTCAGGCAGCCGAGTGCCTGTCGTCACTGCCCAATGTTTTGGGCTGCGGTCTGGCTGAGCGGCGGCATCCTGCTTGCGTCCTGGCTACCTGAAACCTCGCCCTGGTGGTGGGGACTGGGATGTTTCAGCGTCTGGCTGTTGTGGGCCAGCCAGCGACGGCAGCCTTGCTTTTTCCCGGAATCCGGGTTGCGATTGGCTGCTGTATGTACAGTACTGGGCGGAGCCTGGTGTGCTTCCCTGGAGCAGGCGGCACGGGAAGCCCCTGACCGGGTGCGCGTCCGGCTGCGGACCTTGCCGCCGGATACCTCGCTTCGGCTGACAGGCCAGCTTGCCGACTGGCCTGAACCGGCCGTCGGACGTTTGTCCTTCGATGTGGATGTCGCCACCCTCCAGTCAACACCGTCGTCAGTTCCTGTCCCGGCACGCGGACGGGTACGGTTGGTGCTGCTGCTGACCCGCCCCGAGCATGTCCACGAATGGGAGCAGGCAACCCTGACGCCAGGCGACCTGCTTGCTGTCACCGCCACCCTCAGTCGCCGGGGCCGCTACGCCAATCCGGGAAGCTACGCGGTCGGCGACTATCTCGACTGGCGCGGCTATGATGCTCAGGGTCAGATCATTACCCTGACGCGCCTGCGCCCCACGGCTTCACCGGCTGGCTCGTGGCTGAAAAAACTGCGGCTGCATGCCATCTACCAGTTGCAGCGGGACTTCGACGCCCGCACCGCCGGGTTGTTGGCGGGAGTCGTGCTGGGGAGTGAGCGCTTTCTGGATGCCACCTGGGCTGACGCATTCCGTCAAAGTGGGACGTTTCACCTGCTTGTCATTTCGGGTTCGCATTTTGCCTTGGTCGCCGGACTCATGGCCTGGATACTGACCCGTTTTGGCATCCACCGCTGGGCCGTGGCGCTAGCAGTACTGGCTGCGGCGTGGGGCTACGCTCTGTTGGTCGGCCTCGATCCGCCGGTCTGGCGGGCCGTGGTGGCGGTTTCCATCTGGCAGTTCGTCGGTCTGTGGTATCGCCGGCCGCACTGGTTGAACATTCTGGGAGCCTGCGCTTGCGTGCTGCTGGTGACGCAGCCCTCGAATCTTTTTGCCGCGAGTTTTCAGTTGACATTCGGCGCAGTCCTGGCGCTCGTCGGCGTGGCCGCGCCCATCCATGCCCGTTTGCGGGCCATTGGTGCCTGGCAGCCGAAACGTACCAGTCCCTATCCGCCCCATGCGCCGCGTTTCATCCGCCGTCTGGCCGAGGCCCTCTTTTGGCGACCTTCGGCGTTTCAGGCCCGGATGCGGGGTGAGCCGGTGACGTACCGTCTGGAGAAATCCCCTTGGGCAGCGCGGCTCGAACGCCTCGGATTTGGCGACTGGAACCTCCAAACCGGGTTGCGGTGGGCTTTTGGGCTGCTGCTGGCGAGTACCTGTGTGCAAATCGTCCTGTTGCCCCTCAACCTCTTCTACTTCAACCGTCTCACGCCGGGCGGCGGGGTGGCGACACTGGTGGCAGAACTCATGATGAGTGTCGTGTTGTTGTCCACGCTGGCGTACTTTGCCCTGCTGGTGGTCTTCCCGCCGGGTGCCGCGCTTGTCAAATGGCTGGTCGCCGGGAGTGTTCACGGACTCGTCCGGGTGGCCGAAGTGGGAAGCCGATGGGGAAGCTGGCGGGTGCCACACTGGGAAGGGTGGGGGCTTGCGCTGTATGGCGGCTTTGCCCTGGGGTGTCTCCTGCTGGTTGTGGCGCTTGAGCGGTGGCAACCGCTGGCGCCGCCTTCCGGCCGCCGACACGAGGTGGCCCCGGTCATGCTGGGGGCTGCGCTGTGTGTCGTTTTCGGTTGGCTGAGTGTGGCTCCGCCGCGCACCTGGCGCATGCCGCCGGCCGGCTGGCTGCGGGTGACGTTCCTGGATGTCGGGCAGGGAGACAGCATCCTGCTGGAGTTCCCAACCGGTGAAAGCATCCTCGTGGATGGCGGCGGACAGTCCGACAGCCGCCGCCCCCGGCCGGATGGCTTTCGTGAAGACCACCTGGACATCGGTGAGCGCGTCGTTGCCCGCTGCCTGTGGGCGCGTGGTATCAGACGGCTTGACGCCGTGGTGGCCACGCACCCCGACACCGACCACATCGGGGGACTTATTCCGCTGGTGGACAGTTTTGAATGGGGCCAAGTCTGGCACGGGCCAGCGCGCCTGGATGACCCGGTGTTTCGGCGGTTGGTGCAGGCACTTGATCGCCGGGCTATTCCACGCCAGGCCGTTGGCACTGGTCAGCGCCTTCAGCTTGGCAATGTCACCCTGACTTTTCTCTGGCCGCCGGCCGGAGCGGTCCCGACCGGCGCCAATGATGATTCCGTCGTCCTGCGGGTCGAGTACGGCCGGCGCGCCTTCCTTCTCACAAGTGACATTGAAGCTGCGGCGGAACGCCAGCTTGTGGCCCAACCAGCCAACCTCACCTGCGATGTCGTGAAAGCACCCCATCATGGCAGCCGCAGTTCGAGTTCGGTTGACTTCATCGGGGCCACGCGGGCGGCACACGTGGTCTTCAGCGCGCCGCGACAGTCCCCCTTTGGGCATCCCCACCCGGAGGTGGTGAATCGCTATGCGGCACTTCTGCCGCGGGCCGCGCAGTGGCATACCGGACGGGACGGTGCGGTGACGTTTGAAACGAATGGCGACATCCTGCGCGTTGCAACTTACGCCGGCCGCACGGGTGTCTGGTGACGGGGCGCCAGGGATGCCAGTCCGGGTTGGAAGCGGCCGCCGTGGGAGAGTGCATCAGGTGAGGTTAGGGCGATGAGGTGGTGTGTTGTATTCCTGACGGTGTACTGGTTGATGGCCGCGGTCGGGGCTGTGCCAGCCCAGAGCGGACGGCAGCGGGAACGCCCGGATGATAAGCCCCGCACCGGTTTTGAACTCGTTTCAACCGACGGCGGTTTCCGCGTCCGTCTGCCGCGCGGCTTCGAGCAGCCCAGGCGTGAGGACAGCGCCAACGGCTCCGTCATTGCATTCACCAGCCTGTCGGCCAATGAAACCCTGTGCAGCGTGGCCGTCAGAACCTTTACCCGCTTGGAACTGAAAGACGCCACGCCGGATCAGGTCATGGATGCGGCGCGGGATGCGTTGCTGCGCCCGTACAAGGGAGCCATCGAGCAGGAAGACCGCTACATCGTTCAGGGCCATCCGGCGCGCGCCGTTTTCTTCGGTGGTATGCGCGATGACAAGGCCATCTTTGGCCGCGTGGACTTCATCTTTGCTGCGCCACGCCTTTACCAACTGGCCGTCATCACAACCTTTCCCATCGAGCTGGACCGGGACGACGTGCAGCGGTTCTTTGAAACCTTCACCCTGCTCGAACCACCGGGGTCAGCCCAGGCGCTGCCGTTCAATCATCAGGCAGCGATCCACAACCACGCGCAGACCGGCCTCCCGCGCCCGCTGGACGCTGGGGTGAACAACCCCAAGCTGGAGCCACAGGGCTTTGGCACCCTTGTCAATAGCGGCTTCGACAATCGGCGGCACATCTTCCGAGCGCCGGAAAACGTTGACCAAATCCACCTCACCGGGGATGGAAGCAAGATCGGGATAGCTCGGACGCCCGAAAACCGCGACTTCCATGGGGTTGACCGGGATGATGTCGTAACCCCATTCGAGCATGAACCGGCTCACGCCATGACTGGCGCGGTCGGGTTTGGACGACAGCCCGACGACCGCAATCCGGCGGCAGTGTTCCAGAATCCAGGCGATGTCGGCCGCACGCTGAAAATCGGCAACAGAAAAATGGTCAGTCATGGTTCTCCATCGTTGGGAAAACGTTTCACGGCGCGGGAACATCCGCTGGAACGTGAGGCCGCAGTCCGCCGTGAAATGCTACCATAGCGTTTGGTGTCACCCTATGCTGGGGCTGGATTTGAGGCAATGCCAGCCAGACATCTACCGTGCCGGCGGGCACAAAGGGGGTTCGGATGACCAGGACGACAAACTTCCAGGGATGGGTACTCACCGTGGGACTGCTGCTGGGGGTTCTCGCCGGCGGGTGGTGCGCCCCGGCCACCGGGCAGATCAGTTGGGGGCGGGGCAAGGAAAGAAAGCCCATGCTGCCCAACCCTTACACCTTCAACGTGCCGCGCGATACGCTGCTGGATGCCATCCGGCAGGTGCTCAGTGACCGCGAACTTGTCCTGGATGAAAAACTGAGCGCCGAAAAGCCCGGACGCCTTGTGACCAAACCGGTCATTTTCACCCGTGGCGCGTTGACTTCCGGCGCCAACCTGGAGTTCATCGCGCGCCGTCCCGGTGGAGGGAACTTCACCTGGGTACGCGGGCGCTACGCCTTGGAACTGGAAGCCCTGCCGCTTGATCCCCAGCGCACCCAGTTGACAGTTTATGCCCGCATCGAAGGGGAGTATCAGACGGAAACCGGTGGCGTCTGGGTTGAATGCCCATCCAAGGGCATCAAGGAAAATGAAATCCTCGAAGCCATCATCAAACACCTCAACGGCGAATCCTGATGTTTGTACTCAAAGCCCTCGTCAGCCCTGGTTTCCTCATGCCGGCCGCCCAGTGGTCGTTTATTGCCGGCGTGACGCTGATAGTGTTCTTTGTCCTGCTGGCTCTGGTGTTGCTGTGGGTGGCCTGGCAGAGCCTGCGGGCTGCCCCTGACCAGCGGGACATTGGCGATGATGGATTGCTTGGAATCGTCTCCAGTGAGGCACCGCCTGCGCCGACGCTTGTCGCCGAGACTCCTGTGGGGGCTCCGTTGTCTGTCCCACCGGTCGCACCCGTCCCAGCCGCTCCGGCAGCACCATCGCCTGCCCTGCACTCTGCCCCGGCTTCAGCTCCAGTGCCAGCGCCGCCGGAAGCTGTGGCAGAAGACATTGCCGCCTACTGGTCAGGATCAGAGAACGCTTCGTCCGCCCCGGCAACGTCCTCGCTGGCGCCTCACGCCGCGCCGGTTCTCCCGGTTGCAATCCGCCCGAAGGCCACGAATGACCAGCCTGTGCGCCCACCGGCCCCAGCGTCTGAAGGCGGCGTCCACCCTGCTCCCCTGCCTGACCCGGACGCGGCCACAACGCCCCTGACGCCTGCACCCGTGGCCGGGGCTTCCACCTCTGAACCTTCCTCCACCCCATCGGGTTTGCTTGCCGAGGACATCCGGGCGCGACTGGCACCGTCACCCGCACCACCTCCGGCTTCCCCAAAGACAACGGGCCCAAAGACAACGGGCCCGCTGGGCAGCCGCCCGACGGGTTCATTGCTTCCGCCACCTGTGCCACCCGCGCCTGAGCCGGAAACCATACCGAATCCTCCGCGCGCCGGTTTGACCGAGCGGCTTCCCGTCCAGCGGAAGTCCCTGCGCCCACCGGCAGCGGCACCGAAGGCAACGCCAGACGCGGCAGCCCCCCCGAAGCCGGCACCTGTGACGCCAGCGACCTCGGCCGCGACCACGGCCGTCATTACGGCCGCGGAAACTTTGGCCCTGAGCTGGGAAGCCAGGGATGCCGCCGTCACGGACCAGCCCCGCCCTGATGCTTCTGCTCCGGCGGTGGCACCGCCTGCACCGCCGCTACCGCTGCCCGTGCAGCAGGTGCCGGCCGTACGCCCGCAACCACCGGCCGGGACGTTGCCACCGGCCGGGTCGCCGTCCGCGTCTTCAGTTGCGCCACCGCGCTTTCTGGCCGATGACCGCCCGACCGGGATTCGGCGCGAGGCAGCCTGGCTTGGGGTGAGTCTGGTGGTGTATGCCGTCGTACTGGGCGGGTTGGTTGTCGTCTTTTTCCCCACCGTGCGCCATTGGCTGCTGCCCCCGGCCTGGGCGGAGCGCGTGGCCGCCATTCCACGCGCCCTGGGGCTTGAGTCGCCGCCTCCGCCGCCGCTTCCGGTCAAGCAGGTGGAAGTGCGGCAGTATGCCAACGCCTATTCTTCCGCGCCGAAGGGAGCCGGTGGAAAAGTCGTCCGTATGGTCACGATTGCCGGTCTCGTCAAAAACATCACCAACGAGACGCTCTATGAACTGCGGGCCGAGATTGAGCTGTATCCCCGTCAGCCGGAAGGCGCACCCCCGGAACGCCGCACCATCTACCTTGTCCCCAACCGGCTTGAACCCCAGCAGGAAGGGCGCTACACCCTGACGGTTGCTGATGCGGAATATCGCCAGTCGTCGCTTAAACGGATCGTGACCGGCGACGGTAAGGACATGAAAGAAGTCCCGGCTGTTTTCATCCAGGGAACGTTTACCCCGTCGGGCGAAGCCGAGACCAAACCGGCAACTGCCACGCCCACTGCGCCGAACCGGCAACGCTGAACCCGCGCACCAGACCCGATGATGGAACTGCTCAAATACCTCCTCGATCTCATCCTGCACCTCGACAAACACCTCAACGCCCTGGGCGGTCAGCTTGGCGGTTGGTTGTACGTCCTGTTGTTTCTGGTGATTTTCTGCGAAACCGGCCTCGTGGTGACGCCCTTTCTGCCCGGCGATTCGTTACTGTTTGCCATCGGCGCCCTGGCCGCGACACCCGGCAGCGTGCTCGATGTTCACCTCGTGGTGGTGGCCCTGAGTGTCGCCGCCGTGCTGGGGGATACGGTCAACTACTGGATTGGCAAACGGGTTGGGCCGGCCGTTTTCCGCAGCGACACGTCACGCCTTTTTGACCGGCGGCATCTTGACCGTACGGCGCGCTTCTATGCCAAATACGGCGGGAAGACCATCATCATCGCCCGTTTCGTCCCCATCGTACGGACGTTTGCCCCCTTCGTCGCCGGCATTGGCGCCATGCACTATCCACGGTTTCTCATCTACAACGTCATCGGCGGTGTGTTGTGGATTGCCTCGCTGACCTACGCCGGCTATGCCTTTGGCAACATCCCGTTCGTCAGGAAGAACTTTTCACTCGTCATTCTGGGGATTATCGTCGTATCGGTGCTGCCGGCTGTCATTGAAGTGCTGCGCGAGCGATGGAGACCGCGCCCGGCAGCCGAAGCCCCCCCGACGACCACCCCGCTGGCTTCTTCTGAAAGAGTACCGTGAGTGTCTCAACCCCTTTCGTTGTTTTTCACCATCGGCGACGTTCCTGGCTGTTTGGTGTCGCCGGTTTCCTCTGGCTCATCGTGGGCGCTGCTTGTGGCGGCAAAGCGCCGGATACACCGGCTTCAACTCCTGCATCCCAACCGGCTGCACCGACGACTTCCGGTGAGAAGAAACCGCGTGTGGCGCTTCTGAGTCCCGGCCCCATCAGCGATGACGGGTGGAATGCCTTTGGGTACGACGCCCTCAAGATCATCGAGAAAGAGCTGGGTTGTGAAGTGCGCCAGCAGCAGGTCAATGACAGTCCAGCCGACCGCGAGCAGGGCTTCCGGGCCTTTGCCCAGGAAGGCTTTGACGTGGTGATCGGCCACGGCGGCGAGTTCACCGATCAGGCCCTCGCGGTTGCCAAAGACTTTCCCCGGACAACCTTCGTGGTGACGGCCGGCGACAAAGCCGCACCGAATGTCGTGAGCGTCGTGTTCGACACTGGGCAGGCTTCCTATCTGGCCGGAGCCATTGCCGCGATGATGTCCAAAACGGGGCGCATCGGGGCCATTGGTGGACAGAACATTCCGGCTTCGGCGCGCAACCTCTATGCCTTCCGCAACGGAGCGCGGGCCATCAACCCCAAGATAGATGTGATGATTGCTTTCATTGGAAGCTGGACGGATACGGCTGCCGCGCGCCAGCAGGCTCTGGCGATGATTGACAAAGGGGCGGATTTTCTCATTCACGACTGCGATGCCGCTGCGGCCGGTGTCTTTCAGGCCGTCAAGGAGCGTAACATCCGCGCCTTTGGGATGCAGAAAGACCAGTCCCATCTGGCCCCTGACCACATCGTGGGCAGTCCGACCAGCAACCCGCAGGGGCTGGCTGAAATTGTCCGCCGCATCCTGCAAAAAGAGCAGAAGGGTGAAGTCGTGCATCTGGGCATTCGGGACAACGCCGTTGGCTTTGCCATCAAGAAAGGCTTCATTCCAAAGGAAATCGAAGGCAAGCTCAACGGTCTGACCCTGGCGATTCAGAAAGGCGAGATTGACGTTTTCAAGGAGCAGCCGTAACTGTTGGCCGCCTTTGCGCTTCACGACATCTCCAAGCGGTACGGAACCGTGCTGGCGCTGGATGGGGTTTCCCTGACGCTCCGGCCGGGACAGATTCACGGCATTCTGGGCGAAAACGGCGCCGGAAAATCCACGCTTCTGAACATCCTGTTCGGGGCGGTTCAGCCGGACCGGGGGCGGATTGAGCGGGATGGCCGTCCGCTCCGGCTGACTTCGCCCCGGCTGGCGATTGCTGCCGGGATTGGTCTGGTTCACCAGCACTTCCACCTGGTTGACAGCTTTACGGTGCGTGAAAACGTCCTGCTCGGTGAACGGACGCCAGACCGTCCGCGCCTGGACCGGTTGGCAGCACGGCTGGGGCTGTGGGAGGTGCTTGATGTCGCCGTCGGCGGGCTGCCGGTGGGCGTGCGGCAGCGCGTTGAAATTCTGAAGGCGCTCTATCGCCAGGCCACGCTGCTGCTGCTCGATGAACCGACGGCCGTTCTGACGCCGCCCGAAGTGGAGACGCTGTTTGACCTGCTGCGCGAGTTGCGCGCGGCCGGCGCCGGTGTTGTCTTCATCACCCACAAGCTCCGTGAGGCGCTGGAGCTGTGCGATACCATTACCGTGCTGCGGCAGGGGCGGGTAGTGGCCGAATATCCGGCATCCCAGGTGACAGCCGATGTGCTGGCAGCCGCCATGGTGGGCGAGCACCTGGCTTCAGCCGCCCTGGGTCATAGCGCCACAGCGCCACCGGCAGAAACGGTGCGCTTGCGCGTCGAAAACCTGACCGTACCGGCTGACGGCAGCCGGACAGCCCTGCACCGGATTTCGTTCGAGGTACGGGAGGGCGAAATCTTCGGCATCGCGGGTGTGGATGGCAACGGGCAGACTGAACTTGCCGAAGCCCTGGTGGGTTTGCGCCCGATGCAGGGAAACCTGTGGCTGGATGGTCGTCCGCTACCGGCTGGACGCCGGGCGCGCCTGGCGGCCGGGTTGCGGTACATCCCGCCTGACCGGCGGCAGGCTGGTCTGGCGCTTGAGCTGTCGGTGGCCGAAAACGTCATTCTGGGAGACGAACTCGCACCAGACTGGCGCCGGTGGGGCGTGCTGCTCGACCGAGCCGCCCTGCGGCAGTACGCCGGGACGCTCATCCGTGACTTCGACATCCGCACCCCACATGCCGATGCTCCGGCGGCGGCGCTTTCCGGCGGCAACCAGCAGAAGCTGCTTGTGGCGCGGGAACTGGCTCCGCGGCCACGGGTTCTGGTGGCCGTCAATCCGACCTGGGGCGTTGATGTGGCCTCAGTGGCCACGATTCACCGGGCCCTGCGCGGGGCCTGCCGGCAGGGGCTGGGGCTGGTTCTGATGTCAAACGAACTCGACGAAATCCAGGCACTCTGTCAGCGGTTTGCTGTGCTTTACCGAGGGCGACTGTCAACCTCTTTGACATTTGACATCCCACCGGCTGATCTGGGCCGGCTCATGGCCGGCGACGGTCCGACTTGGGAACGCTATGGCCGCCGGGATTGAGAAGTGGCATCCGGTGGGGCGGACAGTTCTGGCGCTGCTGGCGGCTCTGGCCGCCGGGATGCTTGTGCTGCGGGTGGCCGGCTACGCGCCGTTGCCGGCCCTGCAGGTGATGTTCCAGTCGGCGTTCGGGAGTCCGTTTGCCGTGGCCGATACGCTGGTCAAAGCCACACCGCTGGCTCTGTGCGGGCTGGGGGTCGCACTGTCCTTTCGGGGCGGGCAGTTCAACATTGGCGCCGAGGGGCAGATGTTGCTCGGTGCGTTGGCAGCAGTGTTTCTGGGCGTGCGGTTGGAAACGCCGTGGGCGGTCGGACTGGTGCTGGCAGCCTCCATCCTGGCCGGAAGCGCGTGGGCGCTCGTGGCGGCCTGGCTCAAGACCACGCGCGGCGTCAATGAAGTCATTTCAACGCTGATGCTCAACTTCATCGCCTTCTGGCTGGTGAGTTGGTTGGTTCACGGGCCGCTCCAGGAAGCCTCGAAAGGGTATCCGCAGACAGAGTTGGTGTCCGAAGCCCTGTGGCTGACGCGCTGGTTGCCCCCGACCCGTCTGCACAGCGGTACGCTGTGGGCGCTGGTTTTGGCCGTGGTCGGTTATGTCTGGCTTTTTTACACTCCAACCGGCTTGCGCTTGCGGGTGGCCGGAAGCAGCCCGGTGGCCGCTGCGACGGCAGGCATTGCGCTGCACCGGATGACCTGGCTGGCGTTGGCTGTGGGCGGCGGGTGCGCCGGGTTGGCCGGCGGGGTGGAAGTGCTCAGCGTCAGTCACCGTCTCTATGAACAGTTTTCGCCGGGGTATGGCTACATGGCCGTAGCTGTGGCCCTGCTGGCCCGCCAGCATCCGCTGGGGGTGATTCCGGCTGCTGTGGCCTTTGGGGCGCTGGAAGTCGGCGCTGCTGGTTTGCAACGGGCCGTTGGGGTGTCGGCCGGGTTGGCCGGCGTCATCGAGGCATTGGTCATGCTGGCCGTCATTCTCGCCGGACGGCGTGACGTTGCCGCCTAGCGTCTTCAGTGGAGCTGGACTGTGCCGGGACATCGTTTCTATGCACCGTCAGAAAACTTTACGGCGACTTCCGTCCAGTTGGCGGAGGATGAAGCGCACCATGCTGTCCATGTTCTGCGCATCAGAGTGGGCGAGGTGGTAACGGTCTTTGATGGGCAGGGGCAGGTGTTTCAGGCGACAGTGACCGAGGCTTCAAAGCGTGGCGTACGGCTGGCGCTGGATGCGCCACTCCCGGCGCTTGGCGAATCCCCACTTGATCTGACCTTGGGTGTGGCGCTGCTCAAGGCGGACAAGTTTGAGTGGGTCATCCAAAAGGCGGTTGAACTTGGCGTCACCCGTATTGTTCCGCTGGTGACGCGCCATGTTGAACCGGGTTTGATTCGTGGCGCTTCAGAAAAACTTGAGCGTTGGTCACGCATCAGTCGTGAAGCCACAAAGCAGTGCGGACGGGGCTACCTGACGCCCATTCTGCCACCGCAGCCGGTTACAGATGTGCTTTTGTCGGGAGGTGTCAAATTCTTTTTCACCGAACGGCAGGGAAATGGTTGGGCTGCGGTCGTCAGCCGGTTTCCGGGTCATCTGCCAACGGTTGTGGCCTTGGTGGGCCCGGAGGGTGGCTGGAGCGAGGACGAGCGGCAATTGGCTGAGGCGCAGGGAGCGCACGGCATCACGCTGGGGCCGCGCATCCTGCGGGCTGAAACGGCTGCTATACTGGCCGTGGGCTTACTCCAGACAACCTTTGGTGATGTTGCAGGTCAGCCGCTATGACCGTCTCCACAAGGCTTGACATCGCTGTGTTTGGTCAGTGCCGGGCGCTGATTGGTCAGCCAACGGCCTCGGTACAGGTCAGCGTACCCACGACGGCAGCCGCGGTCCTCGCTGCGGTCTGCCGGCAGTATCCGCAGCTTGCGCCGTTTGAGGGCAGTTTGCTCGTCGCCGTCAATGAGGAGTATGCACGGCCCGACACCCCCATTCGCGCCGGGGATGACGTGGCCGTTTTCCCACCCATTGCCGGAGGTTGAAAGCCGGGATGATCGAACATCTGGATAATGGCGATCTCGTCGGAATCGTGGCGGAACCTATCGAGACCCAGGCGGTCGTCCGGCAGTTGGTGCGCGAATGTGCCGGCGCGGTCGTGACGTTTGAAGGCGTTGTGCGGGACAACCTGCACGGACGGCGGACGCGCCACCTTGACTATGAAGCCTACATCCCGATGGCGGTGAAGATGCTACGCCGGGTGGCTGCGGAAGCGCATGTCAAGTTTCCTGACATTGACCGTGTGGCACTCATCCACCGCATCGGGCGACTGCATGTTTCGGAGACCAGTGTCCTGGTGGTGGTGACCGCTGCGCACCGAGCCGTGGCGTTTGACGCCTGCCGTTTTGGCATTGACCGCATCAAGACAACCGTGCCCATCTGGAAGCACGAATACTTTGAGGATGGCGACGTGTGGGTGGAAGGCGTTCGCCCATCGCTGCCGTAGGCGTCAGCCGCCCCATTCGCCAGTACGGGCAGTTCCGGGAACTGCCCCTACCACTCGCCACTCGCCATTCGCTGTTCCCCACTCGCCACTCGCTACTCACCACTCGCTGTTCCTAGCCCCGGACAGCTATCTGCTCCAGGTAGAGGGCAATGCGGGCGGCAACCGGACGGCCGTCGGCCCGGGTCGCCGGGCGGAACGTCATGCTGCGCAGGGCCTGATTGACGGCTGCCACCAGTGACGCATCGGCTTCGGGTTCAACGACATCCACACAGCGGGCTTCGCCGGAAGGGGAGATTTCGGCGATGACGAGCATGCCCTCCGGTTGACCGGCCAGACGGGCTGGCAGCGTGTCAAATCCCTTGCCACTGGTGAGGTAGGGGCGTGTGGCGGTTGGGGTGAGGTCGCCGACGAAGCGGTGGTTTGCCTTGTGGGGGACATACACGAGGGCGTAGTCCGGTTCGGTTGTGAGGTAGTGGAGCGGCTGCCAGACCCGGATGGACAGGCCCCCAAACAGGAACGTGGCCACCGCCAGCCCCAGTCCGTAGCCGATGAGCCGGGGGTGTTCGGTCAGCCACAGGGGCCATTTGCCCGGCTGCCGGCGGCGGGTTGCTTCCACGTCAAGCGCCGTCACCATGCGCCGGTGAAGGTGTGCCGGGGGCGTCACTTCGGGCAAGGCAGACAGAAGGGCATCGAGATCGGTGGGTGTATCGTTCGTCATGTGCTTGCCGTTTTCCTTCAAGCCGGAAGGTTGAGTGCCGCGCGGAGCATGGCGCGGCCCCGGGCGATGCGTGATTTGACCGTGCCGACGGAGATTTCCAACGCTGCGGCAATGTCTTCGTAGCTCATGCCACGGATGTCCCGCATGACCACCGCCACCCGGAAGTCAAACTTGAGCCGGGCCAACGCCGCCAGCACCTGCGCCTGACGCTCCCGCCACAGGGCCTGCTGTTCCGGGTCGGCATTGGGGGCAACAAGGGTTTCAGACAGTGACGGCGTCGAAGCTTCGGTTTCGGCATCGAGCGAAACCGTGGCTGTCTGTCGCCGGGCCCGCCACCACCGGCGATGGTTGGCAGCGCGGCGGATGGCAATCCGGTAGAGCCAGGTGCGGATGTCGCAGTCTCCGCGAAAGCTGCCGGCGCCGCGATAGGCGCTGAGGAAGGTTTCCTGCAGGACATCGGCCGCGTCATCGGGGTTGCCCAGCACCCGCAGGAGCAGGTTGTAAAGGGGCTTCTGGTGCGCCGTCACCAGCACTTCAAACGCGGCGTGTGAGCCGGCGCGAATTCCATCCAGCAACTCACCTTCCGCCGTGGAAAGCGGCCGGGCGGTTTCCGATGACCCTGTGGCCACCGTGTCTGCTGGCAGTGAAAGTGGGAGCGGAAGTTCGGAAGCCGATGACATGGAAGCGCTCCAAATGAAGTGCTGGCAGCCAGCCTTGGGTGCAATGCAATGGCGTTGACACCTTTGGGCGCAAAAGGTTCCCGAAAATTGCTGGCGCTGGCACTGGCATCACACCTTCGGCACTGTCAGGTTACGCATCGGCTGTGTGGGTGCTGAACGCCGGAAGCCGGGCGAAGGCTGGTGTCAGTTGGCCTTACAGTGTAGCCAAGATTTTTCTTTTCAAGAATTTAGGTTGTCCATACAAAGCCGCCACAGGTCTGGCACGCCACTTGCTCCAGCTCAAGGGCAGGAACGTCATCACCCACCGCGAGGCTGTACTTCCCGTGATTGCGCTGTTTCGCCGTACCTTCCTCATCCTGCTTGTCCTGCTGGCTGTTCTGAGCGTGGATGCCTTGGCGCAGACCGGTTCCGGTTCTGTCCTTCCAACCGGAACGGTGAAGAAGACTTCCGGGAAAGTCTCCGGCAAGAAAACGGTACGGAAAAAGGTCCGCCGCCGGATGATGCGCAACGGTGGGCGGAAAGCCGTACGAAAGGCCACCTTCGGTTCACAGCCGGTTGCCCGAATCCGGTCTGGCAAAACCCCGACGGGCGTTGCCGTGGCGACGCCGAAAGTCACCACCGCCCTGGCTGCGGCTCACCTGACCGGCGAAGCGCCAACGGCGACAACCGAGCAGGTGCAGTATGATCTGGCCGGCTATGTGGCGACGGCAGACGGCACACCGGCCCGGATGTGGCGCAGCCGCGAGTACACGGTACATTCTCCCTACGCCTACGTTGGACGCATGAAGTTCGGTGAGAACTGGGAGCACGTGTGGGTGGAAACTACCGGAAACCTGCTGGCCAGCGCCGTCACGGAAGCTTCGGCCGAACCGATGCCTGACATTGCCCGGATGATGGAGCGTTTTCCTGACGGTGGGTTGGGCGTGGTCATCGCCGGGTGGGATGAGTTTGCCCCGCCGGCCGAGCCGGCCGTTGAAGTTGTGGAGTTTGGCGATCATCAGCCCGGCATAACGCGCTAAGCAAGGCGAAACAGATTCAAGAAAAACTTTTTAGCTTGAACGTAGCCGGCCACAGGCGTGAAGGTGTAATGTAGCGCCGCATCCAGAAATTCTGCTCCGGCCGTTCAAGACCATGCTCCCACACGTTTACCATCTGCACTGGGTCCGGCTGCTCGGCTGGGCACGTTGGGTTTTGCCTGTCCTGTGGCTGGTCATTGCCGGTGGAGGGCTTCCGGCGGCAGCCCAGTCGGGCGTCGTTCTGCCCGGTGATGAAGCCAGGCCCGATCCCACCCGCATCGCCCTGGATGACATGCGGGTGGACATCCGCATTGATCAACAGTTCGCACGGGTGCGCATTGTCCAGATTTATGCCAACCGGACAAATCAGCCGTTGGAAGGGAAGTACATCTTCCGGCTGCCGACGAGTGGAGCCATTGCCGATTTTGCTGTTTGGGATGGTGATGTGCGGATTCCGGGCGTGATGCTCGAACTGCCGCGTGCCCAGGAAGTTTACGCCGAACTCAAACGGCAGGCCATTGATCCGGGGTTGGTCACACAGGAGGACGAAGCCGGTGGGGCCACGGCCTTTACCGTCCGTCTCGTGCCCATTCCGGCTTACGGCACCAAGCGGGTTGAGCTGGAATATGTCGAGGCTGTGCCGGTTGCCGGATTGCGGTCGTTCTTTTCGTTGCCCTTCAAACCTTCCCAGTACGGCCAGCAAGCTGTTGGCAGCCTGTCTATTCGCGTGGACATCACCAGCGGTTTCCCACTGGTGGGATTCCGGCAGCGCGATACGGCTTACCCGCTTCAGGTCACGCCGATGGGCGTCAACCGTGTGGTGGCCGAATATCAGGGCGCAGGCGTGGCGCTGACCCAGGACCTGGCCTTTGACTACGGACTCGATGTGTCCCGCACCAGTGCGAGTCTGATTGCGTATCGTTCGCCGGAGCCACTGCTGGCCTATGACCTGCGTGATCCCAATCGGACGAAGCCGGATGAGGATGGCTACTTTGAAGTGTCGGCCCTGTTCAACGAGCGGGGGCAACCGGTCAGTGACTTCGGGCGCACGCCAGCGCCGCCACGGTCGGTCGTGGTGATGCTGGATACGTCGCTTTCGATGAACTTTGAAAAGCTCGACCGGGCGTATGAAGCCTGTAGTCTCTTTTTGAAGTCGCTGCGCCCCGAAGACCACTTCAATCTCGTGCTGTTCAACGACGACGTACAGGCCTTTTCCGAGACACCCCAGACCGGAACGGCGGAGAACACGACGCGGGCGCTGGATTTCATCCGGCGCAGTTACCTGAGCGGTGGGACGGACTTTGCCAAAGCGCTCCAGCGCGGACTGGCGCTGGCGAAGGTTCTGCCGGGGGATGAGCGCACCCTCATCCTGATTACAGACGGCAATCCGACACTGACGACCACGCGCGGCAACCGGCTCATCCGGGACTTTGCCGAAGCCAATGCCAAGGGGGGCGCGCCGGTGCGGGTTTTTGCCTTTGGCGTGGGCGCGGACGCCAACCGGGAATTTCTCAGTGAACTGGCGCGGGTCAGCCGGGGCGTCAGTGAGTTCGGGCGTGAAACGGACGATCTGACCTTCCGGCTGGATGCCTTCTTTGCCAGGGTCGGGCAGCGTCCGGTTGAGGGTCTCAAGCTGCGCCTGAGTGACCCGGACAATGCCTACGCGGTGTACCCTGCCGAGGAAACAACCGGTTATGACGGCTCGCGGGTCAGCTTCATAGGGCGCTATCGGCGACCGGTGGCGCAGGTGGAATGTACGGTCAGCGGCACCCAGGCTGGCCGGTCAGTCACGGCGACGGCAACCGGGGCCTTGCCGGAACGCGATGCCACACACAGCCACTTGCCCCGGCTGTGGGCGCAGGAACGTATCAGCGCCCTGCTGCGCCGGATGGCGCTCGATGGCGAAGACGAGGCACTCATTGCTGAGGTCATTGCGCTCTCGAAGAAGTACAACATCGTCACACCGTACACGGCTTTTCTGGCCGCGCCACGGGCGCTGCTGCGCCCACGGGTCATCAAGCCGGGTGATCCGGTGCTGCGCGTACGGACAGACGCTTCGATTCGCTCGGTGGTCGCCGTCTTTCCCTTTGGCTTGGTCAAACCGCTGACCTATCTCGCTTCGGAAGATGTGTGGGAAACCCGTTTTCTTGCTCCGAAGACGATGCAGGATGGGCGTTACCGCTGTCGGCTGGTGCTGACCGATGCCCGCGGACAGGTCTTCCAGGAGGAAAAAGGTTTTACGATTGACAGCCGTCCGCCGCAGTTGCAGGTGACGACCAAGCCGACGCCGGCCCGCGCCGGTGAGGACATCGAGGTTCTGGTGGCGGCCGATGCCGATACCCGGCGCATTGCCGCGCGGTTGGCCGGTGGGTTGCCCGTACCGGTCAGGTGGGACGCCCAGCGCAAGACAAACGTCGGGGTGTTACGGCTGCCGCCGGGGCTGCCTGCTGGGCGGTACGTCCTGCTTGTGACGGCGGAAGACTTTGCCCACAATGTCGCCAGCCGGGAAGTTCCGCTCGATGTTTTGGGCAACTAGCCAAACCCGTTTGTAAAGCTGGGTGGGACGTTCACGCCGGGCGAACCCGCAGGCCTTACTGGACGAATGCACCGCCGTCCACGGTGAGGCCGACGCCATTGATGAAGGATGCGCCTTCGGAAGCGAGCCACAGGATGGCGTTAGCGACTTCTTCTGGCTTGCCAGCCCGTCCCATAGGGTGGGCGCGGAGATACTTGGCCAGCAGGTCGGGCGGAATGTGCTCGCCAGTCGTCATTGGCGTTTCAATGATGGACGGGCACACGGCATTGATGCGGATGTTGGACTTGGCATACTCCAGCGCCGCCGTCTTGGTCAGACCGAGTACGGCATGCTTGCTGGCGGCATAGGGAGCAAAGCCCGAAAAGCCCACGAGTCCTGCCAGTGAAGCGACATTGACGATCCGCCCGCCGCCCTGTTTGAGCATTTGGCGGATTTCATACTTCATACACAAAAAGACACCGCGCAGGTTGACGTTCAGCACCTGGTCGAAGCGGTCTTCGTCGGTGTCGTGCAGGGGGGCCGGTGCGCCCAGAATGCCGGCATTGTTGACGGCAACATCCAGGCTGCCGAAGGCGTGCACGGCGGTTTTGACCAGATCGGCGACGGCGTTGGCATCGGTGACATCCACGACGGCAGACAGGGCCTGCCCGCCGGCGGCTTCAATCCGGGACACCGTTTCGGCGCTGCCTTCGGCCTGCCGGTCAGCCACAAGCACCTTAGCGCCAGCCGCCGCAAAAGCCAGGGCCGTGGCCCGCCCGATGCCGGATGCCCCGCCTGTAACGAGAACAGAGGTGTTGTAAAATGTCTGCATCATCGTGGGAGATTGGTCTGGAGGTGGATAACCGCAGGTTGATTTTCAGAAGCTTGTGATTCGGCAATGACCCGGCAAAACGGGCGAACCTTTTGGTGTCTTCCGGCGTCCTGAAAAGATGCCGGCGTTTCTGCGCAGGGCAGGTTTTAGCCAGCACCCACGGTCAGCACCTATGGGTGTTGGGCTTCCGGGTTGTTGATGAAAGGGGGAATCCGCCATGCAAGTCAAGTCGCTGACATTCACATTTCCACAACTGCCTGAGATCACGTGGCCGAAGGAAGCTTTCCAGCGTGCCATCGAGTTTATTGAAAACACTTATCATCGTATCTTTGGGTGCTGGCACACGAATATGAGCCGCCCCTTCACAATTGACCAAGAGACCTACCGGATGTGCCTCAACTGTGGCGCGCACCGGGCCTTCGACACCCAGCAGTGGAAGATGGTTGGACCCTACTACGTCCGGCGTCCTTCCACCAAAACCATCTACCGTCCGACATTGGCACCGGTCAGATCGCCAGCCGTGACAACGGTCGATCAGCTACCTGCCAGTCGCCGTCATCTGCGGCGCGCGGCCTGAGACAACAGCTTGCCGCCACCAGGTGGCAAACCACTAAGCACCGACCTAACCGGTCGGTGCTTTTTGCTTGGTGGGCTTTTGCCTGAGCGTTGGCTTTTGGGTGGCGTTTGGGGCCGGCCGTTCGATTGGGCTATCGTTTTGACGTGCAGCCCCGGCTGTCTGCCAGAGAAGTGCTGGGGGAAACTTCGTAACCAGGTACAGGCTGTCATGCTCATTCGCCAGAAAGCGTGTCGGAGTGGATGGTGGTTGTGGGTTGGGGTGTGTTGGTTTGCCTTGGGGACAACGCCTGTACTCGCCTGGAACCAGGCCGGGCATGCCACTGTCGCTGCAATTGCTTATGGACAGTTGCAGCCCCGCGCCCGGGTGCGGGTGGCGGCGATTCTCAGGCAACACCCGGAATATGCCGAGTGGACGCGGGACGTACTGCCCGAACAGGCTCCCTTCATTGCCTTCCTGAGTGCTTCCTACTGGGTGGATGACATCAAATTTGACCAGCGGCAGGGCTTTTCCGACCGCGAGCCGCCGCCGAGCACCCATCCGGCGTACCCGGACATGCGGGTTCACGGGACATGGCACTACGTCAACCGTCCGCTGGCAGCGCCGGGTGTCACCATTCCGCCCGACTTTCAGATCGTCGCCCCGGATGGCGGCGCGCTGGGGAAAATCGTCGAAATCGAAGACATCCTGCGGCATAGCCCCCCTGACAGTCCCCGGCAAGCCTACTATCTGGCCTGGCTGATTCACCTGGTAGGGGATGTCCATCAGCCACTCCATACGGTGGCGCGTTGCTCAAAAAACAATCCCCAGGGAGACCAGGGGGGCAACCTGTTCATCGTGCGTCCCACGGCCGGGACGCCGCTGGATGGGCCGCGCAAGCCCAACCTGCATGCGTTCTGGGACAATGCCGCCCTCGACACCTTTTCCCTCCCGGCAATCCAGGCACTGGCGCAGGAACTCAGCCGGAAGCGTCCGTCACGGCAGCAGATCGCTGCGCCGCCGGTACGCTGGCTGGATGAAAGTACCCAACTGGCGCGGGACCTTGTCTATCAAGCCGGACAGGACGACACCCCGGAGCCGCCGGTGCTTTCCGACGCCTACAAGTCCAGAGCGCACACTGCGGCCCGGGAACGGGTACGCCTGGCCGGCTTTCGGCTGGCGGCTCTGCTCAACCAGCTCTATGACCGTCCCTGACGTCCTGCCCTCGCTGCCGCCGCCGCGCAAGCGGTTCGGTCAGCATTTTCTGCGTGACAGACACCTTCTGGCCCGCATCGTCGCGGCAGCGGAAGTCGGCCCGGATGACCTGGTGGTGGAAATCGGACCCGGACGCGGGGCCCTGACGGAAGTGCTGCTGGAGCGGGCGGCTGGCGTCATCGCCTTTGAACTTGATCGCGATCTGGCGGCCTGGCTGTCTGTGCGGTTTGCCGACCGGCGCTGGCGTCTGCACGTCGGCGATGTTCTGGAGGCTGACCTGGCGGCCTGTGTGACCGAAGCCGGTGCAGCGTGGGGTCTCACTTCAGCACCCGTCAAGGTCGTGGCCAATGTGCCTTACAACCTTTCAACGCCAATCGTAGAGAAGCTGCTGGCCGCGCGTCACCTCTGGACGGACATTGTGCTCATGCTCCAGCGGGAAGTCGTGTGGCGGCTGGCGGCCGCGCCTGGCACGAAAGACTATGGTTATTTTTCCGTCGTGGTGCAGGCGGCCTGTGAAGTGACACGGTTGTTTGACGTTCCGCCGGGCGCTTTTCACCCGCCGCCAAAGGTGATGTCGTCGGTTGTCCGCCTGACACCGCGCCCGGTGGCCATCGTGCCGCCGGAGTTGATGCCGTATTTCTGCCGAGTCGTCAGTGTTGCTTTTGAGCAGCGGCGCAAAATGCTGGGTGGAAGTTTGATGCGGCTTGGACTCTCACGTACAGACTTGCTGGAAGGACTTGCCCGGGCCGGCATTGCGCCGGAGAGACGCCCGGAAACGCTTTCTGTCGAGACGTTCGTGCGTATAGCACAGGAGCTGGCGGCAAGGCTGCCGTCTGCTGGCACATCGCAGGAGGGGGCTTGACGGCAGGACGCGGCTTGGATAATTTGCACGTTGCGAGCCAACTTTGTGTTGGTTCGGACTTGTGGGGGTATAGCTCAGCTGGGAGAGCGCTGCAATGGCATTGCAGAGGTCAGCGGTTCGAACCCGCTTACCTCCACCAATCAAGAAAGGCAAGTGAGTTGACTGCTCGCTTGCCTTTTTTCGTGCCCGAATCTTTGCTGCATCAAAGTGGTTCGGTCCAAAACCATTTCTGGTTGTGGACAGACATGCAGTAGTTTCACGCCGAGCCGCGCGGTCGCGGAGACCGTTTAGTGGCGCGGCGTCATTTTCTCAGTGTGACGGACTGGGTTGTTGTCTCACCATGCCCTATGAAGACCTGCGCGAGTTTATCCGGGATTTGGAGCAGGCCGGGGAACTCAAGCGCATCAAAACACCGGTGTCCTGCCACCTCGAAATTACCGAAATCACCGACCGCGTGTCGAAGGCCGGCGGGCCGGCGCTGCTGTTCGAGAACGTCGAGGAGTCGCCCATTCCAGTGCTCATCAATGCCTTGGGCAGCCGGCGGCGGATGCTTATGGCTTTGGGAGTCAAGAGCTACGCCGACATTGCCGGACGCCTCAACGAGATTCTGGATTTCAAATCGCCGCAGGGCATTCTGGAAAAGGTCAAGCTGTTGCCCAAGTTTGCCGAACTGGGAGCGGTTTTTCCAAAACGGGTGAAGCGTGGGCCCTGTCAGGAAATCGTGTTGCAGGAAGGTGAGTTCGACCTGCGTCGCCTGCCCGTGCTCCAGTGCTGGCCCGAAGACGGCGGCCGCTTCATCACCTTCCCACTGGTGTTTACGTCCCACCCCGTCACAGGACGGCGCAATGTCGGGATGTACCGCATGCAACTGTACGACGCCTGTACGACCGGCATGCACTGGCAGATTCACAAGCATGGCGCTTCGCACTGGCGCACGGCGCTGGAGCGCGGTGAACGCATGCCCGTGGCCGTGGCCATTGGCGGCGACCCCATTCTGACCTTTGCTGCCATTTTCCCGTTGCCGGATGATGTGGATGAAATGCTGCTGGCCGGTTTCCTGCGCGGAAAGCCGGTGCCGATGGTCAAGTGCCTGACAAATGATCTGGAAGTCCCGGCCACGGCGGAAATCGTTTTGGAAGGCTACGTTGACCCGCAGGAACTCCGTACTGAAGGGCCCTTTGGCGATCACACCGGCTTTTACACGGAGGCAGACAACTATCCCGTCTTTCACGTCACCTGTGTCACCCACCGCCGCAGTCCGATTTACCAGACGACGATTGTCGGACGGCCGCCGATGGAAGACTGCTGGATGGGGGAAGCCGTCGGGGAGATTGCCAAGCCGGTGTTGCGTCGGCAGTTCCCGGAAATCGTGGACATGCACCTGCCCTTTGAGGGCGTGTTTCACAACCTGGCAATTGTTTCCATCAGGAAGGCCTATCCGGGGCACGCCCGCAAAATCATGAATGCCCTGTGGGGAACCGGGCAGCTTATGTTTACGAAGGTCGTCATCGTGGTGGACGACGATGTGCCGGTTCAGGACCCGAGCTATGTGGCCTGGTACGTCCTCAACAACATTGACCCGGAGCGTGACATCCAGTTTACCCTCGGCCCGGTGGACGCCCTCGACCATGCTTCCCGGTTGCCGGCCTACGGCTCGAAGATGGGCATTGACGCCACACGCAAGTGGCCGAGTGAGGGCTTTACCCGCCCCTGGCCGCGGGAAAACCGTATGACGGCCGAGATTCAGCGCAAGGTGGATGAAAAATGGCGCACGCTTTTTGGGAAGTAGCCCGGCGTCCGGTGCCGTGGCTGCTTGCCGTTCTGGTGAGTTGCCTGACAACTTGGGCGGCTCCGGCCGATGACCCGCTGGATGTTCTCGACTACCAGATTGATGCCGAGATCATTCCCGCCACGCAAACCTTTGTCGCCCGCGCCAAAGTCAGGATGGATGCCCGGCGACCTGTGCAGTCGGTCGTGTTTGAATTCAATGGGGCGCTGGAAGTCCGGCGCGTTCTGGATGAGAACCTTCAGCCGCTTCAGTTTACCCAGGACCGGCTCCGCGATCTCGATCTGCGGATTGCGCTCCCACGGGCAACCACGCCCGGTACACCCTTCGTCGTCATTGTCGAGTATGCCGGGCAGCTTCTGTCGGCCGAAGGTGGCGTGCTGACCAACAAGCGCCTGGCCTACGTTGGTCAGGACGGTGGGAGTTATCTGCTCTACGGCGGACGCTGGTTCCCCTTCCACGGCTATGCGGCCGATACGGCAACCTTTACGCTGAACCTGACCGTTCCCGATGGATTGACGGTAGTGGGTTACGGATTTCAGGCGAAACAGCCGGTGACAGGGCCGGGAGTGCCGTCCCTGGAACCGGAGCGGCGTCCCGCTCCGGCGCCGGCCACGCCGCGTCCGTCCCCGCGCCCATCACCGCGGCCGCGCCCACGGCGGCCGTCAAATGCCTTTTTGCCGTCCCTTCCGGTTGCCATGCGCGGAGCCGATGTGCCACAAGCCGCACCGACATTGCCCGCCGGGACGGGGCCGCGCACCCGCTGGTCGTTTGCTTCGGCCAAAAGTGTCCTGTTCGGGAATCTGGCCGTCGGTCGCTACCAGGTGCAGACCCGGCAGCAGGGAGAGACGGAAATCCGGGTGTATGTCCGTCCCGGTAATGAAGCCCGTGCTGCCGAGTATGCCGACATCGCTGTGCAGGCGCTTGAGCGTTACGAACGGAGCTTCGGCCCCTATGCTTTCGGGCCTACACTGGCGATGGCGGAAATTGACGACGAAAGTCTGGAGAGTTCCACCAGCGCCGGTGTAACCCTGCTGGCTTCCCGGCTGTTTCGGACCCGTGAGCTGCCCCGTGAACTGCTCTGCCGCGAAGTGGCGTTCCAGTGGTGGGGGCAGGGCGTCGTGCTCAAATCGTTTGACGACGCCTGGCTTTCCCAGGGATTGGCCACCTACGCCTACCTGCTGGTTGAGGAAACCCGGCGCAACGACGCGGAATTCCGCGAACTGGTCCGCGATTTTTTGGAACGCGCGCTGGCGTTTGAATCACAGTCGTCGCTGCGGCGCGCACCGGCGGAACTCGATGACCAGTCGGCGGCTTATCGCTCGATTATGTTTTACAAGGGGGCGTTTGTCTTTCGGATGCTGCGCGTCCTGTTGGGTGATGAAACGTTCTTCCGGTTGCTGGCAACCTGTTACACCCAGTATCTCGGCCGGAACATCAGCCTGAGCGATTTTGAAAACCTTGCCACGCAGACGGCCGGACAGGACCTGCGCTGGTTCTTTGCCCTGTGGGTGGATTCGACGGGTGTTCCCGAATTCGTCCCTGATTACAAGATTCTGCGGATTCCGGGCGGCACCTACCGCATGCGCGGTACGCTTGAACAAAAGCTGGAAGGCTTTCGCATGCCGGTTGAGGTGACACTGGAGACCAAGGGCAGCGCGGAACGGGCCACGCTCCAGTTTGACGGACGGGAAGCCAGCTTCAGTCTGACCTCCACTTCTGAGCCGCGTGACCTGTTGATTGACCCGGATGTGAAGATTCTCCGCACTTCTGATGAACTGCGCGTGGCGGTTGTTGTGCGGCGTGGCATCCAGCACATCGAAGATGGCGAGCTGGCCGAAGCCCAGCAGCAGTTCGAGGCGGCGATTCGCGTCAATCGCCGCAGCAGTTGGGCATGGTACAATCTTGGCCTGCTGTATCTAAGCCAGCGAAACTATGAAAAAGCCCGCGATGCCTTTGATGAGGCGCTTGATGGCGATTTGCGTCCACGGTGGGTTGAGTCATGGGCAGCGCTCAAGAAGGGCAATGCGTACGATGCGCTGGGACAGCGCGACCGTGCCGTGGCCGAGTACAAGAAGGTCATTGAAGACGGTGATGACGCGGCTGCCCGTCAGCAGGCCCAGCAGTATCTTGAACGGCCGTTCCGCCCCGAACCATAGAAGCTCCGGTTTGTTCTGAAGTCCCTATGGTCTCGAAATCGGCTGCACTCAAAATCGGCGTCCTACTCGGCTGTATTCTGCTGGCCGGCTTGGTGTGGTGGGTCTGGCAACGGCAGGTGGACGAACTGCGCACCTACGCCCCAGACCTGTCGCAGGTGGCTTATGTGGGATCGGAAAGCTGCCGGGCCTGTCACCAGGACCAGTTTGCCCACTGGTCACAATCGCATCACCACAAAATGACGCAACCGGCGACCCCGGAAACTGTGGTGGGTGATTTCAACAACGCCACCTACACCTATCAGGGGGTTACTTCGCGGATGTTCCGGCAGGGTGATGAATTTTTCATGGAAACGCTCGATCCGAGCGGCCGCATGGGCGTGGCAAAAATCGTTCGCACCATCGGGTCGCGTCGTTTCCAGCAGTATGTCACCCAAGTCGGGACAACCTTTTACCGCCTGCCTATTGCCTGGAACATCGAGAAAAAATACTGGTTCAACCTGCAGGGGCTGTTTCTGCACCCGGATTTGCCCGATTTCAGCCGCCACACCAGTGTGTGGAACAACAACTGCATCTTTTGCCACAACGTCAAGGGCAGGCCCGGCATGGACCTGAAAACCGGGCAGTTTACCAACACCAGTGTCGAGGAACTGGGCATCGGCTGCGAAGCGTGCCACGGCCCCGGAAAGCTGCACGTTGAAAAAAATCAGTCCTTTGGCTGGACCTGGCTACGCCGGCAGGCACGGGCAGATGATCCGACGATTGTCAACCAGGCGAAGCGGGACAAGCACACCAACACCCAGGTGTGCGGTCACTGCCATGGGCAACGGCTGCCCGTCGAGATCAACAACATCCGGGAAATTATGGCCAAAGGCGATCCCTACACGCCCGGTGAGGATTTGTCGAAATACTACCGCCCGCTGGACATCACAGCCAAAGTCGGCAACTACAGTTTTGCACCACGTTTCTATCCCGACGGCACGCCGCGCCTGACAGCTTACGAGTATCAGGGGCTGCTGATGAGCAAGTGCCACACCGAAGGCAACATGACCTGTGTGAGCTGCCACGATGTTCACAAAGGACGCCAGCAATCCCTGATGCACGATGAGATGCGGGGGAACAAGTCCTGTACCCAGTGCCATGCCAGCATTGCCGCCAACCTTGAAGCCCACACGCATCACCGGGCCGACAGCAGCGGCAGCGCCTGCTACGAATGCCACCGGCCGCGTATTTCCTTTGGGTTGCTCACTGCCAAACGAACCCACCGCATTCTGAACCCTGAGCCGGACAAGAGCCTTTCGACCAACATGCCGAACGGGTGCAACATGTGTCATCCGGGCGAAAGTGCCGACTGGGCGGCGCGCTACATGACGCAGTGGTACGGGTCCCGGTATGCGCTCTCTGCCGCAAATGCGGCACGCCCGGAAGCCAGGATTGCGGAAATCGTACGGGAACTCTTCAGCCGTGACCCCTCGGCGCGGATCACGGCTGCGTGGGCTTTGGGAACGAGCGGTGCTGATGGGCGCGCCCGTGATCGCAAATGGGCGATTCCTTTTCTCATTGAGGCGCTGCGCGACCGCTATCCGGCCGTCCGGTACTTCGCCTACGATGCCCTGCGCAGTGTTTCAGGGGAAGACTTCGGATTCTTTTACCTGGCCGATGAACGTGATCGGGAGGCGGTCATTGCGCGGTACGCCGCGTGGTGGCGGACCTTGCCCAAAGGGGCGGACTGGGTTCGCCCGGCCAGCGTACCCCTTGATACCAACTGGCAGATTCCAGCCGCCCGACTCGCGGCTTTCCGCGCTGAACTGGGCAAAACCGAGGCCATTGACATTGGCGAGTAGGCGTTGGACTGGCTATGCCTCAGTGGGAAGCCGACGAAAACCTGTGATTTCGAGGAAGCCAAGGGCAAGGTTGACCAGCCCGATGCCAGTGACCGCGCCGCGCACGTAACCGCTCTGGACAATGGCCGCAAGCTGACTGCCTGGGAAACGGGCCGTCAACCAGAACAGAAAGAAGTTGTTTTCCCAGTAGTTCGTCCACGGGATGATGGCCAGCAGCAGCCCAACCTCAAAACACAGGGCAATGAAGAGAATGGCGGTCAGCTTGACGGACACGGGGCAAAGGCGTCAGGTGTGTGGGGGTAGTGTTTGACCGTCAATGTTTGACACGTCGCCGGAGTTCAGCGAGTTTCTCGGCGACTTCGCGGTAGTTGATGTCCACGGCATAGACCATTTCAAAGACTTCGAGGGCCTGGTCGTAGCGTCCCATCTGCTCGTAGGCCAGTCCCAGATCATACCGCATCGCCTGGTATTCATCTTCCGTCCGTCCGGGGGCTTCGACGCCACGCTTGAACCACACCGTGGCCAGTTGTGGTTCGTTTTTGGCCATAAAGCACAGCCCCAGCATGTTACAGACTTGGAAGTAGTGGGGGTCAGGAGAGTTAGGGTCGGTGCCGCGAAAAGCGGTCTGGAATTCCTCGATAGCCTCATCAAAGAGGTCCATGTCCTTATAGGCCAGGCCGAGGTTATAGTGGGTTTCAAAGTCTGGTGTGGCCTCGGTATCCACTTCCACACTTTGCTTGAATTCGTCAAAGACATCCTGAAGCCCGGACTCGCCCAGGAAGAGCGGACCGGTCGGCGTCTTGTCGGTTGCAGCTTCGGGTTTGGTTGACAGATTGGTGACGGCCGGTGCATCGAAGTGGCCCATTTCGAGTTCTTCGAGAGCCTTTTCGAGTTCGCTCACCAGTCCGTTCATCAGCGACCCGATGGATTCCGGTTTGGAGACGGGAACTTCGGCAGGCGCATCCGTCGGAACGGCCAGGCTCTTCAGTGTTGGCTCGGACGCCTTGGGCTGCACGGGGGCCTGAACTTTGGCGAGAAGGGCAAGAATTTCAGGGTGGTTGGGGAAGTCCAAACTCAGCTTGGTCAGATTGTCGCGGGCAATGTCATAGAACCCCTGCTCAATGTAAAAGTTCACGCCCTCCAACTGCTCACGCAATTTTTCTTCTGTCATGGAGACAGAAACTTCGCCGGGTTGATCCTTGCGCAGGTCAAAGGTTGGAACCTGAACCGTGAATGGTTCTTCCGGCGGCTGCGTTGCCGGAAAATGGGCTGGGCCGGAATAAATCGCGTCAGTCGGAATGACGAAGCCATCGCCGCTCGTGTAGCCAAAATCACTGCCGGCCGGACTGCTGGTGCTGGACGGGGCTGAGGCGGCGAAGGGGGCCGGTGCCGGGGCCTGTACCTCGCCGCTGATGTCTATCTCGACTTCATCCCCACCTGATGGCGGTGGTGAACTGACAGTTGCGGATGACAGGTCAAAGCTCCCTCCGGCTGGGATGGAACCGGCTGCCTGCTGGGCTTCCTGCTGGAAACGTTGGCTTTGGGCGTAATCCCCCTGTTGGGCATACAGTGAGGCGAGGACTGTCGCCTGTTGGGCAGCTTCCTGTGGCTGTCCGATGTCGGTGTAAAGCTGTTTGAGAAGCAGCCGCAGCTCAATGCTGTGTGGTGCCTGCTGGACGGCTTCGTGAAGCAGGTGGATAGCCTGATCCGGCATACCCAGGTTGGCAAAACGCTCGGCATCAGCTTTGAGCCGCCGCGCCCCTTCCGGGAGCACCTCAGTTGTGGGTGGGATATAACCGCCGACCAGCGGTGGAGGTGCGCCAAATGGCCCGAAGCTGCCGCTTGGAGTCCCCATGCCGCTGCTGCCCTGCACGCCAAAACCGCCGCTTTGCATGCCGTTGAACCCGCTTTCAAAGCCGGTTCCCGGCGCTTGTGGGGTAAAGTTTCCCGAAGCTGGCGAAGTAAAGTCCGTCCAATCACCAGTCGTCCCACCAAAGCCAAAGCCAGGTGCTCCAGACGGATGGTAGGCCAGTGTTTCTTGGGGTTGAAAACCTGACCCGGAGGTGTAGCCAAAGTCGTTCGCTGGTCCGGCGGTTGGTGTAAGGGGTTGATTTACCGTCGGAATATCAACGAACTCCACGCGCTGTCCAACGCCACCGGCGTACACCGGAGCGTTGATCAAACGGTCACGTTCGGCGATGGTCGGGCTGACGGTGCTCGTGAAGCCCCAGGCCTGCATCAGTTCCAGATGGGCCGGCTCATTCGGCTCAAGTTCGATGAGTTCTTTGAGTGCCTGTTCGGCGATGTCGCGCTTGTTGTGGTGCATGGCCGCCTGGGCCAGGGACTTGAGCGCCTCCGGTAACTCATTGCTTTCGCCGAGTCGCTTGTAGAGCAGCACCAGACACTGATGAGCCGCAATGTGATATGGCTCAGTTTCAAGAATGGATTTGAGCAGTTCCACGCCGCGCGTTTCCTGCCGCCGGGTGACCATCGGCTCGACACACTGCTCGATCAGGCTTACAGCCCGGTCGTGATAACCGCGTTCGGCGAATTTCTGGGCCAGTGTCAAAACGTATTCAAAGCGGGTTTTATCCACTTTGAGGAGCTTGAGCAGCGCTTTTTCAGCCTCTTCCAGCAACTCGGCCTGAAGGTAGATGCGTCCGCTGAGGATGAGCAGGTCGGTGTCGTCCGGGCGTTGTCGCACCACCTTGTCGAGCAGCTCAACCGCCCGGCCGGGATCACCCTGCTTGATGTAAATCGTAGCCAGAGAGTTGAGGGCAGGGGTGCTCGTCGGATTCAGTTCAAGGACACGCTGAAAAACCTGTTGGGCTTCGACCAGGCTGGACTTGCGAATGAGCTGTGAGCCGGCGGCAATGTAGGCTTCAATGGCCTTCTCCGTCATGCCTTCCCGCTGGTAATTCTCGGCAAGACGCAACCGCGCGGGAACATTTTCGGGATCGAGGTCGGCAACGCGCTGCAAGAGTTCAAGCGCCTGCTGACTGCGGCCATTTTTGGTGTAGTAATCGGCCAGTTCAAGGTACTGCTTGCGCGCTTCGACAATCAGATTCTGGCGAATGTACAGTTCCGCCAGTTTCAGCGCGACATCGGCGTTACCGGGAGCCAGTTTGTAGATTTTCTTGTACACCGCGATTGCCCGCGGCGTGTGCCCATCGCGCAGCGTCGCTTCAGCCAACTTGACAAAGGTGATAATGGCATCGTCATTCCGCCCGTCCCGGACATACAAATCGCCAAGAATGTTGAGCAAATTGGTGTCGCCCGGATTCGATGCGACCAGGTTTTCATACTCCTTGATCGCAAGCTTGACTTTGCCTTGTTGAACGAGCTTCTCGGCTTTTCGTAAATCGTTGGCTTTTGTATAGGACATGGCGTGGCTCCCGTCGCGGTAAACGCCGCTGAAAGATATTGCGACGATAGAAGCTCAAGGCTGATAGGTGGGTGACGGTATCACAAAGAATATACCGTGTCAAACGCCGGAAAGCTGGGTCAATTTGTTATAAATTGTTTGTAATCAAAGTTTTAGAGACTTCGTTCAAGGTGCTTGGGGACAACGCCCCGAAAGGTCAGCCGGTGAACGGGGCTGGGGCCACAACGGCGAAGTTGCTGCTGATGGTAGGCCGTCCCATACCCTTTATGACGTGAAAAACCATACATGGGGTATTGGGCATCAAGCTTCTCCATGAGCCGGTCACGGTACACCTTGGCGATGATGGAAGCGGCGGCAATCGAGACGGAGCGCGCGTCGCCCTGCACGACCGACTGTTGAGGGATGGGGACGTTCGGAAGGGAGAGGGCGTCGAGGAGCAGTACATCCGGTCGGGGAGACAGCGCCGCCAGCGCCTGCTGCATAGCCTGCCGGGTGGCTTCCAGGATGTTGATGCGGTCAATGACCGCCGCCTCCACGACACCGATGCCGATGCCATAGGCCGCGGCTTCGATCCGGGGGACAAGCCGTTCCCGTTGCGCTGGCGTCAGTTGCTTGGAATCCTGAAGCCCGGCCGGGATGGTCTCCGGGTTGAGCACCACGGCCGCGGCGACGACAGGGCCAGCCCAGGCGCCACGCCCGGCTTCGTCCACACCGGCAATATGGTTCAGTCCCCTGGCCCAGTAGGGCGCTTCAAACTCAGTGGTCGGGTACGCCCGGTGTGCCATTTCAGTCTTTCCGGTGTTGCCAGCAGTAGCCCGTGGCACCACTGACCCACCGCTGGCAGGGGGTGCCTTTTTTGGTCGGAGCACCACAGCGGTGGCGCTCGCGGGAAAGGGTTGTACCAGCGGTTTCCCGACTGGTCTCTGGGCCAACCGGGGGGCTGCCGGTAAGTGCCTGCGCCGTGGTGAGCGGCGGCAGGGGCGGTGGCGGTTGAACGGCCTGCCAAACCACTTGTCCGGCACCCAGCGAGAGTCCCAGACAGACGCCTAACCCAAAGGTTTTCCAGTGAAAACCACCAATGCGATAACCACAAGCGGCGCAACGGCGGCCGCGCAGTGTCTCCCGCCCACGCGCACGCTGCCCGTCAGCCGGCAACGGTAAGGACTCACCACAGGCCGGGCAAAAGTTGGCCGGGCAAAAGCTGGAACGTGGCATGAACTCAGTCGCTCCGTGGGCAAGGTCTGTAAGGGGCAGTGTGCCGAATCGGTCGCTGGTTTGGGAAGGGTTTGCAGCGCCGGTTGGCAATGATAGGGTACGCCAGCATACATAAACCGTTGCATCCGGCTGCAACGGAGACGCTGGTCACTGGTCAAACCCCATGGTGCCTTTTGAGCAACTGCTTGCCTGGAGTGTGAAAATCGCCATCGGCTTCGTCCTGCTCATGACGACGGTGGCCTATTTGTCGCTCATCGAGCGCCGACTGCTGGCCTTCATTCAGATGCGCTATGGTCCCAATCGGGTCGGGCCGTTCGGGCTGTTTCAACCCATCGCCGATGGGCTGAAGTTCATTTTCAAGGAAGATGTTATTCCACTGGATGCCGACAAGTTTCTTTACGTTATGGCTCCGGCACTGTCGCTGGTGCCGGCGCTCATGACCTTTGTGCTGATTCCAGTCGGTGGGGAAGTGACCGTGCCTTTTCTGGACCGGCCCATAACGCTCTACGTCACGAGTATCAATGTGGGCTTGCTGGCCGTGCTGGCGATGACGGGCATGGGGGTCTATGGCATCGTCATGGCCGGCTATGCCTCGAATAACAAGTACAGCCTGCTCGGCGGGCTGCGTTCCTCGGCGCAACTGGTGAGCTATGAGCTGGCGATGTCTCTGTCCATCATCGGGGTGCTGATTCAGGCCGGTTCGCTCGATCTCGTCACCATTGTGGAACGGCAGGGCGGCGCGTGGGGGCTGGGCTGGCACGTCTTCTGGTTTCAACCGATCGGCTTTTTCGTGTTCCTCATCAGCATGATTGCGGAGACCAACCGCGCCCCCTTTGACTTGCCCGAAGCCGAAAGTGAACTTGTGGCGGGCTTTCACACCGAATACAGCTCCATGAAGTTTGCCATGTTCTTCATTGCGGAGTACGCCAACATGGTCACGGCAGCGGCCATGGCCACGACCCTGTTCCTGGGGGGCTGGCAGGGGCCGGGCGTGGCGCAGATACCGTGGTTGGGGCCGGTGTACTTCGTACTGAAAATGGCCCTGTTTTTGTTTCTTTATGTCTGGCTGCGGGCTTCGTCGCCGCGCCTGCGGTATGACCAGTTGATGAATTTTGGCTGGAAGTTCCTGCTCCCGCTGGCTCTGGTCAATGTCGTTCTGTCGGCCACGCTGGGACTATGGTTTTAGTTGTCTCCCCACTCGTGTTCAGGTGCCCGGCCTGGCAGGTCTCCACGGATGCCGCGTTATCTCGATCTTCGCTTTCGGCTGGCTGCCCTGCTTTCCATTGTCATCATTGGCATGGTGGCGGTGCTGTATGAACTCAACCGCCGTGCTGAACGCCAGATTTTGGCACAGGTCGAAGCCCAGACTGCACAACTGACGACGGCGCTGGAAGTCGGCCTGCAGAGCATCAGCACAAGCGACTACCTGGATGATTTCATCCGGTCACGCCGCCTGACGCCCAGCCAACTCCAGCGTATCCGGCGGATTGCCATCGTGGACGCGAATGGCCTGGTAACAGACAGCACCCTGCGGGCGGAGCGCGGACAGCGGCTAGCACTCCCGACCGATGAAAGCCTGGTACAGGAAGGCGATCCGCTGGCGGCGAACACCACAGAAAACAGTCTGGCCAGAACGGTGTTCATTCCTTTTCAGGCCCTGGGCAAAGACGGGGCGCCGGAGCGCAACTACGTGGTGGTGACGATTTCAGCCCAGACGTTGGCGGAGACCATTGCCACGACTTCGCGCCAGCGGCTGCTGGCCACCGGTGCGGCGCTCCTGGTCGCGTTGGTTGTCGCGGTTGCCCTGGTGTGGCGCTTCACGCAGCCGATTGGCGATCTTGTGACGGCCACGCGCCGGATTGAAGCTGGCGACCTGACGGTGCAACTGCGGCTCAACCGACGGGACGAAATCGGCCTGCTGGCAGTGCGCTTCAATGCCATGGTGGTGCGCCTGCGCGAAGTCCGGGAACTGGAAGAACGTCTCAATCAGGCCGAACGGGCGGCCGTCGTCGGCCGGCTGGCTTCCGGCATTGCCCACGAAATCCGCAACCCGCTCAACTTCATCAACCTCACCATGGATCACATTCGCACCCGCTATGCACCTTCCGATGCGGCTGAACGCGCCACCTTCGAGCGGCTGACCGCAGCCGTCAAGGACGAGATTGCGCGCCTCAACACGCTGGTGACGAATGTGCTGCGCATTGGCCGTCCGGCTACGCTTTCACTGCGTCCGGTCCGGCTGGGCGAATTGATTGCGGCCGTACTCGACGTGGTTCGCTCCAAAGCCGAGGCCCAGCAGGTCTCCCTGATCTGTGTGGATGAAACCGGCGGGATGCCCATCGAAGCGGATGCCGACTCGCTCAAATCGTGCTTCTCAAACCTTGTCATCAATGCCATCGAGGCCATGCCTCACGGCGGCGAACTGCATCTGCGCATTACACCCACGGCCACCGGGCAGGCGGTTCAGGTACGGGACAGCGGGCTGGGGATTGCGCCCAATGATCTGGAGCACATCTTTGACCCGTACTTTTCGACCAAAGACACCGGCATCGGGTTGGGGCTGGCCGTAACGCGCCAGATCATCCTGGATCACGGCGGCACGATTACCGTCGAAAGCACGCCAGGGCAGGGGACAACCTTCACCGTGACGCTTCCCCATCGCCCGACGCCACCCGGCTAGCCAGTCCGGGCTTTTCGGAGTCATTTCCTTCGCCAGGCATTTGCGGCATTATCCGCCGTCTGTGACGCGCATTTTGAATACAAGCGTTTTTTTTGAACAGGGGGAAAGTTTGCAATGAAGGGCGTAATCCTGGCCGGTGGACTTGGGACGCGGCTGTATCCGCTGACCAAGGTAACAAACAAGCACCTGCTGCCGGTCTATGACCGGCCGATGATTTACTACCCGATTCAGACACTGGTTGAAGCCGGTGTGGATGATGTCCTGCTGGTGACGGGCGGCAACAAGGCCGGCGACTTTCTGCAACTGCTGGGCAACGGCAAGGAACATGGTCTCAAGCGGTTGAGCTACACCTATCAGCAGGGTGAAGGCGGCATTGCCGATGCCCTGGCGCTGGCGGAAGACTTTGCCGACGGCGGTCCCATTGTTGTCATGTTGGGTGACAATGTGATTGAGAAAAGCATTGCCGGCCCGGTCGCACGGTTTCGGGAGCAGGGGCGCGGGGCCCGGATTCTGCTCAAGGAAGTTCCCGATCCACAGCGTTTTGGCGTACCCACCCTGAAGGGCTCGCAGGTCGTGCGCATTGATGAAAAGCCGGCGCAACCGGCATCGCCCTACGCTGTGACCGGCATTTACATGTATGATGCCACCGTCTTTGACATCATCCGCACGCTCACGCCAAGCCAGCGGGGGGAACTTGAAATCACAGATGTCAACAACGCCTACATCGCGCGTGGAGAACTCACCTGGGAAGTCCTCGATGGCTGGTGGACCGATGCCGGAACTTTCGAGAGCCTGCATCTTGCCTCCAATCTTGTCGCGGCGATGCGCCTGGCCGCCGCCCCACACTGACCATGAACTTCATTCCGACGGAGCTACCGGGTGTCATCCTGATTGAGCCACAGGTCTTCCGGGACGAACGTGGTTTTTTCCTGGAAACCTACCATGCGGCCAAGTTTGCCCAGGCCGGCCTGGATGTGACCTTTGTCCAGGACAATCACTCGCGTTCGGTGCAGGGCACGCTGCGCGGTCTTCATGCCCAGTGGCGGCGGCCGCAGGGTAAGCTCGTCCGGGTCATTGCGGGGGAAATTTTTGATGTCGTGGTGGACATCCGTCTGGATTCGCCGACCTTTGGACGGTGGCTGGGCGTGCGCCTGTCGGCTGAAAACTTTCGCCAACTCTATGTTCCACAGGGCTTTGTCCATGGGTTTTGCGTGGTGAGTGACATGGCGGAAGTCCTTTACAAGTGCACGGCGCTCTATGACCCCGGTGATGAGATTGGCGTCATCTGGAATGATCCCGAAATTGGCATTGACTGGGGGATTGAGTCGCCGTTGTTGTCGGAAAAGGACCGGCGGCTGCCAACCTTGCGCACGCTCGTGCAGCAGTTGCAACAAGCGCCGGACGGCGTATGAAGCGTCCGACGCCAGTGTTTGCCGGTGTGCCGGTGGCCAACCTCACGCTGGATGAAACCTTGGCCCAGGTTGCCACCTGGCTGCAGGAGCCGGATTTTCGCCGCATGGCAGTGGTCAATGCCGCGATTCTGCTGGATGTCGAGCGCGATGCCGGGTTTCAGACGGCCCTCGCCACGGCTGATCTGGTGACGGCCGATGGCATGTCGGTTGTATGGGCCACGTGGTGGTTGCCTTTTTTGGGCGGGCGGCTGGTGGCGCGGGTGGCGGCGCCCGAGGTCATGGAGGGGGTTCTCGCCTGGTGTGCGCACCATGGACAGCGCATCTACCTGCTTGGTGCCACGGGGGAAGTCGTCACGGCCGTCTGTGAGCGGTTGCAGCAGCGTTTTCCCACCTTGTCCATTGCCGGCGCGCAGGATGGCTACTTCCCGGAAGCTGCTTCGTCCGCCGTGGCCGCGGCCATCCGCAGTGCCCGCGCTGACGTGCTTTTTGTCGCTATGGGTTCGCCCAAACAGGAGTTGTGGCTGGCCCGTTACGGCCCGCAGACCGGGGTACGGTTTGCGCTTGGCGTCGGCGGCTACTTCGATATTCTGGCCGGAAAACGCAAGCGTGCGCCGCGCTGGATGCAGTCCTGTGGCCTGGAGTGGAGCTTTCGACTGATGCAGGAGCCACGACGGCTGTGGCGGCGGTATCTCATTGGCAATCTGGCCTTTCTGGGGTTTCTTCGGCGTGAGCGCCGACGGGCAGCAGACCGGCAATTGGCCAACCGGTTATCCGTAGGCCAGCCATCAGGGGAGAAAACATCATGAAACACTGGCGGGTAGGTATTCTGGGCGCGACCGGCACGGTTGGGCAGCGTTTCGTTCAACTTCTGGAGCAGCATCCGTGGTTTACCATCACGGCTGTTGCGGCTTCGGACCGCTCCGAAGGCAAGCGGTATGGAGATGCCGTTGCCTGGAAGCTTCCGACGCCTCTGCCGGCGCGGATTGCGGAACTGACCCTGGCGCCGTGCCGGCCGCCGCTGGACTGCGACCTGGTGTTCTCCAGCCTGCCGGGTGATATGGCTGCGGAAACAGAAGTGGCTTTTGCTGCTGCCGGCTACCCGGTCATCAGCAATTCAAGCGCCCACCGCATGGCCCCCGATGTGCCGCTGCTCGTACCGGAAATCAATCCCGAACATGTGCGTCTCATCCCGCTCCAGCAGCAGCGTCGGGATTGGACGCGCGGTTTTCTCGTCACCAATCCCAACTGCACGACCTTGGCGCTGGTGCTTCCGTTGGCGGCGCTGGAACGGGCTTTTGGGGTGGAGATGGTTGTGGTGTCAACGATGCAGGCCATTTCGGGGGCTGGCTATCCGGGGGTGGCGTCGCTGGACATTGTGGACAATGTCATTCCCTACATCGCCGGTGAAGAAGACAAGGTGGAGTCCGAGCCGCGCAAAATCCTGGGGCAGCTTGTCGGTGACCGGATTGAGCCGGCGGTGCTGCGGCTCAGTGCCCATTGCCACCGCGTGGCCGTGACCGACGGACATCTCTGCGCTGCTTCCATCAAGCTCCGGCAGCCGGCAACCGTGGATGAAGTCAGTGCGGCTCTGGAGGCTTTTCGCGGGCCGGCGGAAGTTGCGGCGCTGCCCAGCGCACCGGCGCGTCCCATCGTGCTGCGGCGTGAGCCGGACCGTCCACAGCCCCGCCTGGACCGCGATCTGGAACGCGGCATGGCCAGCATCGTGGGACGGGTGCGCCCTGACCCGCTGCTGGACATCAAACTGACGATTCTCGGCCACAATACGGTACGCGGTGCGGCTGGCGCAGCGGTACTCAACGCAGAGTTCTTGGCCGCAACGGGCTGCTTCACCTAGAGTAGTCAGACGGCGCGGGCTGTATCTTTTACCAAACTGGCGATAAACCTATGCCTGACCGGCCGGCCTCTCCTGAACGCGAAGACCCAAGTGATCAGCCGCCTGACGAGCATCCAACCGGGGTGACGGCCCGGCGGCAGCTTATGTTCCCGGACGCCGTGGCGCGGGACAACCAGGTGCGCTCGCGGATTCCACTGGTGGCAGAGGCACCAGTCTTTGAGTTTGAACCGGTCGCGCCCCCAGAGCCTTCCGGGTTTCCAAGGCTGCCGCGCCGGTGGCGGATACGCCTGCGCCAGTTTGTCCGCAGGTATGTTGTATGGTTTGTTGTTACTCTGTTGCTGGCGGTGGCAGCGGTGGTGATTGTGTCGTTTGTTTCTCCGACGCCCAAACCGCCGACCCTGCCCCCACCCACCCGGCGGTAACGGGACTTTTGGAGGCCAGCCGAAACGTGCAGGAAGCAGCGTCAATGGAGTGGTCGGCACGTCCGCGCGGATGGATTGAAGTCATTGCTGGCGGGATGTTCTCCGGGAAAACCGAGGCGCTCATCACACGTCTGCGGCGGGCGCTGATTGCGCGGCAGAATGTCCAGGCGTTCAAGCCCCGGCTCGATGACCGGTATGAAGCCAACTTCATCGTGTCGCACAGCCGCCTGCGGATCGAAACCCAGGTCGTCGAAAGCGCCGAGGACATTCTGGAGTGTCTGCGGCCGGAAACCCAGGTCGTGGGCATTGATGAGGGGCAATTTCTGGGGGCAGGGCTGGTGTCCGTCTGTCATCAACTGGCCCAGGAAGGGCGGCGGGTCATTGTGGCAGCTCTGGACCTGGACTACCGTGGGGAGCCGTTTGAGCCAATTCCCCATTTGCTGGCAATGGCGGAATACGTGAGCAAGCCACAGGCAATCTGCGTCGTCTGCGGGCATCCAGCCAACTTTTCCCAGCGGCTCATCGCCGACGAGCGGCGGGTGGTTGTTGGGGCGGAAGGGCTGTACGAGGCGCGCTGTCGCCGGTGTTTTGTCCCCTATCCGGTGCGCCCCTCGGAAGCCGTAACCTGGGAAACGACGAAGGATAGCTGAAGGCACGATGCAGTCTGGCGCGTATCGGGTCGGGATGGGTTATGACATCCATCGTCTGGTGGAAGGTCGCCCGTTGATTCTGGGTGGTGTGACTATTCCCTATGAGCGCGGGTTGCTCGGTCATTCAGATGCCGATGCGCTGGCGCATGCCATCACTGATGCCCTGCTGGGGGCGCTGGCGCTGGGTGATATTGGTACGCATTTCCCGGACACTGACCCACAGTGGGCCGGCGCTGACAGCCTGACGCTGCTGCACCAGACCGTGGCGCTTGTGGCTTCCCGTGGCTTTGAAGTGGTCAATGTGGACGCCTCCATTCTGGCCGAGCGCCCGAAGCTGATGCCCTACATCCAGTCCATGCGGGAGCGTCTGGCGGCTGTCCTCCGCCTGCCCTGTGATGCGGTCAGCGTCAAGGCAAAAACGAATGAGGGGCAGGATGCTGTTGGCCGGCGGGAGGCCATTGCCGTCCACGCGGTTGTCCTGGTGGCACAGCGCAGCGAAACCGTGGATGCCACAGCACCTACGTAACCTCAAATCTGTCTGAAGGAAATACACCATGTCTGCCACCCGTCACCTGCTGACGCTCGATGAACTCAGCCAGCTTCCGCATTGGGCGGCTGAAATGGGGCGCAAGTATTTTTCCGGCGAGGCGAGCCATTTCCTGCTGCACCACAACGTCTATGACCTGGCACGCGCCAAGCGTGGCTATGTTGGACTGGTGACTTTTCTTCAGCAGGAGATGCTGGGGAACAAACACATCGTGCTCTATAACCGCAGTGAGGGAATTTCCTTTGGCTCACAGGAAGCCGAACGCCAGTTTCTGGCAACCTTGCGGGTTGCCAATCCACTTGCCGATACGAAGACCCTGACGGCGCTCCCGCGTGATCCAGTGCCGGCGCTGGGGTTGATTGAGCGGTTTCTCTACGCTGGTGATCAGGTGGCGGTCATCATCAACTTTCTGGAGACGCTTGTACCGGCCGGCGAAATGACTCACCTGAGCAGTGATGAGCGAAACCTGCTTGTGATGTTTCAGCGATGGCTGACGAGTTCCCGTCTGCTCAATTCTGATAACATCGTTTTGTTCATCACAGAAAACCTGTCAGATGTGGCCCAGCGATTCCGTGAGAATTCGCGGCTGACAATCATTCGCGTTCCATACCCGGATCATGCGGAACGGCTTGATTACATCCGCTACGAGCTGGCGGAGATTGCCAAACGACGTAATGGCCGCTCCGAAAAAGAAATCGAACAGCTCAAAGCTGATTTCAAAGCCAAGGCCGAACGTATCTTGCGCGAGGAAGGCGTTGACCGGCTCAACGAAGAAACCAAAAAGTTCAATGAGCAGCTTGAGAAGATGAAAGCCGAGATGGGGAACAGTGTCCTTGGTCTCAAAATGCAGATCAGCGATGAGCAGCTTGCTCACCTGACTTCCGGTCTGAACCGGGTTCACATCTCCTCTATTCTCAAAAATGCAACGCTTAGTGACGAGGGGTTGACGATTGATCTGGTACGTGCCAAGAAAAAATCCATTATCGAGGCTGAGTGTGTCGGTCTGATTGAGTTTGTGACGCCGAAATACGGGCTTGACCATGTTGGTGGCTTCGAGAAAGCCAAGGCGTATCTCCGCAACATTGCTGAAGTCATCCGCAACGGTGAAACCGAAGAAGCTCCCATGGGGATTCTTATCTCCGGCCCGGTGGGAACCGGAAAAACCTTTCTGGCAGAAGCCTTTGCCAAGGATTGTGGGCTGAACGTCGTCGAATTCAAGAACTTCCGGGACAAGTGGGTTGGTTCTTCGGAATCCAATCTTGAAAAGATTCTCAATCTCATCCAGACGCTGGCACCAATTGTTGTCTTGATTGATGAGGCTGATGCTACACTGGGGAACCGGGATAGTGGCGGAGACAGCGGCGTGGACAAGCGCATCTTTTCCAAGATTGCAGCCGCGATGGGAGACACCGACAATCGCGGACGCATTCTCTGGATATTGATGACCTCACGGCCTGACCTGCTTCCCATTGACCTGAAGCGGCAGGGAAGGTGTGAGGAGCATATCTCGCTGTTTTACCCAGAGTCTGAAGCCGATCGCCTGGCTATTATTGAGGCTATGGTCAGGAAAAACCGGATTGCCCATCATGTTACCGATTGGTCGCCGATTACAAAAAGTGATCTGAAGCTTTCGGGGGCGGATATTGAGTCTATTCTCATCCGCTGCCGACGGGTGGCGCGGCAAGCCGGGCGCAAGGAAGTTAGCCCGGAAGATGTCCGTGCTGTCGCCCAGGAATTCACTCCAGCTCGGGACGAAGTTGCTATCGAGTATCAAACTCTGGTTGCGGTACGGGAAGCCACCTCGCGCGATATGCTACCCGAAGCCTTTCGGCATCTTTCGCCGGCGGAAATCAGCCAGCGCATTGAGCAGCTTCGGCCCATGGTGCGCTAGGCTGAGGTAAGTCAAACTTGGGATCAGTCTAGTGGTTGCCGGGGCTGGGGACTTGAAGATTTCTGCGCGTTACCAAATAGATTGTGCCGTCTGAAAACTCAGCTACTGGCCTGATTTCAGGATTCTAATGTAGTCTGTCAAGAATTTCCAGGCAGTCACCAAGATAGCCTTGCTTAAAGCATATCAGATATGCTCTTCCTGCTTCTGGCCAGTTCGGGTGAAACTGAATAGACAGGCGTCCAGCCCGGATTTTGGTAAGGAAGTATAGTCCCTCAGGGTCATTAGTATAGACATGTAGTTGGAGTAATTCCTCGCGTGCTTGACGAACGTAGGCAATAGTCTCGCTGGTTTGCCAGTGAACGGATTGATAGCCTAAGCCTTCTCTGCGAACCTCGAGTCCAAATTTCAATGTGGAGATCGCTGGGTAAGTAAACCAGGCTATCAGTCCTGGAACAACTAGCCAAGGCCGGACTCGCTTGGAGATTTTGTCCATTAATTGGAGATAAATTCGACGATAGAAGAAATCTATTAGCACAATCCCCAAAGGGATGAAGATAGGTGAAAGTAGCCTATTGTCAATTAGATTTTGGTGGGTACTCACGCATGCAATGAAGAGAAGTAATAAGTATAAAAAAATGAAAACTACTAGTGACAAAACTCTTAAATTCGCAATTTCTTTTACGCTGATAACAAGAAGTATGAAGATTAGCAGAAACGCAACTAAGAACAAGAGAGTTTTATTTTGGAAGTAGTTCACTGGAAAAATAAACCAGCTAGTAACAGCATTGACAAAACCTAAGCTGTGTTCACTAAAGCTGTGAAGAGGATTTCCTGAACGACCAAAGAAGGTTCGGGAAAGTATATAGTTCCTCATTCCCCATAGGTAAAGTGGGAAAGAAGAGATAAACAAGAATGTATATATTTCGTTCCTTTTTTTTTTTTACTATATCTTCCTTAGCTTTAAAAATCAATAAACTTAGGAATGAAATTAAAGCGAAAATACCTACGTAACGTGTCATACAAGCGAGACTAATAAAAAAAGAAGATACTAATAAGTATTTTTTGTCTTCATAGTCAATAAACTTGAGCATATAAAAAAAGCGACACTTAGGAAGAGTATAAAGGTAGGCTCACTCCAAGCATAAACAAATGTCTGAAAGGTTGGTATCCCAAATATAATCGAAAAGCAAACAAACAGCGAAATTGGAAAAGAGTTTGTAATTAAGAATGTAAGGTTTCCAGATATAAAAGTAGCAAAGACTATAATTAGAAGATTAAGAAATAACGCAGATGTTTTTAGGTCTAAACCAAGCAAGAAGCTCAAAGTGGCAACAGCCAAAGGGTATAGTGGTGGTTGTGCAACGAAAGGTTCACCTGAGTAACAAATAAAGCCCTTTCCTTCAAGTAAGTTACCGGCAACTGCCAAGTATCCTGCTGAATCCGGTGAGAGTCCAATCCCGTGCTGAGACATAACAAACCATAGCCAGCCAGCGCCAAGCAGGCCAATGAGCATGAACCATATTTGCTGTTTCCAACCAAGTCGCGGATGGGGTACGGAGAGTGCTTCGGATGTTATCACGTCAATCATGTAACCTTTGAGAATTTGGCTTGATTCGGGAAGGCAGCATTCTCTGAAGTTGTGTACATAGTTAATCAAACGAGCAGGTACTGTCAAGAAAAACACCATTGCTATGGATTATTCTACCGACCAGCATATTGAATAGTTAGTATTGCAAAAAAAAACAGAGGAGGCTTTCAGGGGCGGATATTGAGCCTATTCTCATCCGCTGCCGGGTGGCGCGGCAAGCTGGGCACAAGGAAGTTAGCCCGGAAGACGTACGTGCTGTAGCCCAGGAATTTACCCCGGCCCGGGATGAAGTGGCCATCGAGTACTAAACCTTGGTTGCCTTACGGGAAGCGACCTCATGTGACATGCTGCCGGAAGCCTCCCGGCATCTTTCGCCGGCGGAAATCAGCCAGCACATTGAGCAGCTCCGGCCTATGGTACGCTAAGACCAAGGCTAACCCAAGTTGATTGTGGTGATCAGCCTAGAATCCTAGATTTTTCTCCGTGTCATCAGATAGATTGCACCATCAGAGAATTCGGCTATTAGATTGATGTCAGGATCATAGGCTGATTTAAGAGTACCTAAGCAGTCACTGAGGTAGTCCTCCTTGAAGCAAATCAGATACACTTGTTCTGCTTCTAACCAAGTTGGATCGCTGGTATAAGCTATCAGATTAGATTGCACACATCTTAGACGTCCAGCTTGAATTTGCGCAAAAAAATACACTGCCTCGGGTTGGTTGGTATAGATGGGTAGCTGTACGAGATGTTTGTGGGCTTGGCGAGCATAGGCTATCGTTTCACTTTGTTGCCAGTGAGTGGCATGATAGCCCAGCCCTTCTCGGTAAGACTCGAGTCCGAGTGCCAGTGTGAAAACTATAGGATAGGTAAACCAGATTACATAACTCAAAGCGGTCGGTAAAAAATGCATTTTCTTGGGTATCTTATTTACTACTCGTATGTAGATTCGATGGTAGAATAGATCTAGTAGTACGATTGCTAGTGGAATAAAAATAGGCGAAAGCAGTCTATTACCTATTAGATCTGTCTGGGTGTTCACGCAGGTAATAAATAGAAAGAGAGAGTAAGCATAAATAAGTATTATTAAGGCAAGAGTTTTTAGATTCTTGCCATGATTCAGTGCGGTGATAGAAAGTATAGAGGATAGTAGTGCAATTGCTATCAGAAAAATCAGTATTTTATTCTGGAAGTAATTTACAGGGAGAATAAACCAACTGGTTATGGCTTCACTAAAACCAAAGGCGTGTTCACCTATGCCGTAAAGTGATCTATTCGAGCGACCAAAGAAAGACCCAGAGAGATTATAGTTTCTCACAGCCCAAAAGCAAATTGGAGAAGAGGAAATGAATAAAAACAAGCATATTTCATTTCTTCTTTTTATAACTTTCTTTTCAATGGCGAGAAGTAGCAGCATGAGAAACGCTATTATTATGAAAATGCCTACGTAGCGGGTTATAGTCAAAAAACCAACAGAGATTGAGCAAATTACCAGATATTTTTTCTTATCAGAATCAATAAATTTCACCATGTAAAGGAGGGCAAAGGTCAACAAAAATATAAAAAGTGGTTCGCTCCAAGCATAAGTAAATACATGATTTATTGGTACTCCAAATACTATTGAAAAACAGACGAATAGTGATACTAAAAATGATTTTGTAATTAAGAATGCTAATTTCCCAGATACATAAGTAGTAAGAGGTAAAAGTAAAAGATTAAGCAGTAAAGTAGACTTAACAGGACTTAATCCAGAGAAAAAACTAAAAGCGGCTATAGCTATAGGGTACATTGGTGGCTGCACGATAAAAAGCTCGCCGTTATAGGAGATAAAGCCTTTCCCTTTGAGTAGGTTTTCGGCAACTGCCATGTACCCTACTGAATCCGGTGAGATTCCAATCCCATGCCGAAATGTAGCAAACCACAACCAGAAAGAACCAATTAAACCGATGAATACAAACCAAACTTGTTGTTTCCAGTTAAGTTGTGAGTTTAGTAGACTGGATTCTGTAGATATTATCATGTCGCTTAATCACTCCCCAAACCCAAGAATCACATAAAAGGATGCCTGCTTACAGGACGTTAGATCAGAACCGAAAGCTGACCTCACGCCTAAGAGACCGGTGCTATATTGATGAGGTTTTGCTCTTTTATGAGTTGTCTTTCTGATAGGCTACACATCATTGTAGTAGTTGATCGGTGTAAAAAGTTACTTAATGAGGCACTAATGTTGGAGATGCAAGAAGGGATTTGTGTATCACCAGATAGATTTCACCGTCGGAAAACTGGGCCAGTGGCCTGATGTCGGCCGCCTGGCGGAGTCCTTCGATGATGTCCAAGCACCCACCACGGTAGGCATGCTTGAAGCGAATCAGGTACGCCTGCCCTGACTCCGGCCAGGTTGAACGAAACCGAAAGGGAAGGTGCTCGGCCCGGATGTGGGCCAGAAAGTACAGTCCTTCGGGGTCGTTGGTATAAATGGGTAGCCGGATGAGTCGCTCACGCGCCTGGCGGACTTGAGCCAGGGTCGGGCTGGTCTGCCAGTAAATGGCGTGGTAGCCCTTGCCTTCTTGGCGTACCTCAAATCCAAGTGTCAGTGTAGAAAGTACCGGATGGGTAAACCAGATCACTGCTCCCAAGATAATGAGCCGGGATTGTGCACTACTGGAGACCTTGCTTTTTAGATATGGGTAGAGCACCTTGTTTGAAAAGTTTAACAAGACGATGACCAAAGGTATAAAAACTGGAGAGAGCAAGCGGTTGTCAATTGGATCGTATGCAAAACGCACGGAAGAAATAAAGACAAAAAGTGAATATGTGAAAACGAAGATTACAAGAGACAATATATTGGTATCTTTTATCTGATAGATACACGCAGTGGAAACTGCAAAGGTCAAAAAAATAAGTATCAGGATTAAGATAATGTCATTTTGCAAAGCATCTGTCTGGACAATGAACCAACCGGAAAAGGTGTCAAAAAATAGAAAAATAATCTCATTCGGTCTCAGAGAAGCCATGGTTCTTGGGCCAAAAGGAGTACCAGATAGAATGTAGTTTCTCAGTATCCAAAGAGATATAGGCAAGGATGAGATGTATAAAAAAGCAACAATTCGATATGTTTTTTTCTGCAATTTTTCACCCGGCGTTAGAATCAGAAATAATAGAAATGAAAAAACAGAAAAAAGTCCCGCGTAACGAACCATGCACGAACAGGCTAGATAAAGAGAGCATACTAGTAAGTCTTTTTTATCCTTGGATGAGACAAAGCCAATCAGGTTCAGGAATGCCAGAATTGTAAGGAGAATGAAAAGTATTTCACTCCAGGCGAAAACAGAAACCCAAGTGATTGGTACACCCAGGATAACCGAGATACAAACGGCGATTGAGATAGGAAAGGATTTTGTGATCAGGATGGCAAGCCGGCCAGAGAAGTAGGCAACGGCGACGAAAAGGAGAAGGTTGATCAGGAGAGCCGATGTCGCCGGGGTGGAGCCAAGCAGGAAACTTATTGTGGCGATTACTAAAGGATACAGTGGTGGCTGGAGGACGAAAGGCTCGCCCCGGTAGGAGAGAAAGCCCTTACCTTCAAGCAGGTGCTGGGCAACTGCCAGATAGCCTACCGAATCTGGTGAAAGCCCGATCCCGTGCCGGGACATGGCAAACCATAGCCAGCCGGTGCCAACCAACCCGATGAGACCAAACCACACGTGCTGTTTCCAGACCGGGGACAGGCACAGTGCGTCAGGCGCAGTCGGCGTCATTGGTCCAGAACGTTCAATTTGGGGGAATTCAGCTTTATTTTCGGAAGCCAATGGCACCTCTTAAGCTATCCACACAGGGAGTCAAGTGCCAGTGTCAGCGAGGGAAAAATGCGGGCGGTGCGAGCTTGAATTTCAGGTGATGGCGCCTTGAAGTCGGGCACCATGATGACCGTGACACCGGCAGCATAGGCTGCCTGGACACCCGGTTCGGAATCCTCAAAAGCCAGCACATCCCGGGGCAATACACCCAGCCGTTCACAGGCTGCCAAGTAAATGTCCGGCGCCGGTTTGGGACGTGGTACCTCGTCGCCAGTCACAATAATGTGAAAGTGCCGATCCAACCCCGTGCGCGCCAAACGCTGCCGGGCTGCCGGGCGGTGCGTTGAGGTCGCCAGCGCCTTGGGCAACAGTTGGGCATCCACGGCCGCGATCATCTCCCACGCGCCCGGCTTGACAGGAATGGGCGCTTCGGCAAAGCAGACCGTCTCGTAGTGCAGCACGCGCTCGTGAAAATCCGGCATCGGAACCTGATCGCCGAAATGCTCCAGCACAATCTGAAGGGCATCGGCACGGGAACGTCCCACGAGCTGTTCATAAAAGTGTGGCGTAATGACAAAACCACAATCTGCCGCCGCCCGCTGCCACGACTGGCAGTACAGGGTTTCCGTATCAATCAGCAGGCCATCCATATCGAAGATGACCGCTGCAAAATCGCTCAACTTCATAACGCTGGAAATAAATACGAGCCTGACTCTGCCAGCAAGTCAGTGGAACTTACCAACCGGATTGTCCGGCCGGATGGGTCTCGACTATCGTAACCCGAATCAGGGCTGTCCTGTGGAAAGCTTTTCCCGCCAACGGATGTATCTATGTATCCTGCCCAGCGAATTGCCGTGATTGGCGCCGGAAGTTGGGGAACGGCGCTGGCTTTGGTCGCGGCCGCGCGTCCGGCCTCCGATGGCACGCCCCGTACCGTCACCCTCTGGGGGCATCGCCCGGAACACATCGCCACCCTCTGTGCCACCCGTGAAAACCAGCCCTACCTGCCGGGCTTTCGGTTGCCGGAAAACATCCTCCCCACAGCCGAGCTGGCGGCAGCTCTCGATGGCGCCCAGATTGTCCTGCTCGTCGTGCCATCGCACGTCACACGCAGCGTCCTGATGGCCATGCGCTCCCACATCACACCCACCATGGTATTTGTCAGTGCCACCAAGGGCATCGAGACGGACACCCTGATGCGCATGTCGGAAGTGGCTTTCGATGTCTGGCATGACCTTTTCGAGCCGCGCTACGTCACCCTTTCCGGCCCCAACTTTGCCTACGAGGTGGCGAAGGGCGATCCGACGGCGACCGTCGTCGCGGCTTTTGCGCCCCGCTGGGGGGAGTATGTCCAGAGCGAACTCAGTACGCCCAACTTCCGCCTGTACTACAACCAGGACATCACCGGCGTCGAGATTGCCGGCGCGTCAAAGAACGTCATTGCCATGGCGGCCGGCGTCATGGTGGGGCTGGGTTTCGGCCACAACACCGTCGTCACGCTCATCACCCGCGGACTGGCGGAAATAACGCGCCTGGCCGTGGCGCTTGGCGCGCGGGTCGAGACGCTGTCCGGCCTGGCCGGAGTCGGCGATCTCTTTCTGACAGCAACCGGCGCGCTTTCCCGCAACCGGTACGTTGGCGTCGAACTCGGCCGGGGACGCCACCTCGATGACATCCTCGCCGGTATGACCAATGTGGCCGAAGGCGTCAAAACCACGAAAGCCATCCATGCCCTGGCGCAGAAGCATCGGGTAGATATGCCCATGACACGCGGCATGTATCAGGTGCTGTACGAAGGCCGCAGCGTCCAGGACGCCATGGCCGAAATCATGGGGCGTCCGCTGCGGCGCGAGTACTGACCAGCCCAAAAAATCATTCCAAAAGCAAAATCCGGTTTGCCAAGGTGCGTCATTTCGGCTAGTGTATTGAACATCACACTTCTGCGCCCCCCAACTTTACTTCCCAAAACAACGCTCATTCCCTTACGGATGCGCCATCAGCCAGGCAGAGTCCTTCGGTGACCGGTTTGGCCACAGGTGTGTCAGGAGTGGATGTTGAGTTTCAGTACATGGAGGTTTTGACGCATGCTGCCAAACAAAATGCGTGCTGCTGTGGTTCACGAGTTTGGAAAGCCCCTGGCTATTGAAGAAATGGATGTGCCCCGTCCAGGGCCCGGACAAGTGCTGATCAAGGTCGTCACCAGCGGGGTCTGTCACACGGACTTACACGCGGCCGATGGCGACTGGCCCATCAAGCCAAAACTTCCCCTGGTGCCTGGTCACGAAGGGGCTGGCTATGTGGCGGCTGTTGGCGATCAGGTGACTTCCGTCAAGGAAGGCGACCGGGTGGGTGTGCCCTGGCTGCACGACGCCTGCGGGCTGTGTGACTACTGCCTGACCGGCTGGGAGACGCTGTGCGAGCACCAGCACAACACAGGGTACTCCGTGGACGGCGGCTTTGCTGAATATGTCCTGGCACCAGCGGCCTATGTCGGACACATCCCGGACAATCTTGATTTCGCTACGGCATCACCGGTGTTGTGCGCCGGGGTGACGACCTACAAGGCCATCAAGGAAACCCAGGCGCGTCCGGGTGAATGGCTGGTCGTCATCGGCGTGGGCGGCCTTGGACACATGGCGGTGCAGTATGCCAAGGCCATGGGGCTGCACGTCGGGGCGGTGGATATTGCCTCCGACAAGCTCGAACTGGCCCGGCAGCTTGGTGCTGAAGTGACGGTCAACGCCAAAGAAGAAGACCCGGTGGCAGCTATCAAGCGTCAGACCGGTGGTGGAGCACATGGTGTTGTCGTTGCTGCTGTCTCAGCCGCCATTTTCCGTCAGGCTGTTGGTATGCTCCGGCGCGGCGGGACATGTTCGATGGTCGGGCTACCACCGGGGGATTTTCCTCTGCCGATTTTTGACGTGGTGCTCAACCGCCTGACCATACGCGGCTCAATTGTCGGAACGCGCAAGGATTTGCAGGAAAGCCTGCAATTCGCCGCCGAGGGGAAGGTCAAGCCAAACATCGAACTCCAGCCGCTGGAGCAGGTCAATAACGTGTTCGAGCGGATGAAGCATGGTCAAATCAACGGGCGGGTGGTGCTCAACGTTGGTCTCAACGGAACGGCCTGACCAATTGCCCTACCGCAGAGCGGCCCGGGTGGATTCCAATGCCGGCGTTTCCGGTAGCCCGGCTTCCTGCAGAATCCACTCGGGCACATCGCGGAACTGAAGTTTGTAGAGCTTTTTGTATATCCCCTCGCGCGCCAGCAGTTCCTTGTGCGTGCCTTCTTCCACGATGCGCCCATGCGCCATGACGACAATGCGCGTGGCCCGCTGGACCGTGGACAGCCGGTGGGCAATGACAAAGGTCGTACGCCCTTCCATCAGGACATCGAGGGCCGCCTGAACGTAGTGTTCCGACTCCGAATCCAGGGAACTCGTCGCCTCATCGAGGATGAGAATCCGTGGGTCCTTGAGCAGCGCCCGCGCAATGGCAATCCGTTGCCGCTGTCCGCCGGAAAGCTTGACCCCGCGCTCACCGACAATGGTCTGATACCCCTGGGGAAACGCCGTGATGAACTCGTGGGCATGCGCAGCGCGGGCGACACGCTCCACGTCCTCCGGCGTCGCATCCAGCTTGCCATAGGTGATGTTGTCATACACCGTCCCGCTGAAGAGCGTCGTTTCCTGGGGGACGACGCCAATGTTGGCGCGCAGGTCGGCAAGTTTCCACTGCCGTACGTCAAGGCCGTCCACACGGATGCTGCCGGAGGTAAGGTCATAAAACCGGGGGATGAGCGCAATCAGGGTGGATTTGCCAGCCCCGCTTGGCCCCACCAGCGCGATGACTTCACCGGGACGGGCCGTGATGCTGATGCCATCCAGAGCTGGTTCCGTCCGTCCGGGGTAAGTGAAACGAGCTTCGCTGATTTCAACCAGTCCCCGGACTTCCGGCACGGAACGGGCATCGGGGGCGTCGCTAATCACAGGTTTGGTGTCAAAGAGTTCGACGACGCGCCGCGACGCGCCAATGGTCTGATTGAACTCGCCGTAGTATTCGGCGAGCGTTCCCAGCGCCCCACCAACCCAGGCGGCGTAAAACAAAAACTGGATGAGTTGCTCGGCGGTGAGCTTGCCTTCCAGAACCTGATTGCCGCTGTACCAGAGCAGCCCGACAAAACCGCCGAACAGCACAAACACAATTGCCGCATTGAACAGTCCACGGGCCAGGGCGCGACCCAGGGCCTCGTGGAGCGAGCGGGTGATATGTGATTCGTAGCGGTTGACTTCATAAGGCTCACGGGTGAAGGACTGCACCGTGCGGATACCGGCAATGGTTTCTTCGAGAATGGCCGTGGCCTCGGCCAGGGCATCCTGGACGCGCGTGCTGCGCCGCCGGATGCTGCGCCCAAAGAAGGCGAAACTCACCACGAGCACCGGAATAAGCGCAAGCAGCAGGCTGGCCAGACGCCAGTCAATCCAGAACAGAAATGCCGTTCCCCCGGTGAACACGATGACCTGCCGCAGGGCTTCCGCCAGGCTCAGCGTGACGCTGTTCTGAATGGCCGTGACATCCGAAGCAATCCGGGAGGTGAGTTCGCCGGTGCGCCGGTTGGCGAAAAACGTGATGTCCAGCGAAAGCAGATGCCGGTAGAGGTCCCGGCGCACGTCGGCGACCAGCTTTTCCCCCACGTAGTTGAGCAGATAGGTGCGGCCAAAACTCAGGACGGACTGCACCACCAGAATGCCTGTCAGCAGGGCCAACACCGGATCGAGCGGCGAGAGGCGGTAGCCGGGAAACAACGCCGTCAGCCAGCCTGAAACAAGATTCAGCAGCGGTGCGAGCGCCGAGGGTTTGTCGGGTGAAAAGATCGAACCAAACAGCGTGCCGACAAACAGCGGGTAGATGAGCGCCAGGCTGCCTGCCCCAAGAAGACAGAAGAACGCCAGGGCAAAGTAGGGCAGATAGGGCGCGCCATACTTCGCCATGAGCCGGGCGGTGTCTCTGGCCGCCGCCTTTTTGTCGAATTTTTCCTTTTGTGGGGCCGAAACGAGTGGTGCGGTCGAAGCCGCGCGTGCCGTGGACATGACAAATGTTCGGATACCGACGGTGACTCAGGATTCGGGGGGAAGCAAGGACGGTGACGACGGCGGTGAAGCTGGCGGAAGCGATAACGGCACGGCAGCCGCGTCAGCACCGGCGGCCGTTGCTGCCTGCCGCCGCCGGACCAGCCAGGCCCCGACGGCAAAGGCAGCGCAGCCCAGGGCAATGGCCTGCGAAGTGGAAAACGGCCCGATAGCGCCACGCGGATCGTCACGCCAGATTTCAATCACGAACCGGATGACAGCATAGCCAAACAGGTACGCCAGGATGATCTGCCCGCGAAACCGCCGTCGGTGGAAAAGCCAGCCCAGCGCCAGGCAGAGGCCGAGTGTTGCCACGCTCTCGTAGAGTTGGGTTGGATGGAGGGGGATACCGTAGGGCACGCCGGTCAGTTCATGCCCGCGTTCAGAGAAGCGCACCCCACACCAGGCGGTGGTAGGCCGTCCCCAGCAGCACCCGGCGGCAAAACATCCCAGGCGGCCGAAGAACTGCCCCAGGGCAATGCCGGGCGCACAGGCGTCCGCCACCCGCCACCAGTCAAGTCCGCGCCACCGGACAAGCAACAGACTGGCCGCAATTGCCGCCAGCAGTCCGCCGTAGAAGACCCCGCCGGAGCGCAGCACATCGAGCGAGAAGATGGCCCGCCAGTCCCTGTGAAAGCTCTCCCATTCGACCACGACGAGCAGCACCCGCGACCCGACCAGCGAGGCGATGAGCGCATACAGCACGATGTCCAGCACCTCACCACGGGGCAGACCATCGGCAACGGCAAACCGTCCGGCCAGCCACATGCCGCTGAGAAAGCCAATGGCGAGCAACACGCCGTAGGTGTTGATGATGAAGCCTGTGCCGGGAATCTCGAACAGTTCGGGAAACATGCCCTGCTCCTTACGGTGGACGATTATCCCGGAAAAGGCGGGAGAACGCCAACCATCGGAAGCGCCACGGGCCGGCGTTCCGTCCGGGCTTTTACTGCTGACGCAGTAGTTGCACATTTATGCTTATTTATCTACAATTTGCATCTGTCACGCCGGATGGTCAGTATCCACAAAGCGGCCGAGTTGCTGGGTGTTTCAGCTCAGACCCTGCGACGCTGGGAACGCGAAGGGCGGCTTTTGCCCGACGAACGCACGCCGGGTGGGCGCCGGCGGTATGACCCGGCTGTGTCCCGCGTCGTTCCGCGGCCGGGAAACGGCGCGGCGCACCATCGCTGACGCCCGTGTTTCCAGTCATGACCAGAAAGACGGTCTGGAGCGGCAAAAGCAGGTTCCTGAACTGTACTGCACCCAACCGGGCTGGACGTTCGGGATCATTGCCGACCTTGGCTCCGGCATGAACGACCACAAGAAAGGACTGAGGCGTTGGCTGGAGTCCATCCTGGCCGGAGAAGCCGGGCGGCTGGTCATCACGCACCAGGACCGGCGGCTTTGTTTTGGCACCGGACTGGTGTTTGCCATTGGCGAGGCCAAAAACGTTGAAGTGGTGATGCTCAACCAGGGTGAGGACACGACGTTTGAGGAAGACCTGGCGAAGGACGTTCTGGAGATCAGCACCGTCTTCAGCACCCGGCTTTATGGCAGCCGGTCACACCGGAACCGGAAACTTATTGACGGCGTGAAGCAGGCCGTCGCCGAGGCACAGATATGTTGACGGCTCATCGGATTGCGCTTGATCCGAACAACCGGCAGTCCACCTGGCTGGCCCGTGCGGCCGGCACGGCGCGCTTTGCCTGGAACTGGGCGCTGGACGAGTGGCAACGGCAGTATGCGGCATGGAAGGCTGACAACCGCCGGCCCAGGCCGTCTGAGGCGGCCCTGCGCCGCCAACTCAACGCCATCAAGCGCGAACAGTTCCCCTGGATGCTGGAGGTCACCAAGTGCGCCCCGCAGATGGCGATTATGCAGTTGGGGCGGGCGTTCGGGAATTTCTTTGCCGGTCGCGCCCGGTATCCGAAGTTTCGCAGGAAGGGCGTGGATGATCGTTTCACGCTCAGCAATGACCAGGTGAAAGTCAGCGGCTCACACATTCGCATTCCGAAGTTGGGCTGGGTGCGGATGCGCGAGCCATTGCGCTTTTCCGGCAAGATCATGTCAGCCACGGTCTCCCGCACCGCCGACCGCTGGTTTGTCAGCATCACCGTTGACACCGACGATCCGCCCAGACGCCCCGCCGAGAACCAAGGCGTGGTGGGGGTGGATGTGGGTGTGGCGGCGCTGGCGACGCTCTCGACGGGAGAGACCATTCCCGGCCCCAAACCACACACCGCTCTGCTCAAACGCCTGCGCCGGCTGTCGCGAAGCCTGTCCAGAAAGCAGAAGGGGTCACGCAACCGCGCCAGGGCCCGCCGGAAGCTGGCACGGCTGCACGCGCGGACAGCCAACATCCGGCAGGATGCCCTGCACAAGCTCACCAGCGAGCTTACGCGCCGGTTTCATACCATTGTCATTGAGGACCTGAATGTGCGTGGCATGCTGGCCAACCGGCGACTGGCCCGCTCCATTGCCGACATGGGGTGGGGTGAGTTCCGGCGGCAACTGGAGTACAAGGCGGCAAGGCGTGGCGGGCTGGTGGTGGCCGCCGACCGCTTCTTTGCCAGCAGCCGGACGTGTTCGGCTTGCGGACACCAACTGGAGGTGTTGCCGCTGTCAGTGCGCCGGTGGAGATGCCGGGCCTGTGGCATCCTGCACGACCGGGATGTGAATGCGGCGCGGAATTTGTTGGCGTATGGTCTGGCCGTCCTGAACGGCTCTACGGCGAGTTCCGCCGGATGTCAAGCCTGTGGAGAGGAAGGCTCTGGCGGCGGCCGCAAGGCGGTCGTGAAACCGGCCTCAACGAAGCAGGAAGTCAGCTTTGTTCCTGCTTGAGCAGGAATGAGTAAGTCTGACAGAACGGCTTGTCGTTTCCGGCCGGTTTCGCCAAGCTACGGAAACGAGTGCCGGATGCGGCCGGTTGACCGGGCCGGTTCAGACGGCTCACGGATGCCCATGCCCGTTGTGTTTCCATCCTTTGCCAAGATCAACCTGTCGCTGGAAGTCATCGGCCGGCGGCCCGACGGCTATCACGAACTGCGAACGGTCTTTCAGACGATTGACCTCTGCGATTGGCTGGAAATTGACATCACGGACGAGCCGGCCATCTCGCTGACCTGCGATGAACCGACACTGGCCTGCGACGAGCGGAATCTGGTCGTGCGGGCGGCCCGGGGGCTTCAGGCGGCGACGGGGGTGAGGCAGGGAGCGCGCCTGCACCTGCGGAAGCGCATCCCCATGCAGGCTGGATTGGGCGGCGGAAGCAGCAATGCGGCTGTGACGCTTCTGGCGCTGCAACGCCTGTGGGGCGTTGCCCTTCCGGTGGCGGCGTGCCAGCGTGCGGCCGCCGCGTTGGGCGCGGACGTGCCCTTTTTTCTGACCGGCGGCACCGCACTCGGCCTGGGCCGCGGGGATGACATTACCCCCCTGCCGGAGGTTCACCTGCCGGTTATTGTGGTCGTCAATCCGGGACTGGCGATTCCGACCGGCCTGGTGTTTCAGCGGCTGAACGCAGGGTTGACAGACGCAGAGACCGTCCGTAAACTGGCGGCTTGCTTACCAAGCCGGGTGGATTGGTTGGCAACTGGAAATGACCTCGAAGCGACCGTTTTTGACGCTTTCCCTCTGGTACGGGAAGTGCGCGACCGGTTGTTCGCCCTTGGTGCTCAGGTGGCCCGCATGTCAGGCAGCGGCAGCACGGTGTTCGGTCTCTTCGGGGATGCACAGGCCGGGGAGGCGGCGCGGCAGGCTTGTCTGAACGCCGGATGGCAGGCGTGGCTGGTATCCTCGGTGAGCCGTGAAGTTTATGCGGAGCGCCTGAAGGGCACGATGACCGGACTGGCGTGGTGAACTGATGTCGAGTTTGTTGGCAGATCGTCCAATGGTAGGACAAGCGCCTTTGGAGCGCTGAATCAAGGTTCGAGTCCTTGTCTGCCAGCCACTTTTGTGATGCATCACCGGCGACGCCTTGCCTGGAAAACCGCAGGGCGTCGCATTTGTTCGTCCGTGGGGGGATGAGGTCAGCAACACCATGAGCGGGATGCGCGTGTTCTGTGGCAACGCCAATCGTCCCCTGGCGGAGGAAATCTGTCGCTACCTTGGCATTCAGCTCGGCGACGCCAACACCACCCGTTTCAGCGACGGCGAGTTCAACTACCAGATCAACGAAAACGTCCGGGGGGCCGATGTCTTCATCGTTCAACCGACCTGCCCGCCAGTGGACAGCCACGTCGTTGAACTGCTCATCATGCTGGATGCCTTCCGGCGATCCTCGGCAGAACGCATCACGGCGGTCATCCCCTACTTTGGCTATGCCCGCAAGGACCGGAAAGACCGCCCACGGGTGCCGATTTCAGCCAAAGTCATGGCCAACATCATCACCACTGCCGGGGCGACGCGGGTGTTGACCATGGACCTGCACGCCGGGCAGATTCAGGGCTTTTTCGACATTCCGGTGGATCACCTCTACGCTGCGCCGGTGCTGCTGGATTACTTTGCCAAGAAAAAGCTGGAAAACCTCGTTGTTGTGGCGCCGGATGCCGGCGGCGTCGAGCGCGCCCGGGCCTACGCCAAGCGGCTGGACGCCGACCTGGCCCTGGCCGACAAGCGGCGCGACAAAGAGCGGGCCAACACCGTCGAGGTGATGAACATCGTGGGCCAGGTCGAAGGCCGGCCCGCCCTCATTGTGGATGACATGGTGGATACGGCCGGGTCACTGACGCAGGTTGCTCAGGCCATTGCCGAAAAGGGGGCAACAGCCGTCTATGCCTGCTGTACCCATGCCGTGCTTTCCGGCCCGGCATTGGAGCGGATTGCCGACTCTCCGATTGAAGAACTTGTGGTGACGAACACCATTCCGCATCCGAACCTGGCCTTGTCCAGGATTCGGGTGTTGAGTGTGGCAGGATTGCTGGCGGAAGCCATCCGTTCGATCCACACCGCCACGTCGGTCAGTCGGCTTTTTGTGTAGGTTGTTTTCGTTCTGTTGGTGATTGGGTTTCGTCGGCGGAGCAAGACAGGATTCAGAGCAGAGAAGAAAGGTAAGTCGTCATGATTGCTGACACCGTGATTGAAGTGAAGGCGCGGCAGAAGCTTGGTTCCAACGAAGCGCGGCGCTGTCGCCGGGCCGGGGCCATTCCGGTCAATGTCTATGGGCGCAAACGTCCGTCATTCCATGGTCTGGTGGACCGCAAAGCGTTTGCAGCGTTCGTGCGCAAGGGGGTAAGTCGGGCTACGGTGTTCAACATCAGCCTGCCGGAAGAAGGTCTCGTGCCGGTCATCATCCGGGAAGTGCAAACGCACCCGGTACGCGGTTCCATCGAGCACCTGGACTTTTTGCGCGTGGCCATGGATGAGCCGGTCAAAACGGCTGTTCCGCTGCGTTTGCAGGGCGAGCCGCTGGGGGTCAAGCAGGGAGCGGTGTTGCAGCGTGGGGTGCGTACGCTTACCGTCAAATGTCTGACGGCACAACTGCCCAAGGAGATCGTCGTGGACATCGCCGACCTGAAGATCGGCGGGCGCATCTATGCGCAGGATGTGAAACTGCCCGAAGGTGTCCAGTTGCTCTCGCCACCAACCCAGCTCATTGTTTCGCTGGTTGGCACGCGCGCTTCTGCTGAAGCCGTGGCTGCGGCCGCAGGTGAAGCGCCGAAGAAGGGCAAGAAGTAGTCCCGCTGTGAAGTGTGTCGTGGGACTTGGCAATCCCGGCGCAACCTATGCCCTGACGCGCCACAACATCGGCTTTCTGGTAGTGGATGCACTGGCGGAACGTGCCGGCCGGCCCATCAAGCTGGCGGAGTGCGAAGCCCTGACCGGTCGCATCACCTTGGGAACCGAAGTTGTCCTGCTCGCCAAGCCGCAGACCTTCATGAATGCTTCGGGACAGGCGGTGGCGTTGCTGTGCGCCAAGTATGACTGTAACCCACAGCACGACCTGCTGGCCGTTGTGGACGACGTGGCCCTGCCTTTTGGCCGCCTGCGCTTGCGCGCCAAAGGAAGCGCCGGTGGTCACAACGGTTTGAAGTCCTTGAATGCAAAGCTCAAGACCGAGCACTATGCCCGCCTTCGGGTGGGCATCGGCCCGGCGCACCCCGTCGGGAACCTGGCGGATTTCGTCCTCAGCCGTTTTTCGGCGGCGGAACAGTCAGAGTTGCCAGCCTTGACGGCGCGTGCTGCCGATGCCGTCGAAGCTTGGGTGTGCCATGGCATCAAGCTGGCGATGGCGCGGTTCAATGCCTGATCTCCAGGGGACAACCCCTGCCTGGCGTTCCAGTAACGCCACTATTCCCTTGCTTCCCTCAATCGGGAGTGGAGGCGTCAGTCGTGAGACTGAGTCCGAAAGGAGCATAACGAGTGAATACCAAGTGTGATCGTCTGTATGAAGTAATGTTTGTCGTTGATCCTGACCTGCCTGAAGAGGAAATGGACAGCATGGTGGCATCCCTTTCCACGCAAATCAGCAGCCAGGGCGGGGTCGTCAACAAGGTTGAAAAGATCGGCCGGCAGCGGCTGGCTTACGTGATCCGCAAGGGAAGTCGCAAGTTTCAGGAAGGCTTTTATATTCTGCTCCACGTCGGCGGGACGGGGCGGGAAATTGCCGAAATCGAGCGTCGGTTGCGGGTACTCGATCCGGTCATCCGTTTTCTGACCGTGCGCGTGGATGAAGACCTCAAACGCGCTCAGAAAATCAAGGCGCGCCGGGAACGGCGGATGGCAATACGGGCCGCGCGTCAGGCGGCGAACAACACAGGCGCTGAGCCAGAGGAAGAGGAATAGTCCTTCAGACGAAAGGTAAGGTGAAGACCATGGCGATGATGGAACTGCTGTTGAAGGAAAATGTCGAACACCTGGGCATCCGGGGCGACATCGTGAAGGTCCGCGCCGGCTATGGGCGCAACTATCTGATTCCCAAAGGGCTGGCGCTCATGGCGACCCGTGCCAACATCAAGCTCATCGAGCGCGAGCGGCAGCGTCTGATCAAGCTGGCCGAAGCTGAACTCGCCGCCGCCCGCTCGCTGAGCGAGAAGCTCGCCGCCCTGACGCTGACGTTCCCGCGCAAGGCCGGCGAGAAAGGAACGCTCTACGGTTCGGTGACTTCGATGGACATTGCCGAGGCACTGGCGGCCCAGCAGCTCGAAGTCGAGCGGCGGCAAATTGTTCTCAAGGAACCCATCAAGGCGCTTGGGGAATATGAAGTGCCGGTCAAGCTGCACCGCGATGTGACCGTGGCGCTCAAGGTCGTCGTGGTCTCCGACGCGCCGGCGGCAGCGTCCCCCGCCACACCGGTTGCCAACCCTACGGATACACCTGCTCCGGCCACAACGCCGGCAGCGGAGTAGCCCTGCCCGGCACCGCCAGAAACTCATGAAAGCCACCGTGCACGTGACCCTCAAGCCAGGGGTACTCGATCCCCAGGGGCAAACCATTCAGCGCGCCAGTGAGTCCCTTGGCTTCACCCGCATTCGGGATGTTCGGCAGGGCAAGTTCTTCGAGGTCGAGCTGGCCGACGGCGATGACACCGAAGCGGCCCGCGCCGAACTGGAACGGTTTGCCCGTGAGATGCTGGCCAACCCGGTTATTGAAGACTACCGGATAGAGTTTCCGTAAGCCTGAGCTGTCCGGGGAGCCGGTGAGGGCCTTACAGCAGAAAAGTCCGCCGGACCAGATCAAGCGCCACCTGCGAAGCCAGGTGGCGGATGCGGTCGCGGTCGCCGGGCAGGATGAACTTCCGGTGCGTCACGATGAAGTCGCCGGCGACGCCGACATAGACCAACCCGACCGGCTTTTCATCCGTCCCGCCATCGGGGCCGGCAATGCCCGTAATCCCAACGCCAATCGTCGTTCCGGCGCGCGCCTTGATGCCAGTTGCCATGGCTTCGGCGACTTCGGCGCTGACCGCGCCGTGTTCGGCAATGAGTTCGGCCGGAACACCCAGCAGGCGGGTTTTGGCCTCGTTGGCGTAGGCAATGACGCCTTCCAAAAAATACTTCGAGCTGCCCGGCACATCGGTAAGGCGCTTGGACAGCAGCCCTCCCGTACAGCTTTCAGCCGTGGCAATCGTGTAGCCCTTCAGCGTCAACCGCAGCCCGACAATTTGCTCCAGCGTCTCACCACGGTGTGAGAACACATTGACGCCAAGCACCTCCTCAACTTGCCCGACGACCTCATCGAGCAGCGCCTCGGCTTCGGCATCCGAGGGCGCGCTGGCAGTAAAATGCAGTTCGACTTCGGTGTTGTTGAACAGGATCGTCGTGGTGGGGTTGGTGTAGCGCGTATAAATCGGGGCAATCAGGTCATCCACTTGAGACTCGCCCATGCCGGCCACCCGTAGCGTCCGGGTGCGGAGGCGCGCGCTGCCGGCCAGGGGCGTCAGTTTGGGGCGAACGTACGCCGTAAACATCGGCCGCATTTCGCGTGGCGGTCCGGGCAGCAGGATGAGCAGCCGGTCGCCTTCCGCAATCACGATGCCCGGCGCCGTGCCGTATTCGTTGCGGAGCGCCTCAGCATCGCGCGGCACAAGCGCCTGTCGTTCGTTGTTAGGGGCCATCTTCAGTCCACGGCTTTCAAACTGATGCCGGATGCGGTCGAGAAGCTCCGGCTGAAGCACAAGCGGCCGCTGCGTCACACGCGCCACGACCTTCCGCGTGATGTCATCCTCGGTCGGCCCCAGTCCGCCGGTGGTGATGACGATCGGTGAGTTGCGGAGGGCATCCCGGAGCGTTTCTTCCAGAAACAACTCGTCGTCGCCGACGACCGTCTTGCGGCGGACGGCAATGCCCAGGGCGTTGAGTTCGGCAGTCAACCACAGGGAGTTGGTGTCGCTACGGAAAGGCGTGAGCAGTTCCGAGCCAATGGCAATGATTTCGGCATGAGACATGGCACGTATGAGCGGGAGGGGCGGACGTTTTGCAGCAGTGGATGTTACGCCATGTCAGGGGAGAGGGCGGAACCATTTTCGCCTGCCAAAACCAACTGACCAAGGTCGGCAAGGAAGCGGAGGTGGGTCCTGGAGTTCCCGTCCCTGGTTTTTGCCCACGACAAGACGGCCTGTTCCTGGGCGCGCGTCATTCCGACGTACAGCAGCCGGCGTTCTTCCTCCAACCGGTCGTTGTTGTGGCGGTTCGGGTTGGCTGCCGGTGGCGGACTGCCTGACACCGGGGAGGATTCTTCCAATGCCGGCAGCCAGACGTGGGAAAATTCCAGCCCCTTGGCGGCGTGAATGGTCATCAGCGTGACGGCCTCACAGTCGCGCCAGTGATCAGCCGCCGTCATCAGGCGGGTAAAGTCAAGCAGTGCCTGCATCCCTTCACGGGTCGGAAGGTCATCGTAGCGTTTGACCATGGCGGCCAGCACCTCCGGCGTCTGGTGGTCTGTTTCCGGCGGGTTATTCCCCACCCTTTTTCTCCAGACGGCCAGGGCGGTGGCAGCCGCCGGATTGGCTTCCGACTCAGCTTTCAGGCGTGACACCAGCCAGTCATCCGTCGCGGTCTTCCACAGGCTCGCGCCGGACTGAAAAAGGGTGGAGACTGCTGCATCGGCTTCGGACATCTCCAGCAGCATCGCCAGCGCCAGAATGCCCAGTGTCTCTGCGCCAAGGGTTGCCGCCCGCTGCGCTTGGTAGTCCGCCTGCATGGCCTGAAATACCGCCGCCAGCGTACGGGTGTCGTCGAGCGCGCGATGTGCCGTGCCGGTTTCAATACCGTGCGCCTGCGCCAGGTCTTCCAGACGGCAACGTTTGATGCTTGGGTGATCAGCGTAGAGCTGCCGCGCAAAAAGCAGGGTGTCAAAGCATGGGTGGTCGAATGTCAGTCCAGCCTCCCGGAAGCGGCGCTGGAGCACCTTGAAATCAAAGGCCAGCCCGTTGTGCGCGACGAGCAAATCCTGCCCCAGAAACGTGTTCAGCTCAGCGACGATCTCCTCGAAGGTGGGGGCGTCGGCCACCATCTCCGCGCTGATGTGGTGGGTCTTCTCGGCTTCGGCGGAGATCGGCTCCAGGGTTGGTCGGACAAGCCGGCTGTAGGCTTCCGTTTCCTGTCCCTGCCGGATGCGGACGGCGGCGACTTCCACAATGTCGCAGTGCTGTGCGTCTTTATCCGTCGTTTCCAGGTCCACGACGGTGTAATCCGCAAAGAGCGGTTGCAGCGTCGTGGCCAGATACGTCCGCATCAGCTTCCACAGGGTGACGAAACGGCTTGGCTGGGCGCCCCGTTCGTCCGTGGGCAGCGCGCCGGGATCAACCTGACGGCGGGCATAGGTTGCCTGTCCCGGCAGGGTCGTTGCGACGAGCAGGATGCCGTCAAACTTCCACTGCCGGGTGGCTGTCTGTTCGGCCGCGTGATCAAGCGCCAGCAGGACGGCCTTTTCGGTTGGCATCCGGGGCGGCAGTTTGCGGCAGGCGCAGACGTGGAAGGCAGCCTGCCCGGCCAAGGTATGTGTGACCAGGTATGTGGCAAATTCTTCCACAAGCGGATCGGTGGCGGCTATGACCAGCGTGCCCTTGGTTTCACTCAGCCGCGCCAGCCATCTGGCTGCTGTGGCAAGATCAGGCGAAGGGGAAGCCAGCGGCGGCAGGGCTGCCGGGCTGGCTCTGAGAAACGCACCCAGCGTGGTGATCCAGTGGGACAGGCACGGGGACGTGTCCAGACATGTTTTGCCAAACGCAAGCCAGCCGATGATTTTCCCGGCCGCGCGCCGCACGTCGGATTGGTCGGCTTCAAGCGCCTCCCAGAGGATGTGGCGCAGGGCCTGTTTGCCCGTTGTGGTCTGGCGCTGCTGCTCAAAGTACCGGCGGGTGGCATCGTCACAGGTCAGCCCGATGAGTTCCGCCAGGGCCAAGTCGTCGTCAGGGTTGAGAATGGCGCGCATCAGCAGCAACCACCGCTTCATCGCAGGGGCTTCAAACTGGCTCGTGCGACGTATGACCTGGCAGGGAATCCCTTTCTCCAGCAAGGCCATTTCGATCTGCTGCCCCGTGTTGTGGCGGCGGTAGAGAATGGCCATGTCCGACAGCGGGACGTTCTGTTGCCGGGCAGCGAGAATGGCCTGGGCAATCCCTTCGATTTCCTCTTCCGGGCTGTTGTAGGACAGGATTTGAACGGCTTTCCCGGCGGCGCGGTGGGCCCGTGGGGATTTGTCAAACAGGCGTGGCGCCCGCGCCATAAGGCGGTTGGCAGCTTCCACGATGTGGCCGGCACACCGGTAGTTGGTTTCGAGCCGCAGGACAGCTTCGTCCTGCCCGGCGAGGAACTCCGTAAAAAACTCGTGGATGTTTTCCGGGTGCGCCCCACGCCACGCAAAGATGGACTGGTCATCGTCAGCAACGGCAAAAACGGGAATGATGTTTTCACAGCGCTTGGTATTCAGGTCCTGCCGCAGGGCCAGACGTTTGAGGATGGTGTACTGCATGCGGTCGGTATCCTGAAACTCATCCACGAGGATGAAACGCAGTCCGGCCCGCACTTTGTCCAGAATCTCCGTCTGCTGGAGCAGCCTGTCGGTCAGAACCAGAATGTCGTCGAAGTCAATGAGGGCGTTGTGGCGCAGTCCGGCCAGGTACTGGGCAAAGAAGGGATTTTCTCTGGCCAGTGTGTCCATATCCTTGAGTTTGCCCAGCCGCTCCTGGGAAAAGTGCAGCAGGATGTTGCGGGCGTTTTGCTCTGTGATGTTGGGGCGCAGGCGCTGGAGCAGCCTGATTTGCGCGTTTTCATCGGCAATGCCGAAGTGCCGGGGGAGATCAAGGTGCGCGTGGTGCTGCCGCAGCAGGCGAATGCAGAAGCTGTGGAAGGTGCCAATCGTCAGCCGTCCGGCTTCGTCGGGGAGCAGCCAGCGCAGCCGATAGCGCATTTCCTCGGTCGCCTTGTTGGTGTAGGTCACGGCGAGGATGTTGTCCGGCGGCACACCCAGCGTTTGGATGACATAAGCGACACGGTACGCCAGCGTTCGGGTTTTGCCCGTTCCGGGACCGGCAATGACAAGGTTTGACCCGAGCGGCGCTTCGACCGCCCGCCGTTGCTCGTCACTCAGCGAAAGGCATTCCCTGGCTTCCATGGCTTTCCAGTCCACAAGTGGTTGTGTTGGGTGCTTGGGCAGGTCGGTGCGGCTGCCGGGCCGGCAGGCTGCCCGCCCTGCCAGGGCTGTCCGTGCCAGGCCGTGGTGGGCAGCCTGTCCGCCGGAAAGTCGTTCACTGGCTGCGCTGGCGCAGAGCTGCCTGGGCCGCCGCCAAACGGGCAATCGGAACGCGGTAGGGCGAACAGCTCACGTAGTCAAAACCCAGTTCGTGACAGAACGCCACCGACGACGGCTCACCGCCATGCTCACCACAGATACCGACTTTGAGCGTCGGACGCGCGGCGCGCCCCTTTTGGGTGCCGATGCGGAGCAACTCGCCCACGCCTTCCCGGTCAAGGACCTGGAAGGGATCGTCGGCGAGGATTTTCCGCTCAACGTACATCGGCAGGAACGTTCCGGCATCATCCCGTGAGAAACCAAACGTTGTTTGGGTCAGGTCGTTGGTGCCGAAGCTGAAAAACTCCGCGACGGTGGCAATTTTGTCGGCCGTCAGAGCCGCCCGTGGCAGTTCAATCATCGTGCCGACCAGATAGGTGAAGGTGACGCCGGTCGCCTGCTGAACTTCGTCGGCCACGCGGCGGATGATGCTTTCCTGGGCGCGCAGTTCGTTGACATCGCCGACCAGCGGCACCATGACTTCGGGCAGAACCGTGATGCCACGCCGGGTGACTTCGACGGCGGCTTCAAAAATGGCCCGCGCCTGCATTTCGGTAATCTCCGGGTAGGCAATCCCCAGCCGGCAGCCGCGATGACCGAGCATCGGGTTGTGTTCACGGAGCGCCATCACCCGGGCCCGCACATCCGCCACCGGCAGGCTGAGTTTCCCGGCCAGCGCTTCGATTTCTTCATCCGTGTGCGGCAGAAACTCGTGCAGCGGCGGGTCGAGCAGGCGAATGGTGACGGGAAGGCCGTCCATGGCTTCAAAAATGCCCACGAAATCCGCCCGCTGCATGGGAAGCAGGGCTTCGAGTGCGCCCTTGAACAGCCGGGCCGGGGCTTCCAGTTCCACTTCGAGCGCCGCACGCTCGGCTTCCAGCGCAGCGACTTTCTCGGCGTCGCCTTTGAGGCGTTCGAGGTCGGCGTTGACTTTGCCCAAGGCAGCGGTCAGCCGTTGGTAGGCCCCGGAAGCCATGATCATCTGCCGGACGGTATCAATGCGGTCGCCTTCAAAGAACATGTGTTCGGTACGGCATAGTCCGATCCCTTCGGCTCCGAAATGCCGCGCCACCTGTGCGTCATGAGGTGTGTCGGCGTTTGTGCGTACGCGCATCTGACGCGCGTCATCCACCCAGCGCATGAAGGTTTCGAAGTCGGCTCCGGTTTCCGGTTCGACCAGTGGCAGGTCGCCGAGCAGAATCCGTCCCGTCGTGCCGTCCAACGTGATGAAGTCGCCTTCCCTGAGGGTCCGCCCGCCGAGGTGCATGCCTTCGGCATCGAGTCGGAGGTCGCTGCATCCGGCAATGCACGGCTTGCCCATGCCGCGCGCCACAACGGCCGCATGCGAGGTCAAACCGCCGCGCGCCGTGAGGATGCCCTGGGCGGCGACCATGCCGTGGAAGTCTTCGGGGGAGGTTTCCGTACGGACGAGGATCACCCGTTCGCCACCCTGCGCCCGTTTTTCAGCCACGTCCGGGTCAAACACAACCGCGCCGGCTGCTGCGCCAGGGCTGGCCGGCAGCCCTTTGCCAAGGACGGTTGTCTCCGCTTTCGGGTCCACCATGGGGTGGAGCAACTGGTCGAGGTGGTATGGCTCGACACGCAAAATCGCCTCTTCGCGTGAAATGATCCCTTCCTTGACCAGATCAACGGCAATCCTGACGGCTGCCGCGCCGGTGCGTTTGGCGTTGCGCGTCTGGAGCATCCACAGCTTTCCGCGCTCGATGGTGAATTCCAGGTCCTGCACATCGCGGTAGTGCCGTTCAAGGCGGGCGGCCACTTCGCGGAACTGCTCATAGACGGCGGGCATCCGTTCACGGAGGGCATCGAGTTTTTCCGGCGTACGGATACCGGCAACGACGTCTTCACCCTGGGCATTGGGGAGGTATTCGCCAAACAGGACGGGTTCGCCCGTGGCCGGGTTGCGCGTAAAGGCCACACCGGTGCCGGAATCTTCGCCCATGTTGCCAAAGACCATGGCGACGACATTGACGGCCGTGCCGAGGTCGTCCGGGATTTTGTTCAGCCGGCGATAGTCCACGGCACGCTTGCCGTACCACGAGTTGAAAACGGCGCAGATGGCCAGGCGGAGCTGTTCGTAGGGGTCAGCCGGAAACGGCTGGCCGGTTTCCCGCTCGACGATGGCTTCAAACTGCGTCACGAGGTTTTGCAGGTCGGCAGCGGTCAGTTCGGTGTCGAGGCGGACACCACGCCCGGCTTTCATAGCCTCCAGCGCGTGGTCAAAGCGTTCACCGGGGACGCCCAGGACGATCCGGCCGAACATCTGGATGAACCGCCGGTGAGCGTCGCGGGCGAAGCGTTCGTTGCCGGTCTGGGCAATGAGACCCTGGACGGTCGTGTGATTGAGACCCAGGTTGAGAACGGTATCCATCATCCCCGGCATGGAAAACTTGGCGCCGGAGCGCACCGACACCAGCAGCGGATTGGAGGCATCGCCAAACCGTTTTCCGACGGCAGCTTCGACTTCGCGCAGAGCGGACAGGACTTCTTCCCAGACATCGGCCGGAAGCTGGTTGCCGGCGGCATAGTAGCGTTGGCAGACGGCTGTCGTGATGGTGAAGCCCGGTGGCACGGGCAACCCCGCCAGGGTCATTTCGGCGAGTCCGGCGCCTTTGCCCCCCAGCAGGTCTTTCATGGTGCCGTTGCCATCGGCCTGACCGGCGATGAAGCGATAGACGTTTTTGTGCGGTGCAGCGTGGGGTGTCATCAGAAAACCTCGTCAGGGATGCAAGTTCGTGAGAATGCCTCGGTGGGCGCGCGTGGTGAAAGAGGCGAGCTGCGCCCTGTCATCAAAACTTGTACTTGGCAAGCCCGCAACTGTCGAGCAGCCCCTGGACGTACTTGGCCTGGCCGTCGAAGTAATCCCGGCTGCGGGCATATTCGCCGCCTTTGAGCAGTGGGTTGAGAGCCGTGCCTTCCAGCAGCGCCTGGCGGTCCAGTCCATCGGCGATACACCACAGGGCGAGCTGAACTGGGGTGAGGTCAAGTTTTTGCGGCGGCAGCCCGGAACCCGGCGGCGGTGGCGGCGGTTCGGGAGGGCGATTGGCAGCAAAACATGTCACGAACGTGTAGGCGTCGCCTTCGAGCAGGTTGCCGAGATCATAGACTGTTTCGCGCGTCATGGAGAGTTTGCGGCGGGAAAGGGAAAACACCTCGATCTCGCGCTGGGCGACCTGCCCCACGTCAAGCGCAATTTCCTCCCGACTGGTCACAACCAGGTCTGTCGTCTCTGGACTCCGGCTGCGCAGCAACTGTCCTGGCTCAAGCGTCACGAGGATGGGCTTGTTGCCTGTGTTGCGCAGTGAGATTTCGACGATGCGCCCGAAAAACGGATGTTCGGGCTGCCGTGCCATACCGAGCCGTTCAAGGCGCACTTCGCCACGCGCGATACGCTCCGCCAGCGCCGTCCGGAGGTGGCCTTCGTGGGGGTGGCGGGGGGTGGGCTGACAGGCTGCGCCCAGCAGTCCCAGCAGCACGAGCAGGGACGTACCCCACACGCTGCCCACACTTCTGTGCCGATACCATTTCATCCACATCTGACTCGGTGGCTATCGCCCTGCAAGTTACCAGCGCAAGGCCATGGCCCCCCAGGTGACGCCAGCGCCAAAGGAGGCAAAGACCAGCAGGTTCCCCGGTTTGACCCGCCCGGCCTGGACACATTCATCCAGCGCAATCGGGATGGATGCTGAGGATGTATTGCCGGTGCGGGCGATGTTGGCGTAGATGCGCGCCGGGTCAATGTTCAGTCGTTCAGCCACGGCATCCGTAATCCGTTGGTTCGCCTGATGGGGAATAAACAGGTCCACATCATGGGGGGTCAGACGCAGTTCGTCCAGAATTTGCGCCACAGTGTCCGCCATGCTGCGCACGGCAACTTTGAAAAGCTCGTTGCCACGCATTTTGATGTAGTGCAAACGCTGTTCGACAGTTTCCAGACTGGCCGGATGGCGTGTGCCGCCGCCGGGTGTGTAGAGCAGGTCAGCATAGGTGCCATCGCTCAGAATGCGGTGCGTCAGAATCCCTCGCCCGGTCTCAACCGGGCCGACAACGGCTGCCCCGGCTCCATCACCGAAAATGACGCAGGTGGCGCGGTCGGTGTAGTCCACAAAGCGGGAGAGCAGTTCTGCGCCGATGACCAGAATGTAGCGGCAGTGGCCAGCTTCAATGAAGGCGCGGGCCGTGGCCAGTCCATAGACAAAGCCGGAGCAGGCGGCCACCAGGTCATAGGCGGCGGCCCGCTTGGCTCCAAGCCGGGCCTGGATGATGCAGGCCGTCGAAGGCAGCATCATATCGGGACAGACCGTGGCGCAGATGATGAGGTCAAGATCGGCGGGCGTGAGTCCGGCCGCCTGGAGCGCGCGTTCAGCCGCCAGGGTGGCGAAGTGCGAGGTCGTTTCATCCGGGGCGGCGATCCGGCGTTCGCGGATGCCGGTGCGGGACACGATCCATTCGTCGCTCGTTTCAACCATCTTTTCGAGATCGGCATTTGTCAGGATCCGTTCCGGCAGGGCGTGTCCCGTTCCCAGGATTCCAGCAGCTTGGGTAGGCATGGTTGACTCCAGTTCGTGGTGGGTGGCTTCAGTCTTGAGAACATCGTGTTAGGGTCCTCCGTCCGCCTTTTTGCCGGTACGGGGGTGGAAACCCGGGGCGAAAGGTGGCCGCGACAGACCTCACACCGGTTACTTTGGAAGCGCTGGAGGGTGCGCAGCGTCAAAGCCTTCCAGGGCAATGATAGCCGCCCGAACCTCTGCCGGCAGAGGTACTTTCTGCTGGTTTCGGTAATCGTAGGACACGATGAGACCGTCGCCTTGGGCTGCCACTTTGCCATGGCGGTGGCTGATGACTGTAAAACGCATGACGAAACGATCCTCGCCCAGTCCGGTGACGCCCGTCCCGACGGAAACCGTGTCGGGATAGGTCAACGGAAACCGGAAACGGCACTGGGCATGGGCCAGGATGGGCCCGATGCTGTGGGGAAAGTCGAGTCCGAAGGCAATACGTTCAAAGTAGGCAATCCGTGCACTCTCAAAGTAGCGAAAGTACACCGTGTTGTTGACGTGCTGTGCGGCGTCCATATCGCCCCAGGCCACCGGGCAGGTAATGACCAGGGAATGGCCTTCCAGGCCTTCCAGCGAAGAGGGAGTGGCAGATACCATAGTGAAAACAGCCTCAGTCACAGGTTGTTTCCCAGCCGGCCGGCCCGTCTGATACCGTCCGTCTGGTGAACGAGCGCAAAGACAGGTAGCGTCAAGTTGTGGGTGCAACGTATCGTAATACAGCCTGAAATACCACTCCCGGCACAGGGTTTTTGGCTGGGCCGGGTTGTGTTCCGGTGGTGCCTGGGCGTCCATGGCGGAACTGTTACCACGCGCCGTCAACGTGAATCGAACTGAAGGGAGCCTGTCGGTTGTCTGGCCGGATGGCACGACCACGACCGTACCACTGATGGAACTGCGGCAGGCTTGCCCCTGTGCCACCTGCGCCGAGGCCCGTGGAGAGAACCCGCATCCGGGCTTGCTTGAAGCTCCGTTGCCGGTCAAATCCCGGTCGCGCGGTCTGCCACTGTTGGGTGACGTGCGGAAGTTCCAGATCAGTGGTCTGCACCATGTCGGGCGCTATGCCCTGGGTGTGACTTGGGGCGATAATCACCAGAGCATCTATTCGTGGGCCTTTCTGGCCGAAAGGCGCCGGCCCGACGCTCCGCCAGCGGTTTGAAGCCCTTCCCGGCACAGCCGTCCGATTCCGTCCAAAGTGACGGCGGCTGAGCTGCCAGGCCAGGGTGGGCTTGTCAAAATGCAGGGAACTGGGAAATACTGCATCCATCACGACCATTGCTGCCGGATTCTTGGTGCAATGCCCCGCACATGTTCGTATCCTGGGAGTCGTTTGCATGACACAGCGACTCGAAGACACCTGTGTTCCACGTCTTATTGGCGCCTGCCACCAACGGCGATTGAGCGGAACGTTGACGTTGAGGCAGCCGCAGGTGGTGCGTCATGTGTACTTTGAGCAGGGTGCGGTGGTTTACGCCGCCAGCGAAGTTGTCACCGAACGCTTCGGCGAACGGTTGTGCATGTTGGGTTGTATTTCTCCTGAACAGCTTGCGCAGGCGATGCTGGAAACCAAAAAGGGGAAACGCCTTGGGGCCTGTCTGGTGGAGCTGGGCTATCTGACCGCCGCCGACCTGCAAGCCATGCTGACCGGCCACGTCACCTATCTGGTGCACTCGCTTTTCCCATGGACGACCGGTGAGTATCAGTTTCAGCCCCAGAAGGTGCATGTGGATGGCTTTCAGCAGCCCCTGTCACCGGTGAGCCTCATCTTCGAGGGCATTCGGAACCTGTCCGATCTCGGACTGATCCGACGGTGGCTGGGTTCGCCCCAGCGGGTCCTTCAGCCGGTTGTGGCGCAGCAGGTCAACGTTCCGGGACTGACCCTTTCTTCGGAAGAGATGTTTCTTCTCTCCCGGCTCGATGCGCCCTTCCGGGTTGAGGATGTCTGCCGTGCGGTGCCTCTGCCTGAAGAACAGGTTTTACGCGCGCTTTGCGCCTTCACGATGACCGGCATCGTGAGTTTTGCTGATCCCGACCCGCTGCCGGTCATTGAAGCGAACGTCAAGGGTGCGGCGGCTTCATCGGCAAAGGCGTCGGCTGGGATTGATGCCCGGCAGGCGGCCGAACTGTGCTTCGAGCTGGAGGAAAAGCTGCGGGTTGTGGATGGTGGGGGAAGCCACTACCAGGTTTTGGGCATCAACCGGCGGTTCACCCCGGAAGAACTCAAAAAAGCCTATCGGGAGCTGGCCAAGAAGTTCCATCCCGACCGCCATTCCCAACTGGCTGCGTTTGATTTTCAGGTCAAGGCGGAACTGGAACGTGTGTTCATCGCCGTGCAGCAGGCCTATGACGTGCTGAGCGATGAGGAAAAACGGCGCAAGTATGATCTGACCCTGGCAAGTCACCACTCCCGTTCAACGCCGCCGGGAGGCCGCTTCTCTACCGGCTCCTATCCAGCCGCACGTCCCACGCCGCCCAGCCCGCCGCCGGTTGCCGGACGGTCCTCGCCGCCTGCCGGGAACGTGCCGAAGCCACCGGTCATGCCGCCCCGGCCGCCTGTGCCGCCTGCCCGACCAGCCCCGACAGCAGAGGCGTCACGTCCGCCAGTGTCATCTGCTGCCGCCCCACCCAAGCCACCGGCCAACAGTTCATTTCCGACGCCGCCCATCCTGCGGCGGCCGACGGTCTCTGCGCCAGCCTCGAACACGCCGGGTTCAGGTACGCCCGCAAGCACGCCCACGGAAGCCCCCAGTGCGAAGGCACCAAATTCTGCGCCAAACTCTGCACCAAACGTGGAAGCCCAGTGCCCGCCTGTCCCGACTCCTCCTGCGCCGCCGGTGTCCCCCAACGGGACTCTGCCGCCGACAGCATCGCCGCCCCAGAGGTTGACCGGAGCGTATCCCAAAGCGCCCAGTCGCCCGGCTGAGCCGCCGCCCATTCCAGCCTCTGAGCTGTACCTGCGGACGGTCGAATACATGGGGAACGGTGATGTCGAGCGGGCCTATCAATCCATTCGCCGGGCTGTTGAGCAGCGACCCAACAATGCCGACTACCATGCCTTGATGGCGCGGGTTTTGCTCCGCATGCCGGGGCGGAACAAAGAGGCGGAAAAGTCCTTTCTCACGGCAATTGATCTGTGCCGTGACCCGGACGAGGTGGCGGAGTTGCTGATGGAGTTATCCGATCTCTACCTCAAGTTCGGACTTGAATCCCGCGCCGTGGAATGTCTCGAACGGGGTCTGGAACTGTCCCCAGATCACGAAGAACTCATGAAACGTCGCCAGGCCATCGGCGCCAAGCAGAAAACGACACCCCGGTTGACCGGCAGCCTCCGGGTGGCCACCGGCAGGCGCCTTCAGGCCTTGGTGGGAAAGGTGTTCGGGTTGGACGACCCGGAGGGCAACAAGTCCGGCTAGGGCAGGCCCCTGACCTTGGTACTGGCAGCGCCCGTGGCTGCCAGGCGGTGATTTTCAGCGGCCCTTACGGTTGGGCCGTGCAGGAAACGGCCCAGTGTTTTGGACCTTCCCCGCAAGGGGTAGATTGCGCCAAAAGAGATACGGTTGCGTTGGCACGGCGCGCTGGCTATCATTGATAACTTCGCTTTGCGGCGGGTGTAGCTCAGTTGGTTAGAGCGCTTGATTGTGGCTCAAGAGGTCGTGGGTTCGAATCCCATCGCTCGCCCCACCAGCTTTCTTCTCCCAACTTGTGTGTCAGCAGTCCAAAACCGGCGTGGCGGGGAAAGCCTGCCTGCTGTCTGCCGGGCTGGGAGTCCGGCCGTGGTTTCGTGGTTGACAGTGACGGTAGCCACGAGTAACTTGGCAGCTTGCTTTTTTAAACCACTGTCCGGCATTACGGGGCCCTGCTGCCTGGTTTCACTTTCATTATGATTGCGTCGTTATGGGGTGCCAGTGGAATGGAAGTTGGCTGCTTCTTTGCCGCAGGAAGCAATTTGCTGACACCTGACTGGTCACTTTTTGTCACCGTGGTGGTCTTCCTGCTGGTGGCCTATCTGCTCAATACCTTGGTCTTCAAACCGGTTCTGGCCGTCCTCGATGAGCGCGCGCGTCTGACGAGCGGGTTTCGTCAGCAGCTTGAGGGGTATGACGAGCGCCTGGCCGAATACGAAGCTGCGCTGCGTGCGGGGCGGGTGGCGGCAGCCAAGCTCATTGAGGAACGGCGTGCAGAAGCGCTTCAGCGGCGCAACGAGCTGATTGAATCCGCCAAGCAGTCCGCCGCGGCCGAGGTTGCTGCGGCAACCCAGGCACTTGAGGCGCAGGTGGCGGCGGTGAAGCAAACCCTGACCCGTGATGCTGAGTATCTGGCGGCCTCGATTGCCAGTACGGTTCTGGGGCGTCAGATTGGAACACCGTCATGACCATGACGCTTTTGGTGTCACCGTTTTTGGCCGCCGGGATTCCTTTGTGGGCCAAGTTCCTCAACTTCACGATTTACGCCGCTTTGCTGGCCTGGCTGCTGGCCAAGCCGATAACGGAAGGCCTGCGCAAACGGGCGCAGAACATCCGGGACGCCCTTGACCAGGCCGGCCAGGAGCGACGGCTGGCCGAAACCAAGCTGCGGGAACTGGAAGAGCGTTTTGCCCGGCTTGAATCAGAACTGGCGGCCATCCGCCAGCAGGCTGAACAGGAGGCCCAGGCGGAGTACCAGCGGATTGTGGCGGCGGCCGAAGCGGATGCCGCCCGTTTCCGGCGCCTGGCCCGGATGGAGATTGAGGGGGCGAGTCAATCGGCGCGGCTGGAACTGCAAGCCTTTGCTGCGTCAAAGGCCGTGGAGCTGGCCGAGGAGCTGATTCGGCGGGAGTTATCGGCAGCGGACCAGGCGCGGCTTGTGGCAAGCTATGCCGCCCAGCTCGAAAAACAGCGTGCCTGATGGGAAGGATGTGGTACTGACTGCCGTATGAGTTCACTTGCCAATCGCTATGCCCGCGCCCTGGCCGATGCCGCCGGGGACGATTTTGCAACCGTTGCGGACGAACTCAAAGCCTTTCACAAGTTGGTCACAACACACGACGAACTGGGAGAGGTGTTTGCCAATCCCACGATTCCGCTGGCGCAGAAAGAGGGCCTGCTGCGTGCTCTGGGCGAGCGTCTGCGGCTGCATCCGATTACGGCCAACTTTCTTGGCGTGGTGCTCCGCAACCAGCGGATGTCCCGACTGGAGGACATCCAGACGGCTGTCGAAGCGCTCATGGATGCCCGCCGGGGGATTGTGCCGGTCGAAGTCACCACGGCTATTCCGCTGGGGGTTAGTGAGCGGCGGCTGCTGGAACGCCGCCTGAAGGAAGTCGTCGGCGCCGACATCCGTCTGACCTACAAGGAATCCCCCGACCTGATTGGTGGCATTGTGGCCCGGGTGGGAAGCACCTACTACGATGGTTCGATCCGCACCCAACTGGCTGAACTTCGGGAGCGACTTACCCGGCGCTACTAACCAGCCGGACTGTTTCGAGGAATGACATGGAAGCCATTCGTGCTGATGAAATCAGTCAACTCATTCGTGAACAAATCGAAAACTTTCAAGCTGGCGTCACCGTCGCCGAAGTCGGGACGGTCATCAAGGTGGGCGACGGCATTGCGGAAATCCACGGTCTGGACAAGGTCATGGCCGGGGAACTGCTCGATCTGCCGCATGGCGTCAAGGGCATTGCCCTCAACCTTGAGGAAGACAAGGTCGGTGCCGTGCTGTTTGGGGAATACCACGCCATCAAGCAGGGCGATCTGGTCAAGCGCACCAAGCGCATCATGTCCGTCCCGGTCGGCAAAGGCTTTCTGGGGCGGGTGGTCAATGCCTTGGGTGAGCCTATTGACGGACGCGGCCCCATTGCCAACGACGGCTTCAATCCGGTGGAGCGCATTGCGCCGGGCATCGTCGAGCGCAAGTCGGTCAAGGAGCCGATGATGACCGGCATCAAGGCCATTGACGCCATGATTCCAATTGGCCGCGGGCAGCGGGAACTCATCATCGGCGACCGGCAGACGGGCAAGACCACGATTGCCATTGACACCATCATCAACTCGAAGGGCAAGGACCTGATCTGCATTTACGTGGCCATTGGCCAGCGCAAAGGTTCGATTGCCCAGCTTGTCAAGCGTCTCGAAGAGTATGACGCCATGGATTACACGATTGTGGTCTCGGCGTCGTCTTCCGATCCGGCGGCGATGCAGTACATTGCCCCGTATGCTGGAACGGCCATGGGTGAGTACTTCATGGACCGTGGACAGCACGTGCTGTGCATTTACGATGACCTGTCGAAGCACGCTGTGGCCTACCGTGAAATTTCGCTGTTGTTGCGGCGTCCGCCCGGACGTGAAGCCTATCCGGGGGATGTCTTCTATCTCCACTCGCGGTTGCTTGAACGGGCGGCCAAGTATGACGACAAGCGTGGCGGCGGCTCCCTGACGGCGCTGCCCGTGATCGAAACCCAGGCCGGAGATATCTCGGCCTACATTCCAACCAACGTGATTTCCATTACGGATGGTCAGATTTTTCTGGAAACGGACTTGTTCAATGCCGGCATCCGCCCGGCCATCAACGTCGGCAACTCCGTTTCGCGGGTGGGCAGTTCGGCGCAAACGAAAGCCATGAAGCAGGTTGCCGGGACGCTGCGGCTGGAGTTGGCGCAATACCGGGAGCTGGCGGCCTTTGCGCAGTTTGGTTCTGACCTGGACAAAGCCACACAACGCCTGCTGGCACGTGGGCAGCGCCTGACGGAAATTCTCAAGCAGGGGCAGTATTCTCCGATGCCGCTCGAAGAACAGGTGTTTGTCATCTGGGCTGCGACGAACGGGTATGTGGATGACATCCCGGTGTCGGAAGTCCGCCGTTTTGAAGCGGAGTTGTTGGCTTATCTCAAAAACAATCACGCAACGCTGCTCAACGACATTGCTACGAAAAAGGAACTGACCGACGACATCAAATCCAGAATGAAGGCGGCGACGGATGCCTTCAAGCAGACGTTCATTGTCCGCGCCTGAAGCCGGGGACTGACGACCAGCCGCTCCGTGAGAGGTTTCCATGCCGAACCTGCAAGGTGTTCGACGGCGGATCAAGGCCGTCAAAAACATGCGCCAGATCACGAAGTCCTACAAACTTGTCTCGGCGTCCAAGCTCCGCCGGGCGCAGGAGCGGGTGACGGCGAGCCGTCCCTACGCCCGCAAAATGCAGGAAGTCCTGCGCAACCTTGTGGCGGCTGCGCCGGACTTCACAAGTCCGCTGATGGAGGAACGGACGGGCAACCGGACCCTGCTGGTGCTGATGACGGCAGACAAGGGCCTGTGTGGTGCTTTCAATGCCAACCTCATTCGCGCCGTCCAGCAGTACCTGACGGACCATCCCAACGAGCGGGTGGAACTTGTCGTCATAGGGCGCAAGGGGCGGGACTTTTTCCGGCGGCGCAACATTCCCATCCGCAAGGAATATGTCAACGTTACGTCGAAGACGTTTGGCTATGAGGTCGCCGTCGAAATTGCCCAAGACATCCTCAATATCTACGAGGGAGTGGCGACGGAGGAGGAAACCCTTGCCGTACGTCCCGACCGGGTGTGCTTGGTCTATGCTGAGTTCCGGTCGGCAATTTCCCAGATTGTCCGCATCGAACAGCTTTTGCCAGTCGGCAGACAGGCCGGCAATGAAGTGGGGCCGGCAGTGATGACTGCGCCCCCGGATTACATTTACGAACAGCCTCCGGCGGAAATTCTGGGGCGCCTGCTGCCACGCTTCATTGAAACGTCTGTTTTCCAGGCCCTGCTGGAGTCGGTGGCTTCCGAGCATGGGGCACGTATGGCGGCCATGGACACCGCGAGCCGGAACGCCGGTGAAGTCATTGCCCATCTGACCCTGACCATGAACCGCATCCGCCAGGCGGCGATTACGAACGAAATCATTGAAGTCGTCAGTGGCGCGGCGGCCCTGTAATCTGGGGCTGCCGGGTCATCTGCCCAAAGTCTGAAGTAGTGAGGACTTGCAAGCCGGGGCCTGAGCGTCGCCCGTCCGGGCGCCGGGTGGGCGGGGCTTTGAATACTTGCCTTGGTTTGTCCGGTTGTTCACACTGCCGTCACAGCCTTCATCCTGCTGCCGGGAGGCACGCCCGCCATGTCTTCGCCTTCGACTGTGACGCCGCCGGCGACGCCCATGACCATCGAGGAATTCCTCGTCTATGCCGAGCGGGATGGCTTCTTTGAACTTGTGCGGGGAGTTCCCGTCGAAGTGGCGCCACCGGGTTTCAAACATCAGCTCATTGAACAGGCTCTGCTGGTGTATTTGATGCGGGCCATTGCCGAGCGCAACCTGCCCTACATCGCCATGCTGGAAACGGGTGTCCAGACCGAACCGCTGACCGTGCGGGTGCCTGACCTTCTGGTGTGTCGGGAGCAGACGGCAGAAAGCAAGCTGGCCGCATACAGAGCCACGCAGCAGGACGATGTTTTGCGGTTGAACGATGATGTCCTGCTGGCTATTGAAGTTGCGAGCAAGAACTGGCGTCAGGATTACGGTGTGAAGCGGCAGGAATACGCCCGGCGCGGCATTGGCGAGTATGTGATTGTGGATGAGAAGCGCAAACAGGTGATTGTCAACCGCGACCCGGACGTGGAGCAGGGCCGGTACCGGGAGGAAAAGGTCTATGTCCCGGGCACGGTCTTTGAGCTTGCCGCACTCGGAGGGTATCCGTTGGAGACATCAGTCGTTCTGACACCAATCTGGACCAGTGAGGCCATTCGGCAGGAGATCGCGCGCCTTGAAGCCGAGCAGCAGGCACGATTGGAAGCTGAAGCCCGTGCGAAGGAAGCCGAAGCCCGTGCGAAGGAAGCCGAAGCCCAGGCCGCCGCTGAGCAGCAGGCACGATTGGAAGCTGAAGCTCGTGCGAAGGAAGCCGAAGCCCGTGCTGCGGCCGAACAACAGGCCAGGGCCGCCCTGCTCGATGAACTGGCGCGGTTGCGCACCCGCCTGGGGCAACAGACAGACGATGCTTCCTGATCACGCACCCGACCGGAAGGCGTGGTTGCCCGGTGCGTTGCCGTCGAAAAAACAGCAGCCGCCGGAAACATCCCCGCCGTCGCGCTGGTGGCCGGTCTATACGGCTACGTTGCTCTATGTTGCCGTTGTGATCCTGCTGCTGGACTGGCTGACGCGCCACTTTCGTCCATGACGCGCCGTTTGCTTCCGTCACCTGCCCTGTTTTTCGCTCTGGCGCTGGGGCTGCTGGCCACCGCCGTAGTATTGGCCGTGGCCATCGGAAGCGTCACGCTCCCGCCAGCGACGGTCGTTTCGGTTCTGGCTGCCAGGGCGTTTCCGTGGCTCGATTGGCCACGCTTCACGCCCACGGAAGAAGCCATTGTCTGGGCGCTGCGGTTGCCACGGGTACTCGTGGCAGCCCTGGTCGGTGCAGCGCTGGCTGTGGCCGGAGTGCAGATGCAGGGGTTGTTTCGCAATCCGCTGGCGTCGCCGGACATCATCGGCACGAGCGCGGGAGGCGCGCTGGGGGCCGTTATGGCCATTTCAGCCGGACTCGCAGCCGTTTCGCCGCTCTACATTCCAGCCTTCTCTTTCGTCGGAAGCGCCCTGGCGCTGGTGGCCGTCTATGGTCTGACCGTCCGGGCCGGGCGCGTGCCCGTCACCACGCTTCTGCTGGCGGGAGTGGCCATCGGGGCGCTGTGCGGCGCGTTCACGGCGCTGCTCGTTTCACTCGCATGGAAGCGGTGGGAAGTCGCCCAGGAAATTTCCTTCTGGCTGATGGGCGGATTTGACAGCCGGACATGGCTGCACGTGCGGCTGCTCGCGCCCTGTTTCCTGCTGGGGGCCGGGGTGGCGCTGGCCTATGCCGCCGAACTCGATGTGATGTCGCTTGGTGAGGAAGATGCCCGGGCGCTGGGCGTGGAAACCCGGCGGACGACGTGGATCATCCTGCTGTCGGCGGCGCTGCTGACCGGAGCCGCCGTGGCCGTGGGCGGGATCATCGGGTTTGTGGGCTTGATCGTGCCCCACGCCGTCCGCCTGCTCGTCGGCCCCCGGCACCGGGTGCTGATTCCGGCCTGTGCGCTGGTGGGGGCGGCGTTTCTGGTGGGTGCAGACCTGCTGGCGCGGACGGTCAATCGCCCCGAAGAAATCCGGTTGGGGATCATCACGGCCCTGATCGGCGCGCCGTACTTTCTGCGGCTGTTGCTGCGGCCCGGCCCCTGAGCCTGAAGCCTGCAAGCTTTCAGATGAGAAAAGGCGCGTAGTCAAGCCGGTAGCGCAGATTGGTCTCCCGCGTGCCGATGGGACGGGCCGGAACGCCGCCAACGATGGTGTAGGGCGGTACGTCCTGCGTGACGACTGCGCCGGCGGCCACCACAGCCCCTTCGCCAAGGGTGACACCGGGCATGACAATGGCGCGGTAAGCAATCCATACCCGGTCGCCAATGATGACCTCACCGCCCTGATCGGCAAAATCCGGCGACTGGGGATCGTGGCCAAGGGTGAGAATGGTGGCTTCCGGGCCGATGGAAACATCGCTGCCCGTCCGAATGGCGTAGCGCCGGCCGTCAAACAGACAGCCGAAGTTGATCGCATTGCGCGGGCCGAAGAACACCTTGCGGCCGTTGAGAAACCGGCAGCCCATCTGAACCCACGTCTGCGTACCGCATGCGCCCAGATAGGCCCGCAGATAAGCCCGGCGGACATAATGCGAAGGAAAATGCGTCAGCCAGTGATTGTAGGCGTAACTGAGCAGGCTTCCGGCCAGCACGCGCGGCGTCATTGCTCAACCTCGCCCAAGATGCGTTCCGCCACGTCGCACAGAATATGCCCGATGAGGATGTGCATTTCCTGAATGCGTGGCGTCGCCTCGGAAGGGACGCATAAGCACAGGTCGCACAGGGGGCGCAGCCTGCCGCCGGTACGTCCGGTCAGTCCGGCCACCATCAGTCCCTGCTGCCGGGCCGCTTCGGCCGCACGGAGCACACTGGGGCTGTTGCCGCTGGTGGAAATCGCTATGAGCAGGTCGCCCGGACGCCCCAGCGCCAGCACCTGCCGGGCAAAGACTTCCATATAGCCGATGTCGTTGGCTACGGCGGTCAGGATCGAAGTGTCCGTCGTCAGCGCCAGGGCTGGAAACGGCCGGCGGTCACAGAGAAAGCGCCCGACGAGTTCGGCGGCCAGGTGTTGGGCATCGGCGGCCGAACCGCCGTTGCCGCACAGCAGAACGCGCCCATCGCGGCGAAGCGTCTCAACCAGCCGGGTGGCCAGCTCCGCAATCGTGGGCAGGAGTGGCGGCAGTGCGGCGGCAACTTCCGCGTGTTCACGCAGGGCCGCCGCCGCAATCTCGGTTGGCAGGAGGGGTGGCTGGGGAGAGGACGCCATAGGACAATCTGCACATCAACAACCCGGACGCTAGCAGGAACGCCAACGAAGGGCAATTCCGCCGGTATGACGGAAAACATCCACCGGATGCCGCCCAAATCCAGACAGGTATCAAGGTTCCGCAGGACGGTGAAAGACTTCCCGCAGCAGCGCCGCCGCCCACAGCCGGGCCGCGGCTGATGTGCCGGCCGCGTTGAAATGCACCCGGTCGGGCTGGCGCATGTCGGGGCCCAGTTCGTCGGTGTCCGGTCCGGGCAGCGCCAGTCCGGTTTCCCAGACGCGGCGTTGGCCATCACGTACGCCGGCAAAGGTCTGCCCATCCTTGAAGGACGCCCGCGCAACGACCCATGTCAGCGGCGTCTCTGTTCGGACGGCCGCGCGGGTGGCTTCGATGATGGCCGTCAGACGGGTGGCGTATTCGTCAGCCGCCATGGCGCTGTCACTTTCGCCCTGATGCCACAGAATGGCGCGCGCGCCTTGGGGGCCAAGCGCCTGAAGCACCTGCACCAGATGCTGGAAGTGGGGCGTTCCGGGGGCCCAGTCGCGGATGCTGCTGCCGCCGACGGCCACATTGACAAACCCGACCGGCGTGCCGAGGCGTTGCACCAACAGGTCGCCCACCAGCGGCCAGACCGAACCGCCGCCGTTGAGCACCTGTGGGTCGTGACCGGCCCGCCAGGTCAGACGCCCATCTTCACCGACGAGACCCGTGCGCACCAGCGGCGACGCGGCCGAAAACAGCGTCGTGCAGCTCCCGGCCGCGTTGGACTGCCCGGCAACGATGAACACCTCGCCAACGCATACTTCGCCGACCTCGACGTGATTGAATGCCTGTGGCGGACGTGGTTCGCCAACGCGCAGCCAGACCGGTTGGCAGCCGGTCGGCAGCCGCAGCGTGCCCTGAAATTGCGTCCAGGTTGGCACGGCCAGCGTTTGCCACTCAGGCACCGATCGGTCATCGGCATTGGCGACGGCCACTTCAACGGTCTGTGCCAGCCAGCCTGCCCGGCCGGTGAAACCGACGGATGCCGTTCCGTCCGCGCCGCGCTGCACCACCTGCCCATCGGCCGGAAAGGAAACGGCATGAATCCGGCGGTCAAGGTAGAGTGTACGGCGCAGCCCGAACCAGTTGTTCCAGACAGCCAGACCGGCCAGCAGCACCGGCAGCAGCAGGGCCGTCCCCCAGACGGCGAAGAAGTGCCGCCTGGCTACCATGGTGAGACCCCTGCTTGGCGCAGACGCTGGCGACAGTCCCAGCACCGGCGGCGTCCCTGCCACCAGCCGCGCCAGTAGCCCCGCAGCGCCGACCACTTCGTAGCATAATCAAACAGCGGAATGCGCCACCAGCCGCCCTGTCCGCCACGCTCACGGTAACGCGCCATTGCCGCCCGCAACCGCCACAGCCGGAGCGCGGTCAGGGTGACGCCGGCCAGCAGCAGCAGTCCGCCGATGACCGGCAGGCGTCCCAGCCAGACGATTTCGACCGCACCGACCAGCAGCCCCACGGGCCAGGCCAGAATTTCGGCCAGCAGCCGCCCGCCGACGAGCAACCCGTACGTGCGCCAGATATCCGCCTCGCCAGCGCCGAAAAAGTTGCGTTCCGCCTCGCGCCGGAACCGGCGCAGGGTTGCCGGACGCTCCCAGAAACAGCGCGGCGTCGGGGCGCTGGCCACACGGTTGGTCGTTGCGTGGAGCAGCAGCGCAAACACCATGTCATCCGCTGCCAGCGTCAGGTCTTCGGGATAACCGCCAAGCCGTTCCCACAGACGCTTGCGGTAGGCAATGGCGCGCGAAGACGCATGGGCGGTGGCCGTCGCCCGCAGGGCAAATTCCCGGTGCATGGCAAATTCAACCCGCGCCCACACGTCGGGCAGGTCTTCGTAGCGCACCATCCAACTGCCCATGACGGCCTCCAGCGTGGCATCTTCGAGCAGCGGCGCGGCCAGTTCCTCCAGCCAGCGGTCATCCCACTGGCAGCCCACATCCGTGGAAACGATGATGTCGTGTGTTGCGCGCTGAATGGCCAAATTGCGGCCGCGGGCGACGTTGCAGCCGTCTTCACGGGCGACGACCAGCCGGTAGTCGAGTCGTGGGCAGTAGGCTTGCAGGAACTCCCACGTGCCATCGCGCGAGCCGCCGTCCACCACGACGATTTCCCGTGGGCAGAGCGTTTGCCGCTCCATGGCGGCAAAAAACGCCCGGCAGCCCTCCAGGTCGTTGAGTACGGTCGTCACGAGTGACACCGGAGCGTAGCGCGCTTCCGACGTAACCATGCGTCAGTCGAGTTGGCGGCAGGCGGCAACCCACAGCCGCAGGTTGGCCGCGACATTGCGGAAGTAGTCCTGCAACGCCTCGCCCCACAGAAACCCGTTCTGCCCGGCGGCCCAGGCTTCAATCCGGTCGGCCAGTTCAAGGGCCGCCGTCCCGTAGTCCGTGGCTGGCGTCAGCGGCGTTTCGAGCAACGGCAGCATGTCGTCCAGTACGACCATCCCGGCCAGCTCGTGCCACAGGTCAACGTACAGGTTGTGGGGCGTGCGGCGATGCTCCACCACGGGCGAGCCGACGCGCACCCGGTGCCCGACAGCTTCGGCGCACAGTTGCACAAAGTAGCCGCTGAAGATGTCGCCAAACCGGTCCAGTTTGAGGCCGGCCAGCGAGACGCCCATTTTGACGTAGTAGTAAGCCGGCAGTGCGGCGCGCATCACGGCCGTGTTCTGCGTGTTGATGGGCGACCGCACGCCGCGTCCGAGCAGGTAGCTTTCGGTGAAGGCTTCCCGCGTGGCGCAGCGCGTGACGATGCGCGTTGCCGCGTCAACATCCGGGTCGCCCGACCACAGGCCGGCATTGACAGCGACGCGCCCGGTTTCCGCCGTGGCGCTGACTGTTCCGCAGGCGAGCGTCCGGCGCGGATAGGGAAAACCGCGTGGATATACCGTCTGCCCTCCGCCCAGTGGCGGGCAGTCCACCGTCATCATCGAGCAGATGTTGAACCAGTTGTCGCTGCCGACCGCCACGGGCAGGGTCACGTCGCACCCCGTGACGGCATGTTCGCCGAGAAAATCCCAGCCGGGCGTGGGATAGTTGTCGTCGTCAATGCTGATGATGGGGTCGCAGCCGTCGCGGTAGGCCATCAGAAAGCCGACATTGCGCCGGTTGTCGCTGCGCCAGGGGATTTCGGCCGCCAGTGCCGGGAAATCCGAAAGAAAGGCGCGCTGGTCGTCCGGGGTGAGGAAAAACCAGGGCAGCCCCCGGCGGGTGTAGGCGCGAACCCGCTCGGCGCAGGCTTCCGGCGTCGTCAGATCGCCGACGACGTAAAACCTGACCTCTGCCGTGCGTCCGTAACGCTCGAAGTGCTCATGGTAAGCATCAATAAACGCGCCGTCATAAATGGTGGTGACGACAATGCCAAACATTGGAAATGCCTCATGTTTCGTCTGGAATGAACCGGATGTGCCGTAACTGCCACGATAGCCGCTCGCCCTTGGGGCGCAAGCCAAGTTGTTCCGCCGGCCAGGCCGGAGCCGCCTGCAACGTCACGGCGACGGGCCGACCGGGCGCAGCCCCGGCAACCGCGATTTCCCACGTGGATGACTGCCCGGCCGCCAGTGTCTGCCGGTTGGCGGCGACGCCATCCACCAGGCTGTCAATGGTGACCGGGGCCGGGTGTCCGGCAGGGATTTCCCCCGTGATGACCAGACGGCCCGGACGGTTGACCAGCAGCGTCAGCCGTGGCCCGGCCCAGTCATCCGTCCGCCACCGGCCGCCATTGAGCGCAAAGTGTACCGGCGGCGGCGCGTCGAGCCGGTAGAGATCGTGTTCCAGGCGTACGGTGCGCCCCAGGTCGCGCCCGGGCACGAAGTTGGGCATCTGGAAGTGATATGCCCCGACCCGTGTGAGTTGCCAGCCCAGGGCTTCCAGGCGCGGCAGCAGTCGGTCGGTTGCGCAGTCCTCAAACAGGCGTACGTGCTTGCCGAAGGCCCGCGCATAGTGGCGCAGGGCAAGGTAATCGCCGGCGGTCGGAAGACGCAGGTCGGCGTTTTCGGGATCGTCTCCCAGCGCAAAGGCGCCAGCGCCAGCCAGTGCGCCGAGCCGTTCGTGGCCGCGCCGCTTGATCTGGTTGTCGGCTTCGACCGGAACTTCGGCTGCGGACACCTGTTCAGGGAAAAACAGGCGGGAATCGGGCGTACCTTGGCGGGCATAGACTTCGACGAACATACCGCAGCCGTGCCAGACGGCCCGTTGCAGCCGGGCCGTCTGGGCAAAGCCCGCCACGTTGAGCGTCAGCCACAGCAGCCCCAGCCCGATGACCACCTGCCGCCCCGGCCGGGGCAACGATGCCAGGGCATCGGCCGTCAGCAGCAGGGCCGCCAGCCAGCCGGCAACGACCGGCATGAGAAAGTACCCGCAGGGCCACTTCCAGACGATGAGCAGCCCAAGGGCCGCCAGCCCGGAAAGAAAGGCCACCCCGGCCAGCAACGCGACCGGATGCCGCCCACTGAGGCGCTGCCGGTCAGCCCAGAGACCCGCCAGCGCGCCGCCGCCAAGCAGGAACAGTTCGGGATACCTGGTCAGGTAAATGTAGCCGTTGAAGGCCATGCTGCGCAGCGACAGATCGGCCAGCGTCAGGCGGTAGGTTGTCGGCTGGATGAGGTGCCTGGAGGGCAGCCAGTAGGTCCCGACAAACAGGAGTACCGCCGCGGCCTGCCAGATGAGCAGCCCACGTTCGCGCCAGCTCCGGGCGGCATAACCGGCCAGTCCGAGTAACGCCACCGTGCCGATGGTCACCAGTCCGCTTTCCTTGACGAGCACCGCGCCCCCCGCGCACATGCCGGCAGCCAGCAGCCACCACGGCCACCGCACCGGTTGGGTCAGCGCCAGCAGCCCGAACGCCAGCGTACCCAGCAGGCCCAGCGCCGTCATCCAGTCGGCTTTGGCCAGCGTGTAGGCGTTTTCAGCCAGAGGCGACTGCACAAAGAGGAGCGCCGGCAGGCTCCACGCCAGCCACGACTGCACCCGGGCCTGCTGTGCTGTGAGCAGCATGTATCCGCCGCCGCACAGCGCCAGCACGAGCGCCTGAACCAGATGGTGGGCGGTTCGTGAAGGGCCCAGCCCATGGGCTATGGCGGCGTAGTACAACCAGAACACCGGGCGGTAGCGTTCGCCGTCATTCCGGCTGAAAAGCATATCCACCCAGCCGTGGCTCGTGGCCATGTCCCACACGCGCTGCTCATCGAGAAGGCCCCATGGGCGCGGCAGTGCCGACGGCAGGATGGCCACCGCCCACACGAGCAGCAGCGCCGGCAGTGCCAGTTGCCAGCGTGGACGGTTCAAGGTGGAAGGTGACGGCGAAACGTCAGACATGCTTTGGTTTATGCGGGCCAGAACCGCCGGTAGCGCAGAAAACGGGGTAGTCCCAGCCAGCGCCGCAACCGCATGGGCCAGTCCGGTTGGGGCGCGACGGCAAAGTAGGCTGTCAACCACTGTTCGGCGCGGGCCAGAGCCGCCCGGGCCGTTTCCGGGTCGTCGGCGCGGATAGCGGCTTCATACACGCTCGAATAGGCCCGCATCAAGGCAGCAGCCTGTCCGGCCGTGGGTTGTTGCCCGCGCTCGGTCAGCCACTGCCGGTTGTACTCGGCCGCCAGATCGAACTCGCGGAGACGCTTGGCCGGGTCATCCAACTGATTGCGCGCCGTCGGGGTCTGCATGCGGTAAAAAGCGCCCGCGGCCGGGCTGAAGGCTGTCGGGTAGGCCATCACCAGCCGGAACCAGAACACGGCATCCTCGTTGGAGAAGCGGTCGAGTTCCTCCGGCCACAGGTACGCTTCCGTCAGGATGGCCCGTCTGACAATGGCGGCATGGACAGCCCAGGGCGGAAAGGCAAAAGCGGCATCCCGCAGCCCTGCCAGTCCCTCGTCCTGCCCGGCCGGCCGCTGTCGGGTGATGTTGCCCGGCGCTGTTTCGCGCACTTCCTGCCAGCCGCCGGCCACGATCATGGCTTCCGGGTGTTGGGCGGCGACGGTGAGTTGTCGTTCGAGCTGGTCGGGGGCCAGCCAGTCATCGGCATCGAGAAACTGAATCCACTCGCCCTGCGCCAACCGGATGCCGTAGTTGCGGGCGGCACCGGGCCCCTGGCGGGGGGAGGTCAGCACATGCACGCGCGGGTCTGAGCAGGCGCGGGCCACATGTGCGCCGCCGTCGGTTGAACCGTTGTCCACGACGAGCATTTCCCAGTCCGCGACGGTCTGCGCCTGCACGCTGCGAATGGTCTCCCCGATGTAATCAGCCTTGTTGTAGAGCGGTGTCACAATGGAAATGACCGGCAAAAGGCAACCTCCCTACAGATTCAGGCTAGTGCCTTATAGCCCGCATCAAGCCGGAAACAAACTGCGCCTGTAGCCGGTCTGGTTCAAACAGTGTCCGGGCTGCCTGCTGTGCCGCTCGTGCCAGCCGTTGCCATTCATCGGGTTGCTGCGCCAGCCGCCGAACAGCAGTGATGACGGCTTCCGGTGCATCCTCAGTGACAACATGGGCTGCCCTATGTTGCCTGGCCCACTGCACGCCGCTGCTGTATTCCGGCCCCCATATCATCACTGGCTTGCCAAAGCGACAATACTCAATCAGCTTTGATGGGAAGTTTGTCTGCATCAACGTGGCATCTTCTGAGGCAAAAGAAGCAACGACAAGCAGGACATCAGTCGTATGGAGGGTTTCGAGAGGAACATACCCGCCATAGGACCCGTCTTCGCAGCAAGCCTGCAGGAGGGTAGCAGGCCAATCCGGCAGCGGCCCCCACATTCGCACTGCCAGATCGGACTGTCCGTTCACGGTTTCCCACAACTGCCGCATCATGCCGCCGTAGTTGCCCGACAGATTCCCAAGATAGCCCAGCACCAGCGGTTTTTGTCGGACGGGTGCCGATGGTGTTGCCAAGGGCACAACAGATGAGTCCCCTGGAATGGGATACAGTACGACGGCGTCATGATGGGGGCCAAGCGCCTGTTTCAAACTCTCGCTGACAACAAATGCCACCCGGCTTTGTTGGTAAAGTCGGCGAAAGTTGGCTTCCAGACGGGCACGTGCCCAAGCCGGAACGGTCAAATAAGCCGGAAACCAGTCGTGAAAAACACTCACAAGCGGCACACCACAGTCCGCTGCCATTTCCAAGGCAAGCCAGGCCTGGTCGCCGTGGGCAACCGTGAGGATGACATCCGGCCGGTGGTATTTGATGTGTTCCCGTAGCCGTTTCAGGTTACAAGGAACGACGACTCGTGCCGGAAGCATCCAGCGGGCTGCGCGTGCCCATGGCGCAAACCGGGTGCGGGTAAGACGTTCCAGCCCATGCTGAGCCAAAGCCCATAGCCCGGGCGGTGCTGCGACATCCAGCGTCCGTCCAAGCTGGGATGATTGTCCGGCAGCGACCGCAACCGTGATGTCCACGGCTTCGGCCAGGCGTGCCAGGTGGCGGTACAAAATGATTTCACCGCCGGAGGTTTGGCGTGGCGTGACCGGTGACAATACCAACAGGCGGCGTCCAGCAAGACCGGCTGGTGATTCAGACGGGAGCCGTTCCGGCATAGATGGCAAGTGCCTGTCTGGCTTGGCGTTCAAGGGAATACTCACGCAGCACGACATTTCGGGCCGCTGCACCAAGTTGCCGGCGCAACGCAGCGTCTTCCATAAGACGAATGATGGACTGGGCCAAACCGTGGACATCTTCCGGCGCAACCGTCAGGCCTGTCGCCTCATGCCGTACGAGGTCTGGCATGCCGCCTACTGCAAATGCAATGCAGGGCGTACCGCACGCCATAGCTTCCTGAAGCACCAGTCCAAAAGCTTCCTGTCGCGCCGGACTCACAAACACATCCGCCGAAGCGTAGGCAATGGCTTTGAGCCGGTCATGACCAATCCTGCCAAGCGGGAGTACGTTGCAACCAAGCCGGTAGTACCTTTCGGGAAGACCGCCTCCCATAACGAGCAAGGTCATCTTCTGTCGCTTCTCTGTCGGTATCGTAGCCAAGGCCCCTTCCAGCAAATCCGCGCCCTTACGTGGGTCGGAAGCATTTATGGCTGCAAACATGACAACAAACCGTTCTGGCGGCAAACCCAACAACTCCCGGCAGGTTGCACGGTCACGAGGTTGGTACACGTCAGTGTCCAGTCCACAGGGAATGCAGTGAACCGGCGTATCTTTTAGAAAACTGGCGCGGGCAATGGTCTCCATCCAGCGACTCAGCACAAACACGCCGGCCAGCCTTTCCTTCAGGGCATGGTGTTTGAGCCGCCACTCCAAGGCTGAAAAGTCAAAGCGCATCGGCGGGTACGTTTCAGGATACGGGCACCGGCCGCAGCCGGTTTGCCAGCGGGTGCAATCGGTGCTGTAGGTACAGTGTCCGGTAATGGCCCACATGTCGTGCAACGTCAGAAAGGCCCGCTTGCCCCGCAACAGTTTCGGCAACGCCAGATAGTTGAAATACCCATGGTGCAGGTTGTGCAGGTGCACGACCTCCGCTTCCTGAAACACCTTTTCCCGCGCCAGATCGAACGTGCTGGTGATGAACACATCGGGAAACCGCAGCCACCGCCCCAGCCGCGCCAGTTGGTAGTCCCGCCAGCGCCAGCGCGGCAGCGGATAAGTGTCTGTCCCGTCACCCTGAATCCGCGCCGCCAGAATCGAAGACGCCACCCCCAGCCGCCGCAACCCCGTGTGAAGCCGCCACATGGCAGTCGCGGCCCCACCCAGTTGATCGAATTCGTTGATGTGGACAACCCTCATGCCGGGCCTCATACCGGGCGTTGCTTCCAGAACCACGGTTTGAACGGGCGCAGCGTCCGCCGTATGGCATCCCGCCCCAGCGCCCATGACCACAGCGCCGGATGCCGCACGGCCTGCCGCCACATCACCCCCACTGCTGGCTCATGCACCGTGACGATATGCGCCCACTTTTCGGCCAGCAGGGCATCGAGCACCGCCGGATCATAGCGCCGCCGTTGCCGGTTGGCGCGGCGCAGGCGGGCAAACAGCCGGCCGATCAGGGCCGTTGGCGGCTCGTCCGAAACTTCATTGACGAAAACATACATGAGCGCGTCCAGCTCCGCTTCATCCACTTCACCGAGCAGCGTCTCCAGTTGCCGACGCAGGACAAGGCGCGTTCCGGCCAGTTGCGCTGCCCGATGTGTCACTGTCATTTGTCTGGCGTGCAGGCGGTACTTCAGCAGCACTTCCGGCAGGTTGGCGACTGGCGCGCGATTGGCCACATCCATCCAGTAGGCGTAGTCATAAGCCAGTCCACGGGGATCAAATCCCTCCGGCAACATCGCCTCCCGCCGCAGCATGACAGTTGGCATCGAAAACGGACAGGACAACAGCAGGGAGGCAGCCAGTACCGCCGGTTCAGTCGGGAAGCGCCGCAATTCCATCCGGGCGCCGAAGGTCTCCACCCAGCTTCCGCACATGGCCACGTCAGGGTGGGCATCCAGAAAATCCACCTGTCGCGCCAGGCGTTCCGGCAGGCTGATGTCGTCGCTATCCATAATGGCAAGGTAGCGCCCACGCGCCAGAGCAACGCCCCGGTTCAGCGAGCTGGCATGTCCCAGGTTGCGTTCGTTGCGCACATAGCGGATGCGCGGGTCGGTGAAGCGGTGGATGACCTCCGGTGAGCTGTCCGTCGAGCCATCATCCACGACGATGAGTTCGAGGTCGGTCAGCGTCTGTCCCAGAATGCTGGCGATGGCTTCCGCAACGTAAGCCGCCTGGTTATAGACGCAAAGCACGACGGAAACACGCGGGGGCGTCATGAGAACACCTCCAGAAGCTTGTCGGCCATCACCCGCACTGGGTCGCGCGGGATGCGTTGCCGGATGACTTCGGCCGCGCGCGCGCCCATCCGGGGCAGCTCATCCCGGTGCTGGTAGGCCCGTTCCAGCGCCTCGTCAAGGGAAACCACATCCGGGGCGCGGGCAATGAAGCCGATGATGCCATCGGTGAGCAGTTCCGTATTGCCGGGGATGTCGGTCACGATGGCCGGGCGTCCGCAGAGCATGGCTTCCACCAGCGCCAGGGGCAGCCCTTCGTGGCGTGACGGCAGCACCAGCGCATGGTGGTTGCGCCAGAAAGCTTCAATATCTGAAACAAAGCCGGCAAAGTGAACGGAAGTCAACTCCAGCCAGTTGGCATAGCGGCGCAAGCCTTTCTCCCACGGCCCCGTCCCGGCCAGCGTGACGCAGACATCCCGTGTGCGCCACTTGGGAAGCGCCAGCGTTTCAAACAGTACGTCCTGCCCCTTGGCCGAGGGTTCCATCCGGGCCACGCACCCCAGCCGCAGCGGGCTGTGTTCTTCCGGCCACGGCGGCCGGGCATCGAAGGACACATTGAAGGGATTGAAAACGACTTCGGCATTGGGCAGCGACCGTCCGATCTGCTTTTCGAGCAGAAGCCGGTTGCCTTCCGAGACAAAGTATGCCCGCCGGGCCTGCACAAACATCCGGGCCACAGGTTCAACCAGCTCATCGGAGGGCATCCACAGCAGACTGTTGGCCTGCGTGATGAGAGCGTAGGGGATGTCCATCCGGCGGCATTCTTCCGAAAAAAACAGCGACCATTCATCAAAATTGGCGCCCTGTGAAATCACGACCACTTTGGGGTGGACGCGCTCCAGCCAGCGCCGGCTGGCCAGATGCACGGGCGGCACGTAACCGCCGCCGCCCAGCCGGTGCAGCAGGCTCTGGAGTTTTTTCCGGCGGTCAAGCCGCCGGAATGTCACCTGCGCGCCGGCCGCAATGAGTTCCGTCACCTGCCGGGCCGGTTCGGGCCAGAACCTGACGTTGGCATGAATCTCGTGGCCGCCTTCCAGCAGCCGCCGCGCCACCCGGCTCCAGAGTTCCTCACTCCCACCCCATGGGCAACCCTCCATGGTCGAGATGAACGCCCATTTCATGATTTTTCGAGCACGACGACGTTGGACTGGTAAAACGTGAACCGGCTCTGCCAGCGAACCCGCGACTGTAACTGCCGTGACCGCAAGCCCCAGAGCAGAGCGCGATGAACCCACCAGTAGGCGCGGTTGACCAGCCGGTTGATGAGTGACCGCCCGACAGGCTGCGGATAACCGCTGGCCAGCAGCGTGCCGAGAATATCCCACCCATCCCCGGCCGTTTTCTGAAGCCTGACGGCAAACCCATGCCGGGCGGCAAAGTATTGGAAGGCGTAGGGCGTCGGCCGCCAGAAGTCATGGGGTTCGAGGTGCAGCATATAGAAATGCAGGCAGGTGATGAGCGCGCGGGCGCCGGGACGTAGCAGGCGCGCAAAGTTGGCAAAGGTCATTTCCCAGTCCGCCACGTGTTCGAGCACTTCGAGGCACAGGATGAAGTCGAACGGCCCACCGGCCAGCAGGCTCTCCGGCAGGGGTTGGTCAATCTCGCAGAGCACATCCACTGTCCCTTCGGGATTCTGCTCGACATCGAGACCGACGTAGTGAAATCCCTGCGCTTCCAGCAGGGCACGGAATGGCTGCCGCCCGCAGCCGACATCGAGGACGCGCCCACCCTGAACAGCCGGAAGGTAGGCTTCCAGCGCCGCTTCGACTTCCTGCCGCACGAGCGGCACGATGAAGGCTTCGTGCGGCGCAGCCGGTGTGTAGTCAGGGCGTTGGACGTAGTGCTTGCGTTCGAGCGTGACGAAAAAATTCATCAGGGCGCTGCCGGCTGGCTGCCGGGAAGCCACCGGCGGGCCGCGGCCCGGAGTTTCGCCCGTGCGACACGGCTGTAGTACACCAGCGGCGGCGGCTCCCGCCACTGATCCTCTTCCAGAGCAGGATGTGGCGCCGGCAGTCCAAGCTGCCGCCTCCGGTGGTGCAGCAGCGGTTGCCCCCGGTAGGTGGCTTCCCGGCTGCGGCGGGTGAGCAGGTCCACCCACTGGCGCAGGCATGTCTCCGAGTCATAGCCGGATGCGACAATATGCTGCCGGGCCTGACGTGAAAGCCGCGCCCATTCCTCCGGCCGGGTGGCCAGTTGTCTGACGGCAGCTACGAAGCCCTCGCCCCGGTCAGCCACATGCAGCCCGTGACACCATCCACAACGAGTTGCCCGATACCGCTGCGCATCGCCGTACAGATGGGGACGAGACCGGTCGCCATGGCTTCCATCAGGGCAATGGGCAGCCCTTCGTAATCCGAAAGCAGGACAAACATGTGGTGTTCGGCCATCAGCGCCTGGATACGGGCGTTGTCCACCAGCCCCACATACTGCCTCCACCAGCCCCACATACTGCACCCGGCCATGACCTTCCCGGCTGATGATGCTTTCAACGGAGGCCCGCGCCTGTCCATCGCCGGCTATCGTGGCCGTGACGTTCGGAAGCTGTGCCGCGCGGCACATGGCGCGGGTGACATCGGAAATGCGTTTCTGTTCTTCTTCAAGGCGGCCGGCATAGAGCAGCCGGAGCGGGCCGTGTGTCCAGCCCGACACGGTGGCGGGGAGCGGCACGCCGTAGGGGATGCTGTGAACGGCCGTTTCAGGCGTCGCCCGCACCCGGGCCGCTTCGGTCAGATACCGCGACACCGCCACCACATCCGTTGCCCGGAAACGCGGCTGCCCGGCCACGAAGACATCGAGCAGCGCCCGGTGGTGGGCATCGTCCGAATGCAGCATGCCCACCGTGGGAAGCCCTGCCGGCCGCGTCCAGGCGGTGGCATACAGCCCGGCTACAGTGAAGTTGGGGATGAAGACCGCCGGCCGGAACGCCTCGATGCGGGACAGCAGCCACCGGATTTTTTTCTCGATGGTTTCCCAGTAGGGAAAGGTCTCGAAGTGGGCCCCCCGGTCTGCCAGAGCCGCCAGCAGCGGGTAGTCTTCAGGCAGGCGGTGGCGGTGCGGCTCAAGGACAAAGGCCAGCGTCAGAACCTCGAAGCCGTGCGCCGTGATGAAGTCATACCAGCGGCGCAGCCAAGTGTTCGGTCCGCCGGTAAAGCCCGGTGCGTCGAACGTACAGATGATGACGCGCCCAGTCTTCATGGGGTGATGTTCCCGTGTCAGTCCGCCGCACAGCGCCGGAAGATGACAACCAGTTCACGGTAGGGGCCGGTAGCCAGCATGAGTGCCTCAACAAAGCAACCAAACAGGGTGCCCACATAGCGGCGTTGCAGCTTCCACAGAAGCCAGTTGTGCTTTCTCAGAAGTACCGGATGATGCCGCACGGAAAAGATGAGGTAGCGTTCCCAGTCAGCCGCTTCCAGGCAAATACCCTGTATCGCCTTGACCTTCAGGGGAAAGCAGTGCGTCAGCGCGCGCAGGGAGGCTGGCTCCCACAGCCCCATGTGGTGCGGTGGAGCATTGAGGGCAAAGTAGGGATCGGCCCCATATACGCTTGGGGCACTGTTGGGCACGGCAATGATGAGCCGGCCGCCCGGCCGCAGGCAGGCAATGGCTGCTGTCAGAAAGGCATGCACGTCAACGACGTGTTCCAGAACGTGAAACGTGCAGACGGCATCGTACACCTGCGGGTGCGCTGCTGCGTGCGTCTCAATGGTTTCCAGGCGGGCGTCCAGCCCTTCCGCCCGGCATTGCGCTACAGCAGCCCGGTTGAGGTCCAGCCCGACGGCCGCAATGCGGCGGGCCGCCAGTCGCCGCAGAAAAAAGCCCGCGCCACAGCCAATTTCGAGAACCCGGTCCGAAGGGCGCAGGTATCGCTCGGCAATGGCATGCTCCGGGCGGTCGGTGTAGTACCACGAAAAGCGCGATGCCAGTTGGGCATAGAGGTCTTCGCGCCCGGCCAGGGTGAACGGGTGGTAAAACCGATAACCGGTGCGCGCGCAGGCATAGATGTCAACCTGTGACAGCCCGTGGAAGTAGTCGGCCACGTCCAGACCGAAATCCTGCCGGTAGCGTTCAATCAGCCGCGTGACATCGAGAGCCTCCACGAAGTGCGCCGGTGCGCCCGGAACGACCGGGCTGGTTACAGTCTGGGGACTCGTCTGGAGACTCATACACTGACCTCAACCGGCTGAACCGGCGACCACGCCCAGTCTTCAACATAAGCGGCTTCGCCGGGATGCCGCTCGTATTCCTCGCGGGGCTGTTCGTGCATGGTGACTTCAAAGGCGAGAATCCCGGAAAGCTTCTCGATGAGCTGGTTGGAGCGCCGGTTGGTCAGCCAGGTCGTGACGGTGTAGCGCCCCATGTAGAGCCGCGGATGCGGCAGGTGGCATTCGACCTGATAGGTTCCCTGCTCCACCGGACCCAGATCACAGTCGGTTTTTATCACCGGGTGAATGTAGTAACACTGAACGACCGGACGCTCCTGCTCATCCATCACCTGAAAGCTGAAGGCAAAGTGCTGGCTGGATTCGGTGAAATGCAGGATGAAGCGGAAGGTGAGTGGATGGCCCCATTCGTGCTGGCCGCAGGGGCCGGAGGTCACAACGCTGGCCTGTGCGATGTGGCTGTGGCGCGGCGGCGGATTGGCAACGTAGGTTGAAGTCGTTTCAGTAGCAAGGCGTTGCAGCCGCTCGTATTCCCGGATCGCGCCGGCTGTGGGCCCGTCATAGACGATTTCGCCGCTGGAGAGCACCAGGCAGCTTGTGGTAAGCCGCCGTATGGCCTGCATGCTGTGGCTGACAAACAGCACCGTACGCCCGTGCTGGGCAATGTTTTCCATCTTGCCGAGGCACTTTTTCTGGAAGCCGGAATCGCCTACGGCCAGAACTTCGTCCACGATGAGGATTTCCGGCTCCAGATGGGCCGCGACGGCAAAGGCCAGCCGCATGTACATCCCGCTGGAATAAAAGCGCACCGGCGTGTCGAGAAACCGCTCGATTTCGGCAAAGGCGACGATTTCATCAAACCTGCGGGCAATTTCCGACCGGCGCATCCCCAGAATGGCCCCGTTGAGAAAGATGTTTTCGCGTCCGGTGAGTTCGGGATGAAAGCCCGTACCGACTTCCAGCAGGGAGCCGACCCGTCCATAAAGTTCCACGCGCCCGGTGGTGGGTTCGGTAATCCGGGAGAGGATTTTGAGCAGTGTGCTTTTGCCCGCGCCGTTGCGCCCGATGACGCCGACGGCTTCGCCGCGCCGGATGTCAAACGACACATTGTTCAGCGCCCAGAAGGATGTTTCCTCATCGGTGGACGCCGGACGGCGGAACGGGAGCTGGAAGACATCGCTGATGGATTCGCGCAGCGAGCGGTACGGGCCGCGGTTTCCGCCGCCAATGCGGTACTGCTTTCCCAGTCCTCGGACGCGAATGGCAATGTCACTCATCGGCAGGGCTTTCCGTCACGCGAACCGTCATACCCGGTCGGCAAAGGTTTTCTCCATGCGCCGGAAGTAGAACGCCCCCGTCACCAGCAGGGTCAGGGAAGCGAGGGCAGAAGCCAGCAGCGGCAGTCCCGGCGGCGCGCCAGCGCCCAGCAGCGCCCACCGGAAGCCATCCACGACGCCACTCATGGGGTTGAGGTTGTAGAGCAGTCGCCAGCGTTCCGGCACGAGGCTGCCGGGATAGACAACCGGCGTCAGGAACATCCAGAGCTGCGTGGCGAAGGGGATGACGTGCCGTACGTCGCGGTATTCGACGTTGAGCGCCGAAGCCCACAGCCCGACACCCAGCGCCGTCACAATCGCCAGCAGGACAAATCCCGGCAGCCAGAGGATGCCCCAGCCCGGCGTTATGCCGTAGTAGAGCAGCATCGGAACGAACAGGGAACAGGCCACGGCCAAATCCACGAGTCCGCCCAGCACACTGGCCAGCGGAATGACCAGCCGGGGAAAATAGACCTTGGCAATGAGGTGGGCGCTGTTGACGAGGCTGTTGGAGGACTGCCCCAGCGCGTTGGCGAAAAACGTCCACGGAATCAGCGCCGCCAAAGCAAAAAGCGGGTAGGGAACGCCGTCGGACGGGATGCCGGCCAGCCGTCCGAAAAAGATGCTGAACACGAGCATCGTGAACAACGGCTGCAAAAGGGCCCAGGCCGCACCCAGCACAGTTTGCTTGTAGCGCACTTTGACATCCCGCCAGACGAGAAAGTACAGCAGTTCGCGGTAGGCCCACAGTTCCTTCAGCCTGACGGCCACCCAGCCCCGGGTGGGTTCAATGCGGATGACCGGCGATGCCGGCGCGTGGGGCGCCGCGGCAAGGTCCGGGCTGGCGGTTTTGTCCAGTGGGGCAGTGGATTCCATAGAGGTCAGTCCGGTGTATTATGTCAAATGGCCGCCGGTGCGTCAACTTCAGAGGGAGTGTTTTTCAGGCAGCATCGAGAGGCACACGGCTTACTTGCCGATGCAGAAGGTGGCGAAGATGCGGTCAAACACCTCTTCAATGCCCGTTTCGCCGGTGATGTCGCCCAGGGCATGCAGGGCGCGGTGGAGTTCGGCCAGTGGCACTTCTTCCGAATGCCCTTCGGCCAGCAGTTCGCGCGCGCAACCGAGCGCCTCGGCCGCGGTCGTCAGGGCGGTGGCGTGCCGGGCGTCCGTCACCAGCCAGTCTTGGCTGGTGTCGAAGCTGCTACCGACGGCAACCTGCTGGATGGTGGCCTTCAACTCGGCCAGCCCGGCCCGCGTATGTGCTGAAACGCCGACGACCGGACATGTGAGGTCATGTTCCTGAAGGAACAACTCAAACGGCACGACGGACGGCATGAGGTCCAGCTTGTTGACGACACAGATGGCCTGGCGCTGGCGCAGGTGTCCGATGACCTGCGTTTCGTCCGGGTGCGGGCCGGCTGCGGCATCCACGACAAACAGCACGATGTCGGCATCGGCCAGCGCCCGGTAACTGCGCTCAACACCCATGCGCTCGACGATGTCCGAGGTGTCACGGATGCCGGCGGTGTCCATGAGCCGGACAGGCAGTTCGCCAATCGTGGCGACTTCCTGCAGGGTGTCGCGGGTTGTGCCGGCAACGTCAGTCACAATGGCCCGGTCGGCGTCGAGCAGGGCATTGAAAAGGCTGGATTTGCCGACGTTGGGACGGCCGACGATGGCCAGCGCCAGCCCTTCGCGGATGAGGCGTCCGGCACGGTAGGTTGCGGCGAGCTGGCGCACTTGGGTTTCGAGCCGGGACAGTTCTTCCACCAGTGTCGCGCGTGAATGCGTATCGAGCTGTTCCTCGACAAACTCCACGGCCGATTCGAGGTGGACAATCGTCGTCAGGAGCTGCTCCTTCAGCGGTTGCAGCCGGGTGGACAGCGCGCCGCGCATCTGCCGGGCGGCCAGCCGCGCCTGGTAGGTTGTCTGGGCGTGGATGAGGTCGCGCAGCCCTTCGGCCTGGGCGAGATCGAGGCGGCCGTGGCGTACGGCGCGCAGGGTGAACTCGCCGGGCCGGGCCGCCCGTGCGCCTTCCCGCATGGCGCAGGCGACAAGGCGGCGCAGCACAACGGGTGAGCCATGGGCGTGCAGCTCCACGACATCTTCACCGGTAAACGAGCGTGGGGTCGGGAAATAGACGGCCAGCCCGTCGTCTATGGTTTCGTCCGCGGTGGTGTCCAGAAACGTGCCGCGCAGCAGGCGAAAGGGGTGTCTGGACAGTGCGCGCCGTCCACGGAAGAGGGTGGCGCCGATGTCGAGCGCGCGTTCGCCGCTGAGGCGGACAATACCGATGCCGCCGTGGCCGGGCGGGGTGGCAATGGCAACGATGGTATCCTGCCAGTCGTAGGTGGGCATCCGCCGGGTTATCGTGCGCCAGCCGGCTTGGCCGCCGGGGGCGCATCGGGATTGGACTGCGATTGGGCAAGCTGCTGCCGGGCGACGGGTTCGAGAACTTTCCAGACGTTGTCGGCGACGATGGCCGCGCCGCGCGCGTTGGGATGGATGCCGTCCTCCTGATTGAGTTCTTCCCGGCCGGCAACGCCTTCGAGCAGGGACGGGATGAGCGGCAACCGGTACTGCTGGGCGAGTTTGCGATAGACGGCTTCAAACTGTGCGCCGTAGTCGGGTCCCGCTTCAGCGGGAGCTTTGAGACCGGCGAGGATGACCTGCGCTCCGCGTGCACGGGCGCGTTCGATGATGGTGCGCAGATTGGCTTCCATCTGGTTGAGGGGCAGCCCGCGCAGTCCGTCATTGGCGCCGAGGGCGAGGATGACGATGCGCACGTCGCCGTCCAGCGACCAGTCGAGCCGTTCGACGCCGCCGGCCGAGGTGTCGCCGGAAATACCGGCGTTGATGACCTGATAGTTCAGTCCGGCGGCATCGAGTTTCTTCTGGAGCACGGTCGGGTAGCTGGCTTCGCGCGGCAGGCCGAAACCGGCCGTCAGGCTGTCGCCGAGGACAACGATCCGCGGCCGGGCGGTGGGTGCGGCGTCCGTGGGCGCTGGCGCCAGGACGGGCAGGTTTTCCGGGGCTTCTGTGCCGGTACGACTGCATCCGCCGGCAAGCAGACTGCTGCTGATGATGAGAAGACTGATGGCGAAGCTGCCAACCCGACTGCGCTGTGCCTTCATACGTCCGTTCGCTGGGCTGCAAAAGATGGCATTTCGATATTAGCGCATGTGCACGCCGTACAGTGCCTGGATTTTACCAGTCGGATAACCTGTCACGGACAGCCGTCAGTGGAGCGACGGGGTGGCGGTCAGTGCGTCGCCGTTGCCCCACGGTTGCCAACAACCTGAAGGTGCTGACTGATCGGGCAGCCGGTGCAAAAAACTGGTATGTTGCGGACAAGCCCAAATCAACGCCGGATGTCGCACGCGGCATAGTTCTGGCGGTAAGGCCCGATTCCGAATGATTGAACTGAAGCAGCTTTCCAAGCAAGCCCTCAGCGGCCAGAGCCGCCTGACGATTCTCCATCCGCTTGATCTCTTCATTCCGGCCGGACAGTTTGCCGCCATTCTTGGCCCTTCCGGGAGCGGGAAATCCACGCTGCTCGGTCTGATGGCCGGGTTGGATACGCCGACGACCGGTGAAGTCATCCTGGCCGGGACTTCCATCACGCGCCTGGGGGAAGACGCGCTGGCCGCATTTCGGAGCCGCACCATCGGGTTTGTCTTTCAGGCGTTTCACCTCATCCCGACGGCAACGGCCCTCGAAAACATCCAGATTCCCATGGAGATTGCCGGGCGACGGGACGCCAAAAAGCGCGCCAAAGCCTTGCTTGCGGCCGTAGGTCTCAGCGCCCGGGGGCATCACTACCCGGCACAGCTTTCCGGCGGCGAGCAGCAACGGGTGGCCATTGCCCGCGCCTTTGCCAACGAGCCGCCCATTCTGCTGGCCGATGAGCCGACCGGCAATCTGGACTACGCCAACGGCATGCGCATTTTCGAGCTGCTGCGTGAACTCAACCAGTCCACCGGAACGACGCTCGTGCTGGTGACACACAACGAGGAGTTGGCGCGGGCGGCCGACCGCGCCATCACACTGCGCGACGGCCGCATTGTGCTCGACAACCCGAAGCTCTCCATCGAGCCGTTACCTTCCACTTAGGTGTTTTCCGGCCGCGTGCTTTCCGGTGAAGTGTTTTCCGGTTCGGGATGGCGGACGAGGGCGATAAAGGCCTGGGCTGCGCGCGACAGCGACGACGGCTGCCGATGGATGACGCGCAGCTTGCGTGCCAGACGCATTTCCCGGACGGGAACGGCCGCCAACTGCCCCCGCGCTACTTCAGCCGCCACGCACAGGCGGGGCAGCAGGCTGACGCCGATTCCGGCCTCGATCATGCGCTTGATGGCTTCGATAGAGGGCAACTCGACGGTAATCCGCAGCGGCGTCCGGTGGCGGGCAAAGGCTTCGACGACCTGAAGCCGATACCGCGAGACGACGTTGTGCGCAATGAACGTCTCCTGCCCAAGCTCCCGGATGGAGACCGAGGCGCGTCCCGCCAGCGGGTGGTGCGGGGCCGTAACGAGTGCCACAGCGTCGGTGGCAATGGTCAGGGCGTGCAGTCCGGCTTCCGGGGGCGCGAAGCTGATGACGCCCAACTCCACGCTGTGCCGCAGGACTTCGGCCGGTACATCGCTGGCCCGGCAGCGTTTGACCTCGACGTGCACCGCCGGATACATCCGAATGAAACGCTCCAGCCAGGGCAGAAGGTAGGTCACCGTCTGTTCGTTGGCGCCGATGACCAGCCGCCCGGCCGTGAGGGTGTCGAGCTGCCGCAGCGCCTGGGTCGTTTCATCGCGCAGATCGAGCAGGCGGCGGGCATAGTCGTACAGCAGCCGTCCGGCTTCAGTGGGAATAACGCCTTTCGAGTTGCGGTCAAGCAGCGCCGCGCCAAGGTCGCCTTCAAGCTTTTTGATGGTTTGGCTGACGGCCGCCTGCGTCCGTCCCAGCTTGCTGGCGGCCCGTGAAAAGTGCCGTTCCTCGACGACGGCGACAAAGACTTCAAGCTGCGACAGGTCCACGGTGCAGAAGTCCTTTCCGCACCCACGTGGGCCGCCATCGGGTGCGCTGTCCCTGGGTGGACAAAGGCTGGCAGTGTGTGAAAGTATTTTTCATCTGACGAACAACAAAATGCAGTTTCGTTCCCGCGCCCGCGGTTGGCTTGACCAGGGTTGGTGCACTCGGCATGCTTGGAGACCGCCAGCACCAGTTACAGGTTGACCGGGCGCGTGGCTGCTGGACTTTGCCTGAGTTTCCCCATCATCGTATGACATCCCCGCACACGATTCTGATTGTGGACGATGAGTCGTACATCCGCGACTTGCTGGTTTCCGTGCTGAGTCTGGAATACAAGGTCCTGACGGCCGAGGATGGTGTTGAGGCATTTGAGACCTACAGCCAGCACCGCGACGCCATCCGGTGTGTTGTCACGGACCTGTTCATGCCGCGTATGGACGGCGAAGAACTCATCGGGCAGCTTCATGCGGAGCAGCCCGACCTGCCGATTATTCTCATTACGGCCCTTCAGGATGAGGCGCGGCTGAACCAGCTCCGGGAGCGCCCCAATGTGACGGTCATGCCCAAGCCTTTCAATCTGGGGCAGTTACGGAACACGCTCCGCCAGAGCATCGCCGCCCGGTAGCCGAAGCCCGTTTCCACCATTCCCCAGAGAATCAAGCCCTGCCGGGGGGCTTCCCTCCCGGTCAGGCGGCCGGGCGGTTTCTGGGGGAGCCTTTACAGGGTCCCCTTTTTGGCGGCCGCCGGCGACGGCCGGCTCCGGCAGGTGTCAGGTGCCAAAGATGGCGTCCTTGACGCGGTCGAAAAAACCCTTCTCTTCGGTTTTGCGGACGGCTTTGCGTCCTTCGCGCTTGGGGGAAGCCGCCGCGAATTCTTCGAGCAGCCGCCGCTGTTCACGGGTGAGGTTGGTTGGGGTGACGACGTTGACGACCACGAACAGATCGCCCACTTCGCCCGAAAGTGACGGAATCCCTTTGCCCCGCAGGCGGAATGTCGTCCCGGATTGTGTTCCTTCGGGAATCTTCATCGTCGTCTGCCCGTTCAGCAGCGGGACTTCAATTTCAGCACCCAGGGCGGCTTCGACGAAATCGATCGCCACCTGGCAGAGCAGGTTATTGTCCTGCCGTTCAAAAATTTCGTGCTCCCGGATGTGGACGACCACCTGCAGGTCGCCCGGCGGGCCGCCGCCGAGTCCGGCTTCGCCTTCGCCGCTGACGCGCAGCCGCATGCCGTCATCCACGCCGGCCGGGACCTTGATCTCGATGCGTTTTTCGCGCCGCACCCGTCCTTCACCCCGGCAGGTACGACAGGGATTGCGGATGATTTGGCCCGTCCCACGGCACTGGGGGCAGGTCCGGGTCACGCTGAAGAAGCCCTGCTGGTAGCGAACCTGCCCCAGCCCACCACAGGTCGGACAGGTCTCCGGCGGACTGCCGGGGGCGGCCCCATTACCGCCGCAGTCACCACAGGTTTCGAGCCGTGGAACACGGATTTGCGTGGTGACACCATTGGCGGCTTCTTCGAGGGTGAGTTCCAGATCGTAGCGCAGGTCAGCGCCGCGCTGGACCTGACTGTTGCGGCGTCCGCCGCCGGTACTGCCAAAGCCGAAGCCAAAGAGGTCGCCCAGGATGTCCTCGAAGTTCTGGAAACCGGCAAAGCCGCCACCAAAGCCACCCGCGGCCGCCGCGCCAACACCGGCATGCCCGAAGCGGTCGTAGCGCGCACGCTGTTCGGGGTCTGAAAGAACCGCGTAGGCTTCCGCCGCTTCCTTGAACTTTTCCTCAGCGGCGGCATCCCCCGGATTTTTGTCCGGGTGATATTTCATCGCCAGGCGGCGGTAGGCTTTTTTGATGTCCGTTTCCGTTGCGTTGCGCGCAACGCCCAGCACTTCGTAGTAATCCCGTTTGGTTGCCATGCCTCAATCCTTCCGAAACCAGGCAAGGTTGCCGTAGCCCGTCGGGCCACGCCTGCCGACGGCTGTGTGGGGTGTCTGCGTGGCCCCCGACCGGGCCGGGCCACAGTGGTCAGCCTTACCATTTCCGACGGGTGTCATTCCGTCAACATCTTCACGCCGCCGGTTTCGGATGGCGGAGGCTGGTCGCCTGCCGGCGCATTGAACATGGCATTGGTGATGATCTGAGCGGCCTGTTCGAGCGCGTCGAGCCACTGTTTGACCACAGCCGCGTCCTGGATGTTGAGGACTTCCTTGGCGCCGATGAGTGTCTCCCGCACGAGTTCCTGTTCTTCCGCCGGAAGCATCCAGCCAAACTCACCGAACGACCGCTGGGTGTTTTGCAGCAGTCCCTCCAGGCGGCTTTGCAACAGCAGGAGTTCCTTCAACTGGCGGTCGCTTTCGGCATTGCGCTGGGCCTCGGCAATGAGGTTGGCAATCTCGCCGGGGGACAGCCCCGAAGTGGGGGTGACGCGCATGTTCTGTTCGAGTCCGGTGGCTTTGTCACGTGCGGAGACCTGCACGATGCCGTCGGCATCAATCTCGAAGGTAACTTCTATTTGCGGAACACCACGCGGGGCCGGAGGAATGCCAATCAGCTCAAACCGTCCCAGCGAGCGGTTTCCCTTGGCAATTTCACGCTCACCCTGAAGCACGTGCACTTCAACGCTGGACTGGTTATCCACCACGGTGGTGAAGGTCAGGGACTTGCGCACCGGAATCGTGGCATTGCGCTCGACGATCTTCTGGAACAGCCCTCCGCGAACTTCAATCCCCAGCGAGAGCGGAATAACGTCGAGCAGGACGAGGTCTTTGACCTGCCCGGTGAAGACTCCGCCCTGAATGGCAGCGCCAATCGCCACGACTTCATCCGGGTTGATGCTCGCGTTGGGTTCGCGTCCAAAAATCTTCCTCACGCACTCGTGAATGATGGGGGAGCGCGTTTGTCCGCCGACAAGCAACACCTGGTCAATGTCTTCGGGTTTGAGACGGGCATCCCACAGGGCTTTCTGGCAGGGTTCAACCGTGCGTTCAACCAGGTCTTTGACCAGTTCCTCAAACTTGGCGCGGGTCAGGTTGAGGTTGAGGTGTTTGGGGCCGGAAGCCGGATCGGCAGCAATGAAGGGAAGGTTGATGTTGGCTTCAAGCGTGGAGGAAAGTTCGCACTTGGCGCGTTCTGCGGCTTCCTTCAGCCGCTGGAGCGCCAGCCGGTCGGTGCGGAGATCAATGCCGGTTTCACGGAGAAATTCCTGAATGAGCCAGTCAATGATGCGCTGGTCGAAGTCCTCGCCGCCCAGGAAGGAATCGCCACAGGTCGAGAGGACTTCAAACACGCCGTCGTTCATTTCGAGCACCGACACGTCAAACGTGCCGCCGCCGAGGTCATAAACGGCAATCCGCTCCGACTTGTGCTGCCCGGCACCGTAGGCCAGCGCCGCCGCCGTTGGCTCGTTGATGATGCGCTGGACGTTGAGGCCGGCAATCTTGCCGGCATCTTTCGTCGCCTGGCGCTGAAAGTCATCGAAGTAAGCCGGAACCGTGATGATGGCTTCCTCGACCGGTTCGCCCAGGAAATCTTCGGCTGAGGCTTTCAGCCGCTGCAGGATGATGGCCGAGACTTCCGGGGGGCTGTAGGCCCGACCTTGGGCGCGGACCCAGGCGTCGCCGTTTGAGGATTCACAGATTTCGTAGGGACAGGTTTCACGCGCGCGCTGGACTTCCGGCGAGTTGAACTTGCGGCCGATGAGGCGCTTGACAGCATAGATGGTGTTGGCAGCGTTGGTAATCGCCTGCCGCCGGGCAATCTGCCCCACCAGTCGTTCGCCCTTGTCGGTAAAACCAACAACCGAGGGCGTCGTGCGCCCCCCTTCCTTGTTGGGAATGATTTGTGTTGTCCCACCCTCCATGACGGCGACGCAGCAGTTGGTTGTACCAAGGTCTATGCCGATAACTTTGCCCATGACATCAGTCCGTGGCATGCCCTGAAGACATGCGTGAAGAAATGACTTTCGGTGCGCCGCGACACGGCGCACAACGTGCTGTCGTGCGGGGTCTGCCTACCTGAGCTGAGCCGTCCGGCACTCAGGAAGCGGGCGGGCGAACGGCTACCCGTACCATTGCCGGGCGCAGCAGCCGATCACCGAGCTTGTACCCGCGCTTGAGTTCAGCCAGGACGGTATTGGGTTTGTACTCGTCTGTTGCGTCCGTGGCAATTGCCTCGTGAACCGTAGGGTCAAAAGTTTCACCAACGGCCGGAACCGGCTTGACGCCAAAGCTGGATAAACTGTCCACAACCTGGCGTTGAATGAGTTCAACCCCGGCCAGAAAATCGGCGAGTGTCCCCCCTTCCCCCCGTCCGGTCGCCAAGGCGCGTTCGAGGTTGTCCAGGACTTCCAGCATCGCCAGCAGGACTGTCTGTTTGCCACGTTCCAGCGCTTCGGTCTTTTCCCGTTCAGCGCGCCGCCGGTAGTTCTCGAACTCGGCCATCAACCGCTGGAGCTGATCCTGGACGGCACTTTTTTCGACGAGCGTTTTGGAGAGCTGTTCCTGGACGATCTCGACGTGGCGACGGGCCGAGGTGGTCTGCTCGCGGGCGCGTTCGAGGTCTTCCTGCAGGCTGGCGAGGTCCATCAGCAGCTTGATGGTTTCGTCTTCAGAAAAAGCGTGACTGCCGCTGGTGGTGCTCCCGGCCGGGAGACTTTCTGTTGGCGCTGTCGCCGGTTCTGTCTCCTGGGAAGCCGCCGATGCCGGGGGCGGACAGGCGGCAGCCGTTTCCGTGGCTGTTCCGGCTGCACTGGAAGTTGAAGAAACTGTCGCCGGCTCTCCCGTGCTTTCTTCCCCCAGTTCAAGGACATCCAAAACCACCGGGTTATTCGGCTGACCCGGAACAGAAGCCGCTGGTGAGGAGGCAGTGGCTTCCGGCCCCGCGTCCGCTGGATGGACTTCCATGGGAAGCTCAATTTCAATGGTGCGTCGTTTGGGTGGTGTATCCAGCTTCGGCATAACATTGCCCACGGGAGTATTCACCGGATTGTCCTCCTCAAAGCAGGTCTGACGGGCGTGCCGAAGGCAATACCATAACGACCTGCCGGATATTGTGGCACAACCGCTTCACTGCGCCCTGAAGTTTGGTTACCAGACCAGAAATCCTTGACTGAAAGGATGTTGTGGAGACGGCATCAAGTATCGCCTAACCAACTCTCACGATTCCAAACCCTGCCTGCTCATTCATCCCCCGACCAGATTATAGCGGCTGGACAGGTTCACGATTTCAATCTGGCCTGCCAGCGAACCCACGGGCTGCGGCCCGACAAGCGCCGGGGGAAACGGGGAAGAAGGGGCGTCGTTCAGCAGTTGGTCAAACATTTTTGCCATGTAGCCGACCAGACGCATCACCCGCCCGTACTTCATGCGCATCGGACCGACGACCGTGAAGCTCCCAACGGAATCATGCCGATAGTGATAGGGAGCTGTCACGATGGCACAGTCCCGCAAGCCGGGTACGTGATGCTCCATACCAATTTGCACCACGATCCCCCGGGTGGTTTCGGCCTGTGCCAGACAGGCATTGATGATTTTGACCAACCGCCCTTTTTCCTCGAACATGCGAAAGAGCGCCCGCATACGGGCCGCATCGGCAAACTCCGGGGCATCAAGCATGTTGACCGTGCCATCCACATACACATCGCTTTCGGTCGCACCATTGCCCAAATCCCGGTTGCACAGCACAAGGGCATTCCTGAGCAGCCGGTCATAGAGATGCTTTTCTTCTGACATTCGCTTGAGCAATTCGACGCGAATATCCGCCAGACTCCGCCCGGCAAAGTTTTCGACAATGTAGTTGGCCGTGCGTTCCAACTCGCTCGGTGAGAGGTCTTCGTCAAGGCGCACCACGAAGTTGCGGACCAGTCCGGTACGTGACACGGCCACCACCAGGACGCGGCGGGCTTCGAGACGGATAAACTCAATGTGTTGCAGGATGTCACGGGAAAGTGGCGGAGAGAGCACGATCCCGACGTGCGACGACAGGTTGGAAAGGACGTGGGAGGCGCGGGCCAAGACATCCTCGCCAGTCACCGTCGGATCGGAAAACAGGCTGCGCTGGATGATTTCTTCATCTGTCCGGGAAGGACGTGCGTCGAAATCCGCCAGCAGTGTATCCACATAGTAGCGGTAGCCACGGTCGGTTGGAACCCGTCCAGCGGAGGTGTGCGGCTGGGTCAGATAACCCTGCTCCTCCAAATCTGCCATGATGTTGCGGATAGAGGCCGGGCTCAGCTTTTGACCGGTTTGTTTGGAGAGCGTCCGCGAGCCAATGGGTTCGCCTGTGGCAATGTGGAGGCGAACGAGCGCCAGAAGTAGCTCGTGACTACGTTCATCAAGTCCATGAACTGGCCGCCGCTTGCCCATAAACCATTGGTTTTTTTGAAAAAAAGATGCTGAAAAAAGCTACCACCGGTCAAAAAAAAGTGTCAAGCCGCACCCTTTCTCAGGTCTGGTCAGCGCGGGGTGTTGTCTGAATGGCATCTTCTTGCACCGGAGGCACTGCCCGCTGAATGAGCGGAGCCAACACGGGATTGGCCAGCAGTTCCGGTACATCGGCCGGACGGAGACGGCGCGGACGGTCTCGTTTCGCATCCACAATGCACAGGAAGCCGAACGGTGTCGTCCCGTCATTGACCAGGCGGTGAACGCAGTTGGCCCCAATGTAGGCCAGGTCAAGAAACCCCAGCGTCTGTACGGTGTCCCCCAGCAGCACTTTCCCAGACCCGCGCAGCCCGATGACAGCATGGGCATGCTCGTGGCATTCGAGGGATGACCAGCCGCCGGGGGCAATCTCAAAGTAGCGCACTTCAAAACCAATGGTTTCTCCGCTGCGACCAAACAGCGTCTGCCGGGTAATACCGGAAAAGTCGGCAGCGGTCGCCGGGGTGGACTGGTATGCCGTAACAGGGATGCCTTCCCACCGGAAAGGCTCTGTGCATGGCGTGAAACGGTGAACCGGGGACGCGGCCGAGGGGGTGGCCCCGTGGGGGAACAGATGTCCCTCCGGTGCGGAGGAGGGTTGACGGCTCATCGTTGGGGGCAGGGTTTCCATAGCTTGCCTGTCACTCCTTGGTTACTTTTGTGGCCGGGGCAGTTCCGGGAAACCACCGCGCACCACCGCCTCACGTGTCAGGCGTTATGGCTTGGGCGGCAGGTCGGCGGGCGGCGTGGTCGGCGGTGGCTCAGGTTCCGGGTGGGATTCGGGGTAGGGAGCGTCGAGATCGCGGCTGTCAAGCGCAAAGGCTGCCCGAAAACGCTGTGTTTCTTCACGGCGCGCCGCTTCATTCCGCACCATGGCCGCAAAATCTTCAATACTGTAGTCCTCAGCCACAACATAGGCCCGCACGACGAGCCGGATGCCAAAGTTGCGGCTGGGATCGAGTTCGTAACCGAAACGGGTACGGGTTGCCAGTTCGTAGGTTTCACTCCCGCGCAGGCGGATCACTCGGTCGTACATGGCACAGCATGCGATGCGGCAACCCAGGGGGTGGTTTCCCACCTCCATGCGGATGCCGTCACGTCCAGCATTTGACTGCCCCTCTTCGGGCAACTTCTCCTGGCCAGTGGCGTCCCCAAAGCTGCCACACCTCTGGGCGGACGTATGATAAGCCATGACCAAGGTGAACGCATCCGGCGGCGCTGTCAAATGGCCCTGCCCAGAGACCAGCTTGAAACGCACCGGAACAATCCATAATGATGATGCCTATGCAGAGTGCTTATCCTTCTCAAACACGCACGCCAGCCTGTGGTTGGCGTTTTTTTTCGTTTTGCCTGCGTCCTGGGTGTCAGCCCCCTCAGTCTGCTCACCCCTCTGGTTGCTCTCCCGGCCTGGGGAGAGCGGTTGGAACTGTCAGCCCGGCCGGAATCATTCGCCGGACCGGTTGTGGCCGCAGCCGCTTCCCAACGTTCCCGCGAACTGCGTCCGGTGGATATTGTCGCGTCGTGTGTGGAAGCCTTCTTTCGGGGGGATGACCCGTCCATCCGGGCCTTTTTTACTGACCGCGCCCAGGCGACGCTCTCCAGTCTGGCGACCAACGACAACGCCGCCTACAATGACATCCGGCAGGCGCTGCTGGGCGATCACCCCCTCGGCCGGCTGGCTGGACGGGGTGTCCGGGTGGAGTCCGTCATCACGGGGAGCGGGGCGCGTGAGATGCTGCTGCGTTCGGGAACGCGCATCGTCGGCAACATCGCCTTTCGGGACATCACGGAAGAAAACCTGTCGGTGGTCGAGTTGCGGGCGTCCCTCAACAGCGAAGAGGCCAGGCCCGTGGTGATCAGTGTGGTGCTCACCCGTGACCGGAAACTCAAGACCTGGCGCATCGTTGCCCTGTATGCCGCTGATTTTGGCGGGCAAACTGATGAAGTGTTTGATCTTGACCGGTTGTTTGAAATCCGGGTCGCTGCCAATGAAGCGGCCGTGTTACCCTTGCTCAGTCAGTTGCAGGAAGCCCAGGCACGCTATGCGTTAGGTGTTGGGCAGAATCGTTTTGGCACGCTGGCTGAGTTGCGCCGGGCAGGGGAGATTACCGGACTCGCCGATGGGCGTTACCGGGGCTATCGCATCGAGGTGGTGGTCAACAACCAGACGGTTCCCCCGACGTTTCAGATTCATGCGGTGCCGGAACGTTACCGGGAAACCGGGCGGCGTTCGTTCCTGATGGACGATAGTGGTGTGTTGCGCGGAGCGGACCGCCAGGGAGAGCGGGCGCGACCGTCTGACCCGATCATCAAGGGCAAGGACGGTGAGGCTGTGGAAGTGGAATGATACAGGCGGGGTGAAGCTGGCCGTCCAAGGGGCTGACTCCACTCACCTGAACCCAAGAGGAGTGTGCCGTGACGAGTCCACTGTTGCAGGGTGATCTCATTCAGGATGCGCTGCCGGATGTCATCCGGCGGATTTACACCCGGCGTCTGAGCGGCGAGCTGACAGTGAACCACCAGGCGCTCACCAAATCCATTTACTTTGAGCTGGGTGCCATTGTGTTTGCGCGAAGCAACGACCGCGCCGACCGCATTGGCGAAAGCATGATGCGTTATGGCCTGCTGTCACAGGAAGACTTCCAGCGGGCCTCGGCCGCCATGACCCGTGGGAAGCGGTTTGGCCGCGTGCTGGTGGAGCAGGGCATCATTTCTGAACGGGACTTGTCCAACGCCGTCACCTTTCAGATTCTGGGCATCATTTACTCGATGTTCGAGTGGACGAGTGGGCAGTATCACTTCACGGCTCAGGAGAAGCCGGTGCCGGAAGACCTGCGGCTGGAGCTTTCGACGGCAAACATCATTCTGGAAGGCGTCCGCCGCATCCGGGATTTCAGTGTCATCCAGCGGGGGATGGGTGATTTGAACCGCCTGATTGGTCCGTCGAACAACCCCCTGCTGCGCACCCAGTCGTTGTCGCTCAAGCCCATCGAGCGCCAGTTGGTGAATGGCATCAACATTCCCATGAACGTGTTGCAGGCGATGATGCTCGTCAACGCCCCCCCGAATGTTGTCCTGCAGGCACTGTACGGCTTGATTTCGGCAGGAATTCTGGAACGCCACGCCGCGCCGGTCCTCAACCGGGAGACCGGGCAGATGGAAATTCCGGCCGAAGTGGTTGAACAGGCCGTGAGTGCGCCGCCGATTGTGCCCCCACGGGCTGCGGATGCGGCCGCCAAGCGCACTGGCTCCCTCAAGGCTGTCAACATGTTGCTGGCAATGCAGGCCCGGCTTGATACCACAAATGATCCCTATGAAATCCTGGGGATCTCACCCCACGCCACGCGGGATGAGATTCGGGATGCCTACTACCGGCTGGCCAAGGACTTCCACCCTGACCGCCACCTCAGTGCCACCCTGGAGACGCGCCGCCAGGTGGAGGCAATTTTTGCGCGGATTACAGAAGCCTACGAAGCCATCCGGGACGCCGGTGAAAAGCCTGCCGTTCTCGCCCCCATGCCACTGTCCGCCGCCACCCCAACGCCACGGGGAAGCGCCCCACCGCCGCCACCGGCCGAAACGACAGTGCAGCGCGAGGCCCGGGCAGAGCAGGCCTTTCAGGACGCCCGTACCAAAATTGCCAACCGTGATTTTGCCGGTGCTGTGGCGTTGCTGCGGGAAGCCGTGACCCTCAACCCGAACGCTCCCCGCTACCACTTGCTGCTGGGCACGACGCTTGCGGCGCATCCCAAGATGCAGCGCGAAGCTGAACAGTCCCTCAAGAAAGCGGCCGAGTTGGACCAGTTCAACCCCGCTCCCCTCGTGGCGCTGGGGCAACTCTATGCCCGCGCCAACATGAACCTTCAGGCGGAAAAAATGTTCAATGAGGCCCTGCGCCTCGATCCTGACTCCAAAGCCGCGCGCAAGGGACTCGATGCCATCAAATCCAACAAAAGCGGTGGTTTTCTTGACAAGCTCTTCAAGAAGTAGTGGTCGCTGCCATCGTACCAGGCCGCTGGCGCCGGCCAGGCCGCTGGCGCCGGGCAGGCTGTCTTGCCTGGCCCTGGCGCTGTCCACCGGTTGAAAAAATGCTCGTTACCCCACGAGCCGGTCATGGCTACTGATGAAGAACTCCTGCGCGCGTTTCAGCAGGGCGATGAACAGGCGTTCAACCAGCTCTATCAACGCTACCGGATGGCCATCTACCGTTTTCTGGCGCGCCGTTTGGCCTCACCTGTACGGGCTGAGGAGCTATGCCAGGATGTCTTTGTTGCTCTGGTGGAACATGCCGGGAGTTGGCGTGGTGAGGCTTCGGTCAAGACCTATCTGTACCGGATCGCATTCAATCGTCTGGTCAGCGATACGCGCCGGAGTGAACACCGGGTGATGGTCGCGCCAGAGCCGAATGATGAGCCGCTGCCCGTGCGGGAACCGCAGGCGGTAGAGCGGCCGGATGTGATGTTTGAAGCCCAGGAGCGATCCCGGCTGGTGCGTGCCGCCCTGGAACGCCTGCCGCCGGAGTTTCGGGATACCCTTGTGCTGAAGGAATACGACGGCCTCAGTTGTGAGGAGATTGCCGAAGTGCTGGGCGTGGCCGTTGGCACGGTCAAATCGCGCTTATTTCGCGCCAAACTGGAGCTGAAGCGGCATCTGGCGGCGTTTTTTGCTTCTCCATCCAGCCCGGCGGATTGAATCCAGGGTGGGCTGATACCAGCCGGTAGCCTCCCAAGAGGGACTCGAACCCACTGTGGATTACCCGAAGTGGCCGGGACGTTCACTGACCGGTTCAAGCCGATGATCGGCCGACTTCAAGAGAGCATCTTGGAATCCCGCATCCTCGCCGCGTTGCGGTCTGCACTGTTGCCGAAGCTGATCTCCGGCGAGTTGCGGGTGCCGGACGCCGAGCGGATCGTCGGGAGGGCGATGTGATGACGCTCGAACAACTGCAACAACTCGTCGCGGCCGGCGAATCGGAAACGCTGGAGTTCAAGAAGACCACCGGCCAGCGTTCGGAGGCGATGCACGACCTTTGCGCCATGCTCAACCAGCGCGGCGGGCGCGTGCTGTTCGGCGTCGATCCCTTGGGGCAGATTGTCGGCCAGCCGGTTTCAGATCGCACCATTGAGGAACTGACCCAGGAAATCCAGCAGATCGAGCCGACGGTTTTCCCTCAGATCGACCGCGTGGACGTGAAGCCGGGCTGGCAAGTCATCGTTGTTGAAGTCTCGACGGGCCCGAACCGGCCGTACAGCTACAAGGGACAGGCGTACAAGCGGGTCGGTAACACCAGCCCCAGAATGAGCCGGGACGAGTACAACCGGATTTTGATCGAGCGCTTCCACGGCGAGCGCCGCTGGGAGACCGAACCCGCAGACAGGTGGACGGTCGCCGATCTCGACCGAACCGAACTCACCCGCACCATTGATGAAGCCATCCGCCGGGGCCGGCTGGAGGAACCCGGCACGCGCGACCCGCTGGAGTTGCTGCGCGGTTTAGGGCTGTCACGGGATGGTGTCCTGTTGCGGGCGGCGGTGGTCTTGTTTGGCCAGCAGCCGCGGATTGAGGCGGAGTTTCCCCAATGTCTGCTGCGGGTGGCGAAGTTCAAGGGGATCGATAAGGGCGAATTTCTGGACAATCGCCAGTTCCACGGGCACGCCTTCGAGTTGCTGCAGAAAGCGGAACGCTTTCTGCGGGAGAACCTGCCGATCGCGGGTCGGATCGTGCCGGGGCTGTTCGAGCGCATTGACGACCCGCTGTATCCGCCGGTCGCCCTGCGGGAGGCGTTGGCCAACGCCCTGTGTCACCGCGACTACAGCAGCGGCGGCGGGTCGGTGAGCCTGGCCATCTATCAGGATCGTTTGGAGATCACCTCCACTGGCAACCTGCACTTTGGCTTGACGCCGGAGCAGTTATTTCAGCCTCACGAATCGCGGCCGTGGAACCCGCTGATCGCGCGGGTGTTCCACCGCCGCGGCATTATCGAATCGTGGGGCCGGGGCACGCTGAAGATGGCGGAACTGACACAGCAAGCCGGCCTCCCGCGTCCCGAAATTGAGGAAGGCCCTGACCTGGTGCTTGTGCGCTTTCGACCCAGTCGCTACATCCCACCGCAGCAAGTCAGGCAGGATTTGACAGAGCGCCAGCGGAAGATTCTGCAGTTGCTCTCAGAACGGCCAGGGATTGGGCGGAAGAAGATTCAACAGGCTTTGCAACTCGACGTAAACGAACTCAAAAGTGATCTTCAGCGTCTCCGAGGACTCGGTTTGATCCGTCAAACGGGAAAAGGCCGCGGCACCGTGCTGTTCCTCGCCGAGGGCTAAGTGGATTGGCAGTGGATTGGCAGTGAATTGGCAGTAAATTGGCAGTGAATTGGAACTCCTTGTGGAACAAGCCTTTACCGAGTCCGTTCCCGGACAGGCGGCTCGCGCCTGAAGCTGTCCGGGGTAAAGGCTTCAGCACGGAGCCGGAGAATAGGAGCCGGACTCTAGCTTGCCGTATAGTACGCGATAGTGTATAATAATGCTCATGGAAAGCACTATAAGCACAGGCAAGGCGGCAAAACTCCTTGGTGTCTCGGTCAAGACGTTGCAGCGTTGGGAACGCGAAGGAAGGCTGATTCCGGTGGCCCGAACGGACAGCAACCGCCGCCTCTACACTGAGACGCAGATCCGTGAGTTCATCGGTTTGCGGCAGGCCAACCATGCGCCAACAAAGCTTGTCGCCTACTGTCGGGTATCGAGTGCGGCGCAGAAGCCGGACCTGGCGAATCAGCGCAAAGTGCTGGAAGAGTTCGTGGTGGCGAAGGGATTGGCGGGGGTCGAGTTTATCGAGGAAGTGGGCAGCGGGCTGGACTTCAGGCGCAAGCGGTTTCTGGCCCTTATGGACGAGATCGGGCGACGGGAAGTCAGGATGCTGATCCTCGCTCACCGGGACCGCCTCACCCGTTTCGGCTTTGAGTGGTTCGAACATTACGCCCAAACCCATGGCTGCGAAGTGCTGGTACTCAACCAGGAACGGCTGTCTCCCGAACAGGAAATGGTGCAGGACTTAATGACCATCGTGCGCTGTTTTTCGTCCCGGCTGTACGGTTTGAGGAACTATCGAAAGAAGTTGGATGAAGCGCTGAAACAGGATGTAAATGACGTCAAAAAGGCCCAACAATGCAACTAACCCACAAGATCGCTCTTTGTCCGACTCCTGAGCAAGTGGACTACTTCAAGCGCGCCTGCGGCACGGCGCGGCGTGTTTGGAACTGGGCGCTCAATGAGTGGAACAGGCAATACGCAGCAGGCGGCAGGCCAAACGCCATGGCGCTCAAAAAACAGTTCAACGCCATCAAGTACACCGACCCGCAGTGGCTCGATGAGAACGGTCGGCCTTGGTTGCAAGACATTCACCGGGATGCCCACGCCCAGCCGTTCAGGAATCTCGCCAAAGCATGGGAACGGTTCTTCACCGACCTCAAGGCTGGCAAAGAGGCACACGCACCGCGCTTCAAGAAAAAGGGGCGTTGCCGCGACAGCTTTTATGTTGCCAACGACAAGTTCACCCTGGAAGGCAAGACGATCCGTCTGCCCAGGATCGGTGAAGTCGCCATGACCGAGGAACTGCGCTTCGCGGGCAGGATTTTGGGCGCAACGGTTTCTCGCACCGCGGATCGTTGGTTTGTGGCCATACAGGTCGAGGTGCCTGATGCGCAATTTTATCGGCGTCGCACGTCGCACGAGGTCAACGGCATCGACCTGGGCATCAAGGCTGCCGCAACGATCTCCAGCGGTGAAGTCATCGAGGCGCCAAAGCCGCTCAAAGCAGCGCTGCGCCGTCTGGAAAACCGTAGCCGACGTCTCAGCCGCAAGCTGGAAGCCGCCAGGAAGGCAGCAGGATTTGAACGCCATACCCGCCTGCCTGAAGGAACGCGCCTGCCGGTATCGAACAACCGGCAGAAGTCCGCTGCGATATTGGCAAGGCTCTATGCCCGCATGGCCAATATCCGAGCGGATTTCACCCACAAGCTCACGACTCGACTCTGCCGCGAAAACCAAGCGTTAGTGATCGAGGATTTAAACGTCAAAGGGATGCTGCAGAACGAGAAACTCGCCCGCGCCATCTCTGACGTGGGTTTTGGGATGTTGCGCTCGCAGTTGGAATACAAGGCCCGGCGCTACGGTACTCGTCTTACCATCGCTGATCGCTGGTATCCAAGTAGCCGACTGTGCTCCATCTGTGGCTGGAAGAACGAGGCGCTGACATTGAGAGACCGAAAATGGGTGTGTGCTCAATGTGGTGCGCACCATGACCGTGACCTCAATGCGGCGCTGAACCTGAAACGGCTGGCAACCGAAACTGCCCTACCCGTGGCGAGTCCGTCCAGCAATGGCGGCGCTGCGGCGGGGACCGTCCCCGCCGTAGTCGGGAAAGTCACGCCTGTCAGATACGACGGTGGTCAACAGGACGCGTCGGGGCAGGAAGAGAACCGTGCGCACTTTTGCGCACATTCTTGATAGCAGTGCATAAAACCCCGATGATTTTGGCAAAGTCAACGGGAGGGGCGCTGGCAGACCAAGAAACCGGACCGTCGGGGAATCCCTCAAGGCGACTGGCAACGGTTCCGGCGGTATTCGTTCCGATGCCAGTTTGGAACCCGCAGGCAGTAGGGCGGCCGGATGTGATGTTTGAAGCCCAGGAGCGATCCCGGCTGGTGCGTGCCGCCCTGGAACGCCTGCCGCCGGAGTTTCGGGATACCCTTGTGCTGAAGGAATACGACGGACTCCGTTGTGAGGAGATTGCCGAAGTGCTGGGCGTGGCCGTTGGCACGGTCAAATCGCGCTTATTTCGTGCCAAACTGGAGCTGAAGCGGCATCTGGCGGCGTTTTTTGCTTCTCCATCCAGCCTGGCGGATTGAATCCAGGGTGGACTGATACCAGTCCGGGACTCCAAGGTAAGTGGCTATACAATCCTGCCGGTTTACATTATTTTCTGTTCTATCTTCTCTTCAGCCCATCAGTTTTCTTTCACCTCTGTTCCTGCACCCTGGCCCTGTCCCATGAACGATGCCCAGCCAGTAACGACGACAGTGGATGAGGTCGTAGCGGAGACAACTGCGCTGCCGCCCCCTGTCCGTGAAACCACACTGACCGGCACGGGGCAGCGGTGGCTGTTTGAACTCGACATGCTGCTTCAAAGCATGGCGTGTTTTTTTCGGGTTGATCTACATCCACTTTCAGAGCAGGGCCGGGCCACCCTTGCCCAGCGGGACTTTACCGAAGAACTGCGGATTGTGCGCCAGTCACTGCTGCGGCTGAACTATCTGTCCACTGAAATCATCGGGGCTTTACAGGCGCCAACGCTCAAAAGTGACCCTGCACTTTCCCCAAAGCTGACGCCGGCTGACACGGCGCTGGTCACGGCGCTGTACCAGTTGACGGAATCGCTCTTTGATGTTCGGACGGTTGTGGAGGATTTGGTGCGGACAAAGCCGGTTGGCTACCACACGTTCACGGCTGTCGGGCGTCTGTTGAACCAGTCTATTGAACGGAGTGGTTGCCGTCTGGCTGCCCAGCCGGAGATGCGGACGCTCAAGCCGGAAATCCAGTCTGAGGCACTGCGAAAACTGCTCCTGGGGCTGTCCGATCTCGCCCTGCGCCAGGACCTGCGGCACGTCTTCAGCAGCTTTTATCGTTTCTTACGCTACCTCGACTTCATCCAGGATGATCTGCGTCAGGACCGCCCCCTCAAAGGCACGCTGCCCATTTTCATCCTGGTACGCGCTGAGACGGAAGCCCTGATTGAGTTCATCGAAAACCGCCTGATGCGCCTGCCCAATCTGCTGCCGGATGTCACCGATGCGTTTGACGCGACGGTATATGCCTTGGAAATGGAACTCCAGAAGATTTACGGGCGCGAACTCGCCGGCTTTGCGGAACTCAATCAGGCGCCGCCCATTTACGCGCGGGTGGAAAATGCCCACGGGCTGCTCCGCGACTGCTTCCAACAATCGCTGGTGGCGCTGGCCGTGGTCTTCGATCCGGGTTTCGATGGGGCAACCGCCTTCGACATGTTCCAGACCAAACTCGAACAGTCTCTCCACCTGCGCGAGGACATCTGGCGGTTGCTCTGCCACCTGCGCCGCTTCGAGTCCCGACCGGAAAAGACCGCCGTTGCCCCGCTTATCGAGCGCATCACGCTCTTTCGGGACACATCGTTGCGTTTTCTGATGTACAAGGACTGGGACGAATACGACCGTTTTCTGGATACCGTCCAGTCGGCGCGCAACCTCGAAGAACTGCTCAAGACCATTCACCTGCTCGCCACCTTTCTGGAAACACTGCTCGGACAGATCAACATGCGGGCCGTACTGGCCAATCACCCCTTTGATTACCCACCGCTTGATGACGAGTAACCCCCGTTCCGGCGTGGTGTGGGATGAAGTTCACGGCTGAATCCATTTTGAATGTGGCCTGGCTGCGTCAGGTGGCGGGATTTCCGTCCGCCGGGGTGGTGGTGGCCGTGTCGGGCGGACTCGATTCCATGACGCTGCTCCACGCCCTGCACACCTGGTGTGGAGACTGCCGGGCGCAATGCCTGCATGTCGCTCATCTCAACCATGGTCTCCGTGGGGAGGCGTCCACTGCCGATGCGCAGTTGGTTGCCGAAACGGCCGCGCAGATGGGGCTGGACTGGACCGTGGAGCGCGCTGACATTGCCCAGTCTGTGGCGTCTGGCGGCGGCAACCTGGAAGCCGTGGCCCGACAGGTGCGGTATGCGTTTCTGCGACGGACGGCAGAGCGTCTGGGCGCGGCTTTCGTCGCCACTGCACATACCCAGAGCGATCAGGCCGAGACGGTTCTGCTCCGCCTCGTGCGGGGGACGAGTCTTGCCGGCCTGACTGCCATTGCGCCGTTACGGCCGCTCGCCGCCGGGACGCCGGTGCAGGTGATCCGACCGCTCCTGACGGTCTCGCGCCGGCAGATTGTCGCCTACGCCCGGTACCACGGAGTACGGTTTCGGGAGGATGTAACCAACCACGACCTGTCACGGGCACGCAATCGGCTGCGGCACCGCGTGCTGCCCGAACTCGAACAGCTCAACCCACAGGTCGGCAGTGCGCTGGCGCGGCTGGCCGCCCAGGCGCGCGAAGACCAGCAGTACCTCATGACGCTGGCCCAGAGTTGGCTCAAACAGCATGCGCGCCGCGCCAGCGGGCGACTGGCGCTGCCGGTAAGTGAACTGCTGGTTTTGCCACCGCCCATCCGCCGCCGGGTCTTGCATGCTGTGGCGCAACAGGCAGAATATCCAGCCGTAGCCTCCCGGCACATCACCGCCATCGAGCAGACCCTTCTTCCCGGTGATGCAATTGGAAAATGCGTGGATTTGACCGGTGGACGCCAGGTACGGCGGATCGCCGACGCGCTGGTGTTCACCGAAGCGTGACGGTTGGCTTATATTGCAGGCAGGCGGGAGCCGCTTCCCGCCAGTGAGACGACGCGACGGCTTTCCCTCGGAAAAGCCGTTCGTGTAAAGTCAGTGGCCCAACCCGGCGTGCCGACCCGGCGCACGCCACAAGCTTACGCAACGGCTTCTCGGTCAGCTTCACAGCGAGACAAGCGAAGACTGAAACGGAAAGGCAGGCGCGACGTTGAATACGGCAGTCCGACAAGTAGTTCTCTGGATCGTCATTATTGCTGGCGGTGTGTTGTTCTGGAGCTTGCTCCACCGCACCGGACAGCTCAAGGAAGACAACCCTGACTATGCGACCCTCATTAAGAAGATCGAGGCCAAGGAAATCCAGGAGGCCGTCATCTCGGATACGGAAGTCACGGGTAAGTATGTCAACGGCAAGCCGTTTCGGACTGACATCGTGGCTAACGTTTCCGGCGACTTGATGAAGCGCATGGCAGAGAAAGACATCAAGGTGCAGGGCAAGCCGGCCGCAAGCGGGATATGGTTGACCATTCTGCTGTACTACCTGCCGGTGTTCCTGCTCATTGGTTTTGTCTTTCTGATGATGCGCCAGATGCAGGGGAGCGGCAACAAGGCGCTTTCCTTTGGGCGAAGCCGGGCACGGCTGCTTTCCAACCAGGCCAAGCGCATCACCTTCAAGGATGTCGCCGGGGTTGAAGAATCAAAGGAAGAACTCCAGGAAATCATTGAGTTTCTCAAGGAACCGCAGAAGTTCCAGAAACTGGGCGGCCGCATTCCGAAAGGCATCCTGATGATGGGCCCGCCCGGAACGGGCAAGACGCTGCTGGCCCGCGCAGTCGCCGGCGAAGCCAACGTGCCGTTTTTCTCCATTTCCGGTTCGGATTTCGTGGAGATGTTCGTCGGCGTCGGGGCGTCGCGGGTGCGCGACCTGTTTGAGCAGGGCAAGAAAAATGCGCCGTGCATCATCTTCATTGATGAGATTGACGCCGTTGGCCGGCACCGGGGCGCCGGTCTGGGTGGCGGCCACGATGAGCGCGAGCAGACGCTCAACCAGTTGCTTGTCGAAATGGATGGCTTTGAATCCAACGACGGCGTCATCCTGATTGCCTCAACCAACCGGCCCGACGTGCTCGACCCGGCGCTGCTGCGGCCCGGGCGCTTCGACCGCCGGGTGGTCGTCAACCGTCCCGATGTCAAGGGACGCGAGGGGATTCTGGCCGTCCACACGCGCAAGATTCCGCTTGGGGACGACGTGGATATTTCCGTCATTGCCCGTGGCACACCCGGTTTCACCGGCGCTGACCTGGCCAACCTTGTCAACGAAGCTGCGCTCAATGCCGCCCGCAACAACCAGAAGTTTGTCACCATGCGGGATTTCGAGTGGGCCAAAGACAAGGTCATCATGGGCAGCGAACGGCGCTCGATGGTGATGTCCAACGAAGAAAAGCGCAACACGGCCTATCACGAAGCCGGACACGCGCTCGTCGGTATCAAAGTGCCGAATGCCGACCCGGTGCACAAAATCACCATCATCCCGCGCGGCATGGCGCTGGGACTGACGCAGCAGTTGCCCGAAGCTGACCGCTACTCTCACACCCGCGAGTACATCGAGGGACAGATTGCCATCCTCATGGGCGGTCGCCTGGCTGAGGAAATCTTCCTCAATCACGTTACAACCGGAGCGGCCAATGACCTGGAGCGGGCCACTGAACTGGCCCGGCGAATGGTGTGCGAATTCGGCATGTCGCAACTCGGCCCGCTGACCTTTGGCAAGAAGGAAGAGCAAATCTTTCTCGGCCGCGAAATCGCGCAGCATCAGGATTACAGCGAAGACACGGCGATCAAGATTGACCAGGAAGTGAAGCGCATCGTCATGGAGCAGTACAACCGTGCGCGGCAGATCATCCTGGACAACAAAGATGCGCTCGTGCGGCTGGCAGAGGCGCTGCTCGAACGTGAATCGCTTGATGCTATTCAGGTCCGGCGGCTGGTGGCCGGGCTGCCGCTGGATGACGAACCGACCGGCAGCAGTGACCGCGAAGAAGCCAAGACGGATGCGGTACGTCCCTCTGTTGTCAACCCACTGATTCCGCCCGTGGCGGCCGGGGACAATCCGGCAACCGCCTGAGTATGAGATGACGCCCACACATAATAGGGCGTGACACTTGAGCCTCCACATCGCACACCGGTGAGCAACGTGGAGGCTTTATTGTGCCGACGGCAAGCTCAACCGGATGCCGAAGCCAGACCCAACCAGGCCCGATAGAGCCGGGTCTGGGTAGGCGTTGGCGCTGACACAGGGCGTACCTGGAAATCCAGGCGCGTTTCTTTCTGAAGCGTCACTGCGAATTCCCGCAGCTTGCCGCGCCGGAACACCAGCACTCTGACGGTCTCGCCGGGTTGCCGCTGTTTCAGCAACTGGGGCACTGTGGTCAGCGTAGCCTGTTCGCCGTCAAGCGCCACAAGGATGTCGCCCCGGTCGAGACCCGCCTGGAAACCGGCCTCGCCGGGAAAGACATTGGCAATTACGGTCTGTTTCTCATCCCCGGACAACTCGATGCCCAGCGACGCTTTGGGCTGCGTGGGCGACAGCGTCTCGACGAGTTCCAGCCCGACGGCTGCCAGGTACTCCCCATAAGGCAGTTCGTCCGTGCCGTCCACATACCGCGCGAAGAAGTCGGTGTAACTCGTTCCGGCTACGGCTTCAACGGCCAGTTGCATGCCGTTTTCGGGATAGCCGCGCCCGCGTTCGGCATAAGTGGTGTACAGCCAGCGCATGGCGTCGTCGAGGGATTTGGCACCGCCAGTGCGTCGCCGGATGTCAAGGTCGAGCAGCAGCGCCACCAGCGCCCCCTTGGTGTAGAAATCCACCCGCACATTGGTGTCGTCCGGCGTCAGCCAGGCGTCAAAACTGGCAGCCGTGATCGGTGTGACAAGTCGCCCCGGCGTCCGTTGCTGCGTGGCAATCGTCGTTCCCAGGGCGCGCAGGTAGTCCTCAACCGACAGCACGCCCGCCCGCCGACACAGCAGATCGTCGTAGTAACTCGTCACCCCTTCCGCCACCCAGAGGTTGCGGGTGTACACTTCCTGACTGTAATCAAAGGGCCCCAGCACCTGCGGACGGATGCGTTTGACGTTCCACGCATGAAAAAACTCGTGCGCGGTAATGCTGTAGAAACGCTGGATACGTTCCGCAAACACGCTTGCCGGGACGGTGATGCTCGTTGAGTTAAGGTGCTCGACGCCGTGAAAACGGCCGCCGGGGATGACGTGGTAGAGAAACCAGTAGTCGGCAAAGGGCGCTTTGCCGCCGAACATCTCCACCGTCACCGCCACGATGCGCCGTATGGACTCAGCCAGTTCGGTCAGCGGAAGGCTCACCGGCCCCTGGAACGCCATAAAGTAGGCCGTGCCGGCATGCTCAAACCGAACGATGTCGAGGGTTGGACTGGCAATGCCGGGCGCGTCCGCCAGCGTGTCGTAGTCGGGCGCTTCATAGACAAACGGTTCGGCGACTTTTCTGAGCGGACAGGCGCAGCGCCAGCCGGCGGGCAGCGTCAGCGACAGGCGCGCCGGAAGGTCTTTTTTCCCAACAACATACATCAGCAGGTTGGTGCCGTTCCAGTACAGCTCCTCGTCGTTCCAGAGCGTCGAGCCGGCATCGAGGGTGTTGGCATAGCAGGCGTAGGAGATGCGGACTTCACGGCTGGCGCCACACTGGACGCGCCACGTGGATTTGTCAGTTTTTTCCCACGGCAGCGGCCGTCCGGTCTGGTCGGTGGCCCGGAAGTCGCGGATGTTCCGCGCGTAGTTTTGAATCTGGTACCGTCCCGGACGCCAGGCCGGAAGCGCCACATCAAGGTGCCTGACCGGTTCCGGCGGGGCGTAACGCAGGGTGACGGTGATGAGATGGCTGTTCGGCGTCTGTGGAACGAGGTCATAGACCACGGTTGGTCTGGCGGTTTGGGCCTGCCCTGACCCGGCAAGTGCGAAAAGAAAGGTGAGCCAGAGCCAGGCGTACGGCGTGCACATCCGTCGCCAAACGGCAGAGTGGAAGCAAAGCTGGATGGACATCGGGCGTCAGTCACTGTGGGGAAATTTGGAAGGCATGGTGAATGGCGGGTAATCTAGCGAAAGTCCCCTGCGGCGGATAGCCATCCATTTCTGGAGAGATTCGGTGCCGCCTTTGGCCGCGCCGAAGGAAGAAACCATGAGCGACACACCGAACAGCCTTCTCTACGACGTTGCCGACGGAATTGCCACGGCGACGCTGAACCGTCCTGAAAAACGCAACGCGCTTGATGCCGGCATTCTGAATGGGCTGCGGGCGGCGGTGCAATCGGCCGCGCAGGACCCGGACGTGCGCGTTCTGGTGGTGACCGGCGCCGGAAAGGACTTCTGCGCCGGAGCTGATCTGGCGGCACTGGAAGCCATGGCTGAGCAGGACATCATGCAGCACCTGGGGGATGCCGAAACCCTTGTTCATCTGTTCACCGCCATGCGCGCCTGTCCGAAGCCGATTGTAGCGCGTGTCCGGGGACGGGCGCTGGCGGGTGGGTGTGGGCTGGCTTCGGCCTGCGACCTCATTGTGGCAGACGAAACGGCGCAGTTTGGTTATCCCGAAGTCAGCATCGGCTTCGTCCCGGCCATGGTCATGGCCATTCTGCGGCGCAATCTGGGCGAAAAGCGGGCGCTCGAATGGGTGCTCACCGGGGAGGTTCTTTCGGCCCGGCAGGCCCACGAGTGGGGACTGGTCAACCGCGTCCTGCCAGGCGATACCTTTGATGAAGCCTTTGCGGCGTACATCAAACAGCTCGCAGCCCGAAGCAGCTCAGCCATGCATCTGACGAAGCGGCTGCTCTACCACATGGACGGCCTCAGCTTTGAAGCTGCGCTGCGCAGCGGCGCCGATGTCAACGTCATTGCCCGGCATACGGCCGATTGCCGCGCTGGCGTCGCCAAATTTCTCAGGAAAGGCTGACGGCGGACGGGATGCGTGAACGGTACTCCCGCCAGGAACGGTTTGCCGAAATCGGCCCGGAAGGGCAGGCGCGGCTCGCTCAAGGGCGGGCGCTGGTCGTGGGATGCGGTGCATTGGGCTGTGCGCTGGCCGACATGCTCGTGCGGGCTGGCGTCGGTACGGTCCGTCTCGTGGACCGGGATTTCGTCGAGTGGTCGAATCTCAACCGGCAAATCCTGTTTGATGAAGCTGATGCGCAGGCGCACCGCCCCAAGGCGCGCGCGGCCGAGCAGCGGCTGCGGGCTGTCAACAGCGCCGTCAGGGTCGAGGGCATCATTGCCGATGTTGCGCCGGATACGGTGGAAGCCCTTGTGGCCGCAGCCGATGTTGTCCTCGATGGCACGGACAACTTCGAGACGCGCTACGTCCTCAACGATGCCTGCGTCAAGCACGGGAAACCGTGGATTTATGGCGCGGCCGTCGGCAGCCAGGGGGCGACAATGACCATCCGGCCGGGTGAAACCCCCTGCCTGCGCTGTGTGTTTGAAGAACCGCCGGACGCGGCCCTGACGCCAACCTGTGAGACGGCCGGAGTCATCCTGCCGGTAATCCAGACGGTGGCGGCCGCGCAGGTGGTCGAGGCCCTGAAGCTGCTGATGGGTCAGGCGGCAGCCTGTCGGCACAACCTCTGGCAGGTGGATGTCTGGAGCGGGCGGCAGACGACGCTGGCGCTGTCGCCCGACCGCCGCCGCGCGGATTGTCCCTGCTGCCAGCTCCGGCGGTTTGATTTCCTGACGGTCGAACAAACGACGTTCGCCGCCACGCTGTGCGGACGTGAGGCCGTGCAGGTACGTCCGGCGCGCCCGCCCGCCAGCGCGCTCGATTTTGCCCCTTTGGCCGAGCGCCTGCGGCCCCTTGGCGAGGTTCGGCATAACGCCGATGTGCTGCGCTTTACCGTCGAGGGGCTGGAAGCCACGCTGTTTCAGGATGGCCGCGCCATCATCAAAGGGACTTCCAGCCCCGACCGGGCGCGCGCTTTTTATGCCCGATACTTCGGGCTATGAGCCGGGAGTGCCGTTGGCGGCGTGGGCGCGTGCCAGAACGAACTCAACCAGCGTTCCCACGCCAAAGCCCGTCGGCCCTTTGGGAAGATGCGGTTTGTTTTCCATGTTCCAGGCCATGTTGGCGATGTCGAGGTGCGCCCACGGGACATCGCCCGCAAATTCCCGCAGAAACCAGGCCGCCGTGATGCTGCCGCCGTATTTGCCGCCGACGTTTTTGATGTCCGCAATGTCGCTTTTGATGAGTTCCCGGTACTCGTCATCGAGCGGCAGCGGCCACACCCGTTCATCGGCCGCACGGGCGGCTGCCTGGAGTTCCTCAACCATGTTGGGATGGTGGCTGAACAGTCCGGCGTAGCGAAGTCCCAGCGCAACGGCAATGGCCCCGGTCAGGGTCGCCAGGTCCACCATGCAGGTGACACCCAGCCGGCGCGCATAAGCCATGGCATCGCACAGAATGAGCCGTCCTTCGGCATCCGTGTTGATAATTTCGACGGTTTTCCCCAGCATGGTCCGCACGACATCGCCCGGACGGGTGGCTTTGCCGGAAGGCATGTTCTCACAGCTCGGAACGATGCCAATGACGTTGAGGTTGGGCTTGAGCTGGGCAATGGCGCGCATCGCCCCAAGGACAGCCGCCCCGCCGGCCATGTCGTACTTCATCTTTTCCATGTTCTCGGCCGGTTTGAGCGAGATACCGCCGGTGTCGAAGGTGATGCCCTTGCCGATGAGACCGATGGTTTCACGTCCGCCGCCGTTGGGAGGGCTGTAGCGTACGGTAATCAGCCGTGGTTCCTCGACCGAGCCGCGCGCCACGGCCAGCAGCGCCTCCATTCCAAGGTCGCGCATTTTGTCTTCGTTGAGGATGTCCGTTTGCAGGCCCACGTCGTTGGCCATTTCCTGGGCGTGATGGGCAAGGTGGGTGGGGGTCATCCGGTTGGCTGGCTCATTGACGAGAAACCGCGCAAAGTTGATGGCTTCCCCCAGAATGCTGCCCCGGCGGATACCCTCGTGGATGGCGTCATCGGCGGTTTCGGTTACAACCGTCAGCGTCTCGACCTGAACCGGGCGCGTGTCCTCGGTGCGGTAACAATCCACAGGGAACGTCGCCAGATGAGCGCCGATCACCGCGGCCTGGACAAAGGACTGGGGCGGGAGTGCGCCCCACCGTGGAAGCAGACCAAAACGTCGCGCGCCCTGCATTCCGTGGGCGCGAATTGCGGCAGCCACACTTTCACGCATCGTCTGGGTCGTCAGCTTGTCGGCCGCGCCGACGCCCATCAACACCAGCCTGGTGGCATATAAGCCGGGCGTCAGGTGCAGGGTGAGCAGTTGCCCTGATTTGCCCATCATCTCAGCTGTACCCAGCACGGCCGACAGACGTTCGCCAACAGAAGGGAGACTTTCGTTGAGAGAACCGGAGTTGGAGACATCCTCGGTAAAGACCGGCACGAGGAGGACATCAACGGTGGTTTGTACCAGGGGCTGGCAGTGAATGGACAAAGGCATGGTGTAAGTGACTCCAAGTACAGGGCAGGATAACAAGTTTCAGGCACATTTTGATTTTGCACAGTTGGCTGTGTTATAGCGATAGCGTGTGGTGGGAGCGCTCTCAGTGCCGCACGAGGCAACGGATTCAGTCAACCAAGTGGACGGTGTTCAATGTACGTCCAACCAGGCAATAAAAACGCTGCTGCAACCAAATTCAAGCGTCCAATTCTGGACTGGTATCTCATCTCCCGCCGGACGCTTTACCAAATTATTGCCGGGTTTTTACTGCTTGTTGGCGCAATTGTCGGGTTGTATCTCTGGAAACGTCACCAGGAAGCCCTTGCCGGACAATTTGAAACTCAAGGGGCCCGCCTGGTTCAGGTGCTGGGCACAGTCAACATCAAGCGGGCACGGACCAATCAGCTTGAACCGGCGACCCCCAACACCATCCTTGAGCCAGGTGATGTCATTTATACAGCTTCGGACGGGGCCGCCGTCATCCAGTATGTTGACCGCAGCGTTCTGAAGATGAAGTCGGATTCGACGGTCATGGTTCAGGAAAACGCCAAGAACGCCAAGACCGACCAGCAGGTGGTGCGCAACCGGGTCGAAGGCGGCACGGTCAATATCAGCACGGGAACGGTTCAGACGGCCGAAGATGTCAACGAGCTGGCACTCAAGAATGTCAAGCTGAGTGTGACACAGAACTCCAGTGCGGAAGTCAATGTGACTGGGGATCGCGTGCGCATCAGTGTGGAGCGCGGGGAACTCCGCTCGACGACCGACCGGGGCGTGACGGAAAGCATCCGTACCAACACGAGTGTGGAATATGACCGGGACCAGAAAGTGGAGGAGTACACCCTGCTGTCGCCGCCGCGTCCGGCGCTGCCGGAAAATGCCTCCATTATCCCATTGGAGTATGGCAAGCCGCTGCCCGTGACCTTTGCTTGGGGGGCAGTGGCGGACGCTCCCTATTACCAGCTCCAAGTTGCCAGTTCCCAATACTTTCTCAACCGGGCCCTAGTTTTTGAAAAGGACACCGAGACACCTGGGTTCACGTGGAATGTTAACTCACAGAGTGGCACGTACTGGTGGCGGGTACGGGCGGTGGCACGGGATGGGCGTCCTGGTGTGTGGAGTGAGGAGTACCGCCTGACGTTTGTTCCCCGGCAGCCAGGAGTATCTGACACGCCTATCTACATAGAGAAGGTACAGGTCGCACGGGTTGCGGCCGGTATCCACAAGGTTTCGGGAGAAACCGAGCCAGGGGCGGAAATCCGCATCAACGGGCGCGTTGTCCCTGTGGACGGTGATGGGCGGTTCTCCATTATTCTGCCCGGCCAAACATTTCGCATTGTCGCTACAGACGCTCGTGGGCGGCGAGGTGAAAAAGTTGTCACCCGCTGAGCTTGACCGCCCCTGGGCAGGCTTTGGCCAAGGGGATCGCGTGGGCCTCGCCCACCATGGTCTATGGGCCGTTGCTTCCCGGCTGGTTGGAGGGCTGACAGTCGGAAAAATTCCGAACCTGGGGCGCTGCGTTTCTTGACAATGGTTCAAAAGTGAACAAGCTTTCAAAAGCAGTGTTTTGAGAAGTCGGGCCCTCCGGTGGGCCTCGCCAAAAGCTGCGCTTGGGCGCGCTGTCATGGCCGCTCTGAACCTGTTGGCTGGGAATGATACGTTTAACTGATGAAACTGCGTTCTATCTTCAACTACTTTTCCAATGACCTGGCGATTGACTTGGGAACGGCCAACACGCTGGTGTATGCCAAAGGCCGTGGGGTTGTTGTCAGTGAGCCATCCATTGTCGCCATCAACAAGATCACCCACCAGGTTGAGGCCGTTGGTAAGGAAGCCAAGGAAATGATTGGGCGGACGCCGGGGAACATCGTGGCGATTCGCCCGATGAAAGATGGCGTTATCGCCGATTTTGAAGTGACCGAGAAAATGCTCCAGCACTTCATCCGGCGTGCGCACAACGGGAAGTCGTGGGTGTCGCCACGGGTGGTCATCGGCGTGCCGGGTGAGATTACCCAAGTTGAACTGCGGGCGGTTGAAGATGCTGCTTACCGGGCGCGGGCAGCGGAGGTGTATCTGGTCGAGGAAGCCATGGCCGCGGCCATTGGCGCAGGGCTGCCCATCACCGAACCATACGGCAACATGATTGTGGACATCGGCGGCGGTACAACCGACATTGCTGTGATTTCGCTTTCCGGCATTGTGTATTCCCGTGCCGTGCGGGTGGCAGGCAACGAACTCGACGAAGCCATCGCCCAGTTCATCAAGCGCAAGTACAACCTGCTCATCGGCGAACGGACGGCCGAGCAGGTCAAAATCGAGTTGGGGTCGGCGTACCGTTTGGAAGAGCGTCTCACGATGGAGATTCGCGGACGTGACCTTATCGAGGGGATTCCCAAAACGATCACGATTTCTGACGAGGAAGTGCGTGAGGCCATGGCGGAGCCGATCGCTACCATCGTCAACGCGGTGCGGGTGGCGCTGGAACGAACGCCACCGGAACTCTCAGCCGATATTGCCGACCGGGGGATTGTCCTGACCGGTGGTGGAGCGTTGCTCAAGGGCCTTGACAAACTTCTGATGAAGGAAACGCGCGTTCCTGTGACCCTGGCTGAAAACCCGCTGTCGTCCGTTGTGCTTGGCACCGGCAAGATGTTGGGTGACTTTGAGCTGCTCAAACGGGTGAGTCTGGGAGGCGCTTACGCCAAGCACATGATTGCCAACTGAGCCTGGGGGCCGGATGTTGCACTTGCCCTCTCCATTGCAGAAGCTCGACCCGGCGCGCCGGGTTGCCTTGCTCGTGGCCGGTTTGCTTCTGGCGCAGTTTCTGCTGATGTCCCTCCATGCCCGTGCCCGTACCCTCGGACAAAGCCTGCCGCGGGTGGCGCTTCTGACGGTACTCCAGCCGCTCCAGAAGGCGTCTGATGCCGTGATCACAACGGTGGTATCCGCTTGGAAGGGATATGTGGACCTACGCGGGGTCTATGCCGCCAACCAGCGTTTGCAGGCCGAAAATGATCGCCTGCGGCGGCTGCTGGTGGAGCGCGAGCGCGAGGCGTTGGACGGGCAGCGGTTGCGCGAACTGCTGGCCCTGAAGCAGTCTGCGCCGGCGCCGACGGTTGTGGCCAATGTCATTGGTGGCGACGGCACTCCGTGGTTCCGGCAAATCCTGCTCGACAAAGGCTCGCTGGATGGGGTGCTCATCAATGCACCGGTCGTCACGCCCCAGGGGCTGGTCGGGCGGGTGGTGGCCGTCGGCCCAAACGTGGCCGTGGTACAGACCATTGCCGACGGGCAGGCCGGACTGGGTGCGACCCTGGCCGTATCACGGGTGAATGGCGAACTGCGCGGGCAGAATCAGCCGCTGTGCCGGTTGGATAATGTCTCCGGCCTGACAGATGTCAGCGAAGGCGAGATGGTACTCACAAGCGGTCTCGACGGTGTGTATCCGAAGGGACTTATCATCGGTACTGTGGAGACGGTCGAACGTGGCTCCGGTGCCGGACTCCACCGCATCCAGGTGCGCCCGGCGGCTCCTCTGGAGCGCCTGGAAGAAGTGGCCATTCTCCCTCCGACCATTCGGGTAACGGTTTCAGACCTCCTGCGCCCCTCGCCCACAGCCAAGCAGCCATCCAAAAGTAAATGAATCATTGTTCCTGAGAAGTCAGTCAGCACACCATGTTATCCCCCTACGTCATGCGCCAGTCACTTCCCCAGCGCCGCGCCAGTACCACCTTCATCGTGCTGGAGCTTGGGCCGACGGCGCGTGTCGTCATTGCGCTGTTGCTTATGGTGGCGCTGCAAACCATGCTGGTCCGCCTGCCCTATCTTGGCCCGTTCTTCGAGTATGTGGATTTCATCCTCATTTTGACCGTCTTCGTTGGTGTGCAGCCGCGTGCCCTGCGCGCCGCCCTGGTCGGGATGACCGGTGGCCTGTTGCAGGACCTGGTGTGGGGGGTACTCTATGGTGCCAGTGGCTTTACCAAGATGCTCATCGGCTACGCGCTGGCCGTGGTCAGTGTCAAGTTTTCGCTGGACAGCAAAGCGACACGCTTGCTGGTGCTGCCGCTGTGTTCCGTCGTCAACACGGGATTATTTGCCTTTTTCCTGTACTTTTTTTCGATGTTGCCGCCCGGAACGACGTTGCGGGATGTCGTCCGGGTGGGGATGTTCGCCCTACTGGGGAATGGTCTGGCGGGGATAGCCCTGTTTCCCCTGGGTGATCGCTGGTTGGGTAAGTGGATTGCCGTCCGTAGCACGGATGAACCGCTGGCGCCGCGCGCCTTTTGACCATACCTTCTGCACCTGGGACCCGGCGCTGCGGATGTTTTCCTGATGTCCCTCCCCCATGACGCCGCACTTTTCAGCTCCGCCACCCTCTTTCAATCCACGGCTCCGGTTGCTGGCGCTTCAGGCCGGCATTGTGGCGGCTTTTGTTGTTCTGGCCCTGCGCCTGTGGAGCATGCAGGTCGTTCACCACGAGGACTATGTCAAACAGGCCGAAAACAACCGCGAGCGCAAGATTCCCATCGTGGCACCGCGCGGCAACATCCTTGACCGCCACGGAAATGTCCTGGTGGACAGCCGGCCGACGTTCAGCCTGATGGTGAACCGGGAAGACATTCAGGATGAAGCTGAAACGCTGCGTATTCTGGCGGAGGAGTTCGGGGTGGCACCAGAGTATGCCCGGCAGCAACTCCGCTCGCCAGCGGCGAGAATTCGTCCGGTTGAAGTCAAATCCAACATCACCGATGCCGACCGGGCCAAAGTTGCTGTGCTGGATTATGAACACCCGGAGTTTCTCGTCGAACTGCGTCCTCAGCGGAAGTACCCCCACGGGGAGTTGGCCTGCCACGTTCTGGGTTACGTAGCCGAGGTCAGTGAAGCCCAGCTCAAGCGGCCGGAATTTGACTACTGTCGTCCGGGGGACAAGGTCGGGCAGTCCGGGTTGGAGCGGTTCTACAACCGTATTCTCATGGGGCGGGATGGGTATCGGCGCATTATTGTTGATCGGCGTGGGCGCTTCGTGCGTGAAATCGAGACGGTACCTCCCGTTGCCGGTCAGGACATTGTGACCACGCTCGATCTGGACTTGCAGCGGGTGGCGGAAGAGCGGCTCAAGGCGCTGAAACTGGATGGAACCATTGCCGTCATGGACCCGCGCAATGGGGAAATGCTGGCGCTGGCTTCAATGCCGGGCTATGACCCCAACCTGTTTGCTGCCGGTATTTCACGGGCTGACTATGCGCGGTATGCCAACGACAAACACAAGCCACTGCGCAACCGCGCCATCCAGGACATTTATCCGCCGGGTTCGACCTGGAAAGTCATCCTGGCCGTGGCAGCCATGCGGGCTGGCGTGCTCAAGCCGACGGACCGCCTGCTGTGTGGTGGAGGGATCAACGTTGGCGGCCGCCATGTCCGGTGCATGGGCAGTCATGGAATGCCACCGCTGCCCACGGCCATTGCCAAGTCCTGTGACGGCTGGTTTTACCGGCTGGGCATCAAGCTCGGTCTGGACAATCTCCGCACCTACGCTTCGGAGTTGGGCGCCGGAGAGTACACCGGTATTGATCTGCCCAATGAGTTCAAGGGCTACATTCCGAGTCTCGAACTCAAGGCGGCCACTGTGCGGCGCACGATGCCGAATGCCACCCCGGCCCAGTACCGCTGGACCGATGCGGATTCTGTTTATGCTTCCATTGGGCAGGCTATGGTACGCCCGACGCCCCTGCAGATGCTGCGGTCGGTCGCCGGCATTGCCATGCGGGGAGAGTTTCATACGCCGCACTTTCTGCTTGAAGCGCGTCCCACGCAGGAACGCCCTGGTGTGACCTTCAAGGATCAGGTCAAGCGGATTGAACTCCCGGATGACTACTGGGAGGCCGTGATAGAAGGGATGTGGGGGGCGGTCAATGCCGGTGGGACAGCCTCCGGTTCGGCGCTGCGTGACCCGGAAACCGGTTTTGAGATGTGTGGCAAGACGGGGACGGCCCAGGTGGTCAGCAAACTCAAAGCCTCCAAGCTCGAAGAGCGCGATCACTCGTGGTTCGTCGGTTTCGGCCCACGGGATAAACCGGAAATCGCCGCCATTTCGCTCGTCGAGCACGGCGGTTTTGGAGCCAAGGTTTCCGCGCCCAATGTACGGGCGGTGTTTGAAGCCTGGTTGAGGAAGAAAAAGGGACTCCCGGTGCAGATCGGGTCAGCCGACGCTGCGGGAGCTGTCCGTCCGGCGGCACGTCTGAGGACACAGCCCCAGACGACGGCGCGTTGAGGGTTGTCCCAAGAAAGCAGGTGCGGGCACATGCCGGAACGTCCCTGGCGCGATTTTGATTGGCCCCTGCTCGTGGCGCTGACCCTGTTGTGTGGGGTCAGCCTGGTGGCGCTCTACAGCATTGATGCCGCGCCGGGCGAGGCGACGGAGTGGCATCAGAAGTTCTGGTTCAAGCAGATGCTGTGGTGCGGCATTGGTTATGTCGTCTTTTTCTGGGTGACACGCCTGAACTTTCAGCGGGTCTTCGATGCCGCGCCATACATCTATGCCGTCACAGTTCTGTTGCTCATTGCCGTCCTCATTGTCGGGGTGAAAATCAATGGTCAGCGGTGCTGGATTCGGCTCGGGCCGTTAGGAACGCTTCAGCCTTCGGAGTTTGCCAAACTGGGCACCATCCTGCTCGTGGCGCGGATTCTACGCCCCATCAGTCTCCAGGGAGTGACGTGGCCGCAGTTGGCGCTGGTCGCGGTCGTGACGCTGATTCCGGTCGGTCTGACGCTCCAGCAGCCAGACACCGGTACGGCCCTGACCTTCTTCCCGCCAGTGCTCGTCATGGTCTTTTTGAGTGGTATTTCGGTGCGGTGGGTGGTGGGGTCGGCCGTTGCCAGTCTCATCCTTGGCCCGCTGCTCTTTGTGTTTCTGGTTGAACCCCGGCTCAAGCAGTACCAGCGGGACCGAATCAATGTCACCTGGAACGCCATTTTTCATCCCGAACGCCTTCAGGACCGGCAGACGCGCGAGGGGTTTGGCTATCAAACCCTGCAATCCATGATTGCCGTTGGGTCAGGGGGGATTCTGGGGCGCGGATTTCGGGGCGGCACCCAGAGCCAGGGCGGCTTTGTTCCGGCCCATCACTCGGATTTCATTGCCTCGGTGATTGCCGAGGAGTTTGGACTGGTGGGGTCTCTGGGTGTTCTTGCGCTGCTTCTTTTCGTCATACTACACTCTGCCAACGTTGCGGGACGTTCACGAGAACGATTTTCAATGCTCGTCCTGGCGGGCTACATGACGCTTCTGGCGTTTCATGTCATTGTCAACTTCGGCATGGTCGTGGGGCTTGTTCCCATCATTGGGATACCGTTGCCGTTGTTGAGTGCAGGCGGCTCGTCATTGTTGATGACGTTCGTGAGTTTGGGTTTGGTGGCGAACGTGTACGGAAGGCGCTTCTCGAATTAGGACATCCTCCCCCCCGGTCGAGGGTGATGAAGAAAAAAGCTTGACCCGCTGCCGGTGGAGTTTCAGCGGTGAGAGTTGCCGGGTGTGGCTATCGTGAGCCTGGGATGTTTCACCGGCGATGCCAGACTGGTGATGCCAGGCACAATGACGGGTTTTGGCTGCCAGCGCTTCTGGATGCGTGCTTTCCTTGCCCTGTTCGCTGACTGGTTCTCGTCGCTATCCGCAAACATACCTGTGGCTTTCCGGGGCGCACCGGCATTGACCCGGCCGTGTACCGGCGGGTCGGCCTGACACACGCTGGCGCTGCTGCGAAAAGAATGATGCGCCAACGGTCAAGGATGACACCGACCTTGGTTGCGTGTCTGACCAGCCACAGCAGAAACATATCGAGGAATAGCTCCAAATATGAACAAGGAAATGATCATCAGCGTGAACGCTTATGAAAAGCGGGTTGCGATTCTGGAAAATGGTGTCGTCGTCGAATTCTACATCGAGCGGGCCGATGAATCCAAAGCCGTCGTGGGCAACATCTACAAGGGCAGGGTACGCAAGGTTCTCCCCGGAATGCAGTCGGCCTTTGTGGACATCGGGCTGGAGCGGGATGCCTTTCTCTACGTCGGGGACTTTTTCGAGGAAACCGAAGAAGACCTCGACACAACGGAACCCCTTCCCCGGTTGCCTGCTGAACGAAGCGAACGCCCGGAACGTCAACCCGAACCAGCACGGCGGGAAACGAACGGGCGGCGCAGCGGACGCGACCACCGTTCTGAAGTGACAGAACCGCCGGCCGTGACAGGGATTCGTGAGGCAACGGCTGTTGATCTGGAGCCCACGGAAGAAGCGGTGGCTGTGCCGCCTGTCTCGGAAGCTCCCGGTGAAGCGGGTGCGGCTGGAGAAAGCCCGGTAGATGATGTCAGGGTGGAGACGCCCCTGCTGTCTTCACTTTTGGGGTCGGCTGCCGGGGCGCAGTTTGAACGGGTCAGTGATGATGACACGATAACAAGTCAGGAAGCTTCATCTGTCCGTGGCGAGTCAGGGCAGAGGGTGGTTGCAGAGGAAGCTGCCAGCGGGGAAGACCGTCTCGAAATCGAGCGGGAGGCGCTGGCGGAAGCCATCGAACCGGGTGCGCCCCGTGAACGACGGCGCGGCCGGCGCAAGGAGGTCATCGGTGAGGAAAAGAAAAAAAGCTCACGTCGCCGCAGTCGGAAAGTCGAAGACGAAGTTGCAGAATTGATCACCGCCGAGACTTCGGCAGCAGGGCCGCCGGCGGTGGAAGTTCAGTTTGAGCGCGTGCGCGATGATGATTACGAAGAAGAAGCCGGCGACCTGCTCAAGGATGCCATCATCCAGCAAAAGATCATCGCCCAAACCCGTATTGAAGAGCTGACCACCACCTCTGAAGAACCGGCACCGGAGCCGGTTGAAGCCGCGACCAGTGATGCGCCAACCATTGAACCGCTGACCTTGGGCTATGAGCGGATTGCCGATGACGATGAGCCATTAACCACCGGCGCTGAACCGTTCACGGAAGAGACCGAGTCTGCCACAGGCGATGCGGCACTTCTGGCTGTGCCGGTTGAAACAACGTCTGTTCCTGAGCCATCCGCCACATCAGATGCTGTGACCACTGAAGCTACGCCGGCGGAAGCGATGCCGGTGCAAACCGGAGCAGCGGATATTGGCGAAGCCAGCCCTCAAGAGGAAATGGAAACAGGCAGGGCCGGAGACGGCGAAGAAAAGGCACAGGGTGATACGGCCCAGCTTCAGGTACGTCCGTCGCAGGCCGAATTCCCGCCACGGCGTGGTCGCCGGGGCCGGCGGCGCAGCGGTGCACGCACGGCCGTCACCCCAGGGGATGAATCCGCTGAGTCGGATGACCGGAGTGATACCCCGGAAGAAACTGCCGAGCCGAGCGCCACACCGGAAGCTGAATCACACCGGCCCGATCCCGACCGGCTGCCTGAAAACGGCAACACCGGTGGTACGCCAGGGGAGCCGGCTGTGGTGGTGCGGGAGATTCCGGTGAGTGCGGAGTCGCTTTCCCTCATCGAAGCCCAGAATGCTGTTGAGTCCCGTCCTGATCTCCGCGCTGGACGAGAGGCGCGTCCGGCAGCACGTCCGGCGCGGGAAGACCGTCGCGACCCTGACCTGCCACGTCGGCAGCCGGCCATTACGGAGTTGCTGCGCGAAGGGCAGGAAATCATCGTCCAGATTGCCAAGGAGCCAATTGGCCTCAAAGGCGCCCGGATTACTTCGTATGTGTCCCTTCCGGGGCGTTACCTCGTGTATCTGCCAACTATCAACCACATCGGGGTTTCACGTAAGATTTCAACCGAACAGGAACGGGCGCGGCTCAAGCGCACGATGACCATGTTGCGGGAGCGGGAAGGCGTCACAGGCGGGTTCATTGTGCGGACCGCCTGCGAGGGCCGTTCGGAGCAGGACCTGTGCGATGACATGCTCTACCTGGCCCGCACGTGGCGCGACATCCGGCGCCGGGCCGAGCAGGCCCGGGCGGGAACGGTGCTCTGCCGTGAACTGGACCTTGTCCAGCGTTTGCTGCGCGATCACATGTCGAGTGACTTTTCGGTTATTCGGGTGGATGATCCGGGCGAATACACCAACATCGTGGATTTCATCAACCGCTTCCAGCCCAAACTCGTGGACCGGGTGCGGCTCTACACGCGGAATCGGCCGATTTTCGAGGAATACAACATCCAGCCTGAAATCGAAGCCGCCCTCAAACCACGGGTCTGGCTCAAGTCGGGCGGTTTCATCGTCATCAATCAGACGGAGGCGCTCGTGGCCATTGATGTGAACACGGGCAAATTCGTCGGCAAGTCGAACCGTCTGGAGGACACGATCACCCGGACCAATCTGGAAGCTGCGGCAGAAATCGTCCGCCAAATCCGGTTGCGTGACTTGGGCGGGATCATCGTTCTGGACTTCATTGACATGGAAGACCGCCGGAACCGCCAGAAGGTCATGCAGGTACTGGAGCAGGCGATGAAGGCTGACCGGTCGCCTTCCAAGATTACGTCCTTCAATGATTTCGGGCTGGTGGCCATTACACGCAAGCGGGTCCGCCAGAGCCTCGAACGGATGCTGAGTGAGCCGTGTCACTACTGTGGCGGCAGCGGCATGATCAAGTCGGCGCAGACGATGTGCTACGAAATTCTGTCGGACGCCAAGCATCTCGCCAAGGAAAAGGCCGCTTCGAGCCAGGTGTTCAGCGAGGTGACGTTGCGGGTGAGTCCGGCGGTTGCCGACCTGCTGCGGGGCGCTGAATCACGGGTGCTGCGGGAAATCGAATTCAGCTTCGGGGTCCCTGTCACCCTGCACAGTGACCCGAACATTCACCAGGAACGTTTCGATTTCGCCTTCATGTAAGCCACGGATGGCCGCCACGGCGGGCCTGCCTGCGCCAGTTGGGAATACCTGCGCCGGGTTGACGCCCGGTGCGCTTCCCCTGTGGCGGCTGGATGAAGTGCTGTAGAGGTTATGAGCTGATGAATGCACAACCGATTACCAACTTTATCAAGCACCATTTTCGCCATTTCAACGCGGCGGCGCTGGTCGAGGCGGCTGAAGCCTACCGCCGCCATCTGGACTCCGGCGGGAAAATGATGGTGACGCTGGCCGGGGCAATGAGCACAGCCGAGCTGGGTTTGTCCCTGGCCGAAATGATCCGCCAGGACAAGGTGCATGCCATTTCCTGTACTGGCGCCAACCTGGAAGAGGATGTGTTCAATCTTGTCGCCCACGACTACTACGAGCGCATCCCGCACTACCGTGACCTGACACCACAGGATGAAAAGGCGCTGCTGGAGCGGCATCTCAACCGGGTCACGGATACCTGTATCCCGGAAGGGGAGGCGATGCGGCGCGTCGAGTCGTTCATTCTTGAAGAATGGATGGCGTCCGATGCGCGCGGTGAACGGCTGTTCCCGCACGAGTTTTTCTGGCGGATTCTCGACAACCCCCGGCTGCAGGCCAACTACCAGATTGACCCGAAAGATAGCTGGGTGCTGGCCGCCAAGGAGAAACGACTGCCCATGTTCGTGCCGGGCTGGGAAGACTCCACGCTGGGCAATATGTACGCCGGGCACTGCATCACCGGTGACATCAAGCACGTGCACACGGTGCGGACAGGCATCGAGTACATGATCGAACTGGCGAACTGGTACACCGAAACCAGCGTCACGGCTTCCATCGGTTTCTTCCAGATTGGCGGCGGCATTGCGGGGGACTTTCCGATTTGCGTCGTCCCCATGCTGCACCAGGACCTGCGCCGGGAAAACGTGCCGGTCTGGGGCTACTTCTGTCAGATCAGCGACTCGACGACCTCCTATGGCTCATACTCCGGGGCGGTCCCGAATGAAAAAATCACCTGGGGCAAACTTGGGGTCGAGACGCCGAAGTTCATCATTGAATCGGATGCCTCGATTGTGGCGCCCCTGATGTTTGCCTGCATCCTGGGCTGGTAGGCGGAGTCCCACAGGCTGCCGTATCAGGTTACGGCAAAAGGTGGAAAGTCGCCCTTCGTTTGGCCGGCTGGACACTGTAGGTTGGAAGCAAGGCCGCGGCTGGCGCGGCCCGTGATCCATCCGTCCCCGCCTGTGAAGCGGATGCAACTCAACGTTTTGCAACGTATCAACGCCTGTAGTTCCAAACACGCCCCTCTTTCGATGTGTCAGGCTTTTGGCAGCCTGCGCGTCATGATGCGCGTCGAGGGCATTGTTCCGATTCTGGTTGGCAATGCCGGCTGTGTGTATGGTCTGGATTTTGTGTCGCACTTTTATGCGGCGCGAAAGTCGGTCCTGACGCCGGTCTATACGGCGGCTGACCTGACCAACGGCCGGATTGAAGACCGGACGCGGGCGGCCGTGGCCGAAACGATTGCCCAGTTCAATCCCCGCGTCATTGCGCTGATTACCCTGTGCAATGAGGAAACGGTCGGGTTGGCCATTGATGCCATTGCCAAAGACTATGCCGCCCGCGCCAAAGATGACCCGACCTTTCCGCTGGTCGTGCCCATGCACGTGCCGGGCTATGGCGTCAAATCCCATGCCGAGGCCAAGGACATTGCCGCGTCCCAGCTTCTGAAGTGTCTGGTGGAACGGGATGGTCTGCCGCCGCGTCAGGCGGATACGGCCTCGACCATTGGGGAGGTCTTCCCGGCCGATCCGCTGTATCTGGAACAGTTGCTGGCAAAGATGGACATTCGGCTCGTGGCCCACATCCCATCGCGGACGATTGGGGATTTCCGCAAAGTGCTTGGCGTCGGGGTCAACGTCACGCTGCATCCGTTTTACACGAAGACCTGTGCGTTGCTGGCGAAGTACAAGATTCCCTCCATGGGCTGCACGCCGGTTGGCGTCGAAGGCACCCGCACCTGGATTGAGCGCATTGGCAAGGCGTTCAACGTCCGTCCCAGTCTTATTGAGACTCTGGCCGAGACGGAGTCCCGGGCCGTCGCGGAGGTCTTTGCCCGCACGCCGGTGCGGGGACGCATCATTGTCGCGGGGTACGAGGGCAGTGAACTTATGGTGGCGCGCCTGCTCATAGAAGCCGGTGCGGAGGTGCCTTATGTGTCAACCAACATCGGGCAGACGCCATTTACAAAAGAAGACGAGGCGTGGCTGGCCGCGCATGGCGCCACGGTCGTGTTTCGCAAGACGTTCGACCAGGATGTGATTGCCGTGGATGAATACAAGCCGGACCTGGTACTGGGGACGACGGCGCTGGCTGCCTATGCCAAAGAGCGCGGGATTCCGAGCATGTACTTCACCAACATTTTTGCTTCCCGCCCGCTCTTTTTGGCGCAGGGGGCGCAGACGATTGCCGAGCTGGTCAGCCAGGCGATTGCGCGTCGGTCGGCATATCAACATCTGACGGACTTTTTTGCCGATGTGGATGAGTACGCAGAAGCAGCCGAGCCATTGCCGACTGAGGGCACGGCTGTCCCCAGTGTTTAGGCGGAGGTAAGGCCACGGCCTGGCACAGGCAACCTGGTTTTGAAAGCAGGGTTGTCATTTGCGCTGGATGTTGGGTGTTGTTTCAGTCGGGTTAGGGTGGGCGTCAGCCGAACGGCGACTCCCACCCAAAGTTTTGCCTGAAAACCTGAGTGCAGGTAGCCCTTCTTCGCCTGCTATTTTCTGTCTGCATTCCAGGCCAGGCCCGCAAAGCTGCCAGGGATTGCTTTTTCCACATTCTGCCGGCACCTCCTATCACCATCGCCACTCACCACTCGCCACTCTTGCTGTTGGCGGGAGCGGTAAACGAGTGAAATCAGTTGGGTGGCGTTGCGTCCGATGTGGACAAACACTACAAACGGAGATGACACCGTTGCCAGCCACCGCACAAGAGAGAAATGAAAAATCCAAGTCTTATGGCACTTGCTCCTATTGAGGAAGCCATTGCCGACATCCGGGCCGGGCGCATGGTCATCGTTGTGGATGATGAAGACCGTGAAAACGAGGGCGATCTCGTCTGCGCCGCCGAGAAGGTCACACCGGACATCATCAACTTCATGGCCAAGTATGGGCGCGGCCTCATCTGTCTTTCACTGACGGAAGAACGCTGTGACGAACTCGATCTACCCCTTCAGGTCGCCAACAACACCTCCGGGTTTGGGACGGCCTTTACCGTCTCCATCGAAGCCAAACGGGGTGTGACAACCGGAATTTCGGCAGCCGACCGCGCCACGACGATTCTCACGGCCGTCAACCCGGCTACGCGCCCGGAGGACCTGGCGCGTCCCGGCCACGTGTTCCCCCTGCGCGCCCGGCGTGGCGGCGTGCTGGTACGTCCGGGGCAGACGGAAGCCAGCGTGGACCTGGCGCGCCTCGCAGGACTAACGCCGGCCGGAGTGATTTGCGAAATCATGAATGACGACGGTACGATGGCGCGCTTGCCGCAACTCATTGAGTTTGCCCGCCGGCATGGGCTGAAAATCGTCTCGGTTGCCGATCTGATCCGGTACCGGCTCGCCAATGAAATCCACGTCCGCTGCACGGCCGAGGCCATGGTGAACCTGCCCAGTGGGCGGTTTCGCGCCATGACATTTCGCAGTGACATCACCGATGAGGTGCATCTGGCGCTGGTGATGGGAGAACCCGAAAAGAAAGAGGACGCGCTGGTGCGGGTGCACTCGCAAACCCTGCTTGGCGACGTGTTTGAAGAAGCCAGCGACGAGGCCGGCCGGTGGCTGCGGTGTGCGCTCGACAAAATTGCTGCTGAAGGGAGTGGCGTCCTGCTCTATCTCCGGCAGAAACATGCCGGAACGCACCTGGAGGAGCATCTGCGGGCGATTGCCAACGGTCAATCTGTCGTTCACGGGAGCGTCCGCGACTATGGCACCGGGGCGCAAATCCTGCGTGCACTGGGGCTGCATCGCATCCGCCTGCTCACCAATCATCCCCGCCGCCTGACGGCGCTGGAAGGGTTTGGTCTGGTGTTTGTCGAGACGGTGCCCCTCGATGCCTGACCGCTGGCGACACCTGGCCGGGTTCCTCACCGTGGCGTTTCTGGCTGGTGGGGTGCGCTTTGGCGTTCGGGTGGCGCGTGGCGATGCCACCTTCTGGGAACAAAGCTACGGCTTTTATTTCGATCTGGCCCAGAAGCTCGTCCGGGAGCACACCTTCTGTCTGGACGCGCTCACCTGCGCCTACTGGACGCCGCTGTATCCGGCATTCCTGGCGCTTGTCACTGGCGGCGAACGAAACTTTCTGTCCATTGCGGCCGCACAGTCGGCTGTTGGCGTGGTAACGGTCTGGTGCGCCTACCATTTGGCGCGGCTGTGGTTCAGCGCGCCGGCCGGGTGGCTGGCTGCTGTAGGTACGGCGCTGTATCCCTACTTTGTCGTCCATGACACGGCGCTTCAGGAAACAGGACTCTACACGGCAACCGTTGCCCTGGCGACGCTGGCGCTGGCCCTTGTGCCGGTATCCAGTCATCCACTGCGTCAGGCGCTTTTGGCGGGCGGTCTGACGGGCGTGGCCATCTTGGTACGTCCTTCCTTGGTGCCGATTGCGCCACTGGCGCTTGGCTGGCTCTGGTGGAGCTGTCAGTCCACATCACCAGGTCGGCGGTGGTTGGTGGTTGGCAGCTATGCCCTGGCGTTGTTGCTCGTGCTGCTGCCCTGGCTGGCGCGCAACTGGCTGGTCGTGGGGCGTCCGGTGCTGACGACCCGTCTGGGACACTCACTCTGGATAGCGAATAATCCCCAGACCTTTACCCATTATCCGGTCGAAAGCATTGACCGCAGCACGGCGGCGGCCTGGGCTGCCATGACACCAGCCGAACTGGCCGAAGTCGAACGGGCCACGCGCCGTGAAACGGACCTTGACGACTGGTTTCGCGCCCGGGCGTGGGCCTATATCCGGTCACATCCGGGGGCGACTGCCTGGGGAGCGTGCCGCAAGCTGGGCGCAGCGTTCTGGTGGCAGCTCAATCCGGTCAAAGGCCGGATGGAACAGCTCATCTATGGGGTGTCTTACGTGCCCGTGATGCTGCTGGCCGGAGTTGGACTATGGCTTCTGGGACGCCGGAAAAACTGGCCGGCGCTGCTTCTGTGCGTGGCGCACGTCTTGGCTTTCAGTGTGGTCACGGCGGTTTTCTGGGCGCATACCAGCCACCGGAGTTACCTGGATGTGTATTTCATCATCCTGGCGGCAGGGGCGTTGGCCTCATTCCGGCGACCGGACGCCCGGCCGCTGCTCAGTTGGAAATAAAACTCCCCTGGCATCGAAGTTTGTCGGAAGGACAGCGCGACGGCCCTACCTGCTCATGGTGAATCAGCTTGCGCCGGAGCCGACCGATACAGGATGTCATAGCCCTTCAACTTCGCCACCGTGGTGTACTTTTCCGAGAAAGCCTCCGGGATTCCCTTGGTCTCCTTAGCAAGATGTCTTATTTGCAGTACCCGCTTGACAATCACCCATTTCACCTGCCGGCGCTCGGCTTCTTCTACAATCTCTTTTGGGGAAAAAGGCGTAGCTGTGCGGTCAAAAATGACCATCGGAAGGGGATTGCGTCGCTCCGTCATCACGTAAAACGGGTCTTCCTGCGGAATACATACCACCGGCTCGGATTCAGGAATGTGGTCAGCCACAAAATCCAACAATTCAGCAAAGTTACCAAGGTAGGGACTACAAGCCGTAAAGTCGCGGAGGGGACCCGAAGAAGTGGTCTGTAACGATGCTCCCCACTGGTCAACATAGCGCAGTCGGACGTTGTGGTACACATACGGAAAGGCCGCCAGGGTCAGGCTGAAGGTGATCCCCCAGCACACCAGCGGCTGCCAGCGGTCACTGCCAAACGGACTCACCGCATAGGCTACCATCAGTACGAAAAACGCCCATATTCCGTAGGATGACCGGGTATAGCCTTGGGAAAGAAACGAAAAAAATGTCAGAATGACGATTGCCCACGGGAGCATTGCCCACATCAACCGTGACGAAAACAACGCTGCCGGCAAATGCCACAGCCCAACCACAAGGGTGAGGATCATGACCGGAACCCACAGCGACAACAACGGATAATTGAACCCAATGAAGAAGCGTCCACAGAGCCAGGTTATGGCGCTCACAACAATAAAAGGCCCCAGCAAAAGTGCCAGACTGGCGGTTGTTACCCAGGACGGTCGTACCACCTCCCCTTTTCGCTGCCATAGCCACCAGCCAAGTACCAATGCACCCCCTACGACCCAAGGCGCATAGTTTCCGTAGGTCTCTGGAATAGTCGGGCGTGCCAATCGGCGGCTGGCAGAAACAAAGACCCAACGCCAGTAGTTCCCCAACCCACAGGTCAGCCCCAGCCACACCACTACCCCAACCGCGCCCGCCACCACTCCCGCCCCAAACCATCGCAACCCCACAACATCCAGCCCTTCTTCCCCTTTGCTTCCTTCTCGGCTCTCCCCCTCCGCACGCCCTCCTACCCACCGCTCACGCACCCACCCCCACCACACCACCACCCCCACCACCAGCAACACATACGGATACCCCACATTCTGCTTCCCCAGCGCCGGCAACACCGTCGTCACCCCACCCAAAAACGCCACCACCGCCCCCACCCGCCGCGTCGCCACCCACTGCAGCAGGTTCAGATTCAGCAACACCAGCCAACAGGCGTCCGGGTCATAAAACGGATGCGGATAAATACTGTGCGGTGCCAGCCATACCAGCGGCACACACAACGCCACCCCACTCCACCCCGGCACCAAAACCCGCACCAGCCCGTACGTCAGCAGCACGTACCCCACGTTCACCACCGTGCAGTACCACGCCGTCACCCCATAGCTGAACCCAAACACCTTGATCAGCGTCGCCTGCACGTGAAACGTCAGTGGCGAATGCGGCAACCCGAAGTCCCGGTACATCACCTCCCCCTGCGCTATCCGCCACGCTGTATCCACGATGTAGGCATAATCCCCCAACACCCCAATCCGCCCCGTCTGCCACTGGTGCACCGCCCCAGCCCCCACCGCCAAAACACAAACGGCAAGCCACAGAAGGGCTTGCCGCCACACCCCACGCTCCCCCAAATGTGCAACCGTCTCAGTCAATCCGAATGCAGATTTTCCCAAAATGTCCACCCTGCGCCATCAACCCAAACGCCTGCTGTGTCTCTTCAAGGGTGAAGATTCTGTCCACTACCGGACGAATCCGGTTCTGCTCCAAGGCGCGGTTCATCGCCTCGAACATCTCCCGCGACCCAACAATGATGCCCTGCACGCGGATGTTCTGCATCAGCACCGGCGCAATGTCAATTTCGCCAGTCCGCCCGGACAATACCCCGATCAGGCTGATATGACCGCCAAACCGGACGGAACGAATGGACTTAGCCAAAGTGCCGGTACCACCTACTTCAACCACATGATCAACACCGCGGCCGGCAGTCATCTCCCGCACGGCTTTGTCCCAGTCGGGAGCCTGCCGGTAGTTGATGACTTCATCCGCCCCCAAGGCCTTGGCGCGTTCGAGCTTTTCATCACTCCCGGAGGTGATGATGACCCGGGCACCGGCGGCTTTGGCAAACTGGAGGGCAAAGATGGAAACGCCGCCTGTCCCCTGGACGAGTACGGTATCCCCCGGCTTGAGCTGTCCGTGGGCGATGAGCGCACTCCAGGCTGTCAGCGCCGCACAGGGCAGGGTGGCCGCTTCTTCGTCATTCAGATAGTCCGGGACTTTGACCACCCCTTCCTGCGAAAGCGCACGGTACTCGGTCAGCATGCCATCGAGCGGGCCACCCAGGGTCGTTGTGCGCACCTTTTCCACGGCCGGCTCACCGGCGGTCCATCCCTGCGCAAAAATCCCGGCCACCCGGTCTCCAACGGCAACGCGCGTGACGCCATCCCCAACCGCCACAACCTCCCCCACACCGTCAGACAGCGGAATCAACGGGAGCGGCTGCTTGGGGTTATAGACCCCGGTTACTGTCATCAGATCGCGATAGTTGAGGGATGTAGCCCGCACTCGGATCAAAACCTCTCCAAACTTCAGCTCCGGGTGAGGGCGCTCAGTGAGACGAAGGTGCTCAATTCCAAACTGATCAGCAAGTTCAACGCACTTCACAGCAGAAGACCTCCCAACTGGAACTCTCAGGCTTCGGCCCGCCGGAAGACCAGCGAAACATTGACCCCACCAAAGCCAAAAGCATTACTCATGGCATAGTCGAGGGACATTTCGCGGGCCTTGCAAGGCACACAGTCCAAGTCAAACTCCGGTTCATCGAGATTTATCGTCGGCGGGATGCGCCCATCCCGCAGCGCCAGTACTGCGACGACGGCTTCCAGCGCGCCGGCTGCCCCCAGCAGATGACCGGTCATGGACTTCGTTGAACTGACCGCCAGCGAAGTCGCAGCCGCACCGAAAACCTGATGGATAGCTGCCGCTTCGGCAGCATCTCCGGCCGGAGTGCCCGTCGCATGGGCATTGAGATAACCAACCTCGGCCGGGGCAATGCCGGCATCGGCCAGCGCCTGCCGCATAGCCCGCGCCGCGCCGTCGCCAACCTCGCTTGGATGCGTCAGGTGAAAAGCGTCGGCGGATTGTCCAAAGCCAACAACCTCTGCCAGCGGACGCTTCCCCCTCGCCAAAGCCTGTTCCCGTTCTTCCAGAACGAGAACGGCCGCCCCCTCGCCCATGACAAAGCCATCCCGCTGCCGGTCAAATGGACGGCTGGCCCGCGCCGGTTCAGCGTTGCGCGTGGAAAGGGCGCGCATGGCCGCAAAACCGCCAATACCGGTCGGCGTTACGGGCGCTTCCGCACCCCCGCACAGCATCACATCGGCATCCCCTGCCTGAATGATACGGAAGGATTCCCCAATGGCGTGTGCGCCGGAAGCACAGGCCGTGGCCGAAGCGAGATTCGGTCCCTTCGCCCCAAAGCGGATCGAAATCTGTCCACTGGCAAGGTTGATGATGGCGGACGGAATGAAAAACGGTGAAACCCGGTGCGGACCTTCACGGTGCAGTTTCGTGTGCTCGCGCTCGATGATGGTCAACCCACCCAGCGCCGACCCAATGTGAACCCCTACCCGGGCCGCATGGTCACCGTTGATGTGCAACCCACTGTCGCGCATCGCTTCCTCAGCAGCGGCGATGGCGTAGTGGATGAACGGGTCCATCTTTTTGATCTCTTTTTTCTCGATGAACGCCGCCGGGTCAAAACCACGCACCTCGCCGGCGATGCGGACGGCAAACGCTGTGGCGTCGAAGCGCGTGATGGGGCCAATCCCGCTTGTCCCGGCCAGCAATGCCTCCCAAGTGGCCGGGACATCCAGCCCAAGGGGACTGACCACCCCGACGCCAGTGACGACGACACGCCGTTTCATGACGCAAAACCTCCACGGTCGCGGTGCGCGGGCAAACAGCTTGTGGAACGCACAACCTATCCGAGCTTGGACTGGATGTAGCTTATTGCATCCTTCACGCTCAGGATTTTCTCGGCGTCCTCATCAGGAATTTCGAGTCCGAAGTCCTCCTCGAAACGCATGACGAGTTCGACCGTATCGAGTGAATCGGCACCCAGGTCCTCAATGAACTTGGCCTCCGGGGTCACTTCACTTTCATCCACGCCGAGTTCCTCGACGATGATAGCCTTGACTTTCTCTTCAACGGATTGCTCTGCCATGAGCGAATGCATCCTCTCTCTTCTTCAGTATTTGGCATGTGCCGGCCCGTGACGGACACGCACCGGCACACGAAAAATCGGCGCACGTTAACTTGTCCGGTAGTCTGCCGCAACCGTTTCGGCAAGCACAGGCGGCGGCAGAACACTCCGCCGCTCGCCGCCCACCACCACCATGACTGGCGCGCCTTTGAGCCGCCAGCCGTCGAAAGGGCAGTTGCGCGCTTTTGACTGCCACTGACGCACATCCACCACCGTTTCGCGGTGGATGTCCAGTATTGTCATATCCGCCGGGCAGCCAATTTGCAACGTCCCACCAGGCAGGTTGAAGGCGCGCGCCGGGCCGGTCGAAAACAGCTCGATGAGGCGCAGCAACGGAATGCCCTGCTGCCAGTAGAGCCGGTCAAGCATCAGACTCACGGCGCACTCCAGTCCCACCACCCCGAAGGGCGCGTGCAAAAGCACCTGGTTCTTTTCCAGCGTTGTGTGCGGCGCATGGTCGGTCGCCAGACAAGTCACCGTGCCGTCAGCCACACCTTCGAGCAGGGCTTCGACATCCCCGGCCGTACGCAGCGGCGGATTCATCTTGGCCAGTGGCCCCAGCGTCAAGACAGCGGATTCATCAAGCGTCAGATGATGCGGTGTAACTTCACAGGTAATCGGCAAGCCCTCGGCGCGGGCGCGCCGCACCAGTTCCAGCGAACCGGCCGTGCTCAGATGGGCAATGTGAATATGCGCCCCCGTCAGGCTGGACAACACGACATCCCGCGCCACATCCACTTCCTCGGCGGCGCGCGTCATCCCCCGTACCCCCAGACGTGTGGACACAGCTCCTTCATTGATGACGCCGCCGGCCGCCAAGTCACGATTTTCACAGTGATCAATGACCGGCAATCCAAAGTCGCTGGCATATTCCAGCGCCCGTCGCAACAGGTTGGCGTTGGCAATCCCATGTCCGTCATCCGACAGGGCGACGACCCCGGCCGCCGCCATCCCACCAATATCCGCCAGAGCTTCCCCCTGTAATCCTTTGGTCACAGCGCCGATGGGATACACGCGGCACGCAGCAGCTTCCCGCGCCCGGTCGAGGATGTAGCGCGTAACCAGCGGCGAGTCATTGACGGGCAAGGTGTTCGCCATGCAGCACACGGCCGTGAAGCCGCCGGCCACAGCCGCGCGTGTTCCGGTAGCTATCGTTTCCTTCGCCGTAAAGCCCGGCTCACGCAGGTGCACGTGAACATCTATGAATCCCGGTGCCACAACCAACCCGGTTGCATCCACCAGTTCCGCCTGTGGAGGGATGTCCAGATTCGGCCCCAGTGCTGCAATGCGGCCGTCCACCACCAGAACATCCATGACCGCATCCAGGTTTTGCGAGGGATCGCAGACGCGGCCGTTCCGAATGACGAGTGCCATGCGCTTGCCTAAACCTTGGCCAGGGTCAATCCGGTCTGATGCTGATACTTGCCCGCGCGGTCACTGTAGGAAACGGCGCATTCCTCGTCCGACTCGAAGAAGATGATCTGAACGAATCCTTCTTCGGCATAGAGCCGGACTGGCAGGTTGGCCGCATTGTACAGCTCGATGACCAGCCGCCCCTTCCAGTCGGCTTCGAGCGGCGTGGTGTTCTGAATCAGCCCACAACGCGCATAGGTGCTTTTTCCAAGAGCAATCGCCGTGACGTTGCGCGGCATCTGGAAGTGCTCAATCGTCACCCCCAGCGCATAAGAGTGAGGCGGCAGCAACCAGTAGTGGCTGCCGTCGGCCGCCGTTCGCAGCGGAATGTCCAGCAGGTTGTCGGGATTGAAGTTTTTGGGGTCCACTTCCGTCCCCTGGATCGGAGAAAAGACCTTAAACTCATCCCGCGCCAGACGACAGTCATAACCATAGCTTGACAGCCCACAGCTTATGATGCGCCGGTCTTCGACCTGCCGGATGAGCCGCCGCTCAAAAGGCGAAATCAGGTTATACTCTTCGCACATGCGAAGGATCCACTTGTCCGACTTAATCACGGTTGGTTTCCACAGCGTGTAACAGCATGGTGAGGTGGTGAAGGCCGGTCGTGACCCCGAAACCCGATGATATGGCAGTTCATCCCATCCGACTCAAGCTCTTTCTTGCCGTCGCCGGTCTGATGCTCCTGATGGTCCATCCCCTGCGCACCACAATCCTCGCCGGGACAGGCGGGAACAACCCTGCGCCGCAGCGTCCGCGCTCGGTGGAATCGCCAGAAAACCAGACCGGCCCGCTGTCGGAAGTGGGCTTTTACCGTCTTGTCCAGCGTGTGCGCCAGGGACAAATCACCACTGACGCGGCCATCCGGGAGTTGCGCCAACGCGGCATCGCCTTTGAAGTCACGGACGAAGTTCTGGACCGTGCCCGCCAGCTTGGCGCACCCGGCGCACTCATCACCGCCTTGGTCGAACTGACGTTTCAACCATCGCCAAAACCATCCCCAACGGCGCGTCCCCAACCCACCCGCACCATACCGTCCGGCCCTGTCCCTGCCAGTTCGGCGCCACCCCGCGACCAGGCAGAACCGGTCAGTGATGAGCCGTCGGAAGCGTCCGCAGAAGACGAAACAGCGCGTCTCAGCCAACTGCCGCTCATCGAACAGGCCCGGTTTCATGCCCTGCGCAGCGCCGACGACCTCCCGGATTTCATCGTCACCCAGACCATCCGCCGCATGGTGCGGGACGGTCGCGGCCAGTGGCAAACGCGCGACATCCTTGAAACGGAAGTCCGGGTCGAAGGCGGACGCGAACGGGTCGAACTGCTGTCCATCAACGGACGCGCCACCCAACGGCGCTATGAAGACGTTGGCGGCGCGACTTCCGTTGGCGATTTTTCCGGCCAGCTTGCCGCCCCGTTTCTGCCCAGCACCAATACCCGGTTCCGTGAAGCCAGACGGGAACGCTACCGGGGGCGCCTCTGTCGCGTGTATGACTTCGTTGTTCCCAAGGCCAATTCCGGCTACACCCTCACTGTACGGCTCTCCGACGGCACACCGCAGCGCATTCAGGTCGGCTATCAGGGCAGCCTGTGGATTGACGAAGCCACCAAGCGCGTGCTGCGCATCGAACATACGGCAACCGACATTCCACCAGGCTTTCCCATGTCGCAGGTCGAATCGGCCGTGGATTACGACTGGGTCACGATTCTCGGCAAGAACTACTGGATGCCGCTGACGGCTGAGACCATCCAGGTGAGCGATGCCTATCGCCAGGCTTTTCGGAATGTCAGCGAGTTTCGGAACTACCGAAAATTCGAAGGCGACGTCAAAATCATCGAGTGAAAACCGCCCTGAATCCCATGCCTTTCCGACCGCTTGCCGCGTGTTTCTGTCTGCTCTGGTTACTGTTTGGTGCAATTCGCACTCCGGCGCAGCCCCCATCGTCCGTGGCCGCCATTCGTACGCTGCTCGACAGGCAGGTAGCCGCCTGGAACCGGGGCGATCTGGAAGGTTTCATGGACGGTTACTGGCGCTCGCCGGAACTGACCTTTGTTTCCGGTACGACCGTGACCAAGGGGTGGGAAGCGACGCTGGTGCGCTACCGGCAACGCTACCAGTCCGAAGGACGCGCCATGGGAACGCTTGACTTCCAGGACCTCGTCATCGAGATGGTCGGGCCGCGCGCGGCACTCGTACGCGGGGCCTGGCGGGTCGTACTTCCCGAACAGATCACTTCCGGGCGCTTCACCCTCCTGGTACGGCGTTTTCCCAACGGCTGGCGCATCGTTTATGACCACACTTCCTGACGCGCAGGCGCCCTGCCGCCAGCCGGACAGTGACGGCAGCCGTCGGCTTTTGTCGCTTTTGCCCGTGGGATGAGTTTGCTATAACGGGCGGGGAAGGCCCATCCGGTGAACCCCGCACCGGTGGCATGTGACCTCGATGAACCGTACCCTGCCCGCAGACTTCTCCATCTCACCGAATGTTCACCCACCGGTTGTCCCCACGCGGCGGGGGGTCTGGAGTTGGCTTCGCCACTGGCAGCGAACGCTTTTTATCGTGTGGGTTCTGGGGCGCTTCGCCTGGATGCTGTACCGCGACCTCCGACGCGCCCGAGTTCACTCAGACGGCGGCAACCTGGCCGTACTTCCGGCTGAAAAACTCGAAGCCCAGGCAGCCCGGCTGCGCGAACAGCTCATCCGGCTCGGCCCGACGTTCATCAAGATCGGGCAGGCACTGGCCACCCGCGCCGACCTGCTGCCGGTGCCGTTCATTCAGGAACTGGCCAAGCTCCAGAACCGTGTGCCGCCGTTTCCAAACAGCGAAGCCTTCGCCATCATCGAGAGCGAGTTGGGGGCGCCCGTCAGCCAGCTTTTCCGCACCGTTGACCCGGAACCCGTTGCCGCCGCCAGTCTGGGACAGGTCTATCGCGGCGTCCGGCACGACGGGCAGGAAGTGGCCATCAAGGTGCAACGCCCCAATCTCGTGGCGCGCATCAGCGAAGATGTGGACATCCTGCGCCGTCTTGCCCGGTGGATGGCCAGCTCGAAACGGCTCTTCAAAGGTAACGACTGGGTTGGGATGATTGATGAGTTCGAGCGCACGATCTATGCCGAACTCGATTACCGCAACGAAGGCCGCAATGCCGAACGCTTCCGGCAGAACTTTGCCGACTGGCCACGGGTTCACGTGCCGACCATCTTCTGGGAACAGACGACCTCGCGGGTCATCACCATGGAGTTCCTGCGTGGCATCTGTGTGACCGATCTGGAAGGGCTGGCCGCCGCCGGCATTGACGCCAAGGAAGCCAACGAGCTGATGTATCGCACCTACTTCAAACAACTGCTCGAAGACGGCTTCTTTCACGCCGACCCGCATCCGGGCAACATTCTCATACTGCGCGACGGACGGCTGGCCTTTTTTGACTTCGGCATGGTCGGGCATATTTCCCCAACCCTGCAGAGCCAGATGGTCAGCGCCTTTTTCCACCTTATCGAACGTGATGCGCCGGGCATCGTCCGGGATTTGGTCGGGCTGGGATTTCTTTCGCCCGAAGCCGATATGGAAGATTTTGCGCGCGTCGTCGAAGACCTGTTCCGGCGCAAACTCGATGTCAACCTCTCGGAAGTCCGCTTCAAGGACCTGACTTACGACCTGGGCGACATCATCTACCGCTACCCCTTCTCGACGCCTGCTTCGTTCACCTTCATCATCCGGGCGCTGATGACTCTGGAAGGCATCAGCATCACGATGAACCCGCGCTTCAACTTCCTTGAAGTTGCCCTGCCCTATGCGCGCGACTTTCTGTTCCGGCGCGAAAGCGCGCAACTGCGGGAAAAGGTCTGGGCCAGCCTGCACGATGCCCGTAATGGGAAGCTCAACTGGACGCGCGTGTGGAATCTTGCCCGGACGGCGCTGGCGCTCTATTTCGCCTGAAGGGTTGTCCGGCGGCGGTGCCGCCACTCCGCCCAGCGGTCACGCCACCACCGCCGCCAGCGGGTTCGCCATCCCTGCCGGCGTTTGTACTCCGCCTTGTAGTCGAGCTTTTTGGCAAACACCCGCGCAGCCAGCTCCAGGCCCGTCAGATCAATTGCCGCCAGCGCCGCGCATTCTTCCGGCGACAGCCCAAAGGCGCGAGCTGTGTTTTCCGGCGCGGCCAAAAACTGCTCCCGGAAAGCTTCATCGGCATAGAGCCGCGCCAAAAAGGCTTCAAAGTGTGGCGACGACATTGGTGCGTACGTTCTGGTTGGCGTCCCGGTCGGCGCGCCCCCGTGCCAGGGCGGCACGTGCGGCATCGAGTTCATCCAGAAGCTGGGCAAAGGGCGGATAGTCGCCGTCGCGCTCCAGAATGACGACCAGCGGCCGCGCCGTCCGCCGCGCCACCTCGGCCAGCAGGTCAAACACCGGTTGTGGCGTTGCGTGGCGGTGGTCGTCGAGCAGCCGTCGCCCCGGAAAGCGCGTCGCCTGCACCCACTTCCCGCCTGCCAGGTGGATGTAGCCGACCCGTTCGAGGGGAAGCCGGGCGATGGCTTCACGGGGGTCAAAATCGAAGTTGCAGGCGTTGGCGTACAGGTTGTGCAGATCGAGCAGCAAACCGTTTTCCGTGGCGGCCAGGATGCCTTCCAGCCACGTCACCTCATCGAGCGCACTGCCGGGCGGCTCGATAATGGTGGAGATGTTCTCAACCAGTGGATTGCTGCCGACAATGGTGCGTGCTGTGGCGAGATTGCGTGCCGTGCCCTCGATGGTGGCGGCTGTTCGCGGCGGCGCGGCCAGGTGGCCGACTTCAACGCCGCCGCCACGTACAAAAGCGAGATGCTCCGACCACAGCCATGGCTCGACCTCACCGATGAGACGGGCCATGTGGTCAAGCCGAACGGGGTCAGCCGGTGCGGTCGAGGCCAACCCCAGGGAAACGCCGTGCAGCACCAGCGGCACTTGCCGCCCCAGCCAGCGCAACGCCTGCCGCTCCCTGCCCGGTGCGTCGAAGTAATCGTCGGCGATGACTTCCACCACCTCGATACGATCCAGGTTAGCCAGGATGTCGGCTGCCAAAGGGGCGCGCCATCCAAGACCGACGCGATCGGGCAGGGTTTCCACCATATCCAGTCACCATCAGACTTACGACCATCAGGCAAGTGGGAACAACAGTAACCTAGCTACAGCCACCACAGCCGCCGCCACAACTGCTGCAACTACCGCCGTCGCTGCTGCACGAACTGCTGCAGGAACTCCCACAGGATGAACTGTCGGTTGGAGCCTTGGGGAAGGCTTCCCGGACTTCAGGGAAAACCTCCGCCGGCAGGGCCGCGACACCATAGACACCGGCCAGCAGGGCAATCTGCGCCATCGAGGCGTTGGCTTTGAGGGTTGCGGCCTGGGCGCGCATGCCTTCAAACAGCGATTCCAGCGACTTCACAACATAGTTGCCAAGGCGCGTCCGATAGTCTCCGCTAAAACTCCAAGCCCAGATTGCCGCAACAATCATAATCAGCAGGGTAAAGCCGATGTTGCGGTATCCATGCCACAAGGCCACCCCAATCTTGGTCAAACCGACCACCAGGATGAGGATCAGAGCAAACAGCGCCCGACTGGTACGGGCCTGTTTCTGGGCTTCAGAGGGCAACAAGCCGGCGTTCTCCAGCTCTTCTTTGTAAAGATCATCCACCTGCTGTTTGAGACCACCCTGCTCAAACATTTCCTCCGGCTTCCGTGGAGTTGTGAAAAAGCGAAGTACGGCTCTTTCCAGAGGAAATGGCAGCGACTTCGCATCACAGTCCGGCGCGGTCACGAGCTGCTTTTCCTTTTTTTCCGACGACTCGTTCTGCAAAAGCATCAGGTGACGGGCTTCGATGAGGACGGCCGTGGCCACCCGTAGGGCCTCGTTGGCTCCCCCGCGCAGGTAGGCCAGTCGGTAGGGGTCAGAAGTATCGAACTTCGTCAGTTCCCTGACCGGCTCGGCCACGATTCGCCGCACATACAGCATTGCGATCACGGTCGCACAAGCCAGCAGGTAAGCCAGCAGAAACGCGGTTTTGGGCAGGCAGATGATGACGACGGTGAAACACAGGAGCAGGGTAAACCAGGCGATGACAAACGCCCGGACCACCCAGGCGTCATCGCCTGTAAGAGAAGTCGCTTGGTTTGTGGTTGGGGTTACAGATTTCCACGGGTCGGAAGGCTTGGGCGTGCTGACTGGGTAGGAACTCATAGGCTACCTCCTGGCATCGAGCCTGACGTTATCAAGAAGCCCATCGGTCTGAGAGGCGATGACCAACGAAACATGACGCAGATGAACTGGTTTACCGCGGCCCCTTTCAGCTCTGCCATTTACACCACGGTACGCAGGCGATGTGACATCTTTGTTTAAAATCCGAAGGTGCCAACAATTGCCAGCCAGCTTCTGTGGCCCACATCAGGACCGGATGCCCTGGAGCGGCAAAGGCACAGCCGAAGTCAGCGTGTTTCGCCTGGTTATTTTTAGACTGAAACCGTTCTGCACACCACCGTCTCCCGTTCGGGATGTCTTTCCTATCCAGCCTGAAACGCGATACCTTACCAGTTTGCCAGGATATGTTTGCTCAAATCACTATGGTCTCCAAAATCCCAAGCGCCAGCGTGGCGTTGCCAATGACACACGAGTTATCTGATGAACTCCCGTTGACCAACGAGGGGACAGGCGATATTCCCGACACACTGCCGTTGTTGCCGCTGCGCGACATTGTCATCTTTCCATTTCTCATCGTTCCCCTTTTTGTACAGCGCGAGAAATCGCAACGTGCCATCGAAAACGCCCTCCCCAACCGGCGTCTGATTGTGCTCGCCACCCAGCGCAATCCAGAGGACGAGGACCCGACCGGCGATGACCTGCACCGGGTTGGTACGATTGCGGCTGTGATGCGCCTGCTCAAAACCGGCGATGGCCGGGTGCGGATTCTCGTTCAGGGATTGGCGCGGGCGACACTTCTGCGTGTGACCGACGAAGCCGGCTACCTGCAGGCGCAGGTGCAAACCATTCCTGAAGCCTCGGTCGAGATGACCCTGGAAGTTGAAGCCCTGGTCCGCGCGGTCAAGGGATTGCTCGAACGGATTGTCACCCTGGGCAAGCAGATTTCTGCCGAAGTGCTCGCCATTGCGGCATCCCTGGATGATCCGGGCCGCCTGGCTGATCTCTGCGCCTCCAACCTCGACGCCAAGCTCAGCGACGCCCAGGCGATTCTCGAAGAAGCCGACCCCATTGCCCGTCTGCGGCGCGTTCACGACCTCATGGCCCGCGAAGTGGGCATTCTCACGGTACAGCAGGAAATCAGCAGCCAGGCCAAGGGTGAGATTGACCGCTCCCAGCGCGAGTTCTACCTGCGCCAGCAGCTCAAGGCCATTCAGCAGGAGTTGGGTGAAGTTTCCGATGCTGGCGACGAAGTGGCGGCCTACCAGGAGAAAATTGCCGAAGCCCGCCTTCCCGAACCAGCGCGGGAAGAAGCGACGCGCCAACTCAAACGCCTTGAACGGCTCCACCCGGACGCCGCCGAGGCGGGGCTGCTGCGGACGTATCTGGATACCCTGCTGGCGCTTCCTTGGAACACCTTTTCGGAAGACCACATTGACCTTCAGCACGTCAAAGCCGTCCTCGATGCCGACCATTACGGCCTCGAAAAGGTCAAGGAGCGCATTCTCGAAGCCCTGGCAGTACGGCGGCTCAAACCGGATACCAAAGGGCTGTTATTGTGTCTGGTCGGGCCGCCCGGCGTGGGCAAGACCTCTCTCGGCCGGTCGGTGGCCAAAGCCATCGGGCGCAAGTTCGTCCACATTTCACTGGGTGGCGTCCACGACGAAGCTGAAATCCGTGGGCACCGCCGAACCTACGTGGGTGCCATGCCCGGACGCATCATCCTTGGGCTTCAGCAGGCCGGGACGAAAAACCCGCTGATGCTCCTCGATGAAGTGGACAAACTGGGCAACGACTTCCGGGGCGATCCGGCCTCGGCGCTGCTGGAAGTGCTTGACCCGGAACAAAACCACGCCTTCCGTGACAACTACTTGGGTGTGCCGTTTGACCTTTCAAAAGTCATGTTCCTGCTGACGGCCAACGTCACCGACACGATTCAACCGGCCCTGCGCGACCGGCTCGAAATTGTGCGGTTGCCGGGCTACACCCAGGAAGAAAAACTCGTCATTGCCCGGCGGCATCTCGTGCCCAAGCAGCTTGCCGAGAGCGGCCTGACCGGCAAGCATCTGGCCATCACGGAAAGCGCCCTGCGGATGACCATTGCCCGCTACACCCGTGAGGCCGGCGTCCGCCAGCTTGAACGCGAAATTGGCAAGATGTGCCGCAAGGTGGCGCGGCGCGTCGCCGAAGGCGACAGCGGGAAAGTCACCATCACGGCCGCCAATCTGTCTGATTACCTTGGCGTCCCGAAGTTCAAAGCCGACGCCATTTTGTCCCAGGATCGCATCGGCGTGGCCGCCGGATTGGCCTGGACGAGTGTCGGCGGCGACGTGATGCACGTCGAAGCCCTCCTGCTGCGCGGCAAGGGCGGGCTGCTTCTGACGGGCAAGCTGGGTGAAGTCATGAAGGAATCCGCCCATGCGGCACTGTCGTATGCCAAGTCCCGCGCCCGCGAACTGGGTATCGAGCCTGATGTTTTCACGCAGCATGACCTCCACATTCACGTCCCGGAAGGCGCGATTCCAAAGGACGGACCCTCGGCCGGCATCACTATGGCCACGGCCATGGTTTCGGCGCTGTCCCGCCGTCCCGTCAGGCGCACGGTGGCCATGACGGGCGAAATCACCCTGCGCGGCGATGTCCTGCCCGTCGGTGGCATCCGCGAAAAAATCCTGGCGGCGCGGCGGGCCGGCATCAAAACCGTCATCCTTCCGGCGCAGAACCAGCCGGATGTCAGCGACATCCCGGCGGAACTCGTCAAAGGTCTCAAGTTCATCTATGTGCAGGAGGTCAGCGAAGTGTTTGCCGCAGCGCTCGGCAAGGCGGCAAAGACTTTGCCGGCCAAGGGAGTCAACAAATGAAACGCAACCACTGGACGCACCTGCTCTGTCTGCTGGCACTGGCGTGGTTCAGCCTGGCGGACGCATCCGCCTTGGCAGCGCCCCGGCATACAGACCTGAACACCACGGAAGACGGGCATGAGTATGCCCCGCTGCAAACCGTCAAGCTCCGCTACAAAGACTGGACCTATCCCGGACTCGACGGCCAACCCATCAACCTGCGGACATGGATGAAGGGCAAGAAACTTGTGCTGGTTGTGTACTTCGCGCCCTGGTGTGGCAACTGGCGCTATGAGGCCGAAGTTCTGTCCCGCCTGCACGCCAAATATCAACCGCATGGGCTGGGCATCATTGCTGTCAACGAATACGGCACTACCGACGAGACCAGGGCCTTTTTTGGTGAAGCCGGCGCGCCTTACCCGGTTGTGGTTGAATCCGAAGACCGCCACCGGATTGGTGAGACCTCCCATGCGCTGTACCGGCGGATGACGGGCGACTTCCGCACTTACGGTTCCCCCTACAACATCTTCCTTGAGCCAGCAGCAGTCATCGAAACGGGTGAGGTGCTGGCGGAGCAGGTTACCGTCGCCAATGGTGAACTCATCGAAGCCGAGGCCGAGGCGTTCATCCGTGACAAGCTGGGACTGCCGGCGGGTTCCGGGCCAACGGCAGCCCCGCCGGACAAGCCGGCCTCACCAATGCCACGCATGCGCTGATGACTGACCTGCTGCCGCGTCTGTCTGCCCAGGAACTCAATGACTTGCTGCACAACGCTTTTCCGCTTGTGCCGCCAGGGTTGTTTTGTGTCGAAACCGTAGAACCCATGCGGGTTCGGGTGCGGATGCGCAGGCTCGAAGAGCACATTCGCCCCGGCGGGACGCTTTCCGGCCCGGCGCTGTTTACGCTGGCGGACACAGCACTGTACCTGGTCGTTCTGGCCATGTGCGGCCCCGTGCTGGAAGCCGTCACCAGTGAGATGACGATTCACTACCTGCGGCGTCCGGTCGCGCACGACGCCATCGGCGAGGCTACCCTTTTGCGATTGAGCCAAAGATCGGCCGTCGGCGAGGTTCTCATCCGTGTTGCTGATGACCCGACACCGGTGGCTCATGCCGTCGGAACCTATGCCCTTCCAAAAAACGCTAGCTCGTTGGGCCAAGCCACCAGCGACAGCTCCGCGTGATGATATTTTTCCTGAAGACTTTGGCAAACCGGGTTACTTTCCGGCTTCTTCAATTCCAGCTCTGGTAACAAACAGTACCTTGGGTGATTTGTCGGCATAGGACAGGGAGCTTTTCCACACATAGCCTTTTTCTCTGTCCCGGATGTTGACCAACAAGCCTTCCATTCTGACCATATCGCACTTCCCAAGTCTGAGAAGGACTTCTCCGACGCTTTCATCGGCTGGTAAAAGTGCCAGATAGCTGATTGAGTTGTTGATTTCCCTGGGATCAATTTCGCCGGGGATGTAGCTGTAGTAAAACTTTTCGGAAATCTCATCAAAGAGAATATTTCTGCAATTGCAGTTACTTCCCATTTGCCGCCACCCGACCCACAACCTGATGGGGGCAATCATTCCAAGCGGGCTGGTAAAGTCAATTTCTGACTTCAAGACCCTGGCCCGGATGGCATAGTTGGCTAATGGTACGATTTCATATCCTTTGAACTGGAATGCAGTGGCTTTGGTTTCCGTCTGAAGTGGCTGGTACTTCAGCCCGTACTCTGACTCATCCACCTTCCTGATGGGCGGAGGTGTTTTGCTTACAGCCTCAGTTCTGTTTGCGCTGTTCCGATTTTCCGACAGCTTATTTCCTGCTTCTTCTTTTTCCAAAAGCTCTGAGGCTTGAAGCGAGTCCATGTTGCCGATACTCTTTTTCCAGGTCATCGTTCCGTACGGCAGACAATGGGAGACTAGAAACGTAAGCGCAAAAGGTAAAGCAAAAAGCTGCTGTATTCCCCACATACGGCTACCTCCTAAATCTTGTGTGAAATCCAGGAATTGAAATCTGGAACCGATAGCTGTTTTCAGAAACCAACTCACCGGTTTCTTCTTGCGTGGGAAAACGGCTGCTGTGTTACAGCAATGAAAAATTGGCAAAGATCAACTGGAACACGCCCGGAGAATGCTTCATTGCCCACTTGGATGCCTGCTGGCTTTTGCTTAGGCTGTCCTGAATGGGTCAGCCTGATCGGGGGTATTGTCCGGGCGGACTGGCGAAATTGACATTGCGCCGGTGCTGATGCAGAACATCCGCGTGCAGGGCATCATCGTCGGGTCACGGGAGATGTTCGAGGCGATGAACCGTGCCCTGGAGCAGAACCGGATTCGTCCGGTGGTGGACAAAATCTTCACCCTTGAAGAGACGCAGCAGGCGTTTGGGTTGATGGCGCAGGGTGGACACTTTGGGAAAATCTGCATTCGGATGGACTGAGGTGATTTCGATTTTTGGTGGGCGTGAGTTATGGCGGCAAGCCCTTCTGTGGCTTGCCGTTTGTGTTTTGGCGGTGGGGGCTGGGGCGGTGCACCAGTGGCAGACGGGGCGGGTTGGGGTATTGGGGGATTATGCCTACATCGTGGATACAGCGTGGCGGATAGCGCAGGGGGAGGTGATGTACCGGGACTTCGGGTTGCCGCATTCGCCACTGACGTTTCACGTGCAGGCGACGCTGATCAAGGTGTTTGGGTTCAGCTATGGGGTGACGGCGTGGTACTGCACGGTGGTGAACGTGGGGTACGTGCTGCTGACGTACGGGCTGGTGCGGGTTTTGGTGCCGGGGTGGAGTGGGATGGCGTTGTGTGTGCCGTTGGTGTGGCTGGCGCCGCACTGTATTTATCCGCATCCGTTTTATGACCCGGACGCCTGTTGGCTGGTGTTGCTGAATCTGAACCTGCTGCAGTGGGTGGCGACGCGGCGGGTGGGTGCGGTGGTGGCGTTTTTTGGCGGGGTGACGGCGGTGTTGCCGGCGTTGGCGAAGCAGAATGTGGGGTATCCGTATGTGGTATTGGTGGTGGGGGTAGTGGTGTGGTGGGGGTGGTTGCGAGAGCGGTGGGCAGGTGGGCGTGGTGGGGAGTGGAGTCAGGAAGAGAGCAAGGAAGAAGGAACAGAAGAGCTGGATGTTGTGGGCTTGCGGTGGTTTGGGGCCGGTGTGGCGGCGGGTGTGGTTGGGGCGGTGGTGTGGCTGGGGCTGACCTGCGGGCTATGGAACTACTGGCGGTGGGTTTTTGTTTCTGCCAGCCGCCGGTTGGCACGCCCGACCATTTTAGAAACCTATGGAAACTATGCACCGTGGGCACGGGGGCTGGTATTGGTCTTGGGCTGGTGGTTGTGGCAACAGAGAAGAAACTTCGCTAACTTGCCTTGGGTGAGCACTGCGAGTGTTACACTTATATTGGGACCCTTTGTGGTTACAAGTGCTATCACCTGGCTTTGCGAGCATTTTTTTTTCAGTCTGAACTATCCACTTTTGTCATTGTGGGTTCCAGTAATGCTCCTTACCTTTGGTGCTGGGTTATGGTATTTGCCGTCAGCATTGTTCTCGTCGCGGCTGATTTGGACATTGCTGCCATGGATCGCTGTCATCCTGACGTTCTTTTCATTTCTTTCCCAAGGCTATACCCGGTCATCCTATGGAATATGGGCATTTTTCGCGCTCATGGTGGCTTATGTGGTGAGTCCGTTTGGCAGCGACCGCCGGCAGCCGCTGGTGTGCTGGGGGATTGCCATCGCCCTGACATTGGCGGCTTTTCCTTATGTTTACCACAATGTCCGATTGCGTTACGTTGACCACACAGGAGACGTATTGCAAACGGCCTATTCAGGTCCTCTTCGCCGCTTTACAGTTGATAGTCCTTACCTCAGCAACTTCGCCGAACTGTTGGATTTTGTGGCTGACCGCATTCCTGAAGCCGAGCCAGTGGTATGTGTTCCACAGGAGGATCCGTTTTACGTGATGACGGGGCGACGCAATCCCCTTCCGATGGTCATCTTTGACCGCACAGCTACACCTTTTTTCCCGGAAGATATTGTGAACGAAGCCGAGCGCCGTCAGGTGAAATGGGTGATTGTCAAGCGGGTGCTGCAAATGGAAAAGATACTGGCAGAGGAAATAGAGGGCATTCCAGAGGCTTTTTCCAGGAAGTACACTATAGTGGCAAGGCTGAAAGGCTATGACATCCTCTATCGGTCGGCTCCGGCGCAAGCTGATTCACCCTGAGCAGGTAAGCCGCTATGCTATCCCTCCACCGAGCTTCGCCGTTCGGTGGGATTTTTCGTCACCAAGGAGACAACGATGAAACTACCCGGTCTGGACCGCCTGCCTGGTTTTGAGCGCGCCATGGAGCAGATGCAGCAGAAGCAGGAGGAAATCAAGCGTGCGCTGGAAAGTGCGCGGTGTGAGGGGACTGCGGGCGGCGGCATGGTGCGCGTCACGGTCAATGGCCTCAAGCAGGTTGTGTCCGTCAAACTCGATGCCGAGGCACTCGCCGACAAGGAGATGCTCGAAGCCCTGATTGTTGCCGCTGTCAATGAAGCCGGCCGCCGCGCGGATGAAGTTGCCCAGCAGCAGATGCAGCAGCAGATGACGGGTCTGCTCGGTAACCTGAAAATTCCCGGTATGTCCTAGCATCAGGCGTGTGCCTGAGCCTCTTATGGCAGAATTTGCGGAACCGATTGCCCGCCTGATTGACGAGTTCAGGCGATTGCCGGGTATTGGCCACAAGTCAGCCCAGCGGCTGGCTTTCCACGTCCTGCGCGGCAGCGCCGAAGACGCCGAACGGCTCGCACTGGCCATCACCGAGGTCAAATCCCGGATGACCTTTTGCTCGGTGTGCCACAACCTGACGGACATCGGGCAAGACCCTTGCGCGTACTGTACCAACCCGGCACGCGACCAGCATCTGCTCTGCGTGGTCGAGGAGCCATACAACGTCTTTGCCATTGAACGCACCGGCGAGTATAAGGGCCTGTACCACGTCCTGCACGGGGCCCTGTCCCCGCTCCGGGGGATCGGCCCGGACGACATCCGCCTGCGGTCGCTGCTGGAGCGCCTGCGCACTCTGGAAGTGACAGAAGTTATTCTGGCCACGAACCCGACCACGGAAGGCGAGGCTACGGCCAACTACATCGGCTGCCTGCTCAAACCCATCGGTGTTCGGACGACACGGCTGGCAATGGGGCTGCCGGTCGGCAGCGACCTTGAGTACGCCGATGAAGTCACACTGCACAAGGCACTGGCCTACCGGCGTGAAATGTAAGCCCTACAGCTCTTGGCGCTAAGGGACTTGGCGGGGAATGGGAAGCGTGTAGCCCTGTCGCCGCGCCCGTGCTTCGCCTTTGCGGCGCTCACGTTTCAGATCAGCCAGGTAGTCATCAAAATCCACCTGCATGGTGTGTCGTTTGGATTTGACATAGCGGGCAAACATACGCGCCCGTTCACGTTCCATGTCTCTTTCCATCTCCTCGCGCGGAGGCAAGGCATACTCACCCTTGAGATAGGACGCCACCCACTGGCCCTGGGCTTCGGCCAGCGGCATGATCGCGCCCAACGGCTGAAGCAGGCCGATGAAAAAGACGTTGGGAATGTCCGGTTTGAACACCCGCCGAAACAGTGGCAGGTCGTTGTCCGGCGCGGAGATGAAGTTCTCGTCAAAGAAGGGAAAGGTCACTTTGTAGCCGGTGCAGTACACAATCACGTCCACATCCTCCACGCTGCCGTCGGCAAAGCGGACCTGGTTGCCCAGCAGTTCAGCGATGTTGGGTTTTGGGGTGATGACTCCGTGGGTGAGCCGGTCGAGGATGCGTCCTGAAATCGTCGGATGCGCTTCACCGAAGCGGTGGTCCGGCTTGGGTAAGCCATAGTCCTCCATGCGGCCTACAGCTAACCGCAACGTCCACTCAAAGAGGCGTTGCCGCACGGGCCACGGAATTTTGGCCGTGGTCACGATCTGGTCGAGGGGTTTGCCGAAAATGTATTTGGGGATGATATACGCCCCGCGCCGCGCCGCCAGGTAGGTTCGCTTGGCCACCTCACTGGCTTCGCAGGCAATGTCCATGGCGCTGTTGCCCATCCCCAGTATGACCACGTTCTTGTCGCGGAAGATGTCGTTGTCCACGTAGTAGTGGGAGTGCAGTGTCAGGCCGTCGAATTCTCCGGGGAAGGGCGGCTCTGGATAGCGCGGGTCCCAGTGGTGGCCGTTGGCGACAATGAGCGCGTCGTAGTGTGCCACCTGGCCATTGTCGAGCGTAATGACCCACACCCCATCGTCCCGGCGCTCGGCCCACTTGACGCCGGTCTCGAACCGGATGCGGGACCGAAAGCCGAAGTGATCCACGTAAGCATCGAAGTACTCGGCAATCTGCGAGTGATGGGGAAAGACCGGATAGTGCTTCGGCATGGGGAAATCGGAATACTGCATGCGCTCGCGGGACGTGTTGATAAAGAGCCGGCGGTAAGCCGATGACATCCCGTTTTTGTTGCCGAAAACCCAGTTGCCGCCCACGCGGTCACTTTTTTCGTAGCAGTCAAAGTCAAACTGATGCTCGTGAAGCGCCTTGGCAGCGGTGATGCCGGAGCAGCCGGCGCCGATGATGCAGACCTTGGGAAGTTCAGAACCTGTGCGTGCCATGGGTGAATGCAAGAAGCCTGGTGGTGTGAAACTGACGAAGGTATGGGCCTGGGGAGTCCACGCAAACCGGAGTGTAAAGCATCCTGCAACCCGGAGACACTCCCCGGTGCAGAAAGGCGTGCCGCCGGAAATGCCCGCCCGGTGAAAGCGTCCTTCACGTTGCACTTGGCTCTGGGCTATGTCATCACATGCGGCTATGACCGACCGCCGATTCTACGTCACGACACCGATTTACTACGTCAATGCCCGTCCCCATCTGGGGCATCTCTACACGACCCTGCTGGCCGATACCCTGGCGCGGCACTATCGCCAGCGCCGCTTCGAGACGTTTTTTCTTACCGGCACGGATGAGCACGGCCTGAACATCGAGCGGGCGGCAGCGGCCGCCAACCTGCCGGTCAAAGCCTATGTGGATGCCACTGTCGCCGAGTTTCAGCGCACGTTCGCGGCCTTTGGTCTCCAGCCCGATGACTGGATTCGCACGACTGATCCCGCCCACATTGCCGGCGCACAGACACTGTGGCGGCAGGTACGCGAGCGCGGCTACATCTACAAGGGACACTACGAAGGCTGGTACTGCCCAAGCTGCAATGAGTTCAAGGAGGAAGTCACGCCGGGCGAAGCGCCGGTGTGCGACATTCACCTGCGCCCGACCGAGTGGGTGGCCGAAGAGAGCTACTTTTTCAAACTGTCGGCCTTTCGTGACCGCCTGCTGGAGTTTTATGAAACGCAGCCCGAGGCCGTCCAGCCTGACACGCGCCGCAACGAAGTCAGAAGCTTCGTCGCCGCCAACCTGCGGGACCTCTCCATCAGCCGCATTTCGGTCAAGTGGGGAATTCCGGTGCCCGATGACCCGGCGCACACGATGTATGTGTGGTTCGATGCGCTGTCGAACTACATCACCGCGCTTGGCTACGGGAATGAGCGGCGGCAGGACTTCAACCGGTTCTGGCCGTATGTGCTGCACCTCGTCGGGAAGGACATCCTGCGTTTCCATGCCGTGTACTGGCCGGCATTTCTGATGGCGGCCGGGTTGCCGCTGCCCCGGCGTGTGTTTTCGCATGGGATGTGGCTGTCCGGCGGACGCAAGATGTCCAAGACGCCGGATGCCAGCGGGCGTTCCAACGCCATTGATCTGGATGTGCTCCGCCGCCACTTCTCCAACGATGTCGTACGTTATTTCTGCCTGCGCGAAATGGCCTACGGGCAGGACGGCGACTTCACCTATGAAGCTCTCATTGACCGCGCCAACGGTGATCTGGCTTCCGGGTTTGGTAATCTCGCCAGCCGGACGGTGACGCTCATCCGCAAAGCCTTTGGCGGCGCTGTGCCGAATGTGCCGCCGGATGCGCCGGAAGAGGCCCGCGCCATGGCTGCCACCATAGCCGAGCGGTTTGCTGCCCAGCGCCCGGTGTTCCTGGCGCATATTGAGCGTTTGGCGCTCAGTCGGGCGCTTGAAACCGCCTGGGAACTGGTGGCGCTGCTTGACAAGTATCTCAGCGACACTGCGCCCTGGAAACTCACGGCGCACCCTGGAGCGCAGCCGCGCCTGGCCACAATTCTGCATACGGCCGCCGAAGGGTTGCGGCATCTGGCGGTCTGGCTGTATCCCTTCCTGCCCGATGCCACGGGGCAGCTCTGGAACCGCCTGGGGCTGGCGGGACATCCGGCGGCGGTTGCTCCCGAAGACCTCTCATGGCAGCGTTTTGAGGGGGCTGTGGTTGCTGATGGCCCCGGACTTTTTCCACGTCTGGACAAAACAGCCATTATGAACGACATCGAGAACACGTCACGGCCGGGGACACCAGAGCCGGCTGCCGTGCCATCCCAGGCAACGGAACCGTCACCAGCAGGTGGTGAAAGCGGCTACATCACGATTGATGATTTTGCCAAAGTGGAGCTGCGGGTGGGGCAGGTGCTTGTGGCCGAGCGCATCCCAAAGGCCGACAAACTGCTGCGCCTGGAAGTGGATGTTGGTGAGGCTGCGCCGCGTCAAATCCTGGCTGGCATTGCCCAGTACTATGCCCCGGAAACACTCATTGGGCGCAAGATCGTCGTCGTCACCAACCTTGCCCCGCGCAAACTGCGGGGGCTTGAATCCAACGGCATGCTGCTGGCGGCTTCGGTCGGAGAGCAGGGGCGGCCGGTGATTGCCACGTTTGCCGAAGACGTGCCCAACGGTGCGCGGCTCAAGTAAGGACGGTTTCTTCACCCCCCCCCGATGCAAGTGCTATTTCGCGGCGGAGAAGTTCAGAAAGATCATGCAGACCAAACTTCTGACCAGGCGTTTTGACACGCCCAACTCACGCAGTATCGCCACCTACCTGGCCGATGGTGGCTACGCCGGCCTCAGAAAGGCCCTGACCGGCATGCAGCCGGCGGAGGTCATCGAGGAAGTCAAAAAGTCTTCCCTGCGTGGGCGTGGCGGGGCTGGTTTTCCCACCGGGATGAAATGGGGCTTTGTACCCGTCAACTCGCCCAAACCGAAGTATGTCGTGTGCAATGCCGACGAAAGTGAGCCGGGGACATGCAAGGACCGCGAGCTGATGGAAAAAGACCCGCACCAGCTTATCGAAGGCCTGCTCATTGCCGCTTATGCGCTGCTGTCAAAGCAGGTGTTCATCTACATCCGGGGCGAATACTGGTATCTGATTGCCATTCTCGAACAGGCGATTGCCGAAGCCCGGGAACATGGTTTCGTCGGGAAAAACATCTGCGGCACATCATTTGAATGTGAAATCGTCGTGCATCCGGGGGCCGGGGCCTACATCTGCGGCGAGGAAACGGCGCTGCTCAACTCACTGGAAGGCTACCGGGGGCATCCCCGGATCAAGCCGCCGTTTCCGGCGGTTGCCGGACTGTATGGCTGTCCGACGGTTGTCAACAACGTCGAGACCTTCTGCGCCGTGCCGCACATCATCGTCCATGGCGGCGACTGGTATCGCAGTCTGGGGACAGAAAAATCCGGTGGGACGAAAATCTTTTCCGTCAGCGGTCACGTCAATCGTCCGGGGAACTATGAAGTCCGCATGGGCTATCCGCTCAAGCAGCTCATTGAGGAGGACTGCGGGGGCATCCGTGGGGGGCGCAAGCTCAAGGCCGTCATTCCGGGTGGCTCATCGGTTCCGATCATGACGGCCGAGGAGGTCGAGCAGGCGACGCTCGACTACGAAGGCATGGTCAAGGCCGGCTCGATGCTCGGTTCGGGCGGGGTCATCGTCATGGATGAAACGACGGACGTTTTCATGACGACCTACAACCTCATCCGGTTTTACAACCACGAGTCCTGTGGCTGGTGCACGCCATGTCGGGAGGGGACGGACTGGCTGCTCAAGCTGTTCAAAAAGATTGCGCGCGGCGAGGGCACGACGGCTGACCTGGACACCATCCGGCGGTTGTGCCCGAATATCGAGGGCCGGTCACACTGTCCGCTGGGTGATGCGGCAGTGTGGCCGATTACGAGTGCGATGAAGAAGTTTCCCGAAGACTTTCTCAAGCACGTCAAGCCGGCGACGGCGGTGCCCTCGGCAGCCTGAACGATGACGGACGTTGCCCACCGCGCCATCTTTTTTGACCGGGACGGCACGCTCAACGAGGAAGTCGGCTACATCAACCACGTGTCCCGGTTGCGCCTGCTGCCGGCGGCAGCGGCGGCCGTCCGGGCCGTCAATGCTGCCGGGTGGCGGGCCATTGTGGTGACAAACCAGGCCGGGGCGGCGCGAGGCTATTTTCCGGGCTGGATGATTGAGGCCGTCCATGCCCGGTTGCAGGAAGAACTTGCCGCCGCCGGGGCGCGACTCGATGCGATTTACGTCTGCCCGCACCATCCGACTGTCGGCGAACCACCCTACCGGCTGGATTGTGAGTGTCGCAAGCCCAAGCCCGGTTTGCTGCTTCAGGCGGCGCGTGACTTTGGGCTGGAACTTACGCAGTGTGTCGTTGTTGGCGACCGCTACAGTGACGTGCAGTTGGCGCACCGGGTGGGTGCACAGGGGGTGTTGGTGCTCACGGGTTACGGGCGGGGTGAGTATGAGCATCAACGGGAGCAGTGGCCTGGTTGGCCGGACTACGTTGCCGAAGATGTTCTGGACGCCGTGACCTGGGTTCTGGAGAGGCAGGGCGCCCCGTCCGCCGCCCCACCGAAGGCTGGCTCATGACGACGAATGAGACGCCATCCAACGGGGCAACCCGCTGGGTCTATCCGCTGCTGCTGGCGCTCGTCTTTGCCGTTCTGGTGTGGGGAAGCTGGCGGAGGTGGGGCAATCCATTCGTGGATTTTGGCATCGAGCTGTATGTTGCCTGGCAGTTGTCCGAAGGGAAGCATCTGTACCGGGACATCGTGTGGTTGGGCGGGCCGCTGTCGCAGTACACGAATGCGCTGTGGTTCCGGTTGTTTGGGGTGTCCTATCTGACCCTGTCGCTGGTCAACATCGCGTTTGTGGCCGGTCTGACGGCGCTGCTCTATCGCTTTTTCACCCGGACGATTGGGCGAACCGCCGGCTTCACCGCCGGGTTGATCCTGCTCGTCGTGTTTGCCTTTCAGTCCTATGAAACCGACGGAAGCTGGGATTACGTCGCGCCCTATCGTCATGAAGCCGTTCACGGCCTTGGGTTGGCCATCCTGGGGTTGTCGGTCTTCGCCGATTACCTCGGACAGGGTGGGAAATGGCGTTCCTTTGGCGTTGGTCTCTGCTTTGGCGCGGTTTGCCTGACAAAGATTGAACCATCCGTGGCCCTGGCCGGGGCGCTGGCTGGTGGCTACTGGCTCGGCTTCAACTACCTGCCGCCCCGACGGGAACGATGGCGACAGGATATAGGCTGGTTTGTCGGCGGTGTCGCGGTCGTGCCGGTTGGATTTGGCCTGTACCTTGCTACCCAGATGCCGTTGGGGGTGGCCCTGACGGGCTTGCTTGGGAACTGGCTGAATGTGGCCCGGACGGATGCCGTCGGACAGGTGTTTTACCAGCGCGTCATGGGACTGGGGCGCTGGAGGGAAAACCTCCTCCGTATGGGGGGCGGTTGTGGGGCGTTTATCGGCGTCCTGGGCGTATTTACCGGTCTGGAAGTGGCGCTGCGCAGGGTGACACGCGGATGGATGGTTTGGTCCGGGGCTGCCTTTTTGGCCACCTGGCTCGTTGCCCACACGTGCATGCCATGGGCTTTCTTTTTGCGCCCACTCCCACTGCTGACCGGACTGATCCTCGCCGGTGTGGCCTGGACGACCATGCACTGTTCTGATCAGACGCAGCTTGCACAGCGGTGGATTCCCCTTACGGTCTGGTGCGTGTTCGGGCTGCTGCTGCTGGGGAAACTCGGACTGGCAGCCCACGCCGGCCAGTATGGTTTCACGCTGGCGTTGCCGGCCACGGTGCTGTTGGCGGTGAGCGCCATCAGCCTCTGGCCGGAGTTCATCCGGGCGAAGGCGTGGGGCACGGGTGCGCTCGTCCGCTGGGGAAGCGCCGGGGTGTTGGTGGCCTTTTTTCTGGCAGCGCAGGAAAGCCGTAGCTACTTCCACTCGGCAAAGACCATACCAGTCGGCGCCGGCGCCGACCGCATGCAGACCTTCGGGCCGCCGCTGAGCGAGACCGGGGACATCACGGCTGCGGCGCTGGAAAACATGGCGCAGATCATGCCGCCGGGGGCGACCCTGGTTGTCATCCCGGACGGCATCATCCTCAATTACCTGTTGCGGCGTGAAAACCCGACGCCGTACACCGTTTTCGATCCCGTTCTGATGGCTGTCTATGGCGGGGAGGAACGGGTGGTGGAAACACTGACGGCCCATCCGCCGGACTACATCGCCTGGGTGCAGCGCAGCTTTCAGGAATACGGGCTGGCCCCCTTTGGACAGGACCCACGCTTCGGCCGCACAATCCTGGTCTGGGTTGATAAACACTACGAGGTGGTGCAGGTCTATGGAGCGCCGCCAATTGGCGAGGCCTTTGGCATTGCGCTTCTGCGCCGTAGAGCCGCTTCCGGCGGGGCGGTAAGCCATGCGCCGTGACGGGTTTGCCAAGCTCCCGGGACTTGCTTAGTATGGCCCGCCGATCACCAGAGACTGGCCCGCGACGGTAAGGGTGTGAAAAGTACCGAACACTGTATGCGCACTGTGGAGTGGACGCCGGCTGGCGTGCGTGTCATTGATCAGCGCGTTTTGCCCGGCAGGGAGACATATCATACGTACGCAACCTATGAGGAGGTTGCTGAGGCCATTCGGACGATGGTGATCCGTGGGGCCCCGGCCATTGGCGTGGCAGCGGCGTTGGGCATTGCCTTGGGCGTTCGGGCAAGTGTGGCCGCCGGGGAAGACCTCCCGGCCGCCTTTGAGCGGATTTGCCAGACGCTGGCCGCCACCCGCCCGACAGCCGTCAACCTGTTCTGGGCCATCGAGCGCATGCGTCGCCAATTTGAACATCTGCGCGCCGAAAAGACGCCTGAAGCACGGATTGCGGAAGCCCTGCTGGCGGAAGCCCAGGCCATCCATGCGGAAGACATTGCCACATGCCGCCAGATTGGTCGCCACGGTGCGGAACTCATTCCCGATGGCGCAACCATCCTGACCCACTGTAACGCCGGTGCGCTGGCAACGGCCGGCTACGGGACGGCCCTGGGGGTGATTCGCGCGGCCGTCGAACAGGGGAAGCGGATTGCCGTTTACGCTGATGAAACCCGTCCTTTTTTGCAGGGCGCACGCCTGACGACGTGGGAACTGATGCAGGACGGCATACCGGTGACGTTGATCTGCGACAACATGGCCGGTCACTTCATGAAGCTGGGGCGCATTGACTGTGTTGTTGTCGGCGCTGACCGGATTGCCGCCAACGGCGACACCGCCAACAAGATTGGAACATACATGGTGGCCGTGCTGGCGCAGCGCCATCGTATTCCTTTCTACGTGGCCGCGCCGGTTTCCACCCTTGACCTGACCCTTGAAACCGGCGATGGCATTCCGATTGAAGACCGCGCTGCACAGGAAGTCACGCATATTGCGTCCGTACCGATTGCGCCCGCCGGCGTGGCCGTTGCCAACCCGGCCTTTGACGTGACGCCACACGATCTCATCACCGGGATTATTACGGAGCGTGGGGTTGCCTACCCTCCCTTTACCGTGTCGTTGCGCCGGTTGGCGGCCGGCACGTAACCATTCCAAGGACGCATGTTTTCGCTGGAACAAAAAGTCGGGCAGTTGTTGTTCATCGGCTTGCCTGGCCCAACCCTGGATGTTGAAGCACAGCAGCTTATCAAGTCCATCCAGCCGGGTGGTGTCATTCTCTTTGCCCGAAATCTGGAGTCCCCGCAGCAAACGGCCGAACTGACGGCCGACATCCGCCGCTTCAGTCGGGTGATGCCGCTTATTGCGATTGACCAGGAAGGCGGACGGGTGGACCGTCTCCGCCACCTGGCCGGGCCGATGCCCTCCGCAAAGCAGATTTCACTTGCGGATGACGCCAAATTGGCCTTTGAACTGGGAGTGGTGACAGCGGATTTGCTCCGGCTGTTGGGCTTCAACATCAACTTTGCCCCGGTACTCGACATCGAGTTCCCACACGACCAACCCAACGGACTCGAAGAGCGTTGCTGGGGTGGGCAGGCCATGACGGTCATCCGCTTTGCCGGGACCTATCTCGAAGGTTTGCAGAACCACGGCATTCTGGGATGTGGCAAACACTTTCCGGGTCTGGGCGACACAGCCGTGGATTCCCACCATGCCCTGCCCACCGTCAACCGTTCGGAAAAGCAGCTTCTGGCAGAAGACCTGCGGGTTTACGCCGACCTGTTCAGCACGCTCTACACCCGTGTTCCGGCGGTGATGACCGCTCATGCCAGTTATCCGGCCTTTGACGGGCACAGTGGGATTCCGGCCTCGCTGTCCCGTAACGTCGTGACGGACCTGCTCCGCAAGCGCATGGAGTTTTCCGGCATTGCCATCTGTGATGATCTGGAAATGGGCGCCATCCAGAAAACCGTTGAGTTTCCAGAAGCTGCCGTCCGTGCCGTTGAAGCCGGTAACGATATGCTGCTTGTCTGTAGCCGTCCTGACCTGATGCAGGAAGCCCAGACGGCGCTCGTGCGTGCTGTGGAGACCGGGCGGATTCCCCGGTCGCGGCTGGAGGTCTCAATTGACCGGATTGCCAAAGTCAAAGCCATGGTCATGGCTCCCTATCCCTACAGCGCCGAGGCGTTCCGCCGGGTAACAGAGCGGTTGGCCGCCCTTCACCGGGCAGTGATGGAGTCAGCCGCGCCGCAGGAAACCCTGTCCTGAAGAGAAAATCGGCCCATGGCGTTGGGTGCACAACGGTGGCTTCGATTCCTGGCGCTGACCGGCGTGCTGGTGACGACGGCCTATCTCGTGTCCTATTTCGTGACCCAGCGTGCGCCCTCCAAGCCGCCAAATGTGGCGCGCCGCGACCTCGCCCCGGACATCGAAGTGGTTTCCAATGACTTTCAGTACCTTCACAAGGAAGGCGACATCACCCGGCTTGTCCTCCAGGCCAAGCGGGATACAGCTTTTGTGAACGGGCGGCACAAACTCGAAGGCGTTGAGTTGCAGACATTTGACGCCCAAGGACAGCCTACGGGCAAGCTGACGGCCGAAACCTGTGACTATGATCCAACGGCGCGGACTTCGGATTTCAGGGGCAACGTCGTGCTGACGACGACCCAGGGACTGACCGTTAAAACCGAGTCCATCCGCTATGACCGCGAGGCTGAAGCGGCCACCACGTCCGACCCGGTGCAGTTCGTCCGCGGGCGTGTGAGCGGAGAAGCCAGGGGGGCGCAGTTCGATGGCAAGGCCGACCGGCTGGTGTTGGAAAAGGACGTGCGCACGACCGTTACCCCTGAAAAGCCAACCCAGCCTACGACCGTCATCACTGCCGGCCGGGCTGAATATCTGGCCCGCGAAAAACGCCTCGTGCTTGGCCAGGGGGCTCGGGTGACACAACGCGGGGATGCCCTTGCGGCGCAAACCCTGATCGCTCAACTCGATGACGCCCAGCGCCTCCGCCGGGTCGAAGCCCAGACGGCAGCCACCTTGCAGAGTGCAGAAAAAGGTTTTGTTCTGACGGCCTCGGTGCTGACCTTCGACTTCGATCCCTTGGGGGGACTGACGCAGGCCGTCGGTACGGGGCAACCTGTCCTCCGGCAGCAAACCGAGACTGAACACCGCGAAGTGACCGGCGAGCGTCTGGAAGCTTCCTTTACCCGTGGCGCAAACGCCAGTGAGATCACACGGGCGCAGGCAACCGGCAGCGCGCGCCTGCACATCGAGCCAGTCCGTGTCACGGCTGGCCGGACGCCGGAGCGGAAAAACCTTCAATCCGACACGCTGCGCGTGACTTTTGCGCCGGGGGGACAGGTCATGCAGAGCGCCGAGGCGGATGGGGCTGCCGTCCTGACCGTAGCGCCACTGGCACCGACGCCGCGCAGCGAAAGCAAAATCCTCCGCGCACCGCGTCTCACGGCAGACTTTTACCCCGACGGCAAAGTGCAGACCTGTACGGCCACCGGCGGCGTCGAGATGCGGGCCGAGCCGGCGCTGGACAACTCACTGCGGATTCCCCGCCGGACGACGAGTGATCGGGCGGAAGCCACGTTTGATGCAGCGCAGGGCGAGCTGGTCCGTATTGTGCAAACCGGCCAGGTGGCTTTCGAGGAAGGTCCACGCCAGGCGCGGGCCGAGCAGGCCACATTTCTTCGGGCGCAGGAAGTCGTCGAGTTGCGCGGTCGTGAAAAGCGTCCGGTCGTATGGGACGAGACCTTGCGGGCAGAGGCCCGGGAACTCGACCTGTCCACGGCGGCACGCTCCCATATGGCGCGCGGCGACGTGCGTACGACGTACTACGAAGCCCGCCAGACCGGCAACGCCGGGATGTTTGGGCAGCCAATGGCACCTGTTTTCATCACGGCGCAGGAAGCGCAGGTCGAACCACAGCGGGCCGTCTTCACCGGCGAAGCGCGCTGTTGGCAGGGAGACAGCTTCGTACGTGGCGACCGGTTGGAACTGTTCAAGGCTGACCGCCGCCTGACGGCAACCGGGCACGTCTCCACGGCCTTTTACCGCCTGGCCCGTCCTGCCTTACCAAAAGCTGCATCCACTCCCGAAGGTGCCCCAGTGTTTGGTACGGCGCAGACCTTTACCTACAGCGATGTGGAGCGGCGGGCGCGCTACACCAGAGAGGTCAGGTTGACACAAAGCGACACGACGCTGACAGCCGAGGAAGTCGAAATCGAGCTGGCTGCGCGTGAGAACCGGCTGGAGCGCCTGACGGCCACCAACCAGGTGGTCATTGTCCAGCCTAGCCGCCGGGTGACGGGCGATCTCGCCCGCTACACAGCGGCCGACGACCGCTACGTGGTGGTTGGCAATCTCGCCCGGGTCGAGGATGTCGAACGCGGGGTATCCATAGCGCCGGAGATTTCCTTCATTAAATCGGAAGGTATCGTCCGGGCTTCAGGCGGCGCGAAAGGTCAGCGCATCCGCACGACCTACCAGCCCAAGCCATAGGTTTCTACGGGGCGGCTTGGGTGAGCTGAAACACGGCGCGCAGTTCACCGGCCGGTTGCTGGCGGTGGGTCAGAATGGGCTGGCTGTACTTTTCCATGAGCGCCGCGTACGGTTCAGCGCCGAGCAGTCCCAGTTGCCGGAGTGCCTCCAGCACGACCGTGTTGCGGGCGCGGAAGCTGTCACCATCCTCAATCTTGACCGCCAGCCCAAGTGCATCGGGAAAGCGATTGCTTGCCGGGACGGCAACAGCGTGGACACCTTCCGCGCCGACCTTCGAGAGCAGGTGCCCCGGTACGGCGCGCATCAGGTCCGTGTCAATGCGCTCGGTTCCGCCGATGAGTTCGGGATGCGCCAGCATGGCCGTCGCCACCCGCCGGCTTTCCTCCGGGTAAGGGGAATGGGCAAAGAGCCGGGCATAACCAACGGCCAGGTTCTGGAGTGGCACGGCCCAGGTCGGCACCGTGCAGCCATCCAGGCCGCGGGGCATGGCTTCCACTGCCACGTTACACATCGTGGCGATGGTGTTGGCAATTTCAGTCTGAAGCGGGTGTGTCGGAGCATCGTAATCCGCGGTCGCAAAACCGGCTGCGAGACAGCCAGCCAGCATGCCGGCGTGTTTGCCGGAACAGTTGTTGTGCAATGCTGTGATGGTGGCTCCGGCAAGGCGGCGGGCCGCGGCGCGATTGAACGGCGGATGCGTGCCGCACCGGAGCACGTCTGCCGTAAGTCCCAGTCGGCTGAGCAATCCGGCAACGACGGCCGTATGTTCCGGCTCGCCATTGTGTGAAGCGGCCATGATGGCCAGTTCGCGCGTGGTGAGAGCAAAGCGTTCGGCGGCGCCGGTGCGGAGTACGGCCATGGCCTGAAAAGGCTTGGCTGCCGAGCGCAGGAAACAGAGCCAGTTCGGATCGCCTACGGCGTCCACCATCTGTCCGGTGGCAGTCGCGGCCACAATGGCACCCCGGTGACGCGACTCCACGGCTGAGCCGCGCCAGACTTCGACAAGAACCGGTGCGTCCTGGTTTGGCGGTGAAGGATGTGCTGGCATGAAGTTTCAAGCCCGGTGGTTGGGGACGATGCGCCCCACGAGGTCGTAGGTATGGGTGGCTGTAATCTCCACGTGGACGAGGTCGCCCGGTTGTGGCGGCGCGAAGCCTTCCGGCGCGTCGGTAATGAGCACCCGCCCGTCAATGCCCGGCGCCTGGGTGGCCATCCGGCCCTGCCAGATCAGGTCGCTGTCGTCAGAAGGCCCTTCAAACAACACTTCGACGACACGGCGTTTGAACTGCTTGAGCCGCTGTTTGGAAAGCCGCGCCTGCAACCGCATCAGCTTTGCCCGGCGGGCTTCGGCCGTGCGGGAGGGCACTTTGTCCGGCAGGTCAAAAGCCGGTGTGCCTTCCTCGTCGGAGTAGGTAAAGACGCCGACCCAGTCGAAAGCCTGGGCCGCGCAGAAGTCAAGCAGCACCTCGAAATCCGCCTGAGTTTCGCCGGGGTAGCCAACGATGAAGGTCGTCCGCAGGGCAACCCCCGGCACCCGCTCACGGATGCGCGCAATGAGTTTTTCCATAAACGACCGTGAACCGGGCCGGCGCATGGCGTGCAGCATCCGGGTCGCCGCATGCTGGAGCGGCATGTCAATGTAGGGGCAGAGCTTTGGTTCGCTGGCCAATACATCGAGCAGCGCGTCGCTGATGCGGGTGGGATAGGCGTAGAGAAACCGTATCCAGGTGATGCCCTGTACTTGCGCCAGGGCGCGCAGCAGGTCGGCCAGTCCCTGTTTCAGCCCCAGGTCTTCCCCGTAGCTTGTCGTATCCTGTCCGATGAGGATGATTTCCCGGACGCCTTCCTCTGCCAGGCGTTCGACTTCGGCGAGAATCGAGCCGATGCGCCGGCTGCGCAAATGGCCGCGCATCTGCGGAATGGAGCAAAACGCGCAGGGATGGTCACAGCCCTCGGCAATCTTGACGTAGGCATAGTGCCGGGGGGTGGTCCGTTGGCGCGGGGTGGTCTCGCTGTAGAGATAATCGGCGTCCGGCCGCGTACGCTCGCGCTGGGGGACGCCGCCTCGTGGACGAAGCACGACCGGCCGGGGCGTGACGGTGGCCGCAGGCGTACGGAGCAGATGTGGCAGTTGCTCCAGTTCATTCGTGCCGATGAAGGCATCCACTTCCGGGAGTTCCGCCGGCAATTGCTGGCGGTAACGCTCGACCAGACATCCGGCCACGATGAGTCGCCGTCCTGGCCGTTCGGCCTTGAGCGCCGCCATCTCCAGGATGGTGTCTATGGATTCCTGCTTGGCCGCTTCAATGAAGCCGCAGGTGTTGACGACGATGACATCGGCGCTACCGGCATCGTCAGTGATGGCATAGCCGCTTTGTGCGGCCAGGCCGAGCATGACTTCGCTATCAACCAGATTTTTGGGACAGCCCAGGCTGACCATACCAAGGCTTGGTTTGGGAGCTGTCATGATGTCAGGTGCGCCTTTCCGTTGACCGGGATGGATGTCAAAGCCTGTAGCTTACGTCACTGGCTGTCGAACAGCGAAGTCAAATACGCAAGATTTCCGAGCGGCGAGCGCATTTCACCAAAGCAGCCATCCTCCCGAAGCTGAAGGTAGCCGGTGGCTGGCGGCTGGCGTTCGATGGCGCGCCGGATGGCCCGTTCACCCAACCTGGAAGGTGTGGCCTCGCCAGCGCGGGTCAGGGCGATGAGCGCCAGCGTGGCGCGTTCGAGGTCTTCCCGGGGCTGGTTGACGCGGCGCAGGAAGGCGTCAGGTGTCCCGTACCATGTGGAACGGGCGGGTTGCGGTGGCGCACCGGCCATGGCCTGGGGGAGCGTCTGTTCAAGAACGCTGCGCTCGCCGAGAAACAACCAGTCATCCAGAAAGCATGCCGCCCGTCCGTCCCGGTGCGTTGACGCAGCCAGCAGGATACCGGTTGTACCCAGACTCAGGTTGGTGATGTTGGCACCATCCGCGCGCAGGTAACGGTCCAGCGTCGGCAGGAGACGGGTGCGGTCGCGGACTGGCACGCCCAAAATCAGAGCGGTTGGAGTTCTGCGGCCGGGGTCAATCACCAGCCACTGCTCGCCAAGGAAGTCATCGAGGGCTTCCCGGGGGCGAATCCCATAGCGTTCGCGCAGTCCAACCACCAGCTCCCGGCTCAGAAACGCCACCGGAGCCGGGCTGCGGGCCGCAAGAGCGAGCTGTACCTGATCAAGTGCCGTGAGTGGTTGTGCCAGTCCGATAGCTGTCAGTCCACCGGTCGGCGGCAGGAATCGCTCCACGTGGGGCGTGGCCAGCGCCGGACGCAGGTGTGGCCGAAGGGCGGCGACGATATTCGGGTGCAGTGCCAGATGGTAACGCTCCACGACCTGTCCCGCCTGAACGTCGAGGCTGTACCCCAGTCCGTTGGAAAGTCCGGTCAGCAGGGCCGTCAGCAGCGATTGTTCCTGACCGTTGGCCGAGATAGTGCCACCAGCGCCGGGGAGTCCCTGCCTGAGCCGAAGCGCGGCTTCCAGCCCTGACGGATTGATGAACGCAAAAAGCCAGGACGATTGACCTTGCACCGTTTGACGGGCGTCTTCAAAGGCGGGAACTCCGGCAAGGGGCGGGCGGCGGCCGTCGGCGACATCGAGACAGGCCCGCAGGGCGGCTTCGTGATTGGCCAGAAAGAGCAGGTCGCCGCGCGTAGCCACCCAGAGTGCCGCTTCAGGACGTGCTGGCGAGCGAAAGCACAGTACCTGACCGCCAGCATCAGCGTGTTCGGAAGGTTGCAGGTCAGGGCCAAGCAGCTTGCGCGCCACGAGGGGGAGCCGCTCCCGCGCGAGGCTGGTGAGTTCTGCTGCAGACAGCCCGGTGGCGAGGCACAGTGTTAGTTGGGGGGTCACATCCAGCGTGGCGCCATCCGCAGACGGCGGGGCCGCGGGCTTGCCCGGGTTCGAGCCGGGCATGTTTGACGGGGCCGCCACAGGGGGGGGCGTGACTTCGGCGGTGATGCCCGTCACGATCAGTCCCCAGCGGGCGCGGGCCAGCAGACGTGCTTCGGCCGGGCCAATGTCGAACCACTCGATGAGCCGGCCCCCGTGTAGGACATCCTCGAACTGTCCGGGAGCGCCAATAGCCGATTTGAGGTCTTTCCAGAGCGACAGGTCTTCAAAGCGACGCAGTCCGTCCGGCAGCGAACCGGCTTCGATGAAGACCAGTGCCTCCCGTGGGCTGTAGCGGGCCAGATTGGGCGACACTGGTCGTGGCCGCAGCCACAGCGTCCAGAGCAGCATCCCCATCAGCGCCAGCCCAAGCGCAAGCCATCCACTGTGGCGTGTGAGGTAGGGTCCTGTTCTTGCACTCACGCCCGCGACTCTAGTGCGTTTCGGGCGTGGGTGCAATGAACCGCCTGGGCACGGCGCGGGGGAGGCCGGCCGGGGCCCGTCACCAATTGGTTGAAAGTGCAGCACCTTGTATTGTCTTCACGTACACCTTTCTCAAAAAGAGGTTGACGTGCCGGGAGCGTGGTGATAACCATACGGTACGCAAAAGAACAGGGCAGTTGTCGTCACAGGGCGTATTCTCATTGGCTCCAGGGTCATATTGCTTGCACTGCGTGGCGTGCTCTTTCACTAGAGCCAGGTTAACGTTTTCTTTACGAATGACGAGTGCGTGGAATGCATGGCGCGATAGTGCGAGGAGATTCATTCAGCCTCGGTTGGGCTTCGTGCCCAATCCGTTGGCAGGCGTTCTGGCCTCTGGTTGCTGACATGCAGGTTTCTGTTTTTACCCAGGCTTGCTCTGTACATACCCCACTCCTGTGAGAAATGGAGGCAGTAGCTTCGCTATGGGCCTGCTGGGTTTCGGTAGTGCCAAGACCACGGTTGGTATTGACATTGGCTCCAGTGCCATCAAAGTGGTGGAACTCCAACCGGTCAAAAACGGTACTTATAAGCTTCTGAACATTGGTCATGCCAATCTTGTTCCCGACGCTATTGTGGATGGCCATATCATTGACCTGAATCACGTCAGCGATGCTATCGGCCGCCTTCTTGGTGAGCACAAAATCAAAACCAAAGATGTCCATACATCAGTTTCAGGGCACTCAGTTATTATCAAGAAGATTGAAGTTGCTTACATGACCGATGATGAGCTGGCTGAACGGATTCAGTGGGAAGCCGACCAGCACATCCCATTTGACATTACGGATGTCAACTTGGATTACTCTGTCGTCGGCCGCGATCCGGCGAGCGGTGTCATGCAGGTTCTTCTGGTGGCCTGTAAGCGTGACAAGATTGCCCAGTACACAACCGTCATTTCCCAGGCGGGGAGAAATCCAGTCGTTATTGACGTGGATGCTTTTGCCCTGCAAAACGCCTACGAAGTCAACTACCAACCAATGCCGACAGCGACTGTGGCATTGCTCGACATAGGTGCAACTGTGACGAGCATCAATATCGTCCGCGGATCGAACTCAGTCTTCACCCGTGATATTTCAGCTGGTGGTAACCAATATACCGACCTGCTGCAAAAAGAGCTGGGACTAACCTTTGAGCAGGCCGAAGCCCTGAAACGGGGGGTTCCAACAGACAATGGTTTGCAGCCGAGCGATGCGCAGTCACTGATTGATTCGGTGACGGACATCCTCGCCATGGAAGTTCAGAAAACAATAGATTTCTGGCGTGCCACGAGTTCGTCGGATGTGGCCCCCATAGACCGCGTGCTGGTTGCTGGAGGGAGTTCAAAAATATCTGGCTTGACTTCTGCCTTTTCGGAACGATTTGGAATTCCGGTTGAGCGGTTCAATGCATTCAATCCTTCCCGGATCAAGGTGGATTCGGGGAAATTTGATGAAGAGTATATTCGTGAAATGTCACCCACGATGGCTGTGGCTGTTGGGTTGGCTGCGCGCCAGCCTGGACAGTAAAGGTATGGCCGGCTTCCATAGAAAGTGTGGGAGCATTTGCCTTCTCTGGTTGGATTCGTACCTTGTGACGCAATTGCATATAGAAAGGGAGTCAGTTGGTCGTTTACTGCTGACTGACGGACATTGAACATGCCGAAAATCAATCTTGCCACAAGTGCAGTCAGTGAGCCGACACCTACCATTGCTCCGGCTACAACCCGAAGTCTTGCGATAATTCCTCTGGTGCTTGTTGGGCTCCTCTTGGTGATTGTCATTGCTGGTCTTGACTGGTATCTCTGCAATGCCAAAGCTCGCGAGGCCAAAGCACATCTGGATCAGGCCAAAAAACAAAAAGCCGAACTGGAGCAGGTCAAGAAAGAGCGGGATGAATACGAGAAAAAGAAGAAATTACTGGAAGCACGTTTGGAGATCATCAGAAAACTCGATGCTGAGCGACGAGGCCCGGTTGGGATGATGTCCCAAATCAATGCACGTATTCCCGAAGGTGTTCGATTGGAGCGGATCGAAATGCGGGGCAGCAAAATCACCATTGAAGGAGTGGTGGATCGGTCTGAAAGAGATCGCGAAAAGAAAAACCGGGACGTTGTTATTGAGTTCGCGCAACAGCTTGAACTTCGCTCAAACGGCCTCTTTACTAATGTCAACCCAACCTTCCAGGAGACAGGGCAGGTCCTTCCAGATGTCACTGAGCAGCAATCGCTGAAATTCACCATTGTCTGTGACTACAATCCACCCCAACCAGCAGCTCCATCAGGTTCAGCCCAATCTGCCCAAGCGGCGCAGACTGTAAAGTAGCAGGGAGTTCATGTCATGACTTTTTTATTACAAGTTGTTGGTACCTTCGTAGTGGTTATTGTGGCAGTCTTTGCTTTTGACATCTCGGTATGTAGCGACCTGCGAACCCAGGCTGAGCGCGATGAGAAGGAAGCACAAAAGCTTGATAGTGAAGTGCGCGAGCTGGAAAACGTCCGTGTGCAGCTCAGCGAATACAAGAAAAAAACTGAAGAATACATGCGTGACTTGCAGGCATATCGCGCGAACATCCCTGAAGAGGTGCGCCTGTCTGAAACCTTGGCCCAGTTACAGCGAATTGCGCAGGGACGTTCTGCCATCGTCCGCGAATTTCGTCCTGGTCCCGTTCGGAAGCAGAGCTTTTATTACGAAAAGCCTGTCAGTGTCAAAGCTGGTACGACCTACGATCAGATTGGTCAACTCTTTGCCGATATTGCTGCCCTCCCACGCATCGTCCGGGTTTCGGATGTCGAAATCCGTCAGGCCAGCCCCCAGACCCCCAGACTGACCATTGAAGTGAGTTATCAAGTCACGATGTTCTTCGCTTCTGAGAAGGACATCCTGAGTCTTGATGATGAGTCAAGGTAAGATGAGTCAAGGTAATGAGAGCTGCTATTCCGGTTTGCTGCGGATGCGCGCTGCGGATGCGCTAAGACTGGCTGAACCAGATAGGTTTTTGTGGGTTTTGGGGCTAGTTCAGTCGAATATTTCTTGAGGAAAACCCTCTGAGGAAAGCCCTATGGGTATTCACACTGTTTGTTGCACGTGCCGCAGAGCAGCCATCAGTAGCCTGGTTTGCTTGGTGCTGCCAGGTTTTGTAGGACTGACGCTTGGTCAGTCACCTTCGTCTGCTGCTCAAAAGGCAGCCGGTGGTGTGTCAGTGTCATCTGCTGTGTCATCCACAGGCGCAGGGAGTCAGGATGGGAAATCCTCTGGCCCGCCGGCAAGTACTATATCCCCAAGTTACACCGGGACCGGACGTGATCCATTCAAAGACAGTAGCAAGATTCGGGATCCATACCGCCCGCCAGTAACAGACCTTCCCTATCCTGACTTTCCCACACGGGAAGCCAAATGGCGTGAAATTCGTGACCGCCGTTTGGAACAGGGACAGCCCCCACCGGCCGAATCGGAAAAGTACCTGGTGGAAGAATTGCAGGTTATCGGAATTTACTCGACAGAGCGCGGGCTTGGGGCCCTGCTCAAGGATAAGAGGCTAAACACGACCCTGTTCGTGCGTGAAGGATCAAAGTTCTGGAATGGCTCAGTCATCAACATCCAGCGTGCGCCACGGTCATTTGGCGTCGGTGATACGCAAGTCTTAGGGCGGGTCACTTGCTCAGAGATCATTGTGCGGAGCAATGGGCAGCTTGTCACCAAGCAGCGTTTTCTTGATTACGCTCCCAGATCCACAACGGGAACGCCGTAATCCCGGCCTCCAGAAAGAAGACGATGCGTTAGGACGACGCCTTGTTCGCTGGATTTGTTGGTTGGATCAGTCAATGGTCAGGCAGGTTCGAGGAGTGCCAGAGACCAAAGCGTGGTATGTACTGCGGTTTCTGCAAGTCGGAGCCTGCAGGTATTTGTTCAGGTTGAGATTCCAAAAGATGGACCTTTTGATTGGAGGAGAGTTATGAAATCCCTGCCAAAACGCTCCTGCGCTGGTGCAGCACTATTTCTGCTCTGTGGATTTGGGTGGTGTGGCGCTGTGCCCCTCCGGGCCTCGGAAGCGGCAGTGGAGACCGTTGTCGTCTCCACGCTTGATGTGCGTTCTGATGCATCGCGTGTGACGTGCGTGCAGCTACAGAGCACGGCCCGTCTGGATTACAACGTATCGAAGCCAGAACCACACTTGGTTTCCATTGAGCTACACGGTGCCGACGTATCGGCGTTGCAGCCTGAATATCGCGCGGAGCAAGGGCTGGTTGCGTCCGTGGTTGTCAGGTCGGGCCTTGTCGGACAGGCTACTGCCCGCTTGGACATTACTTTGCGCGAAGACTGCCACGTGCGTTCCTATCTACGAAACGATGCCAAAACCTTGGTCATTGAGTTTGAGCCGCTGAGCTTAGCAAGGGCTGGTGAACCTTCGGCATCTGGTGCTGTGCCAGCATCCCCGGTACAGCCAGTCGTTTTCAGCAGGACTGGCGCAGCCCGGACAGCCAAGGCTGCCAGCGCCAAATCAACGCTCCTCCAGTCGGTGACCTTGTCGGAAGCCGGGCCGATGACGATTGCTGAGTTGGGACTGACCGCCAAAGCCAAGTACAACCACTTCCTGCTTCAGAATCCACCGCGCTTGGTCGTGGACCTTTTTGATGCCGTAGCTGCGGTTGAAAAACGTGTACTGGCTGGTCAGGACAAGATGGTGACCCGGGTGCGGGTGGGAGAACCGGATGGGCGTACCACTCGCGTGGTTTTCGACTTGAAGCAGACCGTGGCCTACACGGTTTCTGAGTCCGAAACCGGACTGGTTGTGCAGTTTGGCGACCGTCCGGCAACGATGCCCCGGACGGTCGCCAATCCAGTTGCAACGGCGGCTTCGGCCTCGGCTACAGTACCAAGTGGCACACCAGAGGTATCCACTACTCCGGCTGCCAGTGACACACCAGCCACCGAAACGCCGGCCGCTGCTGAATTGCCTGTGACGCCGGCCCGCCAAGCCAGTGTGAAACCAGAGCCAGCCGCGCTGACCGTCCCGCCGTCCCGCAGTGCACCTCCGGCAGCGGCGCCAGCAGCCAAAGACAAAACTGCTTCGGCTGCGGTTTCCAGCGCCCCTGCTAATGCGCCAGCACCCTCTGCCGGGCGTACCCCACAGGGCAGCCGTGGGGCCCAGTTTGGCGACCCTTCCTACCAGGGCGAACCGGTGAGTCTGGACATTACAAATGTCGATCTCTCGGACATTCTCCGGTTTATATCCGATAATTACGACGTGAATTTCGTCTTGGATAAATCCGTTGGTAAAGTGCCGGTCACACTCAAAGTCAACCAGGTTCCCTGGACGCAGGTCCTCGAATCCATCTTCCGCGCCAACCAACTGACCTACCGGCGCGAAGGACTGATCGTTCGGGTGGCTACGGTAGCGGCCATCACGCAAGAAGAGCAGAACCGGCGTAACCAGCGTCTCCAAGAAATTTACAGCGCACCAACGGTAACAGAATACTTCAAGCTGAAGTACGAGCGTGTTGACCAAAATGCAGCCATGCAACAGGGAGGAGCGGCAGGCGGCGTTGGAGTTCAAAGCCCAAGTGGGCAACCCATAGGCGGGATGATCGGGGGAATCGGTTTCGTCGCTATTGTTCAGCAGGCGCTTTCGCCGGCCGGGCGGATTTCCATCAATCCCCGGACGAACACGGTCATCATCACCGACATTCCTTCCTACCTTGAACAGGTACGCGATGTGATTGCGCGTCTCGACGTGCCAGAGCCGCAGGTTGAAATCGAAGCCCGGATCGTCTTTGCTTCGCGTAACTTTGCACGTGAGCTTGGCGTTCAGCTCTTTGCTGCTGCGACAACCCGCCAAGGGCGAGCAGCCGCCTTCTCGACCTCAGCCAACACATTTCTCAACACCGGTGCAAGCGGTGGCAGTACAACAGACCCCTCGCTGGCACCAGGGTTACTTATTGGGCCAGTGGCGGCATCGGGTATTTCCGGTGGTGGGTCTTCGGTTCTGGCACTGACTACCGGACCTATTGGTACTTCTCTGCTGGCCGCAACCCTGACAGCCAACGAGCAAAAGGGAATTGCCAAATCCATAGCGGCCCCGCGTGTCACGGTGCTCAATAACGCAGACGCGACTATTATTTCTGGAACCCAGATTCCCTTTATTGCCACGGCTGGTATTGGTGTGGCGCAGCAGGTGACCTTTATTGATGCCAATGTTGGTATGAAGATTACCCCGCAGATTACAACCGAAGGCAACGTCCTGTTACGGGTGAGTGTGACGAATGATGCTCCAGGACAGGCCATCAACGGTCTTGCGAGCATCAGCCGTCGTGCTGCCACCACCCAGGTCCTCGTGCCCGATGGTGGCACGACCATCATTGGCGGGGTGCTCAATGATGTTGAAACTACGGACGTGTTTCGGACACCAGGCATTTCGAGCCTGCCGCTGCTGGGTGAACTCTTCAAGCGGCGTGCGGTGTCGCGTACGACTGGTGAGTTGCTGTTCTTCATCACACCCCGGATTTGGACGTGGCGAGAACATCCTCTCAGGCGGTGAGCCACCCGCTTCACCCCAGCCGGCAACCAGCGGAGGGCAACCGTGACCTTTTCGGAACTGCTCCAGGGCATTCTGGCGCGGGTCGAGGGGAGTATCGGCATAGCCATCATGGGACTTGACGGACTGGCCATCGAACATGTGCAAGTCCCATCCAAAATGGATTTGGGGGAGCGGGTCGCGTTGATTGCCACCTCGCATGCCACGCTCCTCCGCAACACGATGCGCATGTCGTCCGACACCGGGGTTGGGGCACTCAATGAACTCACCCTGATGTCGGACAATTTTCTGCTCGTCGTGCGCCTCATTGGGCGCGAATACTTTCTCATCATTGTTCTCAACCCTGGTGGAAATCTCGGACGCGCGCGTTTTGAGCTGCGTAAAGCCCACTTGCTCCTCGAAAAGGAGTTCGTCTAAAACGTCTGGCAGGTAGGGCGGGAGTTTTTTCGTGTCACCTGTTGCCTTTGCCTTGGCAAAGGCTTTTTTGTTGCCCAGAGGCTTGCGTTGGTATGTCCCACCGAATTGAAGGTTACGCCCAGCCGGCAGGTTTGACACCGCCACCTGGCTTCAAGCCACTCGGAACGACAGGACTGTGGTGCCATCCGCTGGGTTTTGGCTCCTATCGCGTGGAGGAAGACGAACCCTCCCATGAAGCCGCACTCCGGGCCTATCTGGAGCGCGGGGGGAATCTGATTGACACCAGTGCCAACTACACGGACGGCGGAGCCGAACGCACAATTGGACGTGTCCTGCGTGAGACCGACCGTTCGGCGGTGATTCTCGTGACCAAGGCCGGTTACATCCAGGGAGACAACATGCGTTTGGCCCAGAGCCGCAACTTTCCCGAAGTCGTCAGGTATGGCCCGGGACTGTGGCACTGCATCCACCCGGAATTTCTGGCCACCCAAATCGAGCGCAGCCGTGAACGCATGGGCGTTGTCACGCTCGACGTCCTGCTGCTGCACAATCCCGAATACTTCCTGATGGCCTGCGCCAAGCGTGGCATTACGGCGGCTGATCACGAAGCGTTCTACCGCCGGATTCGGGAAGCCTTCGCTTTTCTCGAAAACCAGGTTGCAGCAGGTGTCATCCGCTTCTACGGCATTTCGTCAAATCACTTTCCTTTGCCGGCTGATGACCCGACGCATGTCAGCCTCGCGCGCTGTCTGGCCCAGGCAGAGTCAGTGACACCCAACCATCACTTCAGAGTTGTCCAGTTTCCCCTCAATCTTCTCGAAACCGGAGCCGTCACGGAAATCAACAACGATGGCCTCACGCCCCTGGAATTTTGTGCTACCCACGGGCTGGGCACGCTCGCCAATCGCCCGCTCAATGCCTTTGCCCGGCAACGTCTGGTACGGCTGGCGGACTTTATCCCGCCCGGCAGTCAGGTGTCGCTGGATGACCTTTCCCGGCAGTTGTCGCCGCTTCGGGAGCACGAGGCGCTTCTGGCGGCTGATTTCGGACTCCCTCTGATGTTCGGGAAAGGGTTGGCTGACTGGCTGCTTCAGCTTGCGCCCCGCCTCGATTCACCACTCGTCTGGGAGCAGAATGCCTACCGGCTGGTCATCGCTCCGGTGCAGCAGTGGCTGGGACAGCTTGAGCTACCTTCCCGTCACAAAGCTGCTTTCCAAAGCTGGCGCGAGCGTTTCATCGGGCTGGCCAATGACGCGCTGGCTTCCGTCGCACATTTTGCTGCCGCCCAGGCCCAGCCGCAGTCGGATGAGATACGGCGGCAGCTCCGCGCGTCTGGCTATACGGATGACGGCCAAACACTCAGCCAGATGGCCATCAATACCCTGCGCAGCCTGCCCAACCTGAGTTGTGTCCTTGTGGGGATGCGTCAGGAAGCCTATGTCACCGATGCGCTGGGTGTTCTCGATCTGCCCCCGGTGGATGGCGTGTCGATCCTGCGGCAATCGGCGACAATCCAGCTTCAGGCGGCTGCGCCGTGACACTTGATCGCGGGAAGTTTTACAGGCAACCGGGGCCGATGAAGGTTGGTGCGGTGATGGCATTGTATTCGGTGCTCGCCTTGGAAAGCCGCGTGAAGAACCCGGCGGCACTCCCCCCCAGCACAAACACCCCGTAGTTGGGGAGCCAGCCTTCAGCATCCGCTTGGACTTCAAAGAAACGTTGCACCACGAAGTGCTCCGGCAGCGCCAGCTCGACAGCCTTTTCCCATATCTCCGGTGTGACAAAGGCCCCACACACCGTTTCGGCACCCTCGCAGCCATAGTCACTCTTGAGCACCCACTGCTCACGCTCGTCAAGCAGGCGTTCATTGTCCATGCTTGTCAGGCGGTAGGTTTCAGGAATGAAACGCCGGATGAGGTCCTGGGCTTCGGACGGGAAGCGCGTCATTTCTTCCCAGAAAAAGGCCAGCGAAAGTTTGTTCTGGGTGACAACGGCTCCAAACGGATTGACCACCGTGACCTGGCCTTGCAGGTCGGCATCCAGCAGCGCCAGCAGTGGTTCGGTCAGCGGTTCGTCATCCGGGTAGCCTTCGGCATCGGCCCAAACCGGGAGCCGTTCACCCCACCAGTCGGTTTTGTAATGGCGCAAAACCAAATCCACTGGCTCTCCAAGCAGGGCCACACCGGTTGGCGTCCGGCGCAGGTTGTAGGGCGAGCCAACAATGACCTGAATGTTCTCCGCTTCAAGCCAGCGCGAAAAGGCCGTGATCATGCACAGGTCTTCGGTCAACTCGGTTGGATACACGATGCCCACCCGCGTCAGCGGCGCTTCCGTGCGCTTGGCGTGGCTTTCGCGCAGCATGGCAATGAAGCGGGCAGGAAACTGGGTGTTGGGATCGTCCAGTCCGGGATGCGCAGCCTGGCGAAGCCGGTTGAGCCAGACGGCTTCGGGCTGACCCGAAGGCGTATCGCTGTTGAGTTCGCAGCAGCGGATATGGCCATCCGTACACAGGAACAGATCGGCGCGCGCCATGCCGTGCCACAGCCCGCCGGAGGCGTACCACATCATCTGCTGAAAGGGCGTGAGGTGGTAAAACGCCGTCAGATGGCCCGGGGCGTCAAGCAGAATTTCAACCAGTGCCTGGTGCAGATACGTGACCGCTTCCGCCGCTTCGGCCAACCGCGCAGCCAGCTCCGGGGAGATAACCACACCCTGCAAACGGAAGCGTGGTTCGCCCCACAGCCACGGATCGGAGAGTACGCCCGTGGCATAGACGGCGCGCGCAAAGTCAGCATAGTCATCCATCGTGGTTTCATCCCTGACGCAAGGTAGGCGTGGTGCGTCAGGATGATACCCTAGCGCGCAAAACGTCGGGCGACATCGTCAATGATGTCCGGCGTGACTTCCCGGATGCGGCGCTGGACGGCTTCCCGCTCGGCCTCAATGCGGAGCTTCTTGCTGGCCGAGATGCGCACAAAGAACGGAACTTTTTTCAGCACGATGTTCATCCGCTCCACGGCATCGGGATTCCAGACGATTTCGGCCTCCGGGATGGCTAGGGTCGTTTCCTGCGCCTGTTTCCGTTCAAGGCTTTCGACGGGCAGGTGACGGAACAGCAGCTCGAACAGGAAGTTGCTGATTTCCTGGGCGAGATACACCACCCCGGCATAGCCCATGAACGGTGTTCCGGTCGCGCGCCGCACAACGGGGCCCGGAAAGGAAGCCGGGATGTAGCCGGTCAGCAGTTCGAGTTCGCTGATGTAGATTTTTTCGTTGATGGAGCCAAACATCAGCATGGGCGGGTCGTCGAGCAGAGTCTGCCGGATGTCGCTGGCGCTGTAGGCCAGCGGCCCCGACTTGGCCTGCCGCGACGCCACCACCGTGGGACGCATGCCGAACTCATCCTGCAGGACGCGCCGCAGCCCCTGCGCATAGGTTTCGCCCGCCGCAACGCCAAAGCTTGACGTGCCGAAGAAGTCCTGGTGCGGACTGCGCCACAGGTCCCAGAAGGCTTTGAGCGTCGTCTGCTTTTCGCGCGCGATGAAGGCTTCAGCTTCCGACTGAAGCCCCAGCATCCGCCCCAGCTCACGCAGAAACGCCGTCGTATCATGGATACCAAACGGGGCGTAGAGATAGGGCTTCTGCATCCGGGTGGCCAGACTGGCTCCGAATTCCCGGTACATGACAATGCAGGCGTCGCACATATCCACCGTGGCCAAATCGGCAATGCGGGCGCGCAGCGGCAGGACACAACCCACTTCCGCGCCAATGCCGCGCACCAGCCGTTCGATTTCGGCCAGGTCTGAATAGCTGTTGAAGCAGCCATAGGTCGGGCCGATGATCGTGATCCGGGGTTTCGTCTGCTTGGTCGCGGACGCGCGCAGGTCCTCGGCATCGTAGCCGGATGACGCAAGCAGCCAGTCCCGGTGTTCGTAAAGATAGAGCAGGGCAGCATCCCGCCCCTGCCATTCGTCATCCTGGAGGGCCCGGCTGTCAAACTGTGCCACGGCATCGTCTGTGCTTGACCCGGATTCAAAGCCATCCGTGCTGATGAGTTCACTTTCCTGGGTCGTCAGCACGATGGTTGCCCGCCGCCGCTGGTTGAGCTTCGAGCGGCCGCTGAGGGTCGTCCGCAAAATGGGATTCGTGCCGTCCAGCGTGACTTCCCGTTCGGTGAAATCGGTCGAAATGACGTTTGGCAGGTTGGGAAGGGTGTCCGTGTAGTTGAGAATCGAAGTGATGGGCAGTGTGTAACATCCGACCGGGCCGTTGATGACGACCTGCAAATCCGGCAGACACCCAAAGGTGAACAGGGCACCCCAGAAGGCATTGCTGGTGTCCACATCCCGTTTGACGTTGAGCGTGAGTCCGGCACGCAGCGCCGTTTGGGCAAGGTTTTCGACTTCCTGTGACAATGGCATGGGTGAAACGCTCCCGGTCAGGTGAGAATGTAATGCACTGGTACCGCTGCGGACGCCTTCACGGCAGAGATGGGGCTGGGGAACGTCGCCCGGTGTGAGAAAAACATCTGAAAAACATTTCAGGGTGGACGCCGCCGCCTCCACCCCTGTCACCAACTTACCATGTGAGTGCGATTTTCAAACACTCCGGGTCACGCAACGCCACCGTATAGGCCCGGTTGGGATCGCGCGCCGGTAACTGGTGCGTGATGAGTTGGTGCAGCGCCGCGTCATGGTCGGCCAAAAACCGGAGGGCGGCCGCCAAGTCGGTCGCATCCCACTCGCCGGCAATGTCGAGCCGGATTTCCTTGATGAAAGCCGGGCCGAAGGCAAAGCGGATGTCCTCGTAAAAGCCCAGCGAGCGCAGATGGCCGCGCTTTTTGAGGGCGCGCACGGCCGTGTCGAAACAACTCACATTGCCGGTCGCCTCGACGACGACATCGAAACTGTCCGACGGAATATCCATTTCCTGATGGACCACGATGAAGTGATCGGCTTCGCCCAGCCCGACGCGAAAGGGAATCGTATCGGCAATGGTCACTTCCGCGCCGTACTGGGTCAGCATGCGCGCCGCCAACTGCCCGACGATACCCTGCCCCAGTACCAGAATGGACGGACGGGTCCCGGGCGCAACCAGGTCCCGTATGCCGTGGTGCGCCGTGGCGCCCAGCGCGAGCAGCAGTGCCGTTTCATTCGAGATGCCAGCCGGAACTTTGATGGGACGTTTGGCATCGTTGACCGATTCCGAAACCTGACCGCCAAAAACCGAGAAAAACCCCTCGTAGCGAACCGTGCCGGGCAGGAACACGCGGTCGCCAACCTGAAACTGTGCCGGGTCAACGTCCGCACCGACTTCGATGACCTCACCTACATTCTCATAGCCGGGAATGAGCGGATACCGAAGCTGCGGCATTCCAGGCAGTCGCCCTTCAAGGGTCATCCGCTCCGTGCCGGCGCTGATGGAGGTCAGCTTCGTGGCGACCCGCACCGAAGTCGGCGTCAGCGGGGGCAGGGGAATGGATTGCAGCCCGATTTCGTGCGGGGCATAGAAAACGATGGCATCCATACACAAAAAACCTTTCAGGCAGGCGTCGCTGCCGGATGGGAATGCTATCGAACGACGATGTTGACCAGCCGTTTGGGAACAACGATGACCTTGACAACGGTTTTATCTGTGATCAGCGCGCGAATCCGCTCATCGGCCAGCGCCGCGGCTTCCAGGTCGGCATCAGAAAGGTCCGGCGCGACGAGAATCCGGCTTTTGAGTTTGCCGTTGACCTGCACCGGAATTTCCAACTGCGGTGCGCGGGCCAGCTCCGGGTCATACGTCATCCAGCGCGCCTGAGCCAGCGAAGTTGTGTGGCCCAGTTCCTGCCACAGTTCCTCGGCAATGTGGGGGGCCAACGGCGTCAACATCAGCACCAATGCCTCCAGACCTTCACGCATGGTTTGGACATCCGTGGTCTCTGTCGTTTCACCCACCGCCGTGTCGAAGTCGTAAAGGTCATTGGTCAGTTCCATGCACGTGGCGACGACGACATTGAGCCGCAGTCCCTGCTCGAAGGCCTCCGTTGCCCGCGCCAGCGCCCGGTGTGTGGCGCGCCGCGTCACTTCTGCCGCCGGAGAAACCGTCACCGGCAAACCCGTGACGCTCCGGCAGCGGTCACGCCACCGGTGAACCAGCCGCCAGACCCGGGCCAGATAGCGCATCGCACCTTCGGCCGCCGGATAGTCATCTGCACCGTATTCATCCGTGACCCGCTTCCAATCTACTTCCCGTTCGGGCGGGGCCGCAAACAGGATGGACAGCCGCGTAGCGTCCGCCCCGTAGCGCCGGATCATGTCGTCCGGGTCCACGATATTCCCGCGCGACTTCGACATTTTCGCCCCGTTGAGAATGACCATTCCCTGGGTCAGCAGCCGCCTGATCGGCTCGCCAAAGTCAATCAGCCCTAGGTCGCGCATCATCATCGTCCAGGCGCGGGTGTAGATCAGATGCATGACGGCGTGTTCGTCGCCGCCGATGTAGAAATCCACCGGAAGCCAGCGCTGGACAATCTCCCGGTCGAAGGGACACCGGTCGTTGTGGGGATCACAGTAGCGGAAGTAGTACCAGTTGGAGTCCACGAAGGTGTCCATGGTGTCGGTGTCGCGCCGGGCCGGAGCGCCACAGTTGGGGCACGTCACCTTTGTGAACGTCGGATGGGTTGCCAGCGGTGCGCCGACTGAGAAATCCAGGTCTGGCGGCAGCGTAATAGGCAGGTTTTCTTCCTTTTCCGGCGAGATTGTCCCGCAGGCGTCACAGTGAATCATTGGGATGGGCGTGCCCCAGGCGCGCTGCCGGGAAATGCCCCAGTCGCGCAGCCGATACACAACCGTGCGTTTCCCGAATCCGTGGGTTTCGGCATGGTGCGCCATGGCCTGACGCGCTGCGGCCGAGGTCAGGCCGGAAAACGGCCCGCAGTCGGAGCCGAGTACACCTTCATCCATGAAGGGCACGGTTGAAATCTTCAGTGTGGACTGTGGATCACTGGGCGTTGTATCCCATACGACCCGGCGAATGGGCAGCCCGTACTTGCGTGAAAACTCGAAGTCCCGTTCATCGTGCGCCGGAACGCTCATCAGTGCGCCGGTCCCATACTGCGCCAGAACGAAATTCGCCGTCCAGACCGGCAGCCGCTCCCCGTTGAAGGGATTGATGGCATGGAGACCGGTCTCCACACCTTCTTTTTCCCGCGATTCCGTCCGCTCGCGCAACGACTGCGCCGTGATCCGCGCCACGAAAGCCGCGACCTGACTCCGCACGGGCGAGCGTTCAAGCAGTTGCTCCATCAGGGGATGTTCCGGCGCGACGATGATGGCATTCGCGCCATAGATCGTGTCCAGCCGGGTCGTGAAGATGCGCACGGTGAGAGCCGGGGCCTCGGCCAGGGCAAAGTCCACTTCGGCCCCTTCACTGCGCCCAATCCAGTCGTGCTGGCGTTTGAGCACGTGTCCGGGCCAGCCGTTCTTGAGTGGCCCTTCAATGCCAGCCAACAACTCCTCGGCGTAGTGTGTTTGGCGGACAAACCACTGTTCAAGTTCCCGTTGCTCCACCGGCGTGTCGGGATGCCGCCAGCAGTAGCCCCCTTCCGCCTGTTCATTGGCCAGGCTCGTGTTGCACTTCGGGCACCAGTTGACCGTCGCCCGCTTGCGGTACACCAATCCCTTTTTGAAAAGCTGGATGAACATCCACTGATTCCAGCGGTAGTACTCCGGCTGGCAGGAGGCAATCTCGCGGCTCCAGTCGTAGCTGAAGCCCAGCCGCTGGAGTTGGGCACGCATGGCAGCGATGTTCTGGTAGGTCCACTCGTCGGGGCGCGCGCCCTGCTTGATGGCGGCGTTTTCGGCCGGAAGCCCGAAGGCGTCCCATCCCATCGGGTGCAGTACGTCGTAGCCCTGAAGCCGTTTGTACCACGCGACGGCATCACCAATGCTGTAGTTGCGTACATGCCCGAGGTGAATGCGCCCGGATGGATACGGGAGCATTTCCAGCATGTAGTAGCGGGGGCGGCGGCCATCATCACGGACGGCAAAGGTGTTTTGCTCGCGCCAAATCCGTTGCCATTTTTCTTCGACGACGTGTGGTTGGTACTTTTCGTGCATAGAGGGAAAACCGGTTTCCTGAGTCGAGCGTTGACCCGGTAGCGCTTATGGTGTGGTCAGGTTTCAACGCCAAAAAGCATGACCCAAAGCGGCGGAAGGGTAAAGGTAAGCTGTCCCGGCAGGGAGAACACTCGCCAAAAGAGACTGGTTTCTGTGCAGCCAGCCCGTTGATAAGGTCGCGCCTGATTCAAGCTGGCGGGGCGAGTTGTTCGAGCAACCGTGTCACCTGATGGCGGGCAAGGTGAAAGGCTGCCCGGTTGACGATACAACGCGCGCTCACCGGTGCGATGTCCTCCAGAACGGCCAACCCGTTTTCGGCCAGGGTGCGGCCGGTTTCGACAATATCCACAATGCAGTCGGCCAGCCCCAGCACCGGGGCCAGCTCAACCGAACCACTCAGCGGGATGATTTCCACCGGCGTGGCGCGGGCCTGAAAGTGGCGCTGCGTGATTCGTGGGTACTTCGTGGCCACACGGAGTTTTGACAGATGGTTGGCTTCCCGCCAGGGCATGTCAGGGAAGCCGGCCACCACGAGCCGACAGCAGCCAAAACCCAGATCGAGCGGTTCATACACGTCCGGTTCCTGTTCGAGCAGGACATCCCGCCCGCAGACCCCGGCCTGGGCAATGCCGTGTTCAACATAAATCGGCACGTCACCCGGTTTGACGAGCAGAAAGCGGTACTCGCCGCGCACGTCGTTCAGAACGAGCCGCCGGCTGTCGGGTTGCTCCGGCGGCAGCACGATACCGGCCTGCTCCAGCCGGGCAAGGGTCGTTTCCTGGAGGCGGCCTTTGGCCAGGGCAAGCGTCAGCACGGCGTTATTGCGGATTGCGCACGCGCCGCTCGCGCGTGACTTTGGAAGGTGCCGGGCTGTCGGCTCCGTTTTCTTCATCATCGCGTGGTGGAGGAGTGGTGGAATCGCTTTCCTCTTCCTTCGCTTTGCCCTTCATGCAGTCGGCAATCTGCGGCCCGTATTCCCTGGCGGCGGCAGCCAGTCCCAGGTACACCGTCTGGAACGCCTCGAACGTAATTGGTGTTTCGGTACGCAGCGACCACTTCAGCCCAATGTCCTGCTCGCGATCGACAAAGAAACTTCCAAAGGCCAGGGCTTCGTTGGCACTGAGTAGCAGCGCACGCAGGGCATCGGCGTTCTTGGCCTCGGCAACGTTGCCAAACGCATAGGAATACAGTCCGACCATTTTCTTGCGCGGCGAATGAATCACCACGATGTCAAAGGTTTCGCCGGTGGTTGCGGTGTAGTGGCTGACGATGGTGTTGGGGTCCTTGTCGGCGCGCTCCAGCCGGACGCCCTTGATCTGGCGCAGGTAGCCGCGCAGGGTTTCGTGCATGGGCTTGGGTTTGGGCGCGGCTTCTGTCTCCGCTGGTGTCTGTCCGGCTGGCCTGGGGGCCGGCGGTTTGGACTGGGGTGCAGATGGGGTCGTGCGCGGCGCTCCGCTGCCAGGGGTGGTTTTCGGACGACTTGGACTGGTTTCCTGGGCTACCGGACCTGACGGCCCAAGCAGCAGCAACGCCAAGGCAGCCAACATCGGGTTACGCATCATGTGTGGAGTCCCCACAAGGTGCAGAATTAGGTCTTGCGGCGGCAGGTTGCAAACACCCGGCCGCGTGAACGGTATCACAGCCAGACGCCCGGAGTGCGGTTGGGCTTGACGCGCTCATATGAATGAAAAGCGGAATGAAGTCGGGTTGTGCCGGTCTCAGGTTGGTGAATCATAGCGAAACTGCTGCCCACGCCGAATGAAGGGCTTTTCAAAGCACTCCCAGGACAGTTTGGCCAGCGCCAGAACGAGGCCGGCCGCACCAATGGTCACGGCGATCCGCGGAAGGGTTTGGAGGTGGGGCGCGGTGCCAAACACCACGGCGTGGGCCAGCCCCAGTACCGGCACGTGCAGCAGGTACAATCCATAGGAAAACTCGCCCACGCGGACAAACCCCCACCAGCGGAAAAAGCCGGCCAGCCGACCCGCGCGGTGCGTCAGCACCAGCCAGAACAGCATGGTGTAAGCCACCGCCTGGGCAAAGTAAAAGGTCGCAATCTGCGCCGGCGCATAAAAACTCAGCCGCCGGCTGTAGAGCAGCCACAGCCAGCCGCTCGTAAGGGCAATCAACGCCCACCACCAGCGCCGCTGCTGCTCCAGCCAGGACCAGGCGGCCGGATCGCGGTAAAGCAGCGCCGTCAGCACCCCGAATCCCAACGCATCGAAGCGCAGCGGCGTCAGCACATACTGCGCCGTGGGGTTGTTGTAGGGCGTCAGGGCCAGCCCAAAACGCAACAGCGGCGCGGCCACAATGAACCCGCCGACGACCAGACGCAGATGCTGCGGCGGAACGTACCGGATAAGCAGCGGCAGCCCCAGGTAAAACTGTTCTTCGACAGCCAGCGACCACGTAGGCGAAAGCCAGTACGCGCCATACTCGCCAGCGTAGGCCATAGCCAGATTTTGCAGATAGAGCAGGTAGCTGGCCAGCCAGCGCCCGTCGGTGGCGTTCAACTGTCCGACCGGACGCTGGATGAGCCAGTGCATGGCTTCGCCTTCACTGATGCCGGTTGTGACCGCCGCCCAGACGGCCAGCCGCGTGATGAGGAAAGCGCCCACGACGGCATAGTACAGCGGAAAGATGCGCAGAATACGCCGCAGATAAAACACCCTGAAAAAATTGGGCGACGTGCGCACGTCGTACAACACTCCTGCAATCAAAAAACCGGACAAAATGAAAAACAGGTCCATGATGCCAATCGTCCAGCCCAGATAGTCAGCGATGTGTTTGAGCGGACCGGGCGGCGACTGGCGGGTGATGAGGTGGACATAGTGAAACAGGACGACGACCAATGCGCCGAAACCACGGATGCCATCCAATTCGATGAGGCGCTTCGGGTCGGTGGTGGTCATGCCGGATGTTTGTCCCAAGCTTCTGCAAAATGGCGTATCCCGCCACAGCGAAAAAAACAGCTTTACTGGTAACGTGTCGTTTACACAGCAGGCATAAGGTTGGGCCACTCTACACAATGTCCAGTTGTCCTCAATGAACTTTCTCTTCCACTGCCCGGCTGCCTGCGGCGTAGATACCCGTTAGCCGTGCAGTACCGACTCAGGAGTTGAAGTCAATATGCACATTACGATGAATCAGACGCGCTGGCGCTATGTGGCGTCAGTGTTCGTGATTGGTATGGCCTGTGCGCTGCTCGCGGTGTATGGGCCGTGGCCGCGGCCGATGAGCGCCAACACCGCCGCCCGTCCTTCCACAGCGGCGCCGGCCGTCCCGGCCACGACGATGATCCTCTATGTCGAAACCTTTGACGGCATCGGCAGCGGTCTGCCGTCGGGCTGGACGGTGCGTACCGGCGCGACCGCCACCTCGCTTGGCACACCAGCTTCATTTTCAACCACGCCCATAGACTGGGCAAACACCAGCGGGGCCTTCAAAAACTTTGCCTCGGCCAACAATGCCGGTTTCAACGCCTCAACGCCCGACACAACCCAAAACAGCGCCCCGGACCGGGCACTGGGCATCCGGCAGACCGGAGGTTTCGGCGACCCCGGTGCGGCCTTTACCTACCAACGGAATACGACCGGGGAAACCATCACTGCTGTCAGCTTTGATGCCCAGATGCTGAGCGTCCAGCCGCGCAGTACGACCTGGACGCTACAATACGGCGTCGGCGCAAACCCAACGTCCTTCGTGACGCTCGCCACCTACACTGACCCCGGCACGTGGGGCAACACCAACATCTCTGTGACGCTGTCGCCAACGCAGTCGGCCGAGGTGAGCAACCAGCCCAGTGTCTTCTTCCGCATCGTAGCGCTGAGTGCTTCAAGCGGCTCCGGCAACCGTGACAGCTTTGGCATTGACAACTTCACGCTGACCGGCGGCGGGCCGCCGCCAACCGCGCCGATTGTGCCGTCGTGTCCGGGGACCGTGGCGGCGTTTCAGGGAACGACGGCCGTTGCCTGCGGGCTGAGCGCCACGGATAGCGACAGCATCGTCAACAGCGCCGTCGTCTTCAGTGTCACGCCACCCACGGCTGGCTTCTCCATTGTGGACTTTGTTCCGGCAACCGGCGTCGGCGGCACAGCCACGGCCACCCTGCAGATTGCCAACACCGTGCCGACCGGGACCTACAGCGTCGTTGTCCGCTGGTCAAACAACGACACCCCGCCCCAGACCGAGGATTGCACCATCACGGTCAACGTCGTGGCGGCAACACCGGTCACGCCCATCAACCAGATTCAGGGGACAGGCAACACCTCGCCGCTGGTCAGCACCGTGCAGACGACCGAAGGTGTGGTGTATGGGCTGCGCAGCAACGGGTTTTTCATCCAGACGCCGGACGGCTCTGCGCTCGATGATGGCAATCCGAACACGTCCGAAGGGCTGTTTGTGTTCACGGGCAGCACGCCGCCGGTGCAGATTGGGAACCTGGTGCGGGTACGGGGTACGGTCAATGAGTTTGTGCCCTCGGCTGACCCGCAGCAGCCGTCGGTGACGCAGCTTTCGGGGTCACTGACGATTGCCCGGCTGGCGTGCAGTGTTCCCTTGCCGGCACCGACGGTCATCACTCCGGCCATTGCCAGCACGCCGTCGCCACTGGAGCCGACCCTGCCGTTGCGCTACGAGCGGTTTGAGGGGATGCGGGTGGCGGTGCAGCATCTGGCGGTGGTGTCGCCCACCGGCGGTTTCATCAATGAAACGAATGCCACATCAACGACGAACGGGCGGTTTTTTGGCGTTGTGGCGGAGGTGTGCGGCAGCGGCTTTTGCGCCGACCGTCCGTTTCGTGAGCCGGGCATCCGCTTCCCGGACACTGTTCCCAATGGCGGAGTGACGGGGACGTTGCCGCCGCCGGTCAACGTGCCGCGCTGGGATGCCAACCCGGAGTTGCTGCGGGTGGACAGCACGGCGCAACCCGGCACGACGGCGCTCAACGTGCCGTCGGGGGACTTTGATCCGAGTACACCTTATCCGGCCATTGTGACGAATCTGGTCGGAGCGATGGACTATGCGTTTCGCACGTTCACGATTTTGCCGGAAGCGGCCAACCCGCCGGTCTTCTCCAACAACGGCGATCCTGGGGTAGGCGAGGCCATCCCGCTGTCCGTCCGTCCTGCAACTGACCTCACGATTGCCTCGATGAACGTCCAGCGATTCTTTGACGACCGGAACGATCCGGGGCGGAGCGAACCGGTATTGACGCCGACGGCGTACAGCAATCGCCTCAGCAAGTTTTCCCTTCAGGTGCGGAACATCCTGCGCAACCCGGATGTCATTGGGTTGCAGGAAGTGGAAGCGCCGACGGACAACCTGACCGTTGTCATCAACGATATGGCGGCGCGGCTCAACACCGACAACGGCAATCCCACAAACAGCAACCTGGCGCTCCCGTTTTACGTGGGGTACATCTTCCCGACCAATGACGTGGGCGGTATTGCCGTGGCCTATCTGGTCAATACCAACCGCGTCACAGTGAGCAGTGTGACGCAGGTGGGCGCGACCGATACGTATGTGCGGCCGGACAGTTCGACGGCGATTCTCAACGACCGCCCGCCGATCATTTTGCAGGGGGCGCTGGGGGGCTTTGCGTTTACGGTCATCAACCTGCACCAGCGTTCACTGAGAGACATTGACACCGGCGGTTCTCCCGTCAACGGCTATCCGAATGAGGGCTACCGGGTACGCCACAAGCGGCAGTTGCAGGCCGAGTTCGTCGCTAACCTCATTCGCCAGCGACAGATACTGAATCCGAATGAGCGCATGGTGGTCATCGGCGACTTCAACGGCTTCCAGTTCAACGACGGTTACGCGGACATCTACAACACGATTCTGGGCAATGCGCCGACGCCGCCGACCAGCGGCGCAAATGATACCCGGGTCGTGCTGGCACCGACGGCCGCGTGGAATCCACCGACGCCGCCGCTGGTGAGCCTGACAGGGACGGCGGTGAACTCGTCGAACTATTCCTTCCTGTTTGACGGCAGCGCCCAGACGCTGGACCAGGTAGCCGTCACCCAAAACCTGTCGGGTATTGCTTTCTCGGAAACCGCGCGGGTCAACGCGGACTTCCCCGAAGTGGACCGCAACAATGCAGCGTCGCCCAAGCGGCTGTCGGACCACGATCCGAAGCGGGTCGTCATTTCCGTGCCGACGGCGACGCCGGTGTTGCAGAACTGCCGGGTGTCGCTTGGCATCACCGGGCAGACGCTTTTGGGCAACACCTGCGGGCCACCCAACTACGCTGGCGACCTCGTGCTGACGGCTGTGCTGACGAACACGAGTACCCAGACCATCTCGGATGTCTTTGTGCAGGTGGTGGGACTGGGGTATCCCGACAGTACGCCGACCGGCGTGATTGTGGCCACGCCCAACCCGCACCGGCTGCTGACGGCGGATGGGGCCACGTGCAGCAGTGGCGGGCAGGCTGGCGCGGACCAGTCCACGGTCGACGGGCAGGTGCCGATTGGCAGCAACACGCCGATTGGGACGCTCAATCCGGGTGAGTCGCGGACACTGACCTTCCGCATTGCCCTGCCGGCTGTGCGGCGGCTGCGGTTCTTTGTCAACGTCTTTGGGGTTGGCGGGACGGCCTGCCCGGTGGCGTTGAACGAGGGGCGGGCGTCGGGGCCGGTGATGGCAACGACGATGTCGCTGGAGGGTCCGGCGTTTGGCTTTGAGGTGCTGCGGGACAAAGGGCGGCTGACGGTGGAGCCGCTGGCTTCCGGCCGCTCCACTGCGATGCAACCCAGCGGCGGGCGGCGGCGCTAAGTTTCAACAAGCTTCAATCTGGTCGGGCGCACCCGGCCTGATTTCCGGCGGTCATGCTCTGATGCGGGCGTGACCGCTTTTTTGTCTGCCGGACAGCTTTGGAATGCCCTTTGTGCCGGGTGAAAGCGTTCCCTTTGATAGCGTTGACAAGCGGCTTAGGCCGGGCGTAAACAAAGGAGCATACGCTTGAAAACGGTCTGTTGCGGCAGGTTTTTCAGCCACGCAGGTCATTTTTGGAAAAGCAGCTTTTTGTGTGCGGTCCCTGCCACGCTCAGCGTATCGGGCGGCCGCTTCTGTGGAGTGTGTCAGGGCCGTTTGTATCTACTTATCACGCTGCCAGCAGCGTGATCTTGCACAGCATTATGAGGGAAAACACAGATGAATGACATCACGTCTTCTCCATCAAATAGGCGATCTCATTGGCGCTCGATGTGGCGTCGCCTTCTGCCGCTGGTTGTGGTGGTCACGGTTCTGGTAGCCGGCATCAATGTACCTTCCCACGCAACTGCCAACGGTGGGAACAATGCAGCCGGGAATGGTCACTGCGGCTTTGCGATGTTCCCGGAGGTGGTCTTTGTAAGCCAGACCACGACTGAGGTATCAGGACCGTCCAACAGTGACGGCGATGGCTTCTTTGAACCCTGCGAGACCCTGCAATCAGACATCACAGTAATGAATGTGGGTGACACGGAGACACCAGTCAGTGTCCTCTTTAGCACAGTGACACCAAATGTGACGATTGTCGGTGACGTGGAAAAACTTATTGATTCGCTGGCACCGGGTCAAAGTGCGAACATCCAGTTCACCTTCAAGCTTGAGCCGACCTTTACACCGGGGACGACCATCGAAGTCTACTTGTTCATCTCTTATACGCTACCCACTGCCGGGAAGAGCGCGAAGAATATCTTTGCGAATGGGCCAGTCAGTAGGTTATCCGGTCCGACCTACACGGTGCCAACGGGTTGTCCGTTGACGCCGGGTGGCACGCCTGACTGCACCACCACAGCCTGTGGAGCGAGTGCGGTGTTGCAGAACTGCCGCGTGTCACTCAACATCACCGGGCAGACGCTTTTGGGCAACACCTGCGGGTTCCCCAACTACGCCGGCGACCTCGTGCTGACGGCTGTGCTGACGAACACGAGTACCCAGCCGATTTCGGATGTCTTCGTGCAGGTGGCGGGTCTGGGGTATCCCGACGGCACGCCGACCGGGGTGATTGTGGCCACGCCCAACCCGCACCGGCTGCTGACGGCGGATGGGGCCACGTGCAGCAGTGGCGGGCAGGCTGGCGCGGACCAGTCCACGGTCGACGGGCAGGTGCCGATTGGCAGCAACACGCCGATTGGGACGCTCAATCCGGGTGAGTCGCGGACGCTGACCTTCCGCATTGCCCTGCCGGCGATACGGCGGCTGCGGTTCTTTGTCAACGTCTTTGGGGTTGGCGGGACGACCTGCCCGGTGGCGTTGAACGAGGGGCAGGCGCCGGGGCCGGTGATGGCAACGACGATGTCGCTGGAGGGGCCGGCGTTTGGTTTTGAGGTGCTGCGGGACAAAGGGCGGCTGACGGTGGAGCCGCTGGCTTCTGGCACGGCCATGCCCGGAACGCCGTCTGGACGGCGACGGTAGGTTTGAACCTGGTCAGGGTAGCCTGACCTGATTTCCGGCGGTCACGCTCTGATGCGGGCGTGACCGCTTTTTTGTCTGCCGGACAGGATTTGACGTGCCTTTTGTGCCCGGCGGAAAGGACTTGTTTGTGCTTGAAAGAGCTACGGCTGTTCCCGATGTTGCGCCAGTTTCCGGCGCAGGGTGGTGAGTCGTTCCGGGTCAAAATCGCGGACCGGCTGAAAATCAAGCTGCTGAAGCTGCTCGAACGCCTTTGCAAAGGCCTCGGCGGCGCGCCGGTAAGCCTGCTGCGCCTCGGCGGCCTGGTTGGCCGCTTCGAGTTCCGCCGCCTGCTGTTCGGCTTCGGCTCCAAGCGCCAGCCAGGCAACCGGGAAGAAGTTGCCCCGCACGCGAATCCCTTCCTGCAGGGTGGCGCGCAGTTCCTCCGGGGTGTCTTCCTCCTCGCACAGATGCGCCAGCTCCAGATAGGCCAGCGGGTCGTGCAGGTGACGGCCCAGGGTCAACGCGCGGTAGGCGGCCGGGCTGGCCACGAAAGCCTGCTCAATGGCCGTGACCACGGTGTGCAGGTCGGCACGGGCCAACGACAGATCGCTGCTCTTTGGCTGGGCTTTGGCTTTGCGGAGGCGTTCCAGCGCACGCCGGGCCGCCGCGTCCTGGAAATCGGTCAGCGCCGCCAGCCGTTCCAGATGGGGCTGGGCATACTCCCACGCGCCGAGCTGTCCGTAGGCCCGCGCAAGCAACAGGCGCGCCAGGATGTGCTCCGGCATCCCCGGCACGTCCATCACCTGAACCAGTGTCATGATGGCATCAGCCGTGCGCTCGCTACGCCAGTAGAGCGAGGCCAGAAAATAGCGGCACTCTGTGACCTGTAAGGCAAGCGTCTGCCAGAGGCCCAGATCGTCGGTTGAAAGATGGCGGGCGGCCAGTTGGTCAAAGGCCCGGGCCAGCTCCACCTGCGTCTGCTGCTGCCGGGATGAACCGGCCAGACGGCGGTCGCGGGCCGTACGCTCCAGTTGTTCCAACGCCACACGGTCGGTTTCCGTCAGTTTTGCCTTGATGGCGACTTCAAGCGCGTGGCGCTGTTCTTCGGCGGCATCGAGCGCGCGGTAGAGTGCCGCGATGGCCCGTCCGGTATGCCCCTGGGCATCGAGCACCAGCGCCCGTTCGTAGTGCCAGCGGACACTCTCGCGTGGAATCGTCTGAACCGCCAGCGCGCCGGCCGCTGATGCAGGGAAGCCGGACACGAGGCCCACCAGCAGGAAAACCCGGAGCCAACCGCCAACCAGTGTTTCGCGCCTTGCTTTCATCGCTTTTTCAAGGCTTCCGTCATGGGTGCGCCGGCGTGGATGATGCCGGGAGGAAGGCAAAGTACACGGCCGCGAGGATGAAGAGAAATGCCACGGCATAGTTCCACCGCAGCGGCTCGTGCAGGTAGGTGATGGCGAAGGCGACAAAGACCAGAAGCGTGATGATTTCCTGCAGAATCTTGAGCTGGAACGCCGTGAACTGCCCATAGCCCCAGCGGTTGGCCGGCACCTGCAGGCAGTATTCAAAAAACGCGATACCCCAACTGATGAGAATGACCTTCCACAGGGTGACGCCCCGGTGGCGCAGGTGTCCGTACCAGGCCACCGTCATGAACAGATTGCTGAGAATGAGCAGGATGACCGTCCGCATAGGCCAGATTTAGCGATGCTTGCACGGGACATCGGCGTGTTCGTTGACGAGCGGGATTTCCGGCGCGCGGATGGGAGCTGCGAGCGGGGTCTGAAGGATGGTTTCCGTTTCGCGCAAAAGCTGCGCAACGTCCAGCCAGGGGGTGTCCTGTCCGCCTTCGGCCAGGTTGAGGCGCGCTTTGTCAAACAGCACCTGCATTGGCTCGGCCCGTCCTTTGAGGCGGTGAATGTGGACGCCGCAGAGCTGGATGAGCCCCTGAATGACCAGCTTTTCGCCGTCTTCCGGCAGGCGCATCCAGAGGGATTCCCAGTCTTCGTGGGCGGCATAAAACTCGCCGCAGTTGAACAGGTCCGCGCCCAGCATCAGCCCCAGCCGCAGGTGAGGGAAACGCTCGGCGTAGCTGCTGCCGGTGGGAATCCGGTGTGCCCGGTCGAGGCTTGTCTGGTAATCCCGCCACAGCGCCGCGAGCCGGGCCGTAGGCAGGACGCACCGCACCCAGTGCAGAATGAAGCCGGGCGCATAGGGAACGACCTGCCCCAAGTAGGGAGCCGCATCGGCGCGCGTCAGGCACTGGGCTTCCAAACGCGCCCGCAGATGCGCCGGCGGGTCGTCGTCAAGGACGAGGCGGGTTGGGCGGTCGAGGCGCGCGGCGAGCTTGATGGCCTGGCGGTCGAGCCAGTGGAGATGCTCCAACGTGGGCAGGGCAAAGGCCAGCGACTCCGGGCAGCCAAAAGGGGGGATGAACGTCGGGCGCAACTGCGTGCAAAAGGCATCCCAACTTAGCGGTGAAGACATTGCTTGGGGTGGTTGGCGCGTTACTCAGAGTCGGTGCGCAGCGAGGCCGGCATCGGCGACATGAAACATGCCCCCGGTTGCAATCGCAACCCATTGGCGAAGTCCCGCGCCGAAACCCGCGCCCGGCCTTCAAGCTGAAGTTCCTGTGCGGACAGGCCCGTGCCCTGCCCACAGGCAATGAGCAGCGCGTTATCCGTGACGGCCAGCAGCGTACCGGGTGAGGCGGCTTCCCCGGCCGGCAGTGGCACAGACTGCCCGCGCCAGAAGGTGACACGGCGGCCGGCAAGGTACGTGTGACTGCCGGGAAAAGGCTGGAACGCCCGGATGCGCGCGGCAATGGCTGTGGCCGGAAGGGACCAGTCAATCCAGCCGTCTTCACGTTTGAGCAGCGGGGCGTAGGTTGCCTGCGTCGCGTCCTGGGGACGCCGGGGAAGCTGGCCTTCTGCCAGTTGTCGCAGTGCGTCACTGAGCAGTTCTGCGCCGAGGTGCGCCAGGCGCGCGCCCAGTTCCGGGGCCGTTTCTTCGCGCCCAATCCAGCACTCGGTCTGAAGGGCAATGTCGCCGGTGTCCAGCCCGGCGTCCATATACATCACAGTGACGCCGGTCAGGGCTTCGTCGTGGGCAATGGCCCAGTTGACCGGGGCTGCACCGCGATACTTCGGAAGCAGCGAGAAGTGGACGTTCAGAAAACCCTGCCGTGGGGTTTCCAGCAGGTGCGGCGGCAGAATCCGCCCATAAGCCACAACCACGCCCACGTCGGCGTCGAGCGCCGCGAGGTTGGCGTGGAAGTCCGGCGTTTTGATTTTGGTTGGCTGCCAGACCGGCAGGCCCAGTTCCTGGGCCGCCACTTTGACAGGCGGAGGTTGCAGGCGGTGGCCGCGCCCGGCCGGGCGGTCGGGCTGTGTAACCACGGCCACAAGGTCATGCCCGTCCTGGTGCAGCCGCCGCAGGGTTGGGACGGCCAGATCAGGCGTGCCCATAAAGACAATGCGCATGCTGGATGATGCTGCCCCCCCCTACTGTGTTTTTACCCGCTTGTCTTCCGGCGTCGCAGTCGTGTTCGTGCTTCGCATATCGCGTGCCAGGTCGAGCTGTCCGGCCGGTTTTGGCATTGACAAGCGGCACACGCAAAGCGTAAACAAGGCCACACACATTTGAAAACGGCTTGTCGCGGCAATTTATCCAGCCTCGCGGGTCATTTTGGAAGGCCAGCTTTTTGTGTGCGGTTCGTGGCACGCTCAGTGTATCGGGCGACCGCCCCTTGTGGAGTGAGCCAGAGCCGTTTGTATCCACTCCCTCACGCCGCCAGTGGCGTGAGTTTGCAGAGCCTCATGAGGGAAAACACAGATGAATGACATCACATCTTCTCCGCCAGCCGAACGCCCGCGTCGGCGCTCAGGTTGGCGACGCCTTCTGCCGCTCGTCGTGGCCGCTACGGTTTTCGTGGCCGGCATCGCGGTCACGTTCCGTGCGCCGCTGACGCGCGCGGCCGGGCGGGCGCAATTGACCGCCGGAAAGTTCAACCTGTCCAATGTCCGGGAGCTTTCGGTAGCCGGCGACCGGGTCAAGCTGCGCATTGAGTCAGACGCGCCAATGCCGGAAGCCATGCGCAGTGCCAAAGTCATCAGTGAGTACGAGGGCTTCCGGGTTGTGGAAGTCTCCGAACGGGAAGCGGCACAACTGGCCGATGCGCCGGGCGTCACCCAGCGCAACGACTTCAACTATGTCTATCTCAACGCGGTAGAAATCAACACGACCTCGCCGGCAGCGCAGTCACTGCGCGGGCAGCAGGAACTGGTGGATGGTGTCGGGATGCGGCTGGTGCAGTTTGCCGGGCCTATCCAGCCGGGCTGGGTACGGATGCTGGAAGCGACCGGGGTGCAGATTGTCACGGCCGTTCCCAGCAACGCTTATCTGGTGTACGGCAACGCCAAGAGCTTTGCGGCACTCAATGCCATGATGCAGCGAACGCAAGTGGTGCAGTGGGACAGCCCGTTTTACGGGTTGTTCAAGGTGCACCCGTCGGCGATTCCGGGCAGCAAGCAGTACATTGACACGAACGGCGAATATCAGGTGCAGCTTTTCGCCGACCAGCAGGGAAATCGGGGGACGTTTGAGTTGCTGCGGGAGATTGGAGCGCGGCAGCTCGGCGAGACCCAGGCATGGGGGCCGTACGTCAACCTGTTCATCAAGATGTCGCCGGATTACCTGGCGGATGTGGCCAACCGGCCCGATGTGGTCTCGATTCATCCGAAGACCGAGTTCAAAAAGCTTGACGAGCGGCAGAACATGATCGTGGCCGGGAACATCACGGGCAACACTCCGAATCCGGGCAACTATCTCGCGTTACTGGCAAGCTGGGGCTTTACGCAGGCACAGTTCAACTCGTCCGGGTTCGTCGTGGACGTGACGGATGACGGCGCCGACCGGAATCCGACGGGGGCTGACCCCGGCACGGTGCCGGTCAACAGCAATGCGGGTCCCGTGCCGGCACGGCACTTCAGCCTGTGGGAAGGCGGGGACCTGGGTAGCACGTCGCGGTTTATCTACAAAGGCGTCTGGGGTACGCTCGGTACGGATGCCGGGCAGGGTTTTGACGGTCACGGGCAGCTCAACATGAGCATCGTGGGTGGGTTCGTGCCGGACAGCTTTGACACCGGTGGCCTGCGCGTCCACCGTGATCCAGATGGCTTCCGCTACGGGTTGGGCGTGGCGCCGTTTGTGCGGCTGGCCAACTCGGTCATTTTCGACCCAGACTTCACGTTTCCCGACATCGGCAACATGCTGGCAGCCGGTTACAACAGTGGTACCCGGATTAGCAGCAATAGCTGGGGCGGTGGTGCTCCTCTTGGCTCCTACAGCCCGGTCGCACAGACTTATGACGCGCGGACACGCGATGTGGATGCGAACCCCTCGAACGGTAACCAGCAGCTCGTTGTGGTTTTTGCAGCCGGCAACTCTGGCACCTCCGGCATCGGCGTGCCGGGCACGGCAAAGAACGTCATCACTGTCGGCGCAGCCGAAAACGTACATTCCCACTCGATTGCCAACGGTGGGAACCACCCGGCCGGGAACGATGGCTGCAACACCCCGGATACCGGCGCGGACAGCGCCAACGACATGGCCAGTTTCTCAAGCCGCGGGCCATGCGCGGACGGGCGGCGCAAGCCGGATATCGTTGCGCCGGGGACGCACGTCACTGGGATGACCTATGTGGCTGCTGGCGCGGATCCGACGGCACCGCTGAATAACCTTGGAGCGGCTGACCCGAACTTCCGGGCCAGTGGGGTGTGCGCGCTGCCGGGTAGTGGCACGGCCGGTAGTCCGAACAACTTTTTCCCCTTTTCACCTGCGCAGCGGTGGTACACCACCTCATCCGGGACGAGCCATTCCTGCCCGGCCGTGGCCGGTGGGGCGGCGCTCGTCTATCAGCAGTTCATCAACAACCCGGGCTACATTGGCGCACATCGGACGCCTTCCGGCAGCGCCCCGCCCAGCCCGGCAATGGTGAAGGCGTACCTGATGAACACGGCGCGGTATATGACGGGTACGGGCGCCAACGATACGCTGTGGTCGAACTCCCAGGGGATGGGGATGATGAACCTTGGCACGGCGTTCAACGGCGTGCAGCGGATCATCCGCGACCAGGTACCGGCGGACCGGTTTACGGCGACGGGACAGGAGCGGGTTTTCACCGGCACTGTGGTGAATGGAACAGCCCCATTCCGGGTGACGCTGGCATGGACAGACGCGCCGGGCCCGACGATAGGTAACGCCTATCTCAACGACCTCGATCTGGAAGTGACGATTGGCAGCAATACGTACCGGGGGAACGTCTTCAGCGGCGCTAACTCGGTGACGGGCGGAACGGCTGATTTCCGCAACAACGTCGAGAGTGTCTTCCTGCCGCCTTTCCCTGCTGGTACGCCGTTCCTCGTTCGCGTGCGGGCGGCAAACATTGTTGCCCAAGCTGACCCGACTGTTTTTGGGAACAACCAGGACTTTGCACTGGTGGTCCACAACGGGGAGCCAGCAGCGAACTTGCCGATCATCAGTGTGACGAGTGCCGCCCTGACGGCGGAAAGCTGTGTGCCCAACAATGGTGTACCCGATCAGAACGAGACCGTGACCTACAGCATCACGCTGCGCAATGACGGTACAGCCTCGACCAACGGCAACCTCATTGCCACGCTGGTGCCCGGTGGCGGGGTGGGCACAATTGGCGGCACGAACCCACAGAACTACGGTACGCTGCCGGTTGGGGCCAGCGCGACGCAGGACTTCACCTTCACGGTCAACGGGCCGTGCGGGACGGGGCTGACCTTAACATTCAACCTCAGCGACGGCAATGGAAGTCTGGGGTCGGTAACGTTCTCGACCCAGATTGGGACGCCGAACAACGTTCTGACACAGAACTTCGATACGGTCACGCCGCCGGCGCTTCCGGCGGGCTGGACGGCAACGAATGCTTCGGGGCCGGCGCCTCTGTGGGAGACGTCGACCAGCACGCCTCACACGCCGCCCAACTGCGCTTTCGTGGACAACCCGGCTGTGGTCAGCGACAAGCGGCTGGATACGCCACCCATCAACCTGACGACGAATCAGGCGCGGCTGACCTTCCGCAACAACTTCAACTTCGAATTTGGCTGGGACGGCGGGGTGCTGGAGATCAGCATCAACGGTGGACCGTTCCAGGACATTCTGGCGGCCGGCGGAAGCTTCGTCATTGGCGGCTACAACCGCACGCTTAACTCATCTCCCAACCCGCTTGCTGGACGGCAGGCCTGGACGGGCAACTCCGGCGGCTACATCACCACGACGGTGAACCTGCCGGGAAGCGGCCCGCGGACGGTCATCCTGCGGTTCCGCATGGGGAGTGACTCGATTATCGGTGCGCCCGGGTGGCGGATTGACACGCTCACCGTGCAGGATGGCTTCCAGTGCTGCGGCATTGTGACGCCTCCGAATGTGACCTTCACAGGTCAGACCACAACCGAGTTGCCGGGGACGCTCAACAGCGATGGCGATGGCTTCTTTGAACCCTGCGAGACCCTGCAATCGGCCATCACGGTGACGAACGTGGGCGGCTCGCCGGCAACGGGAGTCACTGTTACCATCACCTCAACGACACCGGAGGTGACGATTGTCAATGGCACTGCAAGCCTTGGTTCGCTGGCGCCGGGTGGCAGTGCGACCGGCAACGTGACCTTCAAGCTCCTGCCGACCTTTGTGCCGGGGACGACCGTCACCATCAACGTGTCTATCACGTTTGGACCGAGCGGCGGTCCAAATACAGCGAGCTACACGGTGGCGACGGGTTGCCCGTTGACGCCGGGCGGCACGTTTACCTTCTCCAACCCGGCGCCGATCACGATTCCAGCCTCGGGAACGTCAGGACCAGCAGCACCCTATCCGTCCACCATCAACGTCAGCGGGCTCACCGGAGTGGTGACGAAGGTGACGGTGACACTCAACGGCTTCACCCACACCTTCCCGGATGATGTGGATGTGCTGCTGGTTGGTCCGGGTGGTCAACAGTGCATCCTGATGTCGGATGCCGGTGGTGCTGCTGGAGTTTCCAGCGTCAACCTGACGTTCGATGATGCGGCGGCGGTTTCGCTCCCTGACTCGACGCTGATCACCAGCGGAACCTACCGACCGACCAACCATCCGCCTAATCCAGACACCTTCCCGTCGCCGGGTCCGGGTTCGGTGACGCAACCGCTCAATCCGCCGTTATCGGTTTTCAACGGCACGAATCCGAACGGTACGTGGAGCCTGTTTGTCGTTGATGATGCTACTCTTGATACCGGCAACATCAACGGCGGCTGGTCCATCACCATCCAGACCGGCACGCCTGACTGCACCACCACGGCTTCCTGTGCGGTGTTGCAGAACTGCCGCGTGTCACTCAACATCACCGGGCAGATGCTGGCGGGGAACACCTGCGGGTTGCCCAACTACGCCGGCGACCTCGTGCTGACGGCTGTGCTGACGAACACGAGTACCCAGACCATCTCGGATGTCTTCGTGCAGGTGGCGGGTCTGGGGTATCCCGACAGTACGCCGACCGGGGTGATTGTGGCCTCGCCCAACCCGCACCGGCTGCTGACGGCGGATGCGACGACGTGCAGCAGTGGCGGGCAGGCTGGCGCGAACCAGTCCACGGTCAACGGACAGGCGCCGATTGGCAGCAACACGCCGATTGGGACGCTCAATCCGGGGGATTCACGGACGCTGACCTTCCGCATTGCCCTGCCGGCCGTGCGACGGCTGCGGTTCTATGTCAACGTCTTCGGGGTTGGCGGGACGACCTGCCCGGTGGCGTTGAACGAGGGGCGGGCGTCGGGGCCGGTGATGGCAACGACGATGTCGCTGGAGGGTCCGGCGTTTGGCTTTGAGGTGCTGCGGGACAAAGGGCGGCTGACGGTGGAGCCGCTGGCTTCTGGCACGGCCATGCCCGGAACGCCGTCTGGACGGCGACGGTAGGTTTGAACCTGGTCAGGGTAGCCTGACCTGATTTCTGGCGGTCACGCTCTGATGCGGGCGTGACCGCCTTTTTTGCTTCCTGCCGGAACGGTCTCCGGTTTTTTTCAGGCTTAGACTGGGATTGATACAGCGGGTTGTTCCCGGCTGTGTTTCGTGTCATGCTGCGCCATAACGCGCCGTTTCACCTGTAATTCTTCGCATGGTGGCGGGCGTCTGATCATCTGCCCCAGCAGGATACGTCATGGCACATCTACGCCGCCGACTGGCCTGGTTTGCGGTCGTCACAGTAGCCCTTCTGGCTGTGGTCGGGATGGGATTTCTGTCCTACCGGAGTCTGCACGTACCGTTCAGTCACCGGGCCGCCGATGAACTCATCACCATCGAGCCGGGGATGCGGGCGCGCGAGGTCGTGGAACTGCTCTACGAGCGCGGCATCATCCCGAACCGCTACCCGGCACTGGTCTATCTGATGCTCAACCCGGCCGGACGCCGTTTGCAGGCCGGAGACTACGAGTTTGAATCGCCGATTGCTCCGCTGGCCGCACTGGAAAAAATCCGCCGGGGCGCGGTTGCCACGCGCCGCATCATGTTTCGGCCCGGGTTGACCATCTACGAGGTCAACGACCTGCTGCCGAACCGTCCCGCCAGCGGAAAGCTCGATCCGGCGCTGCTGGACGTGCGCCTGATTGCCGACCTTGACCCACAGGCCACCAGCCTTGAAGGGTACATTTTCCCGGATACCTATATCGTTCCGAAGCGGGCAACGAACGCTGAAATTCTGGCCGAGGCGGTTGCCCGTTTCCGCCGGGCATGGACGCCGGAACTGCGCCAGCAGGCGGAAGCCCGCCGCCTGACACTGCGGCAGGTGGTGACTTTGGCTTCCATGATTGAAAAGGAAGCCGCTGACGATGCCGAACGCCCGCTGGTGGCGAGTGTCTTCCACAACCGGCTGCGCAAGGGTATGCGTCTGGAATGCGACCCGACGTTCATCTACGCCGCCAAGCTCAACGGCACGTGGGATGACAACGTCAACAACCCGGCGCACCGCCGCCTGCTGTCGCCCTACAACACCTACCTTTCTCCGGGGCTGCCGCCGGGGCCGATTGCCTCGCCGGGTGAAAAATCGCTGCGGGCCGCCCTTCAGCCGGCGCAGACGGAGTATCTGTACTTCGTGCTGGGCCCCGGCGGACGACATCGCTTCTCGCGCAACGAAGCCGAGCATCAGGTGGCCGTGGCTGAGTATCGCAGGCTTCAGCGCGCGCAGCGTCCGGGGCTGCATACCCAGCTCATCAACAAGAAGTAATGGGCGATGTGTTGCGGGAACAGCTCGAAGCCGCCCTGGATGCCGGGGAAATCCAGAGCGCCGTCTGGCTCGTCGGCTGCCGTGAAACCATAGTGGCGCATGGCGTGGTCGGCCCGGCCGGCTTCGATACGCTGTATGACCTGGCTTCACTGACAAAACCTCTCGTCACGGCGCTGCTGCTGGCGCTCTTTATCGAGCAGGGGCGGTGCGCGCCTGACGACCACCTGGGCAAGTGGCTGCCGGCATTGCGCGATAGTCCCTATGGACACGTCACGGTTGCACAGGCCGTGACGCACACCGGCGGTTTCCCGGCCTGGCGGCCGCTCTATGCCATGTGTGCGACGCCGGATGAAGTCCTGCCGGTCATGGCGCAGACGCCGCCGATTGCCAAACCTGGCGAAAATGTTGTGTATAGCGACCTGGGCTACATCGTGCTGGGCCGTCTGCTTGAACACCTGGCCGGACAGCCGCTCGCCATTCTGTTCGGGACACACGTGGCGCAGCCCTTGGGCCTGACGGCCACCCGGTTCTGTCCGCCGCCGGAATGGCGCGAACGAACGGCCCCGACCGAAGATGGCAACGCCCACGAACGCCGTATGGTGGAACAGCTCATCGCCGCAGAGAACCATCCTCTGGTGCCGGCGCGGCTGCAGGGATGCACCGGCTGGCGTACGCAGCGCATTCAGGGTGAAGTCCACGACGGCAATGCGTATTTCCTTGGCGGTGTGGCCGGTCACGCCGGGCTGTTTGCAACGGCCGGGGAGGTGTGGAAGCTGGCGCGGGTGTTTCTGCCGGGAAGCCCTCTGCTGCGCCCGGAAACCTGCCAGTGGTTTTCGACCAACCTGACGCCGGGGAAAGCCGAAGCCCGCTCGTTTGGGTGGATGTTGGCCGGTTCACCGAACGCAACCGGCGTCGGGTTGTCGCCGACCGCCTTTGGCCACCTTGGCTTTACCGGCACAAGTCTCTGGTGCGACCCCCAGACCGAGCGGGTCTATATCCTGCTGACCAACCGTACCTTTCCTTACCGGGCCAGCTTGCAGGATGTGCGGCGGGCATTTCACGCGGCAGCTTCCCGCATATCGGGCTGAATCCTGTGGCGGGATGCGCTATCATCGCCGTGCTTCCCCGCCTGAGCGCGCCAGGGCACACACAACGCTGATGATTTCGGAGAGGGACGACAATGCCGGTCAATCCAGTTGATGCCAAAAAACTTGCCCTTGAGAAAAACACGACCGACCTGCGCCGGATGCTGGAGCAGTCAGATGAGCTGATGCGCGTCGTTATGGAAGCAGGCGACCTGGAAACGGCCGAAAAGGCCGCCCAGGAAGCTGCCAAGGCCGCAGCGGCGCTGATCGTACGCAAGCAGGGGGGCGTCCGGGAACTGGCCAGGCGCGTCCGCGAGCGGGTTGCCGGGGATGATGAACCCGAAGATGAAACTCCCTCCACAACTGCCGGCGACGAAGCGCCCACGTCCGAAACCCGGTCGTGATGTGTCGCCGCCCGATGCACTTCCGTCCTTACGGGGTGGGAACTCCCTCATCGGCAGCGGGCCGTGGCCGTCCGCCGGCCTTTCGCGGTGGAGCTTCGGCTGCAAAACGCCGATGGAAATAACCTGATGCCAATCGTTCTGCACACGTTTCAGTGCCTGCTGCCGGCGTATGTTACGCCGCAGTCCGCCATTCATGACTGGCTTGCCCACGCGCATGCCGCTGCCCAGACCGGGAGCGAACAGGCGCCGGCAGCCGCCCGTCTGCGCCGCGCGTTCGACCGCTTTGGTTGCGACCCGGAGCGCATTGCCCGGCGATTCCACGCGCTCGAAGATTTCACCCACCAGGACTGGGCGCGGATGCGGATTTTCAACCTGACCGACCATCCCGAAGGACGGGGGCTGGCGGCACGGATGGACTGTTTTGCCGAAGTCACCTCCCAAGTGTTCGCCAGTCTCTATGCCGATGAAGCCGTTGCGCCGGAGCATCTCATTCACGTCACCTGTACGGGCTACGTCGCACCCAGCGCCGCCCAGCGTCTCGTGGCGTCCAAAGGCTGGCTGACGACCGTTGTGACCCATGCCTACCACATGGGCTGCTATGCGGCCTTTCCGGCGATTCGGCAGGCGGTCGGGTTTCTGCTTGCCGACGGTGCGGCAGGGCGGGCGGATGTCGTGCACACGGAGCTGTGTACGCTGCACCTCAACCCGGCGCTCCACGACCCGGAGCAGCTTGTCATCCAGAGTTTGTTTGCCGACGGTTTCGCGCGCTACACGGTCGCAACCCAGGCGCCGGAGCGTCCACACTTCGAGCTGGTGGCGATGCGGGAAGAACTGCTGCCGGATTCATCCGAAGCCATGACCTGGCGATGCGCCGACTGGGGGTTTCACATGACGCTGGCGCGGGATGTGCCGCAGCGTCTGGCGCAGGCGCTGTCCGGTTTTGTGGCACAACTGGCGGCGAAGGCGGGCTACACCGAAGCCGATGCGCGCCGGGCCCGGTTTGCCATTCATCCCGGCGGGCCGAAAATCATCGAGCAGGTTCAGGCGGCGCTCGAACTCGAAGACGCCCAGGTGGATGCCAGCCGGCGCGTGCTGCGGGCATACGGGAATATGTCGTCGGCCACGCTGCCCTACGTCTGGGCGGAGATGCTGGCCGATGACACGGTTGCCGATGGGACGCCGGTGGTCAGTCTGGCCTTCGGTCCCGGTCTGACGCTGTGTGGCAACCTGCTGGTCAAACGTCTCTGTTCAGACCCGCAGCGGCCGACGGAAGCCGGCGCTGATGCAAGGAAGCCAGGGAGGTGATGCGTTGACGATGGCCCACGGGTGGTTGATGGCACCGTTTCTCGTACAGGGTGGCGCCATGCTCTGGGATGAGTTCTGGTTTCACCGGCGACGTGGGCTGGGCCGGTGGGAACGGCTGGGGCATCCGCTTGATACGCTGACCGTTCTGGTCTGCTACGCCATCGTGCTGTGGGTGCCTTATTCGCCAACGGCTCTGGCGTGGTATGCCGGCTGCGCGGTGTTTTCCATGCTGTTTGTGACCAAGGACGAGTTCGTTCACGCCCGGGCCTGCTCTGCCGGCGAGCACTGGTTACACGCCCTGCTGTTCCTGCTTCATCCGGTGACGCTGGCGGCGGCGGCACTCATCTGGATGGATATGCCGCAGGGGGCTGGCGCATGGCGTGACGTTCTGGTTGGAACGTTTGTCATCGTGACCGCTTTCGGGTGTTACCAACTGCTGTACTGGAATCTCTGGAAAGGGCGGAAGGCATGTCTGCCGGAATGACGCCGGTCAACAACGCACTCTATGACGAACTGGGCGAACGGTGGTACACGGCCCAGGATGATCCCGTGGCGCTGCTGCGCGCCGAAGGACGCCTGCGCAACCCGTGGATTGCCACGGAAATTGCCGCCCGGTGCGGCGCTGGCGCGGCCGTGCTGGACATCGGCTGTGGCGGCGGCTTTCTGTCGAACGAACTGGCCCGGGCCGGTTTTGCCGTCACCGGTCTGGATCAGTCGGCGGAGAGCCTGAGCATCGCGCAAAGCCACGACACGACACACAGCGTGCACTACGAGGTCGGCAATGCCATGCGGTTGCCTTACCCGGAGGTTTCGTTTTCGGCCGTGTGCGCCATGGATTTTCTCGAACACGTGGAAGACCCGGCCGGGGTCATTCGGGAAGCGGCGCGGGTGCTGCGGCCGGGCGGGCTGTTTTTCGCTTCAACCTTCAACCGGAACTGGCTGAGCTGGCTGGTGGTCATCAAGGGCGTGGAGTGGTTCGTGCCGAATGTGCCGCCCAATATGCACGTGCTCCGCCTGTTCATCACGCCACGGGAGATGGCCCGGTATTGCCAGGCGGCCGGACTGCATCACCTACGGTTTCGCGGCCTGCGCCCGCGCCTGAACCGGGCATTCTGGCGACTGCTCTGGACGCGCGTCGTGCCGGAAGACTTCGAGTTTACCTTCACGTCCTCGTTGCTGACCGGCTATCTGGTCACGGCTGAGAAAGCTTGACTTCCGGCATCTCCGGTGGTGTTGGCGTCACGGGGGTGCCGGTCGGCGGTGTCGAGGTGGGAGCGCTGAGCGTCCGTGGGCGTTCGGGGCGCTCGGAGCGGTCTCCGGGCGGGCGGTCAGAGGCCAGGCGTGGCGTCGTTTCCTCGATGAGTTTGCCAAAAATCATCTTGCCGGCTGTGGTTTGCAGCACGCTCGTCACGCTGATGTCCACGGCCCGGCCAATCTGCCGGCGCGCATTGTCCACGACGACCATCGTCCCGTCGTCAAGGTAAGCCACGCCTTGGTTGTATTCCTTGCCTTCTTTCAGGATGAACACCTGCATGGTTTCGCCGGGCAGGACGACCGGGCGCAGGGCGTTGGCGAGTTCATTGATGTTGAGTACCAGAACGCCGCGCAACTGCGCCACCTTGTTGAGGTTGAAATCATTGGTGACGATTTTGGCCCCAAGCTGCTTGGCCAGCTCGATGAGCTTGAGGTCAACTTCCCGAATGTTGGGGAAGTCCATGTCGGTGATGATGGTGTCGAGCTTTTTGTTTTTCTGGAGGCGTTGCAGGATGTCGAGTCCCCGCCGTCCACGGTTGCGCTTGGTGGTTTCCGGGCTGTCAGCCACGTGCTGCAACTCGCGCAGGACGAACTGCGGAATGATGAGGCGCTCGCTCAGAAAGCCGGTTTCGGCGATGTCGGCAATGCGTCCATCAATGATGACACTCGTATCGAGGACGAGATTGAGTGGGCGGTTGTCGGCGCTGCCGGGGCTTTTGGCAGCAGTGCCAAACAGCTCCCACCAGCGATCACTGGCGCTGCCGCGAACCATACCCAGATAACCCAGCGCCAGCAGGGCGGTCAGAACCAGGTAGGTCTTGGGGGCGTCCGGGATGCCCGGCTGAAGGCTGAGAACGAGGCCGACGAGGACGGCGGCCGCCAGTCCGGTAAACAGTCCGAGTGTGCCGCCAATCAGGGTCGTGATGGGACGTGACCGCAGGTAGTGTTCAAGGGCGACAACCGCGCTGCCCAGCCCGGCTCCAAGAACGGCTGACCAGAGGGTGGAGCCAAGTGGTTTCATCCACAGGGCCGTTCCCAGGGAAAGCAGGACGATGGCAAGCTGTGTCAGGAATCGGTCGCGGTTCATGGAGCTATTCGGATACAAAGGCTGAAAATGTGGCCGGTGCGGGGCAGTGAAACCAGCTCACATGGTTTGCGATGTCTGGAATGTGACCGATTCGGTATCCTCCTGCAAGGCAGTCTGGCGGCAAAGGACTGGCTTTTCAGCCACGCGCCGTTGCCCGTGACCACGGTTGTAAGCGGGCCGGAACGGCACGCCAACGAAGGAGAAACGTTTGCAACACATGCCATCACTTGCGTGGGCCAATCTTTGTCATCGTCCGGCGCGCTCACTGGCCACGGCTTTCGGCGTCGCCGTCGGCGCGGTGCTGGTGCTGCTGACGACCGGGCTGGCGCATGGCGTCATTGCCGAACGCGCCGAGCGCGAAGCACGGGTTGGGGCGCACATTATGCTGCGGCCGTCCGGTTCGTTTGGCGGGGGTGTGGTGTCAAATCAGCCAGCCTATCCGCTGGAGCGGCTGCCGCGTATTGCGGCCATCCCCGGCGTACGGGCTGCTGTGCCGGTCATTCAGTATGCGTTGCCGTCGGACAGCGGCATCGGGTTCCGGCTGCTCGAAGGCGTGCCATGGGCGGACTACGCGGCCATGAGCGGCATTCAGATTGTGGCCGGACGTGCGCCGCAGGGACCTGATGAGTTGGTGATTGACCGGGAGCAGGCGCGCAGCCGTGACTTCCAGCTCGGGGCGCAGGTGACGCTCTCCAGACATGTGTTTACGGTCGTGGGCATCTATGACCCGCCAAGCGGGGCCCGCCTCAAAGCGCCGCTGGAAACCCTCCAGACGATGCTTGCCGCGCCGGGACGCTGTTCGCTGGTGTTTGTCCAGTGTGTGGAAGCCAGCCAGCAGGAAGCCGTCGCTGAACGCCTGCGGGAGACCTTTCCAACCGATCAGATCATTTTTGTCCGCGACCTGCCGGGTTTGTATGCCCGTGGACTCCCGGCGCTGGATACCTTTCTCCGGGTTGTCGTCGGGCTGGCGCTGATGATCAGCCTGCTCATTGTGTCGCTGACGATGTACACCTCGGTGGTCGAGCGCACCCGTGAGATCGGCATTCTCAAGTCCCTGGGCGCGACGGACGCCTTCATTCTGCTGGCCATTGAGCAGGAAGCCCTGCTTCTGAGCAGCGCCGGGGTGTTGCTGGGCATTGGACTGGCCTATCTGGGCCGCTGGTGGATTGTGAGCTTCACGGCGTTTCGCACCATCGAGTTCGAGCCGGTGTGGTTCGTCATCGTGGCGGCTGTCGCGGTGCTGAGTGGCGCGGCCGGCGCCCTGTATCCGGCCTGGCGTGCCATGCGGCTCGATCCGGTGGAAGCCCTGCGCTACGAATGACCGGGCTGGCGGAGCCATAGCACTGGCAGGCAATCGTCCTGGGGCAATCCGGTTGTTGTGCGCGGGCAGGTCAGCTTGCATCCGGCGCACAAAGGGCTTAGGAAGCATCCCGGGCATGACGACCATCGGCTACATCGGGCTTTTGCGGCAGAATCCGCGCTTCCGGCGGGTTTGGGCAGCGCAGCTTGTCAGTGAACTGGGTGACTGGCTCAACTATGCGGCGCTCATGCAGCTTGCGCGGCAGTATGGCGGCGGTGCGGAAATGGCGGCGCTCATCATCGCCATTGAGCTGCTTCCGTTCCCGCTCTGGAGTCCGGTGGCTGGCATGGTGGCCGACCGGTTCAACCGGCGGTATGTCATGATGGCCGCCGACCTGCTGCGCGCCGTCATTGTTCTTGGTTTTCTGCTTGTTGACCGCCCCGAACGGCTCTGGCTGGTGTACGTCCTGTCGGCGCTTCAGTTTTCCCTGGCAGCCTTTTTCGAGCCGGCGCGGCAGGCGCTGATCCCGTCGGTGGCGCAGCCGGAGGAACTCATCACGGCCAACCAGTTGACGAGTCTGACCTGGTCGTTGACGCTTGGGTTGGGTGGTTTTCTGGGCGGTGTCGTGGTCAATGCGTTTGGTCTGACGGCGGCCTTCATCGTGGATGCCGCTTCCTTCCTGGTTTCGTTTGTCATCCTGCTCGGTTTGCGGGATGCGCCGCCGAAGCCGGTGTCCCTGGATGCGCCGCCCGATACGGGTTTCTGGGTGGCTATCAAGTACCTGCTGGCGCATCCGGTGACGCTGGCCGTGGCGCTCGTCAAAACCGGAATCTCCATTGCGGGAAGCGGGGTGTGGTTGCTGGCCGTGGTGTATGGGCAGACGGTGTTTCCGGTGGGCCGCGATGGGGCGTTGTCCGTGGGGATTCTCAACGGCGCGCACGGCCTTGGGGCGCTGGTCGGCGCGCTGACCGCCGGCTGGTTTCTGCGCCAGCGCCTCAACATTGCGTGGAGCATTTTCTGGCTCTTTGTGCTGCGGGGCGTGTTCTTTGGGTTCTGGGCCGGGTCTATCCATTTGTGGATGGTTGTCGTGGCAACGGTCCTCATCACCATCTGTGGCAGTCTGCTCTGGGTGGTCAGCACGACGCTGCTGCAGCGGCTTGTCCCGGACGAACTGCGCGGGCGTGTGTTTGCCTTCGAGTTTGGCGCGCTGACGTTTGCCATGGCGGGTTTCCTGTGGCTGATGGGACGGGCGCTCGATGTGTGGGGCTGGACGCCAACCGTGACGGTTCTGGCGACCGGCGCAACCGCGTTTCTGGTGGCCGCCGGTTGGCTGGTGCTGATGGGCCTCTCGCCCCTGACGACGCTTTCAGCCGCGCCGACGCCGGACAAGTCGCTTGGGGAACCGGATGCGGTGTGAAGGCGTCCATGCGCCGACCTCACTGACGGCTGACGCCCACTGACTTCGGAGGAACTTTCTCAATGACGATGCCCATCCGTATCTTCAGCCTGTGTCTGGTGGCGCTGTGGCTGCTGGCAAGCCATGATGCTTCAGCCCAGAAGCGCAAACGCCGCCCGGCTTCGCGCCCGGCGTCCGGGACACCGGCCACGACTTCCCCTGTTTCCAAGGAGCCACGTATGAACACCGCTACTGCCCCCCGCGATGCCGCTGCCGGGGTCAACCGCTTTGCTGTGACCCTGCACCAACGGCTCAGCCGTCAAACGGACGGCAATCTGTTTTTTTCGCCCTACAGCATCAGTTCCGCCCTGGCGATGACGGCGCTCGGTGCGCGGGGCGCAACACTGGCGGAAATGCAGGTTGCACTTCAGTTTCCCGATGGCATTCCCCACGCCGCTTTTGCCGCCCAGGACCGGCTCATCAATACGCCCAACGCGCCCTACACGCTGGCTGTAGCCAATGCGCTGTGGGGACAGCGCGGGTTGGGTTTCGAGCCGGATTTCCTTTCGGCCACCCGGCAGCACTATGGGGCCGGGCTGGAGGAAGTTGATTTTCGGGGCAACCCGGAAGGTACGCGCAGCCGAATCAACGACTGGGTTTCCACAAAGACCAACCGCCGGATTCCCGACCTGCTTCCGCCGGGCTTCATCACGCCCATGACGCGGCTGGTGCTGACCAACGCCATTTACTTCAAGGGCAACTGGGCTGAGGCCTTTGACCGCGATGCCACAAACGAACGGGACCAGTTCCGCCTGGCACGTGGGGGGACGGTCACGGTGGCGATGATGAACCGCACCGGGCGCTACGCCCATTTTGACGGCGGCACGTTCCAGGCGTTGACGTTGCCCTATCGCGGCAACGAACTCTCCATGGTCATCCTGCTGCCGAATGCCACGGATGGCCTGCCGGCGCTGGAAAAGGGACTCACCGCCGCCCAGCTTCAGGAAGTCGTCGAAAAAGCCATTGCGCGCGAGGTGCAGGTCAGTGTGCCGCGCTTCAAACTGACGCTGCGGCTGGAACACCTGACAGATGACATGAAGGCGCTGGGAATGACCCTGGCGTTTACGGAAGGCGCTGATTTCTCGGCGATGACCCGGCAGGCCGAACTTTTCATTGACGCCATTGCCCACAAGGCGTTCGTCGAGGTCAACGAGGAAGGTACGGAAGCCGCCGCCGCCACGGGCGTCGGCATGCGGATAACGTCCATCGGTGCCGAACCACCGCGCCCGGTGGTGTTTCGGGCAGACCATCCGTTTCTGTTCGTCATTCGGGACAACCGCAGCGGTGCGACGCTGTTTATGGGGCGAGTGATGAATCCGGCTGTGTCGGAGTAAACCGGTGCGGCAGGCGCCATGAGAGACGCAGCAGCGGACGCCGGGCCTCCCGTGGCAGCCAGAGGACAAGGACAGTGCTGAGCATCGTGCCGAGCGCCAGTCCGATAATGGCTCCGTGATAGCCGCCGATAAACGGTGTCAGCGGCTCGAAGGCGCGCGGGGCCAGCGAACCGACGCCCCACGCAAAGCCCATCATCAGCGCCGATACGGTGGCCGTCCGCTGCGGGACAAGTTCCTGCGCCATGGCGACGTTGACGGGAATCGTGGCCCCAAGGGCAAAGCCGCCACAGACCAGCCACGGAAGTGTCCAGTGGGGCGGGACGAGAAAGGCCACAGCGAGCAGAGGGCCGGAGGTGAGGCCGGAAAGCACGGTAACGGCGCGTCCGCCGAACCGTTCGGCCAGAAAGCCGCCGGCCAGCCCGCCGATGCCGCCAGCCAGGAGAAAGACAGTGAGTGCGTTGCCAATGTGGGTCAGCGAGGCCCCTTGCGCCTGCAGGATGAAGGGGTAGTAGGCGTTGATGAGCATTTGCGTGGCAGCGCGCACGACCGTAATGGCATACAGCGCCAGAAGCGGCACACTGGCAAGCTGAAGCGCCTGAAACAGACCCGGGCCGGTTTCTGTCGTCGTCGTTTCAGCCGCCAGCCGCTTGGGGGCTGGCAGGGGCGGCAGCCAGAAGAACAGCCCAACGATGGCTGCGATACCGGCCAGCGCCAGATACAACGTGCTCCCCAGGCTGAAGTGGGTGACGGTCTGGGTCACGACGAGCGGCCCAAACGCTACACCTAGCGTACCGGCGGCTGAAAAGAGCGCCATGCCGAGTCGGCGGCGCTGGCCGCTGGCGACCGCCGCCATGGCTGCACCCTGCGGGTGGAACATTCCCACACCCATGCCGCCCATAATCAGGACGACCATGAGCCAGCCGTAACTGCCCGCATAGCCGATGGCCGACAAAAACAGCGCCGCCAGCAGGGGGCCGGCCAGCGCAAAACTCCGCCGCGACCAGCGGTCAGAGAGCATGCCATAGACCGGCTGAAGAAAGTTCGAGAACAGCGCATAGACCGGAATGAGCCAGAAGGCCTGGGCGGCCGACAGGTGCAACTGCGCTGTCATCAGGGGCAGCAGCGGAAAAATAAAGCTCGAATAGGCGTCGTTGACGAAGTGCGCCAGACAGGCAAGGCTGAGCGCCTTGGGATTGGCAAAACTGCCGGTATGGGCCGTGGAAGCCGGTGCGGAAAGGGAAGTCGCCGTATCCATAAGGCAGCCGACACTACCATGCCCGGCCGGCCGGGAGCTTGTCGTTTTGCCGGCTGAAGGTTCCCGCTGAAACCGGCACGGCAAACCGGCTGCGACGCCCGGCCTTTCCGGTGCTATGCTACCTCCGGCAAGCGACCATCAACGGAGATGGATAAAGGGCATGAAACGTGAAATCGTCAAGTATGGCGCCAAGGTGCTGACGGAAAAGGCCTCACCCGTGACCGAATTCGATGCGGCGTTGGAACAGCTCGTCGCCGATATGTTTGAGACGATGTACGACGCGCCAGGAGTCGGACTGGCCGCGCCCCAGGTGGGCGTCTCCAGGCGCCTGTTCGTCATGGACTGTAGCAAGGAAAAAAACCGGCAGTTTGTCTTCATCAACCCGGAAATTCTCCAGACCGAAGGCACACAGGTTGGAGATGAAGGTTGTCTCAGCTTTCCGGGGATTTACTTTGAAGTAGAGCGTCCGGCGCGGGTTATCGTACGGGCCCAGAACGTCAAGGGCGAATGGTTCGAGGGGGACTTTCTCGACCTCGAAGCCCGCTGTGTGCTCCACGAGTATGACCATCTTCAGGGTGAACTCTTCATCGAGAAGGCCGGGTTGCTGCGCCGTGAACTCATCCGGCGCAAGATTCAGAAGCTGAAGCGCGAAGGGAAGTGGTGAACCGCCGTGGTTGTGGAGCTGCCGACCATTGCGGCGTCGGATTACCTCAACTCAGCAGTGCTCATGGAGGATTTTCTGACCGGTGAGCAGCGCCAGCGATGCCGTCTGATCACCGATGCCGCGCCGGCGCGTTGTGCGGAACTGCTGCGGCAGGGTGATGTCGCCGCCGCCCTGATACCGGCCATTGAATATCAGCGCATTCCGGGTCTGCTGGCTGTGCCGGGGGTAGCCATCGGCTCAAAACACACGGTGCGCAGTGTCGTCATGGCGGCCAAAAAGCCACTCCCGGAAATCAGAACCGTGGCGCTCGATACCTCGTCACGCACGTCGGTTTCGCTCATCAGGATTCTGTTTGCCGAGTTTTATCGCCGCGAAGTTGCTTTCCATCCCGCACCGCCGGACGTGCCGCACATGCTGTCGGAGGCGGATGCCGCCGTCATCATCGGCGACCCGGCCCTGACGTTTGACCGAACCGGTCTGCACATTTTCGATCTGGCGGGTGAATGGCGACGCCTGACGGGACTCCCTTTCGTGTTTGCCATCTGGGCGGTACGGGAAAGCGCCCGGGAAGCCGTGACCGGGCTGGATTTCGTCGCGGCACGGGATGCCGGTCTGTGCGCCCGACCGGCGCTGGCGGCGCGTTATGCCCCCCGGCTGGGACTGCCGGTTGAAACCCTGGTGACGTATCTTGAAGAAAACATCCACTACGGGTTGGAAGCCGACGATCTGGCGGGACTGACGCACTACTGGACGCTGGCCGCCAAACACCGGCTGATTGATCAGGTGCGTCCGCTGCGGTGGCTGCCGGCGACGCCGGGCTGTGGGTAACTCATACGTGCGCCGCCGGGCGTGAAGCCGGATTGCGTTCCAGCCGTGCCACATCGAACAGCGCCGGTGGCTTGCCGGTGATGACGAGTTCAGCCGCCAGCTGACCAACTTCCAGACTGAAGCCCATGCCGTGGCCGTGGCAGGCAATGGAGAAGGCAATCTCCGGTTGACCGGGCAGCGTCCCCAACAGGGGAAGTCCATCCGGCGTGAAGCCCATTGTCCCTGCCCAGCGGTGCGTGATGGGCAGGTCAATCAGTTCGGGAAAGTGACGGTCCCTGAAGCGTTCCAGAAAGTTCTGGACATCTGCCGTCGGCGTTTCATCCGTCCCTGTTTCGGTGGCGGCAAAGGCGCGCCGACCGCCGCCGAACAGAAAACGTCCGTCAGGCAGTTGCCGAAAGTATTCGTAGCCGTCGTTGGCATAGACGACTTCGGAGAGCAGCCGGCTGGGATAGGGGGCGGTGACGAAAATCTGTCCGCGTTTGGGAAACACCTTGTCAGCAAAGTAGGCGTGGAGGTTGGCCGCTTCACCATTTGGCGTCAGAAGGACCCGCCTGGCGCGCAGTTGTCCGCGTTCACCCTGCACGACGACACCTGCCGGAGTGCTCTCCAACGTGGCTACGGGCCAGTTTTCAACAATGGCTGCGCCAGAGGCAGCGAGCAGGGCGTGGACGAGTTTGACCGGATGGACACCGGCATCGTGCCGGTTGCGGATGGCGGCGCAGAAGCCGCGCCGGAGCGGGTCATGGGGAACAAAGTCCACATCGAAGCCATCTTCGCGCAGCAGCTCGGCCGAGTGCGCCAGAACTTCGGCTTCTTCCTGCGTTCCGGCAAGCGTCAGGCTGCCGCAGGGGATGTAGTCACACTCCACGTCAGGACGGTGAGCCAGAAACGTCCGAATGTGGTGATGGCTGGCCACCGTCGTGGCAAAGACCGCGCGTGCCGTTTCGCGGCCGTATCTGGCGACGGCGACAGCGTAGTGGTCGGCCGTTCCGGCAAGCAGAAAACCGGCATTGCGGCCGGTTGCGCCGCCAGCGATTTGGCGTCGGTCAACGACCGCCAGTTTCCAGTCCGGTCTGGCCTGCGCCAGGGCATAGGCCGCCGAAGCGCCGGCAATTCCGCCGCCGACAATGAGACAGTCAACGTCGTTGACCCTTGGGGCCGGAGCTGAAGGGCATCCGGCCGTGGCCTGCCAGAAGGAAGTCGAGGTCATCGGTAGAGGCGTTGGCTGCCCGGTTCCTCGTGGGGGTTGGCGGCATCGGTTTCCGCGACCGCATCGGTTTTCAGGGAGACGCTGTCGAGGGCGAAAGCGCGCCGGAGGTCAACGAGTTCGGAACCCTGCCGGGCGGCTTCCCGCAATCCCAGGATGAGCGGATGGAGCGTCTTGTTGACGATGCCTTCCAGCAAAAACTGACGCATGGCAGCTTCCTGTTCCGGGGTCAGCGGGCCAAGGCGTTTCCGGTGCCGTTCAAACTCGGCAGCACAGATGTCGGTCAGGCGTTCCCTGAGCGCAGCCACGGTGGGGCCGATGTCGAGCCGGTCGGCTTCGGTCATGAAGGCAACGGTTTCGGCTTCGACAATGGCTTCGGCGCGTTCGGCTTCCCGGCGGCGTTCCCGTTGGTTGGCGGCAATGACGCGCTGGAGGTCGTCGAGGTCAAAGACAAAGGCGTTGTCAAGGACAGCCACATCGGGGGCGATGGTCCGTGGTACAGAAAGGTCGAAAAGCAGCAGCGGCCGGTAGCGCCGGCGGTCCAGCGCCGCGCGAACCATGGCCGGAGTGATGTGATAGGTGGTGGCCCCGGTGGACGCCACAACGATGTCGGCCTCGTGAAGCCGCGCTGGCAGTTCATCCAGTCCAAGGGCGCGGCCGCCGCCGTTGAAACAATCGGCAAGGTGTTGTGCGTGGGCCAGCGTGCGGTTGGCAACGAAAAGCGAGTTCACGCCAGCCTCGAAGAAACACTTGGCAGCCAGTTCGGCCATTTCTCCGGCGCCGATGAGCAGCAGCACCTTGTCGGTCAGGTGGTCAAAAACCTTGTGGGCCAACTCCACTGAGACTGAGCCAAGTGAAACGGCATGGGCACCGATACCGGTTTCCGTCCGAACACGCTTGGCGACCGCAAAAGCCCGCTCAAACAGACGGTGCAGGTGGCGTCCCACGGTGTTGGCAGCCGCTGCCAAGGCGTAAGCCCGTTTGATCTGTCCCAGAATCTGGCTTTCGCCGACAATCATGGAGTCGAGGCTGGCGGCCACGCGCAGGACGTGCCGCACTGCTGCGCTGGATTGGTGAACGTACAGATAGGGGCGGATTTGTCCTGCCGGGACATCGTGATAGTCACAGAGGAAGGTCGTGACCGCCTCGACGGCTTCGGCCGTCGGCAGACTGGGAACAACGATGACTTCGACCCGGTTGCAGGTTGAGACAATGACGGCTTCACTGACACTGCCGCCAGCCAACAGCCGTTGGAGCGCGACTGGCAGCCCGGTTTCAGAAAAAGCCAGACGCTCGCGCACGCCGACCGGAGCTGTGGTGTGGTTGATGCCGACGAGAAGCACGTTCATGAGCTGAACACCTGTCTGGAAAACCGGGGGCAGGGGCGACGTAAAACTTGCCAAGCCGCATCAAGGAAAACCAGTCCGGTTGGCAAAAAGTCGGCAGAGGGGGCTAACCGATGCTGTGAAAACCGTTGAACCAGCCGATGCCGACCAGACTCACGATGACCATGGCGAAGCCGACGATGCCCAACCAGGCCGCCCGCCGGCCGCGCCAGCCAGCCGTCAGACGGTAATGAACCACACAAAAGTAGATTAGCCAAGTGGCCAGAGACAGAAACTCCAGCGGATCGCCATGCCAGTACACGCCGTTGAGCCGGCGTGAGCCGACAATCCCTGTCAGGATGCCCAGTGTGAGCAGCACAAAACCGATCATGAGCGCCTTGCCGCTCACATCATCGCAGGTGTCCAGCGAAGGCAGCCGGGACCAGAGCGGGCCGAACTGTTTTTGCTTGAGCTGCCGTTCCTGCACGATGTACAGGATGGCAGCAACGAACAGAATGGCAAAGGCGGCGTAGGCAAAGACAAACAGCACGGCATGGAGGGTCAGAAGGGAAGCTGTCTGCCCATAAAATTTCAGAACAGCGGCGGTGTCACTTGGCGCTGGCAGAAGCCAGGCCGCCAGGGCGAAGAGAAAGACCATCGGCATGGCGAAGGCCGCAAACGATTTCGAGCGATACCACAGATAGGCGCCCAGAAAGTATGCGGCAATGGACCATCCCAGAAAGGAACAGACTTCCTGATAACTCAGCAGGGGACACCGGGCGACCTCCCAGCCGCGAACGACGATGGACGAGGTGTGCGCCGCAAAACCCGCCGCCATCAGCCACAGTGCAATCCAGAACCAGCGTGGATTGGGTGTCCGCCACACCGTGAAGATGGCATGACCGGCGCCAAACGCATAACATGCAACGGCGATAAGCAGCAGTGTGGACATGATTGGAAGTTGCCGGTAGGGCCAGGCGGAGGTGCCAGCGAAGTTCAACCCAATGCCATGTTACGTGTCGGCCCGGCGGCGCTCAATTCGTCCGGCTTTGGTGCCGCCGACAAAACTGCCTGAATTTGAAGACCGCGTGAATCCGTTATGAAGGAAAACTTTCAGGGCTGCCTGCTGGGGGCCGCGATTGGGGATGCGCTGGGCTTTCCCTTCAAAGGTCTCAGTGCCAACGACATTGGCGAGTATGGCCGTTTTGAGTCGCTCCGTGAATTCCAACCCGTGCCATCTGTCCGGTCAGCGCCCGGCGAACTGGCGGATGAAGGGCAGCTTCTGCTGCTGACGCTGGAAAGTATCTGTACGCAGCGGGCGCTGGACGAGACTGATCTTGTCCGGCGGTTGAAAGGTTGGTTTCGGAGCCATCCGAAGGACATGACGCCGCTGGTACGCCATGTTCTGGGCCGTTTTCAGGCCGGGGAAAGCCCGGCTGAAGCCTCTGAAGGGGCGTTCTTTGATCCTGAGTTCAGTCCGCCGGATGGCGGGCATCTGACGCGCTGCCTTCCGGTGGCTTTGTACCGGGTGATGGATGCTGCCCGCCGCCAGGCGGATATGGTTGCTGTGGCGCGTCTGACCCATTGGGACCCGGTTGCTGTACAGGCCGCACTCGTACTGGGGGAGGTTGTGGTGCAGCTTGTCCAGGGTAAACCCTTCACACCTGAAGCCTGTTTGCCAGGTGACGTGCTGCCGGAGGTGCGGCAGGCTGTGGTGTCGTCTCCTGACCCGGCACAACTGGATGTTTCCGGCAGCGCTCTGGGGGCGCTGGGGGTTGGCTTGTGGGCGTTGAAGACCGCCACAGGTGTTGAAGATGGTCTGGTAAACGTCGTTTCGCTGGGCGGCGCGACGGATACCAACGCGGCGGTGGCAGGGGCTTTGCTGGGAGCCAAACTGACCCGTCTGGCGTTGCCGCAGCGGTGGGTGTACCGCCTGGAAGGGCATGCCCGCCTTGAAGTGCTTGGGGCGCGGTTGTTCGAGCTGGCCACGCAGGCAGTTCACGTGTGATGTACCGGCACAATGGGGAACTACACCGGGGATTCGTCGTCGGCTGCAGCATCCGGTTTGACGACGACGGCCTGGGACGGGTGCCATCTGATGTGAACCTGTGAGCCGACCTCCCAGGTTTGGAGTGTTTCCGGGCGAAGGGCGGCAACGAGGGCTTGTCCGTCTGGAAGGCAGACCGTCCAGTGGGTTTCGGCCCCGACGTACAGGCGTTCGGTCACAACTCCGGTGAGCTGACCCGGCGGAAGGGGTTGGTCTGCACTGGCCCGTTCAAGCCGGAGTGACTGCGGGCGTACAGCCAGGGTGATGGGCTGTCCGGGCTTTACGTCCCTGTGGCGGCACCGGGCGGTGACGATGGCACCGCCAATGATGACGCCAGCTTCTGGAGGCTGGAGGCTGTGCAAGCGTCCGTGGAGCAGGTTGCAGTTGCCGATAAACGAAGCAACGAAGGCCGTTTCGGGTTCGTCGTGGAGCGTCTGGGGTGTTCCGGTTTGAAGGATTCGTCCGCGACGCAGGACGGCAATCCGGTCCGAGAGCATCAGGGCTTCCGTCTGGTCGTGAGTGACCAGGACGAAGGTGGTGCCAAGCTGGTGCTGGAGGGCTTTCAGCTCGCGCTGCATGTGGCGGCGCAGGTGTGGATCAAGGGCTGCCAGGGGTTCATCGAGCAGGAGCACCGGCGGTTCACAGGCCAGTGCCCGCGCCAGAGCGACGCGCTGTTGCTGACCGCCGGAAAGTTCATGGGGGTAGCGATAGGCAATGCCTTCCAATCCGACAAGTGCCAGCAAGGCTTCGACGCGCTGCCGGATGGCTGGCGGCGCATGACCTTTGCGGGCAAGCCCGAACGCGATGTTGTCGTACGCATTCAGGTGTGGGAACAGAGCGTAGCTCTGAAACACCGTGTGGACGGGACGGCGGTATGCCGGCAGGTGGGTGACTTCCTGTCCAGCCAGATAAATCTGCCCGGCGTCAGGTGCCGTCAGTCCGGCAATCAGCCGCAGCAGGGTCGTCTTGCCACATCCCGAAGGACCGAGAAGGGTCAGAAATTCACCGGCTTCGACCCGCAGCGAAACCTCCGCGAGCGCCAGGTGTGCGCCATAACGCTTGGTAAGCGCAAAAGCCTCGACGGCAGGTAACATCGCAGGACACAAAAGCAGCGTAAGTGGCTTACTGTGGCCGTTACACTGAAGAACCGGCGACCAATCGTAGGCAGAAACGAGCAGCAGGTAAAGGTCGTTACGTTGAAACAGAAGCAGAACGCACCGTTCCAAAAACTTTGCACGAAGCCGCTTGACCACGTTCGTGCAAAGGTTCAGCCGTCACGCCACTTGACTCAGTGCGCTCTGCTTCTATTGAAACTGCATCATACGCCGTTTTGTTGTCTCACTGTTGCGAAGCGCTTTTTTGTGTCCGGGAATGTCTGTCTGGGAATGCCTGCGAGCGAGGGTGACATTGGTCTGCCTGGTTCCTGTCGGGCGCGAAGGGCGGGAAGTGCTGGCCAGGCGGCGGGCCCGACAGGCTCGGAAGCCAAAGTTCCGGCGTCACGAAACACTCAACCAGATTGGGGCTTGACAGTTCTTTGGGGAAACGCTTAGTATAGGCGTTTCGTCACTCGGAAAACCGTTGGGTCACTCGCAAGGTGACGGCCAGCCGTTTGGGAGTGGCAAGTCACTGCGAAATGACGGTTCTTGTTTAGCGTCGGCTTTTTCGGAGGTTGGTGTGCCAACGATCAATCAGCTCGTTCGGAAAGGACGGGAGAAAGTCAAATACAAGACGAGCAGTCCTGCCCTACAGGGATGTCCGCAGAAGCGGGGCGTCTGCACCCGGGTGTACACGCAGACACCCAAGAAGCCCAACTCGGCGCTGCGCAAGGTGGCGCGTGTGCGGTTGGTCAATGGTATTGAGGTGACGACGTACATCCCTGGCATTGGCCACAACCTCCAGGAACACTCGATTGTGTTGATCCGGGGCGGAAGGGTTAAGGACCTGCCCGGTGTCCGTTACCACGTCGTGCGTGGGACACTGGATTCTGTGGGTGTTGCCAATCGCCGCCAGGGGCGCTCCAAGTATGGCGCGAAGCGTCCCAAAGAGGCTGGCAAGGGTGCGCCAGCAAAAGGTGCTGCCGTCAAGAAGAAATAGCCGAAGAAGCAGTCCCCGAAGAGATGGGAAGGTTTTTCTCAGGCTGAGGTGGAGTGGGTAAGCTATGCCACGGAGACGAGTTGCTGAAAGAAGAGAAGTCCTGCCTGACCCGATCTACAACAGTGAGATTGTGACGAAGTTCATCAACTGCATGATGTGGGACGGGAAGCGTTCCGTGGCCGAGAAGATATTCTACCGCGCCATGGAAACCATCCGGGCCAAGACGGATGATGACCCGCTCAAGGTCTTCAAAAAGGCGCTGGACAACGTGCGGCCTCGGGTCGAAGTCCGTTCGCGGCGCGTGGGCGGGGCGACGTATCAAGTGCCTATTGAAGTGGATCACCGGAGACGTGGCAACGCCCTGGCCATACGCTGGCTGATTACTTATGCGCGTCAACGGGGCGAGAAAGCCATGGTTGACCGGCTGGCCAATGAGCTGCTCGATGCGTCCAACTTGCGCGGGGCAGCCGTCAAGAAACGTGATGAGGTCCACCGCATGGCGGACGCAAACCGTGCCTTTGCGCACTATCGTTGGTAGTTTTTTGGGGTGGTGAGGACGTTATGGCACGGAAGGCGCCGCTGAACAAGTTTCGCAACATCGGCATCATGGCACACATTGATGCCGGTAAAACAACCACGACCGAGCGGATTCTGTACTACACGGGCCGTAACCACAAACTGGGGGAGGTCCATGAAGGCTCGGCGACGATGGACTACATGGTTCAGGAGCAGGAGCGTGGGATCACAATTACATCTGCAGCGACAACCTGCTTCTGGCGGCTTGGTGGTGCTGTCGAAGGCGACCAGTACCGGATAAACATCATTGATACGCCCGGACACGTGGACTTTACCATTGAGGTTGAACGGTCGCTGCGCGTTTTGGACGGCGCGGTGGCAGTGTTTGATGCAGTAGCTGGCGTTCAGCCACAGTCTGAAACCGTCTGGCGGCAGGCGAACAAGTACGGCGTTCCTCGGATTGCCTTCATCAACAAGATGGACCGGGCAGGTGCTGACTTCTACAAAAGCGTGGATTCCATTCGCAACCGCCTCAATGCCCGCCCAATTCCTGTCTTTCATCCTATTGGTGCTGAAGATGCTTTTGAGGGCGTGGTTGACCTTATCACCATGCAGGCTGTGCGGTGGGATGAGGAAAGCAACGGGCAGAAAATGCTTTTCTCGCAGCCAACCGGGTCACTTCTGGATGAGGCAAAAGCTGCTCGTGACAAAATGATCGAGCTGATTGCGGACGTTGACGACCAGATTGCCGAAAAGTACTTGGAGGGGGCGGATATATCAGAAGCTGAGCTGCGTGCCGTTTTGCGGCGTGAAACAATAGCAATGAATATCGTTCCTGTTCTTTGCGGTTCAGCTTTCAAGAATAAAGGTGTTCAACAGCTACTGGACGCTGTTGTGTACTATCTACCTTCACCAGTTGATATTCCACCTGTAAAAGGTGTGCTTCCGCGTACAGGTGAAGAGGCTATTCGCCGCGCTGCAGATGATGAGCCTTTTTCAGGTTTGATCTTCAAAATTCTCTCCGACAAGCATATTGGCCAACTGGCTTTTTGTCGCATTTACTCTGGTGTTCTGACCTCTGGCTCCTACGTTCTCAACTCAACAAAAGAAGTCAAGGAGCGGGTAGGCCGGGTCATGCAGATGCACGCCAACAAGCGTGAAGACTTGGAGGAAGCCTATGCTGGTGAAATCGTGGCTGTTGCCGGGCTGAAAAATGTGATTACTGGTGACACCATCTGTGATGAAAAGGCTCCCATTATTCTGGAGTCAATGGAATTCCCTACACCGGTCATTGAGGTGGCCATTGAGCCGAAGACGCGGCAGGATCAGGACAAGTTGAGTGTGGCGCTTGGTCGTCTGGCGCAGGAAGACCCATCCTTCCGGGTCAAAACTGACCCGGAAACGAACCAGACGCTTATCGCCGGGATGGGAGAGTTGCACCTTGAGATTATTGTGGATCGCCTGAAGCGGGAGTTCAACGTTGACGCCAATGTAGGACGGCCCCAAGTTGCCTATCGTGAGACGATTCGTGTGCCATCTGAAGGAGTTGGAAAATATGTCCGGCAAACCGGCGGTCGTGGGATGTATGGACATGCTGAAATCAAACTATATCCACTTGATCCGGGCTCAGGCTTTGTTTTTGAGAACAAAATTGTAGGTGGCGTGATACCACGTGAATATATTCCGGCTGTCGAGGCTGGTATCAAGGAAGCCATGGAGCGTGGAATCCTTGCGGGCTATGAAGTTGTTGATGTCAAGGTGGAGTTGGTGTTTGGCAGCTACCATGAGGTTGACTCAAACGAAATGGCCTTCAAAATTGCAGGCTCGATGGCTTTCCAGGATGCTGCAAAGAAAGCCAAGCCCGTTTTGTTGGAGCCGGTAATGGCTGTGGAAGTTGAATCGCCAGAAGAATACTTTGGAGCGATTACTGGTGACCTGAGTTCACGCCGTGGGCGAATTGAAGGTTTTTCGGAGCGGGCTGGCTCGCGGATTATTTCTGCAGCAGTGCCGCTTTCTGAAATGTTTGGTTATTCGACGGTGTTGCGCTCGATGTCGCAAGGGCGCGCTATTTACACCATGCATTTCAAATCCTATGAGGAAGCGCCCAAGTCCGTGGCTGAAGAGATTATTGCCAAGGCAAAAGGGGCAGCCGCAAACTGAGTGCCAAGGTAAATCTGGTTTTTGAGGAGTAGCCATGTCAAAGGAGAAGTTTGACCGGAGTAAGACGCACGTCAACATTGGGACGATTGGGCATGTGGATCACGGGAAGACGACGTTGACGGCGGCGATTACGTCGGTGTTGGCGAAGAAGAATCCGAAGGTACAGAAGAAGACCTACGATCAGATTGATGCGGCGCCGGAGGAGAAGGCGCGTGGGATTACGATCAACACGGCGCACGTGGAGTACGAGACGGCGACGCGGCACTATGCGCACGTGGATTGTCCTGGGCACGCGGACTACATCAAGAACATGATTACGGGTGCGGCGCAGATGGACGGGGCGATATTGGTGGTGGCGGCGACGGACGGGCCGATGCCACAGACGCGGGAGCACATCTTGCTGGCGCGGCAGGTTGGGGTGCCGGCGATGGTGGTGTTTATGAACAAGTGCGACATGGTGGACGATGCGGAGTTGCTGGATTTGGTGGAGTTGGAGGTGCGGGAGTTGCTGTCGAAGTACGACTTTCCCGGGGACGAGATTCCGGTCATTCGGGGGAGCGCGCTTGGTGCGTTGAACGGGGAGCCGCAGTGGGAGGCGAAGATAGAGGAGTTGATGGCGGCGGTGGACAACTACATACCGACGCCGGTGCGGGACATTGACAAGCCGTTTTTGATGCCCGTGGAGGATGTGTTTTCGATATCGGGGCGCGGGACGGTGGCGACGGGGCGTGTGGAGCGTGGTGTGGTGAAGGTGTCGGACGAGGTGGAAGTGGTTGGGATACGGCCGACGCGGAAGACGGTGGTGACTGGGGTGGAGATGTTTCGGAAGCTGCTGGATCAGGGGCAGGCTGGGGACAATGTGGGGTTGCTGCTGCGGGGTGTGGAGCGGCGGGAGATAGAGCGGGGGCAGGTGATCGCGAAGCCTGGGACGATTACGCCGCACACGAAGTTTCGGGCGGAGGTGTACGTGTTGACGAAGGAGGAGGGTGGGCGGCACACGCCGTTTTTCAAGGGGTATCGGCCGCAGTTTTACTTTCGGACGACGGACGTGACGGGGGTGACGGAGTTGCCGGAGGGGGTGGAGATGGTGATGCCTGGGGACAATGTGGCGTTGACGGTGGAGTTGATTACACCGATAGCGATGGAGAAGGGGCTGCGGTTTGCGATTCGGGAGGGGGGACGGACGGTCGGCGCAGGTACGATTTCGGAAATCCTCGAATGAGTTGGGTTTTTCTCGCCGCCTAGGGAGAACTGAGATGAACGATAAAATACGTATCAGGTTGGAAGCTTACGACCATCGGATACTCGATCAGTCTGCAATGGAAATTGTCGAGACGGCCCGCCGGACGGGTTCGCGTGTAGCTGGACCGATCCCGCTGCCTACGTCGAAGAGTCGCTTTACAGTTCTCCGCTCGCCACACGTAGATAAAAAATCACGGGAACAGTTTGAAATTCGCACTCATAAACGGTTGGTTGATATTTTGATGTCTACACCTCAGACAGTAGATGCTCTTATGAAGCTAGATTTACCGGCCGGAGTTGACGTCCAGATAAAGACCTTCTTCAAAGAAAAAAAGTAGTTTGTATAGTTAGGGCTATATTGATATGGCAACTGGTATCTTGGGTATAAAAATTGGCATGACACAGATTTTCCAAGAGAATGGTGTCTTGGTTCCAGTGACAGTCATAAAAGCTGGTCCTTGTGTTGTAACTCAGCATAAAACTCAAGCTAAAGATGGCTATGATGCTATCCAAGTTGGATTGGTTGAAGCCAAGGCACCCAGGAAGGTAACAAAGCCACTTCGTGGTCACTTTGAAAAAACAGCAAAAGGAACTCCACCAACACGGCTTCTTAGAGAATTTCGAGTGAAGAATGTTAATGATTTTCCAATAGGGTCACTAATTCTAGCTAACATATTCAAGTCAGATGAACTTGTCACTATTACCGGGAAGTCAAAGGGGCGTGGTTTTGCTGGTTTTGTTAAACGCCATGGCTTTGGAGGTGGGCGCGCGACACATGGTTCAATGTTTCACCGTGCACCCGGCTCAATTGGAGCCTCGGCTTTTCCTTCGCGGGTTTTCAAGGGAAGCCGGATGGCTGGGCACATGGGAAATAGAAACTGCACAGTAAAAAACCTAAAAATTGTAAAGGTTGATGAAAGTGCAGGGGTTATCCTTGTCCGAGGTGCTGTTCCTGGTGCTAATGGGAGCTATCTTGTTATCAAGAAAACTTCGGTTTCATAGGTCAGCTTCAGCTCCGTGACAGAGGTCCTAAAGATGTTAACGGTGAAAATGTATAACTTAGACAGCGAGCCGCTCATTGATTTAGAGATAAATAGTATTTTATCTGAGCAGAAGCTGAACAACACACTAATATGGGAAGCTGTTCACGAGTATCGTGCTAGGGGACGTAAAGGAACGGTTGCTACTAAGACAAGGGGAGATGTCTCTGGCTCAGGTAGGAAGTTGTGGAAGCAGAAGGGGACGGGAAGGGCACGTGTTTCAAGTCTTCGCTCACCTTTGTGGAAGGGTGGTGGAAACGTTCACGGACCTCAACCGCGAGATTGGTCATACACTCTTCCAAGGAAGAAGCGTTGGAAGGCGATTGCAACTGCTTTTGCTGAACGAATTCGCGAGGGGGCAGTCGTTGTTGTTGATGACCTTAATCTGCCAAGCCACAAAACAAAACTTTTCAGGTCTAAGTTATGTGCACTTGGACTGTTGGACCGTCATAAGGTATTAATCTTGGACTCAACGGAAAACAGAAACTTACTGCTTGCTTCAAGAAATCTTGAGGGCGTGAAGCTCATAAACTCACTGGGTCTCAATATCTACGATCTCCTTCTGCATGAGAAAATACTGATTAGCCAAAGAGCACTTACCGCCCTAACTGAATGTTTGACCCGGATACTACAGGGACAGTGATGGTGGGGAAAATGAAAATCTATGAAGTTATAAAATCGCCACTGGTAAGTGAGAAAGCCCTCAACTTGAGAGATCAAGCTCTCAATGTAGGTCAGTTGATTGTTTTGCGAGTCAATAAGAAGTCAAAAAAGATAGACATTAAGAATGCAGTAGAAAAGCTCTTCAATGTGAAGGTTAGATCCGTAAATACAGCAAGTTACAGAGGTAAGACGGTGCGCCGGGGACGCTATGTAGGCAAGAAGAGTGACTGGAAAAAAGCCTACGTTACCCTTGCCCCTGGATACAGCATAGAAGATTATGCAAATTCTTTGTAAAATACACTAGGGAATTGCTATGCCAATCAAGAGTGTAAAACCTACATCACCTGCGAGGCGCTTTCAGACGTTTATCGTTGATTCTGAACTATCACGTGAGCGTCCGCTCAAGTCCCTAACGGAGAAGAAGAGGAAGATTTCAGGTAGAAATAGCGATGGGAGAATTACAACCCGTCACCGAGGTGGGGGGCACAAGCGTCTATACAGAATCATAGACTTCAAACGCGATAAGCTTGGGATACCTGGTAAGGTAGCAAGAATTGAGTATGATCCAAATCGATCTTCAAGGATCGCACTTGTAAACTATATTGATGGCGAAAAGCGTTATATAATTGCACCGAACGGCCTCAAAGTAGGCCAGTTTGTGTTATCTGGTCCTGACGCAGACATTATCCCTGGTAATGCACTTCCGATATCTAAGATACCGCTTGGAACCGACTTGCACAACATTGAACTCAAGCCAGGGAGGGGAGGGCAGTTAGTTAGAGCAGCCGGAGCAAAAGCACAACTTATTGCTAAGGACGATGAAATGGCTCAGTTGCGCATGCCGTCTGGTGAAGTGAGAAAAATCCCTGTCAATTGCTATGCAACAATTGGGCAAGTAGGTAATTTGGATCATGAGAATGTATCTCTTGGAAAGGCAGGACGGGCACGGTGGCGGGGATTACGCCCAGAGGTTCGTGGGGTTGCCATGAATCCAGTAGATCACCCACATGGTGGCGGAGAGGGAAAAACCTCAGGTGGAAGACATCCTGTTACTCCTTGGGGAATGCCGACACGTGGTTACAAAACCCGGCGTAACAAGCAGACAGAGAAGTATATAGTTCGGCGTAGGAAGTAGTTTGATTCAAGGAGTTGTGTATGCCTCGATCAATAAGAAAGGGACCATTTGTAGATAATTCTATACGTGATATTCTCCAGCAGCTGAGAGAAACAAACGAAAGACGTGTCATCAAAACCTGGTCGAGGAGGTCAACAATAATACCAGATATGGTTGGGCACACCTTTGCTGTACACAATGGAAAAAAATTCATCCCTGTATTTATATCTGAGAATATGGTAGGTCACAAACTAGGTGAATTTGCCCCAACACGTACGTTCAAAGGCCATGCAGGGGATAAAAACGAGAAATCGGCTAAGCGTAGGTAGTTATAGTGCTTAAGAAGAGGTCTAGGAAATGCATTTTATAGCAGTTCTTCGTTCTACAAAGGGATCGCCACAGAAAGCAAGACTGGTTATTGACCAAGTACGTGGCCGCAACGTGACTGAGGCCTTAGCATTACTTAACCTGAGTAGAAAGAGAGTAGCCTCGGTGCTAAAGAAAGTTTTGTGGTCAGCTATATCTAATGCTGAATATCTATCTGAGAAAAACAATCTAAAACTGAATATAGAGCAACTTTTTATCAAAGAGTGCCACGTAAACACCGGGCTGACAAAGCATCGACGTCGTATTCGGCCAGCTCCAATGGGAAGAGCTTATAGAGAGCAGCGTCGGCTCTTTACTGTAAAGTTTGTACTCTCTGATGGCAATGAAGAGTAGGTGAAGTGATGGGGCAAAAAGTTCATCCTTATGGCTTTCGGCTAGGAATTGTGAGACCTTGGCGCTCAACTTGGTACTCAGGAAAAGATACAGAGTTTGCAAGGCTTGTGGCAGAGGATTTCTTTTTGCGCAAGGAATTAAAGCAACGTTTTGCTGGTGCCGGAGTAGCTTCGATTGATATAGAGCGTGCTGTCAACAAGTTGAAAATTGTCGTCCATACTTCTCGTCCAGGTGTTATCATTGGCAGAAAGGGTGCTGAGATAGACAAATTGAAGCTTGAGATACAGCAGAAAACAGGTCGGGATGTGAGCATATACATACAAGAGATACAGAAGCCAGAGTTAAATGCCCAACTGCAAGCAGAGCAAATTGCTTTACAGATAGAAAAACGCATCGCTTTCAGGCGGGCAATGCGAAAAGTGACTGAGAGTTCACGTCGTTTTGGTGCACAAGGGGTTAGGGTAATAGTATCAGGACGGCTCAACGGTGCAGAAATTGCAAGAAGCGAACAGTATCTTGAAGGCAGAATGCCACTTCACACGTTGAGGGCTGATATTGACTATGGTTTTGCAGAAGCACACACAACGTATGGAGTTATCGGAATAAAGGTCTGGATATACAAAGGCGAAATATATTCTGTGAGACGCACGCTTGGTCAAAGTGACTCCCGCAGAGCAACCTCGGTAAAATGAGATAACAAAGACATGGCTGAATACAAATCTCCTAAAAAGACAAAGTACAGAAAACAGCAAAGAGGACGCCGTTCAGGTTTAGCAACATCAGGTGCTAGGATTAGTTTTGGACAGTTCGGCATAAAGGCTCTAGAACCTGCCTGGATAACCAGTCGTCAGATAGAAGCTGCTAGAATAGCTATATCGCGTTCTCTTAAAAGAGGTGGGAAAATATGGATTAGGATTTTCCCAGACAAGCCTGTTACCAAGAAGCCAGCAGAAACCCGAATGGGTAAAGGAAAGGGAGCTCCTGAGGGTTGGGTAGCAGTAGTCAAACCCGGGAGAATACTTTTCGAGGTCGAAGGAGTGAGTGAAGAGTTGGCCCGTGATGCTATGTACCTAGCTGCTCAAAAGCTGCCAATAAAAGTGAAGTTTGTTCAACGAGACTCAGAGAACGGAGCAATACTGTAATGACACTAAATGAGATTCGTTCAAAGTCTGTACATGAACTGATTACCCTTGAAAAAGAAATGAAGTTAGAATTGACAAGACTTTCTATAAAGAAAAACTTAGGTATTCGCGAAGCGGCTAACAAGCTTCCCATAGTTAGAAAAAACATAGCCAGGATCAAGACTGTAATAGGCGAGAAGAGGACAAGAGAGAAGTGATGAAAAGTAAAAAAGTTGAGAAAGTGGGCTTTGTTGTCAGTGCAAAAAACAAAAAAACAGTCACGGTAAAAGTAGAGCGCTTAGTCATGCATCCAATATACAAGAAGTATGTTCGACGTAGCTCAAAATTTCTAGCTCATGATGAACTTTCCTGTAAAGTTGGAGACAAGGTAAGAATAGTTGAATCTCGTCCCTTGTCTGCAAGGAAGCGATGGGTGGTCAAGGAGTTAATGAGTAAAGTCCACTAGATTTTCCTCTTTTTCAAGTGAGGAGGTATACTCCATGATACAGATGCGTACTATACTTGATGTTGCTGACAACTCAGGTGCAAGAAAAATATCTTGTATTTTACCACTCGGTGGCTCGGTTGGGAGAAGAGCCACTCTTGGGGACATTATTACTGCAAATGTCAAGGAGGTATCTTCTGATGGTACTATCAAGAAGGGGCAAGTTGTAAAGGCTGTTATTGTGAGGACTCGCAAGGAAGTACGCAGGAAAGACGGCAGCTATGTTCGTTTCGATCAGAACGCGGCTGTTTTAGTAAAGAAAGGTAGCGAGGGATGGGATCCTGTGGGGACTCGTGTTTCGGGGCCGATTGCTAGGGAGCTAAGGGACAAGAAGTTCATGAAGATAATTTCACTGGCACCTGAGGTAGTATGAAAAGTAATAAGCTATCAAAAAATTTGAGAGTTGGTGACAGTGTAATCTTGATTTCCGGTAAAGATAAGCGTAAGATAGGCTTGGTTAAGAAAATAGACCGCAGCAATCTGCGACTGCTTGTCGAAGGAATCTCAATGAGTAAAAAACACATCAAGAAAACTTCCCAAAACAATGGAGGTATTATAGAAGAAGAAACTTGGCTTTCTTTCTCGAAGGTCAAGAAGAAATAATCTTCTATAGAAATCGTTTGAGTAGTGGTATGTTGACGGCAAGAGAAAAAGCGATAAGTCAAATGTGTAAAACATTTGGATATAAGAATGTTATGTCGGTACCGAGACTAGAAAAAATAGTTATTAACATGGGTCTCGGTAAAGACTATGTACTCTCAAAAAACCTGAAGGTTCTTGAGACGGGTCTACAGGAGCTTGCGCTCATTACAGGTCAAAAGCCGGTGGTAACCCGTGCCAAGTCATCAATTGCCTCCTTCAAGCTACGTGAACAAGACCCAGTTGGAGTAATGGTCACTTTACGCGGTAAAAGGATGTATGAGTTCTTTGAACGCCTAGTTAAGATAGCACTACCACGTGTACGTGACTTCCGGGGAGTATCTACCAAGTCATTTGATGGTCGTGGAAACTATACTCTTGGTATAAAAGAACAGATTGTTTTTCCTGAGATAGACATCGCCAAGGTTGATAAGCTTAGAGGAATGAATATAACCTTTGTTACTTCAGCTCAAACTGACGCAGAAGCACAAGAGCTTTTATCTTGCCTTGGAATGCCATTTAGGAAATGACTTGCTAGTATAAAGATTTCTTGGAGAAGAGTATGACTGACCCAATAAGCGACCTCCTAACTAGAATTAGGAATGCTACACAGGCAGGGCACCTAAAAGTAGATGTTAATTACTCTAAGATTAAGGCCGAGATTGTCAGGATTCTAAAAGAAGAAGGTTATATTAATAACTATAAAATTACAGGTGAGGGTCATAAACGTACAATACGAATTTACATCAGGTATGCTCAGTCTTCTGAACCTGCAATCAGGCATCTTTCCAGAGTCTCCCGCCCGGGAAGAAGGGTTTATGTCAATGTAAATAGAATACCTCGTCCTCTTAATGGTCTTGGTACTTGCATACTCAGCACCTCGCGCGGCATACTGACTGGTAAGGAAGCCTATCTGAAGCACGTCGGTGGAGAAGTTCTCTGCCTTGTTTACTAGTTTTTCTACAGTGCCTTTACTGAAAACAATGTCAAGAATAGGTAGTCGTCCAATTCAAATCTCTGGGCTCTCTGTAAAAATAGAAAATGGTACTCTTTCTATAGCGAAGGGTGAAGTTTCATTTAAGTTGAAAATCAATGAAGGTCTAAGGGTAGATATTCTGGATGGACATCTTCGGGTTGTGTCACTCAATAACTCAAGTCATCAATATCAAGGATTGTTGAGGACTCTAATTAACAACGCTATTACTGGACTTCAATCCAAGTTCTCAGTTGACTTGGACTTAGTTGGTGTTGGCTACAAAGTAGATAAGAAAGACAATAAGCTTGTCTTTAGTCTAGGCTACTCCCATCCAGTAGAATACCACCTTCCAGATGGTATAGATTGCATTATTGAAAAGTTACAAAAACCAATACAGCAGTACCAAGCCACACTGACGATTAAGGGTTCTGATAAGGAGCTTGTTGGACAAGTTGCAGCGAATCTAGTAAAACTGAGAGTTCCTGATGCCTACAAAGGCAAAGGCATTCGTTATGCTAGTAAGCCAATCCTCCTGAAACCAGGAAAATCTGGTGGCAAAGGAGGAAAGAAGTAGGACGAACTCTAAAGCTTAACTACTAATATAGAGCAAGCTGAGATAATTATGGGCCACCGAAGAAGAAAAATAAAAGGGTCAGTTGATACTCGCCTTCGCCTCTGTGTATATCGAAGTGCAAAGCACATCTATGCACAAATCATAGATGATGTAAGAGGAATTACTGTATGTTCTGCCAGCTCACTAAAATTACAAGAATATACTAGCGATGAAACAAAGCTAACACGTAAAGTGTATTTAGCAAGTAAGGTTGGTAAAGAAATTGCTGAAGAAGCAAAGAGAAGAGGTATTACCAAGGTATTCTTTGACAGGAATGGTTACAAGTACCACGGTAGAGTCAAGCAGCTAGCAGAGTCAGCTCGTAGGGGAGGTCTAGATTTTTAGGATAATCTTATGAAGAATAAAGTACTATTCGAAGCAGGTGAATCTGATCTCAAAGACTCAGTTATATCGATTAAACGGGTTACAAAGGTAGTGAAGGGTGGAAAAAACATGAGCTTCAGTGCCCTCGTTGTTGTTGGTGACGGAAATGGAATCGTAGGTTTTGGCAAGGGGAAAGCATCAGAGGTTCCCATAGCCATTAGGAAAGGGATAGAAGCAGCAAAAAAAAATCTAATCAGAGTAGACTTGAATGGCGGTACATTGCCCCATAGTATTATTGGCAAGTTTGGTGCTGGCAAGGTACTTATCAAGCCAGCTAAGGAAGGCAAGGGCGTAATTGCGGGTGCAACTGTGAGGGCTGTCCTGCAGGTACTTGGCGTTCGCGATGCCGTCACTAAAGTGCTGGGTACTAACAACCCAGCTAATATTGTTCGAGCTACTTTTGCCGGCCTTTCCACTGTTCGCTCTAAGGAGCATATAGCCCTAATTAGAGGGAAAAATCCGGCAGATTTATAGAGAAGGGAAACAGAAATGCTATCTCTGAAGAGCCTTACCTGTCCTGACAGGAAAGTAAAGAAAAGGGTTGGGCGTGGTTCCGGTTCGGGGATTGGAAAGACTTCTGGGAGAGGAGTAAAAGGACAGAAGTCTCGTTCCGGTTTCAAGCTAAAACGTGGTTTTGAGGGAGGGCAGATGCCTTTACATCGCCGCCTACCAAAGAGAGGCTTTTCTTGTGTCACTGCTAGGAAGCGCAAGACCTACACGTTAGATATTCGTAAACTTGCCCAGCATTATACAGCAGAAGAGCAAATATCAACTCAATCTCTAATGAATAAGGGACTGATCAAAGGAGCTTTGCATAAGTTGCAACACCTCAAGATAGTAGGAGTAGCTCCTAAAGACAAGAAAATTACAATAGCCGGGAATTTGCGTACTTCAGCTAGACTTAGAGCGGCAATAGGTTGATAAGATGTCGATAATAGAAAGCATAAAGCAAAAAATAATTAGCATCTTGCAGTCAAAAGATGTGAAAGGTAGACTGCTATTTACACTCTCAATGATTCTTCTCTACCGACTTGGTAGTCACATCCGTGTTCCTGGTATAGACCAAGATAAACTGAGACAGTTGTGGCAGAGCCTTCAAGGTTCGTTGATTGGTGTCTTAGACCTCTTTTCAGGAGGTAACCTGAAGGTAATATCAGTATTTGCATTAGGCATTACTCCGTACATTACTTCGTCGATTGTTATACAACTACTTACGGTTGTTATTCCTTCACTGAAACGTCTTCAAGAGGAGGGTGAAGTAGGACGCCGAAAAATAAATCAGTATACTAGGTATCTAACCATATGTCTATCTATTTTCCAGTCAACAGCAATTACCTTTTGGATGCAGTCTCAGCCTGGACTCGTCAATCTTACCCCAAGCTTGTTTGTACCCCTATCTGTAATCACTCTGACCACTGGCACAGCGCTAGTTATGTGGGTTGGCGAGCAAATTACAGAAAGAGGAGTCGGCAATGGGATCAGCTTACTCATATTCGCTGGTATTATCGTTAGATTCCCTTCAATACTTGTTCAGTTATCTAGCAACATAGGGAATGACCCTCTTTCTGCGCTTGAGACAGTTTTACTTCTTGTTCTGTTACTCGCTCTAACTGCTGCAATAGTATTCGTTGAAAAGGCATACCGTCCAGTGGTTATTGAGCATGCAAGAAGACGCAGTGAGTTTCCAGACTCCAATTCCTATCTGCCTCTGAAAATAAACATGTCAGGGGTAATACCTGTCATATTTGCATCTTCGCTCCTTGCTTTTCCCATAACGATAGCTCAGTTTGCAAGCGCAAACGACTCACTTGCTGAATCACTCACACGCTTCCTTCGTCCAAGTCATCCATTGTACGAACTGATATTTACAGCGGGGATAATATTCTTTTCCTTTTTCTATGTTTCTGTGATCTTTGATGTACATGAAGTTTCCAATAATCTCAGGAAGTACGGTAGTTATATCCCTGGGTTACGGCCTGGCAAGTCAACTGCTGAGTATTTAGACTTTGTTGTTACAAGGATTACTGTGGTTGGTGCCTTATATCTTTCGATAATCTGTTTTGTCCCCCAGTTTGTTGCAAATGGCTTGGACGTTGGAGAAATTCCAATCATTGGTGAATGGCTATACTCCAGTCTTTCCTCCAACCCTGCGCTGTCTTGGATGGTAAAGGGCTTTGGTTACACATTTTATTTTGGCGGCACATCGCTACTGATAGCTGTAACTGTCTCCATGGATACAGCGCAGCAAGTTGAAGCCCGCCTCCTGACCAAGAAGTATGACCCGGCCGGTGGAGGAGTCAAAGTCAGGGGGCGCCGCATTCGACAGGAGGTTTCCGATGGAGCATAAGCTGCCACTTGCTGTAATCATAATGGGTCCGCCTGGGTCAGGCAAAGGCACACAGTCCAGTAGGCTAAGTGCTTCGATGAATATACCCAAGATATCGACAGGTGATATACTTCGCCAAGTCTCTCTAGGAGAAGGACCTAAATCAGAATACATACGCAGTGTTATAGCGACCGGCGGCTTGGTTTCAGATAATATACTAGCTGATTTGATTGTTTCTAGGCTTTCGGACCTTGATTGTAAAGACGGTTTTATACTAGATGGTTATCCTCGAAATATCCAACAGGCTACTTTCTTGGGAGAACTTCTACTAGATAGGAATTATAAACTCTTGGTTATTGAAGTTATAGTTCCCGATGACACTCTCATAAAGAGAGTAAAGGGAAGATATTTATGTAAAAACTGTGGTACGATATATAATAAATACTTTGCGAAGCCTCAGAAAGATGGAATTTGTGACAAATGCGGAAGTTCGGAGTTCACCTACAGATCTGATGACAATGAACTGGTCATTAAGGAGCGTTTGAAAGAATACAACACTCAAACAATTCCAGTTTTAGACTATTATAGACAAAGAAATCTGTTGGTTTCGATAAATGGAGAGAAAACTTCAGATGAGGTTCATGAAGATATACTCCGCCAAATAGCAAGAGCATTAGTTAATGATTGTAACTAAGACATCTCATGAAATAAAAAAGATGCATACAGCCGGAAGATACTTAGCTGAGCTCCTACTCTTGCTCAAGCAGAACACCATTCCCAGCATAACGACCCGTAGATTGAATGAAATTGCTGAAAGCTGGTTATCTAAGAAAAAACTCTACTCTCCATTCAAAGGATATAGAGGATATCCATCAAGCATTTGTGTTTCCGTTAACGAACAAGTTGTTCATGGGATCCCCAAGGAAACGCTAATAAGAGAAGGTGATATTGTGAGTATAGATGCTGGAGTTGTTTTTGACGGATATGTAGCAGATGCTGCGGTTACTGTTCCTGTTGGGAATGTTGCAAAAGAGATGCAAAAACTAATAAGTGTTACGGAAAATTCTCTCTATCGTGGGATATCGCAAATGATTGAAGGGAACCGTTTATACGACATTACCTATGCAATATACTCATACACTGAGTCATACGGCTATAGCCTAGTGAGAGAGTTTTGCGGTCATGGTGTTGGTCGCAGGATGCATGAAGACCCACAAGTACCTAATTGTGGGCACAGACCAAATACGGGTCCTCGACTCAGATGTGGATGGGTTCTAGCTATAGAACCTATGGTTAACATGGGTTCTCCGGGAGTGAGAATTGAAAGCGATGGCTGGACAGTTGTAACAAAAGACGGTAAGCCTTCAGCCCACTTTGAGCACACCGTTGCGATTACCTCTAATGGGCCATTGATTCTTACAGCCCTTTCGTAAGACCTAAAAACTCATTGGATGCCAAGTATTTCAAGTGAGGTAGGGTTGTGCCTAAAGAAGACTCAATTGAGGCGTCAGCATTCGTTATTGAAGCTCTCCCGAACGCGACCTTTAAGGTTGAGCTAGAAAACAAGCATATTGTGCTGGCTCGTATTTCTGGTAAGATGAGAAAAAATTTTATAAAAATACTCCCTGGTGATAAAGTTCTAGTTGAACTTTCACCGTATGACTTGACAAGAGGTAGGATTGTTTATAGGTACAAGTGAGAAAAAGGAGAGTTAGAAGCCAATGAAGGTAAGAGCATCTGTGAAAAAAATCTGTAAGTCTTGTAAGGTAATTATTAGGTTTGGAACCGTCCGGGTAATTTGTACTAACCCCAAGCATAAGCAGAAGCAAGGTTGATTAACGGAATGGAGATAGTTGCATGGCTCGTATCGCTGGTGTCGATCTGCCAGAAAATAAGAGTGTCCTGATAGCTCTAACCTATATATACGGCATAGGTAGGTCATTGTCTGCAAAGATACTAGAAAAAGCGAATGTTGATCCTAGCATCAAGATGCGCAACCTATCTGAAGATGAGTTGGGTCGTATTAGAGCTGTTATAGACAGCTCTGTCGTTGTAGAGGGGGACCTAAGAAAGCAGATTCAGCTTGATATTAAGCGTCTTGTAGAGATTCAGTCCTACAGAGGATTGCGTCACAGGAAAGGGCTTCCAGTTCGCGGGCAAAGGACACACACAAATGCACGAACCCGTAAGGGACCTCGTAGAGCTACAATAGCGAAGAAGAAAGCACCTGGTAAGAAATAGTAGCTGTACAAAACCTAGAGAGAGCGAAGTATGTCAAAGAAAGCAACTTCTACTAAGAGTTCTCTAAAGAAGAAGAACTACAAGAAAAAAGAGAAAAAGAACATTCCGAAAGGTATTGTTCATATTCAAGCTTCTTTCAATAATACAATAGTCAGTATAACCGACTTAAATGGCAATCTCATAGCCGCTAGTAGTTCGGGATCGCTTGGTTTTAAAGGGTCTAGAAAGGGAACGCCTTTTGCTGCTCAGCAAGCAGCAGCCAAAGCTGCATTACTTGCTAAAGATTCAGGTATGCAATTCTGTGAGGTCCGGGTTAGTGGCCCCGGCTCTGGTCGCGAGTCAGCGATAAGAGCGATACAGGCAAACGGCATAGAGATTCAACTCATTCGTGATGTAACGCCGATTCCGCACAACGGATGCCGTCCTCGTAAACGACGGCGAGTATAAGGCAGGCTTACGGACAGGTTACAGGGAATATAGGAGGCTAAGAAAAAAGCGTGGCAAGATACCGTGATGCAGTTTGTCGTCTTTGTCGTCGCGAAGGTGTAAAGCTTTTTCTCAAAGGAAATCGATGCTACAAGCCTTCTTGTGCGATAGAAAAAAGAGGAATCTATCCGCCGGGTCAGCACGGCAAAGACTCAAAGCGTGGGAAACTGACCGGATACGGTGAGCAATTACGAGAAAAGCAAAAAGTTAAGCGAATATATGGGATGCTTGAAGGTCAATTCAGAAATTACTTTGAAATGGCTGCACGTCAACGAGGTATTGTAGGAGAGAACCTATTGATTTTATTAGAGCGGAGACTAGATAATGTAGTCTATAGAATAGGATTTGCTACTTCTAGGGCATTTGCAAGGCAGCTAGTCAACCACGGGCATGTTTTAGTAAATGGTAAGAAGGTAAATATACCCTCTTTCCAAGTGAAAGTAGGAGATATTATTTCAATAAAGAACGAAAGTGCATCTAACCCACAAATACTTCAATCCTTTGAAACTGCTGCCGGTAGGGGGCGCCCAAGCTGGATAGAAATTGGAGATAAGAATACCCTATCTGGTCGAGTTATAGCCCTTCCCCGCCGCGAAGATATTACCCATCAGGTCAACGAGCAGATGATAGTGGAGTTGTACTCTAAGTAACTCCTAATTCCTTCGCTGGGTGATGTAAGAACCATGTTGACGCCGTTTCAGCGACCAAAAAAGCTAGATTGTAATCTCGAAACACTGACCGAGACATACGGCTGTTTTTATGCGCAGCCTTTTGAGAGAGGTTTTGGGACGACAGTCGGTAACAGTATCCGGCGCGCTCTTTACTCTTCTATGGAAGGAGCAGCTATTACAGCTGTTAAGATTGAAGGGGTGTTACACGAATTCTCTTCAATACCCGGAGTTGTTGAGGATGCTACAGATATTATTCTTAATCTGAAAAGAATACCCTTCAAGATGGCTTCCGGAAAACTGGTCTCAACATTGCGTCTCAAGTGTGATCAACCAGGCGAGATATATTCTCGTAATATCGAAGTGGAAGAAGGGGTAGAGGTCTTAGACAGTAACGTTTACATAGCCACTGTCAGTGAAAATGGGTCACTCAATATTGAAATGCGATTAAAGATAGGACGAGGGTACGTATCTGCTGACAGGAACTTTGATGAGGATCTTGCTATCGGTTATATACCTATTGACTCAGTCCATTCGCCGATTAAGCGTGTTCGGTGTAATGTTGAATCAGCCCGCCTTGGGCAAGATACAGACTATGAAAAATTAATCCTTGAAGTTTGGACAAATGGGAGTATAAAGCCTGCTGACTCAATTGGCTTAGCTGCCAAGCTAGTCAAGGATCATATGTCAATATTCATAAACTTTGAAGAAACTGAAGTTGACGTAGAACCGGCTAAGACAGTTGAGCGAAGGCCAGTACAAAATGAGAACCTAGACCGCTCTATTGAGGAGTTAGAGTTAAGTGTAAGATCTTACAATTGTTTGAAAAACGCAGACATCAAGACTATAAGAGAACTTGTTCAAAAGAATGAGCAAGAAATGCTAAAAACTAAAAACTTTGGCAGGAAATCTCTGAATGAGATAAAGGAAATCCTAGCTGCAATGGGACTTGGTCTAGGAGCGATATTTGATGAGGATGGCAATATAATAGGTTACAGAAATGATTAGGTGACAACCTGTCTCTCGGAGAAGTTGCTATGAGGCATCTAAATGCACACAGAAAATTAGGACGTACATCAGCCCACAGGAAGTCCTTACTAAGAAATCTTGCCACCTCCTTGGTCCTGAATGAGCGGTTGGTTACTACTTTGCAGAAAGCAAGAGAGCTTCGCCCCTTTATCGAACGAGCAGTTACCCTTGGTAAGAGAGGTGACTTGCACGCCCGGCGACTAGCAGCAGCCTACTTCCATGCAGGAAACCAAAATTGGAATGCAAACCCAAGACGCCCAAAACATGGTTCTGATAGGACAGCAGGAGTTGCTGCGCTAGCCAAGCTTTTCGATGTAATTGCAGTACGCTACTTGGAAAGAAAAGGCGGCTACACGCGCATATTGAAGCTTGGAAGTCGTCGTGGAGACAATGCAGAGCTAGCTATTATTGAGTTTGTCGAGCCAGGTAGCAAATAGGCAGGCGATCTACTACGCCAGCTAGAATCCCATTCGCTTCGGTACTACTTCAAGTGTCGAAGCTTATTTTTTGAGAGGGTGAGTCTGTGAACTTAAAAGAAATCAAAGAGCTTATAGAGTTTATTAGCAGTAAAAATATTGCCGAGTTGGAAATTGACAAGGCTGGTCTAAGGCTTCGTATTAAGACAACCTATTCGACAAATATCCTATCTGCATCTACATCTCCTAACATATCCTTGACGGAATCGCATACCCCTTTGCGAGGAGAAAAGTCCACTGTTAGTGACTTCACATCACCGTCTAGTAATCTAGAAGAAGTGAAGGAAGATGACCTACATGTCATTTACTCACCTATTGTGGGAACTTTTTATCGCGCCCCAAGCCCAGACTCTAAGCCTTTTGTCGACATAGGTAGCCAAGTCTTACCTGGTACTGTCCTCTGTATTATAGAGGCTATGAAACTGATGAATGAGATCGAGTCAGATGTTGCAGGCGAAATTGTAAAAATACACCAAGAGAACGGTAAACCCGTAGAGTTTGGTCAGCCACTTTTTTCCTTAAAGAGGAAGTAACAGTGCCTTTGTTTAGAAAAGTACTTATTGCTAACCGAGGTGAGATAGCCTGTCGCATTATATGGGCATGTAAAGAGCTTGGATTAAGAACAGTTGCTGTCTATTCCCAAGCTGACGCTGATTCTCTACACGTTCGCTTTGCTGATGAGGCTGTTTGTATTGGACCAGCTCCTTCCAAACAAAGTTACCTGAACATACCAGCCCTAATTAGTGCGGCTGAAGTAACTGATGCTGATGCAATTCATCCGGGGTATGGGTTCTTGTCAGAAAATGCCCATTTTGCAGAGGTCTGTGAAGCCTGTAACATCACGTTCATAGGTCCTTCACCAAGTGCTATTAGAACCATGGGGGATAAAGCAACTGCCAAGGCAACAATGCGGGCTGCCGGAGTACCAGTCATACCGGGCAGCGATGGTGTGCTTGAGTCGCTAGAAGCAGCGGAATCTGTTGCATTTGAAGTTGGATTTCCTTTGATGATCAAGGCAACGGCCGGCGGCGGGGGGCGTGGCATGCGTGTTGTGAGATCGATGGAAGAATTGCGTTCAGCCTTTCAAGCCGCCCAATCGGAAGCTGCGGCAGCTTTTGGGAATCCCGGTGTTTATTTGGAAAAGTATATCGAAAAGCCTCGGCATATTGAGATTCAGGTGCTAGCAGACAAACATGGTAATATGGTCCATTTTGGTGAACGGGACTGCTCGATACAGCGCAAAAATCAAAAGCTTATAGAAGAGTCCCCCAGTCCAGTTGTCTCACCTGAGATGCGTGAACAGATGGGACAGGCAGCACTCAGCGCCTGCCAAAGGGTAAACTACACAAATGCCGGTACGGTAGAGTTTATTGTAGATGAAGCACTAAACTTTTACTTCATGGAAATGAATACAAGAATACAAGTTGAACATCCAGTAACAGAATTTGTTGCTGGTATCGACTTGGTACGTGAGCAAATTCTTATAGCAACTGGAGAGAAACTAGCTATCTCGCAAGACAGAATTAATCTTAGAGGGCATGCAATTGAATGTCGGATCAATGCCGAAGATCCAGAAAAGTTTACGCCATCTCCAGGATGTATTACGTCCCTCAATATTCCCAGCGGGCCTGGTGTTCGCGTAGATACCCATGTGTATTCAGGTTACAAGGTACCTCCTTATTATGATTCAATGGTAGCGAAGTTGATTGTGCATGCACCAGATCGAGACCAAGCAATTTCTCGCATGAAAAGAGCCTTAGAAACTTTTATCATAGAAGGCATCAAGACCACTATACCGCTCCACCAACGCATTATGGATAGTGAAGTCTTTAGATCAGGGAGTTTTTCTACTCGCTTCCTTGAAACCTTTATGAGTCACTAGAAACTCTTTTACAAAGTAAACTCTTGGCTAATTGCTGAGCCTCTACGAAGTTCTTGACCTTCTCATCAATTTGGTGTTCATGGATTTGCCGGAGTAGTTTTCCTACTTTAGGTCCTGGGGTCATACCCATTTTTAGGATATGATGTCCTCTAAGTATAGGGGAGAGCAGTTTTTTAGCTGAATCTGACTTTTCCTCAAGCCAAGTTAGCATTTCTTCTGAATCACCAAGATACAATGCCTTTGAAAGACAAATAACTAGCTTGAGGTCAGTAATTCTTGCTATTCTCCTAAGAGCAAAAGTGGATACCTCTTGTTTTTGAAGCTGATGGAAGATCTTGTATGGGAGTAAGTGTATTTTGCTTAGTAAGATTATCTGAGTTCGCAACTGATACCCTTGGTAGGCATAGAAGCCAAGGGCGTCGAGAAAGCGAGTTAGGCTATCATTACTCAGTCTGGTTCCAACTATAGACAAAAGAACTGATATTTTCTCTGGCTCACTTAGTTCCTCCGTAAACATTTTACCCCTATCGAGTGAAGTCAACACATAGTCCCAGCCTGACTTCATCGGATATGGGTTTTCTCCTATCAGCGAACTCTGCAACTCGTATAGCATAGGAAAAAGTTGTTCAACAACCCTAAGTTCTAATAAATACTCGAATCCTAAAGATGGGCGAGGAGAAAGTAAGAGAAGTTTTTTTACTTCATTCCATATTCGTTCCTTTGGAATATCCGTTAAGTCTATCTCTTGGCATAAAATCTTTGTATCACTGGTTATCTTTAGTTGGTATCTGGAGGACAATTGCGCTGCCCGTAAAACTCTCAATGAGTCGTCTTTGAATGTATTTGTGTTGACTACCTGTAGTTCTCTACTGTTGAGATGGTGAAGTCCTTGGCAGGGATCAATTATGTTTCCATCAAGTGGGTCTTGCAGGATAGCATTGATGGTAAAGTCACGTCTGCTTGCTGCTTCTTGGATGGACATCCAAGGATCTCCTTGAATGAAAAAACCGCGATGTCCATACCCCTGCTTGGACTCCCGCCTTGGAAGTGATACGTCTATTTCAAAAGCCGATTCAACGTTAGGTTTTAGCTTATAAACAGCAAAGTGTTCTCCTACCGTACTCACTTTTCCGTGTTTCTCAAGGAGTTCTCTAAGCTGCTCGCTTGGTAATCCGTAAACCTCAATATCATAGTCTTTTATAGGATAACCAAGTAGCTTATCTCTGACACAGCCTCCTACAAGAAATGCCTTTCCACCTACTGATCTAATGTCTTTACACAGCTCAATGAGCCAAGCTGGTAACGAGTCTGCCATACTGGAAAAAGGAAGGAATGTCGGTCTATTTGGGGTAATTCTGAAGTTTTCTCAGAGAAAATTCTGTAATTGACTCAAGTATAAGATCGGCTTGATAAAGTTTCTCTTTGGGATAGGAATTGGTTATAGCAACACAGTACATAGATGCTGCTTTAGCGGCTGCTATACCAGCTACTGAATCCTCTATAACAATACACTCCAAAGCTGAGATGGGGATGCCTGACTTCTCTTGTAACTGTTGCAAAGCTAATAAGTAGCCTTCTGGCGAGGGTTTGCTATTCTCAACATCTTCAGCCGTAATGATGGCTGTGAAATACTCCAATAAAGAGTGTTTTTGTAAAACCAACATAATTTCTTGACGGAGCGCACCTGAACAAATACCTAGTAATACTTCTGATGAGAACTGTTTGATTGACTCGACAATTCCAGGAAAAAGCTTAACTTCTGTGAGACAAGACTGGAGTAATCTAGCTTTTCGATGAATAAATTCTTCAAGTTTTTCAGGTGGAATCTCTCTTAACTTGGCCATTGAAAGAGCTTTTCTAAAACAGCTTCTATCATCAAGAGCAAGGTAGGTTTCATTGTACATCTCCCGGTCAATCCAAATTCCTTCCTCAGACAGGATTCTTCTTAGGCAATTGAAGTGAAGTTCTTCCGTGTCAGCAATAACCCCATCAAAATCAAATATAATAGCTTTTATCATTGTCAGACTGAACTTCAAAATCTTTCAGAGAGGTAAAGAATGAAACTATCCTTAGTCACTTTGATTATTTTGGTAAGTCTCTTTCTCTCAGTTTCTCCTGTGCCCCTACTTGGACAAGGGAGTGTTGGTGTTGGAAGGGCACCGCGCACAGCAAGTGAGGTAAAGCGCAATCTAAAGACAATCCTGATTGTAAAGTCAGTCAATCCCGATCTGTACACAATTGAAGCAACTGATGAGATCACAGGGGATGAACTCACCTACCGTGTTTCACGGAATGCTAAGATCGGGACGGAAAAAGGCTTTCCAATTCTAGGTCGTAGCAAAGAAATTCGCTTGGCTGACATCAAACCGGGGCAACGTTTGGAAGTGGTCTATCGTGAGTCTCTACCTACCCAGCTTACCCGTGTTACCTTGCTCAGAGACAAGACGGCCGAGTAGCGCTTAGTATGTGGAGGATACCTTGGTATCTTGAAGGATAGCTATACCGTTACTTGTTCCAATACGGGTCGCCCCAGCAGCAATCAGTTGTTCAGCTATTTCCCGGCTGCGAATACCGCCAGCAGCTTTCACTCCGATGGCTTCGCCTACACTTCGGCGAAGTAATATAACATCACTTACTGTTGCTCCTCCTTGGCTAAATCCTGTTGATGTTTTGACAAAGTCTGCTCCAGTCGACTGAATGATTTTGCAGGCTTGGACCTTTTCTTCATCGGTAAGCAATGCAGTTTCAATAATGACCTTGCACAGGGCCCGATACTGATGTGTAACATTGACCACAGCCTGAATGTCAGTCTCAACAAATGAAAAATCTTGGTCCTTGAGCTTTCCGATGGCGATAACCATGTCTATTTCACGGGCACCGTTCTCAAGAGCCTGCTGTGCTTCATAGGCTTTGACTTTAGTGGTCGTTGCCCCCAGAGGAAAGCCGATGACGGTGCAGACAACCGTATGACAGCCAGTCAGTATTTGGGCAGCATAGGAAACCCAAACAGGATTGACACACACGGCAGCAAAGCCGTGGGCTCGTGCTTCGTGGCAGACCCGTGTAATGTCAGCTTTGGTAGCTTCAGGCTTAAGCCAAGTGTGATCAATAAGGCCTGCAAGTAACATTGGTTATCAAGTGGTCCTTTTGGCAGGAGTCAACTTTCCTGTAGAACTTGGGTAACAGTTTCACGAGTGAAGCGGTCATCACTTTGCAGGAGTTGAAGAAGAACGACTTCTCCAGCGTCTCCCAACTTTTTAAGGGCATACGCTGCATTGTGCCGAACCCACCAGGCCCGATCACCTACAGCTTCTTGGAGAGCCGATATTCCAGCCAGGATTTGTAAATCGCCGACTGCCCGGGCCGCTACGGCACGAACCTCCCAGTCTTTGTCTTTGAGTGCTCGCAGGATACTTTCGATTTCTTGGGAAGACTCGACCCCAAGGGCTGTCAGGGCGCGCAAGGCACGGGTGCGAAGATTGACGGAATCGCTTTCCAGTAAACGCAGTGCCGCTTGGCGTCCAGCAATAGGGTTGATGTACTTCTGGGCACGGTTTCCAAAGTCAGTGATGAGGTCAAGGACAGTCATCATAATACGTTCCCGGCGTTCACGCATGCCTCCGGCCGAATCCAGAAGTTCCATCAAAGGCAGAGTCAGGTCACGCTGCATCCCCAACAAGCGGTTGGCTGCTTGCATTAACTGCCAGCCGTTGGCTTCAGAAAGAGCAATAACGACGGGTTTGACGCACCGGGTATCGGCAATTTCTGTCAGTGCCCAGATCGCGACCAAACGCAATTCGGTTGAACTGTGTCTGCTAACTCGTTCAAGGGCGTCGAGGGCAGGAAGATACCGCAGCCACCCAAGACGGAAAGCGGCCCGCGAACGCTCTTCCAAGGAGCCGTTGTGAATGACTTGGATGTCGTCAGCGATAAATCCCAAGCTTTCGTACAGCAGAGTAAGTGCCTTTTTTGTGGACTCCGGTGCTGTGCCATAGGCCTCAAGGATGACGTGTTTGAGGGCTGCCACTTCGTCGCGAGTGGTAGCTTTGAACAGTTGGGCTAGCGGGAGGATACTGTCAGGCGACTGAGCCTGGTCTAGGCCCTCATACAGGTCTTGGAGCTGTGCACGATACCGCTCATAGTCCTGTCTTTGCTGTGCGACACGCCGCGCCTCAACTGTTCGAAGGATCAACACCAAGACCAGCCCAATAATAGGGAGGCACGCAAACAAGCCTGTCATTAGCCACAACCAGCTCAGCATGTGAAGCGTTCCTCATTGGGGAGCTTGGGCAGACCAAATGGGGGGCGCGTCCCCCGGGCATTGATCACCACCTAGCTTACAATTGTGCCTAAACGGTACGAGAACTGCACCAGTTCCGGCAATTGGTTTTTGTCAGTTGGCACAAGTGGCAAGAGGCAACCCGGCAAAAAAACGCGGAAGCCAGAAACTGCTCCCGCGTCAAAAAACAACAGCCACAAGCCGGTCTTTGTCTCAACACCGCAAGGCGGTACAGTCGAACAGCATCAGATAGTGAAAACTGGATAGCCCTGTACCTCATACGCCCGGTCTGCCAAGTAGCGACGCAACCGAACCGTATCCACCATTTCATACTTGCTGAAGCGCTTAATCGCGGCAAGTTGTATCCGAAGGTTGTCACCTTCCGAGATAGTCGGCAGGATACGTCGGGCAGTCAGCTCAATGCGTCCGACAGCATCATTGATAAAGACCTGCGTTGCAGCAAGAGCATCGCGGGTGGTTGTCTCATGCGGGCGCGACTGGTGAAGCTTGAGTGCCCGCAGATAGCTGCTTTCCATGGCAAAGACATCCATGGCGATATCGCTGAACGCTATCAGGACTTCCTGCTCTTCCGTCAGTTTCTGACCGTATTTCTGGACAGCAATGCCAGCAATGAGCAGGGCAATTTTCTTGGCATCCACAATAGCCTTCCGTTCTTTAGAGAGCGGGGCATCGTCTTCTTCGTCAAAGGAAGGACCAGCCAACAGCTCATCGAGAATGCGTTGTGTCGCCTGCATGAGCGGCAACTCTCCACGCATGCTCCGCTTAAGCAGCATGCCGGGAATGAGAAGGCGGTTGATTTCGTTCGTCCCCTCAAAGATACGGTTGATGCGCGCATCGCGGTAGGCACGGGCTACCGGATATTCTTCGGAGTAGCCGTACCCACCAAAGCTCTGAACCGCCTCATCAGCAACGTAACCCAGCATTTCGCTGCCATAGACTTTCATAATCGAACACTCTATGGCGTACTCTTCAATGCCCTTGAGGATGCGATCAACGTCGTCAGCATCAACGTCGGCCAGGATGTTGTGGATGAGCCCGGCTGTGCGGTAGGACATACTCTCCGTGGCATAAATGCGGGCTACCATTTCTCCGATTTTATGTTTGATGGCACCAAATGAACCAATTGGACGGTCAAACTGTTTGCGCTCCATCACATATTTGGCTGTGTGTTCAAGGATGGATTTTGCACCACCAACGACACCGCCTCCAAGTTTGTAGCGCCCCAGATTCAGACAGTTGAACGCAATGAGATGCCCCTTGCCGATTTCCCCAAGCAGGTTTTCCTTTGGCACCGGGACATTTTCGAGAATGAGCTGCCGGGTGGATGAGCTGTGAATGCCCATCTTGTTCTCTTCCTTGCCCGTTGATACACCGGGGTAGTCCCGATGGACAATAAAAGCTGAAAACTTCTCACCATCCACCTTGCAGAAGACAATGAAGATATCAGCGAAACCGGCGTTGGAAATCCACATCTTCGTGCCATTGAGGATGTAGTGCGTTCCCTCGGCATTGAGAACCGCCTTGGCCCGCGCGCCAAGGGCATCGGAGCCGCTGCCTGGTTCGGAAAGAGCATAGGCTGCCAGCCACTCACCAGTTCCAAGCTTGGGCAGGTAATATGCCTTTTGCTCTGGGGTGCCAAAGTAGGTAATAGGCCAGGTGCCGATGCCCGTGTGTCCACCCAGTGACACTGAGAAGCCACCCGAACGCGAAATAAATTCAGACACCAGCATCTGGCATACCTTGTCCAGTTCGAGTCCCCCATACTTGGCCGGAATGTCCCCAGCAAGGAGTCCGATGTCGGCTGCCTTGCGCAACAGGCTGACTGTCAAGCTGAAGTCGCCGGTTTTGTATTGTTCTTCCAGTTTTTCCATATTTGGCAGGACTTCGTTGTTGACAAAGTCGGCCGTTGTTTTGGCGATCATGCGTTGCTCATCATTGAAGTCCTCTGGCGTGAAAACTTCCTGGGGAGAAACCATTTCGATAAGAAAGCTACCACCCTTCGGATAGGTGGTTCGGGCTTCAGGGGCAGGTCTTGCGGCTGACATAGGTGAACATCCTTTCCATACTTGACCAAGACCTTCTTTGGCCAAGTATCATCAGTAGGTTTTGGTGGCTGGCGTTGAGGGAGGAGCAACGCCTATTTACGGGATGAAGACTTCAAAAAAGAAAAGCTCTTGAAAGAGCGGTCAAACATTGCTGCACCCTCCGGCTTTTCCCAGAGTTCAGTCGGAGCTGCTGCCTGGACAATGTAAAAGTTATTCTGATAGGAAAAGCCATACTCAACAGTGCGGTAATTCTTCTCCCCACTGATTTCGTAAACAAAGAGCATCGCATCTCTGCCGGCAAATGTTGTCTTCTCAAATTTGAGAATGCGAAGCTGGGACGCAGCAATGTCGGCTGTATCTTGGGATTGAGCAAGGCGGCGATTGTCGGCGTAACTTATTTTCACCTGTCGCAGGCGCGCCTCCATACCATTCGGCATGATAATGCTTGGAAGCGCCAAGACGGCAAAACGCGGCGACCAGGTATCGCTTTCCTCGGCCAGGCAGACCAGCTTGGGGAGACTTGAATCTTCTTCATTGAGAACTGTCCACAGCCGGTCCGGTTTGGTGAAACGAATGCCAAGTACCTCGCTGACGACTTCTGGTGGTGAAGCTGCACGGGCGTTTGGCTCGGTTTTTTCCTGCGCACAAGCTGTGTGTGTTCCGGCTGCCGTCCCGGCCAACCACAGGGTCACCAACAGAATCCCGCACCAGAGGTGACGCATCATCAGAGCAACTCCTTGGTACATTTTGGTTTATGCGGCTTCGGCAAAGACCTCGAAAATACCGGCAGCACCCATGCCACCACCGACGCACATCGTGACCATCCCATAGCCCCCACCCTGGCGACGCAGTTCATAGATAAGTGAAGTGGTCAGCTTGGCACCGGTGCAGCCAAGTGGATGCCCCAGAGCAATCGCACCACCGTTGATGTTGACCCGTTCGGGGTCGAGTTCCAGCACTTTCATGACCGCCAGCGATTGTGCAGCAAAGGCTTCATTGAGTTCGATGAGCTTGATGGCATCAAGCGTCAGCCCGGCCTGCTTGAGGGCTTTAGGGATGGCTTCCACGGGGCCAATGCCCATGATTTCGGGAGCTACGCCGCCCGTGGCAAAGGCCACGAAGCGGGCAAGAGGTTTAAGCCCCAATTCCTGAGCTTTGGTCTCCGACATCACCACGACAGCCGCCGCACCATCGCTGGTTTGCGAGGCATTGCCGGCTGTCACCTGGCCGGCAACGTGAAAGGCCGGTTTGAGCTTGGCCAGAGCTTCAAGCGTCGTGTCCGGGCGGGGACCTTCATCTACATCAAACACCCGCTCGGTCGTGATGGTTTTTCCACGGGCGTCCCGGTCCTTGCGGATGACCGTCACTGGCGCAATTTCCGGCTGAAATTTCCCGGCCTGCTGAGCAGCAAGGGCGCGCTGGTGACTGCGATACGCAAACGCATCGGCCTCTTCACGGGAGATGTCGTACTTGCGGGCTACCATTTCCGCCGTCAGCCCCATGCTCAGGTACACATCAGGGTAGGTGTCCACCAGAGTTGGGTTGGGGGACAGTTTGTTACCGGTCATCGGAACCAGCGACATGCTCTCCGTGCCGCCCGCAACAATAACTTCAGCTCCCCCAGCCCGGATGCGGTCGGCAGCAAACGCAATCGTCTGCAAACCGGAGGCACAAAAGCGGTTGACCGTCACCGCACTGACTGAAACCGGCAGGCCGGCGCGCAGGGCCGCGATTCGGGCCACGTTCATGCCCTGTTCGGCTTCCGGCATGGCACAACCAAAGAAGACGTCGTCAATGGCAGCCGGGTCGAGCGGGGATGCCCGTTCGACTGCCGCGCGAATGGCCACGGCACCAAAATCATCAGGACGAACGTGCGCCAGAGCGCCTTTTTTGGCTTTTCCGACCGCCGTGCGGACGGCAGAAACAATGACGGCTTCCTTCATAAAGTAACACCTCGGAAAAAACTGCGGTTCAGCGTTCAGCTCTCCTGTTGGTTGAGTATCTTCAGTGCCGCGCGGTAGGGTTCTTCGAGCGCCGCAATTTCCTGGACGCGCTCTTCGTAGTACTGCGTAAACATCTCCCGTTGCTCTTCATCTTTGGCAAGTCCAATTTGTTGTTTCCAGTGGCGCAGCCAGATGTTGGCTTCCTTGTAACGCTTGACGATTTCTTCAGGCGTGCGGGCCATACGTCCTCCACAGGGTAAGCAGGTGTTGTCTGGACACTGCCTAGTTACGCAGTGGTTTACCGGTTTTGAGTGTGTGCTGGATACGTTCCTGGGTTTTGCGTTCACCCAAGAGGCTCAGGAATCCTTCCCGTTCCAGATCGAGCAGGTCCTGCTCCGAAACTGTGCTGGGATGGTTCAAATCACCACCGGTCAGCACTTTGGCGACTTTGGTTCCAATGAGCACATCGTGTTCGGTGGCATAGCCAGCGCGGAGCATCTGGTGCAGCCCCAACTTGAGCACCGCCAGCCCCGACTCCCCCAGCGCAGGGATGTCGGTGCGCATCGCCGGTTGCCGGTAGCCTTCGAGCGCCAGCGCCAGAACAGTTTGCTTGGCGTCGGCAATGAGACGGTCACGGTTCATGGTGATGCCGTCGGTCGGCCGCAGATAGCCCAGTTCGCGGGCTTCTTCGGCGCTGGTTGAGGTTTTCGCCAGCATGATGTTCTGAAAGGCTTCTTTGACGAATACCATGAGGTCAGCTTCCGTCCCACGGGCGCGGTCAGCGCAGCGGACCAGCATCTCCTTTGTGCCGCCGCCGGCTGGCAGAAGGCCGACGCCGACTTCAACCAGCCCGATGTAGCTTTCCGCCGCCGCCCGAACCCGGTCGCCGTGCAGGGTCATTTCGCAGCCGCCCCCCAGCGTCAGCCCAAATGGCGCTACGACCGTTGGCTTGGGCGAGTAGCGCAGGGACATGACGGTGTTCTGGAATGTCCGAATGGCGTGGTTGAGTTCATCCCATTCGCCTTCCTGGGCACCCATCAGCATCATCATCAAATTGGCGCCGGCGCTGAAGTTCTCGCCCTGGTTGCCGACAACCAATCCGACGAAGTTCTGCGCGACTTCCTTGATGGCGAACTGGATCATCTGGATGGTGTCGGTCCCAAGCGCATTCATCTTGGTGTGAAACTCAAGACAGGCCACACCGTCACCCAGATCAATGAGTGAAGCACCAGCATTTTTCCTGATGACACCGGTCCGTTCCTTGACCGACTTGAGCAGGATCACACCCACCCGGTCGCCAACCGGTTCGTGAGTCTTTTTGGCCGGGACAAAAACGACCGTTTGTGTCCCCTCCTTGTCATAAAAGCTGGTCTTGCCGCTGGAGAGAAGGTCGGTGACCAGAGGCGGAATCGGCTTGCCATCAGCTTCCAGGCGCTTGACCGTTTCCGCAACACCCAAGGCATCCCAGGTCTCAAACGGCCCCAGTTCCCAGTTGTAGCCCCACCTCATCGCGCGGTCCACCTGCACGAGATCGTCGGTGATTTCGGGGATGCGATTGGCGGTGTACACCAGGGCATCTCCAATGACCGACCACAGGAACTGCCCGACCGTATCTTTGCCATTGATGAGGAACCGCAGCCGTTCACGGGGATCGCTGATGCGTTTGGCTTCCTCCAGGGAAGGGAAGTTGACCTTCGGCTGGGGGCGGTACTCCATCGTCCGGTAATCCAGTTCGTATATCTCACGTCCGGCTTCGGTTTGCACCCGTTTGTAGAAGCCCTGTCCGGCTTTGTCGCCAACCCAGCGCCGCTCAACCATCTGGCGGATGAAGTCGGGTGGAACGAACAGCGCTCGGCACTCATCTTCCGGGATGCTTTCGTAAACGGTTTGGGCCACAGCCACCGTGGTATCCAGACCGGACAGGTCGCCGGTACGAAACGTGGCGCTGTTCGGACGCCCGATGGCCGGGCCGGTCATCTTGTCCACTTCGGTGATGGAAAGCCCCATTTCCATCATGACCTGAATCGTCCGCATGAAGCCGTAAATCCCAATGCGGTTGGCAATGAAGTTGGGGCGGTCGTTGGCATAGACAATGCCTTTGCCGAGCAGCTCATCGCAGAGCTTGGACGCAAAGCAGGACGCTTCCGGGTCGGTGTCAGGCGTTCGGATCAGCTCGACAAGGTACATGTAGCGCGGCGGGTTGAAGAAGTGCGTGCCCAGAAAGTTTCGCCGGAAGTCTTCCGAACGGCCTTCGGCCAGCGAGGCAATGGGAATCCCGGACGTGTTTGAGGTGATAAGGCTGCCGGGCTTGCGGAACGGTTCGATTTTTTCGTAGAGCGCCCGTTTGATGGCGAGGTTTTCGGTGACGGCCTCGATGATCCAGTCGGCATCCCGGAGCCATTCCAGGTGATCTTCAAAGTTGCCAGCCCGGATTCGGGCCGCATGGCCGGCCAGGAAAAAGGGCGCCGGTTTCATCTTGTGCAGCTTTTCGAGCGCCGAGAGCGCAAGGCGGCTGCGCGCTGTGGCATCTGCTTCCGCCGGGGTGTCCGGCGGAATGATGTCCAGCAAAACCACGGGGATACCGGCGTTGGCCAGGTGGGCGGCAATCTGGGCACCCATCACACCAGCGCCAAGTACCGCTGCCTTTTCCATTTTGCGAGCCATAGTCACACGTCCTTTGTCATCGAAATGTCATCACCACGGCGTGAGCCAGTGCAGGACTCACTAGCTTTGGTTGGCCGAGGCCAGGTTCTTTTCGTCGTAGATGGCATCAATTTCAGCCTTGTATTTTTCATCCACGACACGTCGTTTGACTTTGAGTGTCGGCGTCAGTTCGCCGCCTTCAATAGTCAGTTCGTTTTCGAGCAGGGCAATGTTTTTGATTTTCTCCCACTGGGCAAGGTGTGGCGTCAGACGTGCCACTTCCTGACGGTAGAAATCAAGAATCTTGGGATGCTTGAGCAGTTCGGCATAACTGGCATTGGTGAGTCCCAACTCACGGGCCAGGTTTTGAACACTGGAAGGGGTTGGCACAATCAAAGCTCCGGGAAACTTGCGTCCATTGCCAACCACTACCGCCTGGGTGATATGGGGGGAGGTCACCAGAGCATTTTCAATCGGTTGCGGGGCGATGTATTTGCCACCCGACGTTTTGAACAGGTCTTTTTTACGGTCAGTGATACGCAGGAAGCCGTCGGCATCAATTTCGCCGATGTCGCCCGTGTGAAACCAGCCATCCGGGGTGAGCACTTCGGCGGTCTTGTCCGGCTTGTTGTAGTAGCCACGCATGACGTGCCGGCCGCGGGTGAGAATCTCACCGTCCGGGGCGATTTTGATCTCGACGCCACGGAGGGGTTTGCCCACGGTGCCGGGCCGGTTTTCATGTTTCGTGTTGGAGGTAATCACCGGCGAAGTCTCTGTCAGTCCATAGCCCTGCAGGATGGTGAGTCCCATGCCGGAAAAGGCATGCATAACATCTTCGGCCAGAGCAGCTCCCCCGGAAGAAAAAAACTTGATACGCGGAGCAATCTTATTTCTGATTTTGGAAAGAACCAAGGCATAGGCAATGTCATACTGAAGCGAAAGCATCGGGGGGACATTCCCCCGGTGCAGGGCCCGCGAGTATTCCCGGCCGGTTTCCATTGCCCAGGTGAACAGTTTGGTTTTCAGTCCGCCGGCCTTGCGTCCTTCTTCTTCAATCCTGGCCAGAATTTTCTCAAAGATACGGGGGACGCTCGTCATGACTGTCGGCTGCACTTCCATGAGGTTCTGAGCTACAGTGTCCACGCTTTCGGCGAAATACACTGAGACACCCGAATACACAAAAACGTTCATGACCGTCCGCTCATAGACGTGGGAAAGCGGCAGATAAGACAGGGCGGTATCTTCGGGTCCCAGGTCAGTCAGCCGTTCGACATTGGCGACGAGGTTGAACGTCAGGTTGTCGTGGGTGAGCATGACGCCTTTGGGGTCGCCCGTTGTCCCAGAGGTGTAGATAAGCGTGGCCAGGTCTTCAGGACTGGCCGCACGGACCATTTCATCAAGGAAGTCACCCACGCTGCCACGGTCGCCAAGCTGCGCCAGTTCTTCAAAGGTGAGGACTTTCACCCGCGACGGCAGCGGAGCCGTGACGTTGATCGGGTCGAACGTCACGATGAACTTCAGTTGGGGCATCTCGCCGATAGCGGCCGCCACCTTGTCGAACTGTTTCTGGTTCGACAGCACCAAGGCTTCCGCGCCGGCATCGTTGATGATGTAGGCAATCTGGCTGCCGGTCGAGGTGGCGTAAATCGGTACATCCACTGCGCCACAGCTCAGCAGTGCCACGTCAGTAATCGTCCATTCAAGACGATTTTCAGAAAGCAGCCCTACCCGGTCGCCACGTCGAATGCCCAGCGCCAGGAAACCGGCACGCGCCTTACGGACGCGCTCGGCAAAGGCCGCGTGCGAGACCTTGACCCACTGCCCGGCGTGTTTGTAGGCAAAGGCATCGTCTTTGGCATGGTTGCGGATGGCTGCAGCATAGGCTTCACACAGGGTCGTCGGGACTTTGGCAACGGCAGGGGACGTTCCGTAAGCCATAGGCTACTCCTTGGTCGGTGATGCGGTAACAGACGCCGGATGGGGCACAAAACCATGCAGCAGGATGTCCAGAACCGGCTCGACGGCTGCCGCCAGGGGCTTGCCGCGACGACTTAGAATCCAGTTCGTCACCATTTCGTCGAGCGCACCGAAAAAGACCTTGGTGGCGATGCGCGGGTTGATGTCAGGACGAAACTCGCCGGCCCGCTGGCCGGCTTCAATGACCTGCTGGATAAGGTCAAGGTATTCGCTCAGTTTTTTGGTCGAAAACTCCTCCATGAACTTCGTCGAGTGCCGGATTTCGACTTCAAACACCACGGCGAGGTCGCGGTCACGGCCAAGCATTTCGAGGTGCAGGCGTGCAATTTCGCGCAGTTGGGCCAGTGGGCTGCTCAGAGGCGCAATCGCCGTTCGGACGTGGACGATGAACGAATCCAGCATTTCCGTGATGATGGAAAACAGCAGGTCGTCCTTGTTTTTGAAGTACAGATAGACCGTCCCATCCGCCACGCCAGCTTCCCGTGCCACGTCTGACACTTTCGAGTTGAAATAGCCATTGCGTGCAAAGACCGTGACGGCCGCGCGTAAAATCGTGTCATGCTTGCCGTTTTCGCCCCGCGAAGCCGGGGCCGGAGGCTTGTCGGCGGTACGGCTGGCCACGAGTCGCGCCATAGGTGGAGTCGCCTTTCCAGAAACAGGGACAAGGTTTGGTGGGACAAAAGGCGTGCACCGGATTGATGCACTGAATGAACCATCATTCAGAACATTAGGCCGAACGACGCCGGGATGCAACGGAAAAATCTGTCTTCTCGCCTGCCCCTGCCCGGCGCGGACGGCCGGGTTGCCGGACAGGAAACCGGACGGGAAAGACGGGTTGCGTCCCGCTCACTGGCGCATCACCATCACAGACTCCCTCCGGGCGCTACTCCGGTTGCCCCTCGCAACACCACGACGTATGACGAATCAAACCGCTTTGCTGACGGCAGGCCGCGCCTACCAGGACTTTCGTCTCTGGAGCGGAATTGGCGCAATTGGCTGGAATCTGATGTTTTTCACGGTGTTCATCCTGGCCGGGGGACACGTTGCCCTGTCCCGTGCGTTGGGTATCGAGGCCCAGCCTTCGGTCGGGAGGATTGTGCTGGGGTTGGCGGCCTTTTATGTCCTGTACGCCGCCGTCAACGCACCGCTGGAGCTTTTGACCGGCTGGGCAGCAGAACGCAGTTTCGCCATGACGCAGCGCACGTTGCGTCACTGGCTGATGGCTTATCTGACCGGCGTGACCGGACAGGGCGTTATGTTCGTGCTCGGCCTGACCGCCCTGTGGCAGTTGCATCAGTGGCTGCCCGGCTGGTGGTGGCTGGCGGCGGCCGGGTTGGTGGCCGGCGTCTCTCTGGTGCTGGCCCTGCTCCAGCCTTTCCTGCTGCCGCCGGTGGTGCGCCGGAAGCCCTTTGACGCGCCGCCGGTCGTTGACGCGGTGCCGCCTGCGCTACGCTCAAAGCTACCCAAACTGGTGGTCTTCACCGGTGATGCGGATGAAGCCGTCAATGGCGGCCTGGTCGGCTGGGGGCCAACGACGCAGTTGTGGATAAGCCAGACGACGCTTGACAAGCTGCGCCCGGAGCAGGTGGCCTGCCTGCTCGTGCGTGAAGTGGGGCATCTTCAGACGGGACACCGTACGCTGGGCGTTCTGGTGTCCAGCCTGTGGCTCGCTGCCGGGCTGGCCGTTGTGGCTGCACTAACCAACTTCGGGCTGAATGGCGGACTGGCTGACCTGCTGACACTGGCCGTTGGCATGACGTGGTGGAACTTTGCCGGCCTGTTTGTCCTGCCGGCTCTGGGACGGCGCAGCGTTCTGGCGGCAGACCACTTTTACCTTGCCCAGGGTGGTGATCCACAGGTGTTGCGCGACACCCTGATCGCACTGGCAGAAATCAATCGCGCCCAGCCGGACATCACCGGTCGCAAGCAGCAGGTGTTTCACCCGCTACCGAGTCTGGATACCCGCCTGGCCCACATCGCCACGGCCCACTCCGGGAAGAATGGAGGTCAATGAGACATGTTGCCGTTGCCACGCCTGACCTTCTGGCTTTCGATGCCCTGGGGCAATCTCATCGCACGGGCGCTGCACTGTCACGTTGGGAAACCACATCTGTGGTTTCTGCCGCCCTCCTGGATATGACAACAGGGGACAGCCTGCCCAGGGGAGACAGCCTGGTGGATGCACTGGCTACCTGATTTCGGGGCGACAGTTGGCTCCCTCCGGGCAGACGACAAAACCGCCGACATAGAACGTCGCGTCCGGCAGGGAAACAAAGCCCGGCGCACCGTAGGGAAAGAGCTTGTCGCGGTCCTGGAACAGCGCCACTGAGATTTCGTCAGGGCTGTCACTGGGGGTGATGAGGTGGCTGATTTTGTTGTCGTGGGCGACGATGCGAATGCGGTTCCACTTGCGCGCCTCGAAGCGCAGCGGCAGGGGGTCGCTTTGCACCGGCGTCCCGATAGCGCCGTCGCGATAGAGATAGGTGTCGAGCCGGCTCGTCGTGGGCGTTGGGGCCTCCAGGATGAACAGGTAGCCGTTGCGTTCGTCGCGCCCACGTACGATCCAGGCAGCCCGCCCGCCCTGGGCCACCCGCAGGTCGAAGTTGATTTCACAGCCGCGAAAACCAACATCCTTGGGCAATCCGACGGCAAATGCCGGGCCACTGACACGCAGAAGCTGGTTTTCCACGGCCCAACCGGGCGGGGCGTCCCACTTGTAGAGGTTGGTGAAGTTGTCTGCAAACTCGATGATGGCTTCCAGGCGGGCGCGCAGCAGGGTCGGTTGCTCGGTTGTCACGGTGAGGTCGGTTTCAAACGTCCGGTAGCGTTCGGCCTCGATGCGCAGCCGGTGGGTTTCATCGGGTGAAAGCTGGTCAATCACCAGCGTGCCGTCGGCTGAAACATCTCCGCAGTACACGTCGTCGGCATAGACGCGGGCCGTAGGTAGCGACTCAATGCGGAGGATGGCTTTCGGCGGTTCGGCGACTTCAACCTTGGCTGCAGCCGCTTCCAGTTTGAGGGTTCCCCGATAGACGACGCGCGTTCCCTGCCTGACCAGGATGGTGCGTGTGCCCGGTGGGCTGATGCGTGCTTCCAGCCGCTGGCCGTCCAACCGCCACCGTCCTTCGTCCAGGGGTTGGCCGTCCACGAAAACGGCCGGCTTGGGCGTTGGGCGCAGGCGCAGGTTTGGCAGGGAAAGGGTGGCGAAGTTGGGTTTGAGTTCGGCAATGACGGCTTCCGCGCGTCCGGCCGTGATGGTGACTTCGCGGGAGAAGGGCAGGTAGTCGGCGGCACGGACTTCAAGCCGATAACGTCCCGGATTGAGCCGCTTCATGAACCTGGCATCGGTCAACTGTCCGCTGGGCTGGCCGTTGAGCAGTACTTCGCCCGTTGGGGTGTTGCTGGCGACCATGAGCGACCCGACGGAAGGGGGGCGATAGTTCGCCGTCCTGACTTTTTTCTCGACGATGACACCGGCTTCTTTCTGGGCCATTGCAGACGGGCCGCTGACGGCCAGAACGGTGAGCAATGCGAGCAGGGAATGCAGAAGGTGAGTGACGGTTTTCAACCTCATGGTTGCGCCGGGGTAGCGGCGACACGAAAGCCAAGGAATTCCTGGGTTTTGTCGGGCAAGGTCCATTTGCGGCTGGAGGCGAGGGCATCGCTGAGCGGTGAGGCAAAGTGGCCGCCGCGATACACCTTGCATTCAAGATCACGCCCGGTCGGGCGGTAGGGGCTGCCGGGATACGGCGCGAAATCGGATGCCGTCCACTCACACACGTTGCCCCCCATGCCAAAGACGCCAAAGGCGCTTTTGTCGCGGGTGTTGTTCGGCTCGACATTGACTGGCAGCAGCAGTACCTCGTTGGTGCCTTTCGCCTGCCGGGTGTTGGCGGTGCCATCGCGCCAGAAGCTGCCCCACGGGAAAAGACGCCCGTCTGTGCCACGTGCGGCGTATTCCCATTCAGCTTCAGTAGGCAGGCGGAAGGTAATGCCTTCGCCGTTCGTCTTCGTAAGCCAGTCGCAGTAGGCTACCGCGTCCTGCCAGGAGATATCTGTGACTGGGAAATCGTCCTGTCCGGGCGGATAGTTGCCCTGCTTCCAGCTTCGCGGTGCCCGGTGGCCCGTTGCTGCAACAAAGCGTTTGTACTCGGCATTGGTCGTCTCATACTTCGCCAGATAAAAAGCCGGGACCGTGACCTGGTGGGCAGGGGTTTCATCCGCCGGCACGCGCTTGTCGGAGGTGAAATCGTCCGGGCCGGCATCGCGCCCCATGGTGAAGGTTCCCGCCGGAATGAGGATGAAGTTTTCCAGCACCTTGGGCGCTGCCGGGGCACTTGGGGACGGGGATGTAACAGGTGAAGCCGGCTGGGACACAGATTGCCAAGACAGTTGTACACCGACAACGATCAGTCCCAAGACAATGATGCCGGCGGCGGCGGCAAGGAACCAGTTGGGCCGCTTGGCCGCACCTTCGTCCAGCGGCAGACCGCTGCCGTAGGGGCGCGTGTCCCCGCTGTCGGCCGGTCGCTTCAGCGTGGGCACGTCCTCGCTGGGAATCCCACTGGAAGGAGCGACGGCCGCCGGTAATCCCGGCTGCACCGGTGTCAGGCCGGCGGCTTTCAGAAGCGCCTGCGAAAATTCCTGCGCCGTGCGGAAACGTTGACTGGGCGATTTTTCAAGGGCGCGGTGGATGACGGCGGCCACTTCTTCCGGGACGTTGGGGTTGAGTTCCCGCAGTGGGGGTGGCGGCTCATTGACGTGTTTGAGGGCGACGGCAATGGCCGTGTCGCCGTCGAAGGGTGGTTGACCAGCCAGCATTTCGTAGAGCACGACGCCCATGGAGTAGATGTCCGCACGTCCGTCAATGGCCGCCCCACGGCACTGTTCCGGGGACATGTAGCGCGGTGTGCCCATCATCGTACCCTCGGTCGTCATGCCGACCACGGTTGCGGTCTGGATTTTGGCAATCCCGAAGTCGAGCACCTTGACGATTTCTTCTCCGTCAGGCGTGCGGGCCAGAAAGATGTTGTCGGGTTTGAGGTCGCGGTGCGTGATGTTTTGCCGGTGCATGAACTCCAGCACGGCAAAAACCTGTTCGGCGTAGCGGATGATGGTTTCCAGCGAAGGGGATGTGCCCTGCTGGCGCAGGCGCGTCATGCGTTCCCGGAGCGTTTCGCCTTCGAGGAACTCCATGATGAGGTAGCAATCCCCCTGCTCGACGCCGGAATCGAGCACCCGTACGGCATTGGGATGCTGGACGCGCGCCATTGCCCGGGCCTCACGCTTGAAACGCTCGATGGCTTCACGGTCACTCGACAGGCTGCCGACCATGATTTTGATGGCGACAAGCGTATCGAGTTCGCAGTGACGTGCCTTATAGACCCGCCCCATGCCGCCGACGCCAAGCAGCCGGAGGATTTCGTACTTGCCCTGGAAGCGTTGCCCGATAGCCAGCCCTTCGACCGGACGTTGTCTTGGAGGAGAGGTTGTCTCCATGCCAACGGGTTGGGTGGGAGGGGACTGAACCCGGGCCGTTTCCCGTGCGACCTCCCGCTGGTTCACCGGCCCTGTACCAAGCTGGATGGTCTGTTCCACCACCGGGCCGGTTTCCGCCTTGGCAGCGGTCTCTGCGGCGGAGATCTGGGTTTGGTCAGTCAGCTCCCCCGTCAGAGCGCCGGCTGATGCCGCAAGGCGGGTTTGCTCGATGGCATCGGATGTCAACTCAGGTTGCTTGGCCATGGGTGCCGTGTTGCAGAGAAAAGGAGTTATTTGGCTTTGAACTTCACTTTGCCGTCAACGATGTCCACGGTGAAGTGCACTTGATCCGTCTGGCGTTCGGCGCACAGTTTCTGGGTGTTCTGGACAATGACCTGCCGGAACTGCTCATAACTCGTGGTGATCGGCTCACCCACCGTGCGCTTGGCGTGCTGGAGACTTTCGTAAAGCTTGCGGATGTTGGATTCCTGCTGTTCCTGCGACACGTTGCGGCCAATCTGTACCGTAGTGGGTTCAAAACGTGGCGGCAGCGGGTTGTTTCTGAAATCACTGAACACGGCATCCACATCGAGTTCGTCAATGGCTTCGCTGAACTCTTCGCGGCGGCGCTCCTCGTTTTCACGGAAGTTCACCAGATACTGCGTACGCAGGTCACGTCCTTCTTCCCGGTCTTTCACGGTGCGGTCCCAGAGCCGCTGAAAAGCTGACAGACGCGCCAGGATTTGATTGAAGCGAAACCGCTGCTGAAAACGCAGTGACCGGTTTTCCTCAATTTTCTTGACCATCTTGTCAATGCGGTATTTCGTGTCGTAAGGCGGGCGCTCCCGTCCCCCGTTGAAAAAGATGTCAAACTCGATTTTGAGACGGCGGATTTCGGTTTCGAGCTGACTGAGCTGCTCATCGAGTGAAGTCGGTTCGCTCATGGCCCTCGTCCTCGCAGTGCTGGGAATGCCTGTGGGGAAAGACTACACGACTCAGCAGCGGATTGCATCGCCGATGTGTCACGGGCCTGGCCGAAAGCCCCGTCTGAGGCGAGTGCTGGTGCCGGTGCTGGCAGTCCCACCATCCGGTGCCCGCAGTTTCCCGAAGCTGTCCGGTCGGCGTTGTTTCACCAATGACTTCCCGAATCAGGCGGTGCTGCGGATCAAAGCGAACCGCCCGTGGCGCAGCGTCAAGCGGGAGTGAAAATTCCTGCTCGGCCTGGGCTTCGACAAACCACCGGACAGTCTGCCGGCGTCCCTGGGCCGAGACGATCTCCACTTCAACCGGGGTGCGGAAATACTCCGTCTGCACGTGTCGGGATGCCGGCTCCAGCTTCTGCACCTGGCAAACCTTCACGGTAAGTTGCCGCCGGTCGGCGTCGTAACGATGGGTGACTTCAAACACCGGATGTCCCATGCGGTACACCCACTGGTCAAAGAACCAGTCAAGCCCCATACCGCTGGCTTCTTCCATCGCCCGCCGGAAGTCGCCGGTTTCGACGTTCCCGAACTGGTGCCGTTGCAGGTAGTGCCGGATGCCTTCGCGCCAGGCTTCGTCGCCGACGACAAACCGCAGCATGTCGAGCACCAGCGCGCCGCGTGAATAGGCGTAGGCGTCAAAGAGTTGGTCCGGGTGGGCGAACTGCCGGGTGACCATGGGCCGCCGCCGCCCTTCATTCCAGGCCTGGTGATACGTGGCGTGGTGTTCGGCCAGGATGGCCCGCAGCCGGGCCGTCCCAAACCGCTCCCCCATGTAGAGCGCCTCGAAATAGGTGGCAAAACCTTCGCTCAGCCAGATTTCCGACCAGTCCCGGCACGTCACCAGATTGCCGAACCACTGGTGGGCCAGTTCGTGAGCCTGCAGGGCTTCGATGTTATCGAGTTCCTCATGGGCGCGGGGGAGCAGGTTATCGGCCAGGTGGGTCGTCGTGATGTTTTCCATGCCGCCGCCAAACTCGGCAATCATCGTCTGGGCATATTTGGCATAAGGGTAGCGGATGCCTGTTTCAGTCGAAAGAAACGCCATCATGCGCGGCAGGTTGGCGAAGGCGCGCCGGGCGTCGGCGTACCGGTCAGGATAGACGTAGGATTGCATCGGAATGCCGTCGTACTCGTTGGTGATGACGCGGTACTGCCCGATGGCAATCGAGAGCAGATAACTGGCATGCGGCTGTTCCATCCGCCAGTGGACGGTGTGCGTACCGTCGCCGTTGTCTGTATCCGAAACCAGCCGCCCGTTGCTGATGACCGTGTAGGGTGTTTCGACCGTGGCGCGGACTTCCGAGGTGAACTTGTCACTGGGAAAGTCAAAACAGGGAAACCAGTTGCGATTGTATTCGGTCTCACCCTGGGACCAGATTTGATACCGGCGTTTGGAAGCCGTCGAGGTCGGGCGCAGAAATGTCAGTCCCGTGCCAAACACGCCGAAGAGTCCGCCGGTGGGCGGTGTCGCCCGGGCCTGATAGGTGATGACCAGTGTCACGGTATCGCTTCGCCCATAGCCTCGGTCGAGCGAAATCGTGAGTTTTTCGGCCGCTTTGTCGTGCTGGAAGTCCAGCTTTGCACCGCTTTCCGTAGCGACTTCGAGAACAGTCATCGGCTGCCCGGCATCGAGCGTGAGGCGGCGGAAATCCGACCGGACAGGCTTGAACGTCAACCGCGCCGTGCCGTGGACGGTTTCGGTTGGCCAGTCGAAACGCAGGTCCAGCGCCAGGTGCTGCGTATCGAAATCACTGATGCGTGTCCACTGGGCGGGCGGGGCTTCCGGGCCCGCCCGTTGGGCCATGGCGACCGGCCGGAGTGGCCACAGCGTCACGAGTCCAAGGAGCAGGAAGCTGGCGAGGGAGCAGGCAGTCAGGCGGGCCGGGAACATGTTGCTTTCTTTTGGAAGCGGGATAAGGTGGCAACACCATACCTTTGTCGTCACAACTTTGTAATCCCTGACGGAGGCTGGCTCAACCGGCAGCGGCTTCATCGCCGGCGTCGGGCTGTCCGCCCTGAAACTATGGCTTCTGTACCGACCGACGAACCACAACTCCGGCGTGGACTGACCTTGACCGACGCGCTGGCGCTGACCGTTGGGACGATCATCGGAACGGGTGTTTTTCTCAAGACGGCCGTGATGGGACAGGCACTCGGTTCACCACTGGCCGTGCTGGCCGCCTGGGTGGCTGCCGGTTTGCTCTCTCTGGCCGGCGCGCTCACCTACGCCGAACTGGGCGCAATGCTGCCACGCGCTGGCGGCGAGTATGTGTTTCTGCGCGCCGCTTATGGCGACTGGCTGGCCTTTCTCTACGGCTGGATGCGGTTTGCTGTGGCTGCGGCCGGTTCGATAGCCATTTACGGCGTGGGATTGGCCATTTTTCTGGGCGGGGTCGTGGACTATGGCCGGCCGTGGTATGCCGCGACGTTCCGCCTTTTCGGGGCTGATATAGCCTGGCAGTTCGGGCCGCGCCAGCTCATCGCCATTGGCGCAATCACGTTGTTTTCACTGCTCAACAGCCTGGGTGTCGTGGTTGGGGGGCGGCTGCAATCCGTACTGACGGCCGTCAAGGTCGGCGCCATCGTCGCCATTGTGGGCGGTATTCTGCTTGGCTCGCCGACCGGGAAATGGTCCAACGTCTGGGACTCTGATGTGCCGGCAACAGTCAACGTCACAACCTTCGGGGCGGCCATGCTGGCGGCGCTGTGGGCGTTCGATGGTTGGAACAACCTGCCGATGGCGGCCGGCGAGGTGCAGCATCCCGAACGGAACATCCCCCGGGCGCTCATCTTCGGCATGCTGATCGTGCTGACGGTGTATGGCCTGGCCAACCTGGCGTACTGCTACGCCCTGCCGATGAGCGCCATTGCCACGGCCAACTCCACGGCCTACCCGGAAGCGCCGCCGGTGGCGACCAGAGCCGCCCAGACATTCTTTGGCGACGGCGGGGCCCGGCTGGTGTCTGTGGCGTTCGTGCTGTCGAGCCTGGGTGCGCTCAACGGCTCTATTCTGACCAACGCGCGGGTGCCCTACGCCATGGCGCGGGACGGCCTGTTTTTTGCCCGCTTCGGGCAGCTCAACCGGGCGGCCGTGCCAGCCTGGGCCATGCTGGCGCAGGGACTCTGGGCCTGCGTTTTGGCGGTGTCCGGCACGTTTGACCAGTTGACGGATTATGTCGTCTTTGCGTCCTGGGTGTTTTACGGCCTCGCCACGGCTGGAGTATTCGTGTTGCGCCGGACGCAGCCGCAGGTGGTGCGTCCCTACCGGACGCTGGGGTATCCCGTTGTGCCGCTGGTGTTTCTCGGCGTGGCCGGGTGGCTCATCGTCAACACGCTGGTGACCAATCCGGTTTCATCCGGGATTGGTCTGGGCATCATTGCTCTTGGGTTGCCGCTCTACGGATTCAATCGCCGCCAGACGCGCCAGCGCACAACCGAACAGCATGTCAACAATGCTCCGGTTCAGTGAGGCAAGTCCGCGTGGGTGGCGTCTTCCGGCGTCTGTGCCGGGTTTTCCAGCGCCGGGTTATCCGGCGTGGGCGGTGCGGCAGCAAGGGCGCGGGCCTTGGCGTACTTCAAAAACACGTAATGCGCGGCAAACCAGGCAATGCACAGGCCCGGAAAGCCGTCGAGACAGCCCAGGCGCAGGAAATAGGTTTTGAAAAAGGTGGCTGGCGGCCAGAAAAACAGCTTCCAGAACGGAACCCGCTGCCCGGCAGCCAGCAGTGCCCGGGCGGCCAGGTCGGTGTAATGGTTCATTTTGGCGTGGTGGTCCGCAAGGGAGGTGATGGCGTCGTGCTCGATGTCCGCGTCGAGGTGGCCGACCGGTCCCGTTGGCTTGAAGGACTCGTGAATGAATTCACCGCACCATTGCCCGGCACCGCGTCGGTAGAGCCGTAACTGGCGGTCGGGATACCAGCCGCTGTACCGCACCCACTGCCCAAGGTAGCGGTTGCGCCGCCGGACGGTGAAGGCTACGCAGGGCGATGGTGTGTGCAGCGCCGTGTGAATGGCTTTGTGCAGCGTCGGCGTGGCGCGTTCGTCGGCGTCGAGGCAGAAAATCCAGTCGCAGGTGGTCAGGGTGTCGCCAAAGTTGCGCTGTGCGGCATAGCCGGTGAAGGGATGCCAGGCCACCCGTGCACCGTGTGCTGTGGCGACTTCGGCCGTGGCATCGGTGGTCGTTGTATCCACAACGACGATGCGTTCCTCCGCCCAGGCAACGGAATCCAGCGCCGCCGGCAACCGGGCGGCTTCATTGCGGGCGATGATGATGACGGCAAGGGTGGGCATCCATGTTGGTTGCGTGGCAAGGTTGAAGAAAAGACTTTAGCCTGAAACGGTGGACAATGCGCTCTTTGGTTCGGGAGATGCTGTCCGGGCACTCTCTGCAAGCCGCAAAAAACCACGTCAGGCGGCAAGCCCGACTGTGCAGGGTACTTGCACCTGCTGAGAAAAGCCTATCAGGCAGTTGAAAGCTTGCACTGACGTGTGGCGTTTCAGTCCCAAACCACATATCGTTGCCGCCAGCGACGAAAAGCTCACCGTACAAGCAGGTTCCGAGTGTATGCGGATTGTGACGTACTTTGGCAAAGGGGGCGTTGGAAAAACGACGCTGTCAGCCGCCACGGCCGTGGCCTGTGCCGCCCGGGGGCACAAAACGCTCCTGATGAGCGTCAACGCCGGACATAACCTCAGCGATGTACTTGGCACGACGGTTGGGCATACACCTACTTCGGTTGCTCCCAACCTGGAGGCGCGTGAAGTCAGCGCCCTGGCCGAGTTGCGTAGCCAGTGGCACGAAGTACAGGACTACGTGGCCACCATTCTGCGCGGAATCGGCACGGGCAAGTCGGCTTATGTGCAGGAAGTGCTCCTGTTCCCGGCGCTCGAAGAACTGACGGCGATGACGGAAATCTGGCGGGCCAGCCGCGAAGGGCAGTATGAGGTCGTGGTGGTGGATACACCGCCCACGGCCGGGATGATGACCCTGTTGGCCGGCCCGGAAGGTCTCAAGTGGATACTTTCGAGCATTGAGACCTGGTATCGGCGGTTGGCGCTGGTGGCGACACCCGTGATGCAGTCCCTTTTCCCCAGCCGGAATCCGATGGACATGCTCCCGGAAGTGAGCCGCCGGGTAGGCGAAATGCGGGCGGCGCTCACCAACCCGGAAGTGACCTCGCACCGTCTGGTGACGCGCCCGGAACGGCTGGCGGTGACGGACGGCCTTCGTCTGGTGACGTACCATCACCTGTACGAATGTCCGGTGGAAAGTATCTTCGTCAACCGTGTCCGCAAAGAAGTGCCGGCCCAAAAAGCTGCATTGGATGTCTTGGCGCAAAAGTCTGCCGGGTTGCCGGTGGTTGAAGTCCCTGACCAAACCGAAGAGCCGATTGGGCTGCCAGCATTGACGGCGCTGGCCGAACATCTTTTCCAAACGCGCGATCCACTTGAGCGGGCATTGCCAGCGCCACTGATGACCCTGGAAAACACCACCGATGGTCAATACGTTCTCAAACTCAGGCTTCCCAACCTGGAGCTGGATCGCCTTGACCTTGTTACCCGGGCCGGTGAGCTTGTGCTTGAAATTGGTCATTTCAAGCGGAATATCCCGCTGCCAACCGAAGTCTGGAGCAAGGAAGCCGTTGGCGCCGATTACAGCGGCGATACCCTGACGATCACCTTTGCCTGACGGTGCGGGAGACAGGCTGATATGGGAAACTGCTGCCACGACGAAGGTGCGTTCAACCCCTGTTCCGCGCGGCAACGGCGTACGCTGTGGCTGACGCTCGGCATCAACGCGCTCATGTTTGGCGTGATGGTCGGTGCGGCGTGGTATGGCCGTTCGATGGCCCTGCTGGCGGACAGCCTGGACAACCTGGGCGATGCGCTGACCTACGGACTGAGCCTCTACGTGGTTTCCCGTGACCGGGCCGCCAAGGCGCGCGTCGCCCTGTTCAAAGGCGGCCTCATCCTTGCCGCCGCCGCAGGGGTTGTGGTGCAAATCGTCCACCGGCTCTTCCATCCGGGCGTGCCGTTGTTTGAGGTCATGGGCGTCTTCAGTCTGCTCGGACTCGCCGCCAATGGCGCCTGCCTGTGGCTTCTGTGGCAGCACCGCCAGGAAGACATCAACATGAGTTCCGTCTGGGCCTGTTCCCGGAACGATGTGGCGGGGAATGTGGCGGTGCTGGTGGCGGCCGCACTGGTGTGGCTGACAGGGGCGGCGTGGCCAGATGTCGTGGTGGCCAGCGGGCTGGTGCTTCTGCTGCTCGTTTCGTCGGTACGGGTGCTTTCGGCAGCGCTGGCCGAACTCCGCATCACGGCCAAAGCGTCCCCTGCCCAAACAACGGACCTGCCCACCAGCTTACCCGGATGACCGTCCGCAGGGTCGGTTGCCGTCCAGGGCCTACGGTTTGGCCGGAAGACCAATCGTGAAATAGGCGCGGGCCAGTGGCCGGTCACCATCCTGAATTTCGACCAGGTAAGTCCCGGAAGGCAGGGGCATTCCGTCCGGCTGATACAGCAGCCGGACCGTCTGCTTGTTCTCTGTGAGGGACTGAATGGACTGGGCCATCAGCGGCGCGGCCGTTTCCAGCCGACGCCAGACCACACGGTAGTCGCCATCAGGGCGGGTGCGGCCACTGACGCGAACAGCAACTGCCCGGATACCCGCCGGAAAGGCATTGGATGCTGCCTCAAAGTCAAAGGCATCAGGTTCGGTCGGCAGCACCCGAAAACTGCACAGCTCGATGCGGGTGATGGAGGCATCGAGGAACTCAGTGCCGGTACGCGCTGCCGGGACGGCTGGCCTGGGTTTTTCGCCAAAGACATAGACGGCAAAAAACAGCGCCAGTCCGGCCAGAAAGCCCAGCGCCACCAGCGTCAGCATGAGGTACACAAAGCGCCGGCCGCTGTCGGCTGCCGGTTCCTGCCCGGCGTCCGCCGGGCCTGGCGATGTGGGTTGGGATAGGGCTGGGGCAGCCGGAACGGCCTGTCCCCTCACAGTTTTGAGGGCATCGGGAGATGGCTTCGGCAGTGTGACAGCCGGCCCCGCCACGGTTTTGAAGGCTTCAGGTGGCTTGGGCGGTGTGACCGCCTGCCCGACGACCGTTTTGAACGCCTCGGGTGGTTTGGGCGGTACGACCGCCGGACTTTCAACCGTTCCTGCTTGGTCCAGTGGTGGCAGGGCCGTGCCAGCGACGGTCGGCGCAGAAGAGAGTGGATCAGGGAGCTTTTCGCCGCAGTTCCGGCAAAACTTCATTCCCGGCGCCGCTTCAGTTTGACATTCGGGGCAGATGATCTTCATGGCTCAGGCTGGGCAGGTGTCCGTTCAGAGCAAGACACAGAAGGATGGTTTCCTATGCTAGTCGCGCTGGCAGTGAGGGTAAATCGGAATTCAGACGTACTGCTGGCTCCCAAGGGCTTGGCGTCAGGTATGTCTGGTGAGTGACGGCCGCACCACGTCTTTTTGCACACCGGCGCGGGTTAGCCTATAATCCTGCCCACGCAAAACAAACACTGTTTATCGTTCGGCTTACTCCTTTTTCATACGTTGCAACGCCTTTTTGGGTCAGAGCGGGTTTCGGTCTGACGGCTTGGCTTTAGGTTTCCAGCAACCCGGTGATGGTGCAAACGGGCTGCCCCCCAGTTCCCGTGCTTGCGCGGATTTTGGTTGTGTCTCATCTGCTCATTCAGGGAGGTTGGTTCTCATGGGAAGCTTGCTCCGCGCTACCCGTTTATGGCGGCCGATGGCTTTTGAAAGCCTGGTACGGTGGACAACCGTCCTGTGCCTGACGTTTTGCGTTACGCACTGGGGGACGGTGACGTGGGCTGCACCTTCAGCCCTGGGGGGGGATGAGGCTTCCGAGGCGCGTCGCCAGGCGGCCAACCTCGTGAAGCAGGGGCGCAAATTGGCGCGGAACGGGGACTTCGAGGCGGCTGAGGCCGTGTACCGCCAGGCGCTGGCCCTTGATGCGGAACTGGCTTCGGCGCGCTGCGGACTGGCCTGGCTGCTCATCAAGACCCGGCACCATGCGGAAGCCTACGATGTGGTACGCCCGTTGCTTGCGCCGCCCACGAAACATGACGAAGCCCTGGCCATTTCAGGTGTGGCGCTCCTGCGTTCCGGTTACTTTCGGGATGGTTTTGATGCCCTCAAGCAGGCGCTCGCGCTCAAGCGCAACAATGCCATCGCCATGGCTGGGATTGCCGAGTTGGCCTGTTATGAGAATCAGCTCTCCCTGGCGGCACAACTCATCACGGCCGCCATCAGTGAAAGCCCGGAAGAGCCGGACTATCACCTGCTGGCGGCGCGGATTGCCTCCCGGCTGGAGAATTTTCACCTTGCAGCCGACTCCCTGCGGAACTTCCTGCGGCTTGCCCCACGCACGGATGCCGAGCGGCGTGAGCGAATCGAAGGGGTGATTCGTTTTTACACCTACCTTGGAACGTCACGCATCAATGTCGTCCAGGAACGCGCCGATGCCCTCATTCCCTTTGAACTCCACGGGCGGCGGCCGCACATCAACGTGCGGATCAACGGCAAGGGCCCGTTCAACTTCGTTCTCGACACCGGGGCCAGTTCCTGTGTGCTTTCCAACGATGCTGCCGCCAAACTCGGTATCCGCCCGGTGGCCGCCGGAGGACAGGCCCGGGCCGTGGGCGGGAGCGGGACATTTCCTATCGTCTATGGCGTCCTGAAGTCGCTTGAACTGGGCCCGATCAAGATTGAAACCGTGCCGGTCTATCTCCGTGACATTCAGAGCCTGAACAGCCACGGCGCCAAGGTGGACGGCTTTCTGGGACTGTCAACGCTTGCCGATTTTGTCCTGACCCTTGACTATCCTCAGCGGGTTCTGGGTTTGCGTTACACTCCACGCGATGCAGCGCCCAAGTCCCAGCCGGCTCCGGCAGGTGATGGCGCGACCCGCCTGCCTTTCCGCCTGACGGAAAGCGGTCTCATCAGCATCGAAACCCAGCTCGATGATGGCCACATCCTCAACTTCATCTTCGACTCGGGTGCCAGCGCCTCAGTCGTGGACCAGTCCGTTGTCGAGCGGCACAACTGGCAGTCCAAGATTCTTCCCGATCAGTGTGTGCGGATCGTCGGCGCGGCCGGGGCGTCCGAAAAAGTGCCGGTTCTGGCAATTGGTGTCATGCGGATTTATGACCTTGTGCGCCATGATCTCCGTTTGCCGGTCATTGACATGCGCCGTCTCAATGAGTCATCGGGCTTTGAACAGAGCGGCATCCTGGGGGGCGACTTCCTGAGCCACTGCCGCATCGAGATTGATTTCCGGCAGCAGCAGATTGCCTTCACACCGTCTCCAAACGGCATCGTCAGACGCCAGATCGAGGCGCAGCCGACAGCCGGCGGCACGACGCCAACCCACTGAACACCTGCCTTCCGTTCATCATCAGGGGAAGGTCTCCCAAGGGCGGTGCGCCGGAGGGCGTGCCGCCTTTCTTTTGCCTGTCTTGAGTGATTTCAGTAACAATGGCGTACAAGTCCTGTGGTTCACTCCTCGCGGCCCGGCAGTAACACAGCACCAAGTTCACTCCGACAGAGGATTCGCGTATGGATGGCTCGCGCTCCGCCCAACCCGCCAGGCAGCGGTTTTTTCTCTTTCTGTTCGTCATTCTTGCGGCGGGGCTGGTGGTGATGCCCGTTGCGTGGTGGATGGTTGGGGCCCAGAACCGGCCGCGTCCGAAATCCCCGGCCGGGACGCCGACCGCAAAGCCATCCCAACCATCGGCGCCGCCGGCGACGGATGCCACGCGGGCGACGCCAGCCGAACTGCGGGATGCCCTCTATGCAACGGAAACCTTCCTGGGCGTTCCCACGCTCGTCCCCCGGACGTTTGCTGAAGCCGAAGCCGCCATCACCGCCTTGCAGGCCAGGTATCCGGCCGATGTCCGGCTGTTGCGCTATGGCGCTTTTCTCAATGAGCGATTGGGCAACATCCCCAAGGCGCTGCAACTCATGACGCGCTATGCCAACCTGCGGCCGGAAGGCACGGATGGTCTGCGGCGGTTGGCAGCCTTTTACCACGGACGCGGGCTTTACAATGAAGAAGTCCGCACGCTCCAACGGCTGGCCCTGCTGACGCCTTCGGCGGCTGAGCGCCGGGCCGTTGCCGACCGCGTCTCTGAGCTGGTTCAAAAACGCGCTCTGACCGGTGTGGATGTGGCCGACTGGTATCGGCAGCTCATCGAACGGCATCCCGAAGACATCACCTTTCTGAAGCGTTACCTTGAACGGCTGGTGGCGGATGACAAAGCGGATGAAGCCCTGCGCGCGCTGGATATGTGGCAGCCGAAGTACCCGGACGAGAGGCGTTTTTTCCTTCAGTTGCGGGCGCGCATTTACGACAGACGCGGGCAGCGGGACGCGGCGGTAGCCGTCTATGACCAGGCATTCGATCCGCTCTGGCCGCGGGCAGTCGTCAGCGACTGGTATGAACGGTTGCGCCAGTACGGGCGCTATCGCACCTACCGCCGCCAGCTCCAGGAGCGTTTTCGTCAGGGGGCGTCCGATTTTGGGACGGCAGCGCGACTGTTCAATGTGCTGGCCTACGAAGGCAACCTGTCCGCAGCCGCACAGACCCTGACCACGCTCGAAAAACGCCGCGAGAAGACCGGCTGGCCGCGTGAGGAACTCGACCGCGCGGCGGCTATGTGTCTCAACATCGGGCAGTATGATCTGGCGGCGCGGTTTCTCTATTCCCTGTACGCCATGGGCGGTGCCAATCCCGGCTCGCCGGAGCGGGAGGCGACGCTGGCCAAACTCGTGGCCGCCCTGCTCGACGCCAACGAAGTCGGGACGACCCTGAGCGCCGGGGATTTGTCCCTGTACGCCGACATTGCCCAGGTTGACCAGGGAGCCGGGTTTCTCAATGGCGTCCTGTCACTCATTCTGGCCGGCAACAACATTCCCCGCGAGTATGCCCGCGCGAACCGTTCGGCAACGGCCTACTTCAACCGGGCGCTGGCCTATCGGTTCTTCACGGCGCTTCAGTCTGAGTATCCCCGTTCCGGGCGGCTGCTGCCACTTCACACCAAACTGCTTGAAGCCTTTGCCGCCATGGGTGAACACGAGACCGTCGTGCGGCTGGGCGAGGATTTCCTGCGTGCCTTTCCAGACGCGCCGACCTTTCCCGATGTGACGTTGCGGGTCGCCGAGGCTGAAGCGCGCCTTGGACGGCGCAATGCCGAACGGAAACGCCTGATCGCGCTGCTCGACTGGCTTGCGGCACGAAAACCGGAGCGGGCGCCGCTGATGCCGGTTTCCACGCGCCGGTGGGTGTTTGTCCCAACGGACACACCGGGACAGGGAGATGTGGCTTCGTCGTCGGCCTATCGCATCCACGACCTGACCGACACCGACGATTCGGATGAGTTCCGAGATTTTGAGGACTATGACTACCAGACCGACTACCTGGGGCGGTCAGTCGAGCCGAAAGAAACCGTCACTTATGCTTCGGTGCTGGAGCGGGTCATTGCCAGTTTTGCGACCGAGGCGCAGAAACCTGCCGACGAGCCATCGCCGGGCAAGCCGCCACGCCTCAACCCGACCCTGGCCTTTCTGTACGGTGAAATCAAAAAGCATCCGCGTGAGGAAGGGCTGTACGAACGGCTGCTGCGCTGGCTGGGGCAGCAAAGTCTGGTGGATGAGCAGCTTCGCGCTTATCAGGAGGCCGTCCGACGTTTTGGCGACAACACCTGGCGGCATCGTCTGGCGCGGTGGTTCATCCGCAATGACCGTCAGGCGGCCTTTGCCCAGTACTCGAAACAGCTTTCAGCAGCACTCGACGACGAAGACCTGGCCGCCTATTTGCAGGCGTTTTTTGAGGATGTGCAGCTCGAAGAGGGCAACAATGACGCCCGGCTGTACCTGCAACTCTTCCGCATGGCGCACGACCGCTTTCCCACGAACCTGTTTTTTGTGCGCGGACTGCTGAAATACTACCGGGCAACGAACCGCCTGGCCGAGTGGGAACGTCTGGCTGCCCAGTATTACTTTGCCGACCCGACGCTGCGCAGCGCCTATCTGGCCTATCTTTCCGAGAAGAACCGCCTGGTGACCAGTTATGCCAAAGCCAGGGCACAGAATGACGCCAGTCACCGGCAGTTTGCCGCCGATGCTGCGCTCTGGCTTTCGCGTCATGAGGAAGCGGTTGACGCCTACCGTGAACTCGTGACGCGCTATCCGGGAGAGGTTTACTACGCGGAGCGACTGGCCACGCTGCTGCGCTCGCTGGCTGCGACGCGCCCTGGCGCGCGGGACGAAGCCGCTCAGCAATGGGCGGCACTCGCCAGGGTCTATCCGGCTGAAAACCGCTTTCTGACACTGGCCGGGGAAGTGCGGGCCGAGGCCGGAGACTGGGAAGGGGCCGCCGCACACTGGGAAAACATTGTCCGACGCGCACCCGGTGATCCTGAAGCCTACCTGGAACTGGCGACGCTCTACTGGGACTATTACCGCTACGATGACGCCATCCGAACACTGCAAACCCTGCGCCAGCGGGTCGGCGATGACACCCTCTATGCCTACCAGCTTGGCGCGCTCTATGAGGAGCGGCAGCAGCGCGAGCGGGCGCTGGCGGAGTACATGGCTGCGGTTGGCGGCGGCGCCGAACGGGAATCGGCCATCGAGCGGCTGGTTGTGCTTTCCCGCCGCAAGGACGGAGTGGCCGCCATCGAAGCCGCCTTTCAGGCGCGTCTGGCGAAACAGAACACGCCGGAACTCATTCTCGGCTATGCCGACTATCTCAAGCGGGCCGAACGGCGGGATGCCGCACTTGATCTGCTGGCGCGTGAGGCCGCGCGACGGCTGGAAATTCCGTTTCTGGAGGCCGTCCGGGATGAGTTTCGCGCTGCCGGGCGCGCGGCCGATGAGCGGAAAGTGCTGGAACGTCTCGTCGCCCTGGCGCGGGACGAGCGTGAAAACATCAAGTACCGGTTGCAACTGGCAACCTTTTTTGAAGCCCACAACCAGCGTGGGGAGGCGCTCCAGACGCTGGACGGTCTGGCGCGCGACTACCGCACCAATCTGGGTGTCGTGCAGGAAGTGGGACGCTTTTACGGGCGGCTGGGGGCTGTGGACAAGGCGGTGACACTGGCCCAGGCATCGCGCCAGATCGCCACCGGCGACTACCGGCGAAGTCTGACGCTCCAGTTGGCGCGACGGCAGCGCGAAAGCGGGCAGGTGGCGGCGGCCGAGACGACGCTGCGCGAATGGTATGCCGCCAATCCCACGGATACGGAAGCCTTCACCGAACTGGCCCGGCTTCTGGCAGACGCCAAACGCGATGCCGATCTGGCCGCGTTGTACCAGCAGGGGCTGGCCAACCTGGCCGCCGGGGCCGATGAGTTCGAGCTGCGGAAAGGCTACATCGAAGTGTTGACGCGCCTTGGCCGACATCAGGAAGCCGTTGACCAGCACATCGAACTCATCAACCGCGAGCCGGAAGACTCGTCCCGGTTGCAGGTGGCCCTGCGGTATGCCGAGCAGCAGAACCTGCTGGAGCGGATGACGCGCTACTACACCGAACTGGCTGCCAAGGCCGACCGCAACTACCGCTGGAATGTCGTTCTGGCGGAAATCTACCGGTTTCAGGGCAATCTGGGCGGCGCGGCGGAACAGTATGCCAGGGCCATTGTCAACGAGCCGCAGCGGGGTGATTTCAGGAGTACCCTGGCGGCGCTTTATCGCCAGGCGGGGCGTTACGACGAAGCTCTGGCCACGCTCAAACGGGCAGCCGAGCTGGAGCCGCAAAACCCGCGCTGGGCAGCCGCGACGGCCGAGGTGTATCTCGAACAGGGCCAGACCGAACGCGCCATCGCGGCGCTGCGGGAGTCCTTTGCCAGGCGGAAACAGTTGTCGGCGCAGGTGTATTTTGCCGCCGGAAAAACCCTGCTGACGGCCGGCGCCGTTGCCGAGGGCGGCAGCTTTTATGACGAGGGCTTTGCGCGCGTCATGAAGTCGCCGCCGACGGAAACGTTCGATGAGGATGCCGTGGTCGCGTGGTTGCAGACCATTCTGTACCGTGAATCGGCCGTGGCAGCGCTCGGCCGGCTCGAAGCCCTTGAGGCTGCTCTGGCCAAGGCCCCGCAGAATGCAGTTGTCCAGCGTGAACGCGGGCTGCTCGACTACACGGTGCGGCCGTCACGTTTCCCCCAGGTCATCCGCGGCTATGCCACGGCGGCCCAGCTTGCCCAACTGGATGAGGCGCTGACGCAACGCCTGACGCGGGCTGTTGTCGGGTCGGCCGAGTTTGAGCGTCTGGCCAGCATCACCGCCAATCTGGGCTTGTACCGGGCGACGGAGCAGGCGCTGCTGCGGCGCAAGGATGCCGCCTACGCGGCACAGCAGTCGGCGGAAGACCCTAACTACGTCAATGCACTGCGGGCGCTGCTGTCCTTCTATGAATCCCGTCTGGACACCAAGGCGGCGCTTGCGCTGCTGACGGCTGAGGAAGCCCGTGCCCGCTTTCCCGGGGCCTTCGACTTCACGGCCGCCAAGGCTGACTTCTGCCGCAACGTTGGGGATGTGGCGGCCGAGCGGACGGTACTGGAGCAGTATTACCGGCAACGTACCGGTGCGCTTGTCACGGAAGAAAATCCGCTCGTGATGCGGCTGCTGGAGCTGCTGCACCAGCAGGGCGATCGGCAAACCATGCGGAAACTGGCTGCCAGCTACTCGCCCTATCAGCTTCAGCTCATCAACTTTCTCGTCCATGTGCGCGAGAAGGAACTGGCAAGGCTGGCCATTGAGAACGCCGGACAGCCGGTTGCCTGGCAGCAGGCGCGGCTGGCGCAACTTGAACTCTACTTCCGAAACCGGTCGCCGGAGGTCGAAAACCTGTACCGGCAGGTGCTGGGTATCCGGCCGATAGGCGAGCAGGCCAACCGCAAGCCGGACCCGGCACGCGAACTCACCGGGGAAGACTGGTTTCGCACGGCGCGCAACTACGGCGTCTGGCTGACTCTGGATGACTCGCGGGCGGCGGATGCCCTGCGCTTCCTGGTGGCCGAAACAGAAGCTTCTCCCCGTTCGGCATCAGCGCAGACGGCACTGGCGTATTTTCTGTGTGCGCGCAAACGCTATCCCGAAGCCCTGGAGCATGCGCGGCTGGCGCGTGAACTGGCCCCGGAAGACCCGGAAGCCATCGCGGCTGAAGGCGCTGCTCTCTATGAAATGGGCAACCGGACAGCCGCCCTGGGGACGTGGCGGCGGATGCTCGCCGGACGACGCAACCAGCTTGCCGCCCACCTGACGTTTCTCTCAGTGCTGGCCCGGTACGACCTGCTCAACGAAGCTCTGCCGCCGGTGGAAGCCTACCTTGTTGCCCGGCTGCGGGAGCGCGCCAATGAGGACACCTATGAACCGCTGGTGACGCTGCTTTGCACGCTGGCCCGCAGTCAGTCCGGCCGGGAGTCGCTGATCGTGCCGGCGCTGGTACGGGTTCTGGCAGCGGTCCCGGATGACATCCGCCTTGGCTTGCAGTTGACCCTGACCGAGGCCCTGCCGGAACGGACGCGGCTGCCGCTGTACCGCCTGACCAGTGAGCGCCTGGCCAACCAGATCATCACGGCCTATGCCCGTGGCGACTATGACCTGTACAGCGACGATGTCCCCGGTGGCGACACCCTTGCCGGTGCACTATCCAAGGTACAGCGGGCCTGGGCAACGGCGCTGGTGGCTTCAAAAGCCTACGCCGAAGCGGAGCGGGAGCTGCGCGACATGGTTGCACTGCGCCAGACGCTGTTCGGCCGGATGCGGGAAGAGGCGCCCCCTGACCTGTACATTTCCGAGCCGGAGACGGTCGCGGTCGAACCGGAGTGGCTCGTCATGGCACAGGCGGCAGTGGCTATACGCAGTGGGCGCACGGCGGCGGCCGTCGAACGTCTGAAAGCGTTTGTCGCCGCTCCGGCTGCGGCCACGCCGGATGCGCCGAACGACACGAGAGCCATTCAGCGGGCGCAACATGCCTGCTACCTGCTGCTGAACGAAGGCAAGGCGGAGGAAGCCACGGCGTTTCTGGAAACCTGCTACCAGTTGCAGATGGCCCGGGATGACAGCCTGGGGGTTGCGTTGGGCTACATCGAAGCCCAGTTGATGCGGCGGCAGACCGAGGCGGCGCTGCGGCAGCTCACCCGGCTGGTTGAGCGCCGTCCCGAACCGCAGGTACTGGCCGAGGCGGCGGCGCTGGCAGCCAGGTATGGAGCTTATGCGCCGGCCCTGAAGTGGCGTGAGCGTCTTTACCGGCTGCTTCCGGGAGATGCCGAAAACCGGATTGAAATGGCGCGGCTGCTGGCGCGCACGGGCGATCTGGGAGCAGCCGCGACGCAACTCTATGAACTCGCTCAGGACCGCCGGTTGAAGGCGGAGGAACGGCAGCGCGGACTTCAGCAACTGGCCGCCATGGTGCTTCAGCAGCCGGCAGTCGGTGAGGCGCTGTTGGGTAAAGCCCGCGCGTCCTCTGATGCGGAAAGTCTGACCTGCCTGGCTGTGTTGCAGGACGCGCTGGGGCGTACGACCGAGGCCCAGAAAACCTTTGAGCAGGCGGCGCAAATGCCATACGCCACGGGCGCGCGGGAAGCCTACGGGCAATTTCTGGAACGGACGAACCGGCCAGGGCAGGCCATCCCGGCCTACGTGCAGGCCCTGCGCGAAGGGGCCTCATCTGATCGGGAGCAGGTCATTCGGGCAGCACTGGCGGCCAACCAGACCGGAATGGCGCTGGCGCTGGCGCGCAATGTGCAGTTTGTCCCGCCAAAGCCTTCCGCCGGCCTGCCGGCCGCCGGTTTGGTCTATGAGCAGCCGGTGGGTTCCTGGCCGGCGGCAGCGTACACATCGGCCAGCCGGGAGGCTGCTGACCAGCGGCTTGCTGCACAGCGGCAGTTGTTGTCCCGTCTGGCGGCGGCAGCACTGGCGCAGCAGGATGAGGAACTGGCGATGACGTTTGCCCAGGCTTTGCTCGCGCTGGCCGCCAGTTCACCGGCCGCCACAGATGAAGCCAGACAGCTTTTGGCCGAAGTGCGCCGGCGTCTTGAGCAGCAACCGGCGCGGAAGAACCTGTTTGGCTTGACGCCAACCAGTGAGTTGAACTTTACCGATGTGGTCGGTGAAGGTTTGTAGCCAGCAGGCTTTGCTCCTGAACCGGCCTGCTCGAAACCGGTCGTCTTGACCGTAGAACCTTTGGGGAGATGATGCACGATGTCACGCGCGCCTTCGGCTCCGCCCGTTGAACGCCGGATGTCCTTCGAGGAATACCTGCGTTTTGACGATGGCACGGACACCCGCTACGAACTGGTGCGCGGGGTGCTGGTTCCTATGCCCACGGCCACGGCCGCGCACGAACTGCTCATCAGCTTTCTGGCTGCGATGATGATGCGCTTCATTGCCGCACATGACCTTCCCTATGTGGTGCGGGTCAATGCCGGCGTTCAGACCGAGGAAGACACATCACGCCTGCCGGACATTGCCGTGTATGACCGCCACGACTGGGAACGTCTGCTGAAGCAGGGCGGCCCGGCTGTCCTGCGACTTGGCGAGCCGATGCGTCTGGTGGTCGAAGTCACAAGCGAGAACTGGAAAGACGATTACTACGACAAGCGCGCCGAGTATGAGCAGCGGCGGATTCCGGAGTACTGGATTGTGGACGGCCGCCGGAAGCAGGTCGTGGCGCTGTATCTGGCGGAGGATGCCACAACCTATCAGGAGCAGGTGCTCAAGCCGGGGGATGTGCTGGCATCGCGGGTACTGGCCGGGCTGACCCTGCCAGTTGAGACCATTCTGGCGCCGCCCATGCCCGAAGACATCCTGCGGGAAGAACTACAGCGGCTGTCGCAAGCCGCACGGGAAGCGGCCCTGGCGCAGGAACGTATCGAAGCCGAACGGCAGCGGGCGGAAGCCGAGCACCAGCGGGCCGAACTGGAACGGCAACGGGCTGAGGCGGAGCAGCAACGGGCTGAGGCGGAGCGCCAGCGGGCGGAAGCCGAGCACCAGCGGGCCGAACTGGAACGGCAACGGGCTGAGGCGGAGCAGCAACGGGCCGAAGCGGAGCGCCAGCGGGCCGAAGCCGCTGAAGCACGTTTGCAACGTCTGGCGGCCAGGCTGCGCGAACTGGGACTCGACGCCAACGGCACATAGGTTGGGAAAGGAAACCGGTATGGGGCCATCCGTGCAGGAAGTCGCCGAGTTTATCCGGCGGCAACTGCGTCTCGTCATCGTTGGGCAAAACGTCATCATTGACCAGATTCTCACCGGACTTCTGGCCGAAGGTCACGTTCTGCTCGAAGGGCCACCGGGCACAGCCAAGACGCTGCTTGTCAAAACCCTGGCGCGCGTCATCGGGGCCGGGTTCAACCGCATCCAGTTCACCCCTGACCTGATGCCGGCCGATGTGACCGGAACGAACGTCTATAACACGGCGACCGGCGTGTTCACCTTTCGCCGGGGGCCGATTTTCACCGACCTGCTGCTGGCGGATGAAATCAACCGCACACCGCCCAAAACCCAGTCGGCGCTGCTCGAAGCCATGGAGGAACGGCAGGTGACAGTGGATGGCGAAACCCATCACATGTCACCGCTGTTTATGGTGCTGGCCACGCAGAATCCGATTGAGTACGAGGGCACGTACCCCCTGCCCGAAGCCCAGCTAGACCGTTTCCTGCTGAAAATTCTCGTGGATTACCCTTCGCTGGAAGAGGAAGTCCAGGTGGTCTCCAACTGGAGCAGCGGCTTCAATGCCCGGCGGCTCGACGTGCTCCCGCTGGAGTGCCTGCCGGATTCAAGCGTCATTCTTCAGTGCCGGGCAGCGGTTCGGGATGTCGTCGTTGAGGAAGGCGTCCGCCGCTACATGGTCAATCTCGTTCGTGCCACACGGCCGCCGGCCGCGCCCAACCTGACGTGGGGGGCCAGTCCCCGTGCGGCCGTGGCGTTGCTGCTCACGGCGAAAGTCCAGGCGGCGCTCGATGGGCGGACGTTCGTCACCCCGGATGATGTCAAGGCCGTGGCCCTGCCGGTGCTACGGCACCGGATCGTGCTGCGCTCCGAAGCCGAGATTGATGGCATCACGCCCGATGAAATCATCACGGACATCATCCGGCGCTTGGCTGTCCCACGCTAGTTTGGGCCGTCCCGTCAGTGGGGCGGAATGTTGCCGGTCGTGTTTGCCTGGGCCAGCCGCTGCCGGATGGCCGGCAGCATTTCGTTCTGGGGTGCGAGTCGTTCCAGCTTTTCCACGATGGGCCTGGCTTCTTCGGGACGATTGGCATCGAGCAGGGCAATGGCGTAGTTCTGAAGCGTAAGCGTGTGGTTCGGGTCAATGCTGAGTGACTGCCGGAAGTACGCCATCGCTTTGTCCAACTGCTGTGGCCGGCGGAAGTAGTATGTCAAACCCAGATCGGTGATGACGTTGACATCCCTGGGCGTCAGGGTGAGCGCCTTTTCGTACCACTTCTGGGCGTCTTCGTAGCGTTTGGCGTCAAAGAGCGCATTGGCCAGCCCCACCACGATCTGCCCGTTGTTCGGTTGTAGCTTGTAGGCCGCTTCAAACCGGGCGATGGCTTCCGGGTATTTCGATTCGGCAGCGAGCAACCGTCCCAGAATGGCCAGCGCCTGCCAGTCGTCCGGGCGGAGTTTGACGGCGGCCTCGAAGCATTCCCGCGCTTCAGAAATGCGGCCATGTTCGGCCAAAAAGATGCCCAGCCGGGTTTGGGCGTCGAAGTCATCCCGTTTGCTGGCGGCTTCAGCCAGCGCCGTCTCCACGTTCGGGTTGCGGTGCAGGTCATCATCGGGCGCTGCGCCGCCGGCCGTCCGGTTGCTGGCGGCAAAGGCTTCCGCCCGCGCTTTTTCGGTCTGCTCGCGGATGAACTCCCGGTTGCGGCTGTTGGTGTAGGCAAATCCGATGAAAAAGCCGATGACGAGGCACGTCACGGCAACCGCCAGAGTGGATGGTTTCATGCTTTGTCCTGTGAGCCAGGGGGCATGGGCTGGGGCGGCAGGCCCGATCCTGGTCAAACATCCATTGGGGCTGCCCCCGGTCAGGTCGGGGGCAGGCCGTACTGTGCATAGTAATAAAGCACCGGCGCATTGAAGAGCAAACTGTCGAGTCGGTCGAGCAGCCCGCCGTGGCCGGGCAGCACGGCAGCGGCATCCTTGGCGCCGGCGCCACGTTTGAGAAGCGATTCGTACAGGTCGCCGAGTTGTCCGATAATGTTCATTACGACGGCCAGAACCAAGGCGTGGGCGAGGGGGAGTGCCGGAAACAACCCGTAATGAACCGCCACGGCCGCCGCTAGGCTGCCAACGACGTTGCCCACGGCGCCTTCAATCGTCTTTCCGGGGCTGACCAGCGGCGCCAGCTTGTGCCGCCCGAAGGCACGGCCAACGAAGTACGCCGCAACGTCTCCGGCCATAATGACCACGAAGAAAAATGTCAGAAACCGGCTGCCCAGTTCCGGCGGTTCAAGCCGCTTGAGGCCGATGAGAAAACCACACAGCACTCCCACATAGACGACGCCGTGCAGCGTGGCCGCATGGGAAGGAAGTGACTTTTTGAAATCGCGTTCGGTGAGCACGCCCTGCACCATCGTGGCGCCGAGCAGCAGGCCCAGCAGCGCCGGCAAAAATTCAATGGCGCGCACATAGAACAGACTGTGAACGCCAAGCAGCCCGCAGATGCCAATGCTTACAAAGGGAATGAAGCCCAGTTTTTCGGCGAGGTGAAAGTACTCAATCAGCCCGAACAGCGTGGCCAGAATGACAAAGCCAACAAAGAGAAAGGGCGTCGGGAGCCAGATACTCCAGAACAACAGCGGCAGTGCGATGAGCGCCGTGATGACGCGCCAGGCAAGGTTGGACATTGGGCAGGGCGCTGCGCCGTCGGAGCGAGCGCCTCAGAAGGTGTTGTCTTCACCGCCCTGTTTGGGTTCGGGCATCTGACGGGCCATTTCCGGGTCGAGCGCCGCCAGGCGCTGGTAAGCCTGCTGCCCAAGCAGTGCCATGCTGCGTGACTTGGCTGCAATGGCGTACTCTTTGACGGCCGCCGCCGGGTCCTGTTTGGCTTCGTAGAGCTTTCCAAGTGCGAAGGCAATGACCTCCGGCGAAACCACGGCATTGTTGCCAGCCTGCGCGCACTTCTCACGGAGTTGCTGATACTGCGCAATGGCTTCATCCACCTTGCCTTCGGCGGCCAAGGCATCCGCCAGCGCGAGGGTGGCGAGCTGACCGACGGCACCAGGAGTTACGGAGAGGTCCCGCAGGGCCTGAATGCCCTGGGCCGGGTCGAGCTTGAGCCGACACAAAGCCGCGTAGTAGCGGCTCATAAAACTCTGCGAAGCGTAGCCGGCAGCTTTGTCAAAGGCGGCTGCCGCTTCGGTGTACTTGGTTTTTTCGTCCGGGTAGGTCTTTTTGCCGGGAACGGGCGGCTCATCTTCGGCTGCCTCACCTTCCTTTGGCGCTTCCTTGACTTCGGCGTTGTATATCGCCAGCGCCTCGGCAAATGCCTGCTCGCCCTTGGCCTGGTTGTAGCTGTAAAACCAGTAGGCTCCGCCGGAAACCACAACCACCATGAGCAGCGCCAGTCCGATTTTGCCTAACGGGAGTTCGGTTTCTTCAACCGCCTGGCGGATGCGTTGGAGAAAAAGGTCAAACGCTGGCGGCCGGAGCAGTTCTTCGCGTTCCGGCGTCATCGGCGGCGCGGCCGTTGCAGCCTGCGCCGCTTTGGCTTTGGCTTTTTCCTTGTTGCGCGTGGTCGTGAGCTTGACACCAATCGCCATGAAACAGTCCTTGCCTTGGATATAAAGTCAAGTGGCCGAACATAGATGTCTGGCCATAGCCTGTCAAGCAAGGGAACTTTCTTGCGGCCGCGATGGTGCTTCATCCGCTGCCGGGCTTCACCTGCCAGCCTGTGCGTCGACGGGCCTTCCGAAAGCCGGGCCGCGTCTGCCGGGCCTAAAACGTACGCCGGTAGTCCATCAGGTCGAGCTTCCACACGCGGACGCCACAAAACCGCTCGCCCTCCGGGCAGATCGGACGCACTCCGGCTGCGGCGCGCTGACCACAGGGCGGAAGCAGCCAGCGCCCAATCCGGGGATTGACCTCCCGAATCTGCCGGGCTTCTTCGACTGACGCCCGCCAGATTTCTTCCTGCGCCAGGTAACACAACCGCATGCGGTGCTTGTGGTGCAGGTTGAGCAGGTCAGACGACTCCGTGAAGCGGATCGAGACAGCATTGGGGAGCAGATAGGCCGCATCGCTGGCCGCCACGCCCAGTGCCTTCAGCCGTCCGATGGCTTCCCACGTCCGCGCCATGGTCTCGCGGTAAAACCGCTCCAGTTGTTCATCAAGATGAATAAGCGCCGGGGTTTCATAATCCGGCTCGGCGTCGAGATGTCCGACCAGCAGGGGGCGCGAGCCGGGCGTCAACCGGTGGCGTTGGTCCTGTGAATCCGCTGTGTGGCTCAGCTTCTTGCGGAAAGTGTAGTGCGGATGCGCCAGCGCCCGCGTCAGCTTCGCGTGCGTCGTCAGGTTGAGTTTTTCACCCAGCAGCCGGTTGCGCGCCGGATCAAGGACGAGCGCCACGGCGTCATCATCGGACAGCGCCGCTGCCGGCAGTCCCAGAACTTCCCGGACGGCCGCCGCCAGCAGGGTTTCATTCTGCGGCTTCCAATCCACAAGGCGCGAAATCCGCCCGCCCAGGCTCGCATCGAATTCCTGCCGGAAGACCTGCCGCTGCCCGTCAGAGGTTCCCCACCCGGCAAAGTCGAACTCCAGCGTGGCTTCCAGGGGCAGGGGGTCTTCCAGCACCGTCTGGTAGAGCGGATCGTGCGCCAGCAGCGCCGCCACCATCGCACCTACCACGGCGCGCGTTTCTTCAGGTGCGTCGTACTGCTCGCACAGCCGCCAGTAGCGCAGCAGCGTGATGCCCGAAACCGTGTGGTACAGGTAGGCAAAGGTGGCCACGGGCAGGACGTACCGCGCGACCTCCATGGCGCGCTTCTCGATTTTGCGGCGTACTTTGGGGTGCTGCGGGTCGTGTTTGGAAAACAGCTTGCGGTATTCGGCTGCGACGACCAACTGCAAGCGCTCGCTCAGCGTCCGGTAGGCGTCGAACTGGCGCGCAATGGCCGCTTCGTACACGGCCAGCGCCTCGCCAGACAGCGCGGGAATGAAGTACGTCCCCGGTTTGACCGGCACGTACCGCTGGCTGACCTGCTCGGAGTTGTAAAACGGATGGGCGTGCAGAAAGCTCCAGATGAACTGCCGCGACACATTCGCCAGGGCAAACTGGAAGTGGGCGTGCTGGTAGGTGGTGTGGTGTCCGGCTTCGTAGATGCTCTGCGCCAGCGGCTCAAATCCAGTCTGGATGTCTTCGTCGCGGACGATGCCGCGCGCCGAATAGCACGTCCGCGCCGTGGCAATGACGTTTTTGAAAGGCGTCGGAAAGGCTTTGGTCAGGCTGACCAGCGGCGGCGCGGAACGAAACGAAGGCGACGGAAGGGCAATGGACATGACCAGACCTTTCGTGGCAGATGGTGGTCAGGACGCATAGACATCGAGCAGCGCCGAAGCCGGTTCGGGCATGGGATTGGCTTCCGCAAAGGCTACGTCGTCATCGAGTTGCCGGGAAATCCGCTGCGTGATGGCTTCCAGTTCGTCCGGCGTCGCCAGTCCGGTTTCGAGCAGATACCGCTCATAGCGTTGCAGAGGGTCTTTGGCGGCCCACGCCGCCAGCAGTTCTTTCGGCACGTAGCGTTGGTCGTCGTGCTCGGCGTGGCCTTTCATCCGAAAAGTGACGGCCTCGATGAGCGTGACACCGCCGCCGGCACGGGCGTGCTCGACAGCCCGCCGTGTGACATCGTACACCGCGAGAACGTCGTTTCCGTCAACCCGTTCACCCCGGACGCCAAAACCCACGGCTTTGTCCACAATGCGCTCGACGGCCATCTGGCGGCTGGTTGGCGTTGAGTAGGCGTAGCCGTTGTTTTCGACGATGACGACCACGGGAAGCCGCTGCACAGCGGCGAAGTTCATGCCTTCGGCAAACGCGCCGGTCGAGGAAGCGCCATCGCCCATATAGACCAGACAGACGCGCGATTCGCGCCGCAGACGGGAGCCCAACGCAATGCCGCACATCACCGGCAGCATGTCGCCCAGGTGTGAAATGGGACCGATGAAGCCGCGCCGTAAATCTGCAAAGTGAATCTGCAGGTCGCGCCCACGGGTGGGGCTGTCGCGCTTGGCCATGTATTGCAGGAGCAGTTCCCGTGGCGTAGCGCCCATGACCAGCATCGCTCCAAGGTCACGAATGAGCGGGGCAATCATGTCGTTGTGTGACTTGTCCAGTGCGTAGGCGCTCCCGACGGCCGTGGCTTCCTGACCCAGCGAACGATACAGCCCGCCAACAACTTTCGTCTGGCGGTACAGGTTGACGAGCCGCTCTTCGAGCAACCGGGTGAGCTTGAGGTAGTGGTAAATTTCGTGCTGTTGTTCCCGTGAAAGGGACGGGTGCGGTACGGTGGCCGGCAGTGATTCCACAACTTCAGGTGACATAGCAGGGGAGTAAGACGGAGTATGAAATGAAACGCCGGACTATAGCCTATCCTTCCGGCCCGGTGAACGTTGTTTTCGGCGCGCCGTCCCGGCATTGGTTTTTCAGGTGCCGGTATTGGTTTTTCAGGTGAAAGCGATGGTTGTCACACTCAATCCCACGACAGGCTTGACGGATGACCAGCAGGCGGCCATCGAGGTCCTTGACCGCCCGCTGGTCGTCACGGCCGGCCCGGGCGCCGGCAAGACGCGCGTGCTGACCGAGCGTTTCCTGCACCTGCTCGAACAGCCGGGTGTCGGCGTCGAAAACATCGTAGCCATCACCTTTACGAACAAGGCCGCCAACGAAATGCGCGAGCGCATCCGGCAGCGCCTTGAGGAGCAGATTGTGGCCTGTCAGGGGACAGGCGCAGAGCTTCTGTGGCGGCAGCGCAAGCGCCAGCTTGAAGCCGCCGCCATCGGCACGATTCACAGCTTTTGTTCGCGGCTGCTGCACGAGTTTCCCCTTGCTGCTAAAGTTGATCCGACCTTTACCACGCTTGATGAATACACGGCGGCCGTCATGCTCGATCAGGCGGCGCAGCAGGCCGTCACCGGCGCGATTGACCAGGGTGATGACCGGGTGGCGGAACTGGTGGCGGCTTATGGCCGGGCAACGCTCATTGCCGAACTCAAGCAGGTGTTCAACCAGCTCCGCAGCCTGGGTATTCCTCTGGACGAAGCCGAGCGCATCACCGCGCAGAACACTCTGACGCTGGCTGATTACACAACCGCCTTGCAGTCCGTAGAGCAGCATGTGGCGGCGCTGAAAACGGCCATTGACGAGGAAAAGCGCGCCAAAAAGACCGGCAAAACCCTGGAAGCAGCCGAGGCGTTTCTGGCGGTCTGGAACCGGGAAGCCGATGGGTTGCAGGCGGCGGCTCCGTCAGTGAACGGGTTGCCGGCGTTTCTGGCGGCGCTGGCGCGGTTGCGCGAAGCCCTGCCGGCTGCGCGCGGCAATGTGGGCAAGGCGGTCAAACCGCTGCAGGAGTCGCTCGGAACCCGCAGCCAGGGCGGGGGACAGCTCGAAGCCATCTATTTCGATGTCTGTGCGCGGGACTACCAGCAGGCGGTCTTCCAAGTGTTGCGGAGCGTGGAGTTTCTCTACACCAAAGCCAAAAACGAATCGGCGGCGCTCGATTTCGAGGACCTGCAACTGCGGGCGCGTGAGTTGCTGGAGTCCGCCGACATCCGACGGCGCGTCCAGGAACGCTACCGGCACTTTCTGGTGGATGAGTTTCAGGACACGAATCACCTTCAACGGGATATTCTCGGAGACCTCGGCCTCGACGCTCTCACGTCCAAACCTGCCAGCGGCGGCAACCGGACGTTTTTCTTCGTCGGCGACCGCAAGCAATCCATATATGCCTTTCGTGGGGCGGAAGTCGAGGTTTTTGACGAAACCATTGATTCGGTGACGGCAAAAGGGGGGCAGCATCTCCGTCTGGAGGTCAACTTTCGCAGCGACCCGCGCCTGGTGGATTTTTTCAATGCCATCTTCAGCCGCATCATGGCCGCGCCAGCAGGAAGCCAGCCGGCCGAACTGCGGCAGAGCGGCTTCGTGGCGCATGAGCCGGGTGTGGCCTTTCGCCCGGCGCTTGATACAGGACGGCCGGCGGTGGTCTTTCTCTACACGGGAATGCCCAAGGACGATAAGAAGGACGATGAGAAGCCCTCGCCGTACGACGAATCGCTGCGTGACATCGAGTCCGAACGGCTGGCCGGGTACGTACGGGAGCTGGTGGAGCAGCAAATCCCGCTGGTCAATACCGCGCAGGGGAAGCCCCGGCCGCCGACCTACCGCGACATTGCCTTCCTGTTTGGGGCGCTGACGGATGTCAAGACCTACGAACGCGCGCTGCGGCGGGCCGGTGTGCCGTGCTATGTCGTCGCCGGGCACGGCTTCTACGGACGCCCGGAGGTCTCTGACCTGCTGAACCTGCTGGCGTTTCTCGACAATCGTGCCGATGACATTGCCCTGGCCGGCATCCTGCGCTCGCCGCTGTTCGGGCTGTCGGATGAAACCCTGCTGTGGCTGCGGTGGACGGCTGCCAATGCGTCCGACCAGTGGGTTTCGCTGTACAGCCAACTGCGCCGCGAAGCCGAACAGAAACAGGCCGCACTTGCCAGTGAGCAGCGCGCCCTGCTGGAAGAGGCTGTCGAAATTCTGGAAGAGTTGCTGGCCGTACGAAACCGCCTGCCGCTGCCTGACCTCATCGAGCAGGCTATTCGCCGGACAGGCTATGACATCGTGTGCGCCGGGGCCGAAGACGGCCCACAGCGGTTGTCCAATCTCGACAAGCTGGTGGCGCTGGCCCAGGGCTTTGCCAGCCGCGAGACGCATCTGCTGCGGGATTTCGTTGCCTACATCCGCGAGTTTCGCCGCCTCGATGCCCGCGAAGCCGAAGCCCAGCTTGAACTTGGTCTTGACGCCGTGGCGCTGCTGACGATTCACAAGTCCAAGGGGCTGGAGTTTCCGGTTGTCGTCCTGCCGGATTTGCAACGTCGCTGGCGGCAAAGCGCCGGGAAGTTCGTTTTCGAGCGGAACAGCGGTCTGGGCTTCGATGTGCCCGACCTGCTCGGCCGGCGGCGGCCCACGGCGCTGAAAAGCCTGGCGCTGGAAAGGATTGAGCGCCGGGAGCAGTTCGAGCGGATGCGCCAGCTTTACGTCGCCATGACGCGCGCCCAAGACGCCCTCATTCTCTCGGCCGCGGCGCGACCCAAAACCGGAAACGCGGAAGGCAGTTCCGTCCAGAGTTTTCTGGACTGGCTGAGTCCGTGGCTGCTGCCTGAAGAGGATGCCGGAAGCGCCCCCCCGGACGTGGGGCCTGCCGGGATGGAAGTGCAACTCGACGCGGCCCGGATTCTCGTCCTGCGGGACAGCGCCCCGGCCGTGCCAGGGAATGCAGACCCAACCCCGCTCCCGGAACCATCCAGCCGGGAGGCGTTTGTCGCGCAGGCGGCAGCCGATGCCAGGCAGCGCGAACGGGCACGCCGGGAACTTATCCGTCAACTTGAGGACCAACTGGAAACGGTTGCGCCTGACCCGAAAGCCATACATGGGCAGTATCACTACTCGGTGGCCCAGTTGAACAGCTTTGCCCACTGCCCCCGCCAATACTACTTTGCGCGCTTTCTCGACCCGCTGGAAGACGAGGCCGGGCTGGAGCGCCGGCCCGTCGAAGATACCGAACGCCCGGAGGGGCAGGCGCGGCTTTCGCCGGCCATACGTGGTCTCATCGTTCACAGGCTGTGCGAGGACCTGCAACCCGAAGATACCGATGACCAGGCGCTGCGGGCGGCCCTGCGACGCGCCGTGGCGTCGCTGCGGGCGGAGGGACGGCTGGAAGGTGTGATGCTTGATGACGAGGCCATCCTAGACGACGTGTGGTGGCTGGCAAAGCGATATGCCGAAAGCGACTTTCGGAAGGAAATTGATGCGGTACAGCGTCAGGCGCGGGAGCCGTCCAGCGGCTGCGAAGTCTGGAGTGAGCGCGTCTTCACCATCCGGTGCGACGCGGCATTGGTCACGGGAGCCATGGACAAGGTGCTGATCACGCCCCGTCCCGGCGGGCAGGGGGTGACGGCGCACGTGGTGGATTTCAAGACCAATGCCTTTGCGACCCGGCCCGGAGCCCCAGGCTTTGCGGCGGAAAAGGCTGAAAAGGTCGCCTGGTACCGCTTGCAGTTGCAAATCTACGCCCTGGCGCTGTGGGAACTGACGCCCAACGTGAAGGAAGTACGCGCCACGCTGCACTTTCTGGCCCCGGATGAGAAGTTTGAACTGCCGGCCAATCAGGCCGGAAAGGAAGCCGCTGCCCACGCGGTCAACAAGGTCATCAGCGAGCTGGTGGCGATTCGGACGTTTGCCGAAACCGACTTCGAGGCCAAACCCGGCGCGCGGTGTCAGCTTTGCCGCTATGCCAATGTTTGTGCCGATGCCATCCGCTAAGCCGTACGCGCCGTGTCAGCCGGTGTGAAGCCCCGCCGCCGGGGGCAGGTTACGTTGCACGCGCCAAGTGAAGCACCTCGTCCGCACAGCCCCAGGCGAGGGTGAAGCCGGCGCCGCCGTGGCCGTAGTTGTGAATGACGACCCCTGCGCCACGGTGTTCCCGTTCCAGGCGGACGGCCGTCCGCCCCGGACGCAGCCCGACCCGCACTTCAAGCACCTGTGCTGAGGCCAGCGCTGGCTCAAGCTCGCGGCAGTGGCGCAAGATTCTTTCGGTTGTCGCTGCATCGGGAGTGGTATCCCAGACGTGGGGCAGCGCCGTGCCGCCCAGAATGACATCCGTCTGGCGTGGGATGATGTAGCTGATGCGGCGTGGGCCGTCGTCATCGGTCAGGGCACGCCGTACGCCGGGATTGGAAACCCGTACCACCTGCCCGCGGATCGGGAACACTTCGGGGTCATTGGCGAGCGTCCGTGCCCCCAGACCGGAGCAGTTGATGACCAGCGGGTACGCAGCGCAGGCCTCATCCAGACTGGTGATTTCGCCGAGCTGGAGTGTGCCGCCTGCCGCTGAGAACTGTTCCACGAGGTAGGGGAGATACAGTGGTGTTTCCACGACCGGTACAGTGGCGGCAAAGCCGACGGCATAACCGGGCGGCAGGTCGTTTCCGGTGAGACGGGTGACGCCGCCGGTCGCTTCGGCCCACCAGGGTGTGGGGCGGTCGTGGTCAAAAAGCTCGATGAACGTCGTCGGGGTGACGCCCGGAACGCCGTCCCGGTGCTGGCGCAGGAGTTCTTCAAAGGTGGCCTTCGACCATGGCAGGGCTTTTTCGCGGGGAGCGCAGCGGTAGGGATACCAGAGCGCCGCAGCGACGTTGGAAGTTGTGGATTTTGGCTGTTCGCGGGTGATGATGGTGACGTGGTAGCCGGCGGCTTGCAGTCGCCGGGCGCAGGCCAGCCCGGAGATGCCACAGCCGATGACCAGTGCCGAACGGGAAGTAACCATAGTGGGATGAGCGGTTGAAAAATGTCAGTGACCGATAATGTCCGGCAGGACGGCGCGAGTCAAAGTCACGCAAACTGGCCGGGGAAATCGCGCTGCCGTGGCGGTGTGGCGCTTGCCAGCCGTGGCCCGTGGCCTTTACAACCGGGGGCGCAGACTTCCCCGGTGAAAGGCTGGGCGGAAGACCTCCAATGAACCTGACGGACTTTACCTATTACTGGTGGATTGTGGTTGGTGTGCTGACGGCCGCGCTGACCATGCTGTTCATCAGGAAAACCGCCCCGGCGGACGTGCGGGAGGCGCTCCGTTTTCCGGCGTGGTGTGTGGCCGTGGCGGTGGCGGCGGCGCTGGCGGATGCCTTCCTGTCCAGCTTTGCCCCGCCGGCGCTCTTTCGTCACCTCTCGGCTATCGGTCTGGCTCTGGCGCTGGGGCGGTTGTCGGTTCTGGCCTTTTTCGATGCCGGGATTGCCCGGCGGTTGGGGCTGACGGCAGAACGGATTTTCCGGGACATCATTCAGGGGATTGTCTATGCCGCTGTGGCCCTGCTGGCGCTGAGTTGGTCTGGCGTGCAGGTGACATCCCTGCTCGTCACATCGGCACTGTTTACGGCCATCATTGGTCTGGCGCTGCAGGATACGCTGGGCAACATCGTGGCCGGACTGACCTTGCAGGTGCAGCAGCCCTTTGAAGTCGGCGACTGGATTCAGCTCGATGACGGGCAGCGGGCCGGCGAAGTCGTGGAAATCAACTGGCGCGCCGTCAGGATTTTCACTCTCGATCAGGAGCAAGTGACCATTCCCAACGGGTTGCTGGCCAAAAGCCAGATTGTGACCTATACGAAACCGTCTTCCCTGGCACGGCAGACGGTTTTTGTGCAGGCACCCTACCACATTCCGCCGGAGCGGGTACGGGCGGTCATTCTGGCGGCAATACGGGACATCCCGGAGATTTGCGCCGACCCGCCGCCGGTCGTGGCCACCTTCGCTTTTCTCGAAAATGCGACTATCCGCTACGCCATCCGCTACTTCATTACGAACTTCGGGCGGCGGGAAGCCATTGCCAGTCTGGTGCGCGACCGGGCGTGGTATGCCCTGGACCGGGCGGCGGTTGAGTTGCCGCTGCCCCTGACGGGAATCGAGCTGCGGCGGCCGGTGTCGCCGGAGGTGAAGCAGCAGCAGCTTGTGGCCGCCTCGGAACAGTTGCTTGGGGCCGTGCCGTTGCTGGCCTGCCTGTCCAAGTCCGAACGCCTGGTCGCAGCCGAAGGGATGCGGTTGTTGCGCTATGCGCCGGGCGAAGCCCTGGTGCGGCAGGGTGAGCCGGGAGACGCCCTGTTCATTCTGGAAGCCGGGACGGTATGCGTTGAAGTGGATGGGCTGGAAGTCGGACAGATGCACGCTCCCGATTGCTTTGGCGAAATGGCGCTGATGACCGGCGAGCCGCGTTCGGCCACAATTCGCGCGGTTGGGGAAGTGACCGTCCGCACCATTCACCGGGATGTGTTCTGCCACCTGCTGCGAACCAACCCCCGGCTGGCGGAGACCTTCAGCCGGGTGCTGGCGGAACGTCTGGAAGCGCGTCGCCTGAGCCTTGAGGCAGCGCGTTCGGCGGCTGTGCCGGATATGGCCATGGACCGGAAATCAATGCAGTTGCTGGCGCAAATCAAGCGGTTGTTCGCGCTGGAATGACGCGCCGGCAAACCTCTTTGGCCGGCGGTCAGAAGGTCTCGCTGAGGGTTTCGTCCCGGACGAAAAATTCTTCCAGCGCGGATTTGATCGGCGTGATGGAAACCAGGCGTCCGCCGTGGCGGTGCAGCTCGGCGACGGCTTCGCCCACCTGGTCGGCTGATTTCAACTCGCAGTGCAACCCGGCGGCTGTCCGGCGAAGGCGCGCCGCAAAACGCTCCAGTGCCGCCACGGCTTCGGGTGTTGTCTCTGTGGCCACGATTTCAAGCGTGGCCGCCCGGCCCGCCTGAATTTCTGCCAGCGTCCCATAGGCCACGCGGCGGCCCTGCTTGAGAATGGCCACGCGGTCGCAGAGCGCCTCGACATCCGACAGGATGTGCGTCGAGAAAAACACCGTTTTGCCCTGGTCCCGCAGGTTGGCCATGATGTCGCGGACTTCCCGCCGTCCAATGGGATCAAGTCCCGTCATCGGTTCGTCCAGAAAGACCACTTCCGGGTCGTGCAGAATAGCCTGGGCAATGCCGATCCGCTGGAGCATGCCCTTGGAATACTTGCGCAGCGGACGGTGGGCGGCATGCTGCATGCCAACCAGCGCCAGCATTTCGGGAATGCGCCGGGCCCGCTGCGCCGCATCCAGACCGCAGAGCCGGCCGAAGTAGTCAAGCAGTTCCCACCCGGTCAGGTAGTCGTAGAAGTACGGCGACTCCGGCAGGTAGCCAATGCGCCGCCGCATGCTCATGTCATCCAGCGGGCAGCCGAGAATCCGCGCCGTGCCACCCGTCGGATAGACAATTCGCATGAGGATTTTGAGCGTCGTCGTCTTTCCGGCACCGTTGTGGCCGAGAAACCCGAAGACTTCGCCGGCATAGACTTCAAGGCTCAGGTCAACCAGTGACCGGACGCGCTTGTTGCGCCAGAAGCCAGTGACGTACTCCATGGAAAGCTGCTCGATTTCAACGACCGGTCGCATCGCTGGCTTTTTCCGCAAACATTTCTGGCCCTTTTCGTACGGTGGGCGCAGTATGGTGAAAACGGGAGGTTGATTCAACCGCCACTTCGTTTGTGGGCCACTTCGTTCGTGGGGAGGTGCCGCCATGAGTTTGCTGTCACCCCCGGTATGGGGCATTCACATTGCCAGTGTGACCGAGTGGACGCTGGCCATCGCCCTGGTGTGGCGGTTGGGAACGGTGCTGGGCCGGACAGACATCCGGCGCGTGGCCGTGGCGATGCTGCCGCACTGGGGCGCCGGGATGTGCGTTCTGGCCTGGCATGCCACTGACGACAACACCAGCCTGATGTGGATTCCACGTACGCACGAACTGCTGACACTCATCGGAAGTGTTGGGCTGGCGACGGCCGCGCTGCATCTGCGCGAATGGCCGCGGCGCTACCCACGGTTCGTTCTGGCCGCCACGGCCGTGGCGACGCTGACTGTCGGCGGCTTTCTGCTGGCGCGGGCCTGGCTGCCCTATGGCGGGACGCGGGGCGCAATGATTCAGTCGGCCGGATTGGCCTACCTGCTGTTCGTGGTCTTTCTGGCGGTCAACCGGCGGTGGGACCGCGCGGCCTTCAACGTCCAGACGATTGTCGGGTACGGGCTGCTCATCCTGTTTGTCGTCGTCACCATTGCCCTAAGCATTGTGGCACGGACGGTCTATCGCGCGCCGTCATTGACCCATGTGGATTGGCTGCACGGCATTGCCGAGGGCACGATGACGGTGGCCAATTTGGTGCTGGTGCTTGGGTTGCGGCGGTCATTGCGGTCGCTGGAAACTGCGCCAGCGCTGGCGACGACTGTCCCAGCCTGAAAACCGTTCCCTTGGCAGACGCTTGAAAAGCCCGGCCGCGGCGCGCTATACGGCAGAACGCCGGCCGCGTCTGCGCCCGTAGCTCAATTGGATAGAGCATCAGACTTCGGATCTGAGGGTTGGGAGTTCGAGTCTCTCCGGGCGCATCCACCGGCGGGTATGGCCGAGGCCGTGCCGTGGGAGTGGCTGCTGGCAGCTAATGACCGGCCAGAGTGCGCCAGAGGTTGACGCCGGTTTGGAGGACGCCGACCGCAAAACCGACATACGTTCCAAACACCATGATGCCCCGCAGTTCCCGTCCGGCTGTTTCATAGACGAGACTCTCAAAGATGTCATTCGAGAAGGTCTCAAAACGCCGCTTGATGATGCCCTTGATGTCGAGGCGTTCGCTGAGGTGACGGACGATGTCCTGGGCAATGCGCTGTTGCAGGGGGCGCTCGCTGGTGAAGATGGCTTCCGGCAGGCGGCGCAGGGCTTCGTCCATGACTTCCCGGATGGCCATACTTTCGGAGAGCTGGTCAGCCAGGTTGTTGATAGCGCGGTCCACAATGCGGTACACCAGGGCATCGCCCACCAGAAAGGTCGCCGTCTGGCGGACGGCCGGGTGGTAATCGCGTTCGAGCCGCCGGATGACCACGGCGCGCAGTTCGTGGGCAATACGCCACTTGGCCTCGGAGGAGTTTTTGAGTGTGGTCAGCATCTCCGTGATGCGCCCGGCGACGGCCGGAAGCAGGGCGTCGGGCTGCGACCGTTCGGCATAGCGCGAGCGGGCGAGCCGTTCCACGTCGGTGTCCAGCCGGAGTTCATGGAAGGCAGCCGCCAGGATGTCCGCCGTCAGAAGCTTTTCCGCAATGACGCCGGCCAGGGCATCCACGAAACGCTCCCGTTCGGCCGGAAGCAGTCCCGGCGTAAACGGCAGTTTCCAGCCAAAGACATAAACCGGCTTGAGCGGGCGAAAGAGCATCCTGACCGCCAGCCAGGCCGCGCCGTAACCGTGTGCCGTAGCGATGAGCAGGGGGCTGCAATCGAAAAGCAAGCGCAGGAAGTTCATGACCGTGCGCCGTGTAGGATGCCGGGACAAGGTTGCACGCGGCCGGGTGAAACCGTGGCTGCCGCGCGCCGGTGGCTGCGTCCGGCAGTGTAACCCGCCGCCGGGATGCTTTGCATCTGGAAATCAGGCGCGGGATTTGGTGGTATCGTAGGGCATCCCGGTGGTGATGTCTGGTAGGGCACTGATGAAAAAGTTTGTTCTCGATCTGTTGTTTCCGGCGCTGGCTGTCGTGTTTGCGTTCGTTCTGGGGGGCGGCATTGTTCTGGTTATGGGCGACAGTCCCCTGGCAGTGTATGAGCTGTTCTTTTCGAGCGCCTTTGGCTCTCTGGATGGCATCAGTTACACGCTCTTTTACGCGACACCGCTCATCTTTACAGGGTTGGCCGTGGCGGTGGCCTTCAAGTGCGGTTTGCTCAACATCGGCGCAGAGGGGCAACTCACGGTCGGGGCCTTTGCGGCCGCCTGGGTGGGCTTCACGCTGACGAGTCTCCCGTCACCGCTGCTGCTGCCGGCCTGCATTCTGGCGGCAATGCTGGCCGGTGCCCTGTGGGCGGCTGTGCCGGGACTGCTCAAAGCGCGCTTTGGCGCGCATGAAGTCATCAACACCATCATGATGAACTTCATCGCCGCTGGTCTGGTCAGTTACCTGGTGCAGTATCACTACCGCGAGGCGGGCGATCCGATTCTCCAGACGCACGAAATTGTGCCGGGGGCCTGGCTGGCGCGCATGCACCGGTTGATTCCGGCCATTCCCGAACGCATCCCGCTGAGCCTGGGCTTTTTCATCGCCCTGCTGGCCTGTGCCGCTGTCTATGTCTTTCTCTGGAAAACGAAATGGGGCTATGAACTGCGTGCCGTCGGAAGCAGTCCGACGGCGGCCGAGTATGGCGGCATCAGTGTGCCACGCAACATGGTGCTGGCCATGGCGCTCAGCGGGGCGCTGGCCGGGCTGGTGGCCACCAGCGAGGTGCTGGGCTACCGGCATCGGTACTACGATGGTTTTTCGCCGGGCTACGGCTTCACCGGCATTGCCGTCGCTTTGCTGGGGCGCAACCATCCGGTGGGCATCGTGCTGGCGGCGATTCTGTTCGGCGCGTTGATTCGCTCCCAGCTTTTCATCGGGATTTTTACCGACCGCGTTTCCAAGGACCTGACGATTGTTTTACAGGCGGTCATCATCCTGTGCGTGGCTTGTGAATATCCGGTGCGCGCGGCCTTTGCCCGGCTCACCAAGTCTGAAGTCTGAACCTATGCTGCCTTCCATACCTGCTGCTGTGCTGCGCCGTGCTGTCCGCTGTGTTTCCCTGTGTTGTCTTCTGGGCTGGCCGGCTTCCGTGGCCGTGGCCCAGTTCGTTCCAGCCCAATCCGGCGCGGCGGCCGGCACTTCCCGCCCCAAGCCGCCGGCCGCGACGGAACCGACCCGTGACGAACCGCCAGTGTCCATGGTGGTGTTGACACCCCCCACGACCACCAGCGACCTGCTGCGTGAGCAGATGGACCTCGACGCAGCCCTTGCCGCCGCGACGCTTGACGAACAGGCCCACCAGCTTGAGACGTTTTTGCGGACCCACCCGGTCTCGCCGCTTCAGCGTGCGGCCCGGAAGGCGCTCGTGCGCGTACAGGGCCAGCTTGGTGAGCAGCAGTTGCGCGCCGGGGATGTCGAAGCGGCGCAGCGCACGTTTCGCCAGGCGTTCAACATGTTGCCCGAAGCGGAAGCCGCCCCTGTCTTTCAATCGCTCATCCTGCCGATGCCATTGCTGCTGGCAACGCAGGGGCGGCGTACGGAAGCTGTCCTGCTGATGCGCGAGTTTCAGTCCCGGGCCTGGAACGAAGTCAAGGCGCTCGAACAGGTCGGGCTGTTTTACCTGAGTCTGGAAGTCCCGGCCGACGCTCAGCAAGTGTTCAAGCGCGCTCTCGAACTTGATGCCACATCTGCAACGCTGTGGCACAGTCTGGGCGTGGCCTATCAGATGGGCCTCCGTCTGGACGATGCGGCTGCCGCCTTTCAGCGGGCGCTTGAACTCGATCCAAAAAGCCGGGTGGCCTGGGCGGCGCTGGCTGATCTCCAGCGCGCAGCCGGGGATTACGAAAAAGCTGAAGCCAACTACCGCCGACAGCTTGACATCGAGCCGGAGCACCCGACGGCGTGGGGCGGGCTGGCGATGTGCTATCTGGCCCGGGGACAGGAAAGTGAAGCCATTGCCCCCATGGCGCGTATGCTCACCATCAATCCCCGGGATGTGCGTTTTCTGACCCAACTGGCCTACACGCATGCCGCCAACGGGAATGTGGCCGCCGCCATCGCCGCTGGCACGCAGGCCAAGCGCCTTCAGCCGAACTATCCCTGGCTGCGCATCGTCGAAGCCCATCTGATGCGGCGGGCCGGCGACTTGGCCGAGGCGGAGAACATTCTGGGCGAAGCCCTGCAAACCGCCCAGTTTGCGACGCTCCAGTTTGAACTGGGGGCGACACTGATTCTGGCCAACGCCTACGAACAGGCGCTGGAACCCTTTGAAGCCTTTCTCAAGGTCACACCCGACGGCGAATTTGAGGCCGTTCTGGGCGGGACGCTGCCGGTGCGCAGCGCACGTCTCTCGCGGTTGCTCGACCTCGAACGCCGCGCCTCATTGCTGGTGGCTTCCCCGCTGCTTACCGACGAGGAAATGGCATTTATCGAGCGTTACGTACGCTTTGCCCTGCTGGCCAAACAGGCCCGCGCCGGCAGCCTGCCAAAGAGCGGACTGACTGATTCGCCACTTGAACTCGCAGCCAAGGAGTTTGTCGCCGGTAAAGACCCCGGACGGGGATGGCGCTTGTTGCGCGCTGCCGGGATGCTCGCTGAAGTGGGGGAACTCGGTATTGCCGAACGTTTTGCCCGACAGGCTATTGATGCTGCGTCGGATGCCGCGCGGGTGGCCGGGGGAGGCGTGGACAGCCCACGGGCCGAAGACCGCCTGGCGGAGTTTTACGTGCGCGCGCAGATGACACTGGGCTGGATACTTTACAGGCAGGGCGAGACGGCGGCCGCCACCGTCCGGCTGCGTGAGGCGGTGAAAGCCTATCCGAATGCGCCGTCACGCCGTGAAGCCGCCTGGCGGTTGGGGACGGTTCTTGAAGCAATGAAGCAGGACGCGGAAGCCTTCGAGGCGTACCGGCTCGGCTACGACGCCCAGGCCCCGACGGCTGCCGAGCGCCGCACCAAACTGGAAGCCGTGTACAAGCGTCTGCATGGCTCGCTCGAAGGCTTTGAAGCCGCGCTGGCACCCTGAGCCGGTCTTTCCACGGTATTTTCAATCCGGTTGCTCCGGCGCGGTGGTCTGGGCGCGTGCCGCTTCGACGTTGCGGAGCAGTCCGCGATGCTTGGCGCGCAGAACAGGCGTGCCGGCAAAACGCTCCCGGAAGCCTTCCGGCGTCAGCGCGGCGAGTTCGTCCAGACGTGGGGCAATCAGGTCAGGGTGGGGCAGAAAGCGTGCTTCGGTCGTCGGCTGGCGAAACCGTGACCATGGGCACACGTCCTGGCACACATCGCACCCGAAGACCCACCCGTGTGTGGGCAGCTCCGGGGTTTCGCTTTTCGACTCGATGGTGGCAAAGGCAATACACTGCCGGGCGTCCACGACGTACGGTGCGACAATCGCCTGAGTCGGGCAGGCTTCCAGGCAGGCCGTACACGTGCCGCAGTGATCCGGGACGAGTTCCGTTTCGGGTTCGAGGTCAATGTCGAGGAACAGTTCGCCAAGAAAGACCCACGAGCCAAACTCACGGGTGATGACGTTGCTGTGCTTGCCGAGCCAGCCGAGTCCGGCGCGCACGGCCCAGGCTTTGTCCATAGCGGGTTGGGCATCCACGGCGATGTAGCCGTGGGCTTCCGGGCGTTCGGCTGTCACCCATGCCAGCAGCGCCTTCAGCTTTTCGCCCATGACATCGTGGTAGTCGTCGCCCCAGGCGTAGCGCGAAATTTTGCCGATGTCCGGGGCTTCGACGTGGCGCGGCGGCGTATCGTAGTTGAGTGCCACGGCCACCACCGATTTGACGTTGGGGAGCAGTTGGGCCGGGTCTGTACGCCTGTCCGCTGTGCGTGCCATCCAGTGCATGGTGGCGTGATAGCCACGGGCAAGCCATTCGTGGAGCCGCATGCCTTCGTCCGCCAGCGGTTCGGCGCGCGCAATGCCCACTTTGGAGAACCCCAGCGCCAGTGCCTGCGCTTTGAGACGGGCTGTAAACGCGGCTACCGCTGCTGGCTGGTCATCGGCGGGAGGCGGCATGGGCAGATGCAAACGATGGGGGATTAGCGTTTTTTGGCCGTCCGCGGGCGCGACACAATGCGCAGCGGCGTCGCAAAAAAGTCGAAGTTTTCGCGCAGCCGGTTTTCCACATAGCGGACATAAGAAAAGTGGAGCTTTTCGGTTGTATTCGTAAACAGGACGAACGTCGGCGGCACACTGCGCGCCTGCGTCACATAGTGCACTTTGACTGGCTTGTTGGTTGGCAGGGTGGCGCGCGGCGTTTCGAGGTATTCCGCAAAGAAACGATTGAGTTCGCCGGTGGGTATCCGTCGGTAACGCGCGTCATAAGCACGGGCGGCAAGGTCAAGCAGGCGCGTCACCCGTTGCCCGGTCAGGGCCGAGACGAAGACCGCCGGAGCATAGTCCAGAAACTTCACCCGCTCGCGCAGTTGCCGTTCGTAGAGGCTGGCGGTATGGGCGTCTTTTTTGATGAGGTCCCATTTGTTGAGGGCGATCAGGATGGACGTGCCGCTTTCGAGGGCATAGCCAGCAATGACTTCATCCAGATGGGTGGGGCCTTCCACGGCATCGAGCAGCAGAATGGCCACATCGGTTCGCGCCAGGGCTTTGCGCGCCATGATGACCGAAAGTTTCTCGGCCATGGCGGTGGTCCGTCCTTTGCGGCGGATGCCGGCGGTGTCAATGAGCGTGAAGGGCCGTCCGTTGTGGATGAGGTCGGTATCTATGGCGTCGCGGGTCGTGCCGGGAATGGGGCTGACGATGACCCGTTCTTCACCAAGGATGGCATTGACCAGCGAAGACTTGCCGACGTTGGGGCGACCGATGACAGCCACCCGGATGCGTTCTGACGGGCGCACGGCAGTGGCTGGAGCATTTGTTACAGCCAGAATTTCGTCCAGAAGTTCGGCTGTACCCGTGCCATGCTCGGCCGAGACGGGAAAGAGGCGGTCAAAGCCAAACCGGTAAAACTCACCGGCAGCCGTACGGACCTGGGCTGACTCCACCTTGTTGGCCACGACAAACACCGGCTTGCCCGTGGTGTGGATATGCCGTGCGATGTCTTCATCAAGTGGCGTAATGCCTTCGCGCGCATCTACCACCCACAGCAGTAAATCGGCCTCTTCGATGGCGCGTGAAGCTTGCTTGAAGATATTGGCCGGGATGATGGCTTCCTCATCGGGCACGATGCCGCCGGTATCGACAAGTTCAAAACTGCGCCCCAGCCATTCGACAACGCCGTAGTGACGGTCACGGGTAATGCCCGGCTCGTCACCGACAATGGCCTGTCGGCGGCCGATCAGCTTGTTGAAAAGCGTGGATTTGCCGACGTTCGGCCGCCCCAGGATAACCACGCTGGGCAACGGTTGAGGCGGTTGCAGCGCGGGCGGCAGCTTATCCACGAGGTTGGAAAGCTGCTCGAGGGGAATCTCGTCGTCGGAAGCGATACTTTCAGGAGGAAGTGATGAGGGTGGCTGTGACATCGTTCGTTTGGGCAGAAGCACAGAAAGCGTTGCTAGGCAGGGGCGTTCCCGCCTTGGTGCAAATACTACACGCTGCTGATGCTTTGCGCCGCTGCCGTCTTCTGGATATGGGATATACTTAGCGCATTTACATCAATTGTGCCTTTAGTCACAAAAAACGTGGAAAAATGCCGAGAGGCAAAGCACGCTTCTGGTGCTTATCCTCGCCGGTCTTGGCTGCGCTTTTGGTACTGTATCTCACTGGAAACACTACACTTGCGCTTATGGCTTCAACTTGTACCTCCCTGGATTCGGCGCTGCATCCTGTTGTGGAGGCTGCTTCTGCTTTAGATGAAGCGCCGATTGTCCTGGTAGTAGTAGATGATGACCTTCAGCCCTTTGAGCTTCTTGGTAACCTACTCAAAAGTGATGGCTTCAACGTCTTGAAAGCCTTGGGTGTGGAGGAAGCCCTTCGGCTGGTAGAGATCGTTACCCCAGACCTAATCTTGATCGACATCCGCTTGCCGCACCTGGATGGCATCCAAACATGCGCCGAGCTTCGCAGGCGGCCAAAAACAGCCTACACGCCGATCCTGATGCTGACGGCGCTCATTGAAGAGGAAATCGTCAAGCAGGCATTTGCGGCCGGCGCAACCGATTGCATTGTCAAACCACCCAATCCACTGGTGTTTCGGTTCCGGGCCGCTACCCTCATCAATGCCCATCGCCGCGACCGTCAACTGCGCGAAACGGAAGCCCACCTGCAATCGGTCATTCGCCATGCGTCGGATGCTATCCTGACGCTCGATCAGTCCCTGAGCGTGGTCTCCGCCAATCCTTCAGCCGCGCGCCTGTTTGCCACCGACACTGAACACCTTTTGGGACGACCGATTGGTGAACTGCTCGCTATTGCGCCGGAAAATCTGGGCGCACTTCCGGTCGAGACAGAAAGCTGTTTTCCAGGCGCGCCGGGCCGGATGGTCGAAGTCACGGCCGGGGAATTTCATTCCGGCGGCAAGCGGTTTTATACCCTCATTGTCCGGGACATCACCGAGCGCAAGAAAGCCGAGAACCAGCTTCAGGAGTGGCAGGCGATGCTCCGGTCCACGCTCGATACCATGTCAGCCCACATTGCCATTCTAGACCGGAATGGTGTCATTATGGAGGTCAATGAAGCATGGAAACGGTTTGCGCGGGAGAACGGGTTTCAATCCGGCAACTTTGGCGTCGGAATGAACTATCTGGCCGTGTGTGAGCAAGCAACGGGTCCTGAAAGTGAGTTTGCACATGCACTGGCTCAGGGTATCCGGCGGGTCATCTCAGGAGAACAGACGGCCTACACCCTGGAGTATCCGTACCACGGCCCAGCGGCCAGACGGTGGTTTGTAACGCGCATTGCCAGGCTTGCTGAGGCATCAGGGGCGCCTATCGTTGTGGCGCACGAAGATGTGACCGAGCAGCACCTGGCGCGAGAGCAGCTCCGGCAGGCCAACCAGTTCATGAGCCGGGTCATCGAGGCCATTCCCGACGGCATCGGGGTTCTAGATGCCTGTGGACGAGTCCGGCTGGCCAACCGGGCGTTGGCTCACATTCTGGGTGCTTCGGCTTCGGAGCTTTTGGGCCGGCGGGTGAGCCATTTTTTGGGTCGCCACCGGCGTGCTGACCTGCGGGAAAGCATCCGCCGGCTGCTGCGTTCAGAAACCGGAATTGAACATGCTGAAACCAGCCTGCGCCAGGAAGACGGCTGTTTCGTGCCGGTTCGGCTCTCCCTCGTGCCGGTCAGGACCGACAGGACCCTCGTGATCATTGTTGAGGACCTGACGCAGCAGAAGTCCATGGCGGAAGTGCTCCGCCGCCGTAATGAGGAATGGTCGATTACAGTGGACGCCATTTCGGACCTCATTCTGCTGGAGGACTCCCAAGGCCGGCTGCGCTGGTGCAATCAGGCCGTTGTGACCTTTCTCGGTGCGACCTATCAGCAACTCATCGGTCAGCCGACTATCCGCCATTTCTTTCCACACCTGTCCGCGACGGCCAAAACCCTGCGCGAAGCCGTCGGCGACCAGCCGGAGTTTCAGTTTCCCGGCCGCGATCAGTGGTTTGAGATGAGCAGCTACTGGATTCCACAGGAACGCGGGATTGGGACGGGGTGGGTACATGTCATCAAAGACATCACCGCGCGCCGTCAGGCCGACAGCACCATGCGGCGGCTGACAACGGCTATCGAGCAGATTCCCGAAGCCGTGGTCATTCTGGATAGTGCTGGCTATGTCCAGTACGTCAATCCAGCGTTTGAAAAGACCACGGGCCTGCTGCGGGAGTCCGTCTATGGCTGCCAGTTCGCTGGACTACCGGTTGGCCCGGTTCAGACTAGCCTCCGCAACGAAATCTTCCAGGCGCTGCAAGCCGGGCGCGAGTGGCACGGCATTTACATGGCCCGCCGCAAAGACGGTACGACCTACCAGGAAGAAGCCTCGGTGTCTCCGGTGTGGGACGAAGCTGGCCGTCTCCAGAACATTGTCGCCGTGTGCCGGGATGTCACCGAACAGCTTCGCTACGAATCCATTGCCGAGGCCGTCAATGTCATGGAGACGACCGGATATATCTTCTCCGGCATCCGGCACGAAATGGGCAATCCCATCAACTCTGTCAAAACGGCACTGACAGTACTGAAGCAGATGGAGAATCCTTCGCGCGCCACCATCGCAAAGTATCTCGACCGTTCACTGGCGGAAATCAGCCGGGTGGAATACCTGCTCAAAACCCTGCGTTCCTTCAGCCTGTATGAAACGCCGGTGCTGGAGCCGTTGCCGATTGTGCCGTTTCTGGAGCGTTTCTGCTCACTCATCGAAGAGGACTTTGCCAAGCGCGGCATTTGTCTGGAGTACCGGTTTGAAAAGGATGCTGGTACGGTGTGTGCAGATCAGCGAGGACTGCATCAGGCCTTGCTCAACCTTGTCACCAATGCAGCCGATGCCGTTGAGGGGGTCAAAGAGCCGACCATCACGCTGCGCGCCTTCCGGCACGAACATCTGGTTAGCATAGTCGTTGCAGACAACGGCATCGGCTTGACGCCCCAGCAGCTTGGATACCTTTTCAAGCCATTTTACACCTCGAAACCGCACGGCACCGGGCTGGGACTCGTCATCACCCGGAAGCTCATCACCAAGATGAACGGTACGGTCGAACTCCGCCCCGTGCCGACCGGCGGATGTGAAGCCATTGTGACGCTCGAAGCCGTTGCTCCGAAGGAATAGTCTGGATGCCTAAGCGGATGCTCATCCTCGATGACGAGCCTTTGTTTCGGGAGACCCTGGCCGATGTGTTCAGCGGACGGGGTTTTTTGGTTTCCCTGGCGTCGAGCCTGGCGGCGGCGCGGCAACTGTTGCACCGGATGCCCTTTGACATCGTACTGCTCGACAACAAGCTGCCGGATGGCGGCGGACTGGCGCTGGTCCCGGAACTTCTGCGGTCAAATGACGCCGTGAAAATCCTGCTGCTGACGGCGTTTCCGAGTTATGAAAATGCCGTCCAGGCGCTCAAGTCCGGCATTCACGATTATCTTTCCAAGCCGGTCGAGGTGGAGGAAGTCATCCTGACCGTCGAGCGGCTGCTGCATACGACGGCGCTGGAAAAGGTCGAGGAAGTTCACCGTTTTCAGGCGCATCAGGAGAGCCGGACGGCGCTGCTGGTTGGCGCCGGGGCGCGCTTTGCTGACATCCACCGCCTCATCGAACGGGCGGTGGCAACCGAAGCGCGGGTGCTCATCACCGGTGAAACGGGGACGGGAAAAAGCCTCGTCGCCAAGGCGATTCACTATGCTTCGCGTCTGGCCGAAAAACCGTTCATCAGCGTCAACTGCGCGGCCCTGCCGGAATCGCTCATCGAAGCCGAGCTGTTTGGCGTCGAAAAGGGGGCCTTTACCGGGGCCACAGCCACCCGCAAGGGACTGTTTGAGCTGGCCGATGGAGGGACGTTGTTTCTCGATGAAGTTGCCGAAATGCCGTTGGCTTTACAGGCCAAACTGCTCGGCGTGCTCGAAGAACAAACCATTCGCCGACTGGGCAGCGAAGTGCAGCGCACGGTGTCCGTCCGCGTTCTGGCGGCAACCAACGTTGACCCTGAAAAGGCCATTGCAGCCGGCACGTTCCGGCGTGATCTCTACTACCGGCTGAATGTCATCCACATCCACCTGCTGCCGCTGCGGGAACGGCTCGACGATTTACCCGCCCTGTGCCGGCACTTCATCGCCACGCTGGCACCTGGGCGGGCTGTGGACATCCCAGAGGAGGAAATTGCGCGCCTGGCTGAATATACGTTTCCCGGAAACGTCCGCGAACTGCGTAACCTCATCGAACGCAGCCTGATTCTCCACGAGGGGCAGCACATTTTTCCGTCCCGGTTGCTTTTCAGCCCATCTCATGCGCCCCAGTCGCCGGCTGAAGCGCCACGGCTGCGTCTGGCCGATGTTGAACGACAGCACATCCTTGCTGTGTTTGAACGCTGCGGCCGCAACCTGACGGCGACGGCCCAAGCACTGGACATCTCCCTGTCCACGCTCCGGCGCAAGTTGACCGAATATGGGGTGCGCCCCACGGCTGCCGCATCCCCTGCCAATTTGGAAGCCCCCCTTTCAAAATGACACGTCAGGCTGGCATCTGCGCCACGAAGTCAGCCGGTGTTTTCCCAATACATCTTTGATTTTCAGTGGTTTACGGATTTTTCCGGTGCTGGCACAGAGCTTGCGCTGCAAGTGGGCAGACCGTTCTGTGGTGCAGGTAAAGCCAATGCCGACCGTGCTCATCGTGGATGATGAAAAGCTGTTCCTCAGCAGCGTTTCCGAAGGGATTGCCAATCTTCTGGACGGCATCACGATTCTGACGGCGAGCCAGGGTGCAGAGGCGCTGGAGATCATCCGTCAGGGGGGAGTGGACCTGCTTGTGACCGACCTGAAGATGCCTGTGATGGATGGCTTTCAACTGCTGGCCTGTGTGGCGTCGGAGCAGCCACAGGTTTCGGCGATTGTGATGACCGCCTTTGGAACGAGCGAAATCGAGAAGCGCGTCCGGGAAATCGGGGCCATTGGTTACATCGAAAAGCCCATTGATCTGCATGCGCTGGCCAGCCTCGTCGAGAACACGCTGGCCAAACGCAGCGCGGGTTTTTTGCGGGGCATCAACCTGTCAAGTTTCCTGCAACTGCTCAATATCGAACGCAAAACCTGCACGCTCAACATTCGCCAGGGGCAACAGCTTGCGACACTCATTTTCCAGGAAGGCGAACTGGTGAATGCCCGGACCGAACACCGGGAAGGTGAAGCGGCGGTCTATGAGGTCATCGGTTGGTCACAGCCTGAAATCGAGATGTCCGGCGTTGTCAAAAAGCAGCCGGTAAACGTGCATACCCCCCCCGACCACCTGCTGCTGACTGCCCACCAGGTGCTGGATGAGCAGGTTCGGGAGCAGTCTCTTTTACAGAAAGACCGGGTGTTGTCCTCTGGCACTTCGGTCGAACAACTTCAACCCACCGGCCTCCGGGCCGAACACCCTTCACAGGAGAACACCACTATGGCCAACATCAAGGAATCCCTGGTCGCCGCCATGGAAATTGACGGCACCGTTGGTGCGGCACTGGCCGACTGGAAAAGCGGCATGTGCCTTGGCACGATTGGCGGTACACCCACCTTCAATCTTGAAGTTGCTGCGGCCGGAAGCACCGAAGTTATCCGGTCAGAACTCAAGTTAATGTCAAACATTGGTCTCAAGGAAGTCATCGAGGACATTCTCATTACCCTCGACACCCAGTATCACCTCATCCGCCTGCTCAAAACCGCGCCGACTCTTGCCCTCTACTTGGTCATCAAGAAAGACGTCGGCAACCTTGCGCTGGCCCGGCACAAGCTGACCCAGATCGAAGCCAAGCTGGAGGTTTGACCACACCCAAGGATACCATGACAAAACGCGGGATGCCCGATGCAGGATTGTTGACTGCATCCCGCGTTTTCACCCGGGGCCACTTTGGCAAACCTACCCAAGCCACGACGTACGCCACAGCCAGCAAGCATTCGCTTCAAAGGCAGTTCACTGGCTGCAAATCGGCACGAGAGTCGATCCTATTATCTCGCTCTGCTTCCTTTCCAGCTCAACGCCAGCAAGCCCTACTCTCTATTGCCCAAAGCGCATAAGCTGGCACGGCGCGTCTTGCTCAAGTCGGGGGCTTCAGGAAGCCAAGTGGGGGCAAACGTACGGTCAAGTTTGCGTCCACGGAGCACATTGCGGCCGGCCCACCGGCGTCAAACCTGCCGAATCCCCCCGACGATGCCGGATTCGGTTGCCAAGGAATTGCGTTATGAACCAAACGTATTGTTTTCACTGGCGCTGACGGCGCTGCTCGGCGCTGGCTGCATGGCCGCAGCCGACCCGTCACGGTCATCCGAAACACCCCAACCTGAAGGAGGTCCTGCACCTGTGACCAGCCCTGCTTACACGAATCCCAATCCCACGCCCGGCTGCCCACCGGCGCTTGACTTCACGATGAAGGGAATTGACGGCAAGGACATCAACCTGTGTGAGTACAAGGGCAACGTCCTGCTCATCGTCAATGTCGCCTCCCGCTGTGGGTACACGCCGCAGTACAAGGGACTCGAAGCCCTCAACCAGAAGTACCGCGCCAGGGGGCTGCGTGTGCTGGGTTTCCCATCGAATGACTTTGGCGCCCAGGAGCCGGGCACGGATGCGGAAATCAAGGAATTCTGCACCTCAAACTATGGTGTGCAGTTCGATATGTTCTCGAAAATCACCGTCAAGGGACCGAACAAGCACCCGCTTTACCAGTACCTCACCTCTGGCGGGGGCAATGAAAAGCTGGCCGGCGAAGTCCGCTGGAACTTTCAGAAGTATCTCATCGGACGGGATGGCAAGCTGCGGGCGGTGTTTCCATCAAGCGTTGATCCGATGTCGGATGAGCTGACAAAGGCCATTGAAGCCGCGTTGGCCGAACCGGCGGCGTAAAGCCTGACAAAAACCGCCGGACACAAAACTGCCGGGCCGGAGGAATTTCCCCCGACCCGGCATCATAGTGCCCTGTGCCCGTGCTCACATCAGACCCGGAGTGAGCGTTCCCCACCAGACTTGCACGTAAGGGGACAGCGTGATGGTTCCGTTCAACGGTACACGGAAATCGTACCGGTAAGCGCCCTGCGGAGCGCACGGCTCCGGTTTCAGGGTGACAACCAGCGGTTGTTTGTCACGGATGAGCGTCAACTTGACGTCACCGGTTTCAACCTGGCGCAACTCTTGGAGCAGGTCGCGGCTGCTGCGCACTTCCCGGTCGCCGATTTTGAGGATGCAATCTCCCGCGCGCAGACCGGCTTTGTCCGCCGGCGAGCCGGGTCTCACTTCTGTAATCAACAGACCGCCAGGTGCGCCGAAGTAGCGCGCAAGCTGTTCGGACAGCGGCTGCGTCCGAATACCGAGCCGCCCCCGGTCGCTCACTGAGAAGGTGAAAAATTCCGGTTGCGGCTTGAGTTTTTCCCGTAATTGTTCACCCTGCCTGCGCATCTGCTCAGCCATCTCCTTAATTTCCTGGAGCTGTGCGGCGTCAAGTGGCGGGTGGACGGTGATGGAAAATGGTCCGTCCGGCAGCGTCATGACGCTGACCTGCGGCTTTTCCGGCACGACTGTGACCGTGTTGAGCTGTTTGTTGCGGACGATGCCCAGCGACATGGCCTGTCCCGGCGTCTGTTTGCGCAGCAGGTCCCGGAAGTGCTCGACGTTGACGACCGGCTGGCCGTTGATGGAAACGATCACATCGCCACGCTGAAGCCCGGCTTTGTCCGCCGGACTGTTGGGAATGACCTTCATCAGATGCACCCCTTGGGCCGGTGACACGCCAAGGTCTGCTGCCTGCTGCTCGGAAAGCGTTTGGGGAAAGACACCCAAGTAGATGCCGGGCGTCCGGGGTTCAGCCGGTGACGCGCCGGGCGTTTGCGGCCCCTGTCCGGCCGGTGCGCCCTCCACCGGCCGGGTATCGGCCGCCAGTGCGGCCGTTGCGAGCGACAGTGGAAGCGCCAGCGTCAACAGAGTCTGGCAGAAACGCCGAATCAGCCGCGCCGGACTGTGGGAAACGGGAGTGAACGACGACAAGGTGGACGACATGGTGTTGAGCCTCAACATGGAAAAACTTGTGGCAGCCTGACCGTGCGGGCACCAGGGCTGCCCACAGCGTGAAGTCATCTGCCTTCACACACGACGACCATCAAAGCGAGTTCCAGGGAATTCCTGCCCGGTGGTGTGCCCTGCCAGGGTTTGGCAAACCGTTCCATCAGACTTACTCATTCCTGCTCACACAGGAACAAAGCTGACTTCCTGCTTCACAGAGGCCGGTTTCGCTGCCGTCTTGCGACGGCGGCCAGAGCCTTCCTCTCCACAGGCTTGACATCCGGCGGAACTCGCCGTAGGCCCGCTGAGGGCGGCCAAGCCATACGCCAGGAGATTCCTGGCGGCATTCACGTCCCGGTCGTGGATGCTTCCACAATCCGGGCAAGTCCATTCGCGCACTGAGAGCGGCAAATCATCGAGCTTGTGCCCACATACCGAGCACGTCTTGCTGCTGGCAAAGAAGCGATCCGCCACCACCACCTGCCCGCCTCGCATCGCGGCCTTGTATTCCAGTTGCCGCCGAAATTCGTAGAAGCCTAGTCCATGATGGAGCGCGCCAGATGCCGGTTCTTCACCATGCCGCGCACATTCAGGTTCTCGATGCCGATGGTGTGAAATCGGCGCGTGAGGCTGGTCGTGAGCTTGTGCAAGGCGTCCTAGCGGATGTTGGCTATGCGCGCATGCAGCTTGGCCAGCCGCGCCTTAGCCCGCTTGCGGTTCTGCGAGCCTTTGCACTTTCTGGACAGGCTTTTTGAAAGCCTGCGCAGGCGTTTGAGCAAAGCCGTGTGCGGCTTGGGACCGGGGATGGTCTCTCCCGTCGAGAGCGTGGCCAGCGCCGACACGCCCAGATCAACGCCTACCGCGCCTTGGTTCTCAGCTTTGGGCAGATGCGAACGGTCTGGTGTGTCCACGGTGATGCTGACATACCAGCGGTCGGCCACACGGGAGATGGTGGCCGACATGATCTTGCCAGTGAAACGCAACGACTCGCGCATCCGCACCCAGCCAAGGTTGGGGATGCGAAGGCGCGAACCATCAACGCTGAACTGGTCATTGGTGAGCGTGAAGCGGTCGTGGACGCCTTTTTTGCGAAACTGCGGATAGCGGGCCCGGCCCGCAAAGAAGTTCCTGAACGCTTCGCCCAACTGGATGATCGCCATCTGCGGCGCGCACTTGGTCACTTCCAGCATCCACGGAAACTGCTCACACTTGATGGCGTTGAGCTGGCGGCGCAGCGCCGCTTGCGACGGCTTGGGCAGCGCTGGATCGGCCTTTGCCGCCTCGTACTGGCGCTGCCACTCGGCCAAGGCCCAGTTGTAGGCGAAGCGCGCGACGCCACATGCGCGCGCAAAGTAAGTTGCCTGCGCGTTGTTCGGATCGAGCGCGATGCGGTGTGCGATGATCACTGCGCAGCCTCCACGGCGGCCTTCACGCCATCGAGCAGCTTCTGATTCCTGCGCGAACGACTACCATACAACCGGGCGCTGAAGACCGTGATGATCTCCAGCACGTCCTTCGCCAAGTCTTCCTCGAAGCGCGTGTCCTCGCCTTGGTTGAGGATCACCACTGCGACGTTCTTCGCCTCGCAGATGGCGAACACCAGTTCCGCGCCAAAGTGCTGACTATCTTGCGCGACATGCGCAAAATGCACACTACTGAGCAATAAAGGTCAACTTTTACTTAAGCTGTTCAAACCCTGGCAGGGGTTATGTCAGTCTGTCCGCTGACCGTGGCTTTACGGCTGCGTGGCTTTGGCCTCTTTGGCCTTGGCAAAGTCGCCGGCCTTGAAGCGGCTCATCCGCTCATAGCTGATGTACCTGGCAAAGGCCGCCGAGACCTGTTCCGGCGTCAGGGCCTTGATTTTGGCCTCGAATTCAGCGTCCCAGGTGGGACGTCGTCCGAGATAGAGATAGCTCTCCAGTCTTGACGCCAGTTCCCGGTCCTGCGCCCGCGACACCTGCTGATCCTGCAGGTAGCCCGTCTTGGCGGTTTCGACCTCCTCGGCTGTGAAGCCCTCACGCACGGCACGCTCGACTTCCTCTTTGAAGGCCGCTTCCAGACGGGCCAGATTTTGTGGCGCGTAAATGGCCGAGACGGTGAATGTGCCCAGGCGGTCCAGTGAACCAACCTGCAACCCGGCGCCGATGCCGTAGCTGATGCCCTCTTTCTGCCGGATGCGGACGGCCAGGCGGGAGTTCAGGAAACCACCGCCGAAAATGTACACGGCGAGCGCCAGCGCCGGGTAGTCCGGGTCATCATCGCGCATTTCAAGCGGCATGCCGGCAATGAAGAAGGCATTGGCTTTGTCTGGCGTCTCAAAGGTCTCATCGGCAGCCGGAATGGGACGAAACCGGCTTTCCAGACGTACAAAGGGGGTTTTGGCCGTCCAGCCGCCGAAGAGTTCCGTCGCCAGTTTTTCAACTTCAGCCGGATCGAAGTCCCCGACGACGGCCATCTGGGCGTTGGAGATGCCATAAAACGTTTCATAGAAGCGTTTGACATCGTCCAGCGTCACGGCCTTGATGCGTTCGATCTCCTCGTCTGGCAGAGGGGTATAGCGTACATCTTCTTTGGGATAAGGGTTGATGTGGCGTGAAAAGGCGCGGGCGGCCACGCTGGTCGGTTCACGTCGGTTTTGCTCGGTGCTGGTAATGCTCTCCTGTTTGAGCTGCTCAAACTCGCTTTCCGGGAACGATGGCTCCCGCAGAATTTCCGCGCCCAGCCGCATGACGTCCGCGAGATGCTCGCGGGTTGTCGTGACACTGAAATTAGCTTGCCTGGCGCTGCCGAAAACGCCCCCCTGTGCCTTGAGGCGGTCGAATTCATCGCTGATCTGCTGCCGGGTTTTCTTCTTCGTGCCACGGTCGAGCATGGCTCCGGCAAAGAATCCGACTTCCCGCTGGTTGCGCAGGGCCTGCTCATTGCCCAACCGGATGGACATCGTCAACGTTACCGTATTGCCACGGGTCTTTTTCGGCAGCAGCACCATCTGTAAACCACCCTGGGCTTTGGGCAGGATGGATCGCGCTTCGATGTTTTCCGGGGTGGGGTCAAAGGCTTCACCGGCAGCAACAGCCGCACTTCCTTTGTAATCAGCCAGAAGCGCCGTGATGTCCGGCGTCGGCGGGATTTCGGCCCGGTCGGGCTTGTCAGTCGGAATGAACATGCCAACCGTCCGGTTGTCGGGCTTGAGGTAGGTTTTGGCCACCCGTTGTACGTCTTCAACCGTGACGGCCTTGAGCCGGTCCCGATTGAGGAAAAAGAGCCGCCAGTCGCCAGCAGCAATCCACTCGCTGAGTTCCAGCCCCAGCCGCTCGGAGTTGTTGAGGGTCTGTTCGATGCTGACCAAGTACTGCCGCCGGATGCGTTCCACTTCTTCAGCCGTCGGCGGCTTGCTGCCGGCAGTTTCTTCAATGGTCGCCAGCAGGGTCTGACGGACGGCTTCGATGTCAGCACTGGTCGGTAAAATGGCCGCAAAATTGACCAGCCCCGGCTCTTTGGTATCGAAGCTGAAGCCCTGCACAAAGGCGGCTTTTTTGGTTTCGACCAGCGCCTTGTGGAGCCGTCCGCTTGGGGTATCGCCAATGACGCCGGCGAGCAGTTGTACGGCCGGTTTGTCGGGATGTGCCGCCGCCGGCACGTGGTAGCAGACGAGGATGACCTTGGTATCGCCCACGCGCCGGATGGTCACGGTACGTTCGCCATCCTGGGTTGGTTCGAGCGTGTAGGTCGGCTCCAGCACGCGGGTGGGTTTCGGGATGGGGCCGAAATACTCGTGAATCATCTTCAGGGTCTTTTCTTCATCGAACTTCCCGGCCACGAGCAGCACGGCGTTGTCCGGCTGGTAATACTTCCGGTAGAACGCCTGCAACTGCTCGATGGGGACGTTTTCGATGTCCGCCCGTGCGCCAATCGTCGCTTTGCCGTAGTTGTGCCAGTCGTAGGCCACCGCATGCGTGCGTTGCAGCAGCACCCGGTAGGGACTGTTTTCCCCGGCCTCAAACTCGTTGCGCACGACGGTCATTTCCGAATCGAGGTCTTTCTTGGCAATGAAGCTGTTCACCATGCGGTCGGCTTCCAGATCGAGTGCCCACCGGAGGTTGTCCTCGGTTGCCTGAAAGGTCTCGAAGTAGTTGGTGCGGTCAAGCCAGGTGGTCCCGTTCGGGCGTGCGCCGCGTTCGGTCAGTTCCTTGGGAATGTCCGGGTGGCGTGGGGTGCCCTTGAACACAAGGTGTTCCAGCAGGTGCGCCATGCCGGTTTCGCCGTAGTTTTCATGACGCGAACCGACCAGATAGGTGATGTTGACGGTGATGGTCTGCTTGGATTCGTCGGGGAAGAGCAGCACCCGCAGCCCGTTTTCCAGACGGTACTCGGTGATGCCTTCCACACTCGTGACGCGCGTGACGCCGGGCGGCAGGGTGATGGTTTTGGCCGGCGTGTCGGCCTTGACGACCACAAGCAGCAGGGGACTTGGCAGGCACAGGGCGGTTGCCAGACAAACACTGGCCAGCCCACGCAAAAAGGCGAACTTCATAAGGCGGGAAACCTCGGACAGAAAGGATGATTAAGTATTGCCAACGCTACAAACGTGGACAGACTGTAAGGGTTTCAGAGAGATTGTGGCAACGCCGAATCATATCAGCAGCATGGCGTCGCCATAGCTGTAAAACCGGTAGCTGGCAGCCACAGCATGACGGTAGGCGCGCATGACAGGTTCATAGCCGCCGAAGGCGACGACCAGCGCCAGCAGGGACGACCGTGGCAGGTGAAAGTTGGTGAGCAGTCCATCGAGAACCCGGAAGCGGAAGCCCGGCACAATCGTCAAATCCGTCACGCCCTGGCCGGCACGGACAAGGTTGCCGTCCACGCCTTCCTGGGCCACGGTTTCGAGCGTGCGCGTCGAGGTCGTTCCGACGGCGATGACCCGGCGCCTTTCGCGCCTGGCTGCATTGATGCGCTGCGCTGTGGCTTCCGGCACGACATAGACTTCCGGTTCGACGCGGTGCGCCGCCAGGTTTTCCGTGCGGACGGGCTGAAACGTTCCGTAACCCACGTGCAGGGTCAGCTTGACAATCTCCACGCCCTGCTCAGCCAGAGTGGAGAGCAGCTCCGGCGTGAAGTGCAGGCCGGCCGTCGGGGCCGCAATCGAGCCGGGCGTGGCGGCATAGACCGTCTGGTATCGTTCCCGGTCGGACGGGGTGTCGGCTTCACGGGCAATGTAGGGCGGTAGCGGCGTGCGCCCAATCCGGTCCAGCAGCGCAAAAAAATCACCCTCACAGGTAAAAGCAATCGTACGGCGTCCGTCTTCCAGCCGGCCCGTGACAACACCCCGCAGCTCGTCCTGACCGAAGGTGAGCCGGTCGCCGACGCGCACCCGGCGTCCGGGTTTGACGAGCGCCGTCCAGGTTTGCGGGGCGGTTTCACGTACCAGGAACACCTCGACGAGTCCGCCGGTCGGTTCGCGCCGGCCGATGAGTCGCGCCGGGAAGACGCGCGTATCATTGAGTACGAGAACATCGCCAGCGCACAGCCAGCGGGGAAGGTCCTTGACGTGTGCATCTTCAAGTGCGCCGGTGCGTCGGTCCAGCACGAGCAGGCGCGCTTGGTCACGCGGTTCGCAGGGATGCTGGGCAATGCGTTCCGGGGGAAGGTCGTAGTGCAGGTCGGAAAGGCGCATTGGTTACGGGGCGTTGTCGGAAAGCACGGGTTCGTGAAAAGCTTTGGCATCGGGCCAGTGGTTCATCGCTGAAATCAGGCGCCGGAAGCAAGCCGCCATGCCGAAAGAAAAAACCGTTTATACCTGCCAGCAGTGTGGCTACCAGAGCCGAAAGTGGCTGGGGCGCTGCCCGGACTGTGGTGCGTGGAACTCGCTGGTCGAGGAACGCGAAGACAGCACGCTTTCGGCGGCGGCGCTGGCGCGTGGTCTGGGCGGGGCGTCCGGCAAAGGCGCGAAAGCAAAAATTGCGCCGACGCGCTACGAGCAGGTTCCGAGCCAGGATGACGCGCGTCTTTCCTCCGGCATCGCCGAGCTGGACCGTGTTTTGGGCGGTGGCATTGTGCCGGGGAGCCTGCTCCTCATCGGCGGCGACCCGGGCATTGGCAAATCCACGCTGCTGCTTCAGATGGCCGCCGGTTTGAGCGCCGCCGGGGAACGGGTGCTCTACGTCAGCGGGGAAGAATCCGAGCGGCAGATCAAGCTGCGGGGCGACCGGCTGGGCCTGCGTCCGGGCGACCTGCACCTGTTGCCGGAAACCTGTCTGGAGCGCGTGTGGGAGGTGGTCACGAACCTCAAGCCGACGCTCATCGTGGTGGATTCGGTGCAAACGGCCTATTCCGAACGGCTGGACAGTGCACCGGGCAGTGTTTCCCAGGTGCGCGAAACCGCCGGGCAGTGCCTGCTGATTGCCAAGCAGCAGGGCATTCCCATTTTTCTCATCGGGCACGTCACCAAGGATGGCGTTCTGGCCGGGCCGAAGACGCTCGAACACATTGTGGATACCGTCATCTACTTCGAGGGGGAGCGCCACCACAACCACCGCCTCATTCGTGCGACCAAAAACCGCTTTGGAGCGACGAACGAACTCGGCCTGTTTGAGATGACCGGCGCGGGACTTGTGCCGGTGAGCAATCCGTCGGCGCTGTTTCTGGAGCAGCGTCCGGTTGGCGTGGCCGGGTCGGTCGTCGTGGCCTGCATGGAAGGCACGCGCCCGATGCTGGTGGAGTTGCAGGCGCTGGTCAGCAGCAGCAAATACGGGACAGGGCGGCGGACGGTCGAAGGCGTCGAACCCAACCGCGTGGCGTTGCTCATTGCCATGCTCGAAAAACGGGCCGGGCTGCACATGCTGGGCGATGATGTGTTTGTCAACGTGGCTGGCGGATTGACGCTGGCCGAGCCGGCGGCGGACCTGGGCATTGTGGCGGCCCTGGCGTCCAGCTTTCGGAACACGGCGGTTGATCCCACGACGGTCGTCTTTGGAGAAGTCGGCCTGGCGGGTGAGGTGCGTGCCACCAGCCAGCCGGCCACGCGGCTCCGGGAAGTCGCCGCCATGGGCTTTGCGCGGGTGGTGATGCCGGCGGGAAATGTGCCAGGTCTGGAATGGCCGGACGGATTGGAAGTCATCGGCGTCCGGTCGGTTCTGGAGGCGCTCGATGTCCTGTTCTGATGCGCCCCCGGAGGGCGAAAGCAGAGGTGTGGCGTGTGTGACAGGGAGTGTTTCCACGTGGAGGTTGCACGTGACGGCATTTGACTGGCTGGCGCTGGTGGTCGTGGCGTTTTCGGCCGTGAGCGGCGCAGTTCGGGGACTGATGAAAACCGTCGTTTCCAGCGTGGCTTTTCTCATAGGGTTGGCGCTGGCGCTGGTGTTTTATGACGATCTGGCCGCAGGCCTGAAACATCTGGGTATCACCGCACCGGTGGCTTACGGGCTGGGGTTTCTGCTCCCAGTGGTGCTGGCGGGGTTGGGTGGCTGGTGGCTGGTACGCCATCTGCGCCGGCGCTTCCGCAAAACGCCGCTGGCGACGCTAGACCGACTGGGCGGCAGCGCACTGGGCGTCGGCCGCGCCTGGCTCGTGCTGTCGGTTATCTATCTGGTGCTGACGGCTTTTCCGGCGCAACCGGCATTTGTGCTCCATGCGCGGGTCACGCCGCTGGTCAAACCCGGCGCGCGGCTTCTGACTGACCTTGGGAAGGCCGACCTGAAAACCCGTTTCGAGCAGGGGATTGCCGAACTGCGCCGGATGAAGGAAACCGCGCTGCGCCCAAAAAAGCCGGGCGTATCGCCGGATGTGGCACGTGACGGGGGCCGCAAAGGAAGCCCGGGCGCGCCTGCCACGCCGCCTTCATCCCGCCGTACGACAACGACGCCACCGACCTGGCCACGGTAAGACGCTGCTACTGCTGGTGACGACGGCGATACGTCGCCCGTTTGATTGGTGAGCTGCTGAATGACAGGCGCGCGCAGCGCCGGATGTTATGCAGGTAATGCGTCAGGGCTTGGTCACGGCTAGTCAAGCAGTGTTAGCATGAGGCGTGCCGGGGGCGACACCTCGGACGCAAAAATTCTGTGGAAAAGAGTTCTCACCCAATATCCAATGTCCAAGGAATCGTTTTCTGATGCCGGGCCGGATGCGCCGGGCGCGCTGTCCGGTGGTGCGGCAGAGCGGTCGGATGGTGCGGCCAAGCAGCGGTTTGAAGCGTACCTGGTGGAGTGTGTCGAGCGCCTGTTTACGGAAATCGGGACGCGCCTCTCGAACTCGCTTCAGCAAACGCTCGGACGCCTGGTGAATGTGCAGTCCCGCTCGATTGACGTGCTGGAAAAGCTGGAGGCTGAGCAGCGGTACATGCGGGCGCAGATTGAACGTCTGTCGGCCGACATAGCCCTGCTGCGCCGGGGCAGTATGACCCCCCCGGTGCCACGTGGGCGTCGCGCGTGGACACATCGCCACCGGCGGCTTTTCGTCGCGTCGCGTCCACGTCTGCCAAAGGACTGAGAGGACCCGCTCCAGCCTTCACCAAAGCCACCTGAACCGGCCGGCATCTCAGACCAGAGACAACGACTACGTTGTGGGAGCAGTCCGATGATTGGCGCGATGGAAAAAGTTCTGGCTGTCATTCTGGGCGGCGGCAAAGGCACCCGCCTGTATCCGCTCACGCGGGAACGCTCAAAGCCGGCTGTCCCGCTCGGCGGCAAGTATCGTCTGGTGGATATTCCCATCAGCAACTGCATCAACTCCGGTATCTCCCGGATACTGGTGCTGACGCAGTTCAACTCGGCGTCCCTGAACCGCCACATTGCCCGTACCTATCGGTTCAGCCAGTTCACCAATGGTTTTGTTGAAATCTTAGCGGCCGAGCAGACGCCGGAAAATCCCGACTGGTTCCAGGGCACGGCCGATGCTGTCCGTCAGAACTTCCGCCATCTGAAAAGCACGCACGCAACGACGATTCTCATCCTGTCGGGCGATCATCTCTACCGCATGGACTATGCCAAGTTCATTGCCTACCACGAGTCGTTCGACAATGACATCACGGTTTCCGTCACGGCCATCCCCCCCGACGAGGCTTCGGAGTTCGGGCTGCTCAAGGTGGATGAAGACGGGCGGGTGATTGAATTTCGGGAAAAGCCCACGGGTGCGGCGCTTGAGGAGATGCGCGTGGACACGACCCGGTTTGGCCTTGCGCCGGAGGAAGCGGCCAAGCGCCCGTATCTCGCTTCCATGGGAATCTATGTCTTCAAAATGGATGTGCTGGAGTCGCTGCTGCGCGACACCAGCCGGGTGGATTTCGGCAAGGAGGTCATTCCGCACGCCCTCGAAACCCACCGGGTGGGAGCGTATCTTTTCAACGGCTACTGGGAAGACATCGGGACGATCAGTGCTTTCTTCCGCGCCAACATCGAGCTGACGGATGTCCTGCCCCGCTTCAACTTCTTCGACATGTCTGCGCCCATCTACACCCGGCCCCGGTTTCTGCCCGGTACAAAGGTGCGCAACGCCCAGATCATCAACTCAATCATCAACGAAGGGTGCATCATCAACGAAGCCACGATTCGGCGTTCGATTGTTGGCATCCGCAGCCGGATTGAAAGCGGCACACATTTTGACCACGTACTGATGATGGGGGCTGACGAATATGAAACCGTGGATGAACTTCAGCAGAATCGGGCGGCCGGGCGGCCGGATATTGGCGTCGGGAAGTTCTGCACGATTCGGAACGCCATCCTCGACAAAGGGGTGCGGATTGGCAACAACGTCCGTCTGCTGAATGAAAGCGGGGTCAAGGAGGCCGATGGTCCGAACTACTTCATCCGTGACGGCATCATCATTATCCCCAAGGAAGCCGTTATCCCAGACAACACCACCATCTAAACGCAGCAGGAACGGAGGGGGTGGCTGCCATGGGCCGACTTCGGCAACTGCGGGACCTGCTTTGGAAGACGACGCTGGATACGCTTGAGTACGACTGCATCGGTTTTGCCAAGGAAGCGGCCTATTCCTTTGTGTTGACCTTTTTCCCACTCCTGCTTTTTTTTGTGGCTGCGTTTGCGGCCCTGGGCAGCGAGCAGACGGGGGGGATTCTGGACGCCCTGCGGCGCATCATGCCGCCGGGAACGTTCAGCGTGGTGGAAAGCTACTTGCAGCAACTCATGCAGGGACGGCCCGGACGGGTGGCGCTGCTGTCGTTTGTCGCCACGCTCCTGCCAGCGATTGGGCTGATTGCCACGCTGTCGCGGGCGCTGGACCGTATCTATGGAATTTCCCCCCGGCGCTCCTTCTGGCGGGAGCAGTTGCTATGCCTGGAGCTGGTGTTTGTCGTCGGGCTGCCGTTGGTGCTGGCGTCCATTGCCGGCGTGGTCGGGTCGCATCTTGAACAGCTCATCGCCCGTTGGAGCGGCGGGCAGGTCACCTTTGGCTACCTTTGGGCCGCCGGGCGGTGGTTTCTGGTCGTGCTGAGTGTGTTTTTGATTCAGATGCTTCTGTATCGTCTCGCGCCGAGCCGCCCGCCGCGCTGGCGGCACATTCTGCCGGGAGCCGTCTTTGCCACGACGCTGTGGGGATTGGCCACGCTGGGTTTCGGCATTTACGTCGCCAACTTCAGCGCTTATGGCCGCATTTATGGCAGTATCGGCACGGTCATCGTGCTGCTCGTCTGGATGTACGTCATCACCTTCGTGTTCCTGGTCGGGGCGGTCTTCAACCGTCGGCTGGCCATTCTGGAACTCGAACACCGGCTGGAAAAGCTCTCCACAGCAGAGGCTGCGTCGGTCCTGCTCACCAGTGTCACGGAAGAAACCGACAAAGCGGAGGCGGCCCACCTTCCCTGAAACGTAACTGCCGAAGGCGGGCCGCCGGAAGCCGGACAACCGTTCACTGCGGCGGTGGCTGATCGGTCGGCGGCGGAAGCTGGACGGGCGGGGCCGAGGTGTCGCCGGCTTCCGACGTGTGTCGGGTGAGTCCGAGCCGCAGCAGGGCCGGCGCCGTCGGCGTGCCGGTTTCTTTCAAGCCATTGGCGCGCTGGAAGTTCCGCATGGCTTCGCGGGTGCTTTCATCATACTGCCCCGTGATCTCGCCCTGGTAGAAACCGGCTTCCTTGAGCTTTTCCTGAATTTCGCGGGTACGGGCTTCCGGGATAACCAGACTGCGGGGCGGGCGGTAGGGCATCGCTGGTGCCGCCGCCCGTGTGCCATAGGCGGCTGTCACCCGGCTCCGGCGGGCGTAACGTCCCCGGCGGCCGTAGCGTCTGCCCCGGACGCGGTAGGCGCGTCCGCTCCGTCCCCGCACGATACGCCCCCGGCGGCTGCGGTAACTGCGGCTGCGGTAACTGCGACTGCGGTAACTGCGTCCCCGCGTGCTGCGCATCCGTGCGCTCCGTCCGCGCATCCGGCTGACCCGTCCCCGGCTGCGGGCAGCCCGACCACGGGCAGACGGTCCCCGGCGGCTTCGTGCCGCTGCGCCACGACTGCGGCCGCTCCGGGCCCGTCGGCTCTGGGCGCGCCGCTGGCCGGCGGCACGCCGCTTCTGGGGGCGGATGACTTCTTCCGCGTGGGCGTCGGGAAAGACTGGGTCAGGAAGCCCGGCTCCCACGAGTAAACATGCAATGACGAGTGCCAGTTTGGCGCACAGCGCCCGACTCCTGTGCAGCATGGAGAGTTCCTTTCCTATCATTTCAAGAATGTTATGACGGCTCTGAACCTTACCAGAGGATAACCAGCCCTGCCTTCCCGGTCAGCAGGTGCGTTTGACGACGACCACCGTGATGTCGTCCTCCGGGACGGCCCCGGAGGCAAAGGTCAGAGCTTTTTCGACAATGGTTTCACATAGCTCGCGCGCCGGCAGGTGGGCATGGTGGTGAAGGACGGCTTCCAACCCATCATAGCCGAAGTAGCTTCCAGTGCGGTTTTTGAGTTCCGGGAGTCCGTCGCTGTACAGCACGAGAACATCCTGTGGGTTGAGTGCGTGGGTCAGGATGGGAAGCCTGCCCAGTGTCGGCCGTACTCCCAGCGGGTAGGCTCCTCCTTCCAGGCTATGGGCGGTTTTCGTGGCAGCGCAGTACACTATGGGGTAAGGGTGTCCGGCATTGGCAATGGTGACATGTCCGGTGGGCACGTCGAGCAGCGTATAGCAAAACGTCATCAGGTCGCGGCGCGTGCCATTTTCATGGATGAGTTTGTTCAGGGTCTGCATGACGTGCACCGGGTCTGGTGAAATGCCAAGCTGGTTGAACAGCGCGCCTTTGGCCAGCGCCATCAGCAGTCCCGAAGAGATGCCATGGCCGGAGGCGTCTCCGATGACCACGGCCAACCGTTTCTCGCCGACGTGGATGTAGTCGTAATAGTCGCCCCCGATGTCTTCTGCCGGACGTGACAGCCCTGCCACCTCGAGGCCCTCCAGCGGCGGCTCACCCTGGGGCAGCATTGAAGCCTGAATGCGGGCGGCCAGGGCCACTTCGGCCTGGAGCCGCTGGCGTTTCATTTCTTCTTCGAGGAGACGGATGTTTTCAATTTTGACGGCCGCAACACTGGCAATCGTGGTCAGCACCTCCAGGTCGTCCGGCGTAAAACGGCGCTGGTAGGGGTTTTCGACGTAAATCAGCCCGTGGAGCTGCTCCCGAAACAACAGCGGAACACACATCACGGAGCGAATGTCGCCGAGCAGAATGGACTGGCTGCCGGCAAAGCGCGGGTCCTGCCGGGCGTCGGAGGTCAGCACTGCCGCTTTGGTTGTCAACACCCGTTCGGTGATGCTCTGGCAGACGACAGCTTCCTCACAAGGCAGGCGAGTGGTGCGGGTACGCGCCACACGGCACTCAAGCTGCTGGGCGTGGTCGCAGGTCAGCAGGAATCCCCGCTCGGCTGGCAGCGACTCGAAAACCAGGCTCATGACTTCTTCCAGCGTTTCGCTGAAACTGACATTGGAAAGCAGCGTGACGCCGACCTTGCTCACGAGCGCCAGCAGGTCAGGGCGCTGCGGCTCCAGCTTCGTTTCCGGGAAGGTCTCGGCTGTGGCTGGTTTTCCCGGAGTGGCGGCCAGAAGTGTTTCCCCGGGCGCAGCTTGCGGGGCGTCGGGGAGTCCCCCGGAACTGCGCTCAAAGGCACGATGCAGAATTTCTTCTGCTGTGTTGACCGTTCCCATCCCGATCTGCGCTTCCGGGACTGTAGCCAAAGATGTCCGGGAGTACGTCACCGACGGCGCGGCAGTCTGGGTAAAGTGCGTTTCGGGGACGAGTTCGAGTTCGGTTTCGCCAATGCGGAAGCGTTCCCCTGGGTGGAGGCGGATGGGCTGCGCAAGGCGCTGTCCCTGGTAGTAGGTGCCATTGGCGCTGCGGAGGTCTTCCAGGATGTAGGTCTGTCCGTCTTGCTGAAGTGCCGCGTGGATGCGCGAAGCAAAGGAGTCCGGCACCATGATATCGGCACGCACGCTGCGCCCAATGGTGTAACGGGGTTTGACCAGCAATATCCGGTGTGGTGGTGTGTTGGGCAGGTGAATGACGAGGGAATACATTGCGTCTGGGTCGGGCGTCTGTTGGCTGGAAGTCAGCACATGGCGGCAAAAAATAGTCGAAAAGTGTGCCCGGCGCTACGGCCGAACTTCAGCGCGGTGCCATAGATGCTGGCTGCGCAAGGGCGGCCGGGAAAGCAGGCGTAGGGAGACCGGGTTGTTCTGCGGCCGACAGTGATCAACAATACAAAACCTATGTTTCTCCTTGCCTGCGCCTTTGTCCTGGGAATTCTGGATGGTTTGTGGTCGCCGCCCCGCGAACGGGTCTGGCCGGTTCGGGTCCTCTTGGGGCAAGCTCTGGCCCGCCTGCTGTGGTGTGGCGCGCTGGGGATTCTCGCCGGACAGCTCGGTGTCTGGGTGGCCGAAGCGGCGTTCCTGATGGGTTTTGGGCGGCAGGTGTTCTTTGTCCCGGCTGTGGGGCTATTGCTGTTGGCGCTGGGGTGGATGGGCTGGCGTTGGCGGCTGGGCCGCCGCCCCTGGGCGGCATCCCGGCTGGTGCATCCATTCGCTGTGGTCATCCGGGTTTCTTCGCTGCTGCTGGCAGCCCTGCTGCTTGCCCTGACGACCTGGGAAATCCGGCAGGCAGCCGTGGCGATGCTGTGCTTTGGCTTTGGCGCGTTGCCCGGAGATGTGGCGCGGTCGCTGTTTTCCAACAGCCGGTGGTGGGAACGGCTCCAGCCGCTGGCTGCTTCCGGCGCAGCCGGAGGGCTGACCGTGGCCGCTTTGGTGCTGACTGCGGCCGGATTGGGCTACGACGTGTTCACCGGACGCGCGCTGGGCGATGATCTCGATCACCTTGGGCACGTCATCTCCGGTGACGACAGCCTGATCGCCATTGGCGCACCGGTCCCGGATGTCGCCTTCAAAAGCCTCGACGGGCAGACCGTCCGCCTGAGCCACTACCGCGGCCGCGTCGTCGTTCTGGTGGCGATTGGAACGCGCTGCCCGTGCGTTGAAGCCTACCGCGCCCGCCTCAACGCGCTGGCCCAGGCTTATGCTCCGCGCCAGGTGGTCTTCATCGGTTTCAACCCGAATGCCAATGAGTCCCTGACGGAAATCCGCGAGCGGCAGAAGGCCAAGCCGTTCGTTTTTCCGGTCGTCGTGGATGAAGGCCGTCAGGCCACTGACCTGCTGGGCGCCACCTGCATGACAGAATGCTTTCTGGTGGATGCCGCCGGGCGGCTCCAGTACCACGGGCGCATTGACGACAACACCTATCACCCGGAGCGGGTAACAACACATCTTCTGCAGGAAGCTCTGGAAGCCGTCCTGTCCGGGCGTCCGGTCAATGTCCTGTGCCGGCCCGCCATTGGATGCGCCATCGTGCGCCAGAAGCCCGGCGAGGCTCAGCGCAACCAGTAGAGATCAGCGCAACCAGTAGAGAATGGCGACAACCGCCAGCCCATACAGCACGAGGTTGACCAGCGATGCGCCGTCGTTGAGCAGCGCCTTTTCCGGGCTGCCGCCCATCTGCCGCCGGTGGATGAGGTACAGGTAGCGAAAGATGCCGTAGAGCACAAACGGCACGGTGAACACCAGCCGCGTCGTGCCAAACTTGGCGACTGTTTCAGGGGCGACGGTATAGAAGGTATAGCAGACGACGGTCGCGGCCGTGACAACCGAAATCATCTGGTCAAGCAGATCGGGCGTGTATTCACCCAGAATCCGCCGGTGGGCCGTGGCGCCGTCTTCGAGCAGCAGCAGCTCGTGCCGCCGCTTGCCAAGCGCCAGAAACAGCGACAGCAGCATGGCGCAGATGAGCAGCCAGGCAGAAATCGTCACGGCGATGACCTGTCCGCCGGCAACGGCCCGCAGCACGAATCCGGCTGCAATGCACCCCACGTCGAGAATGACGACGTGCTTGAGGCGTACCGTGTAGGCGACTTGCAGCAGGAAGTACGCCACGGCCGTCCAGGCAAAGGGCGTTGAAAGCCAGAAGGCCGCCGCCAGCGCGCCCGCTGACAGGAAGGCACAGGCCGCAATGCCAACCGGGACTGGCAGCGCCCCGGAGGCCAGCGGCCGGTGCCGCTTGAGCGGATGGGCGCGGTCGCTTTCGATGTCGAGCAGGTCGTTGAGCAGATAGACGCCGCTGCTGAGCAGGCAGAATACGGCGCAGGCGGCACACACCAGCACCGTCTCCCGCCAGTGAAAGAGGTTTTGCGAAAAGAGCAGCGCCGGAAACAGCAGCACGTTTTTTGTCCACTGCTGCGGACGCATCGCCTTGAGCAGGGCCAGGGGCAAGGTGAGACCGAAGGAGACGACGGCAGTTGGCATAGGCGGTGACTATAACCGACCGGCCCGGCCGGGGAGTAGGGTGTCTGGCCGGTCCGGTTAGCTGCTCTGGCCGGTTAGCTGCTCTGGGACGTGAATTGAAGCTCGTAGAGCCGGCGGTAGGTTCCTTGGGCGGCCGTCAGGGTGGCGTGGTCGCCAGCTTCGACGATGCGCCCGCGCTCAAAGACCAGAATCCGGTCGGCGCGCTGAACCGTCGCCAGCCGATGGGCGATGACCAGTGTGGTGCGTCCCTGCATCAGGGTCGTCAGCGCCGCCTGGACGAGGTGTTCGGATTCCGCATCCAGCGCCGAGGTCGCCTCATCGAGCAGCAGAATGGGGGCGTTGCGCAGCAGGGCGCGGGCAATGGCAATCCGCTGGCGCTGTCCGCCGGAAAGTGCCCGTCCGGCTTCGCCAATCCGCGCGTCATAGCCGCCCCGTTCGAGAATGAACTCGTGGGCGTAGGCTGCGCGTGCGGCCTGCTCGATTTCGGCGCGGGTGGTGCCGGGCCGTCCATAGGCGATGTTTTCGGCAAAAGTGCCATCGAAAAGCACCGTTTCTTGGGGAACATAGGCCACAAGCTGCCGCAGGGCCGCACGGGTGACGTGGCGGATGTCCACACCGTCCAGGGTGATGTGTCCACGGGTGGGGTCATAGAAGCGCAGGAGCAGGGCAAAGACCGTGCTTTTCCCGCCGCCGCTCGGCCCGACCAGCGCGACGGTTTCCCCCCGGCGGATGGTGAAGGTGACGCCGTCAAGTGCCGGCCGCGCCGTTCCGGGATACGTGAACGCCACGTCGGTCAGCGCCAAAGTCTGCTGGAAGGTGGCCGTCGTCAGCGCCGTTGGAGCCTCCGTAACCGGCGAAGACTCATCGAGCAGGGCAAACAGCCGACCGGCAGAGACAATCACCTGCTGGTAGGCCTGGTAGGTCTGGGTCAGCTTGCGCAGCGGGTCATACAGGCGCACGAGCGCCAGCAGTGTGGCAGTAAAAGCGCCGGGCGTCAGTTCGCCGCTGGCAATGAGGTGGTGGGTGTAGAAGATGACGCCCGCACCTACTACGACGCCCAGCACATCCAGCAGCGGGGAGGGCAGAAACAGGGCGCGGGCCGTACGGAGGTTGAAGCGCCGCAGCCGCTGAACGGCTGCCTGAAAACGCACCTGCTCTGCCGCCTGTGCGCTGTACGCCTGGACGATGCGGTAGCCGGACAGCACTTCCGTCGCCAGCGCCAGCACGTCTTCAATCGCCTGCTGGGTGGCGCGGCTGGACTGCCGGAGGCGGCGTCCGAATGTTGCTGTCAGCAGCGCCAGCAGCGGCACGACGGACAGGGTGAGCAGCGTCAGCTTCCACGACAGCATCAGCGCCAACGCCAGCAGGCAGACCAGCGTGAAGCCTTCCCGCAGGGCATCCGCCAGGTATTGCGCCACCCCGGACTGCACCTTTTCCACATCGGTGATGAGCGCATTGGTCAGTTCGGCCGTGCGGTGGCGGTCGAAAAAGGCGGCTGATTGGTCGAGTGCATGGGTAAAGAGCGCCATGCGCAGGGTGACGATGACCGACTGCCCCACGGAGGTCAGCAGGAAGTTGGCGGTAAATTCTGCCAGTCCGCGCAGGAGACTGAAGCCGATGAGCAGCCCCAGGACGACCATCCAGTAGGCGCTGCCGGCCGGGAGCCAGGTCTGCAACCGGGGCACGGTGATATTCCCGATGGTGGTCGGGAGGGTATCGCTGCCAAGACCCAGACCGTCGAAAATGGGCTGGATGAGCGCCGTACGGCCGGCCTCAAACAGACCGACGCCAGCAGCAGCCAGGATGGCAATGGCAATCCGTCCGGCATGGGGGCGTGCGTAGCCCAGCAGGCGCAGCAGGTCTTTCATGGCGGACAACTTTAGAGCAAATTGCCGCCCTGTCCACTGCCTGTGCAAGCCGGAAGCGGTACCTGCCAGGCAACCCGAAGCGTGGTGAGTCACCTCCGGGTCACACCGGCGTTTGAACCTGGCAAGGTTGGGCCAACGAATCGGTTGCTGCTGTTCTGGCGTGGGTGATAGAGTCGCGCCCCATGGCGAGCGTAGTCAGCGGTAGCCAGCCGCAGCGCACGATTGGGTCCTGGCTGAAGCGCCTTTTGTGGCGGGTGACGTTTGTGTCTCTGCTCGTCCTGGCTTTCATTGCCGGCAGCATGGCCACGTGCTACCTGACACGGGGGGAGCGGGTAACAGTTCCGAACGTGGTCGGGAAAACCGAACCTGAAGCCCGTGAGATACTGGAAAAGCAGGGATTGCGCGTCGTGATCATTGAAGTGCCGAACGCGCCGGAGCCGGTGGGCACGGTCGTGCGCCAAAACCCGAAGGCGGGCAGTGTCGTCCGCCGTCCCTTTCCGGTGAAGATCAATGTCAGTCGCCCCCAGTGAGTGGGCCCGGCGCGTTTTTCGCCCGTGCGGCCATAAGATGAACGGTTTGGTGGGAAATGACAGGTCAGACTGAAGTCAAGATAGCGCCTTCGATTCTATCGGCCGACTTTGCGCGCCTTGCGGAAGAAATCCAGCGGGTGGAAGCGGCCGGCGCGGACCTGCTGCACGTGGATGTCATGGATGGGCACTATGTCCCCAACCTGACGATTGGCCCGCCGGTAGTGGCGGCGCTGCGCCGGGTGACGCGCCTGCCGCTCGACGTGCACCTGATGATGACCAACCCGGATGCCTTTCTGAAGGACTTTCGGGATGCTGGCGCCGACAGCATTTCCGTCCATGTGGAAGTCGTTCACCATCTCCATCGCACGCTCGAAGCCATCCGGTCACTGGGGGCGCGGCCCGGAGTGGTGCTCAATCCCGGAACGTCGCTGGTTCTGCTGGAAGAGGTGCTGCCCTTTGTGGATTTCGTACTGGTCATGACGGTCAATCCGGGCTTTGGCGGGCAACGTTTCATCGAAGCCTGTCTGCCCAAGGTGGCCCGTCTGCGCCAGATGATTGACGAACGTGGTCTGGACGTGGCCATTGAAGTGGATGGCGGCATCGGTCGGCACAACGTACGCGCACTTGTGGAGCGCGGTGCCCAGTGGATCGTTGCCGGCTCGGCCGTGTTTGGGACGCCTGATCCGGGGCTGGCCGTCAGGCAGCTCCGGGCGGCGGCCCTGGGTGTTGCGCTGCCTGATGGTGAGTCCGGCGAGGCCGTGTCTGCTGCGGTGTGAAGTCATCAAAGCCGGGGGCTGTCTCCCGTGCTTTTCTGGTGGAGGGCTTGGAAATTTGCTGATGTCAAAAAGGTTTGAGCCGATGCTGAAGCGGAGTTGGGCGTTGTTGGCCCTGGCGGCCTGTCTGGCGGCTTCCCTGGCCTGTGGAAGCCCCAAGAAAAAAGTCACGACTGAGGAAATCCGTGAGGGGCGCGACCGGGAGCTGTATGCCGAAGGGTTGCGCGCCATGCGCAAGCGGCGCTACGAAGAAGGGCGTTTGCTGCTGAGCACCCTGATTGGAAGCTACGACAGCAGCCCGCTGCTTCCGCTCGCCAAGCTTCTGATTGCCGACTCGTTTTACCGCGAGGGCAGCGCTTCCAGCTTGGCGCAGGCCGATGTGGAATACCGCGAGTGGTTGCAGTTTTTCCCGCAGCATCCGCTGGCGGATGATGTCCTGCTCAAGATTGCCCAGATTCACGTCCGCCAGATTGGCCCGGCCAATCTCGACAACACGGAAGCGCGACGCGCGGAGCGGGAGTTGCTGCGGCTGGTCCGGGAGTATCCGCAGTCAAAGCTCCAGCCCCAAGTGCAGGAATACCTGAAGTTCACCCGTGAGCAGCTTGGCATGCACAGTCTGGGCGTGGCGCGCCTGTACTTCAAGCAACAGAAGTACGTTGCCGTCAAAGGACGCTGCGAGAGCATCATTCGGAACTATCCTGACTTTACCTACATGGACGAGACGCTGTTCCTGCACGGCGTGGCGTTGACCCACCTGGAGGATACACCGGAAGCGGCCAAGTCCTTTGCCCGGATTGTGCGCGAGTATCCGAACAGTGAATGGCGCGACAAGGCGGCGGAGTACCTCGAACGTTTTGGCGTGGAAGTGCCAGCTCCCGCCGAGGGTGCCGAAGTCAAGCAGGTGGTGCGCAAAAGCTTCATCAAACGCAAGTTCGAGGAAATTTTCGGCCCCAGCGCCAGCGTGACAAAGGAAGGCATCATCCTCAAGAAGGACGACACCATTGATCCTGAAGTCGAGGAGTTGCTGGTGAGCCTGGGTGTGCGGACGGATGTCATCACCCCCGAATCCACCATCACCGGGCAGGGCAAGCAAATCCAGACCTACGGGCAGCGCGCCCTGAACGGGCAAACCGAGGCAGCACGCCCAACGGCTACCGAACCCGCTCCGACGTCCAGACGGGCAGATGAACCCACCCCCAAAGTCGTCGAGCCAAAGAAAAACAAGAAGTCAAAAGCCCAGCCACCCCGCTAGCTTTGCGCCTGTTGCATCTTCTCTCCCGGCATGTGTCATGGCCGGCGCTTCCCTCTGCGCCGCCGTGGCCCGTGCCCTGCCTGCGCCACGTCCATGAAACCTTTGAAAGCTTCCTTCACTGCGCTGCTTTGCCTGTTTCTGCTGATGCCGCTGCCTCCTTCTTTTGCCCAGTTCCCGCCGCCGCCCGCGACGGCCACTATCGCCTTTGATTTTCGGCAGTTTGCGCCTTACGCCCCGGACTTTGTTTCTCCCTGGACGACGCTGGGTTACGAAATTGGCAGCTTTCACACCAACTATGCCGGCTTTGAGCGTGTTCTGCGTGACTATGCAGCCAGGTCCGAGCGCCTGCGCGTCTTTGAGCGCGGCCGGACCGAAGAGCACCGGACGCTCTACACGCTGGTCATCAGCGCCCCGAAAAATCTGGCCCGGCTGGAAGCCATCAAGGCCGATGCGGCCCGGTTGGCCGACCCCCGTCAGCTTTCAGACGAGGCGGCCGAGCCGCTCATCCAAAACCTGCCGATCATCGTCTGGCTGGCCTACAGCATTCACGGCAACGAGTCGGCGGCTTTCGAGGCTATGCTCGAAGTGCTCTACACGCTCGTGGCCAGCCAGCATCCGACGATTACCGAACTGCTCGACCAGACCGTGGTGGTCATCAATCCGTGTCAAAATCCTGACGGCCACGAGCGGTTTGTCACCTGGTACAACGCCGTCGGCATGGGGCGTCCCGAACCCTTTGCCATCGAGCACCGTGAGCCATGGAGCATCTACGGGCGGCTGAACCACTACCTGTTTGACCTCAACCGGGACCTGGTCATTGCCTCGCAGATCGAATCCCAGTCCGCCATGCAGGCCTTTCTGGAGTGGCATCCACAGGTCTGCGCCGACCACCACGGGCAGACGGTCAACTATTTCTTTCCGCCAGCAGCCTTGCCCATCAATCCGAATCTTGACCGTGGGCAGTCGGACAAGTGGCTGGAGATTTTCGGGCGCGGCAATGCCGCCGCCTTTGATCGTCACGGGTGGCAGTATTACGTCCGGGATGTGTTCGATCTGTTTTATCCGGGCTACTGGGATAGCTGGTCGTCACTCAACGGCGCGACCGGCATGACGTATGAGACCGACGGCGGTGGTTGGAAAGGACTCAACTGGCGGCGGGACGATGAAAGCATCCTGACCCTGCGGGACGGCATTGCCCGGCACTTCACGGCCTCGCTGGCGACGTTGCAAACAGCCGCGACGCACCGCGTGGAACGGCTGCGGGATTACCGGGCGTTTTTCGTCCGCTCCATTGCCGAAGGGCGGCAGGGCCCCCTGCAGTGTGTGGTGTTCCCACCGGAAGGGGACGCGGGGCGTCGCCAGCGGCTCGTGGAGGCCCTGCTCCACCAGGGCGTGGAGATTCAGATGGCCAAAGCTCCCTTCACCCTCAAAGCCGTCCACGACTACTTCGGCGGCGTCCAGCCGACGCGGGAGTTTCCGGCCGGCACACTGATGGTCACGTTCGATCAGCCACGGGGACGCATGGCCCGGGCGCTGCTGGAACCGGACACCCGGCAGGACCAGGCCTTCATCGAGCGGCAGCTTGAAAAGGCGCGGCGCAATACCAAACGCGGACCCAACGCCCCCAAGGAAGAAACCGAGTTTTACGACATCACGGCCTGGTCACTGCCGCTGGCGCTGGACGTGCCGGCATACTGGGCGGGAAGCCGGCCGACGGTTCAGACCACGCCGGTCACCTCGGTCGTGCCACCGATGCCACAGCCGCCGCCCCCGGCCAAAACAGCGTATGTCTTTGGCTACACGTCGGACGCCGAGGCCAAACTGGCGCTACGTCTGCTTCAGGAGGGCTACCGGCTGGCGACGGCGGTTCGTCCCCTGCGGGCCGGAGAGCGCACCTATCCGCGTGGGAGCTTCATTCTGCGCACCGAGCGCAACCCTGAAACCCTCCACACGCGCCTGCCCCTGCTGGCCAGCGAATGTGGGGTTGAAGTGCAGTCCATCAATTCGGCCTACACGGACACCGGTATCACGGGTGTTGGATCGGAAGGTGTTTACACGCTGCGCCCACCGCGCATTGCCGTCATTGCCCAGGAAGGCGTCAGCCAGACTTCATACGGAGCGCTGTGGTTTATGTTGTCCAGAGACATCGGGCTGGAGTTTACGCCCATCACGGTCGAGACCTTCTTGGATTTGCGCCTCAGTGAGTTCAATGTACTCATTCTGCCGGATGGCTCACCGGGAGCGTACCGGCGGGCTTTTGGCAAGGAAGGCATCGAGCGGCTCAAGCTCTGGTGCCGCGAAGGCGGGACGCTGATTTGCTTTGGAGGGGCGGCCGCCTTTGCTGCCCATAAAGACGTTGATCTGACAAGCGCGCGGCTCGTTGGAGAAGAAGGCGAAAAAGACGAAAAGGACAGTCAATCACCGATGCCTTCTGACAAGCCCGGCGCGGCGTCGGATGAAGCTGCCGGAGCACCGGAAACCGGCAGCACACCAGCACGCTATCGGGAGCCGGGGCGCAAAAAAACAACCGCCAGGGAGAGCCAGAAAACCGTTGAGCCAACGGCTGATGCGGCGACCTCCCCCGATGCCGGATTGGGCAAGGAACCGTTGCCGCTGCCGGGAGCCATTTTTCGGGCGGTGGTCAATCGGGAGCATTTTCTGACCTTCAGCCATGAGCAGGCGGAGCTTCCCGTGTTGCTGACCCAGCGTTTCTTCCGTCCCTCAAAAACCGGCACCAACGTGCTGACCATCGAAAATCCCAAGCCACTGTCCGGCTTCGTCTGGGAGGGAAATACGGAGCGGTTTGTCCGTCAGACGGCGCCCGTCATTGAAGAGCAGATTGGTTCCGGGCACGTCGTCCTGTTTGCCGACGACCCACACTACCGGGGCATCTGGCACGCCCAACGCCGCCTGTTTCTCAACGGGCTGATCTTCGGCCCGACGATTACGTTCAGCACCGGGTTGCGTTAGGGGCCGCCGCTGCACCAAATCGTGCACCTGGAGAAGCCGGCCGGCTGTGGTTGTTTCCGACCACGCCCGGCCGGCTGTGCTTTTTGTTCACCAAATAGTGGAAAACAACCAGGTTGTCCTTTCCCAGCCGGTCTTCCGGGGGCTTTGGCACGCCCTTTGCCTACGCATAAAGCCAGTGATTGCCAGTTCACGATTAGGAGGCTTTTCCATCATGTGCCGTTTGACAACTGAAGACAGCTTATTTTCAGTCGCCTTTACCCCCTCGCCTGCCACGTTTCCTCCCTCATCTGACTTTGCCGACAGTTCACTTGGCGATATATCTGAAAACCATCTGCTGGGACGCGAATTTGGTCTCGAACCGGGCGTTCCCGGTTTGGATGAAGTTGCAGAACTGGAAGAAGATGTCACCCCGGAGTCCACGACGGAACCGGAGCCGCCTTCGCCGGCGGCAGCCGAAACTTTTGAAACCCTTTACCGCCAGCATTACCGGCGGGTCTATGCCATCTGCCTGCGCATGACTGGCAACCCGGATGATGCGGAAGACCTGACCCAGGAGGTGTTTGTACAGGTGCTCCGCAAGCTGGACAGCTTCCGTGGCGAAGCGGCGTTCACCACCTGGCTGCACCGGATTGCCGTCAATCAGGTGCTGATGCACTTCCGCAAAAAGTCCAACCGGATGGAGAGCGTGACTGAAGAAGGCGATATGCCGGAAGAAGTCACGCCGGTCATGATCCGGCAATCGCAGACGCCACTTGTGGACAAGCTGGCGCTGCTGTCCGCCGTCAAAAAGCTGCCCCGTGGGTATCGTACCGTGCTCATCCTGCACGACCTGAACGGTTATGAGCATGAGGAAATCGGCGGTCTGCTCGGCATCAGCGCCGGCACATCGAAGTCGCAACTGCACAAGGCCCGCGCCCGGATGCAGGAAATCCTCACGGGGGCCAGAGCCGCCTGAAGGTCACGGCCACCCAACCGCTAACGGGCAGGTTCGGCGCCTACCCCTTCCAACCGAAACAGGGCCAGTTGCCCATCCTGCCGGACGAGCGTGGCGTACCTCCGCAGGTACGCCACAAATCGTGCCCGTTCAGCTTCGTTTTCAAACGGCGTGGTCTGTGGACCCAGTACGATGCCGGGCGCGATGAGCAGCCAGTCCACATCGAGCCGGGCCACGGCTGTGGCCAGCTCATCTGCCGTGCGGGTGCCCCGGACAAGACGCGCCAGGGTGTAGTCCTCAAAAGCGTAATCGGTCAGAAACGGGCGTTCGAGGTAGTACGTCCGCGCCCCGGTCGTGACCAGCCAGATGTGCGCCTGTGGTTCGGTGTTCTCGGCAAGAAAGCGGAAAAGTTCGTATTCGGGCAGCTTCGACCGAAGGTAGTCCTGGGACGGAACAAGACCCAGCCCGGCTGCAACAGCCTGTCCTTCGACGGCCAGATCAGCCGTGCGCAGAGCATTGGCCGTGATGAACAGTCCCAGGCAGATGAGACCAATCCGGCGCAAACCCCGGTTGACGCCAAGCCAGTCGGCGGCAAACCAGACGCTCACCACCGCCACCGGCGGCAGGACGGGGAGCAGAAGGCGTACCTGCTGCGACGACAGCGCCCACAGCCCGAAAAACAGGCCAGCAAAGGCGGTCAGTCCCCGCAGGCGGCTGTCCATCCGCCGCCACAGCCCCAGCGCCGGAACGAGCAGAAAATAGACGGCGCCAATTTCGCCGTCGTAATGCCGGATGTCATCCGTACGGGCCAGCCAGCACACCCGCCAAGGAAGGGTGAGATAGTCGAGCCAGTCTTTCGTGGCGCTGCCGTAGCCCTGCAGAAACAGCAGATGCAGGCGGGCGCGGTCAGCATCCCAACCGGCGCTCTGCGTTGGAAACAGTGTGTAAAGCAGCGGGAAGACCGGGTTGTGAACCAGCCACAGATTGCGCCCGTACCATGGCGCGGCGACGACCAGCAGCGGCCCGAAAAACAGCGCCAGGGTCTGAATGACACGCCCGATGGACGGCTCCGGGGAAGATTTCCGGGATGTTGCCGCCAGCCATCCCAGCAGTACCGGTGTCAGCGCCAGCGCCAGCGGCAGCGCCATGTATTTGATGCTGGCCGCGCCGCCAAAAAACACGCCGGCCAGCACCAGCGCCGAAGTGCGGCCTGTGGCGTGCCAGTCCAGAAGGCGGTGCAGCGCCTGTACGACGTAGAACGCCAGCGCCAAATCCACATAGGGCCAGCCGGCTTCGAGCCAGACCATGGGGGTGCTGGCGAGAACGGCGGCCGCCAGCCATCCGCCGGTGGACGACAGCCCTGTGGCGCGGGCCAGCCGGTACGTACCAAGGCACAGCAGCAGTCCGAAGCCAGTGTGGATGAGCGCGGCCGTCCGGTCACTCCCGACGCTCATGCCGCAGGCGTACAGCCCTTCGACCAACTGTGGAAAGTAGGCAAAGATGTTGTTGGGAAGTTCGACGAAGCGCCCGGCCGCCAGATAGGTCTTCTGGACGGCGAGGTGATACACGAGCGCGTCCTTGGCCGTAGGCGGAGCCAGAGCGGCAAGGCCGGCGCTGCCGAAGCTGATGAGAATGACCCCCAGCGCGGCGCGGTTCGTCCAAGGCATCTGCCGCCAGTGAGTCCAGCCCCCGGCAAGGGCTGTCCACCACGCGCGATCAAGCAGCCCCAGCGCGCCAAGGCCAAGGAACAGCAGTGCCAGCGGCCGCCCGTAACCGCCAAACGTCTGGGCCGCAAAGACCAGCCAGCCCGCGCCGATGCCCCCCAGGGCGAGATCGTCAAGGGCGCTGTGGACAGTGCCGGGCAGGAGCAGACGCCGGCACACCCGGCCGCCAAAGCGAAGGCCGGAAAACAGCAGCCCGACAATGACGAGATCAAGGGCGGCTTGACGCAGCAGGGTCATTCATGCCTTGGCAGTGGTTACCGCCGAGGGCGCGGCGGCTTCAAGCCGGAAAAGGCGGCAGAAGTTCATGGTCGTCAGCCGGCCGAGGTCGGCGACATCCATTTCGTGAAGCTGTGCCAACTGGCGGGCGACTTCAATGACGCGCACCGGCTCATTGCGTTTGCCACGGTAGGGTTCCGGCGACAGGAAGGGGCAGTCGGTTTCAATCAGCAGACGTTCACGCGGCACGGCACGGGCGATCTCGCGCAACTCGTGGTTTTTCCTGAAGGTGACGTTGCCGGAAAAGGAAATGTGGAAGCCCAGCTCGACGCCAGCTTCCATGAGCTTCCACGAGCCGCTGAAGCAGTGGAAGATGCCGGGCCGTTCGACGCCTGTCCAGTAGTCGCGCAGCATGGCGATCATGTCTTCGTCAGCGTCCCGGATGTGCAGGATGATGGGAAGCTGGCGTTCGCGGGCAAGGGTCATCTGGCGGGCAAAGACGCGCCGCTGTACGTCACGTGGTGAGCGGTCATAGTAGTAATCCAGCCCGATTTCGCCCCAGGCAATGACTTTCGGATGCGTCATCAGATCGAGCAGTTTGGCTTCGAGCGAGGGGTCATAAGCGGCGGCATCGTGGGGGTGTACCCCGACCGCGCCGTAGATGTCGGGTTCACGGTCAACGATGCGCATACCGATGTCAAGCGAACCACGGGCGATGTCGCCGCCGCAGATTTCGAGCATCATCCCGACGCCGGCTGCGCGCGCCCGGTTGAGGACGGCCTCCCGGTCTTCGTCGTAGCTGTGAAAGTCCACGTGACAGTGTGAATCCACGAACATCGTTTATCTACTCCTGCGCAATCGTAAGTCGTCCCGGAAAGCACATAAAATCATTGCCACGCAAACTTTGGGAAATTCGGTGAGCCGCCGTGATGCCTTGTGCGCTCAGACATGGATTGCCTCACGTTCGATAAAGGGTTTGAGTTCTGCGCGCAGCGCCTTTTCCGTTACCAGATCGACGGGGCAAGCCCAGTAGGTCTTCCAGATAGAACTGCACACCAAAATAACGCCCGGCGCTGGCTGGACCGTCGAAGGCAACCAGCACATCCACATCGCTGTCGCTGTGTGCCTCGTTGCGCGCCGTGGAGCCAAACAGGGCCAGCCGCGTCACGCCAAAACGCCGCTGTAACTCGGGCTTGGCCCCGGCCAGGATTTGGGTTGCCGTGTCACGGTTCACGCCTTGCTCCTTTCGGGTGTGTCTGCCTCGACAGCACCCAGCTCGGTTTCCAGTTCCTCGACCGTGGGCAGATTGGTCAGCAACGGCTCAGGCAGAGCGCGCACAAGCTGGTATTCCGCCACGCCCATCGGCTTGTCAATGCCTGACAGGGCATATTCCGCCACCAGCCGGTTCTTTGTTTTGCACAGCAGCAGACCGATGGTGGGCTTGTCATCCGGCGCTTTGATCTGCCGATCCACAGCGGTGAGGTAGAAGTTCAACTGCCCGGCATGCTCAGGCTTGAACGCGCCCGCCTTGAGTTCAACCACCACGTAGCACTTGAGCCGCGTGTGATAGAACAAAAGATCGATGAAAAACTCCTGGTCGCCGACCTCCAGCCGGTACTGCTGCCCGACAAAGGCAAAACCATGGCCCAATTCGAGTAGAAAGCGGGTGATGTGCCGCATCAGGGCATTTTCGATGTCGCGCTCATGGGCGTCATCGCCCAGACCCAGAAAATCGAAAAGATACGGGTCTTTCAGCGTTTCGTGCGCCAGTTGTGACTGCGGCGCCGGCAGGTGGGCGTCAAAGTTGGTGACGGCCCGGCCCTGCCGTTCGTGCAGGCGATTGCGGATACTGACTTCCAGCGTGGCACGGGACCAACCCTCAGCAATGGCGCGACGGGCATACCATTCGCGTGTTTCTGGCGCAGCCAGCTTGGTCAGCAGGGTGACGATGTGAAACCACGGTAATTGGGCAGCAGACTGCTGCCCAAATGCCTGCTGGGGGCAGTGCTCGGCAAAATACCGCATGTATTTCAGGTTTCTGGACGAAAAACCTTTCATTTCCGGGAAAGCTTCGCGCAAATCGCGCGCCAGCCGGTCAAGCACCTTGTCGCCCCACTGAGCGGAGCGCTGCCGATCCAGAATCTCGTGGCCGATCTGCCAGTACAGCCCGATCAATTCGGCATTGGCCGCCAGGGCTGCGCGCTGGCGGGCGGCGACGATGCGCTGCCTGATACCAGCCAACCAGTTGTCATCGTCACCGGGAAAGCGGTCTGACTTTGTGCTCATACGCCCTTCTCCACCATATCGCCCGACGGACCAGGGTTACGGCAGCCTGACCGGGTTTTCCAGGCGTGGACAGGTTCCAACCGGCCCCGCGCCGGCTCATTCCCACTCGATGGTGGCCGGCGGCTTCGAGGAAATATCGTACGTCACGCGGTTGATGCCCCGCACTTCGGCAATGATGCGGCGGCTGATCCGATGCAGTACGTCGTAGGGCAGGCGGACCCAGTCGGCGGTCATCCCGTCCTGGCTGGTGACGGCGCGGATGGCGCAGACGTGCTCATACGTCCGCTCATCACCCATCACACCCACACTGCGTACCGGCAGCAGCACGGCGAAAGCCTGCCAGATGTCGTCATACAGCCCGGCCGCGCGGATTTCTTCCGTGACAATGGCATCGGCGCGTTGCAGCAGGGCCACCCGCGCCGGGGTGACTTCTCCGACGATGCGTACGGCCAGCCCCGGGCCGGGAAAAGGATGCCGCCGCAGCAGGGCTTCCGGCAGGCCAAGCTGCCGGCCGACAGCGCGCACTTCGTCCTTGAACAGCTCGCGGAGCGGCTCGACCAGTTTCAGGTGGAGCGTTTCGGGCAGACCACCGACGTTGTGGTGGCTCTTGATGACCGCCGACGGCCCCTTGACCGACACAGATTCAATGACATCCGGGTAGAGTGTGCCCTGGACGAGAAACTCTACCTGCCCAAGTCTGGCGGCCTCTTCCTGAAAGACCTCAACAAACACCCGTCCAATGGTTTTGCGCTTGGCTTCGGGATCATCCACGCCGGCCAGGGCCGTCAGGAAGCGTTCGCCGGCGGCGATGCCCCGGACGTTCAGGTGCATCGTATCCCGGAAGGTTGCCAGCACCTCGTCAAATTCGCCCAGCCGCAACAGGCCGTTATCCACGAACAGGCAGGTCAGGCGGTCGCCGATGGCTTCTGCCACAAGCGCCGCTGCAACCGCCGAGTCAACGCCGCCGGAAAGTCCGCAGATGGCGCGTCCAGTGGGTCCAATCCGGGCGCGGATGTCGGCGATGGCGGCCTCGACGAAACTCTGCATGTTCCAGTCGGCCCGCATGCCGGCAATGCCGATGAAAAAGTTGCGCAGGATGTCCCGCCCAAGCGGGGTGTGGACGACTTCCGGGTGAAACTGCAAGCCGTAAAGCTGCCGCGCCGGGTCTTCGAGCGCGCCGAGTGCGTCCTCCGTTTGCGCAGTGACGGTAAATCCCGGCGGTGGCTGCACCACGTGGTCGCCGTGGCTCATCCAGACATCAAATTCCTCCGGCAATCCTGCAAACAGGCGGCTGGTCTGGTACTGCCGCAGGCGTGCCGCGCCAAACTCGCGGCGGGTTGAAGGGGCCACCGTTCCGCCAAACCGGGCGGCGATGGTTTGCAGGCCGTAGCAGATGCCAAGGATGGGGACGCCCAGCGCAAACACACCGGGATCGCAGTGCGGGGCATCGGCGGCATAGACTGAAGCCGGCCCGCCAGAGAGCACCAGGGCGCGGGGCGTTTTGGCGCGAATTTCATCCACTGGCGTGTGACACGGAACAATCTCGCAGTAAATCCCCAGTTCACGGGTGCGGCGGGCGATGAGCTGGGTGTACTGCGAGCCAAAGTCAAGAATGAGGGCAATTTCCGAGTGAATCACGGGCGTGGCCGCCGTTGTTGGGGTGAAACCTGGCACTATCTAAGCACGTTATATCGCCGAATGGCAAAATGACGTGCTATCGTTTGTGTAACACGTCTCAGGGCCCATCCAGGGAAGCGTTTTCAGGAAAAAGCCGGCTTTCGATGAGGAGGAACGCGATGACACGCTGGGTAGCCGCAACGGTCGTCTGGCTGGGGATGGCACTGTGGTCAGGTGTGGCCTTGGCCGCTGATTACGTGCTGGTGCTCCGGGATGGGAAACGGCTGGAAGTGCGGGACGAGTACCGCATTGTCAACGAAGTGGCGATTTTTACGACCTCCGACGGGCGGCGGATTTCAATTGCGCTGGCCAACATTGACATTGCGGCGACTGAGCGGGTCAACGGGCAGAGGGATGGTGCTTTTCGGGCGCAGGCTCGCCCACCCCGCCCCATTGGTGCCAACGGGCACCCAATACCGCCAGTTGCGGCGACGCCACCATCTCCAACCACTTCCAAACCAGCTTCCACGACGGCGCAGAAGCCGGTGCGCACGCTGACCAATGCCGATTTTGGCGGCACGATGCATCACGCCGCAGCGAGACGTGCCCGATCCAGTGTGACAACGCCAAATGTGGCGGAACAAACAGCCGGTTCGGCTGCCCCCAGCCCAAACCCAGACCTGGCAATGGCGAATGACGAAGCCTACTGGCGGGGGCGGGCGCGGAGTCTTCTGATAGAAATCTACACCCAGCAGGAAATCATCCGTTCGCTGTCCAGCCAGGCTCAGGGGCTGCAACGCCGGATTGACCAACAAGGAAGAACCTTTCTTTTGGGGCGGGATGCTTTCGGCAACCGGGTGCTGGTGCCACAGGAAGTCATGACGGCTGAAAAACGGGAACTGATCAACGTCAATGAGCGCATCCGGGATGCCCAGGCGCGGCTGACCGGGTTGTATGTGCAATACACGGTCCTGCAGGAAGAAGCCCGGCGTTTGGGGGTTCCCCCCGGTTGGTTGCGTTGAGAGGGTCCATCGTTTGGGCTTTGACGTCGTGGTTGGAGTTAGGGGAGACAGTCGCTATGGCAAGATGGACGTGGGGGCGGCAGGCAACGTGCATCCTGTTCTCCGTGATGCTTTGGACGGCGCTGATCGGTCTGCCAGTGGATGCCCAGCGCCAGACGCCGGGACAACTCAAAGTCTTTGAGCGCAGTTTCGAGTCCGGTCAGGGACGCACCATTCAGGTTGAAAACACTTCCGGGACGACCAAAGTCGAGGTCTGGGGCGAAGACCTCATCCACATCATGGCGGCCCGCCCGGATGGGCGCTGGGTGGACGAGCGGGACATCAGGATCGTCACGACCCCGTCACAGTTCACAGTGCGCTGCATCCCAAAGATGGGTGGGACCAATCTGAAGCTGTACATTCCGGCTGAGTCCCACGTCCGTCTCCTGTCCCATTCCGGGACAATCGAACTCATTGGTCCGGTGGCCAGCGCCACGGTGGAAACCGACAGCGGTGATGTTGCTGTTGAAGTCCCACGTTGGTTCGATGCCGATGTCGAACTTTCTTCGGTCAATGGGACGGCCACCAGCCACCTCAGTCTGGCAAGGTATGATGAGAAAAGCGGTCGGGCCATCAAGGGGCGGCTGGGACGTGGTGGGCGGGCAATCATCGTCCGGTCAGCCGGTGGGCACGTTGCGCTCAAGTCCCTGCGGTCGAGTGTTGCCATCGTTGAACCTGATCCAACGCCATCTGTGGCCATAGCGGATGACACCATCCCCTCGCAGCCGACCCGCTTCCCACCACCCGATGATCGTCCGGCCGACCGTCCGCTGACGCCTATTTTCGGCGGCGGCATGCAGTCGCAGGATGACTCCAGCGCCACTTATGGCGGGGTAGGTGGTATCGGACGGGCGCAGCGGCGCTTTGGGGACGACACCACCATGTCGGGCAGCATCGGCGTGCGGATCATCCCCCCACCGGGGAGCCACAGCACACCTTCCGGGGTTGGCATACCTTCCGGGACTGGCGGTCTGCCACGGGCCGGCGGCGACAACCGTGGAAGTGCCTGGGATGGGCCAAACCGTGACGCCGGACAGTTCGCGGCTGCTGATGAGGCACTGGCTAACCTGCCGCGCCGTGACCCTCTGCACACGACGCCGGACGGTCGCCCGACACTTCGCCGGCGCGCTCTGGATATTCCTGTGGATGAGACGGATGAGTCCGGCGTTGAGGCCGATACCATTCGCCTCAATGCCCGGCTGGTCAACCTCAACGTCATTGCCACCACCCAGGACGGGCGGGCTGTCCCTGACCTGACCGCTGAGGATTTCACCATCTTCGACGAAGAAATCAGGCAGGAAATTGCCCACTTCAAGCCGACCAGCACGCCCTTCAACCTGGTGCTGCTGCTGGATTTGAGTGGCAGCACCCGCGAAAAGATTGAAGCCATCCGCAAGAGTGCCCGGCGCTTTGTTGAGCTGGCCGGCCCCCAGGACCGAATTGCCATTGTGACCTTTACCCGCAGTGTGCATGTGCTCTGCCGTCCGACGAATGACCGTGCGTTGCTCAAGCAGCGGATTGCCGAAATGCGTGCCACCGACGGGGGAACCGCCTACTACGAAGCCATGTGGTTTACCCTCACCGAAGTGCTGGCTCCATTTCAGGACGAACGCAATGCCGTCGTCGTCATGACCGACGGCGTGGACAACAGCATCAGCGCCGCCTACCCGGTGCCGTCGCGGGTTTCTTTTCGTCAGATGCTGGAGGCCATTCTGGAATCCGGCACGCTGGTCTATCCGATTTACCTGGACACCGAAGAGGAAAACTTTCGGAATCACTGGGGGGAGACGGCCGAGGTCTATGCGCTGGCGCGTACGCAACTTCAGCAGGTGGCGGATGCGTCCGGTGCTGTGCTCTACGTTGCCGCACGGGTCGAAGACCTTGCCGGTGTGTACCAGAAAATCATCGCCGAGTTGCGTACGGTGTACGGCTTGGCCTATTACCCAACTCAAGTCGAACACAGCAACCAGTGGCGGCGGGTCAAGGTAACGTCCCGGCGTCCCGGCGTCATCATCCGTACGCGCCGTGGCTACTATGACCGCTGAACCGTGCGCCCTACGCTTGGCTGCCGTGCGCCTCCGGTGGCTAAAGTGTCAGCCAGCCACTTAGCTGAACCGCAGGGAGACCAGCTTCCAGTCCTTTCCAAAGCCAAATGAAGGGCAAGCTCAAAACGGTCACAATCTGGCTCGGTATCCTGCTCAGCATCGTGTTTGCCGGACTTGCGTTTTACGGCATTGACTGGCGAAAAACGGGCCTGGCACTGCGCGCGGTTCAGTGGCCCTACCTGGCCGTGGCCTTTGCTCTGATGTGGGTCGGTTTTGTCTGGCGTACCGTGCGCTGGAAACGGCTGCTCGATGTCGGACGCCCGGCGGATGACGCCATTCATTTTGGCGACTGCTTTTCGGTGATGACCGTTGGTTATATGGCCAACAACATCCTGCCGGCACGCATCGGGGAAGTGGCGCGTGCCTACCTGGTCGGGCGCAAAACCCGGACGACCAAAAGCTTTGCCTTTGGCACCATCGTGACCGAGCGGCTGGCTGACGTGCTCATGCTGCTGTTGCTCATTTCCTTCACACTGCTGACCCTGAAGCTTCCGCCGGAAAGCAAGGTCATTGCGACCGGTGTGGCCTGGCTGGGCTTTGGGTGTGCGGCCGGGCTTGTGTCGGCCATTGTCCTGCGCCCGACCGTTGTGCGCCTGGTCGAGCGCGGCCTGACGGCTGTCCGCCTGGGACGCTATGCCGCGCGCCTTGCGGATATGACTGACCGTTTTCTGCGCGGGGTCAGTTGCGGCGGCTCCCTGCGTACGCTGGCCTGGGTCTGGGTGGATTCGTTCGGTATCTGGATCGCCAGTCTCTACATGACATGGTTCGTGGCGCTGGCCTGCAATCTGGACGTAGGGGTGACGCAAATCCTCTACGTCATGTGCTATGTCAACCTGGGGGCGATGTTGCCTTCCGCGCCGGGTTACGTGGGGACGTACCAGTGGTTTTGTACGCACAGCCTCAGCGCCTTTGGTGTTGAGAAGGAAGCCGCCCTCGCATTTTCGTTTGTTTCCCATATTGTGTGGTATGTCCCTTTGACCCTGCTGGGGCTGGTGCTCTTTCTGCGCGAACGCCTAAGCTGGGGGCAATTGACGGAAGAAACGGGAGTTGGCGGAGGGGAAACACTGGATGAGTCACTTCCGGCTTGACAGCATTTCAAATGACCCTTTACGTTGCCTTCACACGCCGTACACAGGGCTGTCCACGCAGTGGACTGACCTGCCTTGCGCCAAGCCGGGGACAGGTCATCATCATGACGTTTTGGGTGTGAGTGAACCGTGATCAAGCTTGACATCGTCAATCGCGTTGCCAGTGTCACCGGGATTGCCAAGTCCAAGGCAGAGGTCGCTGTGGATGCCCTGTTTGAGGGACTCAAACAGGCACTTGAACGTGGCGAACGGATTGAGTTGCGCGGGTTTGGGGTGTTTGTGGTCAAACCCCGCAAACGTGGCGTTGGGCGAAACCCGCGCACCGGTGAAATTGCCGACATCCCACCTGGCAAGACCATCCGTTTCAAGCCGGGGAAAGAACTGGCGCACTAGGTTGACTGGGTTGGTGCGCTGTCGCGCACGTGCAACAGGCAGGTAGGAAACACCTCTTATGGCTTGAGCAAGGTTCAGGGTATGGGCAACACGTACGTTTTTGGAGACATTCACGGGCGCGCCCGGCAACTGCGGGAAATCCTCGAAGCTGTGGACTATGATGAGCGTCACGACCGGGTAATCTTTGTGGGAGACCTTATTGATCGGGGAGAGGAGTCACCGGAAGTCGTTGAGTACGTCCTGCAACTGCGCCGCCGCAATCCCAACGTGGTGTGTCTGCGCGGCAATCACGAGCAGATGTTGCTGGACCTGCTCGATTACGGCGATCCGCTGTGGCTGATTCCCGAAAACGGCGGTATTCAGACCCTTCAGCAGTATGGCTTCGACATAGACGAGAATACGGCTTCACTGGCCATTGGCATTCCCGAATCACACATTGAATTTTTGCGGAGTCTGCCGTTTTTTTACGAAGATGAAAGGGCTCTGTACGTCCACGCCGGTATTGCCGCCGGCAAGCACCCGGCGGAATGTGAACCGGAAGTGCTGATGTGGACCCGTGATTTGAATTTTTTCACGCTCTATGATGGCAAGCCCTGCTTTTTTGGACACACTCCGGCGCGTCTGCTGCCAGCGGAGGGCGTACGGAATCCGGGTGAAATCTATGTCTTCGGCAGCGCCATCGGGCTGGATACCGGCTGCACGGAGGAAGACTGTTTGAGCTGTCTCCATGTCGAAGCCCAGGTGGTCTATCAGAAGTATCCCACGCTGCCGGTTTCAGCCTACGAAATCGAGATTCCGTGTCTTGCGGCCTTTTCGGCTTAGGGCTTTTCGGCTTGGGGATGGTGCAAGGAGCGTGGCTGCCTGTCTGACTGGTGGTTATGTTCCGGTTGGCTTGCGTAATGTTTTTGTGATGTGGGTGACTTCCGATGAACAGTGACACTCGCCGGAGTTTGCTTGAACTCGAACGCTTCCTGACCGAAGCCATCCGTGTCAACCCGGTGCTGACGCCGGACGATGTCAAGCCCCATCTTCTGGTGCGGCAGATTCTGGACGAGCTTTCGCTCAAACGTTTCATCTGGATTGGAAACCAGACCTTTGTGCCCAATCGCATGGTCTTTACGGTGCCCAACCTGCGCCCGGCCAAGCTCGAAGAACTCGAAGTGCTGTTCAACTCCATCGTGTTTACGAAGATGGTCTATGACTACATTGCGGGTTCCGGTTTCCGGCTGCTTGAACCGTTGGTTGTGGAGATTCGTCCCACGGTGGCCGCGGCAGGTGCGCCGACCCATTGTTCGGTGAGTTTTGAGTGGGCTTCGCCGGCTGAGCCAGCCGAGGGCTTGGCCGTTACCGTGGATGAGCAGGCAGGACGCATTCTTGAGGTCAAGGGCGTCAAGCCACAGATTCCACGGCTGGCCCGTCTGACGGCGCTCAACGGTGAGGTCTATCGCTCACCGTTCATTATCACCAAGCGCACGACGTTTCTGGGCCGCCTGCGGACGGTACTCGATCTGAAATCCGGCGAAGTGTTGCGGCGGAATGATTTTGTCTATGCACGCCACGATCAGAGTGGTTCTCCCAACAAAAGCGTTTCCCGGCAACATGCCTCAATTGTTTTTGACAGTGGGGACTTCTACCTGTTTGACACTGGAAGCGCCAATGGGACGGCCGTTGAGCGGGCCGGGCAATCCATCGAGACGCCACCTGGGGATGCGACCGGCATCCGGCTGGAGGATGGAGACATCCTGCGTCTGGGCACCGCCCTGATCCGCTTTGAGCTTGACCCTCCTGTGACTGAGCTGCCCGATGTGGCAACTGAAGGAGAGACGGTTCCCGAGGAAGCCAACCTGACAGCCGGCAATCTGACCGTGCGGGTGATGCGCAGCGAAATTCTCTTTGAAACGAGCAAAGTCCTCGACTCCGAATGACACGCCGTAACTGAATCTCCAGGAGGCTTATATGATTCGTCCAGGTGCTTGTGTGGTTCTTGGGCTGCATAGCCCGCGCGAAAAACTCTGGGGAATTCTGACCAGCCTGGAACCGTCCGGGGTCCATCTGCGAGGGCTTGACATCAACGCTTTCGATGACTGGCTCAGCGCCATTGCCAATGGGGAAAGCAACATCGGACTGACCCACAGCTTTTTCCCCATGTGGCGCGTCGAGCGGATACTGCTCGATGAGTCTTTGGGCGAAATTCACTCCATGGGACAACTCTTCGCCAAACGCATCGGCATGAGCGTGACCGACTACCTGGGCTTTGGGTCAGAAGAATCCATCAGCTAGGCGGGAGTTGCCTCAAACCTGACTGTTCTCAAGCTTCCCCGTCCAGTGCGACGCACTGTGGGCAGACAAGCCCGGCACCAGTGGTGCGCTTGGCAGGCACGCGGTTAGCCCTGCTGTTGCTTCGGGCCGTTACCGAAAAAACGCCGTAAAGCCCTGCACTTTAGGGCAGGGATATAAGGCGCACGCTGTTTTATCAAGCCAAACCTGTGATAAAATAGCAGTATGAGAGTCATGGAAGCCAAGCTACTCAACGGGACAGCAGAGCAGTATCAGGCTCTGGATGAAGCCATCCGTACCGCACAGTTTGTCAGAAACATACGTGTGCGGTACTGGATGGACAACAAGAGTGTAAACAAAGCTGTTCTCTATGCCCACTGCAAAGACCTGGCCAAAGAGTTTGACTTTGTCAGGAAGTTAAACTCAGCGGCAAGGCAGGCAAGTGCAGAGCGAGCCTGGGCTTCCATTTCCCGGTTCCATACCAACTGCAGAAACAAGGCGGTCAAGAAAGGGTATCCCAAGTTCAAGAAGCATTGCCGTTCTGTGGAATACAAGGTATCTGGCTGGAAGCTGTCAGGAGATGGAATGTCTATCACCTTCACTGATGGCTTCAATGCTGGTGCTTTTGCTCTGTACTGCAATGGTGAGGCAAGACACCATATCCTAAACTCCAAAATCAATCGGGTGCGGGTGATACGCAGGGCAGATGGGTACTATGCCCAGTTCTGCTTGGATGTGGAGCGCAAAGAGCAGGGAGCATACACAGGCAATGTTATTGGCATTGACTTGGGCTTAAAGGCTTTCTACACCGACCAGAACGGCAACCCTGTAGAGTGTCCTAAGTTTTTGAGGCGTAGTGAAAGGAGGTTAAAGCAACACCAGCGCAGATTAAGTCGGAAGTTCAAGAAGAGGGCAAAATCCCAATCCAGGAACTACCACAAGCAAAGAAAGCGACTGGGCAAAGTGCATCTGAAAGTCCAACGCCAGCGTAAGGACTGGGCAATTAAGCAGGCACGGTGCGTGGTGGCATCTCACGATGTCGTGGCGTATGAAGACTTGCAGGTGAAGAACCTGGTCAAAAATCATCATCTTGCCAAATCCATTCATGATGCTGGCTGGTCTCAATTCACTGCGTGGCTGGACTACTACGGCAAGGTGTGGGACAAGGCAGTAGTCAGCGTACCGCCGCAGTACACCACACAGGACTGTAGTAACTGTGGGCGTATGGTAGTAAAAACCCTATCCACTAGAACCCATAGTTGTCCTCAATAAGGAAGCAAGTGGCGAGTGGTTCAGAGGCGAGTGGTGAGTGGCGAGTGGCGGAATTGGCGAGTGGCGAATGGCGAGTGGCGAGTGGTTGATCGCTACTCGCTACTCGCTGCTCGCTACTCGCTTCACTCGCTACTCGCTACTCGCTGCTCGCTCCCTGTTCGCTATTCGCTACTTGCCACTACAGTACCTTTGGGCAAAAGGGAACTGCCTCGAAAGAGGGAACGCTTGGGGAGAGATGCACCGCTGCTTTAGAGGGGCAACCTGATGAAGTAAGTGCGCTCGCAGAACCAAGAACAAGAATCCCCTGCCTTTAGGCAGGGGAGTATGTCAAATCCCGCGAAGCGACAGGAGAGTGCCCCGTATTGTGACCTGCTTACGTTTCGACCCGGTGGGCGCGAAACAGGAGGTTGGTGCCGAGTTGCTCCCGGGCCGCCCAAAAGGCGCAGACCCACCAGGACACTTCATCCTGCCGGTATAGCCCGTAGGTCAGAGGCGACGACGCCAGTACGCAGACCATTTCGGCCAGGGCGGGGGCATCGGCCAGGTGCTCCTGCCAGCGTTCGGCTTCAAGTGGCTCCAGGGTGTAGTCGGGCGGAAAGTACGCCTGACAACCCTCCAGGTCTGGCTGCGACGTAAGCAGCAGTTGGGCGGGGTCACTTGACTCGCTGCCAAGCCGGTCTCCAACCTGGAACGTCAACTGAAACAGGCGGTTGATGGTGTCAAACTGTTCGGGTGTCATAGGCAGCCTCGTGTGTGAGTCGTCGCTGACCGGCCGGAAATGCATTGCAGTTACTGGGCCTTGGTTTCGGGCGTTGGGGACTTTTCCTTGCGGAGCACGGAGTCAATAAGGTTGGCGTAGTCATGGCTGCGTTCCCCAACCATGGCATCGAGTTGCTCGATGCGTCGGTTGGCCTGGAAAAGCTCATCGGCAATGTTGAGCGCCGACAGGATGGCCACCCGCAGGCTGTCCACCGTGTTGGTGCTGCTCATCACCTCCTGCATCTTGCGGTCAACGTAGGCTGCCAGCTCGGAAATGTAGGCGCTGTTGCCGTCACCGCGAATGTTATAGACCTGCCCGTAGATACGGACTTCAACCGGTTGTGTGCCAGCGTCGCGTGGATTTGCCATTGGACATAACCTCTACATTCGCACTGGATTACAAGGATAAACCCCCGCCGATTCAGCCCCAGAATACCGTGGTTGTTTGTGCTCCGGCTTGTTTCCCGGCTCCTCCATCCGAAGGTGTGGCCTGCTGTGGCTGACCTGTTCTATGTCCGTGCCTGGGTCACCCACAGGTCGGAAAGGATTGGTTCATCCACGTCGTGCGGCTTCCGTCAGCTCCGGTTCCACCAGGGCAATGGCATCCAGCATGGCCTCGACCTTGTTCTTGATGGCATCCCGTTCATTGAGCATCTGGTGTAGGCGCTGGTTGAGCCGTTCATTTTCTTCGGCGCGCGCGGCGGCCTCGCGTTTGAGTGCGGCGACTTCACGTTCCAGTGATTCCTTTTCCTGGCGTAGGTGCTTGGCGTATTCGACGATGCGGTACAGCTTGTCTTCCAGGTGATTGAATTTCTCCATTCCATTGAGCGTCGTCACGGCTTTCCCTCTGGCTCGGTCGTCTTATGTTCTTGGTTGGGTGATTTCTTCTGTCCGGCTTGACCCAATGTGCTCTTGGTGTGATGGGGGGCGTCGTTGCCACACACTCAGCGAATCGTCGCGCCGAAGTGTGCGCATAGCGCCTCCACCACCTGGCGATGACGCTCGGACACTTCCTCGTCTGTGAGCGTGCGATCGGCTGCACGATACCACAAATTGAGCGTTATGGCCCGCTGTCCGGCTGGAATCTGCGCGCCGGTGAAAATATCCCGCAGCCGGACCTGTTCAAGTTCTGGAATGGCCAGGCTGCTGATGAAGTCCTGAATGCTGGCCAAGGGCAGCATGGCATCAAACAGCGCCGAAATGTCACGTTCGACCCGTGGATAGCGCGGGAGCGGGCGGTAGGCTGAGAAGGTCGTTGCGTAGGACAGCAGTGCTGCCAGTTCGAGTTCAGCCACATAGACCGGCGGCTTGAAGTCGAAACGCGCGGCCAATGCCTGGCTGATGCGCCCAAGCCGCCCGACGGGCTGGCCGGCAATCTGAAGAATGGCGACCTGTCCGGGCAGAAACCCCGTAATGGCACTGCCTGCCGCCGGGGCGGTGATGGTGAAGGAGGGGCAGCGTGCGGCGTCGCACAGAATTTCCAGAATGCCCTTCAGGGTGTGAAAACTCTCGGCCGCCGGTTGCCCACGCCAGTCCTCCGGCATGGCGCGGCCAGACAGAGCCAGCGCCAGATATTCCTTCTCGGTGAGTTGACCATCCACGGTGTGGAAAACCTTGCCCATCTCGAACAGCCGGACATCCTCGGTGCCGAAGCGGAAGTTGCGTGCCACAGCCGTCAACAGTCCCGGAAGCAGTGAGGTGCGCAACTCATTTTCCTGCTGGTCAAGTGGGTTGGCGATGCGCAACCCGGCTGGCGCACCGGCGGCGGCCAGCGCCTCGCCGGAGCACCAGCTAAACGAGATGGCTTCGTGAAAGCCGTGGGCCAGAAGCGTCTGGCGCAGTGTCCGCCGCTTTTCTTCGCCGGGCAGATACCCGCCGGCGTCATTCCAGCCGGGAAGCGTCGCCGGAATGGCGTCATAGCCCACATGCCGCACGACTTCCTCGATGAGGTCTTCCTCAATGCTCACATCCACCCGAAAGCCCGGCACAATCCATTCACTTTCGCCTTCATCTTCCGTCACCAGCTCGAAGCCGAGTCCCGTCAGGATGTCGGCGGCCCTGGAAGGTGCGACTTCAACACCAGTCAGCGCCGCAATGCGGTCATAGCGGAGGCGGACGGTGAGGGGTGTCCGGGTCCTGGCAATGACATCGAGCGGCCCCCCGACGACAACCCCGCCGGCAACCTCGACGATAAGCTGGGCGCAGCGGTCAATGGCACGCCGGACATTTTCAAAATCAACGCCCCGTTCAAAGCGACGTGATGCCTCGGTGTGTAAACCGAGTTGGCGCGCCGTGCGGCGAACCGTGGCCGGTGTAAACCAGGCGCTTTCGAGCAGTACCTGAGTGGTTGTGGCAGAAATCTCGCTCTCTGCGCCGCCCATAACGCCGGCGACGGCCACCGGGCGTTCGGCATCGCAAATCATCAGCATGTCCGGCGTGAGCGCCCGTTGCACCCCGTCGAGCGTCACTATGGTTTCACCGGGGTGGGCCGTGCGAACCACGATGCGCCGTCCGGCCAGCCGCTCAAAGTCGAAGGCATGCAGGGGATGTCCCAGTTCGAGCAGCACGAAGTTGGTGACATCCACGATGTTGTTGATGCTGCGCTGCCCGACAGAGGCCAGGCGGCGTACCAGCCAGTCCGGCGACGGGCCAACCCGTACGCCATGAATGAGACGTGCCGTGTAGCGGTGGCACAGGTCAGGCGCGGCAATCTGGACGTGTGCCGCCGGCCCGCCGGGCACGGCCTGCTCTGTCAGATGGATGTCGGGAAAAGACAACCGGGCGCCCGTCAGCACGGCCGCCTCCCGCGCCAGACCGAAGTGGCACAGGGCGTCCGGGCGATTCGTGGTGAGGTCAAAATCGAAGATGAAGTCGCCGTCGTCGGGGGTGACAGCATCCACGGCCAGCCCGACGGCCGTGAACCGCTGGGCCAGTTCCTGCGCCGGGAGATGGGGCTTGACGTAGGTTTCAAGCCAGTTGTAGCTCGCTTTCATACAGGTGGTGTGCTGGGTGGCTGCTCGGCGTGGTCGTCAGCGTTGGTCATGGCTGGAGCACGTGGCCGCAGGCCGTACATGTACGGGCGCGCTCATCAGCCCAGAACGCATCGAACAGCGGCTTGAGTTGGGTTGTGAGATCGGTGACGTGAAGGGCGACTTCGTGCAACCGATGCCCGCAGCGATCGCAGTACCATTCAAACCGGTCCTGTTCGTCGGGGCGTCGGATTCGCTCGATGACCAACCCCAGGGTGTTCGGGCCGCGCTGGGGGGAATGCGGTACCAGGGGCGGAAGCAAGAAGATTTCACCTTCGCGGATGGGCAAATCCCGGAACTCCCCGTTTTCAATCAGGCGCAGGGTGATGTCGCCTTCAAGCTGGTAGAAGAACTCTTCACCGGGATCAATGTGGTAGTCCTTGCGCTGGTTGGGGCCGCCCACGACTGTCACCATAAATTCCCGGTCTTTCCATATCTGCGCATTCCCCACCGGTGGGCGGAGAAGATGCCGGTGGTCTGCAATCCATTGGTGCAGATTGATTGTGGTCAGCATAACGTGCGCTCCACGGAAGGGGGCTCGTTCACGAAACTGAGGCCGCCGCATTCTATGTCGTTCCTGAGCGACATGAAAACCCTGGGATGAAGTGGGCAGAAGGAAACAGGTTTCATTGCCTTGAACTGCGTTTCCGTGCCATAGTCACGTCGTTTCTGCCGGCCCGTGCGATGCCGTCCGGCAGATGCTCCACTTTGCCAGGGGCTTCCCAGTCTGCTCTATGCGCCGTGTTTTCGATGATCTGCCGGTGAATGTCGGTGGCCCACTGCCTGGTACGCTGTTCCTCATGGCAGCAACGACCGTGGTGGTCATTGTGCGGGCGCTCGTGCCGGTGCCGTTTTTCTTTTTGCCGGAAGCAGTTCTCCAGGGTGCGGTCTGGCAGTTTTTCACGGCGACGATTACCCCGCTGACGCCGTTCGGGTGGTTGATCGGGCTGCTTGTGCTTTACCTTTTCGGCAACGTTGTGGAGCGCATGCTCGGCACGGGGCGGTTTTTGGCGCTGTGCTTCCTGGGCGGGGCGGCCGCCTACCTGGGCACCTTTCTGATGGCGCTGGTGGTACGCCAGTTCCTGCCTTCGCCGGTTCCCTCGTTTGTTTTTGCCGCGAGTTCCGCCACGCTGTTTTCCCTGATGGTGGGCGTCTTTGCTGCGCGCCTGTGGAACACCCCGACGTTTTTCAATTTCGTGCTGTTGCGCGGGCGCACGATTTTCTATGTTTCAGCGGCGATAGACATCGTCTTTCTGCTGTATGGCTACCCGGATTCCGTTTCAGCCCTGTGGGCCCTGGGGATTGGTTTTCTGACCATCCGGGGCGGTGAGGTGGCGCCACTGCGGGCGACTTGGGAGTGGGTGACGGGACCCTGGCGGCGCTGGCGTATCCGGCGCAAGTACAAGAACTTCCGCGTCGTCGAGGCCGAAATGCAGCGCATGTGGGACGAACTCGAAGAGCGTATGAACCGTGAAGACCGGGGGGCGCGGCGTCCGGGGGGACGCCCATGAGGCAAGTGGACCAAATGGTTGTCTGCGGCAGCCGGTACAGTTTCCGGTAGCGCCGTGGAAAAGAAAAAGCCGTGAGGAGGAACGAATTGGAATGAAACGGGTTTTGGCTGCCGACGACGACATCGGGATTCGGGCCGTCATCAAGAGCACGCTGGGGCGTGAATTCGACGTGGTGACGGTGGAAAACGGGCGGTTGGCGCTCGAAATGCTGGAGCGCGATCCCCAGTTTGCCTGCCTTCTGCTTGACCTCGACATGCCTGAAATGGATGGCAGTGAGACCTATCGCCGGCTGCGGCAGATACCGGCACTGTCTGATTTGCCAGTCATTATTCTCACCGGAAACACGAGCGTGAAAACTGAAGTGGATGCTTTGCAGGCTGGCGTCGTCACCTACTTCCGCAAGCCCTTTTCGCCGTCGCAGCTTCTTTCGATTGTCAAGGCGGCGACCCGCAATCGTCCATAACGTCTGTTTCCGCTCCACGTGACAGAACCACGTTCCATGACAGACCTTGCCAAGCTTCTGCGTGAAAAGTATGAGCCGGTCATCGGGTTGGAAATTCACGCGCAATTGAAGACCCGTACAAAAATTTTTTGTCCCTGCCCGACTGACTTTGGGGCGGAACCGAATGCCAACACCTGTCCGGTGTGTTTGGGGCTGCCCGGAGCACTTCCGGTGCTCAATCAGTTGGTGGTGGAAAAGGCTGCGTTGGCTGCGTTTGCCCTCAATTTGCACATCAACGAAACTTCGGTTTTTGCGCGAAAAAATTACTTCTACCCGGACCTGCCCAAGGGCTATCAGATTTCCCAGTACGACCAGCCCTTTTCAGTTTCCGGGTACGTGGAAATCCCGACCAGTGAACGGGATGAAACCGGCCGCCCAGTGGAATGGCGCCTGAAGACGTTTCGCATCCAGCGGATGCACATCGAGGAAGACGCTGGCAAAAGCCTTCACGAAGGGATGCCGGATTCGGATACCTCATCTTATGTGAACCTCAACCGGAGCGGTGTGCCACTGGTGGAGATTGTCAGCGAGCCGGATTTCCGCAGCAGTTGGGAAGCCTACGACTATGTGCAGTACCTGCGGCGCGCCCTGCTGTATGTGGATGCCTGCGACGGCAACATGGAAGAAGGCAGCCTGCGCTGTGATGCCAATGTCTCCATCCGGCGGCGCGGCAGCACGACGTTCGGCACCCGTACGGAGACCAAAAACCTCAATTCGTTCCGCTTTATCCAGCGGGCGATTGACTACGAAATTGCCCGGCAGATACGGATCATCGAAGAAGGTGGGCACATTGTGCAGGAAACGCGCCTGTGGAATGAGCGCGAAGCCCGCACCTACACCATGCGAAGCAAGGAAGAAGCCCACGACTATCGCTACTTCCCCGAACCTGACCTGCCGCCACTCGTCCTCACCGCTGAAACCATTGCAGCACTGCGCAGCCGGATGCCGGAACTTCCCGAACCCCGCCGCCGTCGCTTTGCGGAAAGCTATGGGCTGTCGTTTGAAGATTCGTCGCTGATGACGACAACCCGCGAAATTGCCGATTTCTTTGAAGCATGTGTCAAAGCCAGCGGCAACGCCCGCGCAGCCTTCAACTGGATTGCCAACGAGTTGCTGGCGCGCATCCCGGCTGAAAAGCTTTCTCTGGAAAGCTCGCCCATCAGCCCGGCGGCGCTCGCAGAACTCATCGGCCTGATTGCTGACGGTACGCTCAGCAACAAGCTGGCCAAGGAAGTCTTCGAGCGGATGTTGACAACCGGCAAAGCGGCCCGGGAGATCGTCCAGGAACTGGGCGGCGGGCAGGTGTCCGATGTCGGGCAGATTGAAGCCATTGCCGCCGAGGTCATTGCCGCCAACCCCAAACAGGCGGCTGAATATCGGGGCGGAAAAACACCCCTGCTGGCGTTTTTCGTGGGGCAGGTGATGAAGGCCACGAAGGGCAAAGCTAATCCCCAGGTGGTCAACGAAGTGCTCAAACGCCTGCTCGACACTCCATGACCACGCTGGCCCGCGCGCTTTGCCCTTCACCCAGGGAGCGGGGAAAACCGGTGGAGCAGGCTCCCCGGCGGCCTTTCGGGCTTGGCTGCCTACGGCACAACAAACTGCACTTCCATCCCCCGGCGGGCTTCAAGGACGCGCGCCGCCGGAACCTTCAGGGCCGCGATTTCAAGGTAGCCGGTGCTCGAAAAAAGGGCGAACAACTCATTGGGCTGGGCCTCGGCGTAGTGGGTGACGAACTTCGTCACCTCGCGGCTCTTGGCCGGGTCCTGCGGGTGGATGACGAGAAACCGGCCGCCAGCGCGCAGGGCGGCCAACTGAATGTGCTCTTTGGTGAAGTTGGTAAAGCAGTTTCCAAAGCGGTCAATATGCAGAATGGCACCGCGCAGACGTTTCGGGTCGGAGACATCCGGGCGCGGCACGTCAAAACGCACGTAGTCCGTAATCGGCTCGCCCATTTTCCGGGGGTCCACGCCCTTGGCCAGATAGCCGGCAATGGGCGCAAAGACATCCCGCCCGTGAAAGGTTGGACACACCGGCTGGCGGAAGTAATAGTCAGCGGTGATATGGATGACCCGGTTGACCGTTTCCGTCTGGTAAACGTAACTGAACAGTCCGTTGTCGGGGCCGATGAAGTTGTAGTTGTCGGTCATCACCAGAATCGGCCGCCGCGCCGAGCCAACCGTCGGGTCCACAACGGCAACGTGCGTGGTAAACCGTGGGAAGTACGACATGGCGCTGTTGAGGACGAACGCTGCCGCGAAGACATCGTGTGGCGGAATGTCGTGGGAAATGTCCACGATGTCCACGTCCCGGTGGATGTCAAGAATGACGCCTTTCATGGCCGCGACGAAGTGGTCCATCGTGCCAAAGTCGGTCAGGAGCGTCACCAGATGGCGCTTGGACATGCGGGAAAGTCTCCAGAAATCAGATACAGATCATCGGCAGGACTGGCGATGGGGTCATTTGACGCAGTGTACAACATAGGCCGGGGGCAAGTTCCACCAGACCGGGAAGCGTTCGATGTGTTGGAAACGTGCCCGGAGCGCCCGGTGAACCTGTTGCCCCGGTGGGGTCGGCGCAGCGTGGACGTACTGAAACAGCGTGAACGTGCTTCCCGGCGGCAGCGCGTCCGCGACCACATCGAGAATCCGCGTTCGCTCGCGCGCTGGAAGCCACGACAGGGGCAGCCCACAGAAAATCGCCGCCGGCGGGTGGGGACGGTTTGCCAGATACCGTCCCAGGTTCGCGGCATCGTCACACACGACGCGGGCGCGGGGTAAGCGGCAGCGTAAAAAGCTGGCCAGTTCGGGATTGCGTTCAATAGCCAGCAGCTCGGCCCCGGGCGGCAGGGCTGCCAGAATGGATGCGGTAAACGCCCCTGTCCCAGGGCCCAACTCCACGACGAAGCGGGCGGTTCGCAAGTCAGTTTTGGAAAGCATACCCTGGGCCAGTTTCTCTGAGCTGGGGGCAAGGGCACCGGTATAGCGCGGATGCTTGACAAAGGACTTCCAGAAAATGGCCGTCGTACTCTTCATTGGGGGACGAATGAGACTGAGCAGCGGGATAACGTGTCTGGTGTGATGCAGATATAGCGCAACCCCCGGACTGGAAACAAACATCTTTTTGGGCTGTAAACAGCCTGCGCCGAAGCCAAATCGTCGTCAGCACGCTGCCGGCGCGCCGGACGAAAAAGTTGATTCCAGCCGCGTGTGCTTTCTATGGAACGTGGACAGGTTCGCACGTGTAAGCTGTGCGGGTTGTGTGTAAGGTTTGCGGATGAGATTGGGATGCGACGGTGACGGCAAAACAGGGATGACTCGTGCCGACGGCATCCCAAAAGACGGTTTGTGGAGGAAAAACATGCCTGGTTTTCAGCGGTGGACGCTTGTCTGCTTCTGTGCTCTGTGGAGTTACTTTTTCGTTGTTGCCCTGACCCCGCCACCGGTACGCTCGGCTGCCGGGCGGCTTCCATCCGGGCAGACGCCGAATCCGGGAGCACCGGCCAAGCCGGATGCAGAAAAAGCCCGGGAAAACAGCAAACCGGGTGAGAACGGCAAAAGCGGTGGGAAGAAGCGCAGCGACAACCCGGACGAGGCTGCCCGCGACAAGACACCCAAGCCCGAAAAACCCAAAGCTGTCAAGCTCAACAAACCTGAAACCTGGGATGGCGAAACTGTTGCTGAAATTGTCATCTATGCCTACGGCAGCCGGCCGGTCATAGACTATGTGTTCACGAATGCGCGGCTTGAAGGCGTCATCAAAATTGCCACCGACGACAACCGTCCGCCGATTGAAGGCAAAATCGTGGAACACATCCTGCGCCGTGAGACTTCTGACCGCAACTGTGTCCGTATCGAGGTGGAACTTCCCAGCCCACAGGGCGATGAACCGCAGCAACTGGTGTTTGGATTCAACGGCTACACCAACTGGGCGGCACAAAACCGCCAGTCCATCACCCTGACCCCGGAAGCCCAGGCGACCTTTCTGGCCTCGCTCAAGCACGATTACTTTGCGCTTTTGCGCTACAAGGAAGACGGAACGACGGTGACGCGCGTTCCCGGCGAGCGCATCATGGGCATTGATACGATTGGCCTGGAACTGACCCATCGCGACGGCACCAAGACGAAATACTTCATCAGCAGCCAGACCTACCGTATCCTGCACCTCGAATATGAAGTGCAGCCCACGCCGGGCGACAAGCCGCTGCGGTTTCGGGAGTCGTTTTATGATTTTCGCCCGGTACAGAACCTGCTCGTGCCCATGCGCAAGGAACTGTATGAAAACGGCAAGTTCAAGCAGCGGATTGAGTTCCGGGATGTCCGGTTCCGGCTGGCCAAGCTCGATGAAGACATTTTTCTCCGTCTGTAGGCGCGGGGCATCCGGCTGGTGGCGCGGCTGGCAAAACAAGCGCACCGGATTTGCGGCGGCCGGCCTGGGCGTTGCCGGGCAGACTGTAACCGCCCTGGCCCCACAGGGCTTTGTCTGCCTGGCCGGAGAGTTGTGGGCCGCCCGCTCTCCATTTCCTGTTGCGCGTGGGGAAGCGGTGCAGGTGGTCGGAAGCGAAGGCGTCTGGCTGATTGTGCGTCCGCTGACCGTCAAGGCTGGTTCGCCAGCGGGCAGACAGGAAGGGAGTGCGGGCACGGCGCTGGCCGAGCAACGCCATTTCCCCGGTGACGCCCCCGCGCCGGTCTGACATCCAACCTCTCCGCCGCCCGGAACATGGCTATGAACGCTTTGCTTGATGGACTCAACCCCGAACAACGCGCCGCCGTCACCACGACGGACGGCCCCCTGCTCGTCATTGCCGGCGCCGGTTCCGGGAAAACCCGGGTCATCGTTCACCGCATCGCCTACCTGCTTGACCAGGGGCTGGCGCGGCCCGAACAGATTCTGGCCGTGACCTTCACCAACAAGGCCGCGCTCGAAATGAAAACGCGCGTCCACCAGCTTCTGCCGCCTTCCCGCCGCTACGGAGAACTGCTCGTGGCGACGTTTCACAGCTTTTGTGTCCGCGTCCTGCGCCGCCATCTCGACCGCTTTGGCGGAAGCTACACCCGCGATTTCACCATTTACGACACCGACGACCAGGGGCGGCTCATCAAGGCCTGTCTGAAGGAACTCCAGATTGACGAAAAGCAGTTTCCGCCCCGGATGATTCAGTACGCCATCAGCCGCGCCAAAAATCAGGGCGAGACGCCGGAGACCCTGGCTCCGGCATCCGATCCGAAGCGGGACGCCATCCTCAAAACCTTCCGGCTGTATGAAATGCGCCTGGCGGCAGCCAATGCGCTCGACTTTGACGACCTGTTGCTGATGACGGTACGGCTCCTGCGGCAGTTCCCGGACGTGGCGGATGCCTACCAGAACCGTTTTCGCTACATCCTCATTGACGAGTACCAGGACACGAATCCCCCGCAGTTCAACCTGGTGCGGCTGCTGACGCAACGCCATCAGAATCTGTGCGTCGTGGGCGATCCCGACCAGTCCATTTACCGGTTTCGGGCAGCGGACATCCGTAACATTCTGGAGTTCGAGCGGCACTACCCACGGGCCAAAACCATTGTTCTGGCGCAGAACTACCGTTCGACGAAAGTCATTCTCCAGGCGGCCAATGCCGTCATCCGGCACAACCGCGCCCGCCGGGAAAAACAGCTTACGACGCAAAATCCGGTTGGTGAGCCGATTCGGGGTCTCATCGCCCCGACGGCCGAGGCCGAAGCCGACCTCGTTGTGGAAGCCTTGCTGCAGTGGCAGCGCCAGCGGTCGCACCTGCCGGAAGCCGAAACCCGTGCGGCCATCCTGTACCGGACGAATGCCCAGTCCCGGTTGTTTGAGGAAGCCTGTCGGCGGCGTGGCGTGCCCTACGTTCTGGTGGGCGGGTTTTCCTTTTACCAGCGGGCCGAAATCAAGGATGCCCTGGCCTACCTCCGGCTGCTGCTCAATCCGCATGACGACGCCGCTTTCGAGCGCATCATCAATGTGCCGGCGCGGGGCATCGGCAAGGCCACCCTGGAAATCATCACCGCCCGGGCCGCACGCGACGGGCTTTCACGCTGGACCGCCATGGAGCAGGTGCTGGCGGAAGGCGCACTGAATCCACGTGCGGCAACGGCGCTGGCCGGGTTTGCCGGTCTGATTCGTGACCTGCAAGCCCGACTGGAAGGCTCTCCGCTGTCCACCCTGGTGTCGGCGGTCGTCAACCGCTCCGGCTACCTGGACATGCTGGCCCAGGAAGGCACGCTCGAAGCCGAAAGTCGTCGGCAGAACCTGGAAGAACTCGTCACGGCGGCGGCCGAAGCCGACGAACGGGGGGCTTCGCTGCGGGAGTTCCTGGACCAGGCCGCGCTGGTGTCCGACACCGATGACCTCGTGGACAACGCCCGCGTCACGCTCATGACGATTCACAGCGCCAAGGGGCTTGAGTTCCCGTTGGTCTTTGTCGTCGGTCTGGAAGAAGGGCTGTTTCCCCATGCGCGCGTTGTGGACGACGGGGAGGAACTCGAAGAAGAACGACGGCTTTTTTACGTCGCCATCACCCGCGCCAGGCATCAGCTCTATCTGACACAGGCGCAGCGCCGCCGGGTGTATGGCGAAGAACGGATCACCGACCCCTCCCGCTTTCTGGAAGAAGTCCCGGAACAGATCGTGCAGTTCGAGGCAGTGCCGTCCTCATCCGGCGGCGTTACCCAGTCGCCCCTGTCGTATGGCGCACCGTATGGCGCGCCGGCCAGCCCATCGGCGGCCAAACCGGCCGTGGAACTGCCACGAAGTCAGCCGGCAGCCAGTACGGCGGAGGGTTTCCGGCTGGGCGACCGGGTGGAGCACGCAACCTACGGCGCAGGGCAGGTCGTCCGGGTGGCCGACGGCAAGCTCGACATCGCTTTTCCGGGCAAGGGCATCAAGCGGTTTGTGGCGGCCGCCGCCCCCCTGACCAAGCTGCCCCGGCGCTGAGCGCGTTTCTGATGCCGGTGTCAATCCAGTGGCTGCGGCCTGATTGACGCCCCGGCAGGCTTCTCACTACATTCGCGGTGTTCCTGCCTCTGACCGCCTGCTGCCCAGGTGTAAATCCTTTGTGTGTCGTCTGTGACGATTGATGCTCAAGAAGAAAGTTGCCCGCCTACAGGTTGTTGACGCCACACCTGCGCCTGTCATGCGGCCGGAGAAGACGGAGACGCTGACCGCCCGGCGGCTGCGGAAATCCTACCGTGGGCGCGAAGTCGTTTCAGATGTCACCCTGCACATCGGGCGCGGGGAAGTCGTCGGGCTTTTGGGACCCAACGGGGCCGGCAAAACGACGACCTTTGCGATGATTGTCGGACTGGAAACACCGGATGCCGGCATCATTACCCTCGATGGCGAGGACATCACGGCGCTGCCGATGTACCGGCGCGCCCGCCGGGGGATTGGCTATCTGCCGCAGGAAGCTTCGATTTTTCGGAAACTGACCGTCGAAAACAACATTCTCGCCATCCTCGAAACGCTCAATCTGTCGGCCATGGAGCGCCAGACGCGCCTGGAGGCCCTGCTCGATGAACTCGACATCAAGCATGTCCGCCGCACGATGGGCTATGCCGTTTCAGGTGGCGAGCGCCGCCGGACGGAAATTGCCCGCTGTCTGGCCATTGAACCCAAATTCATCCTGCTCGATGAACCCTTTGCCGGGATTGATCCCAAGGCCGTGATTGAAATCCAGGGCATTGTAGCCCGCTTGCGGGAAAAGGGGATCGGTGTTCTGATTACCGACCACAACGTACGGGAAACACTGGCCATCACCGATCGCGCCTACATCATCAGTGAGGGGCGCATCTTTCGGTCAGGCCGGCCAGAAGAGCTGACTTCCGACCAGGAAGTGCGGCAGGTCTATCTTGGAGAGAACTTTCGTCTTTAGGCTGGATGTCATTGGCCATGAACCTGCGTCCGCAACTTGCGCCCCGCACGGAACAGCGTCTTGGGTTGGTGCTGACGCCCCAGATGCGGCAACGCATCGAGATGCTCAGCATGACGCTGACCGACCTCGCCGAACTCACCATGCAGGAAATCGTGGAAAACCCGATTCTGGAAGAGGTGGACCCCCACGAGCCGGTGGAGGACATCACGCCGGTGGATGAGCTGGCGGCGGAAGTTGAAGGGGAGATAGGTGGGCTTCCGGGAGACGCCGGAGACGATGCGCCAGCACTGACCGGGGCCGAAACAGAGACGGCCGCCCCGGCGCTGGATGGGGAAGCCGTCTCACCGGCGGACGAAGAACCGACCGAAGCGCCTGATCCCTTTGCGGAAGTGGATTTCGGCGCAATGTTTGAGCATTACCTTGATCCCGGCTACCGTACGCTGGGCGAGTATGAAGAACGCGAAGAGCAGAACCTTGAAAACCGGCTGAGGCATCACCTGACCCTGCAGGAACACCTGCAGGCCCAGATTGCCTTGTTACCCTTGGATGAGGCCACGCGAGCCGCAGCCGAAGCCATTGCCGCCAGTCTGGACGAGCGCGGTTTTCTGGCCGATTCCTGCGAGGAAATTGCAACGATTGGCGGCTGGCCGCTCGAAGTGGTGGAAACAGCGCGCCAGGTGGTACAGCGGCTTGACCCGGTTGGCTGCGCTTCCCGTGATGTGCGTGAGTGCTTCGTCGTCCAGCTCGAACAGCAGGGCCATGGCGACCGGCTGGCCGTACAGTTGGTGCGCGATCACCTCGACCGGCTCGTGCCGTTTCGCTGGCCGGAACTCGCCAAAACGCTGGGCGTCGGCTGTGAGGTCATTGCCGGGGAAGTCGCGCTCATCCGCCAGCTCGATCCCTTTCCCGGCCGGCGGTTTGCCCGCATTGGCGACGGACTGCTTCAGGGAGCGCAACTGGTTCAGCCGGAGTTGTTCATCGAGAAGCTGGGAAATGACTACATCATCCGCTTCAATGACGACGGGCTGCCGCAACTGCGTATCAACGCCAAATACCGCCGCATTCTGGAAAACCCAAACGCTTCGCGTGAAGAACGTGAATTTATCCGCGACCGTTTGCGGGCGGCCGTTGATCTGATCCGCAACATTGACTACCGCCGCCGGACGATCTACCGGATTTGCGAGGCCATCATCGAGTGCCAGCGGGACTTTCTCGACCACGGCCCGGCCCACATCAAGCCCATGATGCTCAAGGATATTGCCGAGCGGGTTGGGATCCATCTGTCAACGGTCAGCCGGGTGGTCAACGGCAAGTATGTGCAGACGCCGCTGGGCATCATTGAACTGCGGCGCTTCTTTACTGAAGGACTGCCCAACGACAATGGCGAAGTGGTCTCGACCGACATCATCAAGATGAAAATCAAAAAGCTCATTGCCGAGGAAGACCCGCGTGAGCCGCTCACCGATGATCAGATTGCCCGCCTGCTGGCCCGGGAAGGGCAGCGTCTTTCGCGGCGAACAGTGGCGAAATATCGGGAACAGATGCATATTCCTGGCTCGCGTGAGCGCCGCCTGGTCACGGGCTAGCGTGACCGCCATCCCGACTGCTGGAATTTCCATCCCATGAAGCTTTCACCTTCTCCGACGCCTGACCGCCTGCTGCAAGCTGTGGCGGCCGGGGATAGCGTGCGTGTCGTGGCGGCCACGACCACTCACCTTGTGCAGGAAGCCTGCCGGCGGCACAAGTCCTGGAAAACGGCTACCGTGGCCTTGGGACGAACGCTGACCGGGGCGGCACTGCTGGCCAGTTCACTCAAAACCAGTGAACGGGTGACGATCCACATCGAAGGGCGCGGTCCTCTGGGCACGATCACGGCGGAAGCCAATGCGCAGGGGGAAGTCCGTGGCTACGTGCAGCATCCCCAGACCGATGTTCCGCTGCGTCCCGATGGCAAGCTGAACATTGGCGCGGCTGTGGGCAAGGGCGTGCTGCACGTCATCCGGGAAGGCGGTTTCGAGATTGGCCTGATGGAAGCCTACCGTGGCTCGGTTCCCTTGGTGTCGGGCGAAATTGCTGAAGATTTGACCTATTACCTGTCCAGCTCCGAGCAGATTCCCTCCGCAATGAGCTTGGGGGTGTATATGGAAGCCGGAGACGGCGTGGTAGGCGCGGCGGGTGGTTTTCTGGTGCAGGTGCTGCCAGGCGCTGATGAGTCCACAGTGGCTCACCTGGAGCGCACTGTGGCGGCAGCGCCGCCGATTACCGAGATGGTCAGGGCCGGGGCGACGCCGGAAGACCTCATTCGGGAGGCGCTTGGCGAGCTGGACTGGCGGCCGCTGGCGGAACGGCCGCTGAAGTTTGTCTGTACCTGCTCGCTGGAGCGGACGGAGCGCCTGCTCGTGGCGCTTGGAGTGGAAGAAATGCAGTCCCTGCTGGCCGAACAGGGACAGGCCGAACTGATCTGCCACTACTGCAATGCCGTGTATCGGCTCTCGGCCGATGACCTGCAGCGGCTTATTGCGCTCGAAACAGCCGGATAGCACCGGTCTGCCAGAGGGTTTGGAGACAATTGCAGTCGAATCTCACGCGAAGCCGTGGAGCATGGGCCGTGGAGAATCGCGGCTCTGCGTGAGGCAGATCGGTTGGTGATTGCTTTCCACTCGTCCCTTTGGGTATGCAATCCGAATCATCAATCCAAACGCGCGTCGTCACCATCTGGTGATAGCTCACTTCTGTTGCCCATGTCATATCGTCTCCTGCTGGTACGCTGTCTGGTCGCCAGCCTGGTTGTGATCCCCTGGTTGCACCTTGGGGCGCTGGCGCAGTCCACCCGTCGGAAACCGGAAACCAAGCCGGCCGCACCTCCGGCCCCGGACACGAAAAAAGAAACGTCTCCACTGAACGAAGCCGCGCTGGCCGGGCTGAAGTTCCGCGCGCTCGGCCCGGCAGTGGCCTCCGGGCGCATTGCTGCGCTGGCCGTTGACCCGCGTAACCGCCGCCGCTACTTCGCTGCCGTGGCTTCAGGCGGTGTCTGGAAAACCACTAACGCCGGTGTGACCTGGACGCCGGTCTTCGACAGCCAGCCCTCCTTTTCCATCGGCGCTGTCACCATGGACCCGAAACATCCCTTCCGCATCTGGGTCGGTACAGGTGAAAACAACTCGCAGCGCAGCGTGAGTTACGGCGACGGTGTGTATCGTTCGGACGACGACGGCCGCACCTGGCGCAACATGGGGCTGAAGGACTCCGAGCACATTGCCCGTATTCTCGTTGACCCACGGGATTCCGAAACGGTCTATGTGGCGGCACAGGGGCCGCTCTGGCGGTCAGGCGGCGACCGTGGGCTGTACAAAACCACCGACGGCGGACAGACCTGGCAGCGCATTCTGGACATCAGCCCCGACACCGGCGTCACCGAAGTGGTCATGGACCCGCGCAACCCGGACGTGATGCTGGCTGCGGCGTATCAGCGGCGGCGGCACGTCTGGACGCTCATTGACGGCGGGCCCGAAAGCGCCATTTACAAAACGACGGACGGCGGCAAAACCTGGCGCAAAGTCACGGCTGGTTTGCCAACGGCGGACCTGGGCCGGATTGGTCTGGCCATCTCGCCGGCCAACCCGGATGTCATCTATGCCTGTGTCGAAGCCGCCGACGGCAAAGGCGGCATTTTCCGTTCGCTCGATGGCGGCGAAACCTGGGAACGGCGCAACCCCTTCGACCAGACGGCGATGTATTTCAGCACGATTGTCGCCGATCCGCGCCAGGTCGAGCGGGTGTACGTCCTCAACGTGTTTCTCATGGTTTCCAATGACGGGGGCAAGACCCTGACGCCGATGCCGGGGATGCGGCACGTCCATGTGGATCACCATGCGCTGTGGATTGACCCGGCTGACCCGGATTACTACCTCGTGGGCTGTGATGGCGGCGTCTATGAGAGCTTTGACCGTGGGCAGTCCTGGCAGTTCAAAGCCAACCTGCCGGTGACGCAGTTTTATGACGTGACGGTGGATAACAGCGAGCCGTTCTACTTCATCTATGGGGGGACACAGGACAACAACACCCTTGGCGGCCCGTCGCGGACGCGCCATGCCCACGGGATCACCAATGCCGACTGGTTTGTGACCGTCGGCGGGGACGGCTTCCACGTGCGCGTGGACCCAACCGATCCGAACATCGTCTATTGCGAGTACCAGTACGGCAATCTGTTTCGTTTCGACCGCCGCACCGGCGAGCGCGTCGGGATTCAGCCCAAAATCGGCCCCAATGAACCGCCGTTGCGCTGGAACTGGGATTCACCGTTTATCATCAGTCCGCATGATCCCAAGCGATTGTACTTTGCCGCCAACCGGCTCTTTCGCAGTGATGACCGGGGAAATAGCTGGCGGGCTGTCAGTGGCGACCTGACCCGTCAGCTCGACCGTGACAAACTGAAGGTCTTCGGCAAGGTCTGGGGGCCCGACGCCGTAGCCAAACACGCCTCGACTTCCTTCTACGGCAACATCACGACCATTGCCGAGTCGCCCATGCGGGAAAACCTGCTGTTTGTCGGAACTGACGACGGTCTGGTGCAGATTTCCGAAGATGGCGGCGCAAACTGGCGAAAGCTGGAAACCTTCCCCGGTGTGCCGGAGCAAACCTTCGTCAGCCGTATTGTCCCGTCCCGGCACGATGCCAATGTGGTGTATGTCGCCTTTGACAACCACAAAAACGGCGATTTCAGGCCCTACCTGCTCAAGTCATCTGATTTGGGGCGGACGTGGAGCGCCTGTGTGGGCAACCTCCCGGAGCGGGGTTCGGTCAAGTGTCTGGCTGAAGACCCGGTTAATCCTAATGTTTTGTTTGTCGGTACGGAGTTCGGGTTGTGGTTTACGCCCAACGGCGGTGGCCGCTGGGTGCAGCTCAAGGGGGGACTGCCGACCATCGCGGTGCGGGATATTGCCATTCAGACCCGCGAGCATGATCTGGTCATCGCCACATTCGGGCGCGGTTTTTATGTTCTGGATGATTACCGCGCGCTGCGTACGGTGACGGAAGACCTGCTGGCGCAGCCGGCGCAGACTTTTCCGGTGCGTGATGCCTGGTTGTATGTCGAGTCCGAACCGCTGGGGGGCGGAAAACGCGGTTTCCAGGGGGATGCGTTGTATGTGGCCGACAACCCGCCGTTTGGAGCCGTCCTGACCTACTACCTGAAGGAAGCTCCCAAAACGAAAAAACAGCGCCGCCAGGAAGCCGAAAAGAAAGGCGACGACGTGCCTTATCCAACCCGCGACGAACTGCGGGAGGAGGCGCAGGAAGAAGCGCCGATGACGTTTGCTGTGGTGACGGATGAGCAGGGGCAGGTTGTCCGGCGCATCACCGCGCCCCAGGAAGCCGGCTTCAACCGCGTGGCCTGGGACCTGCGCACGCCCGCGCCTCAACTTCCGCCTCCGCCACGGGAGGAGGAAAATCCCTTTGCCCGTCCGCCGGTCGGATGGTTCGTGCCGCCGGGGACATACACCATCACCCTGTATCAGCGCGCCGATGGTGTTACCAAACAGCTTGGCACACCCCAGACCTTCCGCGTACGTTTCCTCGATGAGCGGGCGGCCGAGGATGTCCGCGCCTTTGAGGATTTTCACCGGCGGCTGCTGACGGCGCAGCGCACGATGCACGGTGCACTGGAGACGGCACAGGAAGTCCAGAAGCGGCTCACGGCTGTCAAACAAGCCATTCTGGAGACGCCGGCAGCGGATGCCAGGCTGCTCGATGAGACGACGGCGCTGACCCGGCGACTCGATGCCCTGATGGTCTGCCTGCGCGGGGACCGTGTGCTTCAGGCGCGCAATGAAAATACACCGCCGGGGTTGGCCGAGCGGTTGTCGGAAATTGTGTCCGAACGCAGCGCGACGCTCACCCGTCCCACGCAAACCCACGAAGCCCAGTACGCCATCGTGGCCGAAGGACTGCGGCAGGCGCTGGGTGACTTACGCGCGCTGACCGATGATCTGGGGCGGATCGAGAAAACGCTGGAGTCGCTGGGCGCGCCCTACACGCCCGGCCGGTTTCCATCCTGGCCGGAACGATAGGGCACTGCGTCCGGCCATGACCTGGCCGGGTGGCTGGGCTATGCTGTGGCAGGTCGTCACCGCCACACTGCAAAGGAAACGAACCGCTATGGCACGCGCCAAAATCGTCGCCACGATTGGCCCGGCTTCCCGGTCCCCCGAAATTCTCCGCACCCTGCTGGTTGCCGGGATCAACGTGGCCCGCATCAACATGTCGCACGGCAACCATGAGGGACACGCCGAGGTCATCCGGTCACTCCGTCAGTTGGCGGCAGAACTACAACAGCCGCTCGCCATCCTGCTGGATTTGTGTGGTCCCAAAATCCGCACCGGACGGTTGATTGGCGGCGAGCCGGTCGTGCTGGTCACGGGCAACCGGATTGTGATTACGCCGGAGGATATTCCCGGCAATGCCGAACGTATCAGTTGCAGCTACGGGGGCCTGGCTTACGATGCCAAGCCGGGTGATCGCATTCTGATTGATGACGGACTCATCGAACTGAGTGTCACGGCCGTTCATGGCAGTGACGTGGAGTGCCTCATTCTCAACGGCGGGGTGCTGGGCGAGCGCAAGGGCATCAACCTGCCGAGCATCCCGACGTCGCTTCCCTCGATGACCGACAAGGACCGCGATGACCTGCGCTTTGGCATTGAGCAGGGCGTGGATTACGTGGCGCTGTCGTTCGTACGTTCGGCCGAGGACTGCCGGCAGTGCAAAAACTACATTGCCGGGCTGGGGGCCCAGACGCCGCTCATTGCCAAAATCGAGAAGCCCGAAGCCCTGAACCACCTCGATGAAATCCTCGACATCGTGGATGGGGTCATGGTGGCGCGGGGCGATCTGGGCGTTGAAGCCGAAACCGAGCGGGTGCCGATTTTTCAGAAAGAAATCATCCGGCACGCCAACCGCAAGGGGCGGATTGTCATCACGGCGACGCAGATGTTGCAGTCCATGGTGGACAATCCGCGCCCGACGCGCGCCGAAGCGTCGGATGTGGCGAATGCCATTCTGGATGGCACTGATGCCGTCATGCTGTCAGCCGAATCGGCGGCCGGGAAGTATCCGGTCGAAGCCGTACGCACGATGCGGCGCATTGTGGAGTACACTGAAGAGGCTTTTGCCGGGCAGCAGTCCTGGCGCGCCGGCTCCAACAAGTTCATGAACCTGCAGGGCAGTTCGTCCCTGCGTGCGCTTTCGGAAGCGGCCGTTTTTGCGGCCGAAAATGTCGGCGCGCGGGTCATTGCCGTGTTCACCGAGGGGGGCAAGATGGCACGGGCGCTGGCGTTGCTGCGCCCGAAGCAACGGATTGCGGCCATTACGGCGGATGTTGGGGTCTATCAGCAGCTTTCGGCCGTGTGGGGGATTGAACCACTGCTGATGCTCAATCCGCCGGACATGAAGGACCTGTTTGCTGAAGGGGTGGGGCTGCTGCTGCGGTTGGGGTGGATTGAAGCCGGTGAACGCCTCGTAGTGCTGGCCGGCAAAATCAAGGGCCTGCCGGTCAACAACCTTGTCCATCTCCAGCGGGTCGGCGAATGAGTTTCAGGCGATGCCTTTCCGATATATGCTTGGTAACACCGCGTCCGGGTGATACTATTGCCTGCTTTACACCTGACTGGCGCCCGCGATGAGAAACCATTTCTGGGGGAAACTGCCATGAGCGTTCAGACAACTGTGCCGGAGTCGTCCGGTGGGGCTTCGCCCGTGCCGGCGATTGTCATTTCCGGTTTTCTGGGAAGTGGCAAAACGACGTTGCTGCTCGCCGTGCTGCATCACATGCGCCGCCTGGGACGTAAGGTGGCCGTGCTGATGAATGAGTTTGGCGACATCAGCATTGATGGTGAAATCCTGCGGGGCGAAGGCTTCAGCGTCATGGAGCTGAGCGACGGCTGTATCTGCTGCCAGATCGGGGAAGACTTTGTGCAGGCGTTTACCGAAGTCGCTACCCGGCAGCCGGAAGTGATTTTCGTCGAAGCCACGGGGCTGGCCGATCCGGTGGACCTGCTCGATCAGGCGACAGCGCCACACCTGCTCGACCGCGTGACGATTACCCGACTGGTGACAGTGGCCGACCCCAAAAACTTCACCCGTCTGTCAAAGGTGCTCAAGGCGATTGTCAAACGCCAGACCCAGTTTGCCGATGTCATTGTTATCGGCAAGGCCGATGAAGCTACGCCGGAGCAGATTGCTGACATCCGGCGGTATGTTGAAGAAAACAACCCGTACGCCCAGGTGTACCTTGCCACTCATGGCATCGTGGCCGGGGATGAGTCCTTCCAGTGGTTGCTGGCCGAGGTCGAGCCGGCCGAGCGCGAACGCCGCCGGGCGGCGATGCGGGAACAACTCGCTGCGCTCAACGAGCAGGAGTACAAGGCCCATACGGACTTTCACTCGATGTCGTGCCGGTTGCTGCGCCCACTGGTGCGGGAGCGTTTCGAGGAATTCATGCGGCAGCTTCCCCCGGACATTGTGCGCGCCAAGGGCTTCGTACGTTTCGAGGGCGAAGACGGGTTGTGGGTTATGATGTATGTCAATGGCGACCTCTACATTCGGCCTGTGACCCTGTCACCTTCACCCGAAGAACACCTTGTCTTCATTGGCGCCAGGCTTGACCATGCCCAGCTTGCCAGTGCCCTGGTGGCTTGCGAAGGGCGGCGGCGCGCCCTGGCGGTTCTATAAGCATACGTGGAGAACAACGCCCTTTTGTCCAGAGGAAAACCTGTTTTTTTGAGCGTCACGGATACCATTTACGACACTTTTATGCCTGGGAAATCACACAAATCGAAAACATCTCCGAAGTCAACTTCACCCTCCCTGGAAAAACTTCTGGAAAAGGGTGATGCCTACTTTGAAGAGGGGGAACTGGAGGAAGCCGAAGCTGCCTATGCCAAGGCTTTGGCCCTGGCTCCGCAATCACCGGAAGTGCTCATCCGGTTGGGGGCTCTGCTCCTCGAAACAGAACGCTATAACGAAGGCGTGGATTACCTGCGCCAAGTCGAGCGCCTGGCCCCGGACGACGTGCGTCCGCTCCACCTGCTCGGTGCGTTTTATGTTGAAGAAGGAGAGTTTGACCTGGCTGAAGAATACTTCAAGCGTGCGCTTAAGCTCGAACCAAACGAGGCCCTGAGCCATTACAACTATGGCAACTTCCTTTCGGAAATGGGGCGGTTTCCCGAAGCCGAAGTGGCTTACCGGCGGGCTATTGAACTGGGGCCGGAGGAGCCGCTGCACTACCTGGGGCTGGGCGGACTGCTGGCCGACCTCGAAAAATATGATGAAGCCCTCCGGCAGTTTCAGATGGCACTCGACCTTGACCCCCATGACCCGCGCATCTATCTCGACCTGGGGGATTTACTCATGGCGATGGAGCGGGTTGAGGAAGCCTTGAAGGCATACCGTGAATCTGTGCGGATTGATCCTCACAACGCTCTGGCGCGGTATGGTCTGGGAACGGCATTGCTGGCGCGCGGCGAAGCCGAAGCGGCTTCCCACGAGCTGAAGGATGCTATCGTGGATGGTCTGGAAGTGCCACTGACATTTGTCAAACTGGGCATCGCCCTCCGCATGGCCGGTCAACTGCAAGAATCCCGTGAGGCATTTCAGCAGGCATACGATCTGCTCGAAGAGGAACGGTCACAGGGAGGCGAATCCAGTGACATGTGCTACGAGGAAATCATCACCCTGCTGGGGCTTGGACAATCCCAGCGGGCTTATGAGATTGTGGATGGTTTGCAGGGAGATGAACTGGACGCCCAGGCTGTGGCCGAACTCAGTGCTGACCTGCGGCGGCTGGCGACTCTGGGTGTCAGCGAAGCCGATGAGGTTTTACGCCGTCTGACCTTGCCACCGGGAGAGCTTATCCACTAAGGATTCCAGTCTTCATTAATCCATACCGGACCCGGCGGCACTTGTGTCCAAGGCTGCTGCCGGCAGCCGGTATATTTATTGAGGGAGAAAAAGAGGCGTATGTCAGACGAAACAACCGAAACAACCGAAGTCGTCACCGGAACGACATCCAGCCCGGAACGGCGTCCTGCGGGTGCAGCGGGGAGTACCGTTGCCCGCCGCGCTGCCGGTAGTGGCAACCGTCCCGGTGGCAACCGCCGGGTGGGACGGCGCAAGAAACGGTGTCCGCTGCTGGAAGCCAAGATTGACTACATTGACTACAAGGACGTGAAGCTGCTTGAGCGGTTCATCGGCGACAACAAGCGTATCCTGCCGCGCCGTCTGACCGGCGTGAACCCAACTATGCAGCGTCGGCTGGCACGGGCCATCAAACGCGCCAAACACCTGGCACTGCTGCCTTACGTCCAGTCCATTTAGCTCCCGTCGCCCACGAGTCCAGCCCCCACGTGATGGATTCGCTGCCGGTGAGCAGGGGATCAGTCCGATGTCAGCGTGACCCGCTGACCGCTTTTCACTGCCCGTTCGGCGGCATCGGCAAAACGGAGAGCTTCAAGTACATGGTCGAGAGAGACATACGGCGTTCCACGGCCGGCAATGGCGTCGAGGAACGCCGCGATGTCGTGGGCAAACAGACCGCTGCGCGGCATGACCGGCACGGACTCCGTTGCGCCCTCTGGGTTTGTGTACCACACCTCCCGGTGTTGTCGTCCGATGAGTGTGCCGGACTCGCCCACGGCCTGTAATTCGGCCGCCGGCCCTGTTTCCTCGTGCCGGGTGAGCACATCGTTGATGTCTCCACGGCCTTCTGCGCCGAAGCCGAAGCGCAGATGCGTGGCACGCCGCCCAAAGCGGGTGCCCTGCTCATCGGAAAACGTTTCCTCGCCTTCAATCCAGGTGATTTGTCCCACGCAGGCGACGATGCGGCTGGGCACACTGGCCTGCTGGAACAGCGAGAAGCCGTGTGCGCGGTCAAACGTCCAGTCTTCGGGAGTTGCCGGGCGGGAGCTGAGGTTGTTCCAGGTGATGTGGTGAATCCGCCCAATGCGGGGCAGGGCTTTCCGAAAAGCCTCAAACCAGGCGGAAAGCAGCTCGATGTGCTCGACGTGCAGCACGACGCCACGCGCCCGGGCCTGTTCAACCAACTGTTCGGCGTCGGCGAGTGTCAGCGCCAGCGGGTAGTCCACACTGACCGGTTTGCCGGCCGCAATTGCCGCCTGTGCCATGCGGGCATGGTGCGGGTTGGTCGAACACACCATGACGGCATCCACATCCGGGCGCGCAATGGCTTCCTCCCAGTCTTCAGTGGCTGCCGCCGCAATCGGGAATGCCAGTTCGTAGGCCCGATTGAAATCGTGGGAGGCAACGACGGCCACACGGGTGTCGTAACGCTCGTGCAGTTCGCGCAGGCGGGCGCGTGCGACGCGCCCGCTGCCCAGAATGGCAATGCCAAGGACGGTGGGCATGGAAATGGCCCTCAGGCCATGGCTGGCTGGCCTTTGTACTTGCTGGCGAAGCCCTTGATGACTGGCGCCACCGGGTATTCGGGGATGGGCGGCGGCGCATCGGTGCGCACTTTCATGGCAAACAAACGCAGATAATCAATCGTCATCGCCGCTTGCAGTGGCAGGAGGGACAGCTTGCCAGCGCCTTCGGCTTCACGTTTGGTCATCTCCGTGTAACGTGCCGCCATGCGATCCAGAATGCGGATGAACTTTGGATTGTCCACGTCGAGCCGCAGCCCGAACACGCGCTGCGCATAGGCATTCGTTTCCCGGATTACCTTCAGGTCATATTCCCGCCAGTTCAGGCCGATGGACGCATAAAAGTCCTGCGCCTTGAGATCGCGCAACCACATCGTCACATAGACGGCCAGTGAGAAGAAGCGAATGAGCAACCGGTTGATGCCACCGTCCAGGTAGATGTTTTTCTGGGCTTCGAGCTGAAGGCCGATAAAGTCGCCGTGCTTGAGTTCATCCTGGCACCAGCCACCGAAGTACTTGAAGATCGGATGGTAACGGTATTCAGGATGGGCTTCGAGGTGGGAATAGATGTTGATGTAGCGGAAGTAGCCGATGACTTCCGAAAGGTACGTGGTGTAGAGGATGATTTTCGGATGCATGCTGACGAATTCCTTTTCGCCTTGCAGCATCTGAAGGTCGAGATCGGCATTGATGTCGCGCATCGCCAGCCGGATGAAGCCGCTGTGCCGTCCTTCATCGCGCGCCATCAGCCGGTAGGTGTCGCTCAGGATGGGGTCTTCGATGCGGTCCGCAATTTCCTTGTACAGCAGCGCCCCCGAAAACTCGCCCAAACAACCACGAATGAGAAAGTCCTTGAATGATGGTGGGAGATGGGAGAAATCCTGCTCGAAGTCCGGGTCGTCATCCCGTTTGAAGAAATGCTTGTTCGGATCATCGGCAAAGCGTTTGTGCATGGCCTTGAACGCTTCGGCCATGTGATCGAACCGCAGGGCATTCATCTTCTTGTAATCCGTGACATAAAAACGCGGGCTGATGAGACTTTTGTCTGCCGCCGCCGCTTTCGTCTCCTGAATGACGGATTCCGTGGCAATCATAGGGCACGACCTCGCAAAAGGAACCAAAGTGGGTGGAAGCCGAAACTTCGTTTCCAACCTACTTTGCGGCCGGCCCGATTTGAAATAAATTTTCTGGCGGGGACGCCGTGCGTCACCAGAGCGCCTACTTCACCAGCGACCCCAGCCGTTTCCAGCGCCCCTTGGAGAAGAAGGAGCCCAGCCGTTCGCCCAGCGAAGCCTGCGGATTGGGGTCGAACGAGGCATAGACAAACAGCGGCCGCCCGATGACGTAGTCCCGTGGAACGGGCCCCCAGTAGCGGCTGTCGAGGCTGTTGTCGCGGTTGTCCCCCATGGCGAAGTAGCAACCCTCTGGAATCTTGAACGGCCGCCCGATGCCATAGTGCGGTTCGTTTTTGTAGTCGCGGTAGCGTCCGCTTGGCAGGGGCAGTTCCGGGAGCGGCTCCGCATCCTGGGTTTCATACTCAAAGTCTGATCCCGGACGGTAATAGACCTTCCACTGCGCCCCGGCGGTGGGATGTTCTTCGAGAATGTTCAGCCGGCCGCTGTCTTCCAGGTCGCTTTCGGCAATGACGCGCGTTTCAGGGAGTTCCTGCCCGTTGATGTACACGCGCTGCCCCCGAATCTCGATGGTCTCACCCGGCAGTCCGATGACCCGTTTGACGTAGTTCTGGTCTTCGCTTTGCGGAAACTTGAACACGATGATGTCGCCCCGCCGGATGGGGCGGTGAGGGGTGAAGCCGTCCAGGGGGATACCGCCCTCGTAGCCGAAAATGAACTTGTTGACGAGCAGAAAATCGCCGGAATAGATGGTGTTGTTCATCGAGCCGGTCGGGACATTGACCGAACGGACGACGAAGGTGATGCCAAACAACGCCATGATGAGCGTTGTGATGATCATCTCGATGAACTCGCGCAGCTCCGATCGCTTGGGCTTTTCGGACGCCGTGGAAGTCTGGGAGCTGTTTTTGGTTTCCATAGGGTTCAGGTTGTCGCGCGCCGGACGCAAAGGCCGTCCGGGCGAAGCCAGTCCAGAGTTATGGTCGGTCAGAATGCTGCATCAACTGAACCGGTGGGCAGGGAACTGAGCCAAACGAGCAGAACACACAGCAGTTGCCGGGCTGCGGACGCAGCAGGGTTGCACAGGTGGCACAGGTGTAAAAAAACTGGCAGGCATCGGCCGGCATGGTTTCCACGGTGGTTGCCCCACAGACCGGGCAGGTAAGTTGCGATTCCCAGATGATGGAGGTCATGGCCGCGCATCCTGTACTTGGGGAGGGGGCGTGACCTTGACTGGACATCCAAAGCGACCACATTCCATAGTGGTCATGGTTGGCCAAAGCCACTGGCCCAAAGTCAGTGAGGATGCCATTGCGCCTCAAGAGCTGTCAAAGTCTGGTTGTCAGAGCCGTCAACGCCAGCCAACAATGCCAAAAAACCGTGGCCAAAAAACCGTGGTACGAAAATCATGAACCAAGCACATAGCGCGTCCGGGTGTCTCCTGGATGCCTGGCAGGCATACGAAAAAGCCCTGCTGGCTTTTCTGTTACACCGGACCAGCGATCCTGACGCGGCGGAAGACCTCCTCCAGGAAGTGTTTCTCAAGGCCCTGCGGCAGGGGCAGGCGTTTTGCGCGCTCGACAATCCCCGCGCCTGGCTGTTCCAGGTCGCCCGTCATGCCGTGATTGACCGGGCGCGTCTGTCCAAGCCGGTTGAGTCCTTGCCGGAGCACCTGGCGGCGGCACCGGTTGTGGAACGGCGTCCCGTAGATGAACTGGAGGCGTGTCTCAGCCACAACCTGCTGCGACTGGAAGCCGAGGACCGGCACATTATTGAAGCCTGCGATCTTCGGGGGCAAACGGTGCGCGCCTACGCCGAAGCCCATGGTCTGACACTGCCGGCCGCCAAGTCGCGCCTGCTGCGCGCCAGAAAACGATTACGCGACCGCCTGGTGGAGAACTGCCAGGTGCGCTTTGATGAGTCCGGGCGCGTCTGTTGCCACGTGTCACCTTCGGCTGCATCCTGAATCCTTTTGCCACCTTGTTCGTCTCCCTGACAGATGGCTGCTAGCCAGTGATTTTGTGCTGCCGAGAACAATGTGGGAGAGAGCCATGAGTGCCCTGGCTGTGCGTTGGACACAACACCACCCGCGAATCTTTCTTGTCCTGGCGGCCCTGCTGTGGTGGGGCCTGTATCAAACCTTGCAGCCCCTTTCAGAAGTGGTAGTGGCTGCTTTGCCGGTTGACCGCCAAAGCCACCTTGGTGCGGCGTTGCAATTTTTCCTCTACGACACGCCCAAGGTGCTGCTGCTACTGACGGGCATTGTCTTTGTGATGGGGGTGATTAATACCTATTTCACGCCTGAGCGAACCCGCGCCCTGCTGGCTGGTCGGAGAGAGGGGCTGGCCAATGTCATGGCGGCTTTGCTGGGAATTGTGACGCCCTTCTGTTCGTGTTCAGCCGTGCCGTTGTTTATCGGCTTTTTACAGGCCGGGGTGCCGCTTGGTGTGACATTCTCATTCCTGATTGCCGCCCCGATGGTCAATGAGGTTGCCCTGACGCTCCTGTTTGGCATGCTGGGCTGGAAAATCGCCCTGCTGTATCTGGGACTTGGTTTATCCGTGGCCATCGTGGCTGGCTTGATCATCGGCAAGTTGAACATGGAGCCGTATCTGGAAGACTGGGTGTGCGACATTCCCAGAGCTGAAGCCCAGTTCACCGCCGTGGAGGTTGACTTTGGTGAACGTCTCGCCGCCGGCTTTCAAAGTGTGCGCGACATCGTCGGGAAGGTCTGGCCGTATATTCTGGCCGGCATTGCCATTGGGGCTGGCATTCACGGCTATGTGCCGCAGGACTTCATGGCCAGCTTCATGGGCAAATCCGCCTGGTGGTCGGTGCCGCTGGCGGTTGTGCTTGGTGTTCCGATGTACACCAACGCTGCCGGGATCATTCCGGTGGTTCAGGCACTGCTGGACAAGGGGGCAGCCGTCGGCACAGTGCTGGCCTTTATGATGAGCGTCATCGCGTTGTCCCTGCCAGAGATGGTGATTCTGCGCAAGGTGCTCAAAGTCAGGCTGATAGCTGCCTTCATTGGCATCGTCGCCACCGGCATTTTGATCGTGGGATACGTCTTCAACTGGGTGTTATAAGGAGGTTGCCATGAAAGACATCAAGGTGCTTGGTACGGGGTGCGCCACTTGCAAAAGCACAGTTGCCCTCATTGAGGAAGTTGCCCGGACGAAGGGCATTGCGGTATCGCTGCAAAAGGTCGAGGACATCAAGGACATCATGCATTATGGGGTGATGAGTACGCCGGCTGTCGTGGTTGATGGGAAGGTCGTCCATGCCGGCGGGATGCCGTCCCGTGACAGGATTGAGCAGTGGTTGTGTTCCTGAGTTGTCAGGGGGAACACATCCTCAAGCGTCAGGGGAGAGTACCTTGGCTGAGCAGGCCGGAACCGGCCCGTCCAAGGCTGAAACCGCTGAAGTTCATCAGACATTGAACCGGAAGTGGATGATGTCGCCGTCCCGGACGACGTAGTCTTTGCCTTCGAGGCGGAGTTTGCCGGCTTCCTTGCACCTGGCTTCCGAGCCATGGCTGATGAAGTCCTCGTAGGCAATGACTTCGGCGCGGATGAACCCACGTTCGATGTCCGAGTGAATTTTCCCGGCGGCCCGCTGGGCTTTGGTCCCACGCCTGATGGGCCAGGCGCGGCATTCATCCTCGCCGGCCGTCAGAAAACTGATGAGGTCGAGCAGCCCATAGGCCGCCACGATGAAGCGATCCCGCGCCGGGGCGGTCAGTCCCAGGTCACGCAGGAACTCTGCCTGTTCCGCCGGGTCAAGCTGGGCGATGTCCATTTCCGTTTGCCCGCACATGGCGACGAGCGTCGGGATCGCCCGTGTCCGGGCCGCTTCCTGGATGGCTGGTGGGACGCCAGCCGCAATGTCGGCTTCCGCCACATTGAGCAGAATCATCTGTGGCTTGAGCGAAAGAAACCGGAAACCGGCCATAAGCTGGCGTTCTTCGTCATCGAAATCCAGTGACCGAAGTGGTTGCCCAGCGTCCAAGGCGGAGTGGCACCGCTCAAACAGCGTGCGTTCCTGGGGGGTTGCTTTCTGGTCCTTTTTGAGGCGCGCCAGACGGTTTTCCACCTGGATCAGGTCGGACAGCATGAGTTCGGCGTCAAAGCTGGCAATGTCGGCCGCCGGGTCGGTCGGTCGGGTTCCCAGCGGGTCGGGAAAGGCGCGCACGACGTGGGCCAGAGCATCCACATCGCGCATCGCCGTGACGAGTTTGGTATCCAGGCCCGTTGTGCTGCGCTGTTCGGTCGGGCCGGCTACATCCACAAAAGCGACTTCCGCGTAGGTGCGTTTTCTGGTGCGGTAGATGTCGCCCAGGGTGTCCACACGGGCATCCGGGACTTTGATGTTGCCAAGGTTGGGGCGTTCCTTGCTGCCGTAGCCGCCAACTTCGGCCGTCAGGCCCGTCAGGGCGTTGAAGACAGTGGTTTTGCCGGCGCCGGCGAAGCCGACGATGCCTACTTTCATAAGTGTCTGATTCCAGAAAGGTGAAGATTATTCGGCACGAGGCGGTGTCTGGTGCTGTGCCTGCTGCACCCAGGCCAAGGCTTCCGCCTGCGTCTGGAAGTCCAGCAGCGCCTCGCTCAGGGCTTCCAGGGTTTCCAGGGGAAAGGTCGTGAGCGTGGACTCCAGCTCAGGCGGAAGCGGCCCGACGCGCCGCCGGAGTTGGCGCAGAACAATGTGCAGGGCTTCGAGCCGTTTGCCCTGTTCACTCCCTTGGGCGTGGCCTTGCTCCCGACCTTGCTCCAGACCTTGCTCCAGACCTTGTGCCAAGGCTTCCTGCCAGATTTCTGTCACAAATGGCGCTTTCATAAGTGCTTCTGCCTGCTCCTTCAAGGCTTCTTTGGCGGCTGTCTTGACGGTTTGCCACCGAAGGGGGGTTCCGGTAGCGGCCAGATACCGCAGCACCGTTCCCAGATATTCTGTCACACTTTGCTGCTCCAGCAGGGCAATGAGCTGAAAAATCTCCCGCAGCCGCTCCGGCAGCTCATCGGTAAAGACATAACGTAACACCGACAAGCCAGCCCGCAACAGGGCCCCGCCTTTGATGACTTCCGGGCTGAAGCGGGACAGGTCACACAGCCAGTACCGGAAAGAGGGCGTCCAGGCGCGCAGCGCCGGCTCGTCGTGGTGTGCCACCAGCCCGGCAACGTCCGTGGCCACGTTCCAGCGCGTCTGCCCGTGATAGAACACCACCGGAATGATGACCGGCAGGGAGGTGTGGCCTTCGCGTCGCGCCTGTTCCCAGATGGCGACGACGTACCGCAAAAGCTGAAGCGGCGTCCACGGCCAGGGGGTGCTTTTGTGTTCGAGCAGGACGTACACCAGCGCCGCCGCTCCGGTCCGGTCACGCACGCGAAACAGGGCGTCAGAAAGGTGCTCCCGCAAGTCGTCGTCCACAAAGGTGCCGGACAGCGCCTCCGGGTCCGTGACATCCAGGTGGGCAAGCAACTCCGGGGGCAGGTAATTCGCCAGAAAGTCGGCGGCGACGCCGGGCCGGCCGAGCAGGTCCTTGAAGAAGCGGTCGTGTGGATTTTCCAGATGACCTTCAACCATGACCGGTGCTCACGCAGCCCGTGCCGGTGTCACCTGGCCAGTGACCGGACGTAAGCCACCAGAGCTTCAATGTCCGCCGGTGAGCCTTTGAAAGCCGGCATCGTTCCTTTGCCGTTGGCAATGGATTTGGACAGTTCCTCATCCGTACGTTGGCGCTGCCAGTCGGCGTCTGTCAGGTCGGGAGCATCGGGTACAGTAGGCCGCCCGTCCGTCCCGTGACAGGCCACACAGGCCCCGGCCCCGTTGTAAAGCCGCTTTCCACGGGCAAGCCGCTTCCCGGCGCTTTCGTCCCGCGTGGCCGGTGCGCGTCCGGTTGCCGGTCCGCTACCCAACAGTGTCGTCAGGAACGCCATCCCGGCCAGCCCGGCGACAAACGTTTTTGACTGAAAGAACATGACTGCCTCCCCAACCTGGCGACGACCTTGCTTTCGATGCAGCACGATAAAAGCCGGGCTTGGTCTCCCAGCGACCTTGTGCCCGGCTCCACACGCCTGTCAGCGACGACAAAAGGGTTGTGGTGGTGCTTACTTCCCGGCCGGTTTGCCCAGGAAGCGGATGTAAGCCACCAGCGCCTTATGTTCTTCGTCGGTGCCGTTACCCCCTTTGAAGGCCGGCATGCCTTGGGCAGCCTTGGCCCCCTTGAGGGAGGCAACGATTTCCTCGTCCTTTTCCTTCTGCTGCCAGGCGGCATCGGTGAACTTGGGCGCATTGGGAAGCACACCCTGCCCCTTGTCTCCGTGGCAGCCGGCGCAGGCGTTGGCGTTATATAACTCCCGCCCTTTGGCAATCAGCGGGTCTTCCGCCCCTTCGGCTGGCTTGGCCGGTTCCGCCGGCTTGGCACTCGTTTCCGTCGTGGGTTTGGTTGGTTCAACCGTCTTGACCTGTTCTTCCTTGGGCTTCATCGGCGGCGGTGGAGGAACGTTGTCTTTGACAACACAGGCAGACAGTACGCCGGCCGCCACAGCGGCGCAGAGGGTCAGGAATCGCTTCAGGTTGTGCATACCGGATAAAACTCCTTGAGAGGAATGTGCGAGGGGCTGTTGTGCCAACCGTTACACCGTGCCAAGACGGTCGGCAAGAAAGTCCCGTAGCCCGGCAATCGGGACACGAACCTGTTCCCAGGTGTCGCGGTCACGTACGGTGACGGTATCCAGTAAACCGGTTGGAGAAGCTGGGGCGTCTTCTTCCTTTGCGCCATCCTTGGTCTTACCGATACCCAGCGTGTCGTAATCTACCGTGACACAGAACGGTGTGCCAATCTCGTCCTGCCGGGCATAGAGTTTGCCAATCGCAGCCGTGTCATCATACACGGCGCGGATGCCATGACGTTGCAGGTCAGCCTTGATGGCTTTGGCCTTTTCGACAAGTTCTGATTTATTGCGCGCCAGCGGCAGCACCGCCACCTTGATGGGGGCCAATGCCGGATGCAGTTTCAGGACGACCCGTGGTTCACCGTCCGGGCCGGGTTTTTCGCTGTAGGCGTCCATCAAAAACGCCAGCGTGGCGCGGTCGGCGCCAGCCGACGGTTCAATAACGTAGGGAAAGTATTTTTCATTCGTCACGGGGTCGCGGTACACGAGGCTCTGCGTCGAGTGCTCGTTGTGCACCTGCCATTTGTCGTGCTTGCCTTTGGAGTGAACACTAAGGTCGTAGTCCGTCCGGTTGGCGATACCTTCCAGCTCATCCCACTGTTTTTCTTCGTCTTCGCGTTCGGGAAAAAAGCGGTACTGCAAGTCCGTGCAGGCGCGGGCGTAGTGCGCGAGTTCCTCCGGCTGCTGGACGTACCGGCGCAGGTTTTCGGCCCGGATGCCATAGCGCAGATACCAGTTGTGGCGCTCCTCAATCCAGTGGGCGTGCCAGTCGGCGTCCGTTCCCGGCTTGCAGAAAAACTCGATTTCCATCTGCTCGAATTCGCGCGTCCGAAAGGTGAAGTTGCCGGGCACGATTTCGTTGCGAAAGGCCTTGCCGATTTGGGCAATGCCAAAGGGAATCTTGCGCCAGCGCGAATCCACAATGTTTTTGAAGTTGACGAATATGCTCTGCGCGGTTTCCGGGCGCAGGTACGCCAGTGCGGCATCCTCTTCGACAGGGCCGACCTGGGTCTTGAACATCAGGTTGAACGCCCGTGGCTCGGTGAGGTTGGCGCTACAGGCGGCAACCTTGCGTTTGTACCGGGGGCAATCAAGTTCGTAGGTTTTGTCGGCCCGGAAGCGTCCCTTGCACTCGCGGCAATCCACCAGCGGGTCGCTGAAGGTGGCTTCGTGCCCGGAGTACTTCCACACAAGGCGATTCATCAGAATCGCGCCGTCCATGCCTTCGATGTCATCACGGTCATAGACGACGGCTTTCCACCAGGCGCGTTTGACGTTGTTTTTGAGTTCGACGCCCAGTGGGCCGTAGTCCCACGTCGAACCCAGCCCCCCGTAGATTTCACTTGCCGGGAAGATGAATCCGCGTCGTTTGCACAGTGAAACAATGATTCCAATATCGGCCGCCGCCATGAGCTGGCTTACCTTTGTGTCAGGTCCGTCGTTTCTGGTCTTGCTGTGGCGAAGCGTTGGGTCACTTGCGCAAGCTGGCAACTATACACCGCGCGTTGGGGGGTTGTCACACCTTTTTCGCGCTGGATGGTGGTTGTGCTGCGGACGGGCTGACAGAGAAAAGCCGGCCGAGGCATCCGCGCCGGACGCCCGAAACCTGCCCATCGGCCGGTTTTCCGTTCGGCCGGTTGGCAGGGGTACATCGCCGGGCATCAGGCGTTGGTGTTGGCCAGGTTGGTCAGGAAGCTCACGTCCAGGTTGTGGCGCTTGAGCAAGGCTTCAAAGCCGTTTTTGTCCACGGCTTTGATGTAGGCTTCCTGTGGTTCGACCCGTTTGTTTTTGACGTGGTCGAGGAGTGCGTCATTGAGCGTGACATTGCCTTTGGCCTTGCCGGTCTGCATAGCCGAGGGAATCTGGAAGGTTTTGCCTTCACGGATGAGGTTGGCAATCCCGGTGTCGCAGATGAGCGTTTCAAGGGCGGCCACCCGTCCGCCGCCGATTTTCTTGCACAACGTCTGGGCAATAACACCCTTGAGCGATTCAGAAAGCATCACCCGGATTTGCGCCTGCCGGTCAGCCGGGAACTGGTCAATGATACGGTCAACGGTGGAAGGCGCTGTGGATGTGTGCAGTGTTCCAAACACGAGGTGTCCGGTCTCGGCGGTTTCAATGGCGATGGAGATGGTTTCGAGGTCGCGCATTTCGCCGACGAGGATGATGTCGGGGTCTTCGCGCAGGGCCGCACGGAGGGCATCCTTGAACGAGTCGGTGTGGTTGTGTACTTCGCGCTGGTTGATGAGGCAGTTTTTGTTTTCGTGGACAAACTCGATGGGGTCTTCGATGGTGATAATGTGGTCGCGGCGGTGGCGGTTGATGAAATCAATGAGCGCGCACAGGGTCGTGGACTTGCCGCTCCCCGTCGGGCCTGTCACCAGCACCAATCCCTTGCTCAGAAAGCAGAGCTTGAGGATTTCCTTGGAGAGACCAAGCATTTCCGCCGTCAGGATTTTGCTGGGGATGACCCGGAACACGCCGCCCATACCTTTGCGGTCCATGAAGATGTTGCAGCGGAAACGGGCGGCATCGCCGAACTCGTAGGCAAAGTCGGTGTCGTGCCGGCGATTGAACTCCTCGCGGTTTTTATCCGGCATCAGTTCCCACAGGATGCGTTCGGTGTCGGCGGGTGTCAGGGGTTGCCCTTCATACCCCGGCATGACGACCATATCCCCATCCAGACGCAGCATCGGCGGCACGGACGCCGAAATGTGCATGTCGGAAGCCTTGAGTTCGAGCTGTTTCTCGAACAGCTTGTCAATTTCGAGTGGCCCACGTTTGCGCAGATGGACAGCCGGACCCGCACCGGCCGTTGCCGGACCGTGGGCTGGGGCCGCAGGGGGGGGGGAACTGGTTGTCGGTGTTGGTGGGCTGACTGCTGCATGTCTGCCAGAGACCTGTTCCGGCACGGTCATCCCGGAAGCTGGCGTTGAGGGGCGTGGTGCCGGGCGGGTGGGCGGAATCGGCGGGGTCGGGCGGGGTGGGGTGATGCTGGTTGCCGGAGTAGGTGTCGGAGTAAACGTTCCAGAGGGTCTGGATACGGGGGGCGGAGGTATGGGCGCGCTCGGCGTAGCCGGCCTGGCCGGGGCGCTGTCAACCGGAACGAACGAGACCTTCATCCCGCCGCCTTCTTTCGTGATGGACACGTCGAATGTCCCGGCGCCGTTGACGTTCAACCGGAAATTGGTGGTCGGTTGACTCATCAGGGCGGTTTTCTTGTCGTCGGGGAGGTGCGGTTGCAGGAGCCGATAAATGTCAAACGGGGTCATCGGGCTGCGGGTCAGTTCCGTTGCCCCGGATGAGTTGAAGACGGTCGGAGCCTTACCCGCCTGGAGAACAAGCTGATCAGCGCCCGCCATCCGCGGGTCCTTGAGCAGGCTTTCAATCGTCGCCGACATGGCGCACCCTCCGCTAAGGATACAGGTCAGGATACAGTGAATTCAGCGAGTCACGACGGTCTGGTGTACAAAAATCTAGTCGGTCTGCCCGACCTCATGCAAGGTATGGGCTTGGGTGCCGATTCGTTGCCAAAACCACAGACGTGCCAAGTTTTTCAACTTGCAGTGTAAGCAGCCATAAAAGTCGGAAACGTGTGGAATCTCGCACTGAGGTATCTTGGCGCTCGGCTACAAACGAGTGCAATGTCCGCGCCTTGTGCACTGTTCTGCTTTGAGGAGAGAGTACCGTCATGGGTGATGACGCCATTGTTCACAAAGGGACGAAAACCTTGTCAGCCCCAGACGGCGAACACGCGCACCTGACACCCTCCCAGCGGTTCTGGCGTCTCGTCTCCCTCGACTCACGCGACATCCTGGCGATTCTGGCCTACACGGCCGTCGCCGGATTGTTTTCCCTGGCCGTGCCTATCACGGCGCAGGTGCTCGTCAACAACATTGCTCAGGGGCAGTCCCTGCAGCAACTCGTGGTCCTCACCTCGCTGGTGCTGTTTTTTCTGAGCTTGAGCGGTATTTTGCGGCTGTTCCAGTTGGTGCTCATTGAGCGTTTGCAGCAGCGCATCTTTGTTCGGGTGGCTATCAACCTGGGAGAGCGCCTGCCACGGGTGCAACTTGGCTCGCTGACCGGTGAGTATGCCCCGGAGCTGGTCAACCGCTTCTTTGATGTCATCAACATTCAGAAGGCCTTCGCCAAGCTGGCGCTCGATGGGCTCGACGCCGTCCTCAAGGTGTTCGCCGGGTTGCTTCTGCTGGCCTTCTACAGTCCTTACCTGCTTGGTTTTGACGTAGCCGTGGTGCTGGCCGGGCTGTTCATCATTTTCGTACTGGGCATCAATGGCCTGCGCACCAGCATTCTCGAATCCAAGAAGAAATACAAAGTCGCGGCCTGGCTCGAAGAACTGGCGCGCTGCCACATCAGTTTCAAGATGAGCGGCACGCTGGATTTTCTGGGGGAACGGACGGATGCCCTTTCTGTCGCCTATCTCAAAGCCCGCCGCGCGCACTTCGCTGTTCTCTTTCGACAGGCCGTTGGCAACTACTTTTTCTATGCCATTGCCAGCGCCGGCATTCTGGCCGTTGGAGGCTGGCTCGTTATCAACCGTAAGTTGACCATCGGCCAACTGGTGGCTTCCGAAATCGTGGTCGTATCGGTGCTGGCCGGAATGGATAAGGTCATCAGCCAGCTCGAACACGTCTATGATCTGCTGACAGCCCTCGACAAAGTGGGACAAGTCGAGGACCTGCCCATTGAGCGGACAAAAGGCATTGAGGTTCCATCCCGCGATGAGGGGGCGACGGTGGTGTGTCGTAATGTCCGCTTCAGTTACCGTCCAGGTGTGGAAATCCTGTCGGGAGTGGATTTGACCATCAAGCCCGGTGAGTGGGTCAGTGTCGTCGGCTTGAGCGGGGCCGGGAAATCCACACTCATGGCGCTGATCTGCGGATTGCTCGAACCATCGCACGGGACGGTCGAAGTCAACGGGATTGATGTCCGGGACGCCAATCTCGACGCACTCCGGCTGATCGTTGGTATGGTGGGCGACCGGGAGGAAATCTTTGAGGGCACCATCGAGGAAAACATCCGGGTCGGCGCCGACTGGTTGACCCAGGAAGACCTGCGCTGGGCCCTGGAGATGGTGCATCTGACGAATGAACTGGCTGAACTCCCGCAGGGACTGCAAACGCTGCTGGTCAGCGGGGGCTATAACCTGTCGCGGGGGCAGGTCCAGCGCCTGCTTCTGGCGCGGACCATCGTGCGGCGGCCCAAACTGCTCATTCTCGATGAAGCCTTCATGGGCATTGACGAACGCACCAAGCTGAAAATCCTGGATGCCATTTATGACCACGCCCATCCCTGGACGATTATTGACATCTCCCATGATTCGGAAGTCGTTGTCCGGTCTTCCGTCATTCACGTTCTGGACAAGGGCGTAATTGTCGAAACCGGCTCGCCGGAGGAACTCTCCTGGCGACGTGGGGGGGCCTTTGCGTCGCTGTTCCCGGAGGTTTCCCGGCAGCTTGTCGGCAAGCGGCTCACGACGGGCAAGGTGTAAGCCCCATCTCTTGAGGGAGGAAACCGCACGCCATGGCACAACCTGCGCGTCAACTGAAAGCGATCCCGGCCACGTTGCCGTCGTCCAAACCACAGGCTTTGCAGTTGGTTGAGTCGCCGCGGCCGGCGCGCCCGCTGGCGCTTATCCTGGTGTTGTTTCTGATCCTGCTCATCTTTGCACTGATTTATGTCCCCTGGCAGCAATCCATCACTGGTGTTGGTCAGATGATTGTGTTTTCACCGAATGACCGCCCCCAGAACGTGCAGGCGCAGATACCCGGCCGCCTCAAGGGATGGAAAGTCAAGGAAGGTGATTTCGTTGAAGCCGGGACCGTCATTGCCGAAATTGCCGAGATTGATTCGAAGTTTCTTGACCCGAATCAGCTTGAACGCCTGGAGCGCCAGCGTGAGTTTCTGATTGCCCAGCGGGAAGCGGCCCAGTCCCGTGCTGCCGCTCTGCTTCAGCAGATCAAGGCGCTTGAACGGTCGCGCAGCCTCGCTATCCCGGCGGCTGAGGAGCGGGCACGGCAGGCCGCCGACCGCCTCCGCTCGGCTGAGCAGGCACTGGAAGCGGCCAAGCAGAAACTTCTGGCCGATGAACTCAACTTCGAGCGGATTCGTGACCTCAACAAAGGAAAAAAAGACGCTGATGGCAACTGGATCATCCAACCGGGTCTCCGTTCAGACCGCGACTTCGAGTTGGCCCGGCAGACCGTGGAGACATCACGCGCTGATGTCATCCGCCTGCAAGCCCTGCTCGACGCCGCCATTCGTGACACGAAGGTGGGGGAACTTGATGCCCGCCGGGTTGAAAATGACACGCTGGCTACCCTGAGCAGCGCCCAAAGCTCGTACGCCTCGGCGCAGGAAACCATTGCCTCCCTCAGTAACAGCATTCAAAAGCTCGACATCGAAATTCAGAACTTCCGCGAGCGCATCCAGCAGCGGCAGGTCATCGCGCCACGCGCAGGGCAGGTGACCCAACTGCGGGCCGTCGGTGAAACCGAAACCCTCAAGTCGGGGGATGTCCTCTGCGTTCTGGTGCCCCAGATGAAGGAGGAAGAACAGGCAGTGGAACTTGTGATCAGCGACTTCGATGCCCCACTGGTGCGGGTTGGCGATCCAGTACGCCTGCAGTTTGAGGGTTTTCCGGCCATCCAGCTTCCAGGCTGGCCTTCAGTCGCCATTGGCACGTTTGGCGGGCGCGTCGTCTCCATAGATTCCGTGGATGATGGCCTCAATCGCTTTCGCCTGCTCATCAAGCCGGATTACGAAGCCATTGAGCGCGGCAAGGACGATCCCTGGCCGGGCCCGACCATTCTTCGTCCGGGAACCCAGGTGACGGGCTGGGTGATGCTCCGGGTGGTGTCGCTTGGGTTTGAGCTGTGGCGGCAGTTCAACGGCTTCCCGCCGATGTTTGACCGCAATCCCATCGAAAGAAAGAAAAAGCCCAAGGACGACAAGGACAAGGTCAAAGCCAAGGGCAAGTCCGGCAAAGACGACGACGGGGACAAAGATGACAAGTAAGCTGTGGTTTGGCGCTGTGGCCTGGCTGGGGATATGGCTGGGCGGCGGCTGTGCGTCAGCGGCCTGGGCGCAGGCCCCCCTGCCGGGTATCGTTGTGTCCCCAACCGAGGATGAACGCCGCTTGGCTGCTGCCGTCGCCCATGCCGGACCTGATCCGCAATCGGGACGCCGCACCGGTGCACCAACTCCCGGCCCGGGCGGTGCGCCGCCGCTGCTTCTGGAGCGTGTTTTTCAAATCATTGAGAACCAGCACCCAAAACTGCGTGGCTCCGTCATCGAACGCCGTGTCGCCACGGCGAAGCGCATTGAGAAACAGGGGGCTTTTGATCCCATCCTGTCCATTTCGACTGACTACCTGCGTTACAACAGCGCCTCCAAACGGGGAAAAGTATCGGAGGCCTTTGGCATTGGGACGGAAGTCAACTTCCTGACCCGCTCCGGGATCAAATTCTTTGCGTCCTCGAATCTCAATCTGGGCGCGACCAAGTCTCCGCTTTCTGCCACCGGGGATTTCGGCACCTACGAGTTTGGTCTCAAAGTGCCGCTTTTCCGGGATTTCCGCATCAATGAAAAATCCGTCGGGGAGCGGCAGGCTTTTCTGGGCGAATCCCAGGCGGATATTGCCGTCGTGCAAACCCGCCTGGAGCTGTTCCGCAAGGCGGCCGATGACTACTGGGACTGGGTCGCCGCCAAGCGCCGGTTGGATGTGGCGCGCAACCTGCTCAAACTGGCTGAAATCCGCAACGACGCCATCCGGCAGCGTACAGTTGTCGGCGACCTCCCGCCTATTGACGCCGTCGAAGCCGAGCAGGAAGTGCAGCGTCGCCAGGCGGCACTGGCCAAAGCCGAGCGTGACTTCCAGAAGGCGCAGTTCAAGCTTTCTCTTTCCCTGTGGCTGGATGATGTCACGACCCAGCCGCCGCCAGACGAAGGCAGTGTACTCGATGTCAGCCTGCAACTTGAGCCAACGGAAATCACGGCGGCTGAAATCAACGATGCCATTGCGCTGGCGCTTCAGCGCCGCCCGGAGTTGCAGGCCATTGCTGTCCTGAAGGACACGGTGCGGTTGGACCTTGAGCTGGCCCGCAACCAACGGCGTCCCATTCTCGACCTGGCGCTTGTGCCGGGACGCGATGCCGGGCCCGGGGGCATTGGAACGACGCTCAAAGCCGGCGTGATTTTTGAACTCCCTCTGCGGCAGCGGACGGCCGATGGACGGATTGCCCAGGCGCAGTTGAAGCTCCAGAAGCTCGATCTCGAAGAACGGACGCTGCGCCAGCAGATCATGACCGAAATCTACGACACCGCCTCGGCCATCAATACCGCCTGGCAGCGGTATCTCGCCACGAAACGCGAACTTGAAGCCGCGATTGTTCTGGAGCGGGGCGAAAACCAACGTTTCATGCTCGGTGACAGCTCGCTGTTTCTGGTCAACCAGCGTGAACGCGCCACGGCGGAAGCCCGCAACAAGCTGATTGACGTGCAGGCGGAGTACGAACAGGCGCGTGCCGCACTCCGCCTCGCCATGATGCAGTTCTAACCCTGGGAGCGCGGGCGTCCCTGGGAGGGCGGGCGTCCCGCCCGCCTGTTTCACGCGGGCGGGACGCCCGCCCTCCCAGGGTGACGCCCGCCCTCTCTGGTTATGTGGTGGGCAGGTCGCTGCCCTGGACGATACCCAGCGGACGATAGTTCCCAAGGCCTGGAAATACCGCACTCAACTGCGGATTCCGCAGGCGCCGGACGACAATCTCTGCCAGCACCTGCCGGTAGTCCGTCGTCACCGCCAGGTCTCCGCCGTCCAATGCCTGGCTGGCCAGACCTGGCCACGTCCCATACATTCTTCCGCCATTCACTGCGCCGCCCAGAACCAGCATAATTGATGCCCGTCCGTGGTCAGTGCCCCCGCTCTGGTTTTCCCGCAGCGTCCGGCCGAACTCGCTCATCGCCACCAGCGTGACCCGCTGCCGATAGCGCACCATGTCGTTGTAAAACGCCAGCAGGTTGCGCGCCAGCGAGTCCACATTCGTCGCATACGTGCCGGTGGTCAGTCCCTGGTTGTTGTGGGTGTCCCAGCCGCCGACATCGAGCGTTGCAATCCGCAGGCCGATGTCGAGCTTGATGAGCCGCGCAATGGTGATCAGCGCACTGCCCAGAGAGCCGGTCTGCGTTTCCGGCTGGGCGTAGCTTGCCCCATTTTCCGGGCTGTAGGCCGGGAGTGTCCCCCCCGTTGGCGGCCGCCCAATGGCATTGTTGACGTTCTGGATGGCACTGATGGCATTGAAGCCAGCCATGTGGAGCGGCGTCGTGCCGCTGTACATCCGCGTCATCGCCGGAAAGATGGTCGGATCGCCCGGCAGGGCAAAGTTGGTCAGGTTGGGCATCGCAATGGCGCTGCCACTGCCAATCAACGAACCGGGCAGACTGTTGGATGCCGCCAGCGTGGGGATCGCCCCGCTCTGGCCGCCGGAAGTGGTGATATGGCGCGTAAGCCACCCGGTCGGCTGGCGCGAGGAAGGTACACCGCCTTCCATCAGGCTTTGGGCGTCAAAGTGGCTCCGGTTGGCTACCGTCAACCCGGTCGCATGAACAATCGCCAGCGCGCCCGCCTGATACACATCAAGCAACGGCCGGGCGCTTGGGTGCAGCCGGAAATCAATCCCGTTCCCGATGGGGTTGGCGAGGGGCAGTCCGGCGTCCGTGCCGCTTTCGCGCAGGCGCAGGTTGGGCCGCGAGGCCACATAGTTCGGCTCATTGACTGGTGCCGCGAAATTCAGGCCGTCAATTCCACCGCGCAGGTAGAGCACCACAAGAATGTCATTGACTCCACTGGTCTGGCCGTAAACCAGTCCCCCGATGCGGGCCACACCGCTGGCGGCATAGGCCGCCGTCAGACTCGAACCAACAACGAATTGGCGTCTTGTGAGTGGCATACTTGGCTCCTTTTCTGTTCTCGGCTTATCGCCACCAGAAATCCGGCGACACGCACAGGCGCGCCACGGTCAGGTTGATGCGGTTGGTGACTTCGGTGGTCGTGCCGGAGGGCGGCGCATCCGGGGAGGCGCTGCCGCGCAGGTACTCGATAAGTTCGGTGTACACTTCCGGCCGCACGGGCCGTCCCATGATGCGCGCAATGAAGAAATCCACGATCTGGCGGGTGGTCGTCACACCGGAGGGCAGGCTGGCGCGCAGGTTGTGCTGGATAGATGAGTAGCCGTTGGTCAGGGTGACAAGCACATTCCGCCAGCTTGCGCGGAAGGTATTGGTGTTGAGCCAGTAGGCACTGACATCGGGGAACCCGTTTGGTGGCGGCCAGGCAAAAAGCTGCTGACCGGCTTCGGTCACAAGGTTGTAGGGGGTATAACTCCCCCCGTTGTCAACCAGATTGGCATCTATCGCGCGCAGGAACGACATCATGTAGTCAAACGGCCGCTTGGTTTTCTGCCCCCACGTTTCCGCGAATTCCGGCGACAGCAGAATGGTGCGCACGACCCGCCCAAGCTGGTCGGGGGCGGACAGGTTCTCCCGCCAGGTGACAACCGCCTGTTTGATGACGCTGGGAGGCGGGTTATCGGCGATGAGTCGGCGGCAGAGCTTGCTGCACACAAAGATCGCCGTGCTTGGGTTGGCCGCCAGCAGGTCCAGGATGCGCTGCCCCTGGATCATCGGGTTGGACGATGTGGCGGCCGGAATGGGTACGTTGAGAACCGTACGCGCTGCCGGGTCGTTCCACTGGGGGACGAAAATAAACTGCCCGGTGTTGGGCAAAGTGGTACTCCCCACCCGCTGCCCGGCAGCAATAGTCCATCCGGTCAGCGCGGCTGCAATCTGGTTGACATCGTTTTCCGTGTAACCGGTGGACATCTGTCCGCTGGGGAACACCGGCGCATCGGCCGCGTTGGGGAAGTAGTTGCGTGCGCCCAGCGTGTGAAGTTCAAGCAACTCACGGGCAAAGTTCTTGTTGGGGGCGGTGTTCCGGCTGCTGACCAGGTTCAGGTAGTACATCATGGCAATGCTCTTGGTGACTTCTTCGAGCAGAACCCGGAAGTTGCCAAAGGCATGCTGCCGGAACAGGCGGTTGTAGATGGGCCAGGTGGCATAAATGCGGCCGTTGGTGCGCGCATCCACGTTGAAGTGGTCGTACCAGAAGTCCACCAGGACTTCCCGGAGTTGCCACTTGCTGTACACGGCCCGCAGCACCGTTTCCGCGCGGACTTCTTCCAGCGGGCGCGTCCGTTCGGGAAAGCCCATGGGAATACTGAAATCACCCAGCCGCCATAACTCACTCAGCGGCTTGTTGAGCGCGGTGAGAGGGCGCAGTTCATCGAGTGCCGGATAACCATCACCGGCTGAGTAGCTGATGCGCAGGCGGGCGCTCTGGCGCTTGGCCAGAAAGAGGGCATCGTCGGCGTCATTTGGATGAAGCTGCTCTTCAACGTATGCCCTGAATCCGATGGTCCGAATGCGGTCGAGATCGCCGGGACGCGGCCCAAACCCCATGCGGTTGGCTGCGATGACTTCAATCGGCGGCCGGTCAGGAACGCCTGCCGCCTTGGTTGTGTCCTGGTACAGAGGCGGGTCGTCGCTGGTGGTCTGGTTACTGAGGCCGGTAAACCCCTCGAACCAATGACACCAGGCGTAGGAAGCAGTAGCCGAGGTCATGACATTGTCTCCTGAAGACGTGGCCGTGGGTCTCTACACCCTGCGGAGAAGGAGACCTGGCGGCCAGGTAAAGCCGTTGTGTTTGTTTGAGAGAGGCAACCGGGCACGGAAAAGTTTGGATTTTTTTGACTTCCTGCCCGACAGGTTTCCGACACCATCCCAGTCCTGCCCAATCAGCACCATCCAGGCGATGAACGCAAAATGCCGAAACCGAAGCCCCGTGGCGAAGTACCCGCCGCCCGCACTCTGGACGCCTTCCGAAAAAGGATTGCTGAAGTTTTATGGGTGCAATGTAGTGTGAAATTCAGTGGTGTTGCCATCCCCCTGGCGACGGCAACCAACATTTCCCGAAGAAAGTTGGGTTCTTCCATGGCCTCTGTGACGACATCCGTTACGTCCGCGCCCACGCCACCCCGGCGCAACCTGCTGCCGTACCGGTTGGCAACGCAGATGGTGTTCGTGCTCATTCACGTCCTGCTCATCCGCGCGGCCATCCCGAACCTGGCCTGGGCCATCTATGGCATTCTTTTCTGGGCGGCGCTGGTCTATCTGACGATGCGCACAGGCCGGTGGGTGTGTGCCTGGATTTGCTGGCTGGGCGGCGCGCAGGACCTCTTTGCTCGCTTCGCCAGGGCGCGGGTGTCGTTCAACCCACGGTGGACGCAAATCGGCGTGCTGGTGGTGGCTGCCCTGTGGGTGCCGCTGGCCTGGCTGTTCTGGCGCGATGCCATGACCGCCCACACCAGCTCCATGGGCTTTGATGCCGAAAACTGGTGGTCGCACGCCCTGCACCTGGGGCTGCTGGCTTTCGTCGTCGGCAGTGTGTTCGTTCTCGGAAAACGTGGCGCTTGCCGGTACTTCTGTCCGTTTGGCATGGTGGTGGACGGATGCCGTAAGATGCACCAAGCGTCGTCGCAGCCGGGCCTCGTCACACTCAAACGCCGCCGGGTGAGTCCCACGACGCCTGCTGCTGAGGCCGCTGCCAATGCCACCACCAACCGGGGGAAAACTGCATGATTTGCCACGCCTGTGGGCGCGAAGTGCGTTTGCTGGGGAGGGTCGGACGCCTCGACCGCTGCAACGAATGTGGCGCCGACCTGCACTGCTGCCGCAACTGTCGCTTTTTTGACGCCGGCGCGCGGTTTGAATGCCGTGAACCCATTGCCGAGCCGGTACGTGACAAAGCCGCCGCCAATCATTGCGAGCATTTTGCTCCAAACACAAAAGTGGCACTGACCGGTGCCTCGAAGTCCCGCACGGCTGCGGATGATGCCCGCAAAGCCTTTGAGCAGTTGTTCAAGAAAAAGAGCTGACCGCCCGACAATCTGCGCCGGCCGCTGCCAGCCGTTCTGGAGCCATGGGCATGAGAGCCAAAGACTTGATGACCAGTGACTTTGATTTCATTTCCGGCGACGCGACCGTGCGGCAGGCCCTGGAGTTGATGAACCAGACGCGCGTCCATTGCCTCATCGTCCTGCCACGCGATGAGTACGATGCCCACGGCATCATTACTGACCGCGACATCGTTTATAAGGTCATTGCCACGGGTGGCAACCTCGACAAGGCGCACGTCCACCAGGTGATGACGAAACCCATGTTCTTTGTCGAGCCGTTGCACGACATTCGCGCCATCGCCCGGCTGCTCCGGGCCCATAAACTCACCCGTGCGCCGGTTGTCGAAGTCGGAAAAATCATCGGCATTGTCTCCATTACCGACATCATCCGCCATTTCCGGTAGGCATTTTGGGTGCTGCCGCCGCATCAATGCCGGGTTTCATCCCCCGTACCCTGGCAGTAAAGGCTTGATTTTTGGCCGCGAAAAGCATTCCATCGGGGTGTATGAAAACTCACGATGGGTGACAGCCGTGCCTTGCGCGGCCGGTGTCCATCGTCAAACGCAGCCATGACCTTTCAGCAGCTTTTGTTCGTCGGTTTTGCGGCCCTGGTGCTCAGTGGCGCCGTGTCGGTGGTGCTGTTGCGCAACCCGCTCTACGGCGCTTTTGCGCTCATTACTTCCTTTGTCGGACTGTCGGCGCTCTACGTTCTGATGGGCGCGCAGTTTATCGGCGCGGCACAGATTGTCGTCTATGCCGGGGCCATTATGATGCTGTTCGTGTTCGTCATCATGCTGCTCAATGTACGCGCCGATGAAGAACGTCCGCCACGGCACCGCTTTCTCGTCTGGCTGGCGCTGCCACTGGGACTCGCATTCACGGTGCAGGTCTGGTTTGCCGTCTGGGGCATGACGGGTGAGCGCGCGCCTTCCGGCGAAGCCGGTACGGTCGAGCGGGTCGGCAAAAACCTCATGACCCGTTATCTGCTGCCGTTCGAGCTGACCTCGGTGCTGATTCTGCTGGCCGTGGTTGGTGCTTTGCACCTGGCAAAACGTGAGAAGGAGTAACGCCATGCGTTCCGGGCTTTGGGTGTTCCTGGGGTTATATCTGTGGCTGCTGCCGGCCGGCGTCGGTTGGCCGGAAGGGCAGGCGCGCGCCCAGGATGCCGGGCGCACTGAATACCTGATGGTGGGCTATACCTCCAAGGGGCGGGTGCCAGGGGTGGCTGTGTATCGCAATGAAAACGGGACCTTGCGCGGCCGGTGGACAAACGGGCAGGCGCAGGGGCGCATTCTGACTGAAACGGCTGTCCCGCAGTCCCTGACTGACGGCATCGAAGGAACCTACGAAACGACCGGCACGAATCCTGACGGCCGGATGTACCGTGGCAAACTGGGCATCCGCAAACTCGGCGACAAGGTGTATCTCCTCGCCTGGACGAATGGCGAAACCGGCGTCGGCATTCTGGCCGGGCAGGTGCTCGTGGTCGGCTATGGTGAGCAGCCCGGTGTTGCGCTCTATGCCCTCAAAGCCGACGGCAGCGGCGATGGTGGATGGACAACCCTGGAGATGCAGGGAGGGATCGGGCGCGAGCAGTTCTACGGCGGCGGCGGCTTGACCGCCACCCATCGCACCAAGGGCGTATCGCCTACGGGACAGCCCTACGAAGCCGCCGTCACGATTACCAAGGAAGGAAATGCCTACCGTCTGGCCTGGTCAACCGGAGAAGTCGGCATCGGTCTGCTGACCACCGCCAGGTGAAACGTCGGGTGAAACACTATGGTGCCTTTGTCCTGGTATCTCATCCTCAGCGCCGCCCTCTTTGCCATCGGGGCGGCCGGTGTCTTCGTCAAAAACAACATTATTTCGACCCTGCTGTGCCTGGAACTCATGCTCAACGCGGCCAATCTGGCTTTTGTGGCGTTTTCGGTGTTCCAGGGGACGGTGGAAGGACAGCTTTTCGTCATCCTCGTCATGGCGGTGGCCGCCGCCGAAGCCGGTGTAGGACTGGCGATCGTCATTGCGCTGTTCCGCAACCGCGAAACCCTCGATGTGGATGAATCCAGCCTCCTGAAACTTTGACGGCCCCTGCGTGGACTTCCCTCCGGGGACGCTGTGGATAAACGACTGGCATGTTGACCGTGATGATTCTCGCGCCCCTGTTTGGCGCACTGCTGCTGACCGTGGCTGGACGCCGGCTGGGCGAACGTCTGGCCGGGGCCCTGGCCTGCCTTGCTGTGGCCGTGGCAGCGGGACTGGCTTTCGCGGTCTTTTTTCTGAAGCTGCTGCCGGCGGCGCCGGATGCAGAAGGCGTACGCCGGGTGACGGAACGCCTCGGGATGTGGTTCAGCGTGGGCAGTCTGACCGCTGACTTTGGTCTGGCGCTCGATCCGCTGTCGGGCGTCATGGTGCTGTTCATTACGGGCGTCGGACTGCTCATCCACATCTTTGCCACCGGCTACATGCACGGCGACGAAGGCTACGTCCGCTTTTTTGCTGCGCTGAATCTCTTTGTGGCGGCCATGCTGACGCTGGTGCTGGCCGACAACCTGCTGCTGATGTTTGTCGGGTGGGAAGGTGTCGGGGTCTGTTCCTACCTGCTCATCGGGCACTACTTCACTCGTGACGAAGCCGCCGATGCTGCCCGCAAAGCCTTCATTTATAACCGTATCGGGGATGCCGGGCTGGTGCTGGCCATCCTGCTGCTGGTGACGAAAGCCGGAAGTGTCAACTTTGCGGACATTGCGCGCTGGGCGGCGCAGCAGCCGGTCGAAACACTGGGCTGGGCGGCGGTTGGCGCGGGCGGCCTGACCACCGTCGGCCTGTTGGTGCTGCTGGGGGTCACGGGAAAAAGCGCGCAGATTCCGCTGTTCGTCTGGCTGCCCGATGCCATGGCGGGGCCAACGCCGGTTTCGGCCCTCATTCACGCGGCAACGATGGTCACGGCCGGAGTCTATCTGCTGGCGCGGCTCAATGTTGTTTTCCTGCACGCGCCGACGGCGCTGGTCGTCGTTGCGGTTGTCGGCGGGGCAACGGCGCTGCTGTCCGCCACGATTGCCCTGGGGCAGGACGACATCAAAAAAGTGCTGGCCTACTCGACGGTTTCCCAGCTCGGTCTCATGGTCATGGCCTGCGGAGCCGGAGCCTTTACGGCCGGCATCTTTCACGTCACCACGCATGCCTTCTTCAAGGCGCTGCTCTTTCTGGGCGCCGGCAGTGTCATTCACGCGCTGCACGAAGAGCAGAACCTGCGGCGCATGGGTGGGCTGGGACGCTTCATGCCCCTGACCCGCTGGACGATGACGGCCGGTTGGCTGGCCCTGGCCGGTTTTCCGCTGCTGTCGGGCTTTTTCAGCAAGGATGAAGTATTGCTGGAAACCTTCGCTTCGGCCGTGCTGCCCGGCGGACTGGCCAAAACCCTCTGGGTGGTGGGCCTGCTGACCTCGCTGCTTACGGCCGTCTATATGACGCGGCTTATGGTGCTGACCTTCCACGGGGAACCGCGTGAGGCCGTCGCCCACGGCCAGCCGCACGAATCGCCGCTGGTGATGACCCTGCCGCTGGTGGTGCTGGCCGTGTTGTCAGTGTTTGGTGGCGTGCTCGGTCTGCCGGAAGCCTTTGGCGCCCATCCGTGGATGCGCGGCTTCCTCAGTCCACTGGTGACGATGCCGACCGAGTTCACCCACGAAGTGGCTTCCCATACGACGGAGCTCGTGCTGATGGGCATTTCGGCCGCCATTGCCCTGACCGGCATTGCCGGCGGATGGTGGTTCTTTCAACGCCATCCGCTCTGGGAAGCGCCGCGCATCCTGCAGGCGAAATACTGGGTGGATGAAGCGTATGACTTGGCGGTGGCGCGTCCGCTGGAAGCCCTGGCCCGGCGCGGCCTGTGGCAGGGGCTGGATGTCTCCGTGGTGGACGGACTGGTGGGCGGCATCGGGCGCAGCCTGTCGGCCCTTGGGGCTACCCTGCGTGAAATGCAGTCGGGCTATGCCCGTGGCTACGTCGTGATGATCTTTCTCGCGGCGCTGCTCATCCTGGGCTATTTTGTGTTTGGCCCCGGATAGTACGCCCGGCGATTGCATACAAACAGTGAGTGTGCCGTGACGTTCCTTGATTCCGGACTGTTGCTCGTCCTTCTGATTGTTGCGCCGGTGATGGGCGCGCTCGTCATTGCGGCTCTCGCGGCCACCTCGGCCGAAGCCGGCCGGCGGTACGCCCTGACCGTGGCGCTGACAACGGCGCTGCTGACCTGCGGGCTGTCGTGGCGGCTGATTGGCCGCCAGACCGACCCGGCGCTCGTCGTCAATGCACCGTGGATTCCCACGCTGGGCATCTGGTTTCACCTGGCTGTGGATGGTCTCAGCCTGTGGCTGATCCTGCTGGTGACGCTGCTGACGCCGCTGGCGATGCTGGCCAGTACGGCGATCACGACCCGGCGCCACATCTACTTCATGCTGGTGCTGCTGTTTGAAAGCGGGCTGATCGGCGTTTTTCTGGCGCGCGACCTGGTGACGTTTTATGTGTTCTGGGAAGTCGTGCTCATCCCGGCCTACTTTCTCATCGGCCTGTGGGGCGGGGAGAACCGTCTGGCAGCCGTCACCAAATTTTTCCTCTACACCGTTGCCGGAAGCCTGCTGATGCTCGCGGCGATCATCGGCCTCTATGTGGCGCATGGGCAAGCCACCGGGCGCTATACCTTTGACCTGGAAACGCTCGTCAAGGCGCGCAATCTGCTTTCGCCGGACCTGCGCCAGTGGTGCTTCTGGGGCTTTGCCATTGCGTTTTTCGTCAAAATTCCGGTGTTTCCGCTCCACACCTGGCAGGCTGACACCTACGCCGAGTGCCCGACGCCCATCACAGCGCTGCTGGCGGGGGCTATGTCGAAAATGGGCACCTATGCCCTCGTCCGGTTTGGCGTCGGACTGTTTCCCGAAGAGGCCCAGGCGTGGGCGCTGCCGGTGCTGGTGCTGGCCGTGGTCAGCATCCTGCACGGGGCGCTGGTTGCCATGGTACAGACCGATCTGAAACGGCTGCTGGCCTACTCATCGCTCAGCCACCTGGGGTTCGTAACGCTGGGGGTCTTTTCGTTCACGGCGTATGGCGTCGAAGGCGCGATGTTTCACATGGTGGCGCACGGCGTCACAACCGGCGCGCTCTTTCTGCTCGTCGCCATGCTGGAAACCCGGCGGCAGACGACCGACCTGGGCGAGTTTGGCGGTTTGGCCCAGGCGATGCCCCGGTTTGCCTTCCTGATGGTTCTGGCCAGCCTGGCCTCGGCCGGCGTGCCGTTCACCAACGGTTTCATCGGTGAATTTCTGACTCTGCTGGGGGCTTTCACGGCCACGCCGGGACGCTGGTTTGCCGTCGTGGCGGCCAGCGGCATGGTGTTGTCGGCGGTGTATCTGCTGACGGCCGTGCGGCGTACGCTTTTTGGGCCGCACAAAGCCACCTTCGAGATGCCGGATGCCGACTGGCGGGAAGTGCTGACCGTGGCGCCGCTGGCAGCTCTGATGCTGGTGATGGGCATCGCCCCCCGGTTCTTTCTGGAGGCCACGCGCCCGGCGGTGCCGCCGGTGGTCACGGCAACCTCCCGCCCGTCCTGACACCCTTCATTTATCCGAATTCATCCGACGCTACGCTGGTGGCTGATCATCCGTTGGCCACGCCCACTGGCCGGACCCGCGTTGTGCCTCTGCCGCAGACGCGCCCGTGGGAAGGGTGTGCCCGTGCAATTCTTCCGTGCAATTCTTCCGTCCGGGCGAGCACAGGGCTTGACAACCGCAGCTTGGTGTAGCATGTTGGCTTCAACTTGAAAATCATTTTCATTTACTAAGTTTGCCAAGTGCCGCCATGCCGCCCTGAAATCTTTTACGTCCCCCAAGCAAAAAGCCTCCGGTGCGGCAACACCGAAGGCTTTGAGCACAGTGTCCACCCGGTAGGCAACAGGATGGCGCGTGTGCGCGGGCACTCTACCCGATGCGCCGTCCGCAATGAAGCTCTAAAAGCCGTTTGTCCGGCGTGCAGGGAGTGGAGTGTTATGTCAAATGCAGTGATGGTGATTTCGTTTGCGAAACGCGCGGCTTTCCCTTGGTCTGGCCTCCGGGCTGGCCGTGGTTATTCGTGGATTGGTGTTCTGGTGATGGCCGTCTGGTTGGGGGTGGTGGGCATTGCCGGTGCGCAGGCTGAAGACCGGGGTGCTTTGACCGGCAGCGTAACCGATGGGCAGGGAGCACCAATCGCCGAAGCCAGTGTGCTTGTCCGCAGTGTGGCGACCGGAAGTACGCGCATGGCCCTGACGGCCGCCGATGGCACGTTTACCGTCGGCGAACTGCGCTATGGCGTCTATCAGGTACGTGTCACACGGGAAGGGTTTTCGGATGCCGTCGTCGAAGTGCGGCTTGCGGCACCAAGTGCAACCCTCGATCCCATTCGCCTTGCGCCGGGGACGATCCGGGAAATCGTCACCATCACGGCCAGCCGTACCGTTCGGGACACGATGACAACGCCGGAAGCCGTTTCGGTCGTGACGGAGCAGCAGTTGCAGGAACGGCTGCCGGGGACGGCCGCTGACATCCTCCGCGATTTGCCCGGAACTTATACCCAGTCGCAGAGCTTCCAGACGCGCCCCATCATCCGCGGGCTGGAAGGGAATCGCGTGCTGGTGCTGGTGGATGGCGAGCGCCTCAACCACGGGCGCACGCCGACGAGCCACGTCGGCAATGGCGTCGAGACGGGACTGGTGGATGTCGGTACGCTGGAAGCCATTGAAGTCATCCGTGGGGCCGGGTCGGTGCTCTACGGCACGGAGGCGCTGGGCGGTACGATCAACTTCATCACGCGCCCGCCGGCCACGGTGGACAGCGGGGTGCGGGTGAGCAGCGTGGTTGATCCCTTTTTCACCTCGAACGGCCCCGGTGGACGCTACGGCGGCAGCCTGAGTCTGGCAACCCGCCGCTTCACGGCCCGCGTCCGGCAGTCGTTTGAAAACTTCAGCGACTACACGGCCGGCGGCCCCGTGGAAGCCGGCTATGCCTCGGTGGTGCCACAGTTTGACCCGGTGACGCGCCGGGTGACGGGTTCAACCTACCGGACGAACGCCACGCGCGTCGAAGGTCGGTTCTTCTTCACGGAGCAGACTTTCCTGCGGTCGAGTTATGAGCGGCTTGCGTCCGCGCCCTACCGGTATCCGCTTCAGGGCACGTTCGACTTCCTGTTCAGCAACCGCGACAAGGTCAATGTGGGATTCGTCTCCCGTGATCTGTCACCGGTGATTGCCAGTGTCCAGATCAGCGGCTACTACCAGTGGCAGCAGCGGCGCGACCAGGTCATCGTACGGGCGTTGCCAGCGCTGTTTCAGGTCACGGACCGGCAGATCAATCCCACGACGGGCGGCTTTGATGGGCAGGTCATCCTGACGCCGTTCCGCAACCACATCATCACGGCCGGGATCAGTTTCTACCGGGACACCAGCGCCGATGATCGGATTGTCATCCGGGGAACATTGCCGACGCCGCCTGGCGGTCTGACCCCGGCTCAGGCGCAGACGCTGGCCGCGCGCATCCGTACCGACGGCGATGTGCTGCGTTCGCTGCGCAACAGCCAGCCCCGGCGGGATGTTCCGAACGCCAACTTTCAGGACCTGGCCTTTTTCGTGCAGGACGAATACACCCCCAGCCGTTATGTGCGGCTGATCGGCGGGCTGCGGGTGGATGGCTACCGTTCACGAGCGCTGGATACACCGAGTTACGACATCTTCAACCTCATACCGCCCGGAACGGCTGGTATCAACGGTCTGGAGTCGCTGCGCCATGCGAATGTGGCCGTCACGGGGTCGGGCGGCATCGTCGTCAGCCCTATCCCGGCGGTCAGTCTCGTGGCGCGGGTGGCGCGCAGTTACCGCGAACCGAACATCTATGACCGCTACAATGCCGGGGCATCCCACACGCTTAGCCCGACGACGCGCAGTATCACGATTCCAAACCCGAACCTGCGCCCGGAAACCGGCATCAATCTCGATCTGGGAGCGAAGGTGCGCTTCACGCGGTTTTCAGGCGCCTTTACCTATTTCCGAAACAACTACGCCAACTTCATCAGCAACTTCGGCGCGCCAGTGCCGGGGCTAGCGCCGATACCCAATCCGATTCCAGGGGGCGTGCCGCTGGCCGTGCTTCAGCGCCAGAACCTCGGCCGCATCCGCATGCAGGGGATTGAAGCCGAGTTTGAAGCGCCCTTCCGGCTGCCCGATGCATTGCGGTCATCGTTCGTGACGCTGCTGGGCAATCTGAGTGTGACGCGCGGAGATGACCTGCAGGCGAACCAGCCGGTGGACCCGTTCAACTTTCCGGTCGTGCCGGTCAAAGCCGTGCTGGGGACGCGCTGGAACTCGGCCACGAACCGCTACTGGATGGAGTATCGGTCGCGCATCGTCACGACCCAGCGCCGGTTGCCGCCCGGCAGCCTCTACGCACGGCCGGGCACGGCACGCCTGGGTTTCACGGTGCACGACGTGCGCGGCGGCGTCAACTTTGACCGCGAACGCTACGGTGTGGCGCTGACCCTTGGGGTGGAAAACCTGGGCAATCGCTTTTACCAGGACCTGTTTTCACTGTTCGATGCGCCGGCGCGGGGGCGTGCGTTCGTCGCCGGAGTGCGGTTGCGGTTTTTCTAATGCTCCAGGAGCCTGTCACTTATGGACATTCAATCGCTGTTTCGTCTGCCCGAAGACCCGGACCAGATACCCATCCCTGTGCGAATGTGGCTGTGTCTGGAGTGTGGCAACTTTCACCTGGCCATCGGTGGCGCCCACTACACATTTTCGCCGGAGCAGTTTCGCCACTTTGTGCGTGGCGTCAACGAGTGCGCCGTTCACTATGGACTGAGTGGCGTCGGGTTTGCCGAAACCCTGCGCCAGTGCTGCGCCACCGATCCGTTCGGGGCGCAAAATTAGGAGATAGAGAAAAGGCACATGGCGGGCAGGATGCCCGCCCTCCCAGGGCAAAATGCCCGCCCTCCCAGGGAGAGTGCCGGTGCATGACCATTTCCCGGAACATGCCGCATGTTGTTCATTCCGACCTGACACACAAAGGAGAACCATCCGATGACTACACCAAATCCAGCGGCTGAGTTGACAACCGACGCCGGCTATACGGCCGAAGACATTGCGCAGCAGTGGTCACAGTTGCGCCAGACCGAACCCAAACTCCGCATCCGTGACGCAGCCGCAAAGCTGGGCGTCAGCGAGGCCCAGCTTGTAGCGCTGGGCTGTGGGACGACGGCCACCCGCCTGAGCGCCGACTGGGGCGACTTCATCCGCGAACTGGAAGCCCTGGGGCCCGTCATGGCGCTGACCCGCAATGACGGCGCGGTGAGCGAAAAGGACGGCCACTACCGGAACGTCGAAATCTTTGCCGGGCACACCCGGATGGGGCAGGTGCTCGACAGCGGCATTGATCTGCGGCTGTTCCTCGACCGCTGGGCCATCGGCTTTGCCGTGTGCGAAGACTCGCCCCGTGGGCCGCGTCGCAGTTTTCAGTTTTTTGACGCCACGGGCACGGCTGTTCACAAAACCTACCTGCGGGAAGCCAGTCATGTGGAAGCCTTCGAGGCATTGACCAAACGGTTTGCCGCACCCGATCAGAGCCGGGAACAGGCCGTAAGTGCCCCGCCGCCGCCAGTGGCCGAAATCCCCGATGCCGAAGTGGATGTGGCCGGTTTTCGGCAGGGCTGGCGCGAACTCAAAGACACGCACGACTTCATCCGCCTGACACATCGCTTCAAGCTGAGCCGGACGCAGGCGCTCCGTCTGGCGGAACCGGAAATGGCCTGGCAGGTGCGCCCGGACAGCTTCGGACGCATTCTCGAAGAAGTCGCCGCCGCGCGGGAAAACATCATGATTTTCGTCGGCAACCCGGGCTGCATCCAGATTCACAGCGGCCCGATTCACAACGTCAAGCTCATTGGCGAGTGGCTCAACGTTCTGGATGACGGGTTCAACCTCCACGTTCACGAACCGAAGGTCCATAGCGCCTGGGTGGTCAAAAAGCCGACGGTGCGCGGGATTGTGACCGGAGTGGAGTTTTTCGATGCAACCGGCGAACAGATTGCCATTCTCCATGCCAAACGCCGGGAAGGTGAGACGCCCTCTCCGTTCTGGGCGGAGCTGTGTGAGCGTCTGACGCGGGTTTCATGACGCGGTTGGAACAAAGGCTTTTTGCCGCGCAGGGAAAGCCAAGACACTCCTGAGACCTGCGCGGCCGTCGGGGCGCGGACGGGGTATTGGTTGGTCAGGTCGCGTACTTCGCAACTCGGCCCCGACGTTTTTTTCTTGATCCTCCGGCGCGGCTTCTGGCGGAACCGCGCCGCCTGATGAAAGGCCTGATGAAAGGGAAGCCATGATGACCCTGAGACGTTGGTGTGCCGTTGTCGGGCTGGTCAGCCTTGGCCTGGGCATTCTGGGGGCCGGGAGCGGTTGTCGGCGCGATGTGACGACCCAGGCCGCAGTGCGGACGGTGACAGACGCCGCCGGGCAGCCGGTGGCCATCCGGGATGTGTCGCGGGTGGTCGCCGCTGGCGGGTCCGTCACCGAAATTGTCTATGCCTTGGGCGCAGAGTCGTTGCTGGTGGGGTGTGACGCATCGAGTCTCTACCCGGAAGCCGCCACGAAACTGCCGCAGGTGGGGTACGTCCGGGCCCTGTCGTCCGAAGGAGTCCTGTCACTGCGTCCGACGCTGGTGTTGACCGTCCCGGAAGCCGGTCCGCCGGAGGCGCTGGCGCAGTTGCGCGCCAGCGGGACACCGGTTCTGACCGTACCGGCTGAGCCTTCACTGGAAGGCGTCAGGCGCAAGATTCGCACTGTGGCGCAGGCGCTTGACCGCGAAGCCCAGGGCGAGGCGCTCATCCGGCAGTTGGAAGCTGACATGGCGCAGGTTCAGACCTACCTTGCCGAACGGCCTGCCAGACCGAAGGTGATGTTCATCTACGCCCGTGGGCAGGGCGCGGCCAACGTCGCCGGACGCGATACGGCGGCAGCGGAGATGATTCGGCTGGCGGGTGGCGTCAATGCCTTTGATTTTGAAGGCTACAAGCCACTGACGGCCGAAGCCGCCGTGGCCGCTGCCCCGGAGGTCATTCTGCTCCCGGCGCGTGGGTTGGAAAGCTCCGGCGGTATTGCCGGGGTGCTGTCCATGCCCGGTGTGAACCAGACTCCGGCCGGGCGCAACCGGCGGATTGTGGCGGTGGATGACCTGTTGCTGCTGGGCTTCGGCCCGCGAACCGGGCAGGGCGTCATGGAACTGGCGCGGTTGCTGCACCCTGAAAACACGTCCGAAAAGTGAGTGTGGCATGGCGGCTGTGAACATCCTGGCGACCCGTCCGCAAGCCCTTCGACTTCCCGGCCACTGGCTGATTGGTGGCCTGGCTGGCGTACTGTGCGGTATCGTGTTGTTGGCCGTGGGCATTGGCGCCGTGGCCATCACACCGGCGCAAAGCCTTTCCATTCTGGCTGAGTTGATTGGACTGGACGTTGGCGTGCCCTTTACCGAACAGCAACAGGCGGTGCTGCTCACGATTCGTCTGCCACGGGTGCTGTTTGGCGCGCTGGTCGGGGCCGGCCTCGCCATGGCCGGCGCGGCGATGCAGGGCGTTTTTCGCAATCCCCTGGCCGACCCCGGCATCATCGGGGTTTCGAGCGGCGCGGCGCTGGCTGCCGTGCTGTGCATTCGCACCAACGGGTGGTTGTTTGGCAAGGCCGGCGGGATGCTGGCTGTCTATCAGCTGCCCCTTGCGGCGTTTCTTGGCGGAAGTCTGGTGGCTTTCATCGTCTATCGCCTGGCACGCCGCGAAGGAACGCTGTCGGTCGGTCTGTTGCTGCTGGCCGGCATTGCCTTGGCGATGCTGGCGGAGGCGTTGCGGGGAGCGCTCATTTTTGCCGCCACAGATGACCAACTGCGGAGCGTGACCTTCTGGAGTCTGGGGAGTCTGGGAGCCGCTTCGTGGGTGAATCTCTCGATTGTCGCTGTGCTGGCTGTCCCGGCTATGGTCTGGCTGGGACGCCTGGCGCGCCCGCTCGATGCCCTGTTGCTGGGCGAGGCCGAAGCCCGGCATCTTGGCTTCGATGTCACCACGGTCACACGCCTGGCAATGCTGGCTGCAACGCTCATCGTCGGCGCCGCCGTGGCTTTTGCCGGCATCATCGGGTTTATCGGTCTCGTGGCGCCCCATCTCATCCGGCTTGCCGCCGGCCCGGGCCACCGGACGCTGCTTCCGGGGTCGGCCCTGCTCGGAGCATGTCTGGTCGTGCTGGCGGATTTGCTGGCCCGGACCATCGTCAGTCCGGCTGAAATGCCCTTGGGGGTTGTCACAGCCAGCCTGGGTGCGCCGTGTTTTCTGTGGCTGTTGTTACGGGAGCGGGGGTTTCGGTCATGATGCTTGAAGCGCGTCAGGTTGGCGTCGTTCTGGGCGGCAAAGTCCTGCTGGACAACATTTCGCTGACCCTGCTGCCCGGTCAGGTCACGGCCCTGCTGGGGCCGAATGGAGCGGGGAAGTCCACGTTGCTCAAGGTGCTGACCGGCGATGTGACGCCGACCTACGGCGCGGTGTATCTCGATGGCCGCCCGCTGGAGGGGTGGTCGCTCGTGGAGCGGGCACGGCGGCGGGCCGTGGTGCCCCAGGAATCCTCCCTGGCTTTTCCGTTCACGGCCTTTGAGGTTGTTCTGCTGGGGCGCGCGCCGCACGTGGCTCTGCGTGAAACACCGCAGGATGTCGCCATTGCCCAGCAGGCCATGGCGCAGACCCGTGTTGACCATCTGGCTGCGCGGGCCTATCCGTCACTTTCCGGCGGTGAACGCCAGCGCGTGCAGTTTTCCCGCGCCCTGGCCCAGATTTGGGAAGCCCTGCCCGATGGGTCCGCACGGTGGCTGCTGCTCGACGAGCCAACTTCCAGCCTCGATCTGGCGCACCAGTATGAAGCGATGGCTGTGGCGCGGCAGCTTGCCCAGGAGGGCGTCGGCGTCGTGGTGGTCGTGCATGACCTCAACCTGGCGGCTTACGTGGCCGATGACATTGTGCTGCTTGACCGGGGACGCATCACGGCGGAAGGCCGCCCGGAAGACGTGCTCACGGCGGAGCGCATCCGGGCCGTATTCGGGCTGGATGTCGTCGTGACGCCACACCCGCATCACGGCCGGCCCTGTGTCGTGCCGCTTCCGCCGTCCCGGCCGGGCAGTGAAGGGCGGCGGGAACGCCCGATGTCCTCGCCGATCCTGCGTTTCCGCCTGGTTTCACGGTAGGCGCATGTACGCGAGTGGCGAGTAGCGAGTGGCGAGTAGCGAATGGCGAATGGTGAGTGGCGAGTGGCGAATGGTGAGTGGCGAATCGAGGCCCGTCTGCCCGGCTGTGTGACGGATCGCTACGCGCTGGCTTGGGCGACGAGTTCCCACTCGGCGTAGAGGGCTTCGAGCCGCTGCGTCAGCTTTTCGTACTGCTGGTGAAACTCGCTGTAACGAACCGGGTCGGTCGCCACTTCCGGCGTGGCCATGGCGGCGGAGACCGTGGCCAGGTCGGCCTCGGCGCGGGCAATGTCGGACTCGATGGCTTCCACGGGGCGCACCTTGCCCCTGGGTTTCTTTTTGGCTCCGGGTGATGTCCCGGTGGGGGCGGCTGGGGGCGCAGCCGGTGACGGAGCATGCGCCTGAGCATGCGTCTCGGCCGGCTGGGCAGCAGGTCTGGCGGTCTCGGCGGCTTTGGCGCGCCGGGCGGCTTCGCGCTGCTCCGCCTGGCGGATTTCCCACAACTCGCTGTAGCTGCCGTCAAAATCGCGGCTGCTGCCGGGTTCAAGCCAGAGCAGGCGGGTGGCGACGTTGTCCAGAAAATAGCGGTCGTGCGACACGATGAGGCACGTGCCCGGATACTGCACCAGCGCCATTTCCAGCGCCTCGCAGGAGGGAATATCGAGGTGGTTGGTCGGCTCGTCGAGGATCAGCACGTTTGAGCGGCTGTAAATGAGCTTGGCCAGCGCCAGCCGGCCCCGCTCACCGCCGGACAGGGTACGGATGGGTTTGAATACATCGTCGCCGGTAAACAGAAACCGGGCCAGAAATGACCGCAGCTCGAATTCAGTGGCCGACGGGTTGACGCTTTGGAGTTCAGCAAAAATCGAGTTGGCGAGGGTCAATGACTCCAGCCGTTGGTCGTAGTAGGCGGTTTTGACGCCCGTTCCCCAGCGTAGCGTGCCGGTGACCGGCGGCAGGATGCCGAGCAGCGTTTTGAGCAGGGTGGTCTTGCCGGCGCCGTTGGGGCCGACGATACCCAGCCTTTCACCCCGGCGGACCACCAGATTGAAAGGGCCGGCCACCGCCTTGCCGCCATACCCCACGCGGAGGTCTTCGAGCGTGAGAACCCATTCGCCCGAACGCGGCACGTGCTTCATCGAGAAGTTGCCCTGCGGGGCATCCACCGTGGCGGCTTCGATGCGCTCCATACGGGCCAGCAGGTTGCGCCGCGACTTGGCCTGTTTGGTCTTCTGTCCGGCGATGTTGCGCCGGATGAACTCTTCCTGGCGGGCAATCTCTTCCTGCTGTTTTTCGTAGTGCCGCTGCTGGATTTCCCGCAGCGCGTCCCGTTTGGCAACATACTCGGTGAAGCCGCCCGTGTAGGAAGTCGTCTTGCCACGGTCGAGTTCGATGGTGCGGGTCGTCACCCGGTCGAGAAAAAAGCGGTCGTGGGAAATGACCAGATAGGCAGCGGCATAGTTGGTCAGGAATTCTTCCAGCCACTCGATAGCGCGCAGATCGAGGTGGTTGGTTGGCTCGTCAAGCAGCAGGAGGTCGGGTTGCCGCAGCAGCAGCATCCCCAGGTGGAGGCGGCCCTGCTGGCCGCCGCTCAGCCGGACGGCCGGCTTGGAAAAGTCCTCCCTGGTGAGGCCGAGACCGAGCAGGACTTCCTCGGTGCGGGCCGGGTAGGTGAAGCCCCCCTGTTCTTCAAAACGGTGCTGGAGTTCGCTGTAGCGTTCGAGCAGGTCTGCCAGGCAGTCTGAACCCTGCCCCGGTTCAGCCATGGCGTGTTCAAGCTGGCGCATCTCGCGCTCCATGGCCTGGAGTGCGGAAAAGACACTCAGGGCCGCTTCCAGCACGGTCACTTCCGGGGGGAAGTGAGGGTGTTGCTCCAGAAGGCCGAACGACAGGTTGGTGGCGCGGATAATCTGCCCCCGGTCGGGTTGATCCAGTCCACACAGCAGCCGCAGCATGGTGGATTTGCCAGCCCCGTTGCGCCCGACAAGTCCGATCTTTTCGCCCGGATTGACCTGGCAGGTCACGCCGCGCAGGATGTCATGCCCGCCGTAGCTTTTATGGACATCTTCAAAGCGAAACAGCATAGGTCCAACTGCTCACCCTTCGGGTTTTGTGTTGCCGGCACGGTCCGGGTGAAACGGCGATTGTGCCCATCCACAGTGACTTCGGCAAGCGCCCTTGACTCCATTGAAGCGCCTTTCCAGAAAAGACATATCGCCGAAATGACACATTTCAGTCATGATGAGCGCGTTCGGCCCAGCAAGGCACATCTTCATTTCAGGGTAAGTGCCCTATGTCGGTTTCATCTTCACCTTCCGTTGCGGTCGTCGTCAGCGTGGCTGAAAGCCACCGGGAACGCATGGCCGAAGTCGTGGACGCTTTGCAGGCGGCCGGATTGACGGTGGTCCGCCGGCTGCTTGCACTTGGCCAGGTGACAGGTTCTGTGCCACGGGAGCGTCTGCCCGAGCTTGAACGGGTGCCGGGCGTGGCCTACGTTGAACTGTCGGGTGATTATCACGCCCTGTAAATACCGAACGGAAGAACGGGCTGTGGTGCCGGCCCTGAACGGTGTCCGGCGTCCGGCGCGATCTCCGTACTGACGCCATGAGGGTCAAGATTTTCTACCACGATCACTGTTTCGATGGTGCCTGCTCAGCGGCCGTCTTTGCCTGTTTTTACCGGCGGGCTTTTGACGCACAGACCGAGTTCAGTTACGCCGGCCTGATGCACCGTCCGGGGGGCAGTTTTGGCGAGATGCAGTTTGATGCTGATGAGCATGCCCTCCTCGATTTCAAGTTTCATCCAAGTGAAAAAATCACCTGGTGGTTTGACCATCACCAGAGCGCCTTTCTGACCGTCGTGGATGAAGCTCTGTTCCGGGCGGATACGAGTGGCAGGAAGTTCTTTGATCCGAGTTACAAGTCCTGTACCAAGTTCATTGCCGACATTGCGCGCGACCGGTTCGGAGTGGAGCTGCCGGAACTGGCCGAGTTGATTCACTGGGCGGACATCATTGACGGAGCGCAGTATCCCGACGCCGAAACGGCCGTCAATCTCAGCGCCCCAGCCATGCAACTGACGCTGGTGCTGGAAGGGTCGAAAGACCATCGGCTGCGGCAATCCATCGTCAAGGCACTGCAGGTACGCTCGCTGGCCGAAGTCGCTGCCGAGCCGGAAATCCAGGCGGCCTTTGCGCCCATCCGGGCGCGTCATGAGCGCGCCATCGAGATTTTCCGTCAGGTGGGCGAATGTCACGACGGCGTGGTGTTCTTCGATCTGACCGGCTACGACATCGAAGGCTACAACAAGTTCATTGCCTACTGGCTGTATCCGCAGGCGCGCTATAGCGTCAGCGTCAGCCGTGGCGCCTATCGGTCAAAAGTGTCGGTTGGTTACAACCCCTGGAGCGGACGCCCACGCGAGCACAACATTGCCAGTATCTGCGAGCGGTATGGCGGCGGCGGGCACGCGGTGGTTGGGGCTGTCTCGCTGGCGCCGGAAGCCCTGGAGCGTGCCAAGGTCATTGCGCGTGAAATTGCCGCCGAACTGCGGGATGTGTCCACCGGTGAAACTACCGGTGAAACGGTGTAGGTGACGTGCCGTGCAACCCATTCTCTCTGCGGCCCACATGGCCGAAGTTGATCGGCTCACCAGTGAGCAGTTTGGAATTCCCGGACTGTTGCTGATGGAAAATGCGGCCGTGGGTGCCACCCTGGCCATCGAGCAGCACTTTGGTCCGGTTCAGCGGCGGCGCGTCCGGGTGTTTTGCGGCAAAGGCAACAACGGCGGTGACGGCGCGGCCGTGGCGCGACAACTCTGGATGCGCGGCGCACAGGTCGAAGTGCTGCTCTTCGGGAAACGCGAGACGGCCCGTGGCGATGCGCGCGTCAATTTCGACATCGTGGCGCAGTTGGCGCAGGCGTCGCCGCAGATTCGGCTGGTGGAACTTCAGAGTGAAAGCGACTTCGCGGCCCTGCTCAACAACAGCCCCTCGCGGTTCAACCTGCACGTGGATGCCCTGTTCGGGACAGGACTGGCACGCGGTCTGGAAGGGATGTTTGTCAAGGTGGTGGAGTACCTCAACAGCACTCGCCCGTACGTCCCGGTTTGCTCTCTGGATATACCTTCCGGTCTGGCAGCCGATCTGCCCCATCCGGTGGGTGTCCACGTCGTGGCGGATTTGACCGTGACCTTTACGGCACCAAAGGTGGCCAACGTGCTGCCGCCGGCCGGACACGTCAACGGAAAACTGCGGGTGGTGGACATCGGTTCGCCGGAGTCTCTGCTACGCGCCACCCCGAATCACCGGGCGACGTTGTTTCTGGTCACGGAAGAGGGGGTGCGGGCGTACCTGGAGCGCACCCGCCGGATGCCGGATGCGCATAAAGGTCATGTCGGGCATGTGCTGCTGACGGCCGGGTCGCGTGGAAAAACCGGCGCGGCGGCACTGGCGGGCGAAGGCGTGCTGCGCGCCGGGGCCGGACTGCTCACCATGGCGATTCCGGCCAGCGCCCAGGCTCTGCTCGTCAGCCAGTGTCTGCCGGAAGCCATGACGCTCGCCTTGCCGGATGACAGCCACGGCCGGCTGACGGAAGAGGGCCTGCGCGCCGGTTTTGCGGCGGCAAATCAACATACGGTCTGTGCCATTGGGCCCGGATTGGGTACGGACCCGGCCGTGCGTCGCCTTGTGCAGTGGATTGTGCAGGAAGGGCAGTCGCCTGCGGTGCTCGATGCCGATGCCCTCAACTGCCTGGCGCCCTGGCAGACCGGACGCGGCACACCGGAGCGCCCCATCATCCTGACGCCCCATCCGGGAGAGATGGCGCGGCTGCTGGGGGTGTCCGTCAATGATGTGCTGGTTGACCGGCTGGGCGCGGCCCGTCGCCTGGCTACGACCCACCATCTGTTTGTGGTGCTCAAGGGGTACTACACGCTGATTGCGACGCCGGAAGGTGACGTGTACATCAACCCGACGGGCAACGCCGGCATGGCCACGGGAGGTAGTGGTGATGTTCTGACCGGCATCGTGGCCGGTTTGCTGGCACAGACGCCCCATCTTCCCCTTGAAGCCACTCTGGCTGCGGTCTATCTGCACGGGAAAGCGGGCGATCTGGCAAACGAGGCGCTGGGAGAACGTTCGCTGGTGGCTTCCGACATCCTGCGTTTTCTGCCCCAGGCGTTCAAATTCCAATCCTCAGCCGGGTAAGCAGAGCTTCAGGACGTGGAGACCTGCGGTTTTGCCGGTGGGGGGAACTGCCCCGATGCGGTCGTTTCCGGCGAGGGAGAAAAGACCGGTGCCGGAGTGCCGGTTGGCGTACGCCGTCCCTGTAACCGTGAGTCTGTCGCCGGTTCCTCCCGCAACGGCGTCGCCCTGGCTTCCCTGGGCAGAAGGACGATGACTTCCGCCCCCGAAACGCCATCCGTACGGTTGCAGAGATAAATCCGTCCGCCGTGATCCGAGATAATCTGATAGACAATCGCCAGTCCCAGCCCGGTGCCACCCTCCCGGTTGGAGTTGAACGGTTCAAACGGACGTTCCAAGTTGTCCGGGGGGAAGCCCGTCCCATTGTCCAGGAGCCGGATTTCAATCTGGTCAGCCAGTGGCGTGAGCGTGATGCGGAGTTCGCCCCCGTGTGGCATGGACTGAAGGGCATTGCGGGCCAGGTTCCATACAACCTGTTTGAGCTGGTCGCCGTCGGCCACGATGGACGGCAGATCAGGGGGGAACTGGAGCGTGAAGGTGTGGTCAGGACGGGTTTCCGGGCTGTGTTGCAGCAGGGAAATGGTATCGCTGATGAGCCGGTCAAGCTGGATGGTTTTCAGTTGCAGAGGCCGTGGGCGGGCATACCTGAGAAAGTCCTCGATGGTTCGGTTCAGACGGTCGGATTCGCGCAGCACGATACGCATGAGCTTGCTTTGCTCTTCGTCGAGCTGGAGTTCGGACTGAAGCATCTGAATTGCGCCGCGCATCGCAGCCAGCGGGTTGCGAATCTCGTGGGCAATCCCAGCGGCCATCTTGCCGAGCGCCGCCAGCCGGTCCTGGCGGCGGATTTCTTCCTCAAGTTTGAGAATTTCGGTCAGGTCCTGGAAGGAAAAAACATAACCGGTCGTTTTGCCCGACTCGCTGGTGAGCGGGGAGACAGCAAAACCAAGGTGCAGGGAGCGCCCGTCGGCAGCCGGGCAGTCGGCTTCAAACCGGTGAAAGGTATCCTTCTCCAGGTGGCCTGACCGAAAAGACCCCGATGTAGTGGTGAGGTCAAACTTCTGGCTGAGGTCGCCGAAAACTTCCTGAAGGGACTTGCCGCGCACCACGCGGGCGGAGTGGCCGGTGATTTCCTCGGCAGCGCGATTGAAGGTGATGATTTTGCCCTGCAAATCCACGGTGACGAGTCCGCTCTTGATGCTTTCAATGATGCGTTCATTGAGGACGCGCAGTTGGGCCAGATCGCGGGCGGCAGCTTCCAGTTCGGCATCGCTGCGCCGCAACCGCTCGGCAAGCTGGCCGCCGAGCACCGTCAGCGCCAGAATGGCAACGACATAAAGCAGCGGATTGTTTTGCAGGTAGCGTTCATTTTGCTCGACGATGGCATAGCCGCCCACGAGAAGCCCGACCTTGAAGGAAACGAGCAGCCCGACGTAAGCCACAGCACAGCTTACGCCAATGGCAATCGTTCCCAGGCGCGGCAAAATCATGGCCGCCACAAAGATGATGACCAGGTAAAGCGGCACAAGCGGGAAGGCCGAATCCCGCATCTGGTAGGTGAGCCAGGTGACGGCCAGCACGTCACCCAGCAACTGGACGTAGGCCTGCCAGAGATATTGCTCGGACATCCGCAGCCAGGTGAAATACACCACCGAGAGAAACCCCACGGCGACCACCAGCAAAACCAGAGGCTGGGGATTGATGTCGGCATTGGCCCACGATGTATCGGCGCGCGCCATGGCTACGGCCAGCGCCAGCAGAATCGAGACGACGACGAGCCGCGAGACGATGAGGTTGAGAAGGCGGGTGTAGAGCGGATTCATAAACCGTAGGCCTGCGGCAGCCAGCATCAGTTCAAGTCCCAGTCAAAGGTGACGACTTCGGGACCAGCGTCCGGCGGGCACTCGACGACAAGCGCGGCACGGGTCTCCTCTCGTGAGACATCCCTGACGAGCCAGGTCTGCCCGGAAGCATCCTGTATGGTGAAGTGGGAGACGTAACCCGTGCAAGTCCCATCCCAGGGGAGATCAATGTGCAGCAGGCGGCGCAGGCTGGCTTTGCCCTGTGCTTTGAGCAGAGCCTCGTGGCACACCCAGTACCAGGCCATTGCCCGGCGTTGTTCCTCATCCGACAGGGCGCAGAGCCTACGATAGGTTGCATCGGGCAGACACCGGCGGGCGAGACCCCGCCAGTTGGCCCGTCGGTAAGTGACTTCAACATCCACTCCAATCCGCTGGTGGAGGGTGACGGCCAGCAGTCCGAGGTCGCCGGCATGCGTCAGGCTGAACATCAGGTGGGGAACTTCTGGCAGATAGGGCCTGCCGTTGGGCGTGTAGGCGAACCGCAGGTGCTGGGGGGGCAGACCGAGGTAGCTTCCCAAAATGGTGCGCAGGCGGGCGCGTCCCAGGCAGAACTGCCGGGCAGCCGCCGGCCGCCGGAAGCGCCGGGCCCGCTGCCGCTCATCGGCGCTGAGCAGACTTTCCACAGCTTCCACAGGGGCTGACTGGGGCAGGGGCAGCCACCAGAGATGAACAGCAGCAGAGGAAAGCACGGGCTGCGCCTTCGCCGGAGTTGCCGATTGGTTGGGAGTCTGGTTTAAGTAAGAGGTTGTCATTGATTCTGAAAAGCCGGCTTGGACTGCGCCATGTCTTTCCTGCTTGCCGAACGCCTGTTTACCGCCTTATTTGGCGAACCCACTGGGCCGCTGTATGACGAGGGCTACGCGGAGCGCCGTCCTGCCCGTCCGAGCACGGCACGCCCACTGCAATATGAACTGCTGCTGGATGCGCCCACCCTCAAGCTCCGGCACTACCTCCCTTTGCGTCGTCCGCGCCGGCGTCTTCCGGTCCTGCTCGTTCCACCGCTGATGGTGACGGCCGATGTCTTCGAGCTGCATCCGCGGCGCAGCCTGGCGCGTTACCTGGTTGAACAGGGCTATGATGTCTTTTTGCTCGACTATGGTAAGCCACAGTCGCGTGACCGTCGCCTGTCACTGGGGCGCTACATCGAGCACCGGGTACATACCGGGGTGCGGATGGTCAAGCAGGTGACGGGATCGGATGAACTGTCGCTCATTGGTTACTGCCTGGGCGGTATTTTTGCCAACTGCTATGCCGCGCTGCATCCGCAATCCGGCATCCGCAATATCGTCACGATTGGCACGCCGACGGATTTTTCGGCCATGCCACTTCAGCGGATTCTGGCTGGAGTTTCCCGCCAGCCGCTCGAAACTTTGGCGGCCACTTACGGTTACATTCCGGCGGCCGTCTGCAACGCATCCTTCCATCTGCTGCACCCGGACGCCATCCTGCGTCACCCGCTGGAGTTCTGGCGCAGCCTGCGTGACCCGGACTTTGCCGCGTCGCTTCGCCCGGACGGAGGCCGATATCTCGAATACGTCAACCTGACGGAAGCCGCCTTCCGGCAGTTGTGGCATAACTTCGTCATGGGCAATGAGCTGATGCAGGACCAGTTCACCATTGGCCACCGGCGGGTCAACTATGGACGCATCCGGGCGGCGGCGCTTGTTCTGGCCAGCCGTGAAGACCGGCTTGTGCCACCGGCAGCCGTCACGGCCGTGACCAAAAAACTGACAACTCAGGATGTGACCGTACGGTTCGTCAAGGGAGGGCATCTGGGGATGCTGATAGGTTCACGGGCGGAACGAACCTGGCGCATCACGGCCGAGTGGCTCGACACCCGTTCCCGCTACCAGGCCCGCTACCGGGCGACGACCAAGGTCAAGGACAAGCCGGCCACGGTCGTTCCGCTGCCGGCGGCTTCCCTCCCGCTGCCGGCCGTCCTGCGCAAGGTCTCCTGAAGTCCCCTGAAGTCCGGTCAATCCATGGAAACGGTCACGTATGAAGTCCAGGCAGGGGTCGCCGTCATCACGCTGCGGCGGCCGGAAGTGCGCAACGCCGTGGACGACCCCACGGCGGCGGCACTGGATGCAGCTTTTGACCGCTTTGAAGGTGATGACGCCTGTGCGGTCGCCATCCTGACCGGCGCGGGTGGTCACTTTTGCGCCGGAGCTGACCTCAAGGCCGTCGCTGCCGGGGCCAGAGTCAATCTGCACGAGACGGGACTGGCTCCAATGGGACCCACCCGCCGTCGTCTTCCGAAGCCGGTGATTGCTGCCATTGAAGGTTATGCGGTTGCCGGGGGGCTGGAACTGGCCCTGTGGTGTGATCTGCGGGTTGCCGCCCAGACGGCGGTGTTCGGTGTGTTTTGCCGTCGCTTTGGCGTGCCCCTCGTGGATGGCGGAACCGTCCGCCTGCCCCGGCTGATCGGATTTGGGCGGGCTATGGACCTGATTCTGACAGGCCGCCCGGTTGCCGCCGAAGAAGCGCTGGCCATTGGGCTGGTCAATCGTCTCTGCCCGGAAGGCAAGGCGTTGGAAACTGCGTTGGCTTTGGCGCAATCCATCGCGGCTTTTCCCCAGACCTGTCTGCGCAGCGACCGCCAGTCGCTGTATGAACAGGCCGGGTTGGACTGGGAACAGGCGCTCCGAAATGAGTTCCGGCGCGGAATGGATGTGCTGGCCACGGGTGAAACCCAAGCCGGCGCCCAACGCTTTGCGGGTGGTGCCGGTCGCCACGGAGCCTTTGAATGAAGCGCCCAGCCTGGCGGAGCACCCAGGTCGTTGTTGTCGTTGGGTTGGCTCTCGCTCTGAGCCAGATGCTGGTGGCGCAGCAGCGTTTACGTTGGCGCCCTGCGCCGCCGCTGAATGGCCGGGTCGCCATTGCCCCCACCACACTTCCCACGGACTGGCTTTATCTCGACCCGGACAGCGCGCGCCAGGAACCGCTGGTGACGGAAAACGCAGTGTATGTCCCGCTGCGCACTGGGAAGGTCGTGGCTCTGGCGCGAACGGACGGCGCGCGACTGTGGGAAAGCGCGCCGGGCGTGGCCACCACGGCCAAACTGTATCGCCTGGGAGATGCCCTTCTGGCCTGTGCCTCCAGCCCGGCGGCGGATGGCTCCCCGCCGGGCGGTATTGTCCGCCTGCTCGACCTGACAACCGGCGTGGTTCGCCGTGAAGTGACGCTGCCGGCGCCCATCACCTCGCAGGTGGTGAGTGACGGCCTCTGGCTCTATGTCCGGCTCGGAACGAACGAGATTGCAGCGCTGAACCCACAGGATTTTTCCCGCGGCTGGTCCGTCACTGGCGATTTTACAGAACATCTCGCCTATGCTGCAGGTGCGGTGTTCGTTGGCACTTCTGCCGGCGCGCTCTGGGCGTTGGACGCCAAAGACGGTCGCCGCCGGTGGACCTGTGTGCTGGGAGCAACGCCCGGGCCAGCGGCTGCTGGGGAAGAGATGGTGTACTGTGGTACTTCCAATGGTGAGGTGGTCGCTGTCAGACGTGCCGATGGCCGCTTGCGGTGGCGGCGGCGAACGGGGGCTGCCGTTATGACCCCGCCGCTTATCCGTCACGGACAGGTTCTTGTTGCCTCGTATGATAACTTTCTTTACGCCTTCCATCCGCAGACCGGTGAGTTACGCTGGCAACAGCAGATGGCAGGTCGGTTGGCGTCGCCTCCCTCCTGGTTGACGGAGACAACCCTGGCGGTGGCCGCCCTCGACGACTCTGAAATTACGGTCGTGCAGGTGCCGGATGGACGTATCGTGGCGCGATGGCAGCTTGCCACCGAGCGCATCTTCTCGGTGCTGCACGTGGAGCAGGGGATGGTGGTGATGGCAACGGAACGGGGCATTGCCGCAGCCCGGCTCCAGTGAGGCTTCCGGGTGGGAGGAGGTGGCGTGCCAAAAGGAAAACTCGCGGAGGCGCATGCGGTCCGGTGGCCGTCACGAACTTCAAATTCGCTGCGTCCGTGTGGCAACACGGATGGGTGGGTTCGACTCCCACACGCCTTCGTCTCCAAAGGCTGTGTTATGAAGCCAAAATGGCCCCAGTCCGAGGCCGGATTGCGGTCATGCGGCGTGCTGGCGAATAATCGTCCCAGGCGCGTACCTTTCGACGTAGGAGTTGCTGATGTCAAACGCCCTCAACCTTTCGCACCTGGTGGAAGACCCGGCAGCGGTAGCACGTCCGGGTTGGTCCCGATGGTGGCGCTGGGCTGCCCTGCCCCTGTCACTTGTCATCTCCGCATCCTTGGGAGCGCTCACCACACTGCTGTTCCTGCAGTGGTTTGCCACAACGGATGACTACCGGCAGGTGGCGGCTCTGGCCGACTTTCAGCCCAGTGTGGTGACGCGCGTGTATGCCGATGACGGGCGGACGGTGATTGGGGAATTCGCGCTGGAGCGGCGGGTTCCGCTGTCCTACGACGAAATCCCGTTGCGCATGCGCCAGGCCATCATGGCCATTGAGGACGCCCGCTTTGAGTATCACTGGGGCGTGGACCCGATTGGTTTGGCCCGGGCCGCCTGGAAAAATTTTCTCGCCGGGCGGACGGTGGAAGGTGGCTCAACCCTCACCCAACAACTGACCAAGATTCTGTTCCTGTCGCCGGAGCGAACCATCGAGCGCAAAATTCAGGAAGCCATCCTGGCGCTGCAAATTGAACGGCAGTACACCAAAGAGCAAATCATGGAGTTGTACTGCAACCAGATCAACCTGGGTGGGGGCGCGTATGGCGTTGAAGCTGGCGCGCAGTACTACTTTGGCAAATCCATCAGGGACTGCTCGATTGAGGAATGCGCCCTGCTGGCGGCTATTCCCAAGGCCCCTTCCGGTTACTCGCCCATTTTGCGTCCGCAGGAAGCCAAGCGCCGGCGCAATCTGGTGATTACCAACATGCTCGAAGCGGGCTACATCACGGCGGCCGAGGCCGAAGCCGCCAAAGCCACTGAGCTGAAGCTCAACGTCACTTCAGCGCGGGAACTCAACACCAGCGGGCCGTTTGCTTACGTTGTCGAAGAAGTCCGCCGCGAACTTGAAAGCCGCTTCGGAACGCGGGGAACCCACACCGGCGGCTTGCAGGTCATCACCACGATTGATGCCCCGGCGCAGATTCAGGCCGTCAATGCGGTGCGATGGGGGCTGCACCGGTATGAAGAGCGCCACGGCGGGAGCCGGCGGGATACCCCCATTCCGAACATTCTGGAAGAACTCAAGGGCAAGGACCTTTCCACGTACCGGCACCCGGAATGGGCCTATGAGCCGTTCAACGGTATGTATCTGCACGGACTGGTGATGCGCGTCACCGGTCGGACGGCCGAAGTTTCCTTCGGCAAGTACCGGGCGACGGTCACATTTTCGCCCGACCATCCCCTGCGCGAAGGGGACCTGCCGATGTTTGTCATCAAAAGTGGTGCGCCGCGCAACAGCGCCATGGAGCCGGTGATTGATACCCCACTGCCGTCGGCACCGGCGTCAACTTCAGCGCCGGGCCGCAAGGGACGGCGCGAGTCAAGTCCGCCTCCTACGGTGCCAGCTCCCAACGGGGTCCTTCAGGTTGAACTGCGTTCCCTTCCGGCTGTGGCTGGGGCCCTGCTGTGCCTCGATGCCAGGACGGGCGAGATCAAGACCATGGTCGGCGGCTATGACTTTTCGCAGTCAAAGTTCAACAATGCCACTCAGGCCAACCGGCAGACCGGTTCCTGCTTCAAGCCCTTCATTTACACCGCGGCCATCGAGAACGGGTGGACGCCGGATGATCTCGTCTCCGACACCCCGTTTCAGTCCGGCAACTGGTCGCCCCGGAACTATGATGGCGGCTTCACGGGGCCGATTCCGCTGCGTACGGCGCTGGCCAAATCCCGAAACATTCCGGCCGTCCGCTTGCTGGCCAGTGTCGGAATTCGGCGTGGGGCAGAAATGGTCCGGCGCTTTGGCATTACCAATCCCATGGCACCGTACCTGCCCTCGGCGCTGGGGGCGACGGAAGTGCCCCTCATTGAGATGGTTGCGGCCTATTCAGTCTTTCCGAACAAGGGTAAACGGGCCAAGCCCCACCTCATTCGGCGGATTCTCGATTATGATGGACGAACGCTCTTTGATTTCGACCGGGATGAAACGGAGCGTGAGACGCGGGTCATTTCGGATTACGTTGCCGCCCAGATGGTGGACATGATGCGCGGCGTCGTGGACGGCGGCACAGCCACGAAAATCCGCGCCGTGGCGGATGGCGATCTCAACAAGCGTCAGATCGGCGGCAAAACGGGAACGGTCAACGACTGGACCGATGCCTGGTTTATTGGCTACACCCCTTCCATTACCTGCGGGGTGTGGATCGGCTACCCCGGAGAAAAACGAACCCTTGGGAAAGGCGAAACCGGAAGTGAAGCCGCGCTCCCTATGTGGATTGAGTTCATGAAGGTCTATCTGCGTGGCAAACCGATTGAAACCTTCGACAAAGCTCCGGCGCCGGACGCCGAACTTGAAAAGCTCCAGGCAGAACGGGACCGCCAGGAGCGCAAAGAACTTGAAAGCGGTGTGGCCACCTTGATGGAGGATACGGAAACCTCATCGGCCAAGCGGGCCATCACCGGTCAGCCAGGCTCACCACGGGATGAGGAACCAACCCGGCCCCGCCGGGCACAGACGCTGATGGAGGAAACCACCGGGCAAACTGCTGTGGATGAGGCCCAGTCGGCGAAGCGCGCGCAGCGACAACGCCCCTCCGAACCAAGTGATGTGGTGCCACCGGCTCCGAAACCAACGGTCAAGAAACCATCATTCATCACGGATGACCCACCCAAGCCACCCCGGCGGGAACCGCCTGGGAGAGATCGTTAATGGTTTCAGCGCCAAGGAGACCATCGGTTTCCACGAAGGAGAACCATGCTGTTCTGGAGACGCAAGAAGGATGAAACGCCGGCTGAACGGGCTGGCCTGACCACCCTCTTTGGGAATGAGCCGATTCCGTCCCCGTCAGCGCCACCGGCCGGGGTTGAGGTTGCAGAGCCAGCGCCACTGCGGCCCGATTCACCCCAGTTGGAGATGGTTGTCCCGGAGCCGGCGGCCTCTCCGCCTCTGCCTGTGGCTCCGCCGTCGCAGCCTATGGCGTCGCCGGCGGCTGACCCCCAGACGGTCGCCTCCATGCCGGTGGAAACTGTGCCAGCGTCAGATGTCACGGCTGAGCCAGCCCGCCGTGGCCTGCTTTCCCGCTGGCTGGGATGGCCGGCGCCAGCGGATACGCCAACCTCCGGCGGTGTCCCAGATACAGCACCACCGGGCCAGCCGGTCACGAATCCGCCGCCGGCCGTCGTGGACGAGCCGCCACGGGAGACCTTCCTGCTGCGGATGAAAAACGCCGTACGGCGAACCCGGCAAAATCTCGTAGGCCGACTCGATACCCTGGTACGCGGCAAGAAGGTCATCAGCCCGGAGGTGCTTGACGAACTGGAAGAAATCCTGATTGGCGCCGATATTGGCGTCCGCACCACCCTTGAGCTTGTGGAGAAAATCCGCACCCAGGTGGATCGAAAACTGCTCAACGACACTGACGAACTCAAGCGGGTGTTGCGCCAGGAACTGCTTGCTTTGTTGCGGGCCCCGGTCAAGTCCGTCTCCGGGCGTGCTGTGCGCTCGGAACTCGATATTCCGACCGACATCCGTCCGTACGTCATGATGGTCGTTGGTGTGAACGGGGTCGGCAAAACAACGACCATTGCCAAACTGGCCCATCTCATCAAGCGCGAGGGCAATGACGTGATTGTCTGTGCCGCCGATACCTTCCGGGCCGCCGCTGCCGACCAGTTGACCGTCTGGGCGGAACGGGTCGGGATTCCAGTCATCCAGCAGAAGCCGGGGACTGACCCGGCCGCCGTGGTGTATGACGCCCTTCAGGCGGCCAAATCACGCGATGCCGATGTGGTCATCGTGGATACGGCCGGACGGTTGCACAACAAAGTCAATCTGATGAATGAGCTGGAGAAGATGTCCCGGATTGCCCGGCGTGAAGTGCCACAGGCGCCCCACGAAGTGCTGCTGGTGCTGGATGCGGCTACAGGGCAGAACGGACTCGAACAGGCGCGCCAGTTTGCCAAGACCGTCCCTGTGACGGGTCTGGTGCTGACCAAGCTCGATGGCACGGCCAAAGGCGGCATTGTGGTGGCAATTGCGCGGGAACTGGGACTGCCTATCCGTTATGTCGGCACCGGTGAACAACTGGATGACCTGGCCGTGTTTTCACCGGAGGCCTTCGTGGACAGCCTTTTCGAGTAAGGGCGAATAACCATTCGCCCGTAACTTCCGCTTGTTGGGCCGGTGGGGCGCGTTGTCAGTCACGCGCGCCTACAGCATTTCACCGCAGTGTGGACAGATGATGTCACTTTCCAAGGCCTGCCCACCACAGTGCGGACATACGACCGTCTGAACTTCTGAGGCGTTTTCAGTTGGCGGCGGCGTCACTGCCACGATAACCGCACTGGCCAGAATATCCGTTCCAGTTTCCTGAAGCCGTGCCACCTCTTCCGCCGGTAGTGCTTCCAGCGGCAGGAGATCACCGGAGACATCAGCTTCATCAAGGGTTTCCGAAGGGGATGCCACAGTTGTGGGAACTGGCGTGAGTTCCTGGGTGGGATGTTCCGGCAGTTCAACTTCCGTCACTTCGTAGAGTCCGCCGATATGGACGGCTGCATTGCGGGAGTCGAAATGAATGCTCAGCCCTGCCGAAGGGTCGGGGGGTGGCAGTTCAGAAGTGATGCGTTCCGGCACGGTGAAGCTGATGTCCGAGGTCGTTTGCGTTGGGATGGGAGCGAAGATGTTTCGGGAAGGATAGGGATCGGTGAACGGAATATCCTGCTTGATAATGGTTTCAGCTTCAGCCGGTGGTGTAGAGGCGGAGGTATCCACAGCGGATATATCTGGAGCCGGGGGATGGGCAATGGTATCCCCGGCTGTGTCCTGGTCTGCCTCTGGAACGGTATGCGCTGTGTGGTTATTGGAGGATTCTTCACTGAAATACGTCGCATAATCACCACTCGCAACGACGGAGTAGGGGTCGGGCAGTTCCATCGTGGGCGTGCGGAGTGTCGTTGCCGGGGCGTCCACCGCTGTCGGTGACACTTCCGGGAGTGGTACTGGCGGCTCTGTACCTGTTTCTGAAGGTGCAGAAGGGACTGCTGCTGGTTGCTCCGTGGCGCTGGAAACGCTGGCTGAATCCAGGGAGTGGGCAGCCTCTGGTGTGTCCGCTGCCGCCTGAGCGGACTGAGAAGGCTCTGGCAATGGTGCGAGGGGGGTGTCGTCCGCAGTAGTCGCGGCTTCTTGGTCGCTGGACGGAGCATTGTCCGGCGGCGGCGCGACTACCCCTCCGCCAAAAACCGCCTCCACGTCCTCTTCCTGGACTTCTTCGACAAGCTCTGCCGGTTCTGTGCCCATAAGCGGGCGTCCATACTTGCGCCAGAGTGCGTGGATGGTTTCGAGCAGCGCAAACGGGTCAAGGGGCTTGACCAAGGTTTCGTCGGCACCGACGCGCGCCGCCTCGTTCCGGTCAAACGGTTCAACGTCGTGGTGAATCATCAGCACCGGAAGTTCCAGCTTGAGCACCTGCTTGATATGCCGGCAGGCTTCATAGCCGGTTTTTCCGGGCATCAGCACGTCCAGGATGACCAGGTCGGGATGCATTTCCCCGGCCCGGCGCGCAGCCAAATCTCCATTGCCAACCGCCAGCACCTCAAACCCCTGTTGCTGCAAAAAGGCTTGCAGGTCACGGCGGGTTGGAACGTGATCGTCAGCAATCAGAATTCGGCGGCTCATTCTGGGACGTGCGGTTGTCTCATGATGCCATCAAAGTCCCTTGGCAATGAACTTGACGCGCCCGTTGTCAACCGAGACGGAAAATGAAATGTGGGTACACTTCAGTTGATTTTTGATTTTCGCTGCCTGGTCGCACAAAATTTGGTGAAACCGCGCAAAGGTGAAATCCTGAAGTGATTCACCACACTGGCGTTTGGCCGCAACGACCGCCTCATAGAGCTGCTTGGCCAGGGCTTCTTCGGCTGCCGGATCGGCAAACGTAACCCGAAACTCTCCCGGAACAGACGGTGGCGGGGACTGAGTGGGCGGTGGCAGCGGCCCAGTGTAGGCCGGTGGCGGCGACAATGGCCCCGGATCGTAGGCTGGTGGCAACGGCCCGGTTGGCATCACCGAAGGTACCGTGGGCTGCTGAGGCGGCTGAAGTGAGGGCGCACCATAGCTTGGTGGAGGGGTGTAAGAGGGAGGGGCATACGGGGATGGTGGTGGCGGTGTGTGCCCACCCTGTCCGTAACCCATCTGTCCGTAGCCAGCCTGCCCATAACCGGTCTGCCCGTAACCGGTTTGACCGTAGCCGGCCGGTGGGTAGGTCGGTTGAGAGGGCGGCGCCGGCTGTGCGGGATAGGTTGGTGGCGCTGGTGGATAATAGGCCGGTGGCGCCTGGGGTGATGGTGAGCCGTAGGAAGCTTGCGGCAGTGTTTGGCTGGTGGGAGAGAGATACCCGCTGCCACCGGGGTAAGGCTGGTTGGGCGGGTACAGGGCCGGTCCAGGCGGCGGATACACCGGCAGGGAAGTTGCCGTGGGCAGTGCTGCCGGGCTGAGCGGGGGCAGCTCGGCCGGGGTGGCTTCCCGTGGCGCCCAGAGCGCCACCAGTATGCGCAGAATGTCAATGTCGTGGTGGGCCTGCTCGATACACTGTCCGACCGTGCGCCTGCCGTCAATCAGCGCCAGCACCTGACGCACTTTTTCCTGGGGAAAGCCCGCCAGCCAGGAAATGTCGAAGCCCGGTGGCAGGTTGGCGAGTGTGTGGGACGGGGGCAGCGACGCCAGCAGGCTTTGCTCCTCATCGTAGCGGTGCAGGGCTTCCAGAATCAGCTCCGAAGCCCGCATGTTGATGACATTTGGGCGGTTGACCGGCTGTTGCGTAAAGGCGTAGCTGCCCTCTGACCACTGCATCATGTGAATGATGGCAGCCATCCCCTGAAACGAGCCGGCTTCGGCATCCAGCGCCGTGCCGTCCTTGAAGTAGATCATCCCCGTTTCCTGCTTGGGCGTGACAATCTTGACAACACCTTCCTTTCGTTCCCGCTCCATCTGGTTGAGGATGTCGGTGACGCTGGTGTGTGACAGTTGCCCCCCGATGCGGACTGCCGCTGGCTGGCGCTTGAGAATCCGTTTGACCTTGAGCGGGATTTCCTTGACGCTGAACGGTTTGGCCCAGTAGTCCTCAACGCCGAGTTCAAGTGCCGAAACCTTTTCGTCCTCCTGGGCCCGCGACGAAAGGCAGACAAAGGGAATCTTGGCCAGGTTCGGGTCGTCCTGCAGCGCCGCAAAAAGCTGGCTGCCATCCATCTTGGGCATCATCAGGTCGGAGATGACCAGCGCCGGCGGGTGTTGCTTGATGATATTGAGTGCCTCCAGCCCGTTGTTGGCCGTCATGATTTGGCAGCCGAGAGGCTTGATGATCTTTTCAAGGATCATCAGCACGTGGGGTTCGTCGTCCACCAGGACGACGAGGCGATCGGAGAAGTCTTCTGGGTCCTTGTTCTGGAGCCGGCTTGCATTCGCCTCCGTCACCCAGGTGGCTTTGGCCCCCTGCATCCATTTCTCGCTGCGCTCCTGAATCATTTCGCGCAGCTCTTTGCGGTAATCGGCGTCTTTTTCCCCAAAACCCGGCAGCATTTTGAGAAAGCCCATAGCGGCTTCGGATTGCTGCTCGGCAAGGTAGAGTCCGATGACCTGCCGGGAATACTCGTAAGCCCGGTCAAACTGCCGTGTCTCGAAGTAAATGTTGACGATGTTCTTGAGAATGGTGGCGCGCTGGGAAGGCTCAACCATCCGCTCCACCTTGCGGTAGAAGACCAGCGCCAGTTCGTACTGTTTGCTGCTCCGGTAGGCATCCGCCAGGCGCAGGAAGTGACTCACCGCGGCTTCGAGGTTGCCACTTTCCTGATATGCTTCGGCCAACCGCTTCAGGGCATCAACATTGTTGGGATTTTCGCGGACAGCATTGGAGAGTTGCTCGATTTCCCGAGCAAGTTTCATCTGGTCGAGCTGGCTGGCAACCTGTTTCCGAACATTCTTGAAAAGTTCCATAGTTACTCACGGCTCCACCGGAACGGTCAGTGCAGTGGGTCTGCCTGACGGATAAGGGGTGACAAGTCCAAGCCAGCAACCCTGCGATGCTGTGACGGCCAGGCATCAGGTTTTCCGGGGCTGCGGGAGCATCTGACTGGTGTCATCCGCACTTGAAGCAGCTCGAAAGTGTTTGCAGTCTAGGACAGGTTGGCCATTGAAGCAACGTACTACTGAGTGAGTCGCCGGCCCGGTCACAGGCCTGGGGGACGGCCCGGTGCCACACCGGGATGCCATCACCGGGGAAGGTGTGGCTTCCGGCAACACCGGCCAACTGCACCGTCCCTGGCTGGTTTCAGGTGAAGTGGATGATGACCAGCGTAACGTCGTCTTCAGCGGTCAGTTCACCCAGAAATGTGCGTAGTGCGTTCAGGAGCGTCGTTTGCAGTTCTGCGGCAGAACAGTTGCCGTATTGGGCCAGAAGAGTTTCCAGACGTTCAAAGCCAAAAACTTCGCCGGCGGCATTGCGCGCCTCAATCAGTCCATCCGTGTAGAAGACGACCGTGTCGCCGGGGCGGTAGGTCACGCACCGCGTCGGGTAGTGGCTGTTGCGACGGACACCAAGCGGATACGCACCGTGTTCAAGGGCTTCCACGAGACCCGTGTCCGCGTGGTAGTGATAGGCTGGCGGGTGCCCGGCATTCGCCATGGCGATGGTTTGGGTTGCCGTGTCAATGACGCAATACGTCAAGGTCATGAGGTCCCGCCGGCTGCCCGAAACGGCAATGAGTTGGTTCATGGCCGCCATCACGGCTGAAGGGTCGGTGTCGCTGCGAACCTGGTTGTGCAACCCACCTTTGGCCAGCGCCATAAGCAACCCGGATGAAATCCCATGCCCGGCGACATCCCCAATAGCCACGGCCAGACGGTACATATCAAGCCGCAGGAAGTCATAGTAATCCCCGCCAACGTCGTTGGCCGGAAAGGAAACCCCAACCACGTCCAGTCCAGGCAACCTGGGTGGCGCTGAAGGGAGCAGCCGCTGCTGCATCTCGCGCGCAATTTCCAGTTCGCGGCGCAGGGTCGCTTCGGCGGTCAGCCGCCGGACGAGTTGGGCGTTGTCCAGCCGCAGCGCCACCGACTCAGCCACGGCCATCAGCAGCGCCTTGTCTTCGCTGGTGTAGGGTTCACCGGAGAGCTTCGGCCCCAGACTGAACACCCCCAGCAGGTTGTCGCCGGAGACCAAAGGGATGAGCAGGTGCGAGTCCAGACGGCGCAGCGTCGGATGTTTTCCATAGGGAATACCGTCCGTGGATTCCGGTTCGAGGTCAAACGGTTCCGGTTCACGGCGCAGTCTGGCAATCAGCGGTGAAGTCAGGGGAAAGGACAACTCCGACTCAACAATCCCGGAGGTGTTGAGGCCAAAGCGACAGGCAAAGCCACGCAACATCGGGGGAGTACCATTGGTGATGGTTTCGGCTGGACTCCCAAGCAGGCTGGGGTGCAGCAAAAAACCAATGGTTTTGACGTGCAGGGCGGCATCCACTGTGGCCGCCACGCGCCGGAGCATCTCTTCGATGTTCGTTGCCTGCCGGACTGAGGCCGCCAGGTCACTGAGCACCTGCTGGACCTGGTAGGCTTCACGGAAGAAGCGCCGATCGATGGTCTTCTGTAAGTGCGGGTTGATGGAGAGAGCCAGTCCGAGGAACGTGCCTCCGGTGGCCACCATCCAGAGGCTGAGGCTGAAAAATGTTGGCTGCTGTCCGACCAGTCGGTGCCCCCAGAGCACGAGGGGAAACACCACGTAGCGTGCGAGGAAGTAAAACACCAGGCATTCGAGAACGATGACCCCACGCGAAACGAACAGATACCGCACGCCACTGCGCAGAATCTGCTGGACGCCGAGCACCCGGTGCCTGACGACGACATAGGCAAAGGAGAGGGGAAACAGCGGGAACAGGGCAATCGGCAGGACATAGAGCCACGGGTAGTCTTCCGCGTTGAGCTTGAAGGTGTAGGTCGCCAGGATCAGCAGGAGCACCGGAATGACGCCCACGGCCGAGCCAACAGTAAACACCTTCAGGCGGCGGGCCTGCTCCGGCGTCTGGGTCCGGCGGCGGTCGAAGTACAGCCCGAATGGCGACGCCAACCCAATCCACAGCGTGATGATCCGGGCCGACAGGAGTTCGTTGACGAGCGGCACCGTGTGAAGCCAGTGCGTGGCTTCAAAGGAAGCGAGCCGCACAGTGAAGTTTGTGACACTCAGCAGACCGAGGAACAGCGTCACCCATCCGTAGCCCTGCTTCAGCCAGCGCGCCGGCTGGCTAAGCCGGGTGGGGGTGGGAAATTCCAGGAAAAAGCACAGGCAGAGGTAGCCAGCGGCGCTGCTCCCGATGGTCTGCAAAAGTCCGGCCGGAATGGAGACCCACGGCGGCAGGAGTGCCGACTGGGCACTGCCAAACAGGGTGCTGAGGGAGATGAAGAAAAGCCCCCCGAACCGGGCCGTGGCGTCTTCCCAGCGCAGCCAGCACACGGCCAGACCGACGCCGGCGCACAATAGGACGATGAGCGCTGTCTCGATGGCAAAGAAAAACTCCAGCGAAAACCAACTGCCCGTTGGGGGAAGAAGCCTGACCTCGACGCGGTAAAACTGGCCGTCACGTTTTTTGACAAGCAGGGGAAGGACTTTGGTTTGTTCGGCCATCCGCCGCAAACAGGCGTAGTCGCTGAAGGCTTTCAGGGGACGGCCGTCCGGCTGAAAGATTTCGTCGCCGGGTTCAAGTCCGGCCTGCTGCGCAGCGCTTCCCTCCTCGACAAAGCGCACGACGGGTTGGGTTTCCTCCAGAACCAGGCCGGCTGACCAACTGCGCAATTCGGTCACGCCGGAAGCAAGGCGCACCACGACGTAGAAGCCAACCAAGGCGGTCAACAACCACAGGGAAAGTAACGAAAGCGTACGGTGAGCCATGGCAAAAAGGTGTTGTGAGCGGCCACAGCCAAGGGTGTCAGGGATGCCTTGGCATCACTGGAGCCTGGTGGATGGCTATGCTGGCAGTGAGTGGAGCAGTTCGTCTTTCTTGCGCGTTGCTTGCGTACAATCTTACAATGAGATTCCCTGCCAAACGCCAAGGCGATGTCGGCGGCAGGTCGGTCGCCCCGGCGGGAACGCTCCCGGTGATGGCCCTTGCATCTGGAAGAGGTTCGGCGCTTATGCGAAGCCGGTTGTTCGTCATCACTTACGCCCTTTTGCTCATTCTGTTCGGGTTTTTCAGCGGGCTGGAAGGTCGCGCCCAGCAGCCGGCAGCCCCGCGCCCGGACGAGCCGCCAGTTGTCAAAACCACGACCAACCTTGTGACGCTCAACGTCAGTGTCACCGACCCGCAGGGACGCTTCGTGACCGGACTCGACGCCGAGCACTTTGAGGTGTACGAAGATAACGTCAAGCAGACCATCGAGTTCTTCAGTGACGAGGATGCGCCGGTTTCTATCGGCATTGTCTTCGACATGTCAGGCAGCATGCGCGGGCGGCTCAACCGTTCCAACATCGCCCTGCGCAAGTTTCTGGATGCTTGTCATGAGGAAGACGAGTTCTTTCTCGTTGGTTTCAATCACCAGGCCCGGCTGCTCGTGGACTACACGCCTAATCCCGAACGCATCAGCGGCGCGGTCATGCTGGCTGAAGCCAAGGGGCAGACGGCACTCTATGATGCCGTGTATATCGGAGTCGAAAAACTCAAGGAAGGCCGCCATGGCCGTCGGGCGCTGCTCATCATCAGCGACGGGCAGGACAACAGCAGCCGCTATACGTTCCGTGAGGTGCGCCAACTGGTACGCGAAGCCGATGTTCAGATTTATGCCATCGGGATTGCCACAGCCTTCAACGACACCTCTCTTGACCTGCAGGGGCGGGCCATTCTCGACGAAATCACGCGCCTGACCGGCGGACGGGCCTTTTTCCCCAACAGCCAGATGGAGTTACAGGAAATCATCACCCGCATTGCGATCGAGCTGCGCCATCAGTACGGGATTGGCTACACGCCAACCAACCTGGCGACGCTTCCGGTCGGACTCAAACCCAACGAGAAACAGCGGTGGCGCAAGCTCAAGGTCAAGCTCAACCCGCCCAAGGGGCTGCCGAACCTGACGGTCAATGCCCGCGAGGGGTATTATGCGACCTTTGCCACGGAATAAGTCTGCCGTGTTGTGGTTATTATGTACGCCGGTCGCCGGTTGCGGACTGGCTCCGTGTTGCCTTCTATCCGCCCAATCCTGCTGAGGCCTGCCCAATGTCGTTCAAAGCCAAACTCGTCCTCGTTGCTCTCTCCACGGCGCTTGCCCTGTATGCCGTCATTGGTGGTTTGCTGGCCCGGCGCACCAGTGCGGTCGCAAAGGGAAATCCCTACGTCCAGCTCAAAATCTTCAATGAAGTTGTCAAGCACATTGCCAACGATTACGTGGACGAGCCGGACATGGGCAAGGTGCGCATCGGTGCCCTGCGTGGTCTCGCCGAGGGGCTTGACCCCTATTGCGCCTACCTGTTGCCGGAGCAGGTGCAGCGTTTCAAACCGACAACCATGACGGCCGTGCCCTTCGGGATGGTCGTCTCCAAGTACGCTGGCTTTGGCTACGTCCTGGCCGTTGTCCCCGGCTCACCGGCTGCCCAGGCCGGGGTCAAAACCGGCGACATCATCGAGTATGTCAACACCGTGGCGACGCGCGATGTGAGCCTCTATGAAATCATGGAAATGCTGACGGGAGTGGCAGAAGGGGGTTCTATCGAGATTACGGTGCTGCGTTCCGGACGTACCAAGGGTGAGAAACTGACCCTGAAACCCGGCGCTTTTCAGTCTCCGGTGACATCGCGCCTGGAGGCCCCCGACACCGGCTATATCAAGGTTGGGCTGCTTGGGCGTGGCAAGGCAGAACAGGTCATGACGGCGGTGCGCCAACTGCAACAGCGCGGGGCGCAGAAACTTATTCTTGACCTGCGGGAGTCGGCGCATGGCGAACTGTCCGAAGCCGTTGCCCTGGCGAGTGTCTTTGTTCCGTCGGGTGTCGTAGCGCGAACCATCGGTGCTGGCAATACGGTCACAACGTTGGTTGCCAAGCCCGGCGCTGTGACCTTTGAGGGGAAACTTGTCGTGCTGACCGACCGTTCCACGGCCGGCCCGGCCGAGCTGGTGGCAGCGGCCATCCGGGACCATCAGCGCGGGGAAATCGTTGGCGAGAAAACCTTTGGTGCGGGGTCGGAACAGGCCTTGTTCCCCCTGCGCGATGGTTCGGCCCTGCTGTTGACCACCCAGCGCTACGCTCCGGCCACCGGAAAGTCGTTTATGGAAGAGCCGGTCAAGCCTTCCGTTGAGGTGAAGGTAGCCACCATCGAGCCGTCTGTGCCGGACGTGGACACTGAGGCCCCGGCCCCGACCGACCTGCCGGAGGACACCAAAAAGGTCACGCCGCCCAGTGAGGATGTCATCCTCAAACGCGCTCTGGAAGTGCTCAAAGGCGAATCCAAACAGGCCCGCCAGCCGGCACGTCCCACGGTTGCGCTTCCGAAAGCCGCATAGCAGTGGGAACCATCCCCGGCGCGCCTCCGGTTGGCAGCCGGATGGTTGCCAGCCGGATGACCGGGAAAGACGGGCAGGGGTGGCACGATGAAGCTCGACACCACGCGGCGTTCGCGGGAGGCCATGCGGACGTACCTTGCCGCGGCCTTGGACGGTTGCTACATCGGCGAACCGACCATTTCACCTATCGAAGGCGGACGCACGGCGGCGGAACGCCAGCTCGCCGCCTTTGACGCCCGGCGCTATGCCTCACGCAATCATGTGACCCGCGGACATGTTTCGCGGCTGTCGCCCTACATTCGCCACGGCGTCCTGACCCTGCGGGAAGTGCGCGACGCCATCTTTGCCCGCTTTGGACGTTCCGGTGAAAGCATTTACAAATTCGTCTTTGAACTGGCCTGGCATCAGTTCTGGCAGGAAGTCTATGCCGCGCTGGGCGATGGCATTTACGCTGACATCGAGGACTACAAATTCTCACCGCCGGTCTGGGAAATGACCCTGCCGGAGGATGTGGCGCGCGCTGCAACCGGGCTGGTCTGCATGGATGAAACCCTGCGCGAGTTATACACGACCGGCTATCTGCACAATCACGCACGGATGTGGTTTGCAGCCTATCTGATTCACCACCGGAAGGTGCACTGGAGCGTTGGAGAGCGGCTCTTTTTTGCGCATCTGCTGGACGGCAATCCACCCCCGAACGCCCTGTCCTGGCAGTGGGTGGCCTCGACCTTCGCCAGCAAGCCCTACTACTTCAACCGCCAGAACATCGAGAAGTACACCGACGGGGTGTGGTGCCGGAAGTGCACTGCCGATTGTCCCTTCAACCGAACCTATGATGAACTGGCAGACATGCTCTTTGAACGGTGAGCGTGGGGTGCGCTGTCCTGACGCTGCCGTGAAGAGCCGGCCATCTGGTGAAGAGCCGGCCATCTGGTAACGTCGTCCTGATGAGGTCATGATGCAACGTGTGCGATGGAGCGTTCTGCTCCTGATAGCCCTGGTGTGGGGGGCCGCCCTGGGCTGTGGGCATGTCCCCCGCGATGAAGAAGGAAAACTGCGCGTGGGACTGGTCTTTGACATTGGCGGCAAGGATGACAAGTCCTTCAATGCCGCCGCCTGGGAAGGGGCCAAGCGCGCCAAACAGGAACTGCCGATTGTGCTGCGCCATGCCGAGCCGGGTGAACCGAACAATCTTGAACCCTGCATGCGTGCCTTTGCCGAGCGGGGCTATGACCTCATCATCGGAATTGGCTTTGCGCAGGGTCCTGTGTTGGCAACGGTGGCCAAAGAATACCCAAACCTGCACTTTGCCATCGTGGATTCGGTCGTGGACCTGCCCAACGTGGCCTCGCTGGTCTTCAAGGAACACGAAGGCAGTTTTCTTGTCGGGATAATGGCAGCCCGCGCCAGCCGTACTGGCAAGATCGGCTTTGTCGGCGGCATGGATATTCCCCTCATTCGCAAGTTTGCCACCGGCTACGAGGAAGGGGCGCGCTACGTCAACCCCAACATCGTCGTTCTCAAGAATTTCGTCGGCATTACCGATGCGGCCTGGAACAATCCGGGCAAGGGCAAGGAACTGGCCAAGGCTCAGTATGAAGCCGGCGCTGATGTCGTCTTTCAGGCGGCTGGCAACTCCGGCATCGGAGTTTTTGACGCCGCCGAGGAAAACCGCAAGCTGGCGATTGGCGTGGATGCCAACCAGAACTGGGTCAAACCGGGCTTCATCCTGACCAGCATGGTCAAGCGCGTGGATGTGGCGGTTTACACCATCATCAAGGAAACCCTCGAAAAACGCTTTCGTGGCGGTATCCACGCCTACGGTCTGGAAAATGAGGGCATTGCGTATGCTCTCGATGACTACAACCGGCCCCTAGTTTCCGAAGACACCCTGCGGGAGGTTGAAGCCGCACGGCAGAAGATCATCCGGGGTGAAATCCAGGTCACGGATTACATGGCCAACCTGAAATAACCAGCCCGCATGACACAGACCTGTGATGCCATTGTGATTGGCGGTGGGGTCATTGGCCTGGCCATTGCCCGTGCGTTGGCCAGGGACGGGCTGCGCGTCACGGTTTTTGAACGCAATGCCCGTCCGGGCGGCGAAGCGTCGTGGGCCGCAGCCGGGATGCTGGCGCCCCAGGCGGAAGCTGATGCGCCGGGGCCGTTGTTTGACCTGTGCCTGAAAAGCCGTTCCCTCTACACCGACTTTGCCGCTGCCCTCTGGGAGGAAACCCGGATTGACATCGAGCTGTGCCCGGCCGGTACCCTGCTGGTCGCGTCCCAGCCGGAGGATGTGGCCGCCCTGCACGCCAAACTCGACTGGCAGACGGCGGCTGGCTGCCACGCGGAATGGCTGTCGCCCTCTGATGTCCAGAATCTCGAACCACTGGTCAGAAGTCACGGCGCGCTCTACCTGCCGGACGACTGGCAGGTGGAAAACCGGCGTTTGACCCAGGCTCTCATTGCTGCTGTGGCAGCGGCCCAGGTTCCCATCCACTGCCATAGCGATGGACTGACGCTGTGCCTTGAGAAAGGGCGTGTGGTGGGCGTCGAAGTACGGGATGAACGCTGGTCCGCGCCGGTCGTCATCAATGCCGCCGGGAGTTGGGCGGCCCAGATGTCGGCAAACCTGCTGGGGCTGCCGGCGCGGGTGATACGTCCCATCCGTGGGCAGATGGTGGCGCTTCAGATGCCGGTATCCCTTCGATTGCGGCATGTCATCCGCACTTCCCAGGTATATCTCGTGCCACGGCGTGACCAGCGCCTCATCATTGGTGCCACGGTCGAGGATGTCGGCTACGAAAAGGCCGTCACGGCCGGGGGCGTCTGTTCCCTGCTGTCCGGGGCGCTGGCGACGGCACCGCCGTTGGCAGCGGCGTCACTCATCGAAACCTGGGCCGGATTGCGTCCGCTGGCGATAGACCACCTGCCCCTCATCGGGGAGACAGCGCTGGCCGGGCTGTGGTGTGCGACGGGGCACTATCGCAACGGCGTCCTGCTCACGCCCATCACGGCCGAGATTATCCGCTGCCTCGTACAGCAGCTTCCACCGCCCTGTGAGATGGCACCGTTTTCACCCAGACGGTTTTCTGCGTCGGCTATGGTATGTTCGGACGCCACGCCACCTGCCTGACTTCGACTGAGAAAAACCACACATGAAAGACACCTACGAAAAAGCCCTGGAAGCTGCCCAATTTCTTCAGTCAAAGCTGCCGGAAGTTCCCGAGATACTGGTTGTGCTCGGTTCCGGGTTGGGAGCTTTTGCTGACACGCTCGAACATCCCGTCCACGTGGATTACCGGCTGATTCCCCACCTTCCGACCTCGACGGTGGTGGGCCACTATGGGCGGCAGGTATGCGGTTACAGCGATGGCAAGTGTGTCGCCGCAATGCAGGGACGGTTTCATTTTTACGAAGGCTATACGCTCCAACAGGCGACATTTTACCTGCGTGTAGCCAAACTGCTCGGCATTGAAAAACTTATCCTGACCAATGCGGCCGGAGGCATTGACCCCAGCCTGGCGCCGGGGGACCTGATGCTCATCGAGGACCACATCAACCTCATGGCGGCTAATCCGCTTCAGGGGCTGAATGACGAACGTTTCGGGCCGCGCTTCCCGGACATGACCGAAGCCTACGATCCGTCCTATCGGGCCATAGCCCGCGAGGAGGCGGCGCGGCTGGGCATTCCGCTCAAGTCCGGGGTGTATGCCGCCCTGTTGGGGCCGAGTTACGAAACACCGGCCGAAATTCGGATGATTCGCGCTTTCGGCGCCCACGCGGTCGGCATGTCCACGGTTCCCGAAACCATCGTGGCGCGGCACATGGGAATGCGGGTGCTGGGGATTTCCTGCATCACGAACCTGGCCGCCGGTGTCCTTGAAAGGCCCATCAATCACGATGATGTGCTTGAAGTGGGCAAGCAGGTTGCCGCCCACTTCACCCAACTGCTGCACGCTGTTATCCGGCGGATGTAACCGGTGTGGTGCTCTCCGGTGTGGGCTGCCGGGCAGAAAGCCGCCGGGGGCAGGGAAACTACGGAGGGAAACTCAGCGGTCGCCAAAAATGGCCGTCCCAACCCGGATGAGGGTGGCTCCTTCCTCAACGGCCACCTCGAAGTCGTGGCTCATGCCCATGGAAAGTTCCGGGAGGTCATCGGAAGGGAATGCGGCTTGCAAAGCGTCGCGCAGTTCCCGCAGGTGGCGAAAGTAGGGACGGACGGCTTCCGGGTCCGGGCAAAACGGAGGAATGGTCATCAATCCACATACCCGCAGGTTGGGCAGAGCACGGACGGCGGCATACAGCGCCGGCAAAGCCGTCGGAGCGACGCCGGATTTTGTCGCCTCGTCTCCGAGCTTGACCTGAAGCAGCACCGGCTGCGTTTTCTGTCGCTCCTGTGCCAGCCGGTCCAGCCGTTGCGCCAGGGCCGGTGAATCCACAGTGTGAATGAGGTGGAAGTGCTCCACGGCCGGTTTGGCCTTGTTGCTTTGCAGGTGGCCGATGAGGTGCCAGCGGAGTTGCGGGGGCGCGTGGGGGATTTTCGTCAGGGCTTCCTGAACGCGGTTTTCCCCAAAGTCGTGAAGTCCACAGGCGGCAGCGGCGGCAATGGCGTCCAGCGGTTTGGTTTTCGAGACGGCGATGAGCGTCACCTGGTCAGGGCTTCGCCCGGCCCGCCGGCAGGCATCAGCCAGGCGTTCCCGAACCCTGGCAATGTTTTCAGCAATTGTTGACCGGGAAGCCTCGTGGCTCATAGGGTTGACGAACGATCCACGGAAACAACGCGCACCACGGAAACAACGCACACGGCCTATTCACTGACCAGCCCGCGCTCGATTTTTTCCTGATAGGCGGCGGTGTAGCGCGCCCAGGGAATGGCCTCCAGGCGTTTGCGCGGGATTTCTTCGCCCGAACCCTGGCAGATGCCGTAAGTGCTGTCGGCAATGCGTTCGAGGGCGTCTTCCACATCCTGGAGAAGTTGGCGATACTGCTCCGCCTGGCGCGCGGCCAGTTCACGGTTGGCATAGGTTACAGCGGCGTCAAGCGGGTCCTTGACCTCCTCGCTGCTTTCATCCTGGGGCGTCAGGTTGAGCGCCAGTTGCAGCTCACGACGCTTCTGTAGAAGTTTTTCCCGCTGCTGGGACAGAAAGTCCGCGTCCATTGGCTGTTTGCTCCTTGTGTCAGGAATCAAAGCTTTCGGGAAAGCTTTTTTGGACGCGCAAGCCTAGTGAGGCCGCCGGCGAGTGTCAATTTATGTCAGAATCAGCCACCGAAGCGAAAACCGCTTCCGACTGTCTTCCGGTGAGACCCGCCATGCCTGCGGATAGCCTGCCGACCGGCCCGGTCGGCGCCTCTGGTATGCCTGAAGAACGTGACTTGGGGCTTCCGCCCTCACAAAGAACGCTGGCGGTGGACTGGGGCGGGAAGCGCACCGGACTGGCGGTGTGTGACGAACTGGGGCTGCTCGTACGCCCACTGGCCGTCTGGCCGACCGGCTCGCGAAAGTCACTCGTGGCGCGCGTGGCGGCGCTGATCACGAAAGAACAGGTTGTGCGCTGCGTGGTTGGGCTGTCCCGCCGGCTGGACGGCTCGGACAACCAGGCCACGGCGCAGATTCTGGCTTTTGTCGAAGCCCTGCGCCGGGCGACGCCGGTCGAGGTCATCACCTGGAACGAGCGACTCACCTCCGTGGCTGCTGAAGACTGGCTGCGCGAGCAGGGGATTCCACGGGAACGGTGGAAGTCCCGGCAGGATGCCATTGCCGCTGCCATCCTGCTGGAAGACTTCCTGGCCGCCCAGGCACGCCGGTAGCCAGTCTGGAAATTCATCCGGTTGTTGTCCTTTGGACGGCTTCTTCTTTGAATACTGGAACTTGACGTGGCGTAGGGGAAGGCATAAAGTGCCACCATAACTGTTCTCCAACGATTACCTCTTCCAAAGCCCCGCCGGACTGCTGCCGAAAGGTGATTCAGTGGCAGCCCACTATTTTCAGAAGGACATCAGTGACACACTATGAAACATCTACGCTTCCCCCCCCTGCGTCGGTGGCTGGCCGCAGCGACGGCCCCACTCATTGCCTTCACCTGTGTGCCGTTGGTCGCCCGTGCCGACCGCGATGCGCCCCGTCCGTCCCGGCCCGTGCTGAAACGAACCGGGCCGGTGGCACCTTCCGCTCCGGCGGCGGCCCCGTCCCGGAGTGGACGCCTGCTGTTTGAGGAAAATCTGGGCCAGCACGCTGGCCCGGTGCGTTACAAGATGTTTGGCGGATCGGTTTTTCTGACCGACCGCGCCGAAGCCTGCATGCTCGTCGAAGTCGGACGCGAGCCGCTATGGCGGCCGACCGGCGAGGCGGCCAAAAACCCGCGCTGGAAGACTCTGCCGGCATCGCGTCCGGTGTACCGCGCGCTGCGGATGCAGCCGGTTGAGCGTGAAACCGGCCGGCCCGTGCCGCCGGCAGCTTCCGAAGGACTAACCCGCAGTCCCATTGCACTGTCGTACTGCAAGGGCGACCGCTCACAGTGGCGCAGCCGCGTGCCGCTCTACCGCGAGGTGGTCTATCATCAGGTCTATCCCGGCATAGACCTTGTCTATTACCCGAAAGATGAACGGCTGACCTACGACTTCCGGGTGGCGCCCGGCGCCGATCCCAGCGCCATTCGTCTGCATTTCGAGGGCGCGGACCGGCTGGCCCTGGATTCGGAAGGCAATCTCCAGTGTCTGGTCGGACAGCAGACGGTGGTGATGCAGAAGCCGACGCTTTACCAGGAAGTTGCCGGGGAGCGCCGGATCGTGCCGGGGCGTTTCGCCCTGACCGGCAACGACGTGGCGTTTGAGGTCGGGGCCTATGACCGGAATCTGGCGCTGGTCATTGACCCGGTGCTGCCGTTTTACTCGACGTACTTCGGCGGCGATCAGGACGAGGAAGCCGTCGGCGTCGCCGTCGGACGCATCTACAACCGGGGTGCCACTACGTCAACGGATGTCTTCTCACCATCGCTGGTGAACACCATTCCGGTGTTCATTGCCGGCACGACCCACAGTACATCGTTTCCGGTGCCGGTAGGTTCCGGCCCGAACGCCAATAATCTGATCACCGTCCCGGATGTGGACATCTTCGTGGCGCGATTCGAGTTCCGCGCTGATGGGACCGTGCCGACCAACATTCCCGATGTCGGCCCAACGAGACGTTTTGCTCCGTGGGATGACTTCACCAACGGAAGTGATCCGGACTTCACCTACGACGACCGTGGAGCCGAGCGCGGTCTGGCGGCCGTCGTCATTTACGGCGGAAGCGGCGATGATGTGTGCACCGGCGTCAGCATCAATGCTAGCCAGAATCTCACGGAGGAAGTTGATAACACGTATTTTCGTCCGGCAACCGGACCCGTGCTCGTCGGGTACACCACCAGCACGGATTTCCCCACCGGCCGGTCAGGGTTGGGGAACAGCTCTATGACGACATTTCAATACACCTTTGGCGGGGGATTCACGGATGCCTTTGCGATGCTGCTTCCCTTCTGCCTCGACGTGGGGGCCGACAATATCAGTACTGACCCCATTTCCTACAGCACTTACCTTGGCGGTTCCGGCAATGACCTCGCCTGGGCCTGCGCGGCCGAACAGGGAGCCAATAGATTTCAGTTTGTTTTGGGCGGAGAAACTGACGGCAACCTGCCCACTGGAAGCGCCTCCGGCTCCCCATTTGACAGCACCTATGGCGGCGGTGATGCCGATGGTTTTCTGGCGCGTTTCCACCCAGCGCTAAACACGTCGGCTGCCCAGCGGCGGTATATCACCTACTTTGGCGGTAATAACTACGATGCCGTCACCGGTATCTCTCACTTCACAAGCAGTGGTGAACGGGTAGCTGTTACCGGCATCACGGGATCAGACCCGGAGACAAGCTTCATTGATTCGGGTAGCAACCCCATAACCAGCACCGTCAGTGGCGGAACACGAAGTGGGAATTTCGACGCCTTTGTGGCGATGTTTACCGGTGCCACCGGGCCTATGCGGGACTTTTCCATGTACCTTGGTGGAAGAAGAGACGACTGGGGCATGGGGATTCGCACCCGGTGGCGCAACGTAAGTGGGGGGCGGTATGTCGTCCACGTTGCCGGCTTGACTGATTCGACCACCACCGGTTTTGGTGTTCCCTCGTCTGGACAGCTATCGACAGCCAACAAGGGCGGGATTGATGCCTTTGTCACCCAGATAAGCTGGGACGGCAACGGCACTGCGCGCACCGTACAGTATTTCGGCTACCTTGGAACCGACGGGGATGACGAAGCCTACGCGCTGGCCACCAGTGAGCAGGCCGGGCCGGGCAACTCGATAGTCTATGTCGGCGGTGTTTCCGAAGGCGCCACAGCCTTTTCGCCGGTGGGTAACACGCCTGGCTTGCCCAACTTTGCCAACGATTTGCTTTACCCGGCATCTGGGCCAACGCCGGTCAGCCGTGGGTTTCTCGCCCGGATTTCAGCCGTCAACGAAAATAGCTCAAACCTGCCGGCAACCCTTCAGAATCTGGTCAACGTCGGTGGGCGCACCTTTGCCACCGGCGCACAGCCGATCCAGAGGGTACTGAGCGTGGCACCCTATCTGGTGGCGCCAGCGTCGGAAAATCAGGGCGTGCTGTTTTTCACCGGCTCGACCAATGCCAACAATGTCCTGCCCACCACCTCGGACACACCACCAGCGCCCTACGACGTGTTTCAGAACACCCGGGCCAACAACACAAGTGACCGCAAGGACGCCTATCTGGGTTCGGTGCGGCTGACGCCCTAGTGACCGTCTCCGGCAACCGCCGGTTGTCTGACCTGCCTGACCGCCAGGGAGTCCCCTCCCTGGCGGTTTTGTTGCTTGCCAGAGATGATGTGGAACTACTACTGTTATGTCCCTAACGTTTTTTCCAGTCCGGCTTTTCACAGTGGAGTATCGCCATGTCCGGCCTTTTCTCTGGCTCAACCCTGGAAATGTTCTGCTGGGGCCTGGCGCTGTTTTCAACAACGCTGCTGGTGCTCAAGCTGACCGTCGGGACGCTTCTCGATGGTCTCGACGGCCATCTGGACGGCCACTTGGCAATCTTTGGTGCTGATGACCCTTCCGGCGCTGGCGGCGGCCTCAAGGCGATCCTGGTTGGACTGATGGTGACGGGCTGGAGTGGCGTGATCTGCTTCCAACTCACCCGCCTGTCGCCGCTGATGGTGCTTGTCACGGCGCTCAGCGCCGGGGTGATGACCTTTACTTCAGCCGTGTGGCTGCTGCGCCGGGTCCGCCATCTGGAATCCGACGGAACGCTGCAACCGGCTAACGCCATTGGCCGGTTTGGGACGGTCTATCTCACGATCCCCGCTCAGGGCAGCGGCGCCGGGCAGATTCAGATTGAAGTCCAGGGGCGTCTGGCCACCTTGGAAGCCATTACCGACGGCCCTGCTATTCCCACCGGGACCAGGGTCTTTGTGATTGATGCCAGCCAAGGGGCCCTTCGGGTTTTGCCGGAGCAGGCGCTTGATCCCCTGCCGGAAACTGGTGCCCACCCATCCGCTTCAGATGTGCCGGTGGCTTCCAACCGGGCTTCCAACTCCGTAACCACTTCATCCACCTGAAAGGAGAGGTAACGCCATGCCGGGCATCGGTGGTATGAGCACCGCGCTGTTGGGCATCATCCTCGTGTCGGTTGTCGCCCTGCTCATTCTTCTGTTCATCATTGTCAGTCAGTACAAACGCTGTCCCTCGAACCGCATCCTGGTCATTTACGGTAAGGTTGGCGGCGGGCGCAGCGCGCGCTGCATTCACGGCGGCGGGGCCTTCGTCATCCCGATTATTCAGGACTACCAGTTCCTGAGCCTGCAGCCGATGCCGATCGAGATCAACCTCACAGGGGCGCTCTCGAAGCAGAATATCCGCGTCAATGTGCCGAGCACCTTCACCGTGGCCATTTCGACTGACCCACGGATTATGAACAACGCCGCCGAGCGGCTTCTGGGACTGGACGAGCGCCAAATCAAGGAACAGGCGCAGGAAATCATCCTGGGGCAGTTGCGGCTGGTCATTGCGACGCTGACGATTGAGGAAATCAACCGCGACCGCGAAGTGTTTCTCCAGCAGGTGAACAAAAACGTCGCTGCCGAACTGCACAAGCTGGGGCTGGAGCTGCTCAACGTCAACGTCCGCGACATTACGGATGCATCCGGTTACATCGAGGCGATTGGCAAGAAATCGGCTGCCGAAGCCATTAACAAGGCGCGCGTTGAAGTCGCCGAGCAGGAACGCTTTGGGGCTGTAGGTGAGGCCAAGGCCGTCCGTGAACGGACGGTGCAGGTAGCACTTGAAGCCACCGAAACCGAAAAGGGGAAAAAAGAAGCTGAGCGGGAAATGCGCATCGCCACTTCCCAACTGGAGGCCGAAGCCGCCATTTCCGAAGCCCAGGCCAACCGCAAGAAAACCATTGAGATTGCGGCCGAGCGGGCCGAAGCCGAAGTCGGTCTCAAACGCGCCGAGGCACAGCAACGCATCTCGGTTGCCGAGTTGGAAGCCGAAACGGCCGCGAAGGAGAACGCTTCACGGGCAGCGGTGATTGAGTCCAATGCCACTTTGGCCGAGCGCGAAGCCGTGGCACGGCAGCGGGCGGAAGTTGCCAAAGCCAATGCCGAGCGGGAAATCCTCATTGCGCAGCGCCAGCGCGAGACCGCCTTGCTGGAAAAAGAAGAACTCGTCCGCCAGGAAATCGAAAAACTCAAGCGGCAGGTGGATGCCGACGCCGAAGCCGAACGCATCCGGCGCGTTGCACAAGGCGAAGCCGACGCCATTCTGCTCAAGTACAAGGCGGATGCCGACGGTCTGAAGCAGCTCCTGCTTGCCAAGGCCGAGGGCTACCACAACATCATCCGCGCCTGCGGCAACGATCCCAACACGGCCGCCAAGCTGCTGCTGCTTGAAAAACTCGAAACCATTGTGGACAAGCAGGTCGAGGCCATTTCCAATCTCAAGATTGACAAGATCACCGTCTGGGATGGCGGCAACGGCGATGGCAGTGCCACTTCCCAATTCATCCGCAACTTTGTTTCAGCCCTGCCGCCACTCCAGGAAATTGCCCGGCAGGCTGGTATGGAGTTGCCGGCCTACCTTGGCTCGCTGGTGGAGTCAGCGACAAACGGCACGACTGAAAAAGCCCTGCCACGTCCGGCAGTGACACCGGCCGCGAAGCCACCGGCGACGAAAGAAGGGTGACGACACAAGCCATTCTCGACCAACTCGATGCCTGCGCCGAACGCCTGGCCTTTCCAATGCTGGATGCGCCGGGCTTCCGGCTGGCGGCCGTCCGGCTGCATGCCTACCGGGACGAAGCCCGCTGGGCATTGCTCATTGAAACCTTGGGCTGTCACGAGTTCGGCGCCGGGCACAAAGCCATTGACAACTGCCTGCACGTCTATGGCAACGGCCTGCACCGGCCGCCGGGCGTTCTGGCAGAGGACTACCTGTTTCCCACGGCCGATGGTGACGAAGGGCCGACCTTCGATGACCGGCAGTATGTCCGCCGGACGGCGCGCACTGTACGCATCCGGGGACGGTCAGTGCCGTTGCCGGATCAGTCGCCGCTCTATGATCTGGAGGGCCGTCCGCTTGCCTACGGCCGGCAGTGGCGGGATTACGAGCTGTTGCGCTGGCTGGTTGCTGAGCACCGCGCTGACCTGCTCTCCACTGAAGCCGAACGGCGAGCGCGGGTGCCAGCCGAACTACCGCAAGTGCTGACACTTGATGCCTGGCACCATCCCGATCTGGGCAGTGAAGTCCTGCCCAGTGCTTCGGGAACCTTTAGTCAGCTTGCTGAGGTGTTGGCCACCGGGGATGTCAGCCGCTATCGTCCAACGCAGCCGCCCAATACCCACTGGTCATGTTGGCCGGCTGGAGCATAACCTGTGCCGTTGACCAAGGCTGTTGTCCAGGATCGTCCGCGCATTCCGCCTCAAACGCCCGGCGACTATGTGGCCCTGGTGTGGGCCACGGGGTTGTTTTCCGGGTTTTCACCGGTGGCGCCCGGAACGGCCGGCTCGGCTGTAATGGCAGCGCTCTACTATGCCGGCGGCAGGCTGGGATGGTTTCAGCCCTTCGCCCTGGACACTCTGGTGTGGCTGCTGCTGGCTGCCGTAGTCGTCAGTTATTCCGGTGGATGGGCGGCCGAACGCGCCGAGCATTTTTTCGGGGCCAAGGACCCAAATGAAGTCGTGGTGGATGAGTTTGCCGGGCAGCTCATCACCTATCTTTTTCTGCCGCTTGTCCCACAACTGGCCAGCCGGGTGTGGGCTTTTGAGCTGTGGACGCTAGGTGGATTTTTGCTTTTTCGTCTGTTCGATGTCATCAAACCCTATCCGGCCAGCCGGTTTGAGGCCCTGCGGGGCGGGTTGGGCATCATGGCCGACGACATCGTAGCCGGCATTCAGGCCGGGCTGGTGCTGCTGCTGTGCGCCAAAGGAATGGCACTCTGCCTCGGCGCTGCCGGTTGAGTGGCTGCTTTCTGAAAAAACCATGGCCAAACAGAGTGAAGAACCGCACTTGGGACGCTGGGAGTTATTCATCCAGGCGGTCATCCTGTTGTCGCTGGTGGATTTTGCCCTTGAAACCCTCCCCAGTCTGAGTCCGACCCAGCGCCGCCTGCTGGAGTGGTTTGAGGTGTTCTCGGTGGCGGTGTTTACGGTGGAGTATGTCGTCCGCGCCGTAGGGTCCCGCCCGCCGGTCAAGTACCTGCTGAGTTTTTACGGTATTGTGGATTTGGTGGCGATTCTGCCCTTCTATCTGGGGCTGGTTGTGGATTTGCGCTCCCTGCGCGCGCTGCGTTTCCTGCGGCTGCTGCGGATTCTCAAGCTCACGCACTACAGCCAAGCGTGGCGACGCTTCCACCGGGCACTGATCATTTCCCGCGAAGAACTGATTTTGTTTGCGGCCACGGCCTTGATTCTGATTTACCTGGCAGCGGTGGGAATTTACTACTTTGAGCACGAGGCGCAGCCCGAAGTTTTTGCCTCGATGTTCGACGGTTTGTGGTGGGCGGTGGCCACCCTGACCACAGTGGGCTATGGCGACAGCTATCCCATTACGGCCGGCGGGCGGTTTTTTACCTTTGTCATTCTGGTCATCGGTCTGGGGATCGTCGCCCTGCCCTCCGGCATTGTGGCCTCGGCACTTGCCAAAGCCCGTGCCGAAGAGGATGAAGCCGCCCGATGCGGAAAAACCGGCGACCCATGGGCAGATGAAGCCGATGAGGACTGACTGGCTGCGGCCAACCGGGAAAGCATCAGCGGGCTGCTGCCTGCGGCTGCCAGGCGCGTGCCTGGGACAGCACTTCGGCAAGGCGTTCCCGCACACCGGCCGCCTTTGACCCGGCGGCCGCTTCTGCATCCCGAAGACGCGCCTGGACGGTAGCCTGTACAACCGGGCTGGCGCCAGCCGCGCGAAAGTGCGTTTCGGCCTGTAAGCAGGCGGCAAAGACGAGTTCCGTGGGCGCGCTCTGGCGGGCCATGAACAGCGCGTACTCAAACCAGGCCGCTCCCTGTGCCAGGTCTTCCTGGCTCTCAGCGGCCAACTGAAGTGCCGCGTGATGTTCGGCCGCGGCCATATCCAACTGGTTACGGCCGGCATACAGGCCGGCCCGCCGGGTTGCGGCTGTGCTTGCCAGACCAAAGAAGCCTATGGCCTGGGCGGCTTCGAGTACTTGGGTGTAAAGCCGCTCGGCATCGGCTGGGCGTCCGGCCAGAGTCTGGCTGTCGCCGAGCTTGAGCATCCACTCCAGACGCTGGCGTTCATCTGCCGCCGGTGCACGCAGCGCCTGTTCGTAGGCCCGGATGGCATCCGGTACGCGGTTGGCGCGCATGTAGGCGTCGCCAAGGTTGGCCCAGGCCATGGTCTGTCCCTCCGGGTCAAGCTGCACGGCCCGTTCCCAGGCGGCAATCCCGGTTTCTTCCTGTCCCCGTCGTCCGCCAGCGTCCCCAGGTTGACCAGCGCCCGGACATCGTTGGGCAGATGTTCGTGGAACGCCTGATAGTGCCGGTACGCCGCATCGTATTCGCCCTGTTCAATGAGCATCTGTCCCAGGATGGACTGGCTTTCTGCATCGTAGGGATTGATGGCGATGGCGCGTTCCAGAGCCTCACGGGCGCGCAGGCGGTCGCCTTCGGCCAGTGCCAGCCGGGCCAGCCGTGCCGCCACCAGCGCATCGTTTTGGATTGAGTTTCAGCGCCTGACTGAGAGCCGCCGCATCGGTGACACGCCCACCCAGGACGAATTTGAACACATCCAGTCCGGCCAGAAGCCCCAGCCCAACCACGGCGCCGGCCAGGGCGAAACGTCGCCACCATGGGCTGAAACGTCCGCTTCCGGCCACATCGGCACTTGGGTGCTGTGTCTGGTCCTGCACGAGAACGGCGGCAATCCGTGGTTCGCGGAGTTTCCACACCGCGCCGTCCAGAATGAAATGGTGGATGTTGATAAGGGCAGTGAAGGCCAGGAAGCTGGTGGTGAAGTCCAGACCAAACCACAGGCTGGCCGCCCAAGGGCCAGGAATGAACAGGGCAATGCCGACGGCAAAGAGGACGGCGGCATAACGCCAGGGCTGCCACTGCGGGCCCTGTTCCCGGCGCGCATAATAGGAGGTAATCCAGAGGTACTGAGCCGAATGCAGCAGCGCCAGCATGCCGGAGCTATAACGGACCTGAAAGACGGCTTCACCGACCAAGACAATGACGGCTGCCGGGATGAACCACAGGGCTTGGGTTGCCAGCAGGGCGAGGGTGGGGCCTGTCACTGACCACGGGTGCTGGCGGAACAACTTTCGTCCGATAACGAAAGTTATGGCGAGAAAGGAGGCGCCTAACACAACAATTGCCATCTTGACCGCCGCTGGCGGCAGCCCGGCTGACAACAGCAACGGATCGGCCGAAGGGCCGCTGTTGAAAGCCAGCAGCAACATGACGTAGGGCAGGACAAAGGCCGCCCACAGCCAGCGTGTGGTGGGCCGGTCCAGCGCTGTCAGTCCACGGCGGCGGGCAAACATCAGGGCAATCCCATAGTTCTGCCCCGTGTAGTGCCACGGACTCCAGAACACGTACAGCGTGAACACCCGGGGAAGCAGTGGAGGATGCGCGTGCACGAGGAGCAAACCGGCCAGGGTCAGCAGCCCGGACCACACCAGCACCTGCCAATAACGCTGCCGGTCAGCCGGTTGGGCGCAGGCGCGATACCACGTCGCCGCATAGTGCGGGTAGTTACACACCAGCGCCAAGGCATAAAAAGCCGTGGCGAAGCCGCCGGCAAAGTATGGCTCGACCCAGTAGGTGATCAGCAGCAGCGGCAGCGACCACAGTCCGCAGCCGATGATGAGGTCGGTTGGTGCGCCGTAGAGCCAGCGGCGGGAAGCCGCAGCCGTTGTCCGGGTCTCCAGAGTTTGTTCCGTGGCAGAGATCGTGGTCATGGCGGTCAGACTTCAAACCGATACGGGATGGAGAGCATGGCAGGTTGACCGGAAAAGTAAGCCTTGCCGCGGCTCCATGTCAGCAACAATTTGCATCCGGCTGCCAGCCGGGTAACTCCCGGAGATCAGGCATCGTGCCCGGTCATCGAGTCCGGGCGGGTTTCATCGTCTGCGACACAATGCTAAGGTAGCCAAAGGCACCCCATTCAAACGGCAACTTGTTCTGGAACGTCCGTCATGGAAGCGGCCCGTAGCCATCCCGAACCAATCCAGTCTGGAGAAGTGTCTGACCGGAAAGCCTGGCAGCGGCACTACCGGGCGGTGCGCGCCGTTTCCGAAGCCATCTGCCAGCCGTTGGAGACGGAAGACTACGTCGTGCAGCCAATGCCGGATGTCAGTCCGCCAAAGTGGCATCTGGGCCACACGAGCTGGTTTTTCGAGACCTTCATCCTCAAATCCGGCCTGGCGGATTACCGGCCCTTTCATCCGCGCTACGACTACATTTTCAACTCGTACTACGAAGCGGTTGGGGCGCGGCATCCGCGACCGCAGCGTGGGCTGCTGACGCGCCCGACGGTACGCGAGGTCTATGCCTACCGCGCGCACGTGGATGCTGCTGTCGAGCGGTTCATCGCCCACAGCGACACGCGCACCTGGGCGGCTCTCCAACCCATTCTGGAGTTGGGCCTACACCACGAGCAGCAGCACCAGGAGCTTTTGCTGACGGACATCAAAGCCATCCTTGCCACAAATCCGCTTGACCCGGTGTACCGGCCGCAGCCGCAGCCTCTGCCGTCGCCAGTGGAGCAGTTGTCACCCACCGGTGACTGGCACATTGTGGAGGGCGGCCGCTATGCCATCGGCCATGCCGGCCGCGGATTTGCCTTTGACAACGAAGGGCCGCGCCACGACGTGCTGCTGCGTCCCTGCCGGATTGCCGCCCGGCCCGTAACCAACGGCGAATTTCTGGCATTCATGGCCGACGGCGGCTACAGGCGGCCGGAGTTGTGGCTGTCGGACGGTTGGGCAGCAGTGACGGCGCGCGGTTGGGAAGCGCCATTGTACTGGCGGCAGGCGGCCGACGGCACGTGGGAGACCCTGACCCTGCATGGGGTGCAGCCCGTCGCCCCGTATGAACCTGTCTGCCACATCAGTTTTTACGAGGCCGACGCCTATGCACGCTGGGCTGGAAAGCGCCTGCCGACAGAAGCCGAATGGGAAGTCGTTGCCGCCCGCCTGCCGGTGACAGGTAACTTTTACGAATCCGGCGCGCTGCATCCACGGCCTGTTTCGGTCTCGGCCGCGTTCTACGGTGATGTGTGGGTGTGGACAGCCAGCCCGTACGTGGGGTATCCAGGATTTCGGCCTGTGTCCGGCGCACTGGGTGAGTACAATGGCAAGTTTATGTGCAACCAGATGGTGTTGCGTGGCGGTTCCTGCGCCACATCGCTGACCCACATCCGCTCCACCTACCGAAACTTTTTTCCGCCGGATGCGCGGTGGCAGTTCACTGGTGTTCGGCTGGCGGAGGATATGTCATGAGTCATCCCCAACCTGGCCAAGCGGCGCGCCCGTCCTACGGTTACATCGTCTCTTTCCACGACCTGCACCCGACGCCAGCAGACTTTCGGGAAGAAGTGCTGGCCGGATTGCTGCGTACTCCCAAGTCCCTGCCGCCCAAATTCTTCTATGACCGGCGCGGCTCGGAGCTGTTCGATGAAATCTGTCAACTGGAGGAGTATTACCTGACCCGTGTCGAGACGGGCCTGCTGGAACGCCATGCAGCCGAAATGGCCCGGTTCATCGGTGAAGAGGCGCTGCTGATTGAGTACGGCAGCGGAAGCGGCCGCAAGACCCGTATTCTGCTCGACCACCTGCCGAGCCTGGCGGCCTATGTGCCGGTGGATATTTCCAAAGAACACCTGTTGGCCGCCGCCACGGAACTGGCCCAGGCCTATCCGTGTCTGCGGGTGACGCCGGTGTGTGCCGATTACACCCGCGAAATGGAGTTCCCGGACTTTGAGGAATTTTTCTATCGGCGGCGGGTGGTGTTCTTTCCCGGTTCGACCATCGGCAACTTTACTCCACCGGAAGCCGAGATGTTCTTACGCCATGCGGCAGAAGTGGCGCGGCCCGGCGGACTGCTGCTCATCGGTGTGGACCTGAAGAAAGACCCCACGGTGATTGATGCAGCGTACAACGACGGGCAGGGGGTGACAGCGGCGTTCAACCTCAACCTGCTTCAGCGGATCAACACTGAGTTGGGCGCGGATTTCGACCTGCGTTTGTTTGAGCACCGCGCCTTTTATGACCCAGCTCACGGACGGGTTGAGATGCACCTGGTCAGCCGACAGGCACAGACGGTTCACATCGGAGAAACGGCCATCCCGTTTGCCGCCGGTGAGACCATTCATACGGAAGATTCTTACAAGTACGATCTGGCTGACTTTGAGCAGATGGCCGCACGCACCGGTTGGACACGCCAGATGGTGTGGCAGGATGAGCAGGGTTATTTTGCCGTGGGGCTTTTTGCCGTCGGCCAGACATTCGGTTGAGGTTGCTGCGGCTCACAAGGTGCAGAACCCTGCCGCAGGGCCGGTGCCTTGAGCGGCCCGTGGAGGGCCCGTGAAACTGTTGGTTTTGCGGCTATCATGGGCAGGTGTCCCCCAAAACTGCTGCCGTGACCTGCTAGCGCAGGCGTGCCATATCACCGTTGGGCCGGACATCCGGGTGGAGGTTTTCCTGCGGATGGCCGGCCGGGTTTTGTCCGTATGCGCCTGGAAAAGTCGAGTTGTGGGGTCGGTTTTATCGCGTCGCGCCGTGGTGTGCCCGAGCGGGGGGTGGTGGAGGCGGCGCTGCACGCCCTGCGCTGTGTCGAGCACCGGGGCGCCTGCGCCGCCGACGGACGCACCAGCGATGGCGCAGGCCTGCTGACCGACCTGCCCTACGCCCTTTTTGGCTATCCGCCGGAAAGCATTGCCGTTGCCTTTCTCTTTCTGCCGGCAGAGCCGGCACGCAGCGCCCGCGCCTTTGACATTCTGGCCGAGACCTTCGATTTTCATGACCTGCACGTACTGGAGAGTCGGGATGTCCCCACCAATCCGACCGTGCTGGGGCCCATTGCCCGGCAACTGCTCCCGACGCTGAAACAGGCCGTCATCAAACGCCCACCGCAGGCCCGGACGCTGACCGCCTTCGAGCGCCTGCTCTATGCCGCCAAGCAGATGACCCGCAAACGCTGGCGCAAGCAGGGGCTGGACACGAGCTGTTTTTTTGCCTCCCTTTCGCCAACAACCATTGTTTACAAGGCGCTCGTGCGCGCGGGCGACCTTGACCGCTTCTATCTCGATCTGCAGCACCCAACCTTTGTTTCCCGGTTCGCGCTCTTTCACCGGCGCTTCAGCACCAACACCCGGACGGCCTGGGACCGCGCACAGCCCTTCCGACTCATTGCCCACAATGGCGAAATCAACACGATTGCCGGAAATCGGGCCTGGGCCTACTCGCGGGAACGGTCACTCGGCCTCGAAGCTGGCGAACTGCTGACGCACGGAAACATCAGCGACACCGGCAGTCTCAACGAAATGATCGAGGCGCTGCGCTACCGGAGCGGCGTTCTGAGTCTGGCCGAGGCGCTGGCCATCGTCATGCCGCCGGCCGAAAGTGACGCCTATCACACTTTCTGGGGAAGGGCGCTCGAACCCTGGGATGGCCCTGCCATTGTCGCCTTTGCTGACGGACAGGTTGTGGGCGCACGCCTGGACCGCAACGGCTTTCGTCCCGGCCGCTGGACAGAAACCAACGATGCTTTTTATCTGGCCTCCGAAGCCGGGGCTTTTGCTGTGGATGAGGGGCAGGTGCGTGCCAAAGGCGCGCTGCATGCCGGAACAGGCGTGGTGGTGGACTTGCGTTCCGGCAGCGTGACCTTTATCGAGCCACGCACGCCGGCGCTGGCTTCCGGCGCGGTCTTTGACCCGCGTACTCGCTCTCTGCCGCCAATGCCGGCTCCAACGGCGGCACAGTTCAGCCATCTGGCGCGGGCTTTTGGTTACACCTACGACGACGTGCAGACATTTCTGGCCCCTATGGCCGCGACGGGCAAGGAACCGCTCGGCTCCATGGGCGACACGGCGCGTCTGGCCGTGTTGTCCGATATTCCACGTCCGCTGTTTGACTTTTTTTATCAGGATTTTGCCCAGGTGACGAATCCGCCGGTGGACTACCTGCGGGAAGCTCTGGTGATGAACACGACGGTTCACCTTGGCGCCAAGCCCAACATCTTTGCGCCCAAGACGCTGGTGCCGCCGCCGCCCGCCATCGAGCTTTCCGGTCCCGTACTTTCGCTTTCCGGGATGGCGGCACTGCGGACAGGGCTGGGGACGACCCGGCTGGGCGTACACATTGCCGAGCTGGACGCTACCTTTGCCCGGTCGGATGGCGTGGAGGGGCTGCGAACGGCGCTGGCCGAACTCCAGCGGCAGGCCTTGAACCTGACCGAGCATGGCGCTTCGGTGCTCATCGTCAGCGACCGGGGCATCAGTCCGCAGCGGGTTCCAATACCGAGCCTGCTGGCGTTGCGCGCCATCGTCAACGGCCTCAACGAAGCCGGGATGTTGCTCGATACGTCCCTGGTCATCGAGACGGGCGAGGTTCGCACGGCGCACCACGTCGCTGCGCTGATTGGCTTTGGAGCGGCAGCGGTGTGTCCCTGTGTGGCGCTCGACTGGGCGCGCTTTGGTCAGCATCCCAAACTGGACGACCTCGACGCTGACCGGCGGGAACAGCAGCTTATTCAGGCTTTGACCGGTGGCGTGCTCAAAATCATGGCCAAGATGGGCATTTCTGTTTTGGCCAGCTATCAGAATGCCCAGCTTTTTACCCCGGTCGGGCTGGGGGCGCGGCTGCTCGCGGAGTTCTTTCCGGGCAAGGACAGCCGCCTGGGCGGCCTCGAACTGGAGGACCTCGCCCGTCAGCAGCTTGCCCAGCATGCCGATTGGTGTACAGCGGCGGAAACGCTGGATTGGCGCGTGCTGCCGCGCCACTTCCGGTTCAAGGAAGACACTCAGGGCCGGCAGGGCGAGCAGCACGCCATGACAACGGCGCGGGCGCGGCTGGTGCATGCTTTCGTCCGTGATCCCTCGCCGGAGCGGTATGCTGCCTACCTGGCTTCCGGGACCCATCACGAGCCGGTGAGTCCACGGCATCTGCTTACGATTCGTTCCGTCGGCGCGCCACTCCCCCTGGAGCAGGTTCAGTCCCGGCAGGAAATCGTGCGGACGTTCGGCACGGGCGGAATGTCCTTCGGCGCTATCAGCGCTGAGTCGCAGCGCGACTTGATTCTGGCGATGCAGCAGCTTGGCGGGCGCAGCAACAGTGGGGAAGGGGGAGAGAATCCCTACTACTTCACGGCTGGCCTGACGGCCAGCACCAAACAGATTGGTTCGGCGCGGTTTGGTGTGACCGCGCGCTACCTGGTAACGGGGCGCGAAATCCAGATCAAAATGGCCCAGGGGGCCAAGCCCGGCGAAGGCGGCCAACTGATGCGGCACAAGGTCACGCCCGAAATTGCCCGGGCGCGGTACGCCACGCCCGGCATAGATTTGATTTCGCCGCCGCCGATGCATGACATCTACAGCATCGAAGACCTCAAGCAACTCATCGAGGAACTCAAAAACCTGCATCCGGGCGCGCGGGTCAGCGTCAAGCTCGTTGCCGGAAACAACATCGGCACGATTGCCGTGGGCGTGGCCAAGGCCGGGGCCGACATCATTCACATTGCGGGCGGCGATGGCGGAACAGGCGCAGCCGGACTCATTTCCATGGCCCATGCCGGGTTGCCGTGGGAAATCGGACTTGTTGAAGTCCATCGCGCGCTCTGTGAAGAAGGATTGCGCGGAGCTGTGACCCTGCGGGTGGACGGGGGGTTGTCCAGCGGGCTGGATGTCGTCCTGGCGGCGATTCTGGGGGCTGAGGAATTTGATTTCGGCAAGCTGGCGCTGGTCGCCCAGGGGTGCATCATGGCGCGCATCTGCGAGACCAACCAGTGCCCGGCTGGAATTGCCACCCATGACCCACGGCGCAAGGCCAAATACACGGGTCAGCCCGAACATGTGGTGCGCCTGTTCGAGGCTATTGCCGATGACGCGCGTCAATGGCTGTCCCGCGCCGGAATTCCGACGTTGAATGCGGCTGTCGGGCGGACTGACCTTCTCATGCCGCACCCGCGTCATGTTGACCGCGTGGCAGAGCGCCGCCTGGACCTGTCCTTTTTCCTGACGCCCCCGCTGCCATTGCCGCTGCCTGTACCACGTGCGCCGTTTCAGGTGGGGGCACTCAACCAGCGGATTCTTGATGACGTGCGCGCCGGGTTGGGCGCATCTCCGCCGGTGTCTGCTTTCGACTACCCGATCACGACCCGCGACCGCGCCGTACCGGCTACGCTGGCGGGCTGGCTGGCCGCAGAGGCGCATGCACGGCAGTTTCCGGTGGCTGAAGGTCCGTCCGCGTCGGCTCCCCAACGGGTGTTTCCGCCGCCGCCCATCACGCTGCGCTTTACCGGCAGCGCCGGACAGGGCTTTGGGGTGTTTCTGACTGATGGCCTGCGTCTGGGTTTGCAGGGTGAAGCCAACGATTCCGTGGGCAAGGGGATGAGCGGCGGGAAAATTGTCATCCGTCCCCATCCGCGCTGGCGGGACTCCCTGCGCAGCGACGTTGAAACGAATGCCATTATTGGCAATGCGGCACTGTACGGGGCAACCGGCGGGACGCTGTACGTCGCCGGTTTCGCCGGCGACCGGTTTGCCGTACGCAACAGCGGGGCCACGGCCGTCGTGCACGGCGTGGGCCTGCACGCCTGTGAGTACATGACGGGCGGGCTGGTCGTCATTCTGGGGCCAACGTCGAAAAATCTGGGCGCCGGCATGACCGGCGGCAAAATCTACGTCTATGGCGGGGCGCCGGAGGCGCACGTCAACCGGGCATTTCTGGAAGCGGCCGCCCTGTCCCCGGAGGAACTGACGGCCCTGCACGCGCTGCTTGTGGATTTCATGGTAGAAACGGAAAGCCGCGCCGTGCAGGACCTGCTGGAAGGATGGGAAACCCATTCCACGCGCTTCGTGGCCTATCTTCCCCGCCGACAGGAAGCGTAAGTTCTGTGTCCTGCACCGTCGCCCCGGCTATGGATGAACATGGCCGGGTGACACCCATTCCTGGCTGCGTGCCAAGCCCCAGTGATGACCTATGGCAAAGGACAACTCATTCGACATCGTTTCGCAGGTTGATATGGCGGAAGTCACCAATGCCATCAACCAGGCTATGAAGGAAATCGGTCAGCGCTTCGACTTCAAAGGCAGTCAGAGCCGAATCGAACTTGAAGGCCGCGACATCGTTCTGGTGTCGGACGACGAATACAAGCTCAAAAGCGTCATAGACATTCTCGAATCCAAGCTCGTCAAGCGCAATGTGTCGCTCAAGGCGCTGAGTTATGGAAAGATCGAGCCGGCGGCCGGTGGAACCGTTCGGCAGCGCGTGACCCTGCAACAGGGCATTCCAACGGAAAAAGCCCGCGAAATCGTCAAGTTTATCAAGGACACCAAGGCCAAGGTTCAGGCCGCCATCAATGGCGACATGGTACGTGTCAGCGGCAAGGACCGGGATGTGTTGCAGGAAGTCATTGCCAGGCTGCGCGCCCACGACTTCGGGATTGACATGCAGTTTACCAACTACCGCTCGAACTAGGGTCTGCGGCCGGCTGCCCCCGGCGTTTCCTGAATGCGTCGTTTCCTGAATGCGTCATGGATGGCTTTTTCCTGGCAGCGCTCGTGCGTGAGTTGCAGGACTCGCTTGACCGTCTGGATGCCGGGCTTCCGGTCGGAAAGGTGTCTGCCATCGGGCGGGACGTCGTGACGCTCGATCTGCGCCGCCGGGATGGGCGCTGGCTGGTGCTGGCGGCGCGTCCGCACGACAGCCGGTTTTACCTGACGCATCGCCATCCCCAGGAGTCCGACCTGTCTGGCGAGCCGCCTTTCGTTGCGCGGCTGCGGAAGGCGCTGCGTGGTGCGCGGCTTGTCGGCGTTGTCAAAGCCCCGGCCGAGCGTTCAGTAACGCTGACCTTTGCCGGTTTTGATGAAGCGGAGCAGCCCACCCGCTGGCATCTCCGCCATGACCTGACCGGACGCTACGCCAACCTGTGGCTGCTGACGGCCGAAGAGCGCGTGGTCGAGGCGCTGCGCCCGTGGGAGGGCCTTCCCAATACGCCGTACCACGCACCGCCCACCACAGGCCCCGCCCCTGACTGGTCAGCCATGACCCCAGAAAACCTGCCGCAGACGCTTGCCGAACTGGAAGCTTTCCTGTCAAATGCCCTGCGTGGCTGTCATCGGCGCCTGGTGCGGGAAGTGGTCTTTCGGGCCCGAGCGGGCACGCCCTGGGAGGCTTTTGAGCGCGTCCACCGGGAGCTGTGCCATCCACAGGCATTTTATCTCTACGAGTTACCGGAAGGCCCGGAGGTGTTCCTGCTCCCGTTGAGCCATGAAACCGGGCTGCCCGTGACAACCTTTGCTTCGGCGCACGAGGCCGCGGCGGCGCTCTATGCCCGACGGGAACACCGCGCCGCACAGGCGTCCCTACGCCGGCAGTGGCAGCACGCCCTCACCACCTGGCGCAAACGCCTTGAGCGGGCCCGGCACAAACTGGATGTGGCCGATACACAGGCCGGGGAAGCGGAACAGTACCGGCGGTGGGGTGAGTTGCTGTACGCCAATCTCGCTACGGCCAGGCGCACGGCCGGGGGTGTGGAGGTTGTGGATTACTATGCCGAGCCGCCGTCGGCCCTGGTGATCCCGCTTGAATCCCCCACCGAAGACCTCGCAGCGGCAGCCCAGCGGTACTTCCGGCGCTACCAGCGGGCGCAACGCACACTCGTCGCCAACGCCGAACGGCGGGCCGCGCTGGAGGCCGAACTGTCGGCAGCACTGGACTGTGAACGGGAACTGGCCGGGGCCGCGGACGAAGCGGTGCTGGCCACCTGCGTACAGAAGTTGCGTGACCGGGTGCCGTTTGATTTGCAGCCGCGCACGCCACCGCCGACAAACGGGGCGCGCCGTGAAAGGGCTGACCTGTCCGGCCTGCGCCGCTACCGGGGACCCGAAGGGTACGAAATCGTCGTCGGACGCACCGCACGCGACAATGACCGGCTCACCTTCGAGCTGGCGCGTCCGCATGACCTGTGGCTCCACGCCGCCGATTACCCCGGCGCGCATGTCGTCATCCGCAATCCGCAGCGGCAGGTGGTCCCACCGGCGGTCATTCTGGCGGCGGCGGAGCTGGCAGCCTATTTCTCGCAGGCCAAACAGGACGACTGGGTGGACGTACGGGTGGCGGAACGACGGCATCTGACACGCCCCCGCAAGGGCGCGCCAGGGCAGGTGCTCGTGCGTGAGAGTCGGACGGTTCGGGCGATGCCGCGTGAAATGTTACCGCGTATTGTCTGAGCCGTTATTGTCTGCGCCGTTTGCGGTCTAACGTGCGGAGGAGGAAGTCGCCACGCCCTTGCGGGCCGGGCGCTGGAAAATCAGCCACAGCGTCACGCCCAGCAGCAGGACGCCGGAAGCCAGCCACAGGAAAGCCCAGATGAAAGCCGGAATGCCGGTCATCCGCGCCATGCTCGCAGCATCGCTCTGGATGTCCGTCAGGGTTGAGATGAAAAACAGTGTTTTGAGGTCCGACAGGGCATCCAGACAACACTGCACGGCCAGAAAATTGGCAATGAACTGCCCCCAGTTGGGTTTGATAAAGATGCCGAGAGCAATCAGGCTGATACCTATGCTGAGTCCGGCCACCCAACTGTAGAATGTCCCGGTCATGATGCAGACCACGGCCAGCAGCAGCACCAGCAGCCCCCCGGCGCCAAGCATGCCCCACCGAAACGGCATCGGGAGGTTCATCCGCAAGCTCCCCAACAGCAGTGTTGCGGCCAGCGCCAGCGGCAGCACTATGAGCCACGAAGCCTGACCGTTCACGAACAGAATCGTGAGCAGCAACACCAGAATACCCGACCCGACCAGCAGCAGGCTGGTGCGGTCGCGGCGCTGCGCCTGATACAGAAGGAAAACGCCAAACGACATCGTGCCCAGATAGCCGGCACTGGCCACGAACACATTTTGCCCGGAGGTCAGCGTCAGCCCACTCCCGTCCCAGTGAATCGTCATACGGATGACGTAGAACCCGCTGAGCAGGGCCGCCAGGGCATGACTTCCTTCATGAATGAAGGTGACGAACATCCGAATCGGGAACGTCACGACGGAAGCAAACGGCACCGTCATCAGCAGCAGGGTCGCCACCGTCGCCAGAATGAGCCACAGAAGAGAGGAGTTGCGGTTTTGTTCAACCGGAATGGCGACGGCCCGCCCTGACGAAAACGAACGGCGGGCTGGAGAGTCATCGGGATGGCGCATGAAGTTTACTCCCGGAACAGGATCGTGGGCTGACGCTAGTATGGACGTTCCTGCCGGTCATGAAAAGTGCCTGGGAGAAAACAGATGTCCCGCCGCCGCACGGCAACAACGCCGGCCGGGTCGGCCAGAAAGGCGTCCCAGTGGTCCTGAAAGGCATTGAGGAGTGCGTCAAGGACAGCCTCGCGCGGCGGCGCAGCTTCGCCAAGCGCCAGGTGCAGGGACGTGGCTGGCTGACGCAGCCCTTCCGGGAACGAAACCTGCCCGATGTTGACGCCGATGCCGACAATCACGAAGCGGAGCACCCCGCCCTGCCAGTCGGCTTCAACCAGAATGCCGGCCACCTTGCGTCCATCGAGGAAGACATCGTTGGGTTCTTTGACGGCCAGGCGCGCCGGCGTGCCCACGAACCGCGCCAGCGTGTCGTGAACCATCAGCCCGGCAAAGGTGGTGACGTGATGCACCTGGTCGGAGGTCAGACACGGTGGACGGAACAGAAGCGAGCAATACAGTCCTTCTCCGGCCGGCGAATGCCACGTGCGGCCATACTGCCCCCGGCCAGCCGTTTGTTCGTCTGCACCGAGGCAGAAACCATCCGGCGCTCCGGCCTGAGCCAGTGCCTTGAGCGCCGTATTGGTCGAGTCCACCTGTGCCAGCCAGCCGACCGTGAACCGCTCCGACCAGCGCCACAGCCGGGTCAGACCGGCTTCTTCAAGGTGTCTGGTCTGGCTGGACAATCTCGATGCCATTGGCGGTCAGCGACGTGCCCAGCGTACGTTGCAGTTGGGCCACGGCCTTGTTGTAGTCAGTCAGTGCCTGGATTTCGTTGCCACGGGCGATGGAGAGACGGTTCTGGCGGTCGAGAATGAGAAAAGTTGTGGAAAGTCCGGCGGCATACCGCTGCTGTTCACCGCGCAGTTGGGTTTCAGCCGCAATCCGCGCCGCGCGGGTGGCTTCCACCCGCTGGCGGGCCGAGGCAACCGCCTGCAGGCCATTGCGCACTTCGACCTGAATGCTCTGCTGAAGGTTGCGTTCCTGGGCCTTGAGCTGGCGTCCCGTAGCCAGCGTCCGACCCACAACCGCATTGGCCGTCCGGTTGCGGAAGGTGAAGGAAATGTTTGCGCCGACGGTGTAGGTCGGAAAGTCAAGGGAGAAGAGGTTGTTGAGGGCGGTGCCGTAGCTGCCGATGAAGCGTGGATTGATGAACACTGGCGCGCCGGGGATAGATTCGAGGCGGGATGTACCTGCCAGACCGCTGAGCGTCAGCGCGGTAAACACATCCACCTGGGGTTTGCGCTGATTTTCGGCAAACAGCCGCTCGATGTCGTTGAGTTCCTGCTGCAGGCGGATTTGTTCGAGTTCCGGCCGGTTGCGCATGGCGCTGGCGAGCGCCTGCTGCACATCGAGTTCAACCGGGGTGAAATCCACGTCGTCGGTTGGCTCAATGGCCGCCTGCCATTCTTCGGCCTGGGGATCGCCCAGAATGAGCTGCTTGAGCTGGTTTTCGGCCGTGGTGATTTGCTGCAGGGCCGCAATGGCGGCATTTTTGCGGTTTTCAAGTTCGGATTCGTTCTCGACGACGTTGATGGGCGCGCTCGTGCCGACTTCCACCTGGCGGCGGGTGACGGCCAGCGAGATGTCTGCCAGTTCAACGGCGTCCCGCTGGATGTTCAGGTTGCGGATGGCGAAGACCAAATCCCAGTACGCCGACTGGACCGCGGCGATGGTCGTCAGGACGCGCTGCCGGAACTGGGCGTCACTGATGGTCAACTGCTTGCGGCTGATTTTCACCTGCCGCTCGTTGACGCTCGACCGGAAGTTCCGAAACAACGGTTGGGTGAAGCGGAAGTCAAGCGTCGAGAAGTACTGCGGACTCAACCCGGCGGAACCGGCGTTGTTCGTTTCACGGCCGTTGGTGAAGGTAATCGAGTAGTTGCCGCCGGTCGGGAGGCTCTGCACCAGGGTAGGCGTGAACTGGAGCTGCTTGCGCTTGAAGGCCCCACCTTCCGCGCCGATGAAGGTCTGCGCCGTCGGCGAGGTGGAGGACTGAAACTGTACGGCAGCCTGGAAAATGGGATCGTAGCTGCCATACGCGCCACGCGCGTTCTGCTGGGCAATCTGCACATTGGCGCGCTCAACCTCGATGTCCTGGTTGTTGCGCAGCGCCATGAGAATGGCTTCCCGCAGGGGGAGGCGCAGGATGCGCCCGGGGGTGATCCCAATCCGGGTGGTCGGCAGGTCATCCAGCGCCCGTTTGGTGCGTTGGTCGGCAACGGGAAGTGACGGTGGCACCTGCCCGCCCGGTGGGGTGGCCGGTGGTGCGGCTGGTGGTGTAGGCTTTTGGGCAACAATGCCCGCGACAGCGCCTGCCGGTGGCGTGTCTGTCGCCGGGTTCTGAGCTGGCGCCGACAGGGTGGCAAGTTCAGGGAAGAGCAGGGTAAAGACGAGGCAAAGAACGTTGCGCAGTGACATGGTCGCAATGGTATTCCAGAAACGGCGAACTGTGGACAGTCAGAGTTGCAGCCCCTTACGCAGGGCCTGCCCGGCAGGTTTCACTTGAATCTCACACTCCCGCCAAGGCTTCACAAAAGCTGGCTCAGCGAAGGCCGCCGGTTCTGCGCGAAACACTACGTCACCGTGTGTTTTCCGGCAACAATGCGGCTGTAGCTGAAGCCGTCGCCGCAAGGCGTAAACAGAGGGCAGAGGGCCGGGGCTGTGGCGCACCGAACGAGTCGGACAACCCGGCTTGCGGAATCTTTTGAAGGGGAGTGGAGATGAGGGGGGTCGAACCCCTGGCCTCTGCATTGCGAACGCAGCGCTCTACCAACTGAGCTACATCCCCATGTCGTGCGTCAACGGATGCAAGCCGCCAAGATAAAGCGGCATAAACCGCACTGTCAAGCCACATCGCGTCACGCCGTATCGCCGGGGTCCGGCTGCCCGTCGGCGGGGGTGGAGGGCGCCGGTGGGATGATCCGCAGCGCGCCCGGCGCTTCCGGGGCAATCTGGAGCAGGGATTTGCCGGCCACAAGGTCGAGCAGAAGCTCGCCAATGACAGACCGCCGCCAGCCCTGCAGGACGGCAAGCTGTCCGGCCTCTGCCGCCGGGCGGCCGCGCAGGACCCACCCGGCGAAGCGGAGCAGGTCATCGCGGGTGGCCAGAAGGTTGGGGGCAATGTCGAGTGTTCCGGCGCGCAGCCGGACAATCGCCCCCAGCAGGGTTGCCAGACCGTCCAGCGTGGGATCGTACTCGCGGACAGTGACCGGTTCGGGCCACTCGCTTTCCGGCAGCGCCAGCGCCTGCTGGATGGTCTCCAGAATTTCCGTCACCAGTTCCCGCGAGAGATTGGTCGTCCCACGCATCTGCCGCAGAGCAGTTTCCGTCCTGGGGAGCGTGTAGGCAATCTGCCGCAGCACATCATCGTGCAGAATGGTTCCCACCGGGCGGTTGCGGCTGCGGGCCGTAGCTTCGCGCCACTGGTACAACTCCCGCAATACCGCCAGTTCACGGCGGCTCATCGAGCCAAGCTTGCCAATTTTCAGGTATTCCTGCCCTGTTTCACGCACCCTGACCGCTTGCGCCACGGCATCGGCACAGGCATCCAGCACCCAGTCTGTCCGTCCGTGCTGGGCAAGCTGTTCGAGCAAACCGTCATAAACCGGAAACAGGTAGCGCACATCGTTGAGGGCATATTCAATCTGCTCCGGCAGGAGGGGGCGGCGGGTCCAATCCGTGAACTGTTGTTTTTTGCTGAGTGAAACCTTGGCGAAACGTTGCGCCAGAGCCGCATAGCCGGTGGCTTCACCGTATCCGAGAAACGCCGCGGCAATCTGGGTGTCGAAAACACTGACCGGAATGGCATCGGTTTCCCGCCGCAGCAGAACGATGTCCTGTCCCCCGGCATGAACGATTTTCCGAATGCCGGGATGAGTCAGCAGCGGGGCAAGGGGGGTGAGGTTGACGCGGAAGGGATCAACCGCCACACACCGGTCACGCAGTCCCAATTGCACCAGACACAGAAGCGGGGTGTAGCGGCCTTCACCCTGAAACTCCAGATCAATGGCCAGTTCGGTCTGGGTGTACGCCTGGTGGCAAAATTCCTGAAAGGCGCGGTCGGTATCAATCCACATCGGTGCTGACCACAGGGGAGGTTGGTTGACCGCCGGAAGCCTTCACGAAGCTTCCGGGTCACGGTACCGTGCAAGGGCGGCGCGCACACCCTGGCGCACCGCTTCAAGCTCGGTCATCAAACGTTGCCGCAGTGAGAGGTCGCTGCTCAGGCGCGGCGCAGCGACGCCGTCCAGACCCGTTGCCGGGGCAGGCAGGAAAGGGAAGCCTTCGGCCTGGGCGTCGAACAAATACCATCCTGGCAGGTGAGTGGAGTCCTTGCCGTAAAACAGGCCGTACTCGCCATTGAGCGGATCATAGACGACGGCCACCTGCCACGGCATACCGAACACCTGCCGCTGGGTGGCCTGGTCTGTGCCCGACATAAACACCCCAAACCCCGGATGGGTGTGATACCAGCCCACGATGCGCAGATCGGCTTCGGTAACGTTCCGTTGGCGCTCACGCAGGCGTTGCAGGTAGTTGGTTACAGCCAGCAAATCCGTTGCGCCCATTTCCACAAAGGTCGGCCCGGCCTGGGCTTCCTGCGCCGGGATGGCGTCCACAATGGCCGTGAACGTCACCCGGTAGCCAGCGGCTTCTGTCTGATAGACATTGCCGATGAGCAGCCCACCGCACTCGTTCTCGCCGAGAAAGGTGCGCGCCAGGTCGGGCAGGAGTTCGCTGGGTTGTTCGGGCGGGGCAGCCAGCAGAATCTTTTCTTCCGCCTGCCGGGAAAGAAACACCTGGAGTCCCGTGGTGGGCGGTTGTCCAATCGTGTCCAGCACCTGGGGCAGCGGGCGGTGGGCTGGCTCAACTTCACGAACGGCTTTGATGCGGAACGTCATGGCGTCAGGGGTTCGGGTTCAAAAGGGAAGACTTCGTTGTGTTTGACATCGAAGGCAAAGCTCTGCACGGCGTCCATGCGGACGTACAGCTTGCGAAAGTGTGCGGTGGGCATGTGGTTCTGGAAGTGCTCGATTTCACAGTCGTCCAGCTCGATGACATCCGTTTCGATGCGCACGCGGCTGACGTTTTCCAGCCGCGCGTCACGGGCGGCGGAAAGTGTGTCTGTCACCGTACGGGAAATGCGTCCGCGCACAATGCCATAAGGCAGGTATAGCACCAGAAGTGGACGTGGCCCGCCGGTATCGAGTGCGGTGCGAATCACCGTAAAGAGTGTGTCGCTCATGCGAAACTTCATGGTCGGGGCGTCAAGCTGGCTCATGCCGTTCTGTAAACCTCACCGGAGATGGTCATGCCCTGTGCCATGGCTGTGCCTGCCAGAGCAGGTTGTGGGGGAAGGGCGAAAAGTTACCGGAAAACTAACAGTTTTCGGGTTCGGATAAAACACCCCGGCAGCATGACCGGCGGATGGGTGCCACAACGTCGGTGCGTCAACCGGGTGATACAACCTGCTGGCGACCTGGTCGTCTGCGTCATGGGCGCGAAGGGACGCTGAAATTTCAGGCGGGTTCAGCGAGAAAGGCATCGAGTGCCGCGCGGTGCAGGGCGGCTTCCCGGCGGCCCTGCTCGATGGTGGCCTCAACCAGGTCGGGGCGGGTGTAGTCCCAGCGGGAGACGGGCGGCGGTGTCAACGGGGCAATATAGAGCCGGTGCCCCTGGCGGCCGACAACCTGTGGCGGGTAGGGCCGCGACATCAGGACGACCTGCTGCGCCACATCCGGCCGGTCATCCAGCACAAAGGCCGGGATGTTGTCCACCAGCCCGCCGTCGAGCAACGCCTGCCCGTCCACCCGGCCGAGGGGCGTAAACGGGGGCGTTGCCGAGGACGCCAGAATCAGTGCCGTCGCATCGGCGGCCGTCGGGCAACGGCGCAGGTCAAAGACAGCCGGACGAAAGCCCAGCCGCCGGCCCCACGTGGGATGAACCAGACCCGGCTTGAGCTTCTTTTCAAGGTTGTACGCCAGCAGCCCGGCCAGTGTCGCCGCTTTGGGCGGGAGTCCGGCGGGAAGGCGGGAAGTGAGCACGAGCAGGGGAAACGGTTGCGCGCGCAGGCGTTCAAAACCGCCCTCAGCCAGACAGAAATCCAGCGTGTCACGGTAAATGGGCGCATGGGGCGCCAGTGGCTTGCCCATGAGCGGGTGCAGCCAGTTGATGTTGCGCCGGACGTGGGCGCGGCGCCGTTTCCAGAAGTCGGCCGTGGCTTCGGCCCGGCCGCTGAGCAGCATGGCCACGACACAGGCCCCGGCGCTGCACATGGCTACGGCCGCCGTCTGCGCCCAGACATCCTGCCAGACCTGCATCAGGCCCAACTGATAAAAGGCGCGGTTGCCGCCCCCGGCAAAGACCAGTCCGAGTCGGCGGTCAGGCATGGCGCAGCAGGTCGGCCGGAAGCTGGGCGGCTGCGTCGGCAGTGACAAACCAGGTCAGGGTGCCGTCGGTCGGGCAGATCATTTGCGACGGATAATGATGTTTCTGCTCCGCACCCAGCAGCACTTCCCGCAACACGCCCGCTTTGCCCGCGCCAGTCACAAAAAATTCCACTGCCCGCGCCGCGTTGATGAGCGCCGCCGTGAAGGTGATGCGGGTCGTCTGCCGCTGTGGAACTTCATTGGCCACCACACGGGCTTCCGGGTCGTCCAGCGCGGCCGTGTGGGGAAAAAGTGAGGCTGTGTGTCCGTCTTCCCCCATGCCCAGATGGATGAGATCAAACCGACGCGGCTCTGCACCAAAAAAGGCCGTCAGGTGGGCGTCATAGCGGGCGGCCGCTTCGGCCGGAGGCAACTCACCCTCGATGCGGTGGATATTTTCGGCGGCAATTCCAAGTGGCTGAAGCAGGTGTTCCTGCGCCAGACGAAAGTTGCTTTCGGGGTCGTCCGGCGGTACGGCGCGCTCATCGCCCCAGAAGAAGTGCACCCGTGACCAGTCAACCTGTGACGCAGCTTCGGGGCGGGCCAGACAGCGAAAAACAGTGCGTGGCGTGGTGCCGCCGGAAAGAGCAACGCTGAACCGGCCGCGGTCCGCTATGGCCGCAGCCGCCTGTTCCACAAACGAGATGGCGGCCTGCCGTGCCAGGTCTTCGGCCGTCGGGAACACCCGAATGACGCGGCGGCTAGTTGAACTGAGCATCGAGTTCCAGCTCCGTGATGATGTCGAGCGCCACGCGCAGGGCGCGTTCGTAGGGCTTGCTCCGGCCGAAGATTTCAACTTCCCGCGACATCAGGCGCGCTTCCGTCAACTGGGGCAGGGCAATCGTCGTGTGGTAGCGCACGCCGCCGGAAATCTCGACGGCCGGTGTGTAAAGCCAGTCTGCACCTTCTGACGGGTGACAGGTCACACTGAAGCGCGCCATTTCCGGCCGTTCAGCCAGCAGGATGACTTCGGTAAGCTGGCGCTGTGGCAATCCCTGGCTCTCCTGTGGCTCAATCGTCACCGTGACGCGCCGCTGACGGGCGCGGAAGCGTAGCTCCGCCTGGTGGCGGCTGACCTCGTAAGCATCCTTGAGTGTCCACCCCAACTGGGCTGCAAAGAAGCCGGCCAGCAGCAAGGCCTGAAGCGGAATGCCTGACGCCTCTTCGTCCTTGGCGTAAAGGATTGTGACGCGCGTCAATTGATGCAGGTAGTGCGTCAAATCAGGTGCGTCAAAAAGCCCTGCAATAAGGTCGCGCCAGCGGGTGAGGCGCGTCCAGTTGAGGTCGCTGAAGGCAGCCCGTTGACGCGCTTCGAGGACAAAGCGGGCGAGTTGCGGTGCCTGTGCGTCACGGTGCGTCAGTTGACGGCTGTCCACGATGACGCGATCCACTTCCGGCAGAAAGTCGAGGAAGTATTTTTCCTGAAGCGTCTGCAAATCCTGCCACCAGAGAAACACCGGAAGGTCGGGGGCGATGAGCGGGGCCACCGTGCGTGCCAGGTAGCGGATGGCGGAACCGCTGGCCGCCACCCGGATTTCTTCACAGCACACCTGGCGCATCTGATCGTCAAGGTGGCAGTGGGAGGCTATCCAGGCGTGGGTTTCGGTGGCTGTCCTGTAGAGGTTGGCGTGCATGATGATGGCCCGGCAGGGCGCGGATTCCGTGACCTTGGCGACGACTTCCGAGACTTCACCAAAGCGGGCTTCATCGGTGATGAAGACGAGCAGGTTGAGCAGGCAGACGCGCATGACCGCATCGGTGGCGGCTCCGTCCTTGGCTTCGGCCGCAGCTTTCCACAACTCGGTCAGTTCGCGTTCGATGGCCGCCACGTCAACCGGGCGGCGGCGTTCGATGTCTTCGACAATCCCCATGGGCATCTCCTTCTGCCATTTCTCCTGTGATTGGGCCTGGCTTGGCCGCCGGCAGGTCAGAGCCGTCGCCAGGCGCGCCCCTCATCCATGAGCCGGTTGGCGGCTTCCGGCCCCCAGGTGCCGGCCTCGTAGAAGTGCAGGTTGCGTTCACCGGATGCCGCCCAGTGATCGAGGATGGGCATCATGAGCGCCCAGCCGGTTTCCACCATGTCGCGCCGGGTAAACAGGGTGGCGTCGCCGAACATGCAATCGAGCAGGAGCCGTTCGTAGGCTTCCGACGACCGGACGCCAAAGGACGTGCCGTAGCGAAATTCCATGTTGACCGAGCGCAGGTGAATGGCATGGCCGGGGAGTTTGGCCGCCAGCCGCAGCGTCAGACCTTCATCGGGCTGAATTTTCATCACCAACAGGTTGGGTTCGTGCAGATCGGCTTCCGTTGTGCTGAACAGGCGCATCGGCACCTGGCGGAACTGGACGGCAATTTCGGCCGCCCGCTTCGTCATGCGCTTGCCGGAGCGCAGGAAAAACGGCACGCCGGCCCAGCGCCAGTTGTCAATCTCAAAACGGATGGCGGCGTAGGTTTCCGTGGTTGAAGTCGGGCTGACGCCTTCCTCCTCGCGGTAGCCGGGAACGGCCTTGCCGCCAACCCAGCCGGCGGTGTACTGCCCCCGAACGGCATGGGCATCCACCTCGGATGGCACCAGGGGGCGAATGGCTTTGGCCACCTTGATGGCTTCGTCGCGGATGGCATCAGCTTCCAGCGAGATCGGTGGCTCCATCGCCACCAGGGCCAGCAACTGGAGCAGGTGGTTCTGAAGCATGTCGCGGACCGCGCCGGAGCCTTCGTAGTAGCCACCGCGCCCTTCGACGCCGACGGCTTCGGCAGCCGTAATCTGCACGTGGTCTATGTAGCGGCGGTTCCAGACCGGCTCAAAGATGCCGTTGGCAAACCGCATGGCGACGATATTCTGAACGGTCTCTTTGGCGCGGTAGTGGTCAATGCGATAGACCTGACTCTCATCGAAAATGCGGCTGATGTGGGCGTTGAGTTCCTGGGCGGTTTTGAGGTCGTAGCCCAGCGGTTTCTCGATGATGATGCGCGTCCAGCTTCCGGGCGCACTCCGGGCCAGTTCGGAAGCGCCCAGCGTATCCATAATGGGGCCGATGAGGCTGGGCGGAGTGGAGAGGTAAAAAATCCGGTTGCCGCTCGTGCCCCGTTCGGCATCAATCGCCGCCAGACGTTCTTTGAGCCGGGTGTAGCCGGCGACATCGTCATACCCACCCTGGCAGTAGAACATGCCGGCGGCAAAGCTCTCCCACTCGGCGGCTGTGGGCGGACCCGAACTGGAAAACTGGACAACGGCTTCGTACATCAGTGCCCGCAGAGCTTCGTCGCTCAGGGGGCTGCGGGAATAGCCGACGATGGAAAAACCGCCGGGCAGGCGGCGCTCACGGGCCAGATTGAACAGCGCCGGGACGAGCTTGCGTTTGGCCAGGTCGCCCGAAGCGCCAAAGATGACCACGGTACAGGGGTCTGGGGTGCGTTCGACGCGGGCTTCAGCGCGCAGGGGATTGAGATCGTTCGCCATAGGATGTGCTCCTTTACGCTCACCGTCACGGCCGGTGCAACCGCGACACCCGTCCGTGACGGTGGTCGGGGCCAAAGCGGGTTTACTAGCCGAAGCGGGTTTACTGAATGAGTTGCTTCCATTCCGTATGGATGAACCCCGCTTCCGGTTTGTCAACCCGCTCGTAGGTGTGTGAGCCGAAGAAATCGCGCTGGGCCTGGGTGAGGTTTTGCGGCAGCGTGGCCGTTCGGTAGCTGTCAAAGTAAGCCAGACTGGCGCTCATTGCTGGCAGCGGGACGCCGGCCAGCGCGCCGATGCTCACCACACTGCGCCAGCTCGTCTGGGTGTCGGTCATCCACTGGTTGAAGTCGGGGTCAAGGAGCAGGTTGGGCAGGTCGGGCCGCCGCTGGTAAGCCTGTTTGATTTTGTCGAGAAACTGCGCGCGGATGATGCAGCCGCCCTTCCAGATGCGGCTGATTTCGCCCAGGTCGAGGTTCCAGTCATAGACCCGTGAGGCCGTGGCGAGCAGCGCCATGCCCTGGGCGTAAGAGCAGATTTTGCTGGCGTAGAGCGCATTGTGGACAAGAACGATAAAGTCTCCCTGATCAAGGCTTTCCGGCGATGTCGGCGGGCCGACAATGACTTGGCTGGCCGCCACGCGCTCTTCTTTCATCGCCGAAAGCACCCGCGCATCAATCGCTGCCTGAATCGTCGGAACCGGAACACCCAGGTCGAGCGCCGTTTCGGAAGTCCATTTGCCCGTTCCCTTCTGCCCGGCTTTGTCGAGGACGAGTTCCACCAGCGGCTGGTTCGTCTCCGGGTCAATGGCGCGGAAGATTTGCGCAGTGATCTCGATGAGAAATGATTTGAGGACGCCTTCGTTCCAGGCCGCAAACACGGCTGCCAGTTCCATGGCCGTCAGTTTCCCGACGCGCTTGAGCAGGTCGTAGGCTTCGGCAATGAGCTGCATGTCGCCGTACTCGATGCCGTTGTGCACCATCTTGACAAAATGCCCGGCACCGTTGGGGCCGATGTAGGTGACGCAGGGGCCGTCATCCACCTTGGCGGCAATCGCCTCAAAAATCGGCCGGAGTTGTTCGTATGCTTCACGCGCGCCGCCGGGCATCAGCGACGGCCCCCACAGCGCCCCTTCCTCACCCCCGGAAACACCGCATCCGACGAAGTGCAGCCCCGCCGCCCTGAGCGCCTGTTCCCGGCGGATGGTGTCGTGGTAGAGCGCATTTCCGCCATCAATGATGATGTCGCCCGGTTCGAGATAGGGTTTGATCTGTTCAATCGTCCAGTCCGTAGCCTCCCCGGCCTTGACCAGCAGCATCACCTTGCGGGGGCGCGCCAAGGACTTCACAAAGTCTTCCGGGGTGTGCGCGCCGATGAACTTCCTGCCGGCGCCGACGGTCGCCATAAAATCGTCCACGCGCTTTGGATCGCGGTTCCAGACCGCCACGGTGAATCCGTTGCGCTCGATGTTCTGTGCCAGATTGCTGCCCATCACGGCCAGCCCAATCATGCCGATGTCGGCCAATCCTTCCGCCATAACGTTCGTGCCTCGCTCCTTGTGTGAATGCGGTCAAAAAACACGGTGAACAAAGCCGCCCAACGCCTCTGCCACCACGTTGTGCCACCGTGTGATGGCCGGTTGTTCAGTGGTTGTTCAGTGCGCCAGCGCCTGAGCCACCGCCTCACGGAGTTTCACCAGATCGGCTGCAACATCCCTGCCAAGGTGGACCCGCAGCACCCGCCGCTGCCGCTCGGCCAACACCTGGAAGTCGCCGCGCGCCTGCGCCGCCTTGACGATGCCAAAGGTGTAGCCCTGCCCTGGTACGGGCATGTCATAGGCGTCCTCGCAGGTAAGCTGAAGAAAGACGCCGGTGTTGGGTCCGCCCTTGTACGCCTGCCCGGTTGAGTGCAGGAAGCGCGGGCCAAAACCCAGGCAGGTCGCCACCCGTTTTTCTTCCCGAACGGCATGCCGGATGGCTTGCAGATGGGCCTTGTTGAGGGCGTTCATCTCCAGGTAGGCCAGCAGGGCAAAGTAGTCGCCCGGCTGGAGTCGCCCCAGATGGGCGCGAAGATAGCCGTCCAGACTGTCGTGCGTGCCGAGCGCTGCCGCGTTGGCCGGGTCAGTGAACAGCCGGAGACCGTCGGCCTCAAAGACCGGCGTTTCTTCCGGGAGCGCCCCGGTGCGCTCATACGCTGCCGTCAGTTCACGAGTGGCCACCTTGCTGGCTTCGACATCAGGCTGGTCGAAGGGATTGATGCCCAGAATGGCCCCCGCCACGGCCGTGGCGATTTCCCAGCGGAAAAATTCCTGCCCCAGGGTCATTTCCGTCGCCAGCCGGTTGACGATGACCGGATAGCCGGCGTCCTTGAAGGCGGCCACGGCGGCATCGGTCGCGTCGTTGTCGTCGTCGTCAAGGCGCAGGTAGGCAAAGATGCGGTCGTCGCCGTACACCGAAATGTCGCTGGGGAACTCACCCTCCACGGGAATGATGGCTTTCCCCTGCTTGCCCGTGGATTCGGCAATGAGCTGTTCCAGCCAGGCCCCCAGGTCCCAGAGCTTGGGCGAGGTGATGAAGGTCAGCTTGTCCCGTCCGGCTTTGGCCAGCACACCCAGCGCGCAACCCAGAACGACCCCCGGATTTTCGGCAATCGGGACACAGTACGAGCAGGCGTTGACCATATCATCGGCCAGATCGAGAAACTCGCCAACAGGGATGCCCATTATGGCCGCCGGCACCATGCCGAAGTTGGAAAGCGCCGAGTACCGCCCGCCGACGCTGGGCACGCCGGTGAAGATGTAGCGGAAACCATCGGCCCGGGCGATGCCTTCGAGCTTTGAGCCGGGGTCAGTAATGGCGATGAAGTGTTGTCCGACGCGCTCCGGCCCGACGACCTGCTTCATCCGTTCAAAGAAGTACTGCTTGAAGATGTTGGGTTCGAGCGTGCTGCCGGACTTGCTGGCGACAATAAATGCTGTCTGCTCCAGGTCGAGCCGCGCTTCGAGTTCGGCAATTTGCGCCGGGTCGGTGGAGTCGAGAACGTGAAGCACCGGCGCTTCCGGCAGGATGCCGAAGGTCATCCGCAGCACCTCCGGGCAGAGGCTGGAGCCACCCATACCCAGCACCACGACGTGCCGGAAGTGCTGCCGGATGTCGGCCGCAGCCGCCATCAGCGTTGGCAGGTTGGCCATCTGGTCTTCCACCAGCCCCAGCCAGCCGAGCCACTGGCTTTCGTCACTGCCGGTCCAGAGGCTGGCATCCCGCATCCAGAGCCGTCGCACCTTGCCCTTGATCTTCCAGTCATCGAGTTCGGCCTCCACCAGCCGGCGATGCTCGGCCGAAAGGTGCAGCTCCTGCGCGTTGAGGCGCGTCCAGTTGACGGCCTTGCACTTTTTGTCGAGCGAGTTGAGAAGCTTGTCAAAAGGTTCGGCAAAGAGCCGGACGGCCTCGACGAGCAGGGTGTCCGTGACTTCGGTGAGGGAAATGCCAACTTTGGCAAGGGTTTCAAGCGTGTCGTGTGCCGCGTCGAGGTCGCTTTCGAGCGTCGGACGCACCCGTCCGTGGTCGCGGAAGGCTTCCCACGTGGCCGGCGGCATGGTGTTGACCGTGTCGGGCCCGATGAGTTCCTCGACGTAGAGCACGTCGCTGTACTGCGGGTTTTTCGTGCCGGTACTCGCCCACAGCAGGCGCTGCGTGCGCGCACCGGCTGCGGCCAGTCGTTCCCAGCGTTCACCGGCAAATATCTTTTTGTAAGCCTGATAGGCCAGCTTGGCGTTGGCGATGGCCACCTTGCCCCGGAGACTTTCGAGCAGCGCCCGGTCGCCTTCACCGGCCTTGAGTTTGGCTTCCAGTCTGGCGTCCACGAGCGAGTCAATGCGGCTGACGAAGAAGCTGGCAACGCTGGCGACCCGCCGGAGGTCGCCGCCGGAGGCCGCCAGGGCTTCGAGACCGGCCAGGTAGGCTTCGGCCACCCGGCGGTAAGCTTCCTGCGAAAAGAGCAGGGTGACATTGATGTTGATGCCCTCGCCAATCAGCGTCTGGATGGCCGGAATCCCCTCCGGGGTCGCCGGCACCTTGATCATGAGGTTCGGGCGCTGAACGGCCTGCCACAGCCGGCGGGCTTCGGCGACCGTGCCATCTGTGTCCTTGGCAAGGTAGGGGGAAACTTCGAGGCTGACGTAGCCATCCCGCCCCTGGGTTTGCTCATACACCGGTTTGAGAAGGTCGGCGGCCTGCTGGATGTCCTCGATGGCCAGCCGTTCGTACAAAGCCATGGCATCGAGGTGTTCGGTTTCCAGTGCCGCCAGGGCGGCAGTGTAGTCCTGGCTGCCGGTGATGGCTTTCTCGAAGATGGCCGGGTTGGACGTGATGCCCATCAGCCCATCCTCATCAATGAGCCGCTGGAGTTCACCGCTGGTGAACAGGCTGCGCCGGATGTAGTCGAGCCAGGGAGACTGTCCCTGTTCGTGGAGTGCCCGGAGAGGATTCATAGGTACTACTCCCATAGGTAAAAGCCCTTCAGGCTTCAATTTGACTGCATCTACGTGAAGTAAAGCGTGAGACTGGGGTGAGGCTCTGCCCGGTCAGGTTTGGGATAGCAGCGACTTGGCTGTGGCGACGACGTTTTCAACGGTGAAGCCAAATTCGCGCATCAGAAAGGTAAATGGCGCTGATGCGCCAAATCCTTTCATGGCAATGATTGCACCTTCATCTGTAATGTAATCTCTCCATCCAAGCGGAGCGGCCGCCTCAATGGCAACCCGCTTTTTGATGGTTGGTGGCAGCACGCTGTGGCGATACTCAGCCGGTTGTTGTTCAAAGCACTCCCAACTGGGCATGCTGACGACGCGGGTGGCAATCCCTTCCTGCTGGAGCTGCGCCTGGGCTGCGACGGCCCACTGGAGTTCCGAGCCACTTCCAATCAGGATGAGGTCAGGTGTGTCACCTTGTTCTTTTGAAAAGACATACGCACCCTTGGAGAGGAGGCTGGCCGGGGCGTGGCGCGTGCGGTCAAAGGTCGGCACTTTCTGGCGGGTGAGGACAATGGCCGTCGGTCCTTCCGTGTTGCGAATGGCCGTACACCAGGCGGCGGTGACTTCATTGGCATCAGCCGGCCGGATGACCGTCAGGTTCGGAATGGCGCGCAGTCCGGCGAGCTGCTCGACGGCCTGGTGCGTCGGCCCGTCTTCTCCCAGTCCGATGCTGTCGTGGGTGAAGACATAGATGACCCGCAGGCGCATCAGGGCCGCCAGGCGGATGGCCGCTTTCATGTAGTCAGAAAAGATGAGAAACGTGCCGCCGTATGGAATGAAGCCGGGTGTCAGCGCCAGCCCGTTCAGAATGGCTCCCATGGCGTGTTCCCGGACGCCGAAGTGAAAGTTGCGGCCGGCGCGGGTGGTGGCGCTGTAGGCCGGCGCACCCTTGATAGTCGTGTTGTTGGAGGGCGTCAGGTCGGCCGAACCACCGATAAGGAACGGCAGCCGTGGGGCCAGAGCATTGATGACGCTGCCGGAAGCCTGGCGGGTGGCCATGGCGTCGGTGAAGTGGGGCAGGTCGGCATCCCAGCCGGGCGGCAGGGTTTGCGTCTGGAAGGCCTGCCATTCGGCGGCCAGATCAGGGAACGCGGCTGCATAGGCCGCGAGGCGGGCCTGCCACTCGGCTTCGAGCCGTTCGCCGCGCGGGATGCACCGCCGATAGACTTCGAGCGCCTCGGCCGGAATGGTGAACGGTTCCTCGTAGGGCCAGCCGTAAACCTGCTTGGTGAGTTTGACTTCCTCGGCCCCAAGCGGTTCTCCATGGGCCTTGGCCGTATCCTGTTTGTTGGGACTGCCATAGCCAATGTGCGTACGCGCCACAATGAGCGAGGGGCGGGTCGTTTCCTGCTGCGCCTGCTCGATGGCCTGGGCAATTTGCCGGAGATCGTTGCCTTCGATGGACTGTACGTGCCAGTCGTAGGCCAGAAAGCGCGTGGCGACCTGCTCGCGGAAGGCCAGATCGGTGCTTCCGTCAATGGTGATGCGGTTGTCGGCATAAAAGACGATGAGCTTGCCGAGCTTGAGTGTGCCGGCCAGGCTACAGGCTTCCGAGGCGACACCTTCCATGAGGTCGCCGTCGCTGCAGAGCACATAGGTGTAATAGTCCACCAGGTTGTGTCCGGGACGGTTGAAATGGGCAGCGAGCCAGGTTTCGGCAATGGCCATCCCGACGGCAGTGGCCAGGCCCTGACCAAGCGGGCCGGTCGTCGTTTCCACGCCGGGCGTGTGTCCGTATTCCGGGTGGCCGGGCGTCTTGGAACCCCACTGGCGGAAACGCTTGATGTCGTCCAAAGGTAGATCGTAGCCGGTCAGGTGCAGCAGCCCGTACAACAGCATGCAGCCGTGGCCGGCGGACAGTACAAACCGGTCCCGGTTTGGCCACTGCGGGTTGCGGGGGTTGTGGCGCAGGTAGCGCGTGTAGAGCAGATAGCCAAAGGGGGCATTCTCCATCGGTGCGCCGGGATGGCCCGACTGCGCCTGTTCAACGGCATCAATCGCAAGGGTACGCAGAGTGGTGATACAGAGCTGGTCAAGGGCATCGCCAGCGGCATTCGGAACAGAGGAAGAAGCCATGGTCGAAGGACAGGTTCAGCGTGTTTTGGGATGGGATGTGGTCAGGAAGGGTACTGAAACGGACGGTTGGCGTGTTTGTATCGTCCCTGCCGGGCTGAAAGCAAGCCCAAACGCGCGCTGGCTCGCAGGCTGGCGGCCTTTGCAGCCATCCGAGACTGCGGCAACACGGTCCGGGGGCACGCGCCGGTTTCTGGATTCGGGCTTTTGCAGCCAACCGGCTCATCTGCCGGGTACAGGCCGGAAAGACCTTTGACCCCACGGCTTTGGCTTACTTCAACCATTACGTACGAATTCCGTGAAAGTGTGAGGAAAAGTTGAGGCCGGCCGATTGAAAAAACCTGACGGAAATAACAATAAGTTGTTGCGGGTTTTCAGGCTTGGAGATGTATCGGTGCGGACTGCATCAAGGTTCAAGCTATTTCTTGAATGAGGTCGGCTGGGCGGGGAATCAGAAAACCCCGGCAAAAAACCGGGGTGTTTTTTCAGAAACCAGCTCAATCCAGTTGATACTTTCTCTTGTATGTCAGTTTTTTGCCTTTTGCCGGCAGGCTCAATCGCACATCTGCGGCTTCGACGACAGCCGCGCCCCGCCACGGCAGGAGCGGGTGCGATCACCGGTTTTGTCCGAAACCGCCTCGATTTCGGCGAGGATGTTCAGTATGGAAAACTGCTCGCAGCGAATGCTGAAACCCGCCTGACGAATGGCCCGGTGGGTCTGGCGGTTGAGATGGCATCCGGCGGCGAGTCGCTTCTGGAGCGGAGTCAGGGCATCCGCCAGGTAGCCCAGCCAGCCCTGCGGGCGGACGTGTTCCAGCGCCAGAAAGCAGCCGCCAGGCCGCAGAACCCGCCGGATTTCAGCCAGCGCCTGCATGGGATCGCGCACACTGCACAGCACAAGGGTCGTGACAACCGTATCAAAACTGGCCGCCGGGAAAGGGAGCGCCTCGGCTGTGGCTTCGAGAAAGGTGACGGCAAGGTGGGGCGGCCGCGGTTTGGCGGCAGCTATCCACAGCATGGCCGGGTCAGGGTCGGTGAACATCAGCGATGTGACGGCTGTTCCATAGAACGGCAGATTGGCGCCGGTGCCGCCGCCAATTTCAAGAACCTCACCTGCGGCTTGAGGAATAAGCTGCCGCCGCCGCACTTCAAAAAAACGCCGCTCCAGCGGCCGCATGCAGTTGTCGTAGTTGTCGGCAAACTTGCCCATGGCACGGAGCTGTGACGGCCGTTAGTGAGAGCCAAAGAGCTGATCAACCAGTTCGTTGAGTTCGGGAATCCCGCACCGCCGCTTGCTGAGGTCTTCGATTTGCTTGAGCTTGCGAATCATCTGGACGACCGGCGCCTGCATTTCCGGGAATTTGATGACGATGTCGAACTGCTCGCCGGGTCCCACCATACAGGCTTTGTCATTGAGGAACGTCGTCAGGTGGTTGAGCATGCCTTGGGCGAGGATGGCCACCTCGGCCAGCGTCTTCTGGTATTTCTTCTCCAGTTTCAGGCGTTCGGCTTCGGGACTGGTGGCATCAGGCGGTACAGATATGTCTTCTGTGCTGAATTTGCCGCTGTCCTGGATGGTACGGCGCAGTTCATCAAGCTGCTGCTCGGCTTCGCGCATCCGCCGTTCATATTCAGCCACAACGGCTTCGAGTTCACTGACATCCCGCCGGCCGAGCTTGACCTGAAGGCGGCGGCGCAGGCTGCGGTTGTCCTGTTCGAGGCGCTCAATACGTGCCAGCAACTCTTCCTTTGAAAGGTGGCCGAGCGCGGCTACCGGCCGGTCGGGCGTCAGGCTACGCTCAATCTCCAGGTCTTCTTCGTCGGTGTGGCTTCCCGGCGCAGCCGCCTGCTGCCGGGCGATCTGCTCGCGTCGGTATTCCTCAATCAGCCGGTCAAGGGGAATGACGCCACCACTGTCGGGCATCCCCGGCGGCGTGGTGGGCGTACCGGGGCGTCCTCCGCTATCGGCTGCACCTGGGCTGCTGGTCTGACCGCTGGTGAGTGGGAAGTGTTGCCGCAGGTAGTTGACCAAATCCGGGCGCGGCAGTTTCCCCAGATAGCTGAGAAAGGCCAGATAAAAAGTCGGTGTGACCAGCACAGTCTGAAAGTAGGTTTGCCACCGCTGGTAACTTTCGATGACGTCAGGTCGGCTCAGGTACGGGGATTGCGGGGATGACTGCCGGAGGTTCTCCACTTGTGCCAGGTACGCCAATCCATCCGCTATGTACGGGAATTGCTCATCCATCGTTTGCCGAGCTTCCTCACGAAGACAGAATCAATCGCATTGGTTCAGGCAGTCTGCCAGTTGGACGGCATCCACATTGCCGCCGGAAAGGATAACCCCAACCCGTCCGCCCTGCACGGGGACTTTACCTGCCAGCAGCGCGGCCACACCTACAGCGCCGGTCGGTTCGACAAGCACCTTCAGCCGGGTGAGGAGAAACGCCACCGCTGCGCGAATCTCATCCTCGGACACCAGCAGGATGTCCGTCACCGTGCGCTGAAGAACGGGGAAGGTCAGACGACCCGGCGTGAGATTGCGCATGCCGTCGGCGATGGTTGCCGGTGGGGGGATGGTCAGCCGTTGACCGGCCCGAAAAGACAGATAGGTGTCGTTGGCCAGTTCGGCCTCAACGCCATAGACCGCAAGGTCCGGCGACCAGGCTTTGGCCACCGTGGCGCATCCGGCCAGCAGCCCGCCGCCGCCCACCGGAACGAGCAGGGCATCGAGCGGTCCCACTTCGGTCAGGAGTTCAAGGGCCACCGTTCCCTGGCCAGCCATGATGGCATGGTGGTCATAAGGTGGAATGACCGTTGCGCCGGTTGCTTCGGCCAGCCGGCAGGCCAGGGCTTCGCGGTCATCCCGCTGGCGGTCATAAGTGGTGATCCGGGCGCCATAGCCACGGGTGGCGGCAACTTTGGCCGCCGGCGCATCGGTGGGCATGACGATGGTGGCCGGCACGCCAAACGTCCGGGCCGCCAGCGCCACGCCCTGGGCGTGGTTGCCGGAAGAAAACGCCACAACACCCCGCGCACGCACTTCGGGAGCCAATGTTGCCAGGCAGTTCGTGGCCCCACGGACCTTGAAGGAGCCGCCCCGCTGAAAGTTTTCAGCCTTGAGAAACACACGCTGCCCCACCCGGGCATCCAGTGTCCGCGAGGTCAAAACCGGAGTACGGTGAATGTGGGAGGCAAGACGATGCTGGGCGGCGACGACATCCGCCAGCGTCAGGGCACCAGGCTTTGTCATAACGGGCAAGTATCGCACACCAGTCCAGCTTTTGCTATTTCCGAGTCCCTCTTTGGGAGTATGTTGAAGGTAAGCAAAAGGGCTATGACGCAGACACGTCCACTTCACGGTAAGCACATTCTGGTCACCCGCGCCGCCCATCAGGCGGCGGCCTTTGTGGCGTTGCTGGAACAGTACGGCGCGCAGGTAACGGCCCTGCCCACAATTGCTGTGACCGACCCGGTGAGCTGGCAGCCCCTGGATGCCGCATTGCAGCGGCTGCGGGAGCAGAAAGCCGGAACGGCCCGCCACTACGACTGGATTTTCTTCACAAGCGCCAATGCGGTGAGATTTTTTCTGAACCGCATGGCGTTTCACGGTGACCAATCCGATCTGCTTGCCGGGCTGCGCGTATGCGCCATCGGCAAAGCCACGGCCGGGGTGGTGCGCGATGCCGGGCTGGAAGTTGACCTTGTGCCCGCGCACTTCAATGCAGAAGGCGTCGTGGAAAGCCTTGTCGCCTTTCACGGGGGGCAGGTTGCCGGGTTGCGGGTGTTGCAGCCGCGCGCCCGGATGGCGCGTGAAGTGCTCGGCGAGGCGTTGACGGCGTTGGGTGTGACCCTGGAGGTGGTCGAAGCCTATCAGACGGTGCGCGCCGATCTTGACCCGGTGCTGTGGCAGGCACGTCTGCAATCCGGCGCGTTCGATGTCGTGACCTTTGCCAGTCCCTCGGCGGCGCTTCAGATGGCCGAGGCTTTTCCGAATATCGCGCCAGGTGCATTGCTGGCAAAGACCAAGGTGGCCTGCATTGGCCCCGTAACCAGCCAGGCCGTGCGGGACCTGGGTCTCGACGTGGCCATTGAGCCGCCGGAAGCCACTCTGCCGGCTCTGGCCGAGGCCATTGCCGCCTATTTTGCGTCCCAACCGGAGGCACTCCCACCAGAGGAACCAACCGGTACCTGATTCCAAAGGAGAACCGCTTATGCCGACGCCGCTCCTCCTCGAACAAGACCTGGAAACCGATGTCCAGAACATTCCCAACTATGCTGTACGGGTGGAGACCTGCTTTGCCCGGCGGCTGGAATCCGGCGATGTCCGCATTACCGGGACGGTCATCAACACGGGACTGACCCGTTTGCAGACACCTTACCTTTATTTCACCGTCCACGACCGGTTTGGAACGCTGCTGCGCGAGGAAGTCACGGCGGCCGGCGTCAAATTCATTCAGGGTGGCGAGGAAATTGCCATTGAGGTACTGATTCCCGACTGCTCGACGAGCGCTGCCCTCGTGCGCGTGCTGGCTTCGACCTGACGGCCAGCCAGCCGCCGCCCGACCCACGTCCCCGCAGCCATGAAAGCCACCGAATTTCTGGAGCGTCTGCCGACGACGGAGCCAGGCCCGCTGTATGTTCTCACAGGAGAGGACACGTACCTCCAGCGGGCCTGTGTCCGGGAGATGTTGCACCGGCTGATCCCAGAAGGTGTCTCGCGGGACTTCAACTATTCCGAACACGATGTCGAGCGGGACACGCTGCGGCGGGTGCTGGACGTGGCACGGGAGTTACCCCTGCCGCCAGCGCGGCGACTGGTGGTGGCCCGGAACTTCGAGAAGCTGAGCGAAGCGGAAGTCGAGCTGCTGAAAGATTACGTCCGCCAGCCGGTCCCTACCACGACCCTTGTATTCTGCGCCGGGACGCTCGACAAGCGCCGTACGTCCGTGACGGTCCTGCTCAAGGCGGCAACGGTCATCGAATGTGCACCGCTGACGCCCGAAGAGGCCCGCAAGTGGATTCTGGCTTACGGGCGACGGCAGGGGTTCGAGTGGTCGCCGGAGGCACTGGGGCCCCTCATCGGCGCTGTCGGGTGCGACCTGGCGCGGCTGACACAGGAGTCCGAAAAGCTGATGAACTACGTCGGCCCGGGCGGGCGCATCGGGCCCGAAGCCGTTGCCGCGCTGGTCGTCCGGTCGCCGCACGAGGACAATTTTCTGCTGGCCGAAGCCCTCTGGCAGGGCGATGCGCCGAGGGCCCTGCGCCTGCTCCATCGGCTGCTCGGCCGGGGTGAAGAACCGGTGGCGCTGGTGGGGTTGCTGGCCTGGCAACTCCGCCAGATGTTGCTGGCGCACAACCTCATGGCGGTCAACACCCCCCGTGACACCCTGCTCCGGGAGTTGCGCCTGCCGCCCCACCGGTTAAGTGCCTTTCTGGGCGCTGTCCGCAAGCAGTCGCCTGCCCGGCTGCGGCAGGGACTCATCCGCCTCCAGTTCGTGGATGATGCCCTGAAACGGGGCTATGCCACGCCGCGACTGCTGCTTGAACTCTTCCTGTGTGAACTGCTGGCGGCGGAGACAGCGGTTTCTCCACGTTAACCGCATTTTTTTTCGGCAAATCCGGGGTGTAATAATCCAGTTTGCTTTGCTATACTCGGCGGCGTCGTCGGAAAAAGCTGTAACAGCAGCGATTGTAAGGTGGAACATCCTGTGCCGCATACCGCAGATGTGTGGGTCGTGTTGGTGACGACGGACACTGCCGAGTCAGCGCGCGCGCTGGCCCGGACGGTCGTTCGTGGCGGATATGCCGCCTGTGTCAACATCGTACCGGGGGTGACCTCGGTCTATGTGTGGGAAGGTGCCGAACGGGAAGAGTCCGAGTACCTGCTCGTCATCAAAACGACGCCGGCACGCTATCCGGCGCTGGAGGCCGTCCTGCGGGAGCAGCACACGTACACCACGCCGGAGATTCTGGCGCTGCCAGGCTGTGCGGTGTCCGCAGCTTACGCTGCCTGGGTTCAGAAGCAGTGCACGGCCGGGCCAGACTGAGCGGATAGCACTTTGGTAGGTTGTCCCAAAGTTCTGACGGTGGCGATGGCAAGGCACTGGGGTTTTGTTTTTGGAAACTGTGGCGAGAGGAACCAACATGCCAACCAATCTGGCTGACGTCAAAGAAGTCCTGGTGGATGTCGAACTGCTGACCAAGTATCGCATGTTCGACCGCGCACTGTCGTTGTTGGAAACGGCGATTGGTGTATCGCCCAAAAACATCGAACTCCGGGAACGTGCGTGCAGCATCGCCATCGAGCAGGGGTGGCGGCAAAAAGCCATCGAGCACCTTCTGTCGCTGTCCAGCCTGTACATCGAGGCCGGGAAGCTGGAACAGGCCAACTCGGCACTGCTCAATGCCAAGCGGCTCAATCCACAGCTTTCGATCACCTCGCGCCTGAATGCGCTCAAAGACATCGAGCGGCATCCGCGCCAGATGGGGGCACTCCAGCCGGCACCGCAAAATCTGGCAGCGTCGAGTTACTACGCAGCGCGTGGACGCGCGCTGCTCAGCGGCGACCTGAGTTGCTTCAGCCTGTTTGACATTATCCAGGTCATTGAAAACAGCCGCATCACCGGCTTCATCTCAATCCAGTCGCCGGGACTCATCGGGAAGCTCTACTTCAACGACGGCCTCATTGCCGATGCCGCGACGGACACCTTGCGTGGCATCCCGGCGCTCAAGAAGTTTGCCGAACTCACGTGCGGTTACTTCGAGGTCGAAAAATCCGCCGTCGAGTACAAGCAAAACATTCAAACCACGAGCAACACCAGCCTGATTCTGGACATTCTGCGCGAACTGGACGAAGAACGCTCCATGGGCGAAAACGTCATCGAGATTCCCCTCGATGACGCTGGCGATGCCGGAACCCACATTCACTGAAGCCCACACGGAAGCCCACTGGGTTTGGCAGCGTGCCGGCGGCCATTGCCTGACGCCGGGAGGTGTCAAGGCGGTTGACGTTGTCAAGTGTGCTGCCGTCTAGCCGGTTGACAGGCAGGCTGGCGCACCCCCTTCGCACTTTTTGATAAATCCCTGGCACGACAAAGACTTGTACTTTTACGTCGCCCTGCCGTCAGGCGCGTCTGGGTGGTTTATCGGGTGGCACGTTGTTTGCTGCTCTGAATGAACAGTCATTCATCCCTGGCTTGGAGAGACGGCAATGATGCGCAACCCGCGATGGACGTGGCTCGGTCTGGCAGCGATGTGGTTTGGTCTCTGGCTCGGCTGTGGCACGAGTGCGACGGCCCAGACGACGCTCGTGTTCGTTCATGGAAAATCCGATGGCGTGTCCACCGACAGCCGCACGAAGGTCATCAACAACTACTGGACGCCGGATATGATCCGGGCGGCAACGCGCAACTACACCGTTCCGTACGAGGTCGTGTTCTACGACGGGCGCAAGCACTACTGGGACTGCGCCGTGGATGTGGCCGCGCAAATCAACCAGTTTATCACCAACGGCCGGCGCAACCTTGTCTTCGTGACGCACAGCATGGGCGGCGTGGTGATGCGTTTCATCCTGTGCAATGCCGACCCGTCCGACCCGTACTACAACTACCGGGGCGCCAACTTCAATCGCATTCAGGCCCATACCCGGCATGTACTGTCCTATGCGCCTCCAAATGCCGGTTCGGAAGCCGCTGACCTGGCCGGCACGCTGAGCGGCTCCTGGATGACCGCCTGGCTGGTCAGCCTGCTGGACAACAATTCGCCTTCAACCCGGGCGCTGACAACGGCCCATTTCCGCACGGCCAATGCCAACTGGATGCGCGACAGTCTGCGGAGCAAGGCGATTTTCACCGTGGCCGGCACGGGTCTGTGGAATGACTTTTGTCTGGAGTGTGTTGGGTTGGCCACGCTCTCCGGCCTGGCCGGCCTGCCTGGCGAAGATGACGGCATGGTGGCCGAATACAGCGCCCACTACACGAAAGCGCCGGGTGGCCGGTGGTACAACACCGACGCCAATCACCACTACAACCGCCGCAACAGTTACCGCCGACTGGGTGAAGACATTGCCCGGTATGGCTACTAAGCCACATGGCGCTGATGGGGCAATGCAGCACAATCCGCCGGGTAGGGAGGTTATACGACAATGGCACTGACAGGACGTGGATGGATGGTTGGGTTGGCGGCGGCCGGAGTCGCCGTCGGGTTGGGCATCGTGGCTTCACTGCCAGCGCAGAGTGAAGTGGACGTCGATCATCCGGTGCCGGTCTCGGCGCTGACGACGACCACGCTCGAAAGCCCTTCACCGGACTGCGGCCGGCTGACGGCCGAAGACCTGGCGCTGTCGTCGTCCCGCACGGAAACGTTTTCAACGCGGTATGTCCTGGAAGGCGTCACTGGGGAAGTCGCCCTGCCGGTCACAGGTAGCCATGCCCACATCGGGGTGTTTGTGGAGGATGAAACGGCGCAGGCGACGCTGCTGACACCCACCGGGGGACGCCTTCCAGTAGAGTCTGTCCCGCGCGACGTTGACCCCGGTACGGCGCTCTCGCGGGCGGAAGAAGCACCCCACGGCAAGTTGGAAGCGACGCCGCGCGGTGTTACCACCCCGCCCGGACTCTACCGCCTGCGCCTTGAAGGCGGCGGGCGCCGTGGTGAGGCCAAGGCGGCTGCACCCCGCGCAACCGTCGTCGTCAACGACGACAATGACCTCGTGCTGCATAGCTGGCTGACCGACAACCTCGTGGATGCCCGCCAGACGACCGAAATTCACGTCCAGGTGCGGGAAGGTGGAAAGCCGGTGGAAAAGGTACGGGCCATAGCGCGCATTTATCACGAAAACGGGACGCTGGTGCTGGAGCGTGCCATGACGGGGCTGGGCAATGGGGACTTCGGCCTCAAAATCCGGCCTCTCCAGCTTGGCCGGTTTGGCAAGGTCATCCTCGATGTGGAAGGGGTGACGGCCGCCGGAATGCCTTTCAGGCGGACGGGACTGCTCGAAATTGCCAGCGGTGTGGCCGGTGGACGCCTCATGCGCATTGTGGGTGAGCGTCTGACCGACCAGGGGCTGGAAGTTGATCTGGAGTATGTCGTCACCCGGGCCGGGCGCTTCCATGCCCGCGCCAATCTCGTGACCTCGGACGGGAAACCGGTTGCCTGGGCGCAGGCGGCTGCCGAAGCCGCTGTGGGCCGGCACGTCATGACCCTGCGTTTTGACCGTCGCCTTCTGGTGTCCGGGAAGTTGCTCCTGCGCGATCTTGAACTGACCGACGTGACCGAGTTTCCGGGCGTCAAAAGCCCGACAAGAATTGGAACTTATGCCCTTGAGCAAGCGTTGCAGTGAGTGGGATTTCTCCTGAAAAGCCGTTTTGCTTTGGGCGCGTCGCCTCTCCGACGCGCCTTTTTTGTTCTCTTTTTGTGCCAGTGCCCGAAAGCGGGGCTGACCCAGGGAAGGTCACAGAACCCCTTTCCTCACTGGTTGTGTGTCCTCTTTGCCAGATGGTTGTCCCTGCAAGGTGCGGGTCGCTTTTTTCAGCGCCGTGACGATCTGTTCCATCGCCTGTGCCACATCGGCGGCATCGTTGCGGGTGAGCGCGTAGCGTACCCCGGAGAACACCTCCGCGCCGTAGCCTGAAAACACCCCTGGCGCATAGACGACGTGGCGCGCGTCGTAGCGTTTGGGAAGCCCTTCTGGAGCAAGCAAAAAGCCTTCAAACTGGCGGCGCAGGCGATTGCGGATGGCAAGCGTCGCCTGGGTATCCGGCTCGGTTTCAAAGGCTTCTGCGGCAATGGTCAGATCACGGGCGGCATCGAGCAGCGCCGTGGCGTCGAGTTGGGGATGCTCCTGCGCCAGTTCCCGGGCCAGGCGTTCGATTTCACGGGCGTAATCCAGCAGGTTGAGTTCAATCCGGGGGGATTCCGCCAACCGGAACGCCAGCAGCGCCCATCCCCGAGCCATGGCGGCATGGCGGCTGAAGGTCGGATCGCCAAACTTTTCCATCCAGCGAAAGCTGTCGTAAGTCGAGTGATAGACGCCGTAACTGCCGGTCGAAGCCATGTCCAGGCAGGCAATGCCGGCAAGCTGTAAAAAGGGCGCGTAGTCCGACCCGCTGCCCAGCTTGCCGAAGCGCACTTCGGACGCTTTCTGGTCCTGGGCGCGCCAGTTGTCATAGAGGCTGCGCGTTCCGCTGGCATCCGGGACATCCTGCAGGACGGATTTCGTGAAGGACCACAGGCTCGGTACGGCGCTGGCGCGGAAGTTGTCGCCGCTTACGGCGCTGTCCACGTTGAGGTAGCAGACGGCTTTTTCACGGAGTTCGGTCAGGTGCTCTTCAACCCATTCCGTTGAGCCGATGAGTCCGTATTCTTCGGCATCCCAGCTACAGAGCTTGAGGGTCCGGCGGGGCTGCCAGCCGGTTTTCCGCAACTCGCCAAAGGCCCGGGCCACTTCGAGCATGGCCGTGGTGCCGCTCGACGGATCAACCGCGCCGTAAACCCAGGCGTCCCGGTGGTTGCCGAGCAGAATCCACTCGTCGGGATGGTCGCGTCCGGTGAGCGTCCCGATGACGTTCCAGATGGTGCGCAGGCGGTAGTCCATGGTGAGTGCCATGCGGACGCGCGTCTCCCCGTTGCCGATGCGGTACTCAATCGGCAGCCCGCCAATCCAGTCCTTGGGTGCGGCCGGCCCCCGCAGACTTTCCAGAATGGGCAGGGCATCGCGGTAGGAAAGCGGTTGGATGGGAATCCGGGGCAGTCCGGCATCTTTGGGGGCCAGGCGTGGTGTGCCTTTTCTGGCCGGGCGGCCCGGCGTCAGCGGATCGCCGGGCGGCTGGGTGAAGGCGCGGTAACTGCCACGCTGTACGCAGTTGTCCGTGCGCCAGGGACCGTCGGGGTAGGTCTTGCCCTGTACGTAGCCGTCGTCCTTGGGATCGGAATAGACCAGCAGCCCGACGGCGCCTTTTTCCTGGGCTACCTGGGCCTTGACGCCCCGGTAGCACTCACCGTAGCGCACAAGAGCAATCTTGCCCTGGACGCTGACGCCCAGTTTTTCGAGCACTTCGTAGTCGCGTGGAAGCCCGTAGTTGACATACACAACCGGGGCTTCGACTTTGGCCGAGGGCGACCAGGCCGCAAAGGTCGGCACGGCCAGCGGCGAGGCGGAATCGGGATCGTCGGGCAGCGTCGGCTCGGTCAACGTGCAGCGGTATTTGGTCGGGGCCGTCATTTCCACCCGCCGTGACTTGGGCCGGGGCAGATAGACCTCATACTCGACGAGTTCCACGTCAAAACCGGCGCGCTGGAGTTCGTCCCGGACGTAGAGCGCCGTGGCGTAGTCTTCGGGTGTACCGGCCAGATGCGGCTTGGCCGTCAGGGTGCGCAGCGTCTGGCGGGCGCGTTCCGGCGCTGGCGCGGCAAGAAGCTGGCTTTCAAGGGCAGAAAGCCCGGAGCGGACTTTGGCGGCGGCGCGGTGCGGAAGAGGAAACACCACCGGGCCGCCCAACAAAGCACCACACGCCAGGCAGGTCACAAGGAAACGGGGCAGTGAACCACGGGTTACAATCGAAAAAAGCATGGTGCTGGGAGATGAGCCACGGAAAATGTCGGGAAATGGACGCCACAAGGGTCGGGCAGGCTAGCGGTGGCGCGGTGTCGTGCCTGCGCTGACCGTACCACATTGGGCAAGTTCCTCGAACAGGGCAAACAATCCGGGATCGCGGCGGGCAAGTTCTTCACGGGTGTGCCCGGCTGTGGGACTTGCCGGCCGCCGCTTGGCCGTGGAGATGTAGGCTTCATAGCCCTGGGCAAAATACTCGAATTTGTCCGAGGCGGCATAGTAGTCCAGCGCATGCCCGTCCCGCACGGCAGCGTCATAGAGTTTCTCGATGCGTTCGAGCGTGGCGGCGTCCAGTGCACAGCTATGAATCTGGTGGGCGAACTCATGCGCCAGTGTGTTGAAGCCGCCGTGTTCGACGGCCCGCAGCGTTTCGATACCGGAAACCGTTACCACGCCGCCCACTCCGCGCAGGCTCCCGTAGTAGCGGCCGTCAAACGTCGTCCGTTCGGCCAGTGACTCACAACCCGGCAGATCGCCAAGCTGCCGGTCAAGCGGCAAAATCCAGTGCCGCGCGCCACACCGGCGCAGTTTGGGGAGGAAATGCGCCAGTGGCGCAATCGTGGCCAGCACAATCTGCTGCTGGCCGGGTGTCAGGGTGTCCAGGTTCGGGAAAACGGCTTCCAGTTCATCCTTTACCAGCCCAACCGGCAGGGCATCGTGAAAGGTGAGCTGGGGAATCGGCGCGCCCAAGGTGCGGGCGGCGGCCTCGTGGCGCGCCAGGTTGACCAAACTCAACTGCAAATGGGGCAGCGGGTGCTCGGCATCGAGCGCAAGGGCACGCCGGGCGAGTTCTTCTGCCCGGTCCAATTCTTCACGTTCCAGGGCCAGCGCCGCCCGGCTGAGCAGGGCGGCAAAGAAGGTGGGGTCATGTTCCAGCGCCTGATCGAAGTAGCGACAGGCGCTCTCCATGTCCTGCCGTTGCCGCGCTGCCTGTCCTGAAGCATAGGCCGCGCGGGCGGCCGGCGAAGGCAGACGGTGGGCTTTGCGGCTGCGGATGTACTGGGAGTATGTACGTCGTACCCGGATGTTGTCCGGTTGGAGTTCGAGGATGCGCTCGGCCAGTTGCCGTACTTCACTGGGCTTGCGTTCCATAACACGCACTGCACACAGCACGGCCAGGGCATCGGGGTAATTGGGCGCCAGCGCCACGGCCCGCTCGGCATGGCGGCGCGCTTCCGCCGCCCGGTTGCGCTCGATGAACAGGCGCGCCCCCAGAATGTGAACACTGACCGCATCGGGATACCGCACCAACAGGTCGGCCAGTTGCTGCTCACAGTCATCGAGCTGTCCGGCAGCCAGGGCAACGGCGGCCAGCCCGGCCGGGCCGCGGTCATCTTCGGGGAAGCGGCGGGACAGTTCCTGAAAATACCTGGTTGCCGGTTCAAGGCATTCCGCCGTGAGGTAAATCAGCCCCAGTTCAGCCAGTGCGTCGGCCTGAATGGCTCCCTCACCGGTCTGGGCGGCCTGTTCAGCATAGCGGACGGCTATGGCGTAGGCATGAGCCTGGCGGGAAGACTGTGCAGCCGCAAGAAGTTCCGCGGCACTGGTTGGTTCGCCGGCTTGTGCCCGACCGACGGCCAGGATGAGACCAGCCAGCAGCCAGACCCAAAGGTAGGACCGTCTGCTGTGGCGTCGCTGCGTTTGAGCGTGAGCCAAAACGGCTGCCGGTTTCAAGGTTCGTTTCCCGCGCAAGGCAACCAGAGGTCGCGTCACCTGAACCAGAGGTCGCGTCACCTGATTGTGGAAGACCCGAACGGGCGGTAGTAGCCACCGCCTTCATCAGCGGCGAAGTGACGCGCGCTGTGTGGTGCGTACCGAACCCGGCCGGTTTTTTGCATTTCCAAGATTAGGTAAGGCGAATGCAGCCCCCAGCCTAGCCCGTCAGGGCGCTGGACGGCAACCCGAAGTTGCCAGCCTGTGACGCCAATGTGACCGTACGTGTGGTTCGGGACGTGACAAACCCCGCGAGAAAAGGCAAGATAGCCCTGCTCCACAACACATTCATCTGTATTTCACGAGGTTCGCTATGCCGACTTTCTGGGGGCTTGCCCACGGGGCAGCCCGTTGGGTACGGGTGCTTTGGCTTGTCTGGTTGTTGCCATCCCTGGCAATGGCGCAGGGAACAACCTCCCGTTTGACGGGAACGGTACGTGACCCTTCCGGCGCGCTCGTCGCCGGCGCGCGGGTGACATTGACCAACGAGGGCACGAACGTTTCACTCGAAACACAGACGAGTGAAAGCGGCGTCTATGTGTTTGATTCCGTTCAGGTTGGAGTCTATACCGTGACGGTCGAGGCCAACGGTTTCAAGCGGCTGGTGCTCAAAGGCAATCCGGTCAACGTCGGACAGCCGACGACGGTCAATGCCACGCTGGAAGTCGGTGGGACACAGGAGGTCGTCGAGGTGACAGGTGCTGCGGAGCGCATCCAGACCAGCAGTTCCGGCAACCTGGGCAATCTGGTTGAGCAGCAGACCATCGTGGCGCTGCCCATCGTCGGGGCACGCGGCCGCAACCCGCTGGATTTCATCAACTTTCAGCCCGGTGTCGTGGTTGGAGCCAACACCGGGGGCGGTGTTCACGTGCATGGCGCCCGTGACCGCGCCGTGAACTTCACGCTCGATGGCATTGACACCAATGAAACGAGCGCCGGCGGGTCGAACTTCTCGCCCACCCGTGTCAACCCCGATGCCCTGGCCGAGTTTCGCGTCATCACGAGCAACCCGTCGGCTGAGAACGGGCGCAGCAGCGGCGCGCAGGTGAACATGATCACCCGCTCCGGGACGAATGAATTTCACGGCACGGCGTTTTGGTTCTACCAGACGCCCGGCTTCAACGCGAACGAGTACGCAAACAATCTCAACGGCATCGTCAAGCGGCAGTTCGTCCAGCACATTGCCGGGGGGAGTCTGGGCGGGCCCATCGTCCGCAACCGGCTGTTTTTCTTCACGAACTTTCAGGCGCTGCGCGCCAGCGAAGGGCGTCCGGTGACGCGCATTGTTTATACCCAGACGGCGCGGCAGGGCATCTTTCGCTACGTCATCGGAGGCCGCAACCTGCCCTTCGGCGCTACGGGCGCTTCGGTGGATGCCAATGGCAATCCCGTACCGGGACTCAACATCGGGACGTACAACATCGGCATGATGGACCCCCAAGGATTGGGGCTTGACCCAACGATCCGGCGCATCATTGACCTGACACCGCTGCCCAACAACTTTGCCGTGGGAGATGGTCTCAATACGGCCGGTTTCCTGTTCAACGCCCGCGGCCGCGAGCAGCAGGAGGACTACACCACCAAGGTGGATTATGTCATCAGCGACCGGCAGACCATTTTTGCACGGGTTTCGTGGGGGCGGCAGGACTCGCTGGGCGACTTTGCCAACGCAGGCCCGGCGGCATTTCCCAACACGGCACGTCTGGTGGATACCCGGCGCCGCCCCCGGAACGTGGCCATCAACCACCGGTGGTCGCCGACAAGCAGCCTGACCAATGAATTCGTCATGGGGCTCAACCGGTTCACCTTCAGTTTTGACAACCCCGACCCGGACTTTGCCAACAATCCGCCGGTCACGCTCAACGACGTGACGACGCCCACTTCCAATCTGGCGCCGGTCATCAACCGGCGGGCGCTGACGACCTTCCAGTTCGTGGACAACCTGACCTACGTGCGTGGCGCCCATACGATCAAGGCGGGCTTCAACCTGCGCTTTGGCCGGCATATTGACCGCCGGACTTCCGTCGCCGGTCTCAACACCCAGCCCTCGGTCAACTTCAGCACGGCCATCAACACGGTGAGCGTGGTGGCGTTTGGGATTCCGGGCAACATCAACACGGCTTTTGACCTGCCACTGTTGCAGCGGACGATCAACAACCTGCTGGGGCGCGTCGGACGGATTTCCCAGGCCTTCGTTTCAATTGGCAACCAGTACGGCCCACCGGGGACAATCTTTACAGCCGATGCACGCTATCCAGAGTATGACTTCTACGTACAGGACACGTGGCGGCTGCGGCCCAATCTGACGGTTGACTACGGCCTGCGCTGGGAACTTCGCCCGGTTTTCCGTGAACCACGGCGGCTGGCCGTGCCTGACCAGCGGCTGGCCTTTGGCGCTCCGCCCACCAATACGGCGCGATGGATCAAGGGGGAGCCTTTTTCCGATGATCTGAACAACCTTGCGCCAAGTGTTGGCGTGGCGTGGGACCCGTTCGGGGACGGCAAAACGTCAATCCGCGCCAACTACCGCCTGGCTTACGACCGCCTCAACACCTTCTTGGCTTCCTCGTTTTTGTTACCGACAGTGCCAGGGGAAACCATAGGGGTAATCAATGACACGTTTGGGCAAGGTGGGGGACGCCTGCGCAACCTGCCGACGCTGTCACCACCGGCCGGGGTCTCGCCCGATGCCCTCCGCCAGCCGCCGGCGTTTTCAGCCAACAGCATCACGGTCTTTGACCCGAACTACCGGACGCCAAAGGTTCACCAGTGGGCGCTCAGCATCCAGCGCGACCTGGGGTGGAACCTCGTGCTGGAAGCCAACTACATCGGGCGGCACGGGAACGGGCTGCTGAGCGGCTACAACGCCAATCAGGTGAAAATCTTTGAAAATGGTTTCCTCGATGCCTTCAACACCATGCGCCCCTGCGCCGTGTCGGGGACGTTTACGCCTGCCTGCAACAGCCCGCTCATCAACCAGTTGCTGGCCAATCCGAACGGTTCGCAGACGACCATCAACAACTTCCGTGGCAGCCTGACGACAAACAACGTTGCCGGGCTGGCTGTGTCGCTGGCGCAGCAGATTGGCGCCAACCTGCCGGCGCGCGGCTTTTCACCCTTTTTCTTCTTTGACTTTCCGCAGTACACCGGCGGTCTGTTCGTTGTGGACAGCTATGACTTTTCCAACTACCACGCGGCTGAACTTCAGTTGTCGCGGCGGTTTCGGGATGGGCTGAGCTTTCAGTTCAGCTACACTTTGGCGAAGTCCCTGGACACCCGTTCGTTTGATCCGACCTTCACGGTGGCGGCCAGCGGCGCGGTGCAGTCGGCTTCGAGTACGCCGTTTGACATCCGCAACCGGCGCATCAACTACGCCCGGTCAGACTTTGACCGGACGCATTCGTTCCAGGGGAATTTTGTCTGGGAGTTGCCGTTTGGGCGCGGACGCCAGTATGCCAACAGCCTCAATCCGGTGCTGGATCAAATTATTGGAGGATGGATGGCAGCCGGCGTGGTGCGGTGGACCTCCGGGCGTCCCTTCACGGTCTTTTCCGGTTCCAATACCCTGAGCAATGCCGTGCAGTCGTTTGCTGACTGCAATGGGTGCTCCCGCTCACTCGGCTCTCTCCGGCAGGAAGCCGGAACAACCTTCTTTTTCACGGCAGATGAACGCGCGCGCTTCAGCATTCCGGCGCCGGGCACGCTGGGGAACACCGGCCGCAACTTCTTTACGGGGCCGGGCTTTTTCCAGCTTGACCTGACGGTAGCCAAGACCTTCCGCATTGTGGAAGGGGTCAACCTGCAGTACCGGCTGGAGATGCAAAATGCGACAAATACGCCGTCTTTTGCCTTTCCAACGGCCATTGTGACCAGCGCCACCTTTGGTCGGATTCGGGACGCCGTGGTGAGCGGCTCACGCCGGATTCAGATGGCGCTCAAGTTCACGTTCTGATCCCGCCAGCCTGACTGATCCCGCCAGCCTGATCGCCAGCGCACCGGCACACACAAAACAGGCGCACATAAAAACGGTGAATGGGGAAGTAGTGACCATTCACCGTTTTTGTATCTGGTTTGTGCTCGGTTGAGAAGCGGCACCTAGCGTCCCTTGGAGTCCACTTTGTATCGCTCCAGGACTTCACCGGTCAGCCCATCGAGGACGACACAGGGACGATCGCCAAGGTTGTTGATGTGGAGGTTCAGAGCGGCTTTCGCATTCTGGGCGCGGATGACGTAAATGAATCGTTCTTCGGGGGTATTCCCAATGACGCGGATGAAGAAGTCGCGCATGACTTCGTTCGTTCCACCGGGCATGGCCAAGGTCCTCAGAGTGTTGGAGTGCGCAATGAATGCAAACAAACCGGTGACGCAAAGTGTATTACGCCATACGGTTGTGGGTGATGCGGGAATATAGCCACGGTGTCATGGGTTGGTCAACCAGCGGCGGTGCATAGGCACAGCAAACAGTGGGTGGCCGGGTCCGGGATGACAGGTACCAAAGTGTGGGGTAATGTAAGGGAGCTGAAAATGTTGATTGCCGGAGGTGCCCTCGATATGCCTGCCCCTGAAGACCGTAAAATCGTGATTATCGAACGTAAGGATGACACCACGCCCTCGTCCGGGCCGGCGTCGAGTGCTGCCAGTGAGGAGCCGAAAGGGACGATTGAGGAAATTACCAGCTCGGTCCGTGAGCTGGCCAAGACGCTGCCTGAATCCATTGGAAGGCTGCCTGGCTCCATTGGCGCTGCCATTCAGCAGGCGTTGGCCAGTCGTGACCTGAACGTGACGGTTCACCTTTCCGAAGAAGCCATGCGTTCGATTGAAATGCTGGTGCAGGCCGGGATTTTTGCCACCCGCTCGGAGGCCGCGGCTTACCTGATTGGAGAAGGGATTGCGGCCCGGCGCGACCTGTTTGAGCAGGTGACGGAAAAAATCATTCAGATTGAGAAACTCAAGTCGGAGCTGCGCTCGCTGGCCGGGCGGCCATAAGCGGCGAACAAGTGCCAGCCTGCGGCTCCCTGTTCTTCTGTTCCGAAGCTGAAAGCCCGCTTTGCTGTGGATTCTCAAGGTCATCATCCACGCCCTGTTTCGCGTGGTGTTCACACTCGAATATAGGGGGGTTGAGAATGTCCCCCTGACGGGGGCGGTCATTCTGGCAGGGAATCACCCAAGCTATCTCGACCCGGTGTTGATTTCGCTCCCGATTCGGCGGCGGATTCGCTTCGTTGCCTGGGACAAGTTGTTCACCATTCCGCTGCTCGGTCCGCTGATTCGTTTCTTCGGGGCCTTTCCCGTGGATACGACCCGGCGGGATCAGCAGGCTTTTGCACAGGCCCTCCAGGTGCTGCGTGAGGGGGAGGCGTTGGGAATTTTCCCTGAAGCCGGACTTTCCAAGGAAGCGCGTATGAATGCCCTGCTCAAGTCCGGGACAGCGCGGCTGGCTTTGGCCGTGCCGTGTCCCATTGTGCCGGTCACCATTGCTGGCGCGCGGGCCGCGTGGCCGCGCGGGCAGTGGCTGCCGCTTCCACGGAAAATTACGGTCAAATACCATCCGCCCATCTACCCACCTCGGGCAGGGGACGCCAGTGCCGTCGAAGACAAGGAACTGGCCCAGGCCCTGACCGAGCAGCTTCGGCAGACCATTGAGCGCCGCCTCCTGCCGGCGCTCAAGGTGGGGGCGAAGCGGGCCGAACTGTATCGCCGTCCGGCCTGGGCCCTACGGGCGTATGAATATCTCCCGTTGGGGGTCTGTCTGCTGGGGCTTGGTCTCGGCGGCCGGAGTTGGGCGCTGGTGCTGCCCACGCTGGCTTATCTCGGATATGTCCTGCTGGATATTTGGGTGCTTCCGCAACAGCGCCTGACCAAGGTGCTGCGCGATCTGGCGCTTCCGGTCTGGCTGGTGGCGACCTACCCCTGGGCAGTGACCACGTTCGTCACCCCTGAACTGCACGCCCGCTTTCTGGGAGCGCCCGCCTGGATTCTGGGGCTGATGTGGGCCAGTATCCTGTTTCCCTTTCACTGGACAAGTTACCCCGATACCCAGCGTTTTCTGCGTGGGCTGGCCATCAGTTATCTGGTGTGCTGGTGGCTGGAAGTCATCCGGCCTGAAGAGGGCGGGCAGGGGTTGCAGGTGTTGTCGCTGTCATTTGTCATTGCCTATGCTCTGGTCATCCGTCACCTGCACTGGCCGTTGGTGATGATTGGAAGCACGACCTACCTGCTGCTGTTTGGATGGCTTTTGCCGGAAGCCTGGACGATTGACCTGCTCTATTACGCGGTTGCCGGGGTGGCGGTTGGCGGCTACGTGTCCGCGGTCAAGTTCACAGCTCACGACGGCCGCTGGGTGTAAGCCCTCAGAACCCGGGCCTCCTGTCTGTCTCAGCCAAGCGGTTTGGCCCGTCTGTAATCTGTCTCTAAACTGGTGGGAATACACTTCGGGTGGTGACGACGTTAATGCACTGGCTTGGTCAATCCTGGTTTGCGACGGGCATCGATCTGCTCCTCGTCTTTCTGGTCGTCTATGAGGTGCTGAAGCTCCTCAAGGGGACGCGCGCCATACAGGTTGCCAGTGGGATCACTATCGTCGCCTTCCTGTATCAGGTCTCACACTGGCTGCACCTGCCGACGTTGGAGTTCGTCATCCGCCACAGCCTGCTTTACGTTGGCTTTGCCGTTGTCGTGCTGTTTCAGAACGAAATTCGCCTGGCCTTTGCCAACTTTGGCCGGAACATCCGGTTTTTGTCCCATCTGGGCTGGCGGACGCGCAAGCTGTCGGTGGTGCAGTATGAGGATGTCCTGCTGGCCGTCGCCACGTTGGCGGCCAACAAAACTGGTGCCCTGATTGTTTTCGAGCGGCAGGACAACCTGGACGAGTACATCTCACGGGGAGTCCGGCTGGATGCGGTTCTCGGCTACGACCTGCTCATCAACATCTTCAACCCGGAAGCACCGCTCCACGACGGAGCGGTCATCATCCGCCAGGATCGAATTGCTGCCGCCAGTTGTTTCCTGCCTCTGACCCTCAATCCACGGCTTTCCAAAGACACCGGGACGCGCCACCGTTCGGCAATTGGCATCACGGAGGAAAGCGATGCTTTTGTCATTGTGGTTTCTGAAGAAACCGGAATGGTGTCGTGTGTCGAAGGAGGGCACATCAAACGTGGGCTTGAAATCCAAGCCGTCCGCCAGTTGCTCTCCAAGGCGCTGAATGCGCCGACAACCCACAGTGCCACTCCGGTGCGCCGCCGCCGTCGTCTGGTGGAGCCTTCGGAGGTGGATTTTGTCACCCTCGATACTCCCAGTGAAACGAGTGAAACGCCGGCGACAGGGACGCCCATTATTGCCAATGGACGCCAGATGTCACGAATCAGCGAGCGCGGGGCCTTGAATCCAGCCGCCGTTTGGCAGCAGGGACGCCACTGGCTGATTTGGATTGGTGAAAAAGTCCGCGCCCTGGTTGTCGAAAACTTCACGCTCAAGCTTATCGCCGCTGTGATGACCAGCGCCCTGTGGCTGTCGGCGACCAAACAGGATGCCATCCCCTTTGTTCTGCGCGGGGTGCCCGTCAACTATCAGGGGTTACGTGAGGACCTGGTCATTGCCAACATCCACGAAGTGCAGGAAGTGACCCTGCGCGTACGCGGCCCCCGTGATGTCGTCGAGCGCCTGCGGCCCGAATCGTTCGTGATTACCGTCTCACTGGCGGGCAAAAATCCCGGCGACCGGGTTATTCTCCTGCGGGAAGAGGCTCGTATCGAGAAGCCGGCCGGGGTGGAAATCCTGGAAATCGAACCGTCCCGACTGACCCTGAATCTGGAACGGCAGGTTTATCGGCAGGTGGACATCAAGCCGAACTTCCGTGGCACTCTGCCGGTGGACCGGGAAATTGCCGAGTATCAGGTTGTGCCTGCCACGACAATGCTGCGCGGCCCCGAAGCGCAGGTCTATGCCCTGCCGTCCGTGGGCACAGAGACCATCTGGCTCAACGTCCATGACCGTTCGTTTACGGAACGCTACAAGGTGGATGTCAAGGACCCGCGCATCGAGATTGTCGGAGCGCAGGAAGTCGAAGTGAAGGTCACGATTCGTCCCGTCATCCTGCGCCGCCGTCTGGATGTGATTCTGGATACACCGGGCACCCCACCCACCCGGCTGGAGGTGACAGTAGAGGGGCCCAAGTCCGTTGTGGAAAAGCTCCGGGGGCGTGATTTTCAGGCGACGGTTGGTGCCGACCTTGTCTCTGAGCGTCCCCCCCGGCGGAAAGTGGTGGTACTGCCGCCACCAGACCTCGCTGAGCAGATACAGGTGGTGCGTGTCAGCCCGGAGGAAGTCGTCAGCCAGCGTTGAACAGGTGACACCAGGTGACCTGGTGCATCATTTGAGGGTCTTGGCCGCCTGGCGAAGGGCGTTGCGGCGAAACATCGTGAGCAGAAAGGTGCAGGCCAGGATGTCGTCGAGCAGCAGCGCTGTGTAGAGTGCCAGATCGCCCCGCACACCGGCGGCCGTCAGCAGGTGAATCAGCCCCAGGTTGACCAGGTACAGCAGAAACAGCACCCCGGACATAAAGATCAACGGCTGGATGGAAGCGTGATACAAACTGGCTCCCTTTTTGACGCGAACTGCTGAGATACGCGCCAACGCCAGCAGCATGACCGTGATGATCAGCGTACACGACGTGCCGACAAAGAAATCTGACGCCATAAACCAAAACCGGGGAGGAAGTGGGATGAAGGACGGTCGTGCGCCGGGGCAGCCTGGGACATCTGACTGGAGGTGGCGGTCGGAATCGAACCGACGAATAAGGGTTTTGCAGACCCGTGCCTTACCACTTGGCTACGCCACCAAACCGACACCTGGTGTGAACGGCAATGCCGCGCCGATCACGTTGGGGAGACGATGCTAACGATGGAACGTGCACCTGTCAATCCATCTCCGACCGTACGGCAGCGGGCCGAAGCCGCTCTGGTGGCCGGGCTGTTGGGGGGCCTGGGACGCCTGCCCCGGCGGTGGGCCCTGTGCGGCGGCATGCTTCTGGCAAGGCTTCTGGCCTGTGTGCTGCCACGGTTGTGGCGGGTGGGTGCTGACAATCTGGCCCTGGCTTTCCCGGAACTGTCGGAACGGGAGCGGCGGCAGTTGCTCCGCGGGTGCATCACAAACCTGGGGCGGCTGCTCGGCGAGTTTTCCCAGTTTCCGAAGCTGCATCCCGGGAATGTCCACGAAGTGGTTGAATACGAAGGGTTTGAGCACTTTGCCGCAGCTCAGGCGCAGGGACGGGGCGTGATTTTCTTTACCGGACACCTCGGCGCTTGGGAACTCAGCGCCTTTGCACATGCGCTTTACGGGCATCCGCTCAACATTCTCGTGCGCCCCATAGACAATCCCCTTGTGGATCATCTGATCACACGCTGGCGGACGGCGAGCGGCAACCGCCTCCTATCCAAGCACCGCGACTTGCGCGGGCTGGTGGTCCGCCTCCGGCGGGGGGAGACGGTGGGGATTCTCGCCGATGTGCACGTCCAGCCCCAGCACGGTATGTTCTGCCCGTTTTTTGGGCGTCCGGCCTGCACGTCGCCGCTTGTGGCACGCCTGGCGCGGCGGACGGGGGCGGTGGTTGTTCCGGGGTATCTCGTATGGGATGCCCGGCGGGGACGGCACCGGCTGGTGTTCGAGCCACCGGTGCCGCTGGTACGGACGGCGGACGAAGCCTTCGACATCCGGGAAAACACGCTCCGCCTGACACGCTGCTGGGAAGCTGTGGTCCGCCGCTACCCGGACCAGTGGCTGTGGATTCACCGGCGCTGGAAAAGCCAACCCCAACCGGACTTGGCTCCGGTAACTGTCCCGAACGGTTCCAATCTTTTGTCACCAGGAAACAATCAATGCTGATACAACGACCTCTGACCAAGAGCGTGCTTGCCCTAGCGCTTTTCTGTTGGTGGACGCTGCCGCTGCAGGCGGAAGGCACGGCGTTCTGGGAATGCGTGCGCAAGGAAGACTACCTTGCGGGTCGCCTCAGTGGGCTATCAGTGTCTGATAATGGCATTTTGCGCGTCGTGCCCACGCCCAAACTCGTGGGGGATACCCAGCAGCCCTTTGCGCTCTGCAGCCTGCTTGTCGGCAACGAGGTGTATGTCGGCACGGGCCACGATGGCAGGTTGTTTCGGGCGACGGCTGAGGGGGCGCTGACCCTGGTCGCCGATTTTGACGAATTGGATGTGACGGCTCTGGCCACCGACGGCCAGGGAGCTATTTTTGCCGCCACCTCCCCGGACGGAAAAATTTACCAGTTGACCGCCGGCCAACCAGGCTTCCGGGTCGTGTATGACCCGCCGGAGAAATACATCTGGGACATGCGATGTCTGCCCGATGGCACCATCGTCTATGCCACCGGTGGGAAGGGCGGTGTCTTTACCTTGTCACGTGGTGGGCTGTCGGTGCAGGCACTCTGGACGACAGATGAATCCAATGTCACAAGCCTGATGGTGGCGCGGGATGGCGCGGTGTGGGCCGGGACCGATCCGGGCGGGCTGGTCGTGCGCATAGCCGATGGGCGTGTGACGGCGGTGTTCGATGCACCCTCCCGTGAGATTCGGCGGCTGGTGCCCATGCCGGACGGTTCTGTTTTTGCCTTGGGTATCGGTGAGCTGAAGGCGAGCGGCGGTGGAAGCACCGGGAGCACGCCGGCGGAAGTAATTGCCAGTGAAGGGGAAAGCAGTGGCGGCACACCGCTGCGCCCGGCTTCAGGCGGCACAACGCTCTACCGACTCGGTGAAGATGGCCGTCAAACGGCCCTCTGGACAAGCAGCGACACGGCCACTGTTCTGCTCCGGTGGCGGGATGGCGTTCTCGTAGGACTTGGCAGCAGTTCGACCGGCGGACAGGGCCGGCTCTTTTTCGTTGGGCCGGAAGGACAATCCACCCTGTTTGGCGCTGTCGAGGAGGAACGCATTGCCGCTGCGGAAGCCGGCGCCGGGGAGACCCTGTATGTCGTGACCAGTGGTTTGGCCAAACTCTACCGCCTCAGCCCGACGGCGCAGGATGAAGGGGTGTTTACCTCAGCGGTTCAGGATGCTAAAGCGGTAGTTGAGGCGTGGGGTCGTATCCATGTGGAGGGTAAAGGGGAAGTCTTTGTACAGACCCGGACCGGAAACACCCAGTTGCCGGGGGCGCTGTGGAGTGACTGGTCGGCTGAAATGCCGGCACCGGGAGGTGTCGTCACCAGTCCACGGGGACGGTTTCTGCAGTGGCGTTTGCGTCTGAAAAAAGGGGCCGAAGTGATGGCCGTCCGGGTGGCTTACCTGCCGCGTAATCTGGCACCGGTCATTACCTCGTTCACCGTTCTGCCGGTCGGCGTGGCCTTGCAGGAAGCTGTCGTGCCGCCGCCTGATCCGAGTGTGATGAGTTCCGGCTTGGACCCGGTCCAGTTCGGTATCATCGCCAATCAGCCGCCGCGCAAGGTGTTCCAGCGCGGAGCGCGAACGCTTCAGTGGCAGGCAGAGGACAAAAATGGCGACACGCTGACCTACCGGCTGTCCTATCGGTTGCGTGGACAGTCCAACTGGAAGCCGTTGGCGGAAAAGCTGCGTAACCCGTTTTTCGTCATTTCCCCGGAGATGCTGCCGGACGGCATTTATGAATTCCAGCTTGAAGTCAGCGATGCCGCTTCCAATCCGCCGGCGTGGGCGCTGGCTTCTTCGCAGGTCCTCTCGCCGGTTATGATTACGAATGCATTGCCGAAGATAACCTTTTTGCCTTCAGAGATTTCGACGAAGGAAGCAAAGGTCAGAGTTGAAGTGGTGACGGCCACCTCACCGCTCAAGTCGGCCGAAGTGTCCTTTGATGGTGGCGAGTGGATGTTGATCTACCCGGATGACCTGGTGTTGGACTCCCCGCGTGAGGTGTTTACGCTGGTGTATCGGAATCTGTCACCGGGGGAATATCTCATCGCCGTCCGGGTGCTTGATGCGGCGCTGCACACCACGGGTGAAAAGTTTATGTTGGTTGTTAAGCCGTAGTATGTAAATCCTTGTAAACAAGCTCAAGTCCCGGTTTCGGATTCGGGCGGGATTGGCGGGGGAGCGGTGTGGTGGGTTGTGGACAGAAATGCACGCCAGGTGGCCATGGCTTGGCCGTAGTGCTGAGCGGCGAGGGCGAGTCGTTCGACAAGCAGCGTGCCGATGGTGGTCTGGCGTGGGGTGGGGAGGTAGATGACTTTGGGGAGGTCGTCGTCGGTCAGGGTGGCTTCAAATTTTGACGTGAGACTGATAACGTCAGTAAGATACTGTTGCAGCCGGGCTGGAGTGGAGAGGGTTTCGCGCATCGTCCACTCGGCCGGATGGTCCCAGTAATTGGAGAGGATGCCATTGATGACATACTCGATACCCCCAGCCAGAGCAATGAAGCTCTCGCCGCTGGAGCGATTGCTGAAGTCATGGTGTGGTAGAGCCGGACGCCAGTACAGTGCGGCTTCAGGTATGGCGTTCAGGCAGGTGTGACTCTCGGTGAGGAGTCGCTTGTACTCTTGGGTCAGACTCCGTAGTATCGGCATACGATGCTCTGTTGTTCCAACAAGGTCCTGGTCATTTGGGGAAGTTCACCCCGGAACTATACAGGATTTAAGGCATGGCTTGTGGGTTTGACCTTTTCGGTATGCTCCCACGAGGGCGGTGCGATTGCCAGTGGCGAACACCGGTTTGCCGGGAGATGGCCTGCAGAAGGCGGTTTGATGTCCCCTGGTTGTGGTTCCTTCGGTCTCCCGGTTGGAAGGTTGTTCTGTTCCCATCCATGAGCGCATGCTGAGGCAACTCAACATCGAAAATCTGGCGGTTGTGCGTCGGCAGCAGGTGGGGTTTGGTCCGGGGTTGACCATTGTCACCGGGGAGACCGGCGCCGGGAAATCGCTCGTTGTGGATGCTCTGTCCCTGGTGGTGGGGGGACGTGCCACCTCGGACATCATCCGGGCTGGTGAGACGCGGGCCGCAGTGGAAGCTCTCTTTGACTGTCCTGACCACCCGGAAGTCAGGCGTATCCTTGCCGAAGCTGAGCTGGAGGCGGAGGATACCTTGCTCATCCGGCGGGAAGTGTCTCTCAACGGGAAGGGGAGGCTGTTTATCAACGACCAGTTGTGCCCGCTGGCGACCGTCCGGGCGCTGCGGCCCTACCTGGTGGACATTCACGGGCAGGGCGATCAGCAGACATTGATTTTTCCGGCAGCGCATGCCGGCGTGCTCGATACCTTTGGCCAGCATGTGGAACTGGCAACCGCCACGGCGGAGGCCTTCACGGCCTGGCACGCAGCGCGGCAATCCCTGGAGCAGTTTGAACAGGAGGCGTTGCACCGGCAGCAGCGGCGCGATCTGCTCGAATTCCAGCGCGGGGACATTGAGCGGGTGGCGCCGGCGGTCGGAGAGGATGAAAACCTGTGGCGTGAACGCACGCGGCTGGTGCATGCGGAGCGGCTGCTGGCGGCCGCTGCCGCCGGGTACGATCTGCTCTATGAGCGGGAAGCTTCGGCGCTGACGCTGGTCGCACAGGCACTCCGCCAGGTGGAGGATTTGGCTGCGGCTGACCCGGCGCTGTCGGAAGTCCTTTCCACTCTGGAAGCCGCGCGCTACGGCATTGAGGAAGCCGCCTTTGCTCTCCGGGACTATGCTGAGACCATCGTGGTTTCTCCAGAGCGGTTGCGCGAAGTTGAGGCCCGCCTCGATGATCTGGACCGGCTCAAACGCAAGTATGGCGGAACCCTGGAGCAGGTGCTGGCAACGCTGGCCCGGATTCAGGCGGAACTGGCCCAGGTCGAAAACGACACCGCCGAACGGCAACGGCTGGTGGCAGCCGTTGAAGCGGCGGCTGTCCGGTACCGGGACTGTGCCCTGGCGCTGCGGGCCGCACGGCAGGCAGCCGCGCCGCGTTTCGAGCAAGCGCTGGAACACGAGTTGTCATACCTGGCGCTGCCGCAGGCACGGCTGGTTGTCGCTTTCGACTGGCGGGAGGCTGAAGATACGGCGAGGTGGGAACGCAGCGGATTGGAAGGGATTGAGTTTCTGTTTACCTCGAATCCCGGCGAGCCGCCGCGTCCGTTATCCAGGGTTGCTTCCGGGGGGGAGTTGTCCCGGGTGATGCTTGCTGTGAAATCCATCCTTGCGCCGACGGACATTCCGCGTACGATGGTTTTCGACGAAGTTGACGTGGGGATTAGCGGCCGGGTGGCGGAAGCGGTAGGCGTCCGCCTGCGTCGCCTGGCTGAGCGTCAGCAGGTGCTGTGCATCACGCACCAGGCTCAGGTGGCGCGCTTTGGCACCACTCATCTGCGGGTGGAAAAGACCGTGGTCAATGAGCGGACGCACACGGAGATTGTTGTGCTGGACAGGGATGCACGGGTGGAGGAACTGGCCCGCCTGCTGGGTGGGGCCGTCGTCACCGAGTCAGCGCGCCAGGCGGCGCGGGAAATGCTGGCGCCCGACGGTTTTGTCGGCGCGCCGACATCTCAGGTTAATTGTTGATTACAAAGCTTTTCTGTTGTTTTATCCCGATACCGCCAAAACTGGAGGACGACTGCCATGGAACGTGAGATGAAGATTCGGGGGCTGATGATTGACCCGGCGGCCAACACACCTATTGTTGTGCTCAAGGAGGTCAACGGCGACCAGTTGCTGCCCATCTGGGTTGGGCCCTTCGAGGCCAATGCCATTGCCTTTGAAATCGAGAAGATGTCGCCGCCGCGCCCAATGACCCACGACCTGCTGCGCAACCTGATTCTGCAGATGGACGGACGGGTGCGCCGGGTGGTGGTGACGGAGCTGCGCAACAACACCTTCTACGCCGTTATTGAACTCGAAGTCGCCGGCAAGATGCTGTTTCTGGATGCGCGTCCCAGCGATGCCATCGCACTGGCCCTGCGGGTGGATGCTCCGATTTTCGTCCATGAGTCCGTGCTGGAGAACTCGACCTCAGTCATCGTGGAGCGCCAGCCGGAAGAAGAAACGGCGGACAAGGGCGATGACCTTGAGTTCGACTGGCCCGATGAAATTGACGAATCCGACATCGGGCGCGGTTAGGGGGCAGGGCACGCTGCCGGTCTGGTCCGGCGCTTGGGGCCTGGAAACGGTGAAATCGGGCTGTGACGTTGTTCTGAGCAAGGGAAACTGCCATGGGTACGGGGAACGGACATCACCCACGACGACTGGATACCTGTCTGGTCATTGCTGTTGCCAATCAGAAGGGAGGCGTCGGCAAGACGACGACGGCCATCAACCTGGCGGCCGGGTTGGCGCTGCGCGGGCGGCGCACGCTGCTGCTGGACCTCGATCCCCAAGCGAACAGTACGCTGTCCTATCTGCCATACGAAGCCGCGGGGCTGTCAGCCTATGACTTTCTGATGGATGTCAAACTCGATCCGCTTACCGTCGTGCAACCGACGCCCGTTCCGGGGCTTGACATTCTGCCGTCCCGCATCAGTCTGGCGAAGCTCGAATCCCGCCTGGTGGGGGAATTCGATGCTCCGTACCGTCTTAAGGACCGTCTGGAGGCCCTGCGCCGCGTTTATGATGTCATTGTCATTGATACGCCGCCCACGCTGGGACTCATCACGGTCAATGCTCTAGTGGCGGCTTCCCATGTCCTCATTCCCATTCAGTCCTCCTACTTCGCCATGGAGGGGACGGACGACCTGCTGGAAACCATCGAAAAGGTCAAGGCGCGTCCCAACCCGAACTTGCAAGTGCTGGGGGTGGTCATTACGCTGCACGACAAGCGGACGGCCCTGGCGCGGGACATCTATCGCCAGATTTACGAAGTCTTTGGGGACAAGGTGTTTGAGACGGTGATTTCCAAGTCCGTGCGGCTGGAAGAAAGCCCCGCCTACCGGGAGTCCATCTTTACTTTTGCGCCCCAGTCGAGTGGTGCGGTCGAATACGCCAGGCTTTGTGAGGAGGTGTTGCGTCGTGTCTAAACGCGGGTTGCCATCCACGGTGCGCATGCGCCACGAGTCCCACTACGTCGAAGAACTCTGGACGCGCACCGGCGCGCCCATCGGGCGCATGATCCCGATTGATCGGCTGGAGCCGAATCCCAACCAGCCACGGATCGAGTTTGGCGACTTGGAGGAGTTGACCAACTCCATCCGCGAAAAGGGGGTGCTGGAGCCGCTGCTGGTGCGTCCGGCCGAAGTCGGGGGGCGGTTCATGATCATTTCCGGGGAGCGGCGCTACCGGGCCAGCCTGCTGGCCGGATTGCGCGAGTTGCCCTGCATCGAAATGGACGTGGACGACCGCGCCGTGGCCGAGATTGCCCTCATTGAGAACCTTCAGCGAAAGGACCTGACGCCGTTTGAGGAAGCCGAAGGGTTGACGGCACTGGCCGAACGGTTCAACTACACGCACGAGGAAATGGCCCGCAAGCTGGGGAAGTCCCGGTCCAGCATCACCGAGTCACTGGCTATTGGCAGCCTCTCAGCCGAAATCCGGGAACTGTGCCGCCAGGCTGGTATTACCTCCAAATCCACCTTGCTTCAGATTGTGCGCCGGCCGTCTGATGAGGAGCGCCGGGCGCTCATTGCCCGAATTCGCCAGCTTGGACTGACGCGCGATGCCGTGCGCCAGACAACCAAAACCAAAAAACGCGCCACACCGTTCAGGTTTCATTTCCAGGAGCCGGCGCGCACCTTCACCCTGGACCTGAAATTTCGCAAGTCGGATGTGGACAAACGGCAGGTCGTGGCGGCGCTGAAGCAGGTGGTGGCCGAACTGGAGCGTGAACTGGAAGCCAACCCACCGGGTGAATGACCGGCTGTTCGAGGGGCTTTACTTGGCCTGTTTGGCTTTGGCCTGAAGTGCCTTGCGCTGCTGTTTGGCCAGCCAGCGGGCAAAACGGTCGAGGTAGGGAATGAGCGGGCGCATCAGACGCATGCGAAAGCTCGTGTCCTGTTCCCGGAGGGCTTCGAGTCCCTTGCGGATGTAGTCCCGAATGGCGGGTTCGCAATCGGTTTTTTTCTTGCCGTGGGAAAAGTTGAAATGGTAGTGCTGCCCCATCAGCGCCAGAAGGGTGTGGGTCAGGTTGGCGTGCAAGGTACGACGCGCCACCAGGCGTCGCCACCAGCCTTCGTGTTCAAGCAGCGGAGCCAGGGCAATTTCAAACCAGGCGCCTGAAACCGGGGTTTTCGGGTGGTAGAGGAGCGGCAGCTTGTCGCGCTTGTCAGCCGGTATATTCCGGTCCTGGATGCGGTCCACGAAAACCACGCGGGTAATGCCCAGGGTATGGTTGCGGGGCAACGCCGCAAAGGTCTTCTGGACGACCTCTTCCAGGTTGAGTTTGAGCTTGTAGGTCGTGTGATTTTCAATCTTCATAAACAACGGGGTCAGAGGCGTAAACCAGCCTAAGCCGTCGCCGGAGACGCGCGGCTGTGGGTTTCCGTTGGAGGAGTAAATCGCAACTCACCACTGGGAGCAACTGTCTCCTGGCGGTGACTGGGGAGGAGAAGCCGCCATGGCGCGGGACATCATCAAGGAGTTTTTGGACTACCTGCGGGTTGAACGCGGCCTGTCAGCCAACACACTCGAAGCCTACCGGCGGGATTTGGCCAAACTGACGCACTTTGCCGCTGCCCGGCAAAAGGATGTGCTGGCACTGGAGCGGAGTGACATCACCGCCTTTGTCGAATCCCTGTTCAAAAGCGGTCTGGATGCCCGTTCCGTTGAGCGGGCGGTGGTGGTGGTGCGCAATCTGTACAAGTTTCTGGTGCTTGACGGGCACCGGCGCACCGATCCGACTGTCTCACTTGTACCACCCCGCAGTTGGCAGACGTTGCCCAAGTTTCTGACCCCGGAGGAAGTTGAGCGACTGCTTCAGCAGGCCGACATCACGACTGAAGCGGGCGCGCGTGACCGGGCGATGCTGGAGCTGCTCTATGCCACGGGCCTGCGGGTGTCGGAGCTGTGCAGTCTCAAGCTGGGGGATGTCAACCGCGATGCCGGCTATCTGGTCTGTCTGGGAAAAGGGAGCAAGGAACGCCAGGTGCCGATTGGGCGTTCGGCGTTGGCGGCTCTGACGCATTACCTGCACTTCCGTACCGCACGACAGTCTGGGACGGACAGCCCGTACCTTTTCATTACGGCGCGGGGCAAACCGATGACGCGCCAGCTCTGCTGGAAGATGGTCTCGGAGTACGGGCAGCGGGCCGGCCTTGGAACGGTGACTCCACACATGATTCGGCACACCTTTGCGACCCACCTGCTTGAGCGTGGGGCTGACCTGCGTTCAGTACAGATGTTGCTTGGGCATGCCGACTTGACGACGACCCAAATCTACACCCACGTCACGGCAGAGCATCTCCGTGAGACCTATCGGAAGTGTCACCCACGACACTGAGGTTTGTCTCCGGCACAGGATGCCGCACGATTTCCGCCAGTGGTCAGGGGGGAGCCAGGGCCTGGCACACTTGCCCTGCGGCTCACTGTGGGCGGCATCTTGCACTCCCCCTGGCTTCAGGTGAGGTCGGTCAGGCGATGGTTACTGCCCGCGTGACAGCAGGTGAGACACATAGACGATACCAAACAGGGTGCCGACCGTCAGGATGAAAAAGCAAAGCACGGAGATGATTTGACCAACGACGTTCCACATAGCGGGCCTCGTCACATCTCTGGTGATTCGGTGGACGCATGGGTAATGTACTCTGTTGGGTGTGGCGTCCACAATTTGATTCTTACAGGGAAGGAAACCAATGCAAACGCTCATCCTGGCCGGGGGCAAGGGAACACGCCTGCGCCCGCTCACCCTCCATACGCCGAAGCCTATCGTGCCGATTGCCAACCGGCCTTTCATTTACTACCAGCTTGATCTGCTTCGTCCCCTGGATGTCACAGGGAAGATGGAAGTGTTGCTGAGTCTGTCGTACCAGCCGCGCAAGATTGAGGAAGCCCTCAGCCATGAAGCACTGGGGGGGCTGGTGGTTTCGCCGGTGGTGGAACGCCAGCCGTTGGGAACCGCCGGTGCCATGCGTCATGTCCGGCCGCGGGTGACGGGAACGCTCATCGTGCTCAATGGAGACATTCTGACGGACATTGACCTGCGCCCGGTTTTGCAGCGCCATCAGAGGCGCCGGGCGGCGGCCACGCTGGTGCTCGTCAATGTGGCCGACACGCGGGCCTATGGCGTTGTCGAACTGGATGCTGAGGGGCGGATTCGGCAGTTTTATGAAAAGCCGGCGCTTGGCGTCACGACGGCTACTTCCATCAATGCCGGAATTTACCTGCTCGAACCAGAAGTGCTCGACCTTATCCCGGAGGGCTGTGAGTATTCGTTCGAGTACGATCTCTTTCCCCGTCTGCTGGCTTCGGGGCTGCCCTTGTATGGCGACATCACCGATGCCTACTGGCTCGACATCGGTACGCCGGAGCGCTACCGCCAGGCCAACACGGATGTGCTGCAGGGAAAGCTGCGGCGCTATCCGCCGGAGTCCTCCCCGGCGCTGACCGATGGCGGTTCGGTGATTGCGCCCGAAGTCACCCTCAAGGGAGGCGTGTCGGTCATCCGGTCGGTCATCGGCGCCAACTGCTACTTGGAGGATGGGGTTCACGTGGTGGACAGCGTGGTGCTGGCCGGCTCACGGATTGCCGAGGGGGCCGTCGTCCAGTCGTCGGTTCTGGGGCGTGGGGTGCATGTCGGCTCCAACAGCGTCCTGCACAATGTCGTGCTGGGGGACAAGTCCGTGGTGACGGACTTCTCCCGTCTCGGGTGAATCGGGCTGGTCGGGCGGCGCGGTGGCTGTCAGGCGCGCCAGGGCAAAGCGCCCGGACGTACCGAGCAGATGCAGCGTCCACATTTCGGCTTCCAGGGTAGAACGTTCCCGCTGTGGGAAGATGACCAGCAGGGTGCCGCGCCGGGCGACAGTGGCGGCGATGGTCGCCGGGTCGGAAATCTGGTTTGGTTCACGGGCGGCGTCGCAGCAGGTGGTATGGTCCGGGTTGTAGAACACCGGTGCATATTCCCGGCAGCGAAAAAAGACCACGAGTTCCGCCGGCTGTGCCTGGCGGGCGATGATGGCCGTCAGAGGTTTGGTTGAAAACTGCGGTTCGAGAACGGGGAACTGGGCCGTCAACCACAGGACGAGACCGAGCTGGACAAGGGCCAGCCGGAACAGTCCCGACATTCGCCGGCGGGCGTGGAGGGCGCCGAGGCCGAGAACGGTCACGAGCAGCCCGCCCAGGAAGAATTCCCTGCCAGACAAAACCTTTTCCGGTGAGATTTTGTGAGTTGCAAGCTGAAGTCCGATATAAAGGCCGAGCTGGCCGAGCGAGGCCAGGCACAGCCAGAACAGGTGCTGACGCCCGGACAGGCAGTACAGGCTGTGGGCCGCAAGCAGAGCGGCAAAAGGGACAGCCGGGAGGATGTAGCCGGGCAGCTTGGAGCCGGAGAAGCTGAAGAAAAGCAGGGGGGTGACGAATCCACACAAAGCAAGACGGATAAGTGATTTGGCGTCGTCAGTAGAAGTGTTTTGTGAGTTTTCGTGCCCCGTGGCCACAGGGTTTGCCGGCTGCACGGCGCGGTAGAGTCCGGCGATCAGCCAGAGGCTCCAGGGGAGCAGTCCGGCCAGCAGGATAGGCAGGTAGTAGTACACCGGGCCGGGATGGTGAAAGCGGTTTGAGGTGAACCGCTGGAAGTGGTGGGCAATGAAGAATTCCTCGATGAAGGGCCAGCCGTGCTGGACGATGACCGGGATGTACCAGAGACCGGCGACGGCCAGCACCAGCAGGCTGCCCGTCAGCGGGCGCAGGTGGCGCAGGGCTTTCCACGGCTCCCGCCGCAGGTCCGGCGTGAGCAACAGGTAGAACAGCAGGCTGCCGAGCGGCAAAACCAGGCCCACGAGTCCTTTGGCGAGCAGGCCGCTGCCGAGTGCCACATAGAACAGGTAAAGGATGAGGCGGGCCTGTGTCAGGCGCGCCTGACGGGCGGCTTCAAAGCTTAGGTGAAATGCGAGTGTTGCAGTTGTAACTGCAAGTGTGAGAAGGGCTTCAAAGGTGGCTGCGCGCGCGAAGGCGAGCATCATGGGGCTGGTGGCTGTCATCAGTGCCGCCGCTGGCCCCAGGGGCGGGCGGAGCGTCCCGAGCAGCAGCACCGTGAGGGTGGCGGCCACGGCTGAAGGGAGGCGGGCGCCCCACTCGTTGAAGCCCACGAGCTGAAAGCTGAGGCCCATGAGCCAGTACAGCAGGGCCGGTTTTTCAAACCAGGTGGCACCGCCCAGGGTGGGCGTCAGCCAGTCGCCACGCTGCCATATCTCGCGCGCCACTTGGGCATAGCGCGGCTCGTCGGGCCCCACCAGACCCAGGTTGCCAAGCTGCCAAAAAAAGGCAATGCCACAGGCCAGCGCCAGGTACGCCGCGTCAAGCCGGGAGGGACGCGGGGTGTCGTCCGGCATCACAGCTTCGTCCGGTCAGAAGGGCACCGCATCGTCCTCAGCAGGCTTTTGCGGAGTATCTTTGTCCATTTTGACAGCCGCTTCCGATTCGACCTCACCGGATTCTTCACCACTGCTCCGGCTGCCCATCAGGTGCAGTTCCGTGGCCGTAACTTCAAGCGAGGTCCGCTTGGTCCCCTCGTTGTCCGTCCACTCACGAGCGCTGAGTCGGCCTTCGATATAGACCGGACTGCCTTTTTTGAGATACTTGCTGGCCGTTTCCGCCAGATTGCGCCAGGCTGTGACGCGGAACCAGGTTGTGGTTTCCGTCGGTTCACTGTCCCCCTGCCCTTTTTTACGCTCGCTGGTGGCAACGGAAAAGGTGCAGACAGGAATGCCCTGTGGGGTGTAGCGGATTTCGGGGTCACGTCCGAGGTGGCCGTAAATGATGATTTTGTTGAATGACATGGCGGGCTTCTGTCCTTGTGGTTGGAAGGCTATGGCAGGTGGGCTTTGAAGAAGCGCAGGACGCGGTCCCAGGCGTCATAGGCGGCATCGGGGTGATAGACTTCGGGGCGTGTATCGTTGAAGAACGCATGGTCAGTGCCGGGATAGGTCTCGAAGTCGTAGGTCTTTCCGTATCGGTCGAGTTCCTGCCGCAGGGCCGCCACAGCTTCCGGGGTGACGAAGGCGTCTTTCTCGGCAAAGATGCCCAGCACCGGTGCGGACAGATTGGCGAAGTTGGGTTTGACGTTGGGGTGGATGCCATAGAAGTCCACACAGGCACCGATGTCCGGGTTTTCGCAGGCCGCATAGAGGGCCAACTGGCCGCCCATGCAGAAACCGATGATGCCGACTTTGGGGTGGCCCTGGGTGGAAGGGTGTTCGCGCAGCGCCTGGACGACGGCGCGCAACTGTTCGGCGGTCTGGGCAATGTTGAGCGCCATCATGAGCTTGCCGGCTTCGTCGGGGGAGGTTGTGGATTGCCCCTGATAGAGGTCGGGAGCAAACGCCGTATAGCCAGCTTCGGCCAACCGGTCGGCAACGGATTCGATGTGTGGGACGAGACCCCACCATTCCTGCAGAACGATGACGCCCGGGCCAGGCGCCGTCGGGAGGCTCAGATAGCCCGGTACGCTGAGGTTGTGTGCGGTGAGTGCAGTACGTTGTCCAGCCATGGGAGATTCCTCCGTGTCGGGAATAACCAGCGGAGGGGGCCACGCGGTGGCATCCGGCCGGAGGCTTTCCGGGTCAGGAAGCGGCCCGGCGGCTCCCCCTGCGCGGGGTTCAGTCGGTGATTTGGGCTTTCTGAAGCCGTCCACTGAAGTCAACGTAGAGCGTTTTCCACTCCGAGAAAATCTCTAATGCCTGCAAGCCGCCTTCCCGGTGGCCGTTGCCGGTGCCCTTGACGCCGCCGAACGGCAGGTGCACTTCCGCGCCGATGGTTGGAGCGTTGACGTAGCAGATGCCGGTTTCGAGATCGCGCATGGCATGGAAGGCACGGTTGATGTCGCTGGTGTAGATCGAGGCTGAGAGGCCATAACCGACGCCGTTGGCAATGGCAAGGGCCTCTTCAAAGTCCTGGCAGGGGATAATGGCTGTCACGGGGCCGAAGATTTCTTCCTGAGCGATGACGGCCTGCGGGGCCACGTCGCCGAAGACGGTCGGGGCGATGAAGTAGCCGTGGGCCAGGTCGCCTTCGGTGAGGCGCTTTCCGCCGCAGAGCAGTTTGGCTTTGTCCTGGGTTTGCCCGATGTCAATGTAGTGGAGCACCCGTTCGAGCTGGTCCTGGTTGATCACAGGGCCGACTTCATTGGCGGGGTCGAGACCCGGCCCGACGCGCAGCGCCTGAGTACGCTCGACGAGCATCTGGGTGAACTTTTTGATGACTTTCTTGTGAACGATAAGGCGTGAGGCCGCCGTGCAGCGCTGGCCTGTCGTTCCGAAAGCACCCCAGACCGCGCCTTCGACGGCGAGTTCGAGGTTGGCGTCGTCCATGACGATGAGGGCGTTTTTCCCGCCCATTTCAAGGCTGCACTTCTTGCCCTTGTCGGCGGCCTGGGTGGCGATGAGCCGCCCCACCTGGGTTGAGCCGGTAAAGGACACGAGACGGATGGTCGGGTGGGTGACGAGCGGTGCGCCGGCGGTTTCCCCGTAGCCGGTCACGAGGTTGACAACGCCCGGCGGCAGCCCGGCTTCTTCAAAGGCTTTGACGAAGCGGTACACCGAAAGCGGCGTATCCTCGGCGGGTTTGATGACCACGGTGTTGCCACACAGGATTGCCGGCAGAATTTTCCACGAGGGGATGGCGATGGGGAAATTCCACGGGGTGATGAGTCCGCAGACGCCAATGGCATCCCGAACCGTCATGGCAAACTTGTTGGCCAGTTCGGAGGTCGTCGTCTGCCCATAGAGCCGCCGTCCTTCACCGGCGACGAAATAGGCCATGTCTATGGCTTCCTGGGTGTCGCCACGGGTTTCCTTGAGCACCTTGCCCATTTCGCGGGTCATGTCGCGGGAGATGGCTTCCTTGTCCCGGATGAGAATTTCGCCCACCCGGAAAATGTACTCAGCACGTTTGGGCGGAGGAACAAGCCGCCAGCGGGGATAGGCTTCAGCGGCAGCGGCGACGGCGGCGTCAATGTCCTCCGCCGTTGAGTGGGGGAAGTAGCCGACGATGTCGCGGGTGTCGGCCGGGTTGTGGTTGGCAAAGACTTCGCCGTTTTTGGAAGGCACCCAGGCGCCCTGGATGTAGTTGGCATAGGTGGGGGGAGCGGTGGCTTTTTTTCTGGCATTGGTGGCGGTTTTCTTGGCCGGTGTGGACATAGGGATGCCTCGCTGAAAGGACTTGGGACTACGGTATCCTGGCTGCTGTGGGTTTACTGATGGTGTGGCAGCCCGTGCAAGCAAATTTTTCATCGAGCCATTTTTGTGGATGGGTGGGCGTAAGACGGTGGTTGACGGCTGCGCCCTGGTGGGGATCGTGACAACTCAGGCACTGCCCGCGCCGTTCGCGTACCGGCAGTTCCGGTTTCTGGCGTGATACGTCGCAGGCGGCAGCGACCGGGCGCGGCCGTTTCCCCCGACTGGAAAGGTAGGCCAGTCCGGCCACAACCAGCGTGACAACCACGACGAAGAGCAGGTCATGTCGTCGGAAACGAAAAGCCATTGCCCGCCACCTCACGGCAGGAATTGGGCGGTATCTTGACAGAAACCGGCCTGAGGGGGTGGTTCTCCCAGGAGCCAACCGCTAGGGTAGTGTGGCCGGCAGGGAGCGACAAGTCCTCTTCCGGCTGCCTGTTCGTGGGCTGCAGGGGCCGGTTCCGTGAGCGGACCCACGCAGGGGCCGCTCACGGAGCGATGGAGGAAGCTGGACGCCAAGCCACGCCGGAACCGGGTCAGTTGCGATCCCGTGGAACGACCAGGAACAGGTTGGTGCCGCCCCGGAAGATGCGCAACAGCACCTCGCCCTGGCTCTGGCGCACGGCCGCGTCAAAGGCGGCGACACTGGAGACGGGCTGCTGGTTGACCTGGAGGATGATGTCATCGCGCTGCAGACCGGCTTCGGCCGCCGCGCTGCCCGGCTGGACGGCCCGCACAAGAACCCCGCTCTTGAGGTTGAGACGGCTGCGGACCGCCGGGGACAACTCGCCGACGGTCACGCCCGGCAGGGCGCTTCCGGCCGGAGCATTGGGACGGTCATCCTCACCACCTCCCGGCAGAGCACCCAGGGGTTGGTCTTCGGGAAGTTCATCGAGCTTGGCGGTGATGTCACGTGGCGTCTTGTTGCGGAGAATCCTGAGCTGGACGGTCGTGCCGGGAGGGGTTTGGGCCACGGTCAGCCGCAGGGTGCGCAGGTCGCGGACGGGTTGCCCGTTGAATTCCAGAATCACGTCGCCCGGCTGAAGTCCGGCCCGGCTGGCCGGGCTGTCGGCTGCGACATCGGTAATAACCACGCCCCGGTTGCCGGTGACACCGAACTGTTTGGCGAGGGCCTCATTGAGGTCCTGCAGGGTGACGCCCAAGTAGCCGCGTACGACGCGCCCCTTGCTGATGAGCTGCTCCATGACCAGCCGTGCCATGTTGATGGGGACAGCAAAGCCGATGCCCTGGTTGCCCTGGGCACCACGGGCAATGATGGCCGTGTTGATGCCGATGAGCTTGCCCTGAAGATTGACAAGTGCACCGCCGGAGTTGCCGGGGTTGATGGCGGCGTCGGTCTGGATGAAGTCTTCGTAGGTTTCAATGCCAAGGTTGCCCCGGCCCAGGGCGCTGACGATGCCGAAGGTCACCGTCTGACCGAGGTCGAAGGGATTGCCGATGGCCAGGACAAAATCACCGACTTCGAGCTGGTTGGAATCGCCAAGCGGGATGGCCGGCAGGTTCTTTTCATCCACTTTGAGAACGGCAATGTCGGTTTTGGGGTCGGTGCCGACGAGTTTGGCCTTGAGGCTGCGTCCGTCGGCAAACGTCACCTTGATGTCGCTGGCGCCGTCCACGACGTGGTGGTTGGTGAGCAGGTAGCCGTCGGGGCTGACGACGACGCCGGAGCCAAGGCTGTTGGCCTGGCGCGGCTGGGGCAGCGGGCCGAAGATGTCGGGAAAGAAGGGCAGTCCCAGGCCGGGGTCGAGTTGTCCGCGGGTGGCTTTGGTTGTCGAGATATTGACGACGGCAGGGAGGGTCGCCTTGACGACGGAGGAAAGTCCGGTGACGGGCAGGGTTTCAGTTGCGGCCGGGCGGTCGGCGGCTGGCGTGGGCGGTGGTGGGGCGCTGGCGGTGGTGGCTGGAGTGAGCCAGCGGGCAGCCACCGTCCCGCCGATGCCGCCAAGCAGGGCCGTTAGGGTGAGGAGGCTGACGGCGAGCCAGGTTTTGAGGTGGAGGGTATGGGTGGTCAGGGTGCGTGCGAGTTGGCTTGGTACAATCGTCTGATAATGCGTCATAAGGGATATGTCTCCTTCGTCTGTCCGGCATCTTTCCGGTCTGCCCGGCAAGGCATCACCTGACGGCAGGGTTTGGTCATTGAAACCCTGGTCGGGACTGGGTTTGCCGGGCGCGGTACGGGTCGAGCATCGCTTTGTCGAAACGACATGTGGTTAGAAAAGTTCCGCCCTGCCAGCCACTCCGCTGGGGCTTCCCGGCTGGTGGTGGGTTTCCCCAAACGGGAGCGCCTCGCCGGTCGGGGCGTCAAAGACCCGCTGGAAAAGCTTATCCACGTGGCGGAGTTGCCAGGCAAGGTCACACTGCTGACGGAGTTCATCTGGTGTGAGTCTTTGCTGAAGTTCGGCGTCCTGGCTGGCCAGGGTGAGGAAGTCGCGGCCTTCGTCCCAGGCCTGGAGCGCCAGGCGCTGCACGAGGGCATAGGCGGCTTCCCGTGTCAGTCCACGCTGAACGAGCGCCAGCAGGAGGCTGCCGGAGAAGGTGACGCCGCCCAGACTGTCGAGGTTGGCGCGCATGCGCTCGGCGTCCACGACGAGATGGGTGATGAGTTCGGTGCTTTTGGCCAGCATGTAGTCGGCCAGGATACAGCTATCCGGCAGGATGATGCGCTCGACGCTGGAGTGTGAAATGTCACGCTCGTGCCAGAGGGCGATGTTTTCGAGGGCGGCCTGGGCGTTGGCGCGGAGCACACGCGCCAGCCCGCAGAGTTGCTCGGAGACGATGGGGTTGCGCTTGTGGGGCATAGCCGAGGAGCCTTTCTGGCCGGCCCCGAAGGCTTCACGGACTTCACGGACTTCCGTCCGTTGCAGGTGGCGGATTTCGAGGGCGATCTTCTCCAGTCCGGCGCCAATCAGGGCCAGCGTCAGCAGGAGTTCGGCGTGGCGGTCGCGCTGGATGACCTGGGTGCTGATTGGGTCCGGGCGCAGGCCGAGGCGGGCGCAGACGCGGGCTTCCACTTCCGGGTCAAGGTGGGCAAAGGTGCCGACGGCACCGGAGAGTTTGCCGACGGCGACGGTGTGGCGCGCCTGCTGAAGCCGGCGGCGGTTGCGCTGGAGGTCAGCGTAGTACAGCGCCAGGACAAGGCCGAAGGTCGTTGGCTCGGCATGGACGCCGTGGGTGCGTCCGATCATGACGGTGTGCTTGTGTTCGCAGGCGCGCACCCGGAGGGCTTCGGCGAGGGCGTCGAGGCGGCGCAGGAGCAGGTCGCAGGCGTCGCGCATGAGGATGGCGTTGGCGGTATCCACGACATCCGATGAGGTGAGTCCGAAGTGGAGGTAGCGGGCGGCGGGGCCGATCTGTTCGGCGACCGCCGTGGTGAAGGCAATGACATCGTGGCGTGTGGTCTGCTCGATTTCGGCAATGCGCGCAACGGTAAAGTGTGCCCTGGCGCGAATGTCGGCGGCGGCTTCGGCCGGGATGAGACCCAGCTCGGCCTGGACTTCACACACGGCGAGTTCAACGTCCAGCCAGGTGGCAAAGCGCCGTTCGTCGCTCCACAGGGCGGTCATTTCGGGCAGGGCATAACGTGGGATCATGGGTGGTGTGTGGTATCCGGGACAGGGGCAAGGCGGCTGAGGCGTTCCCGGAGGGCCTCCGGGAGCGGTTGGGCCGTGCGGGTTTTCGGATTGGCGTTGACGTAGATGAGTTCTCCGTCGGTCAGGTGGGTGTCCTGGCGGTAGATGGCGAGCGCATAGGTCATGCTGGAGCGTCCCAACCGGGCGCAACGGACGCAGATTTCGAGAAGGTCATCAAAATACGCCGGGGCATGATAGGTGACGGTGGCCCGGATGAGGAAGAGGTCGCTGTCGGGCGTGGTGAAATCGCCGGGGTAGTGGAGTCCGGCGGCGCGCCAGTATTCGGTGACGCCGACATCAAAATAGGTCAGGTAGTGGCCGTTGAAGACGATGCCTTGGGCGTCCACTTCGGCCCAGCGGACGCGCAGGGGATAGGCAAAGGCAAAATCGGAGCGGGGCATAGCCGTTGTACAGAGGGTGCGTGGACTTGGGGGTGGAAACCCTACAGGGGACACCAGTGGGGGAGGCCGGCAGCCGGCGCCACGGTCACGACCGTCTCCCAGGTGCGGTGCGGGTAGTGCGCATCAAGCGCCTGGAGGGCGGCCAGGCGGGCCAGTGCCGGGTGATTGTTGTGCTGGCTCAGGTGGGCCAGGACGATGTGGGCGGCCGCACCGTCAAAATCTTCCCGCAGGAAGCGGGCCATATCCTCGTTGGAGAGGTGGCCGACGCGGCTGCTGATGCGCTGTTTGAGTTCCCAGGGGTAGGGGCCGGCCCGGAGCATGTCGCGGTCGTGGTTGGCTTCGAGGACAAGGGCCTGGCAGCCTGTCAGGTGATGGGCGACGTGGGGGGGAATGTAGCCCAGGTCGGTGACGACGGCGAGTTTGACCCCGGCGGCCGTGGCGGTGAAGATGAACGGCTCGGCGGCGTCGTGGGGGACGGCGATCGGGGTCAGGGTGAGGTCGCCGATGACCACGGGTTGCCCGGCCGCGAGGGGGTCAGCCCAGGGAATGGAGGCCATGTCCCGGTCCTTGAACCGCAGTTGCCGGCGGGTGGCCGGGGCGATGAACACCGGCCGGGCGAGTTGGCGGGAGAGGACGGAAAGGCCGCCGACGTGGTCGCTGTGTTCGTGGGTGATGAAGATGGCCGCCAGGCGGGTCGGGTCAAAGCCGATGTCGGTCATCCGGCGCACGAGGGTGCGGGCAGACAGTCCGGCGTCAATGAGGACGGCGGTCTGGGCGGTCTCGATGAGGGTGGCGTTACCGGTGCTGCCGCTGGCCAGGAGGGTGAATCGCATGTGGCTCCGGGTGATGTTTTTGGTGTTGCGTGGACATTGCCGGCCCTTTCAAGAAATCACTTGAACGGTTGAACGTGAAACATGGCGTGGGACGTACAGGCTGGCGGGGTGAAGCCGGTAACGTCCCAGGTCGCCGAGGGCCAGTCCGGAAAAGACTTTTCCGGCGAAGAGTTCCCGGGCCAGAAGCTGGAGTTGGGAACGGGTGACACTGTTGATTTCCTGCTCCAGGTCTTCTTGGCTAAAGATTTGCCCGAAGGTGATTTCCTGGTATCCATTCTGATTGGCGCGGACACTGCTTGTGTCGTGTCCGAGGTGGAGGCTGGTCAGGTGCTGGGCTTTGGCAAGCTCAACTTCGTCGTCCGTGAACTGTCCGCTGGCGACGGCGGCGACTTCCGTGAGAATGGCGCGGACGGTCCGCTTGAGGTTGCGTGGGGCCACGGCAGCATAGATAAGGAAGACACCGGCATCGCTGTAGGCCATGGCATCGGCATAGATGTTGTAGGCCAGTCCGGCTTCCTCCCGGACGCGCAGGAACAGGCGCGAACTGAGGCCGCCGCCCAGGAGGGTTGCCAGCAGGGTGGAAGCCGTCCGGTCGGGCGACAGGAGGGAGGGGGCGGCGAGGCCGAGGAGCAGGTGAACCTGCTCGGTGTCGCGGTGCTCGTTGAGGCAGAACGTCGGCGCGCCGACATAAGGTTCAAGTAGTTGATACTGTTCAAGTTGCGCTGGATCAGGCGGTGTTGTTCCGGCAAAGCCGGTGTGGCAGTGCTCCAGAACCAGTGCGGGGTCAACGTGGCCGGCCACGGAGATGACAAGGTGCCGGGGGTGGTAAGCCAGATGGTGAAAGTGCCGGAGGTCTTCGGGAGTCAAGCGACGCAGGGTACGCGGGGTGCCTTCAATCGGACGTCCCAGGGCGTGCTGTGGGAAGAAGTTGGCCAGAAAGTGCTCAAAGGCCAGCTCTTCGGGGTTGTCGGCAATCATTTTGATTTCTTCGAGGATGACACTGCGCTCGCGGGCGAACTCTGTTTCGTCAAAACGCGGCGCGCCCAGCAGGTCCAGGAGCAGGTCTAGGGCCTGGGGCAGGTACAGGTCGAGCGTCTGGATGTAATAGTTGACGCCTTCCATCATGGTGGCGGCTTCGACCTGTCCGCCGAGCCGGTCGCTTTCGACGGCAATCTGGCGGGTGGTGCGGCGCCGGGTGCCTTTGAACAGCATGTGCTCGACGAAGTGGCTGATACCGTTGTAAGCCGCCGGCTCATGGCGGGCGCCAATCCGGCTCCACGCCGACACGGCCACGGAACGTATGTGTGCCATGGGTTCGACGATGACCGTCAGCCCGTTGGGGAGGCGGGTCCGCTGCCATCCGCGCCGCCGGGTGCGGTGCCGGCGCGGATGGGTAAGGTGGGCCGGAACGTAAGGTTGTGGTTGGTGGGGGGTCGTCTCTGGAGTGGGGGCGGGTGGAATGGATTTCTTCACGGCTGCCTTGTGCTGTCCCGTGCGGAGGATGTGGTTGCCCGCGCCGGGAGGCGCGGGGTTTAGAGCGTAAAGGTGTTGGGCTTGGTCAGGGTCAGGCGGATGATCGTCCCGGATGGCAGGCGGATGTCGTTGCCACGGGTGAGCAGGACGCCGCCCAGGGCCCCGCCGCCCAGGGTTCCGGCTGCCGCCGCGCCGCTGCCGCCGGACAGGACGATGATGCCAGAGCCAATGCTGCCCAACCAGCCGCCATTGATGGCATTCCGGACGGTGCGCCGTCCGCTGTGGCCGCCGGAGACCGTTCCGCTCTGGTCGGCGCGCAGGCGGGCTTCGTTGCCCACGTCGTCAATGGAAACCACGACGGCAGCCAACGGCTGGTTGCCCAAATCGGTGATGACCGTATCAAAAACCATCTGAAGGCGGGCGGCCCGCTGGGGCATCCTGGCCGGGTTGACCGCAGCAATCGTGCCACGCACTTCCGTGCCACGTGGGAGCACAAGCATGCCGTCAGCAAGGCGTACTGACTCGCGGAGTTGGGCGATGACTTCATCACCGGGCGCATTGATGCGGGTGTGAACCGGGGTCAGGAGTTCGAGAGTGAGGGCCGTGCCGGCCGGAAGCGTCACGCGGTTGCTTGAAGTGGGGGCATGGGTGCGCGGCCGGGTGGGGGGATCGTTGGGTGATTGCGCCGTAGCCGGTGCACTGCCAAGGGAGAGTCCAAGGGCTAAACTTCCCATCAGGGCATACACCAGACAGCACCGACGGGCGTCGTGAAGGCAACGGGTGATGTACGACATAGGCGATCCTCCAAGGGGGCGCCATCGGGCGGATGGCGCGGGGTCAGGCGTGACGTAGAAAGTCCCGCAGAGCACCCAGCTTGAGCTGGAAAAGTTCCTGCTCTTCCGGGGGGCAGAACAGCATGAGGTCGGCGACAAAGGCTTCGTAAAACGTATCCGGGTTGAACGCCTTGAGAACCCGCGCACGTTCCGCATGGCGAATGTCCTCCAGCGCCGCCAGCAGCATTTCGTTGAGGGGGCGCTGGCGCTGGCTGGCTTGATTATAGGCCCAGCCAGCCACAATTTCAGCCACCCGCTCACGGGGGAGGGCAAAGGGCGGCTCGGTACGAAGCAGCAGGGAGAGGGAGTCACTGACGACGAGCGGGGCTTTCTGGTCGTCGAGATAGGCCAGAAAGTCATCAATGGCGGCGTCCACTTCGGCGTTGCCGGTGGGCTTGACGGGGTTGGGAGTACGTGTGGCGGTTCGCTTTTGGGGCGGTGGTGCTGGCGGCGGCGGTGTCGGGGGTGTAGGGGGCAGGGGCGCCATCGGGTAGGCCCCAGTGGTTCGGACCATGTGAGGGGTGGCCGTGAAACAGCCGGTCGTGCGCTGGAGGCGTATCTGAAGCGCCTGCTGGCGGAGATGCTCAAAGCTCTGGACGATATGCCGGAAGGCTTCTTCCACCTCACGGCGCAGGGGGATGGGCGCGGTGAGGAAGCGGTCGGGGTGGAACTGGTCGGCCAGGCGCAGGTAGGCCACGTTGATGTCTTCCAAGGTCGCGCCGACGGAAACGTTGAGGATCAGGTGCGGGTTATTGAGACGGATGCGCGTCCAGAGTTCATCGAGCCGTGACCGGAAAGCGGCGTGGTCCGGGCTGTAGGCTGGCTGGGTCTGAGACGCTGTCGTGAGCGTGGCCAGCGGGATGACCGGCCGGAGCGCCGCCGGCAGTTCAAATTTGCCGGTATCGCGCGACAGCGTCGGCGGCTCGGTTTGTTCGAGAATGCCGGCGGAAATGAGTCCGAAAATGGCTTTGAGGGTGGCAGCCGGTGGGGCGTTGACCACTACGAGGATGTGGAGCAGGTCAAGGGGCTGGGTGATGAGTTCCAGAAGTTGGCGCTCGAAGGGTTTGAGCGTCACGGTTTGCAGGCGGAGCAGCGGCGAGGAAGAAGGGGCGATGAAGCGGTTGAGGTCGCCGAGGCCGCGCCGGATGATGCCGAAGTCCTCAAGGCGGCGGACGCCTTCCAGGATGATGCTGGCGGTGGTGAGTTTGAGTTTGAGTTCTTCAGCGACCCGGTGTTCACCGGGGATGAATTCAAAGTTGCCGGTCGTCCAGTTGAAGACGGAGTAGATGATGTCAAGGATTTGAAAGGTGATGTTGGTGATGAGGTCGCGTTCGGACATCAATCCGGCTTCAACCAGGGCCTGTCCGAAGCGTTTGCCTTCGTGGGCCTGGGCAAGGATGCGGTCGAAGTCGGCCTGGGTGATGAGCCCCTGCCGCAGGAGTGAGGCGCCGATGCGGTCGGCCGGCTGGTTGCTGGCCGCAAAGACGATGTTGCCGGTTTCAAAGTAAATCTGTTTTTGCTCGTCTCCCCGGGACAGGAGCAGTTCGCCGGTGAAGCGTTCGCTGTAGGCCCGGCGCAGCAGGTCGGGCACGCCGACGGTGGTCAGCAGTCCAGTCGTGGGCGGCGAGGGCGCGGCGGGGGCAGGCGGTGTGCCTTCGGCAGGATAGGTTGGTGGCTGGGGCGACTCAGGCATGGCACAGCTTCCTTGGTGGTGCTTGCAGGGGTTCCATTTCGTCAGTGATGGTGTGGTCACATCATACCCGGTTGTTGTAAGGGTGGGCTACCCTCATCCGGTGCAGCGCCGGGCTTGGGACGGTGGGGGCGGTGAAGCCGGGCGAGTTCAAAGAGGTACTGCTGGGCAAGTCCGGCAAAGGGGCCGAACGTGTCGGCAGCAAGGGCAGCCAGTTCGCGGTTAGCCGGAGGCGGAGCGGCTGTCCGTCCGAGGCAGGTGAGGAGGGCCCGGCGGACCCAGACATCAATGGGGAAGGCTTCCCAGCGGTGGAAGCCGAAGAGAAGGATACATTCGGCAACTTTGGGTCCGACGCCGGGGAGCGCCAGGAGGTGGCGGCGGAGTTCAGGGGTGGGGCAGGCGGCGGCCGTTTCCCAGAAGGTCAGGTTGTGGGCGATTTGGGTGGCGAGCTGGTGGAGGGCGTGGTCGCGGTAGCCGACGCGGCAGGTATGGCGCAGGGTGCCGGGGCAGGCGGCGGCCAGGGCCTCCGGGGTGGGGAAGCTGTAGTCAGTGGGGGTGATGGGGTGTCCGAACGTGCGGCTGATAATGCTTATGATCTGGCGGATGCGTGGCAGGTGGTTGTTGCTGGAGATGACGAACGACACCATGACCTCAAACCAAGGTTGGCGCAGGAGGCGTAGTCCGGTCAGGTGGTGCCAGTCTGGGGTGAACCAGACGGCTGCCGGGAAGCTGTCAGCCGGGGATCGCTTCGGGTCATTTGCCGGTTCGTCTGCCGAATCATCTGCCGGGAATGTGGTTTCCGGACGTTGTCCGTGGCTCTGAAGGGCTGTCAGACGCGCGACGACGGCTTGGTGAGCTGCGGTGTAATCCCGGTCGAGATCGAAGTACACCCGGAGTTGCCGCTGCCGGGCCGGGGTGAGCGGGTGGCTGAGAAGTTGAATTCGCCAGTTGCCGGAAGCCGCGTCACTGGAGGCCGGTGGGGTGAGGCGGACCACCATGTCCGCGACGACGCCCTGGTAGGCCGGGCCGGCAGGGTCTTTCGTCCACCGGAAGGCTTGCCCACCACACAGGGTGAGGTCGGGGTTGAAGGGGGCGGGGAGGAGGAGCGTGTCCGTCACCAGTCAGAAGAGCGAGAAATCCGCCGGATCTTCATGGCTTGCGGAACAGGTCGCCGCTGAGCGCTGGCGGCAACTGGATGTCCGTGAACGTCAGGGTGACGGTGCGCCCACCCTGCACGCTCCGAATGATCCGGTGCGGCAGCCACACATCTCCAACCGGCCGGAAGTCCTCGTAGCGTTCCTCGATCTGGAGGGGCTGCCCCAGGTCGGTGGGTAACTGGTAGATACACTTTTGCGGGCGGCGGGTTTCGAGGTCGATGACAACATCGTAGGTATCGCCGTCGCGGTCCGTGACCCGGATGGTCTCCTCCACGCGGCCGTCGGCCAGGTGGCGGGAAAAGCGGACGACCTTGTTTTCCGGGGACAGGAGCTGCTGGTACAAGCCGGCACCGGCCAGCTTGGACTGCATGCGTACCTGTCGGAGAAGTTCCGTCTGGGTGATGCGTTCGACACGCCCGTTGGCGCGCTGCCAGAAGTCCTTTTCGACCCGGAGGTAAACGAGGCCGGTAGGCGTTCCGGGGGAGATTTCAAAGCGGAGCTGTTTGTTACGCGTCCAGAACTGGCGGATGGGCTTGGGGTCGGGGGCGGAGGTCGGGGTGGTCAGGTCCGGCTCAGTGGTGATTTGCGTGCCGTAGAACTGGGCGGCGGTGATGCGTTCGACATTGGCGCGTCCGCCAACGGCGCCAAGCATGGTACTGATGAGGGCACGGGCGCGGACGGGTGAGGGGGCCCCGGTGGGAAGGTCATCGTCGGCGGTGGGCAGCGAGCGAGGGGCTGGCATTTGCTCCATCATTCTGGAGGGTTTGGTTTTTTGAGAAGTGTCTGGTTTGCCAGGGGTGACTGGGGCTTCTTTTTTGGAAGGCTCTTCCCGAAAGGTTTCCTGGGCGGCTTCCGGTTTCTTCGCCGCTTCTTTCGGGGCTTCTTTTTTGGAAGGTTTGGTCTTGGGCGGCGCTGCGGCTGGCACAGGACCGTCGGGGGTGAGTGCGGCAAGGCTGGTGTTTTCGTCCGTGACCTTTGGAGAGGTTGCAGAACGGGTGTCCTTGCCAGGCCTGGTTGGAGGTGCCGGGGCCGTGCGGTTGGGGGCGGTGCTGTCCGGGGTGGACGGCGGACGGTCGTCCTTCCGTTTTTCCTGTGCTACTTCAGGTTTGGTTTCCTTACGCTTGGTATCTTTGGTTTTTTGGGCGTCTCCCTTCCTCCGGGAGTCATTCCTGGTGTCTGGCTGGGGAGTTTTCTGGTCGGAGCCGGGTTCTTTCCGGGCAGTCTGGTTGGGGGTGTCCGGCACCGGTTCCTGTTCTTTGGGAGTCGGGGCCGCTGGCTTGCCTTTGCCGGACGGGGGTTGGTCGGCGGGCTTGGCGGGTTCGCGGCTGGGGCGGGTGGCTGCGACGGCCAGGAATTCCCGGTGAACTTCAAGTGAAAACCGTAAAACTTCTTCTATGTTCCAGAGTAGATTGATTTTGTCACGCTGAGAGAGTTGTGGCTCGCGGTTTTCATCCCGGGGGTCATAGGTGTTGGCCATGGAAAATTGGAGGTCTGGAATGCGCTTCGGGGTGCGTGCCCCGGCCAGAACAAGGAAGACCTCGCTCTGGACATCGCCCCGGATAAAGGCCCGTGAGAAGTTTTCCAGTGGGAAGGTTTGGGTCTCGCTGCCATCGAGCCATTCAAGGGTGAGGGACGTACGGGAAAGCTGGAGGCGGACCGGTTGCGGCCCTTTTTTCTCGGTGTGGAGCAGGAGCGCAAAGTCGAGCGTGCCGTCGGCATCCAGGATGCGCTTGGCGGTGGCGGTGAAGTTGGGGGTGTCGTTGAGCCGGAGGTAGTTCTGGGCCAGGAGGTTGAGCGCCGGCAGGTTGCGTGGGGTGATGTTCAGGACTTCAAGCAGGATATTGACTGACTTGGCGTAATCTTTGCTCAAAAAGGCTTTTTGGGCTTCAAGTACGGTGGTTTCGAGCAGGGCTTCGTCAAGTTCCAGTTCGATGGGCAGAGTCAGGTGTTGGCCGGCTTTGATCTGGATAATCTGGGTAATGGGTTGATGCCAGCGGCTGCGGGCCTGGAGGGTGTAGATACCGGGGGCAAGTTCCCGTTTGGCAAACGTCCCGGTCAGGGAGGCAAGTTCGTTATAGACCGTCACTTCCAGATTGGGGGTGAGGGGGGTGATGGTCAGCGTCCCGACATTGACTTCCGGTTCAAAGACGACTTCCTGGTTGTCGCGGGGGCGGAGGACGACCCGGAGTTGACCGTCTTTGTAGCGGGGGCGGTTACGGGTTTCGATGAGGTGTTCACCGGGTTCAAGATCGTTGATCTGGAGTACGCCGGTTGAGTCAGTGATGCCGTACTGCTTGCCGTCCACAAAGACGGTGGTGCGGTCAAGTTTGGTGATGACGCGGACGGAAGCTTTGGGCAGGTACGGTTCGAGCGCCCGCAGGGTTTTTTCCTGGGCGCCGAGCAGCCGGAGGGATTCGAGGGTCTGCCGGTCAAAGGTGGCCGCGAAATCAATGCCCCGGTCGCGGATTTCGCCAGCCAGGGCCGTATCAGGAAATTCATTCTGGATCAGGCGCTTGATTTGTTCGAGGGAGAGGGGTCTAGTGTCCTGCTGGGCGTACCCGGCAGGCATGAAGGGCAGGATGACCAACAACCAGCACAGGAGGGATTTCAGCATTGGCATGGCACAGGTTCGTCGGTATGAATTCGTCGGTATGGATATGAAAATCACGGGCAGTATGGCGTGGGCGTGTTCCGGAAGGAAGTCCCGTTATGGCGATGGGGTTTCATTGTCACCAGGTGGCGCCTTGAGAATATCGAGTGACTTCTGGATACGACGCTTGAGGTCGCGGGCGGCGTTGTTCTTGGGGTCCTGTTTGAGGATGGCATCGCACTGGGCGAGGGCCTCGTCGTAGCGCCGCTGTTCATAGAGGGACTGGGCACGGCTGAGCGGGGAGGGATCACTGCTCTCCGTGGGGGCAGAGCCCGGCGGTGCCGGGGAAAGGGTGGGCAGTCCGTCAGCCGGCATGGTCAGGCGTGGTCCCGGCTCAACGGCGGTGGGGAGTGGCGGGACGCCAGGAAGGGGGCTGAAGGTGGGTTTGGTGTCAGAGCGGCTGCCGGTCCAGTGACCGGTGCGTTTGCCGTCCTGCCAGGTGCCGAGGAGGTCGCGTCCGGTGGCGGAGACCTGTCCTTCAAAGGTGAGGGTGCGTCCGGTTTCGTCTTTGCGTTCGAGCGTCAGGCGCTGCTGGTCGAGGAGGCGGCCCAGAACGGGAAATGACCGTGGAGGCTTGGTTGGCGCAGGGCCTGGCTCTTCCCAGAGGCCCGAAAGGGTGGTGCCGGTCTGGCCAAGGCTGAGGATAAACTCGCCGGCCTTGCCGGTGGCCGCTTCCTGCCAGGTGCCTTTCCAGTAGCCGTTGAGGTCGAGGTGGAGTGGGAAGGTGACCTGGTGGTCGCTTTCCGGCATGTCAACCGGGCTGGCAAAGGGAAGGTAGCCGGCCCGCTGCAGGGAAAGCTGGTGGGTTCCAACCCGGACGTTTTGGATGGCGAGCACTCCGGTTTGGGGATCAGTTTCTCCGACTTGGATACCGTCGAGTCGGACTGTTGTCTGAGGTTCGGTCTGAATAGTGAGCGTGAACCTGGCGGGGCGCAGGGGCAGGTTAACCTTGGTGGCGAGGAAGCCATACTCGACGGTGATGACCTGCTCGGTATCGAGGTATTCAGGGTGGGTGAGGCGGATGGCATGCTTGCCGGGGGAGACGCCGGTCAGGGAAAAGCGGTTGAGTTGGTTGGTCGTACCGCGTGGTTCGCCGTCGAGATAGACCGTGGCACCGGTGGCGTTGGTCAGGACGATGACAGTGGGCTTGGAGAAGTAGAACAGCGCGGCGCCGGCACTGATGATGACGAGGATGCCACTGAGTCCGTAGAGCCACCGGGTGATGGCCCGGCGGCTGGGCAGCGGGTTTTTTCGGGGTGGCAGGGGGCGCGGTGGCAGCGGGGTCAGAAAGGGTGTTTTAGGCTGGGCTTTCATTGGGTGTTGATGCTGGGTGACTCGTGGCGCGGGTATTTTGCCACAAGGGGGAGATGCAATGTGCGTTGTGGTTAGGGTGGAACAATAGTCTGATAATGATTCTCAGGCGTCTATCTATCGTTACAAAGTCTGGTTCATTAAGCCACAAAAGCCGTACACCATGAAACCACTGGAAATCATCAATGCGCGTGAACACAACCTGAAAAACCTTACCCTTACCATCCCACCACAGAGCCTGACGGTGTTGACTGGTGTCAGTGGGTCGGGCAAGTCCTCTCTGGCGTTTGATACGATCTACGCGGAAAGTCAGCGGCGGTACATCGAATCCTTCTCAGCCTATGCCCGGCAGTTTCTGGCGCGGCTTGAACGTCCGGCAGTGGATGCCATTCGCGGTCTCAGCCCGTCCATCAGCATCGAGCAAAAGACGACGCACCAGAATCCGCGTTCGACGGTGGGCACCGTCACTGAAGTGTATGACTACCTGCGGCTGCTTTATGCAGCGATTGGGAAACCGCACTGCCCAACCTGCCGTCTGCCCATCCAGCGGCAGTCGCCCGAAACCATGGTCGAGTGGGTACTGTCCCAGCCGCCGGGTACCCGCCTGATGGTGCTGGCACCCCTGGCGCGCCAGCGCAAAGGGGCCTTCCGAAAAGAGCTGGAGTTTGCCCTCAAACGGGGTTTCCCACGGGTGCGGATTGATGGTGAAGTACGCACGCTCGATGAAGAGGAGGTCCGTCTGGATCAAAGAAAAGCCCACGACATCGAGGTTGTTGTGGACCGGCTTATCGTCAAGTCAAACCTGACGGAGCGGTTGCGCAATGCCATCGGAGTGGCGGTTGGGCTGTCCCAAGGCACCGTGCTCATTACCCTTGATGGACAGGATGAGAAGTTGTTTTCAGTACACCTGGCCTGCCCGGCCTGTGGTTTCAGTCTGCCGCCGCTGGAGCCGCGCTCGTTTTCTTTCAACAGCCGGCTTGGCGCCTGCCCGACCTGTGGTGGTCTGGGGGGGATCATAGACACCAGCCCGGAGGCTAAGCTCCAGCATTTTACCGGGCTGCGAGTCTGCCCGGACTGTCAGGGGGCGCGGTTGCGGCCGGAGGCGCGGGCTGTCACAGTCAACGGGCAGCCACTTGAGGCTTTGACGCAGTGGCCACTCACGGAGGTGGCCACCTGGGCGCGCGAACTGTCCCTGTCTGCTCGGGAGGTGCAGGTCGCCGCCGGGATTGTGGCGGAAATTCAGTCGCGGCTTACTTTTCTCGTTGAAGTTGGCCTGGGGTACCTCACGCTGGACCGCCCGACGGCAACGCTGTCGGGCGGAGAAATCCAGCGGGTTCGCCTGGCGACCCAACTGGGAACTCCTCTGCGGGGCGTGCTCTACATTCTCGATGAGCCGAGCATTGGTCTGCATCCCCGGGACAACCAGCGTCTGATTCACACGCTGAAACGTCTGCGGGATGCCGGCAACACCGTCATTGTGGTTGAGCATGATGAAGAAACCATTGCTCAGGCGGACTGGGTCATTGACCTGGGTCCCGGTGCTGGAGCCCAGGGTGGGCATCTGGTGGCGGCCGGTCCGCCAGCATCCATCCGGCAGTGCCCGGATTCGCTGACGGGACAGTACCTGTCCGGGGTGCGCCAGGTTGTCGTGCCGCGCACGCCGCGCCCACCGGCCCAAGGTTATGTTACGGTCGTTGGCGCAACGCATCACAACCTCCAGGAGGTCACAGCCCGGTTTCCAGTTGGGTGCCTGACCGTTGTTACAGGGGTGAGCGGAGCAGGCAAGTCATCCCTTGTCCTCGATGTGCTGTACCGCGCGCTGGTCCACCGGTCGGGTTCGGGCGTACCGCCTGGTGCCCATCGGGCGATTGAAGGTGCCGGGGTGTTTGACAAGGTCATTGAGATTGACCAGTTGCCGATTGGCCGTACGCCCCGCTCCAACCCGGCCACCTACACGGGTGTGTTCACCGCCATCCGGGAGCTCTACGCGAGTCTGCCGGAGGCCAGGGCACGGGGGTACCGTCCCGGGCGGTTTTCGTTCAATGTGCCGGGCGGACGCTGTGAAGCCTGTGAAGGGGATGGCGTCAAGCGGATTGAGATGGCATTTCTGCCCGATGTGTATGTGCCATGTGAGGTCTGCCAGGGACGGCGCTACAACCGGGAGACGCTGGAGGTCAGGTATGAGGGACGGGACATTGCTCAGACGCTTGATCTGACGGTAGCGGAGGCAGCCGGGATTTTTGCGGCCTTTCCGTCGGTGGCGCACAAGCTGCGTACCCTTGTCGAGGTGGGCTTGGGCTACCTGACCTTGGGGCAACCGGCCACAACCCTGTCCGGTGGGGAAGCCCAGCGCCTGAAGCTGGCCTGCGAACTGGCGCGCCGGGCAACCGGACGCACGCTCTACATTCTGGATGAGCCGACGACGGGGTTACACTTCGAGGATGTCCGCCGGTTGCTCGAAGTCCTGCAGGCGCTGGTGGACCGGGGAAACACGGTCATTGTCATCGAGCACCACACCGATGTGATGTGGGCTGCGGACTGGATTGTGGATTTGGGGCCAGAAGGCGGTACCGGTGGCGGGCGGTTGGTAGGCGAGGGCCCACCATCCCGGATTGCCACTCTGGATACCCCCACCGGACGTGCCTTGGCGCAGAGGTTGGCTGCCAGCGATTGGTGATTGGCAGTTGGCAATGGGCGACCAGCGATGAGCGGCTAACCGCTGGTCGCCAAGCTGGCGGGCGCTTCTGCGCCACGTTTTCTATGAGCGACGCCGCCTTCACGTGCTGCCCAGCAGCCGTTCCAAGGCCGGCTGCACGAGGCGGGCAGCGTTCTCGCCGGCGGAAAAGCTTTTGAGTTTGCCCTCGGCGTCAAACAGGTAAAAGGCCGGGACGAACTCGTTGCCAAAGGCATCCGCTATCCGGTGTTGGTTGTCAATGGCGCAGGGCTGGGTGAGTCCATATTTGGCAATGGCGGCCTCGACGGCTGCCACGTCGGTGTCAGCTTCATAGCGAGGCATGTGAATGCTTACCACCCGGACGCCTTTTTCGGCCAGGGTGTCGCGCCAGGCATTGACCCGTGGCATCTGTTCAGAACAGATGCCACAGCTCACGGCCCAAAAGTGGATGAGGACAATGTGACCCCGCAGGTCTTCCGGGGTGACACTGCCATTGCGCCATTCCGTTGCTCCGTCAAGAGGTGGCAGCGGCGTGCCAATCCGCATCGGCATGGTGTTTTTCCTTGTGTGGGCGGCAGGTCACGGATTGAGTCACCGCGAACCTAGATGGTCTTCTGACCGGGCTTCCAGTTGACCGGGCACCGTCCGCCGGACTGAAGTGCCTGGAGGACACGCAACACCTCATCCACATTGCGCCCGATGTTGAGCGAGTGAACGACCTGGTACTGGAGAATGCCTTCGGGGTCAATGATGAACAGCCCACGCAGGGCAATGCCTTCGTTCTCGATGAGAACGCCATAGCTGCGGCTGACTGCCTTGGTGATGTCGCTGGCCAGGGGGTACTTCGTGCCGGCTACGCCGTTTTTCTCACGGGGCGTCTCCAGCCAGGCCTTGTGTGAGTACACACTGTCTGTGCTTACGCCGAGAACGTCGGCATTGAGGGCGTGGAATTCTTCCAGACGGTCGCTGAAGCCGGTCACCTCTGTCGGGCAGACGAAGGTGAAGTCCAGCGGATAGAAGAACAGCACGAGCCACTTGCCACGGTAATCTTCAAGTTTGACCCGTTCTTTGAGCGTTTCAGGGTTTTTGGTGGACGCCATATCGAAGCTCGGCGCCGGTTGTCCAACTTGCAACATAGAACACTCCTTTGGAGGCAATGATCGTCAGGAATAAAGCCTGCTCAAGGCCAGCCCGGATTGGCTGGCGGCCGGCCCACGGGCGTAACCTTACTTACGTTCCAGTCTGGGGTGCAACGGCTGTTTCCGAAAGGGCTGTCCGGGGCTGTGTGGAGGTTTTTCCGGTGAGGGAGCAGGAGGCGGAGCGGAAAAGTGCGGAAGGAGAGACTCGAACTCTCATGCCTTGCGGCGCCAGATCCTAAGTCTGGTGCGTCTGCCATTTCGCCACTTCCGCACGGCATCACCGGGTATCGCCGTCGTAAGCCTACCATGGTGTCACGTGTGAACGGTAGTCGGGTGGCGCTCCTGCTGGGGATCGCGCCAGAAGTCCATGGTGGAAGCCCGGTGCGCGCAGGCAAGGGTGCAGAAGGGCGCGCAGGGCTTGGGCGTGGCATATTCGCGGCGCAGGTCGTCGCGGGTGTAGTTGATGAGCGGAATGCCGGGGTAGCCCCGCTGCTGGGAACAGTAGTGGACCAACCCATCCTCACAGACGTAGAGGTAGCGTGCACCGGCCCGGCATTTCCACCGGTTGGGACGCCCGTGGGCAAGATTGTCCTGAAAGGTGTGAATCATGGCGTAGCCGGTTTTCCCAATCCGTTTGACTTCCTCATACGCACGCAGTTCAGCTTCGGACAGGGGTTTGAGCGCGCCGCGGTTGTCGTGGATAATTCCGCAGGAAACGGCAAATCCCAGCGCCGCGGCCCGTTTGGCCACCATGACGGCATCTTCCGGTTGGCGGATGCCCCCTCCGATGACCGAGTTGATGCTGACAGCAAAGCGGGCATAGCGCTGGAGGTCCACCAGGCGGCGGTCAAGGACCTTGAGGCTTTTCTGGGAGACCTCATCGGGATGGACGTTGTCAATGCTGATCTGGAGGTATTCCAGCCCGGCTTCATTGAGTTTCTCAATCCGTTCGCGGGTCAGGTAGTAACCGTTGCTGATGAGACCGGCCATCATGCCGTGGGCGCGAATGCGCCGGAACATGGTGTAGATGTCCGGGTGCAGCATGGGTTCCCCCCCACTGAAGGCCACGATGGAAGAGCCAAGTTCGGCCAGTTTGTCAATCCGGCGCAGCATTTCATCAAGCGGAACGGGGTCTGAAACGGCGTCATACTCATTGCAGTAGGTGCAGGCGAGGTTGCACCGCCGAATCGGCACAATATGCACAAGGACCGGATGCCAACGGTCGAGGATGCCGCGCAGCACCATCCGGGCTTCGCGGTAACGACGGGTCAGAGCAAGGTGGAGCATGGAAATTCCAAGGCACAGAATCAGATTTGGGTGTTCTGACAGCGGTGTGCCGGTGCGTCCAGGATGTTGCCCCGGCGAGCCATCAGCGGGGCAGAGGCGTCACTTCGGCCGGCACACGAACCGCTACACTAGCAGCTTCTGCCGTGGCAGCAAGAGGGGGCGGTGACGTTTGGGTGGCAGCTACGGGCAGTTTGACCCGGAAGGTTGTCCCCTGTCCGGGCGTGCTTTCGACAAAGACATGTCCACCGTGTTCCTGCACGATGCCGTAACTGACGGCCAGGCCGAGACCTGTGCCATGCCCGACTTCCTTGGTCGTGAAAAACGGGTCATAGATGCGGTGGATGACTTCGGGCGGAATGCCGATACCGGTATCGGAAACGGCAATGGTCACGGCATTGCCCTGTACGGTGGCCGTGATGGTCAGGATGCCGCCGTGGGGCATGGCGTCGCGCGCATTGAGCATCAGGTTCATGAACACCTGCTGAAGTTTGCTGGCCTGTCCCCAGACCGGAGGGAGTGCGCCGCCATAATCTTTTTTGATTTCAATGGCGGTGCCGCGCAGATGGGTCTCCAGAAGCTGAATGGTGTCATCAAGAATCGTCGCCAGGTCCACCGGCGCAAAGGTGGAGTTGCCGGTGCGGGAGAAGTTGAGCAGGTTGTTGACAATGTCAGAGGCACGCAGGGTCTGCCGGCGAATTTTCTCCAGAATGGGACGGCGGGGGTCCTGGTCACTGCACTCCGCCAGGAGCATCTGCGTGTAGCTGGAGATACCGGCCAGTGGGGTATTGACTTCGTGAGCGACACCGGCCGCCAGCAGCCCAATCGAAGAGAGTTTGTCAGCTTCCCGGAGTTGTTCTTCGAGGCGGACGCGGATCGTCATGTCCTCAAAGCAAATCAGGGCTCCGCCGGCGGCCAGGGCGCGCGTCTGAAGTGGCAGGAGGGTGATGTTGAGCACCAGGGCCTGTCCATTGCGCCCCTGGGTACGGCAGCGGTAAATCGTGCGGGCGTCGGTGATCTGCCAACCCGCGTCATGGCCGATGACGCCACGCATCATGCGCAGCAGGTCCGGGTCAAACAGCAGCTCCATTGTCCACCCCTCCGGCGGCGGCGGCGGCAGGGCAAACAGCTTCTCAAAGGTACTGTTCCAGGTGGTGAGCCGGCCCTGGCAGTCAATAACAACGATGCCGACGTTGATGGACTCGATGATGTTTTCGTTGAACTCCTTGAGCCGGGCCAGTTCTTCGACCCGCGCCCGCTCACGCTCATAAAAGAGGCTGTTTTCAATGGCGACTGCCATGTAGGGTGCCAGGCCACGTAGCAGCTCTGTGTCTTCCGAGGTCAGGAGGGTGCGCTCGACCGTCTTACCCAGTGCCATAACGGCCACCAGCCGGCCCCGCGCAACACAGGGGAAATAGTAGGCCAGATCGCCTTCGGCCAGCCCGGCCTCGTCCACGAGATAACCACGGGGACCGGCCTGGAGAATCTCCTGCTCGATATGGGGCGGCAGCACCGGCGTGGTCAGCCCACTGGTGAAGACGGGCCGCAGGCGCAGCGGCTGTGCCGCGGCCGGTGCATCTGAATCGGGCAGAAAAATGGCGATATCCGTCACCGACACCGCATCGGACAGCTTCCGGGCAATGGCCGAAAGCAGTTCGGGCAAGGCCGTCGTTGTGGCCATGGCGCGCCCGAAGTCCGCCAGCCCCAGGCGGGTGTCATAGCGCGCGCCATAAAAAATCCGGTCAATGCGTTCCTGGAGCCAGTTTTTGAAAGGAGCGTAGAGGATGGCACCGGCGGACAGCACCACCACCTGCAGAAATGTCGTGGTCACCGCCGGGACAAACGGGTAGGTCTCCCGTATCCAGGCAGCCATCCTGACCACCCCCAGCATGAAAATCATGACCACGCCAAAGGTCGCCAGCGCGTAGGTCAGGCTGCGCCGCACGATGACATCCACATCCATGAGGCGGTAGCGAACGATGGCGTAGCCAAAGGACAGGGGGATGAAAACGGTCGGACCCAGCGCCAGGGCCTCCATGATTGGCGTTGGCTCAACGCCCGCCACAACCGGCGCTCCGTAGAAAGCCAGCCACGGGACAATGCCCAGCGTCAGACCCACCACCATCCATTTCATCTGCTGCTTGAGCAGTGGGGTTTCCGTCTGGAAGAACGTCACCGTGACAACGCTGAGGGCAGCGGCAAAGGCTACGGCAAAATGGATCAGGGTGAGTTGGTCAAGCAGCGGACGCAGGTCGAGCAACCAGGTGCTGTAGCGCCCCAGAGACAGGTGGAGGGTCTCGAACAGCGCCAGGACAAGAGCCGGTCCATACATCAACCAGATAAGACGGCGACGGCGTTCCAGCCACGCACTGCGCAGGGGGAAAGTGGCGCAGAAGTGCAGAAAAATCGGGCACAGCACAATCAGTGAGACCCGGTCGGCCCAGAGAATGGCAGTGTCAAAAGTTGTCAGTGCCCCACTGGTGTTCCAGACAAGATAAATGAACGACAAGGCGCAGATGACAAAAAAGTGGAGCGCCTGGGAGGTGTGTCTGTGTTTGGCGAAGACAACCAACCCGATGAGCAGGTACAGCGTGCCGACAAAGGCGGCATAGACCTCAAGCCCGAAGCGGCTGGGTTGCGGGTCCAGGTGACGCAGCTCGGCCTGCCAAAGACCAAGACTCAAACCCAGGGGATTGTAGCGTTCGACAAGGTAGATGGCATTGCCGCCGACATGGACGTACTCATCCAGGTAGTACTGAAGTTGCCATTCCTTGGTGACGGCCAGTGGCTCCGGCGGCTCCTGGGAATTGGTTTCAACCATGATGGCCCGCAGAACGTCCCCCCGGATGACACCCGCCCGCTCAGCCGAGCTGCCCGGACGGACACTTTCAGCCACCAACCCCTGGGGTGTGGCGCGCCAGCGCACGCCATCATCGGCCGGCGGGGGTTGCACAGCACGGTCCATCAGGTTGAGCAGTCCGAGCAGGGTGATGGTCAGACTGACCCCAACCACGAGCCAGGTGGGGTAGGAACGGAATACCATAAACTTCAGAAGCGGAAGCGGAGTCCGCCACGCACCGTCCGCCGGTGGGGAAAGCCGGAAACGGCCCCCAGCCCGGTGACTTCGCCACGCCGTTCATCCAGGTTATGGCCTTCGACGATGGCTTCCCAATGTCCGGGCAGGAATATCCAGCCGGGCAGGGTCTGAACGATTCTGAGGTTCAGCCCGGCGTCGGTGAAGGGCAGGCGGCCGGTAAAGGGATCAATGGCATGAACCGGGTTCCCCCAGGCACGGCGGTAGCCGACCTGAATCCGGGTCTCCGCGCCGGAAAGGATGGTTTCCGCCACAACAGCGACGACATGATGGTAGGTGCCGTTCATCCAGGTTGCAGCCGCTGGCCCCGTGGCATCCATCTGCACCGCCTTCTGTCCGGCCGCATAGGCCGTTGTCACCACCAGGCGTGGTTGCAGACGGCGGGTAAGGAGAATGGCTGTTCCGTGGGCGCGGCCATTCAGACGCGACGAAATATGTCCATCCAAGGCCAGAGGATGTCCGTCCAGCCAGTCCTGATAGGCATAGAATTTGACTGTCGTCCGCGCATCCATCTGCCAGGCAACCCCGGCCTCGACCCGGAGGTTACGGGCCAGTGCGGGCCGTTCATCCACCAGCGCCAGACGCGCAGGCGGTGCGGGGAAGTCGTCGGTCAACAGCGGCCGCTCCAGGTCAGCCCAAGCTGGGAAGGCTTGTCCATCAGAGGTCAGCGCGGTATGCACCTGCACGGCTGTACAGGGCTGCCAGTGGACAGCCAGGCGTGGACGCCAGACCTCCTCCTGGCTGCGCCCCACCCGGAGGTAATCAAAGCCATAGAGCACCTGGAGCCGGTCGGTGAGCTGCCAGGCATCTGCCGCCTGGAAGTCGTGGCGGAAAAACAGGCTGCCCGGCGCGGGCGCGGCTGGAGCGGGCAGGACCGGATCGGCGGTCACCTGATCGGTTTGCCAGCGGAGGCGTCCGCGATGCTGTCCGGCGCTGTAGCGGAGCGCCCCACCGATAGTGACCGACTGGCCTTCCCAGCCACGGCGCAGGTAAGCGCCGATTTCCATCCCCGGTGTGACTTCAGCCGTCACCTGGCTGTCGTATCCGGTTGAGCCAATCAGCGCCGCCCCCTGCCAGAGAGGTGTGCCCGGCCGTGCCGGGTCTGACGTGTCGGAAGTCGCGGCTGTGGCATTGAAGATGCCACGGTGGCGCCGGTTCTGGTACTTGACCGGATTGACCCCCGTTACCCTGGGGTCCGGCGCCGGGCGCAGCATAAGCCGCATCCGGGACGTTTGTCCCGCTATCAACTCAGTTGGTTCGCTGATCAACGTCTGGAAGCCACGCGCTGCCGCCAGCAGCCGATAGACGCCTGGTGTAAGCCGGGAGAGTGTGAACCGGCCGCTGCGGTCGCTGGAAGCTGTCACCAGGACTTCCTTTTCATCTCCATCCCGGAAAATGGAGATGATGGCGTGGGCAATGGGCCCGCCGCTGTGATCTGTGACCACCCCAGTCACCACACACCCTTCAGAGCGTTCTGTGGCCAGCGTCAGGGTCGTACCCAGGACAAGGCACAACCAACCGGCGAAGAAACTACGGAACAGATATCGCATGCACGTCCCCCCTGATACAGCCTGGAACACGCGGAACCCGGCTGTACTTCAGTTTGTCCCCAACCCGGTGAGCCAAATCAGGACCGAACCTCAATGCTCATCCCCGATGCCGACGAGCCAGAGCCAACCCAGCCACACCGCCACAACCAACCTGGGCCTGTCGGACCGGCCCGGAGCGACGGTGGATGCCCTGACAAAGCGCCAGTATAGGACGGCCACTGCCGTTGACACCATATCTTTGGGCGGTGCAGCCGGCTCAGGAGCGGATGCTTCACAGCCGGATGACCGTGTCGGGCCCGCCCTCAACGTGGACCGTATCCACCAGCCGTACTGTATGCGGACAGGTTGTCATCAGAAGCGACGAGGTGCGTTTGCCGGCACCGAAAAAGCGTACTCCGCGCAGCACCGTCCCATTGGTCACGCCGGTCATGGCGAAGATGATGTGCTTTCCGGGCGCCAGGTCATCCGTCCGATAGACCCGCGCCGGGTCCGCAATGCCCATGGCCCGCATGCGGGCGAGCGTCTCGCTGTCTTCCGTGACTTTGGTGTGGTCTTCGGCATGGAGTTGGTCCTTGAGCACAAAGCGTGCCTGGATTTCACCGTTCAGGCACTTCATGGCTGCCGCCGTCAGCACTCCCTCCGGGGCCCCGCCGATGCCCATGACGGCATGGACGCCCGACCCGCCGATGGCCGCGCTGATGCCGGCCGACAGGTCGCCATCCGAAATGAGCTGGATGCGGGCCCCGGCTTCCCGGATGTCGGCAATGAGCCTGGCGTGGCGCGGGCGGTCAAGCACCGAAACCACCAGGTCAGTGACGGCCCGCCGCAGGCAGTCCGAGAGAATTTTGAGGTTCTCGGCCACCGGAGCGTCAATGTCGAGCTTTCCCTTGGCGGCCGGCCCAACGACGAGCTTGTTCATGTACATGTCGGGAGCATGGAGCAGTCCGCCCCGCTCGGCCGCCGCCAGAACGGCAATCGCATTGGCCGCGCCAGTGGCGCAGAGATTTGTTCCTTCAAGCGGATCAACCGCAATATCCACGGCGGGGAAGGTCTCATCGTCGTCGGGAAGCTCGGCCCCGGCACCGACGCGCTCGCCGATATAGAGCATCGGAGCTTTGTCGCGCTCGCCTTCGCCAATCACAATCCGCCCATTCATGCGCACTGTACGCATGGCCTCGCGCATGGCCTCAACGGCGGCGCGGTCGGACTGTTTTCTTTGGCCAAACCCCATGGTGCGCGCCGCGGCAATGGCCGCAACCTCCACCACGTGGAGAAACTCCTTGGAGAGATGGGAAAACCTGGTTTCTGTGGTTTCAGCCGACATAATCAACAGCCTTTCTGAGAGAGGCAGACGCTATCTGCCAGGTGACGCTGGAAATGCCTTGTGTGTTACGATAGCGTTATCCTCCTGACAAACCAAGCCCGGCCCCATTGCGGGCTGATGTTCCTGTGTGGGGATGCGCCGGGGAGCAAGCGGACCTTCCCAATGATGACGAAGCACATCACTCTGGGCGTCACCGGCTGTATTGGTGCCTACAAAGCGATTCTGGTGTTGCGTGGCCTGCAGCAGCTCGGCGCCACGGTCGAGGTCGTCATGACCGAGGCGGCGACGCACTTCATCCAGCCGCTGACCTTCCAGGCGCTTTCCGGGAAGCCCGTCCATACGTCGCACTGGGGACGCGACGACGATACCAACATTGCCCACATTGCCCTGGCCCAGCGCACGGACGCGCTGGTGATTGCGCCGGCCACGGCCAACTGTCTGGCCAAACTGGCCCACGGTATTGCTGATGATTTTCTGTCAACCGTCTATCTGGCGGCGACCTGTCCGACCTTTGTGGCCCCGGCGATGAATGTGGAGATGTGGCGGCACCCGGCCACACAGGACAATCTGGCCCGGTTGCGGGCGCGTGGCGTCCACATCATCGAGCCGGAGGCCGGGTTTCTGGCCTGTGGCATGGTTGGTGAAGGGCGGCTGGCTGACCCTGACCGCATCGTTGAGACGGTGTGGACATCGCTGGCGACGTTGGAAACAACGTTGGAAACAACACCGCGTGACTTGACCGGCGACCACGTTCTGGTGACGGCCGGGCCCACGATTGAGGACATTGATCCAGTCCGCTACCTGACGAACCGCTCTTCAGGGAAGATGGGCTACGCCGTGGCGCGGGCGGCGCAGGTGCGCGGCGCAACCGTCACCCTCATCAGTGGTCCGACCCGGCTGACCCCGCCGGAGGGCGTTGAAACCATTGCTGTCCGCTCCACCCGCGAGATGTATGAGGCCGTGCTGCGGTGTCTGCCGGCAGCCACGATGGTGATCAAGGCGGCCGCCGTCTGCGACTACCGTCCGCGGCAGGTGGCGACGGAAAAGCTGAAAAAGACCCCGGCACCGCTGCGCCAGCTCGACCTTGAACCCACCGAAGACATCCTCGCCGCCGTCAGTGCGCGGAAGGGGTCCCGCTTCGTCGTCGGCTTTGCGGCTGAAACGGGCTGGTCACTGGAAGCGGCTCTGGAAAAGCTCCGCCGCAAAGGTGCCGACCTTCTGGTGTTCAACGATGTCACTGAGGCTGGCGCCGGGTTTGACACCGATACCAACCGGGCTACCTTCGTCCTGGCCAGCGGTGAAACCCGGACACTGCCACTGATGACCAAGGAGGCACTGGCCCACGAAATTCTGAATCTGGCGCGCCAGCAGCGGCCGATGGTTCGCCCCCAGACGCCGGAGTGCCAGATGCTGGAGTGTAGGTGATGGAAGATGCTGTTGCCGCTCCGTCGGTTGAGTTAAACCGCCGGGTGCTCGTTGTGGATGACGAGGCGGAAATCCGGCTTTTCTTTAAGAACTTTCTCAGTGACTGCCAGGTGTGCACGGCAGCAGATGGCAGTGAAGTGGCCCCATTGCTGGTCAGCTTCCGCCCCCATCTTGTCATCACCGACCTGCGCATGCCGCGCCAGGGAGGGCTGGCTGTCATTGAACTGGTCAAGGCCCATGACCCGTCCATCGAGGTGTTGATGATTACCGGCTATGGACGCATCGAGGAAGCCGTCGAGGCGATGAAGCTCGGCGCCAGTGACTTCATCCCCAAGCCCTTTGATGTCGGGCAGATGCACCTGGCCATCGAGAAGTGCTTCGGGCGGGTGAGGCTGCGCCAGCAAAACACCGCCCTGCAGCAGGCAAACCGTGAATTACAACGCCTGACCGAACTCAAGGAAAAATTCCTCCGCATGACCAGCCACGAACTGCGCGGGCCGCTGACCATTCTCCAGGGCTACTGTGATTTGCTGGCAGTGATGGCCGACTCGCCCGCTGATGTCCGGGAAGCCCGCGCGGCCATGCAGGCGGCCATCTCAAACCTCACCACCATCGTCCAGAACCTCACGCTGCTGATGACAGCCACCACTGATCGCCTGCCCATCAGTTGCCAGCCGTTTGATGTCGCGGTCCTGGTACGGACCACGCTCGAAGAAATCAAGGTTCACGCCCGGCATCGCCAGCACCAGTATCATCTGGCAGGGCCGGAACACCTGCCGGCGGTGGGCGATGCCCTGCGCGTGACCCAGGTTCTGCGGGAGTTGCTCTTCAATGCCGTCAAGTTCACCCCTGACCACGGAAACATCCACGTCCGGCTAACCTCCGGGGAGCCATATTTCACCATCGAGGTTGAGGACAATGGAATTGGTATGGCTGCCCATGAAGTGGCTGTCGCTTTTGAGTCATTTTATGAAGTAGCCAGTTCGCAGTACCACAGCACTTCCCGTACCAACTTCAAGGGGGGTGGGCTGGGCATCGGCCTGACCCTCGTGCGGGATGTCGTGACGGCCTATGGTGGCCGGGTGTCCATTGTCAGTGAGCCGGGGAAAGGAACGACTGTGACCGTTCGGCTTCCGCGCGACAGAACCCCGGTGGCGGATTTGAACCTGGATCAGACCGAGAAAACCGCGTGAAGCAGACCTGGTTGGTGACAGGTGGGACAGGCTATCTGGGCGTTCATGTGGCGGCGGCCCTGGGGGCGACCGTGGCCGGGCGACGGCAGGGACTGGGATTGTTTACCCCAGCCCTGGCGGAGGCGCTGGCCCATCACCAAGTCATCGTCCACCTGGCCGCCCACGTGGCCAAAGCCCCGGAGGCAGCGGCGGACTGCTTCGAGGTCAACAGCGACGGCACACGCTGGCTCTGCGCCCAGCTTACCAAACAGCACGTCCTGCTGCTGGCCTCGACCAAGGATGTCTATGGCGCGCATGCTGACCACTACCCGGCCGTGCCGGAAAGCTGCCCGACAACCCTGCGTGGGCAGAACGCCTACGCCTGGTCAAAGTGGCTGGCCGAGGAATACGCCCGTTTTTATGCGTCCCAGCGCGGCTTCCGGCTCTGTGTGCTGCGGCTCTCCACGATGTTTGCACCGCCGACGCCGGGCAATCCCGGCGGACTGGTCAGTCGCTTTGCCGATGCCATCCGCCGTGGACAACCCCTGACGCTGCGCTGGCAGGGACGGCAGGTGCGGGATGTCCTGCCGGTGACAGAACTTGTGCGCGTGCTGCGCGCCTGTGCCGCTTTGTCTGATGCCCACGACACCTTCAATGAGACGTTCAACATCGGCGGCGGTCCCGACTACGCCTACTCACTGGTTGAACTGGCGCAGCGGATTGGCCGGGCATGTGGCAGGACTCCGGTTCTACACCTGACCGATGTCGAGCCGGCGCCAGACGACCAGCGGCACTATGTCAGCGATCTCTCAAAAGCCGGCGCCCGGTTGGGCTGGAAGCCAGACTTTGATGTGGAGGCGGTCCTGAAGTGGGCCTGACGGATGGCTTCCCCCTGGCTGGCCCCTAGCTGGCACTGGGGCGGCGGCTGCCACGCAAGACCGTGGAAAGCACCCGCACAACCGTGTTGGAAAACAACATTGCCTGCGCTTGGGCAATGGTCAGGGCCTTTTCGGGCAGAGAAAGCGTCCGAAACGCTTCGAGTGAGGCTTCGGCAGTCTGGTTGGGGCTGTCTGAAGCTGTGGTCGTTGCCGTGTCTTTCATGGCGTTGGTCTCCTTATTCTGAAACGGGTTCTAGCGCCAATACCCATGGACGATGGACACAGCCGTAATGGCTGTGACGGTGAGCAGATTACTCCCAACGAGAAAACGGATAAAGCCCGGATGGGCGCTGGCCTGACTCTGACTGATGAGCGACCGCCCGGCCGCATTGCGCCCAATGCTTTCGAGCAACCGGCTGTCATTGGGTGCGCGGTAGAGCTGTACCTGCTGAACAAGCTGGGGAACGAAGAAGGCTATGCCAAGCCAGCCAATGGTGACATAGCCAAACAAAAAGCAGGTGATGACAAAAATCACCTGCGCCAGATTGATTTCGGTAAAGGCAATGAGCATTGCGCCACGTTCGCCATACAGTACGGGGAGGGTTTTGAGGGCATTTTTGCGGTCCCCTTCAATGGATTTGAAGTCGTTCATGGTGATCAGCCCCATGGCAACCAGGGCATTGACAACCCCCAGCGCCAGATGAAAGGCAGGAAAGCCCGGCTCCCGTGAAAAAAGGTGCGCAGCCAGCAGCCATGGCACCAGGCAGTACCCGATGCCCACTGCCGTTGTTCCCAGCCAGCCGTTTTCCTTGAGGCGAAATCCCGGGGCGCTGTAAGCGTAGGCCAGAAAGAGTCCTGCGACGCCCAGGATGAGAATCACCGGGCTGGCAGTCACAAGGTACAGCAGCAACATGTTCCCCACGGCGAGGAAACCGGTCAGGATGAAGTTGGCACGGGCTGCCGCGAGGGAAATCCGCCCCGCCGGAATAGGGCGCTCCGGGTCGTTGATGGCGTCGAGGTGGCGGTCAAAATAATCGTTGATGGATTGGCTGAAACCGGTCAGCAGCGGGCCGATGAGTCCGCAGGCCAGAAAAAATTTGACGCCATCCGTCACCGTCAGGTCTGCCAGGCGTAGCCCCGTTGCCAGGACCCCACAGCAGAAACACTGCCAGGGGCCAAGCCAGGTGACGGGGTCGAGGAGCTGGATGTGGATCAGGAAGGTTTGCAGCAGCGGTTTGGAAGTCGTTGCCTGCGGGGACGGGACGGGTGATTTTCTCAACTCCTCAAGCATAGTGATTCAGCAAAAGACAGCCAGGTTCAGGTTTGCTCTGGAACTCCAGCCTGCCGACCAGTACAGGCTTCCGGCGCATGCCAGCAAGTGTTGACGTTGGTGTTGAGTCTATACCATAGTCCGGTACGTTTTCAGCGGGTGGTGGCGGTAGCTCCAACCCAATGGTGCTGATGCAGTTTTTGTTCACGCTCTCAGGGCATGAGACTTGATACTGGCAGCGTTGCGGCGCTTGACCCCTTTGCCGGGCAAGTGCGGGTTCAGGCGCCAGCCCCGGCGGCTGTGGCTGCTGGCTATGCCTACTGCCGGGAGGTGACCCGCACCCACGCCAAAAGCTTTTACTTTTGCACCCAGACCCTTCCCAAACGCAAGCGTCCGGCCATTTATGCCATCTATGCGCTCTGCCGGCAGATTGATGATCTGGTGGATACCAACCGCCAGGCCAACCCGACGGCAGTGGCGTTGGCCATTGAAGCTTGGGCGCAGGCTCTGCGGGATGTGTATGCCGGGCGGCCCTTTCCGGCTCACCCGGTGCTTGTCGCCTGGTATGACTTCCTTCCACAGTTTCCGGTCAAGCTCGAACATCCCCTTGAACTCATGCAGGGCTGCCTGATGGATGCCCGCACGGAAGGGCCCGTGCGCTTCGAGCGGTTTGATGACCTTTATACCTATGCCTACCGGGTGGCGTCGCTGGTGGGGCTGATGACCAGTGAGGTGTTCGGCTACGCTGACTCAAGTGCGCTCCAGTATGCGGTGGCGCTTGGCATTGCCTTTCAGTTGACGAATATCCTGCGGGATGTGGGCGAGGATGCCCGGCGCAACCGGATTTACCTGCCACTGGAGGACCTGCGTCGGTTTGGTTGTACGGAAGAGATGATTCTGCAGGGGCGGCTGACGCCGGAAGTGGTGGCCCTGCTTAAGTTCGAGATTTGCCGGGCGCGGGATTTCTACCGTGAGGCGGAGTGTGGTATTCGGTTGCTTTCGCCGGACAGTCGCTTTACCGTGTTCCTGAGCAGTCGTTTGTACGGAGGGATTCTGCGTGACATCGAGCGGCATGGCTACGATGTGTTTTCCCGGCGGGCGCATCTGTCACTGGGGGCAAAGCTGTGGGCGGTACCGCCGCTGTGGGTGCAGGCGCGGCTGGGCGGTATTTTGACGTAAGGCTGATTATCAGACTCCCAGGCTCTCCCGCAACCCCCCTGCCAACACCACCTTCAGCTTCCACTTGCTCCCATCGGACTTCCCCAACCCCGAAAGGAATCCGCATACCATGGCCAGAACCACGGCCAAATGCGCCTTGGGCATTGACATTGGCGGTACCGGCGTCAAAGGGGCGCCGGTTGACCTCCGCACTGGCACGCTTACCCAGGAACGGTTCCGTCTGCTCACGCCACAGCCGGCGACACCGGACGCCATTGCCGAAACCGTTTTTGAGGTCATCCGCCACTTTGGATGGAGTGAGCGTGACGGCGCCATTGGCATCGGGCTGCCTTCCGTCGTCAAGCACGGTGTGGCGCACACGGCCGGCAACATTGACCCGGCCTGGATTGGCTGTGACGCCGCCACCCTGTTCAAAAACACCACCGGCTACACGGTGACGTTGCTCAATGACGCCGACGCCGCCGGCCTGGCCGAGATGCGCTTTGGCGCCGGCCGCGACCTTGCCGGGCTGGTGGCCATCGTCACCCTGGGCACCGGCATCGGCACCGCACTTTTCCATGACGGGCAGCTTATTCCCAACACTGAGCTGGGCCACCTGATCATCCGTGATAAGGACGCCGAGCGGCGGGCTTCCTTGTCGGCACGTGAGCGGCAGAACTGGTCATGGAAAAAGTGGGCTGGGTATGTCAGCGAATACCTCACTGAATTGCACCGGCTGCTCTGGTGTGATGCCTTTATTCTCGGCGGCGGCGCCAGCAACAAATTCGACAAGTTTGCGGCGTACCTGACCTGTCCGGCCCCGGTGCTCCCGGCCCGGATGGCTAACCTCGCCGGGATCATCGGGGCTGCCCTGGCCACTGTCCCGGCAACACAGGCCAGAGCCAAATCACCCTCCTGAACCCTGGATACGCAATGACCATGACCCGTTACCTCCTGGCCGGAGATGTGGGTGGCACGAAAACCCACCTCGGACTGTTTGACGCCGCCACCCTTGCCCCGCTCGAAACCCGAACCTTCGCCAGCGCTGATTTCAGCGATCTGCCAGCCATGCTGCGGTCATTTTTTGGTGGGCGGGCGCTCCGCTGCCAGGCTGCCTGCATTGGCGCAGCCGGACCTGTCCTCGATGGCGTGTGCCAGATTACCAACCTGTCTTGGAGCATCCGTGCGGATGAACTGCGGCAGGTACTCGACTGCCCGGCCTTTGTCATCAATGACCTCGAAGCCAACGGCAACGGGATTGCCCTGCTGGCACCGTCGGACTTTTACCAACTTCAGGCCGGTACACCCCGCCTGGGCAACGCGGCCCTGATCTCGGCCGGGACAGGTCTCGGCGAGTGCATTCTGTTCTGGGATGGAACACGCCACATTGCCGTTCCGTCGGAAGGTGGCCACGCCAGCTTTTCTCCCAGCGATCCGACGGAGCTGGACCTGCTGGCGTATCTCTGGCAGACCTATGATCACGTAAGCTGGGAGCGGCTGGTGTCCGGGACGTTTGGCTTTGCCCACCTGTACCATTTTTTCCGTGACACCGGGCGTGCCGCCGGTTCCGCTGCCCTGGAAGCTTTGGCTGCTACTGATGGCTACGGTGCAGCCATCTCGAAGTTTGCCGACGAAGGATTGCCGATTGCCGTGGCGGTGATGGAGCGGTTCGTAGCCCTCTATGGTGCTGAAGCTGGCAACCTGGCCCTGAAGGCCCTGGCCACCGAGGGGCTGTTTATCGGCGGCGGCATTGCGCCCAAAATCCTCAAGTGGATGACCAAGGGCAATTTTCTGGGCGCATTCGTCGCCAAGGGACGTTTTCGGAGCTTTCTGGAGCAGGTTCCAGTGGCCGTCATCCTCAATGAGCAGACGGCACTGCTGGGCGCAGCCCGGTATGCCAGGCATCACGCCCACCTTTCCTGAGCCAGAACCCATGATTCTGGCTGTTGATCTGGGTTCCTCTTCTTTCCGTGCGGCCGTGTTTACGCCTGACGGCCGGTTGCAGCCGGAAACCCTTAGCCGGCGGTCGGTTGTGGCTACCATGACACCGGATGGCACCATGACCTACGATGCCACGGCGCTCTTTGCCGCCTTCACCGGGGTCATCAGCCGGTCACTCCATCGGGCTGAACGTCAGGGGTATGTCATTCAGGGCGTTGGTATCTCCACCATGATGCACAGCCTCATGGGTGTCCGACGGTCGGCGGCTACTGCTGACCAGCCTGATGTCAGCGTGCCGACAACGCCGGTTTTTGCTTGGGGCGACACACGTTCCGAAGCCGAAAGAGAGAATTTGGTTGAGTATTTCACCCGCCGCCGGCTCTATGCCCGGACGGGTTGCCCCCTCCACAGCAGTTACTGGTTGCTCAAACTGGCCTGGCTGCGACGTCACCTGACGCTCCGGGAATGGCAGTGGATGTCCTTTGCTGACTATGCCTGGTGGCGACTTTTTGGCCGGACCTGCACCACCGTTTCCCTTGCCTCGGCGACGGGCCTCTATGCCCGCCGCGAAGCCGACTGGGATGAAGAAATCCTTGATTATCTTGGCCTTGAGCGCTCTCATCTGCCGCCCTTGGCCAATGCCGGAGCGATGCTCCCTGGCACGGCCCTCGTCCCGCCCTTCAAAAAACGCTGGCCGCAACTGCATGCAGCCTGCTTCTTCCCACCCCTTGGCGATGGCGCCTGCAGCAACCTGGGCAGCCTGTGTTTTTCCGACAACCGGGCCGCCATCAACATTGGCACCACGGCTGCCCTACGTGTCACCATTCCCAGGGAACGTGAACCGGGAGAACCGCCACCGGGTCTCTGGGTCTATCACCTTGACCACGACCATGCCCTCGTGGGCGGCGCGCTGAGCAACGCCGGCAATCTGCTCGCCTGGGGGCGGCGTACGCTGCGCCTGCCGGCCACACCGATCCTGGAAGCTCGTCTGCGGCAGACCCTGGCAGAAGATACCGGATTGACCATCCTGCCCTTCCTGGCCGGCGAACGCAGTCTGGGTTGGCATCCGCAAGCCACGGGAGTGATTGCCGGACTCCGGCTCTCCACAACCCCCGTAGCCATCTGGCAGGCGCTGCTCGAAGTCATTGCCCTGCGTTTGGCGTGGATTGCCCGGCAACTGGAAACCGCCGGGTTCCTCCTGGACTCCACAGAGATCATTGTCTCCGGCGGTGTGTCGGCGTCACCCGTTTTTGCTACGATGCTGTGCCAGGCACTGGGACGGCCCATCTGTGTCATCCCGACGGAAGCTTCAGCCCGTGGCGTGGCTCTGTGGGTCAGTCTTGGCCTGCGATTGCTGACAATTGACCGTTGCCCACTGCCCGCTGGAAGCTGGTTTGAGCCGGATGCCGCCACCCATGCCCGCTACCGGGAGCGGCTGGAGCGTCACCGCGCCACATACCTGACCATGGCTGAAAGTTCATTCCTTCAACGATGGTTTCAATGAAGATCATCCGTATCCTGCACTCGATTGTCGCGTTTCTGCTGATTGTTCTCTATACGGTGGTTATGGGGTCTCTGGCCCTTCTGCTTTCACTGTTTGACCGAACAGGAGCCTATCAACACTGGTGCGCGCGCACCTGGTGTCGGATGATTGCCTTCACAGTCGGGATGCGGGTCTCCGTTGAAGGCCTTGAACAACTGCCCCGCCACACCCCAGCAGTGGTCATGGCCAATCACCAGAGTTTGCTTGACATTCCAGTGCTGTTTGCCTTCCTGCCGTTTCAGTTTCGGATTCTGGCCAAAAAGGAACTGTTCCGTATTCCCTTCCTGGGCTGGTTTCTCTGGCGCGCCGGACACATTCCGGTTGACCGGGGGAACCGGAATGCCATCCCTGACATGATCGCCGCGGCACGGAAGGTGCTCCACTCCCGGACTCCGGTGGTGATCTTTCCCGAAGGCACGCGGAACATCCAGCCCGCCCGGGTCAAAGCCTTCAAATCGGGCGGGTTTCGTCTGGCGCGTGAAGCCGGTGTGCCGATTGTGCCGGTTACCATCTATGGCACCGCCACATTTTTGCCAGCGCATTCCATGTGGCTCACCCCCTGCCCGGTTCATCTCACTATCCACGCACCGCTGGAGACCACCAGCCTCTCTATTGAAGAGGCTATGGCCCAGGTGGCATCCACGATGAATGAACGGTTGGCCGTCCTGGCCCAGTCCCAGCCCCAACCATCCCTGCCGCCTTCGGGAAAGCGTTACCCCGCCCATGACCTCTCTGACTGAGCCAGCGGTTATGCCCCCAGCCAGCCCGGTGTCACGGGTGGTGGGTTGGAATGCCGGTGCAGCCATGGTGACATGGCTGTTGAGCATCAGTGCCATCCTGCTGAGTTCGGTTGGGGCACAGCTTGGCTGGACAGCCTGGTTTTACCTGCAGCGGGGCGCCCTTCCGACGCAAGCTGACCTGACGACCTCACACTCGCTGACCCTGACCCTGGTGCTGTCCACGTTTGCTGCTCACGCCATAACGCTTTTATGGTGCTGGCAGCTTATCCGTCGGACATCCCCCTACGGCGTTCGCCCGGCGCTGGGTCTGGACTGGTGCCGTTCGTTCTGGTCCCGCCGGAACGGACTCCTTATAGCCTGTGTGTTTGCAGCACCACTGTTTCTGGCCACTGGCGCTTGGCTGGAACGCTACCTCCCCAATGCCAAAACCGATCTTGACCGCATCCTTGCCCAGGGGCCGTCCGTTCGGGTAGCCATTGCCTGCGTGGCTGCACTGTCTGCGCCGCTCGTCGAGGAAGTGGTTTATCGGGGGGTTATCTTTGGCGGATTGCAGCGCAGTCTGGGGGTTCGTCCTACAGTGGTTCTGGTCTCCCTGCTCTTTTTGGCCGTTCACGTCCCACAGTACTGGGGCGGCTGGGCCGGGTTGACCATGCTGGCGCTGCTCAGCCTCACCCTGACCGTCCTCCGGGCTGCAACCGGCTCCATCCTGCCTTCGGTCGTGCTCCACTACGCCTTCAATGGTATTCAGGCCATTGCCATTGTGTTTTTCTGGGAACTTCTTGAAACTTCCCCTCCCACAACGCCATGAACGACGCCTTGGATTTTCGCGGTAAGACCATCCTCATCACCGGCGGCTCACGGGGCATTGGCCGCGCCATCGCCCTCGAACTGGCTGCCCGCAGTGCCAACATTGCTTTCACCTACCACAGCCGGGTGGAAGCCGCCCGGGCCGTCGAGCAGGAACTTCAGGCCTTGGGTGTCGAAGCCCAGGCCTACCAGGCAGATGCCGCCGACTTTGAAGCCGCCCAGTCCGTTGTCAGGCAGGTACGGGAACGCTTTGGCGCTCTCCACGGCCTCGTCAACAACGCCGGTATCACCCGCGACAAGCTGCTCATCATGATGAAGGAAGACGACTGGGATGCCGTTCTCGACACCAATCTCAAAAGTGTCTTCAACCTGTCCAAAGCGGTGGTTGCGCTCCTGCTCAAACAAAAGCAGGGCGGTTCCATCCTGAACATCAGCTCCATCAGTGGCGTGATCGGTATGGCCGGCCAGACGAACTACTCCGCTGCCAAGGCCGGAATGATTGGCTTTACCAAGGCATTGGCCAAGGAAGTCGCCAGCCGGGGCATTACGGTCAATGCTCTTGCGCCGGGTCTTATTGAAACGGAGATGACGGAAGGGCTGTCGGCTGAGTATCGCGCCAAACTGCTTGAAACCATCCCCCTTGGACGGTTCGGGACTGCAACGGAAATTGCCCGCATCGCCACCTTTCTGCTTTCAGAAGATGCCCGCTACATCACCGGACAGGTTCTTTGTGCCGACGGTGGTCTCGTTATGTGAAGCTGTCAGGACAGGAGGAAGTGCTGATGCCTGCGCCCGATCTCTCCAGCCTTGAAAAAATCCAGGCCGAACTGCGTCGTTACGAACATCCGCTGCTGGAATTCCAGGCTGTAGAGCATCCCGGTGGCGTTCAGGTCATCATCTCGCTCAAAGTGGCGGATATTCTGGAGCCCTACACCTTTGTCATTCCACACCGTGACCTCCAGGACCCACGCTATGGGTGGCGCTTTCAGAACCTGCTGTTCAACTACATCCACGACTACATGATTGAAACCTTCACCCACACGCCAAACCACATCGGGACTTAGGCAAACACAGGGGGTAAACACAGGGGGCAAACGCAGGCAGTGGCAGCCCCGGTCGTCGCAAGGCCACAGCATCACGTTCAGTACAGACCGGTATGCACACCAACACCGGTAGGAATAGCAGTTGCCAATACCATGGATGACTTCCCGGTGTGTATCCTCGCAGGCGGCCGGAGCTGGCGCATGGGGCGGCCAAAGGCGCTGTTGCCTTTTCCCGATGCTCCGTTGCTCTTGGTCTTGACTGACCGCCTGCGGGCGGTTTTCCGTCGTGTGTATGTTGTGTGTTCGCCGGTTGGTCTCTCAGCGGCTTCTGACGCAGTTCGGAGATTATTATCAGACTATTGTTTTGACAGGCACATCCTGGTTGACCCCATCCCCAATGGCGGCCCGCTCAGCGGTATCGCCTGCGCCGTCGCACACACCCGCCAACTCGGACGCCCACGGTGTCTGGTCATCCCATGTGATATGCCGTTCCTGACAACGACCTTCCTGGCACGGCTCGCCAGCACCCACCCCACGGCCCCGGCGGTTGTCCCCTTCACAGCCGACGGACAACCAACCGGCGTCTGCGCCGCCTACAACGTTGCCATCCTGCCTGCCCTCTCTGCCTTCCTGCGCCGGGGCGGCCGGCGCGTCCGGGATTTCCTCCAGACCATCCCCGCCGCGCCACTCCCCTTCCCGAACTACGCCGACCTGCCCGGCGCTGACCGGTTGCTTTACAACCTCAACACGCCCGCTGACTATCGCCAAGCCCTGCTCTGGCATCAGGAAGCCCGGCTGGAAAATTCGTTATCAGACGAAAGTTCCAGCCAGCCGCGCCAACAGTTTCCCAAAATCCGTCTCGACCATCAGTAAATCCCGGCACTCTGGCGCCAGAAATCCCTCCTGCACGGCCCGGTCGAGAAAGCCCAGCAGCCCATCATAGTAACCGGCCACATTGAGCAGTCCCACCGGCTTGCTGTGATAGCCAAGCTGCCGCCAGGTCCAGATTTCAAACAACTCATCCAGCGTGCCAATCCCGCCCGGCAGCGCGACAAACGCATCGGACAGCTCCATCATGCGCGCCTTCCGCTCATGCATTGTCCGCGTGACGTACATTTCCGTCACCTCACGGTAGGCCACCTCACGCTCCAGCAGCCGCTCCGGGATGACCCCGATGACCCGTCCCCCGGCCGACAGCGCCGCCTCCGCCACCACGCCCATCAGGCCCACGTGCCCGCCGCCATAGACGACCTCGATGCCCTGCTGTGCCAGCCGCTCTCCAACCGACCAGGCCACCTCCCGATAGGCGGTTGCCTGCCCGGTTTGAGACCCACAATAGACACAAACCCGCTTCAGTTGCCCCGGCCCGTTCAAGCCTCCCTTCCTCCCTCTCCGGCTTGCTGTTTTTCCTGCTTTTTTTCTTGCTTTACCTGCCGTGTCTGCCGTCCCTGTTGTCTGGCACCCTCTTTACGTTATCAGACGAAGGTATCAATCCTGCGATGCCCCCTCAGCAATCCACACCTGCCGTAAAAAGGCGTAACTCCCCGACAACTCCAGCGTAATCCCCTGCACCCGCTCATGGGCAATCGCCACGTTGTTCGGATACCACAGAAAAATCTGCGGCACGTCGCTGACCACCTGTTTCTGCACCAGCCCGTACAGCCGCCGCTGCTCAGCCTTGTCTGTCGTCGCCGCCGCCGCCCGCAGCCAGCGATCCACCTCCGGCGACCGATAGCGCGCCCGGTTCGCCCCCTCGCTGTACCCCTTCGCCTTCGTCGGAATCCGGGACGACTCGTAGAAGTAACTCAGAAAATCCACACTCTGGTTGGCCCCGACGTTGATGAGATAAAACATCTGGAAATTGCCGGCGATGGTATCCTGCAAAAACGTCTGAAACTCAAACGAGCGCAGGGACAGCTCCACCCCCACCCGCTTGAGCTGTTCCTGCAACACCGCCGCCACCTGCCGCGACAACTCCGCCGACGAGGTCTTCAGCTCCAACCGCAAGGGCCGCCCCGGACCATACCCCGCTTCCGCCAGCAGCCGCCGGGCTTCTTCCGGGTCGTAGCGCGGCGGCGGCAGGTCTTCCGGGTAGGCCCACTGCTCCGGCGGCAGCGGCCCCGCCGCCGGCCGCGCCATGCCCCGCAACACCGTGCGGATGATCGTCTCCCGGTCAATCGCCAGCGCCAGCGCCCGCCGGACCCGTACATCTGCCAGCCGGGCGTCCTCGCAGTTGAGTCCCAGATAGGCAATGTTCGTCCCCTTCGCCTGCACGAGCTTCAGCCCCGGCGTCTTCCCCAACGCCTGGTTGGTGCTGTAGGCCAGGTCAGCGTTCACCGCCAACTGCACCGTCCCCTTGCGCAACTCCAGCTCACGGGTCATGGCATCGGGAATGAAGCGAATCTGCAGCCGCTTCAGCCGGGGTGCGCCCTTGAAGTACGCCGGATTGGCCTCCAGCCAGATGTCGTGGTTTTCCCGGTAAGTCACGACCCGGAACGGCCCCGTCCCGACCGGCCGCTGGGCAGCTTCCTCCGGCGACGTGCCCTTCGGCACAATCCCCACTGCCACCAGACTGCCCAGCATGGGCAGGTTCGGCGCCCGGCAGCGAAACACAACCGTCCGCTCATCCGGGGCCTCGATGGCCTCCACCAGCGCAAAGTCCCCCTTCTTGGGCGAGTTGAACGTCGGCGCGCACAGGCTCTCGAAGGTGTATTTCACGTCCTCGGCCGTCAGCGGCCGGCCGTCGTGAAAAACCACCCCGGGCCGCAGCCGGAAGGTGAACACCCGCCCATCCGGTGAAATGGTGAAGTCCGCCAGCTCCGGGACAATGTCAAGCTGCTCGTTCTTGTTGACCAGCGTATCGAAGATGATCTGGTGCAGGCGCGCCGAAACGGCATCATTCCCCACCCGTGGGTCCAGGGTCTTCGGCGGCTTCTCAACCGCCATCACCAGCGTATCGGCCGCCAGCACCACCGGACGCCGACACCCGCCGGGCCAGACCATCAACCCAATCGCCACCAGAACCCAGCCCAGTTTCCAGGACCAGCACGGGTGCGGCCGCTCATGCCAGGGCATAACGGTAATAGTTGGCGTAGTTGTAAAAATCCTCCCGCAATCCGCGCCCAAGCTGCCCCATCACCCCGGCCAACTCCTTCTGCAGGGCAAAGGCAGAAAACTCCACGAAGTTCAGCACCCAGGCCGACGTATAGACCATCCCCAACTTGCGCGGTACGGCTTCCCAGATGTTCGGATGCAGCTTCTGCATCTGCAACATCAGCTTCACAAAATCCCCCCACGCCATCCGGTCCTGGAACAGTCCCGTCCGTACCGACGGCGGCAACTGATGCAGCGCCTCCATGACGATGTTGAGCAACTCGTTGACGGCCTTCGGGTCCTCGCCCTCATCGGCCACCATGTAGCGCGTAAACGCTGCCATAATCGCCACGCCCGGCTCGTAGGCGTTGATGAGCCGCAATGACGCCTCATCCAGATGCTGCCCCTTGAGTGCCAGATCAATCAGATGCGTGATCCGCCGCAGGTTCCGCACCAGCGAACCAAAACCGCAAAACGTCAACGGCGAATTCAACGATGCCGCATCCCCCAGCAGCAACACCCGGTGCGCCGCCGTCCGCTTCTGCGGCCCCAGACCCACGTGGTGCAGCCCCGGAATGTACCCGAACACCGGCCGCCGGAAGGCAAACCCCGCTCCGGGCCGCTTGTACTGCGGCAACGTCTCAAAGTACGTCTCAAACAACGCCAGCAACGACAGCCGCCCGATGTCTGCCACCGGCGCGTAGTGAAACAGGTAGGTCGTAAACTCCCCGTCCTGCCCGGCAAACCCTTCCCACAGCAACTGCCGCCCGTCCTGCGCATGCCCGGTCGTTACCAGAATTTCCCCGACCCGCGCATTGACCTCATCCGCCGCCGAACCGGTCGCAAAGCCCGTGGCAATCGTCCCGACCGTCGGACACAGATAGCTCACCGTCTCCCGTGGGTTGAGCTGCCGGGCAATCGGCGACAGCGTTCCCATCGTGTCAATGAACAACTGCCCCCAAAACGCCAGCCGGCCCGCTTCAGCCTGCCGGACGACGACGGTCACCCCCTCCGCCTCGACCTGCACCTGCTCCAGCGTCGCCTGGTCCAGACACCGGCTGCCGCCAGCCGCCAGCAACTTCTGCCGGCACTGCGCCAGTAACCGATCTGACGACACCGCCAGCGTCAGTACGTCGTCAAACCACAGCGGCTCAGCCGCAATGGGGCAACCTTCCGCATGGAATTTAACAAACCCGCCTTCATACTCAGCCGTGATGAAGGCTTCCATCTCGGACGGCGTAAACAACCCGGCCTCACTTAGCCGTTGCAGCTCACCCCGTGAAATGTTCCAGTCCCGATGGGTCCGCCCCACCCGGTGCCGGTCAAACACGAGCACCCGCCAGCCATAGTGCGCGGCCAGCGTCGCACCAACAATCAGGCCAAAACAGCCGCCGGCCACAATGACATCAAAGGTCTCAGCGACTGCCGACTGCGGCCCGGAAGCCGCGCCAAACACGACCATGGGCTGGGGCGTCGCCAGCAGACGATGCCGGTGCAGGTCGAGCTCGACCAATCGCTCAAACCAGACTTCCCCTTCCGGCATACCGCAAAACGCAGCATAGGTGCGGGGATAGGCTTCACGAATGGCAGCCGAGCCAAGCTGGGGTAACGCATTGAACGAACTCATGGGAAGGTCAGCCGCAAGCCAGGAAAGATGAAATGGTGAGGAACCGCACAGGCGGCGTCACTGTATCGCACCTGCCCCAAAAACGAAACACACACCCACGTTTCCCGCGCCCACACCGCCGCCATGATACGATTTGTCCTGATTCATCGCGTTCCATCACCAGATACCATCCCCTTGCTGCCTGCTGAGGAACCGCCATGCGCGTTTCATCCAGCCTGCTCATTGCCTGCCTGCTGGGATGCCTGGCATGGCCTCTGGTCAGCCCTGGCCAGGCTCCGCCCAAGCGCCCGACCACTGAACCACCGGCCACCCCACCGGCAGCCCCGGTCCCCCCTGAAGCCACGGCGCTGCTCCGCGGCCAGGTCATCGAGGGCAACCTCGCCAGTGGAGAAACCCGTCACTACCAGGTGTCCCTCGCCGCCGGCGAGTTTGCCGTCGTCATGGTCGGACAGGTCGGTGTGGAGTTACACGTCGCCGTCGCCGGCGATGACGGCCGCCGCCTTGAACAATTGGCCGGCTGGAACGGAATCTCCCGCGCCCGTCCCGTACTTCTGCTGGCCGACACGGCCACCACCTGCCGCATCACCATTACCAACCATGAACGCCAGGCCGGCGCGTTCTTCGTCCACCTCACCACCCACCGCCCGGCCGCGGACGTGGACCGGCAACGCTTCACCGCCTTTGAAACCCTCCAGTCCGCCCAGCGCACCCGTCAGAAAAACACCAAAGCCGCCCTGGAAAGCGCCGTCGAACAGCTCCACCAGGCCCTGACCGCCTACCAGGCGGCCAACGATGCCGACGGCGAGGCCGAAACCCTCGTCACCCTGGGCCTCGTCTATGACAATCTGGGCCAGACCCGGCGGGCCATCGAATGCTACGACCGCGCCTTCCCCCTGCGCCGCGCCGGCGGCGAACCGGCCGGACTCATGCAGCTTTTCAACAACCTGGCGCGCGCCTACGACCATGCCGGCGAAAAACGCCGCGCCGTGGACTACTACCGGCAAGCCGTCGCCCAGGCCGATGCCCTGCGGGATCACAAGAGCGGCAGCATCCTGCGCACCAACCTCGGCTATACCCTCGACATCCTGGGCGAAAAGCAGGAAGCCCTCGACCTGCTCGAACAGGCCGTTGCCATGGCCCGCCAGGCCTCCAATGCCGCCATCGAAGCCAATGCCATCAACAACCAGGGACTCGTCTATGAATCCCTCGGCCTGCTGCCGCGCGCCCAGGAACACCTCGAACGTGCCATCAGTATCTACCGCCAGCGCAACGACCGGCGCTCCCTCGCCGTGGCCCTCACCAACCTGGCGCGTGTCCACTCCAAAGCCGGCCGGCTTGAACCAGCCCGGCTCGCCCTTGAAGAAGCCCTCCCCCTGCGCCGGGAAACCGGCGACAGGCGCGGTGAAGCCAATACGCTCACCGGTCTCGGCAACATCAGCGTTGCGCAGGACAAGCCTGATTTTGGCCAACGCTGCTTTGAGCAGGCCCTCGTGCTGCGCCGGGAAACCGGCGACAAACGCGGCGAAGGCGTGACCCTCGCCGCGCTCGCCGCCACCTTCACCCGGCTCGGACAACCGGCCACCGCACAAACCCACTACGAACAGGCCCTCGCCCTTTTCCAGGCGGTCGGCGACCGGACGAGCGAAGCCAACATCCTCGACCATTCCCCGCCTGCCCGGCACCCGCCGCGAAGCCGATGCCATCCTCGCCCTGGTGCCCAAATCCAGACGCCTGTCCATGACGGACTTCGCGGCCAACCGCGAGAACCTTCTCACCGGCGACCTGCCCCGATACCGCCTCCTCCACATTGCCTCCCACGGCCTGGTGGACAACGAGCGCCCGGAACTGTCCAGCCTCCTGGTGTCACGGTTTGATGCCAAGGGGCAGCCGCGCGAAGGTGTCGTCGGGCTGCCGGACATCTTCAACCTGCAACTGTCCGCCGAACTCGTCGTCCTGAGCGCCTGCAAAACCGGACTGGGCACGTTTGTCCGCGGCGAAGGGCTGGTCGGGCTGACCCGTGGCTTCATGTATGCCGGCGCGTCCCAGATTGTCGTCAGCCTGTGGAGCATCAGCGACCAGTCCACGGCGCGGCTGATGACCCACTTCTATCGCGCCCTGCTTCGGGACAAACGTCCCCCGGCCGCGGCCCTGCGCCAGGCGCAACTGGACATGCGACGCGAATCCCGGTACCGCCACCCCTTTTTCTGGGCCCCTTTTCAGGTTCACGGTCAGTGGTCGCCCGCCAACTCAGATTGAACATCCCACGGCACACCTGACGGCACACCTGGAGGAAAACGCGCATGGCCGCTCCCACCCCTGTCCCTCTCCTCTGGGTTCTCAACACTGACCTGCCGCCATATCCCGTTGAAGTCACCCGCTTTCCCTTCACCATGGGACGGCACAGCAGCCATCACCTGCCGCTGCGGCATGCGGCCGTCTCCCGCCACCACGCGGAAATCATCCGCCCGGATACCGGCGACATTCTGCTCCGCGACCTCCACAGCAGTGGCGGCACGCTGGTCAACGGCGAGCCGGTGTCCGAAGCCACCCTGGCCGACGGGGACGAGATCACGCTGGGCAAAGTCGGCGGCATCCGCCTGCTCTACCTGACCCAACCCGCGCTGACCCCTTTGCTGCTGTCCTACCCGGAGCAGGGACAGGTGCAGCGTCTTGTGCTGGGCGAAGGCAGGTTCACCATCGGGCGCAATGCCGATTGCAGCCTCATGCTCAAAAGCGCGAGCGTTTCCCGCTACCATGCCGAAATCATCCAGCAGCCCGATGGCCGCTACCAGATACGCGACCTCAACAGCATTGGCGGCACGTTCGTCAACGGGCAATCCATCCGCGAAGCCACCCTCAGCAGTGGCGACACCATCACCATTTCCCGCCCGGCGGCCGTGCGGCTCAGATTCGTCAGTGCCTGTCAGCCCAAGACGGTTTTCGGCACCGATGAGGCCCTGACCGAAGAAACCGCCCCGGATACGACGCTGGTGCTGGACGAGCGCCAGACGCGCTTTCTCAACCCGGAACTCATGGCGACCGCCGCCAACCTCAATGCCAGGATGCTGCGGCGGCTGACCAGCCTCTGTGACATCACCCACCAGCTCATGGCCCAGTCCAGTGTGCCGGCGCTGGCCGAAGCCTGGCTAACAGCGCTCTTTGCCGCCCTGCCGCTCGATTACGGCATCGTTCTGGTTGGCAACCGCCGGACCCAGCAACTCGAAGTCGCCGGAACACACGGGCAGGGGCGTCCGAGCCGGAGTATCCTGGCCCGGGTACAGCGCGACCGGGTCGGCTGCCTGAGCAGCGATGTGCGGTCCGACGAGCGCTTTGCCACCACCCAGAGCCTGGCCCTGACAAGCACCCGCGCCATTCTCGCCGTCCCCATTGCTTCGGGAAAGCACTTCTGGGGGGTAGGCTACTTTTCCAACGAACACCATCCGGGCGCCTTTGAAAGTGAAGACCTGGAATTCGTCATGGCCACGGCCCGTACGGCCGGGTTGATGCTGGACAACCTCCACCTCATCCGCGAACTCCGCGCCACCCAGGACCTGCTCGTGCAGGCTGACCGGCTGGCGACGATGGGCAAGATGTGCGCCTCGATTTCCCACGAACTGCGCAACCGGCTTGCCCTCATCAGCGGCGTCGAACTCATCCGACTGAAGTACCCCCATGACCCGGACGTGCTGCGGCTGACTGACCTTGCCCTGCACGGGCAGCGCCGGGCCCTGGAGTTGGTCGAGGAAATCCGGCTCTTTGCCCGCAATGCCCCGGCCCAGTATGCCTTCGAGCACCGCGCCCTCCGCCCCATGCTCGAACGGCTTTTGTCGCTCATCTGCGTGGATACCGAACTCAAACAGCGCACCGTCACGTTCCAGGTGCAGGCCGATCCCTGCGCTGTGGTCAATGAGGCCAAGATCGAGCAGGTCCTCATCAACCTCATCCGTAACGCCGTGGATGCCACGCCGCCCGGCAGCGGCGCCATAGACATCACCCTTGGGCTGGAACAGGGCATGGCGGTCATTCACGTCACTGACAACGGGCATGGCATCCCGCCTGACCTCCTGCCGCGTATCTGGGAGCCGTTCTTCACCACCAAAGGCGAACACGGCACGGGTCTGGGGCTGGAAATCTGCCGCCGGATTGTCGAGGCCCACCACGGCAGCCTGCGCTGCACCAGCCAGGTTGGCGTCGGCACCTGCTTCACCATTCTGCTGCCGGCCGTTTCCCCCCAACCGCAGCCCGGTACGCCCCAGTCCACCGGGCGACTGGTCGGCGAACCGCGCCCGGCGCAACCGGCCGGCGTCTGACGCCATTTCCCAAAGAAATCTCTCGACGCTGATGCAGGACTTTTATGCCTGTCTCCAGCGCGGCGCGCCACGCGGTGAAGCCCTGCGCCAGGCGCAACCTGCGCTGCTGACAACCGGCCAAAGCGGTTTTTTCCTGCAGGGCTAAGACCAGGGCGCAACCGGGCGCACCGCCCCGGACGGCAGCGCCTGTAGCCCGCTCGACAAAAAACGTTGTCGCCGGGCCAACGCCGCCGGCAGCGTGTCGTTTTCCCGTACCTGTGCCGGCATCGGCACGCCATCCTCCCCCCCGGCTTCGTCCGCCCGGAGGTAGCCCAGCCGGAACTCCATCTGTGACCCGGCGAGCGGCGCCATTTCTGATTCCGAAAAGCAGAAATCAAACGGTGTGTGCGCCTTGAGCGGCAGCTCGAAATAAACGCTTTCGGTCTGCCGTTCACCCGGCTTGAGCACCGAAACGCGCGGCAACACCGGCGCATAGGTCGGCGGACAGTCCGGCGGCGGCAGACAGGCTTTCTGGCTCAGCTCCACCACTCCATCGGGGCGCTGTTCAACGTAGCCCAGCGTTGAACGTGCATTTGAGTGTCCCCGGTTGAATACATAGCAGGGAACCGCAGCCCGGTTTTCCAGCGTGTAGGTCACAACCAGATGATCACACGGATAGGTGATGCCGTCGTGAACCCCTGCCTTCAACACATCCCCCCGCAGATCACAACGCAGCCCATCCTGCTCGACATGCACGACAAACAACGATTCCATGGCAGTGGTTTCCCGGACAGCCCTCTTTTCGTTATGGCGTGGAGTTTGGGAAGGCAGCGGCGTTTTCCCCCAACAACCCAGCCACAACACCACCACCAGCCCCCCGATCAGTCGTCCCCGCATAAGGTTGCCCTCAACGTCAGTCCCCAAAAGCGAAAGACTCCCGGACCGAAACCTGCGGCGGGAGTCTTCCAGAGTAGCGGTTGTATCCCCGGAGCGTAAAGCGGCTCAGAAACCGGAAAGCCGGGCCAGCATGTAACTCCGCCGCAACTGGAGGTTCATTTCCTCCCGGATGCCGTTCTCCGTCAGCGCGTAGGGATGGTTGGCGTTGTCAAGCTGTTCAGGCGTCCGGGGATCGTTGTCATGGTCGAGCGGCACACCGACGGCCACCCGCTCCAGGTTCGGCACGCGCCCACGGTCGGCTGTATCCACGCCCTGGTAGGTGCCGGGGCGCAGGGTTCCGTGTGTGTAGTCATAGGCATGCGCCATTTCGTGATACAGCACCACAGACGGCGGCGTATAGGCAGCCGTGCCATCGGCAAACTCAAAAGTCGGCGCAAAGGTCGGGTTGTAACCAATGGTCGCATTGGTCGGCGTGCCACGGCGTCCGGTAGCCGGATCGAGAAAGGGATTGGAGCCGCGTGAGCGCGAGGCAAAGCCGTTGTCCTCGGTGATTTCCTCAATCGTCACGGTGACGCGATCCCGCTGACGCGCGGCATCAAAGCTGGCCAGCATCTGCCGCCCCGCCGGCGATGAGCGGAGCATTTCCAGATCGTCCATCACGCGCTGCCGGAACTCATCCGAACCACGCACGATCACTCCCAGCTCACCCGGGTTGCCCGTCAGCTCCACTGTCACCACCTGGTTGCGGCTGCCGCGCGGAGCCGTCCGTACCGTGTCATCCGCCTGGACATACAGCTTGTTGTTGCCGCTGCCGCCGCTGATATTGTCTTTCCCCTGCCCGGCATAGATGGCATCGTCCCCAGCGCCGCCAAACAGCCGATCATCGCCCAGCCCGCCGGAAATGACATCATTGCCTTCACCGCCGTATATGGTGTCGTTGCCTTCGCCGCCTTCCAGGTAGTCATTGCCGGCATTGCCATAAATGAGGTCATTGCCCCGGCCGCCATAGATCGTGTCGTTGCCGTCACCGCCCTGGAGCGTGTCGTTGCCATCGCCGCCATAGATATAGTCGTTGCCGGCACCCCCATTGATGCGGTCATTGCCCGCACCACCATCAATCCGGTCGTGGCCGCTGCCGCCGGTGATGACATCATCGCCATCTCCGCCAAAGAGCCGCAGGTTGACCGTCACGCCCGGATCAACCTGAATCACATCATTGCCGGCCCCGGCCCGAATCACGAGGTTGTTGCGATCACTCCCGGTGAACGTCCGCGACTCGCCGTTGACCGACACAGTCACATCGCCCGTGCGTGCATCCTGTGTCACCCGAATCTGGTCGTCGCCGTCTCCGGTATCAATGACCACCTGGCCGTTGACGCGGGTCACGGTCGCTTCCCGTGAAAAGCCACTCGTGGCCACTGCCGTTGACGGCTGACCCGTGACCTGTCGCCCCATGGCCTGCGTCAGACGCGCCTTGAGGTTCTGCCCAAGGGTTTGCAGATCGTTGAGTTTGCCAAAGCTGACCGGTGTGGATGGCGACGGCCGAGCAACGGCTGAACGCAAATCCAGTTTGTGGGGAATGGACGCGGTGGATGCCGGGTTGACCGACGGGGTTGACTTGGCTGCGACTCGCATGGCTTTCAAATAGTGCCTCCGAAACAAAGGTTAGCATCAAAAACTTGTCTCACCTTCAGTTATCGGTAACGTTCCTGAAACGTTGCCACCCAGCGTCAAAATTTTTTCCATTTTTTCAACCTGCTTTTTTCCAAACCGCTAAAACCAGTGGACAACAGGTTTCATCCACTGCTGTTTTGTTATCAGAATCACGTCTCCAGTATCCACCATCAAACACCTGCACCACCCCCGAAGCCCTGTTACCTGCAACACCAAGCACCACACGCCCCAAAAGCCAAGAGGGCAACCCGGCCAAAGTGGTCGGTTGCCCTCCCAGTGCCAATCAACCAGAAACTGTCCAGCTCTGGCACCCCAAGCCAGCGGCGGCTACCAATCGCTGTAACCAAGGGCGCTTCTCAACTATGGCCCGGGGTTGCCTCCTTCCGCCTCCGTCACCACCCGGTTCGCCAACAGGCGCACATCCACCCGGCGGTTGCGCTGAAGTTCCTCCGGCGTCCGGGCGTTGTCGTTGATCTTGCCCGCCCCGATGTACTCAATCCGCCACGGCTCAATCTTGTGCACGTTGTACAGGTACAGCTTGACAGCCTTGGCCCGGTTTTCCGTCAAGGTCAGATTCTTTGCCTCGCTGCCACGCCGGTCAGCAAAGCCGGAAAGCTCAATCCGAATGCCCCGGCGCGACTTGGCGATCTCAGCCAGCGCATCCAGTTCCGCCTTGGCCTCCGGGCTGAGATCATACCGATTGGTCTGGAAGTACACCGACACCGTTCGCACTTCAATGAAGTCGTCAACAGCACGCGCTGTTTCCGTCAAGCGCGCGTTTGTACGCTCGACACCCAGTTGTGCTTCCTCAGCCTTGCGTTCGGCCGCCTGCGCGCGGGCGTTGGCTTCTTCAGCCCGGGCACTGACCGTATCAATTCGCGCCGACAGGCGGGTGTCCAGGTCCCGAATCGCCGAAGTGTTGCGCGCCACGGACTGCTCCAACTCCTCCGTACGCCCTTCAAGCGGGGCAACCCGCTCATCGATTGTCGTGCGAACATACTTTTTGGTGGCACAAGCTGGGCCAAAAACCACGGCCGCGGCAGCTAGCATGCACAGTAATCCCCATCTTCTCGTCATGCGTCACTCCTTCAGGAAGTCGTGGACGATACCCACATTGGACACCGACCTCACCAGATTTATCTGATGCCTTCAGGCCTCAGCAAAAATTCAGCCGGAGACTATCATGCCCGGTTGGGAAAACCGAAACGCTTTTTAGGTTGCTGCCCACGGGAGTGTTGCCCACGGGCCCACGGAAAATTCCCCCAGTACCAAACTCACGCAGCACCAAGCAGCCCCCGTTGCAGGGCATCAGCCAACTCCAAGGTCGTGGACGGCCGTTCCTGCGGCTGCTTGGCCAGCGCCCGCAGAATCGCCTGCGAAATTCCAAGGGGCAGTTCCCGCCGCAGCTCAATCGGCGGCTGGGGTGGCGCTTTGACATGCTTGTTGGCCAGTTGCATGACCGTATCCGCATGGAACGGCACCCGCCCGGTGAGCATTTCGTAGCAGATGATGCCCAGCGCATACACATCCGTCCGGGCATCAAGTGGACGGTCCATCCACTGCTCCGGCGCCATGTAGTACGGCGTCCCAGCCACCCGCCCCCGCTCCGTCAGAGTCTTGATGAGCTTGCCGGTCATCCGCAGCCGCGCCAGCCCAAAATCAATGACCTTGGCCATCTCCTGCTGACGATTGTACTGCTCGACCATGATGTTTTCCGGTTTCAGGTCGCGGTGGATCACATTCCGCTCATGGGCCACGTGCAGCGCCGCGCAAATCTGCACCATCAGGCGTACGGTCCGGCGAATGTCCAGCACATGCTCCTGACGAAGAATGTCGCGCAGGGTCTTGCCCGACAGCAACTCCATGACCAGAAAGATGGACGCCGGGCGATCCCCCTGGCGTGGCTGCTCGAAGTAGTCATAAATGGCAATGACATTCGGATGCCGGATGCGCCCCAGCGCCAGCGCCTCACGGCGAAAGCGCTCCGAAGCCGCATAGTCCTCCGCCAACTCCGGCTTGAGCACCTTGACGGCCACGGCATCGCCAATGTTGATGCGCTCGGCACGGTAAATCGCCCCAGTTGCCCCCTGGCCAATCCTGGATTGAATGTGGTACTTCCCTTCCAGCACCTGGCCAATCAGGGGGTCCTGACCGGCAAACGGTGACTCAACCCGTGGCTCCTCACGGGTAATCCGGCGGGCAACCGGGGTGGCGGAAGTTGTGCGCACCTGTGGTAGTTCCGCGCCATCCAGGGGACAGAAACGCATCGTGTCTGTCCACACTCGCCCACATCGAGGACAGGTTTTCATGGTTTGCCAACAAACAGAAAAACCCTATGACAAACCCCACGTTGTCACTTCAGCCGGGCGGCCAGGCCAGCGGACGCCCCCCCAGAAGATGTACGTGAAGCTGAAACACCGATTGCCCGGCATCGGGCCCTGTATTGATGACTATCCGGTAGCCGGTTTCAGCAATACCGACCTTGTTGGCGATTTTGGCCGCCATCCGCAACAAATGCCCCAAAACAGCTTCATCACTCTGGGAAGCCTCGTTGAGAGACTCCATCGGCGTCCGTGGAATGATGAGAATGTGGGTCGGTGCCTGCGGATGAATATCCCGGAAAGCCACACATTGCTCGTCATCATAAACAATGTCAGCCGGAGCTTCACCACGGGCAATCCTGAGAAAGATGTTGTCTGCTTCAGCCATGTCACCCCTTCCCGAACGTCATTTCCTGACGTTTCTGTATCCGCACCAAACAGCCTGCCTTTGGCACGCATCGTAACACAGGCCAGTCACCCAAAAACAAAAATCTCCCACCGGACTTGCCCCTATCAGGACAGGGCGCGGAGGCGGTCTCCAACGGCCTGTGCCACCAGGGAAATCGCAATGTCCATGCAGATATGCTGCTGACAGGTACGGCGATAGCAGTCCGTACGACATGCCACATCGAGACCAACCACCTTGTCGGCCGCCGCAAACGGGCCGTTCCGTTCAGCGGACGTTGGCCCATACAGACCGACAATCGGCGTCCCAACGGCGGCTGCCAAATGCAGCGGCCCCGTGTCCCCCCCAACGAACACCGTCGCCCGCTGGGCCAGCGCCAGATACTCCCGCAGGTTCGTCGGAAAGGACACCACCGGCGCCTCCCGCACCACGGCCTGAACCTGCTCAACCAGTGACGCTTCACCCGGCCCGTACGTCACAACGCTGGCCAGTCCATGCTGCCTCCAAAGCAACTCCGCCAGATGCCCAAAGTTGGCCGCCGGCCACCGCTTTGTCACCCACCCGCCACCCGGATTGAGCAGCGCAAAGCGTCCGGTGATGCCATGCCGGGACAACTGTCCGGCCACATAGGCAGCTTCGTCCTCCAGCGGCGGCAGCCAGAACTCGTAGGTTTCCGGCGGCGCAACGCCCAACGCCTCCACCAGACGCAGATTCGCCCGAATCACATGCTCAGAAGGTGAAACTGTGACCTGTTCCGTGTAAGCCAGCCGGCCCGGCGGTTCACGCAGGGCGTCCGTTGCAAAGCCAATCCGCCGCCGGGCCCGGGAATACCACGCCACGGCAGCCGATTTCATCAGCCCCTGAAAATCCAGCGCCACATCCACCGGATACCGGCGAAGCCGGGCCAGACAGTCAGCCGCCTGACGGAACACTTCCCGCCGGTACCACTGCCGCCGCCAGCCGCGGGTGTCCAGAACGATGACCTCATCCAGACCGGGCGCGCCCAGCAGCAACGGCGCGGCCACGCGCTCGACCACCCACGTCAGCCGGGCCGTGGGAAACGCCCGGCGCAGGGCCGCCACCGCCGGCATGGCATGCACGACATCCCCAATGCTGCTCAGTTTGACGATCAAAAAGTGCACACCAGCCAGATGATTATTGCGTTATCAGACGGATGTCAGAAAATCCCACGCCGCACGCACCTTCCCCCACAACGGCACCCCCAGCACCACCAACCCCACCAGCACCGAAAACACCGCCGCCAGCAGCGTCGCCCCGGCCGCCGCGTCCTTCGCCACCTTCGCCAACGGATGAAACTCCGGGCAAGCCAGGTCCACCACGGCTTCAATCGCGCTGTTGACCACCTCCAGCGACAACACCAGCGCCGACATCACCAACACCGGCACCAGCCCGGCCTCCAACCACCAGGCCAACGCCAACGCCAGCCCGCCAATCGTGCACTCAATGCGAAAATTGGGCTGCGACTGCCACGTACGCACCAGTCCCGCCCAGGCATAACCAAAGGACGCCCACAACCGGGGGCCCTCCAGCCGGGCGCGTGCCGGTGGCGCATCACCGGAGGGTGGTGGTTTCATCCGTCTGCGGAGCAGGATGTGAACCGTAGGCTGCGGCTTCCGCCGGCGGCAGCGGCAACGGCACCCGCGGAACGGTCAGCCCATACTTGGCAATACACCAGAGCGCCTGAATCCCATCCTTCCAGCCAATCTTCTTGCCCTCTTCATAGGTGCGCCCATAGTAGCTGATCCCAACCTCATACACCCGCAGCCGCCGCCGCGCGACCTTGATGGTAATCTCCGGCTCAAACCCAAACCGATCCTGCTCCAGCACAATGGACTGAATGACCTCCCGCCGAAAGGCCTTGTAGCAGGTTTCCATGTCCGTCAGGTTCAGGTCCGAAACCATGTTTGAGAGCAACGTCAACAGGCGATTGCCAACCGAATGCCAGAAATACAGCACCCGGTGCGGACGCCCGCCCATAAACCGCGAGCCAAACACGACATCCGCCTTGCCCTCCAGCAGCGGTGCCAGCATCTGCGGGTAGTCTTCCGGGTCGTATTCCAGGTCAGCATCCTGGACAATCACGTAATCCCCGGTCGCCTGCCGGAAGCCTTCGCGGAGCGCTGCGCCCTTGCCACGGTTGACCGGCTGAAACAATGCCCGGAGATTCGGCTGTGTTGCGGCCAACTCCCGCAGAATGTCAGTCGTGCCATCGGTCGAACAGTCATCCACACAGATGATTTCTTTTTCGAGCGGCAACCGGACAGCCTGCACCCGGGCAATCAGCTCACGCAGGGTACGGCGCTCGTTATAGACCGGAATGACAACGGACAACCTGCCGGGCATGAAGTCATCCTGAAACGTTGGGAAGGATTGGATTCACCAGGCTCAGCCGGTGAAAAGCCACAATGACCAGAGCGTGCGTAATCTGCCCAGTCGTGATGAGCGTCGGGATGGTCTCCAGCGGCACGAGCCGCACCGCCAGCGACTCATTGCCGTCAAAGCGTGTCGGCCTGAGCTTGCGCGCCCCGCGCGCCACAAAGCTGTAGCATCGGTTGTTCTGAATGGCTGGGTTGGGATGGCAGTAGCCCAGTAGCTCGATGGTCTCCGCCACATAGCCGGTTTCTTCTTCGAGTTCACGGGCTGCCGCTGCCGCAGGCGTCTCATCGGTGGCATCCACCATCCCGCCCGGAATTTCAAGTGTCACCTGATGAATTCCGTGGCGGTACTGCTCCACCAGCACCACTTCACCGTCCGGCGTCACGGGAATCACATTGACCCAGTCCGGAGTGTGAATGACATAGAAATCCCGCGCCGCCGCCTCATTGCCGTCCGCTTCCGGCGGACAGGCCCGCTCGCGGTAAAGCGTAAATACTTTGGCATCCGCCAGCGGTTCCGGGGGCAGCTTGTGCCACGGGCGAATGTTCATCGTTCAGATTGGTTCGCCGTCTGGTTTGCTGTCGCCGCCAGGGCCCGTGAGCCGTCCTGCCGCGTACGAAAGGCCAGTGACACTTCGACAATCATCGTCACCTCATGACCTTCAGCCCGCAGGTTATGCAACTCCGACCGAACCCGGGGGGACTCCCACACCACTTCGCGCAGAATATGGCTCAGACGATTCGTTGCCTCTTGCAAATACGAATTGTCGCGTTTCATCACCCCACCTCCGGCTCAACAAGGAATTCCTCAAACCCGAACAAGAGGCAACCTGCCAGTCGCAATCGCCTGCCATTATGGCCTCTGCCCCAAGTTTTCAAAATGCAGTGAAAAAGCGAACGCATCGTATGCAAAGAACCACAGCCAAGTCAATTTTGGCCGGGCTTGGTGAGGGAATTTCACAGTTGTTCCGGCACACCACGCCGTCACAACCCGAACCGTCACACCTGGAGCCGTCCTCTACTGGGTTGGCGCATAGTAGCCGCTCCGCGCGCGTACCGTGACACCCGGCCGCTTGACGCGCACCTCGATGCGGCGAAACCGGCCATCCCGCGCGTCATTTGAGGAGTAATAGCTCAGTACATACTGCGCCCGCAGCTCGGCTTCAAGCTGGGCAAAGCCCGTCGTCAACTCAGAGAGACTCGTCACCATAAAGACCCGCCCGCCCGTCTGCCGGCACAGAAGGTCGAAGTCATTGTCCGGCGGCGGAAGAAAGTCGTCATATTCCGTCCGAATGATGGGACAGATGCCGAAGATGATGGCGTCCGTCCGGTTGACTTCCTCCAGCGCCCGCTCGCGCGTCACCCGGCTGACCGTGTTCTGTCCGTCAGAGACCACGACGATCACCCGCCGTCCGGGTTCACGCTCCAGGCGGCGCGCTGCAATGAAAATCGCATCGTACAGCGCCGTTGCCCCCCGCGCCTCCAACCCCCGCACGGCCGTTTCCAGCGCACTCAGGCTGGAGGTCAGGTCCTGACGCAGATAGACATCGTGATTGAAAGCATAAAACGCCGCCCGGTCCTGGGGGCGCAGCACGCGCCGGAAAAAATCCAGCGCCGCCTCCTGCTCAAACTTCAACCGGTTGCGGACGCTGGCGCTGATGTCGAGCAACAGTGCCAGGCGCAGCGGCTGCTCCTCCTGCCGTCCCACCCGGCTGATGATCTGCAACTTGCCATCCTCATAAATCTCGAAGTCGGTATCGCTCAGATTCTGCACCGGCAGACCGGTCGTGCTGTTGACCGAGGTCAGCACCGTCACATAGTCCGCCCGGATGACGACATCGGCCGCCGTCTCACCGGTGCGTCCCGGCAGGGTATCGGCCGGCACGGGCACCACCTGGGCGGCAACTGACAGACTACTGACCACCAACAGCCAGACCGCGCTCCACCACCACGCCTGCCACGTTCGCTTCATGCTGCTTCACCGGCCAGGGAGGACGGCCGTCCGGCATCCATCGCCCTGAGCCACCCCTCAAAGGCCTCCAGCGCCAACGCAATCTGCCGCGCCCGCCGCTCCGGCCGCCGCCGATACACCCTGGCTTCGTCCTCCGCCAGCGGCGGCAGCAGGGCAAAGGTGATGTTGACCGGTTGGTAATCGTTGTTTTCGCAGTGGGCCACGTAGTTGAGCAGACTCCCGATGGCCGATGCCCGTGGAACAGGCAGCAGCGGCTTTCCCTGCACCAGCGCCGCCGCCCACCGACCCGCCACCAGCCCCGTCGCCAGCGATTCCACGTACCCTTCGACGCCCGAAATCTGCCCGGCAAAAAACAGCCGTGGCTCGTGTTTGACCTGAAGTGTCGGCGTCAGCAGTTTCGGGCCGTTCACGTAAGTGTTGCGGTGAACCTGGCCAAATTTCAGAAACTCCGCCTGTTCCAGCCCCGGAATCATCCGCAGCAGGGCCTTTTGCGCCCCCCACTTCACCGAGTTCTGAAAGCCCACCAGACTGTAACTGTCGGCCATGAGGTTTTCCTGGCGCAGTTGCACCACGGCGTACGGCTCCCTGCCGGTACGCGGATCGCGCAGGCCCACCGGCTTCATCGGCCCGAACCGCAGGGTGTCCCGCCCCCGACGTACGGCCACGTCAATCGGCAGGCAGGCCTCAAAATACTGCGCCTTGTCGGCCTCAAATGCCTTGGGTGCAACGCACTCGGCTGCCAGCAGGGCATCCACGAAAGCCTCGTACTGCTCCTTGTTCAGCGGACAGTTCAGGTAGTCATCCCCGCCTTTCCCGTAGCGGGCCGCACGAAACACCACTTCGTAGTTGATGGTTTCGGCATCCACCACCGGCGCAATGGCGTCGTAGAAGTACAACCGTTCCGCCCCGGCCAGAGTTTGAATCTCAGCCGCCAGGGCGTCTGAGGTCAGCGGCCCCGTGGCAATGATGACCACACCTTCCGGCGGAATCCGCGTGACTTCCTCCCGGATGACCGTAATCCGGGGATGTGCGGCAATCCGCGCTGTGACCTCAGCCGCAAACCGTTCCCGGTCAATGGCCAGCGCCGCCCCAGCCGGCACGCGCGTCGCCTCGGCAATGGCGATGAGCAAAGAACGCGCCCGCCGCAGTTCTTCCTTGAGCAGGTGCGGCGCGGTGTTGACTTCATCCGACTTGAACGAGTTGCTGCAGACAATCTCCGCCAGGCGGTCCGTCGTGTGCGCCGGTGTCTGCCTGACCGGCCGCATTTCATAAAGCCGCACCGGCACGCCCTGTTCCGCGCACTGCCAGGCAGCTTCACATCCGGCCAACCCGCCACCAATCACCGTCACCACGTTGTTCTGCATTGTCCCCCCGTTCAGCGCCGGTATTTCCCAAACCACGCCTGCAGGTAAAGCTGCTGGGCCAGTTGATGTGACGGCCGCCGAAAGCCGTGGAATTCGTCAGGAACCCGCACCAGCAGCGTCGGTTTCCCCAGCATTTTCAGCGCCCGGTAGTATTCCTCGGTCTGCCCGATGGGCGTCCGCAAATCGGCTTCGCCGGTCAGCAGCATTGTGGGCGTCGTCACTCTGGCGACGTAGCTCAGCGGCGACCGGACGGCAAACGCCTGCGGGTCTTCCCACGGGTACTTCTCAAACTGGTCATACCACGTCACCGGAGCATCGGTCGTTCCCACAAAGGAATGCCAGTTGATCACCGGACGCATGGCGGCGGCGGCGGCAAACCGGTCGGTGTGCCCGACAATCCACGCCGTCAGCACTCCGCCCCCGGAGCCGCCGCAGACAAACATGTTGCGTCCGTCAATGAAGCCCCTGGCCAAAGCCGCATCCACCCCGGCCATGAGATCGTCGTAGTCCTTCCCCGGATAGGCATACTGAATGCCGTTGACAAATGCCTGCCCATAGCCGGTCGAACCACGCGGGTTGGTGTAGAGCACGGCATAGCCTTCGGCGGCAAAGTTCTGAAACGCCCAGTTGAAGGCCACCGAGTACATGGACCACGGCCCGCCGTGAATCCACAGCACCATGGGATATTTCTTCGCCGGATCGAAGTCCGCCGGTTTGATGAGCCAGCCCTGAATCTCCAGCCCGTCGGATGACCTGAAGCGCAGTTCCTCGGCCTCGCCCAGCACCAGGCCGGCGAGCACGTCCGCATTGACATCCACCAGCACCTGCACTTCGCCGGGCCGGGACACCGGAAACGTCACCAGGTTTCCCGGCTCCCGGAAGCTCGACCGGATGGCCGCCACCTGCCCGTTATCTGCCAGCGAAAAACTGCTCAGGACGTGCGTCCCCTCGGTGATCCGGCGGGCTTTTCCGTTCACCGGAGCAAAGTAAAGCTGTGCCGTGCCGCGCTCCTCCACGAGGAAATACACCCCGCTGCCATCCCGCGCCCACGTGACCTGCGTCGGGGAACTGGGCAGATCGCCCGCCCACAGCCGGGACTCGCTGCCATCGGCGTTCATCAGGTAGAGGCTGGAAATGTGATAGGTCAGCTTCTGGTGGTCATACCCCACGTAGGCAATGCGTTTGCCATCCGGGGAAACCTTCGGCTGGGCGTCGCGTCCACGCCGGTCGGTCAGCGGCCGGATTTCCTGGGTGGCCAGGTTGATGACATAGATTTCACTGTCACCCCGGGCAAACTCCCAGTCATCCCGCCGGATGGCGGACACATACACCTGCCGGCCATCGGGCGACCACTCCGGGTCATCGTAGCTGTACTTCCCGTCCGTGATGCGCTGTGGCGTCCCACCCAGCCGCGCATCCAGCACAAACACCTGCCGTTTGGCACGGGGAATCTGTCCCTGCCCATCCACGGCCCACACCATGCGGTCAATGACCAGGGCGGGCTTGGCCCACTGCGCCCCCTTGGGCGCTTCCGGCAGCTTGATGGGCAGGGGGGAATCGGTATCGGGAACAAGCATCGAAAACAGCAGTTGTTTTCCATCCGGCGACCACCGCAGATCGGATGGCTCCTGCTCGACGCGGGTCAGTTGCACGAGATCGCCGGTTTCGGGCGTCAGGACGTGAATCTGTGCACTCCCGTCCCGTTCCGCCACAAAGGCCAACCGCTTGCTGTCCGGCGCCCACACCGGCTGACGGGCGCTGTAGGTCTGTCCGGTCAGCTCGCGGGCGCGTGAGCCATCGCGCTCCACAATCCACAGGGTGGAACGGTAGCGGTCGGTCATCTTGTCCACAAAAGTACGGGTAAACACAATCTGCCGCCCGTCCGGGGAAATGGCCGGATTTGTCACCGACTCCATTTCCATGAACGTCCCTTTGTCGAGCCGGCGGGGGGTCGTGGCCGGCGCTTCCTGGGCCGGTGCCAGACCTGACAGGCTGAAGGTTAAGCTCAGAACCAGGAAAACGGTGAGAAACGGCTTCGGGGTGAACATGAATCGTTTTCTGCGTGATTGCCCTTTGAAGAAAGTAAGGCCGGGCGACCGCCGGCAACGTACTGCTGCCGGACGCGCCAGGCAAATACAGTAAAGATACTCCAGCCGGATGACGTATCGCTACCACCGGCGTCCCGGCCGCAGGTGTCGGCACTGGCCCGGCTTCTGGTTCCACTTTCCCACACCTGCCAACCGTCCCGGTGGCAACGGGCCGCCCCCGTGACGAAACGCCAGAGGTGCGGCCCGGTTCCTGCCTGTCAGAAGAACAGCTTGAGGGCAAACTGAATCTGCCGGGGATCACGGGCGCGCGTCACCCGCCCGAAATTTTCCCCTTCCGTGATGTTGCCACGCGGATTCAGAAACTGGGTCTGGTTGAAGACGTTGTAGAACTCACCGCGAAACTCGACGCGCAGCCGTTCATTGATAGGGATGTTCTTGCGCAGGGTGACATCGTAGTTGTGGATGCTCGGACCACAACAGATGGTTCGTGGCGCATTCCCAATCGTCCCCAGTTCCTGGGGCGCGAAAGCGGCTGGATCAAAAAAGTAGAGGTTGTTGCGCCGGGGGTCGAAGGTCCGAAACCGCCCCACCAGGTCCGGCTGTCCCGGCAGCTCGAAGTCAAAGCTGTTCATCAGCTCCAGGTCATCCGACGAGGTGATGCGAATCGGAAAACCCGTCTGATAGACGGCAATGCCGCTTACGGCCCAGTTGTTGAGGATACCGCCGAGCCAGCGCCGGCCAGTCACCTTGGGCAACCGGTAGTCGAACGTCACCACCAGGCGATGACGGGCGTCAAACAGGGACAGTGAACGACTCAGCCGCGGATTGATGGGGTTGACGATGTTCTCGAAGCTCGAAGCATTGTCAATGGACTTGCTCCACGTGTAGGCCGCCTGAATCTGAATGCCTTTTTCCTCGAAGCGTTTGTCCACCAGCACCTGTAGCGAATGGTAGTTCGAGTTGCCGGCCGTCTGCCGCTCAAACAGGCTGGCAAAGACCGGCACACCATCGGGCGGGCAACCCTCACCGGTCAGGGGATTGCAGAAAGGCGAGGAAAATGGCCGCAACCCTACCAGCCGGATGGCCGGATTGTTCGGCCCGGTCACGGTACGCTGGGGCCCGTAGGGCAGATGCAGGGTCACACCCGCCGGAATGGCCCCAGCCGGCACGAAGTATTCGTTGTCAGCTCCGAACGGTCCGCACGTGCCGGGACCCAGAATCCGGTTCAGGTCGAGACAGGTCTGGGGATTGCCAAAGTTGATGTCCCGCGTCAGCAACAGCCGGTGGCCCTGGGTGCCCACATAGCCAACCTGCACCAACAGGTCATCCCGGAGCTTGCGCTGGAGCGTCAGGCTGTACTGCACGGAGTACTGCGGACGAAGTTCCGCCGGCAACTGTCCATACAACAGGATGGGACGGAAAACGGAGTAGTCCACCGGATCGCCCCGCCGTGGATTGAGAATCCCATTGGAGGGGTTCGGCACAATGGTTCCGTCCTGGCGCAGAAAAGGCGTACTGAGAAACGTGTTGGTGATGTTTGAGCTGATGCCAAAGGGTGGCTGGGGCACGAGCTGGGCCAGGATAAGCCCCTCGATGGGCCCGTTGTAAAACATCCCCCAGCCGGCCCGTACACTGCTGTTGCCGGGGCCGCCGGTCAGCTTCGCCAGCCAGCCGCTCTGCCAGGGCGGACTCCAGGCCAGCCCAAGGCGCGGCGCAAAAGCCCGGTAGTAGGTTCGGAACAGCCCATCCGGTACGCCCTCGTCGCCCGGAATCCCCAGACCCAAGGGAAAAACGGCGCGGGCGAGGCCTGTCGGGCTACAGTCCTGGGACCCAAAAACACCGACGAGCGGATTGTCGGGATCAAGCCGGCAGGGAAACTGCGTACTGGCCAGGCCGGCCCGAAAGGACTGCACCCGGCGGAAGCGGTCCGCCGCCGGGGTGTTCAGTTCCCAGCGCAGGCCGTAGTTGAGCGTGACGTTTGGCGTGATCTTCCAACTGTCCTGGGCAAAGAGATAGACCGCGTTGCTGTAGAAGTGCGAAGTCTGCGCACCGGTCTGGTAGTACGAATCCACCAGGCCCAGCAGGTAGTTGGGCACCAGATTCGTGTACCCGATGTTGTTCGGCCCGCCTCCAAAAAAGCTGAACTGACCGTTGAGCGCGCCGAAGTTGGTCATCAGGTAACGCTGCTGCCGCACGTCCACCCCGAACTTGGCCGTGTGGCTGCCCCAGATACGGGTCAGGTTGTTGGTGAGCTGGTAGGTATTGACGACCTGCGGGATTTCCCCCTGGTAGTTGTTGCCAATCGAGAAACCGCCTTCGAGACCAATCCACGGCACGCCCTCATGCGGCGTCCCGACGCCGACGATAATCCCCAGCCGGGGGTTGTTCGGGTCGGAGAAGCACAGTTCCGGGGGCACATCACGGCACGAAGCATTCACAAGGTTGGAACGTTCGGGACTGTTGAGCCGAAACAGGTTCTGACGGAAGTACACTGCCCGCGCCTCATTGATGGTGTTCGTGCCTGTCCAGGTATGGGAGAGGTTGATCTGGGCAATCCGGGCATTGCTGACGTTGCCAAAGCCGGGCAGGTTGGCGCCGGAATCAGCCACCCGCGCAAACGGCTCCAGCGCAAAGCTGTCCGAGTAAAACACGAAGGCGCTCAGTTGCTGCCGGTCTGTCAGACGGTGGTCAAGACGCAAAAGCCCCTGGTCTCCACGGCGGCGGGCCACCGGATTGGCCTGAAAAAAGCCATCACCCAGGTTTGGGAGCGGCACGAACTGCTGGAGCAAATCATTGGCCGTCCGGTCAAAACATGCGCTGGGAATACGGTTACCGGGAAAAATATCGGCATAGGCCGCGCCGGCCGTGATGGGCGCGCCTCCGGCCGCAGCCACAGCGGCGGCGCAGCCGGGACGCGCATTGAGCACGGCAGCGACGGTCGCATCAGCAATAAAGCCGGTAAAGATCGGCCCGGCGCTGAAGTCCCCCAACCGTTCGGCCGCCGTCGGCACGGGCACCACATCCGACGGGATGCCCTGGCGGATGCGTCGCCCCTCGTAGGAAGTGAAAAAGTACGTCCTGCCACGCTGGATGGGCCCGCCGAACGTGCCGCCAAAAATATGCTGGTTATAGGCGGGCTTTTCCAGATTGAAAAAGTTGCGCGCATTGAGCGCACGGTTTCGGAAAAACTCAAAGACATTGCCACGGAATTGATCACTCCCGGACTTCGTGACAACGTTGATAACCGAACCGGAGTTGCGGCCGTACTCGGCATCGAAATTGTTTGTCAGGACACGAAATTCCTCAATGGCGTCTGGTGAAGGCTGAATAGCCGGCAGATTGACATAGAGATCATTGGCTTCACCACCATTGACACTGAAATTGTTTGACCTTCCACGTCCACCATTGACGGACACAACACCAGCCTGGTCACTCCCGGTAAAAAGGTCTGATCCAAGCTGTGACTGAACCCCTGGCTGAAGCTGTAGAAATTGATAGGTATCGCGGGTATTCAGCGGCAGGTTGACGACAGCGCGGCTATTGACCGAAGCGCCAAGCTGCGTGCTTTCGGTTTCAATCAAGGGTGTCCCACTGGCCTTGACCTGGACAACTTCACTGGTTTCCCCAATCTCCAGCTTGACCGTGACACTGTTGACACGCCCCAGGCTGACTTCCAGATTCGTCTGCTCGTACTGCTTGAACCCTTCGGCAGTGACCACCAGCCGGTAGGTTCCAATCGGGAGTGACGGCAGCTCGAATGTTCCATCCTCACTTGAAGTCGTGACGCGCGTGATTTGTGTTCCCTGAAGCGTCACGGTGACTTTCGCCCCGGCCACCCGGGCATTGCTGGGGTCCCTGATGACGCCACTGATCGTACCGGTTGTTTGTGCCCAGCCCAATGCTGTCAGCCAGCCCATAAAGCCGACGACAAAGCCCCAGAAGATGCCGTTTTTCTTCATGGTTTCCTCCCATACAGAAACGGTTTCGGGCAGAAAGCTTTACCAAACTGTTTGTTTTTGTCTTTTGATGCTAAAGCTGTTTTTTTGACAGAACAGGGCAAACCGGGCAGAGCATGATCTTTCAGCCCGGTTGGGCTTTTCACGGAATGAGTTTCAGGCAATTTCAGAGAGAAATTTCAAAGACCGGTTTCAGCCTGTGCCCTCCGTTCGGCCAATAACTGCACAAGCCTTCATCATGAAACCGGATGAAGGAAAAAGCTATTATACGTTGGTATAAGTTTGGTTTCTCACCCTTGCGCTTTCAGGCCGACGAGGAACCGGAAAGCCCCAGTCGTTCCGCCGCCCGCACCAATTCCGGGAGAGAGGCCACCTGCATTTTGCGCATCACATGTCCACGATGGACCTTGACGGTGATTTCACTTGTCCCAAGCTCAGCCGCAATCTGCTTGTTGAGCCAGCCGGCCACGACCAACGCCATGACCTCACGTTCGCGGGCGGTCAGCGTGGCATAGCGTTGCCGCAGGGCAGCCAGTTCGGCGCGCTGGGCGCAACACTGGCGATGATACGCAATGGCCTGCTCGATGGCCTGAAGCAACTCCTGCTCCTGAAACGGCTTGGTCAGGAACTCAAAGGCCCCAGCCTTCATGGCCCGCACCGACATGGGAATGTCTCCGTGACCGGTGATGAAAATGATCGGCAGGTCCACCCCAGCCGCCGTCAGGCGGGACTGCAAATCCAGCCCACTCAACCCCGGCAGGCGCACATCAAGCACCAGACAACCCGGCGTGTCGTCAGCCCGCACGGCACGCAGAAACGCCTCGGCTGAAGCAAAGGACGCTACCTGGTAGCCGACCGAGCGCAGCCAGTTCTCCAGCGACTGGCGCACCGAAACATCATCCTCAACCACGTACACAATTGGCGAATCCATCACCCCGCATGGCCCTCGGTCAGCAACGTAAACTGAAACTTTGCGCCAAAGCCATCGCCGGCAACGCACCACAGGCGGCCGCCATGGTTTTCGATGATGGAACGACTGATCGCCAATCCCAACCCCATGCCGTCGGGTTTCGTCGTGTAAAACGCATCGAAGATGTCGGCTTCGTGGGCTTCCCCCAAACCAACACCGTTGTCTTCCACCGTCACCAGCACCTGACCGTCGCCATAGGGTTCTGCGGACAGACGGATTTCCCGCCGGCGCTCAGTCACCGGAAGCAGCGCCTCCACCGCATTGACCAACAGGTTGAGCACAACCTGCTGACACTGCACCCGGTCACCAAAAACGGCCGGGAGGTCTGAAGCCAAACGGGTGTGGATGGTGATGCCCTTCCTGACGAGATCGTTCCGAATGAGGGACAAGACTTCAACCAGCGCTGCCCCCAGGTCAAACGTGGCCTTTTTCAACTCGGTCCGGCTCAGCATGGCGCGAATCCGTGCAATGATCTCGGCGGCGCGATTGCCATCCCGAATGATGGCCGTCACCGTCGTCCAGGCTTCCGGGAGGTTGGGCGGCGTCGCTCCCAGCCACCGCAGACAGGCATTCCCGTTGGTGACAATCGCCGCAAGCGGCTGGTTGATTTCGTGGGCAATCGAGGCCGCCAGTTCGCCCAGCAGCGTCCGGCGGGCCACCAGAGCCAGTTCGGATTCGACTCTGGCAAGGGTCTCTTCCGCCTGACGCCAGTCCTCAATGTCCGTCCCAAGCCCGTACCACTTGACGACCTGCCCCGGTTCGCCGGCCGGAACGACGTGCAGCCGCAGCCGCCGGTACACCCCGTCGGCGCGGCGCACCCGGACTTCCGTTTCAAAGGCCCGGCCACGCTCCCGCGCCTGCTGCCACTGTTCCGCCAGGGCATCGGCTTCTGCCGGATGTACCGGCAGGTTGCGCCGCAAATCCGTCACCGGCGCGGAAGACGCCCCCAGAAAATCACGCCAACGCTGGTTGAGAAACTCCACCGAACCATTCGGCGACTCGCTCCAGACCAACCCCGGTATGGTGTCCATCACCAGCCGGAGCTGGTCCTGAAGCGACTGAATCTCCTGAAACGACTGGCGGTTTTTCGCGGCCAGGCGGTTGATGGTAAATGCTGTCGTCAGAAACACGATGGGTGCGACGACATCCAGCGGCTGGTTCATCGCCGGACGAAACAGGGGCGCGGTGAAAAACGAATCCAGTCCAATGTACGCCAGCAGGGCGGTCACCGCCGATGGAGCGGCGCCGGTTCGGAGCGCCACCAGAACAATGACGATGAGATACAGCAGCGCGGCCGTCGTCGAATGGACCTTCAGGTAAAAACCTGCTGCGGTCAGAGCGCACACACTCATCCCGCCGACGGCATAGGGTGCCAGGCGGCGCAACCACGGTCCCAGGCGTACGTTGTGCTTTCGTGTCACGTCGGGCTACGACTCCACTCTTTCGTTCACACTATTCTGGCTGCCGTTGGGGACGCACCGGGGATTGAAAAACCAATGCCCCCCACACCGGCCACCAGGCGGCACGACGCCCCCCGGCGACAAAGCACCACGGAACAAAGGGCTGCCCGTTCCCTGAATGCGGTCAGTCAATCTCGAAGCCGGAGGTCTCAAACTTCAGGGCGCGACTGTTTTCCATCACCGTCCGCACCGTATGCTCGGTGGCCCCATTCGGCAGGCGGACCTCGATTTCCAGCGTAACCACCACCTCGGCGCCGGGTTGCCCGGCCAGATGCACGATGACTTCCTCGGCAATGCGGCCGGCATCGCGGCCCACGCGGGTCGGATCAAGGCGTACGGTGCCATGGTAGCGCCGTGGCAAGGGGCGTGGCGGCGGGAGCGTCCCCCCGGCCTGGTTGCCGGCATCGCCGTTGCCTCCGGTATCCGCCCTGGAAGGGGCAATTTCAGCCCCCTTCCCCCCGGTGACCGGCAGTTGGGGCGAAATTTCGGCCGCCCGCTGCTGTTGGGCCACATCCGCCCTGACGACCAGACCAGGGTCTTCGGGTGTGAGTTGAACCGGCTGCCCGCCGCGCAGCCCCCGATACCGGCCCGTGGTCTCATCCCAGCCTTCGGCGTAGGCGTAGGTCTCAACTTCCCAACTGAGCAGCGCCACGCCGTCGCTGATGGCCCGGATGAGTACCTCCGGCCCGATGAGCCGGGGCAGGTAGGGATAACTGGCAAAGTCTTCCACAAGCTGGCGCACCGGGACGTGGTTGCCCCGCCACAGCGGTATCTCATCCAGATGCTTGCGCAGGATGGTGGCGCCGAGCTTCCCCAGAAGCCGGTCTTCGCTTTTGAGTTTTTTACTGGCGCGCACGGCCAGCGGCTCAGAGCCGGCCAGCCGCAGCGCCTGCCACGTCACCGCCGCCTGCGGCGTCGGCTGCTCCGGTACCAGAACCCACTGGTAAGTCTCCGGCAGACGGGCGTTCACCGTCACATCCGCCGTCTGGAGTCGGGTTTCCGCCTGCCGTACCTGGTGGGGATCGAGATTCAACGCCTCTTTCTCATCCAGAATTGAGCGCCAGGCGAGGAAGCCGCGTACGGCATCCTCCAGGTCCGGCAGGCGCACCTTGTCGGCCGCCAGGAAGACCAGGGTGTTGCGGTAGCGCCGGGGTGCCTGGCCACGAGACTCGAACATCGCCTGGGCGGCACTCACGGCCGCGTTGTCGCCTTCCCTGCTGTAGGCGTGTTCCGGCGGCAGGATGACCAGCCGCGCCTCGCGTTCGTCCGGTATGTCCGCGCTGGTGCGTGGCACCGGGTGCACCCGTGCGAAATCGCCGGTCTGTCTGACGTTGGCGCGGAGACGGGCTTCGAGTTCAACGGCCACCCGGTCGGGGTCACGTTTGAGCTGTTCCGCCCGCTCCTCCGCGAGCTTGGTCACGGTGGGCTGGGTGGCGTACCAGAAGCGCGTCCCGTCCTGATAGAGGTAGGTGGCTGCGGTCCCCAGCCGCCGGAGCGCATCTCCAAAGACCGCCGGTGACTCCCCCGGCATCACACAGCCGAGCTTCACCCGGCGCTCCTCAAGCCCCCGGTGCGCCGCCGCCGGAGTGGGCGCCGAACCCAGATAAATGGTGCGGGCCACCCGCCGGGTGGCCGAAATCCGGCCCAGGTTGGGCAGCTCGCCGTCAATCTTCAGCGGCAGGGCACCCGGCCCATCCACGTCCTTCCCGATAATCGGTGTCCAGTTGTCCGCCAGGTAGCGCGTCAGCTCAAACTGTACCCGTGGGTCATCCACCGGAATGGTGGACGGCAGAATCAGCGGGCTGCGGTCCCCCTGTTCCCACAGGCTGTGAACCACCGCCGCCATCAGGCGCAGGACACCGCGCGTGCGCTGGAATCTGACCAGCGTGGACCAGTCTTCATAGAGGCGGTCAAAGACCTCCGGGTGAATGGGATAGGCCGCCTGGATGCGCTGTTCGTACCCGATGGCTTTGCATTCGGGGGGAAATTCGGACGGGTGCGCGCGGTACAGTTCGGCGAACGCGCGGGCCGTGAGGTCGCGCTGGGTGAAGGCTTCCGCGCCCGCCAGCGGTTCAAACAGCCGGCGGCGCACAATCTCGAAGCCCTCTTCGGCACTGGCGGGCCGCCATGCCGACTCCACCCGCCCCACCACGTTGCGCAGCCGGTCAAGGGCCTCGCGCCCCCGCAGACCGCCCACCTCCACATCGTCCGCCTGCGTGTCGGAAGCCGGCAGCGAGATGACCAGCAGGCAGTTGCCGGCCAGTTTGGCCGCTTCCGTGAGCGCCTGGGCAAAGGTGAACTGGGTCTCAAAGCTGCCGCCCGGCAGGTCGGCGGCGTCGTGCAGCTGGCGGGCATAGGCCACCCACTCGTCAATCAGAATCAGGCACGGACCATAGTCCCGGAACAGCTCGCGCAGGCGGTCGCCGGGGTTGGTCGCCCGCTCATCGTCCGCCGCAATGTGCGCGTAGGCTTCCGGTCCGCCCAGTTGCCAGGCCAGCTCGCCCCACAGCGTGCGCACCAGCGTGCCATCGGGCTTGCGCGCGGGATTGCCGGGCGAAATTTTGTTGCCCACCAGCACCACCCGGCGCGCTTTGGGCAACTCTGTCACACCGGCGTGGGCCATCAGTTCCTCCACCCCCGCCAGTCTGGCCGGAGCCACTCCACTGAACAGGTGATAGAGCGCCAGCATGGAGTGGGTTTTGCCGCCGCCAAAGTTGGTCTGGAGCTGCACCACCGGATCGCCACCCGTACCAGACAGACGCTGGACGGCACCCACCAGCAGCCGCTTGAGACTCGCGGTGAGAAAGGTGCGGCGAAAGAACTCGGCGGGATTCTGGTACTCGTCACTGCCCTCGCCCAGGTGAACCTGCCACAGATCGGCGGCAAACTCGGCCTGCTGGTAGCGACCACTGGCCACGTCGGGGTGGGGCGCGACCACCTCGCGCCAGGGCTTGAGCCGGCTGCCGTCGGCGGAAACCTCGATCAACGAGCCTCCGGCCTTGCGTTTCTCGTGGCGTACCTGCTCGTCGAAAACCAGGCGGCGCAGCTCCATCTTGAGCCGGTTGACCTCGTCGGACTGCGAAGCTGAAACGGCTGTCAGCAGCCGCTCCATCGAGTCGAGCGCGCGGTCGGCATCGTCGCTGGAAAACGGTCTCTGGTGCGCCCACCGGTTGCGCCAATCGCGCAGCTCGCTGACCAGCGAACGTTCGGCGAAGCCCAGGGTCTTGCGGAACACGTCGTTCCAGGTTTCCCACATCAGCTTGAGCAGACCCGCCGCGTCCCACTCAGCGATGGGCTTGTTCTTGAGCGACGGGTCATCGGCGAAGCGACGCGCCGTCTCCATGTTCACCGCGCCCGCCCGCACCGCCTCCTGCACTTCGCGCTCAACGTAGGGCGCCAGCCCTTCACGCAGCAGTTCCAGTCCCTTCCCCACCCGTTCCTGATTGGTCATCGCCAGCCTCAAGCCTCCGTATGCTCAAAAAGCGTCTCCTGAGCCGGGCGTGTCGTGCGGCTTTCGGCCGCCAGCCGCGCTATCTCCGGCCAACTCTGCACCAGCGCATTGTACGAAAGTCCTTCCGCCGCCCGCTTCCGGCGCTCGCACACGGTATAGAGCCGGTAGGCCAGCTCGCGCGCAATCTCGGCCCGGGCGCCGAGTCTGGCCACCAGTCCGGCCGCGCCAGGCTCGCCCTCCCGCTCCAGCACCCGGATCAGGTGATGCACGATCTCCCAGTCGGTCAGGCGCGGGTCCGTGGCCGGGTCCCAGTCGGCCGGCAGTTCTTCGGGCTTCAGAAGCCGCACCCTGCCGCGCCGCGAGGCAAGGATACCGGCTTCAACCATGCCGTCCACGCTGGTGTTTTTGGCTTTGGAGAGCGTCTCGGCCACACCGAACTCTCTCTCGTCAAAGCCGTACTGTTCAAACCACGCCACCGCCCAGCGCGTATCGGCATCGAAGTCGCCTTCCTGCGCGGTCAGCACCTCGTCGAGGGTCTGGTTGATGAGCGCCAGCGCCTCGCGGACCGGGACGGGCTGCCCCTCGGCGTCGAGCACGCGCGCGTACCGCGTGAAGACCGCCATGCCCGGCCCGATGGCGGCCTGCGCCAGGTCCACCGGGGCAATGTTGGCCTTTTGCAGCTCGGCCAGCGCCGGCGGCAGCTCGTCCTTGAGGGCCTGGACGAACTCGCGGCGCGTGGCCGTGGGAGCATGTTTCGGGCGCGGGCGGCAGACGAGCACAATGCTGGAAGCAAGGGCGTTGGTGCCCATACCCACCATGCGGTTACCAAGCTCCGTGCGCATGGGCCAGGTGCCGGTGATGGCAAAGCCAGCGTGGATCACGGCGTCGAGAAAGGTCTCCCAGCCGGTACTGGCCACCCCTGGGAGGGCGGGCGTCCCGCCCGCCACAAAACGCGGGCGGGACGCCCGCGTTCCCAGGGTTTCAGCCTGCTTGAAGGCGTAGTAGATGGTGACCGGAAAGGCCGGGTGCGCCTGCGCGGCCAGGCGGTGCATGGCCTGCGTCATGCCGTCCAGGAAGAACTGCTCGGCCTTTTCCTTGCTGCCGTGGCGGTAGGGCGTGGCGACCAGTTCCTCGGCCTTGGGCGTGCTGAGCGTGGCGAAGAGGTCGGGAAAGACGGGCTTGAGCGTGCGGCGCAGCCAGACGTAGAAAAAGTCCGAAAGGTCGGCGTAGCCGATGTTGTCGTAGTAGGGCGGGTCAGTGGAGACGATTTTGTCGGCGCTGACAGATTGCGACTGCGCGTCGTCCTGAGCTGCTGCCCCACCCGCACGTGCTGGCGCTGCCTCTAGAGCCTTCCAAGTCCAGTCCACCATTGCCATCCAGTTACCCGATGAATCACATAATGGGTTTGCCTCGGCAAAATCCCACACCATCGGAATCGCCTGACGTCCGAAGGTGTTACGCATCTTCTCGCCTGAACTGTGCCAGCTACAAATGCTGGACCAGTAATCGGCGCACTTATCCACCGCAAACGCCAGATACACCCCCACCGCCTCCGCATACGCCGTCGCGCCGGTGCCGCCGTCGCGCAAGGGGATCGCATCCTGGGAGCGCGGGCGTCCCGCCCGCGAGTCATGGCGGGCGGGACGCCCGCCCTCCCAGGCGCTGCTCCACCGCCACGCCGAAGGCTCCGGGCACAATCCAGCCTTGACGGGGTTGTTCCCGATGTACTCCACCACACGCCGGAAGTGGTTTTCGTCGCGTATGGCGCGATCAAAGTATTCCTCCATCCAAAACGGCCCCTCGCGCCCCAGCCGCCGGTTGGCCTCCTTGGCCGTAAACGATTTCCACCCGTGCAGGATGGACGACAGGCTGTTGCCGTGGAGCGGCGTCACCAGTACGTGGACGTGGTTGGGCATCACGCACCAGGCGTGCAGCGCGTAGCGCTCGCCGTCAAAGTGAAGAAGGGACTGCTCCACCAGCTCCGCAATGTGCGGATCGCGCAGCCAGCAGGCGCCGTGCCCGGCGTCGAGCGCGGCTTCAATGCGCTTGCGGCGTTCAAGTGCCTGCTCATCTTCGGGCAGGCGCGCCAGCTCGTCCTGCCAGCGGGCAAGCAGCTCGCGCGGCAGGCTGTCGTGGAGGCGAAAGGTGATGTGCTGGGGCACCTCGCCGGCCTCGAAGTGAGGGAGACGGCCGCGGGAGTGCCAGATGGTTCGCGGGCGGGACGCCCGCGCTCCCAGGTAGTCCTCGCGGCACTTTTCCATCGCTTCGGCCACCAGATCGGAAAACGTCGTCAGCGCCACAAGCTGGCGGGGGGTGAAGAGGTCGCCATAGGTTTTCATGCCATAGAGCTGAACACGAAACCCAAGGGCCTTTTCAGGTAATGGCGTCTCAGGTTTCCACGTCGGTTGCGCTGAGCGTGCAATGGCTTCGTGTTCTTCGGTAGGCGGCAGATAAACGCGCCCGTTCGGTCCTTCCGCGACGATGGCCATCAATCGCGCTCCCATACGCCCCTGCATGGCTTCGGCACGTGCGTAATCAAATCCGATTGGGGTACCAGAAAGCAGGCACAGGAAAGAGCTGCCGCTTCCGCCCATCTTGGTGCCATTCCTGGCTTTTTCCGGCGGCTTACCCACCTTGACCGTGAAGTAATACCCTGGGAGCGCGGGCGTCCCTGGGAGGGCGGGCGTCTCGCCCGCCACAAGTCGCGGGCGGGACGCCAGGATAATTGGCTCGACGTACGCCTCCTTGCCCGCCTTGCTGGAGAGGATGAAGGTGGAAACCAGCGGCACATCCACATCCGCAAAAGCCGGATTGGGGCTTTTGACCGTCCGCGCCCACAACCAGGCAATCACGGTGAGCTTTTGGCCCACGAGCGGTTGGAGGTCGGGGCGGTCCGCGGCCATCGCCGCGGTCACTTCCACCTTCGGGTACAGGTGTCCGATGCGTTTCTCCGCCTCAGCGCGCATCCACTGGCCGTAGTAGCGCACGTCCTCGGCCAGACCCTGCGCGCCCTTCCACTCGCGGGCGAAGAGTTGCTTGTCCTGGCGCGCCTCGGGGTTCACCGGCGGCTGGCCCGCAAACCGGGGCGGAATCTCGATCATGGCCTTGTTGATCAGCACGGCCACGGGGTTGAGGTCGCTGGCCCAGGCTTCGAGTCCCAGCCGCTGCGCCTCCAGCGGCAGCGCACCCCCGCCGGCAAAGGGATCGTGAAAACCTGGGAGCGCGGGCATCCTGCCCGCATTGATCGCAGCCACAATGTCGTCGTCTGAGAGGCGTGCGGCCGCTGCGCCAAGGCAGTGCCGCGCCCAACTCCGGCGGATTTCGCGCCGGGCGCTTTCGAGCACTTCCTCGTTGGTGGTGTTTTCCCACTGTACAAGCTGCTCAAGCAGGCGAAAGAGGCGCTGGCGTTCCCTCTCCTGTGCTTCCGGGGTGGGAAATTCCTCCGGCACACTGGCGGGATCATCCACCATCTGGGCAAAGATGACGGCCCGGGCCGCAGCCAGCGGACGGCGCGCCCACCACAGGTGCAGGGTGCTGGGGTGGCCGTGGCGAATGGACTTCTCACGAGCGCTGGCGGCGTTGATGGCCTCGAGCGGGAGTGCAACTTCGATCAGCTTCTTTCTCATCTTGGCTCCTCGGCCCTGGCTAGGAGGACAGCAAAGTCGTAGTTCACGCTGGTAACGCCAAAGTCGGGCTCGCGCTGGAACGGACGCCGCAGGTAGCTCACCCGGTGCCTGCCACCCTCCTGGAACTCCACCAGGGCCAGAATAAAGTCATCGGGCTTGTTGAGCGAGGTGAGAATCTCATTTCTGGTGACGGTGATTGTGGCGGCTCCACTGACCCGGCCCTTGACCTCCAGGAAGCGCAGCCGGCCGGTTTTCGGGTCGCGGCTCTCGATGTCGTAGCCCAGCCGCTCGAACTCCCGGTCGGTCGGCTCAAAACCAAGCTGCCGCTCAACGTCCATCACGATGGCGCGGGCGCGGGCGGCCACGGCCTGCGTGTCAGCCGGGGTGTCTGTCACTGTCGCTGGCTTGCCGGTCACGTGGGCGAGCAGCCCGGCCGGAATGATCACCGCCCCACCCAGCACCACCGGCGGCAGGGCTGAAATCCGGGACTCGTTCTCCAGTTCGGACAGGCGCCGCTCAAGGCGGGACTGAAGTTCGTCGGCCCGGCGGCGGGCTTCCTGCGAGTTGAGCCGGGACCCCGGCTTACCGGACTGCTCCATTAGCTTCAGCTCCTCGGCCCGGCGGTCCCAGTAGGCGATTTCCTTGGTGAGGCGATCTTTGACCGCCGTGCGGATTTTTTCGATCTGGGCCAGGCGTCGCTCGCGGACTTCACGCACATGTTCGGGAACGAGCGTGGCGATGGCATGGCTCTGGGCGTGTTGCTCAAGATCACCGGTAATCCACGCGCACTGGGGCTGCTTGAGGATGGTCAGCGCATCCGGCTCGTCGTCGCGCAGAGGACGATAGTCCAGATAGGGCGCGTAGTGCAGATGTCGGGCGCGGCCTTCGGCGTCCAGTTCAACGTAGAGCAGCCGGCGCGAGAGCGTCTGCCGCGCTCCCGAAGACAACCGGCTGGCATCCTGAATGGCGTGCTTCAGGAAAAAAAGCACCCGTGGACTCGTGGATGGGTCACGGTCATCCACCAGCACCGCGCCGCGTTTCAGAAGGTCGCCGTGTCGTTCAAGGGTGAGAGCGAGTACGGCTTCCAGCAGGGGATGTCCCGGACAGACAAAGGCGGCGAGCGGCTGGCCCGCCGGGGCCATCAGGTGCTTCTCGAAAACCACTCGCTCGTAGCGCTCCAGCACCGGGTCGCCAGCGCCCGGCTGGCGATGGCGTCGGCGCAGCAGTGCCGGTACGTGAGTAATCTCGTAGCGGCGCGGCTCGCGCTCGCGGAGGCTTCCGCCCAGACGCCGGAAAGCCTCCAGAAAAAATGACTCGACGTAGTGTGGTTGCAGGCGGCGTGCCTCAGCCCGCGCCATGTCCTCCCGCACGCGGGTCACACGGCTGATGTCCATGGTGTCGTGGGCCAGCGCCCGCTCTTCGAGCAGGTCCTGCAGATGGTCACGATTCACAGCGTGTTCAATGGCCCGGGTCAGGCGCGCCCGGACTTCGGGCTGGTCGCCGTAGCGGACGGCTTCAATCATCAACTCCCGTAGGGAGTGGCCCTCGAAGTGCAGCCTGCCCAGCACATCAAACACCTGCCCGCCCAGGGCCTGCCGCGCCTCTTCGAGCTTTTCCAGCAGCCGCCGGTACACATCCCCCTCACGGGTTTCGGCCGCAACCAGGTTCCACAGATGGCAGACCTCGGTCTGGCCGATGCGGTGGATGCGGCCGAACCGTTGCTCCAGGCGGTTGGGATTCCAGGGCAGGTCGTAATTGACCATCAGGTGCGCCCGTTGCAGATTGATCCCCTCGCCAGCGGCATCGGTGGCCAGCAGCACCCGCACCTCCGGGTCATGAAGAAAGCGCTCCTGCGCCTGACGCCGTTCCTCACGTCCCATGCCGCCGTGAATGATCGCCACCGCTTCCGGGCGCCCGAAGCGGTCGCCGATTCGGCGCTGCAGGTAGCCCAGCGTATCCCGGTGTTCGGTAAACACCACCAGCTTCTGGCGTGGCGAGGACACCGCCGGAGGAACGTATTTCCCGGCTTTCGGGAGGGCGGCTTCCGGGGAGGGCGTGGTGAAGATTTCGTCCAGCAGTTCGGACAGTTGCCGCCACTTGGTATCCGCGCCGCTTCTTCGCACCTGAGCCGCAAGAGCTTCCAGCCGTCCGAGCGCCTGGATTTCCCGCCGGAGTTCGTCCATCGTGCTGGCGGCCGTCGCCTGATCGAGAACCTCCTCCTCGGCAGCTTCAATCTCGCTCTCCGGCGCGTCCTCCAGGTCTTCGAGCTTTTCGGCGTCGAAGATAGCGCCACCGTTCATGGCCACCGCACCATCGCGACGCAACAGTTCCAGCTCGCGCAGCCGTTTTTCCAACCGCTCACGTCGCCGGCGCAGCGATTGGTAGATGGCCTCCGGGGATGAGGCCAGGCGGCGCTGGAGGATGGTCAGCGCAAAGCCCACCGTGCCCGCCCGGCGGTCATCCCGGAGCGCTTCGGCGCGGCCCCACTCCTCCCGCACATACTCCGTCACCTCCCGGTACAGGTCTGCCTCGGCATCGGAGAGTTTGTATGGAACGGTGTAAGCGATGCGCTCCGGGAACAGCGGCGCACCGTCGAAGGTGAGCAGGTTTTCCTTCACCATCCGCCGCATCAGGTCGCTGGTATCCACCCGGTGGACGCCATCGCGGAAGCGGCCCTCGAAGCGATCTTCATCCAGCAGCGCAAGGAAAAGTTGAAAGTCCTCTTCTTTGCCGTTGTGGGGCGTGGCGGTCAGCAACAGAAAATGCCGCGTCAGGCCGGAGAGCAACTGGCCAAGGCGGTAGCGTTTGGTGTACTTGATCTCACCGCCGGAGAAACTGGCGGCGAGTTTGTGGGCTTCGTCCATCACCACGAGGTCGTAGCGGTTGGTGGGCGCAGCCAGCTTTTGCTGCGCTTGTTCGTCGCGCGCGAGTTTGTCCAGTCGGGCAATGACCAGGTTTTGTTCGAGAAACCAGTTGCCGGTGCGGGCGGCTTCCAGTTTGTCGTTCGTCAGTATCTCGAACGGCAGGTGAAAGCGCCGCGCCAGTTCATCCTGCCACTGCTCCACCAGGTTTCCGGGGCAGACAATCAGGCAGCGTTCCAGATCGCCCCGGACAATCAGCTCCCGGATAAGCAGGCCTGCCATGATGGTTTTGCCGGCTCCGGGGTCGTCGGCCAGCAGAAAGCGCAACGGCTGACGCGGGAGCATGGCTTCGTAAACCGCCGTGATCTGGTGCGGCAGTGGCTCCACCAGCGAGGTATGCACGGCCAGAAGCGGATCGAAGAGGTAAGCGAGGCGGATGCGGTGCGCCTCCGCGACCAGACGGAAAGCCGCGCCGTTACCGTCAAAGCTCCACGGGCGGCCCAGCGCGACAATCTCAAGGCGCTCCTCATCCTGGCGAAAGAGCAGCTCTTCGTCCACCTGACCGCCCGCATCGCGGTACACCAGCGCCAGCGCCTCCGAGCCGTGCCACTGCACGCTGACGACAGTGACCGCCGAATAGGGCAGGATACCCCGGACACTTGCACCGGGGGTCAGTTCCTCAAGTTTCAACATCCGTGCGTCCTCTTATTTCGGGCAGGGCGTTTCTGACAGCAGGGGCATACCAAATTGGAAAAGCGATGACGCGCTGGCTACACTTCGGGCCATCCATTCAGCCCAACCATTGCAAAAGACGTTTTATGCTATCCGGGAAACTACACACCCATCGGCCTCCACCCTGGAGAAGGTTGCTTCTGGTACTGGCCCTGTTACTGGCAGCCGGACATACAGCGCCGGCCAACCCGGTTGTGATCAGCGACCGTCCGGACAGTCAACCGCTTACGGCCCAACTCGATCAACTGGAAGACCCCACCCGGCAACTCACCATCGAGCAGGTGGCCCGCCAACCGCTTCCCTTCACTCCGGTAGCTACCGACTACCTCAACCTGGGCTATACGTCCTCGGCCTACTGGTTCCGCCTGCGCCTGCGAAACAATCTGGCGTATCCGGTGGAGCGGGTCATTGAGGTCGAACAACCCTATCTGGGCCGCGTCGAAGCCTACCTGCCCCGCACTGACACCGAAGGATTCACCTGCCTTGCTGCTGGAGACGAGTTGCCCTTTTCAATCCGGGCCGTTCGCCACCGCCTGCCGGTGTTCCCCATCTCCCTGCCGGCCCACGCCGAACAGACCATCTACCTGCGCGTCGAAACCAAGGGGGCATTGACCTTTTCGGCTGCTCTCTGGAAGCCACTCGAACACGGCCGCAAGGACCGTGTCCATACCTTTTTCCTGGGAGCTTACTACGGCTTTCTCCTTATCCTTCTCATTTATAACGCGGCATTCTTTTTTGGCGCCCACGATCAGACCAACATTTTCTTTGCCGGCTATGTCACCTGCATCGGCCTGTTTCAGGCCTGTGTGGATGGCTTTGCCACTCAGCTTCAGGAGTGGTTCTTTGGCGGCCTGCTTGTGGAAGGACTGCGGCTGCGGCTTGTTTTTGGCAACGCGGCCTGCGGCATGGCTGCCCTCTTTACCCGCAAGTACCTTTGCCTGCAAAACTTCTGTAACCGTGGACTGAGTGTGTTGGCAGGGGTGTTTTTCAGCATGGCCGCCATTGCCGCCATTGCTCCGACACAGACCGTAGCCAGGATTTCAACTTATCTTATGGCACTGGGGGTGCTGCCGGGACTGTTTTCTTCCATTGGGCCGCTGCGTCAGGGCTACCGGCCGGCGCTGTATTTCCTGCTGGCGTGGTCGGCGGTGGTGCTGGCCGTTCTGCTCAACACGCTGCGGACGGCCGGAGTGCTTTCGCCCGCCATTGCCTGGCCGTCGGTGCTGCACCTTGGCACGGTCGTTCAGGGCCTGTTCCTGTCCGTAGGGCTGGTCGCCCGCGTGGCCCAGCTTCAGCAGGAAAAGGAAGCGGCGCAGGCCGAAGCCGAACGGCGGAAGGTTGAAGTGTCGCTTTCAGAAGCCTTCAACCGGCAGCTCAAGCAAGCCAACGAAGAACTCAATCAGGCGCTTCTGGCACGTGAAGAGGCGCGGCGGGAGGCCGAACAGCGCCGGGCCGAAGCCGAAGCTGCCAATGCGCGTCTCATGGAACTTGATCGCATCAAGTCCGAGTTCACGGCCATGCTTGTCCATGACCTGCGTTCTCCGCTGGCAGCCGTCAAGGGGACGCTCGAACTCATCGAAGAAGTTCTGCCCGGCCATGACCCGGACCTGCTTGAACTCGTACGCGCTTCCCAGGGCAACGTCCAGCGGACGCTTGACCTCATCAACGACCTGCTGGAACTTGCCCGCACGGAATCTCAGTCGTTAACCCTTGATCTCCAGTTGCTTGATCTAGTGCCATTACTTCAGCAATGCATTGAAAATACCCGCCTCGGTGCGCCACACCCGCTGACGTTTGTCCGCGATCTGCCTCCCAACCTGCCTGCCGTCGCTGGCGACAGCCGCAAGCTGGAGCGGGTGTTTATGAACCTGCTGACCAACGCGGCCAAGTTCACCCCGCCCGACGGCAGAATTACAGTTACGGCACAGGAAGTTGTCGGCGAAGGTGTCGAAGCCGGTTTGTCCTTTGTCGAAGTGTCCATTACCGACACGGGCAAGGGCATCCCGGCTGCCGAACTGCCGTTTCTGTTTGACCCCTACCGCCAAGGCGGACAGGGCAAAAAGCACGTCGGGTTTGGGCTGGGCTTGGCCATCGTCAAGCGGATTGTCGCGGCCCACGACGGCAATGTAACCGTCAAAAGCCAGGTCGGGGTCGGCAGCACCTTCACCGTGACCCTTCCCTGCTGGGCCAGCAAAGTTGGCCAGACCTCGCTTGCTGCACCGGAGCTGGCTGGAACCGGCGACAGCGGCGAAGCCGTCTTTACATGACGGTCCAGACCTAAAACCGGGACTCGACCAGTTCGAGAGAAATTGCTGCGCCGCCCAGACTGGCCCCCTTGACCGAGAGCCTGACCGGCAGCCGGGTGGTCGCATCCACCCAAACGACGGTTTGGGTGCCGCCTTCATCGGTAAGTTCCACGCGGTAGGTGTTGAACGTCCCGGAGGCCACCTGCGCTTCCTCCATGCCGACCACCCGAAGCTGAACGAGCGTCGGGCGGCCGTTCTGGACGTTGAAGTTGCGCAGCGTGGCCGTATAGCCAACCGCCAGCGGCAGGCGCCCGATGACAAGATAGCGCCCGGCACCGTCGGCCAGCAGTTCGCCCCCCAAATCAGCCGCCAGCGGACGGGGCGTGCCGTTGAGCTGTACCGAACCGTCTGCTTTGCCAGCCCGGAACGCCACATCCACCGTGAGCGGCCCCTGACTGACCTGCCGCGCGCGTACCACCAAAGAGGATTTTTCAAGCTTCGTCGTCTCCACGACCGTTCCCACGGGAAGCCGGGTTTCCTCACGGACTTCCCACAGACCATCAGCTTCCACAACTGTGGTTTCCACCGTGGCGGGAATGCTCTGCCCCGGCACTTCAATCGTTCCGCGATAGCGCAGGACGCCGGCCTGCAAATCACTTTCCGGCCGGGTCAACCCCACCCCTGCCGGGGTTCCCCGTGCCGGACGGGTTACGGTCTTGACATCCACGGTGATGTCTTTCAGGCGCGCGGCAACCTCCTCCGGCATGGTCTCCTGGAAACGTCCCTTGAGATAGGCCGCCAGAAACCGTTCGGTTGCGGCATAGAGCGCCAGGTTGTTGACCGGGCGGGCAAAGCCGTGACCTTCATCCGGCGCGCAGAGATACTCAACCGGAAAGCCCCGGTCCCGCAGAGCGACTACGATCTGGTCCGCCTCGGATTTTTTCACCCGTGGGTCATTGGCCCCCTGGACGATCATCAGCGGCGTCTCAATGCGGTCGGCCGCGTTGAGCGGCGACTGCCGTTCCATACGGGCGCGGTCTTCCGGCCGGCTGGGATCGCCCATCCGCGTGTGGAACAGCCGGCGGGCGGCTTCCCAGTAGGGCGGGATGGTTTCCAGCAGGGTGATGAGATTGGACGGCGCGACAATCGCCACAGCCGCCGCGTAGAGTTTGGGCGTAAAGGCCACCCCGGCCAGCGTGGCGTAGCCGCCGTAGCTGCCGCCCATGATGCCGATGCGCTTGGGGTCGGCAATGCCCTGTGCCACGAGATACTTGACACCCCACGTGAGGTCATCCTGCATCAGATCGCCCCACTGCCCATTGCCGGCATTGAGAAACTTTTTTCCGTAACCGGTCGAACCCCGGAAGTTGGGCTGGAGCACGGCATAGCCCCGGTTGGCCAGAAACTGCACCTGCCGCTGATACCCCCACACGTCCCGCGCCCACGGGCCGCCGTGTGGCAGGACAACCAGCGGCAGGTTCCTGGCTGGCACCCCTTTGGGCAGCGTCAGGTAGGCCGGAATCTCCAGGCCGTCCGAGGAGGGATACCGGATGGCTTTCATCGGCGCCAGGTGTTGCCGGTCCAGCTTGTCATAGAGCCGGTACTGAAGCGTCAGCCGCCTGGTGCGCCGGTCGAACAGATAGGTTTCGCCCGGTTCGGTATCGCTCGTGGCCACGACCACCCACAGTTGCTCGTCGCGGGTGCCGGAAGCAAACGCAATATCTTTCCCCGGCAGACGTTTCTGAAGCCACTGGTGGTCGCGGGCATACCCCTTGTCACGCCAGTAGGTGCGTACCCGTTCGTCAACGTAGCTGGTGGCCACCAGGTCATTTGTCACCTCTGAAAATGAGGCGCTACCAAAATCCACTCGTCCGAGCGGATCGCTTTCCACCAACTCTTCCCTGCCCGTCCGGGGGTCAAACAGCACCAGCCGGCTGAGATCAACCTGGCTGCCCCGGTTGGTGACCATATAGACCCGCTGCCCATCGGCGTGCATCCGAACGGGACTGGCGGACTCAAAAACACTACAGTCATAGACCTTCACCAGGCGGTCGGCATCCACCCGCAGGATTTCCGTATCCCCGTTGGGCGCCACCCGTACGGCCAGCCGCAACTGCCCGGCCTCATCGAAAAACCACCCTGAGATTTGCTCCCGGTTTTCGCGCAGGAGCGTCCGCTCACCGGTCGAAAGTCTGAGCTGATAGACATCGTGCCAGGCCGGGTCACGGTCGTTGATCCCCAGGCACACGACATCCGGGGCGTCTCTGGGCACGGCGTAGATTTGCACGCGCACGCCCTTGAGGCCGGTCAGGTCGCGTGCGGGCGGCACGTCGCGTCCAGCCGCCGGAGCCGCCGTTGGATCGACGGCATAGAGGTTGAAATTTTCATCGCCGCCCTGATCCTGCACGTACAGGATGAACCGCCCATTGCGCGTCCAGAAAAAGTTACGGAGTGGGCGCGTCGTGGAGTCCGTCAGCGGCCGCGCCTGCGTAAAGGGTTCGTCTGTCCGCTTGACCCAGATGTTGAGCGTTTCCCGGTAGGGCTTGAGAAACGCCATGTATTTCCCATCGGGTGACAACTGCGCCCCGGCCAGGTCGGGATTGCCGAAAATGAGCTGGCGGTCAATGAGCGGCGGCAGTCCGGCCCGGACCGGCAGGCTCATCCCCACTCCGGCCAGCAGAAGGCACAGCAGGTATCCCAGAGAAACCGGAGATACCGCCCGGAACGCCGTCCGTCCGGCTTTTCTCATGTCGCACTCCATCGCAACCTCCATCCGTAGAGGGTTACTCAACCGTAAAACGGATTGTGCCGACAACCGCCCCATCCTTCACAACTTCCACCCGGTACACACCCGGCGGGAAGCCGCTACCTGAAATCAGGGAAAGCTGAATCCAAGTCAACCGGCTGTTTTCCGGGGTAATCGTTGGAGATTTGACTTCGCCAATGAGCTTGTCGGGAGGCAACTGGGGTACGCGCTCCGCATACCAGCGTGAACCATAAGTTTCCCCAATCTCCAGCTTCCGGGGATACACAACGCAGGTCAGCCTGGTGTCGCGTGTGGTGAAGAACGACGTAAACTCCAGGTCGTCATCGCCAAGCGGGCGTGCCATCTTGAGGTCACGGAGTTGTTTCCCGCCATCCAGCAGAGTGTCATCGCCGGTGCCACTGTCGGAACGGTTGTCGCCCGAGCGGTTGTCGTCTGAGGGGCCGCTGCCGGAAGGCGTCCCGGAGAGCATCCCAGAGGATGAGCCAGCGCGTGTCAGTTGTATCCCTTCAACTGTCATCGTCCAGCGTCCGGCTGTGAGTTTTGGAGGACTCTGCACCGCAAACCGGGTGGTGAAAGGCCCTACGCCAACTTCAAAGTCATCCCCGATGAACCGCCGAATCGGGACATTTTCGATTTTAGACGAACTGGAACCCGTCCGCCGTTCCCAGAACACTTTGCCGTCGGGCTTGATGGAAAGCGTTGCCTCGGAGCCGCTCCAGTCACCAACATACGCCTGCTTGTCTGAGGGAATTCCGCCGCCGCCTGAACCCGCAAGAAGGATGACGCCAAGGATGACGGCAATTGCCAGAACTGAAAAACACCCGCAGCCGCCGAGAACCCACAACCAGGTTTTACCCGACTTTTTGGGTGGGGCTGGAGGGGCGTAAGGGGAAGGACTGTAGGGTGGTGGGTAAGGCTGCATAAGAAACCTCCAAGGGTCAGGTTGCCCGCAATGGGGCAGGGGTGGGCATAACAGCCCGGCTTAGCGGATGAAGTCGTAGGTCACTTTGATCTGAAACTGGCGATTGGGACGCTCGACACCCACGCCGGTCGTCTGGTTGTAAATGAAAAAAACGTCCGAGTTCGGACGATAGATATAGCGCACCCGGGCATTGATGCTAGTCAGGCGGGCGGCGGAGTTGACCTGCACCAGACAGGTCGAAAGCCACTTTCGTGAGAAGTTATACGTTACCCGTCCGTTGAACAAGTTGGCTGAGAAACCTCCCTGTGGCAACTGGACGGCGTTGAAGCTGTGGCTCGCTTCGAGTGACAGGTGGGAGTCGGGGCGCCAGGTCAGACCGGCGCTGGCTTCCTGGCGCTGCCCGCTGTAGAAGCTGCCCCAACTGCCCCCTGCGTCAAACACGATGCGCCGGCTGCGATCCGTTCCAAAGCTCGCCCCGTGGCGGTTGAAGGTGTACGAACCCGGTGGAATGACAATCCCCGGCCGAATCCGAAACGGACGGGTCAGCACATCGGTTTCCGTCCGCCAGGGACGAATCGTCGCCGACGCCGAATTGGCAAAATCCACGCTGATGGCCGTGGCCACCGTACGGGTCTGGAGGTCGCCCGTCGTGCGGTCCTGGTAATACTCCCCAAATCCTTCAAATCGAATCTCACGGATGGTTTTGGCTACAGCAGGCGGCCGCCACTTGTAGGCGCCATCCCCGAAGTACTGGCGCACATCCCGGCGCAGGACAAAACCCATTTCCGGGTTGTAGTTGCGGCCGATTTCCTCATATATCCCAAAGAGCCGCATCTGATTCGTGTCATAGCCGCTCTGTACGCGAAAGGTTGTGGCATCACCGCGCAAACCGGGAGAAAAGGTCTTGGCGAAGAAGGCGTAGCTTGTCCAGTAGTCGTTGAAGTTGATCTGGGCATCGAGACCCACGCCACGGTTGTAGGGCCGGCCTTCGCCCCCCTGACGATTGAGGGCAATGGCGCCGACATTCGACCGCGTGCCCACATCGCGCTTGACCCGCGCCACGGTAAAGCGCTCGCGCGGTACGGCAACCCGTTCCGTTCCATCCGGCTGGACTTTCCGCAGCGGGCGTGTCTCCACGTGCAAAAATCCGAGGTTCCACTTCCCGGCCTTGCCCGTCACCTTGGCCCCGAAGTCAATCGGCAGCGGCGCGCCGTTATCGGTCAGACCAATCCGGCGGGTGAAAAACATCTGATTCACACCAGGTCGCCCAAACAGGAAGATGCCGGCATTTTCGAGGAAAAAATCACGCCTTTCGGGAAAAAACACCGAAAAGCGCGTCAGGTTGACCACCTGCTGGTCCACTTCCGCCTGCCCAAAGTCAGGGTTGACGGTCAATTCGGCCGTCACGGAGGGCGTAATCCCCACGCGCGCGACTTCAACGCCAACGGCACCGGAAAGGCCCTGCTCAAAACGATTGCCGAGCGGGTCCGGCACATTCTGGCGGAGACGCCCCGTGACGTATGGCTTGATTTCCACCAGCCGGGAACGGATAATGCCTTCCACGCCGGTCAGCACGCCGGCCTGGGAAACGCGCAACAATCCGAAAGCCCGCTGCCAGCTTGTCCAGAGCACAATTTCGTTCTTGCGCCGGATGATGCGCGAGACATTGAAGCCCCACGTATCGGCCCCTTTGCGAAACCGCAGACTCACAAGGGGAATGGCCATTTCGGCCGCCCAGCCTTCCTGGTCGCGGGTCGCCCCCGAAAGCCACTGCGTATCCCAGGCCAGGTTGAAATCCCGGCCTTCGTCGGTAATGAGGGCATCGGACTGCGTTCCCAGGGGATTGACGGAAAACCGGTAGGCGTTGCGCCCGTCGCGGTAGGTATCCAGCAGCACCACAACTTTGTCGTCGTTGCCAAAGCTGGAATCGCGGTTCAGATCGCGAGCGTTGATTTTGTCCGGCTCGCTGTCAAAACACCGGATGCCAATATAAACGCAGGTCTTGTCGTACAGCAGGCGGCACTCGGTTTTCTCGGTTGGAGGCGCACCTTCCACTGGTTCCTGCTGGCGAAAGTCGCGGATAACCTCGGCCGTTTCCCAGGCCGGTTCGTCAAGACGACCGTCAATCGTGATCGCCTCATCCGTCCGGGTGATGCGCACCGAGGGACGGGGTTCGATGGCCACATTCTGCGCTTGGGCGGCGGAATCCCCCCACAGCATCCAGACCACTAGCCCAAAAGCCATCAGCCCACGGATGCGCACCGGACTCTGCCAGACCTGGTCCATCCGGCACAGACACACAACGTGGGCGAGGCGCATCAGAAGGTTGTTGGTCACAACCGCACGTTGTTTCACAAGGCGAGGCCTTGCAAGTAATTTTTTGTGGTTCGCCGGCGCCCCGGGCACGTGCCGGCCTGACACGTGCCGGCCTGACACGTGCCGGCCTGACACGTGCTGGCCTGACACAGGCCGGCAGGTGAGGTTCAGAGGCCCGGCCAGTCACCGACCAGCGAAGTCAGGCAAAGCACTGGAACCACTTCTCCGGCCTGCCCGACGCGCTTGCCTTCGGGAAAGAACACCAGCCCCTGTGCCCCCAGCATCGAGGTCAGCATCCCCGATCCCTGCCCCGGCAGCACTTCGGCCTGCCAGCCCGTTTCAGTCCACACCAGACGCGCCCGCAGATAGGTTGGGCGGTCGCCCTTCGTCCTGACCTCGTGCGCCAGCCGGGCGCTCACTTCGGGAAGCCGCCAGCGGGTTTCGGGCAGGCCCAGCATTTTGCCCAGCGCCGGACGTACAAACAGGTGAAAACAGACCATGCCCGATACCGGATTGCCCGGCAGCCCAAAGCAGGGACGCCCCCGCAGGCGACCGAACAGCAGCGGCTTGCCCGGCTTCATCCATACGCGCCAGAAACGGGCTTCCAGCCCCAGCCTTTCGAGCGCCGGTTTGACCAGATCATGCTCCCCGACTGACACGCCGCCGGACGACACCACCACATCCGCCGTGGCAGCAGCTTCAGCAAAGGCGGCTTCGACCTGCGCCACGTTGTCGCGCACGAGCGGCAGGACGAGCGGCTGCGCGCCGGCCGCACGTACCAGCGCCGCCAGGGCGTAAGCATTGCTGTTGACGATTTTTCCAGTCGCTGGCGGTTCATCCACCTCGATGAGTTCATCGCCGGTGGCCACAATGGCCACGACCGGCCGCCGCCGGACGGTGACAAACGCCCGGTGAAACGCCGCTAGGACACCGATGTGCGCCGCCGTGAGACACTCGCCGGCGGACATCACCGCCTGCCCGGCACGAATGTCCTCGCCGCGTCGCCGGATGTGGTCGCCCTCCTTGACCGGTCGGGTCAGCCAGATGGTACTTCCTTCACGGCGAACCTGCTCCTGAATGACCACGCCGGACGCGCCTTCCGGCAGGGGCGCGCCGGTCATGATGCGTACGGCCTGGCCGGAGGACATGGCTTGCTGCGGAAGCTGGCCGGCTGTGACCTGCTCGCTGACTTCCAGACGCACGGGCGAAGCTTCGCTTGCTCCGGCCGTGTCGGCAGCAACGACGGCATAGCCATCCATGGCGCTGTTGTCAAAGGGCGGCAGATCGTGGGGTGCGTGGACAGTTTCCGCCAGAATCCGCCCAACGGCCTCAAACAACGACACACGTTCGACACCGACGGGTGCAATCCACGCCAGTGACAGAGCTTGGGCCTCATGGACGGCAAGGGGTTGGTCATTGAGTTCCATGGTTTTTCAGTTCGCGGCCGGCAGCTCGATCCGAAACTCGTGGGGCAGCACGGTGATTTTCGGCTCCCGGCGGGCAAAACGCAGGGTTTCGCGGCGCACCATAGGCAAGCCGCCGGTGTAGGTCGTCACGCCGTAGGCCGCATTTTTGAAGAAGCTTTTGATCGTCGGGTTGTTGGGATGACTGACGCCATAGTCAATGGCCCCGCGCCAGATGCGCTTGCCTACGGCCGGGTTGACGATTTCCAGCCGGCGTTCATAGAGCATGACGCGCACACCTTCCTGGCGTACGCCATAATCCCGGTGCACCAGCGCGTTGGTGATGGCTTCCATGACCGCCGGGCGTGAGTAGATGGACCGCGCCTCGGCGTCAGCCTCATTTCCCCGCCGGGGTGGCGGTACGTCGGCCAAATCAGCATAGCGCGTCAAAAAGCCTTCGATGCGCCAGTAGAGACTGGCCACATTGCCGGTGAACGTCACCTGCTCGATGACTGGCGCTGTGACATCGTGGCCGGCAAAGCGTGTCAGGACGACGTGGCTGCGCGGGAACGACGCCGTCATGGCGCGACTTTGCCCGAACAGGACGAGTCCGGCCACGGTGGGAGCATAGTCATCCGCCGTCATGACCGCCAGCCGCATGTCGGTCATCGCCAGCGCCGTCGGGAAGCCCTTGGGCAACCGGGACTCATCCGGCACGATGGCGCGGATGTAGCCCCACACACCAGCTTCGTCAATGTCATCGAAAGACACGTCGTGCAGAGGCACCTGTTCATAGCGGGCGCTGTCGTAGCGATGGAACAGTTCGGCAATTTCCTGACTGTCTGCTTCGCGTTTGGTCGAGCCGATACGGATGTAATACCGGCCGTCAAGGGTGGCATGGGGTGAACGGCGGTCATCCACTTCCAGCACCAGGATGCGCTTGCCGCTGTCGAAGGCGACCTTGTTGATGTAGGGGTGAACCGGCGGCACCATGGCCGTTGCACACAGTTCGCGCAACTCGGCTTCAACGCGCTCGGCGTCGTCAAGCCCCTCGATGCGGCAGGTATCGCTTACACCAAAGAGAATTGCGCCGCCGCCACTGTTGGCCAGGGCCAGAATTTCGGCGGCAATTCGCTCCGGGTTGCTGTAGCGAACCTTGAACTCAACTTCGCTGTCCTCCCCGCCGCGTACCAGGTCAAGCACCTCACGCCGGTCAAGGGTACGCCCATTATCACGCATCGTCATGTGGGCGTGCAGCGACCGCTCGGTTTCTGGCGGCCACCCACGACGCCGGATTTTTTTGCGACTCATGTGACAAGTGTCCCGTGGCAGAATGAGACTGGCCTTCAGGAAGAAACGGCGCGACGGTCCCTGTGTGCATCACGCAGACAGTAGGACAGGCGCGCCTTCAGGGTAAAATAATTCCCGCTGAAAAGGTAGGCATGCTACACTCTGGCACGTACGTCAACGTACACTTCACGCCTCGCCCAGCGGCAGAACCTTACGGCAGGTATCACCCAGCCGGACGTTAGCGGAGTTTTTCCAATGAAAGTTGCCCTTGGCAGTGACCATGCCGGCTTTCCCGGCAAAGAAGCCGCAAAACGGGTGCTGGAACGGCTGGGCATCCCCTACGAGGATTTTGGCACTGACACTGATACGGAATCAGTGGATTACCCGGACTATGCGCGCGCCGTCGGCGAAGCTGTTGCCCGACGGCAAGCCGATGTGGGGCTGCTTTTCTGCGGCACCGGCATTGGCATCGGCATAGCTGCCAACAAAATTCCCGGCATCCGGGCGGCGGTCGTCCACGATGTCGAGACGGCCCGCCTGGCCCGGGAGCACAATGATGCCAACGTGCTGGCCATGGGTGTGCGCAATACCAGTCCTGACCTGCTCCCGGCGGTCATCGAGACCTTTCTCAAAACGGATTTCGCCGGCGGCCGCCATGCCCGCCGGATTGAAAAAATCGCGGCGCTCGAAGCGGCCGCCTCCCGCTGACTTCTCCCCCCTGACGACTTCATTTTCTGGAAAGACCTGCCATGTCCCTGAACCTCAACCGTTCCCTGTTTGAAACCGATCCTGAAATCGCCCAAGCCATTGCAGATGAGACCAACCGCCTGTCAGACGGGCTGGAAATGATTGCCTCGGAAAACTATGCCAGCCGTGCGGTGATGGAAGCCGCCGGCTCGGTCATGACCAACAAGTATGCCGAGGGCTATCCGGGGCGGCGGTACTACGGCGGCTGTGAATTTGTGGATGTCGCCGAACGTCTGGCCATCGAGCGGGCCAAGCAGCTTCTGGGTGCCGAGCATGTCAATGTTCAGCCCCACTCTGGAGCACAGGCCAACCTGGCGGTGTTTCTGGCGGTTCTCAAACCGGGTGACACCATTCTGGGCATGGATTTGGCACACGGCGGACACCTCACCCATGGGCATCCGCTCAACATCTCCGGGATGTACTTCAACGTCGTCACCTACGGAGTGAACCGTGAAACCGAGCGGCTGGATTACGACGCCCTCGCCCAACTGGCTGAAAAACACCGCCCCAAGCTCATCATCTGCGGTGCCAGCGCCTATCCGCGCCAGATTGACTTTGCCCGCATCGGAGAAATCGGACGTTCGGTTGGTGCCCGGGTGCTGGCCGACATGGCGCACATTGCTGGACTTGTCGTGACCGGTGAACATCCCTCCCCAGTAGGATACGTGGACTTTGTCACCACAACGACCCACAAAACCCTACGCGGACCACGGGGTGGACTTATTGCCTGCCGGGCGGAAGATGCCAAACTCATTGATCGGGCAGTGTTTCCCGGCGTACAGGGCGGCCCGCTGATGCACATCATTGCGGCCAAGGCTGTGTGCTTCAAAGAGGCCCTCGAACCGTCCTTTGTGGAGTACCAGCGGCAGGTTCGGAAAAATGCCGTCGCCCTGGGTGAAGTTCTTGCCGGCGCCGGTTTTCGCCTCGTCACCGGCGGTACGGACAATCACCTCATCCTCGTGGATGTTTTCACGAAGGGCATCACCGGCAAGGCCGCTGAGCAGGCACTCGAACGGGCCGGGATCACGGTCAACAAAAACACCATTCCCTTCGACACCAACCCTCCGCTGGTAGGCAGTGGGATTCGCCTCGGCACACCGGCGCTGACGACCCGCGGGATGCGCGAACAGGACCTGCGCTACGTCGGTGCGCTTATTGTTGAGGTACTCTCCGATATTGACAACACGGCAAGGCAGGCAGTGGTCCGGCAGAAGGTGCGGGAACTGACCCGCGATTTTCCACTTTACGCGCGGTAGCCGTCCCTGCCACTGGGGCCGGGGGCGCGTTGGTGGTCGCTGCTTTTGGGAAAACAGCCACAACAAAAACGGGGGCGTCAAAGCTTGACGCCCCCGTTCGCACTTGGAAATGGGTAACGAAACTAGTTGCCAATGGGATCGGAGGTAGAGCCTGCTTGCACGTTCGGGGCATTTGACGTGCGGATCACACCGGTTTCGTTGATGAAGAAAGACCGGTTGCCCGTGCGTGCAATGCCGCTCTCCTGTGACGGATGGTTCCGCACTGAGTACGTCGAAGCGGTAGTGGAACTCTTCTGCGTCGCACCATACGACTGCAGTATGAAGCCACTCTTGGGCGTCTCTGTGGCATTGACGACGGTAGTATCGATCATGCCGAAGTCGAGCGTGCCGGTACCACCCAGAGCGGCGAGTGTGTTGGCAAAGTTACCACGGCCGACACCAGATTCATACGTGGCGTTGGCAGAGTTGATGTTGCGGAGCGTCTGCTGCGCCGAAGCATCGTTGGCGCTCCGGCGGGCAGCCATGAGGTTCGGAACTGCAATCGCCGCGATGATGCCAATAATGGCCACGACGATAAGCAGCTCAATCAGTGAAAAACCCTTTTGCTTCTTGAGGTTCATAGTGGTAGGTCTCCTTGGTGGTGAAAGGCCAGTGGCCGAAAGTGGTTGCCTTGTATCCACAAGGCCTGAAAACTTTGCAGCTTGATAACACTGCAAACAATGCCTAAAGCTTGCGCTTTCGTTACTTCAAATGGAGCAAATCCTGTGCCACAGTCTCCCGACCTTCTCCGGCTTCCCTCTATCCCCCCGTCTGATACCTTTTCGTCGCATTTTCCATGCCACAGCTTTCGTTTTTACGGCAACGACACATATCCGTTACCAATTGTGACGATTCCATACCTGACACCGTGCGAATAAGACGTCTAATATGACACTTCGTGTCACATTCCCATGACAGATTCCGTCACCTGCTGACCATTCCACTCCTGAAACACCTCTGCCCGTTGTCATGCTTGATTCCGAAACCAGCTTTGCCTGCCAGTTGGTCACAGAAGCCGGGCAGCGCATCCTCTCCGACTTCCAACCCGGCTGCCCGGTCAGCTACAAACCTGATGGAGAACCGGTAACGGACATGGATCGCGCCATCAACACATTTCTGGTAACAGAACTCCAGCGCCGCTTCCCGGACGACCTCATCATTTCTGAAGAAGCGGAGGACGACGATGCCCGGCGGCGTGCTTTGGCGCACCGGGTCTGGTTTATCGATCCGATTGACGGCACACGGGAATTCATCGCCGGCAATGGCGAATTCTCTGTCATGATCGGTCTGTGTGTGGAAGGCTGTCCCGTCATGGGAGTTGTCCACCAGCCCACAACCGGCAAAACCTGGTATGCCAACCGCCACGGTGCCTGGCTCACCCAGGGAAACACCTGTCGGCCGTTGCGGGTTTCGTCCGTCAACCATATCCCCGACATGACCCTGGCGGCCAGCCGGTCGCACCGCAACCGCTACCTCACGGCGGCCGCGCAGCGGCTAGGCATCCAGAAAGAAATCATCTCCGGCAGCGGCGGACTCAAAATCGGGCTGCTCGTCGAACAACGCGCCGACCTGTTTATCAGCGCCTCGACCCGCTCCAAGCTCTGGGATACTGCCGGGCCGGAAGCCATCCTGCGGGCAGCCGGCGGTGTACTGACGGATTTTCAGGGCCGGCCACTCGACTACCGCCAGCCGGACCTGCATCATCGGGCCGGATTGATTGCCAGCAACGGTCTCCAGCACGCGGCCATCGTTGCCCAAGTCCGTGATTTGTTTCCTCTGGCGTAGGGTCCCCAACTCCCAAGGTCACTCCCAATGTCCACACCGCTTTTTTCACGCGCCCAACAAGCCCAGGGGTTTTTCCTCATTGCCGGCCCCTGTGTCATTGAAAGCGAAGCCCATGCCCTGCGCATGGCCGAAGCCATTTCCCGGATTGCCCGGCAGATGGGCATTCCCTACGTGTTCAAGGCGTCATACGACAAAGCCAACCGTACCTCCCACACCTCTTTCCGTGGACCCGGTATGGAAGAAGGCTTGCGGATTCTGCAACGGGTCAAGGAAACCCACGGTGTGCCCATCCTGACGGACATCCATGAAACACACCACGCGGCAACCGTCGCGGAAGTCGCTGACGTGCTTCAGATTCCGGCCTTTCTGTGCCGCCAGACCGATCTGCTCCTGGCGGCGGCGGCAACCAAACGCACGGTCAACGTCAAGAAAGGACAGTTTCTGGCTCCCTGGGACATGCGCCACGTTGTCGAGAAACTGCGCGCAGCCAACGCCTCGGACATCTGGCTGACAGAGCGCGGAGCCTCGTTTGGCTACAACAACCTGGTGGTGGATATGCGCAGCTTCCCAATCATGCGCGAGTTCGGCTGCCCGGTCATCTTCGATGTCACCCACAGCCTGCAACGCCCCGGCGGACGTGGCACAGCCTCAGACGGTGACGCCATCTTCATCCCGCCTCTGGCCCGCGCCGGTGTGGCCTGCGGCGTGGATGGACTTTTTATGGAAGTCCACGACGATCCTGCCCGCGCCCTGAGTGACGGGCCGAATGCCCTTCCACTCGACCAACTTGCCGGGCTGCTCCGGCAACTGGTCGCTATTGACCGGGTGTGTCGTCAAACCTGAAGCGCCCCGCCCGACACAGAATCCATCGCATGACAGGCCCAGCCGACCGCGCTGGTTGCACACAACAGCCGGCCATGATACACCACGTCGGCTTGAACGCCCGTCCAACAGGGTCAAAACCGAACGACGGGTGTAGCCTTTTCGACCGGAGTCAGGTGCCGAAGGCCGTGCGCGAAATTCAGGGAAAACTTGTTGCTGACGGGCTACGGGTGGCGTTTGTCGTCAGTCGCTGGAATGATTTTGTGGTCAACCGGCTGCTTTCAGGTGCGCTGGATACCTTTGAGCGGCTCGGCGGACGGCTTGATGACTGTGCCGTGGTGCGCGTCCCCGGCTCATTTGAAATCCCCCTGACCGCCAAAAAACTGGCCCTGACCGCTGCCTGGGAAGCCATTGTCTGTCTTGGCGCCCTGGTGCGCGGCGAGACACCGCACTTTGACTACATCGCCGCCGAGGTGACAAAAGGTATTGCAGCCGTATCGCTGGAAACCGGCGTTCCGGTGACTTATGGCGTTATCACGGCTGAAAACCTTGAACAGGCAATTGACCGGGCCGGTATGAAAGCCGGTAACAAAGGGGTTGAAGCCGTGTTGGCCGCCATTGAACTCGCCAATCTCTACCGGGCGATTGAGTCTCGCCCGGCAACCGGGCGTTCGTGACATCCTCAATCCTTTTGTGAAACCGGCAAGCTGGTTCGACTAACTCCGGTCTGGCATTGTTCCCGACCACAACTCCCTGAAACGCTATGGGTTCCCGTCGCCGTGCGCGCGAGTGCGCGCTGCAAATGCTTTTCCAGTACGATCTGAGCCAGCCCTCCCTGGAGGACCTCTTTGAGAGCTACTGGAACGAGTTGACCGAACTCAAAGAGGAACACCGGGAGAAAGTCCCGGCCTTTGCCAACCGTATCGTAGCCGGAGTTATCGCCCACCTGGCCGACATTGACCTTATCATCAGCCGCCATGCCGAGCGCTGGCGCATTTCGCGCATGGCCGCCGTGGACCGCAACATCCTGCGCATGGCAGTTTACGAGTTCCTTCACGAACCCGACACGCCACGGGCCGTCGTCATCAACGAGGCCCTCGAAATTGCGCGCCGCTTCAGCACCCTGGAAGCCACCCAGTTTATCAACGGCATTCTGGATGCCATCAAGCGCGAACTCGACGAAACGGGTTCGCCGCCGCCCCTGCCAGCGTCGCCACCGACGGCTCTGCGTTGATTTCAGTTGCGCTGTGGCATACCTTTCCCAAAGGTTCACTTTGTATTTCGGCGCATCTGATGGAGGCGCTCAAACGAGGTCGCAAACCATGACAGGGATGAAATTTCGCCGCTCCTGCGACCAATGTGGTGCGACGTTTTTTTCCACCGATCGCAAGGCACGGTTTTGTGCCAAACACCAACCCCGGCGTACCGTGCAGGATGCCACCGGGCACATGGCACCGCCGACGCCATCCACGCCAAAGCTGGCCAAGGTCGTCATGGGCAACCGCCCGCCTGTCGGCCTGCCCAGTGGTAAACGGCAAAAAGGGGTGGCGCGGCAACGCCAGCCGCAGATTCGGACCCTGACTCCCGAAGTGCGCGCGCGTATTGCTTCTGCTTTCCAACACATGCGGACGGTTCCGGGCAGCGCCATCCCGCTTGATGCCAAACACATTGAACCTCACCTGCGCCGCATTCACACGGCCATTTCCCAGCAGTTGTGGGTCAGCCGTGCCATTGTCTCCCAGGTTATCCAGGAACTTCGGACGGCGCTCGAAATGGCCACCATTGATCTGACACCGGAGCAACGGGAGCAGGCCATTGCGATGTACCGCCACTTCATCGAAACTGGCGAGCGTCCACCCGGCGGCCGGCGGCGCTTCATCGCTCAGCAGCTTGGCGTCAGTCTGGATGCGGTTGTTCTGGTGATCCGGCAGTGGGCGCAGTCACAATACGCCCAGTCCCCAACCCCCAAACCAACCCGCCAGCAGCTTTTCCTCATTGAAAAGGCCTTCTACCGCTACTTGACCGAAGGTCAGGAGCCTTATGAGGAACTGCCCGAAGCCATCGCCAAAGACCTGGGCTTTGTCACGCCGTACCAGGTTCTGCGGTGGATTGATGTCCTCTATGACAACAGCAAGTTTCCACCGGACCTGCCGGAAACGACTGCGGATCAGCGGGCCGCCATCATCGCCGAGTATCTGGATTACTTGAGCAAGGACCTGCCGCCGGAGCGCGCCCTGCACACGACTATTGCCGAAAAGGTGGGTGGGGTGACACCCCGGCAGGTCCACAAGGTGCTCTATGACTACCGGGTTGAGCTGCGCCAGCAATGCCTCCAGCGCACCCTTGTCACCGCCTGAAGGCCGCCCGGTTCCATCACGCCCAACGCCTATGCTTTGCCTGAAGCGGTGGCAGTGGATAACCCTCCTGGGGTTGACACTGCCGCCGCTTTTTGTCGTTCTCGCCAACACCTGGGTGGTCTCTTCAACCCAGAGACGTGTTTTCGAGCGCCCCACCGACATCCCGGCCAATGCCGTCGGGCTTGTCCTGGGAACAGCCAAATACCTGCCGACCGGCGGACTTAACCCGTATTTTCAGAATCGCATGCAGGCGGCGGCCGAGCTGTACCACACCGGTAAGATCAGACATCTGATCCTCAGCGGCTCGAATCAGACACCGGCTTATGACGAACCAACTGAAATGCGGAAGTCGCTGCGCAGCCTGGGGGTTCCTGACGCGGCCATGACGGCCGATTATGCCGGCCGCCGTACGCTTGACTCGGTCGTTCGCGCCCGCGACATTTTCGGACAGCACCACTTCACCATCATTTCCGACAAGTTTCACGTCTATCGGGCGCTGTTTCTCTGCGACCGGTTTGGCATCCAGGCCATTGCCTATGGCGCTCCCGACCTGCCCTGGTCAGTTTCGGTACGGACGCGCCTGCGCGAATATGGCGCGCGCTGTAAGGCGGTTCTGGATGTCTATGTTCTGGGCACCCAACCCCGCTTTCGCGGGCAGCCCATTACCCTGCCCGTGGACGCGCCGGTTGCCACGGACACCGACGCTCCGCCTATTTCCCCCGCCGTTCAAAAGTGACCCGCACGCCGTATTTCGGCCGCAGCGTAAACATCGTATCGAACTCAATCGGGTGTCCCGGCACGAGCCTGATCCGGTAACGCTGCACGATCATGGCCAGAACCAGTGTGGCTTCCATCAGGGCAAACTGGCTGCCGATGCACACGCGCTGACCGCCGCCAAACGGAAAGTAGGCAAAGGCCGGACGACCGGATGACCGCTCCGGTGTGAAGCGTTCCGGGTCGAAACGTTCAGGGTCTTCCCAGAAATCGGGGTGGCGGTGCGTCAAAAACTGGTTGAGCGCCACGAGACTTTGTCCCGGAATGTAGTAGCCACCGATTTCGTCTTCGTGAATCGCCTCCCGTGGCAGGCCCCAGGCAGGAGGGTACAGCCGCATGGTTTCCTCGATGACCATGCGGGTGTAAGGCAAACGCCGGAGGTCTTCCACGGTTGGCGAGGCCCCACGCAGCACCGACACGACTTCTTCGTACAACCGCGCCTCCACAGCCGGCTCCCGGGTCAGGACGTACAGGGCCCAGGTCAGGGTAATGGCGGTCGTTTCATGCCCGGCCAGCAGCAGGGTGATGACTTCATCCCGAAGCTGGGTGTCGCTCATGGCTTCGCCTGTTTCCTCATCCCGCGCCGCCATCAGCATCGAGAGCAGGTCCGGCGCTGGATTGAGCGTTTTTCGCCGCCGCTCGATGATTTGGTACACAACAGCATCCAGCCGCCGCCGGGCGGCTTTGAAACGCAGATTGGACGGAGTTGGCACCCACAGCGGAACGGGTAAGGTCGGACGCATCCTGAAACCGACGAAATCAAAGGCCACCCGCAGGTTTTGCCCAAAAGCGTCGGCCTTTTCGCCTACCGGTGTTGAAAAAAGCGTCAGCCCGGCAATGTTCAGCGTCAGCAGTGCCATGTCCTGGGCCACATCGAAAGCTTCTGACTGGCGCGCCCGGTTGTCCCACAACTCAAAATACGCTTCTGTTTCTGCCACCATCGTGGCCGCAAAGCGGCTCAGCGCCTGCCGGTGAAACGAGGGCTGCATGAGCTTGCGCTGCCGCCGCCAGAAGTCGCCGTCACTTGTCAGCAGACCATTCCCCGTGATGAGTCCGATGGGTCCGTCAAAGACTTTTCCCTTGCGGTAGTTGTGCTGGTTACGCACCAGCACGTGCTCGACATAGGCCGGATGCAGAACGAGATGCCAGTACAGGCCGGGCAATCCACGAAAGCGGATGATGTCGCCCAGTTCACGAAACACGCGGGTGTAAAAGTTCAGCAGGTCGTTGCGCACCGGAAGGAAACTGCCGAACAGCCAGTGTTGGTCTTTGGGCATCGGCGCCAGGCGCTTCCCGGTTGACGTTGACATGATGGCTTCCATAGCGGCGACCTCCTCAGCCGGAGATGAATGTCCGGCTTCCAGGCTTGACCAGGGGCACGTCCGCCTGGCAGAGCGGGCAGTCCGGGGGAGCGTACGTTGGTATCGTCAGCTTGATCAATGCGGCAAAGGGCAGCCCAAAATCAGATTGTCCGCCGCTGCGGTCAATGATGGCACCGACGGCCAGCACCTGCGCACCACACCGGGTGACAACGGCCATGGTTTCCCGCGTCGAGCCGCCGGTTGTCACCACATCCTCCACCACACAGGCCCGCTCGCCGGTGTCCAGCGTAAAACCACGCCGCAGCGTCATCACGCCTTGTTCGCGCTCCGTAAACACACACCGGACATCCATGGCACGCGCCACCTCGTGGGCGATGATGATGCCACCAATGGCCGGCGCCACAATCACCTGTGGTCGCACGCCAAGCGCCTCCAAGCGCGCCCCCAAAGCGGCTCCAACCTGACCGGCCACCGTCGGGAACTGAAGCAGGCGCGCACACTGCACATACTGCGGACTATGCAGCCCGGAACTCAGCAGGAAGTGACCCTCCAACAGGGCGCCGGTTTCCTGTAACAAGCGGTACACATCGGGTGTTGCCATACCCATCATGATGCGGAGCGAAGAATTCACTGCGCCGGCAGACCGACAACGGACATCCTTCCGATGCCACGCCCACGTCACGCCAGCCCAGCTTTGTGAACCTAATGCTTTGCCCTGCCCACTGTCTATGACGAGCGTGCTCCCAACGTCCGTACTACCTGGCGTATCGGCCCGCTTGGGGGTGTACATCCACTTCCCCTTCTGTGTCACAAAGTGTACCTACTGTGCCTTTGTCACCCGCAGCTATGACGCCAACGGTGCGGCCCGTTATCTTGCAGCGCTGGAAACCGAACTGCGACATTTTCCCGAAACCTGTGCGGCCGTGCCGTTGGAATTTGCCACCTTTCAGGCGGACACCCTGTACTTTGGCGGGGGAACGCCGTCCCGGATGACACCATCCCAACTGGCGCGCCTTCTGCTGGCGTCCCGGTCGGTGTTCGACTTTGCACCCGACACGGAAATCACCCTTGAAGTCAACCCCGGTGACGCTGAGCCAGAGCGACTGGAAGCCTGTCGCAACCTTGGGATCAACCGCCTGAGCCTGGGGGTACAGTCCTTTTTTGACCGCGATCTGGCACTGGCCGGGCGTGACCACGATGCCCAGGCAGCCAGACGGGCCGTCCAGATGGCCCGCCGGGCTGGATTTGACAACCTAAGTCTTGACCTCATCGCCGGGCTTCCCGGCCAAACCCTCACCGACTGGCGCACCAACCTGCTGGAAGCCCTGGCACTTGAACCGGAGCACCTGTCGCTCTACCTGCTCGAAGTCAAGGAAGGGACAACCCTGGCCCGGCAACTGGCGGCCGGCCGCCTGCCACTGCCGGATGATGATCTTGCTGCCGAAATGTACCTCCTCACCCTGGAACTTCTGGGTGAAGCTGGTTTCGAGGCGTATGAGATTTCAAACTTCGCGCGCCCCGGCTACCGCGCACGTCATAACCTGAAATACTGGCAGGACCTGCCCTACGCCGCCTTTGGCGTTGGGGCTCATGGCTACGACGGCGGCGAACGCTACTGGAATACTGACCGCCTGGAAGACTATTTCACCGCCATTGACGACCGGCACCACGCCGTCGTGGCCCGCACCCGGCGTACCCCACACGAGCGATGGCATGAGGCGCTGATGCTGGGGCTGCGTCTGGACGAAGGTGTTGATCCGGGCCGGCTACAGTCCGGCTATGGCGTTGACCTGTGGCGCGATTACGCCGCCGTCATACAGGAACTTCAGGCGGCCGGACTCCTGACGGTGACAGACGCGCGCCTCCGCCTGACACCCCGTGGGCGGCTCCTCGCGAACGAAGTTTTTGTGGCGTTTTCATGATGGATGAATGAAATTCCCGGTAGTGCCACACGGTTCCAGCCCAATCAGGTAAACCTTGCCTGCCACGTGGTTTTTGTCTTTGCCAGTCCCCGCGTTGTTTGAACTTTTTGAACCTTGAAGGACCTGGCCATGACGCAGAGAGTCAACGTCCTGTGTGTCCGTACGGCAGACGGGCGCATTGCCCCCCTTGCCGGTGAGCAACTTGATATCCGTAAGGTTTTTGACAATGCCCTGCCGGTTTTTGAGCGCGAAGAAGCCGGGGTGTCATTCCTGGCGCGCTACATTCCCCCCAGCCCGGATGAATTTTTTGTCACGCGCTACGAAGCCATCGGCAATGTCCGGGAGTTTGCCCGGCAACACAACCTTCAGCTCTGGCTCGATCCCCAGTGTGACTTCAACGGCAATCTCATTCCCGAATCCGGTATCAAGGGCGACCCCGACCGGATTGCCAGCATTGTCCTGAAACGTTAGGACGTTTTGCCAGCGCCCGTCTCCCGCCTGCGGTCAAACGAATGCCCACCAAAAGGAAGCGCCCCCGGAAGGCCCTGTCCGGCGGCTGGACATTGCCTTTCCGGTGCCTGTTTTCCGGCACTGGGGCTTGCCAGGCTTCCCTCGTGCCGACTAGGAAGACACTAGCACCCCGGAGATTCTGACGACCCCGGATAGCGGGTCGTCGGGGATAAGCCTTGGGAGTGTCGTGTGCGATGTCCACGGTGCTGCGTAATGTCAGGACGACCTGCGAAATGATCAAAATCGAGCACACGCTGTTTGCGCTCCCTTTTGCCTTCCTGGGGGCGCTGCTGGCAGCGCGGGGCCTGCCACGGCTCGATCAGATGGGGTGGATTACGCTGGCGATGGTCGGGGCACGCAGTGCGGCCATGGCGTTCAACCGCCTGGTGGATGAAAAATACGACGCGGAGAATCCCCGCACGGCGCAGCGGGCGCTGCCCGCCGGACTGGTCAGCCGGCGTTTCGTCCTTGGTTTCATTATCTTCTCAGCAGCGCTCTTTCTGCTCGCGGCGGCGATGCTCAACCCACTGGCGCTGTGGCTTTCCCCGGTCGCTCTGGGTTCGGTGCTGTTTTACTCCTACACCAAGCGGTTGACGTCGTTTTCCCACATCGTGCTCGGCTGGTGTCTGGCCATTGCCCCAGCCGGCGCCTGGGTGGCGGTCCGTGGCACGCTCGATGGCGAGGCTGTTCTGCTGGCACTGTGCGTTCTGCTGTGGACGGCCGGCTTTGATATTCTCTATGCCTGCCAGGATTATGACTTCGACCGCCAGCACCCGGAATTGCACTCCATTCCCAAATGGCTCGGTATTGCCCGGGCCATGCTGGTGGCCCGCGGACTGCATGCCGCGATGTTTGTGGCGCTGCTCCTGCTGGTGGCAGTAACCGGACTGGGTGGGCTGGCCTACGTTGGCGTGCTGGCCACCGGCGGCCTGCTGATTCACCAGCACCGCCTGGTCAGCCCAACCGATCTGTCCCGCCTTGATGCCGCTTTTTTCACGACCAATGCTTTCGTGAGTGTCATTCTCCTGCTCACGCTGGGTGCCGACGTGATTTTTCTCCGCCGCTGAAGTCCACGAACCCTCTCCGGCAGAACAACAAAAGGCTGCTGACAAGCCAGTGAACAGTTGACGTGTGGGCGGTAATTGGCAAAGCTAGGCCGACGTCTGTGCGCTACGGCACAGTACCCTCACGGTGCGGCGTACCACGCAGCCGCCGGCCAGACCGGTGTGCCGTGGCCGTTGCGAACTGGAGTGTCCCGATGAATCTCTACGAATACGAAGGCAAGTCGTTGTTCAAAAAGTACGGTATTCGCGTCCCGGAGGGCATCTTCATCAACTCCCCGCAAAATGCCGGCAATATCGAAGCCTTTGTGGAAGAGGTCGGTGAAGTCGCCGTCAAGGCACAGGTGCTGGCCGGCAAGCGGGGCAAGGCCGGGGGCATCCGGTTTTGCAAAACGGCCGAAGGGGCCGAACTGGCCGTCGAGCTGTTGCTCCACACGACGATTCATGGGTCGGAATCGGTCGGGGTTCTGGTCGAACAACGGCTGTCCATCGTGGGCGAATACTATCTGTCGTTGACTTTCGATGGCTGGCACCGCGCCCCGGTCGTGATCCTGAGCCAGCAGGGGGGCGTTGAGGTCGAGGAACTCACCCAGCGCCATCCTGAAAAGCTGGTCATTCGGCCGATTGACTCGATTTTCGGACTGCCCGAATGGAAAGCCCGTGAAATCGCAGCGGAAGCCGGTTTTCGTGAAGAGCGCATGCGCAAGATGGCTGACCTGATGGTACGTGCCTACCGCTGCTTCCGTGAAAACGATGTGCGGCTGCTCGAAATCAACCCCGTCATCGAAACGCCCAAGGGCAACTTTTTTGCCGCCGATGCCGTGGTCATCCTTGATGATGACGCCATGACGCGCCACCGCGACTTCAACTATCCGCCACGGGGCGGACTGGGGCGCCCGCTGACGGAACGTGAACTTCAGGCCAAACTCATTGACCAGAATGACTACCGGGGCGTTGCCGGAAAATACATCGAACTCGATGGTGACATTGCCATGATGAGCGCCGGCGGCGGCGGCTCGATCACGAACATGGATGCCCTGATCAGCTATGGCGGACGCCCGGCGAACTACACCGAATATGGCGGCAATCCCCCGGCTGAAAAAGTCGAGAAATTGACGCGCGTCGTGCTCTCCAAGCCCGGACTGACAGCCTGCTGGCACGTTGGCGCTGTCGCCAACAACACCCGCGTGGACATCACCATGGAAGGCTTCATTGCTGGTCTGCGGGCCATCCGCCCGCCCTTCCCGATTGTGGTCCGGCGGGGTGGGCCGGGCTGGGAAGAGGCGCGGGCGGCGCTGGAGCGCGCCCGTGAAGAACTGCATCTGGATATGACGATTTTTGGTCCCGAAATGCCCATGACCGAAAGCGCCAAAGTCGTCATTCAGAAAAGCGAGGAATACAAGAACAGATTACGTGGTCTGAACTGCTGAGGCAGGCTTTTGCCACAGAAAGAGGCAGGGTATGGGCATACTGGTTGATGAAAACACGCGCGTCGTCGTCCAGGGGATCACCGGTCGGGAAGGTTCATTTGTCACCAGGGAAATGCTGCGCTATGGCACGAAGGTGCTGGCCGGCGTCACACCGGGCAAAGGGGGCGAGGTTGTCCACGGCGTACCGGTCTATGACACCCTCAAACAGGCACTGGCGGCGCATCCCGACATCAACACCTCACTGGTGTATGTGCCACCCCTTTCCGCCAAGGACGCCGCCATTGAAGCGATTAGCAACGGCATCCGGCTCATCAACATCATCACCGAACGGGTGCCCATCCATGACACGGCTGATCTCTATTCATACGCTGTCAGCAAGGGGGCCCGGGTTGTGGGGCCGACATCGGTCGGAATTCTGACGCCCGGCAAGTGCAAGCTGGGACCCATTGGCGGCACAAACCCTGACTTTCAGTTCAAGCCGGGGCGGATTGGCATTGTCAGCAAGTCCGGCTCGATGACGAGCGAAACCGCCTGGGTGCTATGTCAGGCCGGCTTTGGCATCAGTACGGCCCTGAGTGTGGGGGGTGATGTCATTGCCTGCTCGACCTTTGCCGACCTGCTTCCCCTGTTTGAAGCCGACCCGGAAACCGACGCGGTGGTGATGTTTGGTGAACCGGGCGGCGTCTATGAGGAACAGGCCGCAGAACTGGTACGGCAGGGCGGTTTTACCAAACCCCTCATTGCCTTCATTGCCGGGAAATTCGTGGATGCCATGCCCTCCGGCATCACCTTCGGGCACGCCGGCGCCATCATGGAACGCGGTATGGGCAGCCCCCGCCAGAAAGTTGAGGCGCTGCGGGCAGCCGGGGTGCGCGTTGCTGATGTTCACCACGAAATCACGACACTCGTGGCGGAAGCCCTGGGTCAGCGTGTCAGCCGAACGGCGTAGCCGGACACCTCAACGGCCACGGCCGGCAGTCGGCACGGTCGTCCCCGGTGCCCAAGGGTAGTTGCCAGTCAAAGAAATGGCGTGCTACATGTGCGTTTTCCCACCAAGCTGCTGGCGAACAGCACCGGCTTGCGGTTATCATTCCTGGAGGCTTTCCTGTGAAAATTGCTGTCTGTATCAAGGCCGTGCCGGAAACGGACACGCGCATCAAGATTGCAGCCGATGGCTGCTCCATAGACCGGGCGGATGTCAAGTTCATCATCAGCCCGTACGATGAATTCGCACTTGAAGAAGCCGTTCGTCTCAAGGAAGCCAAAGGCGGACAGGTTATCGCCTTGGCGCTGGGCGGCGATGAGGTGCCCAACATCCTGCGGGAGGCGCTGGCCCGCGGAGCCGACGAGGCCATTCACATTTCCAGTGCTGGCGTGGCTGCGGACGACCCGTTGTGCGTGGGCAAAACGCTGGCGGCGGCCCTCAAAAGCATCAGCCCGGACATCGTCTTCTTCGGCAAGCATGGGGTTGGCGGCGACAACCAGCAGGTGCACGCTATTGTGGCGGAAAAGCTTGGATGGCCACAAGTTACCGTTGTCACCAAGCTCGAAGTCAGTGACGGCCGCCTCCGCGCCGAACGCGAGATCGAAGGTGGTATCGAAGTTGTTGAGACCGGTCTGCCTGCCGTCATCGCAGCCCAGAAAGGTCTCAACGAGCCGCGTTACCCGAAACTGCAAAGCATTATGCAGGCCAAGAAAAAGCCGCTGGCCAGCAAGACCTTTTCTGACTTCGGACTTTCTGCGGCTGAGGTCGGGCCTGAAGCGGCTGGATTGGTTATTACGGCACTGCGCCTGCCACCCCCCCGCCAGGCTGGACGCAAAATCACCGGCGACCCGGCGCAGCAAACCAGTGAACTACTGTCTGCCCTACAGCATGAGGTCAAGGTCATCTGACCACACCGGACGGTGAACTTCTGAAAACCACAGGCAGGAATGGCCACGATCCCGCCGGGGTTTTTCCTGCCCACCTGCTCACTTGATCGGAAGTTTGTGAGCATTTTTGTTTGTGAGGAGATGCGAGTTATGGCGAATGGCGTTTTGGTTTTTGCAGAGCAGCGTGACGGAGCCTTCAAGAAAGCGACGTACGAAGCCCTGTCGGAAGGACACCGCCTGGCAGCACAACTGGGACAGCCCCTCAGTGCTGTGATCATCGGGGCCAACATCGGGCACCTGGCCACTGAGGCAGCCCACTATGGGGCAAGTACCGTTTACGTCGCAGATGTGGCCCCGCTGGCCAAGTATTCCACCGATGGGTATGCCAAAGTTCTCGTCGAGGCGATCCAGACAGCACAGCCTGGAATCGTTCTGGCGGCGGCGACAGCCATGGGAAAAGACCTCATGCCACGGGTAACAGCCCGGCTTGATGTCAGCCTGGCCTCGGATGTGACGGAAACCCACATCAACGACGGTGTCTTCACTGTGGTTCGTCCGGTGTATGCCGGCAAAGCCTATGCCACCGTGAGCTTTCGCCGCACACCGGCTGCGGCGACCCTGCGCCCGAATGTGTTTCCGGCAGCCACGCCGGACACCAGCCGGACGGCGGAAGTCAAGTCCATCGGCGCCACTATTGTGGATGCGTTGCAGGCCAAGGTCACGGACATCCTTGCTGCCGCGAAGGGTAAGATTGAGCTGACTGAAGCCAGCATTGTGGTCTCCGGGGGACGTGGCATCAAGGGGCCGGAAAACTACTACCTGATTCAAGACCTTGCCGACGCTCTGGGCGGTGCAGCCGGAGCCTCGCGGGCCGTAGTGGATGCTGGCTGGGTTGATCATTCCCATCAGGTCGGGCAGACTGGGAAAACCGTCAGCCCGACCCTGTATATTGCCTGTGGTATCTCCGGGGCCATTCAGCATCTGGCTGGGATGTCTTCATCGAAGTTCATCGTAGCCATCAACAAGGACCCGGAAGCGCCGATTTTCAAAATCGCCGACTACGGCATCGTGGGAGACTTGTTCGAGGTCGTACCGCGGCTGACGGAACAGGTCAAAGCCCTGAAACGAAACTGAAACTTTGACGAGGTGCCGTCACCGAAGAGAGGGAAGAGGTCATGATTTGTCCGAACTGTGGGACGCAAAATCGTGACGATGCCAAGTTTTGCAAATCCTGCGGCACACCTCTCAAACCGCCCGCGTCTGGCCCGCCCGGCAGCTTGGCAACTTTGGTGAGTGCCCCCCCAGTGGAGACGAAATCCCCCATGGTGATCGGACTCGAAGCCGTTTTCCTCTCCGGGCTACGCAAAGGCGAAAGCGTCAGGCTGATGACGTTTCCAGCCACAATCGGGCGTGACCCCAACAGTACCCTTCCCCTGGCCCTTCAGGATCAACTGGCCTCCACACGCCACGCGCAAATCCTGCACGAGGGGGGGAGCTATGTACTCCGGGACGTCGGCAGCAGTAACGGCACGTACCGCAACGGGCAGCGGGTGACGGAAGTCAGGCTTCAGGATGCCGATGTGATTGAGTTTGGTGTAGGGGGGCCGAAAGTCCGCTTCAACTTCATTCTCCAACCTGAAGCCCAACCGTCCCCGGTTGACCGCTTTGAGGCGGCAACCCTGCCCCCTACTCCGGCGATGACGGCCGGTGGCAGCGATGTCACGCTCTCACGCAAGGCTACGGTCGCAAATGAAAGGCCGGCACCAGCGTCCTCCCCTTCGCCAGGCGAGGTGGAAACTGTTTTTGGCGGCTCACAGCCCGGTGGAAATCAGCCGGCACTGCCTCCTCCGCCACCATCGCCACCGCCCGTGCCAGCGTTTGAGTCAGCGGCAACCGTCGCCCAGGCGGCTCAGAACCGACCACTTGAAGCCGCGCCCCCACCTTACTCTCCGCCGGCCGGCTATGTGCCTCCCGTGGGTGTTGACCCGTCGGTGGTGCCCTCTGCACCAGCGGAGGCGGGCAAAAAATCGAATCTCATCCTGTTTATTGCCATCGGCGGGGCCGTGGTTCTCCTGCTGCTCATCGGGGTGGCAGTTTTGGCTTACCTTTTCCTGTTTCGATGAAAGGGCGCGCCATTCTCTGCTTCGGCGGGGAAGACTGGTGGTATCACCACCCACACGCCAACAACCACCTCATGAAGCGCTTTGCGCGTGACAATCAGGTGGTGTTCGTCAACTCGATCTCGATGGGGCTGCCCGGGCTGGGCAGCCCCGAACTGTTTACCAAAATCCGGCGCAAACTGCGCAGCTATGCAAAGTACCTTCGCCGCACCCCGGAAGGCATCTGGGTGATAACCCCCATTGTGTCGCCTTTCTTTTCAAGCCCGGCCTGGCGGCGGATCAACCACTGGCTCCTGGTCTGTCAAATCCGATGGCTCCTGCGCTGGCTTCGTATTGAGCGTCCCATCCTGTGGATTGCCATTCCCACAGCGCGCGACATGGTAGGCCAGTTCAACGAATCTCTGGTTGCATATCATGTTTCGGATAAATATGATGCCAACCCGGTGGACACAGGTGGGCACGTTGCCTTTATTCGCCAGCTTCATGAGGAACTCATAGCAGCGGCGGACATTGTGTTCTACCACGGGTGGAAGCTGCTCGCCGACGCCCGGCAGGGACGCGAAAAATCCGTTCTGCTTGAACAGGCTGTTGACTTCGAGCACTTCGCCGCCGCCCGCTTCCGTCAGTGGGAATGTCCCCTTCCCCTCGCACCTATCAAACGCCTGGGAAAGCCCATTCTGGGTTTTTTCGGGGCGATTGAACGCTGGCAGATTGATCAGTCGCTTGTCGAATATGTGAGTCGCCATCGGCCGGACTGGCAGTTTGTTTTTATCGGGAACAAAACGGCGCCACTCCGCATCGAGGACTTACCGAACGTTCACTTCATCCCGGCTCAGCCGTACGCCGATCTCCCGGCCTTTGCAGCGCACTTCGATGTCTGCATCGTCCCCAAAGATGCCACGCACGACATTGTCAAGTACACAAGCGCGACCAAAGTCCGGGAGTACCTGGCCACCGGCAAGCCGGTCGTGATTGTCCCCATTCCTGAGTTCGAGCCAATGGCGGATGTCATCCGCATTGCCCGAACACCTGATGAGTTCATTCGTCACGTTGAGGAGTGTTTGACGACCGACACGCCAGCCGAGGCTGACCGGCGTCAGATGGCCGTGCGTGACAAAACCTGGGACGCCCGTTTCACCGAAGTCGCAACACTTCTTGAACAACAACTCAGTCAACGCCAGGTGACCGATCGCGGGCATACGGATAACGTACGGTAACTCACATTTACACCTCGCGGAACTGAGCGTACGATGACATACACTTGATGCTTCCCCTGTGCATCTGGTGTTTTACGTCATTGGCAACATTTGTTCTCTTGAACGGACATCTCCTGTGGGATGAAAGGTGTGAACATCTTCATCGGCGATGTGCCTCTGGCTTGGGTCAACACCTGTGCCGTTGAATAACCACCGGTTGGACCTGTGGAGCGTCGTTCCCAGGCAGTGCTTTTTGGAGATTCGACACCCATGAGCCACAATGCAATGCGTTACGAGCTGGATTCCGGTGAGGAAGGCTTTTCCACAATGGAAGGCGAAGAAATTTCGGTCACAGACACGGCGGACGATGAGGCGAGTGATACCATTTCGGTATATCTCAAATCACTGTCGCACACGACTCTGCTGACACGGCAGGAAGAAACGTTCGTGGCCCGCGAAATGGAGCGGCACGAACGCCGTGCGGCCCGCATGCTGTCGCGGGCGCTGCCGGTGGCGGCCTACGTTGTGCAGTTGGCCAAAAACCTGCAAAGCGAAGGGCTGCGACTTTCCGACCTGCTCGTTCTGCCACGGGGAGAGGACGAAGCCGATGGCGAACGCTGCGAAGCGCCGCTCAAACCGGACCTCGATGAACGGCAGGAGCGCGCACTGTGCGAAAAATTTGCGGCAATTGAAGCCGCGCATGCCGGGATTCGGGCCATGGTGGCCCAACCGGGCTACAAACACACCAGCCGCAACCTCGATATCCACCGGCTGCGCATCCGAATTGGGCGGATTCTCTACAAGCTGCCTTTCAACAAAACCATTCGGCGCCGGGTCGAACTCGCGTGGGGCAATGTCGTGGATGAGGCCCTGACGCTCAAAGCCGAACGTGCCCGGCTCGAATACCGCCTCAAGGATACAAGCCTCGATGCTGCAACCAGTCGTCTTCTCAAACACCAACTCAAGGCCGTTCGGGCACGCATTCGTGACCTGGAATGCAACTGCGCCCTTCCCTTGGATGGCATCATTGCCGACTGGAAACGTTTTGCCGAAACCAAGCAGAAGGCCGAAGCTTACAAGCTCCGCATGATCGAGTCCAATCTCAAGCTCGTGGTGTTCATCGGGCGGGATTTCATGGGTCGCGGACTCGCCATGGAAGACATCATCCAGGAAGGCAATATTGGCCTGATTCGCGCCGTTGAGAAGTTTGACTGGCGCCGTGGTATCAAGTTTTCAACCTACGCCGTCTGGTGGATCAAGCAGGCGATTCAACTGGCCATTGCCAACCAGTCACGCACCATCCGCCTGCCGACCTACATGGTGGACCGGGTCAACCGTGTCCGGCGTGTGCTGCGCCAGATGACAACCAATGGCGACGAAGACCCGACGCCCGAAGAAATTGCGCCACTTGTCGGACTCACGCCGGACGATGTCCGGCAGGTGCTCAATGTGGTGACAGAACCCGTCTCGCTCGAAACCCCCACGGCTGACGACGACGGCGAGCACTCCCTCGGCGACCTGCTCCCGGACCACAACAGCCAGGACCCACTCCGCGCGTCCATGACGGTGGAAATGGCCCAGAACCTGCGCGAAGCCCTCAGCCGGCTTTCGGCGCGTGAGTCGGAAGTGCTCATGCTACGGTTTGGCCTCATGCCGGATGGACGTGAGTGGACGCTGGAGGAAATCGGCGCCCGCTTCCAGTTGACCCGCGAGCGCATTCGCCAGATCGAGATGCGCGCGCTGGCCAAGCTCAGCCATCCGAGCCGCAGCCGCAAACTGCGCGACGCACTCCACCTCTGATCACCATCCATCCATGCTGACTCTGGACGAATACCAACGGGCAGCCGGGCGTACAGCGGCCTATCCCAACCGGGGGAACAATCTCGTTTATCCCGTTCTCGGTCTGGCCAGCGAGGCCGGCGAAGTCGCCGGCAAACTCAAAAAGGTCATCCGTGACCAGAATGGTCACCTTTCCCCGGAACAACGCCAGCGGTTGCTCGATGAGGTGGGCGATGTGCTGTGGTACGTCGCCGCTATCTGTACCGAACTGGAAGCCTCACTCGAAGCGGTGGCCCACGCCAACCTGGATAAACTTGCCTCCCGCGCTGGTCGGGGTGTTATCGCTGGGGACGGCGACCATCGCTAGTGACTCTGGCAGGTTATTCAGTAGTCGCAGGAAAAGAACGCGCGCGTTGGACAGCAGCCCGCCACGCCTGATAGGACGCCTGTCGGGCGTCCGTGTCAAGAGCAGGGGAAAAGGTGCGTTCCGGCTGCCAAATCCGGGCCACTTCCGACACATCCCGCCAGAAACCAACCCCCAGCCCGGCCAGGTAGGCCGCACCGGCGGCAGTCGTCTCCGTCACCGTCGGACGAATCACCGGCACACCCAGAACATCCGCCTGAAACTGCATCAGGAAGTCATTGGCTGCCGCTCCCCCGTCAACCCGCAGCTCGGTCAGCCGGAACCCGGCACCAAGCGCCTGCCGGGCATCCGCCAGCATGGCTTCGACGACATCACAGGTCTGGTAGGCAATGGCTTCGAGTGCGGCGCGGACGAGATGCGCCCGTGTCGTGCCACGGGTCAGTCCGGTAATGAGGCCACGGGCATGCGGGTCCCAGTAGGGCGCACCAAGACCGACAAACGCCGGCACAAACATCACCCCGTCGGTGTCCGGCACGGAACGCGCCACAGCTTCCGTTTCAGCCGCGCCGCCGATGATTTGAAGCCCGTCGCGCAACCACTGCACAGCCGCTCCGGCAATGAAGACGCTCCCTTCCAGCGCATACTCTGCCGGCGACGCTCCCAACTGCCACGCCACGGTTGACAGCAACGCCTGCTGCGAAAGACACGGCTTCGTGCCCGTGTGCAGCAACAGAAAGCACCCTGTGCCGTAGGTGTTCTTGGCCATGCCGATGTGCGAACACATCTGCCCAAACAGGGCCGCCTGCTGGTCGCCGGCCATCCCGGCAATGGGAATCGGCGCGCCGAACAGTTCCGGGTCGGTTTCACTGACCACACCGCTCGACGGGACAACCGTCGGCAGCATGGCTTTGGGTATGGAAAACAACCCACAGAGTTCGTCATCCCAGGCCAGCTTGTGAATGTCAAACAGCATCGTACGGCTGGCGTTGGTGACATCCGTCACGTGCCGCTGTTTCCCGGTCAACTGCCAGACCAGCCAGCTATCCACCGTACCAAAGGCCAGGTCGCCAGCTTCAGCCCGCGCACGCGCCGTTGGTATCCGTTCCAGCATCCACTCGACCTTGCTGGCGGAGAAATAGGCATCCACGAGCAGGCCGGTTCGGGACTGAATCAGGTGCGCTGCCGGAGTCAGCCGCAGTTCGTCACAGCGGGCAGCCGTACGTCGGCACTGCCAGACAATGGCATTGCCAAGCGGCTCGCCTGTGGTTCGGTCCCAGACGAGCGTGGTTTCGCGCTGGTTGGCGACGCCAATGGCTACCACTTCCGGTGCAGTAATGCCGGCCAGGCGGAGGGCTTCACGGGCCGCGCCAATCTGGGAGTTCCAGATGTCTTCAGGGCGATGTTCGACCCAGCCCGGCTGCGGAAAAAGCTGCTCAAAAGGACGCTGGGCCAGGGCAACCACCCGCCCCTCAGCGTCAAACACCATGGCACGCGAACTGGTCGTGCCCTGATCGAGTGCAAGAATGTAACGGCCCGGCATGGAATGGTTTTGATGTCAGTGATAGTGACCGAAAATTCAGCGGCGCCAGTATGGGCGACCAGCCGGCCGCCCCTTCCACTCGCTACTCGCTACTCACCACTCGCGACTCGCTACTCTCCACTCGCCACTCGCTACTCGCCACTCACCACTCGCCACCCGTCACTCGCCATACTCAGCGGTGAACCATCGTCAGGCGGAGGATTGTTGTCCGTGCGCCGCCGCAGGGTCGGACGGTTCGACGGCTCAGACTTCTGCGGACGGTCAGCCGGGGTATTCATCTCGTCATCCTCTTCCGGCGGTGCATCCGGCTGCCGCCGCCGCAGCGTCGGACGGCTTGGCTGATCATTGCCGCCACCGGGGCCGATGCGCCGCCCGGCATCCGGGGCAATTGCCCCCAGGCGGGCTTTCACCCGCGCAAATTCCGAAGAACTGATGATGTATTCGTCCCGTGGGGGAAAGGCGGCCGTCAACTGGCGCATCTTGGCGGCCCGTTCCTCAGTGGGCGGATGCGTCGAAAACACCGTTGGAATTTTCTGCTTCGGGTTCTGCTGGGCCTTGAGTTTCTCAAAAAACGCAATGAACTCATCCGGGTCATAGCCGGACGCCCAGGCATACTGCGCGCCGAGCATGTCCGCCTCGAACTCGGCATTGCGCCCGAACTTGAGAAAGGTCAGCGGGACGAGGATGTTGGCTGCGTTGGCCACGAGGACACCCGCGACGCCCCCCACAAAGATCAGAGGAATCATGCCGAACTGCGCCAACTGCCCCTTTGACACCTGCTCCGTGGCGTGCCGTGCGGCGACGTGCGCAATTTCATGCGCCATGACGCTGGCGACCTGGGCTTCATTGTCAGCCGCCAGAATCAGCCCCTTGTTCACGTAGAAATACCCACCCGGCAACGCAAAGGCATTGACTTCGGGCGAATCCACGACCTTGATGGTAAACGGAACTTTGGCATCGGAGTTGGAAGCAATCGTCTGGCCCAGGCGATTGATGTATTCAACCACAACGGGGTCGGTGACGAACTTGAGCTGGCGATCCAGTTCGGCGGCCAACTGGGCGCCAATCGCCATTTCCTTTTCCTTCGAGTAGAAGTTCAGACTCCCCTTGTTGATGTCGCGCTTGCCAATCATCAGGGGGTTTTCCTTCTCGCTGAGCTTGCGCGTCACGGGAGAATTGGTCTTTTTGTCCTTGTCATCCGCCCGGACACCCATCGGCAGAACCGAACCCACGAGCAATCCGGTGATGAGCAGCCAGCTCATCCGCCTGTGAAAACGTCGTCCTGAGAACATGCCGAACTCCCTTCTCTGCTGAATGCTCATGTTCCGTACAGTGATCTACAGAAAGCCTCGCGTGGCAACGCTTGTCGCCGGCAACGGCGGATGCCACCATAGCGGGCATCCGGTTTGCACCCCGCGTATTCTGACACGTCCCACGCCCCCAAAGGTTTGAAAATGTTGCCTGTTGCCCGGATCACCACCCCTTCACCAACCATCAGAAGCCTGTGGCGTCTGGTGTTGTTTTGTCTGTTCGTCGGGCTTGTGCCACCGCCGGCCACGGCGACCACCGACCGTCAGGAAACGGCTCCGCTTTCGGATCGGCGTGTACGTTACCAGATTGACGCGCGACTCGATACCGGGAAAAAGGAAATCCACGGACGTGAGCGCCTGACCTGGCGCAATCCGGCGCCCCATCCGGTGCCGGACTTGCAGTTTCATCTCTACCTCAACGCCTTCCGCGACGAAAACAGTTCCTTTCGGCGTGGTTCAGGGGGCGGACAACTGCGCGGCGACGCCATGGATGCCCGTTTTCCGGGCGCCATTGACCTGCTCAGCATGCGCACCGAAGATGGTGTTGACCTGCTTCCACTGGGCGAGTTCATTCACCCGGACGATGACAACGCCGACGACCGGACGGTATGGCGTGTCGTGCTGCCACAGCCGGTGCCGGCCAGCGGCTCGATCACGCTCGACATCGAGTTTTTGGCGAAGTTACCCAAGGTTTTTGCCCGCACCGGCTACTACGGCAACTTCTTCATGGTGGCCCAGTGGTTTCCCAAACTGGGTGTCTATGAGCCGGTTGGCATGCGCCGCCGGACGACTCCCGGCTGGAACTGCCACCAGTTTCATGCGACGACGGAATTTTATGCCGATTTCGGCGAGTACGATGTGACGCTCGACATACCGGCCAACTTTAAGGTCGGGGCGACCGGCGTCGAGCGTGAACGCCAGCCGCTGCCTGACGGACGCATGCGCTACCGCTTCGTTCAGGGTGATGTCCACGACTTCGCCTGGACATGCTCGCCGGATTTCATCGTGGCGGAAGAACGCTTTGAAGTCCCCGACCTGCCGCCGGTGCGGCTCATCCTGCTGCTTCAGCCCGAACATGCCGACCAGCGGGCACGCCACTTTCGCGCGGCACGGATTGCCCTGGAGGATTACGGCCGGCGGATTGGCCCCTACCCTTACGAAACGCTCACCATTGTCGATCCAGCCCATGGCGCGGATGGCGCCAGTGGCATGGAATATCCGACGCTCATCACCATCGGGACACGCCGCAATGTCTCTGACGATGACCTGCTGGGGCCCGAAGTCATTCTCATCCATGAGTTCGGCCACCAGTACTGGTACGGCATGGTAGCCAGCAACGAGTTTGAGGAAGCCTGGCTCGACGAAGGCATCAACACCTACTGCGAAGCCACGCTCATGGCCCGGCATTATCCCACACAACAGGAGCTGTGGTTACGTCTTGGCGGACGCCCCTTCTGGCGCCTGCCGGTGCGTGTCCCGGACTGGTCATTTCAGCGGGTCCAGTTGTTCGTTCTGGGGCCGGCCGGCATCCAGAGCGCGCCCATTCTCACCCCCGGCTGGAAGTTCCCGGAACCGGCGCTCTATGCCTTCAATGCCTACGCCCGCCCGGCCCTGACGCTCAAGATGCTGGAGGGCTACGTTGGCTCCGAAACGATGCAGCGCATCCTGCACACCTACTTCATGCGCTGGCGCTTCAGGCACCCAACATCGGAGGATTTTTTCGATGTGGCGTCCGAAGTGGCCGGCGAAGACCTCACCTGGTTTTTTGACCAATACTTTCGCGGCACATCCCTGCTTGACTACGCCGTTGAATCCCTTGACGCCCGTGAAGCCGTCCTCGTACGCAAAGGCGAAGCCATCATGCCGCAGGTCATCGAACTGCGTTTTGCCGACGGCAGTGTGCGGCGTGAAACATGGGATGGCCGCAGCGAACGCCACCGCCTGACGACCGAAGGGGAGTTGCTCTCCGTGGTCATTGACCCGGATGACACGGTGCGGCTGGACATGAACCCGGCCAACAACAGTCGTACCCGCCTTTCTGTCGCGCGCGCCAATGCCAGCCTCCTGACCCGCGCCCTGACCCTGATGCAGTGGTTTCTGCACGGCGCGCTCAGCCTGATGTAATCCTTCCGAACGAAACATGACGCACCGCACCGCCTCGCTCACCCGACGCACCAACGAAACCAACGTCGCCGTTACGCTTGACCTCGACGGCACGGGGATTTCCCGCATCACCACCGGCATTGGCTTTTTCGACCACATGCTGGCGCAGCTTGCCCGGCACAGCCGCCTTGACCTCGATATTCACTGCGATGGCGACCTCGACATTGACGACCATCATACCGTCGAGGATGTCGGCATCACGCTGGGACAAGCCCTCGCCCAGGCGCTTGGCGACAAGGCCGGCATTGCCCGCTTCGGGCACGCCTACGCGCCGCTGGACGAAGCCCTGGCGCGCGCCGTAGTGGATGTCTCCGGCCGCCCCTACCTGGTCTACGACGTGGACAACCCGCGCGAACGGATCGGTACGTTTGCCGTCGAAATGGCCGAACACTTCTGGCGCTCTTTGGCCTTCAACGCCGGGCTGACCCTGCACATTGCCCTGCTCTACGGACGCAATCAGCACCACATTCTGGAGGCGACGTTCAAGGCCGCCGCCCGCGCCCTGGGAGCCGCCACCCGGCGCCTGGCCGGACAGCAGGACATCCCTTCAACCAAAGGCGTGTTGTAGGGACTTCAAGCTCAACTTCGGCGCACACCAAACTCAGCCGTGAACCGGCAGGCGTCCGCCCCCCGCCCCAGGCTGGCGTGGAGTCGGCTGCGTGGCGCAAGCCACCGGGGCAGCACGGCATCCAGCGTGGACTGGTCAAAGGCCGCGCACAGCGTACACAGATGCCGCCCCAGCGCCGGGTCGCGTCCTTCGGCCGCCAGCACGACCTGCGTCTGGGTCTGGAAAGAGCAGGTGCGGATGTGCGTTTCCACCACGAGCGGCGGGCCGCCCAACCACGCGCCGACCAATCCAAGCAGGCCCTGCAAAGGCTGAAGGTGCGTTTTTGACAGGTCATGCTCGGCAAAGACGCCATTCCGCCCAAGCCGTTCCCCGGTGGCACGGGGCGCATCGGCAATGCCTTTCAGAACCTGCGTGAAAAAGAAGTCGGTGAGCTGCTGCCCAAAGGCCGGGGCAATCCGCTCCACCAGCACTGGCAGGTCCAACCGGGCATCGAGTTCGGCCAGCACGAGCGCCGCCCGGATGGTTTCGGCGCTCTGCGCCGCGCGCGCCACCAGGGACAACTCACACCAGGTGGCCCAGGTTGCTTCGGCTGCGGGTTGCTGCCGGGCCAGAACAGTTGCGGCATTGAACCGCGCCAGCCAGTCGGACGGCAGGCTGGAAATTTCACCCAGCGCAGCTACATCAAGCGCCGGACGAAACGGCAGGGTTGGCTGCAGGTGCTCCCAGAGCACGCGGCAGTCCTCCACGAAGTCCGCCTGGTAGCGAACGACCGCCGGAGCGACTGCCGGCAGGTCGTCCAGCGTCAGCCCGGCAACCGACAGGAGCAGCGTATGGGTTAACCGTTCACGTTCGGCCGTGGCCATCCAGTAGAGCACCGCCGGACGAAAACCGGGAAAGCGGTCGGCATCGAGTTGCTCTTCCGGGCCGAAATAGAGATCGGCAAAACGCTGTGCTTCAAAGAGCGCTGCCGCCCGACGCAGCGCCAGGGCCCACCGGTGAACCTGTGTGGCGGCAAGCTGCGTGGACGGCAGAGCAAGGGTTTCCACGGGGTTCTAACGTCCGGCAACCGGCTCCGGCACGGCCGCTTCGCCGTAGAGTTCCGCTCCGGCACGAGCGACCTCATCGAAGCCCAGTTTGCCCATTTCGGCCAGTTTGTAGAGCGCCGCATACACAATCGAAGCCGCATCCACCTTGAAGTGACGCCGCAACTGCTCGCGGGTGTCGCTCATCCCGAAGCCGTCAGTTCCCAGGGGCAGAAACGGCTGGCGGACCCAGCGGGCAATGCTGTCCGGCCAGGCTTTCATGTAGTCACTGACGGCAATGATGGGGCCTTCGGCATTGGCCAGAACCTTCTGAAGGTACGGCACCCGGGGCTTTTCCAGCGGATGGGCCAGATTCCACGCTTCGGTCTGTAACGCATCGTCGCGCAGCGCGCGGTAACTTGTTGCCGACCACACATCCGCCGCCACGTCATAGCGTTCGGCCAGAATACGCTGGGCTTCGAGTGCCTGCATCATCAGCGCGCCACTGCCGAAAATCTGGACGATGTGGCGCTTGGCGTCGAGGCATGGCTTGAACAGGTACAGCCCGCGCAGGATACCTTCCTCCACACCGCGCGGCATGGCCGGCATGGCGTAGTTTTCGTTGTACACCGTGATGTAATAGAACACGTCCTCGCCCTGCTCATACATCCGCCGCAGCCCATCGCGCACAATCGTGGCAATTTCAAAGTGAAAGGCCGGGTCGTACTGCACACAGCACGGCACGGTCGAGGCCAGAACGTGGCTGTGGCCGTCCTGGTGTTGCAGGCCCTCGCCGTTGAGCGTGGTGCGTCCAGCCGTTGCTCCGATGAGAAAGCCCCGCCCACGGGCATCGCCCACGGCCCAGGCCTGATCGCCGGTGCGCTGGAAACCGAACATCGAATAGAACATGTAAAACGGAATCATCGGCTCGCCGTGGGTGGCATAGGACGTACCAGCAGCCATAAACGACCCCATCGCCCCGGCTTCCGTGATCCCTTCTTCGAGAAGCTGTCCGTCTTTGGCTTCGCGGTAACTGAACAGCAGGTCGGAATCCACCGGGTCATAGAGCTGTCCCTTGGCAGAGTAAATGCCGACTTTCTTGAACAGGAAGTCCATCCCGAACGTCCGCGCCTCATCGGGAATGATCGGCACGATGCGGCGGCCGATGTGCTTGTCGTCAAGCAGCTTGCGCAGCAGACGCACGATGGCCATGGTCGTTGAAACGGGCTGCTGATTGGCAACAGCAAACTCGGCGTAGAGGTCTTCCCGGGGCAGTTCCAGCGGCTTCGACCGGACAACCCGCCGGGGCAGTTCCCCCCCAAGCCGCCGGCGACACTCGCGCAGGTATTCGACTTCCGGCGACTTTTCCCCCGGATGGTAGTAGGGCGCATCACCCACCTGGGCATCGGGAATCGGGAGCGCCATCAGATCGCGGAACTTCCGGAGTTCGGCTTCGGTCAGCTTCTTGAGCTGATGGGTTGCATTGCGGCCGGTGGCGCTTTCGCCAAGCATCCATCCCTTGACCGTCTTGACGAGGATGACGGTCGGCTGCCCCTGGTGTTCGACCGCTGCCTTGTAGGCCGCATAAATCTTCAGGTGATCGTGGCCGCCCCGGCGCAGCCGCTCCAGGTCGCGGTCAGACATGTGCTCGACCATGGCCAGAGTGCGCGGGTCTTTGCCGAAAAAGTGCCGCCGGATGTAAGCGCCGCTTTCGACGGAATACTTCTGGAATTCGCCGTCGAGCGTGGTGTTCATAATGTGCAGCAGCGCGCCTTCGGTATCTTTGGCCAGCAATGGGTCCCAGCGGCGGCTCCAGATGACCTTGATGACATTCCACCCGGCGCCCCGGAAGACGGCTTCCAGTTCCTGAATGATTTTGCCGTTGCCGCGTACGGGGCCGTCGAGCCGCTGCAGGTTGCAGTTGACGACAAACACAAGGTTGTCGAGGCCCTCACGGGCGGCAAGGTGCAGCGCGCCGAGCGCCTCCGGCTCGTCCGTCTCGCCATCGCCCAGAAAGGCCCACACCCGTGACCGGGAGGTATCGGCAATCCCACGGTTGTGCAGATAGCGGTTGAAGCGCGCCTGATAGATGGCATTGATGGGCCCCAGCCCCATGGAAACCGTCGGAAATTCCCAGAAATCCGGCATCAGCCGCGGATGGGGATAGCTCGAAAGCCCTTTGCCCAGCACTTCCCGGCGGAAGTGTTCGAGATGTTCGACCGTCAGGCGTCCTTCCAGAAAGGCGCGGGAGTAAATGCCCGGCGCGGCGTGCCCCTGGTAGAAAATCTGATCGCCGGCGCCTTCGCCATCCTTGCCCTGAAAGAAATGATTGAACCCGACTTCGTACAGGCTGGCTGACGACGCATAGGTGGCCAGATGTCCGCCGATGCCGGGAAAGTAGTGATTGGCCCGTACCACCATCGCCACGGCATTCCACCGTACGATGCGCCGGATGCGCAGCTCCATTTCCTCATCCCCCGGAAACGGCGGTTCCTGCTCCGGTGAAATCGTGTTGATGTAGGGCGTCTGCACCAGTTCAGGCAGTCCGACGCGCATCAGACGCGATTTTTTGAGCAGCTTGCGCAGCAGAAACTGCGCCCGCTCACGGCCTTCCTGATTGACCACCTGCTCCAGGGCTTCAAGCCATTCGGCGGTTTCCTGTGGGTCGGCATCCGGCAACTGTTGCTTGAATTCGTCGAGATACATCGGCGAAGACCTCCCGGCTCTCACGGTTGAACTTGCGTTGGAATCCTGCCTGGCAGACTGGCAGATGGGCACGTTGTTTGTACGCCAAGATACAATCAACGGCAAGCGGCCATTGGCTGCGCTTCCGTCTCCGGCGGCGGATGACCGTTCCCGGTTCCTTCGGGGCGCATCCAGCGGCAATCTGCCAACGCCTGACACGGTGCCAGACCGGATGCACGTGCGCCGCCGGTCTGGTAGGGTCTGACCGAACGCCATGCGCAACACTTTCGGTTTCTGGTTGCTTGTATCCAGTCTCTGGCTGACGGCCTGCCGGGTCCGGCCGGCTGAACCGCCTTACCAGATGCGGTTGCCGCCGCCGGGAATGGTGCTTGTTCCCGGCGGGGCCTTTGTTCGCCGTGATGACGCCGGCCGCGGACATCTCACGGTTGTTGCGCCATTTTTTCTTGACCGCACCGAGGTGACGAATGCCGAATTCCGGCGCTTCGTTATGGCTACTGGCTATCAGAGTGAAGGGCGCTGGGCGCTTTACGCCACACCGGGACGCGAGCAGCACCCGGTCGTGGCTGTGACGTGGAACGATGCCGTGGCCTATACCCGCTGGGCTGGAAAGCGGCTGCCGACCGAAGCCGAATGGGAATTCGCTGCCCGTGCCGGTCGCCCTACGGCGCAGTACGGCACAGCCGGGACAGGCACCGTCCTTGCCGGCGCGGCCAACTTCGGCCACATCGCCGTCAACCCGAAACGCATGCCATTACGTGGCATCCAGACCACACCGGTAGCCACGTTTGCTCCCAATCCTTTCGGGCTTTATGACCTGTCCGGCAATGCCGCCGAGTGGTGTCAGGACTGGTTCGATGCCGACTACTACGCCTTTGGCCCGTCCCACAATCCACCCGGGCCGGACTTTGGACGCGGACGGGTCGTGCGCGGCGGTTCGTGGAATGACCGCGAGGACTATCTTCAGCTCACACGCCGCTACGGACTCCCTCCCGGCACGATCGCCTTTACCTTGGGGTTTCGCTGCGCGGCCGATGTGATGCCTCCATCTCCCAAACCATCCCCAAAGTGATGCCTGTGCCGTGCAGTCCCTATGTTACCTGTCGGCAACTTACAGGAGAAAAGGTTGCCTGACGCCACAGGATGACAGTAAAAAACCGGACAATGACCTGCCATGGCAAGGTTTCCCTGATAGCTCCACCAAGGAGTGTCTTCCCGTGGCCGATATGACAGAAACGGGCTTGCTCAGACCCGGGCACTATCTTTTCGACCCTGAGGGGCGGCTGTGCCATGCGGCGGTTTTCCCTGATGGTGCTCCAGGCACAGACACGACCACCGTTGCCGGGGAACACACGGCCTTTGACCTTTCGGCCTCACTGTCGTCTCCATCTCTGCTGCCGGATTTACACACGCTGGTGCAGGCTGTGGCACAGGAGACAGACGCCGAACCCCGGTCGGTGCACCTCACGGACGATCTCGTGGCGACAGCCTATCCGGTCATGTGGCAACAGGGGAAGCTCGTGGCCGTGGTCGTCTCGCCAGCAGCCGTTTCCCAGCCCTACTACCACCCGGCGCTGGCGGTGCTCAACATCAGCCGCTCGATCCACGCCGGCCACACCATGACGGCCATCTTTGAGACGGTTGCCCGTGAAGCCATCAAGTTCCTGCCCTTCGACCGCCTGAGCATCACGCTCTTTCGGCCCGACACGAATGAAGTCGAAATTTACGCCCTGCACGACGACGGCACGAGTTCGGTACAGGCGGGCAGCGTTGTGCCGGGGGATAACACCGTAACCGCCTGGGTCGTCCGGCATGGGCAGCCCGTTGTCACACCGGACATCCGGCAGGAAACGCGCTTTATGACCTACCAGGACTGGACGGCTCAGGGCTACCGTTCAACCCTGTGTTATCCCTTGATTGTGGGAGGCAACGTTATCGGTACACTCAACTTCACGAGCCGGACAGTCAACGCCTACAGCGACGACACCCTCCGGCTGGTGGCACCCCTTGCCGAACAGGTCGCCATCGCCATCAGCAATGCCCGGATGCAACAGCGTCTGCGGCAGGAATCCCGCCGCCTGCGCCGCATCGTCGAAGTGGCCAATCAGGTCAAACACCATCTCGGACTGGAAGGTTATTTGAGCGTTTCCGAAATTCTGCGCTGGATGTGCGAAGTCGCCTGCGATCTGGGCTGGGAGCGCGCCCTGTTCTGCCTGCGTGACCCGGCGGCAGCTTCAGCGGATGACTCCTTCATCGCGGCTTTTGCCGGGGCCTTCACTGAGGGGCAGCAGATTGAACTCGATGTGCTCAAAAGCCAGTGCACACGGGTCGGGGGCTTTTCGACCACGCCCGGCGCACGCCTGTCGGGCGTTCACCGGCGTATCGGAGACCACTCGTTTCTACTTGGCCGCCAGGCAGAATCTCCGTTGCGGATGTGGCACAGCGGCCCCATCGTCGTCGTCCCGCTGGCGCTGGAGGGCAAACTGTTCGGCACGTTCAGCGCTGACCGGCTGGGCGCTCCACCTTCCCCGGAGGAAGTCGAAATTCTTGAGCTTCTGACCGATCACGCGACGGTTGTGCTGCACAACTCACGGCTTATTGCGCAGCTCCGGGAACAACTGGCTGAAACCCAGCGGCTACGAGAGCAGGAACGGGAATATCACCTTCAGATGCGCCAGACGGAACGGCTGCGGGCGCTGGGGGAGTTGGCTTCCGGCGTGGCGCACAACTTCAACAATGCCCTGACCATCATCCAGGGGCGGATTGGTCTGCTCAAAGCCAGAGCGACGGACGAAACGACGCTCCATTCACTTGACATCATGCACAAGGTGACCCATGACGCGGCCAACATCGTCAAACGCATCCAGAACTTTGCCCGCGTCCGTGAAGGCGATTCGGACTTCGAGCGGCTTGACCTGAGCCAACTCGTGCAGGAAACCATCGAGGCCACCCAACCCCGGTGGACGAACCGCTCCGGCAAATCCTCCATTCACGTTACCTGCCAGGCGCCATTGCCGGTGTTCATCCTGGGCAATCCGACCGAGTTGCGTGAAGTTGTCACCAACCTTCTGTTCAACGCCCTGGATGCCATGCCCACCGGCGGCGAGATCATCATCAACGTCTATCAACAGGGAGACGTGGCCAAACTCGTGGTGCGCGACACGGGCACCGGCATGAGTGAAGAGGTCAAAAAACGCATTTTCGACCCGTTTTTCACGACCAAGGGGAAACAGGGCACGGGTCTGGGGCTGAGCGTCTCGCACAACATTGTCAGCCGGCACCGGGGGCGGATTGAAGTTGAAAGCGAACCGGGACGTGGAACGACATTTTTCCTGACCTTTCCGTTGGCGCCGGTATCCCTGACCCAAACCCTGATGACCGCCCCACCGCTGCCTGCACTGCCCTCCCAACGGTTGCGCATTCTGGTCGTTGACGATGAACCGCCGGTGGCGGAAACCATTGCGGAGATGATCAAGCTCCTGGGACATGAGGTACAGGTCGAGACCGCTCCGCGTCAGGCGTTGCAGCGACTGCGGGTGGAGGCTTTCGACGCGCTCTTTACCGACCTCGGCATGCCCGACCTGAACGGCTGGCAGTTCATCGCCGAAGTACGGGCCCTGAACCTGAACCTACCCATCACGCTCGTGACCGGTTGGGCGGACCGGATCACGCCGGGAGAACTCCAGGCCCGGCGCGTGCGGCTCATTGGCAAGCCGGTTGATGTAGGCATCATCGAGCACACGTTGAGGGAAATCGTAAGCGAACTCAGGACGACGCTGCACTAGGGAGCGGACCCAGGCGCGTTTGCGCGCCGTACAGATGAGTGAAACCCCAAGAGGCAGACTGAACAGGCTGATCAGCCATCGCTCGATGCCCAACAGCCGGATGAGCAACCCATTGAGCCACGTCGGCAAAGGACGCAGGTCGCTTTGCGGACGCACCCCCTGCTTGCGCAGGCTCTGCCAGAAACGCAGCAACAACACCGGCAGGAACAACCCGCACATGAAGTGGCTCAGCCGCTCGACCTCAAACCCCATGGCCTGAAGTTTGTCGCGCAGTTCCCGTGGGGCATAGCGGCGGCGATGATGCAGGGCTTCGTCGTGCGGACTCCAGAGAAACCCATACGCCGGTACGGTGATGATCACCGCTCCCCCCGGCTTGCAGACCCGGTGGAGTTCAGCCAGGGCGGCCAGGTCATCGTCCACGTGTTCGAGCATGTCAAGCGCCGTCACCACATCAAAGGTATCGTCGGCAAAACACAGTTTCTCGACGCGGCACCGCGCCAGATGGGAAAGCCCCCGCTGCCGTGACCAGTGGAGCGCCTCCGGCGAGACATCCGTGCCGATGACCCGCCCGAAGGCACGCAGCATCTCGGCATTGGCCCCCGTCCCGCACCCGGCATCAAGCAGCCACCGCTCGGAAGTGGCCGCCGGCTGACGGCGCAGTGCCGCCGCCACCCAATCCCGAACCAGCGCGCGCCGTCCGACAAACCACCAGTAGGTCGTTTCGAGCTGGAACATCCGGCGGTATTCATCAATGTCCATAATCCCATTCCACCGTGGTTGCCAGGAGTCGCCCAGGGGGGCGGGGAAGTTGTCAGCGGCGCGGGGCAACGGTGAAACGTCCTGTCCCTTACGTTGGAACGTCCACCCAATGCCCCAGTCCGGCGCGGCGGGCATGGGCAGTGATTTCCGCCCGTACCTGAAGCGCCAGTTCCAAAGCCGCCTGTCCGGCCCGTCCATCCACCAGCGGCTGCCGGCCCTGCCGGATGCAGGTGATGAAGTGTTCGAGTTCGGCCCGCAATGGCTCATCGGGTGCGACCGTAACCGCGCGGGGTACAATGGCTGGCGGCGCGGCCGCCCCTTGGGAACGGACGACCTCCAGCGCCGTCACCTGCTGGGTCAGGCAGTCGACCGAAACATACCCTCCGGCGTGGAAGCACCGCAGCTTGCGTACCTTGTCGAGCGAAACGCGGCTGGCCGTGACATTCGCCACACAGCCGTTGGCAAACTCGATGCGGGCGCTGGCAATGTCAACTTTTTCTGTCAGCGCCGGAACGCCGACGGCATGGATAGTGGCCACCGGTGCATCCACCATCCAGCGCAGCAAATCCAGATCGTGGATCATCACGTCGGCAACAACATCAATATCCAGGCTGCGGGGCGTGAACACGCTGAGGCGGTCAATCTCAAAAAAGCGGGGCTGGCACACCAGTGCCTGGGCAGCCTGAAGCGCCGGATTGAACCGCTCCAGATGGCCGACCTGAAGAATGACGCCGGCCTGCTCGGCCGCCGCAATCATCTGCCCGGCTTCTTCAAGTGTGACGGCAATCGGCTTTTCGACCAGGACGTGCTTGCCTTGGGAAAGCAACGCCACTGACAACGTGCAGTGGTCACAAGTGGGGACAGCCACGCTGACCGCCATCACCCGTGCGGCAAGGTCCTGCCAGTCGGCAAAGTAAGCAACACCATAACGGTCAGCTACGGACTGTCCGACTTCAGGACGCAGGTCACACACCCCAACCAGTCGTACCCCCGGTAGGCCGGCGTAAAGCCGGGCGTGGTGCTGCCCCAGGGCGCCGACGCCAATGACGCCTACCGTCACCATGTGCTTACTGACCAGTTCCCTTGCCGTCCACTTCCTTGCCGGCTGCCGGAGGCGCGACCGGCGGAGCTGGAGCCGGTGACGGAGCAGCATCCGGGAGCGGGATCACCGGAAACCCACGCTGGGCAAAAAAGCTGCACACCCGCTCGTTGTAAAGGTCAGCATCCTTGCCGGCCAGAGGAATGTCGCGTGACTTCGGGATATTCGTTTGTTCACAAACAGAAGGGCCAAGCGCCAACGCAACTTCCATCGCTGCTTTCTGGAGATTTTTTGACTTATTTTCGGCGATCAGAACTGCCACACTTTTGCCCTTGCTCTGATAGTTGGCAACCTGACTGCGAACGGAGCCGGTGTCGTAAATCCCACCCTGACTGATCTGTAACCCGATGTCCAGCAGGCCATTCGTGATGAAGTTGTCAAGACCGAGCAGATCACGGGCGCGGAGGTGTGCAAACTCGCGCACGGAATTATAAGGCATATCGGCCACAACAGCCTTGACCGAGTCATTCTCACCACCCACCATCAGCGATGCATAAGCCCCGACATTGACCCCGTAAAGTCCGATCCTATTGGGATCAATCAAAGGTACTACCCCACCCTTCGGAGATGGAACCTTGAAGGTTTTGAAGAATTCCACAGCGGCTGCCAAGTCTTTCTTTTCAGACGCCCCAAGAGTTGTCACAAGATTTGTGCTCTCACCATGTGCCCGGAGGTCATAGACAAGCACGTTGTACCCCCGCTCCCAGAGCCGGTAGCCCAGATCCATCATGTCAGCCCGTGAACTTCCCAACCCATGGGTGATGACGATTCCGGGTAGTCCGGCACCACGGATAAAAACCCACCCATTGAGGGTTCCACTGGTGCCGGAAATCTGAACCTCCTTCCAGGTAAAGCTGACCACTTTCCCCCAGTTGTCCGGTAGTTTTTTTGGAAAGTCCTTAATCGAAAGCAGCGTGCGGTTGGATTTAGTAATGGCGTTGACAGCATACACCGTATAGCCAACTGCAGCCACAATGGTAACAACAATGGCCGGAATAAAAATCTTGAGATAAAGAAAAATGACGCGCGTTTTTTTCCTACGTGGTGGCATTGTTTATGCTCTCCCAGATGCTCCGAGAAGGTTCAGGACGAGAAACTAGGGTTTATGTCCTGAAATTACGTGGTCAAACCAGCAGGCCTGCTCCAGCGGCGTCACTGTAATCCGCAGGAAACCAGACTGGTTGAGCCACAGGGCGAGTTGTTCAGCCGAATAGGTCGCCCCTGACATCATGTTGAGACTGAAGAGTGCGGCAAACTGGGCGGCGGCGGGAGAGGGTGCATCGGGCGTCATTTCCTGGACGATTACGCATCCACCCGGATTGAGGGCGGCGTAGCTTTTCTTTAGTACCCGCAGGATATGCCGCTCCCCAAGCCCGTGCAGAACACCGGACAACAACACGACATCGTAGCCATAGCCATAATCGGCATTGACGAAATCCCCGGACCGGACGCGAACCCGGTCGCGAACAGCCGACTGCTGAATCAGTTCGTCAGCAATGGCGACGACCTCCGGCAAGTCAAACACCTCGGCTGTCAGTCCCGGATACTGCTCGGCAAAGCGGAGTGCGTACGAACCAGCCCCACCGCTGACATCAAGCAGACGGGTGTAGCCGCTCAAGTCCACCGCCCGGCACAGCGCCTCGGCCTGTCCGCCCAAGGCAATCTCGTGCATAGCCAGCACCCAGGCCCGCTCAGCCGCCTGGCGTTCATCATTCGGACGCACCAAATCGAAAGCCATTTCACGCGGGCCGATTTCACCGGTGCGGAGCAGATGCTCAAGTTCCCCAAACCGGGCCCACAAGTCGGCAAAGTAAGCCAACAGGTGTCCCTGATAGGCTGGCTTGCCGCGCACGAGAAACGTCGTTGCCAGGGGGCTGTTCCGATACTGCCCAGACTCATCCTCGATGACCAGTCCCAAGCTGGCACAGGCCGCCAGCAGTTTTTCCGCCCCGGCTGGTGTCAACCCACAGGCTCTGGCCAAGTCAGACCCGCTTTGCGGGCGCGCTTCCAGGACATCAAAAACCGACAGCCGATGGGCGGCAAACAGAACGCCGCTGCTCCAGAAAGCCGTCCCCAACCGGTAAAGCGGCTCTGGCGTGATGCAAGTCGCTCGTCGTGAGCGACGTTTTGGTGATGTGGACATGCCAACTCCAGCTATGCGGCCTGGACTATCCGGGACGAAACCTTCCCGCCAACCGGTAGTGCCAGTCGCCAAAGTACGTTCAGACAATACATTGGGCGCTTCGGACGCTAGCATGGTCACGGCAGCTTATGCTACGGCTGCTGTGGCGATGACTTGCCCGCCTGGGAATGACCACACACAATGCCCACGCGATGCTTGCCATTTTTACAGCCGACGTCGAGTGATTCCCAATGCCCCTGCCGAACCACACACCGCTGATGCCAGCGCTCATGCGCGCCAACGTGCTTCTGGAACCGGGCACGATTGAAATGCAACACCTGCCTGTTCCTGACCCTGAACCGGGTGGTGTCGTCGTCCAGGTGATGACGGCGCTTACCTGTGGGACGGACCTCAAAGCCTTTCTGCGCGGTCATCCGAAGTTTCCAACCCCAACCCTTTTTGGCCACGAGTTTGCCGGGGTCATCGCCAAGGTGGGCCAAGGTGTTACGCGCTTCAAGGAAGGTGATGCGGTGATGTCCACCCATTCGGCTCCGTGCGGCGCGTGCTACTACTGCCAGCGCGGCCAGGAAAACCTCTGCGACACCATCATGTCCACCATGGTGCTGGGGGCCTATGCGGAATACATCCGCATCCCGGAACGCATCGTGCGGCAGAACATGTATCTCAAGCCGGAGAATCTGCCTTACCGGGAAGCCGCACTTATGGAACCCCTGGCCTGTGTCGTGCATGGGCTGGAAGGGGTGACGGTCAGGGAAGACGACACCGTTCTGGTGCTTGGCAACGGTGCCATTGCCCTGCTGCACGTCGCGGCACTGAAAGCGCGCGGCGTGGAAAATATCATTGTGGCGGGACGGCGGGCGTACCGGCAGCGTGTTGCCCGTGCCATTGGGGCGGCCCAAACAGTGGACTTTACGAACGAAACCCTGCCTGTGCAGATTCGTGAACTCACCGGTGGACGCGGGGCCGATCTCGTCATCGAGTGCACGGGCCAGCCCCACATCTGGGAACTTGCCGTGCACCTGGCACGCCGGGGTGGAACGGTGATTTTCTTTGGCGGCTGCAAGCGCGGCACCACTGTCACGTTCGACACCGAGCGCATCCACTACGACGAAATCACGCTGCGCAGCCCCTTTCACATGACGCCCCGCGCCGTCCGGCAGGCGCGCGAGCTGCTTCTCGAACGGCGCGTGGACTGGGGACAGCTCATCACGGCCGACTACCCGCTCGAACGGCTGGGTGAGGCCCTGGATCAGCTCCAGCATGGCGATTGCATCAAGTTCGCCATTCTTCCGTGAGTATATTTGGCTGATACGGAGATGTGCGGTGGCTTCCCGAAAAACCGGTTCCACTTGTGGGATGATGTCACCGCTATTGGACTGCGTATCTGAAGCGATGCCACCAAGTCGGGCGAAAAGCACCGGATTGCCAAAAAAACCGGCGTTCGCTTACTATCCAAAGCACTTCCCCCGATTGGCCGCAACGCTTTCCCGGTCCTTTTGACGACGATGGCGTTCAAGGAGAGACACACTCGATGACCACTGCTGCTGCGCCCGGTGAAGCCACGCCACAGCGGACGTTGCTCAACCCGGATTTGAAAAGTCCCCGCGCCCGCGAGTTTGAAGAAAAACTCATGGCGCGCATCGTCGGGCAGGAACGCGCTGTCCGCCGCATTGCCAACCTCTACCAGATTTATCTGGCCGGGCTGGCGCATCCCGGCCGTCCCCTTGGGACGATGCTGTTTCTCGGACCAACGGGTTCGGGCAAAACCCGCGTCGTTGAGGCGGCGGCCGAAGCCCTGTTTGGTGACCCCTATGCCGTCGTCAAAATTGACTGCGCCGAGTTTCAACACAGTCACGAAGTCGCCAAGCTCATCGGCTCGCCCCCCGGCTACCTTGGCCACCGTGAAACGCCGCCGCTGCTGACCCAGGAAAACCTCGACAAGTACCACACCGAACAGGACAAGCTGACCTTCGTCCTGTTTGACGAAATCGAGAAAGCCTCGGACGCCTTGTGGCAACTGCTGCTGGGCATTCTGGACAAGGCGACGCTCACCCTGGGCGACAACCGGCGGGTGGATTTCTCAAAGTGCATGATCGTGATGACAAGCAATCTGGGCGCCAAGGAAATGTCGGAACTCATCACCGGCAGCATTGGCTTTGCTCCCGTACGCCCGGAAACGCAGCGCGACGACCTGGACCAGAAAATCTACCGCACGGCGACCGAAGCGGCGCGGCGCAAGTTTTCGCCGGAGTTTATGAACCGGATTGACAAGGTGGTGGTGTTTCGCAGCCTCAAGGACCATCATCTGGAGCGGATTCTCGAACTCGAATTGCGCGCCGTCCAGGAACGGATCACCCAGACGGCGGCGGAAAAATTCGTCATCCGCTGTTCCCCGGAAACCAAGCGCTTCCTGCTCGACGAAGGAATTGACCTGAAATACGGGGCGCGGCATCTCAAGCGCGCCATCGAGCGGTTTCTGGTCAACCCCATTGCCAGCCTGGTCGCCACACAACAGGTCAGCACCGGCGACCTGCTCCACGTGGACTATGACCCGGAAAACAAAAAGCTGATCTTCTCCAAAGAACCCCAGGGCGCACTGGTGCTGACTTCCGGTGGAGAAACCGAACACGCCAACCCTGAGAACAGGCCGCCGGAAGGTCAGGCCGTCGCCCTTCCGGCGCACATGTCCCCTTCCTCGGCCCGCAAAGTCAGCGAAAACTGAGCTGCCCACACGACACGCCAGAACCCGACCCAGGAACCAGCCAGCCGCCAGTTGCCCGGTGGCTGGCTGGTCCTTATCTGGGGCCCGCAGGCAGCCCGGACGCGCCTCAACGCCGCCCCATGGTACATGCCGGCCCCTAGCGCAAGCCGGGAAAGCCGCACTGCCGCAGGGCCTCATACAGCACGAGCGCCACGCAGTTGGAGAGGTTGAGCGAACGCACATCTGCCGCCATCGGGATGCGGACAACACACTCCCCGGCAAGCAGTTCCGGCGGCAGCCCTCTGGTTTCACGTCCGAAGACGAGAAAATCATCCGGCCGGTAGGTGATTTCGTCGTAGCGGCATTGCCCGACCGTCTCAACGAAAATAAACCTGCCGGACGGATATGCCTGGCGCAGCGTCGGAAAATCACGCCACTCGTGAAGGTCAAGCTGGTGCCAGTAATCCAGCCCGGCCCGGCGCACCGCCCGCGCGTCAATCGAAAAACCCAGCGGGTGAACCAGGTGCAGGCGCGTCCCGGTACAGACACAGGTGCGCGCCACGTTCCCGGTGTTGACATGGATTTCCGGTTCGACCAAAACGACATGCATCGGCGTCTTCCAGCGTTGTTCTCTGGTATCGTTGTTCCGATGACGCCTGAATAGTCATCAGTCCTGCCGTACCAGGTCCGTATCACCATGGCAGAAACGGTTTTGATTGTGGATGACGAACGTGGCATTCGGGAATCCCTCCGGGGGGTTCTCGAAGATGAAGGCTTCGTGGTCGAAAAAGCCGAAAGCGGCGATGCTGCCCTGCGGCGGCTGGCCACGACGCCCGTCAACTGCATTCTGCTCGACATTTACATGCCCAACAGCCAGCTCGACGGCATGGCGACCCTGGAACACATCCGGCGGCAGTACCCACACATTCCCGTCGTCATGATTTCCGGGCATGGCACGATTGACACGGCCGTGCGCGCGATTCGGCTGGGCGCCAGCGATTTCATCGAAAAACCGCTCAACATCGAACGGACGTTGCAAGCTGTGCGCCACGCAATCCAGATGCACCGTCCGGCGCCAGCACCGGACGGAAGCGACCTGGTCGTAGGGCAGAGCGTTCCGATGCGCGCCCTGCGCCAGCAGATTGCCCTCACCGGGCCGACCGACGGGCGGGTGCTCATCTACGGTGAATCCGGCACCGGCAAGGAACTGGTCGCGCTGGCGTTACATGCCGCCTCAAAGCGCGCCGACCAACCGTTTGTGGCGGTCAACTGCGCGGCCGTCCCCGAAGACCTCATCGAGTCGGAGCTGTTCGGACACGTCAAAGGCGCATTTACCGGGGCGACGGAATCGCGGCGGGGCAAGTTTGAACAGGCTGACGGCGGCACGCTGTTTCTCGACGAAGTGGGCGACATGAGCCTGCGCATGCAGGCCAAGCTTCTGCGGGCGCTCGAAAGCGGTCTTATTGAACCCGTCGGAAGCCAGAGCGCGCGGCGGGTGGATGTGCGCGTCATTGCGGCCACGAACAAACGGCTGGACGAGGCCATTGAACAGGGGCAGTTCCGGCCGGATTTGTTTTACCGGCTCAATGTCATCCCGTTTCAACTGCCGCCACTGCGGGAGCATCTGGAGGACATCCCAGCGCTGGTCGAACACTTCGTCCGCCAGTTCAGCCAGCACTACCAGCGCCCGCCTATCACCCTGACCGAAGATGCCTACGAAAAGCTGCGCCGGCACGACTGGCCCGGCAACGTGCGCGAACTGCGCAACCTCATCGAACGGCTGGTGATTACGGAAACCACGTCGCCAGTGACAGCGGAGCAGATTCCGCTTGACCCGGCCCCCAACTCGGTCTGGGCCAGTTTTCAGTTCGGGTCGCTGCGCGAGGGCAGCGAAGCTTTTGAGCGCGAACTTGTCCGCCGCAAGCTGGCCGAATGCGACGGCAACGTGACCCAGGCAGCCGAGGCTCTGGGCATTGACCGTAGCTACCTGTACCGCCGCATCAAGGCGCTGGGCATCAGCCTGCGCGGCTGACCAACCGGCTGCCGACGACCAATGGTGAGTGAGGAACTGTTCATCGGAAACTCGACGGCGCTGCTCACGCTTCTCAAAGACGCGGCGCGGGTCGCGCCGACCGAGGCCACCGTGGTCATCACCGGCGAGAGCGGGACGGGCAAAAGCCTGCTGGCCCGCTGGCTGCACGAGCAGAGCCGCCGGGCCAACGGGCCCTTTGTCGTCATTGACTGTGGCTCCCTGCCGGAAGCCCTGCTCGAAGCGGAACTGTTCGGGTTCGAGCGGGGGGCTTTCACCGGTGCGGTCGCAGCCAAGCCCGGCCGGTTCGAGGCGGCCCAACACGGAACGCTCGTCCTCGACGAGGTCGCCGCATTGTCGCCGGCGGCCCAGGCCAAGCTGCTGCGCGTCATCGAAGAACGGAGTGTCCTGCGCCTGGGCGGAAGCCGCGCCCTCACGCTCGATGTACGCCTCATTGCTGTGACCAACACTGACCTGACGGCGGCCGTTGCACGCCAGGCCTTTCGGGCGGATTTGTTTCACCGCCTGAACGTCATCAGTCTGGCTGTTCCGGCATTGCGCGACCGACCAGCCGACATCCCGGCTCTGGCCCGGCACTTTCTGACCCAGGCTGCCCACCGCCACGGATGGCCGCCGCCGCCGCTGGCGGCTGAAACCCTGAGCTTTCTTGAAGGTTACGACTTTCCGGGCAACGTCCGGGAGTTGCGCCATGCCATGGAACATGCGCTCGTGACGGCTGCACCAGGTGTCATTCGCCGGGAGCATCTGCCTCAGCGGATGACCTCGGCAGCAGCGCTCATGCAGCACCGGATGCGCAAGCCGACACTGGCGGAACTGGAAGCCACCTACATCCGGGAAGTTCTCCAGCAGGTCGGTTGGCGTAAGGCCGAAGCCGCCCGTATCCTGGGCATCAGCCGCAAAAATCTCTATGAAAAACTGCGGGCCTATGGCATTCCCTACCAACCAGCGCATCGCACTGCCGGACAAGCCTGACACGGCAGCTTGACCAGGCGGCTGAACGTTCGGTAGCCTGCCGCCTTTTGCTGACGGCCGGTTGTCCCGGACTCCGGCGGCTGAGCCAAGCGGTATCGCCTGATAGCCTGACCCTCACTGAGCAAGGAGCCTCCTTAAGCCACCATGAGAGCCAATCAGATTCGGCGCGGCATGATCATCCTGTTTGACAAACAACCCCATCGCGTCCTCGAATACCGTCACCATACCCCCGGCAACCTGCGGGCGATGGTGCAGACGAAGCTCAAGAACCTCATTACCGGCACCACCTTTGAGCATCGTTTCAGCGCTACCGAAGATGTGGAGCGCGCCACCCTTGAGCAACACGAAATGCAGTACCTGTACCAGGAAGGCGCAACCCACTACTTCATGGATGTTTCGACCTACGAGCAAATTGGTCTCGACGAAGAAATCCTGGGCGACACGCTGAGCTACCTGAAACCGGACACAACCATTCAGGTTGAGGTGTACAATGGGCAGCCGGTGGCGATCCAGCTTCCGGCAGTGGTCGAGCTGACGGTGGTCGAAACCGAACCGGAGCTGAAAGGTGCTACAGTGACCGGCTCCAGCAAACCGGCCAAGCTCGAAACGGGCCTGCAAATCAGTGTTCCGGGCTTCATCAAGGAAGGGGATGTCATCCGGGTGGATACAACCGAAGGCAAGTACATTGAACGCGCCAAGTAGGTTCCCACCTGTGGCAGCTTCTGACGCGCCATCCGCTGCCCGGCTCAGGTTGCCGGCGTGTTTTCCCGGTTTCCCTTCTGGCTCTACAATACGGCTTTGATCGCCGGCGCGCCGCTGTGGCTGGGCTATTACGGGCTACGTCGGCGGCAGCGCCCGCTCCGTCTGCACGAGCGGTTTACCTACTGCCCACTTTCCCACGCTGCCCCTCGCATCTGGCTGCACAGTGTTTCCGTCGGCGAAGTCCTGGCCGGGCAACCGCTGGCGTGCGCCCTGCGGGAACACTTCCCACACGCCAGTTTTGTCATTTCGACAACCACGGACACCGGACAGGCGCGCGCCCGGGAACAACTCGCCTGGATGGATGCACACTTTTACTTTCCGCTTGACATTCCGTGGCTGACGGAACGGGCCGTGACCAGCCTCCAACCGGCGCTGGTTATCATTCTCGAAACGGAAATCTGGCCCAACTTTTTGCGTACCTGTGTGCGGCATCAGGTGCCTGTAGTGCTTGCCAATGGCCGGCTCTCCGACCGCTCCTTTGCCCGCTACCGCTGGCTGGGCCGGATGATGGGCGACCTGCTGGGCTACTTTCGGCTCTGCCTGATGCAATCCGATACCGATGCCGAACGCATTCGCCAGCTTGGTGCGCCACCGGAGCGCGTGTTGACGACCGGCAATCTCAAATATGCGCCACCGGATGCCGACGAACGGGCGCGGCGGGACCGCATTGCTGCTGCCCTGCAACAGCAGTACCACCTGGGGGACGGGCGGCCGTGCATCGTGGCCGGCAGTACCGTCGAAGGTGAGGAACCCATCCTGGTTGAAGCGTTTGCCCGGCTGCGGGCCGGCCTTGACCGCCTTGGCTGCCGGCTGCTGCTCGCTCCACGACATCCCGAACGTTTCGCGGAAGTCGCCCGCCATCTGGAGCGTTTCGACTGGACGGTGGCGCGGCGGTCTCAACCACGGCCGGAGGATGTCCGGGCGGAAGTCATCCTGCTCGATACGGTGGGCGAACTGGCGGCGGCCTACCGCTGGGCGGATGTGGCCTTTGTCGGCGGAAGCCTCGTGCCACGCGGTGGTCACAACATTCTGGAACCGGCGGCAGAAGGACGCCCCATTGTGACGGGGCCGCATACGGAAAACTTCCGTGCCATTCTCACCCGCTTTCGCGCAGCCGATGCCGTGTGGCAACTGCCGTTGACATCACCGGACGGTCTCCGCCAGGAACTCCAGACAGCGTTCGAGACGCTTCTGCGTGACCCTGGGCAGGCGGCCGCCCTGGGACGCCGCGCGCAGGCAACCTGGGCGGCGGAAACCGGCGCCGTGGCGGCAACGGTGGCCGCGCTCAAAGCCTACGTGTTTCCCCACATTCCGGCGCTGGCCTCTATTCGAGGTGACTGATTTTCCCCTGCAGCGTGGTGTCAATCATCATGGGCGGCGTGCCGTCGCCGAAGAAAAACGACTCCATCGCCCCGAAGAGGAATTTCTGCGCCTGGGGATCGAGCGGGTTCAAACCAAAGTGATTCATGAGCACGAGTTGCTGGGCCTGCCACTTTTTCCAGCACTCGGCACAGGCCGTTGCGTGCACCTTGCGTCCGAGGTCGGTGTTGAAGGGCACCCGGCTCATGGGCGCCATGGTCTCCCGGCAGGCGACGGCGTACGTCTCCCCTTCCCGCCGGATCAGACGTGCCTTTTCGAGTTCACCCAGGGCCAGCTTGACCGACTTTTCGGGATGGCCGGTCTCGGCCACAAGCTGCGCCGCCGAAAGCGCACCTTTTTCCTTGAGTACCTGAACGACGATGCGCGGCGTTCCCTTCAAAGCGACACACAGCGTATCCAGCATATATGACTCACATAAGCATCAGAGTGGCGGGTGTTCCAGAACCCGTAACGGCCCGGTGAAGCTTACGGAATGGACGGCAGATCGTACAGGCAGGCCGCCTGACGCAAACCGGCATACAGCTCAGGCTCGACCTGCCACACATCCTGCCCATAGAGCTGTCCGGTCGTCCGTTCAAAGCGCAGGGCGGCATTGAGCGCCGCGTCGGCCGCGTGCAGATCGCTTGACCGATAGAGTGCCTGTCCCAGGTCTTTGAGTGCCTCGGCGAAATCCGGGCGCTGCTCGATGGCGAACTGAAACGCCTCGATGGCCAGCCGGGGTTTGTTCTGCCGCATCAGCGTGCGCCCCAAGCGGTGCCAGGCTTCAGGGTAGTGTCCGCCACTTTTTTCAAGGGCTGTCCGAAATGCCTGCTCAGCTACATAAGGCGGCTCACACTGCGACAGCACCAGGCCCAGCTCATAGTAGCCCTGCGCCGTGTTCCCCGCCGGGGTTGCCACGAACTGGCGCAGCGTTTGGGCCGCTTCAGAAAGCTGCCCGGCTTTGACATAGGCCCGGCTCAGTTGCCGATACAGTTCCGGCAGGGGGGAAACGGCCAGGGCGCGCGCCAGCACCTCGACAGCCGCCTGTGGTTGCCCCATCGCCAGAAGGACTTTGCCCAGGTCGAGGGTGGCTTCCGGGTACTGTCCGCCACGGCTGGCCCGGGCTTCATTGAAGGCCGACTGCGCCCCCGGAAGGTCTCCCTGCACGGCGCGGGCGTTTCCCAGGCCAAGCCAGCTCTCGCCATCAGTGGGACGCATGGTGACGGCGGTGTGAAATGCGGATTCGGCAGCTTTACCGTCGCCCGAACGCAGGGCCGCCAGCCCCAGGTTATGGTACGTGGCCACCTGGGTATCCCCCAACTGCAACGCCTGCCGATAGGCCGCACAGGCCTCGGCCGGACAATTCAGACGCAGCCAGGTATTGCCCAGATTGCGGTACGCCACACCCAGGCCCGGCTCAGCCGCCAGCGCATTCTGATAGGCTTCCGAAGCCGCCGCATAGTCGTTGTGGACGTAGAGAACATTGCCCAGGTTGAACCAGGCTTTGCCGTAAGGCTTCGGCGCGTTGGCAATCGCCCGGCGAAGCAACTGAAGGGGTTCTTCGGTGCGACTGGCAATGAAAAACCGCCCCAACTCGAACAAACCAACGCCTAGATTGAGCAATGCCTGGGGATCATTGGGTGCCAGAGTCTCTGCCGTGCGCCACATCCGCACGGCCTCACGCAGTTCCCCCATATCCCGCAACACAGCCCCCAACCATTGGTAGGAAGGCCCATGCTCAGCATCACATCGGATCGCCTGGCGAAAGGCGTTCCGGGCCGCTTCAAAGTCCCCCTGCTCCCAGAGTTGGCGGCCACGCTGAAAGCAATGATGGAGTTCGGCTTCTGGCGCCCGTGTTGGAGTACGGGAGCGATCAAAGGCAGTCGTCACAGTCTGGTCCGTCATGACAGAGGTGGTTGTTCTCCAAGGTAAACATCCCCCCTGCGCTCGTCTTTGCCGGTCTCTCAGGTGAGGTCAGAGGCAGGCCCTGCCGGGCGTTTTGACACCCATCAGACACACGTTCCGGCGTCAGAGTTAGCTTGTGTCAAGTGGTCAGAGATTGCAACCCACAGCAATCCCTTGTTTCGGTTGAACAGCTTGTTTCGGTTGAACAGGACGGGTCCAACCACCCACCCGACCGTAGTGGTCAAGGGAATCCGGCCTGTGATAGCGTCCCGGACAAATCTTGAAAACCGATCCGGTCAGCCTGGTTGGCAGGGACTGACCGATGTGGAGGAATCATCACTACCATGAGCGCACCTGCTCGCAGCCCGATTACGGGAAAAGTCGTTCAAGTCATTGGCCCCGTCGTTGATGTAGCGTTTGGCGACGGTTATCTGCCACCTATGTACCAGGCCCTGCGCGTGACCAGCGAGGGGTTTGATGTTCCCCAGCCAATTGATGTCGTTGTCGAAGTCCAGCGGCACATGGGTGACGGGCTGGTACGAACCGTGGCCATGCTGCCCACTGAAGGCATGGTGCGGGGGATGAAAGTTTATGACCTTGGCACACAAATCACGGTGCCGGTCGGCAAGGGGACGCTGGGACGGGTGATGAACGTCCTCGGCGAGCCGGTGGACGAACTCGGTCCCATCAAATGTGAAAAACGCTATCCCATCCATCGCCCGGCGCCATCTTTCGAGCAGCAGTCCACCGAAGCCGAAATGCTTGAAACCGGCATCAAGGTCATTGACCTCATCCAGCCCTTTCTCAAGGGCGGCAAGATCGGCCTCTTCGGTGGAGCGGGGGTGGGCAAGACCGTGACCATCATGGAACTCATCAACAACGTGGCGATGGGGCACGGCGGTTACTCGGTGTTTGCCGGCGTCGGCGAACGGACCCGCGAAGGCAACGACTTGTGGGTCGAAATGCAGGAAGGCGGCGTCATCCGCATGGACAACCTCGAAGAGTCCAAAATTGCCCTCGTCTATGGACAGATGACCGAACCGCCGGGCGCGCGGGCGCGGGTGGCACTTTCGGGGCTGTCGGTTGCCGAATACTTCCGCGACGAGATGAATCAGGATGTGCTGTTTTTTGTGGACAACGTCTTCCGTTTCACCCAGGCCGGTTCGGAAGTATCCGCCCTGCTCGGACGGATGCCTTCGGCCGTCGGCTACCAGCCGACACTGGCCACCGAAATGGGTGAAATGCAGGAACGGATTACCTCAACCAAGACTGGCTCGATTACTTCCGTGCAGGCGATTTACGTTCCGGCCGATGACCTGACCGACCCGGCCCCGGCCACAACCTTTGCCCACCTCGACGCCAAGACGGTGCTCTCCCGTCAGATTGCCGAGTTGGGTATCTTCCCGGCCGTGGACCCGCTTGATTCGACCTCCCGCATTCTCGATCCCCAGATTGTCGGACAGGAGCACTACGAAGTCGCCGAAGGCGTCAAGCGGACGCTGCAACGCTACAAGGAACTTCAGGACATCATTGCCATTCTGGGCATTGATGAGTTGTCCGAAGAAGACAAGCTGACCGTGGCACGCGCCCGCAAAATCCAGAAGTTTCTCTCGCAACCCTTCCACGTGGCGGAGCAATTCACCGGGCGCAAGGGCAAGTACGTCAAGGTGGCGGACACCATTCGGAGCTTCAAGGCCATTCTGGAAGGCAAGCACGACGACCTGCCGGAGCAGGCCTTCTACATGTGTGGCGCCATCGAGGACGCCATCGAGAATGCCAAAAAAATGACGGAGTAAGGTGTTGTACACGAGAGATGGCCCCTTGGCCGGAGCCATCCGCCCGTGACCTTGCTGCTGTCGCTGCCCAAATGGGCACGCAACCTCGCAACCCACGCCATGGCCTCAAAAAACGCCTCTGCGCCCAACCGCAAGCGGCTGTTGATCACTGGGATTGCAGGCGGGCTGGCCACACAGCTCGCCTCATCCATCCCGCTTGAATGGGAGGTTATCGGCATCGGACGGCGGCCGCCCCAACTGCCCATTCGCCGTGACATCACCTACCGTCAGCTCGACATCCGCAAGAAAGCCCTGGAAAACCTGTTTCGCAATGAGCGTTTCGACGCGGTCATTCACCTCGCCGTCGCCAACGATGTCCGCCTGCCGATGACCGTCCGGCACACGGTCAACGTCATTGCCACAATGCGGCTTCTGGCCTGCTGTGAACGGCAGGGCGTCCCCCAGGTCATTCTGCTCAGCAGTGCTGATGTCTATGGCGCCGATCCAACCAATCCCACGTTTTTGACCGAAGATTATCCGCTCAAGGCCATTCAGCGGTATGCTGACATCGGCGACAAGGTTGAGTTCGATACCTATTGCCGGTCGTGGATGTATCAGGTCCGGGATACAACCACCACACTGCTGCGTCCGTGTCATATTGTGGGGCCACACGTCCAGAACTTTCTCACGACCTATCTGCGCTTCGGTCTGGTGCCGGTGCCACTGGGCTATGATCCGATGATTCAGGTCATTGATGAACGCGACATGGTACGGGCACTCCTGCTCGTTCTGGAGCAAAAACGGGGTGGAGTGTACAACGTCACAGGGCCGGGCGAGATTCCACTCTCGGTAGCCGTCCGGGAAGCCGGTGGCATTGCGGTTCCAGTCATCTACCAGATGGCCGCGCCATTGATGAAGCTGGGCTGGGCCATTGGGCTGCTGCCCTTCCCGACGCCGCAGTACGACTTTCTGATGTTTCCCTGCATCATAGACGGCAGTCGGTTTCGGGAGACCTTCGGCTTCAAACCCCGGTTTTCGCTGCACAAGGCCCTGCGCTCGATTCGGCGGCGGCCGGCACCGCTGACCGAAGCCGAGGAAGCAACGCCGGTGCGCCGGCGGCGCCAGGCCCGGCTGCCCCTGACCGAATCCTGACCCGGCTGCTCTGCCGCTTTCGGCCTGGCTGCTCGGCTGTGAAGGGCATGGATAGCCATCCGTGACCTGTGTTACAGTTTTGGTACAGTCTTGAGAAGACTCAAAACCACCAGACTTGTTGTTGCAGAGACGGCGCAGCAGACGGTTTTTTGGTCGCCATGTCGGACGTTTCCATCACCAGTTACGCCACACTGAGCTACCTTGACAGTCAGGGGCTTCAGCGCACGGTGCGGATCAACCGTCCGGTCTTCAGCATCGGCCGCCTGCGAACCAACGATCTCCAGATCAACAACTCCTATGTCTCCCGGCGGCATGCCGAGATTATTTACCAGAATGGGGAATTCATTCTCCGTGACAACAACAGCACCGGTGGCGTGATCGTCAACGGCGAACGGATTACGACCCGTGTTCTTCGCTCCGGCGATCGGTTTCAGCTTGGGGATGTCCACCCTGTCACCTTTCTTTTTGAAATCCAGGCGATTTCACCTGACAGTGATGGTCTGACCCACACTGACGAAGAACAACGCACGACTGACCGGCTGACCACCGTCATTGCCAGCCCCCGCTCCCGTTTTCTGAACACAGCGCTGCTGGACAGCGCCGAAAACATCACGGATTTCACGCTCAACCGGCTCAAGGCGCTCAATGAGTTCAGCCGCAAGATGCTGACGGCCGGCAGCATCCAGAGCCTGCTTGAATGCCTGCTCGATGCCGCCATGGAAACCCTGCCGGCGGAACGGGGGGTCGTCCTGCTGTGGGACGCGGCTACCGGTACGCTTGAAAAGCGCGCCGTACAAAGCCGGTCAGGGGGGTTGGATGTTCAGCCGAGCCTCACCATTGCGATGCAGTCCTTTGAGCAGAATGTCGCCATTCGGAGCTTTGATGCCTCGGCTGATACCCGCTATGAAGCAACGTCGAGCGTTGTCCAGCAGGCCATTCACTCCGTGATGTGTGCGCCGATTGCCTCGACCAAGCGCGTGTGGGGGGTGTGCTATGTGGATAATCTGCTGGCCAATACCCAGTTCAGCGATGAGGAACTGGAATACTTCCTGGCTCTGACCCAGCAGGCGGGGTTTGTCCTGGGCAACCTGCACCTCATCGAAGAACTGCGCGCCACCCAGGAACGCCTCATCAACCAGGAAAAACTGGCCACACTCGGACAGTTTGCCAGCGGCATTGCCCACGAACTCAAAAACCAGCTTTCGGCCCTGACAGCGGCCGAAATTCTGATGAGTGACACAGAAGACCAGCACCGCCGCCAACTCATTCAACTTATTCTCAATGCTCAGCAACGCATGGTGGCGATGGTCAACGAGATTCGGGACTTTGCCCGGCCGGACAGCAAGGAATACGAAAGAACCGTGCAGCCACTGGTGCCGGTCGTGGAGGAGGCGCTCAACTTTGCCCGCTATGACCCGCTGGTGAAGGTGTGCCGCACCAAACTCCAGACCACGGCAAATCCCTATGTCAAACTCAATCGGGACAAGCTGATGCAGGTCCTGCTGAACCTGCTCCGCAATGGCGCCCAGGCCATGCAGGGAAAGCCTGGAGAACTCACCGTAGTGGTTGACGAAGCCGATGGAAGTGCCAGAATCACCGTATCGGATACCGGCTGTGGCATTGCTCCTGAGAACCTGCAACGCATCTGGGAGCCATTTTTTACGACCAAAGGCAGTGAGGGCACCGGACTGGGACTCGGCATCTGCCGGCGCATTATCGAAGGTCACGACGGTGACATCACCTGCCAGAGCACGCTTGGACAGGGGACAACCTTCACGATTTATTTGCCCCTGGCCATCCCCCCCACCCTCCCGCTTTCCACATGACAAGTGTCATCAGGTTGGGAGGAATGGGGGACAACCGAAACCTGGGATGCCAGGCTAAGTTCCACCGGCATCAAGCATCTCATCGAGTGGAGAGAAACCCGTGTCACACGAACACCTGAAGGCAAGTTGGCGCGCCGAAATCGAAGCTATTGTCCGTGCCGAGCTGGGCAAAATGGAAGCTGAACTGGCCCGGATGCACCACCAGGTTGAACAGTCTTTTACACAGTTGCTCTCGCAGTCGGCCGCGCGACTGGCGGCGGTCAGCCAGGAACCAGCCATTGCCGACTTTGCCGAACGCGCAGTGGCGCATCTGGCCGCCCTGGCGGCCCCACTGCCGCCAACCTCAGCGGCAACACCGGCTCCGGCGCATGAGGCGGAACCGCCACCGCCTGTCGAGGAAATTCCTGCGCCACCGGTTGCAGCAGCGCCGCCACCACTGACGGTTGATCTTCAGGCGCTGTATTACTACCTCGTCGAAATTCAGAGCCAGCCCACTCAGGCTGAAGTTCTCAATCTGCTGGTCACACGCGCCCTGGAATACGCACCACGGGTGGCGCTGTTTGTTGTCAAGTCCGGGAATATCGTCGCCTGGACGGAACGTGGCTTTGAAACGGCCGGGGGTTCACTCCGCGGGCTGACCATCCCCATTGAGGCCAAAACAACGCTGTTCGCAGCACTGGAACAGCAAATGGCCGTGCTGGACAGCCCCTATGCCTACCAAGAAAACCAGATTCTGCTTGACCGTATCGGGCAAGCGCCCGAAGCCATGGCCGGCATTCCGCTGCTCGTCCGTGGCAAGGTGGCCGCCGTACTCTATGCCGACTCCGGCGATCAGCCGGCGGAGCGGATTACCGTTCCACCGCTGCAAATTCTGACCAACGTTGCCGGGCTGACCGTCGAACTGCTCAATGCCCGCAGTCGGCTGGCAACAACTGCGGTCGCGGTCACGGACCGGACGACCCAGACCATGGCCCCGCCACCGGTCACGACTGAAACCGCTCCCCCACCCACAGCCGTCAGCGAAGTGCAGGTTCGTCCAGTGGTCACCGAGCAACCGGCAGCCACGCCGGTCGCGGCTGAGACCGGCGCTCCCCAGGAAAGTGTGGCAGAGACCACCGCCGCTGAAGTTCAGGCGACCACCTACCAAGCTGAACCGGCTGAAACCAGTGCTGCCCAGGCAGAGGTAGGGTATGGTGTCGTAGCACCAGCCGGGCCGAGTGCTTCCATGGCGGCGGAGTACGACTCCACGCCCCAGGTTTCCCCCCAACCCGATGGACACCTCGCTGGAGACACCCAGCCAGACAGCGCGGCACCGGCAGTGGTTTCTGAAATGGGTGCCATGACGGTTGAAGCCAGCCCGGAACCCCAGGAACCAGCATTCGAACCGAAACCGCTCCCGCCCTACGTCCCGCCCGGTCCGACGATTCAGGAGCCAGCTCCCACATCCTCCTGGACGCAGCCTTCTCCCGAACCATCGGTATCCGTCTTTGGCGTTGAAAGCGGTACCGCATCGCTTGACAATGGAGCCTTCACCGTCGCTCCATTCCCAACTCCGGCCATTCAGTCACAACCACCGGTCCCTGTTGCTGCGCCAAGCGCCCCTCCCAAACCCACGACTGAAGAGGAAGCCAAAGCCCACAACGATGCACGGCGCTTTGCCCGTCTGCTCGTTTCGGAAATCAAGCTCTACAACGAGGCCAAGGTTGCGGAAGGACGCATTAACCGCGACCTGTATGACCGTCTAAAAGAAGACATTGACCGCTCGCGCCAGATGTATGACAAGCGGGTTAGTCCCATCGTGGCGGCGAAGTTCGATTACTTCTACGACGAACTCGTTTCTTCCCTGGCGGAAGGTGATCCCTCCCGCCTTGGGGCGGATTGCCCCGGTCCGGTTCTGATACAGCCGGAATAAAGCCACGCCGCAAGCGATTCCCATCTCCAGGAAATGGACGAGCACCCGGCTCGTCCATTTTTTTCCAAGCGGACCCCCCTGCGATGAAAGCATTGTTCTCACGGCTTCAGTCACGTTGGCGTACCTGGTTGCAGCCACTGCCGCTCAGGATTGGCATCGGTGGACTCGTATTGATCGCCGGACTTGCCCTTGGTGGCAGTTTCACAGTGCGGTACTGCCTGCACGCCGCCACGCCCCAGGAACGCACGGCTGCCCTCACCGAACTCCGTCAGGCAGTGGCGCGCGCCGGCAATCAGCCGCCCGACAGCCTTCTTGCCAGCTTCGAGCGCCGTTATCCAGACTCTGAAGCTGCGGCTCTGGCCCGTTTTCGCCGGGGCTATGACAACTACCAGCAACGCAACTATGCCACCGCAGTCAGCCTGCTCGACACGCCACTCATTGGCGAGTTCAGCCGTTTGGGTGACTATGGGTTGTATTACTTGGGCAAAGCCCAGTTTGACAGCGGTCAGTTCCAGGCCGCGCAGGCAACCTTGGCGCAAGTCGGCAGACGCTATCCGCAATCCCTGCTGGCCCGTGCCGCCACACTCCAGGCCGGGCGGGCTGCCGCCGTCCGGCGCGATGTGCCGGGTGTTGAGCAGGTGCTCCAACCTCTGCTTGACAAAGGCGATGGCAATGCCCTGGCCATTCTGACCCTGGCCTACCACACGGCCGGCCGTCTGGAAGACGCCCAGCGCACTTGGCGGCGCATCATCACCGAAGCGCCGGACAGCCTGACCCAGGACGAAGTCCAAAATGCCCGGCAGGCATTGTTCCCTGATCCGGCGACGGCGGCTGCCGCGGTGCGTGTCACAGACGCCGACGGACTGCGCCGACGCGCCAACCGGCTCTATGAAGTCAGGCAATACACGGCCGCTGCCGAAGACTTCACCCAACTGGCGACGCTTGACCCAACTGCACTCCAAAGTGATGAAGCCCGCCTGCGGTACGGCATCAGCCTCTACTTTGCCCAGAAGTTGGCTCCGGCGGCAACCCAGCTTGCGGCCGTCAGCAGTCAGGACAAACCGCGCCACGCCGAAGCGTTGTTTTACCTTTCCGAAGTCCAGCGGCGGAGCGGCAGCACCAGCTATCCGGCCACGGTGGAGCGGCTGCTGACGCTGTATCCCACTTCCCCACGCGCTGGCGAGGCGCTCGAAAACCTTGCCCAGTGGGCTGAAAAGCGCGGCAGCGGAAACTACTACGAGCGACTCATCCGGCAGTACCCTGAGCGGAAAGCCGGCCAGCGGTGGCACTTCCGGCGGGCCTGGACACTTCACCAGCAGGGCTCCTATGCGGCCGCCCTTCCGCTTCTGCTCGACCACGTGGCACTGTTTCCGGCCTCGGATTACAAAGGCATGGCCGCCTACTGGGCAGCGCGCAACCTGGAGCGCACCGGGCGCAACACCGAAGCCAAGGTACTCTACGAAGCCATTGTCCGGCGGTACCGCTATGGCTACTACGGACAGCAGGCAGCCAATCGTCTGGCGGCCCTGCGCTCCGTCCCGGCGGCGCAGCTTCCGGTGCAACATCCCGTCATGCGAGCTGTTGCCGGCTTGCCGCCGGCCCGTCCGCTCCCGGAAACCCTTGGCAGCGAAGGCGAAGCCTGGCTGGAACGGGCCTCCCAGCTTCGGATCATCGGGCTGATGGATTTTGCCCTCGAAGAAATGGAAGCGGCGCGTCAGACGGCGCCCACGTCACCCAAAGTCGCACTCGAAATGGCCCGCGTGTACCGCGACCTCGGCCAACCCAACCGCGCCGTGCAGGCGTTGCAGCGCGCCCACCCGGAGTATCTCGCCTACCAAGGCGATGAAATCAGCCGCGAAGAATGGGAAATCTTCTTTCCGTTGCGCGAGTGGGAAACCATCCAGCAGGAAGCCAAGGCCAATGGACTTGACCCCTTCATCGTCGCCGGCCTCATCCGCCAGGAGTCGGTCTTTGACGCCAACGCCCGCTCACGCGCCAACGCCATCGGTCTGATGCAACTGCTCCCCTCGACCGGACGGCTCGTGGCCAACAAAAAAGGCACCGGACCCATTACGGCTGACCAGCTCTACAATCCCAGGCTCAACATCGTGCTGGGCACCAGCTACCTGGCCGACATGTGCCGCCAGTTCGGGCGCTATGAATATGCCTTCGCAGCCTACAACGCCGGGCCGGGTCGGGTTGTCAACTGGCTCAAGACCCTGCCTACCGCTGAGCTTGATGTCTGGATTGATGCCATCCCGATTACCGAAACCCGGCTGTATGTTCAGGGTGTCCTGCGCAATACCGCCCATTACCGCCGGCTTTACGGCTCAGGCAACCGGGATTGAATAGGCGATTTATCAAACCGGAGCGATCCGCTGGGTAACCAGCAGAAAGAACAGCAGTCCGCCCAAAACAAGCCGATAGACCACAAAAACCAGCATGCTGTGCGTCTTGAGAAAGTAGAGCAGAAAGGCAATGGCGGCATATCCGGTGATGCCGGATACAACCGTGGCAACAACCGTCGCCAGCAGCATCGTCGGATCGAAGTCCTTGACTTCCCGAACAAACTGCAACAGCCCGGCGCCGGTCAGGGCCGGAACGCACAGCAGAAACGAAAAGCGGGCGGCAGTGGCGCGGTCAAGCCCCAGCAGCAGGCCGGCAGTGATGGTCGTGCCGGAACGCGAAGCGCCCGGAATGAGCGCCAGCGCCTGTCCGCAGCCAATGAGCAGGGCATGCCACCAGGTGAGGTCAGACAGCTTGAGGCGGCGTGATCCCAAAACTTCAGCCACGACCAGAAACACCGCCAGACCGACCAGCGCCCCGGCAATGACGTACAGGTTTTTCGTCAGCACCCCCTCGATGATTTTCCTGAATCCGAACCCGAACACGATGACCGGAAACGACCCGATGACAATCAGCCATCCCAGTCGGGCCGGTTCACCCAGTTCCCGCCGCTCCTGCAGCCAGGCCAGGTTGTCGGTCAGAAAGCCCCGGGCAATGTTCCACAAGTCCGGGAAGAAATAGACAATCAGGGCCAGGACCGTACCCAACTGGATAAAAGCCACAAAGCCGGTCAACTGCTCCGGCGTCAGCTTTTGGTCAAGCTGAAGCAGCTTGCTGACGAGAATCAGATGGGCTGTACTGCTGATGGGCAAAAACTCAGTCAGCCCCTGGACGATACCAAGAAGAATGGCTTGCAGGATGGACATCATCAACAACACTGGCAGGAAATGTCCGGGACGTGGGCCCCGGCAGCCTTGGCGGGCAATGCTACTGCACGCCTTCCAGCGAAGCACGTGCTTTCTCGCGTTCTGGCTGCTGCTCTGGGGCTGGGTGCCGGCGGCGGGCGGGCCTCCGCCGGTGGCGGCCGGCGCGTCCCGGTGCTGTGGCCGGCTTTACGTGATCGTTCGGGCAGAAGGCCGCCTGAAACCGGAGTCGCTCCCGGTGGCCGGTGTCAAAGTGGAGCTGCGTCAGCGCTCTTCGGAAGCGGCGCTGACATTTGAAACCGACCGCAACGGCCGCGGTGCCCACGTGGGCATCCCGGAAGGCGTGTACCGTGTCCGGTTCATCCACCCGGACTTCACTACGGTGGAGTTCACCGAAGTGAACATTCAGGCGTGGCCGCCAGTGGAGTTGGTTGTGGACCTGCCACCCCGCACGCCCACCGCACCAAACATCATTCGCCGCCTTCCCTACCGTACGCCGCTCATCACCAGGGACGGCGGCTCAATCCGTAAATTGACGTCCTCCCCGCCCTAAAGGGCGGAGATTCCTACCACAACTACGCACGGATCGCTCCACGCGCCGTCGTCTCGGCGGGTTCCTGCTTCCGACTGCCTATGCAGTTCGATCCACAGGCCATCCGGGCTGACACAGGCAGCCAGTCCACCTGCATCCCGACCAAAGCGTTGGCCGTGTCCTGCCCTTCGTCCCGCAATCGTTGTATCCCGCGAGAAAGGATGTTGATCGCGCCAACAACGTCGGCGTTATTCTCATAGCCGCACGCCACGCATACGAACCGGGCTTGGGTCTGGCGGTTGTCCGCCGACACGTGGCCGCAGCCTGGGCAAGTGCGACTGGTGTTCTGCGGCGGCACGGCAATGAGATGGCCGCCTTTCCACGCCAGCTTGTAGTCCAGTTGGCGGCGGAACCCGTACCAGCCCTGGTCGAGAATGGATTTGTTCAGGCCGGACTTGGCCCGAACGTTTCTTCCCGGCGCATCTGCCGTGCCTGCCGCCGACTTGGACATATTACGCACCTGCAAGTCCTCGATACACACCATCGCGTGGTTTTTGCTGATCGCGGTCGAGGCCTTGTGCAGGAAATCGCGGCGGGCGTTGCCGATGCGGGAATGGATGCGCTGGACGCGGGCTTTCGCCTTCTTCCAGTTGTTGCTGAACTTGACCTTGCGGCTCATGGCTTGCTGCGCTTTGCGCAGGGCAACCTCATGCCGCTTGAAGCTGTTGAGGGGTGCGTAGAACGTGCCGTCCGAGAGCGTAGCGAACCGGGCAATACCCATGTCGATGCCGACCGCGCCACCCTGCGGGATGGCCTGCTCGACCTCTCGCTCGGTCTGAATGGAAACGAACCACTTGCCGCCGCTCAGGCTGACGGTGACGTTGCGCAGATCGCCCAGCACTTTCCGGCTGTTGCGATAGCGCAGCCAACCGAGCTTGGGCAAAAAGATACGGCTATTGCCCTGATCGAGTTTGATTTGCTTGGGGTCGGGATAGCGGAAGCTGTCCGACCGCCCCTTCTTCTTGAAGCGCGGAAAGTCGGCGCGTTTGGCGAAGAAGTTGCTGTAGGCGCGCTCCAAGTCCTTGAGTTTTTGTTGCAGCGGGTGAATCGGTGCATCGGCCAGCCAAGCCGTCTCTGCGCTATTGCGCCACTCAGTGAGCAGCTTGCACAGCCCGGCATAGCCGAGCTTCTTCTCGCCACGCTCGTAGCGCTCCTTCTGCAAGGCCAATGCCTTGTTGTAGATGAACCGGCAAGCGCCAGCGAAGCGGCGCATCTGCCGCTCCTGCTGGCCGTTTGGCATGAGTTCGAATCTGAAGGCCTGGAGGCGTTGCATAACCGCAATTATACTCTTGGTCTATGGGTGATGACAACGATATTCGACATGGGCGGCACTGTGTTTTCAAGGTGCACGTTCACGTGGTCTTTTTGGTGAAATACCATCGTGCGCCAGTACATCGAGCAGCAACAGACACCGCACTGAGATAAACCCAAAGGACGGCTCCGCCGTCTGCGCTATCCTTCCCCGCCCTGAACGGCGGGGCTTGCCGCGCATCCCGGTCATCCGCAACTGAAGGCACTGAAACCGAAAAACACTGCCACCCGGCCAGCAATGACACCGAAAGCGCTTACTTGGCGTAGTAGCCCTTGCGCGTAAAGATGCGCCAGTCTTTGGCTTCACCGGAGCGCAGGATTTTGATGGTGATGGAACGGAAACTCCCATCGCGGGTTGCATCCGACGGAACGTAGGTCAAAATGTACTGCTGCCGCAAATCCGTCTCGATCTGCTGAAAGGCCGCCACATAGTCTGCCGGGCTGCGCGGGAAAAACGCCCGTCCGCCGGTGGCCTCACACAGGCGCTCCAGCGTTCGACGGTCAATGCCGGTGATGGTGACGCCGCCGAAGCCGTTGGGCACTCCGCCCGGAATCCCCACGGCATACACCTGCACGTCGGAACGCAGGGCCATGTCAATGGCATCGTTGAGTTTGTAGCGGCTCGTCGTGTCTTCCCCGTCCGTCAGCAGGATGATGACACGCCGCCCGGCTTCGCGGGGCAACATCTCGCTGGAGATAACATAGACCGCATCGTACAGGCTCGTGCCGGTGATGGACGGATCCAGCGGCGGCGTACCGCCATACACATAGCCCCCGGATTCAAACCGGACATCGTCAACCGCCCGTTCAAGCGCCGCCAGGTTGCTGGTGAGCTTCTGACGCACTTCGATGTCGCGCCGGAATGTCACCACTCCGGCGAGGTCTTTTTCAGGCCGGAGCGCCTGGCGCAGAAAGGCTTTGGCCGCCAGGCGCTGCTCGGCAATGCTGTACTGCTGGCTGCCACTGATGTCAAAGACCAGGGCAAAGGTCAGCGGCAGATCATGCTCGCGGGTGAAGGAGAAAATTTCCTGCGGCTTGCCGTTTTCCAGCACCTGTACGTCCTGGGCTGTCAGGTCATTGATGTACCGGTTGCGCTTGTCCACTACGGCAAACGGGACAGTCACAAGCTGGGTTTGAATCCGCAGCGTGTTCTCGTCTGTGTCGTCCGGCTCGGAGTCGTCGTTCCGGGGCGCGTCCGACTGGGGAGCATCCGGTTGGCCGACCGTCCGTGGACGGGAGGGCGTAGCCGGCGGTTCCTGAGTCTCGGAAGGCGGCGGGGATTTGGGTTTGGCCGGCTCGTACTGGCGCGGCGCAGTCTCGCGTTTGCGCCCACTCTGGGCCACAGAGGATGACCAGGCTGCCGTCAGCAGCAGGACGACAGCAACGAGCCAGGCCACACTATGACGCAGGGACGAACAAACCATGCCCGGCGAATCTCCCACTCCGTCAAACTTGGTTGAGTCCCAGAGGGCCGATGGGTCCCCAACCGGCTTATTCTACGATGAATTCTTCATCGGGAAAGGGATGCAGGTTGTATTCGCTGGCCATACTGCGGGCGTAGGCTCCGGCATCGGCAATGGCCAGCCAGTCACCTTCGCGCACCTCCGGGAGTTCGATGCCCTGGGCCAGGAAGTCCGACGACTCACAAAGCGGACCCACCACATCCACCACGCGGCTGGGGCCGGCCCGCTGCACGACCGGCAAAATCCGGTGGTGGGCCTGGTACAGCGCCGGACGGATCAGGTGGTGCATCCCGGTGTTGACGATAACAAAGGTCTTGTAGGGCGTTGTTTTGACATACTCGACCCGGGCCAGCAACACGCCACAGCGGGCCACAAGAAACCTTCCCGGCTCAAAGAGAATTTCCCCGGCCAGTCCCTGCACGCCCTGTCGGATGACCTCGGCATAGCGCGCAAAGTTTTCCAGCTCGCGGGCTTCATCACCGGTGTCGTAGTGGATGCCAAAACCGCCCCCCACATCAAAGGTGGACAGCGCAATGCCCTGCTCGCGCAGCGCCGCCACCAGCGGACGGGTGTTGCGCAGGGCTTCGGCGAAGTTTTCCACGTCCACGATTTGCGACCCGATGTGCAGTGAGACGCCCACCACCTGCACCCATCGGGCGGACTGCCGCGCCAGCGCCAGACACGTCATGACCGCTTCGGCGTCAATCCCGAACTTATGACTCCGAAAACCGGTTGCAATGTACGGGTGGGTTTCAGCATCCACCGACGGATTAAAGCGAAAGGCAATGCGGGCCGGTCGGCCCAGGGCTTCCGCCAGGTCAATGATCCGGCGCATCTCACCGACCGACTCGACGTTGATCTGCTTGATGCCGCAGGTCAGCGCCAACCGCAGTTCGGCATGCGACTTCCCGACCCCGGAGAAAATGACCCGCTCCGGTGGCACCCCGGAGTCGAGAGCGCGTTGCAGTTCACCGCCGGAGACGACATCCGCCCCACCGCCCAACTCCACAACCCGGCGCAGAAAGACCGGATGGGCATTGGCCTTGACAGCATAGTGGATGGTATGCGGCAGGCCGGCAAAAGCCGACCGGAAGCATCGGTAACGTTCAGTGAAATGGCGCAGGTCGTAGAGGTAACAGGGTTCTGTGCGCCCGGCAACGAAGTCCCGCAGGCAGCACTGCGGTTCGCGGCCAAAGTGGAGGCTGTCACCTATGTAATCAAGTAGCATCAGCCCACTTAGTACCGCCCGGTAGAGTCTGAGGCCTCGGCATTGACTTCCCAGTCATACGTGTACACCAGGAAGTTGATCGGCTCGGTGTACTGCACTTTGAGAGTGACCTTTCCTCCCTGCCGGTTGACCGTAAACTTGGCTTCTTCAGGCACATTGAACTCGTTGCTGACTTTCAGCCACTGGTTTTCGAGTTCTTTCTCCGTCATGTAGCCCTTGGCGCCGATGGCATACTTGCGCGCCAGTTCCGCGAGTTCATTCTTGACGTTCTGCTCACGCCAGTACGCAGGCAAAGTCTTGAACAGGATAAAGCCAATGGTGGCTACAACCGCAAGGACAGCAATGAGCTGCCCGTATCCTTCCCCACGCTCGGTTGTGCGAACCGGACGACGCAGCACAAAGTGTCTGCCCATGAACTACGTTCTCCTCAATCCTCGACGGCCACGCCACCAGACTGCACCCGGCCGGCGACCGTCCTGTGGCGTTCGCATTGCTGATGGAGTCTGCCAAAAGTAGCCTGCATCATAGCAAGCCGTCAGTTTTCTGCCTAGCCGGGTCAGATCACGGACAAAAACCGAAAAGGCCGCTCAGATACAAGTGCGCTACGTTTGTGGGCGCACAGTTACCTTGACCCCTGTCCCCGGCTGTGCGGATACTTCGCCAGCAGGCTGCGCCATCGCCGCTCCCCATGGGCGATGCAACTTTTATCAGGCTCATCACTCCATCCATGGCGCTTTCAGTTGAAACACCAAGTCCGGTCACAGACACCGACACACTTCAGGCGAACCAATCCGCACCGCAACCGTCGCCCAAGCCTTTCAAACCGCGCAAGTCCCAGGCTGAGCGGATGCTCGATGCCACGCTTCGCTTTCTGAGTTCGGTCAAGGTCGGGGTCTTTCTGCTGGCCGTGCTGATTGTTGCCTCGGTGCTGGGCACCGTCATCATCCAGAAGGGCACCAGCGGTTTTACGGAGTACTATGCCAGCCTGCTGCCAGCCGAACGGGAACTGTATGAGTTTCTCGGTCTGCTCGACATTTACCACACCCGCTGGTTCAACCTGCTGCTGCTGACCGTCAGCCTCAATATCGTGCTCGCCTCGATTGACTACTTTCCGGCGGCCTGGCGCTACGTACGCAAGCCGATCGTGAAAGTCAACCAGGCGTTCATCAATCGCCAGCCATTTCGCCATGTGGCCCATGTGACGGATGCGGCAACGGTCATTCAGACGCTCAAAGCGCGGGCGGAGCAGGAATTACGTCCGCTCATCCACCGGTGGCTGCCCATCAGCGCCGTGTATCGGGTCGTTGAGACGGTCAACCCACGGGATGGCAGCACAACCATTCTGATGGAAGCCCAGGCGTGGAACCGACTTACGGCGTATGCTGTTCACGCCGCGTTGCTGACCATCTTCGGCGGCGCTTTGGTGGGCGGGTTGTTTGGTCACAAAGGTACGGTGCGGATGGTGCCGGGACAGGCGGCCAACACCTTCGTCAGCTTTGGGGCGCCTGATGAGCCGGTCCGGGAATTTGCAATGCCCTTCACGCTGGTGTGCACCGACATCGAACAAAACCTGCTCGATCCGCGCAAACCCGACCTCAGTGCGCCCAACACGCTCGACTGGCACACGCGCGTCCTGATCAAAGATGAGCAGCGTGGAGTGGAAATCCCGGCCCACATCCACCTCAACCATCCCTTCGACTACCGTGGCTACCGTTTTTTCCAGGCCAGTTTTGACAACTTCGGCAGCGCCCGGACGGTCAACATCGAACTCCGTCCGGCTGGAAGTCAGACCGGTACAGCCTACGTCATTGGACGCGAACCGACTGATATTCCCGGACTGGGGCGCGTCCGGCTGGCGGATTTCATTCCCGATGTCACCTTCCAGGGCGGACGCCTGGGGAGTGCCAGCGGCGAATACCGGCGTCCGGTTGCCATTCTGGATGTCCTTGGTGACAACCCACGTCAGCTTTATGCTTTTCCACCAGAAGGTCTCGCCACCCTGGGCAATGCTCCATTTCTCAGGGCCAAAACCGAAGTCGGCGACCTGCGCCTGGTCCTGACCGACTTCGAGAAAGTTTCCAGCGGCCATATTCTTCAGGTGCAGTATGACCCCGGCGTGACGACGGTCTATCTCGGCTCGGCAATGCTCATCGTGGCGCTCTGGCTTGTGTTTTTCTTTGCGCATCAGCGGCTGTGGCTGTACCTGGAGCCACTGCCGGATGGCACCCTGCGCCTCAGTCTTGCCGGGCATACCAATCGCAACCGGCCGGCCTTTGAGAAGCGGTTTCAGTCCATTGTCGCCGCCCTCCCCTCTGCCGCTGGCAGTGCGCTACCACCTGACAGGCAGATGTCTGCCACCAACTGATTCCCGGAGACCAAGGTTATGGCCGAATCCCAGCTTAGAGCCAAACTCCGCCAGTTGTTCAAAGGGAGTGACGCTGCTGAAGCCGAGCAGATGGTTCCGCGCCTGGCCGGGATTCCAACCGAACGCCTGCTGTTTCTCACCAGCATCGGGGCGGGACTGGCCAGCCTGTCGCCCCGGACGGCGCTGGAGTTTTTCCGGGTCACGCCCGAAGTTGCCACACAGCTCACGTCGTTTGAGCTTCAGGCGTGGGGTGAGTGTGGAAAACGCCTTGCGTCCACCAATGTCGAAGCCGCCTACCAGTTCTTCCGGGCCAGTCCCCAGGTCTTCGAGGCGCTGCCTTCGGCTCACCGCCTGAGCGCCATTGTCCTGACGACGCGCCAAGCAACGATGTCCACCCGCACAGCCGTGGAAACGTTCCAGATGTTTCCCTCGGTTGTTTCCCGGATTGACAGCACTCCGGTGCTGCCGCGCCTGCTCTCCATCGTGAACGAAGTGGCGCGTCACTCGGTGCGACACAGCCAGGACCTGCTGCGCCAGTCGCCGGTTGTGGTGACGCACGTCCGCACCTTCGACAGCCCTGACCAGGCGCTGCTCAACCGCCTCGTCGAAATGACCGCCGCCTTTGCCTACCGCGCCGGCGGCACGGCGGCCGAGTTTTTTCTGGCCATCCCGAACTTCCTCACCCAACGCACGCATGGCCATCTGAACGCGCTGCTTGAACACACACAGGCCTTTCTGGAACGCGGGGGCAGCCTGGCGCTGTACTACCTGCGCGCCGCCACGGCGGTTGTCCAGCAGACGGGCCACCAGGGCTATGAACCCTGGCGGCGGCTGGCGCTCACGATGTGCGCCCAGGGAAATACGAACAGCTATCAGTTCCTGAAGCTGACGCCGGAAGTGATGCAGACGCTGGCCGCCTCGCGGTCGGGCCCTGACCTTACGGCTGCGCTCCGGTTGTTGTGTGAGACCGTAGCCGATCTGGACCGGGTGGACCGTACAGCGGCCTTGGAATGCTTCAAGTCAGCTCCGCTGGCGCTGCGCCAGACCAACATTGAACATTTCCGCAACTGGGCCCTGGCCGGACTGGCGCACCACCCGGATGGACGCGCTGTTCAGGCTTACTACGGCTTGCAGTCCCGTGCGAGCCGGGCAGCGCTCCAAGGCGGACAGGACGGTGTGGCGCTCGATACGGTCTCTGCCATCCTCCGGCTGTATGTCGAAGGTCTCACCGGACGCAGCGTGACGATTGTCCCACTTTCAAGCGCCGCCGAGCAGTCCGTCATTGGCGATGGACGCACCATTCCGCTGCCTGGTCGAATCAACGACTTCGCGGATGAAGAATCGAATTTCCGGCTCTACAAGGTACTGGCCGCTCACGGAGCCGGACAGATTGAGTACGGCACTCATGCCGCCGACACCCCGGAACTCATCGCGTTGCGGCAGGATTTCCAGGCGGCTTTTCCCACGGCTCCACCGCCAACGGGACGGGAGCCGGTGACCTATCGCACATTGCTGCGGCACTTTCCCGATCCAGCAACCGCCACGCGCCTGTTTACAATCCTTGAGAACGCACGGATTGACCGCCGCCTGCGGCGCGCCTACCGGGGCATCCGCCGTGACCTGGATTTCATTGCGGCCCGGTTGCGGGAGACCCGCCCGGATGTCCTACAACTCCCGCCGGAGCACCAGTGGACGGAAATCCTGTTTCGGATCGCCCTCTGCGGCGGTGTGGATGCCGTCACCCGGCAACAGCTTCCGCATATTGTCACGGCCCTCGAACAGATTGTTACAACCTATCTCGACCATCCGACGGCGGCGCTGACCGATACCCTGCTGGCGACCCAGCGCATTTACGACATCATCGAACAGGTACAGCCCTCCGATGCGACCGAAGCGGCCGTCAACGAGGTCGTCCAGCAACCGGATGATGCGCCGGGTGAAGCCGGGGCAACTGAAGTTTCCACTCCGTCCACCTCACCGGCGTCACCTTCCCCACCTCAACCCGGTCAAAGTTTCGAGACGTGGAGCCAGGAACACACCCCCTCCCAGCACGACCTCACCGCCCAGTTTTTACGGGAAGGGCTGACCGATGACCGGATGCTGGAAGCTGACGGACAGGCGTTTTTCTACGATGAGTGGGACCGCGAACTGGGGGATTACCGCGTCAATTGGTGCCGGGTGATTGAGCACCGGCCCACGGCCGGCACACGAACCTTTGTCGAACTGACGCGCGCGCGCCACCAGGGACTCATTTCCTCAATCCGCCACCAGTTTCAGCTCATGAAACCGGAAGCGCTCCGTCGGGTCACGGGTGAACTGGACGGGGAAATGTTTGACCTGGATGCTGTGATTGACCGCCAGCTCGACCGGCGGGCGGCGCTCTCCGGTAATGAACGCATCTACATCAAGCACCTGCGCCGCCATCGCAACGTCGCCGTGGCCTTTCTGCTCGACATGTCAAGTTCGACAGCACGTACCCTGACGCGCTATCCCAGGATGCCCTACACGCGGCCGGGACAACGCATCATTGACATCGAGAAAGAAGGGCTGGTCATCATGAACGAAGCCCTCGAAGCCGTCGGCGACAGCTATGCCATCTATGGCTTTACGAGCGAGGGCCGCCGCAACGTCCGCTTCTATGTCATCAAGGAATTTGAAGAACGCTACAGCGCCCAGATCGAGGAACGGATCGGCGGCATCAACTACCAGAACAACACCCGTCTGGGCGCTGCCGTCCGGCATGCCGTCTGCAAACTGACCGGACACCAGGCCCGCACCAAGCTGCTCATCCTGCTTTCGGACGGCCGGCCCTACGACCATGACTACGGCGACGCCCGCTATGCCCGCGAAGACAGCAAGCAGGCCCTGCGCAGCGCCCGGCAGTCCGGCATCACGCCGTTCTGTATCACCATCGAGCGGGATGCCGACCAGGAACTCAGGGAACTCTATGGTGACGTGGGTTATACGGTCATTGATGACGTGCTCAGCCTGCCGGAGAAGCTGCCCGGCATCTACCGCCGCCTGACAAGCTGACCAGGGCCGGCCCGGAGATTTGGTACAGCCATGACATCAATGGTGATTGTTTCAGGTGGGCAAACCGGTGTGGATCGGGCGGCCCTTGACGCGGCCCGACAGGTCGGACTCGAATGTGCCGGGTGGTGCCCCCACGGGCGCTGGGCCGAAGACGGCCCACTTGCGCCGGACTACCCACTGCTTGAAACCCCGGACACAGACCCGGCCCAGCGAACGGAATGGAACGTACGCGACAGCGATGCCACCCTGATCCTGCTCGAAGATGAGTTGTTGGGCGGCACACGGTTGACCCTTGACTGTACGGTGCGCTGGCGCAAGCCCTGCGCCCTGGTGATGCTTCAACTGTCCGAAGCCGCAGACATCATTCTTGCCTGGATTGCGCAATGGCAACCCGTTCGGCTCAACATCGCCGGCCCGCGCGAAAGTGAATGTCCGGGCATCTATGCCCGCAGCCACCGGCTCTTGACGCATGTCCTGACTTCGGTGAAAGTCCTGCGGATGTAACCTTTTCTTCCCACTGCATTTCCAGGCATTCCATGGATCACCACCTGCTCCAGGTGGAGCACCTCGTCAAGCACTTTCCGGTCGCCGGTGGCCTTGTCAAAGCCGTGGACGGGGTGAGCTTCAGCCTTCTGCCCGGTGAAACCTTCGGACTCGTTGGGGAATCCGGCTGCGGCAAAACCACCATCGGCCGCACCATCCTGCGGCTTGTCGAACCATCCAGTGGGAGGATTGTGTTCGACGGCCGCGACCTGCGGCAGCTCTCCCGCTCCGGACTGCGCCGGGTACGGCGCGACATGCAAATCGTCTTTCAGGACCCTTATGCCTCACTCAATCCCCGGATGCGGATTGGCGAAGCCATTGCCGAACCGCTCGTCATTCACGGTATCGGCAACCGCCAGTCGCGCCAGGAACAAGTGGCTGAACTGCTACGGGTCGTCGGTCTCGATCCCGACTACGCCAGCCGGTATCCGCATGAGTTTTCCGGCGGCCAGCGTCAACGCATCAGCATTGCGCGGGCGCTGGCGCTTCGGCCCAAGTTCATCGTCGCCGACGAACCGGTTTCCGCCCTGGATGTCTCCGTTCAGGCCCAGATCATCAACCTGCTGGCCGACCTGCGGGAACAGTTTGGGCTGACCTACCTGTTCATTTCCCACGGGCTGGCCGTGGTGGAGCATTTCTGCACGCGGGTGGGTACGATGTACCTTGGAAAACTGGTCGAAGTGGCCCCGACGCGCCGCCTGTTTACCCAACCGCGTCATCCCTACACCCAGGCACTGCTGGAAAGCATCCCCATTCCTGACCCGTCCCGGCGCAAAGTCCGTGCACCACTGGCCGGAGATGTACCCAGTCCGCTCGCGCCCCCGCCCGGCTGCCGCTTTCATCCGCGTTGCCCCGTTGCCGTGGATGAGTGCCGCCACCGGGAGCCACCCCTACGCGATGTTGGCGAAGGACACCAGGTAGCCTGCTGGCTGGCGACGTGACCCAGCCCCCTGAAAATCTCCGCCCGGGAACTGAACCCGGCTGAAGCAAAACAACAAGGTAATGTACGGAAGTGACGCGCCTGCGTTAGAGTCAGGTGAATGTCTCTCGTATGATTGAGGTAGTTTTATGAATCGGCGCCAAGCAGCACTCGATTACCATGCCCAGGGACGGCGCGGCAAAATCGAGGTCATCCCAACCAAACCCTGTCTGACGCAGCGCGATCTGTCGCTGGCCTATTCGCCCGGTGTGGCGGAACCGTGCCTTGAAATCGCCCGTGACCCGGCCGCAGCGTACACCTACACAGCCAAAGGCAATCTGGTCGCCGTTGTTTCCAACGGCACGGCCGTACTTGGCCTGGGCAACATCGGCCCCCTGGCCGGCAAGCCGGTCATGGAAGGCAAAGGTGTGCTGTTCAAACGCTTTGCCGACATAGACGTATTCGACCTGGAACTGGCGACGGAAGACCCCGAAGAACTCATCCAGACGCTCAAAATCCTTGAACCCACCTTCGGCGGCATCAACCTCGAAGACATCAAAGCCCCGGAGTGCTTCTACATCGAGCAACGGCTGCGTGAAATCCTCGATATTCCGGTCTTTCACGATGACCAGCACGGCACGGCCATCATTTCCGGCGCCGCCATCCTCAACGCGCTGGAACTCGTCGGCAAGTCCCTCAACAGCGTCAGAATCGTCTTCTCCGGCGCGGGCGCCAGCGCCATGGGATGCGCGCGGATGTACAAAAAACTCGGCGTCTGCCCGGAAAACATCCTCATGTGCGACACCAAGGGCGTCATCTACCGTGGGCGCACGGAAGGCATGAACGAGCACAAAGCCGAGTTTGCCGTGGACACCGAAGCCCGGACGCTGGCCGACGCCCTGCGCGGGGCCGACGTGTTCATCGGGCTGTCGGCCAAGGGCATGGTGACACCGGAAATGCTCAAGACCATGGCGGAACGTCCAATTGTGCTGGCAATGGCCAACCCGGACCCCGAAATCAGCTACGAGGAAGCCAAGGCGGCCCGCCCCGACTGCATCATGGGCACCGGGCGCAGCGACTATCCCAATCAGGTCAACAACGTGCTTGGTTTTCCCTTCATTTTCCGGGGCGCGCTCGACGTGCGGGCGCGGACCATTACCGACGGCATGATGCTGGCGGCGGCGCACGCTCTGGCCGCTCTGGCCAAGCAGGATGTCCCGGAAACGGTGGCCAAAGCCTACGGGCTTTCTCACCTTGTCTTCGGCCCCGACTACATCATTCCCAAACCGTTTGACTACCGGGTGCTCATCTGGGTCGCGTCGGCGGTGGCTGAAGCGGCCATGCGGGATGGTGTGGCGCGGATTCACCTCGATCTGGATGAGTACCGCGAAACGCTGGCCAGCCGGCTCGGCAAGTCGCGGGAAACCCTGCGCATCATGTTTACCAAGGCCCGGCGCGCACCACGGCGGGTGGTCTTTCCCGAAGGCGATGATGACCGCATCATCCGCGCGGCGGCGGCGCTGGCTGAAGACCGGATGGCCCAGCCTATCCTGCTCGGTGATCCGGCGGTCATCCGCGCCCGCGCCGAAACCCTCCGGCTGGCTCTGGATACCGTCGAGATTGTCACGCCCAAGGGTTCGGAACGTTTCGAGGACTATGCACAAGCCCTGCACCGGCTGCGTCAACGCAAGGGTTTGACGCTCATTGGCGCGCGTCAAATGCTCAAGCGGTCAAACTACTTCGGGGCCATGATGGTGCGGATGGGTGATGCCGATGCCCTGGTGACCGGCGTGACGAGCGCCTACTCGGAAGGACTCAAGCCGTTGCTCCGCGTACTCGGAACCGGAACCAACGTCCGGCGCGTCATGGGACTGCATCTGGTGCTGGCCAAAAACCGGGCGTACTTTCTGGCCGATACGACGGTCAACATCGAGCCGACGGCCGAAGACCTGGCCGACATTGCCATTCATGCCGCGCGCACGGCCGAGCAGTTCGGCATCGAAGCGCGGGTGGCCATGCTGTCGTTTTCGACCTTTGGCAGTGTGCGTCATCCATTCACCGAAAAGGTACGGCGGGCGGTTGAACTGGCGCGGCAGAAACAACCGACGCTGGTCATTGATGGAGAAGTCATGGCCGATGTCGCCCTCTCGCCGGAACAACTGGCGCGGGACTATCCATTTTCGGCGCTGGGTGAAAAACGCACGACGGTGCTGGTCTTCCCTGACCTGCAATCGGCCAACATTGCCTACAAACTGCTGGCCACGCTGGGCGGGGCTGAGGTTGTCGGGCCAATTCTGATGGGACTGGCCTATCCGGCACACGTCCTGCCGAACAACGCCGAGGTCAAAGACATTGTCAACCTCGCGGCCATTGCCGTCGTGGATGCCCAGGAGCGGCACCGCCAGCCGGCTGTCCAGGCCGCCGGCAGAATGTGGTAGCACAGGAGCGGATGCCGTCGTGATGCACATTCTGGTCACTGGCTTCGAGCCGTTTGCCCATTTTTCCGGCAATCCGTCCCGGACGGTGGCTCTGACTGTACCGCCTCCCGCCGGTGTGAACCTGTCGCGTCTGGTGCTGCCGGTGGTTGCCAACGAAAGCGTGGCGCGGCTGATGCAGGCTGTGGAGGAAACCCGTCCGGCGGCCGTACTGGCGCTGGGGCTGGCAGCCGGACGCCGCGCCATTGCCCTTGAACGGCTGGCCGTCAACCTCGATGACTTCACCGTAGCTGACAATGCCGGAAACCGGCGGCAGGATACGCCGGTCGTGCCGGACGGGCCGCCAACGCTGTGGACGACACTCCCCATCCGTGCAATGGAAGCTGCGCTCCGCGCGGATGAACTTCCGGTTGAAATTTCGTATTCCGCCGGAACCTATCTCTGCAACCACCTGTTTTACGCCGGGCTGTACGCCCTGCGCCAACGGCGTCTTTCGTGCCGGTTTGGCTTTGTCCACCTCCCGCCGACGCCCGATCTGGAAGCCGGCGGGCTGCCGCTCACCCAACAACTGCGCGCTGTGACGCGGCTCCTTGAAGTCCTGCGCGACACCACCGGGAGCGATATATGGTCAAGCCTCCGGCCCTGAAATCCGGCGACCTCATTGGCGTCATTGCGCCGGCCAGCAACGTCCGCCCGGACTGGCTGATGGCCGGTGTCCGCGAACTGGAGCGCCTTGGCTTCCGCGTCATCCATCGCCCGGACATTGGCGCAAAGGAACGTTACACGGCGGGCACACTGCGCCGGCGGCTGGACGAACTGCACACGCTGTGGACGAACCCGGAAGTCAAAGCCATCGTGGCAGCGCGTGGCGGCTACGGCACGATGCACCTTCTGCCACACATCGAAGCCGCCCGGCTGCGCGCTCAGCCCAAAATCTTTGTTGGCTACAGCGATCTCACCGCCCTGCATCTGTTTCTGCACCGCGCCTGCGATCTGGTGACATTTCACGGCCCGATGGTGGCCAAGGATTTTTCTGCCGGGCCAACGCACTACGACTGGGACAGTTTTCAACGGCTGGTGATGAACGCCCAACCGGCGGGAAAACTCACTTCCCCTCACGTCGAAACCCTCATCGGCGGGACAGCCACCGGCCGGCTGGTGGGGGGCTGCCTTTCCCTCGTGGCGGCGCTGGTCGGTACGCCGTGGCAACTCGCCACCGAGGGGGCTATCCTGTTTCTGGAAGACACGGCCACCAAGCCCTACCAGATTGACCGCCTGCTCCAGCAGTTGCGGCTGGCCGGACAACTTGACCGGGTGGCCGGGTTTGTCTTTGGTGAAATGAGTGACTGCGTGCAGCATCCCGACCAAGGGTATCAACTGGCGGAAGTCATCCATGACATCATCCGCCCGGTGGGCGTCCCGGCGCTCTATGGCTGGCGCAGTGGGCATAGTGAAGTGGGCAACCTGACGTTGCCCTTTGGCGTCCGCGCCCGGCTCGAAGCCGGGGCCCTGGACATTCTGGAAGCAGCCGTCACCTGAGATGGCAGCCTCCAGCTTTTGAAAGGCCGTCCAGCATGATTTCAGGCAGCGCGCTCGTGGGCATGACCCTGGATGACCAATACCAGGTGCTGACGCGCATTCACACGGGCAACGGCGCGACGGTGTACAAGGGCTATGACCTGCAAAATGACCGTCCGGTGGCCATCAAGGCCATTTCCCAGCATGAGTTCGGAAAGTACCACGACGCCGTGCTGCGTTTTCGCCGGGAGATGGCCCTGCTGTCCCGGATTCGGCACCCCAACATCATCGAAATCTACAGTCAGGGTGAAACCTCCTACGGCATTGCCTACTTCGTCATGCAGTGGCTCGACGGGCGCACGCTGCTGGATGAACTCGATGACATCGGGCAGATGCTGTTGACGCGGATTCAGGCGATTTTCGACCCGGTCTGCGAAGCCGTGGCAGCCATGCACGCAGCCGGTATCCTGCACCGCGATCTGAAACCGGGTAACATCTTCCTCAGCCGCCAGTCCGACGGAAGCGAGCACACGACCCTGCTTGACTTCGGCATTGCCAAGCCTCTTCTCGCGTGGCAGGGGGCGGACTTCGACATTTCAGGTGAAAGTGTGGCGATTGGGACGCCGGAGTATATGAGCCCGGAGCAGTGTGGGGAGCAGGAACTCACGGCGGCCAGCGACATTTACAGCCTGGGGGTGGTGCTCTACCGCATGCTGGCCGGGCGGCCGCCCTTCGTCGGCCCGTCGCAGTACGTCATGGCCCGCCACATTGCCGCACCGCCGCCACCGCTTCACCTCTACCGCCCGCATCTGTCCGAAGCGGTTGTGGCTGTGGTGCAACAGGCACTGGCCAAAGCCCCGGCCGAACGCTTTGCCTCTGTCCTGGATTTGCGGCTGGCGCTTGACGCCGCCATTGCCGCCACGACCGAAGACCAGCTCTACCGGCAACCCCAACCGCCGGAAACTGACGCGGCTGGCACATGGTATCGAACCCGGCAGATTGCCGCCCTGCAGTTCGATGCAGCCCACCCGGAAACCGCCTGTCCTTCCCGCCCGGAAGACGAACCAACTCCCTAGCCTCGCGCACGGCATCGGAACCGGGCAAGTGACCTCTGCCGCGTGCCGTGGCGCCCCTCACTTCCGAAACCGGCGTGTGGCCATTGACTATCTTGCATACACATTGGCCCGCACGACCTTGTCATAGAGCTGCTGGCGCGCCGGATCGAACAGCAGCCACAGGTTCAGCAGGAAGCAGATGTTGCTGAAGACATTTTTGAGGACCTCGCGCAGGATGGCCATCCCGAAACTGAGATATTGCCCATCTTCGCGCAGGACGACCGTCCCGGCGACCTTCTTGCCCGGTGATGCCCCACTGGTGCTCGTCATGTAGGCGCAGAGCAGACCATACCCAATGACCCCAAGGTAGATCAGGATGTAACCGCCGGCGGCCCGCCCGGCGGGGACCTCTGCCCCCTCCCCCACGCCAGCCATAATGGCGCTCATGTAGAAAAAAATCCCCGGCAACGCGCACAGCACGGAAAGAACCCCGTCCACGAAACTGCCGATGAAACGTTGTCCAAGTCCGGCCGGGGTGGCTGGCAGCGCGGCCAGCATCGGATTGTAGCTGTAGCCACCAACCTGCCCGTAGGCCGGGGTGTAAGGGTCAGCCTGGGGCGCATAAGGCGCAGCCGCCGGCGGCGGGTAGGACGGGGCCGCGTATGGCGACGCGGACATCCCGCCTTCCATTCCGGGTGCGAGCAAAGTCGTGGCTCCCGGCGGAAACCAGCCCTGTAACTCCGGGATTTGGGCGGCGGCACTCCACCCCAATCCCGGCTGAAACACCTGGTCGGTGGGAAGCACCCGGCCTTCACGAACCCACTGCTTGAGTTCTTCGGGATTCGTCTCGTAGGTTTGTCCCTGTACGACAACGCGCCATGTCATTGCCGGAAGCCACCTTTCCTGCGTCTTTATTCCTGTCCCTGCACGAAACGTACCATCCAACCAATCTTATGCCGGACTGGGTTTTCCAGAGGGAAACCGGGGCGCACAGCGTTCGCGGGGAGAACATCCGCGCCATCGTATCCCACCGGCTGCCGGTGTCAATGAAAGGGGTTGATCAGACTTGATGTTACGGGCGGACAATTGCGTTCTGACCGGGCGTTTGTATAATGGCAGACTTCCTTTGTGGAAGGTGCATCGGTCAATGCACAGCACGGTACACTGCTTTGCCCGTGCCTGCCAACCAACAGCCACTTCGATAAGGACGTTATACCACCATGAAGTTTTCTCTTCCGCTCTGGGTGCTTGCCACGGTTGCGGCCGGCTTTACAACCGCGGCGGCGCAGGCACTCCCGACAGGGAGTTCCCAACCGGCGGCTCCCGCCAAGGCGACCTCCATTCCGACGGGCCGTGTCGTCATCGTCAACACCCTGGTGTTCGGTGACAAAATTGACGAGTTTCGGCGGCAAGCCCAAAAGCTGGAAGAAAAGTTCAAGCCCCGCACAACGGAACTCGAAAACCTGGCCAAGCGCCTTCAGGAACTGACCCAGAAGGTGCAGGATGAAAAGCTTTCGGTCGAAGTCCGTCGCCAGGCCCAGGAACAGGGACTGGCCCTTGAAAAGGAATACAAGCGCAAGGACGAAGACCTGCGCGCCGACATCGAGCGCGAACAACAAACTGTCCTCAATCCGCTCCGCGAAAAAGTCTTCAAGTTCATGGAGAGTTACGCAGCAGCGCGGGGCATCATCATGATCATTGATGTTGGCGCGCTGGCGGCCAACAACAACCTGGGCATGATCCCGTACGTGGACAATGCGGCCGACATCACCGAAGACTTCATCCGGGAATACAACCGCGCCAACCCGGTAGCCGCGCCCGCCACCAGCGCGAAACCGTGAGTGGGTAGCCTGTGGCCATGACGCTTGGTGAACTGGCCGCAGCCCTTGGGCTTTCCTGTCTCGGCAATCCACAGGTTCTGATTCTGGGAGTTGGCGAGTTTGAAACCGCCCCACCCACCCATCTGGCGCTGGCGCTCGGTTCCCGCCGCGACCGACTGGCCACCTCCCGGGCCGCCGCCTTCATTGTTGCGGCCGAGACGGTGACGGAAGCCGATGCTGCCCGGTACAACCTTCTGCCGGCGGACTACCCCAAGGTCGCCTTTGCGCGGGCCATTGCCCTGCTGCATGTTCCGCCCCGCCAAGCCTTGGGAATTGCCCCTGAAGCCACACTGGCGGCGGATGTCGTCATCGGTGACAGCCCGACGATTGGGCCGCACGTCGTCATTGGGGAAGGCTCCCGGCTTGGGGCGCGGGTCACGATTCATCCCGGTGTCGTCATCGGGCGCCACGTGACCATCGGCGACGACACGACCATCTATCCCAATGTGACCATTTATGACGGCGTACGGATTGGCGCCCGCTGCATCCTCCACGCCGGGGTTGTTATTGGCGCTGACGGCTACGGTTACGCGCGCGACGCCGACGGCACGCACGTCAAGATCCCCCAGGTTGGCACGGTTGTCATTGAAGACGATGTTGAAATCGGGGCGAACTCAACCATTGACCGCGCCACGCTGGGTGAGACGCGCATCGGGCGCGGCGTCAAGATTGACAACCTCGTGCATATCGCGCACAACTGCACGATTGGAGAGGACAGTTTGTTGGCGGCCCTGGTCGGTCTTTCCGGCGGCGTCAAAGTCGGACGGCGCGTGACCATGGCCGGGCAGGTTGGCGCCAATCCGCAGGTCGAAATCGGAGAGGGCGCAACAATTGCCGGTAAAACCGGCATCACCAAGTCCGTTCCGCCTGGAGAAACCTACGCTGGCATGCCGATTACGACCCTCCGCGAGTGGAAGCGTGAGCGGATTTACGCCGCCCGCCTGCCCTACCGCCTGCCGGACATCGAGGCCCGGCTGACGGCCGTCGAAACGCGCCTGAACACCCTCTTGCCGGCGCTGAGTCACCAGCCAGCGGAAAGCGAAGACTGAGACCCTATGGAAACCCTGCTGAGCACAACGCAAATCCAGGCTTTTCTCCCCCACCGCTACCCGTTTCTGCTGGTGGACCGCATCATCGATCTGACGCCCGGACAGCGCATCGTCGGTCTCAAAAACGTCACCATCAACGAGCCGTTTTTTCAGGGACACTTCCCCGGCATGCCCGTCATGCCCGGCGTGCTGCAAATCGAAGCCATGGCGCAGACCGGCGGACTGCTGCTGCTGAACCAGATTGCCGAACCGGAAAAAAAGCTGCTGCTCTTTGCCGGGATTGACGAAGTGAAGTTCCGCCGCCCGGTCGTCCCTGGCGACACCCTGCACATCACCATGACGCTGCTCCGCTTCAAGGGCCGGGTTGCCCGTTTGCGCGGCGAAATCACCGTCGAGGGGCAGGCCGTTTCCGAGGCCATCATCACCTCTGTTCTCGTGGATCGGGACAGCCTGACGACCGGCTGAGTTCACGGCCCATCACGGCCCGTCGGATGGCTCCCGCCACGCTTCAATCGTGGTCAACCACAGCTCCGGCGACACATCCCCGCGCACGTGGTAGCCATGGGCTTCCAGAAGCCGGAGCAACTCCTGCCCGCGCTGCGCAAAAGCGTGCAGTTCCATCGAAATCCAGCGCGGATACGCCCCATCGGCCAGCAGGCGCGGCAGCACCTCGTATTCACTGCTTTCGATGTCGAGCTTCAGCCAGCAATCCGGCTCGATTCTGGGGACGACACAGGGAACCGGAATCCCCGGCGGTGTCTCGTCAATGTACCCCCCGCAGGAAACAACGGGATGGTAGTACAGCGTGGTTTCGCGTGACCATAGACCCACCGGCTGCACCTCCGCGGCAATGTCATTGATCGTCAGGTTGTAGCGCAACTGCGCCAGATTCTTTTCATCCGGCTCGTAGCAGACCAGTTTGGCCTCGGGAAAAAGGGCGCTGGCATAGATGGCAAACAGGCCGATGTTGGCTCCGCCATCCACGATCTGGCGTGGCGTGAAGGGCGGCGGCGCATAGGCCCCTTTGATGATTTCCCCACCAACAATAAAATCTTCGCGGTTGTCTTGGCGCATAGCTACTGTACAGATGCGCCGGCCAATCCGCAGCCGCAGGTGAACCTGTCCCTCACGGGCGCAGGCATTGATTCGGTTGAAAAACCAGCTTCGCGCCCACACCCGGTGCTCGCCCATCGAAATCAACCCAACCAGCAGAAAAACCAACCATTTGTCCCGCCAGGTCACACCGGACCAGGCATAGGACCACAGCGAATACAGCGTGCGGGCTGTGCGCCACCAACGCATGCGAAAGCCCTCCTCTAACCATCTCCCCCGTCGCCAAACATGCGCCCAATGATGCGCTGCGCGTTGACCTGCCAGGAATTTTCCTCACGAAAACGCAACCAGTGCGGTTGTGGAGGGCGTTGTAACAGGTCTTCCAGACCCGTCACAAGCGCCTGAAGATCATCCGGTTCGACCCACCGCCCCAACGCATACTTCTGAACCAGCGTCCTGAGTGGCCCCGCGCCGCCCGATGCCAGACATGGCACATGATAGTTGGCCGCCAGCGCCAGCACGCCGCTGGCAGAACGAAAAGCCCGGCTGTAGGTCAGCACGACGACATCCGCAGCCGCAAAGAGATTGGCAGCTTCTTCATCCGGTACGTACCGCTCCATCCACCGGCAGCGGTCAGCAACGCCCAGCCGCTCGGCCAGTTCGCGGTAAAACGCCACGGGACGCTGCCCCGCCGACTGCACCCGCCCGGCCACAACGAGGTACGCCCGGCGGCAATGCTGCAAACTTTCGATGACCAGGTGCAGGTTTTTGGCATCGCGTATGTTGCCAAAGGCCAGCAGCACCGGTGCGTCGTCCGGCAGCGCAAGCTCCCGGCGCACAGACTCACGGGAGGCCGTCGGCGGCGGATACGGATAGATACCATGCGGCACGACCGTCACCCGCAGGCCGGGGTTTGGCCGCATGGTGTCAAGGGTAATGTCTTCGTGGACGAACGCCTCCCGCAGATGGGCGTAGGCATCCCCGACCGACCACCGGTGCCACCAGCGCGGCCCGATGACATAATCGCGCACCGGATCGTGAACAACAGCCCCGAAAACAACCCCTTCCCGCTGCAACCGCCGCAGCGAAGGCGACCACAGGGGAGCCAGATATTCCCCAAACGACCCGATAATGACGCGCCGGATGCCGCTGGTGCGGATGGTCTGCACGAGACGGCGATAGTTTTCCAGCTTGATCCAGACGTAGCGCCCGCCGCGCCACCAGCGGTTGGCAATCGGACGTTCCGGGCGCGGCTCCAGCAGGCGCGGGCAGCGGATGTACTGCGCCCCGGAGCGTACCGGATAGCATGGCGTCGTCAGCAGCGTCACCTCGACGCCCAGCGCGGTCAGCGCCTGGCATTGTTCGTGGGCATAGTCGGCCACCCCGCCGTGACTTTCCTCAAGAAAGTAGAGCAGTTGCCGCCCGGTGTGCGTCATGGTGTCTCTGCCGGAAACCACGCGGGATTATCCGGGCGAACCGGCGCGCCCAATCGTGGCAATGAGGCGTCCCACCGGCCCCCGCTGGCGTTCGCGGCGGTAGGAAAAAAACAAATCCGGGCGCGTCATCGTGCACCAGCCGGAAGCATGAATGCGGTCAGGACGGACACCGGCTTCCATCAACTGCCAGCGGTTGGCCTGCGGGATGTCCAGATGCAGCTTTCCGCCGGGCGACGGCCGCTGAAACCACGCCGCCGCTTCCGAAGGAAAGGCCTGCTGGAAGGCTTCGACAACTTCTTCGCCCACTTCATAGTGGGCAACACTTGCCGCCGGCCCCAGTGCAACGTGCAGGTCTTCCGGGCGTACGCCGTAGGTCTCCCTGAGCCGGACAACGGTCTTTGCGACAATCCGCGCCAACGTCCCACGCCACCCGGCATGAACGGCGGCAAAGGCCCCTGTCCGGGGACAACCCAGCAGTACGGCCTGGCAGTCGGCCGTGTACACCGCCGCCCACCGGCCCGGCTCCTGTCCGATCCAGGCATCCCCTTCCATCGGTTCCGCCGTAGCTTCGGAAACCGTGTCCAGAAGCTGCACCGTGTCACCGTGTACCTGCCGGAGCGTGTGCAGACGGTCTTTGGTTTCACCGAGCACCGCCAGAAACCGGCGTCGGTTTTCCGTGACGTTTTCCGGGCTGTCACCGGCAAAGTAGCCCAGGTTGAGCGCCTGTGCCGGCAGCGGACTCACGCCGCCCGGCCGGGTGCTGAAGCCATGCCGGAAACCGGCGGCTTCGAGCGGCAGGCAGACCAGAACGGCCACGTCTCCAGAACGTCGAAAGACAAAGGCTTGGTCAGGCATGGTTCAGGGGCAGGTGGCCCAGCAGCGGCTTTCCCCGGCCAACGCGCATGGCGCGCGTCATGGTCTCGCGGACATAGGCTTTGGCCCGCGTCACGGCTTCGACCACGGACAGCCCCCGGCCCAGCAGGGCCGCCAGCGCCGCCGACAGGGTGCACCCTGTACCGTGGGTTTCCATTGCAATCCGGCTGCCGGAGAAGGTGTGGAATTCCCGGCCATCAAACAGCACGTCCGTGGCGTCTCCGGGCAGATGTCCGCCCTTGACCAGAACCCACCGGGGGCCAAGCGCGTGGAGGGCGCGCGCGGCTTCGCCCATGGCTTCGACCGTCTCGACCGGAAAGCCGACCAGTTCCGTCGCTTCCGGCAGGTTGGGCGTCACCACGGTGGCCAGCGGCAGCAGTTTGGCTTTCAGCCGGGCAATGGCGTCGGGTTCAAGCAGAAGATGCCCGCTGCTCGCCACCAGTACCGGGTCCACGACCAGCGGCGCACGCCAGTTTGTGGCCAGCCAGTCGGCCAGGGCATCAATGATGTCACCCGTGGCCAGCATGCCGGTTTTGGCGGCGGCTATGGTCAGGTCTTCATGCAGGGCATCCAGTTGCGCCAGAACGACCTCCGGCGGCAGCGGATGAAAGCTTTTGACGCCGACGGTGTTCTGGGCCGTTGTGGCGGTCAGGACGCCCACCCCGTGCACGCCATGGGCCGCCATCGTTTTCAGATCGGCCAGCAGACCGGCACCGCCCGCCGGGTCAAGTCCGGCAATGGAAAGTGTGACCGTTGTTGTGGAAGCCGTCATGGCAGGGCATCGAGAATGGCATCCACCTTTTCAGGGGTGAGATGCTCGTGAAAGTCGAAGTTGATCTGCATGGCCGGCGCGGCCGAACACGCGCCGATACATTCGACTTCACTCAACCGGAAGCGCCCGTCCGGGGTTTTCTGTCCCGGCCGGATGCCCAATCGCTTCTCAAGGTGTTCCCGAATCTGCGGCGCGCCGCACAGGTAGCAACTGATCGTCCGGCAGAGCTGGATGTGGTACGTGCCAATCGGCTCGGTGAACAGCATGGAATAGAACGTCAGCGTTTCATACACGTCGTTCATGTTCAGCCCAAGCTTTTTGGCAATGAAGCGCATGCCGTCTTCCGGGACGTAGTTGCAGGCATTCTGCACCAGGTGCAGCAGGGGCAGGATGGCCGAGCGTTTCTGCGGGTAGCGGGCAATGATGGCGTCCGCCTGGCGTTCAAGTTCGGGTGTGAATACGTCAGCAAAGGTTGTTGGCATGCTCGTTTTACCGGTCAATTTCGCCCAGCACGATGTCCAGACTGCCGATGATGGCCACGACATCGGCCAGTAACGCACCCTGGCAAATCTTCGGAATGGCTTGCAGGTTCACGAAAGAGGGGCCGCGCACGTGGCACCGGAAGGGGCGTTCCGTCCCGTCGCTGATGATGTAGAAGCCAAGCTCGCCCTTGGAGCCTTCGATGGCGTGGTAGGCTTCGCCAGGTGGCACACTGAAGCCATAAGCGGCCAGCAGAAAGTGATGGATGAGGGCATCCATCTGGTGCTTCATTTCCTCGCGGTCAGGCAGGACGATCTTCGGGGAGTCCGCCTTGATCGGCCCCGGCTTGAGGCGGTCGAGGGCCTGGCGACAAATCTTCCAGCTTTCCTCCATTTCGCGCATGCGCACGAGGTAGCGGGCATACACGTCGCCCTCCCGCTCCACCGGAATGTCAAAGTCGTAGGTTTCATAGCCACAGTAGGGTTCTGCCCGGCGCACGTCATGCGCCACGCCGGAGCCGCGCAGCGTCGGCCCCGTCACCCCCAGCGCAATGGCATCCTCACCCGACAGCACGCCGACGCCACGGGTTCGCTTCTGGAAAATCGGATTGTTCGTCAGCAGCTTGTGGTACTCCGCCAGCGCCGCCGGGAACTCGTCCAGAAAGTCCCGGACCAGGCGGTTGAAATTCGGCGGCACATCGTAGGGCAGGCCGCCGACGCGGAAGTAGCTGACCGTCATGCGCCCGCCGCAGACGGCTTCGTAGATGTTGAGAATCTTTTCACGCTCGCGGAAACAGTAGAAAAACAGCGACATCGCGCCCAGGTCGAGCGCGTGCGTCCCAAGCCAGACCAGATGGGAAGCAATCCGTTGCAGTTCGGTCAGCAGTACCCGCAGGGTTTGTGCGCGCGGCGGAATGTCGTGGGTCAGCCCCAGCAGCTTTTCGACCGTCATCACGTAGCCCAGGTTGTTGCCCATCGGATTGAGGTAATCCATCCGGTCGGTGATGACGATGTTCTGCTGGTACTTCTTCGTTTCCATCTGCTTCTCCATGCCGGTGTGGAGATAGCCGATGTCCGGTTTGGCGCTGATGACGGTTTCGCCGTCCAGGATGAGTTCCAGCCGCAGCACACCGTGGGTTGAAGGGTGCTGCGGCCCCATGCTCACCGTAATGGCGTTGTCGAGCGCCGACTGCTCGCGCAGCAGTTCCCGAATCTTCTGCTGCGGGGCGTAGTCGAGTTCAATGACGTTGGAATGGCGAAGGGATGACATGGCACAGGCTGGCTCCGTCCGGGCCCGGCAATGCGGCAGCACACCGGATCAGTAACCCTGGAGCGGAAAGTCCTTTCGTAGTGGGTGGCCTTCCAGATCGTCGGGGGTCAGAATCTTGCGCAGATCAGGATGGTTGGTGAAGCGGATGCCCATCAGGTCAAAGGTTTCCCGTTCGTGCCACTCGGCCGTCGGATAGATGCCGACCAGCGTGGGTACTTCACAGTCATGTTCCGGGACACGCACTTTCAGGCGCAGGCGATAGCCGTGTGGGATGGAAAACAGGTGATAGACCACCTCAAAGCGCGGGTCGGCTTCAAGCCCCCGGTCCACACCACACAGGTCAGAAAGCAGGTTGAACAACAGCTTCGGCTCGTCACGCAGGTAACGCGCCACCTCCACGATAGCGGCGCGGGAGACATACACCGTCACTTCGCCGTGCTGGACGATGACCTGCTCGATGGCTGTCTGAAAACGCTGACGCAACTGGGCCAGCGTATCCGTTGCACCCTTGATCAGCGCCAGGTCATCGCCCGTTGCATCCACGGTCGCAGCCTTTGGTTCGCTCATGCCGCAGCTCCTTTGGGGAGTTCTTCCGGCAGCAGGTTGCGGTCGCGGCGGTCGGTCAACCGCTCGGCCATGATCTTTTCCTGGAGCTTCATCAGGGCATAGATCAGGGTCTCCGGGCGCGGCGGACAGCCCGGCACATAGACATCCACCGGCACGACCTGATGCACGCCCTGCACGATGGCGTAGTTGTTGAAAATCCCGCCGGCCGTGGCGCAGGCCCCCATCGAAATGACCCACTTCGGGTCCGGCATCTGGTCGTAGATGCGGCGCAGCACCGGGGCCATTTTGCGGGAGACCCGCCCGGCCACAATCATGACATCGGCCTGACGCGGACTGGCGCGGAACACCTCCGAACCAAACCGCGCCATGTCGTTACGGGCCGAAGTGGCATTCATCATCTCGATGGCGCAGCAGGCCAGGCCAAACGTAGCCGGCCACAGCGATGACTTGCGCGACCAGTTGATGAGGTCTTCGAGGCGCGCCGTCAGGATTTCCGGCAGGGCGGCGCCAATCGTCGTTTCGAGTCCCATGGCCCTTCTCCTTCAGACGACTGAAGGCTACTTGCTCCAGTCGAAAACACCCTTCTTCCACACGTAGATGTAGCCGATGAACAGCGTCGCCACAAACAGCATCATTTGCATCATTTCGCCATAGACGAACAGCTTGTTGCCGAGTTCATCAGCCAGCGCCTTGTACACCACCGCCCAGGGAATCAGCACAATGGCTTCGATGTCGAACAGGATGAACAGCAGGCACACCAGATAAAACTTGACCGAGAAGCGTTCCCGCGCGCTGCCCACCGGGTCGTTGCCACACTCGTAGGGCATGAGTTTTTCACGGGTTCTGATTTTGGGACCCAGCAGCCGCGAGGTGTTCAGAATCATCGTCGCCACGAAAGACGCCAGTCCAAACACCATCAGCAGCGGAATGTAGTTCTGGAGTTCATTCGACATCGTGTGGTTCTCCAGCGGGCGGGAGCACAGGCAGCCGGGGGGTGAGAGACCTGCATCGGGGCGTACCGCCTGCATCAGTTATGTAACGCCACGCACGAAAACGATGGTAGAAAGCCGGTTTCACCAGGTCAAGCAAGGCAGGCGTGGTTGCGTCTTTGGCGTGCGTCGGTTAGCGTTTCGGCACACGTCTGCCGCCCTCCCGCAACCTGTGGCCACCGCCGCGTGGTCACCTGCCAAGCCTACCAGACTTTTGAGGATGCGCCGCCATGATTACGCGCTACGGAAAATGGGATGGTCTCGACCTGGACCAGTTCAACCTTGAACAACTGCTCGAAAAGCTGTCCGACTTCTTCCTGCAGAGCGGCTTTTCCCAAGGCGGCTGGTCGCGCCGCATTCAGGACCCGGACCAATCACTGGAGGCCCTGCGGGAAGCCATCCGGCAGCTCATTCGCTCCGGGGAACTGCTTGACGAGACGGACATGAAGGCCCTTCAGGATGCCTCCGGCGCGCTGGATGAAAACAAGCTCGATGAGCTGGTGGATGCGCTCATCCAGCGGTTGCTCAAAGAGGGCTACCTGCGCGCCACCCCGGATGAGCGCGGGACGCCGACGCCGCGCCCCGGACAGGGACGCATCGAAAAGGACGAGGGCGCGCGCATCAAGTTTGCGCTGACCGAGAAGGGTATGGACTTTCTCGGCTACAAGGCGCTCAGCCAACTGCTCGGCTCGCTTGGCCGAAGCTACGCCGGGCGGCACGACACACAGCACCTTTCCACCGGCATTGAGGCGTTTCAATCCAGCAAGCCGTACGAGTTCGGCGACACGCTCAATCTGGATGTCAACGCCACGCTGCTGTCGGCCATTCAGCGCCATGGGTTGGGGGTTCCGCTTGAAGTGGAATACAGCGACCTGATGATTCACCAGTCGGAGTACACCAGCTCGTGCGCCACGGTGCTCATGCTGGATTGCAGTCACAGCATGATCCTGTACGGCGAAGACCGCTTCACCCCGGCCAAGCGCGTGGCTTTGGCGCTGACGCATCTCATCCGCACGCAGTATCCCGGCGACACCCTCAAGCTGGTGCTCTTCCACGACTCAGCCGAGGAAGTGCCGCTCGGCAGGCTGTCGCAGCTTACCGTCGGGCCCTACCACACGAACACGGCCGAGGGACTCAGGCTCGCGCGCCGCCTGCTGCTGGCCCAGCGCGTGGATATGCGGCAGATCATCATGATTACCGATGGCAAACCCTCGGCGCTGACCTTGGAGGACGGACGGATTTACAAAAACTCCATGGGGCTTGACCCGATGATTATGGAAGCCACCTACCGGGAGGTCGCCCAATGCCGGCGCAGCAACATTGCCATCAACACCTTCATGCTGGCCGATGACCCCTACCTGGTGAATTTCATCAAGCGCGTGACGAGCATTGCGCAGGGCAAGGCATACTTTACGACCGTCATGACGTTGGGTGAGTACGTCATGATGGACTTCCTGCGGCGCAAGCAGAGGAAAGTACGCTGAACCTCCGGCATCGGCCTATGCCGCATCAGTCTTCCCGTTCTGCACACGCCCGGCCTTCCCTCCCCTGGCGGTCATCGCGCTGGTTCATTCGTATTCTGGCCATTCTGCTTCTGGCGACAGTTGCCCTGGGTTGCGCCGGGACGCTGGCCTATCAGCGTCCGCTCACGGTCATCAACTGGTATGACCAGTGGCGACTGTGGTGGGCGGGCATTGCCGCGCGGGAGGTCGTCATTGATGGCGTTCGCCTGCACTACAAGGAAGGCGGTGCCGGTGAGCCGCTCGTGCTCATTCACGGTCTGGGTGGCAGTTCGGATGCCGACTGGGGACAGGTCATCGTGCCGCTGTCACGCCGCTTTCACGTCTATGCCATTGATCTGCCGGGATTCGGACGCTCGGACAAGCCCGCCAACGCCAGCTACGCCATTCGGGAGCAGTCCGCAACGGTGGTGAAATTCCTTGACCGGGTTGGCGTCCGGCAGGCGCACCTGTGCGGGCTGTCCATGGGCGGCTGGATTGCAGCCTACACAGCCAGCACGACACCGGAACGGGTGGCGCGGCTCATCCTGGTGGACAGTGCCGGAGTTCGCTTTGAGCCGCCCCCGGACCGCGCCCTGCTTGACCCGGGCACCACCCCGGAAGATTTCACAAACTTCCTCAAGGTGCTGTTTTTCCAGCCGCCACAGCTTCCCGCGCCTGTGGTTCGGGACTTCCAGGCGCAGGCGCGTCGCCAGACCTGGGTGATTGACCGGGCGCTGGCCGCGATGCTGACTGGCGACGATGCGCTCGAACCGCGCCTGAACCGGATTACGTCCCCAACGCTCATCATCTGGGGCAGGCAGGACGCCCTTCTGCCGCTGCATTCGGGCGAAAAGCTCAAAGGCGGACTGCCGACGGCCAGTTTCGTGGTCATTGACCGTTGCGGCCACATGCCCCCCATTGAGCGCCCGGAAGCCTTTTTGCGCGAAGCTGAGCGGTTTTTGAGCGCGGCTTCGCCGCCCCAGAATGAATACACGTTGATTCCATAGGCTATGCCCATTCATCCCACAGCCATCATCAACCCCCAGACCCGCCTCGGCGAACAGGTTTCCATCGGCCCCTATGCCATCATCGGCGCGGATGTCGTCCTCGAAGACGAAGTCAGCGTCGGCGCGCACTGTGTCATTGAAGGCCCCACCCGCATCGGACGCGGCACCCGCCTGTTCCCTTTCGTTTCAGTCGGTCAGGACCCACAAGACCTGAAATACGCCGGCGAGCGGACAGAACTCATCATCGGCGAACGCAACATCATCCGCGAGTTTGCCACACTGCACCGGGGGACCGGCGCTGGCGGCGGCGTGACGCGCATTGGCAACGACAACCTGCTCATGGCGCAGTGCCATGTGGCGCACGACTGCATCGTGGGCAACCACATCATCATGGCCAACGGAGCCTCTCTGGCCGGACACGTCGAAGTTCACGACCATGCCATCCTTGGTGCGTATGTCGGGGTCCACCAGTTCTGCCGCGTCGGAGCCTACGCCTTCATCGGAGCCTATTCCGTCGTGGTCAAGGATGCCCTGCCCTATGCCCGGAGCGTCGGCAACCATGCCCGGTGCTATGGACCGAACAGCATCGGGCTGCGGCGCGCCGGTTTTCCAGATGCCGATCTGCGCGCCATCGAGCAGGCTTTCCGCCTGCTGCTCAACTCAAAGCTCAACACCTCGCAGGCCGTTGCCGCCATCACGGAAAAACTTGGCGACCATCCGCGCATTCGCCTGCTGCTGGATTTCATCGCCAGTTCACAGCGTGGCGTCATCAAATGAAAAGCGTGTCCGCAGCCTTGGGCTGCCTGCCACAGCCGGATGGAGACGGTTCCAGAGCCGGTTTCAGAGCGATGAGCCAGCGCTGCCTGCCCGCCGCCGCACCATGTAGCCGTCGCGTGCCTTGACCTTGACGTTCTTGCGCGTCACCACCCGCACTTCAATTTTCCGGTAGCCGGGCGTGTCCGGGTCCTGTGGTTCGTATGACAGCAGATAGTACCGTCGGGCCGCCTGATCAATGCGCTGGAAGGCGCGTTCGAGGTCAATGACCTTCTGAGGGAAGGCTACGTCGCCACCGGTTCGCGTGCACAGTTTACGCAGCGCCTCGTCATCCTCACCGGCCACCATGCCGGCGCCGGTGCCGAAAAAGCCAGCGTTGCGCGTGCTGATGCCAAAGATGAGCACCTCATAACGCTGGGCAATTTCGATGGCTTCCTCCAGCGTGTGTTCGCTGGCGGTATCGGCGCCGTCCGTAATGACGATGATGATCTTCCGGGGTGTGGGCACGTTGTACATTTTTTCCTCGCACACCCGGTACACCGCGTCATACAGCGCCGTGTCGCCACTGGCTTTGACCTCCATGATGGCTTTGGCCAAAAGGTTGGTGTCATCGGTGAAGTCCTGCCGCAACTGAACGGTCGAATCAAAGGTCACAAAGAGCGCCTGGTCCTTGCGCCGCCGGATGATGGTCTGAAGGAAGGAAATGGTGGCTTCCTTCTGAAACTTCAGCTTGGGCTTGATGCTGGCGCTGGTGTCCATCAGCACGGCAACGAACAGGGGCAGGTCGGTTTTGTCCTCGAAGGACTCAATCTTCTGCTTTTTCTTGTTTTCGTAGATTTCAAAGTCATCCTTGGTCAGCTTGCTGATGAAGCGGTCGTCCTGGTCGGTCACAATCACCGGGACGGTCACGTTGGTGATGCGAATGACATCCTCTCCGGGGTCCCTCTCTTGGGGCGTCGCACCGGGACGATTCGGGGTTCGCGGCGCCTGCTGGGCATACCGCGCCGGAAGGGGCTGTCCCAGCACAACCACGCCACACAGCACACCAACCAGCCATCCCGAACGAACCTGCTGCCAAAACTTTCTGAAGTACCTCATAACTGATTCCCCATCTCCCTCAGCACCAATCCGTTCACCCGAACACCATTGGTTGCCTCCCGTCGGGTCAGGACTGGCCAGCGCCGGTTCCCAAGGGTAGCCCACGCGCCAGCCGGGATTTTTCAGCATGGCGGGCAAAGGCCAGCTCGATCAACCGATCCAGTACGGCCGGCAGGGACCACCCGCTGGCTTCCCACAGCTTGGGATACATGCTGATGCGGGTAAAGCCCGGCATCGTGTTGATTTCGTTGACCATCAGCGTATTCGTCTGGCGGAGCAGGAAAAAATCCACCCGCGCCAGCCCGGCGCCATCAATGGCCTGGAAGGCGCGGACGGCCAGACGGCGCACATCTTCAATCTGCTCCGGCGCAAGCGGCGCCGGGATGACCAACTGCGATTGACTGTCGGGCGAGTATTTGTCGGCATAATCATAAAATGCCGCGCCACTGATAATCTCTCCCGGCACACTGGCTTCCGGCTGGTCGTTACCCAGCACGCTGACTTCGATTTCGCGTACGTCATAGCCTTTTTCGACAATGATACGCCGGTCATACTGCGCCGCCAGGGCAACAGCGGCGGCAAAATCGGCCGGGTCGTCCACGCGCGTAATGCCCACCGAAGAACCCAGGTTGGCCGGTTTGACGAACACCGGCAGACCGAGCTGCCGAAGGATGTCCGACTGCAAGGCATCGCCCTCTGTGGTCCAGGCATGGCTTGTAAACCAGCGGAATTCGACGACGGGCAGCCCGGCCTGGCGGAACAACTGCTTCATCACGATTTTATCCATGCCCGCAGCCGAGGCCAGCACCCCGCATCCGACGTACGGGATGTCCAGCATTTCGAACAACCCCTGAATCGTGCCATCCTCGCCATAGGTTCCATGCAAAACGGGAATCACCACATCGAGTTCCCCAAGCACACTGGACAGCGAAGCCAGTATTCTGGCCGGTGACGGTGATTCGATGCCGCCCACTTGGCCGCCCACCTGGCCGGGCGACGCACCGCCCGGGGACAGCATTTCGGTTGCTGCCGGACCGGCCACCCACACCCCGGACCGGGTAATCCCAATCGGTATGACGTGGTACTTCTCCGGGTCGAGCGCTGACAGGATGGTGGCGGCCGACCGCAGCGATATCTCGTGCTCGCCCGACCGGCCGCCAAAGACGACTCCCACCGCAAGCTGCTTGTTCACAAATGACTCCTTCGACAGGGTTTCCGCGCTGAACATCGTTCAAACCCCAGTCCAGCAGTGAAGACGCACGCGGCCGGCCGGGAGTTGCGTCAGCAAGGCGGCTAGGATAGCGTTTTGCTCCCGGCATTTCACTTGGGATTTGAACTGAAAGCGCGATTGCACCTGATTCTTCGGCACTCACCGAACTTCACATGCCCCTTCGCTCCCTGTCTTGGCATCCTGGTCACACGTTCCTGGCTCTGGTGTCCCTGCTGGTTTTTGCCGGACAGCCTGCCTGCTTTAAAACCGCGACCGGCAGAAGCAAGCTCGACGACGGCGTGGTGATTTCCGAGCGTGCTGAGATGTTCAACTCAACGGCGCTGGTCAACTCGAAAGTCGGGCAACTCCAGAAAGGCGACAGGCTGGCGATTTACCACCAGGCCGAGGTCAACGGCATTGAATGGCTGAAGGTGCAGAAAGAAGGGGAATCCAAAGTTGGTTGGGTCGAGGCGCGTCATGTGGTTTACCGCAGACTGCTTGATGCCTGTCTGGCGCTCGATCAGGAATATGCCCATGTCCAGCCACAGATTGGTGGCCGCCTCAAGCGTGAAACCCGCCTGCGCGTCCAGCCCCGCCGGGATGCCGACGTGATTACGGTACTCAAAAGCGGCACGGAGTTTGACATCCTCAAGCGGCAACGGGTCGAGCGGCGGATAGCCGTCACGGACGAGACAGAAAAACCCGGCGCGGATGAAGCGGATGTCAAGTATGACTCCTGGTACCTCGTCCGCTTCCCGGAAGCGTCCATTTACCGGATTGGCTGGCTTTACGGCGGCTCGGTCGAACTCATCGAACCACCGGCCGTTGCCGGTATCATCGGGGGCGGACGACGCATGGTGGGGGCGATCCCCTTCGGAGTCACGCTCGATAAAAATGGCGCGGCGCTCCGAAACTACTTCATTCTCGACAAGCAGATTTTCAGCAACGACCCGGTGGCCGATTTCGACCGCATCTACGTTGTGCGCCTGGATGCCAAGTCCGGCAACTACACCTGTGCTTACTACGAGCTTCCGGTGCGCGGGATGTATCCCGTGGCCTATCAGAACGACAGCGACACCGAAGCCAGATTCATGGTGACGCTGCTCGACAAGAACGGCAATCCGACCCAGGCTGAATATACGGCTGCCTTGGTCAACAACGTCTGGACGGTCAGAAAAGGCAAACTTCCGGCACCGACACCGCCATCCCGTAAGGGGAAACGCTAGGTTTTTCGTGTCAAAGTTTTTCCCGGCCAGGCCTTTCGCAGGTTCCTCCCGGGTTGGGAACAGACAACAACGCGCGCGCCTCGGCCCTTCGGTCAGCCTATGCCAGGCTCAGAAGCCTGAAAGTTTAATGAAAAAATGAGCGCACCCACTGGACCAGCCCCAGCAGAAGCGCTACCACGGCCACGCCGCCGAGCGCCAGGGCCAGCATCCCGGCAAAGACGACATAAAACCGCAGTCCGGGCATGTCGTCGGGGTTCTGGTTGTTGCCCAGAACAAAGTCACGGATGAGCTGCTTGAAGCTTTCCTCTTCCCGGGTTGCATCCGCTGCCTCCTGCGCCGGGGCGGCGGCGGAAGCAGCGTCCTCCGTAACGGCACCGGTTGCATCGGCGGCTGGCGTCAGAACCTCTGGGGCATCTGGCATCGGCATGGCGTGAACCTCGCAGGGCATTCTCGCAGGGGGGCTTTGGCTAGGCCGGAAGGGACTGCCGCTGTAACCAGGCTACGGCGGCGGCAAGCGCGTCGGCAAGTTCTGTCTGATGCTCATCGAAGAAATGATTGGCGCGTGGGATGAAGGTTCGCCCTTTCGGTTCCTGACAGCGCGCAAGCAGGGCTTCAACGTCCGCCGCCGGGCCAAATTCGTCGGCATCTCCCTGAATAATCCACTTCGGGAGCGTGACCCTGTGCAGGAATGAAAAGTCAAACCGAAAGGTCGGCACGCCGACGCCCAGCAGTCCCCTGACCTGGGGACAGCGGAGCGCCGCCTGAAATCCGACCCACGAGCCAAAAGAAAAGCCAGCCACGACGAGTACCTCCTGCGGATGCTGTGCTTGCAGGAAGGCCAGCGCGGCAGCAGCATCGGCCTGTTCACCGATGCCGCCATCATAGCCACCGCGACTGGCACCCACGCCCCGGAAGTTGAACCGCAGGACGTGAGCGCCGCCGGCCAAAAAAGCTTTGGCGGTGCGATACACCACACGGTTGTGCATCGTCCCGCCAAAAACCGGATGCGGATGGCAAACCAAAGCCGCCCACCCCCGCGGGTTGGGGGCGCGTGTGTACAGCGCCTCCAGTGGACCCGCCGGGCCATCAAGCAGAAAGGTCATCAAGCCACCGGCGGCCAGTCTGCGTTACGGAACACCCCACCGGCAGCAGTGGTGTGGGCCGTAACCGCACTGGGTCCTCATCTAGGCGCTTGGACCCGCTGCCGGCTGGGGCTGCATCAGCGTCGAAATCAAAGCAATCGCGCCTTCTGCCAGCGTCTTGAGCAGGGCCCCCAGCGCCTCGACCAGACTGGAAATCAGGTCGGCAAAACTCTCTGCGTAGTTGTGGAAAGCGCCTCCCAGATAGCCTTCGTATGGCTCACGTACATACTGCCCCATAAGTTCCTCCCGACAATGGCATGCCATCGGGCATGCCGAATCAATCACGGACTCAGCCGCTGAAATACATCGTCGCGATAGCCATGGCCACTCCGACCGGCAGGGCAATTTTCAACGCCTGGGCTGTGGTGAGCGGCCCCTCGGACGTGCGCAACCCGAAGCGCACGAACAGAAAGCCAACCGCAACATAGGCGATGACGTAGATGACAAACTCAATCACCGGCATCACAACTCACCGTTCATACCCTGCCCGGCGTCAGCCGGCGCGCAGCCAGACCCGCTTCAGACAGATTTTCAGGGGACGTCAGGCTTGTAGAAATGCGCCCACGGCCGGCGATCGCGCCGCCGGCGCTTCAGTTTCAGGACGTAACGAGTTTGGCTTCGTAAATCGTGTCGGAACCGACACTGCCGGCGACCTTGATGGTGGTTCCCAAACGCGCTGAAACATCCAGCGGGCGGGGTTCGGTATCCTTGAGATGGATGGGATTCTCGAACAACCGATACACCTTGCCCTCTGGTGTGCGTAGCTCGTTGGCACCTGTCACCTCGCCTGTCACCGTGCCGTACTCAAGCAACGTCGCGGATTTTTTGGGTTTCTTGCCAAACAGCATGTCATATCTCCATCCGGGCAACCGAAGATGTCACACTCTCACCGCTTTGCAGAAGGCGAATCATACGGACATTGGCCAGATTAATGAGCCGTCCTCCATCCACAGCCAACCACCGCGCCTGCGACAGCAGGATACCAAGCGCGTCCACATTTTCAACTTCTGTATCCATGCGAACCTCGATTGGTTCGGCGCTTCCAACGAACCAGATATGAAGTTGCATGTGTGTTTACCGACGGCACATCCGGGAATCCATCGGGACGGCCGAGTGTTTTGCCGGGACTTTACCGGAAACGTACCGTCCAGCCCACCGTCGCCCTCCCAAACCCAAGGGTTTCGGCCTGATTGTTCTTAGCACTCACAACCAACGGTAACAAGAGCTGATGGTACCACTCTACTCTGCGAGCCACCGGCGGCCAACCACGGTTTTGCTCCCCACGACACATCGGACAGAGAACCAGGTCTGAGAAACTGTCCGTCAGGGGAAAATGATCTGCGCCTTGAGAACATCCTGTGCCTCGGCCATTTTTCGGAAGCCCAGTCCTGTGTCCTCCAAGGTATAGCGATGTGTAACCAGCTTTTCCGCGGTCAGAACGCCCTCGGCAATGTACTGTAGCGCCGCCCGCGTGTCGTCAGGCCCACAGGAGTAGCTCATCACCAGATCAATCTCGTTGAAGTACAGATGGAACGGCTCGACGGTAAGGCGTTCACCCGGCGATGACCCCATGAAAAACACGACCGTCCCACCTTTTCCGGCACAGCGGATGCCCAATTCCATCACCGGGACGCTGCCCGGCCCCACAATGACGACATCGGCCATCGCGCCGGCGGTCAGTTCCCCCAGCCGTTCCACCAGGTCTTCCCGTGCCGGGTTGATGACAGCATCCGCGCCAAACTCCAGCGCCTTGGCGCAGCGCCAGTCCACCAGATCAGCCCCGATGATCCGCTCGACGCCGGCCTGCCGGGCAAGCAGGACGTTCATCTGCCCCATGATCCCCAACCCGATGATGAGCACCGTATCGCGTGGGTGAAGCCGGGCCTTGCGGATGGCTTTGACCGAACAGGCAGCCGGTTCGACGAGTGCCCCATCCTCGAAGGACATCCCTTCGGGCAGGCGCAGGGTGTCGCGCAGGTTGACTTCCGGGACGAGGAAATACTCGGCAATGGCACCCGGCACGATGTGCGAGGCTTTCCACGTCGCGCACTGGACGTACTCGCCCTTTTCACAGAACTTGCAGTTGAAGCAGGGCGCGTGGTGGTGGGCAAACACGGGATCGCCGACGCGAAAACCGGTCACTTCAGCGCCAACTTCGGCCACGATGCCGGCCGGCTCGTGCCCCAGAACCTTGCCCGCCTTGCGCTTGATGTACCAGGGCGTCACGTCCCCGGAGCAAATCCCGCTGGCCTTGACCTGAACCAACAGCTCGCGGGGGCCAACTGACGGACGTGGCATGTGCTCGATCCGAATGTCATCAAAGTCATACACGCGGGCGACTTTCATCAACGCCGTCATAGTGGTGCCCCCTGTCCTGCCGACCTGAATGGCTGGCTTGAATTGCCACGTGGAATGTGGCGAAGTAAGGGGGCGTCGTCAAGCCGCTCCCCATTGTGAGACGAAAGCTCCTGAAGTTATCCACTCAGAGAACGTATCAACTCGGATGACCCAATCTGCTTCCCGACGCAAACACATCGTTGTTGTCGGTGCCGGGTTTGGCGGCGTCGCTTTTTGCCAGGCCTTCCCGGAAGGATTGGCCGACATTACGCTGGTGGACCGCAACAACTACCACCTGTTTCAACCGCTTCTGTATCAGGTAGCGACGGCTGACCTCTCCCCGTCCGACATTGCCGAACCCATCCGCACGATTTTCGACCGGCGGCGTGACATCACCGTGCTGATGGATGAAGTTACCGGGATTGACTTCCAGAGCCGTATCATCACCATGCGGCGGCGGACACTTCAGTACGATTATCTCGTACTGGCGATTGGCGCCCGCACAGGCTACTTCGGCAATGACGACTGGGCGCGCTACGCCGGCGGACTCAAAGGCATTGAAGATGCCCTCAACATCCGCAACCGGGTGCTCTCGGCGTTTGAGGAAGCCGAAAACTGCCCCGACCCGTCCCTGGTCAAGTGTCTGACCACCTTTGTCGTTGTGGGAGGTGGCCCGACCGGCGTCGAACTGGCCGGGGCGCTCGGCGAGCTGACGCGGCGCGTTCTGCGGCGCGATTTCAAAAACATTGACACCTCTCAGGCGCGGGTCTTTCTTATCCAGAGCGCTCCACGCCTGCTTCCGCCCTATCATCCGGCCCTTTCGGAGTACGCCCGCCAGAAGCTTGTTCAGCTCGGCGTGGATGTGCGTGTCTCCTCGCGTGTCGTCCGCGTCGGACCACACCAGATTGAACTGGACAACGGAAAAATCATCGAGGCGGCCAACATCATCTGGTGCGCCGGTGTCGAAGGGCATCCTCTGGCGCGCAAACTGGGGTTGCCCACCGACCGGACCGGGCGGATTCAGGTTGAACCCGACCTGCGGGTTCCCGGTCATCCCGAAATCTTCGCCATCGGCGACATCGCGGCGCTGACCGACGCCAGGGGCGTCGTCGTGCCGGGCGTGGCGCCAGCGGCGCTTCAGATGGGGCGCTATGCCGCCAGGGTCCTGGCTGCCGAGTTGCGCGGCAGGCCCAAGCCGCCGCCGTTCGTCTATTTCGACAAGGGCAGCATGGCGACCATCGGACGGGCGGCCGCCGTCCTGGAAGTCGGCAAACTGCGCATGACCGGCTTCCTGGCCTGGATTGGCTGGCTCATTGTCCACCTGGCCATGCTCGTCGGCTTCAACAACAAGGTCAGTGTTCTCACCGAATGGATTTTCCGCTATATCACCTACCGGCAGGGGGCGCGCATCATCACCACCCCCCGAACGGATGAACTTCTCCAGGAAACACCATAGCCAAGCTTGCGGCAGGCACAGCCTGCCCTTCCCGACATCTGGTCATGAGTGTCGTTCAGGAGTTTAAGACCTTCATCTCACGCGGCAGCGTCATTGATCTGGCCATCGGTGTCGTCATCGGTGGCGCCTTTGGCAAAATTGTGTCGTCCTTCGTCGAGGACATCATCCTGCCGCCCATCAGCCTGCTCACCAGCGGGGTCAACCTCACCGAAGCCAGAATCGTCCTCAAGGAAGCGGCCAAAGCCGGCGACCCGGTCATTGCGATCCGGTATGGCAACTTTTTTCAGGTCGTCCTTCAGTTTTTCATCATTGCCGTTTCCGTCTTTCTGGTCATCAAGGCTGTCAACCGCCTGCGGCAACCAGCGCCGGCCCCGGCGGCATCCCCGCCAGAGCCGACCAATGAAGAAAAACTGCTGACCGAGATTCGGGACCTGCTCAAACGCTGACCGGCCGGCGGCCGCTTCCTTCAGCTTCCAGCCAGCGCGGTCGGCCGGGGCTTGCGGGTGCGGGCTGTTTTGACCGGGTAGAGCCGGCGCAGAACTGTGCCGACGCGCTTTCCCCAGTCGTCCTCGGTGTGCTTGCCACCACGCACTTCCCGGTAGAACAGGTCTTTGTCGGGCAACCAGCCGTACTCGATGAGCAGATCGCGCATGCGCCGCACCTGCGCAATGCCGCCCCCCATCTCGCGCGTGCCCATATCGAGCCAGATGCGGACATCCGGCTTGCGCTTCAGGTGCCGCACAAGCCGGAAGGCGACGCCGTGGTCCCACCACAGCGAGGGTGAAAGGGCGGCAATGCGCCCGAAATACTCCGAGTAGTGCAGCCCCAGCAGCAGGGCAGCCAGCCCTCCGAGCGATGAGCCGCCGATACCGGTGCGGTCACGGGCGGGATCGGTGCAGTAGGTGGCATCCATGAAAGGCTTGAGTTCCTCAACGATGAAACGTCCGTACAGGGGAAGCAGCCCCCCCTGCTTGACGCCGGGATCGCGGGTGGGTGTGTATTCGTCTATGCGGTGGATGCCTGTGTTCCAGATGCCCACGATGATGAGGGGTTCGATTTTCTTTTCGAGCATGAGACGTTCGGCCGTCCGGGCCATCTTCCAGTCATGGCCCCGGATATAGGCCGTATCGCCATCGAAAAGGTTTTGCCCATCGTGCATATACAGCACCGGATAGCGTACTGCCGGGTCTGCGCCGTGACCGGGTGGCAGATAGACAATGACATGCCGCTTTTGGGTGAGATGTCGTGAGGCCACATTGATATGGAGTTGAAAACTGCCCGCATAACTGTCGGCATCGCGTGGGAGCGACGGGGTGAAAGCGGCAGGACTCGGCGCAGGGCGTTTCGACATGTCAGCAGTGGCAGTGGGCAGGCAGCTACGCTGTGGGAAGCGCCGAGGGGAAATACAATACGGGTCTGGCAGCATAGGCCGCGCCTCGAAACAGAAGCAAGGGACGGCTTGCGGCGCTTCCCATTTCGTCCATAATCAGGTTTTCACTTCACATCTTCGCGGGAGACAGATGACCCGATGAAACCCAAGTATGGAATCATACTCGCCGCAGCTCTGGCGCTGCTGGCCGGACTCCTTCCCTCGCTCAGTTGTCAGAATGGCTCGGCAGCCGGTGATGCCAACCCGGGAACAGCGGCGATGTCGCCGGAGTTTGCCGCCCGGCTTGGCCAGGACGATGGTTTCGCCATCTCGCTCCTGTTCGGTGCCGATGTGCAGGGCAATCTCAAGGACTGCGGCTGCCCCAAACATCCCCAGGGCGGGATTGCCTGGCGGATGGGCTATGCTGAAGGTCTCAAAAAGCTCGCTCCCGACGCCGCCATTGTGCAGCTCGACGCCGGACGGATGTTTGCCAACTCGGTAGGCTACATCCAGCCCTACGACCGCGTGCGCAACGAGTGGATGCTGCGCGCCTACGGCGAAGCCGGGTTTGCCGCCGCCAACGCAAGCTACTTCGATGTCCAGATGCTGGCCGAGCTGCTGCACAAACCTGAGTTTGATACCAAACGCCAGACGTTTCCCTTTCTGAACCGCATCGTCTCCGCCAACATCCGTCCCACCAAGCCGGAACTGACGCCGCTTCCCGCCTACATTATTGAAACCGTGCAGAGCAAGCGGCTGCCCAAACCCGTCCGGCTGGGGATCACGGGCGTCACCATGGCCAATCCCAATCCCGGCGCTGAAACGCTCAACTTTGCCATCGAGGACCCGGCGGAAGCCCTCAAGCGGGTTCTGCCCGAACTGCGCACCAAGGCCGACTTCGTCATTGTGATGTCCTATGGTCCTGAAGCCCAAACTGACAAGATCACGAAAGTGCCGGGCATTGATCTCGTCGTTGTGGCCAACAACTCTGGGGCGATGTACCTTCAGGTGCAGAAGGTCAACGATGTTTCGGTCGTCTATGCCTTTTCCCAGACAAAGCTCCTCGGCGATCTGCGGCTTTACTACACCCCGGAGGGGCAGATCAGCCAGATGCGGCTTTCGATGCCCAGCCTTGACCAGGATATTCCCAAGGATCAACGCTGGGAGCAGATGGTCGCTGATGCCCAGAAAGCCATTGACGAGGCGATGAAGGCCGTCGTCAACTCGCCGCCGGCCGAGCCAGCCGGCCCGCCGTCCAGCGCCGCCCCGGCGGGCAAGTAACCGGGTTCTGCCCCTGGGCAGAAAGGTTATCCATTCCACGCCCGGACGTAGCACTTGCCGGGCAACTCACGCAGCAGGCCGCGCAGTGTCAGGTTGAGCAGGGCAGCCATGGTTCGTGGCTGCCCCAGCCCACTCTGCACAATCAACCCATCCACATACACCGGCTGATCAAAGCCCACCAGCGCCAGAATACACTGCTCATCCTCGCCCAAATCAAAAGGCAAGTGGCTTTCCTGTGGCGTTGCCGCAGGCTGTCCGGTGCGGAGCCGTTGCCGCAGATCGTAGGAAAACTCGGCAACGACATCCTGCCAGTCCATCACGAGTTTGGCGCCATCCTGAATGAGCCGGTTCGTGCCGATGGACTTCCCCGAAGTGATGTTGCCCGGCACGGCGAACACTTCGCGCCCCTGTTCGAGAGCCAGCCGCGCCGTGATGAGTGAGCCGGACTGGTCAGCCGCTTCCACGACCAGAACGCCCAAGCACAATCCGGCAATGACCCGGTTCCGGTAGGGAAAGTTCTGGGGCGCTGGCGGCTTTTCAAAGGGGAATTCCGTCACCAGCGCCCCGGTTTCTGCTATCCGGTCAGCAAGTTTGGCATTTTCCCGTGGGTAGGTGTCGTCCAATCCCGTCCCCAGTACGGCGATGGTTCGCCCCCCAGCATCAAGCGCCGCTTCGTGGGCGGCCGTGTCAATGCCCCGCGCCAGGCCGGAGACGATGGTCACACCCCGGCTGGCCAGGTCGCGCGCCAGACGGTTGGCGGCATTCCGTCCGTAGGTTGAGCAGGATCGCGAACCGACAATGGCCAGGCAGGGCTGCGCCACGGCATCGGCCAGATTTCCCCGAACGAACAACAGTAACGGCGGGTCAGGAATAGCACGCAATAGCGCCGGATAGGCCGTATCGGCCAGGGTCAGTACGCAACCGCCGGAACGCTCCAGAGCCGCCAACTGCCGTTCCACCGCCGCTTCAGATGCCTGCCCCACAATGGCCCGGGCCGTTTCTTCCGGCACGCCCACAGCGCGCAACTCTGAATAGGGGGCTGCCAGAGCGGCTGCCGGCGTGCCAAAGTGGTGGATCAGCTTACCGCCCACGACGGGCCCGACGCCCGGCGTCAACCACAACCTGAACCAGTCCCGCAGGTCATCCGCCATGGCTTTCAGAGGACGATGCCGGCGCGTGTTTGATGGCATCCCAGATGGCGTTCATCTCGGCCGGGTCACTTTCGGCAAGGGTCTTGCCCCGCGCTGCCAGCGCCTGCTCCACGGCGGCAAAACGCCGCCGAAACTTCTGATTCGTCGCCTTGAGCGTGGCTTCGGGATCGAGGCCGAGCTTGCGCGCCAGATTGACCACGACAAAGAGCAGATCGCCGACTTCTTCGGCAATTTCCTGTGGGTTGGGTGCCGGCTGCGCCAGCACCGCCTGGAGTTCCCCGGTTTCCTCCTCCAGCTTGGCGAGTACCGCCTGGGCATCCGGCCAGTCGAAATCGTAATACGCGGCCCGTTCCGTCAGTTGCCGGGCCTCGATGAGCGCCGGCATGCGGGACGAAACCCCATCCAGCACTGACGCCAGCCGGCCGTCCTGGCTGGCCACAGACTTCTCCTGGGCTTTTTCCTGAGCCTTGATGGCTTCCCAGTTGCGGGTGACTTCCTGAGCGTCCTGTACTGTGAGGCTGCCAAAGACGTGGGGGTGGCGGCGGATGAGCTTCTCACGCAGCGCGTCAATCACCGCGTAGATGTCAAAGCGGCCTTCCTCGGCCGCAATCTGGGCGTGGAAGATCACCTGGAGCAGAACATCCCCCAGCTCCCGGCACAGCTCCCGGTCATCCCCTTCGTCGAGGGCGTGAAGTACCTCGTAGGCTTCTTCCAGAAGATAGGGCTTGAGCGTCTGGTGTGTCTGCTCCCGGTCCCAGGGACAGCCCTGTGGGCCGCGCAACCGCGCCATGACCTCGACCAGAGCTTGAAACCGTTGCTCCGGGCCAGGGTTGTCCGGGAAGGTCCGCGATGATGCCATGCCAATGACTGCTCCTGTAGGTTTTCTACGCACCAGCGTGCAGGTCGAACATGGATGTTCGTCACCGGGCAGGTCAAGCCAGGGGGCTGGCCCGGTTGGAATTTTCGGAGCGGCAATGGTACTTTGGCCACTCATCTTTTTTTGGACGTTCTTTTTTGTCCCAACCTGTTGAACCGTCAACCTGCCGCGTCTGTCTTGGCAGGGGGCTTTGGACACAAAACTATGGATGCCAAATCACCTGCGTCGCCATCGGGGGCGTCTTCACAAAACCTCCAGGACACCTTTCTCAATCATGTGCGCCGCGAGCGTTCACTGGTCGCAATTTATCTCGTCAGCGGCGTCAAACTGACGGGCCGCATCCGTGGCTTCGACAAGTATTCGGTTGTTCTGGAAGCCGGACAGCAGGAGCAACTCATCTTCAAACATGCCATTTCCACCATTTCCGTCATGCGCAGCGGCCCGGGCCGCCATCCGACACCCTCCGCACCCAGCACGACAACAGAAAGCTCATCAGGTGAAAAAGAGGACGGTGACGGCGGGGAGACCACACCCTGAGCTGTAATCGCACGGCACCCAAACCCAATGCCTACCTGTCAAGCGCCGCCTCGCGGTAAGTTCATCAGCTTCGAGGGGATTGATGGTTCTGGAAAAACGACCCAGGTGAAACGGCTGGTGGCGGCACTCCAGCGGGCAGCCGTGCCGGTCATCCACACCCACGAACCGGGCGGCACGCCTCTTGGACGTTACCTGCGCCAAGTCTTGCTCGATACCAGAGAGACAGCACCCACCATCCGCGCTGAAATTCTCCTGTTTGCTGCCGACCGCGCCGAGCACGTCGAGACCGTCATCCGTCCGGCGCTGACTGCCGGCCAGATCGTCGTCTGTGACCGTTTTGCCGATTCCACCCGGGCCTATCAGGGTTCTGGACGCCGGATGAGCGCCGAGGTCATCGAACAGAGCCTTCAGCTTGCCACACAGGGGCTGGAACCGGATTTGACGTTCCTGCTTGACCTGCCGGTTGAAATGGCCGTCCAGCGGCTGAGGCAACGTGGCGCACCGGCCCACCGTTTCGAGGCGGCAGGACTGGAGTTCTACCACCGGGTACGGGCCGGCTTTCTGGCGCTGGCCGAACAGTACCCAACGCGCATTCGGGTCATTGATGCAAACCGCTCCCCCGACGAAGTACACACAGCCATCTGGCAGGTGGTGGCAGCGCGGCTGACACCACCCCTGTTGTAGCCATCACATTTCCGTTACGGTCAGCCCTTGGGCGGTGAGATGGGCATCGAGCACCTGCCCTCCGGCAGCCGTCAAAGCCGCCTGCACATCTGGCTTGCGCCCTTCGGCAACCACAAAGACCACGCAGCCGCCGCCGCCAGCGCCACATACCTTCCCGGCCAGCGCGCCGGACTCCCGCGCCACGGTCATGAGCCGTTCGATAGTCGGTGTGGAGACTTCGGCCGCCAGTTGCCGCCGGTGGTGCCATTCCTGCTCCAGTGCTGCGGCCACCGCGCCAAGGTCACGGGCGCACACCGCTGCATACATGTCCCGGGCCAAGTCCCGGATCCGCGCCAGAGCCGCCTGCGTCGCCAAGTCGCCCTCGATGTGCCGCTTGAAAATTTCCCAGTTGTTCGTGCCGGAAAAGTGCGCCTGCCCGGTGTGGCAGACCACGACGTGGGCATCCAGCCACGGAAGCCAATCGGCCGCCAGCGACTCATGACAGACGCCCCCCACCCCCAGGTGAATGGCACTGATGCCCCCATACACCGCCGGATAGTAATCCTGCACTCCGGCCGGAACGCGAATCACCTGGGTTTCGATGTTCGGGGCCAGGATCAACAGTTGCTCCGGGGTATAGCCCGCGCCGGTCAGATGGTTCAGTGCCCCGGCCATGGCGATGACCAGCGCCGATGAACCGCCCAGGCCCGAACCCTGTGGCGCAGCGCACGCCGTCGTGACCTCGATGCCGCCCGACGGCCCAAAGAAAGCCACCAACCGCGCCAACAACTGAAGCGGAGTATCAAAGCGCAGGGCGTCCCGTGACGGATACACTTCACGCTGTCCGACATCACGTGAGACCAGCACAATGCTTGTATCCGCGCGGGTCGTCACCTCACATGTGGCAAGCTGGTCAATGGCGGCATTGACGGTGAGCGCCCCCGGATGAAACAGATAGAGCGGCGGCAGGTCCAGCGTGCCGCCGGCAAGATCAATGCGCGTCGGAGCCGTGGCAATGACCCTGCGCATCATGAGGCCGCCGGCTTGGTTTTGACGTAGCGTAGCCGTTCAACGGGCTGCCCGCCCAGCAGGTGTTCATGGACAATGGCCGCGGTGTCCTCCACGGTGACGTGACCGTACCAGACCTGTTCCGGATACACGACGACCATCGGGCCGTTGCCGCACTGGGCAAGGCAGCCCGCCTTGTTGACCCGAATGCTCTCCAGCTTGCCGCAGGCTTTGACTTCATCCCGCAGCGCCTGCCAGACCGCCTCGCTTCCCTGGGTCGGGCAGGTTTTGCCCGCCACACACACGAACACATGCTTTTCGTAGATACTCATCGGAAAAGTCCTTTTCCACAAAGTGCCGGATGCCGTCTATCTTGGCGGAAACACTGCCGGTTGGGAAGTCGTCCCGGCCTGGCACCCGGCCAGTTGTTTCCAGCCGATTGGCACGTATAAAGTAGCGCCAGCGCCGCCCCAGGATAACGGTTCCTGCCCTGATGTACGCTGGGGCGACATCCCCAACCCATCTGACCACCTGAAGCCATGTCAAAACGTCGCCTCCCCGATTCGCCTATGCGCGTCGTCCCGCAAGTGACCTCCGGCAGCCTGAATGGGCAACCGGCCGATACGCCGAAACCAAAGGCGGCAGCCGGCGACAATCCACCTTCGCCGGAAAAATACACGTCCCTGCTGAAGGCGAGCGCTGGCGTCGGCATCGCGCTGGGCATTGCCACGATTGGCAGCTTTCTGCTGTTTCGCCTGCTCAACCGGATGAAGGTGGAGGGTCTTGAAAACATCCCGGAATCACACGAAAACGTCCTCTACTGCCCCAACCATTCCTCCATCCTGGACAATTTCGCCCTGGGCGTCGGGCTGTACATCCCGCGCATGCTGTTTCGCCCGGAATACATCCCGATCAATCTCGCCGACCGCAAGAACTTTTTTGGCGACCCTTCCTCACGGCGCTTCAAGGACCGTGTTCTGCGGGTGCTGGGCGAATACTTCTTCAAGAACCTGCGCACTTTCCCGGTTGACCGGCGCAGCGCCGGCGGACTCGAACAGGTCGATCAGTGGGTGGAGATGCTCCGGCAGAACATCGTCATCGTGTTCCCGGAAGGCACGCGGTCACGGACCGGCGAAATCGGCCGCGGCCGCGCTGGCGTCGGCAAACTCATCTACGACGCGCGCCCCACGGTTATTCCGGTACGTCTGATGGGCACCGATGAAGTGCTTGGCGTCGGCAAGCTCATCCCCAGCTTCTTTCGTACAGTGCGTATCATCATTGGCAAGCCGCTCGACTTGAGCGACCTGCTTGATCAACCGCTGCCGGAAGACGAACGGGCGCGGATTGACTTCTACCGTGCAATTTCCAACCGCGTCATTGAAGCCATCCGCGCCTTGGGCGACGGACGCCCGCTGCCGATGGACGCCCAGCCGGAAGCGCCAAAACTTCCCGCCGAGGCAGCCAGCGAAGATGAAGCCGGCCCCGTATGAAGCTGGAAGCCAGAACCAGCCAACGCCATACGGGGCCCGCCCGGTAGCCCGGTAGCTGACCTGCCTACTTCACTGTCATCTGAAACGTCCTGACGAGAAACGCCCACACATCGGCCGTTTCCTCGATGAGCTTGGACGTGGGCTTGCCAGCACCGTGTCCGGCCCTGGTCTCAATCCGAATGAGCACCGGCGCGTCGCCTTTGTGCGCGGCCTGAAGCGCCGCCGCAAACTTGAAGCTGTGCGCCGGCACGACGCGGTCATCGTGATCCGCTGTGGTGATGAGCGTGGCCGGGTAGCGCGTTCCGGGCTTCAGATTATGGAGCGGAGAGTAGGCATACAGCGCCTTGAACTCTTCGGGGTTCTGGGGTGAGCCGTAGTCCGACTCCCACGCCCAGCCAATCGTGAACTTGTTGAAGCGCAGCATGTCCAGAACGCCGACCGCCGGCAGCGCCGCGCCAAACAGTTCCGGGCGCTGCGTCATGCAGGCCCCGACGAGCAGCCCCCCGTTGCTGCCGCCCTGAATCGCCAGCCGCGCCGGCTGGGTGTACTTCTCCCGAATCAGCCACTCGGCGGCCGCGATGAAATCATCAAACACGTTCTGTTTTTTGAGCTTGGTGCCGGCCTGATGCCATTCCTCGCCATACTCGCCACCCCCGCGCAGGTTGGGAATCGCCAGCACGCCACCCATTTCCAGCCAGGCAATCCGGGCCGGTGAGAATGACGGTGTGAGCGAAATGTTGAACCCACCATAGCCATACAGCAGGGTGGGATTCTTTCCGTCCCGCCTGAGGCCCTTGCGGTGGACGATGAACATCGGGATGCGCGTGCCGTCCTTGCTCTTGTAGAACACCTGCTGGGTGACATAAGTGCCCGGATCGAAAGCCACTTTGGGCTGCCGCAGCAGCGTGCTTTTCCCGGTGGCGAAATCGTAGCGATAGATGCTTGTCGGCTGGGTGAAGCTCGTAAAGGCATAGAACGTCTCGGTAGCTTCCGGCTTCCCGCCAAAACCGACGGCCGTGCCGATGCCTGGCAGCGCAATCTCCTGCACAAATTTCCCCTCGCGGTCAAACATCCTGACCTGCGTTTTGGCGTCCGACAGATATAGGGCAATGAAGCGTCCGCCAACCCACCGGACGGCTTCCAGCGTATCCCGGCTCTGGGGAATGATCTCCCGCCAGTTCGCCCGTTCGGGACGGGTCGCGTCAATGGCGATGAGACGGCCACGTGGGGCTTCCCAGTCAGTGCGGAAGTAAAAGGTCGTTCCATCGTTGCCGACGGGCGTGAAGTCGGCGATGAAGTCGGGAATCAACTCGACCACCTTCGCTTCCGGGTTGGTCAAATCCTTGTAGAAAAACAGGTTTTTGGGACTTGTCCCCATGGTGACGACAATGCCCAGATACCGCCCGTCATCGGTGACATAGCCGCCAAAACCCCACTCTTTGTGGTCCCGGCGCTCGTAAACGAGTTCATCGGCCGACTGCGGCGTACCCACGCGGTGGTAGTAGAGTTTCTGGTAGTAGTTCGTGGATTGGAGCAGATTCCCTTCCTTCGGCTCGTCATAGCGGCTGTAGAAAAAGCCCCGGCCGTCTTTTGTCCACGATGCGCCGGAGAACTTGACCCACTGGAGACGGTCGGGCAGGTCTTCACCGGTTTCGACATTCCGTACCCGCCATTCGTTCCAGTCGGAGCCGGCTGTGGCCAGACCGTAGGCGAGCAGCTTGCCGTCATCGCTGACGGCATAGTTGGTCAGCGCCACCGTGCCGTCGGCAGACAGGGTGTTCGGGTCAAGCAGCACGCGCGCCTGTGGATCGTCCGGCGTCCTGCCGACGTACAACACACTCTGGTTTTGCAGCCCATCGTTGCGCGTGAAGAAATAGCGATCGCCCTCGCGGAACGGCACTCCGAACTTTTCGTAGTTCCAGAGCTGGGTCAGGCGCTCGCGCAGCCGCGCCCGTTCGGGAATGGACTCCAGAAAACCAAAGGTGACTTTGTTCTGGGCCTCGACCCAGGCTTTGGTCTCCGGTGAGTCGGCATCTTCCAGCCAGCGGTAGGGGTCAGCGACTTTGATGCCGTGGTAGTCATCCACCTGCTCGACCTTCTTCGAGGGCGGATAGACGATGGGTGACGATGCGGAAGCCTTCATATCTTTGGAGAAGTTCTGGGCAAAAAGCGGCAGCGGGGCCGTCCAGAGCAACATTGCCGTGCCGGCCACCAGGGAGCGTCGCAACGCCTGTCGCTTGAACATCGTGTCTTGTCCTCGTGAGATTGGGAATCCTGCCTTTCCGGCTGCAAGCCGCAGGCAATGGTGTAAACCATGACATGGCCGGCCAGTGCTGCCTAGTGATCCACGCTCTGCCTTCAAACGGCCACTGGACTTCTTTCCGGGAACAAAAAACCGGGAGCCGAAAGCTCCCGGTGTAACAAAGTGCGCGTCACCCGACGATGGCGCTTACTTTCTGCCGAAGCTTACTTTTGCCAAAGCTTACTTTTTGCCGAACGTGAAGTTGACGCCAAAGCTCAGGCGCAGGTGACTCTGGGTGTCGCGCAGAACGCTGCCGGAGCCGCCGATTTTCGTAAACATGTATTCCCCCTGAATGGCGCGCAGGGAAACAAAGTCCGACACCTTCACGTCCAGCCCCCCGCCCATCGCCATGGCAAAGCCGCCATCGCCATCAAAACGCAGGGGAGCCGTGTTGGGCACCGGCACCCGGCTAGCCCGCGCGCCGCCCAGCAGCACGTGGGCAAAGGGCGTCACCCGTTCGCCCCGCAGGCTCACCCGTGGGCCGGCCATGAAGGTGTACAGGTTGGTCGCGTTGTCATAGTGCGCTCCAAAGTCCCCGACAATGCCCAGCACGCGATTGACGTTGTACACCCCCTGCAGATTGAAGCCAAAGGCATCCTGGCTGGGGCCACGGGGAGTGAGGTCATTGAGGCGCGTGTAGGTAAAACCGGCAAAAAATTCGCCCTGGGGAACATCCTGGGCAAAGGCCGTGTGGCCACATACAAACAGGCCAAACAGCAGAACAAACCACAGTTGCTTTTTCATACGCATCATTCCTTCAGGAAAAATGGAGACCAGCACCAAGCGTTGTGGCGGCCAAACGACCATCGCCGTCTGACCGCCAAACGCTGGCCGCCGATCAGAAGTCAATCCGCACCGCAAGCTGGATGAAACGCGGGTTGCTTCCAAACGTCGCCCGTGGACGGTTGAAGAAGCTGTCCGAAGCAATCGTGAACCGATTGATGGCCGTCCCCGTCGTGCTCACCGGATTGACGCCGTTGACTGACCCCGGCACGAATTGCGGATGGTTGAAGGCATTGAAGAAATCGGCCCGGAACTGCGCCCGGATGCCTTCAGTAATCCGAAAGTTCTTGCGCACGAAGATGTCAAAGTTGTTGATGGCTGGCACGCGCAGGGTATTGCGTCCGGCTGTGGCCAGAGCACCGGGTCCAGCGACGATGTACTGGGCGTTGGGATTGAGCGCCACGTAAGCCACCGCCGTCGCACTGCCCACTGGCACGGTGTTTCCATCCGCATCGACAGCGCGCACACCGCTTCCAGTGCCCCGTTGCCCGTTCGGGTTGAGCACGGTGCGGTCGCCGGCGTTGTCGCCATTGAGGTTGGAATCCACACCGCTGCGGGCCGTGAAGGGCTTGCCGGTCTCATAGCTGTACGTGCCGGAGATGCTGAAGCCGCCCAGCAGCGACCGCAGCCACGGGTTCGGGCTGTTGAGGAAAAACGGCAGATCGTAGTTAGCCGTAATCGCCAACCGATGTGTGCTGTCGAGCAGGGACAGCGACCGCTCCGCCCGCAGGTTCTGGAAGTCCTGCACCCGGCGCGAGGACAACACGGTGCTGAACAGTTCCGCCGTCGTGTCGTCAATGAGCTTGCTGAAGGTGTAGGCCAGGTTCACGCTGTAGTTTTGCGTCAGCCGCTTCTGCACCTGCAACTGCAAGCCATGGTAGGTCGAGTTGCCGTTGGAGAGAAACGCCACCAGGTTGCCAGCATTGAAACCGGCCGCGGCAAACGCCGGGACGAAGTTCGACCGAGCCGCAATCACTTGGGATAATGTCGGCAATCCGGCCAACTGCGCTGGCGTCGGGTTGCTCAGGAACGTCGGCAGCGAGTTCTGCGGTGTCACCCGCGGCTGCCGGTTGATGCGGTTCTGCGTCAGCAGGTGGACGCCACGGGTTCCGACATAGCGAACTTCGGCCGCCCAGTCCTTGAGGAACTGGCGCTGAATGCCCAGCGTCCAGGTAATGGAGTAGGGCACTTTCTGGTCGGGAATCCACGACGAGGTAATGGCGCGCAACTCCTCCGGAGTTCCTGTGACGGGCGCCGGTGTCGGCGGCAGGCCACCACCGGCCAGAAAGCCAGGCACACCGGGGTCTTCCACGTTACGGGTCTGGTTGAACTGGGGCGGCAGCGACAAGATGTAGAGGTTGTCGAAGATGATGTCGTAGCCCATCGAAAATCCGGCGCGGATGGAGCTGGCTCCGGGATTCCCGAAGATGCGGTTCATCAGTCCCGACGAAAAGTTAGGCGCGTAAGCCAGTCCGATGACCGGCGCAAAGTTGGTCGTCTGCTCGGCGGGCGAGTTGAACGAAATCAGGCCCGGCACGGAAGCGGCGCTGTTGAGCCGCTGCAAACGGGCCGTAAACGGCACCTGCTGGTAGGAATACCGGAAGCCGTAGTTGAAGGTCAGCTCCGGCCGAATCCGCCAACTGTCCTGCGCAAATCCGAAAAACAGCCACTGGTTGCCGTAGTAGGGCGAAACCCCAACCGTACGTTCCCCAAACTCAGGGCTTAGGTCACGTAAAAACGACTCAGTCCTCAAATAGAAGTAGTCACCACGCTGCCGCTGGACAAACGACTGCGGCGCAATCAGCCGCCGGGTGTCAATGCCAAACTTGAGCGTGTGGTTGCCCACCGTCCAGGTCAGGTTCTCGATAAGCTGGTAGTTGTTTTCAATCCCGAACTGCGGAGCAACGCCGTTGGGGCCGATGTTGACCCCCAGATCGTTGAGTTCGATGTTGGGAAAACTATCCAACCCCGGATAAGGAATATCCGGCACGGGAATATCATTCCGTGACCGCCGGAACGAGAAACGAAACTCGTTGGTCAGGTTGGGCTGGATGGCAAAGACGTTGGTGTACGAAAACAACCGCCCATCTACCGGAATGGACGTGAAAAAGGCCGGCAGGCCCGCTCCGGTGTCAATGCTGCGGATGCGGTCAAAGATGAAGCGCGTCCGGTGCGTCATCCGCTCGCTCTGAACAAAATCCAGATTGAACACGAAGTTGCGCTGGTTGCTGAAGGCCGGACGCTCAATGGCCACAAATCCAACGGGAATGTTCTGCTCGTCCACAACCAGCGTCCCGATGAGGCTGGGATCGGCTGTGGGTGCGGGGGGCAGATAGGTGCGCAGGATGTTGAGATTGGTCGCCGAGAGACCGGGAATGCTGCCAAGCAGGGCGTAGCCGGCCTGGGTCGGTGCAATGATGCCACCGGCCGTCGCCGATGAACCCGTTTGCTGGCCTTCATACTGGGTGAAGAAAAACAGCCGGTCCTTGACAATCGGGCCGCCGACATTCCCGCCATAGCGGGAGTAGTCAAAGCGCGGCTGGGTGTCACGGGTGATGCCCTGTTCCTTCTCCCGGACGCCCAGCGCATTGAGGTTGCGGTTCTGGAGGAAGAAATAGGCCGTCCCGTGAAAGGCATTCGTGCCGGATTTCGTGACGGTGATGAACTGCCCGCCGTTCGACCGGCCAAACTCAGCGCCAAACTGATTGGTCAGCAGCGTGAATTCGGCAACGGCTTCGGGGGAAATGTAAATCTGCGGACCCGTCACCGACTTGTCGTTGTTGTCAATGCCGTCCACCGTGAAGTTGTTGTTCCGGGGGCGCTGCCCGCCGACGGAACCGCCCGTGCCAACCCCCAAACCGCCGCTGCTGGATACCCCGGCCGAGGTCAGCGCCAGGTTATAGATGCCCCCGGGGACAGTGGTTTGGCCAAGCTCGACAACCTGGCGGGATTCATAGGAACGTGCCAGATCGTTGGAACTCGTCTGCACCAGCCCCACGCTCGTCGCGGTGATTTCAACGACATCCGTGGTGCCGCCAGCTTCCAGCTTGGCGAGCACGTCAGTCGTACGGTTGAGTTCAACGCGCACGCCTGTCAGGAGCAAAGTTGTGAAGTTTGTCGCTTCGATTTTAACTTCGTAGAGTCCGGGCGGCAGGTTGACGAACAAAAACTCGCCGCTGTCATTTGATTGTCCCGTGGTCACCTTGTTGGTTTGTTTGTCCGTCAGGGTGACTTTGGCACCAGCGACCACCGCGCCGGTTGCATCCTGGACAATCCCACGGATGTTCCCATTCGTCACCTGCCCCAGGCTGGGTGTTGCCAGCCAGCCGGTCAGGACGAAAAGCGCGGCAACCAGAAGTTGCCGGATGTTCTTCATGTAACGAGGCCTATCCATAGACTTCGTTGACTCCTCACTTGCAAGGTTGCCCAGAAGGGCACTGCCATAGTAAGGCAAATAACGTACCGGAATTTACAGATTGTTTACAGCGCCGGTCTGTCAGGTCAGATTCCCACCTGACCGGGCAGAAAACCGACAAAGAACCAGAACCCCGTGCAGGAATGCAACACATCAGCCGCACAGGTTCCAGACACCTTCATTTTTTTGGATGATTCCGGGCAGGGATTTCAAAAATTCAGTGTAGCAATCCACCACCCGGCTATGCGCGCCACAGAATTGCCCGGCGACCTTCGACTCCACTGCGGCTCACCGGCCAGACGGCAACGGCGCGCGCAGACTCCGGCAAGGCCACCTGGCGCTGTGCGGCGGGTTGAATCTGCAACTCCCAGGTTTCACCGGTCTGGATGGCAATACACCAGCGGGCCACCGGCCGGCTGTCGTCGGTCTGCCACACCGCCACCAGACGACGGAGTGTTGCTGTTGTTCCGACTTCCAGATGCGGCGCCGGGAGAACGGTCGCATCGAGCCACGGCGAAGCCGGAACGAGCGCCGGGACGGAATACACTTCCTGCTGGAGCAAATCTGACAGTCCGCCGCGATTGTGCCGGAACACCCGAAAGCTGAAGTGAATGTTGCCGCCCTGCCGATTGAGCCGCCGGGAAAGCCGGACTTGGGCCGTAATTTCCTGCGCCGGAACAGCGCGCGGCGTGCCATCAGCCACCTTGAACGCGGCGCTGCCAGGCCACACGTGCCGGCGCTGGCGATTTTGCGCCAGCCACCATTCAAGCAACCGGAGATAACTCTGCCGCTCACGCTCAATGGGCCAGTAAAGCTGGGGCGCGAGATAATCCACCAGTCCCTCGGTCAACCACCGGCGGGAGTCGGAACACAACTCCACGTAGGAGTTCAGTCCCTGAATGCCGGGCGGATGATCAGGCTGCCAGATGCCAAAGGGACTGATGCCAAACTTGACGTGGGGCTTGAGGCGACGAATCCCGGCCGCAACCTCGCCGAGGAATTGGTTGATGTTATGCCGCCGCCAGTCGTCCCGTGCGCGCCAGGTCTTGCCCTGACCATAGCGCGCCCAACTGTCATCATCGGGAAAAGGAATGAGGTAGCCGGATACCAGCCGTTCCTTGTACGGGTAGAAGTAGTCGTCGAAGTGAACGGCATCAATGTCGTAACGTTCAACGACATCCAGAATCACCCGGCAGGAATGGGCGCGGGCTTCCGGCTCGCCGGGATCAAGCCAGTGATAGCGCCCGTAGGGCTTGGCCAGGTCGGGACGCCGCCGGGCAATGTGCTGCGGGTCCACGCCCCCCTGTCGCGCCCGGTGCAGCGCCCGAAACGGATTGAACCAGGCATGCAGTTCCATTCCGTGCGCGTGAGCCATCTCGATGGCGTAGGCCAGCGGATCGTAAAACGGCACTGGCGGTCGCCCCATCACCCCGCAGAGATATTCCGACCACGGCTCATAGGGACTCGCATAGAGCGCATCGCACATGGGCCGCACCTGAAAAATCACGGCATTGAAGCCAAGCGCCTGAGCCAGGTCGAATATGGCGCGCAGTTCGGCCTGCTGCTCTTCCGAGGTGAGGCGGCGCGACGAAGGAAAGTCTATGTTTTCGACCGTGGCCACCCAGACGCCCCGGAACTCACGGGGAACGCGCGGAATGTCCCGGTCCAGTGTTTCCGGCGCGTCAGCCCACCCATCCAAACAGCGCAGTACAGGTTCCCCTACGCCAGTTCCCGCCGGACACAAGACCCCACCACAACTGAGCGCAAGATGCTGGAGAAACTCACGGCGTCTCATGACGCATTCACCGCACACATCGAACCTGGCCACAGACGCCGGTGAAAACCCGGCTCACGTTGACCATCAGAATCTGGAATACCTCAGAACCTGGACGAACATCAAAAATGGACAATGAAGTTTTCCCCAACCTGCCTTCCCCTGCCCTCGGCAATGGCGCGCGCCCGTTCCGACACCTCCAGCCGATCGGCCCGCACGACAGCGGCCCGCGACAGTGTCGTTGCTTCCGGGATGGTCACACCGTCTCCGACGATGACTTCGTGCAACTCCACCTTAGCGCCGATGGTGACGTGGTTCCAGAGAATTGTGCGCACCAGACGGGCATCAGCCGCCACCTGGCAGTCCTGTCCGCGAATGACCGCCTGCGGATGGCCTGCCAGTTGACAGGACAGGTCAAGGTATCGCTCCAGAGTGCTGAACTCGTACCAGTCTTCATCCGGCCCTGCCACGTGGGCAACAACGCGCTGCCCATCAGCAATGGCGCGGGGATAAACGTCGGTTGTTGTGTGTGAGAACCGGGCGCGTGGGATGTAGTCAAAAATCTCCGGTTCCAGAATCTGAATGCCCGTGAAAAACAACGGCGGCGGATCAGGCACAGCGGCATCTGGCGGCGGCGCAAAGCCCCGGATGGCTCCTGTGTTATCCACTTCGACCACACTGAACCGCTCCCGCCGCCGGTTTGGCTTGAGAATCAATGTTGCCAGTGCCTGCTGGCGGCGGTGCGTCGCCAGCGCCGCCTGAAGATCAATCGTGGTGATGAGCTTGCCGTTCATGACCACAAAGGTTTCCGTTGGATTGAGGAGCGGCCTGGCGTGGTCGAGCGCACCGCCCGTCCCCAGAATCTCATCCGACTCGTGGCTGTAGGCAATGCGGCATCCAAAGGACGCACCATCCCCCAGGACGGCCACAATGGCTTCCCCCCGGTAGTGCAGATTTACCACGAGGTCACGGCAGCCAAAGCGGGTGAGGTAGTCCACGCCATAGGCAATGAGCGGGCGGCCCAGTACGGGGAGGGCCGGTTTGGGACGGTCCAGCGTGAGTGGGAAAAGCCGTGTCCCGAACCCGGCGGCCAGGAGCATGGCTTTCATGGCACCACCTGCTCAACGCTTGAAGAGCTTGCCAAACAGCTCACCGACATCCTGCTGTAGCAGACTTTTCTTGGGTTCTTCGGGTTTTTCCGTCTTTGCCGGGGACTTCGCCGCTGGTGTCTGCGGCTTGGTGGGCAGTTTGGGAGGCACCGGCGCGGCTTTGGCTTCGGTTTCTGACTTCAGCAGAGACAACATCTGTTTGGCCACCGCATTGTCCGGCTGGATGGCCAACGCCGCCTCAAACTGCTTGCGCGCCGACTTTTCCATGCCGGCCTGATGGTACATGTGCCCCAGTGCCAGGTGCGCGTCCACGTAAGTTCCATCAATTTTGAGGATGGCCAGAAGCTGATCTTCGGCTTCCTTGCGCAGCTTCGGGTTCTGCATGCACAACGAAGCCAGGCGCGAGCGATAGCGGATGACCTCCGGTGCCAGGCGCACGGCTTCGCGCAGGTAGGTTATGGCTGTAATGAAATCCTTGCGCTCAATGGCGGCACAGGCCATCTCATAGCTTCGCGCGGCCGTTTCAGCCGCCGTCTCGGCTGGCGCCGACACAGAGCCGGTGGTTGCCGCCCCGGTCTGCCGTCCCAACCCCTGGCTGGAAGACCCGGTTCGGCTGCCAACAGGTTGTGTGGAAGAGGCGAGTGAGCCAGTTGTGCCAGCGCCGACCGGTGGGATTGGCGGCGTGGGTATCTGCCCTGTCTGGGTGCCGACCGCGGGTTTACTGACCGGTGGCGCGGAGGGCGGACTGGGCGCTGTGACCGAAGCGACTTTGGCTTCGGTCTGCACCGTATTTTCTGGAATCAACCCAATGAACTCATCATACCGTCGCCGGACATCCGGGTCGCGCAGCTTTTCGTAGGCTTCACTGATGCGGGCAAAAATCCATTCGGCGCTTTCCAGGACATCCGGCATCCCCAACGGCCGGTAGCGGTCGGGATGGTACTTTTTCGCCATCTGGTAGTACGAACGCTTGATTTCGGAATCACTCGCCGTCGGCCCCACGTTGAGCATGTCGTAGTAGGTCGTGGTTTTGAGGGACAGAAACTCACGAAGCATCTGAAGCTCGAAGCGGGCTTCATCAGGCTTGACGGCTTCCGGCTCCGGGATGCTGTGCGGGGTGGGTGGTGTCGCCACGGGCTGGGGTGTTGCTGGTGGCGGCGCAGCCGGAGCTGCCGGTTGGGGATTGGCCATGGTTGGGCGGGGATGACTTCCCACGAGAATACCGGCACACAGCAGGCCATACACGACCCGCAGGATGGTTGCCTCCGGGACGCCACTGATCAGCACCAGCTCGTCAATTGTCATCCGTCCAGTTATCCGTGACAGGACAAAGCCTTCCGTGCCATCGAGCGTTGCGCGCTGAAGTTGGGTCATGGCATCGGGCGACAACTCGATGAACTGCGTGGTCGGCCCGAGCGCGCGCCGTACGACCTCGTCATTGGTCATACGGCGGACACCCATCAGGATGAGATTGGGAGTCAGCAAATTGAGCTTGACATCGTGGGCTGCGCGCGTGCCCTCCTCGAAGACAAACTCGCCACGCTCCCACTCGAAGGCGGCCAGGATGATTTCGGTGAGGTGCTGGCGCGCATGGGTCTCCACGGCCTCACGGGACATGACGCCCATTTCGACCAGCACCTGCCCAAAGCGCTGTTTGGCATTGGGCTTCTGGACGGCCGCTTCATACTGCTCGCGGGTGATGAGGTCACGCGCCAGCAGAAAGTCGCCAAGCCGTTCGTGCGGCAGATTGGAGAGGGCAAACACCAGATCACCCTGCTCCACAAAGACGGCGCGCAGCTCACGGTCGCGGGTCAGGCGCAGCAGGCCCGTCCGCCGTGTCAGATGTAAGTCACGGATAATGTCGGCGAAGTTGATAAGTGAAAGCGTGCCCTTCATGGAAGTACCCAAAAGCAGCGTACGAAAAATGCCGAGGGCGCAAGACCAAAGTCGAATGTCTGTGACTTGAGCCGGGATTGACCGTCAAACGACCAGGTGTATCGAGGAAACTGGTGACTCGACGGTCGTGATTGTGCTTTGGTTTTGAGCGCTGCACAAGCCGGTTAAGGCGAAAATTCTCCACGCCTGGAAAATCCCGGCTCAAGCCGGGAAACAGCGAGCGCCAGTCCAGGAAGGCGGACGGAGGCAACGGCCCGGTTCTTCAGGAACGCCGCCCGCAGCAAGCAACCTGCCAGTTGGTTTTGCCAACCAAGGACACACCGTTTCCGGCTTCTGTCCGGGCTGTTTCGCCTGTCCGCCGATGGATTTCCTGGGTGCGAGGCTTCTCAGAACGACTTTGCCGCGTGTTATGGTTAGCCCGCCGGCCCTCCGGGCAACTCCCCGCTGCATCCCTCCATCGCAGCGGTTCTGTTACGAGGTACTGATGCGCCAGTTTTTGTTCATACTCTGCTGCTTTGGCTTTCTGGGCGGACTGCTCTGCGCGTCACACCAGGCTGGCGTGACGGCCCAGAGCCTTCCTCAGCCGACGGCGGCCACCGATGGGGAAGAGTTTACCCTCGACGTGGTCAACGTCTCCCTGCCAGTGACGGTCATTGACCGGCAGGGGCGCTTCATTCCCAACCTGGGGCAGTCTGACTTTGAAGTGTTTGAAAACAAGCGTCGGCAACCCATTATTGCCTTCCAGCGCCGGGACGGACTCCCACTCAACGTGGCCATTCTCATGGACACCAGCACAAGCGTGCGTTACCGCCTGGCCTTTGAGCGCGAAGCCATCACGGAATTCCTGAGCAAGCTGCTGGACAACCGCCGCGACCAGGCTTCGTTTGTCACCTTTGATGATGAGCCACGGATTCGGTCCGGCTTTACCAACGACTTCCAGCAACTGGCCCGGGTCGTCAACAGCGTTACGACCGCCAACGGTCGGACAGCACTTTACGACACCATCAAAAAGGTTTGCCTGGAGCACATGCCTTTGGCCAGCACACGGCGGCGCGCCATCCTGCTCGTCACCGATGGCGGCGATACGGCCAGCAGCACAACCCTGGACGAAGCCATTGCCATTGCCCAACGGGCGGAAGTCACCATTTATGCCATCAGCACCAAGGGCGGCGGCGTGTTTCGCATCGAAGGCAATCCCTACTTCAACATGGACGACCGCAACCTCAAGCGACTGTGCAAGGAAACCGGAGGGGATGTCTTTTTCCCCAGCGATACCAAACAGACCAAACGGGCTTTTGACCTGGCCAAAGATTACTTGCGCAACCAGTATTTCCTCGTCTATGAACCAAACGAAAACAGAAACACCAAACACTTCCGGGAAATTGAAGTGCGCATTCCCAAGCACCGGGATGCGCGCGTTCTCACCCGGCGGGGCTATTTTCCGGGCGCTCTGGCAACGGAAGTGAAATAACCGCCGGGACAGCACCAGAACCGCCTGATGGCATCTGTCTGGTGCATCAAGGGCGCGACTCCATGCCAGTTGGGTGAACCCTCATGAACCACCAACCTCTGCTTGCACTTGCGCTCCTGGGCGGCCTTGTCATCTGGCCGGTAGCTTCGGCACAGGCCGACACCATCCGCCTCAAAAACGGACAGACGGTTGTCGGCAAGATCGTCCGCTATGAAAACCGGCGGTTCATCATCGTGTACGAACGGTCTTCGCCCGAAACCCAGGCCACCATTGCCCTTGAGGATATTGAAAGCGTCGAGTTTGACGGACGCCCGCTGCCCCCCGGCTACGGCGGCAGCACCGGTAGCACAAACCCACCAGACACGCGCCCACCCGCCAGCAGTACGCCCCCACCTCGCACGACGCCCCCCTCATCCGGCTCGGCTTCGGGACCTTCCAGCCCGACAACCCCCCCGGCAACCCGTCCCCCAGCAACGGGCGGCAGCACCGGCAGCGGAACTGGCAGCCCAACACTGACCCGGACAGTTCAGGTCATCGCCCGCGATGACTGGACCTATACCCAGCTCGACGTGCGCCGTGGCGACCGGGTGCGCATCTCAGCCCGTGGCTCGATCCGGCTTGATAACCGCCGCCAGTCCACTCCGGCTGGCATCGCCGAGGATGACCCGGAGAAACTGATGCCGGGACGCCCCACTGGGGCACTCATTGCCGTCATCGGCGATGACAATGACGACTACATTTTTATCGGCAGTGCCCGGGAATTTGTGGCGCAACGCAGCGGCAAGCTGTACTTGGGCGTCAATGAAGGCGACCTGTCGGACAACAGTGGGAGCTATGAGGCGCAGGTTGAAATTCAAAGAACACCCTGACGCTGGCCCAAATGTTTCCAAACATACTTTCTGCTCTGGGGATGGCTCCGTAACCTTTGAAGGCAAAAGCTTTAGATTCCAAGTCAAGGAAGCGTTCAAGCCATGCCTCTGTATGAATATGCGTGTGAAAGCTGTGGCGCACGGGTGGAAGTCATCCAGAAGTTCTCGGATGCGCCACTCGTTACCTGTTCCACCTGCGGCGCTGACGCTCTGAGCCGTGTCGTGTCAGCACCGGCCATTACGTTCAAAGGTTCCGGCTGGTACATTACGGACTACAGCGCCAAGGGTCGCCAGGAAAACACCTCCACGTCCTCCCGGCGCGAAGGAAGCCAGGCAGAAGCCGCTTCAGACACCGGGACGGCAGCCTCAGCCTCCGATGAGAAATCGTCAGCTCAAGCCGCGTAAATTTTTCCTTCCTGTCTCCGTAACCCGATCCATAACCTTTTTCCTCCCGGTGATGGGAATGCTGCTGGTTGGCAGCTTTCCCCTCACGGCTTGTCGGTCATCGGCAGCTCAGTCGGTGGCGGTCATCAAAACTGAGTTTGGCAATATCGTCTTTGAGTTCTTTCCCGATATTGCCCCGAAGCATACAGCCCAGATTCAGGGCCTCATCCGCAGTGGTTTTTACGATGGGACGGCCTTCCACCGGGTCGAGCCGGGCAGCCTGATTCAGGGTGGTGATCCCAACTCCAAAACCGGGAGCGAAGAGACGTGGGGTATGGGCCGCCCCGACCTGCCCAAGATTCCGGCGGAATTCAGCGCGCTCAAGCACGTGCGGGGTACAGTGTCGGCCGCACGTGTCGCCAATGACAAAAACAGCGCGACGACCCAGTTCTTTATCTGCTGCCGGGCACATCCTGAATGGGATAACCAGTACAGTATCTTTGGCCGGGTGATTGCGGGAATGAACGTCGTGGATATTATTTCCAATGCACCCACGGTCGAAGGAACGTCTCGCCCGAAGCAGAAGATCACGATGCTTTCGGTGACGCTTGAACCACGGAGCAACTACCCACCAACGCCCCCTCAGTTTTGAGTACTGTCTGAGTACCGTCACCGTCTATGCCCAACCGCGATGCCAACCCACCTGACACGGATACGACACGCACCCCCAGCTTGGGCAGCCCTGTCGGGGAAAAGCCCCACCGGCCCGAAGAAAGTGACGACGACATTGCGGCGGCCATTGACGAACTCATCCACCCGACCGGCGCCTTTGCGCCGCCCTCCATCGAAGACCAGCTTGCTACCGAACGCCGGACGGAAGCCGAACTCAAGGGCATGTTCGGCTCCATCGTGTGGGAATTCCTGGAACCCGTCGGACTGTCGCTCTACACCTTGGCGGACTATGTCGCCCGCGCCGGCAATGGCTCGGACCAGAGCCGGGTCGTCAAGGGGACGGTAGATGCCTGTATTGGAGCGCTGCGCCCGCTCATCAAGGCTTCGGAGACAATTCAGTACCACGACATTCTCGATGTGCTGAAGGGCATTGAGCGCCCCCTGCTCGATGTGCGGATGGGCAAACGGACCCTCACCGAGCGCGACACCAAAAACCTCACCCGTGATTTCAATGAACTCCGCCGTCTCATCCGGCAGAGTCTGGCGGATGAACCAGCACCACCAAGCCAAGGCACGACAGACCCCATAGCCGCCACACCTCACATTTCGGATGTTGCGGCGTACTTCAAAACCATTGATCCGGTCAATCTTCAGCGGCTGCACGCGGCAGGAATTACCCGCCTGGGGGACATTGGCACGGCTTCGGCCTACGAACTCGCCACGGCTGCCGGCATCCCTGTTCCCGTGGCCGAGCAGGTCAAAGCTTGTGCCTTTCGGGCGATTCTCGAAGCCGGCAGGGGGGCGGGTGGCAGCGCACCTCCAACCAGTCCTCCGAACCCACCACCAGGCAGTCCTTCAACCCCAGCGACGCTTCCCCCACCGGTTTCCGAAACGGCAGAGGCCAGAACCCTTGACACCGCGCCGCCACCGCTCGACATCAGCGGCGAGTTTGCGGCTTTCGCCGGCGATCAACCCATCACGGAACTGCGCCGTCTGGCGCACCTGCGGGAACTCATCCAACAGGAAGGCAACCGGTACAGTCAGGCCGGGGCCCGGCTGAGTATCGAACTGCACCGCGCCCACCGCGCCCTGTTGCAGTTGCGCGCCGAACACAATCGCCTCCGGGGTGAACTGGAGTTTCACCGCGAAGAACTCCGGTCCCTGTTTGACGGGCCAGCGGCCACCTCGGAGCCGGAAGACACCCACAAACACCTTCTGGCTGCCACCCAGCAAACCCTTGATGCGCTCACGGCAGCAGCCAAAAAGGCATCGCTTTTCACCCAACAACTGAACGAAGCCCTGACGGAAGCCCGTGAACTCATCGGCGAAGTCAACGAACTGCGCCGCAGGCGGCGGCTGCGACGTGGCGACTCACGGGAGCCGTAATCGCGCCGGTCAGGCCTGGCCGCCAGCCAGTGAAAGGAGATGGCGCTGCCGGACGGCTTCATACAGTACAACGCCAGCGGCCACTGATACGTTGAGCGAGGTGATATTGCCCAAGAGCGGCAACGACACCACCAGGTCACACCGCTCGCGCACCAGCCGCCGGATACCCTTTCCTTCGCTTCCCAGAACCACCGCCGTTGGCAGAGTAAAATCCCAGCCGACATATGGACGCTCCCCATCCCGTTCGACCCCGACAATCCAGATGTCCCGTTGCCGCAGGCTGTCGAGAGTCGTCGCCAGATTGACGACCCGCACGACCGGCAGGTATTCCGTCGCGCCAGCGGAGGCTTTGACAGCCGCCTCAGTCAACCCGACGGCATGGTGTTCCGGGATGATGACGGCGTGCGCGCCGGCACACTCCGCCGTACGGATGACAGCCCCCAGGTTGTGCGGGTCTTCGACCTGATCGAGCACCACCAGCAGGGGACTGCCTGTGATGCCGGACAGCACTTCTTCCAGATCGGCATAGCCGACCGCCGACACCAACGCCACAACGCCCTGATGATTGGCCCGGCGGGTGATGGCATCGAGCCGGCTGCGTTCGACTTCGGACAAGGGGATACGCGCCTGCCCGGCCAGCGCGCGCAGTTCCTGCCACCGGTGTGGCTTTGTGCCGTGCGCCAGCCACACTTCCTTCACCCGCCGCTTGCCGCTGCGCAGGGCTTCCAGAACCGGTGCGATACCGTAAATCACAGCCATATTGTCTTTCTCGGCAGTTCCGCGCCCCGCTTTACGTTACCAGATGATTGTTCCATCAGAGCTTCTTCAATTACCTTCGCCTCGCGGCCAGCTTTGCGTTAGGCTCTCGCAGAAGCGCCCATCCAACCTGTCACGGTCAACACAGAAATAGACATTCCAAGACAGATATTCAACTGCCCCTGAAGGAATCATCTCCATGCGCCCCGGTTTCAGCCCACTGTCCCTGGCTGTCCTGCTCATCATCCTGGCGGCCTGCTCCACGCCCAAATCCACCTCACTGGCGGCTCCCACACCTTCGCCATCAGCCTCCAACCCGACTTCCACACCTGATCCCTGGGCGGACATCCGACCGACTGGTGGAACCATTACCGGACTCAAGCTGGTCAAAAAGCTGAACGTCCCGGCCGGGCCCAAGTCGCTGCGCGTCCTCCCGGACGGCAAACGGGTCATGACGTGCAACCTCTACGGCCATCAGGTGGCGTTTATTGACGCCCAAACCTATGAAATTCTGCGCAAAGTCCCCGTCGGTGGTGAGCCGGTCGAATGCACCTTCACCAAGGGCGGCAAATATGCCTGGGTGTCACTTTACGGCAGCGAGCGGGTTGGGGCCACGAGCGTCGTGGTGGTTATTGATACCGAAACCTACCAGATTGTCGCCCGGATTCCTGCCGGGCGCGTACCGAAGGTTGTTGCCGAAAGCCCCGATGGCAAGTGGGTTTATGCCGCCAACTGGCTCTCCGAGTCCATTACGGTCATGGACGCCGAAAAATTGACCAAGGTCAAGGATGTTCCCGTTGGAAGGGTTCCGCGTGGCATCTGCTTTGCACCCGACGGCAAGCTGGCTTACGTCTGCATCATGGGTGGGCACAGCCTGGCGGTCATTGATGTCGAACAGGGCCATCAGAAGGTCCGTGACATTGAAACCGGTTACAACCCGCGCCACGTCTGCGTTTCACGCGATGGCAGGCTGCTCTATGTCGCCCTCAACGCTTCCGGGACACTCATCAAAATTGACCGTGCGACGGAAACCATTATCGGGCGTGCCAAAACCGGAACGCAGGCACGTTCGACCTCACTTTCCATTGATGATCGCTATGCCTTTGTGTGCAACTACGAAGACAACAACCTCGGCGTCGTTGATCTCGAACAGATGAAACAGCTCTTTACGGTCAAAACCGACGTGCACCCGATTGGCGTGACGACCATGCCCGATGGCAAATATGTGTGGGTGTCGAATTATCGCCCCAGCACGGTCTATGTTTTTGAGATTGAGTACGCTGCCCTTGGGAGCGCAGGTGTCCCGCCCGGATAAATTCCTGGGAGCGCGGGCGTCCCGCCCGCATCTTTTGCTGGAGAACCGGGCATCCGCCCGCATGTCCGCCGGATGTTATTCAACCGTCGCTGACGCGACGGAACGACTTGGTGACACCTTACCCGGCATTGAAATGCCGGGCTAAATTCAGGCGTCGCTACGCGACGTAGGACGATGTGGGATGCCCGCGCCTCGAACCTGTCGCGTAGCGACGGTTGAATTTAGCGTGGGTTTCAATCCACGGATCGCGGCATCCCCGCAATCGTCCCCCGTCGCGTAGCGACGGTTGAATTGAGGCGTGGGTTTCAACCCACGAATCCCGGGCATCCCCGTATCGGCCGCGTCACGTACGGGCAACCGCCACACCCGCCGGATTGGAATCCCCATCGTCGCGTAGCGACGGTTGAATTTAGCCGTGGGTTTCAACCCACGAATCCCGGGCATCCCCGTATCGGCCGCGTCACGTACGGGCAACCGCCACACCCGCCGGATTGGAATCCCCATCGTCGCGTAGCGACGGCTGAATTTAGCCGTGGGTTTCAACCCACGGCCCGCAGGCATCCCACAATCGTCCCCCGTCGCATCAGCGACGGTTGAATTGAGAGATGTGGGTTTCAGCCTACAATGGGTTTCATCCCACGGAAGAAGAGGATCGCCGGCGTGACCACGGCAGGATAATTTTCTCCAGGATCGTGTGACTCTATGAAAACAGTGAACGAAGACTCCCTTCAGGAAATAACCCACCGACTGGTTGAAGTGTTTCACCCGGAGCAGGTCATTCTCTTTGGGTCGTATGCCTGGGGGACGCCAACGGCAGACAGTGACGTGGATGTGATGGTGATTGTCCCGGAGAGTGACTTGTCCGACTACCAACGCGCCGTGCTGGGACACCGCTCCCTGAGCGGGCTTGGCATTCCCAAAGACGTTATCGTGAGGACCCGGGCTGAGTTCGATGCCCTGCGGGAAGTTCGGGCCTCGCTCGAATACAAAATCGCTCGTCAAGGAAGGGTGCTGTATGACCAACGCCAAAGCGCAACTCGTGCGGAGTTGGCTCATCAAAGCACAACATGACCTGGCTTCAGCACGTGTCCTGGCAGCAAGTGAACCGCCATTGCTCGACACAGCGATTTATCACTGTCAGCAAGCAGCGGAGAAAGCCGTCAAAGGCTATCTGGTTTTCTGCGATCAGGAATTTGAGCGTACTCACGACATCGAGTTGCTGGTGCAAACGGCTGCACGGTATGCGCAGGGCTTTTTGAATTGGATTGACGTCGGAATAAAGTTGACGCCCTACGCCCGCATCTACCGTTACCCCGGATATGCGGGAGAACCAGACAGCGAGCAAGTCGCATGGGCGCTGTCTGCGGCAGAAGGATTGTACAGGTTTGTGGTTTCCTTGTTGCCACCAGAAATAGGGACTGAATGACAGCGCTGTTCATTGCCGCTGGGAGCGTGAGCGTCCCGCCCGCATCTTTGCTGGAGAACTGGGCATCCCGCCCGCATGTCCGCCGGATGTTATTCAACCGTCGCTGACGCGACGGAACGACTTGGTGACACCTTACCCGGCATTGAAATGCCGGGCTAAATTCAGGCGTCGCTACGCGACGTAGGACGATGTGGGATGCCCGCGCCTCAAACCTGTCGCGTAGCGACGGTTGAATTTAGCGTGGGTTTCAATCCACGGATCGCGGCATCCCCGCAATCGTCCCCCGTCGCGTAGCGACGGTTGAATTGAGGCGTGGGTTTCAACCCACGAATCCCGGGCATCCCCGTATCGGCCGCGTCACGTACGGGCAACCGCCACACCCGCCGGATTGGAATCCCCATCGTCGCGTAGCGACGGCTGAATTTAGCCGTGGGTTTCAACCCACGGATCGCGGCCCCCCCACACCCCCGTCGCGTTAGCGACGGTTGAGTTGAGGGGGTTTCAACCCACGAATCCCGGGCATCCCCGTATCGGCCGCGTCACGTACGGGCAACCGCCACACCCGCCGGATTGGAATCCCCATCGTCGCGTAGCGACGGCTGAATTTAGCCGTGGGTTTCAACCCACGGATCGCGGCCCCCCCACACCCCCGTCGCGTCAGCGACGGTTGAGTTGAGGGGGTTTCAACCCACGAATCCCGGGCATCCCCGTATCGGCCGCGTCACGTACGGGCAACCGCCACACCCGCCGGATTGGAATCCCCATCGTCGCGTAGCGACGGCTGAATTTAGCCGTGGGTTTCAACCCACGGATCGCGGCCCCCCCACACCCCCGTCGCGTCAGCGACGGTTGAGTTGAGGGGGTTTCAACCCACGGACCGTGGTGATGCCCCCATTCCCATGTGGGTCAATGCGGGCTGGACGCCCGCGCTCCCAGCAGCTTAGCCCCACACCGAGGGCGGCAGCCCCAGCTCCGCCGCCAGTTCACGGGCAATGGCATCCAGGTCAAAATAAAGCCACCCCTGCCCGCCACCCGACAGGCGCAGACTCCCCGGACGCTCCATGCTCGGCAACCAGAGCGGCTGCGTCACCGGCTGTGGCACCGGCTGTACCACCTCCGGCCGGCGCACCCGCCGCCGTGGCAGACGCCGCCGGCGCCGCTGCCGCAGACTCCCCAACTCGCTGCCCGCCGAACTTCCTACGCCAAACCGCTGGAGACCCGGCACGTCAAAGGTTTCCTCATCCTCAATCCAGTCACTCCACTCCAGCTCCTCGATGATTTCTTCCTCTGCCGGGAGGGCTTCGGCAATGTATCCGGCTGCCAAAAGCTGCTCCACATTGGCAAAGGCAACCGGAATGCCCCGTGCCGCCAGTCGCGCCAGGTAGGTGTCCCGCAGCAGGGCAGGCAGATAGTGCAGCAGCGCCAGCGCCGCCAGGTCTCCGCCGTCCCGCTCGAACAGTTCGGACACCACATCCCGCACCGAATCGGGAAGCTGCCGAATCTGCTCCGGTTTGAGTGGCAGACCATCGCCAGCAGTAAACACAGCGTCAGACACAGCCGGCGCAAACCACGCCTCCAACGCCTCCCGTGGCAGCGCGGCACCGTTGGTCTGGAAACCCGACACCTCCAGCGTACGCCGAAAACGGGTCTCCGACATCCGGTACTCCGGCTGGGGCGGCAACTCCGGCGCAACCGTGCCCCGTGGGGTCTTTTTCTCCGGCGCGGCCATCAGCCGAATAAAACCAAACTGCGGCGAATGGACGCCGAATTCCACCAGATAGGTCCGGTCGGGAAACACGCTGAACCACTCGCTCCCCCGGTACAGCACCGGGTAGTAGGTTTCTTTCTCCGTCTCGCGTTCTGTAACCCGTAACACGGGGCGGAAGGTCGCCGCTTCTTCCGGTGAAAACAACTGCTCAACGGCAAGCACCGTCTCCGGCCGGGCTTCCCAATAGACGAACATACGGAAAGGGTCCTGTATCAGTGCCGCAATGGCATCGGTTTCGTACTCGTCGGGAAGCGGGGCGAGCTGGGGCGGTGCATCCACGTCCGGCACTTCGGGCAGGGCGGAAAGAAAGGTCGGCGTTTCCCGAATTTCCGGCGCGGCAGCCAGAACGTCGGCAACCGTTGCCGTGGCGGTCAAAAACTGTTCGGAGGCCCCACCCTGCCCGGCCAGCAGCAGGTCTTCAGGACTCACTGCAGAGCTGGCGACTGGCGCCGCCGTCGGCACATCACTAACGGGCACTTCAGCGGTGGCTTCAATATCGGCCTCACCGATGACCAACTCAGACGGGGCGGCTTCGGCTACCGGCAAGTCTCCGGCAGCCGGCGGCGCATCGGCCGCAGCCGGAGTTGGGTCAGACACACTGGAGGGTTGTGATGGGGTGGGTTCATCGGGTTCGTTTACCGTAGCCATAGGATGACTCCTTGGGTATTGACGACAACAGCTTTCAAAAGCCGCCAACTCTAGCGCGATTTCTGAAAACATGCATCATTTCCCTGTTCTGCCTTATCCCCATCCAATCCCAAGGCACGTTGTCACCTCAAATGTTCCCTTTTGCCTTCACCCTGCCAGGCCGGGCCGGTTTGTGCCTGGTGCTGCTGCTACACCTGATGGCTGGTTTGGACGTTCACACATCGGCCCATCTCCAGCGGATGCCGGACTCAGCGGATACCACCACCCTGCCCGGTCTGACGGCACCGGTGACGGTGGTACGGGATGCGCGCGGCATCCCCTACATCACGGCGTCCAACGAACTCGACCTCGTTTTTGCCCAAGGCTTCATTACCGCCAGCGACCGGCTGTGGCAGATGGACCTGCTCCGGCGCACCGGGGCCGGTGAACTGGCAGAAATCTTCGGAGCGCAAGCCCTCGATGAAGACCGGCTGCACCGCACCTACAGTTTTCGGCAGGTATGCGAAGCCACCCTCGCCCAGATGGACGCCACAGAACGGCAATACCTCGAAGCCTACGCGGCCGGCGTCAACGCCTACCTGGCGCAGTGCGACGAACAACGGCTCCCCCGCGAATGCCGGCTGCTGCGCTACCGCCCGCGTCCATGGCAACCGACCGATACACTTCTGATTGGCAAGGTGTTTGCCGAGTCACTCTCGACGACGTGGCCCGTCGATCTGGCCGCGGCGGCCATGGCGCAGTCCAATCCCAAAGCGTACGCGCAACTGATGCAGGTATCGTCACGCATCCCGGAGGTTATCGTCGTCGGGAGCGATCAGCCGTCACCGGCATCACCCTCGGGAAATCCTTCAAAAAAACCTGCCGGCAAAGTGTCATCTGTTCCCCTGTCACCGGATTTGCTGGCCGGGGCCGACCGCTGGTTGAGGGCGCAGTACCGGGCGCTGGCGCGCGTCGGACTGTATGCTGAGGAGCTGGCTGCCAGCAACAACTGGGTGGTCTCCGGCAGACGGACCACCACCGGCAAACCCATTCTGGCGAATGACCCGCACCTTGAACCGTCCGCGCCCGGCATCTGGTACATGATCAACCTGGCCGTGCCGGAATATCGTGTGGCCGGTGTGACAGCGCCAGGCATTCCGGGCGTCCTGATCGGACACAATGAGCACATTGCCTGGGGTTGTACCAATCTCGACCCCGATGTGCAGGACCTTTTCCGTGAGACCTTTCACCAGACCCGTCCGCGCCTCTACCAGACACCACAGGGCTGGCGGGAAGCCGAAGTCCGGGTGGAAACCATCCCGGTGCGGCGCCTGCCGGGTGCGCCCGATGTGGAGACGGTCTCCCACGAAGTGCTGGTGACCCGCCACGGCCCGGTTCTGCTCGAAGACAAGGGCCAACGGTTGGCGCTGCGCTGGACGGCGCTCGATGTCACGCCCAATGAAACCCGCTGCTACCGGCGGCTGGTACGCGCCAGAAACTGGACGGAGTTTTGCCGGGCGATTGCCGATTACGGCGGCGCCACGCAGAACTTCATCTATGCCGATGTGGAAGGCAACATTGGCTACTATGGCACCGGTCGCATTCCACGCCGCAAAAGCGGCACCGGACGCTTTCCCGTTCCGGGCCATACGGACGCACACGAGTGGACGGGACTCATCCCGTTTGATGAACTGCCCCACGTGTTCAATCCCCCGGCAGGTCTCATCGTCACGGCCAACAACCGGGTGGTCGGCCACAGCTACCCCTACTTTCTGACCACACACTGGTCTCCGCCGTACCGCGCGCGGCGGATTTATGACCTTCTGACTGCACAGCCCAAAGTTTCGGTCGCCGACTGCCTGCGCATTCAGGACGACATCGTTGCCTTGGGCGCACTTGATTTCGTCAAACTCGTTCTGGAGATTGCCGCCAAGGACCCGGAAGCAGAACAGGATGCCGAATGGCAGACCACACTCCGGCTCTTTCGGGAGTGGGACGGAGCCATGACCCCGGAATCACGGGCAGCCGCACTGGCGATAGAGCTGGCCAACGCCCTCCGCCGGCAACTGCTGACAGCCCAATTTGGTACGCCGCCGACCAATCTGACGCTCCGCTCTCGACAGGCCACACGTGCGGACTGGCGGCGTGCCATCTTCGGCGGGCCGGAACTGACCCACATCCTGGCAACGCAACCGGCTGACTGGCTGCCCAAAGAAACCGCCACCTACGGCCAACTGCTGCGCCGCAGCCACCAGATGGCGCGGCAACAACTGGCAACCGAACTCGGCGCTGACCCGGCAAACTGGACCTGGGGACGGTGGAAACCGATGACCTTTCCGCACCCTCTGGCCGCTGCGCCGCTCATTGGACGCCCGTTTCAGCTTCCACCTTTGCCGCAGCGCGGCGGTGGGTATTTCATCGTGGCGACTCCCAACGTCGGCGAAGCCGTTTCCATGCGGTTTGTCGCCGATGTGAGCCAGTGGGATGCCTCCCGGATGGGGCTGCCACTCGGCCAGTCCGGCGATCCGGGCAGTCCGCACTGGGCTGATCAGCTTGAAAGCTGGAAGAGTTGCACCCCTGCCGTGTTTCCCTTCAGCCCAACGGCCATCGGGAAAGCCGCCCGGCAAAAGTTCACCCTGCAGCCGCCGGCAAGTGCAGTGCACCGCCCTTAGTTTGGGATGCTTAGTTTGGAGTGATAGTGATGGCCGCCAGAAGGCGCTGCTCAACTTCGGGCACCGCCTGGGCTGCGTTGTAGTACACCCGGACGAGCGCATCCCCGGCAGACACCGGCGCACCAAGTTCGACTTCCATGCGGAAGCCGACGGCCGGATCAATGACGGCATCGAGGGTAAGTCGTCCGGCGCCGAGCAGAACGGCCGCCTGGCCAATGGCTTCGGTATCCATGGCGGTCACTATGCCCGACTGTGACGCACGCACAACGGTTTCGTAGGCAGCCTGTGGCAACCGCTGGTCATCTTCCGCCACCTGTGGGTCGCCCCCCTGCGCCCTGATGATGGCTTGCCACTTCTCCAGTGCCTTTCCTGACGTCACCATGGCGCGGGCGAGCGTCTGGCCTTCGGTAACGAAGGCGGCCACCTGCCCAAGCCGGAGCATGTGGGCTGCCAGCTCGAAGGTGAGATCGGCAAAGCGTCCGGTGAGCTGCTCGCCGCGCAGCAGTTGCTGGGCCTCGCAGACTTCCAGGGCATTGCCCACGGCCCAACCCAACGGTTGGTTCATGTCGGTAAGCAGCGCCTGGATGCGCTTGCCCATGGATTCTCCGGTGGCCGTCAGGGCATCGGCCAACGCCTGGGCTTCGGCCGGGGTTTTCATGAAAGCCCCGCTGCCGAACTTGACATCCAGCACAAGCGCGTCAATTCCCTCGGCGAGCTTTTTCGACATGATGCTGGCCGTGATAAGTGGAATAGACTCGACGGTTCCGGTGACATCGCGCAGGGCATAGAGCTTTTTGTCGGCTGGAGCAATTTCGCGGGTTTGTCCGATGAGCGCTACGCCGAGCTGCTCCACCAGCCGGCGGAAGGTGTCAAGCGGCAGATCGGTACGGAAACCGGGAATGGCTTCGAGTTTGTCAAGGGTGCCGCCGGTGTGCCCCAGCCCGCGCCCGGAAATCATCGGCACGGCGACTCCGGCTGCCGCCACGATGGGGGCCAGTGCCAGCGAAGTTTTGTCACCAACGCCACCGGTACTGTGCTTGTCCACCTTGGCTTGTGGGAGATGTGAGAAATCCACGACCTCGCCCGAATAGAGCATGGCTTCGGTGAGGGCACGGGTTTCAGCGATGGTCATCCCACGTAAAAAGGCAGCCATGAGAAAGGCTGCCATCTGATAGTCGGGAATGTTGCCCTGGGTGTAGCCGGCAACCAAGGCGGCAATGTCGTCGGCAGATAACTCGCCGCCATCGCGTTTGTGGCGGATCCGTTCAACGGTTGTCGGCATGCCGGGCGCTAGAGCAGGCGGAATTCCATCGAAAACTTCACGGTTGCCGACACCGGACGGCCATCGGCCATCGCCGGCTGAAAGCGACACTGCCGGGCAGCTTCAATGGCTTTTTCATCGAGACCGTAACCAAGCGACTTGATAACCCGAATGTTGCTGAGTGAGCCATCGGGGCCGACCGTTGCTGACAGCACGACCGTTCCCTGGATTTTGTTGGCCCGCGCTTCCTCGGTGTATTTTGGCCTGACGGAATAAATAAGTTTCGGACGCTGGGTAATCACGCCTGTCCCCTCGCCCTCGCCGAGGCCGCGCCCGGACGGGCCGCCCGCGACGCCACCGCCGACACCACCACCGCTTCCGGGCCCGCCACCAGGACCGGTCCCGCTGCCGACGCTCCGCCCGTCGCCGCCGTTACCGATACCAGCGTTCTGTTTGCCTGTACCATCGGAAGGCTTGGTCGTATTGCTGCTGTTGGGATCGCCAATCGGAACCTTCAGTTCCGGCGGCGGGACAGATTTCGGATCAGCAATGATTTTTGGAGCCACCGGCAGGGAGGGTTCTTCGATGCGCGGCTTGGTTGTCGGGTCAACAATCTGTTGATCAGGCTGAAGGGTTGGTTCGGGCAACCGTCCCTTCATGGCCGGTTCCGGGTCGGTTTTGCCGCCGCCGCCGCCACCTTTGCCCGGCGTTTTGAGACCAAAGCCGGCGCCGCCGCCGCTGGGACGGTCATCCGGCGGAGGCGGTGGCGGCAGGGGCGGCAACTCCACCATCGAAATGAGCTGCATTTCTTCTTTTTCTTCTTCCGGTTGCTGTTCGACGACCAGCGGTGGCGACCAGATCAGCAGCGCCCCAATCAGCCCGGACATGACGAAGAAAGCAAACAGGAAGCACAACCCAAACAACAGGGCGCGCTGCCGCTCCATACGGGTCAGGGTAAACTGGGCGCGCGCGTAGCCAGCGGGATTCGTCCTTACCTGCCGCCCCAGATCGGAAACTTCGCGCATGATTCGCACCCATATCGGCGGCGTGTCAATCTGGGTGAGGTTGGGGGCATCGGGAACCGGGGTGGAGGGTGTACGACTCAGAAAAGCACGCGGCTGACGCACAAACTCACCCAGCTTGGAGAACAGACTCCGCGAAGTCGGCTCGAAATACAGCCCTGACGAAAACATCCCCTGCTCGTCCGGGGCAGGCTGGTGCCAGAAAAACTGCCCCGGGTGGCGGATGAAGTCCCGCACGGTATCCTTCAGGTTGCTCCACAGGCGAACCAGCAGCGGTTCACTGTGCAGTCCGGCAAACGTGGGAACCCACGCCGACTGTGATGTGTTTGGGGATACGCCCGGTTCAACCGTTCCGGTGGCAGTCGTCGTTTCAGAGACACGATTGAAGTCGTTCACGGTCATCACCCTCCCGACATGTCAAAGGCCATACCGGCCAAGCTGAGTTTCAAATCCAGTGCTTGCTGGCGACGGCTCGCCGGACTTATCCCACAGATAATCATCCCGCATGACTCTGCTCCCGTCATCTTTGCCGATGCCGCGTCGAGAGATTCCGTTTGATGGGGATGGCGAAAAGATCACTTCTTGTCCTACGAAGCATTACCAGCCTTACACCTTACGTAAAAGTGGCCCATGGGTAAAGACGGATTGGGAGGCAAACCGTTGACGGCACCCTCTGCGTTTTCCACGGCCAAGCCCCCACACTGATGTCACGGTAGACGTTCGTTGGGGTTGATAGACGCCTGAAACGTGAAAAGGTTTCGTCCGCTGCCTGGACGGTATACTTCTGACGCTCCCTTGGACCTGGCGCTCCCCGGCGAAAAACCAGGCTGCGGAACGGGGATACCTTGGACAAATGTTTTTTGGGCAAACCACCGCGCCCTGCTTCGCCAAAAACACTATGCGGCAGCAAGGTGGTGAACAACACGCATGGCCACTGTCGAAGCCGCACCAAACGAATCCATTGATAGCGCACGACGGCGCTTCAAGCAGATGGTGCAGCGCGAGGGCATCATTGCTGATGTCAGGCGGCATCGGCGAACTGCCGTACCGGATTCTGGTCAGCGTAGGCAGCGTGTTCATTGCCATGCTGAGCCTCAGCGGCGTGGTCATCTGGTGGGTGAAGCGGAAGTCGCGCTGGCGTCAGAACCGGCTTCAGAAGCAGAACACCATCCGGAAACAATCGAAGCTTGGGGCGGTGGAAACTGCCGCAGCAACTATGCCAACCTCGTTTTGAATGTATCACGTGTCCTGACCCGAAAAGAACCGGCATGTGAATCACTGTTGAAGTTACAGGGATCACCCCGCTCGTGGCAGCCCCCACCACCACAGCCGGGCCAGACATTGCGTGCTCTACTTATTTAATGCCTAAAGGCTCAAAATTCCGGCTGACATTTTTTTTCAACCTTGCTACATTGGCTGCCACCTGCTCAAGAGCAGGGTTTTATTACAATATCTTTGAAGGGAGTGAAAGCATGAAGAAGGCACTGGCTGCTACATCATTGTCCTTACTGTTCTTCGTCAGCCTTATACAGGTTGCTCCCGCAGAAGGTTACGCCTGCACAGCCACTGACGCTGGCTGCCTGGCGAACATATCATTTCCGGGTGGCGGTTTCGCCGTCAGTTCTCCAGGAGATAAATCGCATCTCAGGGAAGGCCACTATCAGATTGTGGAGAATAACAAAGGGGTTGCAACAATCGCCATCTATGAAACCCATCAGGAAATTGTCATTACAGTTGACCGTACAACGGCTCCACAGCACCGATTTCGTTATCTCCGATACCCAGGGTTGCTGGTTGGTGAAGCAGGTAATGACTTTGTTTTTGCTTATGTCTGCTCAGAAACATTAAGAAACTTCAAGATGTCTGATGGAAAACTTCCCAAAATGCCTTTGCCTGGTCTCACGCTTGGCAACCCCGAAGCAGCCAAAGCTTATTTCTCAGATGACATGCCGTGGCTTCGCATGATTGCCGAGATTGATCCCCGTTCGCTCTATGCTGAGTGTTTCTATGTGCTTGCCACAAAAGATATACCCAACCTGGAGCATTCAATTCCTGAAGCAGCAATCAAAGTACAAGAGAAAGCCAATCTGGGCGACTATCAGGATTGCCTGAAGGCCTGCCGGAATCTACGTGAAAGCTGCGTAAGAAACGTGCCCCCTGGGGAAATCATCAATTGTTACCTAATCGAGGGCGCAGGTATCAATAATTGTTCCAAAGTAGCCCAACCAATCGCTCCTCCAAGTAATTAAAACCTCATGGGATTTCCTTTGACGAACGACGCGGGCAGCTGCGTCAGTCAGCTTCCTGGCGGGCAACACAGCGGCGACATCACCGACGTGGACGGCTGGCGGTGACCAGCCGGCTGAGTGGGGCATCGCTGGTTTCAAGGATTTCCCGCTCGTGGCAGCCCCCACCACAGCCGGGCCAAGTATTGCGCGCTCCACTTACTGATGCCCAAAGGACAGATTCCGGTTGACGTTTTTTTTTTGACCTTGCTACATTGGCTGTTGCCTACACAAAAGTAGAGCCTTGCCACAATATCCTCAAAGGGGGTGAAACCATGAAGAAAACGCTTGCTGCCACATCACTGTCCTTGCTGTTTTTCGTCAGCCCGATGCAGGTCGCTCTCGCAGATACTTGCAGTTGCGGGACTAACAATTGCTCGACGGTTACAACATGTCCGGGTAGCTGTTACGCTTACTGTTCTACAAGCGGAGGATGCGGCTCAGGTTGTGGAAAAGGAAGAAAAGGAGCAGCGAAAGAAGTTACATTTCAGGTAACCAACTCCAACAGTGAACAACTCTCCTCTGAACTCACGCGTATCAGCGGCAGAGAAATCGTATTTACGGCATCCGAACCCGATGACCTCTTCAGCTTTGATTTCAAACGGGCTCCTGTGTGGGAGGTCTTTGAAGAGTTGTCCAAAAGAGGAACCGTGGAAATTGACGGCGTGGACTTCCGCGCACTTCAGGACTTGCGCAGTGCACTCCTGGCAGGTGAAAAGATCAGTTTGCAATTCAGTATGCCTGCTGACGAGATGGTAAGCTGGCTGTCCTTCGTAAGCGGTTTTCCGCTTCGCATAAACTCAGGTAACGCTCAAGAGCATGTGAGGATAGCTCTCAAAGAAGCTACCCTCCAGGATATAATTCAGGCTCTGTCCAAAATGGGGATTGAAGTTGCCTTCTAGGGTGCTAAATCATTTCCTGTCAGAACATTGCAAGGCCAGGTGGTGTCGGATACCTGCCTGGCCTTTTTCTCTGTCCAAACACCTCAGTGCACGGTCCTCCCCGTGCTTCCCTGTGCTGAAACTGAAAAGACACTCGCGGGTGGCAGTTCAGAGAGAGAGTAAAAGCTCAGGGTACGACCAGCCCCGTGGTGACTTGAGGGTGAACCGGAGCCGACTTCGCGCACATCACTGAGGACATTCGTCCTATGGACGACACAGCGCGGCGCGCCACCGAACCGGACTCCGCTGCCGCCTTTTTGCCCGTCGCTGACGCACCTTCCGGCAAAGGTTACGCCGTGGGCCACAGAATACCTTGACAAGCGTTTCCCGACTAAACCACCATGCCCTGCTTCGCCAAAAACACTATGAAGCAGCAAGGTGGTGAATAACACGCATGGCCATCGTCGAAGTCGCGCCGAATGAATCCATTGACAGCGCGCTGCGGCGCTTCAAGCGGATGGTGCAGCGCGAGGGCATCATTGCCGATGTCAAGCGGCATCGTTTCTTCATCCCACCAGGGGAGAAACGGCGGCTCAAGTCTGAGCTGGCCCGCAAGCGGCAACGTTCCAGCATGCGCAAGCGTCGGATGGATTGACGTTCGTCGGCCCCGGATGCCATTTGGGTGAAACCATCCGGGTTCAGCGGCGGACACACACCATATCATCATACAGCAACCAGCGGTGGTCAGGGGACATGCGGAGTTTCGTTCCGATGTTTCCTGACCATCGCTTTTTTGGAGTATCACCATGGCCGGTCAGCATCATTGGCTTGTTTGCCGAATCGTCGCCAGGGGAATGGTCACCGGATTGTTGTTGCTGAGTGCACTGCCGGCCCTTGCCCAAACCACCCGGCACGCGGCAAGGCCGGTTAAAACTCCACCGCCCTCGCGCCCAACGCCAAAGGCGTCTCCCGCAAGCGCCCGAAAAGATGCACGCCAGGCGCAGCCAGGGCCGCCTCACCGGCTACGCCGTTCCAAGTACAGCGCAGCCACTAACCCAAAGGCTGACTACCGTATGACTTCCGGCCGGGAACCAGCCCGCAAAGCATCAGCCAGACACCAGCCGTCCGGCAGAAACGTGGTGGCGAAAACGGCCAGGGCCGCTCCGGTGCCCCGTGGCCGGCGGGCATCGGTTTCCGTGGCGCGCACAGTCTCCCGCAACACCAGAGCACGCCGGGATTACACCACCCGTGCCACCGCCATCCGCCGGACGCCCACCCGGGCCGAAGCACGGGCCGCAAACCGCGCCCTGCGCCGCCGGGCCGAGCAGGCGCGTCTGGCAGAACTGGCCCGCATCCGCGCCCTGGATGAACAACTCCAACAAGCAACCCGGTACAACATCAAACGGGATGACCTGCGCGGGGAAGACCTGGCCATTCGCCAGTTGGCGCTCGACGCACTCGGCGACCGGGCCGGGACAGTCGTTGTCATGGAACCGTGGACGGGCCGGGTGCTCAGCATCGTCAACCAGCAGTGGGCCGTGCGGACCCCCTTCAAACCGTGCTCCACCATCAAGGTGCTGACCGGATACGCAGCCCTTCAGGAAAAGCTCACCACCGCCGATGAAATTATCCCGGCTGGCAGCCAGAGCTGGACATTGCGGACGGCGATGGCGCAATCCAACAACGAATACTTTCAGGTGCTGGCACACCGGCTTGGCTTTGAGCGCTTCCTGTTTTATGCCGGGCAGGCCGGTTTTGGACGGAAAACCGGCATCAACCTGCCCGGCGAAACCAGCGGCGTCATTCCGCGTCACCCGCCAGCCGATCTGGGACGCATGGGCAGCCACGGAGACGGCTTTGGTGTCACCGCCGTGCAGCTTGCCGCCTTCATCAGTGCCATCGCCAACGGCGGCATCCTGTACCGTCCCCGGATTCTGCGTACGCCACGCGAAGTGGCCAGCTTCAAACCCATCCCTGTTCAGACGCTGCCCCTGACCGAAGACATCCGCCGCGATCTGCTGGTCGGGTTGGTCAGTGCCGTCGAGCAGGGCACAGCACGGCGGTCTGGTGTGGCGGCGCTGGGCGTCGCCGGAAAGACCGGAAGCTGCAACTGTGATTTCAGCCCGCGCACCCGCGTCGGCTTGTTCGTGTCATTTGTGGATGCACCCGGCAAGCCAGGGCTGCTCGTGACCGTCATCACCAAGGGTTCGATGGCCCGTGGCTCCAGCGCCTCGGTGATTGCCGGCTCCATTTACCGTGGGGCGGAGGTTGCCAGCCGCACGGCTTTCCGGCGGCGGGTTGCACCTTCAACCGAAGAACCGGCTGAAACACCTGATGTGTCTGAAGAAGAAACCAACGACTGACGGCCCTTAGCGCGCCGCCCGGGCAATTTTGGGCAGCGCCCGCAGCACCGTGTCGCCCACGATTTTCAGGCTGCGCGGACTCAGCTTGTCCACGGTATCCCGCGCCGTGTGCCAGTAGGCGTTTTCAGGGCCGCCGGGCCCAAAGTTGACCTCATCCGTACCGTAGGTGAAGTCAATCAGGTCCACGGCCGGAATCCCGGCCTTGAGAAACGGGATATGGTCATCGGCAATGGCATGGGTCGTTTTGGGAAAATAGATGCCGTAGCCGAGTTCGTGCGCGGTGTCGTGAAGAATGTTCGCCAGCCACGCCGAAGATTGATACTCCCTGGGGATGGACAGATCGGCATCGCCCACCATGTCCAGCAGGATCATGGCCTTGATCCGCTTTGTCTGGCCCGTGGACTGAAGGCGCTCCACAAAGTGCCGGGAGCCGTAGGTGTTGTCATCGTCCTGCCACTCGACAACGGCCTCTTCGCCGTCGAAGAAAACAAACTGTAGCGTGTGGGGAAAGCCGCGTTCTTCCGGCGACATGGCCGCCAGCACCCGCGCCAGTTCGAGGACGACGGCCGTGCTTGAGCCGGCGTCATTCGCTCCGACGAACACCTGGTCTTCCATGTACTTGGTGTCGTAGTGGCTGGCGATGATGATGACCTCCGGGCTTTTGCCAGGCAGCTCCGCGATGACGTTCTCCATGCGCAGGGTGGGAAACTTCTTCGAGGGGGTTTTGGCGACAAAGGGCTGCGTGGTCACGGTCAGGCCGTAGCTTTTCAGTTCTTCGACGAGCCAGGCGCGCAACCGTCCCAGCGCCGCCGAACCGGCCGGGCGTGGGCCATAGGAGACCTGCTTTTCAATGTGTTTGAAAGCGCGTTCGGCATCGAAGGGCGTCGGGTTCTCACGCGCAGCAACCTGCTCGGCCGGCCGGTTTGGTGCGGCTGCCGGCACAATGGTGGTGCTCGATGGTGCCTTGCAGGCCGTCAGTAGTGTGATGATGGCCAGGGTGCTTCCCGGCAGCCATCCACCGGGGGGAAAACGAAAGGGCATGCGATGGTAATGCCTCCAGATAACCTGCACTCCGGTCGGATCACGATCCGGCATCTGAACTGACCGGGCCGGCGATGACCGTGGTGAGCGCCGACGGATTGAGATGAAGCTGGCTGACCCGCAGCACCTCCTCCGCCGTGACCGCATCAATCCGTTCAGGATAACGCTGTGCGTAATCGTCCCCCAACCCGTGAATTTCGGTCTCAATCAAAAACAGCGCCCGCTGGGCATTGGTTTCAAAATTGAAGACGAAGCTGCCGGTCAGATACGCCTTGGCCGCGGCCAGTTCTTCAGGTGTCACGACCTCCTGCCGCATCCGTTCGATTTCATCCCGAATGGCCGCGATGGCTTTCGTCTGGTGCTCCGGCGAAGTGCCGATGTAGGCCACGAAGCGACCGGGATCAACCCCGGCTGTGGACGTGATGTTGGCATAGGTTGTGTAAGCCAATCCCAGGTCATCCCGCAGGATGCGCGGAATCCGCGCCGTCATGCCGGGGCTGTCCCCCAGAATGACATCCATCACCCGCAGGGCGTGGTAATCCGGGTGCGTCCGGTTAATTCCCAGGTGGCCCAGCAGGATGTGAATCTGCTCCTTGTCCGGGCGTGGCAGCACCTGCTCCTGGGGCACGGTCTGGCGCGCAACCGGTGGCACAGTCGGGAGCAGAAAATCCGGCGCCGGTTCCCAGTCGGCCAACACCTCCATCAGCCGGCGCTCCATTTCCGCCACCGGCAGATCGCCCACGATGGCAATGAGCAGGTTGTTCGGGACAAAGAACCGGGCATAAGCCGCACGCAGATCATCCACCGTCAGTTGGGAAACCGTGGTTTCATAACCGACAATCGGCCGGCCGGCCGGGTGTCCAGGATAGACCAGCGCATCGAAAGCATCGGAAGCCACGGTCCGGGCGTCGTCGGCCCGTGACCGAAGTTGCGCCAGCCGCCGCGCCTGGCACAGGGCGAAGCGGTCTTCAGGAAACCGGCTGTGGCGTAACAGATCGGCGGCGATGGTGAGCAGTCGTGGAAAGTCATCGCGCAGCGCCGTCAGACTCAACCCGCTGCGGGCATATCCGCCAAACGTGTTGAGCCGCGCTCCCGTAGCTTCAATGGCCAGCGCAATGTCCTGCGCCGTGTGTTGTGCTGTCCCTTCATCGAGCATGTCACCCAGCAGAGAAGCCAACCCGGCCTGGGACTCCGGCTCATAGCGGGAGCCATACGCCACGATGGCATACAGCGCCACGACCGGCAGCGCAGGCTGTTCCGCCAGCAGGGCGACACATCCATTGGGCAAAACGACACGGTGGACGGCTTGTTCAAAGGGCATGACAGAGGGTTGTACTCGTAGGTTATCTTTTTGAAGCGGACCTGATTTGGGTCACATCTTGATGAACCTGAAGCTTGGGGCTATCCTGAGACCCGTGAACAGTCTCAATCAAACGCAAAAATTGCAAGCCAACCCGCTTGCGCGTCCACGGCAGGCACGGCCGGCGCTTGTTCACATGCGTGGCGACTACCTTGGGAGTTCGTTCCGCATCGAGCACGCCATCACCCGTATTGGACGCGGCTCGGATGCCGAGCTGCGCCTCGAAAATGACGATGAGGCCTCACGGCTGCACGCCCGGATTGAGCGTCTGGAAACCCCAACCGGACACTTCCAGTACTGGCTGACAGACCTGCGCAGCACCAACGGCACGCAGCTCAACGGCATTCCGCTTGTCCCCGGTGAGGCCGTCCTGCTGCATGATGGAGACAAATTCTCCATCGGTCGCCACATTCTCAAGTTCACCTTTCTCGACGACATTGATGAGGAATTCCACCGCCGCATCACGGAACTCATCACGCACGATGACCTGACGGGTCTGCTGAACCGTAAAAGTTTCATCCTGGAGATGCAGCGTGAAATGGCCCGCTCCAACCGCTACGGGCATCCCTTTGGGCTGCTGATGATGGACATTGACCACTTCAAGCGGGTCAACGACACCTACGGGCACCTCGTCGGCAGTCAGGTGCTCCGCGAAGTCGCCACGGTCATTCGGGAAACCCTGCGGGACTCTGACATCGCCGGGCGCTATGGCGGAGAAGAATACATTGCCCTGCTGCCTGAAACCGACCGGCTGCGGGCGCACGAAGCAGCCGAGCGGATTCGGCAGGCCATTGAACGAACTTCGTTTACAGCCTCGATCACGGCTTCGCACCACAAACTCAGCCTCACCATCAGCATCGGGGTTGCCAGCTATCCCGGTGATGCCGCACAGATCAACGACCTGATCCAGCGGGCGGATGAAGCGATGTATGAAGCCAAGCGCCGTGGGCGAAATCTGGTTCAGACAACCGGGCAGTCTGCGGCCAACCGCGCCACACCGCCTTCCCTGCCGTTACCGCCGCCGTCAGGTGACGACAGCCCCACGGAGCACCTCACTATAGAACAACCGCAGCCGGTCAAGCCTTAGCGCGGCATTTCCCTCCTGTCCATCTATAGTGGCGGCCTGACAAGCCAGACGGCAGGCAATGCTTACCCACCGGCGGCGTCAGACGGCTCGTGGGAGAGGATCAGGGACAGCTCGGAGGCAAGTCGGTTCGGGTCAAAAGGGTTGAGTGAAAATATCCGGTCGCCAATTTCAATGACCGGCACTTTGGCGGCGCGTCCCAAGCGCTCGATGATGTAGGATTTGGCGCTTGGATTGGTCTCCAGCAGAATGTCCTCGAAGGCAATCCCCCGCTGCTTGAGGAACTGCTTGGCGAGCATGCAGTCCGTACACCACTTGGTTGAATAGACTTTCAAAGGCTTTCCCGCAGAATCAAGGTAATGTCAGACGAGGCCATCGTAGTCAATTTCCCATCTGGATGTCCAATCCGCTTACCTGTTACCAAGCTCCACAGTATCTTGACGCGCGCAACCGGTGATGATGAAAGACATCCGGCAGCCAGTGCCAACAAACGCACGGGGTAGGGACAAAAGAGAACGGAACTGATAAAACCAGCTTCCGTTCGAGCACCAGAAGTGTTCGGAACAACCGGTGTGCCGCGCGGGGTGCACCCAGCCATCAGGTGATGTCATGACCACGCACGATGTGTATCGCCTCAATCTCTCCGCAACGCCGTTTTACAATCGGCGTCTTTTCTGGATGGGATTGTCAGCGGCTTTTGGACTTCTGCTCCTCGCCACGGTTTTCCTGACCCGGCACTACACCCAGTTGCTGGCCGATGAACAGCGCTACGTGGAGCTGCAAAAAGCCTCTCAGGCCACCCACGACCTGGAGCAGGCGCGCCTTACGAAGGTCCGGGAACAGTCCGCCAGTGCCGGGCTTCAGCCAACCCCAGAGCAGGCGCGCGCCATGCGCGAGGCGCTCTATCTTCTGGAGCGGCGGCAACTTTCCTGGTCCCGTCTGCTGCTGCAGATGGAACAGCAGCTTCCGGCGGACATCCGCATTCTGCAAATCGCCTTCCGACAGGACAGTGAGGCCAATCCGGCTCTGAGCCAGCGTTCGCCTGGAAAAGAAACCGGCAGGGGGAACACGGACTCCCCTTTGCCTGTCTCCCAGGAAGTGCCGTTCACCGTCACCGTCCGGGCCCCCAAGCCCGAAGCCGTCACGGCTTTTATCCGTGCCTGTGATGAGCGGGGCATCTTTTACTTCGACCCCAATACCCAGGCCGTCCCTTCAGACCAACGGGGGGCTGATGGCCGGCAGGAAGTTGAATTCACCCTCCACGGTCGCTATCGCCCAGGTGGGACGATGCTGGCCACGGGAAGTCCCGCGCCCAAGGAGGTGAAGCGATGAACTGGCTTTGGCGACGCTGGGTTGGCTGGCGCGGCTGGCGCGGGACAGTCGTACGGCAGCGTTATCTTCAGTGGCCCGAATGGCTTGGAATGGCCGTCTGGGTCCTGTGCCTGGCCGGTGTGGTGACGGGCTACCAGATGCTGTTGGAACCGCTCAACCAGCGCTTGAGCCGTATTTCCCGTGAAACCAGCAACCTCCGCCGCCAGACGGAAAACCTGCGGATGGAGCGGCAGCGACTGGAGCAGGAAGCCGCAGCATTCAACGGTGCGATGGAAAACTGGCGGCGCTTTGAACGTGAGTTGCTACGCGATGCCCGTGTCGGGCAACTGGCTCTGATTGACGAAATCAACGCCCTGGCACGTAAACATGACGTCAAGCTGACCGACACGGTGGCCTTTCTGCTGACGGACCAGAACAAAGGCCCGGCGGCGGGTGCCTCCTCCCGTGAACCACAGAACCAGTTCATCCAGAGTTACCCGACCTTTGAGGTCAAACTTGGGATCACCGGCAACTATCGCAACATCCGGCGCTTCATCCATGCCCTCGAACAAAGCCGCCAGTTTCTTCTGCTCCAGCTTTTGAGTTTCACCCCTGGAGAACGTCCATCGCCATCCGGCGGCATGCCGTCGGGTGCCGTGATGGGTGAGAATCCTGCCAACCCAAACGAACTGACCATCGCACTCTCCCTGACCGCTTATTTCCGAAGCGAACCTGGCGCTCCCCTGGGCGGTCCGGTGTCTGCGGCACGCCAGCCCCAGCCGACGGCCGGGCCGTCCACAAGACCACAGCCATGAATCAGACTCAGAAGACCGTTCTCGTCAGCGTTCTGTTTGTCAGCTCACTGGCCGCCTTGCTCTATGTCTGGTTTGACACCGGCGGGACAGAGGCAGCCGGAGTGGCGCCCCTTCGCCCAGGACTGATTCGGGCAACCGACCTAGAACAGGGTAGGACGGACAACAAGCCGGCGGCATCTCCACCGGTCGTTGTGGAAGGTACTCTCGTGCGCATGGCCCGGACCACACTGACGCCGGTGATACCACCTGCCGTACCGGAGTCTCCCCGCAACATCTTTGACTACCTGCCGCCACCACCACCCAAACCGGTCCCACCGCCACCGCCGCCACCAATTACCCTTCAGTCGGTTTATCCTCCGAGCGTCTATGCACGCTCGACCATGACTTATGAACTCACGGTGGATGCCCAGCCTCTGCCGGAAGGCGTGCGTGTCGTCATAGACGGGGAAACCCTGGCGGCGGAGCGCAAGGGAGACCGGCAGTTGCGGGTGCGCCTGACGCCCGACCTGACCGCCCAACCCCGGACGGCCACCGTCCGCGTCGTTGTTCCGGGACAGGAATCGAAGTGGTACTCGAACGATGTCACCCTGAAAATTGACCCCCCACCTAACCCAAATGACGAGTACCGCTACATTGGCATGGTGACCGATGCGGGAGGGCAAAACCCACGCGCCGTCCTGGCCACCACCAATGAGTACCAGACGGTTCGCCCCAACGAACCCATTGGACGATTCCGGGTCAAGAGCATCACCAGCGAACAGATCATCGTCGAGGACACCCAACTGCCCGGTGTCAGCCACACCATGCCCCTTTCGAGCGGGCCGGCTCCGACAGGCGGCCCCCCCACGCTACCGGTCGGTGGTTCCCCACAGGGGTACTCCCCTCCAGGCTACCAGCCTCCGCAGAACTATCAGGCACCTTATGGGGGGCAACCACCGGTTCAGTATGACAGCGCGGGGCAGCCCGTTCAGGGACAACCCCAGACGCCCATCAGGCCCATCACCAAGCCCCAGCATGGACAGGGAGGAATACCGGTCATCGTGGGCGACCCGAACAAGCCAATGGATGGTAATGGGCGTCCCCTGCGCCCGTTCAGTCGCCAGCGGCCACCCAACCAGTAACCACAGCGTTCACGCCCATTGGCGGTTTCGGAACCATGATGCGTTGTCGTGCTTTCGGTCGGCTGCGTCGCACCCAGCGGCGTCATCGGGAACGCGGCTACATACTGTTGTTTCTCATTTTCGCTCTGGCCGCCATGATCATCCTGCTGACCATGCAGGCCGATACCAGCCAGATCGAGCGCCAACGGGAGCGGGAGGCGGAGTTCATTGTTCGGGGCTGCGCTGTCGCCAAGGCCATTGCACGCTACAACAATGCCGGACGGATTGCGCCGCTCAACCCCGGTGCCCCCTTTCCCCTGAAGCTCAGTGACCTGACGAAGGAAGTCAACATCAACGGACAACGCCTGCGCCTGCTACGCCCGTCTGCCCTCCGTGACCCGTTTACTGGCAAGGAGTGGCGTACGGTACGCATCGGCGACCCGCTCATCAGACGGTATCTTGAACGCTGGTCGTCCTTTACAGGCCAACCGGTGCCCGCCAGCTACGTGGCGCTGACGGCCAGTGTCGTCAATCAGGGCGGCTTTGGCGGCACTTTTGATCCCTCTGGCGGGATGCTCCCCCAACCACCGGGTGAGGATGATGACGGGGACGACGACGATGGATTTGCCTCACAGAGACCGATTGTGGGCGTCGTCGGGAGCATTCCCAAGCCGGCCTTCACAACCGTATTTGGCGAGGATGTCACCTACGACACTTGGCTATTTATGTACGGCCCCCCTGCTGCTCGCCCCGATGGTAGTGTGGTCGTGGGCACCCCCTGCGAGCGCCGGGTGCTGCCCATCCCGTAAACTCACGGTATTTGACTGGACGCTTGCTGCCCCAAGTGTGCTACATGTATAGCTTGAACTAACACTTCAGCCGTCTTCTGCGACCTCCTTTGAGGACGTGGTCTTAACCTCGATAAAATCGTTTATGACCGCTACTGGATTGACCCATGAAAGAGTGTCCCAAGTGCAAACACTGCTTTGAGGATGACCTTGCGGTTTGCCCGCACGATGGGGCCACTCTCACCCAGTCCCTGCGGGGGAGCCGGCTTCTCGACAACAAGTACCAGCTTGAGAAGTGCCTTGGGCGCGGTGGGATGGGGGCGGTCTATCGCGCCAAACACATCCACCTGGGGCGCACAGTGGCAGTCAAAACGTTGCTTCAGGAGTACGCCTCCACGGATGCCACCGCCGTCAACCGGTTTCAACGTGAAGCCCGGGCCGCCAACGCCATTGAACACCCTAACGTCGTGCGCGCCCTGGACTTTGGTATCACTCCCGACGGAACGCGCTACATTGTGATGGAGTACGTCGAGGGGCGGCCGCTCAACGAAATCATCGCCCGCGAAGCGCCGATGCCGCCAAAGCGCATCCTCGAAATTTTCAGGCAGGCCATTGCGGGCATCGCGGCGGCTCACGATCTGAAGCTGGTTCACCGTGATCTCAAGCCCGCCAACATCATGGTTCACGAGCCGGACGGAGCGAATAACCTGGAGGATTTGGGCCTGGTTTTGACTGATGAACCGGCCCCGACTTCAAAGGCTTCACAAATGACCGTCAAGGTCCTTGACTTCGGGCTGGCCAAAATCCTCAACGATGAAATTCTGGGGGATGACCACGCCGATCTGAAGACCGGCATCATGGGAACGCCGTTTTACATGTCGCCGGAGCAGTGCTCTTCCAAGCCGGTGGATGCCCGCTCAGACATCTACAGTCTGGGGGTGATTCTCTACCAGATGCTGACCAAAGACGTGCCCTTTCGGGGAGACTCCTTTGCCGCCATCGTCTCCGGGCATCTGACCCAGCCCCCGCCAAGTATCCGGGCGCGTAATCCGGCCGTGTCCCCGGAACTGGAAGCGGTGATTCTCCGCGCTCTGGCCAAAAATCCGGCCAACCGCCAGGCGAGCGTCCGCGAACTTCTGGCTGAACTTGAGGCCGCCATTGAACCCAAAGCCCCGGCTGACGCCTCGGCACGGCTTCAGACTTCTCCACGGCTGCTCCTCACCACGCTTCCGGGCAACTGCACGATTGAAGTGGACGGCGATTTTCGCGGCAAATCCGATGCCCAAGGGCGGTTCGAGCTGCGCCTGCCGCCGGGAGAGTACCGCATCCGGTTTACCGCGCCGGGCTGGAATGATCTGGCGCGGACGGTCGTCATGGGCAACAGTGACCAAAGCCTGGAAATCCGTCTGACCCACAAAACGACGGTCTTGGCAACAGCTCCGGCAGTGGGCGTGTCCCTGTCGGCCAGTCCGGCTACGGGCAGCTTTGTCCCACCGACCGGCTCACCACCTACCCACACCAGCAAGCTGCGCCCCTCCACCGGGTCCCTGCCGCCACCACTGGCGCCCACTTCTCCTCCGGTCACACCTGGCGCACTTCCGACCTCTGGACTCAACATCGCACTGGATACCCTCCTGACTATCGTGGGTATCCTGGCCGGTCTGACGGCCTTTGCTGCCTTTCCTTCCGATCCGCTCTCGCTCCGCTGGGACAGAACCCTGATGGCCGGAATCTCCTGGTGGACCAGCAGTGCGGGTATGGCATCCGTAATCGTCGTGCCAACCTGTCTGTTGCTGGCCGACTATGTTTATCCCTACCGACCGGTGCCCTTCCTGGTGATGGTCTTCAACATCTTCCGGGCAGTCTACCTGATCGTCGTGGTAGGGGGGACAGTCGTGGCAGCCCTCGGCGCGCTGGCCAATCACTGGGGGATGCCCACGCTGGACTGGTTTGGCATCCGTGCAGTGGCCATTGCGGCTTTGGCCTTCCTTTACAGCCGCATCGCTGCCCGGCGACGCGCGGTTATTGTTTAGCCTGTTACTTTCAGTAACAGGCCTCCCGGCTGCACCGTAGCCGGGAGCCGGCTTCGCACCTCAATCTGAAGCGATAACTTGTTATTCCGCTTGTTGTTACCTGCCCCATCGAAAGTGCGCAGGCTGTGGCACGGTGTTTGTCTCACCCTAGAGGCAAAACCTGCCACAGCAGGAGGTCCACGATGGCACACAACAGTCGTTGGTTTGGTCGCCGGGAAAGTCGTCAGGAAAGAGGTTTTTCGCTTGTTGAACTACTCACCGTCATCTCGGTGCTCGGTATTCTGGCAGCGCTTTCCGGCATTTTTATCATTTCCTACCGCAAAGCCGTCGCCGCCGACTCGGCCGGAAGTCAACTGACCGCAGCGATTCGGGAAACCCGCGCTCTGGCGATGGGGCAGCGCAATACGTATCAGATGATTCTTTTCCGCCGGCCGGATGAGGTTTCCGATGGCTATGTTGTCATTCGCTACACCAACGATGCCCGCAACGTTGCCGCCGACAACACCACCTACAACACGACAGCAGTGGTGGTAAGCCGCAACAGCCTGCCGCCGGACTACCGTTTCAAGCGTTTTACAGAAAGCGGGACGGGTGTGCTGACCCCGCCGGCCACAGTCCTGAATCTGCCTGAGCTGCCGTTCGACAACAACACCTTTACCTTTCTCACCGACCGCTGCGGCGTGGACATCGGCATGAGTGGTGATGAAAGCGCCATTCTGACCTTCAAAAGTGATGGCTCCATCATCAACACGCCACCCACGGCTGATCCGACTTCAAACCTCAAAAATGTCCCATTCAACGGTACCATCTTTCTGAGCTGTGAGCTTGGCTCTCCTAGCACCCGCAGCACCCAGGCCCGCGCCATCACCATTTTTGGACTGACGGGGCGGGTGCTGATGTGGAAGAACGCCGGCGGCAACGCCCCGGGGCAGGGCATCTGGGTCAGCGGCGACCGCCAGGCAACGAGCTGAATCTCCATACGAAAGCGCACTCTTTGAAGAGCCACCTGAAAGCCATGTGTATGACAACCTTGTGGATGTACGGAAAGTCACCTGTGGGACAGCTTCAGCCGCAACCGCGTCCGGGAGTCTCTCTCCACTTGGGTGCAATGCAACCTCCCTGCCGCCTGCAAGGGTGGTCACGCCTGCAACGCCGGTCACCGCGGCGGGCTGTCATCCAGGCCGGTTTTTCACTCGTCGAACTGCTTGTCGTGGCCGGCATCCTGACGATTGCCATGGCCGCCGTGATGGGCACGCTGTCGCTGGCGCTTCAGACCAACCGCAATAACTCCGCGCTGGTCGAGGCCAACAACAACGTCCGGGCCGTCATCAACTTCATCAAAAATGACCTGGACAACGTCGGTGAACTGCCGTTGACGAGTGTGTTCTTCGCCACTCCGGACCCCAACCCCCGCTTGGGTGCTCCGGCGGTTTATGTGCGCGGGGGCTTTTTGGCAGCACGCGGTTTTCCGGTGGGTTCCGGGTCCCAAGCACCTGACCAGATCGGTAACGTGCCTCCCCTGCTGAATGACGGGACCCTCGATACGAGCTGCGACATCCTGTCACCGATTCAGGCCTGGACGACGGTCAGCCATGGTGCTCTTCCACAGGGAACGTTTGCCTCCCCGGCCCTCGTCGCCAATCAGGGTTACGCTGATACAGAGGGAACTCCAGCCGCAGAGCGGTATCCCAACCTGCGGCTTTATCCCGGTGCCTGTGACCCGACGGAAGTGGCAACGGCCTACGGCAATGGTAGCCACCAGCTCATCACCCTGCAGGTCAATCCAGTGCCGGTCGCTTTGCGTGTGTCGGTTCCCGACCCCGCCAACCCCGGCAACAACATCGTTCAGCAGCAAATCTTCCCGGTTGAAGCCACCTTCTCGGCCTATGCCCGGTTGGACGGAGGTAATCTCGTTCTAGAGCCGGAGCGGACCACGTCTTCGGACCCAGATTATGGTGGCAGTATTCCGGTTGGAACCCCTGTTAACCTCAAACCCGACCGGGTCGCCCCCAACGCCGTTAAGAACAGCAACCCTTTTGTCAACCCCAATGATCGCCTGCTGGCACCACGGTTGCGCCCATACGTGGACACCCTGCTGCTGACGTATCAGTACACGCCGCCCGGTGGCGGTGGCTCACCGCTTCCCACGTCCACCCTCAATAACTTATCGGCTCCCACGACGCTCTGCGTTCTCGGACTGGTGACCGGCATCCAGGACAACGACATCGTTCTGGCAGACAATGATCTGGCCGGTATCAATCCCAGATGGTCCGACATCATTCAGAGCGGCGTCCCGGTCACGATCACGCGCATGCGCCTGTCGCACTACTTTGTTGGCTGGGATGGGGGTGACAGCGCACCCGTACTGTACTGCCGGCAGGGTGGACTGTTGTCGCCACTGGCCTTTGACATCGAGAATCTGCGCTTGAACTTCACCCTGGTGGAAGAGGGCGCGGTGCGCGCCGACGGCACCCCCATTCAGGGTTCTATGTTCAATACCAACGACATCGGTGGACCGATTCCCCTCCCCAGCGGGGCAGACCCCACCAGGAATCCGGCTCGGACGCCCCTGACAACCAAAACCCAGGTGCGCCTGGTGGAATTGACGGTGTACGGACGAACCGGTGAGCGGGAGCGCGCCCTTATCAGGGCCGATGCAGCCATCCCGGACGCTTTCAACCGGGGCTACTTCCACGTCAGTGAGCGCACCACCATTGGGTTACGCAACCTGGTGCCGCGATAAAACCAACCGCTCTGGAGCAAGCTGCCCCAGAGGGGCTGCAAACCCTGCGCGACACGACAACTAACCCCAACGCCCTTGCGTGAGACCTTTAATGAGGATGAAATTCGCCATGACCCCACACTTTGCCCGAATCCTGCGTCATAAGCATCGTTATCAGGAACGCGGCGTCGCCCTGGCTATCGCGCTGGTGCTCCTGGGTGTGCTGCTGGTCTTTACGTCGGTCTCAGCCACCCTGATGACGACGGAGGCGCGCCAGACGGCAGCCGACTACCAGAAGACCCGGACGTTGTACGCCGCAATTGCCTATCTGGAAACCATCACGGCGAACGTCAACCGCATTCTCTCGCGGTCGCCCAACATCACCGCTGATGACCTTGGGCCGACGGGCATCACGAGCAATCTTCCGCCGTTTTTCACCGAGGCCGGACAGCCGCTCTACACCTTCACGGCGGATACACCGTTCGTCCCACCGGGCGCATCGTCAAACACCACAGTGACGGTCAACGACGCCCCATTCAACGGGATGACGGCCCTGCGCCGCCAGTTCGTGCTGGGCGCCTCGGCGCGCGCCACCAACGCCAACGAAGAAGCCCGCCTCATCCGGCAGGTCAACTTCTACCAGATTCCGGCGTTTCAGTTTGCAGCTTTTGGATTTGACTGTCTTCAGGTGTCACCCGGTCCGCAGTTCTATCTGGGTGGACGCACACATGTCAACCGCCACCTTTACCTTGGGGCGGGCAACCGGGCGTGGTTTTTTGGTCCGGTGACGGTTGCCGGTGAAGTTGTCTCCCGGATCACGCCAAGCAACAGACCCCGTGCGGACAACTCTTGGGTGCTCGATCCCAACCGCGAGCCAAGGGACTCTTCAGCAACGGACGAGGAAACTTTTGCACGGGAACTGGCCGACAGCGTCACCCGCCCCATTACGCCCAGCCTGCCCCACGGGAAGGGGCCGGGGGGGTACTCGAATAACCCTGAAGTATATCGCGTTGCGCCGGTCAACTGGCTCATTAACGACATCAACCTTGCCGTCGGTACCGGATCAGGTGCCCCGGTTGGCGCCGGGCCGAACAATGGCGGCGTTGGTACCCCCTGGGGCATCACCAACGGTCATTCGCCAGGCAAGCAGCGGATCGTGCCACTGCTGCTGCCGACCCAGACCAACGGCTTCAACGCCATCGAAATCCTCCGGCGGTCCAATCCCAACGAAAACCGGGAAGTGCTCCGTAACTCACGTTTCTTCGAGGGACAGGTTTCGGCGCGCGCCTGTACCATCCGCATCCTGCTGGATGATGACTTGGATCACTTCCCGCCGGCCGCTCCCGGCGGCGTACGCGCGTATGACTTGGAAGCCCTGTCCAATCCCAACACGGAACTCTTCCAGAAGTTCTGGCTCGATGACAACCCAAACGTTGTACAGTTTGATCCCCTTCAGGGCAATGATCACCCGGACCAACCCGCCAGCGTACTTCCGGCCGGAAGTGGCGGTGATCCGCACAAGTACAACCAGAATGACACACTGGTAAAGGCCAACGGCCCCCAGCGGCGCGTGCTTCCGCCACAGACAAACCTGGTCAACCAGCAGGCCGATTTTCAGACCAGAGCCGACAACACTGTAGATACCACGCGGCGGAAGCGCACATACATCAAGATTGAACTGCTGGTCAACAACAACCCTGCCGGAGACCCCAACATCTTCCCTGACCGGTACGACATCACGCCGCATATCCTCAACTTGGGGATTACAGCGGGACCCATCCCGGTGCTGCGCGATCTGCCCGCGGCCAACCTCGCGGCCGGACAGCCCGAACCGGAAACGACGTATGCGGCCGTCTATGCCCTCAACGATGGCGGCAGTGTCTCGCGGCTTCAGAATCAAACCAACTTGCCGCGCAACTTCCTGCCATTTCTCTCGGAAAGTGCCCCCGGCACGCCAAGTTTCATTGGGCGTTTTGTGCAGACACTCAGCCAGCAGCCGCCGACGGTGGCGATCAGCAGCCCCGTCGGTCCTGTCAACCAGCGCGTCACCTACTGGTATGAACCCAACAGCATCCTGACGCTTCAGCGGACGATGCTGCCCTTCACACCGCAGACCAACGTCAACATGGCGAATGCCGACCCACCGCAGGTGGATGACCGCGGACGGCCGGTCATCACCACCGAGACGGCCTCCCTGCGGGGACGGCTGGACAACGACGGCAACCCATCCCTCACCGGTTATCCGGCGCGTTTCAAGAGCCTGCTCGCCAAGCCGTATTTCCGCTTCACGGATGACTTCGACAACCGCAGCTACATCAAGGGCTCCTACGACATCGGCCCCGATGGCCAACGGAACACGGCCGACGACATGTTCCTGATGCCCAACCCGATGAAGAGCGACATTCCACGGGAAGAAATCTTCAACGGGGAAAACAGCAGCGGCGACAAACGGCAGGAGCGGTTCATCCGGCGGGTGCGCGTTCGTGCGGCCCGACTCCGATTACCGTTACCGGCATCGGGCGGCCTCCCTGTCGGCAGCCTCCCTGTCGCTGATGGAACGCACCCGATAGCGATGCTGATGCCGAATTTGAATACTCCAGGGGATAACCCAACCTATACAGTATCACCGGCTGGTAATCTCCTTGGCTATGAGACAAGCTTCAACCAGATTATGCGCTCGCCCAACTTCTGGACAAATGATCCGACCAGCCCGGCGCGGGTCCTGCGCGTCGAGCGCCAACTCGTGCGTCTGTTGCGGAACTTTGTCTTTCGGCCTGGCATTCCTGGTTTCTATGCCATGCGGCATGACAACCTGGACATCCTGGGCAATCCGGTTGCCCCTGGCGCCGGTGCCAACAGTCTGGGCGACGGGATCCTTGACAATGACCTCGACTACCTGAACCAGGGGCCGGCAACCTATCCAAACACCCCTCCCAATGCTTACATTACCGGCCCCTACACCCCAACCTTCAACCGGAACCTCAACACGACGGCGACGGATGCACCCGCTGCGGGTGAGCCCCCTACGGGCTATCCGGGAACCGGGCCGGCCGGCACGATTGATCTCCAGGAAATGACCCCCTTTGCCAATGTGGCTGACCAGCAGCTTCTGGCGAAGTGCCTGTTCAACCCGACGGGGCTGACACCCGCCGAGCAGGTCCGGCTCTTCCCGCATCTGCTTCGGGTGGCGCCAAACTTCACGGTGAACTTCCTCCAGACCCTCCGGGGAGCCGAACTTGGCACACCCGGACGCTCCACTGATCCCTCACTGGGCAACGTCACAGGCATTGGCGACTTTGCCAAGGCCCAGATTCCCGGCACACCTGAAATTGCGCGCGAAAACCTCACCTTTGACTGGAACGGTGACGGCATCATCGAGCCGCCCCACTATCCGTTTGAGAACCAGCGGGTGGACCTGAACGGCGTCCGCCGGATTCCCGACAATCAGAACGGTGAGTGGTTTTTTGGCGATGGTGATACCGATGACCTTGGTGAGCAGATGAGTGCCCTGCCCCGTCTTGTCGCCACCACCAACCCGGGGGACCAGGGAGTGGCCCGCATGGGCTACTCGCCGGAAAGCAACATCAACTCGCTGCTGCCTTCAACCCTGCGGGTATTGCACACACCGCCCCAAGACAACAACCTCAACCGGATTGCCCGGCGGGTCACTTCAATGCCCATTGAGATCATCTTCTGGGAAGCCGATCCGAGTGATACGGACCCCAACTTTGCGCCACTGACTGATCCTGAAATGGGGTTGAACGAAGTGAGAGTGCTCGGTCAGGCCGATCCCGGCAGCAACGCCACCCTCTTTCCACCCTCTAACCGCTTCACGGAAATCGGGGAGTTTCAGAACTGCTTCCGCATCAAGGTCCCGTTCAACACCTTCCTTGGTAAGACTAATCCAGTGAACATACCAGGGGTAGGTAACAATCTCCGTTTCAACGTCCGCGAAGCCGTCGGGATCATCTTTCAGCATCCTCTCGCTTCACGGGTCTATCCCAATGCGCCGGGGATAGATACAACCAATATCGGTCCAACTACACCGGAACTGGATAGGGTGACTTCTCTGCCTGGCAGCCCCGGCGCTGGCACCCAAAACCTCAACCTCGAAACCCAGATTGGTCGTCGTCTGGGGCTGAGCGATGCCAACTATGCTTTCCCCGGTCATGCTTATATCGCTTTCGCACCCAACCCGGACAATCCGCAGTTGCCGCCTAAAAGCAACGCAACACTCATCCCACGAATACGCATCGAGATGGACCGGGCCTTCCCCATCAACGTCTATGATCAGCGTGAGGGGCGGCACGTCAACCGGCGCTATGGGTTCCAGGGTATTCCCTCGGCATCGGATTACTATAACGATAACACTGGGAATACCAGCAGACCGAACGGCATTGTGGGAACAGTCTGGCCGGTCTGGCCTGGCGTCTCGCCTGACGGCAGACAGCTTCCTGATGACCAGCGCATCCTGGCCAACATGGTCTATCGGCTGCCGATGCCCAGTCCCATTGCCTATGAGCGCCGGGGGTTGATGAACCTCACCGAACTCAACGTGGGTAACCTCAAGCGCCTCTTCCGGGGCGACTTTGACAACTTCCTTGCTATTGTCGAGAAAGAAACATCGGCGCTGACAGGAAATACCAATGGCGGCTTTACCACTGGAAGACCCCGTCAGCTCACCAGCGCCGGGAAGATTGATGTCTCCGACAATGGCTTCATTGTCTATTTCTCGGACCGGCGGGGCGACTCCAACAACGACGGCATCTATGACTTCAACGATGTCTATGGCGAAAACAACGTCCTCAATGCTCTGGATAACAGTTGTGAAACCGATCCGGGGATGGTCAGCGATCCGCAGCAGGGGGGGATCATGGTTCCCTTTGAAAGAGTTGCCAATGGCCCCGGTCCCAAACCCGGCGACGGACGCCTGCGGCGCGATGTGGAGTGTGAAACCCAGCCCAACTTTACACCCACGCTGAATCAGCCGGCCCGCTCCGGGGAAGCCCCCCATGGCGCCGTGCCGGTCAACGACGGGTACGAATACTTCGGCGGCTCCGCCAATCCGAACGCGGACACGGCCGGGACCGGGCATGGCGTCGTGGCGCAGTTTACCCGCTACACCTACACCCCCAACCCGGATGGGACCCGCACCATTGCCAGCACCCTCTCCGGCATTGCCTATCCCTCCGCTGTTTTTCCGACTTCATTGACCCCTGCGGTCAACGGAGGCGCCGGCATGCGCACGTGGCGCATCGTGGACAGCGCCAAGACCGGCCGTATCCGGGCTTTCCGGCGGGCACTACGGATTGTCAATGCCATGGACATCCCACGTCTCTTCGTCAATCGCCCGACCGGCAACGGACGCGGCTTCACCGGCTTGACGGTGGTGACAGAAAACCCGTCATACCTTTATGGCAACATCAATGCCATCGGGGTGACGGAAAACTTCCAGAACAACAGGACCTGTCTCAACAGCCGTATCCCGCGCGGTGGTCCCACACCGTCGGAGAACTATGCCCAGACCGGCAATGCCAACGTTGCCACGCGGCCACCCGATGACTGGTGCACCAACCCGCTCGAACCCAATGATCCGTTGCTGCACGGCTCGATGGGGATTTACTCTGATGCGACTTCCATTCACTCCAACGGCTGGTCGGACGGAAGAATGTTTTTGACCGGGTTCAACTACCTGTATCGCCCGCAAAATTTCACTCTCGACCGCATTGCCGTTCGCACCACCGTCAAGGCGGCTTGGTTGACCGGCGCGCCACGTACCGGCTCCGGCAACAACAACCAGACCGGACAGGTGCAGAGGAGCAACAACGATGCCCCTGACCCCGAAAACGACATGGATTTTGACAACAACACCGACGGCGGTCTCCACAACTTCCCGCGGTTTGCTGAAGACTTCGGGGGCACCAGACACAGCCGCAACTTCAACTACAACGGCTCGTTCATCTTCCAGTTCTTCAGCCACCAGGGGAATGGGCCGTTCCTCATCGGCGGAGACGGTAACTACACCCCGCCCAATCCGCGCAACTGGAACTTCGATACGGCCTTCCTCGTGCCGACCGGGGTGCCGGCCGGAACACCGTTCTTCTTCTTCTACAAGAACGGCAGTTACCGGCAGGTCTTCCTCGAAAACAACCCGAACTGACCGGACTGCTCACTAGGCAGCCGCAGCCGGCGGAGCCACCCACGCGGTGGCTCCGCTTTTTTTTTCCGATAACAGCAGAAGCAAAGGGCGTTTCCGGGGCTGGCCCGCAGGTCGTCGCCTGCCGGCTGGACAAACCAAGCCGCTTTCAAGCCGGGGCGCTTTCAGGCCGGGCAGCTTTCCGGCTGGCTTTCGGCAGCGAACAGTTGTCTTGACTTGAGGTACTTGATCTTGTCCCGCAGGGCTGCGGCTTTCTCGAACTCAAGTGCCCTGGCCGCAGCGCGCATCTCGGCTTCGAGCTGTATAATCGTGGACTCCAAGCGTTCCGGCGTGTACGCCTCAAAGGCAGAAAGATCAAGCGGCGTCTTGAAATATGCCGCCTCGTGGGCCGTCACCAGGGTGGCTTCGACCGGCTTGATGACCGTACGTGGCGTGATGCCGTGCTCCCGGTTGTAAGCTTCCTGAAGTTGGCGGCGGCGGGCAGTGATGTCTATAGCCCGGCGCATGGATTCGGTTATCCGGTCGGCGTAGAGAATCGCCTGCCCGTGGACGTGACGCGCTGCCCGTCCAATGATCTGAATGATGGACGCTTCGCTGCGCAGGAAACCTTCCTTGTCGGCATCGAGAATGGCCACAAGGGATACTTCCGGCAGGTCCATCCCCTCGCGGAGCAGATTGACGCCGACAAGCACATCGAAATCCCCCCGGCGCAGATCGCGGATGATTTTGATACGTTCCAGCGTCTCGATGTCTGAATGGAGATACCGGACGTTGAGGCCCACTTCGGTGTAATAGTCCGTCAGGTCTTCGGCCATTTTCTTGGTGAGCGTCATCACCAGTGACCGCTCACCACGCGCCGTTCGCTGGCGGATTTCACCCAGCAGATCGTCAATCTGCCCCCGCACCGGACGCACGGTGATGAGGGGATCGAGCAACCCGGTCGGACGGATGATCTGCTCGACGACTTCCCCGCCCGTGCAGGCGAGTTCGTAGGGGCCGGGCGTTGCCGAAACAAACAGCACCTGTCCGACCTGCTGCTCCCACTCGGCAAAATTCAGCGGACGGTTGTCCAAAGCACTGGGAAGCCGGAAGCCAAAATCCACGAGGGTTTGTTTCCGTGAGCGGTCGCCAGCGTACATCCCGCGTACCTGCGGGATGGTCTGGTGGCTTTCGTCCACGACGATCAGCGTATCTTCCGGCAGGTAATCAAACAGCGTTGGCGGTGGCGCTCCCGGCGGCCGCCCGGTCAGATGCCGGGAGTAGTTCTCGATACCGCGACAAAAGCCGAGCGTCTTCATCATTTCCAGGTCGTACATCGTCCGTTGGCGCAACCGCTGGGCTTCCAAGGTCTTCCCCTGGGCCAGCAGGACAGCTTCCCACTCATCGAGTTCCTGCCGGATGGTCTCGACAGCGCGCTGCACAATCGCCTTGGGCGTCACGTAGTGCGACTTGGGATAGATGGGATACTTGTGCTCAATCCGCTCCAGGGTTTCGCCGAGCAGCGGGTCAAACAGCTCCAGCGTATCCACCTCATCCCCCCAGAAAGTGATACGGAGCGCCTGTTCGGCATAACTGGGATGGACTTCCACCGTGTCGCCCCGGACGCGAAACGTGCCGCGCGCGAAATCTTCGTCATCCCGGTCATACTGCAACTCGACCAGGCGCTCGATAAGCTTGTTGCGCCGCAGCGGCTGCCCCGGCTCGACGAAGCAGATCATCCCGAAGTAGGCATCCGGGTCGCCAATCCCATAAATGCAGGAGACCGAAGTGACGATGATGAAGTCCCGGCGCTCGAACGCCGCCCGGGTGGCCGCCAGCCGCAGGCGGTCAATTTCGTCGTTGATGGTCGCTTCCTTCTCGATGTAGGTGTCGGTGGAAGGCACATAGGCTTCCGGCTGGTAGTAGTCGTAGTAGCTGACGAAATACTCGACGGCATTGTGGGGAAAAAAGCTCTTGAATTCCTGGTAGAGCTGCGCCGCCAGCGTCTTGTTGTGCGCCATGACGAGCGCCGGGCGCTGGAGTCGGGCAATGACGTTGGCCACGGTGAAGGTCTTGCCGGACCCTGTGATGCCCAGCAGCGTCTGGTATTTGGCGCCAGCGCGAAAGTTGTTCGTCAGCGTTTCAATGGCCGCTGGCTGGTCGCCACAGGGGGCGTAGGGCGCAACGAGTTCAAACGGCATGGGACAGAAAAACGTTGGGCCACGACGTGGAGACGCGCCGCCAGCGGGGCGTGTCTCCACGGGAAAAACAGGTCAGGAACCTTTACTTGAAAGCCTGAATGCCGGTCACTTCCGCACCGATGATCAGCGTGTGGATGTCGTGCGTTCCCTCGTAGGTCAGGACAGATTCCAGGTTGTTCATGTGGCGCATGACCGGATATTCGGCGCTGATGCCATTGGCCCCCAGGATGGTGCGGGCTTCACGCGCCACATTGAGCGCCATGGCGACGTTGTTGCGCTTGGCCATGGAAATCTGCGCCGGCGTCACCTTGCCGGCATCCTTGAGTTTGCCGACGTGGTAGGCCAGAAGCTGGGCCTTGGAAATTTCAGTGATCATGTCGGCCAGCTTCCGCTGCGTAAGCTGGAAAGCCGCAATCGGACGGCCAAACTGGATGCGCGACAGCGAATAATCCAGCGCCGTCGTGTAGGTGGCCAGCGCCGACCCCACCGCGCCCCAGGCGATGCCATAGCGCGCCTGATTGAGACAGGACAGCGGCCCCCGCAGCCCTTCCACGTTGGGCAGCAGGTTTTCCTCCGGGATTTCGCAATCCTGGAAAATCAGCTCGGAAGTGATGGAGGCCCGCAGGGAGTGTTTTTTCTTGATTTCCGGCGCACTGAACCCCGGCGTTCCCTTCTCGACCAGAAAGCCCCGGATGCTGCGGGCATCCGCGCCGGTTTTGGCCCACACGACCGCAACATCGGCAATGGAGCCGTTGGTAATCCACATCTTGGCCCCGTTGAGCTTCCAGCCGTATTTGGTGCGCTCCGCGCGCGTCACCATGTCACTTGGGTTGGAACCGTAGTCCGGCTCCGTCAAACCGAAGCAGCCGATTTTCTCGCCCTTGGCCAGCGCTGGCAGCCATTTCCGCTTCTGCTCCTCTGTGCCGTAGGTGTAAATCGGATACATCACCAGTGAGCTTTGTACGGAAGCAAAGCTGCGGATACCGGAGTCCCCCCGCTCCAGTTCCTGCGTGATGAGGCCGTAGGCAATGTTGTTGAGGCCCGCGCAGCCGTATTCTTCCGGCAGCGTGCAGCCGTAAAAGCCCAGTTCTCCCATCGGCTTGATAAGTTCCTGCGGATAGACGCCCCGTTCATAGCAGTCCTCGATGATGGGCAGAACCCGCTCGCGGACGAACTGCCGGGCCACGTCCCGGATTTGCAGCTCTTCGGAAGAGAGCAAACTGTCAATGTTCAAAAAATCCTCTTTTGGCATGAGTTCGGGTATAACTCCTTTCAAAACGTGGTGCCTGTCGCACAGAGGCCGCTGGCGTCGCTTTCCGGTTTTTTTCAGGTCCGGTTGGAAACCGGTGCTAGCGGCGTTGTCCGGTCTCAGTGAGGAGCCAGGCCCGCTGGGCCAGCTCAACAGCCTGGGGCACCACCTCAATTGCCCGCAGAAACTGCGGGTCGGTCATAAGCTGGACGCGAAAACCGGCTTCTGTGCCGTAGGCCGCTGTAACCAGATGCTGGCGAAGCTGGTTTCTGACGAAATCCAGATTGGGCGTGACGGCACTTTCCAGCGTAGCAAACTGGGCCTCGCTTTTCAGAAATTCCCGAAAGGCCGCCACCACCTTGTCGGTGATGGGGAAGTCACTGTCCCGCAACTGATGCCGGTAGTCCGTCCGCTCGATGCGGTAGTTTACCAGTCCCGGCACGAGGCCTGCGGCCAAATGTCGGGCAAAGGCAAAGGTGGCATCGGAAAGTGTGGACTGCACGCGGGAGAAGGTTTGTGGCTTGACGATGATGTCCGGGGTAATGCCGCCGCCGCCATAGACCGTCCGCCCGGCATCCGTGGCTACGGCCTCGCCCGTTGGCGTCTCTTCCGGGGACTGGTGCGCATAGTAGGCATAGAGCAGGCCGCTGGTGTAGGACCGCTGGATGCAGCGTCCGCTGGGGGTGTAGTACTTGGCCGTGGTCAGCGTCAGCCCTGCTCCGAAAGGCAGCTCAAACACGCGCTGAACCAGCCCCTTGCCAAAACTCGGTTCGCCGACGATAAGTGCACGGTCATGGTCCTGCAACGCGCCGGCGACAATCTCAGAGGCCGAAGCCGAACTGCGATCAATGAGCACAACGACCGGCTTTTCAAACGGAGCCGTGTTCTTCGCCCGGTACTCCCGCGCTTCCTCGCCGCTGTACCCCTGGCGGCCCCGGACGGACACAATCTTCTGGTCACGGCGCAGAAAGACATCCGCCACACTGACGGCCTGCGGAAGCAGACCGCCCGGATTGCCCCGCAGATCGAGCAGCAGGGACTGCATGCCCTGCGCCGTGAGTTCGTTCATGGCCCGCCGCAGCTCATCTTCCGTCGTGGTGTTGAACCCGCCGGACAGCGCAATGTAGCCAATGCCGGGACGCACCATGAAGGCTGTCCGAATCGAGGGCAGCGGCACAGCATCACGAACGATGGAAAACGTGAGCGGTTTGGGAACACCCAGCCGTTCGACGGTAATCGAGACCGGCTCACCCCGCTCGCCCCGGACTTTTTCAAGTACCTGCCGGGTTGTCCAGTCGGTTGCTGGTTCATCATCCACTTTGATGATGGCGTCGCCAGCCCGCAGCCCAGCGCGGGCTGCCGGAGTGTTTTCGATGGTCGCCAGGATGTACACGCGGTCGTGGCGGCGCGCAATCGAGACCCCGATGCCGTAGAAGCGGCTGTGCTGCTCGGTGCGCATCTCCTGGAACTCTTTGCTGTCAAAGAAGTTCGAGTGTGGGTCCAGAACCCGGAGCATGCCCTGGATGGCGGACTTCGTGAGCTGATCCGGCGGCGTTGCGGCAACGTAGTGCGTCAGGATGACTTCCTGGGCTTCCCGGACAGAACGCTCAAGTTCAGCGCGCTGCTGATGTTCCGGCGGGCCAAGCTGGCTTCCCCAGCCGAAGGCTGTCCAGCGCATCAATATCCCCCCGGAGACGGCGGAAACGACCATCAACAGCAGGGCCAGGCGGGCGAAATGACGGTGGAAAAACATAGGCAACACACCACTGAGAAGCCGTGCTGAAGCACGCCCAACAACGTAGCCCAGAGTATATCAGGCTTTTCCGGCTGCCAGAGCCACCTGGTAGCCATGAATGACCTCGTCCAGCTTGCCGGCCTTGAGCGCACTTTCCAGGGCCGCCACCACACTCGGGTCATAGCGTGTTCCGGCAAAGGACCAAATCTTCTGAACGGCCACTTCCGGCGTCATGGCCCGCTGGTACGGGCGATTGGTCGTCATCGCGTCGAAGGTATCAGCCACGCTGATGATGCGCGCCATCAGCGGTATCTGGTCGCCCTTCAGGCCGAGGGGATAGCCCCGCCCATCCATGCATTCATGGTGGTAGTACATTCCCGGCACGTACTTTTTCATCTGCGGGATTTCCGCCATGATCTTTGCGCCCTTTTCCGGGTGTGTCTTCATGATGGTGTACTCTTCCTCGGTCAGCGCCGCCGGTTTCTTCAGAATCCGGTCCTCGATACCGATCTTCCCGACATCGTGCAGCAGTGCCGCCACCTGAATATCCTCGATTTCCTCCTGGCTCAGCCCCATATGTTCGGCCATGAGCACGGAGTACATTTTCACCCGCTCGGAATGTCCACGGGTGTAGGGGTCTTTGCCGTCAATGGCTTCGGCCAGCGCCTTGACCGTTCCCAGGAACAACTCCCGGTTTTCGTTGACCGCAAACCGCAGGTCGTTGATGTACCGCTGGATTTGCTCAGCCATGGCGTTGAAATCTTCGGCGAGTTGTCCGATTTCGGAGCGGCTGCGGACGGCGATCCGCCGCGCGAAGTCGCCCCCGGCAATGGCCCGTGCTCCGTGGGCTACGGCGGCAATCGGCGATGTCACCCAGTAGGCCAGCAGGATGCCCACCCCAGCCGCCACGAGGGCGGTCACGAACGTCAACACCAAAGCCTGCCAGATCATGGTCGTCACGGATGAGTAGGCCGCTTCCTCGTTGATGACAGCAATCACCCCCAGTGGCAGCTCGGGCGCAATCAGCGCCGTGGCACAACTGCCCAACATCGAAAGCTGATCATTTCCCAGACGAATCTCGAATGGCTCGGCCAGCGGCGCGGACACATCAATGGCAATCGTGTCCTGCCACTTGGCGACAATCCCCCAGTCACTCACGTTCGTCGGCGTATAGACCAGCGCCCGGTCGGGATGCGCCAGGATGCGCCCATGTTGATCAACCAGAAACACCACGCGGCTGCCATTGCGTAGCAATGCTTCGTTGTTGAGGTTCCCGCTGGCAGAGGTGACGTTGACGAGATTGAAGATGGGTTCCAGACTGACCACTGCCAGGACAACTGCCGGCTGGTAGGACTGATCGGAGGGGGCCGCAGCCACCTGCAGAGGATGCGCCAGCACGATGGCAAACTCATTGCTTGAAGGGATGTAGCGCGGCGTGCTGACGTAGGTGCGGTCGAGCCGGCGGCTCACGGCCTTGAGCGCCTCACCGACCGTGTCCCGGACCTCCTCACCCAGAATTTTTTTGGAGTCCCACTGCGCTACCAGCCGGGTGTCAGCTTCACGGCTGCGGGGCGCAATGCCCAACAGGATGAGATTGGCATCATCTTCAAGAAACTGGGCCAGTTGCCGATTGCGTACGCTTTCGGCCTGCTGGAGCAGCACATCAGCACCGCCAACCGCTTCGAGGGTGCGTGCGATGCCGGCAATCTGATGGCGATACCCGCCAATGTAGGTTTGCAGTTCATTGGCCACCAGCACCACCGAGCGGAGCTGTTCGGCGCGCTCATTCAACCGCATGGACTCACGCCCAATACCGATCAACTTCCAGCTTATGGCCATCAGGGGAAGAATGGACAGGGGCAGGATGACCGCCAGAAACGTGTACAGGATTTTCGTAGGCTTCTTGAGCTGCATCGGAACACCTCGACGGGTGCGTGGGGACTAACCAGCAACAGCAAAAGCGGCTTTCGTGGGACGTAGCTTTGATGCCAATGTCGTTGGGGCTGGAATGTGAGTATTCACCGTGCTTTTGTTGTTCGCAAGTCGGGATGACACCCGAAGGGCACGCGGACAAGCTGTAAAAAACTGTCCCGGGCACAACCAACGGTCTCAATCAACAGAAAAGTCATTGTCGGCGCTTCACCACGCATGGTAGCGTGCGTGTATCTTTCCGGCACAACATTCCCACGGTAACAAGCGGTTTGTTTCATCTTTTCCAAAAAGGCTCGAAGATCGCTTCGGGGGACGGCAGATTGTCCATGATTGCATTCGGCACATCCGGTTGGCGCGCCATTCTGGCCGACGACTTTACTTTTGCCAATGTCCGGCTTGTCACCCAGGCCATTGCCGACGAACTACAGAGCAGTGGTGCCGGCGGATTGGTTCTGGTCGGCTACGACCCACGCTTCATGGCTGAAAAATTTGCCGCGGCCTGTGCCGAAGAACTCTCCCGTCGCGGATTCGACGTGCAGGTGACAGACCGGGATACCCCAACGCCCACGCTGTCGGTGGCCATTCGCGCCACAGGCGCGCGCGGCGGTATCAACTTCACGGCCAGTCACAATCCACCGGAGTATGGCGGCATGAAGTTTTCGACCGCCAACGGTGCGCCAGCGCTGCCGGAAGTCACCAGACGTATCGAGACGTTCATCCAGCGCCGGATGAATGACAGCACGCTGGCTGTACCCATAACGACACCCGGACGCATCGAGACCGTGGACCTGCGCGAGATGTACCTGACCGTGCTGGCCGGGAAGGTCAACGGCGATGCCCTGCACCACCGGCCGCTGCGTGTGGCCTACGATGCCCTCTGGGGCACCGGACGCGGCTACCTTGACGTGTTTCTGAGGTCTTACGGCTGGGAGGTGACGACCCTCCACGACTGGCGCGACCCGTACTTTGGGGGACGCAGCCCGGAACCTTCGGAAGCCAATCTGGCCGAACTGCGGGAAGTCGTCCGGCGCGACGGCCTTGATTTGGGACTTGCCACGGATGGCGATGCCGACCGCTTCGGGATCATAGACCGGGACGGCAGTTTTATCCCGGCGAATGCCATTCTGGCACTGCTCACCGACTATTTGTACCGGTCACGTGGCTGGAAGCAAGGCGTCGGGCGCAGCGTGGCCACCTCGCACTGGCTTGACCGGGTGGCGAACCAGCACGGCATTCCGGTGTACGAAACCCCGGTCGGTTTCAAGTTTCTCGGCGAGCTGATTCTGGAGGAAAAGATATTTCTCGCCGGAGAGGAAAGCGCCGGGCTGTCCATCCACGGTCACATCCCGGAAAAAGACGGTATTCTGGCGTGTCTGCTCGTGGCGGAAATGGTGGCGCAGCGGGGGCAGTCCCTCCGGGACCTGCTGGCCGAGCTGTCCCGGAGCGTCGGAACCCTCGTCAACCGGCGCATCGGCGTGCGCCTCACCCCGGAAAAACAGCAGCAACTCCGCCAGACCCTGGAAGCCACGCCACCGGAGTCCTTTGGCGGCAAGCGGGTGCTGCGCCTGGATCGCACCGATGGAGTGAAGTTTTTTCTGGAAGATGAAGCCTGGGTGTTGATTCGCCTGTCAGGGACGGAGCCGCTGGCCCGGTGCTATGCCGAGGCGCGAACGGAAGCTGAAGTGGAGGTGTTGCTTGAGTCAGGCAAGAGTTTCATTCATCAATGAGTACCAACTGCGCCATGAGCAGGTTCTGGCCCTTCCCAAACCGCGTGTCCTGACGCTGGGGATTCCCCTCTATGCCCTCGTCGCCATGGTCGTCATCGGACTGACCGGGGTGTGCATCACGGTCACGCTCCGTACGCACAGTGAACTCCAGAACGCCACATCCGCTCACAACCGCCTGCAGGCCCAGATTGCCCGGCAGACCGCTGAAAACCAGCGCCTTCAGCAGGAACTGCGCCAACTCGACACGGACCCACGTGCTATCGAGCGTTCAGCACGGGAAATGGGACTCGTCCGACAGAATGAGACCATTCTGGTCGTGGACGAATCCCGTCCCACCCCCACCATGGGTCACGGAGCCGACTGGTAATCAGGAGACTCATCTGACGACAGTCAGCCGACACAAGCGGCTAGGCCGGCGAGGCGGGGTTGTCCCTGGTGGCTTCCGGGGTGATGGTGCCCAGCCCGTACAGCAGGCCGGCAACCACCAGCGCCACCGGCATCAGCAGCAGGGCGACCGAAAGGGTCTGGGCCGCCGGTGACAACCCGCAGAGCGTGGCCAGGGTGACGACAAAAGCCGGCGGTGACTGCCCCGCCTGTGCCAGTTCCCGCAGATGGGTCGAAATCCACCCCACCAGTGCCAGTGAAATGCCATCCCCGAAGACGTGAATCGCCACGACCAGAAGGCCAGTTGCCGTTGTACGCAGGTTGGGCGCGACGAGACTGACGACCAGCGTGTTGGCCGGGCCGTTTCCCAGATACACCAGAAGCAGCGTGATAAATGTACAGACCTGATAGACAAGCGGCGTTGTAGCCACCAGTGCTATGAACATCGGCACACTCGCCAAGCCAGCACTGACCGCGCAGACGAGAAAGTAGCCGCGTACACCGCGCAACCGCCGATTGAGGGCATCGCCGAGCAGTCCGCCGATGAGACTGCCCAGCGTGCCACCCACGACCGCACAAATTCCCAGCACCAGGTTGGCTTCTTTTTCACTCAGCCCCTTGTCAGCTTTCATCCACTCCGGGGCCCAGAACACCAGCGCCCCAAGCGCAAACGTCACGCCGGCATACCCCAGACAGGTCAGCAGGTAGCCACGGTTCACCAGCAATTGCCAGTAGCCTTTGAGCCAGCCCACCTCCTTCGGTTGGGATGGCTCGCCGGGCAATGCCTGAGTGGGCGGCGCCAGCGGCTCATCCATGACGCCGCGCTGCGGCTCGCGGATGAAAAACATCGTAAGCGCTGCCAGCAACCCCGGCACGCCCACAATCAGCAGGGCGCAGCGCCAGCCAAACATATCCGGTGCGCCGAGATAACCGCCCAAAACAAAGCCGGCCGCCGCGCCAATCGGAATTGTCGCCTGAAAGATGCTCATCGCCAGCCCACGCCGGGCTTTGGGGAAGTAATCGGCCAGCAGACTGGGAGCAATGGTGGCGTAGTTGGCCTCCCCTACCCCCACTGCTGCCCGTGCCACGAGCAACTGCCACAGGCTGCGGGCCAGTCCGGCCCCGGCCGTAGCCAGACTCCACACAAAAATTCCCACGGCAATCAGACGGCCCCGGTGATACCGATCGCCAAAGTAGCCGAAAAGCGGTGAGCAGAGCGTATAGACCCAGGTGAAGGCACTGCCGATCAGCCCCAGTTGTGCATCGGTGTAGCCGGTGTCCGCCTTGATGTACGGCACCAGCGCCGAAAAGATATACCGGTCAATGTAGTTGAGCAGGTTGAGCAACGTCAGCATCGCCAGCACGAAATAGGCGTACGTCGTCGCTTGCCTTGACGACAGCGGCAGGGCAGCAGTGCTCATAAGTCACCGGGATTGTCCACAATGAAATGGGTACGTGCGGCGCGATGGTATAAGGACGGCCCTGCGGTTGGCTAGTCAACCGGGCAGGGGGAGTAGCGAGTGGCGAGTGGCGAGTGGGGAGTCGCGAGTGGCGGGGGAGAGTGGCGGGTGGCCCTGGCCCGGATGGCCAGGGCGGCCCGTCACCGGTCAGACAACACCACCCGCGCCGTGTTGTAGCCGCTCGCCCCAAAGACACCACCGCCGGGATGGGTACTCGCCCCCGTCAGGTACAGCCCCGGAATCGGCGTTTTGTAGGAAGCCAGTTCCGGTAATGGGCGGAAGAAAAACATCTGGTCGAGCGACATTTCGACGTGCATGACATTGCCGCGCAACAACCCCAGCTTCCGCTCGATTTCCACCGGTGTCTGAATGTAGCGCCCGATGATCTTGCCGCGCATGTTGGGCGCATAGCGGCAAACGACCTCGTAGATTTTGTCGGCCTCGCGCTCGGCAATGTCATCCCACTGCTCACCGTTGGAAAGCTCGTAGGGGTGATACTGGGCCCAGGTAAACAGGGTGTGCTTGCCGGGTGGGGCCAGTGTGGGGTCAATGGCCGAGAACGTCATGGCCACAACGCTCGGCTGCTCCGGCGGACGCCCCAGCAGGAAGTCCCGAAAGCTGCTTTCCAGGTAGGCCGCCGACGGGCACAACAGTTGCAACGCGCTGTGACAGGCCGCCACACCGCGCTCATCACTGGTGATGCCCTCGTACTGGGGCAGTTCCTCAACAGCGTGGCGCACAATCATCCCAAAGCCGTTGCCAACCCGGATGTTGGCGACGCGCTGCCGGAGTTCGGTGGGGCAGTCCTCCAGCAGCTTGAGGAACGTCGTCTGCACGTGACAGGCGCTTACCACCCGCCGCGCATGGAAAGCCTCACCACCAACGAGTTTGATTTTGAATGTACCGTCGGCCAGACGCGCAATGGCCGACACTTCCGCCTCAAGGTGTAACGTTCCGCCGTGAGCGAGAAAACACTTCGCCAGCGCCTGCGTCAACGCTCCGGAGCCGCCCTTGGCGCGTTTGGCGCCGGTCTGGTGAATCATGGCATTCCAGCCGAACATATCCCCGCTGGCCACTTCACTTGGTGCCGGCCCTGACTGTGCGGCCAACCAGAGCATGGCCGTCCGCAGATGCTCGTTCTGGAAGGTCTCCCGGATGACCTGCCCGTAGGGTGCCATCAGTTGCCGCGCCGTTTCGAGTGATCCCCACGCTTTGCGTGACCGGAAACTGGTGACACTGCGCTTGAGCGCCGTCCAGAGAATTTTCTGCGGGTCCGGCGCATTCAGAAACACCTCAAAAATCGCATCGTTGAGTTCGCCCCAGTGCGCCACAAACTTGCGGTACCGCTCGGCATCGGCCGGCGAAATTTGGGCAATACTGGCGCAGGTTTTCTCAATGTCCCGGTGAAAGGCAATGCCGTGGGGCGTCCCCAGGATTGGATAAAAGGCCCACGGGTCCATCTCGATGTATTCGAGGCCGTACTTGCTCAGTTCCAGTTCGGCAATCACCGGCGTGCCATGAATCATGATGTGCGCCGAGGAACCGATGTCGAACTTGTAACCCGGAATGATTTCTTCCGTACAAACGGCGCCACCCACAACCGGGCGGCGCTCCAGCACCAAAACCGAACGTCCGGCCTTGGCCAGATAGGCGGCGCAGACCAGACCGTTGTGCCCGCCACCGACAACGGCAACATCATAGCAAGCTGCTGTATCTGCCATAGGTTCAATCACACCGCAGTTGCTCCGGGACACTGCGGCACGCCATGTTCGCAAGATATATCACCAGGGGGTGAAGTCCGCTTCCCTTCCGGCACATGCCCTGGTCAGGCAAGGTCTTCGTCAGACGCCGACTGGATGGCGGCCGTCTCCTGCATCGCATCGGCAATGCTGTCTGTAACCCGGCGGAAGGTAGCGGGGGTGGCTGTCCCATTCACGGCCTGCACCACCGTTCCATCCGGCGCGACAACCACAACGCGGCACTGCCCGAAGGTGAGACCATAGGCGCGGGAGACCTCGCCATCCCAGTCAATGAGCACTTCCTTGGGGGAAAGCTTCTCAATACTCACGCGCACCAGTTCCCGGAAGATGTCCGGCACTCCCCGGAACGCGGCAATGCCGATGATGTCAATCTGATCCCGAAACTTCAGGTACAGGGGTTCGATCCAGCTTGCCAACTGATAGGCGCTCACCATGTCACCAAAGCACAGTACCGTCACCAGCGGACGTGGAAACTGGTAGGTGTGAGTCCGGCCATGGTGATCATCGAGCGAAAACGCCGGCGCAGGAGAGGGTATTGTTACAGACACGTGTTCAGCCAAAGACCAACCAGGGTATATGGGGGGCTTTTCCAGAAAAGCTAGCGGTAGAGTCGCTTCATGGTCTGCTTGATGAGGTAGCTCAAATCCCGGCTCGTTTCCTCGGCCAGCGTCTGCGCCACGGCCTTTTCCACGACTGCCGGCGACCAGCCGAAGTTGATGAGCGCCGAAACAACATCCCGCCTGAGAGGTTCGTCAGCATTGGCTGGGGACTGGACAGCCACGTGGGGGAGCGGGACATCCGGGAGCTTGTCGCGCAACTCAATGATAATACGCTCAGCCATCTTCTTTCCGATACCCGGCACACCGGACAGCCGTCGGCCATCACCGGCAAGAATGACCTGCGCCAGGTCCGCCGGGCTGAAGCCGGACAGCACCGCCAGCGCCGTCCGCGCGCCCACGCCGGCAATGGCCAGCAGGCGCAGGAAGAACTCCCGTTCGATCCGGTCACAAAAACCATACAGCAACAAGGCGTCCTCGCGGACGAGCAGGTAAGTGTGCAGGGACACGGTGTTCCCGACCTCCGGCAGACGGTCATAGGTGTAGAGCGAAACCCCTACGCTGAAACCGATGCCGCCAACTCCGACCACAACCGATGCCGAGCTTTTCTCCAGCAATGTCCCTGTCAGATGCGTAATCACAAGCCCTGTACTTCCCGCAAGCCGCCGATGCCACCGGAAGGCTGATGCAGCCTGGCGCGCCGGGTGGCGACGCCCTCCCGCCGCGCGGCGCATACGGAAGCCTGCTTCCTTTCCGGGTTGCGCAATGTGTTTTTATGAACGAAGTTGAGTGCAAGGTGTTTTGTGCACCCTTCCGGTGTACCGCATCGTGGCGGCGCAAGCTGCACCAACCCTTTTTCTGGAGAATCCCCCTATGGCGTCGTTGAATGTCATCCGCGAGGCGAGCTGTGCTGAAGGCTTCTGCTCGCTGGGCTGTATTGCCTGGCTCTACCGCAAGATTCGCGGGTCGTTTTTTCTCATTGTCGGCAGTCACACCTGTCAATACTTCATGCAATCGGCCCTGAGTGTGATGATTTTTTCCGAGCCGCGCTTTGCCACGGCCATCATTGAAGAAAGTGACCTTGCCGCCAAAACGGCCGATTTTGCCCACCTTGAACTTGACCGCATCGTGGGCGACATCGTGCGGGAATACAACCCGACAATTATCTTCCTCGTGGGGACGTGTCCGGCAGAGATCATCAAGGTTGACCTGCAAAACATCGGGGAAATGCTGACGCAGAAATACGCGCGCCCGGTGATGTTTGCGCCGGTTTCCGGTCTGGAGCACACCTTCACGCAGGGCGAAGATGGCGTTTTGCAGGCACTCCTGACGATTTCCCCCGAAGAAGCCCCTGGAACCCCACGGGAACTGCTGCTCGTCGGCGCAGTGGGCGATCTCGTCGAGGATGAAATCCTCGAACAGCTTGCGGCGCTGGAGATTCCCGTGCGAGGCGTGCTGCCGGCGCGTGATCCCCGCCGCTTGCCTGCCATCGGCCCCAACACCGTGGCCGTGGCCTTGCAGCCCTACCTCTCGATGACGATGAACGCCCTCAAGCGCCGTGGCGTGGAAGTGCTTGCCTGCCGGACTCCGATTGGGCCAACTGCCACCCGCCAGTTTTACGAGGCCATCTGCCGCGCCTTTGGGAAAGAACCACCGGCCAGCCTGGCCACACTCGAAGCCGAAGCTTGGGAACGCATTGGCCCCGAACGCGAACTGCTCATCGGCAAACGGGTGGCCATCATCGGCGACAACCTGCTGGAACTCCCCATTGCCAACCTGCTCTGTGAGATGGGTGCCGAAATCGTTGAACTGTCCACGCCTTATTTCAACCGCAAGGCCATGGCGGCGGACGTGGCCTGCCTGCCCGAAGGCCTGACGCTTTACGAAAAACCCGATGTCATCGCGCAGGCGGAACGGGTCATTGCTCTCAAGCCCGACCTGACCATCTGCGGGCTGGGGCTGGCCAACCCGTTTGAATCACGTGGGCTGCCCACGAAATGGTCCATCGAGTTTACCTTCACGCCCATTCACGGCTTCAGGCACGCCAAAGACCTGGCGGAAATCATCGCCCGGCCCATCCGGCGCGGGAATCTGATGGCCCAGCGCGGCTGGTACGTCAGCCAGCCAACGGATGCCGCCCGGGCTGGTAGCGCCACTGCCTGACAGCCGGACGGTCTCACCCGGCTTGCCCGAACCTGTCAGCCGTTGCCCCCGCAGGGAACAGCCGACGGATGGCAGGCCAGACATCACCCCGTGGTTGACTTTGCTCAGGAGAAAAACGCATGCGACTTCACTATTGGACATACGAAGGCCCGGCCCACGTCGGCGCGTGCCGGGTCGGCACCTCCATCCCCGGCGTACACACGGTGTTACACGCTCCCGGTGGTGATTCCTACACCAGTGTGCTGTTTACGATGATTGACCGGCAGTGTGGCTTTCCAAGCGTGACGAACGTCAGTTACGGGCGGAAGGAAGTCTCCACGACGGGCGTGGACCGGATGATGACGGTCGTGGAACAGGTCGAGCGGACACACAAACCGCGTGTCATCCAAGTCATCCCCACCTGCACATCCAACCTGCTCAAGGAGGATGTGGGCGGCGCGCTCAACCGAATGCAGGCGACGTGCAACGCCAAGCTGCTGTTTTTGCAGCTCAATGCCTTCTGCGAAAAAGAAGACCAGGGCGCGGATATGACCTTTGCCGGCCTCGTCGAACACCTGGCGACCGGCACGGGCGAGCGGACGCCCGAACCCACAGTCAACATTCTGGGGCTCACCAGCCTGGGCTTTCGCCACCGGGATGACCTGCGTGAAATCACACAGCTTCTGAATCAGTGTGGGGTACGGGTCAATGCCGCCCTTCCCTTTGGCGGCACGGCGGCCGACTTCCAGCGGCTTGGACAGGCCTGGTTCAATGTCGTGCCCTACGCTGAAATCGGGTTGCGCGCCGCCCGGGTTCTCGAAAACCGCTTTGGGCAACCCTACCTGGTGCACGCACCGATTGGGATTCAGGCCACGCAGGAATTCATTGAGCTGGTGCAGGCCAAGGTCGAGGAACTGGGTGGCCGCCCGGCCAACTTCCATCCACGCCCGGAAACGATGAGCCGGGTTCCGTGGTACTCGCGCTCAGCCGACAGCCACTACCTGACACCCAAGCGGTCATTTGTCTTTGGCGTAGCTTCCCACGCGCTGGCCGTGGCGCGGATGATGGAAGAAGAAATCGGCATGCGCCCGCTGGCCGTCGGCACGTTCTCTTACGAACATGCCCCGGCGTTTCTCGACGAATGCACCCGGCGCGGCTGGAACGGCTTTTACTCGGATGACTTCAAGGAAGTGGAGCGCCGGATTGCCGACGCGATGCCCGATATTGTCCTAGGCACCCAGATGGAGCGGCACTCGGCCCGGCGGCACGAACTGCCAGCGACGGTCATCAGTTGTCCAGCCCACGTCACGGATTTTCCTGCCCGCTATTCTCCATTTGCAGGTTGGGAAGGGGCTAATGTAATCTTCGACGCGGTAACGCATACATTGACGCTTGGTTTGGAATCGCACTTGATCAATATGTTCCGCGAATTGCCGGGTGTAGAACATGACTCGGTACTCGGTGCTGTAAGGTTGCCAGACCTGCCCCCTTCCCCCTCACCCGTGAGCCGGGATGAGAGCATCCGGGCGGAACAACGGACTGAACAGCGTGGGACAACGTCGGCTGTGGCTTCCACACCGGCAGCGGTTTCCACACCGGCGGCCGCTGTTGTCACCACCCCTGCCACCGGAACACCCGGTGGCGAATGGTCAGGTGAGCCACGGTGGACGGATGAAGCGCTCGCAGAGTTGAAGAAAATCCCCTTCTTCGTTCGCAAGAAGGCGATGCACAACACCGAAAAGTACGCGCGTGAGCATGGCCTTCGTGAAATTCTTCCCCAAACGATTCATGCCACGCGGGATGAGCTGTCGCGCAAGTGAGATGACACCAATGCCTTGTATGCGTACCGACCGAAAGACACCCTAAGGAGCCTGTTCGGTAATGTACTATGCGATTGCTATTGTGGTTCTCGCTGTTGTCGCCACAGCCGTGTGGTTCTTTGTGTTCAAAGGCAAAAAGACCGACGACGCCGGGCTGGGGTTGACGGGTATCGCTTCCCCAGCCCTTGCGGCCCCGGATGACAGTCAGGCCGCAGCCCGGGCGGCGGCCGCCCAGCGCGAAGCCGAGGCCCAGCGCCAGGCGGAAGCGGCTCAGCGGGCGGCTGAAGAACAGCGCCGTGCCGAAGAGGCCCGCCGGGCCGAAGAACAACGGCGGCTCGAAGAACAGCGCCGCCTCGAAGAACAGCGCCGCCTCGAAGAACAGCGCCGCCTCGAAGAACAGCGCCGCGCTGAGGAAGAACGTCGTCGGGCGGAAGAAGCGGCCCGCCGGGCTGCCGAAGAGGCCCGCCTGGCCGAAGAACAACGCCGCCTCGAAGAGCAACGCCGCCTCGAAGAACAGCGCCGCGCTGAGGAAGAACGTCGTCGGGCGGAAGAAGCAGCCCGCCGGGCTGCCGAAGAAGCCCGCCGTGCCGAAGAACAACGCCGCCTCGAAGAGCAGCGCCGCCTCGAAGAACAACGCCGCGCAGAAGAGGCGGCTCGGCTAGCTGCCGAAGAACAGCGCCGGGCGGAAGAAGCCCGCCGGGCGCTGGAGGCTCAGCAACGCGCCCAACAACTACCGGAGTTTGATGTCAACGCCGCGCCCGATCCGACCCCGCCGGCCCCGACCACCGAGGAAACCGAAATCCCGGCCTACTTTGTCCCACCTGGCGGAGAGACTGTGGCGCTCGGTTCTCCCAAGCCGGCCCAACCAACACAATTCAAAGCCAGTGAAGAACTGCACAAGGTCGCCCAGCGTGTGGCACGTACCATTGTCAGTGACATCAAAATCTACAACCCGCAGAAAATTGAGCAGGGTATCGCCCAGAAAAATCTCTATGACCTGCTCAAGAAGGAGTTTGACAGCAGCATCAAGACCTACGAGGAACGGGCTGACCCACAGGTGCGTGCTGAATCAAACTACCTTTATGAGTACATCGTCAAATCGCTGTGCAATGGCGACCCCTCTGTGCTGGGCGTCAACTTTCCAATGGACAAGTTCCGCCAATCTTCCTGATCCGCCAATCTTCCTGAAAGGGCGGTGCATAACCCTCTCCAACGTTGACCCTCTTCCCGGCCTGAAAGCCGGACATTTCGACAGCCCTTCGGACGCGGCCAGCGAGGTGGATGGCCATCCGCCCCGCCGGTCGCGCCGTTTGGTCAGGTGCCTTGGTACGGATGTGGTGCGCTTTCCCGCAGGAAGCCTGTGCCGGCTGCCTGCGTTTTCCAGGTTTCAAGTTTGCGACTGCGGTCAGCGCGAACGGACTTCACCCACCACCTGCCAGACGCTGTGACTGCGCCGAATCCAATGGCGCAGCAAATCCACACGATAGGCGAAGGCATCGGCGCCATATTTTTCCAACAACTCACGGCGGAAAAGTTCTTCGAGCGTGAGACGAATTGTAGCCTCGGAAAGTGTCATGGGATAGCTGCACTCTGTAATCCGTGCAGCCAGGCGTGTGGATGAAACAACGTCCTGCTCATCCACCAGCGTATCAGCGACGAGCGCCAGAACGAGCTTTTCATCGTCACTCAGCGCCTCCCAGAAGTAGATCATCTGGGGGAGCGGGTTGTTGACGACTTCCTCCACGATGGTCAGCACATCGGCCCGCAGAACATAGTGGCGCTCCTGCTCATTGAGAAAGTCCACAATGTTCTGACAAATCACCTGGGTGTAGAAAGGCTGCCCGGCGGTCAGCCGGACAATCGCCTCCACAACGCCCCGCCCATACACGACACGATCCCGGACTGGCTCCGTAATGAGCCGGCGGGTGTCGTTCGGCGTCAGGTAGGACACTTTGCGAAAGAGTGAGCGCCGCAACAAATCACGCCACAACCGCTTGTCACGTTCTTCGAGACGGCGTGAGCCGGTAAAAACAAACGACAGGCGCTCGTAACGGTCCAGCAGGCTGGCCAGAAAAGGCAGCAGGTCGCGTGAAAGCTTGTCTTCTTCGATTTTGGTCTCAAACAGCTCGTATTCATCCACCAGCCAGACCATCTGCCGGTTGCCAATCTGCTGCAGGGCCCGCCCGATGAACTCCCGTACCTGGTCATACATATTGCCGCCGGACGCCTGGCTGTCTCTGGCAGTCGCTGCCACCGCCATCCCTTCGGCCCAGGTGAAGAGCGGGTCGGCCGCCAGGCTGACCGGTGTGGCCGTCGCTTTGGCAACCGCCTCGACCACGAGACGGGCAACCCGGCTGAAAAACTCCCGGTCGCCCTGAACGAGCATTTCCTGCATGTCAATGAACACCGGGACAAAAGCCGCGCCTAACCGGCCGTTGGCCATCTGGTACAGGATGGAGCTTTTCCCCGTCCGGCGCTCGCCGCAGAACACGATGACCAGCCCCTGGGGGGTGCCTTCGAGCTTGCGGGCAACGTAGTGGAAGTCATCTTCCCGCCCGAAAAACATCGCCTGGGAGCGAATCGGGTTGCCCACGACATAGGGATTGGGCTGGATGGGCGTGAACTGGCGCAGAGCCGGCGGCAGGACGTACTCCCGGCTGCGCGTGCGCTGGACGAACCAGACGCCGGTTCCGCCGCCGGTCATCACCAGAACGCAGAGCGCCCAGAACCATCCCCGGAGGTAAAACGGAGCGTCAATCCGCACGACATACCGCTGCACCGGAGACTGCTGCCCGTAGAGGTCCCGGTTGAGCGCCCGGACTTCAAAGATGTGTTCACCGGCTGGAAGTCCAGCGACCGCATACTCGGCCGTTGTCAGGGGAGTCCGTTCGGGTGAAAGGATACGCCACTTCGCATCCCGGCCCGACAGACGGTAAAAGTACGTCACGGGCCCGGCCTGGCTGAGGGCCGTAAAACGGAACTTCAACCGATGGAAACCGGCGCGCAGTGAAGCCTCGGCCGTCCCCGGCAGTTCGGCGCCATCGGCCTCCAGACGGATGTCAATGACCGGCGCCCGCACGTTGGGACGGTGGCGGACCAAACCGGCATCAGTTGCCAGCCAGAGGTGGCCGTCCGGGGTTGCGACCATGGCCCGGAAGCGCAGCCCGCCCAGGTCATAGCGGTCGCGCCGATAGGTCTGGGCCACACCGTCGCCATCGAGCAGGAACTTGCGCAGGCTGCCGTCGCCCAGCCCAACCCATAGAAAGGCCCCGGAGGGATGCTGCTCGACGTAGAGTGTCTGGACATCGCCGCCCTGCACAGCCGCGCGGAATTCATCGGAAATGAAGCTGACGCCATCGAAGGTTTCGATACCGCGTCCGGTCGCCAGCCAGAAGCGCCCGGACTGGGGCTGCTCAACGATGGCGCGCACATCGAGGCTTTCCAGCCCCAGCGTCGTCCCAATGACGACGAGTTCCGCTGTCCCCGGCTCGTAGCGATACACGCCATCGTTCGTCGCCAGCCAGACCGTGCCGGAACGTGACAGCAGCGCCATCCGCACTTCGCCATCCAGTGGAATGGCCTCGCTGTCGAGTTTCAGGGTCTGGCTGTCCACCTTGAACAGGGCCTTGGCCGTGGCCACCCAGAGTGTCTGGCGCGCGGCATCCAGAAGCAGGGAGCGCACCTGCGAAAAGGCGCTGTCGCCGGCCATCACAGCCCGGACGGTACTTCCATCCCACAGCCAGAGACCGTTTTCCGCCCCAACCCACAGACGGTTCTCTGCCGCCAGCAGCGCGCGCACGGATATTTTGTCCAACTCAGGGTGGACGCGCTGGAAGCGAATCCCGTCAAAGGCATAGACCCCCCGCGCTGTACCAACCCACAGCCCACCTTCGGCTCGCGGAGCCATGGCGTGCACGTCACTGTCGGGCAGCCCGCGACTGGTATCAAAGACGACAAAACTGTAGGCATCGTACCGCAGCGCCCCCTTGCGGGTGGCCAGCCACACATTCTGGTCGGGATCGCCGGCCACGGCGGTCACTTCGGTGTCGGTCAGCACTTCGGCAGTTTCCTGGCGACGTGGGTCATAGACCACCACACCGGGCCCATCGGCGCGGGCGCACCACACATGTCCCTCACTATCCACGTGGCAGGCCCCCAGTGGACGCTGCAACATAGAGCCGGAAACCGGCAGAAGCTGGCCATCGGGTGTCAGAGTATAAAGCCCGGCAGCCGTAGTGCACCACACGGTCAGCGACTGTGGATCAGCCGCCAGGCCATACGCAGCAAGTTCCCCGACTTGGGCAGCGGGCAGCACCGGTTCCCAGCCCGGTCCCGACGGCCACCGGAACAATCCCCGGTCGGTAGCTGCCACAAGTCGGCCGGAAACGGCCAGTAAGGCGCGGATGCGTGTGTTGCCGATTTCCCGGATGAAGTCCCAGCGCGGCGGCGACGGCCAGTAGCGGTACAGGCCCTGCCCGGTGCCCACCCACAGGTCTTCGGACGGACCGGGCAGCAGACAGGTGACGGCCACGGCCGGTTCACTGAGGGCCATCGCAGTCGTTGACGTTGGCCTCAGGGCAGCCAGCCCGGTTGGCAGCCCAAACCACAGAGTGCCGTCCGCCGTCCGCGCCAGCGCCGTTACCGATTTTCCAGCCAGCGGAGACAGAGGCGACTCCGGTGCTTCGGATGACCAGAACTGCTGCCCGTCGAAACGGCACACGCCGGCCGCCGTGCCAAACCACACACTCCCGTCACGGTCGGGGAAAACCGTCTGCACGTCGTTGGAGGGCAACCGTGGTGCGACGAAGGAACGGTCCAGACTGCGGATGCCAAGCGGAATGGTCGAAACCCGGCTAAGCAGGAGGGTCACTTCAAGCGTCGTCCGCTCACCGGTGACAACAACCTCGGACGTTTTGGCTTCGTAGCCTGTCACCACCGCCGTGACCTCATAGACGCCGGCTTCCATCCGCCCAAAGAAGTATTCGCCCCGCCGGCTCTCCAGAGCACGCAGGGCGCTGGCTTCCCGGCGGGAAGATTCCCGCAGCCGCGCTGTCACCACGGCGCCGGCCATGGGCGTACCGGCCCGCTCATCCCGCACCAGAACGCGCAGGGAACTGGGTGAGAGCTGGAGTTTGATGTCGGCCGGAGTTTCATCCAGACGATTCAGGGTGATGGTCTGGGTCTGTGGACGGTAGCCGCTGGCCGTTGCCACAATGGTGTATTTGCCAACACGCGGGAGCGGAAAGGTGAACCTGCCATCTCCGGCCGTCAGAAGTGAGGTTGACGGCGCGGTGGGTCCGGTACAGACCACTTTGACATCGGCCAGCGGTGTGCCGGACTCACCAACCACCACGCCACTAATGGCGGGGCCCGGCGGTGGCGACTGCGCTGCAAACTGTCCGCCCGGCAGGGCGAGAATCAGGCCGAGCCAGAGCCAACCAATCCAGCCTGAAAAGCCAGCGATTCCCCCTCTTTCAGCTTTGCCCTGGCGAAGTATAATTGCGTACTGTGTGATGGAACTATCACGCCCACTTTTCATCACTCTGCCTCTGTCACCCCACAACCATGCCCCAGAAAGCGTCGGCGAAACCCAAGATCAACCTGGCTCTGAAGCGCGAACTCCAGGATTTTCAAGTCAAACAACTCAAAAGAAACTTCAGCGACCTCTACACCTCGCAGGAGTACGGGCAACTGTGTGAGTTCTTTGCTCAGGACATCTACGCCCCCCGTGACTTCGAGGAGCGCAACCGCAGTTTCGAGCAAATTTCGAGTTACTTCCGCAATGCGCTCGGTGAGCGGCTCTTCCACGGTCTGATCCGCCTGCTTGACCTCTACGAAATGTCCGATGCCATGGACGACCTCATGGTGGTGACGCTGGAAAAGATGGGGGTCAGGAAAAACATTACGCAGGAGCAGTACGATGAAGCCTACTACCGGTGCAACAACTACGACGAGCGCATCGAGCAGCTTGACCTCATCGTGGAGTGCTTTCACTTTACCCACAATCTCTGCCAGTACCGCTTCATCGGGATGATTCTCAAAACGGCCCGGATGACCTCCCATCTGTTCAGCTCATCGAAGGACAGCATCGTGGACATGCTCGAACGGGGCTACCAGGCGCTGCGGCCGGTCAAAAACATCAAGCCGTTCACGGATACGATTTACGAGCGTGAACTCAAGCGCCTGAACCGCATTTACGACTTCTACAGCCAGCGTGTGGCGTTGTCCTGACGGTTAGGTTGGCGTGGATTGATTGGCCGGCAATCTGTTCCCTGCCGGCTGACCGGCTGCCAACTCAAAGCCGTGGACGATACTTCCTTCGCTTCTCTCACCTATGCCCAAGTCAAAGCCACCCACAGCCCGCAGCAAAACCGCCCTCATCCTGGCCGGGGGCGGTATTACCGGTGTTGTCTATGAGATTGGCGCCCTGCACGCGCTCGACCAGTACCTTGGTGAAGGATTCACCATCGCTGACTTCGACATGATCATCGGCCTGTCGGCCGGGGCGTTTGTCGGTTCGTTTCTGGCCAATGGCATCACGCCGGAAGCCATGTTTGCCGCGCTGCGCCAGGACCCGCGTGCTCCTCTTGCGCCTTTCCCCAAGTGGGACGTGTTCCGCCCCAACTTTGGTGAGTTTTTCGAGCGCGCGCTGGCGCTGCCGCGCACGCTGGCGCTCAACGCCTTCAAAAAGCTGCGCAAAGTCGCCGGGGGTAATCCTTATGTGAGTGTCTTCGACGAAGTGCTGCCTTCGGGAATCTTTGTCAACGACCGGGTGGAAAGCTATCTGCGGCACAGTCTTCACCGGCTGGGACGCACGAATGACTTTCGCCAACTGCGGCGTCGGCTTTACGTCATCGCCACGGAACTGGACACCGGCGACCGCATTGTTTTTGGCGATGAAGGCCACGATCACGTGCCCATCTCGAAAGCCGTCCAGGCTTCGACGGCCATCCCGTTGTTTTACCGCCCGGTGCGGATCGGACGGCGCGACTACGTGGATGGCGCCATGCGCAAAACACTGCACGCCGACATTGCCATTGCCAAGGGGGCGAAACTCATCGTCTGCATCAACCCCGTTGTTCCCCTGCGGAACGACATCGAGCGGGAAGCCGTCCCGTTGTTCGAGGGTAAGGGGCGCTATTTGCGGGAAAAAGGCTTTGGCTACATTGCGTGGCAGATGCTGCGGGTCTTGCTGCACTCGCGCATCGAGCTGGGGCTGGAACGCTACAAACGCCTGCACCCGGATGTGGACATCATCCTCATCGAGCCACGGACGGACGATTACCGGATGTTTTTCCACAACATCATGGACTACGAAGCGCGTGTCCCTATGGCCAAGCATGGTTGTGACACAGCCATGGCGCATCTGGCGGAACACTTCGACGAATACGGTGCTATCTTTGCCCGTCACGGCATCCAGATGGTTCGGCCGGGGCGACGCATTCCGCTTTCGGTTCCCGTCCACCGTCCGGCGCCGCCGCGCGCACCGGCGTTCAGATCGGACCGCGACGTATCACGCCTCCAGGCTTCCCTCGATGCCCTGGCGGCCCGGCTGCCGTGAGATAGTGGGCCGGGTGTCGGGCCAGCCGGCTTATGGAATCCAGTCGGCAATGAAGATGTTGGTCTCGCCGCGCGCCCGTCCGTTGCGGTTCGAGGCGAAGACCAGTTTTTTCCCGTCGGGTGAAAACATCGGAAAGCCATCGAAGGTCTCCTCGTAGGTGACGCGCTCCAGCCCGGTGCCATCCAGGTTGACGAGATACAGCTCGAAGTTGCGCCCCTGCGGATCATCCATATTCGACGAGAAAATCACCTTCCGGTCATCCGGCGTGAAAAACGGGGCAAAGTTGGCCTTACCGTTGTTGGTCAGGCGGCGCACGTTCGAGCCGTCCACGTTCATAACGTAAATATCGAGCCGGGAGGGACGGATGAGATGCTCCCTGAGCAACGCCCGGTATTCCTCCAGTTCTGCGCCTTCGGGCCGGCTGGCCCGCCAGACGATCTGCTTCCCGTCATGGGAAAAGAACGCGCCGCCGTCGTAACCGGGCGTGTGGGTCAACTGCCGGAGGTTTTTGCCGTCGGTGTCCATGATGTACAGCTCCAGATCGCCGGAGCGGTCAGAAGTAAACACGATGTGCTTACCGTCGGGCGACACAGTGGCTTCGGCGTCGTAGCCGGGCGCGTCGGTCAGACGTACCAGACGCTTCCCGTCCAGGCTGGCCTTGAAAATGTCGTAGCCTGGGTAGAGCGCCCATACGTAGCCGCGCGAGAAGTCGGGCCGGGGCGGACACTCGCGCTGGGCCAAATGTGTGGAGGAATAGATGATATGCCGGCCGTCGCGGAGAAAATAGGCGCAGGTCGTACGCCCAAGACCGGTGCTGACCATCCGCTGGCGCGCGCCGGTCGCGTCCATCACGTAAATCTGGTCGCAGGCGCGGCCGTCGCGGGTGGACTGAAAGACAAGCTGTTTGCCATCGAAGGAAAAGTAGGCTTCGGCGTTTTCGCCGCCGAAGGTGAGTTGGCGCAGGTTGGCGAGGTGTGTTTCACGCGGGTCGAGCCTGGGCGGCGGGTAGTTTTTTGGTGAGCCTTGCTCACCGAGTCGTGGCTGCTGGGCTGCGCCGGGCCAGGTTATCGCCAGAAACGACAGGAACAGGACGGCCATCCATCGAACCGGCTGGAACAGGGCCGTCCAGGGCTTGGCAGAGTGCATCAAAGGCTGTCAATCTCCTTGCAGGTATTGAACGTTTTCCAACCCGAATCATCTATCATCGCCTCACGGTTTCCGGTTGGGCAAGTCAATGCGGGAAGACCGGTTATGCTTTGGATGAAGACGTTTTGGACAATGGCGCGAAGGTTCCCGGCCCGACGCCTTGCCGGTGTGGGGCTGCTGCTGTGTGTCTGGTTTTGGTTGCCGGACGCTGCCGGACAGAACGTTACCGGACAGAAAGCCGCTCCGAAAAACGGCGTCCCGCGCCAGACCACAAGGCGCACCCTGGATGAGTATTTCCTGGCCATTCCTGACAGTTACCTGCCCAGTGTGCCGCGCGCCCGCCGCCGGACGCTGCTGCGCCCGGAGCACGTCACCGTCCGCGACGAACGCAACGGCTACTTGCAAATTGCCGGCGATGGCGCACGGCCGACGGTCACGGTGGCCAAGTTCCGCCGGAGCGATGGGACGTACCTGATTGCCGTCACGGCCGACTACGAAATGGGGTCAGAGTGCTGGCTGCTGGACGAGCAACCGGGAGGCTTTGTGGATGTAACCCGGAACCTCATTCCCGACTATCGCCGCTGTGAGGACTTCGAGGCGGCGGACTGCCACGTGTATGAGCTGCCGCGCTATGGGACGACGATTGTGGTCAAAGATGGCGCGGGACGGGAACGCTACCGGCTCGGTTGGTCCGGCAACCGCTTCGAGCGCCTGCCACCTGCTGTCGGTTCAGGCAAACCGTGACCGGCTTGGCAGGTGGAAGACCGTTGGCGTAGCATTGCCCAACACCATCCAAGCTTGGTATTGCCGGACTGACCGACATGACCGAAGCCCTGCCCTACCGCAAACACCCGACGGCGCTGGTCGAAAGCGAACACATCGGACGTGGGACACGCATCTGGGCGTTTGTCCACGTGCTTCCCGGCGCTGTCATCGGCGAAGACTGCAACATTGGCGATCACTGCTACATCGAGTCGGGCGCCGTGGTCGGCAACCGCGTCACGATCAAAAACGGCGTCGCCGTGTGGGAAGGGGTTCATCTCGGCGACGACGTGTTCCTGGGTCCCAACGTGGCCCTGACCAACGACTTGCTGCCACGCAGCCGCAAGCCTGATTGGGTCTGTCATCCAACCTACATCGAGCGCGGGGCAACGATTGGCGCCAATGCCACGATTGTCTGCCGGGTACGGATTGGCGAATACGCCATGGTCGGGGCCGGCTCCGTGGTCACGAAAGACATCCCGGCCCACGCACTCTGTTTCGGCAATCCGGCCGCCGTCCGCGGCTGGGTCTGCCGCTGCGCCGCACGTTTGACCTTTGAGGGAGAGGAAACGACCTGCCGTGAATGTGGCGACCAATACCGCCAAACACCAGGCGGCATCATCCGCATCGTCTGACGCACCACAGAGGATGTTGAAGGTGCTGGCCGTACCGATTGCCTTCAACGAGGAAAAGAAAATCGGGCGCGTCCTGGACCGTTTTCCGCCGAATGTCGTGGATGCCATTGCCGTTGTGGATGACGCCTCGACAGACGGCACGCCCCAGGTCATCTGTGAAAAGGGCGCGATTCATCTGCGTCATGAGCGGCAGTCAGGGGCCGGAGCCGCCATCCGCACGGCGATTCGCTACGCCCGCGAACAGGGCTACGATGTCATCGTCATTCTGGCCGGAAACGACAAGGACCGCCCGGCCGAAATCCCCCGGCTGGTCGAGCCGATTGTCAACGAAGGGTATGACTTTGTGCAGGGGTCACGCTATCTGCCGGGTGGCGACTTCGGCAACATGCCGCTGTATCGCCAACTGGCGACGCGCTTCGTCCACCCGCTGCTGTTTTCGCTGGCCGCACGGCGGCGCGTCACCGACAGCACCAACGGCTTTCGCGCCATCCGCCTTTCGCTTTTTGATGATCCGCGCATAGACATTGACCAGGACTGGCTCGACAAGTACGAGCTGGAGCCTTACATCATGTTCAAGGCCATCCGGCTGGGCTACCGGTTCAAAGAGGTGCCCGTCACCAAGATTTATCCCCCAAAAGAACTGGGCTACACCAAAATGAAGCCGTTTACCGGCTGGTGGAGCATTCTTCGCCCCATCATTTACCTGGGGCTGGGTTTGAAAAAGTAACCGCAAAGCAGAAAGGGGCGGGGCATGCAGATTCCCTTCGTTGACCTACAGGCGCAGTACCAGTCGCTCAAAGACGAACTCGACACGGCCGTACTGACCGTCATGCGGCAGTGCAACTTCATTCTGGGCAAGGAAGTGAGTGATTTTGAGCAGGCCTTTGCCGATTACGTCGGCGCCCGGCACTGTGTCGGGGTGGCCAGCGGACTGGATGCGCTCAAGCTTGCGCTGGAAGCCTTTGGTATCGGCCCGGGGGATGAAGTCATCGTGCCGGCGCACACCTTCATTGCTTCGGCGCTGGCCGTATCGGCCGTTGGGGCGCGTCCGGTGCTCGTCGAAGTGGATGAAGCCAGTTTCAACCTTGACCCGGCACGTATCGAAGCCGCCATCACCCCCCGCACGAAAGCCATCATGCCGGTTCACCTCTACGGGCAACCAGCCGATATGGCCCCCATTCTCGACATTGCCCGGCAGCACAATCTGCGCGTCATCGAGGATGCTTCCCAGGCGCATGGCGCACGCTACCGGGGGCAGCGGGTTGGCACGTTCGGCGATGCCGGCTGCTTCAGTTTTTATCCCGGCAAGAATCTGGGCGCGTACGGTGATGCCGGCGGACTCGTCACCAACGACACCGGACTGGCTGAGAAAGTCCGCTTCCTGCGCAACTACGGGCAGGAGGTCAAGTACAAGCACGTCGTCAAAGGATACAACCTGCGGCTCGACACGCTGCAAGCCGCCGTACTTGGCGTGAAACTCCGGCATCTCGATACCTGGAATGCCCGCCGGGCGGCGCATGCGGCCGCCTACACGCACGCGCTCGAAGGCGTGGGGGACTTGCAGCTTCCGCGCGTTGTCACCGGCGATCACGTCTTTCACCTCTACGTCATCCGTACGCAACGGCGCGACGCCCTCCAGACACACCTCAACCAGCGCGGCATTGCGACGGTCATCCACTATCCCGTACCGATGCACCTGCAGGCGGCGTATGCCGACCTGGGTTACGGTCGCGGGGCATTTCCCATCACCGAACGGCTTTCGGATGAGATTCTGTCGCTTCCGATGTACGCTGAACTGACGGCTGAGCAGCAGGACTACGTCATCCAGGCGGTGAAGGACTTTTTCGCCTGACCTGGCCCGGCAACATCCCGGACGAACAGTGTTCATAGCAGTGTTACAGACTGCGGATAAGCGATGCCATCCGCCCTGCCAAAGGAGCTTTGCGCACGCCTATGTCCGGTCGCATCTTTCAACTTCCGACGCCGTTTCGTGATCCGCTGCGTCAACGGATGTTTGCCCCCATCAAAAGTCTGCTCGAACGCTGGCTTCTGTTTCACCAACTCGATGAGCTTTACCAGGAAGCCCTGGCTGCCACGGGCAGCGATGGGCATGCCTTTTTTGAGGCGGTTCTGGCGGCGCTCAACGTCCGCTATCACGTGCTGGAAAGCGATGTGGCGCGGCTGCCGGCTGCAGGGCCGGTCATTGTGGTGGCCAACCATCCCTTCGGGGGCATTGAAGGCATCATCCTGACTTCCCTGCTCCGCTCAGTGCGACCTGACGCCAAAGTGATGGCGAACTACCTGCTCGGATGCATTCCTGAAGCGCACGACTACTTCATTCTCGTTGATCCGTTTGAGCGTCCAAACTCGCCACAGGCCAATCTTCGCCCTCTCCGGGCGGCACTCCGCTTCCTTGCCCAGGGTGGTGCGATTGGACTGTTCCCGGCCGGTGAGGTGGCCCACTGGCAGGCCGGCAAGCGCGTCGTTACCGATCCGGCCTGGAAACCCACGCTGGCGCGGCTGGTACGCGCCAGCAAAGCAACCGTTGTGCCGGTGTATTTTGACGGCAGAAATGGCGCGCTCTTCCAGATGGCCGGCTTTGTTCATCCACGCCTGCGCACGGCCATGCTGCCCTATGAGTTTCTCAACAAGCGGAATCGGGAGATTGAAGTGCGCATCGGGCACCCGATTCCTTGGTCGAAGCTCAAGTCCCTCGATGATGAAGCCCTGACCGAGCACCTGCGGCAGCGCACCTACCTGCTGGCTTCGCGTACGGAACCGGCCTCACGGCTGCCACGGGCGCTGGCCGCTCCACTGCGCTTTCCAAAAAGCTTTCCGAAACTCCCGATGCCGTCATTGCAACGCCCGCAACCTGTGCCGGCGGCCATTGCGCCGCCACGTGCGGCTGCCCTGCTGGAGGCTGAAATCAAGGCGCTTCCCGAAACCGCCTGCCTGGTCAGACAGGGCGAACTGACGGTCTGGTGTGCGGGCGCCGAGCACATTCCGCACGTGCTTCACGAGATTGGACGCCTGCGCGAAATCACTTTCCGGGCCGCCGGAGAAGGCACCGGCAAGGCCCTTGACATAGATAGCTTTGATGCCTACTACCAGCACCTTTTTGTCTGGAACCAGGAACGGCAGGAAATCGTTGGCGGCTACCGCTTCGGGCAAACGGATGAGATTCTGGCGCGCTTTGGCAAACGTGGACTCTACACTCACACTTTGTTTGCCTACCGCACGGCCTTTCTGCGCAGCATCGGGCCGGCGCTCGAACTGGGACGTTCGTTCGTCCGCCCGGAGTATCAGAAAAGCTACGCGCCGCTGATGCTGTTGTGGAAAGGTATTGGGCGCTACATTGCCCAGCATCCACGCTACCGGGTGCTGTTCGGCCCGGTGAGCATTACCAACGAGTACCGCACGGCTTCCCGGCGCTTGATCGTGGAGTTTCTCAAGGCCAACAGCTTTCAGCCGCAACTGGCCCGGCTGGTCCGTCCACGGATGCCTTTCGAGTCGCGTACCCTGGCCATCACCCAGACCCTGCTTGGACTCAAGCCGTCCCCGATTCCGGCGGCTGACATTGAAGAAGTCTCGGCCTTTGTGGCCGACATCGAGCCGGATGCCAAAGGCGTCCCGGTGCTGCTGCGGCAGTACCTCAAGCTGGGCGGGAAGGTGCTGGCCTTCAACATTGACCCGGACTTTGGCGATGCGCTGGACGGTCTCATCATGGTGGACCTGCTCGACAGCGACCCCCGCACACTGGAGCGCTACATGGGACGCACCGAAGCCGCAGCTTTTCTGGACTACCATGCCAAAGCTCTGGCACAGCGCCGGATGCGGGTTAGTTAGGGTTGTCGTCGGGCGGACAGTCTGCGTTCCGGGAACACGGACGGGAAGACGCCCACAGCGTCTCCATAGCCGCCTTGAAACGTGCCTGAATCCGTCCCTGGCGGGGATGGCGTCCGCGTTGCAGCCACCAGCGACCGGCGACGAGCACATCAGACCAGGCCGGCCCCGGACTTGAAAACACCACCGCTTCCAGCAGGTGTTCGGGTGTTGCGCCGAGCAGGGTTGGGGTGTCTGTTGCCAATACCAGCGCATCGGCACGCGCGCCGGGTGTCAGTCCCCAAGTCGGCTGGCCGGCAGCATCACCGCCAGCGAGTTGTGCGCCGGTAAAAAGGCTGGCCGCCGGCGACGGCAGTCCGGCAATCCCCCGGCGCTGCGTCAACAGGCGCGTGCTGTACACCAACCAGCGCAGTTCCTCGCGCCAGTCGCGGTTTACGTGGCTGTCTGAGCCGATGGCCAGCGGGACGCCGAGTTCCGCCCAGGCCGGCAGGTCCACAAAACCGTCACCCAGGTTGGCTTCGGTTGTCGGACAGACCACCACCCCGGCCCCGCTCCGGGCAATGGCCTCGCGTTCGGCAGCGTCAGTATGGGTGGCATGCACGAGCTGCCAGCGGGGATCGAGATAGCCCTCACGCGCCAGCCAGGCTACCGGGCGCGCGCCGGTAGTGCGCAGGCAGGCTTCGACTTCCGCCACCTGCTCGGCCACGTGGAGGTGAATGGGGCCGGTGAAATCCTCGGTCAGCCGCCGCATGTGACCGAAACTTTCTGGGCGTACCGCCCGGACGGAATGCAGTGCCAGCCCGACGTTGACACCAGGGCGGTGGCATTCCTCGACACTTTTGACCAGATGCCACACAAGATCGGGCGTCGCCAGAAAACGGCGTTGCTCCGGCAGCAGGTCGGGCTGCCCGAATCCGGCGCGCTCATACACGGTGGGCAGCAGGGTCAACCCAATCCCAACGTCTTCCGCCGCCTGAATGATGGCTTCCACTAGCGCCAGCGGTTCGGTGTAGGGTTCGCCGGCTGCGTCGCGGTGGAGATAGTGAAACTCACAAACCTGGGTATATCCGCCCCGGAGCAGTTCTAGGTAAAGTTGTGCTGCGATGGCGCGCAGAAGTTCGGGTGTGATGCGCGCCGCAAGGTGGTACATGCGGCTTCGCCAGGACCAGAAATCATCCTGTTCGCCCGTGGTGGTTTCGGCCAGTCCGGCAAAGGCACGCTGAAACGCATGGCTGTGGGCATTGACAAGACCCGGCAACAGCGCCCCCGCTACCGGTGTGGCTTCGGCCGGCGGCGTCGGCACGTCAGTTTCCACACTGGCCCAACAGCCATCCTGTCCAATGGTCAGCAGGACGTGGCGTTGCCAGCCGTGGGGCAGCCAGGCCAAGGGTGTCCACAGAGCTTTGGGCGGGACCGGCTCAAGCGTCATGACGGACTCCAGGCGAGCGCCGTAATGATGAGTTTCTCCAAAATCGGGAGCAGACGCCCGGCGCGTTCCGGGTCAATCTGATAGGGCGGCGCTTCGTCGCGCATATAACAGGACCAAGCCATTTCCAGTTGGACGGCGTGGCGTCCCTGCTCCGGCCGGCCATAATGGCGCGTAATGTAGCCACCTTTGAAGCGGTCATCAGCCACGTAGGAGAATTCCTCCTGCGCGTCCAGCGCAGCACAGAGGGACTGACGCAACTGCGGCGCACAGCTTGCTCCGCCGGCCGTGCCAAGGTTCAAATCCGGCAGCGTGCCCTCGAAAAGCCAGGGCAACTGTGACTTGATACTGTGCCCTTCCCACAGAATGACATAGCCATGACGCGCCTGAAGTCGTGCGAGTTCGCGTTCGAGTGCGTCATGGTAGGGCTGCCAGTAGCGTGCGCGTCGTCGCGCCACCTCGGCGGCATCGGGCGTCCTGCCGGCGCGGTAGATGGGTTCTCCGGTGAACATGCGCGTCGGGCAAAGCTCCGTGTAGTGCTTGCCGTGATAGAGCGGCAGGTCGTCGGGCGGACGGTTGACATCCACGACGTACCGTGACAGCCGCGCCTGCAGGATGCCGACATCCAGTTGGCAGGCGAAGGCGTAGAGTTCACCCAGATGCCAGTCAGTATCGGGTAGGGTTTTCGCCTTGTCAGTCCAGTCGGCGGCAATCTCCGGCGGCACAACAGTCCCCACGTGCGGCAGGCTGATCAGCACGGGAACATCACCCGGATGGAGTTCAAATACCGGTTCAACCGACGATGACGCCATGACGCACCACCTCTTTGCCTCCCACGATCACCTGCTGCGGATGACAGCCACCGAACCAGTAGGCCAGTTCACGGGGATGTGCCAGCGGCCAGACGACGAAATCCGCCCGCCTGCCGGCCGCCAGGATGCCCCGGTCGGCAAGTCCCAGCGCCCGCGCAGCATGCACGGTGATGCCACGCAGGGCTTCTTCCGGCGTAAGCTGAAAGAGCGTACAGGCCAGATTGAGCATCAGCAGCAGGGAGAGTGTCGGCGACGAACCCGGATTGTGGTCGGTCGCTACCGCCATTGGCACACCAGCGGCCCGCAGCGTAGCTACTGGCGGACGTTGTGTTTCACGCAGAAAGTAAAACGCGCCTGGCAACAGGACGGCCACTGTGCCGGACTGCGCCATGGCGCGGATGCCAGCCGGGTTGACATACTCCAGGTGGTCACAGGAAAGCGCACCAAACTCAGCCGCCAGCAACGCTCCGCCCTGGTCACTCAACTGTTCAGCGTGGAGTTTGACCGGCAGCCCCAACTGCCGGGCCGTTTCAAAGACGCACCGCGTTTGTTCGACCGAAAACCCGATGGTTTCGCAGAAGGCATCCACAGCATCCACCAGACCGGCAGCGTGCAACTCCGGCAGCCAGGCGCAGACTTCGGCAATGTAATCGTCCGGGCGACCAGCAAACTCCGGTGGCAGGGCATGCGCAGCCAGGTAAGTCGTGCAGACCGTCAGCGGCAGGCGCTGCGCCAGTTGGCGGGCAATGCGCAGGCAGCGGGCTTCATCAGCGTAGGTCAGCCCATACCCGGACTTGATTTCGACTGTCGTGGCGCCTTCTGCCAGAAGCGTGCGTGCGCGGCGGATGGCGGCGGCCAGAAGGTCTTCGTCGGAAGCGGCGCGGGTCGCCCGCACCGTGGAGAGAATGCCGCCGCCCTGCCGCGCAATGTCGGCATAGGTTGCGCCGTGCAGCCGGGCTTCAAACTCATCGGCGCGCGTTCCGCCATAGACCAGATGTGTGTGGCAGTCCACCAGTCCCGGTGTCACCAGTGCGCCGCCCAGGTCATGTTCTTCGGCAATGGGCAGGCTGCGGGGCAGGTGGCGCGCATCGCCAACCCAGTGCAGGTATTGACCGGCAACGACCAGGGCGCCGTCTTCAATCCAGCCCCAGGCGGCCGCGTCTGCCAACGTCGCCAATCGCGCGTTGCGCCACAATGCCAACATTTCCCCTGCCTGCCCCCAGCGCCGTTGTGCGTAAGCCAACATCCTACCGTGCGTGGTGTGTGGTGAAAAGCCGTGGCTTGACGCCACTGGCCCACCCCACTAACGTCGCTGGCAGCGCGTCTTGGCGCATCGGATTCCCGTATAGCGAAGCCTTGCCATGTCCAGAATTCTTCGCGCACCACGCGGAACGGAGCTTTCCTGCCGCAACTGGCAGATTGAAGCGGCGTACCGCATGCTGCACAACAACCTTGACCCGGAAGTTGCCGAACGACCGGAAGACCTGGTCGTGTATGGCGGGGCCGGCAAAGCCGCCCGCAACTGGGCGTGTTTTGAAGCCATCTGCGACACCCTGCGCCGGCTGGGAGAAGATGAAACCCTGCTCATCCAGTCGGGCAAGCCGGTGGGCGTCTTTCGTACGCACCCGGACGCCCCACGGGTCTTGCTGGCCAACTCGAACCTCGTACCCCGCTGGGCTACGTGGGAACACTTCGACGAACTCGACCGGCGCGGCCTGATAATGTACGGGCAGATGACGGCCGGTTCGTGGATTTACATCGGTACGCAGGGCATTGTGCAGGGCACGTACGAGACCTTTGCCGAAATGGGCCGCCAGCACTACGGCGGCGACCTGCGCGGGCGCTGGGTGCTCACGGCCGGGCTGGGCGGCATGGGCGGGGCACAGCCGTTGGCGGCGGTGTTTGCCGGGGCGGCGGCGCTGGTCATCGAGTGCCAGGTCAGCCGGATTGAAGCCCGCTGCCGGACGCGCTACCTCGATGAGTGGACGGACAATCTCGACGATGCCCTCCGGCGCATTGAACGCTACACGGCGGAGAACAAGGCGGTTTCCGTCGGACTGCTCGGCAATGCGGCGGAAATCCTCCCGGCGCTGGTGGAACGCGCCCGGCAGGGGGGGCCATGTCCTGACATCGTGACCGACCAGACAGCCGCGCACGACCTGATTCACGGCTACCTGCCGGTGGGCTGGACGGTTGAGCAGTGGCAGGCGGCCCAACGCGATCCGGCACAGCACGGGACGCTGCGCCGGGCAGCGGCGGAAAGCTGCGCGCGGCATGTCCGGGCCATGCTCGACTTTCAGGCCCTGGGCGCCAGGGTAGTGGATTACGGCAACAACCTGCGCCAGGTCGCTTTTGACGAAGGCGTGACGGATGCCTTCATGATTCCGGGCTTCGTCCCGGCCTACATCCGCCCGCTGTTTTGCCGTGGCAAGGGGCCGTTCCGGTGGGTGGCGCTGTCGGGCGACCCGGAAGACATTTACCGCACCGACCGGCGTCTGATGGAGCTGTTTCCTGACAACGACCACCTGCATCGCTGGTTGACCATGGCTGAGCAGCGGATTGCTTTTCAGGGGCTGCCAGCGCGCATCTGCTGGCTGGGTCTGGGTGAACGCCACCGGGCGGGACTGGCATTCAACGAGATGGTCCGCAAGGGCGAACTCAAAGCGCCCGTTGTCATCGGCCGCGACCACCTGGATGCGGGTTCAGTGGCTTCCCCCAACCGGGAAACCGAGCAGATGCGGGATGGCTCGGATGCGGTTTCCGACTGGCCGCTGCTCAATGCCCTGCTCAACACGGCCAGCGGCGCGACGTGGGTTTCACTCCACCACGGGGGCGGCGTTGGCATGGGCTATTCGCAGCATGCCGGGATGGTCATCGTGTGTGATGGTACGGAAGCCGCCGACCGGCGTCTGGAACGGGTGCTGTGGAATGACCCGGCAACTGGCGTGATGCGGCACGCTGATGCCGGCTATGCCGATGCCGTGGAGTGTGCCAGGGCGCAGGGGCTGTGGCTTCCCATGCTGGATACGGATGCCTGATGACGCGCGAACTCATTCTGGTACTGGGCGGCGCACGGGCCGGCAAAAGCCGGTTTGCCCAGCAGCTTGCCCAGACGAAAGCTGATACCACCGGCGCAGCCGTGTGTTTCATTGCCACGGCGGAAGCCCTCGACGAAGACATGCAGGGGCGGATTCTGCGCCACCGGGCGGAACGCCCGCCGGAGTGGCGTACCATTGAGGAGCCGCGCGCGCTGGCGGCGGCTTACGCCCAGGCGGCGGAAGCCGGTGTGGTGGTGGTGGACTGCCTGACGCTGCTCGTCTCGAACTGGCTACTGGCTATGCCGCACGATGAGGCGCAGTGCCTCAATGCGCTGGAAACCACGCTGGCGGCCTTTTTGCAGACCTTTTCGCGCCGTGAGCAGACGGTCATCGTGGTGTCCAATGAAGTCGGGCTGGGGATTGTTCCCGACAATGCTCTGGCGCGCCGCTACCGGGACCTGCTGGGAAACGTCAACCAGTCGGTGGCCGCAGCGGCAACGGAAGTCTATTTCGTTGTGGCCGGACTTCCCTGGCGCATCAAGTGAGTCCGTTTCACACGGCATCCACAATGCCAATGAAAATGTCTGTTCAGCCAACAGGGGCATTCTTCAGGCAATCCCAAAGCTGCTACACTGCACGTTGACGGCCGAGACAACGCGGCTCCGAGGGACAAAGCATGGCGCAACGGAAAACAGGTTGGCATATCTGGCCGGCTGGTCTGGCGCTGGGATTTCTTTGGGCGATGACCATGCCAAACCTGCCTGTGACCCAGGTTGCTGCCCAGGAACGCAGCACGAGTGTGGGCGGGGGAAAAGCCGGTGGCGGTGAAACGACATCCTCACCTGGCAGCGGGCGTGGACGCAGCAGCAGCAAGGGGGCACGTCCACCGGCAGTTCCCTGCCCGTCCGGGCCGCTGGCGCCAACCGTGGCCCTTCCAGCCGAACAGCTTTCCACCGTCACCTTTGAATCTCCCAGACTGGACGACAAAGGCAACACCGTCGAGACCGTCAAAGGCGAAACGCAACGGTTTGTCGAAAACCTGGGCAACCAGGTGACGCTGGAATTGGTCGCCGTACCGGGCGGCTGTTTTACCATGGGCAACACGGTCTCCGATGAAAGCGAAAGCTATGACAACGAGCGTCCGCCGATGCGCGCGCGGGTCTTCGGGTTCTACATGGGGCGGACCGAAGTCACCCAGGCGCAATGGCGGGAAGTCGCGTCCTGGCCCAAAGTCGAACGTGACCTACCGCCTTCCCCATCGAAGTACACCGGCGACGACCTCCCCGTGGACAGCATCACCTGGGATGAAGCCGTCGAGTTCTGCCGGCGGCTGACCAAAAGAACCGGCCGCCCCTACCGGCTGCCAACCGAAGCCGAATGGGAATATGCCTGCCGGGCCGGCGCCATCGGATTGTTTGCCTACGGTGCTGTCCTGCTGCCGACGCTTGAAAACTACGACGGGTCTCTGCCTTACCGGGACGAGCCAGCCGCCCCGCCACACAAGAAGCCAACGCCGGCCGGATCGCTGGGGGTCAATCCCTTCGGACTGGCCGATATGCACGGCAACGTACGGGAGTGGTGTCTGGACACCTATACTTCCCGCCTGACGGGAATTCAGGCGCAGGGCGCGCCGGTGCGCAACATCCGCCAGGAAGAATGGGCGCAACACCGCACCATCCGGGGCGGCTCGTGGGCGTCACTGCCTGATGGCTGCCGCTGCTCAATCCGCGAGGGGCTGCACCGTGAAGAACTGCTGACGACGCTTGGCTTTCGCGTTGTTCTCAGCGACCGCTACGGAGAGGGCCAGCCAATCGAACTGGATAATGAAGAGCCTGGACGTACTTCCGGCTCCCTACGCCTCAACGAGCGAACTTCAGCGCCTGCCTTTTCACATAGACCAGAGCATCCTCATCCGTAGGAAACTCGGAAGAAAAGCTTTCGCGTAGCCCACGGGCGACCTGCTCAACTGTCCAGCCGGCGTCGAGCTTTGTCAGCAGAAAAAGCTGCATTTTGCCTTCCACTCCCAGCCCCGGCGCTGCCGTGGGCGACAGCGGACGCAGGCGTTCCGGTGTTGCCAGCCAGCCCTCGAAGTCCGAATGGCGGAACGTTTTGGCTCCTCCTCCAACACCACGCCAGGTCACCTCCCAGCACAGCACACTGCCGCCACCAACCGCCCGGAGTGTCACTTCGACGGCATCCCCGATGGCCAGCGGCACCGGCTCAGCAATCGGCAAGCACAGATGCCCCCAACTGGTCGGTGGCTCATGGGGACTGTTGGTCAGGGTGATGTCTTCCGTAAGCCACGCCTTGAACCACCCACCGATGCCGTGCATCACCCCCGGTTGTGTCACCCGAAAGGAAACCGTCCCAGCTACCTTGGGCAGCGTGTCACCCGCCAGCGCTGCCGGGGTCAGGTCAACCCGGCAGTAGCAGCGACTTTCAGCCAGCACATGCTGTGGACTCAACCGGTGTGGATACTGCTGATTGACGGCAAAAGCCAACCCGGGCGAAAAGTCAAAACCGCACACCGGCTCGCGCCAGGCGGACAAAGTTGGCTCAGCTTCCGGCCAGACAATGGGTGCACAGTACAGTTCAATTGCCTGCGGAATGAGCTTGCCACCCGGTTTCAGCCAGCGGCGACAGGCATCCCGGAGCGTCGGGAGAATGCGTTCTTCTGCACCATAGTTGCCTATGGTCTCGGAAATGACAACATCCACCAACTCCGGCAACCGGGCGCGGGTGGACAGGTGATTGATGAATGTCACGCGGTCGGCATAACCATTCTGCTTAGTAATCAACCTGGCAAGTTCAATGATGGGGCCTTCATCAATGGCATAGACCTGCCGGGCGCCGGCCCGGCATGCCAGAAGCGTCAGAATCCCTGTTCCGCAGCCAACGTCGGCAACGACATCGCCGGGGCGTACGACAGACTCGATGGCAGACTGAAAGGGTTGCACCCGACGCTCATCGGCAATCAGTGAAGCGTGATAGGTTAGGGCTGCATAATCAGAGTACATTGGTTGTTGTTTCAACCCGGAGTGAAAATGTTACCCGATAGTACGTGCGCTCTAAGCAGCGAACAAGTATATTGGCTTGCGCATTTAACCCGTGATAGCGCTTGTTCCTGATGAACAAGTGCCTATCAACCATTCCCAATCCCGCACCTGCCTGACGCAACGATGCTTTCTCTTATGAACCGAGCCCTGATTCCCAAGCATGTCATTGTGCGCTCTGTTGCGGATGAAGCCATCCTGCTCAATCTGACCACGGAGCATTACTACGGTCTGGACAGTGTGGCCTACAGCATGCTGCGGCAGGCCACGAGCTGCCCGACGTTGCAGGACGCTTTGGCGGCTCTGCTGGACGAATATGAAGTCGAACCGGAACGGCTCCAGCAGGATTTCAATGCCCTGCTGGAGCAGCTTCAGCAAGCCAATCTCATCGAGATTGTTCCGCCGGACACGGTTTCTTCAGATTCGACGCCAACAGCAGCCCCAATCTCATGAAACGTTGGCTGTACCGACTGCATATCTTCTGTCGCCTTCCATCGGAAGACCGGGTGAACCTGGTAACGGCCTGGCTTTTGTTGCTGAGCCTGCCTGGAGTGTGCCGCCTCGTCGGTGTACGCGCCTGCCTGCGGTGGATGCGGTGGATGGTCGGACGTCAGCCGCTGCCGGCATCATCCGCACCCTGTCTGGCGGATTGGGTTGATCACCAGGGAGTTTTGGTCAGTTGGGCCGCCCGGTATTGCCCCCAGTCGCCAACCTGCCTTATTCGTGCGCTTGTACTGTGGTTCCTGCTGGCGCGACGCGGCATCGTCTGTGACCTCCGGCTGGGCGTTGAAAAAGACGCCCGGACGTTTGAGGCCCACGCTTGGGTGGAATGGTGCGGCCAGCCGGTGATGGAATCTCCCGACGTACGGCAGCGCTACGCCGTCTTTGATACGCCTCTCAACGTCTTGTGAGCAGCTTTTTTGTCATCTTCCACCCTGACGGGCGGCCAGTTGCGCCACCGATGGTCGCGCGTTTGCTCCAGCGGTTGGCCTGGCGTGGGCCTGACGGTCAATCCCACTGGTACGAGGCACACGTGGCGCTGGGCTATGCCCATCTCCACGTGGATGACCTGACGCGCACCCCACCGCCACTGACCTTTGATGGGCAGGTGTGGCTGGCCGCCGACATCCGGCTGGATGCGCGCGAAGAGCTCTGCCGCACCATCCAGGCAGCCGGTGGAGAGGCCGACCAGGATATGCCGGATGCCAGACTGCTCTGGCAGGCGTACCGCCTCTGGGAACTGGACTGCCTGCGCCACCTTCAGGGCGACTTTGCCTTTGCCCTGTGGGATGCCCCGCGCCGGCGGCTGTTCTGCGCGCGTGACCCATTTGCCGTCAAGCCGCTCTACTACAGCCACCAGCCGGGGCTGTTCGTGGCCTCCAGTGACCTTGCGACCATCTGCGCCCACTCCGAAATTCCCGCCTCTCTTCCGTCCGACCTGGATGACTTTGCCGTTGCCGATTTTCTGATCGAAGGGATGAAGCTGGACGAAGACGGTACGTTTTACCGCAGTATCCGCCGCCTGCCACGGGCTACGGCGCTGTGTCTTGAAGGGGACGTACGGCGGCAGTGGCGGTACTGGGACTGGCCGACCGATGAGTGTCTCCGCTATGCCCGCACAAGGGATTACGTCGAGCACTTTCGGACGCTTCTGGAGCAGGCTGTGGCTGACCGGCTGCGCGCACCACGTGCGGCTGTTTTTCTCAGCGGCGGGCTGGATTCCAACGTGGTGACGGCCGCCGCGCGGCGCGCCAGCCCAACGACCGACCTGCACGCCTTCACCAATGTTTTCAGCAAACTCATTCCCGACCGTGAACGGCATTTCGCCGGTCTGGCCGCCCAGGGCCACGGCATCCCCATGACCTTCGTTGAGCAGGATAACTGGCAGCCGTATGCACCCCACCCAGCCGGTGCTCCCCCACCACCTGAGCCGGTTCACGAACCCTTCTGGAATGGTGTTATGGAGAGTTACCGTCAGGCGGGGAGCCACGCCCGCCTGATCCTGACCGGGCAGTGGGGCGATGAAGTCATGCTTCAGGAAACAGCGCCCTACCTGCGCGACCTCGTTGCCCGGCGGCAGTTTATCCGTCTGGGCAAGGCCCTTGTGGCGTACCTTGTGGCTGACGCCCGCAACAGCTTCTTTTCACTTCGGCGTCAGTTTGGACGGATACTTGGACGAAAACACCCAACCCAGTCCGGAATACCCCGCTGGCTGGCGACGGATTTTGTGACGCGCCTGCGCCAGGCTGGCTACTTTGAGCGCGCGCAACCCAGTCCACCACTGCACCCCTACCGCCAGCTCGTACCGCACATGCTGAGTCGGGTCCATATCGCCAATGACCACGAATACAGCGACATGGCTTTTACCGGCGCTCTGGTGGAAATGCGCTACCCATTGCTTGATCAGCGCATTATCAAATTTCTTCTGGCGGTGCCGACTGTGCCCCTTTGTCTGGACAAGTGGCTTTTTCGGGAACTGCTCAAGGACCGGCTCCCACGCGCTGTTGTCCGGCGCGCCAAGGCTCCTCTTTCTCAGTTTCCCGTCACCGGCTACATCAGGCGGCACGGCACAGGCTGGGCGCAACTTCCCCCGGAAGCCCATCACCATCTGGCTTGCTTTGTAAACATTGAAGCCTTGGCCGTCCCGCTTGTGTGGGATGCACAGCACGAAGCCAAATCTTTTGTTGACCTTAGCCCGCTGAGTCTATATAAGTGGTTGCATTCCAAGGTTGTATAAACTTTCCAAACCTGTTGTGTTTTCATTTTTCGGAGACTGACTTATGAAACCGCCATTGCTTTCACACAAACAAGTCACCAGTCGATCACAGGCCAGGCAACCCGGCAAGAAGGCATACCAGCCGCCGGTGCTTACAGATTATGGCGTACTCCTTGAGATCACCCAAGCTACCACGGGTACAGGCACTCGCGATCGGCTCACGGTGAGTGTCTCCCCGGATGGCACTGGCGCAGGTGGTTTATGGACGGCGACTGGCGACATCCCGCCCGGTCCCTTTTCTCCAGCCGGTGCCCCTTGGTTGAAGACAGAGCCGAACCGCCTTTTTGCCCCCAGGAAAGCCCCATGCCTCATTGGCAGGCATCTTGACATTCAGGGCAACCTGCAAAAGCCAAACCTGGGTGAGGTGTCTTTCTGTGACACTCTTTACTCTCCATCTGGCACTGAGGGCGTAAGCACGCCAAGTACGCTGGGTGCAACTTCCCCCACAAGCCCGCCATCACCTGGCTTGCTTCGTGAACGTCGAAGCCTTGGTTGTTCCTCTCGTGTGGGATGCACAGCACGAAGCCAAATCTTTTGTTGACCTCAGCCCGCTGAGCCTATACAAATGGTTGCAATCCAAGGTTGTATAAACTTTCCAAATCTATTGTGCTTTTGCCGTTTGGAGACTGGCTTATGAAACAGCCTTCACTGCTGCGCGAACAAACCACAAGTCCATCACAAGCCGGGCAACCCGGCAAAAAGGCATACCAGCCACCGATGCTCGCTGATTACGGGTCACTTGTTGAATGTACTTGGGCCGCTTTTGGCTCAACCCGGGCTGACCGGGTTGGCCCCCGCCCAAACCGTTTCTCACGGTGAGTGTCTCCCCGGATGGCACTGGCGCAGGTGGTTTATGGACAGCGACTGGCAACAACCCGCCTGGTCCCTTTCCTCCAGCCGGTGCACCTTGGTGAAGACACAGCCGACGGTTTCCTTGCCTTTGAGGAAAATCCCACGCCACCACGCCCCCCGGCGTGTGCACCGTGGTATCAGGGGCAAATTGTGGACGCCAGGCAAGGCCCCGAACTCGTTGCCTACCACGAGCCGGAAACCGGTCTGTTTCACTTTTGCTATAACGTCGGCACGGCTTTCACCTACGACCACCCTCAACGCCGTATCACGGCGCTCTGGTCACCGCCGCAGACGTTTGAGGATACCTGTACCTACCTGACCGGCCCCATCCTTGGTTTTGTTCTCCAGATTCAGCAGCGGGTGTGTCTGCACGCCAGCACAGTAGCCATAGGTGCCTCAGCCGTGGCCTTTGTGGGACCGAACGGTACCGGCAAATCCACCCTTGCGGCGGCGCTGCTCCGGCGCGGCGCGGAGATTATCGCCGAGGATGTCGCTGCTGTTGAACAGCAGACGGATGGCTTTGTGGTCCATCTGGGGCCGCGCGCCATCCGCTTGTGGGACCCTTCTGTCACGGCCCTTTACGGCCGCCCCGACGCACTTCCCTGCATCTCCAAACACTGGGAAAAACGCTACCTGCCTCTCGATACCCCTGAACAACCCCGGCCGGCACGGCTTACGGCCGTGTACCTCCTGGAGGTCGTTCCGGCGGAGGCTCCGGTCAGCAGTACGCAACTCCCTCCGATGCAGGCTGTGACAAAGCTCCTGCCCAACATCTATCCCGACTGGCTTCCCCTGCCGGAAGCGCGGGTTGCCATTCTGGATACGCTGGCCCAACTGGCCACAATCGTTCCCATCCGCCGCCTTTCCCTTCCAAACAGTTTCTGCCGACTGGACGAAGTCTGTGATTACGTCCTGGCACGCCATGGTTAGACGGTTGTTGCCCCGGTTTGCGACGGGAGTTGCCGGCAGGGTGTCAGGAGACCATTCAACTGTGCTACAACGCCGGTAACGTGTTGCCGTAACCAAGCCATGACGGAAGCGATTCGTTTCGATGCCAACGGCCTCGTGCCGGTCGTCATTCAGGATGCCACGACCAACGAGGTGCTCACCCTGGCCTACATGAATGCTGCCAGTTACCAACTCACCTGCGAAACCGGCGAGGTCTGGCTCTGGAGCCGCTCGCGGCAATCCCTGTGGCACAAGGGAGCCACGTCGGGCCACACCCAACGGGTCGTGGATATACGGCTGGATTGCGACGGCGATGCCCTCGTCGTCAAGGTCGAACCGCGTGGGCCGGCCTGTCACACCGGCGCCACGAGTTGTTTTTTCCAATCCATGCTTCCAGGCAGCGGTGCCGCCGCCACAACGGATGAAGTTCCGCCGGCAGCCCAAGCCCCTGACGGAACGACAGCCATTGCCCCGCCGGAAGTCAAGCTTGTCCCCCACAGCGCGCTCGAACTGGGTATTCTGCTCGATGAGCTGTACAGCCTGATCCGGGAACGCCAGGCAAAACGCCCGGAAGGCGCTTACACCACCTATCTGTTTACGGCCGGGCTGGACAAGATTCTCAAAAAGGTCGGCGAGGAAGCGGCCGAAACCATCATTGCCGCCAAAAATGAACCCCGCATGGAGTTGGCCGCTGAAATGGCCGACCTGCTCTATCACCTGCTCGTCCTGATGGTGGCGCGGGATGTGACACCCCACGACGTGGCCGAAATTCTGCGCAGCCGCGCCGGCAAACGCCGACCTCTTCCCACGGAGTAAGCCTCGGAGCGAGTCCACCGTGTCCACGCTGCAATTTCAGCCGGCAACATACGATGCCTTCCTGGCGCTGGCCCAGGAAGCAACCGTCGTTCCCGTGGCCGTGACCCTGCCGGCGGACGTTCACACACCGGTTGGGGTCTTTCTGAAAGTGGCCGGTCAATCCAGTGATGTCGGTCTGTTCGAGAATCAGCGCCTTGAACGCCATCTGCCACCCTACACGCTCATCGGTCTTGATCCGCGCTGGATCATCATCGGCCGGGACGGAAAGGTTGAGCTACGCACCCCACACGCCACGCTCGAACGCACGGAAACGCTGCTGCAAGCCGTCCGGCGGCGGCTTCGGGCCGACATCCTCGCCCCCCTGACGGATATACCGGCGCTGGCCAGCGCCACTTTCGGCTATCTGGCGCACGAAGCATCCCACCACCTTCACGGCGTACCACCCCGCATGCCGCCGACCGTGGAAGGCGTCCTTGCCGCTTTTGGCACGGTCATCGTGTTTGACCATGCCCACCAGCGCCTGCATATCGTTGTCAATGTCCCGACCGACGGACGGACTGAACGGCTCGAAGCCGACTACGCCGCCGCGCAACAGCGCCTCCAGTCCGTGGCGCAACAACTCGACGGCCCATTCCCGGCGTTACCGGCGCTGCCACGCCCAACGTCGCGTTCCATCGTCACCCCCATGACACCGGAGCAGTTCCGGCAGGCCGTTGAACACACGGAACAGTGCATTGCCGCCGGTGAGCTTCACGTGGCCACGCTGGCACAGCGCCTGGAACGTCCAACGGCCGCCCATCCCTTTTCGATCTACCGGCTGCTGCGGGCGACGCCCTCCCTGTTGGGCACGTTTTTCTTCTCTGCCGGCGGCACGGCCATTCTTGGCGGGATTGCCCACAATGTTGTTCAGGGACGTGGAGAAAGCCTCCGTGCCTATCTGGCGACCCACGAGCGCCCGGCCGGAAGTACCGAGGCCGAACTCTCCCTGGCGCTGGCTGAGCTGGCCAGCGACGAGTCGGCAACGGGTCAGCACATCGGTTTTGTGGATGCGCTTCGCAACGACCTCGGACAGATTGCCGGCTACGGCTCGCTGGAACTGGAAATTCTTGCCCAGGCGGAAGCCGCCCCCCAACAGGTGCGGCTCATTTCGACACTCCAGTCCCAACTCGCGTCGGGGCGTGATTATCTGGATGTTCTCGCCGCGCGCCTGCCCAGCGCCCAGTGGACCGGACTCCCCAAACGTCCGGCCCTGCGCCTGACGACGGCACTTGAACCCGTCCGGCGGCATCACTTCGGAAGCCAGTTCTGCCTGCTTGTCCCACAGGTGGAGCTGCTGGCCTGCGAAACCTGTCACGTCCTCGAAGTGACCAACCAGGTTGCGCGGTTCTATGCCTTTGCCGCCCTGACCGGCGATACCAACCTCAGCGAAGCCTTGGTCAAAGGGGCCAAAACAGCCCAGCACACCGCCGCCCTGCTGGAACAGGCTGAAGCCCAGACCGTGCACTGAATCCGGTGCTTCCCAACCGGCAGCAGCCGGCTTCCCGCTTGACGCTAAGGGGACTTTCAGATAAAACGTATAATCAAATGCTTATCTGTTAGCGGTAACGTATGGCCTCTCCCTGTAGCAACCAGCACCAACCAACCGAACGCGAAGTGCTCGCCGCCCCGCTGGCCTGGCGCGTTGCCGATATGTTCAAGGCGCTCGGCGATCCGACCCGGGTGAAAATCATCGCCCTGCTCGATGCCGGCGAAATGTGTGTCGGCGAAATGTGCCTGACGCTGGGGATGTCGCAGCCGGCCGTTTCAAGCCAACTCCGTTTGTTGCGTACGCTGGGGATTGTCTCCGTTCACCGCGAAGGCAAGCACGCCTACTACCGCCTGGCAGATGAACACGTCCGGCATCTGTTCCACCAGGGGCTGGCCCATGCGCGGCACGACATCATTCACGATGATGCGTAACGCATGAAGGCATCCGGCGGAACGGTCTCACCACCCTATCCACCTGAAAGGAGTCATCCAATGACGAGCTGCACAACCCACCCCGACCACACCCACACTCATGACGCCGCCTGCGGGCATACGCGCATCCAGCACGATGGCCACGTGGACTACCTCCACGATGGCCACCTGCACTTCCCACACGGCGACCACTACGACGAACACTGTATTGCGGTCAGCAGCACGAATCCCGATGGATGTGCGCCATACCCCACGGCGTGCGCACATGTCCACGGTCCGGGCTGCGGGCATGAGGCCATTCCGCACGGCGACCATGTGGATTACCTCGTGGACGGGCGGCTGCATCACGTCCACGATGGGCACTGTGACGATCACGGTCCTGTCACCGTGCTGTAACGACTGAAATCATCTGAACATCTAGTAGCCGGTTGCGTCAGGATCGGCGCAACCGGCAAAACTGCTGATCCGAAACACCTGGGTTTCCAGCCGGCCATCAGGATGGAGCCACAGCCGCCGGTAGCCTGGCGCTGACGGGTCAAGACCAAATTCGACCGTTTCCGGTTTGAACTGAATGCAGGTTGAAGGTGAGGCCATCAGCCGTACGCCCTGGCGCTCCAGGTCTATTGCCTGGTGAACATGCCCCCACAGTACGCCACGCACCTGCGGATGGCGGTCGAGAATGGCAAAAAAGGCAGGGGCATTGGCCAACCCGATGTCATCCATCCACCGGGCACTTGTCGCCACAGGGTTGTGATGCAGGCAGACCAGTGCCGGGCAATCGGCATGGGCGTGGAGTCCGGCATCGAGACGCGCCAACTCGCCTTCGGACAGAACGCCGCCAACTTCGCCGGAAACTGTCGAGTCGAGCAGAATTACGTACCACCCGCCCAAGATAACCTCGGTCTCCGGGCGCAGTGGTGCACGGGTCAGCGTTGCGCGCATCACCGCCGGTTCGTCGTGGTTGCCGGGCAACCAGTACACCGGCGGCGGGAACGGACAGGCGGCGGCAAAGCCGGAGAAGGCTTCGGCCAGGTGCGCGTAGGCCTGCGCCGTGCCGTCCTGCGCCAGGTCGCCCGTAGCCAGCACCATATCAGGTGGTTCGGCAGCCGCAGCGGCGAGAACAGCCGTCAGGGAATCATACGTCACCAGGCCGAGCAGGCGACCCGTACGCTGAGCAAACAGATGCGTGTCTGTGACGTGAAGGACATGCACCGGACGCTCGGCACCTCTGGAAGTGCCGTTTTGAGATGGTTTAGCCATGGCTTCTGCGTGTGATATGGCTTTGTGGTCGGCTTTCCGTTGACCTGAATGCTGACATGAAAAACCTTTCCCTGGCTGGCATACGCTGTGTTACATAACAGAATGCAACGCAATGTCCACAAACTTTCCCTGACGCCGAGGTAACCTGCCATGGGTAGGGCAGCCGCAACCCACCGGACATGCCTTGTGAAACAGTTGTTGCTTCCACTGGCACTTCTCCTCCTCTTTGGTGAACTCCTGACGGCCCAGGCCGATGTTGCCGTTGAACGGCAGGCAGCGCTTTATCCTGGCTACACCCTGTCCAGTACGACTTCCATGCGCACTCTGGCCGACCTCCGCCTCATGACAGCTCTGCCGAAAGGCGACACGCCGATAGTGATTGACGGGCTGCCGGAGTGGATGCGCGTCGGTGAGACACGGACGGTGACGTTTCGTTTTGCCGGCGATGGCGTCTCGGCACGACTGGCCGGCGCGGTGGCCTTTGAATCCCATCCGGTACGGGATGCCATTTACTACTCGGCCGGGCGCATCTTGGCTGATCGCAGCCGCCTGTCGGCCGTCCTCGACATTGATGTGCTTCCGAGTCCGACCCCACATGAAGTCGTCTGGCGGGTGACAGCGCGCCACGCCGGGATGGCCGGAGTTCTGGCGGTCTGCGCCAACCGCACACCGGAAGGCGAAGTCGTTTCCCAGGTTGCGGCCATCCGCGTCCTGGACGCCACCGCCGCCGGCAGCCTGCCGCCATCCAGCGTCAAAGCCGAGCCGCCGCCGGCGTTTTTGCCCCTGTACGTCGGCGAACGGATGACCTGGAGTGGTTTTGCCCAGTCCCTTGCGGGACGGCTGCCGGTCTTTGATTTCGCCGTTCTTAGTCTGGATTCAGGCTGTATCCAAGGCAGTTTTTCCAACAGTACCCTGGTAATACAGGGCAACGCGGTTGGGCGCGCACTGTTGGTCGGCGCGCTTGGCGACGAACAGGCCTGGAAGCCATTTGTGACCACCGTCGAGGTTTCAGCAGGCCCGACAGCCACCGAGCCGCGTCTGCGCGGCTTCGTCAACAACTTCGTCACGCTCAAGAACCGGCGCGTCATGGTGCTGGGCGACCATCTGGAACGGGCCTCACAGGTTTCGCTGCTCGCCGAAGACGGAACTTTTCTGAGCCTTCCCTTCCGTGCCTGGTCGGGGCGGCTGGGGCTGTTTGAGTTACCGCCGCGCGTGGGACGCTACACCGTCTGGTTGTCCGATGAGCAGGGGCAGCAGCTTACCGATACGCACACCGTGGTTTGCCACAATATCCAAGTCACCAACGTGGCGCGGGTTCACCTGCCCGGCCGGTCATCTGTACCGACGGTCGGGTTGTTTGTACGCGGTCAGGGGCTGGGTGATACTCCAACCCTCATCGTCAACGGCATTGAGACACAGGCCAGCGTCAAGAAGTCTCTCCGTGGGTTGTTCAACCAGCGGGTGTACTTCCGGCTTCCGGCGGAAGTCCTGCGCGAGCGTTACGTCAGCGTCCAGGTGATGAACCCGGACGGGTATGTTTCAGACACGTACTTACTCGACCTCCGCGCCGACTGATATTCCGCCCCGCTCCAGAATGAGTGTCACCGGGCCGTCGTTGTGGATTTCGACCTGCATCATGGCGCCAAAAACACCCGTCTCGACCGGAATGCCCAGCAGCCGGAGGGCGTCGGCATAGCGCGTCACGAGTGGTTCAGCGGTCTCCGGGGGAGCCGCGGCGGTAAATGAAGGGCGGCGGCCCTTGCGCGCATCGCCGTAGAGGGTGAACTGGGAAACCACCAGCGCCTCGCCACCGATGTCGAGCAGCGAGCGGTTCATCTTCCCGTTTTCATCCTCAAAAATGCGCAGATTGGCTGTTTTTTCGGCCAGCCAGTCGGCATCGGCGGTGGTATCCCGGTGTGTGATGCCGACGAGAATGCACAAACCGCGACCGCAGCGCCCAACGAGTTTCCCTCCGACGGTCACGGAAGCCTGGGTCACACGTTGGATGACAAGCCGCATGGCAAACCGGTTATTGAGATGGCGCGGACAAGTACGCTATGGAAGTGACAGTTTTTCCAGGATTTCGCGCAGGGGCAATCGTCCGGTGAGCTTGGCCTTGATCTGGCGTTTGAAGAGCCAGAGCACACTTACCTCAAAGGCAACGTGGATGACGTAGTTGATGAAAACGCCCTCGCCCAGGCGGGTCTGCAACAGGGTGTTGATCCCAAGGTGCGGCACCGAGGAAAGATCGGCGGTTATCGGCAATGACAGGGCCAGGGCAGCCTTTTTGGGTAGCGTCAGCTTCTCGGGATGCTCGCCTGTCCCACACTCGACGCCATTGAGCACAATCCGGTAGGTCAGTTTGCTCAGGGTGAGCGCCTGGTTGGGATTGTCAATCGTGACGCGGGCCAGCACATCGGCAAGCGGATAGTCCACCTGCTGGACTTCGAGTTCGTCGAGCGTCAGGGTCGGCTCACGAAAGCCTTTGGGCAGCTTCCCTTCATCGGTCGCGGGAAGGACGCCGGCTTCAGCCAGACCTGTGTTGGGCAGACCGGCGGCCAGCAGCCCAAAGACACCGCCACAGGCACCGGATGTGGCATACCGAAGAAATTGTCGTCGCCGCAGCCCCTGACCTCGCATGGCAACACGTTGTAGGACAACTCCCGAAGCCAAGGCAACCAAATCACACAACCGCCCAGAACCCGGCAACGTCTGCTACGCGGCCTCAGAGGCAGACGGGTTTTTGGATGCCGGCAGCGTGTCTTTTTTCTTTCGCTTCTCCGCCGGGAGTTCCGTCCAGCCGCAATGTTCCTTGTCGGCGCAGTAATGGTACGTCTCCCCCTGGGCATTCGTTTTCTGGAGGGTAAAGGGCGCCCCGCAGCTTGGGCAGGGGTGAGTTACCGGCTTGTCCCAATAGACCACATCACAGGCCGTATTGGTGCACTTGTAGAACACCCGGCCACGCCCGGACCGGCGTTCGGTGATGTCGCCGCCGCAGCCCGGCCGCGGACAGGGCATGATGGCTTCACGCTTGATATACGTGCATTTCGGATAGTTTGAGCAGCCGATGAACTCGCCGTAGCGTCCCTGCCGGACGGCCAGTGGCTGGCCACAGGTTGGACAGGCTTCGTCAAGCTGGACAGGGGCAGGCTTGGGAGCGCCGGTCCTGGTCAGATTGCGGGTCGTTTTGCACTCCGGGTAGCCCGTGCAGGCGAGAAACTCGCCCCAGCGTCCACGCTTGCGTACCATCGGACGCCCGCAGGCGTCACAGGCGATCTCCCCAACAGCTTCAGTGGCCGTGCCAGGGTCCGACGTAGCCGTTGGCAGCGTCCCGTAGTCCCGGGTTGCCCTGCACTCCAAGTTGGTACAGGCCAGATACTTTCCAAAGCGCCCCAGCTTGAGCACCATGGCCGCCCCGCATTTGTGGCAGCGTTCGTCCGTAGCCACCCCTTCCTTGGCTTTTTTGAGGTTGGCCTTGGCAGCTTCCAGGTCAGCACGAAACTTCCGGTAAAACTCTTCGAGTGCTTCCCGCCAGTTGAGTTTGCCTTCCTCGATTTCGTCGAGCTGTGTCTCCAGCACCGCTGTATAGCCCGGGTCAAAAAGGTCGGCGAAATTTTCCGTGAGGACATCGGCAATCACCATCCCAAGGGGCGTAGGATGAAACCGCCCGTCACGTTTCTCGACGTAGTTGCGGGCCTGAATGACCGACAGCGTTTGGGCATAGGTCGAGGGTCGCCCGATGCCCCGCTCCTCAAGGGTTTTGACCAGCGTGGCTTCCGTGTAGCGGGCCGGTGGACGGGTAAAACTTTGATTGACCTGGAGTTCACGACACTCGACGCGCTCCCCGGCGGCAACCTGTGGCAGTTTGCGCGCCAGAGCTTCGTCATCAGCATCGAGTTCGTCCTTCCCTTCCTCATAGACTGCCAGAAAACCGTCGAAACGGAGCACCGCCCCGGTCGCCCGGAAGACAAAGCCCGGCCCGCCTTCGATGTCAATCGTCGTAGCGTCAAAGAGGGCCGGCGTCATCTGGGAGGCCACGAAACGCTGCCAGATCAGCCGGTACAGAGCCAGTTCATCAGCCTCAAGGTAAGGGGCAACCTTTTCGGGCGTGCGCCAGACCGATGTCGGACGAATGGCCTCGTGGGCATCCTGGGCGCCCTTCTTGTTTTTGTACTGGTTGGGCTTGGCGGGCAGCCGATTGGCACCGTACTGCGCTGCAATGAAGTCGCGCACTTCGGCTATGGCGGAATCGGCAATCCGGGTTGAATCCGTCCGCATGTAGGTAATCAGCCCGACGCTGCCTTCAGCCCCCAGCTCGATGCCTTCGTAGAGCTTTTGCGCCAGCGACATGGTTTTCTTGACGGGAAAAGAAAGCTTCCGGGACGCTTCCTGCTGAAGGGTCGAAGTGATGAAGGGCGCAACCGGATGGCGTTTCTTCTCCCTGGTCGTCACCGCGGCCACACGCCATTCCGCAACTTCACGGAGCTGGCGTTCAAGGTCACGGGCTTCGGCTTCGGTACGGACGTGGCGCTCGTTCCTGCGCTGTTTGTCAAAGTCGCCGGTTTTGAGCGTTTCGCCATGAATGGAAAACAACTTGGCCGTAAACTCCGGCGGAAGTGCGGCGGCGAAACGGGCATCAAAGGTCCAGTATTCGGTTGGTTGAAAAGCCAGAATCTCGCGCTCGCGCTCAACGACAAGACGCAGAGCCACGGATTGTACCCGTCCGGCCGAGAGCGCAACCTTGCCGCCGCCAAGCCCACGGTTGAGCATGGGGCTGACTTCATAGCCCACAAGGCGGTCAAGCACACGCCGCGCCTGCTGGGCTTCCACCAGTGCCTGGTTGATTTGCCGTGGCGACTGCAATGAAGCCTGAATGGCATCCTTGGTGATTTCGTTGAACAACAGGCGATAGACCGGCTTTTGTTCCTTGTCGCCCACCAACTCTTCGCGCAGGTGCTGACAGATGGCTTCCCCTTCGCGGTCGGGGTCGGCCGCCAGGTAGATGGACTCCGCTTTCCGGGCGGCAGACTTCAGCTCCCGTACGGTCTTGGAGTTGTTGCGCTTTTTCGTGTCGGGAATGATCTCGTAGGTCGGCTCGAAACCATGCTCGACATCCACACCAAGTTCCTTTTCGGGCAGGTCCTTGATGTGACCATACGAGGCCAGCACAGTAAAGTCCTTGCCAAGATACTTCGTAATCGTTTTGGCCTTTGCCGGAGACTCAACAATGACCAATCCTTTTGTCATGACGCTTGACCTAAACCAAGGGGTTCCGCTGTGGCTTCTGGGGACTATCCAAACGTCCGTGGCGGGAAAAAGCGCGATTGTGAGCATCACGCCGCTATTTGGCAAGACGCATCTGGTCAAAGCCCGCCAAGCGGTCTGTTGGATGCCCTGCACTGTCATAAGTAGTCTGCACTGCTGACTTGTCAAGCAGCCGAGTCAGAATGTTACCAGCCACGGTCTGCCCTGGGAGGTTTCAGAATCAGTTCGGACTGGCCGCCCTCAAACCAGCAGAAAGCCTTGGCGCGGGTGAAGGCGGAAGATTGACGCTTCAGTGTGACCTGATTAGACTTTTACAGAATGACTCGCTGCCAGGCGGCGGGCAAGGCAGACAGCCGTGGAAACAATGAACGATGAGAGCTGGATGCGTTTGGCCCTGGAGGCTGCCGGCACTTGCCTCGAAGTGGATGAAGTCCCGGTTGGGGCTGTGGTCGTCATCAACGGCCAGCTTGTCGCCCAGGCGGGCAACCGCGTGCGTACCGACTGTGACCCGACGGCTCACGCTGAAATCATCGCCCTGCGCGCGGCAGCCCGGCAGGTGGGCAATTACCGCTTGACCGAGGCGACGCTCTATGTGACGCTCGAACCGTGCGCAATGTGCGCCGGGGCGCTCGTGCAGGCCCGAATTCAGCGTCTCGTTTTTGGGGCCGCCGACCCCAAGGCCGGTGCGGTTGTGAGCCACTTCGGACTGTGTACGGCGAGCGTCCTCAACCACCGCCTGCTGGTGACGGGTGGGGTTCTGGCTGAAGCGTGTGGCGATCTGCTCCGTGATTTTTTTCGGCAGCGCCGCAACCTGACCACAGAGTGAAGGGTGGTTTTGAAAAGTTTTGGTGAGGTGCGAGAGTGGCTGAATCGGTCGGTCTCGAAAACCGATGTACGGGCAACTGTACCGTGGGTTCGAATCCCACCCTCACCGCCAGTTTGGCCGGGCCGGCTGGGTAGGGCGGCCGGTCAGGGCCTGTGAAAGCCGGCCAGCGGGTTTGGCCACTGCGTTTTGGCCACTGCGTTTTGGAATGGCCGGTGGGTGGATACGCGGAAATCCGGGTGAGTTCCGCTTTGGCGGCGGGGTTCGTTGTCGGAGGGGTGGCCGAGTGGCTGAAGGCGCAGCATTGGAAATGCTGTATACGGGAAACTGTATCGAGGGTTCGAATCCCTCCTCCTCCGCCAGTCTTCTGAGGATACCTTCCGGTTTCCGCCTTTTGTGACCTTGGGAGCGGATGGGACGGTCGCTGCCTGCTGGTCGTGACAACCGGCCGGCAGGGAGAGGAAAGTCCGAACACCGTAGAGCAGCGAGCCGGCTAACGGCCGGGCGCGTCCGAAGCGTCGGCTACGACCTGTCGGGCGCGACGACAAGTGCAACAGAGAACAGACAGCCTGACTTACACGCCCTTCGGGGTGTGCGAGTGGCGATGGTGAAACGGTGCGGTAAAGGCGCACCAGCGAGCGTGGTAACACGTTCGGCTAGGCAAACTCCTCGCGGTGCAAGACCAAATATGGAGGTGTCTGAGGGCTGCTCGTCCAAGTCCTGCTCCGGCAGGCACATCTCCGGGTAGGTCGCTTGAGCTGCCGGGTAACCGGCAGCCTAGATGAATGACCGTCGCCGTCCCCGTGACGGAACAGAATTCGGCTTACACATCCGTTCCCAATCAATGCCCGGCACGGTCGTCACCGACCGTGCCGGGCTGTTTGTGCCGGTCTTACCCGTCACCGCTCCTGACAGTATCGAGCAAAAGGCTGTACCCGCGCGATGACTTCGCCTACACTAGGTCTGCGCTCTGTCATCACCCACAGCCCGGTTCACCTTTGCTTCCTCGGTTGTCCTCATGCCCGCGCCTGCCACCATTCAGATGTCGCGTGTGGAGTTCAAGAAGCAGCTCCTGTTCGTGACTTCCCCGACCATGGCCGGACAGGAAATCGAAGCTCTGCTTCAGCGGAGTCGCACCCTGCAACTCACCGTAGCCGCCGATGGTACTTCCCTCATTGCGCTGATGGCTGAATATGAGTTCGATGTCGTCCTGCTGGCTCTCGAAGACGATCCCGTCACCTGGGGGCATCTGGCCTACATCCATCAGGTCAATCCCAAACTCCCCATCATCGGATGCCTCTCCAACGAGGACACAGCGCTGGCGGCCAAGGCCAAAGCCGAAGGGGTCACGCTGGTGCTGGCACCACCACTGACCGGCGAACGTCTGCGCCGGGCCATTGCCCGCGCCGAACGGGCGACCGAAGTTGTGCCGTCTCCGCTTTCCGCGCAAACCCTGCACGAAATTGCGCTCAATCTCCATGCCAGTCTCGATCTTGACGAACTGGTGGAGACTGCCTTCCGTACCCTGTTCCACCTGACCCCCTGCATCACCGGTCGGCTCCTCATCACTGGCGAAGGCGGAAGCTTCGGATATGAAAGCAGCCTGTCCCCCCAAGGCGAGCCGGTTATCCAGAAAATGTCCTCCGAGGCCGCCGCCATCGAACTGGCCAACCTGCCGGAAGCCCCGGACACGCTAACCCATGTGGACGGACATCAACTCCACCTTCAGTTGCGGCACGGGTCACAGCGCAGCGGCGTCGCCATTCTCGGCTATCCACGGCGCATCAAACTGACCGATGTCGAAATCGAGGGGCTGGGGCTGCTGTCGCGTCACCTCGACCATGCCTTCCGCAATGCCCTTCAGTACCGTGCCGTCCAACGCAAGCGGGAGCAGGTCTTTCTTATCAACGAAGTGACGCGCCAGATGGCGCGCAGCCTCGACCTGGAAACGGTCATTGCCGACATCGTCGAACACCTGCAACGCTACATGGAGTGCGAGGTCGTGGCGATTTATACCCCACACATGACTGGCCCTCAGGGAGAGAACTTCCACATCGCCTCGACACTTGCCAACCGCACCAGCGTCATCGCTACGACGCTGCAACGCGACTCCGGTCTCATCCGGGAAACCATGGAAGGTGGCGAGACGATTCTGTGCCGGGACCTGCGGCAGTTGCCCGAATGGCGCGGACACTCCACCCTGTCGCGCTCCAAAATCGCAACGCCGATCTGGCTCGATGGCACGATTGAGGGCGTGCTGGAGTTTGAAAGCGTCCGTCCGGGGGCGTTCGACGACGATGACTGCGCCATTGCGGAAGACCTGGCGCTGCAAGTGTCCGTCGCCATTCGCAACACCCGGCTGTATCGCAACGCCCAGGCCGAACATGAATACCTGCAAACCGTTCTGGATGTTGCTGTGGATACGGCCATCATCTCCACTGACCCGGCCGGCAACATTGTGACCTTCAGCCGTGGCGCCGAAATGATGTTCGGCTACGACGACAAGGAAGTTGTCGGTACGCCCATTCTGCCCCTGTTCCAGGATTCCAGCCTCTTCACAAGCATTGAGAAGCTTCTGGCCGGGCAGCAGGTGCACTTCGGCGGGACAGACGTTGCCCTCAAGCGTCGTCACGGCGGCACGTTCTATGCCAGCCTGTCGGTCCATCCCCTCCGCGCCAAACGCAGCGAGGGCTTTCTGTTCGTCTTGACCGATGTCACCGAGCGCCGCGCCCAACAGGAACAACTCCTCAAACTGAGCATTACGGACGAACTGACCGGGCTGTACAACAAACGCTACTACCAGGACCTGCTGCCGCGCGAGATTGCGCGCGCGCAGCGCCGGGATTCCACCTTCGCTCTGTGTTACTTCGACCTGGACGGCTTCAAACGCTTCAACGACACCCGTGGCCACGTCGCCGGCGATGAACTGCTCCGATGGGTAGGCGAGCTGGTCCGTTCCGTCATCCGCCGGCAGGTGGACCTGCCTTTCCGCTACGGCGGTGACGAATTCGTGCTTATTCTGCCCGAAACACCGGCTGAAGCCGCACGGCGCGTCGGTGAACGGATTTGTGAAGGCGTCTATCAGCGCTTCAACGGCGAAGTGACTGTCAGCTTTGGGATCGTCGAGTACGCCGGCGAATCTGCCGAAGAACTGACCATCCGTGCCGACAAGATGATGTATGCCGCCAAACGGGCTGGCGGCAACCGCGTCACCACTTACACGAGCGGCGAATGGCGCTTTCAGAGCGGGAGCTGGCCGGCCGCCCCAGCAACGAACAGCGAGCAGCCAACTTCCTACGAGTAAGTCAGCGAGTAAGCCAGCCGAAATAAGCCAGCCGAAGCAAGCCGGCTACGAATGCGGCGGCGGGTCCGGCTTCGCTTCCGGCTCTGGAAGCACCTGCGCGACCCGCCCCAGCAGCCGGCCGTCGGACAACCGGATCACGATGTCCTGCCCCGGTACGGCGTCCTCCGTAGTGCGGATAAGCCGCCCGTCAGGATGCTGTACCAGGGCGTACCCCCGCGCCAGCACCCGCAGCGGAGACAAGGTATTGAGACGGGTCAGCGCCTGCGCCAGCCGGTTCTGGGCCACTGCCGCCTGCGCCTGCACGCCCGCGATCAACTTCGCCGTCAGTTCCGACACGCGCCGCTCGTGGAGTTGCAGGTATGGTCGCCACGGGTAGTGCCGGAGACGGTTGCCGGCCCGCTCGAGACGCCAACCAGCAAGCCGAAGTCGGTTCTGTACAGCCGATTGCGCCGCCAGGGTCAGTTCGTCACAGGTCTGCAACGCATCGCGCAGGCGCGCCTGCGTGTCATCAAAGACCGGATGCCGCGCCAGCGTCTCCAATGCCTGCCGCTCACGCAGCAACCGGATGTGCATCACTTTGGTCAATGTGGACGCCATGGACCCGACTTCGGCGAGAAGGTCAGCGCGGCGTGCCGTAACCATCTCTGCTGCCGCCGACGGCGTTGGGGCGCGCAGATCAGCCACAAAATCCGCGATCGTGAAATCTATCTCGTGTCCGACGGCAGAAATAACGGGGATCGTGGAGTCGGCAATCGCACGGGCGACCTCTTCGGTGTTGAATGCCCACAGCGCTTCGGCGCTGCCGCCACCGCGTCCCACAATGAGAACGTCCACGGGAAAATCCGGGTCCGGGTTCTCGCTGAACCAGCGAATGCCGGCCGCCACACTCGCAGCCGCTTCAGCCCCCTCGACCTGCGCGGGATAGAGCAGAACACTCACACCATCGTTCCGGCGGCGGAGTACATTGAGGATGTCCTGAATCGCCGCCCCGGTCGGCGAGGTCACAATCCCGATGCGACGCGGGACAAGGGGCAGGGGACGCTTGCGCTCCGGTGCAAGCAGTCCCTCTGCCGCCAGTTTGGCCTTGAGCTGCTCGAAGGCCAACTGTTGCTCGCCCACTCCCACCGGCGCCATGGCTTCGACCGTCAGTTGGTACTCCCCCTTGGGTGCATAGACGGTCACTTTTCCCCGGCACACCACCTGCTGGCCGTTGCGCGGGCGGAAGCGAATCCGGTAGTTCGTCCCCTTCCAACAGGCACAGCGGATTTGGGACTGTGCATCCTTGAGCGTGAAATACCAGTGCCCGGAGGTGTGGGCCACGAAGTTGGAAAGCTCGCCTTCGACGATAACTTCCCGAAACTCCCCTTCGAGCTGTCGCCGAATCTGGGCTGTCAGCGCCGAAACCGTCAGTCGCGGAGGTGCTTCCGGTGCTTCCCACATCACACACCCGCCAGGGCTTGCCGTTGCCAAAGGTTACGTCCGGCCGGAGCCGGCTGGTTGTCAGTAGGTGTTATCGCCCCGGAGCACGACCGGAATCGTGCGGAGCAGAATCTTGATGTCCAACCACAACGACCAGTTTTCGATGTAGTAGATGTCCAGCCGCACCATCTGCTCAAACGTGAGCCGATTGCGCCCCGAAACCTGCCACAGGCCCGTCACGCCGCCTTTGACATTGAAACGGGCCCGGTGCCAGTCCTGATATTCGGCAACCTCGTAGGGAATGGGCGGACGCGGGCCGACCAGGCTCATCTCGCCCTTGAGCACGTTCCACAGATTGGGCAGCTCATCGAGGCTGTAGCGACGGATCCACTTGCCGACCTTCGTCAGACGCGGGTCGTTGAACACCTTGCCGTAGAGCGGTTTTCCACGTGTCCCGCGATTGGCGCGGGCGGGATACTTAATCGTTTCAACCATCAGCCGTCGGTGAATCTCATCCGTGGCATCGGCATACATCGAACGGAACTTGAGCATCTGGAAGGTGCGCCCGTCCATACCGACCCGTTCCTGCCGGTAGAAAATCGGTCCCGGCGACTCGCGGCGAATGGCAATCGCAATCAGCGCAAACACAGGCGACAGGACGATCAGCCCCAACCCGGCACCGACCACATCCAGGGCACGCTTCAGAAACCGATTGACCCCCGACAGCGGATCACGAAAGAGCTGGATCATCGGCAGTGAGCCAAGCTGCTCGATCTGGGTTTTTTCGGGCAGGCAGTTGAACAGGCTCGGAACAACCCGGAAGTTGAGGTGATGTTTCCGGCCGGCGTTCATCATGGCGTTGAAAATCCGGCGCGGATGAAGCTGTGCGTCGGTGATGAGAACTTCCTTGATGCCGAGCGCCCGGGCCAGTTCCGGCAGGTCATCGAACGTGCCAATAACCGGCACATCTTCGATGGTATCCGGGACATCCGCCGTCCGCTCGTCCGTGGTGAGCACCCCCAGCACCTTGTACCCCAGACGCGGCGACTCGTTGATTTCCGCAATACAGACGCGGGCTTCCTCCCCGACGCCGACCACGAATGCCGGAATGAGACCGTAGCCCTTGCTGCGGACCCAGGACTGCGCCTGCCGCAGGAGCACCCGGCTGGCAACGACCAGCAGGAGCATGATGGCCCAGTCACAGACAAACACCACCCGCGACAGAAACAGCGGCTGGTTGAGAATGCCACGGTGGAAAAACAGCAGGGTTACGAAACCGTAGATACACCCCAGCGAAACGCCTTTGAATGCACCCAGGAGGTCGTCCGAGTACCGGAAGGCCCCGCGCAGCCGGTAAAGTCCATAGTGCCGGAGCGTCAGTATCCTGACGAGCAGCAGCGTCGGCAGGAACGGCACATAGGGTGTAAACGACGGCTCGACCTGCCAGAAGGTCGAAGCCATCCAGATGCCAGCCGCCAGTGACCCGGTGGCGGCCAAGGCATCGAAAAGCAGCAACCCGGCAATGACCAAAGGCCCCAGGGAATGAAATGTGCTGTCGCTGACCGAAGGTACAAGACGAACGAAAGGAACGGCCGTCGAAGATGAAGGCGACCCAAGCGGCGGAAGCGTTGTTTGTGACATGCTTTGTTTTTTTGGAAACGAAGACAAAATGATGGCGCACGCTGTGCGCCGTCAGCCTATGAAATATCGCGTCTGATTTCATTACCTCAGCACGGTAATTTCAACCAAAGTTTCTCGAAAAGCCTGCTTTCTCATAGGATATACGCCATTTTTGACGCCAGAGGATGCGAAAAAGTTGGTTTCCTTCAGGGTGGTCCGTCCGTATGGTGTTTCCAAAGGTAGCTCATGCGTGTCTTTGCCTTGGGTGATCCCCATCTGTCCTTCGCCAAGCCCAAACCCATGCACATTTTCGGTGAGCACTGGCGCAACCACGCCGACCGGATTGCGGCGGCCTGGTCGGCACTGGGAACGCCCGATGATGTCCTCATTCTGGCTGGCGATCTTTCCTGGGCCATGCGCGCCGAAGATGTACGCCCCGACCTCGACTGGATCGCCCGGCTTCCAGGGCGAAAGCTCATCATTCGCGGCAACCACGACTACTGGTGGCACTCGCTGGCCAAGGTACGGGCCATGGCAGACAGCTCCATCATCCCCCTGCAGGCCACGTGCTTTGTGCTGGAACGGGTGGCCTTCGTCGGGACACGCGGCTGGCAGTGTCCGGGCGATGAACCAAGCACTGATACGCTTGAACGCCAGGAAGCCCTGTTGCGCCGCGAAAAGGTGCGCCGGGAATACACCGCGCAGGACCGCAAGATTTACCTGCGTGAAGTCGGAAGGCTGCGTCTGGGACTCGAAGCCGCCCGCCAGCGCCGGAGCGAGTTCGACAAACTCGTGGTCATCCTCCACTATCCCCCAATGAACGCCCGCCACGAACCAAGCGGTTTCACGGAGCTGCTGGCTGAGTACGATGTGGACTGGTGTGTATATGGTCACCTGCACGGCGCGGCCATTGCCACAGCTTTCAACGGGCAACTGGGGCGGACCCGCTTGCAGTTGGTCAGCGCCGACAGCCTTGATTTCACGCCTTTTCAACTCGACCTGTGAGCAGCCGCACGCCCATTTCACGCCCCATTATGCTGCTTGGTCTGGTCAGCCTGCTGACCGACATGGCCAGCGAACTGCTCTACCCGGTTGCCCCGCTCTACCTGACCGGTCCGCTCGGCGCTTCCCTTGTTCTGGTGGGTCTGCTGGAGGGCATCGCCGAAGGCATGGCTGGTTTCCTCAAGGGTTACTTTGGCGCGCTTTCCGACCGGCTTGGCACACGCGCGCCCTTCGTGCAGGCGGGTTACACCCTGTCGGCATTCTCCAAGCCGCTTCCCGGTTTGTGGCCGGCCGCCGGGGCGGTTGTCGTGGGCCGGCTGGCTGACCGCCTGGGCAAGGGACTGCGCAGCGCCCCACGGGATGCCCTGCTGGCCGGTTATGCCCCGGCCGGGGCGCAGGGGCGCGTGTTTGGGTTTCACCGGGCAATGGATACGGCTGGTGCGGTGCTGGGTCCACTGCTGGCCATTGCCTTTCTCACCTGGCGGCCCGGCGACTACACCACGCTGTTTCTGCTGGCGTTTCTGCCCGGCATCCTGGCCGTGCTCTGCGTGTGGTGGGTCAAGGATGTGCCCTTTCAGCCAGCGTCCGGCCGGCGCTTTGCGCCCTTTGCTGTCTTTGCCTACTGGCGCAGTGCACCGGCGGCATACCGTCAACTGGTGGCAGCGCTCACCCTGTTCGGTCTGGTCAACAGCAGTGATGTGTTTCTCATTCTCAAGGCGAAACAGGTTGGGTTTTCGGATACGGCGGCCATTGGCGGCTATGTGCTTTACAACGGGGTCTATGCCTTGGCGGCTTACCCGGCCGGCGACCTGGCCGACCGCCTGGGCAAGCGGCAGGTCATCGTGCTGGGGCTGGGCCTGTATGCCGTCGTGTATGCCGGGTTTGCACTCCTGACGCAAATCTGGCAGGTCTGGTTGTGCTTTGCGCTGTATGGTCTCTATGCCGCCGCGACGGAAGGCGTCAGCAAGGCGTGGATTGCCGACCTTGTTCCGCCCGAACAGCGTGGGTCAGCCATTGGTTTGCAGACCATGCTGGCCAGCTTCAGCATCCTTGTGGCGAGCAGCCTGGCGGGACTGCTCTGGGAGCAGGTCGCGCCGGTGGCTCCCTTCTGGCTGGCGGCGAGTGGGGCTGGTCTGGCTGCCCTCTGGCTCGGTACGGTCTCACCTGGCACGCAGGCAGAACCGTCAGGCCGGGGATGACTTGTCGGGCCGTAGGGACGTGTGACAAAAGGCCCGGGTGTGGAACGGCCAGGCAACGCTGCGTCCTCTGCCAACGCCAAACCCAAGCCACTATCCTCCTGGAGGTGACGACGTGAACCTGAACCCGCTCCCTGGTCGGATGCCCGGCCGTCTCATCCTCGTCGGCTTGTGCCTTCTGGCGCTTGGTGTGCCGTCCGTCCGGCCCTACCGCCCGGTGCTCGCGCAGTCCGGTGCGACGCGGAAAACAACTCCGCCGCCCCCTGAAAACGACAAGCCTAACCGGACGCTCCCCGATGAAAAGCCTTCGGCAAACCCCAGCGGCACATCCCAGGAAGGGCAGGACCCCAATCGTCCGATGGGCACGCCGCGCCGGCGTCCTCCGACCAAGGCCCCAACCACCGATGACGAAGGCAATGTCATCGTGCTGGCGACGGATGTCGTCAATCTGGAAGTCGTCGTCTATGACAAGAAGACGGGCCGCCTTTTTACCGACCTCAAACCGGCGAACTTCACCATTCTGGAAGACGGCGTCAAACAGGAAATCACCAATTTTCGGGCCGGTGACAGCGACCTTACGCTCGTCATGGTGCTCGAATACAGCCGTGCGATCGGGCCGCTCGTGTTTGAAGTCCTCGAACCGGCGGCGCAGTTCATCGAGCGGTTCGTACGCCCCAACGATTACATCTCCATCGTCGCGTTTGACCTGCGTCCCAAAGTGCTCACGGACTTCACAAACGACCCGGCCGTGCTGCGCTCCAACATCGCGCTCCTGTACCGCAACTTCCCTGCCTTTACGGAAAGCAACCTCTTCGACACGCTGAAGTTCGTCATCAAGGGCGGAAAGCTTGACGGCGAAGACTACACCGGGCTGGAAGAAGTCCAGGGCCGCACGGCCATTCTGCTCATTGCCCTTGGCATTGATACGTTCAGCCGCATCAACTATGACCAGGCACGCAAAATCGTCGAAAATGCCGGCATACCGGTGTACTGCATCGGCATCGGCAACCTGTTCTACAAGCTCAATGACCCACGGCTGTCGCCGGAGGCCAACCTGACGTTCCTCCAGGCATTCAACACCCTGCGTACCTTTGCCGAAAGTTCTGGCGGGCGCTATTTTCCGGTGACATTCATCGGTGAACTGCCGACGACCCTGCGCTCGATTGATACCCTGCTGCGCAACCAGTACAGCCTGGGTTACGAACCGACCAACCCGCGCCGGGAGGGCAAGCGGCGCAAAATCGAAGTGCTCGTGGATGTGGACGGCGACGGCAAACCGGACAACAAACGTCTCGAAGTCCAGTACCGGCGCAGCTACATCGAACCCGGCGGCAATGACGGCAAACGCAAGAAGTGAGCTTCAGCCGACGTTCATGCAGCGCCGCCATTTTCTGTTGAAAAGCCTGGTGGGTTTTGGCTGGTGGCTGACGGCCGGCCCGGCCGGAGGGCAGGCCGCCCGACGCCCGACACCCGACGCAGCCCGTCTGCTGGAGGGCGTTCTGCGGCGCTACAGCCGCCTGAACACGCTCACGGCCGCATTCACCCAGATTCACCGGGGACGCCAGACCCTCCGCGAGCAGGGCACGCTGGCGCTGCAACGGCAGGGACGGATGCGCTGGGATTACACCGCGCCCAGCGTCAAACAGTTTCTGTGCGACGGCCGGCACACCTACTTCTACAGCGCCGCCCGGCAGCGGTACACCGTGGAGCCGGTACGCGCCAGCCGCGATCCCCGTACACCGTTTCTGTTTCTGCTGGGCGACCGGCGGGCAGCCCGGCTGTTCCGCCAGGTTGAACTGGCGGCCGTACCGCCGGTGCGTCCGGGATACGTCGTCCTGCGGCTCACACCACGGGAGCGCATCGAGCTGGTGACGGCGGTACTGGTTGAATGTCATCCCACGACCTTTGAACTGGCGCGGATTTCACTCCTCAGTGCCGCCGGTGAACAGGACGACTTCCTGCTTTCGGAGATTGTCGAAAATCCGCCCCTGCCGGACGGCTTTTTTAGCTTTACCCCACCGGCCGGGGCCCAGCGCGCGACGCCCTGAACTATTGCCTCCGTGAAGATTGCAGCCCGCACTGGATTTCGCTACAAGTGCTTGGCCAAGCAAAACATCTTCGTGGGTTGCGTCCCGGTGTCGGGACCACTCCTGCCTTTGAGGTGACGGTGTATGTCCAGCCCCAGTCCTGCATTGTTTCGGCCTGCCGAGCGCACGAAAAACTACAACTATGCCATCCGCAACATCGTGGCCGCTGCCAAGGCCGTGGAAGCCGAAGGCCGTTCGGTGACCTATCTCAACATTGGCGACCCGGTGCTGTACGGGCTTCAGCCGCCCGCCATCCTGCAGGAAGCCCTGGCCCGTGCCGTACGCGAGGGACACAACGGCTACGCGCCCTCGGTGGGGACGCTGGCTGCGCGTGAAGCCATCGTTCAGGAAGCCGAAAGGCGCGGCGTGTATCTTTCGCCTGAAGATGTCGTCATCAGTTCGGGTGCGTCGGAAGCGGCTGACATGGTGCTGAGTGCGTTGCTGGAGCCGGGCGATGACGTGTTGACGCCCTGCCCGACCTATCCGCTCTACACGGCCATTACCGCCAAGCTGGGCGCGCGTGAAAACTACTACCGGCTCGACCCGGAGCAGGGCTGGCTGCCTGACCCGGACGAAATCCGGGACAGGATCACGCCCCGGACCCGTGCCATCGTCATCATCAACCCGAACAACCCCTGTGGTGCGGTCTATGATGCGCGGCTGCTGCTGGAACTGCTCACTATTGCCGAAGCCCACGGGTTGGTCGTCATTGCCGATGAGGTCTATTGCCGGCTGACCTACGGCCCGCCGCCGCCGCCCATGGCCCAGCTCGCGGCTGGAATGGATGTGCCGGTCGTCACGCTGGAAAGCCTCTCGAAGTCGCATCTGGTGCCGGGCTGGCGCGTGGGCTGGATGACCTACACCAACACACAGCGTTTTGGGGAAGTGATTGCTGCCGTCCGCAAGATTGCCGAAGCCCGGATTTGCAGTCCATTGCCGACGCAGCAAGTGCTTCCTGTGGCCCTGGAAAACCAGTCACATCTGCCGTCCCTCATCGAGGAAATGAAACTGCGGGCGGCCATTACCGTCGAAGCTCTCAATGCCATCCCCGGCATCCGTTGTATTGCCCCCCAGGCGGCTTTCTATGCCATGGGACAGGTGGCTGACCTGAAGGGACAGACGGATGAGGCATTCGTGCTGGCCCTGCTGCGGGCTACCGGCGTGCTCTTTGTGCACGGCTCCGGCTTCGGGCTGAACCCGCACGATGGCTTTTTCCGCATCGTCTTTCTACCCCCGCCTGACACCCTGCGGGAGGTCTATGCCCGGCTGGCATCCTTTGTCCAGCAACGCTGAGACTGTGTATAGTCATTGCTTGCGCCTTTAGCCACAAAGGGCGTCTGGATGTAGCCGGCCGGTTTTATGGATGGGATAGAAAAGCAATCCAAGCCATGCGCGATTTTCTGAAGTACGTGTTTGCCAGCCTGACCGGCACCCTCATCTTCTTCGGGCTTGTCCTTGGGGGCATCCTGCTGCTGCTGGCTTCGGTGGCATCACTGTCCAGTGGACGCAGCCCTGAACCGGCTGTTCAGGACAAAACGATACTGGTGTTCGATCTTTCGGCCACGATTTCCGACATTGCCCCCAGCGATGACGGCCGCGAAGTGGACGTGCAGCGGCTGTTGCGCGGCAGCGGGGGGAAAATCCTGCCGCTGAGCACCATTCTGGATTGCCTGGACAAGGCGGCGGCGGACAAACGGGTGGTGGGGCTATACCTGCATGGCAATCTGTCCACGGAAGGTTACGGCTCCGGCTTTGCCGCGCTGCGGGAAATCCGCGAAGCCCTGCTGCGCTTCAAGGCGTCCAAAAAGCCCATCTACGCCTACAACCAGGTGTATAGCGAACGCGATTACTACCTGGCGTCCGTGGCGGACAAAATCTTTCTCAACCCCTTTGGCGCGATTGAAATGAACGGGCTGGCCTCGGAGATGATGTTCCTGGGCGAAGCCTTCAAGAAATATGGTGTCGGCATTCAGGTCACACGGGTCGGCAAGTACAAATCGGCAGTCGAACCCCTCCTGTTCGACAAAATGAGTCCTGAAAACCGGGAGCAGACCCAAAAGCTGCTGGACGACGTGTGGGGCGAGTTCGTCAGTGGCGTGGCAACAGCGCGGCAACTGACGCCCGATGACCTCCAGCGCCTGGCCAACGAAAAAGCCATCCTGGTCGGACCGGAAGCCGTGGCCGCCAAACTGGCCGACGAAACAGCCTATCTTGACCAGGTGCTTGGCACGTTGCGCAAGCTGAGCGAGGTCAAAGATGACAAAGCGCCCTTCCGGCAGGTGACACTTCCGGCCTACGCCCGCGTATCGCGGCGTTCACTCGGTCTGGAACGCACCTCACGGAACATCATTGCCGTTGTCTATGCCGAAGGGGAGATCGTGGATGGAGCCGGAAGCGATGGTCAGATCGGCGGCGACCGCCTGGCAAAGGAACTGCGCCGGCTTCGGCAGGACGACCAGATCAAGGCCGTTGTGCTGCGCGTCAACAGTCCCGGCGGCAGCGCGCTGGCCTCGGAGGTCATCCGCCGTGAACTAGCCGAAACCCGTGCGGCCGGCAAGCCGGTGGTTGTTTCGATGGGTACGGTAGCCGCTTCCGGCGGGTACTGGATTTCCACCGCCAGCGACAAAATTTTCGCCGCGCCCAACACGATTACCGGCTCTATCGGCGTTTTTGGCATTCTGCCCAACATTCAAAAACTGGCCGGTGATTACGGCGTCAAGTGGGACACGGCCAAAACCAATCGCTACGCTGACCTGGGCACAATCACCCGCCCCAAGACCGAAGACGAACTGAAACTCATTCAGGCCAATGTGGATCGTATCTACGATGAGTTCTTGACACGGGTGGCGGAAGCCCGGAAGCTACCCAAGGAAACCGTACAGGAAATTGCACAGGGGCGCATCTGGTCGGGAGCGGAAGCCAAACGACTCGGACTCGTGGACGAATTTGGCGGGCTGGAGGCGGCCATTCAGGCGGCTGCCGAACTGGCCAAGCTGGGGAATGACTGGAAAATTGCCGAGTATCCCAAGCGGCGCAACCTGGCTGAGCAGCTTGCCAAGCTGCTCACCGATGAGGAGCCGGAGCGTCTGGTGCAGGGACCGGTGCAACGTGAACTGGAGCAGTTATGGGCCGAAACGGCAGCACTGGCCGCCTTCAACGATCCGCTCGGCGTCTATGCCCGGCTTCCCTTCCTGCTTCGCTTCAACTAAGGGCCGGTATCGTCACGCTTTTCTGTTTTTGATCTCTGGGTGAGTACAAGGCTATGGATGACGCTCGCATTCGGGATGCACGGATTCTTGTTGTTGATGACCTTGAACTAAACATCAAGCTGCTGGAAAATCTCCTGGCAGAAGCCGGCTACCGGCGGGTTTTCAGCACGACGGACTCACGGCAGGTTGCGCAACTCTACCGGGAGCTGTCACCCGACCTGGTCATCCTTGACCTGCACATGCCCCACCGCAATGGCTTTCAGGTGATGGAAGACCTGCGGGAAATCGAGCATGATTCCTACATTCCCGTTCTGGTGCTGACCGGACTGCCCGATCACGCCACCCGCCTGCGCGCTCTTGAAGCTGGCGCGCGCGATTTTCTGAGCAAACCGTTCGAGCACGTCGAAGCCCTGACCCGCATCCGCAACATGATCGAGGTGCGGCTGCTGCACAATGAAGTCCGGGAACAGAACCGGATTCTGGAAGAAAAAGTGCGCCAGCGCACGCAGCAGCTTCGTGAAACGCAGTTGGAAATCGTGCGGCGGTTGGGACGTGCCGCAGAATACCGCGACAATGTCACCGGCATGCACGTCATCCGCATGAGCCACTACTGCGCCGAACTGGCCCGCGCCATCGGCTGGGACGATGAAGCCTGTGAAATGCTTCTGCATGCCAGCCCGATGCATGACATTGGAAAAATCGGCATTCCCGACCGCATCCTTCTCAAGGAAGGCAAACTGACGCCTGAAGAATGGGAAGTGATGAAGTCCCATGCCACCATCGGGGCCGAACTCCTCAGTGGCTCAACGTCCCCCCTGATGCACATGGCGATGGAGATTGCCCTTTCCCACCACGAGAAATGGGATGGGTCAGGCTACCCCAACGGTCTCAAGGGCGAGCAGATTCCCATTGTGGGGCGGATTGTGGCGCTGTGCGATGTGTTTGATGCTCTGACGACGGAGCGGCCGTATAAACAGGCCTGGTCGGTCGAAGAAGTCATTGCCGAGATTGACCGGCAGAGCGGACGGCACTTCGATCCCAATCTCGTGGAAGCTTTCAAGTCCATCCTGCCCAAGATTTTACAGATTCGTGAACGCTACACGGAAAAGGCTGCCACGACGGCTGCCGTGGCCAGACACACCGGCGGTCACCAGCGGCTCGTGCCGGACGAAAAACACCACCTACCACCCTACTTTCAGCCACAGGGCTGAGTTCTCGCAACATCTGGGAGACCTCCGACGGCTTCGTTAGCGCCGATAGCCAGCCCCTTCCTGACAACGCGGCTTGAGGCAGCATCACAAACCCTTCCTTACTGTCTGCTTTCACCTGCATTGCGCCAGCCGGCAGGATTTCTGTGCTAGATTCAGCCACACGGGCCTGGCGGCCCATCAAGCTCTTTTCACGACATCGTTTCGTTTTGAGGAAGACCGAAAAGCTATGTCTGGTCATAGTAAGTGGCATACCATCAAACACAAAAAAGGGGCGCTCGACGCCAAGCGGGGCAAAATCACCACCCGGCTCGTCAAGGAACTGACCGTTGCGGCACGGGTCGGAGGCGGCGATCCGGCAGGCAACCCGCGTCTCCGCAAGGCCATTGCCGATGCCAAGGCGGAGAACATTCCCAACGACACCATCGAGCGGGCCATCAAGCGGGGCACGGGTGAAATCGAAGGTGCAGCCTACGAGGAGATCATCTATGAAGGCTACGGCCCAGCCGGCGTTGCCATTCTGCTCGAAGCTGCAACTGACAACCGCAACCGTACGGTCAGTGAACTCCGCCATCTTTTTTCCAAGAACGGCGGCAACCTGGGTGAAACCGGCAGCGTAAGTTGGCTCTTCGATCCCAAAGGCGTCATCACGCTCGAAAAGGATGTGAAGTCAGAAGAAGAACTTTTTGAGATTGCCGTTGGCGCTGGCGCCGAAGACCTGCGTGATTTGGGTGAATACTGGGAGATTCAGACGCAACCGGAGGCTTTCGATGCCGTCCTGGCGGCTCTCAAGGCGGCTGGTGTCCCAACGGTTTCGGCTGACATAACGCGCGTCCCGAAAACCTATGTTCGCCTTGAAGGGAAGGATGCCCAGCAGATGCTCAAGCTCTATGAGGCCCTCGACGACCACGATGACGTGCAGAAAATCTCGACCAATTTTGAGATTGATGATGCCGAGTTTGACCGGTTGAAGTAACACTCCTGTATGTCATCTCTCGCCGAAGCTCCCGTGCATGCGCTGACTTCCGTCTGGATGTGGCGTGGGCAGCGCATGCACTACGCCCGGCGCGGGAGTGGGGAGCCGGTGCTGCTTATCCACAGCCTTAACGCCGCCGCCTCGGCCTATGAAATGCGCAAGGTGTTTCTGGGGCTGGAGGACACCTTCGATGTCATTGCCCCGGACCTGCCCGGTTTTGGCGCTTCCGAGCGCCGGCGGATGGATTACACAGCCAATCTCTATACGGACTTTATCCTTGATTTTTGCCGCGCGCGCATCGGCATCCCCTGCCATGTCATTGCCAGCTCGCTTGGCGCAGCCTATGTCATCCGTGCGGCGAGCCTGGCACCGGAACTGTTCCGCAAACTGGTTCTCATTGCGCCCACCGGCATTCGCGCTCTGGCCGATGAACGGCCCACACGCCTGCGCCAAACCGCACGCCACATCCTCTTTTCACCTGTGGGAACCCTGTTTTTCAAAGCGCTCAGCACGCGGCCCGTCATCCGTTACTTTATGACGAATCAGGGCTTTTACGACCCCCGGTGTTTCACTCGTGAGCATGCTGAGCATCTCTACCGCACCATGCGGGTCAAAAATGCCAAGTATGCTCCCATCGCTTTTCTGACCGGCATCGCCAACTGCAACATCAGCTATGCTTTCGGTCGGCTTCTGCAACCGGTGCTCCTGGTTTGGGGCAAAAATGCCCGCACCACCCCGGCGCGTCAGGCCGAAGATTTCCTCGCACGCAAACCGGAGGCCCAACTCGTCCTGTTTGAGAACTGCGCGCTTCTGCCGCACGACGAACACGCCGACCGGTTCAACCAACTGGCCAGACAGTTTCTCGCCAGCTAACGCCCCCCATGCCGCTTTACGTGGTGCCGACCCCCATTGGCCATCTGGAAGACATCACCTACCGCGCCGTTCGGGTCCTACGCGAAGCCGACCTCATTGCCTGCGAAGATACGCGGCGGACGCGCCAACTGCTGCACCACTACGGCATTTCGACACCACTCATCAGCTATCACGAACACAACGAACGGCAGCGGACAGGTGAACTGCTGGAACGGCTGCGGGCGGGCGACACCATAGCCCTGGTCAGTGACGCCGGCACGCCGCTCATTTCAGACCCGGGCGGACAGCTCCTGCGCGCCGCCATTGATGCGGGTTTGCCCGTCAGCGCCCTGCCCGGCCCCTGTGCCGCCACCACGGCATTGAGCGCCGCCGGCCTGTCGGCAGAGGGCTTTCACTTTGTTGGTTTTCTTCCACCCAAGTCGGCGGCCCGGCGCAAGGCGCTCGAAGCCCTGGCTGATGAACCGGTCACGATGGTGTTCTATGAAGCGCCCCACCGGTTGCTGGCTTTTCTGCAGGATGCCCTGACCATACTGGGCGACCGCCCGGCCGTCGTGGCGCGGGAGTTGACCAAACTCCACGAAACCTACGTCCGGGGGACACTGGCCACCCTTACGGCGCATTTCGGGGCGGAAACACCGCGTGGAGAAATTGTCGTTCTCATTGACGGGAAACCCACCGTGCCACTGCCACCACCAGACGACACGATACTTCTGGCAGAAATCGAACGCGGCATCGCGGAACACGGGCTGAGTGCCACGGAAGCCATCCGGCAGACGGCACAGCGTTATGGACTCCCCCGCCGCCAGGTCTATCAGCAGTGGCTACGTCACCGGGCCGTTGCGCCACGCGGAGCATAACTGCTATGTCTTGTTTACGCTCATCAGCCCGTGTGCAACCCTGGTTCCCGGCCCCCCCATCCGGCTGCGGTGCTTTTTGCCATGCGCCATCTTATTGACGACGTTCGTATTCAATCCTTCGAGCCAATTCCAACTCCCAATGAACTGCGAGATGCCCTCCCTGTCAGCGACCGGGCTGCCGAGACGGTGTACCGTACCCGCGAAGCCATCAAGCGCATCCTGCGCCACGAAGATGACCGCCTGCTGGTGGTGGTCGGCCCCTGCTCCATTCATGACCCACAGGCGGCGATGGAATATGCCAGCCGCCTCCGTCCCCTGTGCCAGGAATACGCTGATGATCTGGTGATTACAATGCGGGTGTACTTTGAAAAACCCCGCACGACCGTTGGCTGGAAGGGACTTGTCAACGATCCCAATCTGGACGGGACGTTCAATGTCCGGCGCGGTCTGTGGCTGGCCCGCCACCTGCTCGTGGAACTGGCTGAAATGCAGGTTCCGGCCGGGAGTGAGTTCGTGGACCTGATTTCCCCGCAGTACACGGCCGAACTCGTCAGTTGGGGGGCCATTGGCGCACGTACCACGGAAAGTCAGTCACATCGTGAACTGGCTTCCGGGCTGTCCTGCCCGGTCGGCTTCAAGAACGGCACCGGCGGTACGATTCAAATCGCAGTGGATGCCGTGCGCTCGGCGCGCGAACCCCACGCCTTCCTGTCACACACCAAGGACGGCCGCTCGGCGTTGTTTCGCACCACCGGAAACCCGGACTGCCACATCATTTTGCGCGGAGGGCGGGTGCCCAACTACGACGCCCACCATGTGGCGGAAGCCGTCCAGTTGATGGAAAGCGCCGGACTGCCGGCACGCATCATGATTGATTGCAGCCATGCCAACTCCGGCAAAGACCACCGGCGGCAGCCAGCCGTGTGCCGCAATGTGGCCACCCAAGTGGCTGAGGGCAACCGGGCGATCATCGGCACGATGCTTGAAAGCCACCTTGTCGAAGGCAAACAAACGCACGTACCAGGGCAACCGCTGGTCTATGGACAAAGCATCACCGACGCATGTATTGGCTGGGAAGAAACCGAAAAGCTTCTGGCCGAGTTGGCCCAAGCGGTACGCCTTCGCCGGCGGTCACTGACGCGGAGCTAACCTCTGCCCCGCGTCAGTGGATGGATACAACCGGTATCACTCTTTGGGAAGCAGCGAGCCAATTGTGCCGAAGACGGTGTCAGCTATGCCTTGGATGGCATTATCCACAGCCTTGTCAAGACCCAGCCGGGCCACTTGGTCGGAAAGGATCTCCGTTCCTTCAATGATGCCGAAGGGCCAGAGCATAAACAGTGCCACAAAGGGAGTGGCCAGCACTGTGACCCCGATGCGGATGAATTCATTACTCCCCAAGGGCGTCCCTTCAAGAAAGCGGTAGGTTTCTTTCCCGGAGCGGTAAATACCAAGGAGGGGCGTTACCGGCAACATGGTCATCGGATAGACATAACCGGTAATCATCAGGTTGGTAAAGCCACGTTCAGTCACAGGAGGGAGGGCGGTGGTTTCGCTCATAACGACTGCGTACCTCGCACGTAAAACTGGCATGCATTCCGGTCCGGGTCGTGTAACCTTTTCCCTGCACCAGTTGCCAGGGGCGTGGGCCGGCCGGAATGCCGTCGTGGATGGTGTCGGGGACGCCGTGTGAAACATGATCCGTCGCAGGGTGCCCTTAGCGTACTCAATCCCTGCTCCAACGTACAACGAAAATCTTGCCGACCGCAGCCTGGTCGTTCAATTTCTGCGAGACCTTCCCGGAACCTTTTCACCAGGAGACAATCCGATGACAGACACACCCCAGCCGACTGAACAGGCATCCATTGGCGCGGCGCTCGGCCGGATTTCCAGTGGCATTTTCATTCTTACCACCGGTGCCGGACCCAAGGCGACCGGGATGCTGGCTTCCTTCATCAAGCAGGTGAGCTTTCACCCGCCGATGGTCATGGCGGCCGTGCGGCAGGGACGGCCCATCCTGACGCGCCTGCGGGAAAGCGGCGCTTTTGCCGTCAACATCTGTCATAAGCAGAACGGCAAACTCGTGGCGCACTTTGCCAAGGGGTTCGCACTCGATGAGCCGGCATTCGAGGGTATTGCCCATGAGCCGGCTGTGACAGGCGTGCCGGTGATCCCGGAAGCCCTGGCTTATCTGGATTGTGTCCTGCGGCAGGAAGTCACCGCCGGCGACCACATCCTGTTTCTGGGTGAAGTCGTAGCCGGAAGCGTCACGAGCGAGGGCGAGCCGATGATTCGCATTCGGAAAAATGGTTTTGACTACTGAAATGCTGAAGCCCTGAGCACGGACAACCGGAAGAGGCCGGCCAGGCCGAAGGACAAGGTGTTAGCTATGGCACTGCGCCGCTACAGCGACCCGGTACACCGCATCATCACGCTCGACCGAAGCCTGCCCTTTGATGCGCTGTTGATGGCGCTCATTGACACGCCGGAGTTTCAGCGGCTGCGCCGGATTCGCCAACTCGGACTGGCCTTTGTCGTTTTTCAGGGGGCCGAACACAGCCGGTTTGCCCACAGCCTTGGCGTGATGCACACGATGACGTTGGCGCTGGATACGCTACAGCGCAGCGGCGTCCGGCTCGATGCCCAGGTCTGTGGGTTGGCGCGTCTGGCGGCGCTTCTGCACGACATCGGCCACGGGCCGTTTTCGCACGTCATGGAGAAAGTTCTCCACCAGCGCCATGAAGACTGGACCAAACGCATTATTGGCGATCCGGCAACCGCCATTCACGGACGGCTCACCAGTCACGACCCACAGTTGCCGGATACCCTGATTGCCCTGCTGGAGGGCCAGTTTCGCCCGCGCTTCGCGGCACAACTGGTTTCCTCACAACTTGACTGCGACCGCTTTGACTACCTGCTGCGGGACAGCCTCATGACGGGCGTCAGTTACGGCTGCTATGACCTGCCGTGGATTCTCCATGCCCTGACAGTGGATACCACCAATGACAGCCTCATCGTCCGTGCGCGGGGGGTGCTGGCCGTGGAGGAATACCTGTTTGCGCGCTACCACATGTTCCGCCGGGTGTATTTCCACCACGCCCTGCGGGCGGCCGAAAACATGCTGGTGGCCATGTTCCGGCGGGCTGTGACGCTGACACACGAAGGCCGACTCGCCTTTCGGCTTTCCGGCACCGCCATGGATAAACTCATCACCGGCGTCCCGCTGACAACTGCCGAATATCTCAGCCTTGACGACGCCGACGTACTGTTTCACATCAAGCAGTGGCAACGCGACCCTGACCCCGTTTTGTCTGACCTGGCCGGACGTTTTCTGGAGCGGCGGCTTTTCAAGTCGCTCGACGTTTCTGCCCTTTCGTCAGAAGCCATTGCCAAAGTTCGGGCGGCTTTGGAGTCAGCCTTGGTGAAGCGCGGCTGGCCGCCGGAGTTCTACCTGCTCGAAGACGATGCCGGAGACGTACCGTACTTTGGCCCCTATCTGCCCGACGCACCGGAGCGGCACATCATCGTCGAAGACCATCAGACGCACCCCCGCCAGCGCGAGATTTCCGAAGTCTCGGCGGCCGTACAGGGCTTGCGTCCCTACCGCCTGCGTCGGCTGTGCTTCCCGGAAGACCTGCGTGACATTGCCCATACGACCGTTGCCAGCCTGGTCAGTTGACAAATCCTGGCCATGGATTCGACAAGCCCGAAACAACACAGTAAACTTTCCCATTTCAGGCTTCAGGAAGCCCTTGCGGCGACGGCGTCGCTACAACCTGGTCAGCAGCCGTCCCTGAACCATCCTGCCGCTTCTGGAAAGGTGACTGCGCGCTGTGTGCCGTGCTGTGTATCCCGGATCGTTTGACCCCATCACCAATGGGCATCTCGACATCATCCGTCGGGGCTGTACGCTCTTTGACCACATCACCATTGGTGTTCTCAACAATGAACAGAAAAGCCCGCTGTTCACCGTGGCGGAGCGCATCGAGATGATTCAGGCGGTTGTCGCCCCCCTGGCTGAAACCACCCGGACAACCATCGAGGTGGACAGCTTTGAAGGGCTTCTGGTGGACTTCGCCAAGCGAAAACGGGCCAACTGCATTGTTCGCGGCTTGCGCGCGGTTTCCGACTACGAATATGAACTCCAGATGGCCCAGATGAACCGTCACATGCAGCCCGACATCGAGACGGTCTTTCTGATGTCGGCCGACACGTACAGCTTTGTCAGTTCCCGGTTGGTCAAGGAAATCTGTTTCCTTGGGCGCTCGGTCCAGCCGTTCGTGCCACCGATTGTCGAAGCCCGTCTCCAGGCCAAGTTCGGGCGTCAGCCCCGGTCCTGAGTGGTTCTGCCAGACAGACTTGCAAGAGACGGATGCGGCTGCCAGCCGGCGGTCATCCCACGTAACAGGGACGTGCTGCGCACCCGGCAGCCGCTGATGCCAACAGAAACTTACTTGGCCAGCGCCGCCCGTATGGCTGGTTCGAGCTTTTCTCCACGAGGGTTGACCGCAGCAATCCTGCCATCGCGTCCAATAAGTAACGTGAAAGGAATCCCCGTGACGCCATACTGTTTGGCAATATGCGCTCTCCAACCCCGCCCATCGTAGATATGTCGCCAGTTCATCCCTTCCTTTTTGACAAAGGCTATGAAACTTTCCTTGGTGAGATCATCATCATAATCAAGTGAGATGCTCAAGATGTCAAAACCTTGTTTTTTGTATTTTTCATAAGCCTCCCTCAGCTTTGGAAGTTCGGCCCTGCAAGGACCACACCAGGTTGCCCAGAAATCCAGTAACAGGACCTTCCCCTTGTAGGTTTTGAGTGACACCAACTTGCCATTCAAATCCTTGGCTTTGAAGTCAAACGGTGTGGCGTCAGGCCTGAGCGCGTTACTGTACCTTGGGGGTAGTGGGGCAACATCAATCCGTTTGGCGCCGGGTGGCGGAACAAAGGCAATTTCCTCATCCGGCGGCAACGGCTCAAAAGCCGTGACGGTCTCAGTAAAAACCGTTGGTGCAGAACCCTGTGGGCGAGTTTCCGATCTCACAGCCAGCAGCTCATTCTGTTCCCGGTTAACCGTAAACAGGATACGGCCTTCCGGTTTTTTCAGGATCAGTGTCACCTTTGTCAACGGCTTGTCCGGCAGGTGCTCAACGGTTATGTCTTTGCAGTTTCCGGCTATACTCTTGACCGGGTTATACCCAGCCCAGATACCAAAAACGGAATACCAACCCCAACCATGTATTTGACTCTTGCTAGCAACATCCTCGACATTTACATCACTTTGCGATACTCCACCCGGGAGGGTGTGCGAGAGGTAGTAGCTGGGGTCTTTGCTTGTGTAGCTGAAATAACCTTCAGGAGTGGAACACCCGTACCACTCGCCATCGTTTGTTCTCATCCTGACTTCTATCCGATTTCTGTCCTTGACGCGCACCATCACTTCAGAGTCTGAGGCCGTGAAGTTAGACGAGGTAAGGCGAACAGTGGCCCGATAGGAAGGGAGCCTTTTATAATTCTCAACGACCTTTTCCAGTATCTCCTCGGCTTCTTTGCGGACATTTTCATTGGGAGCTTGATTTGTCTCACTGGGGGACTGATCTGTTGCCTGACCCACAACCAGCCCACACCACAGCCAGGTCCAGCAAAGAACCTGAATGGCTACCCATCCAGGACGCGAAAAATCCATGCCGAGAGCTTTTGAAAACTTTGAGAAAAACAATGCCGGCATTACTCCCTCCCTACTCAAGGAAAGCCATTCAGGCTCCGGTGATCTGCAACGTGCTCACAAAGTGCTGACAGGGAAGCCAACTTGTCATCTATCAGTCTGTAACTGGTGAAAGCTGATGACCACCCGGCAGGCTGCTGGACTTCTTCACACCCAGGCCATTGAGCAGTGAAGCCACGCCAACATATCCGTAGCCAAGGACAAAGATGGAAAGAAATGGCAGCACGCCCCAGATTTCACTGTGAATGGCATAGGCAACCGTCAGCACAAAGTACAGGGTCATGCCGATCTCAAGCAGGGGGAGCCATCCCATCGTCCTGCGGTATTTTTTCTGCTGCCAGCTTCTTTCCTTTGTCTTCCCATCAATGGCATATTTTGGCGTTCTGACAAAACCACTCTGGATACCCAGCAATGCTTCCAACACGGCCTTGGCATTGCTGATTGAAATCCCGACCCCAATGGACATAGCGAGATAGATAAGCAGCAAGTTCTTCCATCTGCTTCCGTAAAGCTCTTTGAGAGATATAAAGTAGTATGATGTCACTGAAAATGTTGAGAGCAGCAGAAAGGGGACATCCAGGAGCATGAGATGGAATAACCCCTGATTGTAGCGCACGATCAGGACTGGAAGATGAAGCAGGTGAAAGACAATCATAAGCGGGTAGATGAGATTGCCTGACAGGTGAAAGAAGGTTTCTATTTTGGCGTGAAGTGGCGGGTTCAATCCACCCAGGCGGGGCAGGATTTTCATAGCCACCTGCGTGTAACCCTTTGCCCAACGACGCTGTTGAACCTTGAAGGCATTGATGTCAACCGGGAGTTCAGCCGGTACATCTTCATCGAGGACGTAAACAAATTTCCACCCCAGAAGCTGGGCGCGATAGCTGAGGTCAGTATCTTCAGCCAGGGTATCAGCCTGCCAGCCGCCCGACCAGACAATGGCTTCCCGCCGCCACATGCCAGCCGTTCCGTTGAAATTGAAAAAGCCGCCGCTGCGGTGACGTGCCGTGTGCTCGATGACAAAGTGCCCATCCAGCATGACACTTTGTACACGGGTCAGCAGATTGTAGTCAGCATTGAGGTGACTCCACCGGAACTGGACAACCCCCACCCGTGGCTCCGTAAAGTAGTGAATCATCTTACGGATACAGTCCGGCTTTGGCTGAAAATCAGCATCAAAAATCAGAATGAACTGCCCCTTGGCCACTTTGAGACCTTCGCTGAGCGCCCCGGCCTTGAAACCGGCACGGTTCGTCCGGTGAAGATAGACCATATCCAGCCCTTGGGCGGCATAACGCTCGACAGCCGCTTTGGCAATGGCCTGGGTTTCGTCCGTCGAATCATCGAGAACCTGAATTTCCAACTTATCCTTTGGATAATCCAGTGCCGCACAGGCAGCCAGCAGGCGCTCGACCACATACATTTCGTTGAACAGCGGAAGCTGAACGGTCACATGCGGCAGATTATCTTCATCAAAATAGGCTTTTGGCTGCGGACGAAACTGGTGGTAGCGTAGGAACAGGTACGTAATTCTCAGGCGGTAAGCCCCATAGATGGCAAGGATGAAGAGCAGTCCAAAATAGAGAATGAAAATTGTCCAGTCCAGTGCGTCTGAGGTGTACAGATAGCTGATGTTGTTGGTACGTGAAAATTTCTCCAGTCCGGGCAGCATCCTGACAGCGCTCTCCAGCAGGGAAACAAAACCGTTTGTATTCAAATCAGGCAGGACGGGATTCATAAGCAGGGCAGCAGCTCCAATCGGCAGGCAGGTTACTTGATGTTGTAATTTTTTATCTTGCTGTTAAGAGTGGTTGGATTGAGACCCAGCAGCTTGGCCGCACGGCTCTGGTGGTTGCGGGTCAGCTCCAGAGCGCGACGAATCAGCTCGATCTCAAACTGTGCCACGACATCATAAAAACGTATGCCTTGGGAAATGTCGAGCGAGGATGAAAGCAGCCCACCGGGCAGGGACTGAAGTTCCCCCCGTACCGGAGGGTTGAGAATCTCATCCCGCAGACACTCCACGGTCAGGGAATTCGTCCGTGAGATGACAACAGCCCGCTCGATGACATTTTCCAGTTCACGCACATTTCCCGGAAAGGGATAGGCTTCGAGCAGTGCCAGCACATCAGGGTCAATATCTTCTGACATCTGACGCTGGTTCTCTGCGTTGTACTTGCGGATGAAGTGCCGTGCCAGTGGCAGAATATCCTCCGGGCGCTCACGCAGAGGTGGCAGCTTGATGTTGATGACGTTCAGGCGATAGAACAGGTCTTCCCGAAATTTGCCGTCCATCACGGCCTGTTTCAGGTCGAGATTGGTGGCAGCCACGATGCGGGTGTCCACCCGATGGGGTGTGGTTTCCCCCAGTGGGATGAACTCCCGTTCCTGGATGACGCGCAACAGTTTGCTCTGGGTTTCAAAGGAGATGTTGCCGATTTCATCCAGAAACAGTGTCCCGCCGTCAGCAATGTCAAAGAGACCTTTTTTGGCCGTAAAAGCGCCGGTAAAAGCGCCGCGTGAGTGGCCAAAAAGTTCACTTTCCAGAAGTTCGGTAGGAATGTTGCCGCAGTTGACAGGCACAAACTGCCCGGTCTTGGCCCGTGGGCTGGCAAAGTGAATGGCGCGTGCAATGAGTTCCTTACCGGTTCCTGATTCCCCCTGAATCAGAACCGTCGTCCGAGCTGGCGCAATCTGCTCAACCAGCGCCAGGATGTCCCGCATGGCGGCGCTTCGGGCGATGATGCCCAGCTTGTCGGCGCTTTGCTGAAGGGTACGTTTGAGCTGGGCGTGTTCTTCGTCCTTGCGCCGGCGCCGGATGCCCGCCTCAACAACCCGCAAAATATCCTCATTTTCAAAGGGCTTGCGGATACAGTTGAAAGCGCCACGCTGCCAGGCACTGACAGCCGTTTCAAACGTGGCGTAGGCGGTAATCATAATGACAACAGCTTCCGGGTCATGGGCAAGCAGGGCTTCCAGGGTAGGCAGTCCCCCCATCCCCGGCATCGAAACGTCCAGCAGCACAACGTCAAAAACGTGATCCCGGTAAAGTTCCAGTCCTTCTTCACCGGTTCGGGCCAGCTTGACGTTGTACCCGGCGCTGGAGAGGAGCGTCTCCAGCACATCACGCATGACCTCCTCGTCATCAACAACCAGCAACGAGCCTTTCCTTGACATGTTTCAACCCTGACGCAAGCTACCCCGGCCCCTGGCCCCGGAGTTGTTCCAAAACAGTGAAGAAGTTTGGGAAGGATACGCCCACACAGCCAGCATCATCCAGGGTGGTTGGACCGTCTGCCACCAGCGCAGCAACAGCAAAAGCCATGGCAATCCGGTGATCGCCGGCCGTTTCGATGCTGGCACCCCGAAAACGCTGGCCGCCGGGCACCGTCAATCCGTCGGCGCGCTCTTCAACCTCCACGCCCATGGCGCGCAGGTTGCGTACGATCAGTGCCAGACGGTCACTTTCCTTGACCCGCAGTTCCCCGGCGTCAGACACTTCCGCGCCGTGGAAGGCAGCCCCCAGAACGGCCAGAATCGGCACTTCATCAATGGCATTCGCTGTCAACGCCCCTGCCAGACGCAGCGGCCGCGACGGACGCAAGGTGCTGGCGTTCACCTGCAGGTCACCGATGGGTTCGCCACCGACCAGACGTTCATTGACGACTTCAATGGCGCATCCGGCTTCCCGCAACACAGTCAGCAGCCCGGTCCGGGTCGGGTTGAGTCCGACATCTTCGAGGACCAGTTCAGCCGATTCAACCATCAAGCCGGCGGCCAACCAAAACGCTGCGGCAGAAAAGTCTCCCGGCGCGCGCAGCCGTCCGGGACTCTGTAACCGGCTATGCCCGCTCACGGTACGCGCTGCGCCCCGGCAGGTGACGGATACACCAAAAGCACGGAGCAGACGCTCGGTATGGTCACGGGTCGGAACCGGCTCCAGCACTGTCGTTTCACCCTCAGCAAACAAGCCGGCCAGCAGCAGGCAGGACTTGACTTGGGCGCTGGCAACCGGCGGTTCGTAGGTGATACCGCGCAAAGCCCCACCCCGGATCGTGAGCGGGGCGAGATTGTCGTCTGTGGCGGAGACGCTTGCTCCCATCTGCCGCAAGGGTTCAATAATGCGGCGCATGGGACGGCGGCGCAGCGAGGCATCCCCTGTAATGCTTGTCTCGAAGGGCTGGCCGGCGAGGATACCGGCCAGCACGCGGATTGTAGTGCCCGAGTTGGCGGCATCCAGCATCACCGGACTTGGCTGCAAGCCGGTTTTTCCCGCCCCGCGGATGTGCACGCCGCTGTCTGTCACCTGAAGGCGGACGCCAAGGCGGCGCAGACAGTCCAGCGTGGCCCCACAGTCAGCACTCTCCGAATAGCCTTCGATGAAGGTCTCGCCTTCGGCAATCGCCGCCAGCATCGCCATGCGGTGCGAGATGGATTTGTCCCCCGGCAAGCTGACCTTTCCCCGCAGCCGCCGGACGGGTTCAAGACGCCGGGCGATGCCAGACTCTGCGGCCATGGTCACCGTGACAGCAGGCTCCCCACATAGTTGAGCAACTCGTTGGCGCTTTCGGGGGTGTAGCCGTGCTTTTTCACCAGCCGGTCAATGACTTCATTGATCCGCCGCAACTGGTCAGCATCTGGCGACTTGGTCGAGGTTGTGATTTTGACGATGTCCTTCAAGTCGGCAAATATCTTTTTCTCGATGGCTTCTTTGAGCCGCTCGTGAGAATTGTACTCAAACCGCTTGCCCTTGCGCGCATACGTCGAAATGCGGATGAGGATTTCCTGCCGGAACATGTTTTTGGCGTTTTCTGAAATCCCGATCTGCTCTTCGATGGAGCGCATCAGCCGCTCGTCGGGTTCCATTTCTTCTTCCGTGATGGGATCTTTGATTTTTTCCTTGTTGCAGTAGGCCTCGACATTGTCTAAGTAGTTATCACAGATGCTCTTGGCCATTTCCTCAAAGGAGTAGACAAAGGCCCGCTGCACTTCGGTCTTGGCAATTTCGTCATACTCTTTGCGAACGAGCGTCAGAAGATTGAGGTACTTCTCACGTTCTTCAGGCGTGATTCCGGTATGTTGGTCAAAGCCGTCCCGGATGGCTCGCAGGGCGTCAATCGGGGTAATATATTTCTTTTCCCCCTGAACCAAGGCATTGGACAAGCAGTTAATAATGTACCGTGGTGAGATGCCAAACATCCCTTCCCGGACAGTTTCGGCCTTGAGTTCCTTGACATCCTTGCTCTTGAAGCCATCCACATCCTCCCCATCGTAGAGTTTCATTTTCTTGATGAGGTCCATGTTGGCACGCTTGGGCGGCTCCAGCCGGGTCAGGACAGCAAACATGGCAGCCACGCGCAGGGTGTAGGGAGCAATGTGCATCCCTTGCAGGCTGCTTTGCGAAAGCAGTTTTTTGTAGATTCGTTCCTCTTCTGAAACCTTGAGGTTATAGGGCACCTTGATCATGATGATCCGGTCCTGCAAGGCTTCATTTTTCTTATTGCCGACGAAGGCCAGGTATTCATTTTCATTGGTATGCGAAATAATGACCTCATCGGCGTAGATCATCGCGTACCGACCGGTTTTGATGGCCTGTTCCTGCGACAGCGTAAGCAGCGAGTAGAGAAACTTCTCATCGCACTTGAGGATTTCGATGAACTCCATCATGCCGCGATTGGCAACGTTGAGTTCGCCATCGAAGCGATAGGCGCGTGGATCGCTTTCCACGCCAACTTCGCCAATCGTGGAAAGGTCAATGGAGCCGGTCAACTCGGAGACATCCTGCGACTTGGGATCGCTTGGCGCGAACGTGCCGATGCCAACCCGGTCTTTTTCCGAAAAGACAATCCGTTCGACAATGACATCCTCGTGCCGTCCCTTGTAGGTGTGCTCCAGGTCGTAGCGGGCTTGCGGGCTGAGTTCGCCCTCAATGTAGATGCCGTAGTGCTTCTGGATTTCGGGGCGCAGCTCCTGGGGAATGAGGTGCATGGGATCGCCATGCATCGGGTCGCCCTTGATGGCATACACGGCACCGGCTTCGGTGCGTGTCCACTTCTCCAGGCCCCGCTTGAGCAAGGTGACGATGGTGGACTTTCCTCCGCCGACCGGCCCCATCAGCAGGAGAATCCGCTTGCGGACCTCCAGGCGTTGGGCCGCCGACTTGAAGTACTCGACCAACTGCTCAATCGTCTCATCAATGCCAAAAAGCTCCTCGCTGAAAAAGTTGTAGCGCGTGATCTCATCTCGCGTACCTGGATTGATGACCGTCGTGCCAGCAGCCAGAATCATGTCGCAGATGCGGGCATGCGCCAGTTGCGTGAGCTGAGGCCGCTTGACCGCCATTTCAAAGTACTCGCGGAACGTCCCTTCCCAGTGCAGCGAAGCACGATCACGCCGGTGTGCTTCCAGAAGTTGGGTAATATCGGGCTTTGGGGTTTCAGTATCAGACATGGTAGCGACTCCCGTCACGGACGATGAGATGCAGATATCAGGCGCAAACAAACTGCGCGGGGCAGCTGCGTCGGGGACGCAAGCTGACAGTGCAGGAAAAGTATGGGCGCATTCGGCGCCAGCGTCAATTGTCACCGAGATGGAATGGCTTGGGGGAGAACGGTGAAACTGACACTCTATCTTGAAACTTCGGTTGTCGGAGCGTACCTGGACAACGATGATCCCTTCCGTCGCGACCTCACCCTGCGGTGGTGGGAGTACGACTTGGGGGAATACCAGCCATTTGTCTCGCCGCTAGTGTACCACGAACTGGAGCAACTCGCCGAACCGTACCGCTCTGCCTACCTCAACCTGATCCGTCCGCTTCCCCAACTGCCGCTCCGGGATGAAGCCACAATGCTGGCTGCCGGCTATGTGGGCAGCGGTATCTTCCAACGACGTTTTCTGGCCGACGCCTTTCATGTCGCCCTGGCCTCGGTTCACAACATAGACTTCTTTGTGACGTGGAATTTCGGGCATATTGCCAGCATCCACCGACAGGCACGGGTACGGCGGTTTAACCTCATCAGCGGTTTTCCCTGCCCCATCATCGTCACCCCTGAGTTTCTGGTGATGACCGGTATCTAGGCCCCTGCGTAAGCCCCTGCGTTGACGACATCCTTTCCCAGAGAGGCTCAGCATGGTGAAGCGAGTTCTATTGGTTGATGACGACCAGGCGGTGCTTCAGATCGTGTCCAGGTGGCTCGGCCGCTACCAAGGCACCTTCACCATCATCACGGCCGAACACGGACGGGAAGCGCTCGACATTCTGATGCGCCACCCCGTGGATGTCGTGGTGACGGACCTGCAGATGCCCGTGATGGATGGCTTCGAGCTGATTGCCCACATGCTCAGCGAGCAGGTCCACATACCTGTCATCATCATGACCGCCATGGTGGTCAGCACTGTCGAAAACCGCCTGCAGGGCGTTGGCGCCTTTCCGGTCATCCGCAAGCCGCTCAGTGTCACAGCACTCCACAACCTCATCTGTAACGAACTCGATGCCCGCCAGCAGGGCGTTATCCAGGGATTCACACTGGCTTCGTTTCTACAGCTTCTGGAATCCGAGCGCAAAAGCTGCGCCCTGCGGGTCACAGCCAACGGGCGTGTGGGCTATCTCTACTTCCGTGACGGCGAACTCTTTCACGCCGAAACTGGCCACAGCTCCGGCGAAGCCGCAGCATACGACATCCTGCTGTGGGAAGCGGTCAAGCTTCAGATGGCGGCACTGCCAGCGATGCCCCCTCCGAAAACCCTTCAGGACCGTCTCATGGGGCTGCTGATGGAAGCCTTCCGCCGCCGGGATGAAGCCGAGGAAGCCCGCCTCCGGGCCGGCGCCGCGACCCACCATTCCCCCGCCGTGGAAGCCGGACGCGAGACAGTGCCACAGCCGCCAAGTGACGAAGATGAAGGGGGCAGGCAGCCCCTGACCGCCGTCCCGGCCACAGAACACCAGATGATGGAAGCAGCGCTCAGAGCCGCCGGCTGGCTGCTGACCTTGGCTGACCACCTTTCCTTCTCTCCGGTTGAACCATCGAAGGCTTACACCTTGGCGCCGGAATTGCGGCATAGCCTTGAGTCGGACAACTTCCCCCAACAAACGGCCCGTCTGCTCCGCTTGTTTGATGGACAGCGTACGTTAGGCGAGCTGGAAACCACAGTGCCTGACCAGGCCGCCGTTCTCACGTTTCTTGCCAACGGACTGAAAGCCCTCGACCTGCTGTCTGAAGCCCCTGACACCACGCCACAGACCGGCTCACACAGGTAGAGGTTGCACCCACAAAAAGGTGATGAGTGATTGCGCCCGACAGCCGCACCCGCGTACAGGTGCCGGACAAGTGGCAGGAAAAATACCGTGACTTTTCCGCAAATCTGGATATACTCGAAACTTCCGATGCATTGCGACCAACTCTTCCCCTTGGGTGTCTCTGTCTTGTCCAAACGCATAGAGTTGGTTGGATACCTGAACTGCCAAGGCCAGGCGTCGTTGCAAGCTTCGGTGAGTGTCTTTCACGTACAATCCCCAAGAGCAGGTGGCGCACCCGATGCCAGCTTCCATGTCCATCAGTGACACCTCCCTCTCACCGGTCTCCTTCCCGCCAGAAAGTGGACCAAAAGACTCCCTTCAGGTTTTACCGACCCTGACCCGCCTGGTGTACCGGTGGTGTGTGGGGCTCATCAATCGCACCCTGGAGCGGTTCCCGGCACTTCAGCACGGAATTAGCCGCCTTGAGGCAGCCGAAATGACCATCCGCCGTCTCCGCCAGGAGCGGGATGAGGCGCTGGGATTTCTTCGTGAACGCAACCAGGAATTGGCGCACTATGACACAGCCGTGCGTAACCTGTTCTCGGTTGTCAGTGAAGCCACCCGCGAGATGGAGGACATCCGGCAGGCGTTGTTGACATACAACAGGCATGTTGCCGAACATCTGTCCCACCGCGAAAGCAATATCCTTCAGCTTCAGTACCGTTTGCAGGAAGCCGCAATGGATATGCAGGAAGCCCAGGCTGATCTGGACGATATTGAAGAGACCGTGCGTCACTATTTCCATCAGCGTGAAGGTGACATTCTCCAGCTTCAATACCGTTTGCAGGAAGCCGCAATGGATATGCAGGAAGCCCAGGCTGATCTGGACGATATCGAAGAGACCGTGCGTCACTATTTCCATCAGCGTGAAGGTGACATTCTCCAGCTTCAATACCGCTTGCAGGAAGCGGCTGTGGACATGGAGGAGGTCCAGGCCGATCTGAACGATCTCGAACTGGCGGTGCGCCGCCATCTTCAGCAGCTTGGACGGCGGATTGAGGTTGCCGACTTGGCGTTGTTTGGCATGCTTGAAGTGGCGAAAGAAACCGAAGGTGAACTTGACCTTCTATCCCAGCAGGTACATCGTCAACACAGGTTGTTTGCCCGGGTGTATGGTGAATCTCTCGCCGAAAATGCACGGCTCACGCAAGAAATAGATACCCTTGTTGCAGAAGCGGCCCAGACCAATGAAATGACGGCGAAGCACATCCGGGCGCTGGAACAGGAACTGGCCAGCCTGCGCTCCCGCTAGTTCAACACTGAAACTCAGAATACCAAGTTTTCACCGCATTCCCATCGGTACCATCGCCTCGCCACCCCGGCATAACCCAAGCTTGTGGCAGTTAACTCATGAAAACGCACCCTTACATCCTGCGCCGTATCATCCAGGAAACACCGGATGTGCGTTCATTTATCTTTGATTTTGGTGAGCACCCTTTTGCTTTCACACCCGGGCAGTTCATCCTTGTTCATCTTGATGACAAACACCAGGCGCCGCTGACCATCAGCTCATCTCCTCACGATCAGAAGTACTTCCAGGTAACGGTCAAAAGAACCGGTAACTTTGGCACACAGTTTTACGACCGGATGCAGGTTGGAGACACAGTCTCCATCGGGCGTCCGATGGGACAACTCAAGCTTCAGACAGACAGCCTCGATCCGGTCTGTTTCATTGGCTGCGATTACTGCATTCCGGCCGCACGCAGCTTTTTTTACTACATGCTTGTCCGTCAGCCGGAACGACGCATGACGCTCTTTCATGAAGTCACTGATCCCAGTCAGGTACTCTACGATGCTGAGTTTAAGCATTTTGAGCAGAACAGTCCCCTGACCCGTGTCATCCTGCTCAATCAGCCAACCCGTCCAGCAGGATGGTTTGGAGGTTTGGGACGTGTCACGCCGGTAATGGTAAGAAGCCTTTACCTTGAAAATCCCAATACAAAATTTTACGCAGCCGGTGAATATCCTGAAATAAAGTTCTATCAGCAAGTTCTCCAGTCGGCTGAGATTCCCAAAACAAGTATTTTTGTCGAACGCTGGAGTTAAGCCCCATGAAAACCCTCACCCTGCAACCGATTAACAAGACCATTTCGGTCAAGACAGACACCAAGGTTCTCGACACCCTGCTGGCCTCACAGTGCGAGGTGGCCATGGCGTGCGGCGGCATGGGGCTGTGTGCAACCTGTCACGTGTTTGTCATCAAGGGCGAGGAAAGTCTCACCCCCCGCACCGAACGGGAGATTCGCACGCTGGCGACCATCACTGGCGCTACGGCGCGTTCACGGCTCTCCTGCCAGGCGCGCATCATTGGTGATGGCGTGGTTGTCGAACTCCCTGAAGGGATGTATCTCCAGGACATCGAAGACCTCCGTGTGCTTGTTGGTAAGCGGGCCGAGGTGCCGATTTTGCACCCCCGCGATGGTCGGGTGCTCATTGAACGCGGAAAAATCATCACGAAGTCCAGAATCCTGGAGCTGGAAGGCGAAGATTTTGACATGTCGAAGCTCGCGGCGTCAGCTTTCTGAAAAGCCAAGTACTTAGCCCAACTTAAAACAACTTGACAACAGCTAAAACAAGCAGTATCATTTGTAGCATCAGACACAATACCCCGCCAATGCATCTATTTTCACCCCAACCTTACTGAGGAGAGTCCGCCCATGGCAATCAATGTGGCCGATGGTGGTATCAAGAACTACCACAACTATTTTGTCCCTGAAGACTTTCTTTCCCGTGACCCACGCACCCGCACCATCCGGCTTCGGGATGGGCAGCGTGGGGTTTATGCTTCCGAAGATTTTATCACCAGCCTTCATGCCGGACTCGATGAAGAAGTCGGCAATGCTTCCAACCTTATCATGTACAAAAGCGGCTATGAGTGGGGCGTCAGCGACATGAAGCGTTTTGCCGAAAAAATGCGTCACGAATTTGGCGGTGGAAAGCTCGATATATGGAAGATGAACCGCAAGTTCGTACTGGAGTCCTGGTGGTGGCCGCTGACCACTGAAGGCTGGGGTGCTTGGGCGATTGATTTCAGCTTTGAAAAGCAGGGCATGGTCTTTGTCACCATCAAGAATTCAGCCGTTGCCAAGGCCATGGAGCAGGTTGGAAAGCCGGTCTGCTACATGTATGCCGGCATGTTTGCCGGTGTTTTCAGCGTGTTTGACCGTGAGGAACGGGGTGGCATCGAAGTGCAGTGCTACTCGATGGGAAATGACTGCTGCAAGTTCATCATTGGCTCGCAGAAAAAGGTCAATGCGGCTGAATTCTGGCGCCGTGAAGGTGCGTCCGCCAAAGAGATTATGGAAAAACTCGTTGACTGACTGACTCCGCTATACCGAACAGAATGCATCTGTCAATGACCGCCATTGGCATCGATGGCTTCATCCCTTCAGGCATTGAAACTCCATGACCACACTGAGCCTGTCACTCCCCCAAGACCTACTCGACGAGCAGGAAGCCCTGCTGGCGCGCATCGCACGGTGCCGTGAAAAACTCAACCTGGCGATGCAGCGCGCCCGTGTAGCCCTGAGTCTGGAAGATACGGCCGAGGCCTTCTTCAAAGAAATGGTGCCTTGGACTCAGCGCGGCGCGGCGGCAGTGCGATCCGTTGTTGTTCGTCCGTCCACGACCCGTTTGACGGCCGCTGCCCGCACCACTGGCGCGCTACCGCTTCCAACAGCCCTTACACCCGGGGTTGCATCGGGTGAAGCTGCTGCGCCGGCTCCGGTTGTCACCCCGCCAGCAGCAGTAGCGGCCTCTGTCGCGGCTTCCCTGGTCGTAGGTACAGCCGATACAGCGGCTGCCGACGAAGAAACGGCACTGTCCTTCTTCCAGAGTATTCCCTGGAACCCAAGCGGCGGCGGCACGCGCTCCGGGCGCTCTCCCTGGTCAAGCGCCGGGGCAAGCGACTTCCTACGTGCGGCGACCGAAAGCGCCGTGCAGGCTTCAAAGTCCAAAAACTAGACCCGTTTCCCTGCAAGTGACTCCTTTCCCTGCAAGTGACTCCACGGATGTTTGTAGAGGGTCGTGGTTCATCAATGCAGGGGTCTTCCGCACCAAGGCTTTTTTGGAGGTTATCCACATCTATGACATCGCCTGCCGTGGCACTTCCCCCACATCGTCACCCTGAGCTGGCGAACATGTTCCGGCAAGCCGAAGGCAAGTACTTCACGGACGCCGAGTTCGCCAAGCTGGAAAGTCTTTACCCCAACCTCAAGGCACATATCGAAGCAGCCAAAGACGTACGTGCCAAAGAAACCGGCATCGTGGGACGCAGCGTGAAAGAAATCTACACGATGTACCCCTACGAGCAGCACCATGAGCATGCCACGGCAAAGTGTGTCCGTGATGCACGCTATGTTCTGTCTTATGCCACGCTTTCCATGCTTATTGAGGATCCGCGCTGGTTTGAAGACAAGCTGCTTATCTGGATGAAGACCATTCTCCAGGCCTTTGAGTTCCCGGAAACCGGTCAGACAGAAGCCATGCGGGAAGCCTTTTCCAGGATTGACCCGACACTGGCGGCAAAACTCAAGTCTTTCAAGGGCAAGGTCAAGTCCATCTATCACATGTATTATGTCGTCAAGCGCGAGTGTCAGCAGGAGTTGCAGCCCACAAGTTTCCGGCTGATAGCTCCTTATCTTGACCTTGCCATGAATGTTTTGTCGGAGGATTACGGAGCATGACAACAGCGGATTTGCTTGAAGGTCTGGAGACCTTTTTTGACGAGAGCCGGATTGGCTTCGACCTGCGCGAAGGCGTCCTGTGGAATCCAGCCAAGACGCGCCTGTGCCTGCTCTCCAATGATTTCCTGACCGGTGTTTACAGGGCGGTCAAGGATGAGGCAGGTCCGGCCTGGCCCGTTATCTTCAAAACCTGTGGACGCATCTGGGGCGAACGCATCATGCGCCGTCTGGAGCGGGAAGCCCAAGTGGTGGGCAACCTCCAGATTCGTGAACTGCCGGTGAGCATGTTTCTGCGGTTTTTCCGCGAATACTTCGTCTATCACGGCTGGGGACTGATGACGATTGATGTCTCACGGGCGCGTGAAACAGGTATCGTGACGGCGGCGCTCGAAGACTCCATCTTCGCCGAGGTCATCCGGGACGAAGAAGAGTTTTCGGACCCCATGATTGCCGGGATTCTCGCTGGCATGCTGGGCTATATGAGCGGACATGACCTTGATTGTGTCCAGACAGAGTGTATCTCACGCGGCGCTGAAGCCAGCCGCTTTGTGGTGACTGGCGCGGCACGCCTCCGTGGGATCAGTGAAAAAATCAAGTCCGGCATGACGCACGAGCAGGTCGTGGAAACTGTCTAGGATCGGTTTTCCTGGTATGCGCTCCCGGCTTCTGTATTCCCCCGGCACGTACCTTCCACAGGGCCGGTATGGTTTGGCCGTCACTTGCCGGTTGCTATCCGTAAGTTTTACTCTCAGCGTTCATTTTGCCGGCCGGTCATCCCCCCGCCATGACGTACGAAACGCTCAAGGTTATCGGTAGCGGTGCCCATGCCATTGTCCATCTGGCACGTGATTCAACCACCGGCGAACTGTATGCCATCAAGGAGTTTCTGGGCGGCGGCAGGGCCGCCCAACTCTTTTTCCGCGAACTGGCTTCCCTGACGACCCTGCAACATCCAAATGTCGTCCGCTGTGTTGACCTCATTTACGGACAGGGCAACACACGCAACAAGCTGGTGCTGGAATATGCCGCCGGTGGCAGCCTGCGCGACCTTCTCAACCAGCAGACCGCACTGCCGATGGGGGAAGCCATCCGGGTGATCCGGGATGTGGCCGCCGGGCTGGCCTATGCCCACAGCCGGCAAATCCTGCACCGCGATCTGAAACCTGAAAACATCCTGGTCTTTCCCGACCCGACCACCGGTGCCAACCGCTACAAGATTGCGGACCTGGGCATCGCCAATCATCTGGCCAATGTCTTCGACCAACAGAAGCCAAACGGCTCGCCGGCCTACATGGCGCCGGAGCAGTTTTATGATTTTTCGACCTATGCCAGTGATCTGTATTCTCTGGGGGTGATTTTCTACGAACTTCTGACCGGAGAGCGTCCTTTCCATGGCCTGCCGGAGGAACTTTTCACCAAACACGCCAAGGAACCACCTGACTTGAGCCGGATTCCAGAGCCGGTACGCCCCATTGTGGCAGCGCTCTTACACAAAACGCCTGGGGAGCGGATGAAGTCGGCCCAAGCTCTTCTGGAAGCCCTTGACACGCTCGACGGTCCGGCGGCGTTGGTGCCAGCGCGTGCTCCCGATACCGCCAGGAACGCACCCAGTGCTGACACGGGACTCGAACAAACCCAGCAACTCGAACCCTGGTTTACCCTCGAACTTGCCGGCAGCCAGCAGCTCTTTGTCATCAACCCACTCCAACGCCCGGCTGTCTATATCGTGGATGCCCGCACAACCGGCTTTCTGGAACTCGACCGGCGGCGCTTTGTGCCCTACTTCCTGCCGGAGCGCATCACGGCAACCGCCGTGCCCCACGCTGAGGCGACAACAAGCTATTTCGCCACAAACCGCAGCCTGTACGCGCTTGCGGCCGGTGACATGTCGCCCCGGCGACTGTTTTCACTCCCCTTTCCTGTAACCAGTCTGGCGGTGACCCCGGCCGAAAACCTGTTTCTTCTGGCCAACGACACGCGCCTGTCCGGCTACTCGCCGGAGGGACGGCAATGCTGGGAACTGGAAGTGTGTAACTACTTGCAGGCACCACAGCTTCTGGTGCTGGGTGACGATGACATCCTGGTGACATCCGGCCCCATTCGCCCCAAAGTGATGTGTCTGGACGCTTCCGGCCGCATCAAGTACCAGATTCCGTTGGGATCACCGGCCTTGGCGCTGATGCCCTCGTCGGTGGGGGGTGATTTCCACTTGGTGTTATTTGGTGACGGCGACCAGCAGCCGATGCGCTTGGCCACCTTTACCGGCGACCGCGAATTGGCGGAAATGGATTTGGGCGAAGCCGTCTATGCCACGAAAAACCACAGCCACTTTGTCACCTTCTTTCACGCTTCCGGGCGGGTTTCGCTGATTTCAGACGGATTGCCAATTGCCGAATACCAGCCACGCGGTATGATACTCGACGATGCCTGGGTGCCAGCCGCCCGCGCCTACGTCAACATCGAACGGCAGACGCCGCGCACCCTGGTCAATGTGTTTCGCCTGACCACGACACCCCACTGAAGCTGGAAGACCAACTGCTGATGTATCGCAAGCCACGTTTTTTGGAGAAACTTCACGCCATTCGGGAACAACTTGCCGAAGTCTGTGGCTATGACGCAGAACAACTTGCGGCCCGGCTACGGTGTGAAGACACACCTGCTACGCCATCCTCCGATGAGCCGACCTCCGATTCCCTTCCCCTCTGGGTGCAATCGCCGTCGAGCCAATGACCCTGTTTCGTCTTCAGTGCTGTGCCTGCCTTCTGGTGTGGTTGGGCTTACTCTTGTCGTCTCCCCTTGCGCAACAACCCGGCGCACGCCCCAAACCACGGCCTCCGGCCCCAGTGCCGCAACTCCCCAACATTGCTGATGTCGTAGCGCGCACAAACGGCGGCGTGGTCAATATCCAGTCGGTTTCCGAAGACGGGGGAACCTCGATTGGCAGTGGCTTCTGCCTTGATGCCAAAGGCGAAATCGTCACCAACTTTCACGTCATCCGGGATGCCCTCAAAATTGGCGGTCCCATTCTGGCTGTCACCCAGGACGGTCGTATCCTGACGGCCAGTGTCCGGGGCTACGATGAAGCCACTGATCTGGCGCTACTTGAAGTTGACCTTGGACAGCAACCGCTTCCGACGCTTCCGCTGGGTGACAGCGATGCCGTGCGTGTCGGCGACTGGGTCATTGCCATTGGCAGCCCCTTTGAACTCGACCACACGGTGACGGTTGGCATCATCAGCGGCAAGGGCCGGAGTGGACTCGACGGCGCTTATGATGATTTTCTGCAAACCGATGCAGCCATCAACTTTGGCAACTCCGGCGGCCCGCTGGTCGCACTCACGGGCGAGGTCATCGGCATCAACACGCTCGTTCTTGCCCGTGGACAGGGCCTGGGTTTTGCGATCCCGGTCAACATTCTGAAAGAAATTCTTCCCGATCTGCGCGCAATGGGCCGGGTGCGCCGCAGTTCGATTGGCGTCGAGGCTGTGGACATATCCGCTTTGGACCGGCGCGGGCTGGGTTTGACCGGCGCGGTCCGTGGAGTACGGGTGGCAAAGGTTGAGCGGGGTCTGCCCGGCGATCAGGCCGGTCTGCGACGTGGCGACATCGTCGTCACCGTCGAGGGAACGCCGGTGATGTCGAGTGGTCACTTCAACCGGCTCATTGCCCGCAGCCGTCCGGGAACGGCCATTCAGATTCGCATCCGCCGCGAAGAAAAAGAATATACGGTTGCCGCCATCCCCATCGAAAAGAAATAATCCCTGCGTTTCAGCCCGCCACATCCACTCGCAGCCGAGTGGTAATCTCCACAAGGAGACCCTTGCTACCCTATGACCCCGCAGAATCCCTACGGGCAGATGCCTTATCCGCCCTCCCAGCCATACCAGCCGTCCCCCATGATGCCTGGCGGCGGACAACCTCCCGGCCCCCTGGGGCTGCAACCCAATGTCGCCGGACTGCTGGCTTATGCTCCCTGCTGCATCGGGCTGATACTGTCCATCATTTTTATTGCTGTGGAAAAATCCAACCGCTTTGTCAAATTTCACGCCTGGCAGGGACTGTTTTTTCACCTCATCGTAGCCGTCATTGGAATTCTGAACTTAATTCTGGGCATGGTGCTCGGTCAAATCAGCGGTGTTCTGTCGCTGCTTTCGACGCTTTTTGTCCTGGTTATTTTTCTGGCCTCCCTTGGCGCTTCCATTTTCCTGATGGTCAAGGCGTACGGTAATGCAATGACCAAGCTGCCGCTTCTGGGCGATTTGGCTGAAAAGCAGTCGTAAGCCGGCTGAAATCGGCTGTGCCTATCTGCCATGCAACCTGCTATTGATGACTTTCACCGGCTCATCACGGAAGATGCTGCGGCAGCCCGGGCGGCCGTCGGGCAACTCGATGCCGCCTTCCTGGCCCGTGGCATCCTGTTTGCTGGCAAAGCGATGCCGGCCCATTTGCGTCCACATTTCTTTTCCCGTGAGCAACGCCGCCAGCTTGAAACGGCTGCCGCCAGTGTGCTTCACGCCGCCCTTGCGGCTGAAAAAGGGCTGTTCGGGGGCAACCGGGAAGCCCTTTTCGAGGCGCTCCGCATTCAGGATGCCGAGCGCCAGTTGCTGCGAACCGATCCAGGCTATGACAACCCGGTGGTCTGGACCCGTCTGGACGCTTTTCCAACGCCAGACGGCATATTTTTTCTGGAATTCAACCACGATGCGCCGGCCGGCGTCGGCTATTCAGCCGCGATGACGGAAATTTATCTGGATTTGCCCATTGTCCGGCGTTTTGCCGAACAGTATGTCCTCGAATCCGACGAACCACGCCCGGCGCTGCTGGCGGCGCTGCTCGCCACCTACCGCGACTTTGGCGGACAGGAGCATCCCAATATCGGGATCGTGGACTGGACGGACGTTCGCACCTCCTCCGACCAAATCATCCTGCGGGACTACTTCATCCGCGAAGGCTACCACGCGGTCATTGCCGATCCGCGCGAAGTCGAACTGCGGGACGGCCGGCTCTACGCCGGGGATACCCGCCTGGACATCGTTTACCGGCGCGTCGTGACGAGTGAACTGCTGACCAAACTCGATGAAACCCGTGACTTCACAACGGCCTACGAAATCCGGGCGGCCTGCTTCATCAACTCGTTCCGCTGTCGCGTCAGCGAAAACAAGGCTTTCTTCGCTTTTCTCACCGACCCATCCCAGCTTTCCTTTCTCTCTGACGAGGCCCGCACCACGCTGCTGAAGCACCTTCCCTGGACGCGCATCGTGGCGGAGCAGCACACCACCCTGCCCAATGGCCAGCGCGTGGACCTGTGCGAGCATGTCGCCTGTCACCGCGCAGCATTCGTACTCAAACCGGCCGATGCCTATGGCGGCACCAATGTCTATGTCGGCAGCGAAACCGATGACGCCACCTGGGAGCAGGCGCTGCGCCGGGCCGTCCGGGATGATGCCCTCTGGGTGGTGCAGCAACGGGTGGCAACACCCGTCGAGACCTTCCCGATTCATCACGCGGACGGGACATTCACGTTTGAGCCGATGAAATACAACGCCAACCCGTTCTACCTTGGCGGGCAGATTGCCGGAGCGGTCGTGCGGACATCCCAGAGCGCCGTCATCAATGTCAGCGCCGGCGGCGGAAGCATTCCAACTTTTACTGTTGCGCCACGCCAGTCAGCATAACCTGCCCCACACCACGCGGGTGCTGGTCAACCTCTCCCGGCAATGCCCTATTCCCGGCGGTACTCCGGTCATCCGGTGCCGCTGGCCCACGCTGGGACACGATCCACTCTGGTTGCCAGGAGAACACACGCCGTGATCAATGACGAGCTTCGCATTGCGGAAGTGACCGACCCCGACACCATCCGGCGCATTCAGCGCCTGCGTGCGGAGTGCTGGATGACAACCCGGCTTCCGGCAACCGTTTTTCCTGACGGCCAGTGGCGTGATCCCGGCGAGGAAAAGCCACCGTTCCGGCACTGGGCGGCTTTTGCCGGCGCGCGACTGGTTGCCGCTGGACGGCTTTCCATCCACGAACGCCTTGAAGAAGCTCCCGGCGGACACCTGTTTGCCCAACTTCCCGTCGCGATCACGCCACCCATCGCTTCCATCAACCGCCTTGTGGTGCACCCTGACGTCCGCCGTCAGGGACTGAGCCAGCGCTTTGACGACATCCGGCTGGCAGCCGCCCGCGCGGCCGGGGCCAGAACCGTGCTTGCCTACTGGTCACGGGTTACGGGACTGGCGCGCTACCGTGGCCTCGAAGCCCTGGGGTTCAGGCGCGTCAGCGACTTCGATTTCTTCAACGAGCCACCCACCGGACTCGTCACCGCCATGGTGCTTTCATGGCTGCCACCCAGCTAAACCGCCTGGCTGGCACCCGGCGGTGATGCCAGTCGCTGGGCATACTGGTGCAGGGTTTCGATGGCCTGCCGGCCCTCGGCGCCCAATTCCCGCGTGAAATCGTTGACGTAGAGGGCAATGTGCTGCGCCTGAACTTCCGCCGACATTTCCTGCGCGTGAGCAGCAATGTAGGGCCAGATGACCTCGGGATGGGCATCGGCATAGGCCAGGCTTTCCCGAATGGCCTGGGTCACAACCCCCTGAGTGGTGTCATCCAACGTCTGCCGGGCGGCAATGCAACCCAACGGCAGGGGCAGCCCGGTCTGATGTTCCCACCATTCGCCCAAGTCCACCAGGCAGACCAACCCAAAGTCTGGATAGACAAAGCGGCTTTCGTGAATGATGACGCCGGCATCGTAAAGCCCCCCGGCCACCGCCGGCATGATGCGCTCAAACGGCAGTTCAGCGGCAATCGGCGCGTCGCCGGTGAAAAGACGCAGCAGCATGTGGGCCGTCGTCAACCTTCCCGGAGTCACCACCTGCTTGTTGCGTAGTGTCCCCAGTTCCATTGGCTCACGGGCAACAACCAGTGGGCCGCAGTTGCGTCCAAGTGCCGCGCCGACTTCCAGCAGGGCGTACTGCGCCGAGACCTCCGGCGTCAGCCACGCCGCAAACGACAGCTTCGTGACCTCCAGCCGGCCTTCCAACGCCCACTCGTTGAGGGTCTGAACGTCGGCCAGCCGGATGTCGAACGCCAGCCCCGGAACGCGGACAATCCCCAGGGCCAGCGCGCCAAAAATGTACGTGTCATTCGGACAGGGCGAATAGCCCAGCGTCAACGTCGGCATGGGTGTTCACCTGACTTTCAGGGGGATCAAAGCGTTGAAAAATCTGGAGTTGTCCGCCATCGGGGGCCGGCAGGGCGGCTACCCGGCGGTAGTACCGGTCCAGCCACCCGCCTTCACGCAGCGCCGGCAGGATGTCCCACGTGGGACTGGCAACATACCACTCGGGGAGCAGGGTCCGCAGGGGCCAGGTCAGGTCCCGGCGGGCAAAGTGTGGCAGAACTTCCGGCGTTGTCAGACCGCACAAATCCACGATGCGCTGCTCGCTGTAAAACCCCAGGTAGCCGACTTCGTGAAAGGCAACCCGGTCTGTGGGCCGGGCATGAACACGCAACCAGGCTACCAGCGTCCGGTAGGAAGCCGCCCGCCAGTCGCCGTCGTACAGGACCACGGCTCTGGCTGCCGGCCACAGTATCCAGGCCAACCCACAGATGGCGACAGCCAGCCCCAGCCGGTGTCCATACCGCGTGAAACGCCTTTCAAGCATTTCCCAACACGTGACCAACCCCAGCGCAAACAGTACCTGAAGCGAAAGAAATACCGGCACCTGATACCACCAGTAACCGGCCACCCCCAGCGCGGCATATCCCCCCACATAACCCACGAGCCACAGGGGAAAGACGCTCCAGCGGAGCCGCCGCCGGAAGGCCGTCACCAACCCCACGACGACCAGCGCCCACCACACACTGAGCAGGGGATACCCTGCACTTGCCCCGCCCCAGGTGCGCCACCAGTTGGTCAGCAGCTCATGCGTGAAGCTCGGCCATCCCAACGCCGCCTGAGTTCGCTTGGCAGCCAGCGTCGCCGGCAGTACCTGCCCAAAGGTGCGGTAGGCATAGATCGCCCATACCGTCAACACCAGCATAAAACCGGCCAGCAACCGCCCGACGTGCGCGAGGAAATACTTGCCCCAGTCCCGCCAGTCTTCCGGTTCTGACTCACCTTCGGAACCGACGAACCGGCGATACCCCAGGGACAGCCCCATGACCCCCAGAACCAGCACACCTTCGCCACGGGTCAGAAACAGCAGCCCGGTCACAATCCCAGCCGGAAAGGCTTTGCCGGCCAGGTGCAGTGACAACGCAAGGATCAGCAAAGCGTGAAACAGAAAGACCTCCGAGCCGAGAACCCCCAGCGGCCCGGCCCAGCCACCAAGCAGCACGGACACCGCCACAAGGCAGGCTGACCGGTCATCCAGATGCCAGACCCGGCGAAACACCCAGAACATCCACCCGGCCGCCAGCCACGCCAGCACCGTTGCCCAAACGGCCACCACATCCACTGGCACCTGACGCACGAGTGCCGCGAGCAAGGCCACCAGCAGAGCAAACAGCGGTGTTGTCGTGCCAAACGTGGGCGGCGGGTGGTTGAACACAAAACCGCGCCCGGCAGCCAGATTTTTGGCGTAGGTCAGGGTGATGTAGGCGTCGTCGTTGAGGTTGAACCCCTGCCCCCAGCCACACCAGACCGGAAACAGGCTGGCGGCAGCCAGCGGCCCCCAAACGGCAAAGGGCAGACGCAAACCACTGGTGACAGACAGGGACATGGGCTGGGTTCCATGCTGCCTTTCTACGCAACGGCAGACTGGAAACGCAGCCTGTGCAACAACCCGTTTGCCGGTCAAGCTGTTTTTCGCCGGCGCATGGCTGGTGTGGCTGAAGCTTCGGTCAGCGCCGGGCCTGGCCGCGCAATCATCGGCGCCAACCGCTGGTCAAAAGCAATCGGAGCTGCCTCAATCGCTGCGGCTGACGCAGGAATGGCGTAGTACGCTTGCAGATAGGGCCAGTCACAATCCCGAATCGTCACCAGATTGCCACGCACCTGACTGACCCAGACTTCCCCAATCCGCGACGTAGCCTGCGTCTGGGACAACCGTTCCCGGGCGACGGCGACATAGCCAGCATCAATCTCGATCCCCAGATAGTGCCGCCCCAGCTTTTTGGCGGCAACCAGCGTCGTGCCCGTGCCGGCAAAGGGGTCAACAACGACATCTCCGGCGTCAGTCGTCATCAGCAGCAATCGTTCGAGCAGGGTTTCCGGCAGTTGGCAGGGATGCGGGTCACGGCGTGAGGCATGCTTGACACGGTGCAGGTCACTCCAGACATCGGAAACGAGCGGCCCGAAAGGATGTAACCCGTGTTTTTTCCCGCCATAGTCCCGGTGCAGGACACCACACTTGCGACAGCGCCGGTGCGGGTGGCGGATTTCATAAAACTTCTGCTGCCGTTTGTCCCGTGCATAAAACAGAATGCCGTAGTGACGCGGCATGAGCGTCTTTCCCAGCGGCATCCCCAGCGCCTCCCAGGCAATCCAGTGGCGGAAGTCAGCCCTTTCGTTGAGAAAGGCGGCGTAGTGAGTCAACCACCGGGGAATGTTATGAACCACGATGCTCCCCGTTGGTTTGGTGATGCGGAGCAGTTCCTGCAACCACCGCCGACACCAGTCGAGATATTCGTCACTGCTCCGCTGGTCATCATAGCTCCGGTATTTTTTGGACAGATTGAAAGGCGGGTCGGCAAAGGTCAGGTCAGCCATTTCCGACGGCAGTTGGCGTAGCACAGCCAAGCAATCGCCGTGCACGACGGTATCGAGGGTCACGACACACACTACCTCCAGCGGAAGTTCCCCTGGAAACCCCTGGCTCGAAACCCTGGTTTAGTCCCTGGAAAGTCAGGCCCTCGAAATCAGGCCCTGGAAAACAAGACCGCCAAACCCGGCAGGCAGCCCATAAATGGGCAAAAGCGGCGGCAACAGCGTGTGTATGCGCTATATTCAATAACAGTCCTGGGAAACGCAACCCGGACGTCACCCGCCAGCCCGTCCCCAACCACAACCATGCCTTCCCCCATTGTCATCGTTGCCGGTCACTTCCTTGAATGGCGGGCTTATCTTCCCCTTGCCAACCGTCTGCGGGCCGAACCCTTCAACCGGCAGGTGTGGATTGCTCCCATTGAGCCTTACCACTGGTGGCAGTCCTCCGGGGCCAACTTCCGCCCGGTCATAGACGTGATGGCACAGTGCATTGAAACCGTCGCTGAACAGACCGGTGCGCCGGTCACGGTCATCGGCCACAGCGCCGGCGGGCGGCTGACACGGAAGTTTCTCGGCGAGGATGACTACTGCGGACGCCGTTACGCCGGCCATCGCTTCGTCACCACGCTGGTCTGCCTTGGCACGCCGCACCACAGCTCGGCCCCGGCCAGTTCGGTCTCGACCCGCTGGGCCAATGAGCACTATCCCGGCGCGTTTTTTGCTCCGAAAATCCGCTATGTGAGCGTGATCAGCCGGTACATCCGGGGCAACCGTGAAGGAACGCTGGCTGAACGGACAGCCTATGCCCTGTATGAAAGCCTGCTGGGTGCGCCGGGGGATGTCTGGGGCGATGGCATCGTGCCGGAACCCTGCATGGCGCTGGAAGGTTCGGAAGTCATCCGGCTTGAAGGCGTGTATCACCTGCCCGTTCCGCTGCTGACATGGTACGATGACCCAAAAATTCTGCCCCGCTGGGCCATGAACATCTAAACGGTGAAGCCATCACTCACATCTGGTGGGCAGTGTCCCTGTTCTCACGTCCCCCGGCATATAACAGCCTGTCCCACAAAGCCTGAACAGCCGGCCGACGGCTTCCCGATGACATGTCCCGATTAAGTGCGCATCTGTTCGGAATCGGTATCTGGGTGTGCCTGTGGTGGGCGCTCGGAATGGCCTCCGAGGGCCGTTCGCTGCGTGACTACACGCTGGATGCCTGGCGGGATGAACTGCCACAGGCCGCCGTGCTGGCGCTGGCGCAGGACCGCCAGGGCTACCTGTGGATTGGCACCTACGAAGGTCTGGTGCGCTTCGATGGCGTCCGCTTCGCCACTTTTGACAAACGCACCACGCCTGCCTTCCGCAACCATAACATCCGGTGCATCTTTGAGGACCGCGACGGCACGCTGTGGATTGGGACGTTTGGCGGCGGCGTCGTGCGCTACCGGGATGGCGTCTTTGAAGCCCTGACCACGGAACAGGGACTGGCCAGTGACTTCGTGCTGGACATTGCCCAAACCCCGGATGGTGCGCTCTGGTTCGCCACCAGCCGTGGGCTGACCCACTGGCATCAAAACCAGTGGCAGACGCTGACGATTAAAGATGGACTCCCCCTCGACAGCCTCCAGCAGCTTGCCCTGGCCCCCGATGGAACGCTCTGGATTGCCACGTACGGGCGCGGGCTGTCCGCCCTGCGGAACGGCGTCTTTCACAATCATTCCCTCAACGGCGGCAAACCGAACGACATCGTTTTTGCCCTGCATGTCGCGCGGGATGGAACGGTGTGGGCCGGGACGAACCAGCAGGGGCTGCTGCATCTCGATGCTCAAGGGCAAATTCTCACCCAGTATGCACGCCGGACAGGCTTTCCCGATGATGCCGTTCATGCCCTGTATGAGGATACTGACGGGGCACTCTGGGTCGGTATCGAAAATGGTGGACTGGGGCGCTTCTCGCAGGGACGATGGGACTGGCGCACCCCCAAAGATGGGCTTCTGCACCGGTTTGTACGGGCCATCTGCTGCGACCACGAAGGGAGTTGCTGGGTCGGCACGAATGGCGGTCTCAACCGCCTGCGTGAAGCCAGGATCGTCAACCTGAGCACGTACCATGGGCTGACCGATGCGAATGTGCGCGTCGTCCTGGAGGACAGCCAGGGCCGGCTCTGGGTCGGTCTCGATGAAGCTGGCATTGACTGCCTCGAAAAAGGACAGTGGAAGCACTACGGGCTGGAAACCGGCATGAAAACCCTGGGCGTCCGGTCCATCACCGAAGACACCCAGGGGCGTATCTGGTTCGGACTCAACCAGGGAGGCATTCTCTGTTTCGCCAACGGACGGTGGCGCTCCATCACAACGGCCGACGGCCTCACCAACGACAACGTCTATGCCGTCTGTGCCGCACAGGATGGAACGCTCTGGGTCGGAACGGTCGGCGGCGGGATCAATGTTCTGCGGGAGGGGCAAGTCATCCGCACCATTGACGCCCAGAGTGAAAACATCACCGGTGGCAACATTCGCGTCATCGCGCAACTGCGCGACAACGCGATGTGGATTGGCACCAACGGGCGCGGTCTGATTCGCGTCCAGGGTGAGGACATCACCCGTTTCACCGTCAAGGAAGGGCTCCCCAGCAATCTGGTTTTTGCCCTTCATGAAGCTGCCGATGGCACACTGTGGATTGGCACCGGCGGCGGACTGGCCTGGTACCGCGAGGGACGTTTTGGGACGATCACTCACAAAGACGGACTCTTCGACGACACCGTGTTTGCCATCCTTCCCGATGCCGCCGACAACTTCTGGATGAGCTGCAACCGTGGCATCTTCCGGCTCGACCGGCGGGAACGCGAAGCTTTCCTGTCCGGCGCACAATCCCAGGTCAACTGCACAACGTTTGATCTCAGCGACGGTATGGGGGCCAACCAGTGCAACGGCACGTCCCAACCCTGCGCCATGCGGTTGCGGGACGGACGGCTGGCCTTTGCCACAATCGGCGGACTTGCCCTGCTGGCTCCCGAACGGCTGCCGTTCAACGCCCAGCCGCCGGCCGTCGTCATCGAAAGTGTCATCACGGAACGACAAACCTTTTTGGCGCCGACCCAGGTGGTCATCGAACCCGGCACCGGGAAATTCGAGATTCACTACACGGCGCTCAGCTTTCTGGCGCCCCAACGGATGCGCTTCCGCTTTCGGCTCGAAGGCTTTGACGAAAGCTGGGTGGAAGCGGCGACGCGCCGTACGGCCTACTACACCAACCTCCCGCCGGGGACGTACCGGTTCCATGTCACGGCCTGCAACAACGACGGCGTGTGGAACGAGTCCGGCACAACGGCGACCCTCGTGGTCAAGCCGTTCTTTTACCAGACCCTCTGGGCCCGTGGGCTGGGGCTGCTGGTGCTCAGTCTGCTGGTTCTGGGTGGATTTCGCTGGCGCACGCTGACGCTCCGGCACCGGGCTGCGGCCTTGGAGCGGCAGGTTGCTGTCCGTACGGCGCAGCTCAACGAAAAGAATGCGGCGCTGGAACGCGCACTCCAGGAAATTCAGGCGGCCCAGCAGGAAGCCAACCTCAAAAACCGGGAACTGGGCCGCAAAAATGAGGCGTTGCTGGAGCTGCACCGCCAGGCCAACGCGATTTTCACCGCCCTGACGGATGTCCTGCCGGGAACGGTCATCGCCGGCAAGTACCGACTGGTGAAAAAGATTGGCGGGGGCGGGTTTGGCGTCGTCTATCAGGCGGAACAAGTTGCCCTGCAACGCCCGGTGGCTATCAAGATTTTTCGTCCCAGCGGCAAAAACGCCACGACAGCCAGTGTCGAGCGTTTCCGGCGCGAAGGCATTTCGGCCTGCCGCATCAATCACCCGAATGCGGTCAGTGTGATTGACTTCGGCGTGTCGGAGGATGGCATTGCTTATCTGGTCATGGAACTGCTCCAGGGCGTTTCCCTAGCCACGGAACTGAAACTCTGCGGGGCGCTCCCGGTTGAACGGAGCATCGCCATCATGCTGCCGGTGTGTGACGTGCTGGCCACGGCGCATGAGGCCGGGGTCATTCACCGCGACATCAAACCGGACAACATCTTTCTGCACCAGACACCGGAGGGTGAAGTCGTCAAGGTCGTGGATTTCGGCATTGCCAAGTTGTTGGAGCCGGACGCCGACGACCCGCTGGCCGGGATCACCGAAACCGGCGGCGTCGTGGGAACGCCCATCTACATGTCGCCAGAGCGGCTCGATGACCGTCCCTACGATGGGCGCTCGGATGTCTATAGCGCCGGAGTCGTGCTGTACGAGATGCTCACCGGGCGGGTGCCCTTCCCACCCACTGGCAAAGGCACGTTGGGCGTCATCATTGGACACCTCAGGCAGCCCCCGCCGCCGCTGGAAGGTATCCCGGCAAAAGTGGCCGACGTGGTTCTGCAGGCGCTGGCCAAGTCCCCCGACGCACGCCCAACGGCGCGCGAATTTGGCAACCGTCTTGCCGCGGCCGCCGGACTGCACGCTTATCGCAGCACAACCGCCACGACCGGGCGGCTGGCTGGCCGCGTATCCTCCACTCCAGAGGAAGATGACGGAGTGACAGTACTTCCCGAATCGCAGGACACATTGCTGCTGGAGCGGTCGCAGACCGATGCAAGCCACGCCCCCGACACGCAACCAACCAAGGCCAACCTCGCCGGCGCGAACCGAACAGACGAACAAAACCGGTGAAGGCGTGACAAGCGGCGTCGCTTGTGATTGAATGGTGGCTTGTCGCTGATGGCGGCACGCCTGACGGGATGTGGCGCAGCCTGGTAGCGCGCACGCTTGGGGTGCGTGAGGTCGCTGGTTCAAATCCAGTCATCCCGACCACGTTTCACACGGCGAGACGGGGCTTCCCGCCTCGCCGTTTTGCTTTGTCACAGTGCCAAACACACTTGGCACAGTTACCGAGTTGCGCTATTGACTACGCCATGCCACTCATTTTGGTCACGAATGACGACAGCATCTATGCCTCCGGGCTGCGCGCACTCGTCGAGCAGCTTCAGACCCTGGGCGAAGTCATGGTTGTTGCCCCGGCCAGCGAACACAGCGGTTGCTCCCGCTCGGTGACGCTGGGGCGTCCACTCCGCATTCGCAAACAGCGCGAGCGGGACGGCTGGTATGCCGTGGAAGGGACGCCAACAGACTGCATCGTGCTGGCGCTGCACTGGCTTCTGAAGGGCCAGCCCCGCCCGGACATCGTGGTTTCCGGCATCAATCGCGGCGCCAATCTGGGCGATAGCGTCACCTATTCCGGCACTGTGGCTGGGGCGCTCGAAGGTGCAGTCAATGGCATCCCAAGCCTTGCTTTCTCGCTCGTTTCGCGGACAGAGTTCGATTACACCCACGCAGCGCCCTTTGCTGCCCGCCTGACCCGCAAAGTCCTGCAGGCCGGCCTTCCCAAACACACCCTGCTGAATGTCAACATTCCGCCAGGGCCGATTCGCGGCTACCGGTTCACCCGGACCGGAACCAAGCTGCTTTGTACCAACATCGAGGAACGGTTTGACCCACGCGGACGGCCCTACTACTGGATTGGTACGGAAGCCGACGGACGCGACGAAGCGCCGGACGTGGACTACACGGCCATTGCCGAAGGGTTGGTGGCGATCACCCCCCTGCGCAATGACCTCACCGACCGCAGCGCCCTGGCACACCTCAAAAGCTGGGAAACCGAAGACCTCTGAAGGAAAAGTATGAAGATCATCACCGGGTTACGCCTGGCAGCAACCCTTCTTCTGGCGGCACTGATTCTGCTCGTTCCGGCCTGGATTGCCCTTCCCTTCCGGCAACCCATGCGGACGCGCATCATGACGTACCCGTTCAAGTTCTTTTCCTACCTGCTGCGGTGGGTTTTCGGGGTGCGGCTGACGGCCGAAGGCCACGAGCACACCCGTGGGCCGCTGACGCGCAATCACCTGTTCATCAGCAACCACCTGAGTCTGGCCGATACGCCACTGCTGCTCTCGCTGAGTCCCTATCCCTTCATCGGCAAAAAGGAAGTGCTGCGCGTTCCCATCATTGCCTTTGCCGGCAACATTGGCGGCAACCTGCTGTTCGACCGGGCCGACCCGGAAGACCGCAAGCGCGTCCAGCGCGACGCCATCCGGCGTATCCGCGAAGTCAGCTCGATCTACCTGTTTCCCGAAGGCACCCGCAGCAAAACCGGCGAACCCAAGCCCGAACCGTACTGGGGACTCATCTGGACGGCCTGGCAGGAAAACATCGCTGTCGTCCCGATTGCCATTTTCGGCTCGGAAAAAATTATTGAACAGCTCACGACGCGGGTCTGGATCAGGTACGGCCAACCGCTGCTGCCCGCCGATTTTCCAACGAAGGAACAATTTGCCACGGCCTGCTGGCAGCGGGTACGGGTGATGTTCGATGAACTGAAAGCCGCAGCGGAAAGTCTCATACCGGGCAGTGCTGTCCAACCGTCCCAGGAACCCGGCTCCGCACGGTAGCATCTCACCAGTCCGCGTCACGGTAGCTGCAATAGTAACCTATGGAGCGCGAAGTTTCCTATGCCCCGCTGATACCCGCCACGGAGCCTGCGCCGGAGTCTTCGGCTTCGCCTGACCTCCGCAGCGGCTTTGTCGCCTTCATCGGGCGCCCCAATGCCGGCAAATCCACGCTTATCAACTACATGGTCGGAGAGAAAATCGCGGCGGTCTCCGACAAGCCCCAGACGACCCGCACCCGTATCCTGGGCATCGTCACGCGCCCGGAAGGGCAAATCGTGTTCGTGGATACGCCCGGCGTCCACAAGCCGGGCTACCGGCTCAACAAACGGATGATGCAGGCCGTTCTTGACGCGCTGGCGACGGTGGACATCGTCGTGCTTCTGCGCGATGCCTCTGTCTCCACGGGCAACGGCGACCGGTTTGTGCTCAACCTTGTCAAACAGTCGGGACGCCCGGCGCTGCTGGCGCTCAACAAGATTGACCGGCTCGGCGACAAAAGCAGGCTGCTGACGCTGATTGACTTCTATCGCCACGAACACGATTTTCTGGATTACATTCCCATCTCGGCACTCACGGGTGAAGGAACGGATGTTTTCCTTCGCTGCCTGCTGACGCATCTCCCCATCGCGCCGCCGCCCTTTGCCGAAGACGATCTGACGGATCAGACCGAACGTACCCTCGTTGCGGAATTTCTGCGCGAACAACTGCTCCGGCAGCTTTCCGACGAACTGCCTTTCGTCGTGGCGGTGGCTGTCGAAAAGTGGGAGGAGCGGGAAGACGGCAGCCTTCACCTGGCCTGTGTCATCCTTGTGGAACGGCAGTCACAACGCGCCATTGTCCTGGGGCGCGGCGGCCTGCGCCTGCGGGATATGGCCGCTGCCGCCCGTGCCGAGATCGAGACGATGCTGGGCCGCCACGTTTTTCTCGAAATCTTCGTCAAAGTCGAGCCACACTGGCGTAACAACGAACGCTGCCTTGACGAACTGGGCATTCGCTAGGCGGCCTGCGTCGGCGGGAGCACGGCCGCGATTGCAGCCAGTTCCTTTTTCGGGCGTAACGCGCATGATCGGATTCGAGGATGGACTTCTACATCGTTCACGTCACCGTCCCGGCCCACACCGCTGAAGCCATTGGCGAGACCTTCTGGCAGGCTGGCGCCCAGGGTCTCGAAACCGTCGCCGAGACGGACACCAGCACCACCCTGCGCGCCTACTTCCCGGAAGCCCCGGCGGCCGAAAACCTGCTGGCGGCGCTCGAACACACACTGGCGGCATTTGACGACCACGAAGGGCATCTCCGGGATTTCGCCATCGAGCGCCGTCCGCATGAAGACTGGCTGGTGAAGTGGAAAGCCGACTGGAGGGTTCAGCCTGTTGGACAACGGTGGCTCATCGTTCCACCCTGGCAACGCGCTGAAGCCGCAGCCAATCCCGAATGGCAGGGCCGCCTGCCTCTTGTCATTGAACCCGGCATGGCCTTTGGCACCGGCACGCACGCCACGACCCGGGCCTGTCTGACGCTGCTTGAACAGCTCCCCACAACACCGGAGCGGTTGCTCGATGTGGGCACCGGAACGGGCATTCTGGCCATTGCGGCGGCAAAGCTGTTCCCCGCTGTGGTGTGCAGCGCCTGCGATACCGACCCCGATGCGGTTGCCATTGCCGCCGCCAACGCCCAGGGCAACGGCATTGGTGAGCGCCTTCAGATGCACGTCGGAAGCGTCACCGCCTACCCGGACGGCCACTTCGATCTGGTGCTAGCCAACCTGACCGCCGAGGTCATCACGGCGCTGGCATCGGATTTGGCGCGTGTTCTGCGTCCGCAGGGACACCTCATCGCGGCCGGTATTCTCAGCGAACGACAGGCCGGCGTAGCAGCAGCTCTGACGACCGCCGGGCTTGACCTGCGGCAGACGCAGACCGACGGCGAATGGTGGGCCGCTCTGGCCCAGCGCCGCCCTGGTGACACACCAGCATAACGCGCCCAAAGCAGCCTTGCCCGAAGAGTGGACGGCCGCTTTGGGCTGCTGTGCGAAGAACTGACCGGTTGGGTTTAGTCCACGCCAGCGTAGGAATGCAGCCCCGGTAGCAGGAAACTCACGCCCAGGTAGGTGAACAGCACGAAGATAAAGCCCAGAACGGCAAAGTAAGCCGAGGTGCGCCCCTTCCACCCGTGCACGATCCGCGTGTGGAGATACCCCGCATAGGCCAGCCAGGTCACAAGCGCCCAGGTCTCCTTCGGGTCCCAGCTCCAGTACGTCCCCCACGACTCATTCGCCCAGACCGCCCCCGTCACCAGCATCATCAGCAGCAGCGGAAAAGCAACCGAAACCGTCTTGTAGGTCAGATCGTCGAGCGTGTCGAGACTCGGCAGTTTTTCGAGCATCGCCGCACCGCGCCAGGCAAACAGGACGACAAAGACCGTACAGGCAATGAGGGTGAGAATGGTCGCCAGCTCGACCGGATTTGAGTTGAAGCTGATTTCCAGGGCACTGGCATTCTGGTTCAGCCAGCGCGCGCCTTCCGCCTGAAGCTGCTGTGGGGCAAGTGTCGCCGGGTCAATGTCGGAACGCTTTGCCAGCCAGGCCCCGAACGCCTGATGCTGCCCCGGATGAATGGCTGCGTTGATGTCCATCGGTGATTTCATCCGGTAGAAAATGGCACCAAAGATGAGCACCTGCACAATGAGCGCCGCCACCATGAGGCGATTGCCCCACTGCCGCGCCAGTTGGTCATTGCGGAAGAAATAGACCGCCAGCGCGATACCTGCGGCGGCATACACCAGCCAGCCAAGCTGCATGAGCATGCCCACACCGGGCAGCGTCGCCCGCAGCGCGCCGCCGCCGGACAGGTTGAGGCCGCTGCCCATCCAGCGGACACCCAACCCGTACGTGCCGGTCGTCAGCACCTTGAAGTCGCCAATCGTGGCGTAGGTGACAAGCCCGAAGATCGCCACGCACAACGCCATGCTTTCGATCCGCACTCCATCCTTGAGCAGATACAGCAGCGCGATGCCAAAGCTGACAAGACAGACGCCGTAGCTGATGGCCGCAATGCTGACGTGAATCGGACGCCAGTAGCTGCGCAAAATGGGTTGCAACGTGGTCACTTCGCTGCCCAGAAAGACGACGAGCGTGAGCGTCAGCGCCGCCAGCGGCATCGTCACAGCGCCGATGAAACGGTATTTGTCCTGCGTGGTCAGGATGAGGCTGGAAAGCACGGCAAAACCCGTAAAAGCCAGCCCGATGTCGTAGAGGTTGTTGAGCGGATAGGTATGCGTAATCTTTTCCATCAGCGGCAGCGTGTGCCAGATGGCCTGCATCGCCGGCTTGGTCTTCTCAAACTCGATGTACTCAATCCACCGGATGCCCCACGCGGCAAGGTTCATGACGTAGCCAAAGGCCATCGTGCCGATGCCGATGCGCTGAAGCAGCGACTCGCGTCCCAGCATCCACATGACGAAGGCCGCCGTCGCCCCCAGGTAGGCAAGCAGCGCCAACACCGTGAGATTCCCTTCCCTGAGCACGGTCGGGGCCGTCCCGAAGGCGCGCACCAGAACCAAAGCCGTAGCCGCCAGAATGGGAACGACAAACAGCAGACTCCGCGGCCAGGCTGATGCCTTGGCTTCCGGCGATGAGGGCGAAGAAGTCAGGGATGACTCCAGTTTGAGCGCATCAGTTGACATTGCAGGTCCTCGGTGGGTGAAACATACACAGGCTTTGCCGTCACAGGCTTTGCCGTCGGGGGGCGGGCGCAGGTAGCCAACGGATACCAGACGGACAGTGCCACGTAGTGGTCGTGGCCGAAACGTGTGAAACTATACCGAGCGCCGGCCGGAGGGGCAACCCGTGGCGGCCACCTTGTTCCTTTCTTACTTTATACCCGGCACAGACACCACCCCCGGCAGCAGACCGGACGTTTGTGTGCCCGGAGTGGCCCGCCTTTGACCGTGAAACTGTGCACCTGACCGGGTGCGTGCTATATCGTCCGCAAGTCTTTACACGAGGCACTTATGCTATGGCGCTTTTCATCACCGGCGGCGCCGGTTTCATCGGTTCGGCTTTCATTCGGTCGTGGATCAAACACTATCCGGCCGAAACCATTATCAACTTTGACAAACTGACCTACGCTGGCAACCTCGACAACGTGGCCGAAGCCGCACGCCACCCAACCTACCGCTTCATCCACGGTGACATCTGCGACGCCGAAGCCCTGCGTGCCGCTATCCCTGACCGGTGCGACGCCATTGTTCACTTCGCGGCAGAATCCCACGTGGACCGCAGCATTCTGAGCGCACGCGAGTTCATTCTGACCAACGTTCTGGGGACGCAGGTCCTGCTCGATGTGGCGCGGGAAAAAGGCGTCCGGCGCTTCCTGCACATTTCCACGGATGAAGTGGGGGGCAGCATTCCCGAAGGACGGTTCTTCTGCGAGGATGACCCACTTGTACCCAGCAGCCCCTATGCTGCCAGCAAAGCCGCAGCCGAACACCTTGTGCGCGCCGCCGCCCACACGTTCGGACTTGATGCCATCATCACCCGTACGAGCAACAACTACGGCCCCTATCAGTTTCCCGAAAAGCTTATTCCGCTGGCGCTGACCAATGCTTTGGAAAACCGTCCGATTCCGGTCTATGGTGACGGCCAACAGGTACGCGACTGGATTCACGTGGACGACAACTGCGCGGCGCTGCGGGTCGTTCTCGAAAAGGGACAACCCGGTGCGACCTACCACATCGGCGGGCGCTCTCCACTCCCCAACCGGACGGTGCTGCTGACCCTGCTTGACCTGCTTGGAAAGCCGGCTTCCCTGCTGACCGAAGTCGCCGACCGCCTGGGGCACGACCGGCGCTATGCCGTGGACTGTTCCCGAATCGAACGTGAGCTGGGCTGGCGGCCGCAGATTCCTTTTGCCGAGGGACTGGCGCAAACCATTGCCTGGTATCGTGAACACACGACCTGGGTGGCGCGTGCGCGCAGCGGTGAGTATCGCCAGTACTACGCCCGGATGTATGGCGCGCTCTGACGGCGTGCCGGCTTCATTCGGCGGCCCCAGCGGGACCCGGCTTACTCGGCATCAATGAAGACATCCATCTGCTGCCCGACATAGACCGGAAAGGCTGGCGGCCTGAAACGGTAAATGACCTGGAGCACCCGCACATCCACCCGTTCGGCATTGTCGCCGGTCAGGCTGCGCTTCGGCAGGATATAGGGATCAATGCGCACAAACTCCAAATCCACGGTTTTCGTGGCGTCCCCCTTGAGGCTGGCCGTGGCCTTGAGGTTGGGCCTAATCCTTGAAGCATTGATTTCATCCACATCCACACGCAATTGCAGGTAGTCCGTATTGCCGAGCAGCACGGGCGGGGTGGCAGGCGTCATAGGCAACGTCTCCCCCACGCGGACATTAACCTGAAGCACCTTTCCATCCTGTGGCGCCACAACCGTCAACCGCGACAGGTTCACTGCCAGTTCGGTGCGCTGGGCGCGCAGCACGGCCACCTGGGCTTCGGCTTCGTGCAGCCGGGCTTCGATGCTGCGCACCTGGGCTTCGGCCTGGTCAATCTGGGCTTGCGCCTGGGCGACTTGGGCCTGGGCCTGGGACACCCGCGCTTGGGCGGCATCCCTGGCCGCGCGACTTGAAATGAGCACCCGTTCGGCAATGTCGCCGGCGGCATAAAGTTTTTCGTTGCGGGCAACAATCTGCTCGGCATCCACCAACTGTGCTTCGACGGCGGCGAGATTGGCACGGGCGCTGTCCAGGTTGGACTGGGCAACGCGGACGGCTTCTTGTCCATTGGACAGGTCAGCCTTGGCCGTGGCGACAGCGGCCTCGGCGCGGGCAATGTTGGCATCCGCAGACGCCACCCGGGCGCGCTGCTCCCGGTCATCAATCTGGTAGAGCCGGTCGCCAGCACGCACCACGTCGTTTTCTTTGACAAACACCGCCGTGACCAGTCCCGGAAGCGGCGGCGCAACGCTGACGTTGCGCGTGGCGGCTTCGACAATCCCGGCTCCGGCAATACGGCGGTCAAAGCGGCTTTCGGCCGGTGGAGACACGGGCGGAGCCGCTATCGGCTGCCGCGCCGTGGCAATGACCCACCAGATGGCAAAGCTCAAACCGACAATTGGCAACACCACGGACAAAACTTTCTTGATCACGGCTGTATCTCACTTGATGTGGTCAGGGTTGTCATGCACATCCACAATGCGCCCATCGAGCATTTCGGCAATGCGGTCGCCGTAGGGAAAAATGCGGTTGTCGTGCGTGACGACCACAATGGCCCGGTCGGCGCTCAGGGCCACCTTGCGGAACATCTCCATCACCATCTGTCCCGTTGCGCCGTCGAGCGCCGCCGTCGGCTCATCGCAGACAACCAGCCGTGGCTCGGCCACGAGCGCCCGCGCAATGGCCACCCGCTGCTGCTGTCCGCCGGAAAGCTGGGTTGGGAAGTGGTCCAGACGATTTCCCAACCCCACGAGGTCCAGGTAGTGCCTGGCGCGTTCCAGCGCCTCCCGGTAGGGACGCCCGTTGATGATGAGCGGTACGGCGACGTTTTCCGTCGCGGTCAAGGTCGGAATGAGGTTGAACTGCTGGAAAATGAACCCGATGGTCTGCTGCCGGAAACGGGTTTTCTGGGACTGCGACAGCCGATCCACCCGTGTACCGAACACATCCACCACACCGTCATCGGTATCCAGAATGCCGGCCATCACCGACAAAAGTGTGGTTTTCCCGCAGCCCGACGGCCCGACCAGCAGCAGCAGTTCGCCACGTCGGATGTCGAGGCTGATGTCCTTGAGCACCGACAGGTACGTGTTGCCGACCCCGAAGCTCTTGTTGACATGCTGAAGGGAAACGGCCGGGGCCATGATTGTTGTCGGTTGTTCACCTGCGGCGGCGATCGCCGTTGCTTTTGCCATAACCTATCCTCGACCTATCCTCGGAAAACGACCGCCGGTTCAAGCCGCAACACCCGCTGGATGCTGAGCAGACTGGACAGCACGCAGATCAGCATCGTGGCGGCAAAGGAAATAATGAGAAGCTGATAGGGGGTGTAAAAGGCCAGTTTGCCCGCGCCGCGCCCGCCCAGATAGCCGACGAGCGAACCACCGCCCGCGCCAATGCCGTAGCCGATCAACCCGACGATGATGCTTTGCAGGACGATCATCCCGACCAGCGTCCCGCTCCCGGCGCCCATGGCTTTGAGCGCCCCGAAATACTTTTCGTTTTGCAGTGCGAAGGCGTAGAAAGTCTGTCCGATGACGGCCATCCCGACCAGAAACACGAGCACGACGGAAATGCCGATGTTGACCGGAATACCGGTGTTGCGCATGTAGTAGTTCATCGTCAACCACCGCATGCCATCTTCGTCGTAAGCGGCCAGCCCGGTCGTGCGCTGGATGTTTTCCAGCACCTGCTCCGTGGTGTACCCCTCTTTCGGCGCCGCCAGAATGTAGTTCATCAGCTTGCGCTCACGCGGCACGTACTGCACGGCCCGCTCGAACGTCGTGTAGAGGTACGGGTTGGAAAGAAAATCGCGTGGCACGTCGGCAATCCCGACCACCCGCGCCCGCCGGTCATTGATTTCAAAGGTGTCGCCAATTTTGGGACTGCCCAGCCGCTCCATTTCGGCGCGTCCGACAATGACAGCATCCGGCGCGTTGAGGTCTTCGATGCGTCCTTCAAGCAGTCGTGGCGGCCGCCCGACGAGTGTCGCACTGTCAATACCGACGAGGCGTACGGCCTGGAACTTGCCGTTCGGCAGCCGTACCTGCGCCTGGCGGATGAACAGCGGCACCGCCCATTTGACGCCTTCCACACTCCGCACCCGCAGCAGGTCAGTATCGAGCAACCCCTTGAACTCATCCACGACCTGCAGGTTGCGGTCCACCACCCAGATGGGCGCGCCGATGGCTTCCACCGGCTTGGCCGTCCGCCCAATCAGACCGCAGAAGACCGATCCCTGCTGAACGAACAGAAAGACAACCACCGAGACACCGCCCACGAGGGTGAAATACTTGGCGCGGTCGCCCATCAGCATTTTCAGACCAATCCGCCACATGACGTTTGTTCTCCACTTGGTGAGAAAGCACACAGAATTCAAACAACTGTTTGAATCGCTTGTACAAGTTATGGAGTCCCCCGCAGCGTGTCAAGCCAGACCCGGCAGAGGCAGCCGCCCCTTCCATAAGCCCCAAGGCAACCGGAACGTTCCGCCGACCTTCGCCCGGCGCTCCGCAGCCGGCTTGACATTACAGTTTTCACACCATAGGCCGCGGTTGCGGTTTGATGCCGTCCTGCCGGTCACACTCCACACCGTAAGGTACAGCGCCATGTCTGCTGCCTCCGTATTGCGTACCCCCGACGAACGCTTCGCCAACCTGCCGGACTTTCCCTTTGCGCCGCACTACGTCGAACTTGACGGTCTGCGGATGCATTATCTGGATGAGGGCCCACGCGACGCCACCGAAACGGTTTTGCTGCTCCATGGCGAACCGTCGTGGTGCTATCTCTACCGAAAAATGATTCCGGTCATTGTGGCAGCCGGCCACCGCGCCGTAGCACCCGATCTCATCGGGTTTGGGCGCTCGGACAAGCTGCTCCACCGGGAGGACTACAGCTACCGGTTTCACGTCGCCATGATGATGCGCTTTGTTGAGGCGCTCGATCTGCACCGAGTCACGCTCTTTGGCCAGGACTGGGGCGGACTCATCGGGCTGCGCGTGGCCGTTGCCCTGGAAGAACGCTTTGCCCGGATTGTCGTTGGCAATACGGGCCTGCCAACCGGCGATCATCCCCTGCCGGAAGCCTTTTTTCGCTGGCGGGACTACTCGCAGACCACGCCGGTTTTTCACGCCGGCGGCATCGTCAAAGGGGCCTGTGTGACGGAACTCGCCCCGGAAGTCATCGCAGCCTACGATGCGCCATTCCCCGATGAACGCTACCTGGCCGGCGCACGTGCTTTCCCTATGCTGGTGCCCACCACGCCCGACGACCCGGAAGCCCCAGCCAACCGCCAGGCATGGCAACGCCTTCAGCAGTGGGAAAAACCGTTTCTGACGGCGTTCAGCGACAGCGATCCGGTGACAAAGGGCGGTGACGCCGTGTTTCAGAAGCTCGTGCCCGGCGCGCGCCACCAGCCGCACACGACCATCCGGGGCGCGGGACACTTCCTGCAGGAAGACAAAGGCGAAGAACTCGCCCAGGTCATTGTCCGGTTCATCGCCGGAACGCCGTCTGCCTAGCCGGTCAACGGCGCCGGCAGCGGGGCAGCCGGTTCTGCACAAGGGTTTTCATTGCGGCTTGTGCCAGGGGCAAAGTAGGTTGGTGACAGGTTTTGGCGCTTGCGCCCGACGAACCTGATGCGCCCCCGGTCGTGTTCATGGCTTTCACCCTGCTGCAATCTCCCTGGCTGTTCTGGCTCGGACTCTCCCTGTTTGCCGTCGCCGTCTGGTGGGCGGCCACGGTCATCATCATTTTTGCCTGCGGGCGTCGCAGTTGGCGGCGGGCGGTCATCGTGCTTTCTTCCCTGCTGGCGGTTGCAGCCCTGGCCGGGATGCCTGCCATCAGCCACCTGACAACGCCACTGGGCGCGGCGCTGGGATTTCTGGCCGGGATTGTCGCCTGGGGATGGTTTGAGACGAGTTACTACACCGGCTATGTCGTCGGCATGGAAGTGCCGCCGTGTCCGCCGCAGTGTCGTGGCTGGCGGCACTTCATCCATGGCGTCAAAGCCAATCTCTACCACGAGCTTTCGATTTTTGTCGGCTTTGCACTCGTCTGGTGGGCAACACCCGGGCCGAACCAGGTCGCGCTGTGGACGTTCACCATCCACTGGTGGATGCACCAGTCAGCCAAGCTCAACGTGTTTTTTGGCGTCCGCAACCTCAATGAGGAGTACCTGCCGGAGCATCTGCGCCGGATGACGCAGTTTTTCTCCAAACGCCCCATCAACTGGTTTTTCCCCTTCTCGGTCACGATTTCGACCGCCTGGGCGCACTGGCTGTTTTACCGCGCCCTGCAGGCGCCCGACAGGTTTACAGCCACGGCCTACGGGCTGGCGAGCGTCCTGATGGCACTGGCGATTCTGGAGCACTGGTGGCTCATCCTGCCGCAGCCGGTTGGCGTCTGGGCATGGGGCTTGCTGTCGCGCCGCGCGCCGGAAGTCAAACCCACCGTGGATGTCATCGGCGGTTTTCTTGGCTCCGGCAAAACGACACTTTTGCGCCACCTGCTGCCGCAACTTGGCGACAAGACCGTGGTGCTCGTCAACGAGTTCGCCGATGTCGGACTGGACGGTGCACGCCTGCGCGAAGGCAGCACCGAAGATGCCCCTGTAGTCGAACTCGCCGGTGGCTGCCTGTGCTGCACACTGTCGCGCAATGTCGCGGCCACGCTTTCGCGCATCATCCGGGAGCATGCGCCGGAACGCATCCTCATCGAACCCTCCGGCGCGGCCGCCCTGAGTGACCTGCTGGGAACGCTCCACCAGCCGGGCTGCCGGGAACTGCTCGGCCCGATTCGCGTCGTGGCGGTTGTGGATGGCAAGCAGTGGCTGCTGGCCGACCGTGCCGTACAGATGGCCATTGCCGCCTACGTTGAAGCGGCAGCCACGGTCGTCATCAACAAGTGCGACAGTCTCTCACAGGCGGAACTGGCCCGGCTCCAGCAGCGCCTTGCCGGTTGCAACCCTGCGGCCAAGGTCATCTACACAAGCTTTGGGCGGCTTGATCTCCGCGACCTCAGCGACACGCAGGACGACGCCTGCCTGGGCGAAACCCTTGCCCCACGCCTGGCCTTCCGGCAAATCTCGGAAACGTTCTCGGCCGTCTTTGACGCGGCCGGATTACAGCAGGTGTTCGAGGCAATGACGGCCGGAGACTTTGGCGACATCTCCCGCGCCAAAGGTGTGTTCAAAACCACCGGCGGCTGGCTGCGGCTGGAATACGCCGGGCAGGCGATGAGCCTCAACCCCTGCGCTGCCGCATCGGAAAGCTCGCTGGTGGTCATCGGACGCGAACCCAGTTCCAACCTGCTGGCGGCGGTTCGTCAGACAATCATTGCGCCGACGGCTGCTTCGGCTCCGGCTGTTGTTTCACCCGCCGAAGCCCACTACCTCACTACGGCGAGCTAGACGCACGGTACGTGGTCAGGGATGATGCCTGCTGCCACCCTTGGCCATTGAATCAGCCGTTAGTCTTCAGACGCCTTTGGTTATGGCTTCCGTCCCGGTTGCTTCCGGCTGCGCGCCGGCCGACACGCGCCACCACCGCCCGGCCAGTCACTACGCCGCCCATCTCAAACTGGCGCTGCCCGTCATGTTTTCCCAGATGGGCCACCTCATCGTGCAGCTTACAGACAGCCTGATGCTCGGTCACTACGACACGACCGCCCTGGCGGCTTCCGCCTTTGGGCAGAGCGTGTTTGTCATCGGGCTGGTTTTCGGTGTGGGCTTCACTTTGGCCATGACGCCCCTTGTCGGCGCGGCGCGGGGGGCCAATGATGTCGGCGCGGCGGCGCAGTGGTTCAGCCACGGGCTGGCGGTCAACGTGGCGGTGGCCCTGCTCATCACCTTTGTACTGCTGGCGCTCTACCCATGGCTCGATGCGTTCGGACAGACGCCGGAGGTGACGGCCACGGCCCGGCCCTACTACCTGCTGCTGACGGCTTCGCTGCTGCCGGTCATGGTCTTTCAGACGTTCCGGCAGTTTACGGAAGGGCTGGGGAATACGCGCCTCGCGGCCCTCATCACGGTTCTGGAAGTCCTGCTCAATCTGGGATTGAACTACCTGCTGATTTTCGGGCACGGAGGTTTTCCACGCTTGGGTATCGTGGGGGCCGGAGTGGCTACCCTGCTCGTGCGCCTGGTTCTGGCGGGAACCTTCGCTCTGTGTTTCATCCGCCTCCGCCTGTTTGCCCCCTATCGCGCAACCCTGCGCCGGACGCTGTGGGACGGGGCCGCCATCCGGCACTATCTGCGGCTGGGCCTGCCGCTGGGCGGACAGTTCGTGCTTGAAGTGGGTGCGTTCGCGGCCGGAGCCGTCATGATGGGCTGGCTCGGCAAGCTCGAACTGGCCGCACATCAGGTTGCCCTTGGGCTGGCCTCGCTGACGTTTATGGGAGCTTCGGGGATTGCGTCGGCCGCAACGATCCGGGTCAGTTACTACCTTGGCGCGGGCGAGCGGCGCGCCATGCGGGCCGCCGGACTGGCGGCCATGCATATCGTCCTGGTGTACATGGGCTTTACAGCGCTGGTCTTCGTCGCGCTGCGGCACTGGCTGCCGACCCTGTTTACCACCGACCCGGCGGTAGTCAGCATCGCCGCCACGCTCCTGCTGGTCGCGGCGGTATTTCAGCTTTTCGACGGGCTACAGGTGGTGCTCCTGTCCGCCTTGCGTGCCATGACCGATGCCCTGCTGCCCACCGTTCTGGCTTTCATTGCCTACCTGCTGGTGGCGCTGCCGACGAGCTACGGACTGGCGTTCCGGCTGGGCTGGCGGGAAGTCGGGATTTGGATGGGCTATGTCGTCGGGCTGGCCACGGCGGCTGTCCTGTTTTTCCTGCGTTTTCAGGCCCTGAGCCGTCCGACACCTGAGCCGCGTGCCGTTCCGCTCCAGAGATGAGGCTCAGCCGCCCACACCCGCAGACGCCCCAAAGCGCCGCGCAACATAGTCATTGAGAATGTCAATGAATGCCGGAACAATGCGCTCGCCTTCAAGCGTGGTGACTTTGACGCCATCCACGAAGACCGGAGCTTTGGGGTCTTCTCCGGTCCCCGGCAGCGAAATCCCGATGTCGGCGTGCTTGGATTCGCCGGGGCCGTTGACGATGCACCCCATGACAGCCACCTTGAGCGTTTCAACCCCCGGATAGCGGGTTTTCCAGACGGGCATCTGTTCCCGCAAATAGGTCTGGATGTCCTGCGCCATTTCCTGAAACAGGGTGCTCGTCGTGCGCCCGCACCCCGGACAGGCTGTGACCAGCGGCGTGAAGCTGCGGATGCCCATCGTTTGCAGAATCGTCTGGGCGACACGCACCTCCTCGGTCCGGTCGCCGCCGGGGGTCGGCGTCAGGGACACACGGATGGTGTCCCCGATGCCTTCCTGAAGCAGCAAACCGATACCGATGGCACTGGCCACAATGCCCTTCATGGCCATGCCGGCTTCGGTCAAACCGACGTGCAACGGGTAGTCGCACCGGGCGGCAATGGCCCGATAGACTTCAACCAGGTCCTGCACTTCCGAAATTTTCGTGCTGATGATGATGCGGTCATGCGGCAGGCCAATCGATTCGGCCAGTACGGCCGACTCCAGGGCGCTGGCGCACATCGCTTCCAGCATGACCTCACGTGCGGAAAGCGGCGGGTCACGCCGGGCATTCTCGTCCATCATGCGCGCCAGCATCGCCTGATCGAGCGATCCCCAGTTGACGCCAATCCGTACCGGCTTTTCGTACCGAATCGCCAGTTCGACAATGGCCTTGAAGTTTTCATCGTGCTTTTTTCCGAAGCCGACATTGCCGGGGTTGATCCGGTACTTGGCCAGCAGGCGGGCCGTTTCCGGGAAGTCGCGCAGCAGCGTGTGGCCGTTGTAGTGAAAATCGCCAACCAGGGGAACTTCCACGCCACGCGCCCGCAGACCACGCACAATGTCCGGGACCGCCGCCGCTGCATCGCGGTCATTGACAGTGATGCGTACGATTTCCGAACCGGCGGCATGCAGGGCCGCCACCTGCTCGACGGTGGCGGCTACATCGGCCGTGTCCGTGTTCGTCATGGACTGGACGACAACCGGCGCGCCGCCGCCGATGATGACGCCGCCGACATTGACCGGCACTGAGCGCCGACGAGGAGCAACAGGCATAAGGCTGATCCTTCGCGTGTGCTGCGCGGCCTGGCGCAAGCAGGCTGCGCAACCATCGCATCTAGTTTTTCTTCCGCCCCGGCTTGGGACGGACAATTTCCTTGGCGGTTGTTCGGATGTACTCGGCGCTGGCCTGCGCCGATTGCTTCATGTTGGGATCGGTGGCCTTGGCCGCGACCATCTCAAACAGGGCAATGGCTTCCCCGGCTTTGTTCGGGTCAAGCAACTCCGGGTCAGACGACAGCAGCGACATGGCAAGTCCGTTCATAGCCGGGATGTTGTTGGCATCCTCCTGCAGGACAGCGCGGTAAAGCTCATCCGCCTGCTTGAATTTGCCGGCAAAGCGGTAGGAATCACCGGCGCGAACCCGCATTTCGTTGCGCTTCTTGGCATCGGTCTGCATGTCGGCGAGTTCGATGTAAAACTTGGCGGCCTTTTCGCCGGCTTCGGCATCGCCATAGAGTTCGGCCAGGAAGCGGTAAGCTTCAGCCGCTTTGCTGCGATAAGACGGATCGCGGCGTTCAGGCGGCTGGGCGTCGTTGAGCGCCACGGCGCGCGCGGCGGCGTCACCTGATTCCTGAAACGCCTTCCGCGCCTCATCGCGCCGCTTGGCATTGAAGTGCTTGACAGCGATTTGCAGGGTGGCTGAAGCCAGGTTGCCCAGAAAGCCCGGTTGATTGTCATCGAGTGCCAACGCCTTCCGGTAATCGCTGGCTGCCGTTTCGTAGTCGCCCCGGTTGAAGGCGGCATTGCCGGAATCCATCAAAGTGCGAAGCTGCTCGTTGATGTTCCGGGCGCGCTCATTTTCTTTTTCGATGCGTTCCCGTTCGGCCTTGAGTTTGGCGGCGGCTTCCTTTTCTTCCGCTGTTGGCTCTGGCGGAGCGGCGGCAGGCGGTGGCGTTGCCGGTGTCCCGCCGCCCTGGGCTTCGGCCAGCAACTGCTCCACTGGTGGGAGGCGGCCATCACCCGGTGTTAGCGTGATGTCAATCTGCACCGGTTCCGTGCTGGTGATGCGCACGGGAGGCTTCACCTGGTACTTGTAGCCGGGCCCGTGAGCCACCACGACGTACGTTCCAAACGCCTGAACGGTGTAGAAATACGTCCCCTTTTTATCGGTCTTCGTCTTGAGCTGTCCTTTGATGTCCTGGCGCAGGATAAGAATCTCGACGCCCGGCCGCGGCTCCGGCTTGGCGTTGGCATTTTCCTGGTAATACACCGTTCCCCGAATCGCCCCGTTCTGGGCCCACGCCGCCGTTCCCAGCAATCCCACACAGAGCGCCAGCCCGCACAGACGGAGACCGGCACACCTAAACTGCTTCGCATAATGCCGCATGACAAAGTCCTCCTCACTTACCCGACCACGGACTGGGCTTGGCGCTTATCTGGGCGCAGCCAAGTTGCCCACGGTCTCTAGGCGGGGCGTGCAAAGAGTGCCCGGAACCACCGCCCGACCCACTGGGCAATGAGTTCCGGCCACCGGATGGTTTCACTGGCCATCATCATTTTACGAATGCCTCGCTGAACGGCGGGCGAAGCGTCCGCCATGATGTTCCAACCAGGTTTGAAGCACGTTCCCAGCCCTTCGAGCATGGAAACGACACGAAAGACATACACCATTTCTTTCGGCATGCGCAGGGGAACATAGCCAAACGCATCCCGCATGTAGCGCCCAACGGCTTCGATTCGTTCAGCCGTCGGCATGTCCCGCAGGTACAGTTCCCGGAACTTCTCGCCAACGCGCAGCGCCGTCGCCCGGTCTGCCGCCGGGTCCACCACGCCCATGCGGTAGAGTTCATCCACGATGGCCGGCACATCGCCGCGCAGGCCATCCAGCGTCATCTTGAGCAGGCTCTCCCGAATGCGTGCCGATAGCGTGCGTACGATGCCGAAATCATACAAAATGATGCGTCCGCGCTCATCCACGGCGACATTTCCCGGATGCGGGTCGGCGTGATACACGCCGTGAACCAATATCATTTCGAGATAGACCTCAACCAGCCGCTCGACCATCTTCAGCGGCTCGAAACCGGCGGCCCGCAGAGCGTCGCCATCGCTGATTTTGATGCCCGGCCGGTATTCCAGCACGAGCACGTTCGGGCGGCACAGTTCCCCAATCACCCGTGGGACGACAACCAGCGGGTTATCGGCCAGCAGGGCGCCGAGCCGCTCGGCATTGGCGCGCTCGAAGACAAAATCCATTTCCTCGCGCAGTCCGGCATTGACTTCAGTCACAATCTGGGAAAACAGGCGGGTCAGCACGTGGACATCTGAGTTTTCCTGCCGGAAGCGCACGAGCTGTTCATCGAGAAAGCGCAACAGCGCCGTTACGATGCGGAAGTCGGTGGCGAGCTGATGCTGGATGCCGGGACGGATGAGCTTGACCACAACCGACTGCCCGGCATACTGCGCCCGGTGAACCTGCCCGATGCTCGCCGTGGCAATGGGTGTTGGCTCGAATTGCTCGAAAACATCTTCCAGGGGGCAGCCGTAGGTGGCTTCGAGCGTCGCATGGACTTCCCCGAACGTCAGAGGGGATAAACTGTCCTGGAGCGTACGCAGTTCGTCGAGGTAGGGCTTGGGCAGCAGGTCCCCGCGCGTACTGATGACCTGCCCCACCTTGATGAAACCAATTCCCAGGCGTTCGATTTCCGACCGGATGCGGCGCGCCCGGTATTGGTGCGTCGCCTCACTCACCTCACGCGCACCGCCGAAGAAGAAAAACCGCTGCTCGTCGCGCCAGTAGTCCAGAATGAGCGGCGTGGCCGCCCCAACGACCTGAGCTGCCCGTCGGGCAACCTGGTAGCGCCCGGATACCGAACGGGGCGTGGGGACGGAAGACGACGGGCGAAGTGCGGGACTGACCGGAGAACCCTGAAGCGTCACGTCGGACAACATGGCATGGCGTGAAACGATAATTACAGCCGGACGCGCCGTGCATACGGGGTCGTGCATACGGGGTTGTTGTTGCACGGACACGCCGATAGTACGAAAGCAGGTGCAGTGTGACAAGCAAGGGACGAATATCAACGCCGACACCGGGGGCTGGCGGGCCGGTAACGCGCTTGCAACGGGGGAAACTTTTTTCCACGATGCAACGTCCTGACTTGCGCTATGAATGATGAACGCCCAGCTTCGCCCGCTTCAGATGAGCCAGCGCCGGCCGTGCCGTCGCCCAAAGCCTATATTCTGCGCGGCTTCATCTATGCCACACCGCATACGCTCGACTTCGAGGGAGAACCCAGTTGGTGGGTCCGGCACGGGTTTCGGTTGGGACTGATGCTGGCCCTGCTGCTGCACTTTTCGTTCCTGGGCTATCTGGCATACCGGACGTTCATCGCTCCGTTTGAAGTCGAAGTGGTGGAGCGTGAATACGACGTGGATTGGATCACGCTCACCGACCCACGCTACAAGCCTCTGCCCAACCCGGAGAGCTGGGTGGCGCCCCCGGCTGACCAGCCGGCCAAACCGGATGCCCAGGCGCGCGCTGCCGCGCTGGCCCGCCGCAAACGCGAGGAAGAAGAGGCCCGCCGCCGCGCGGAAGCCGAGCGCCAGCGACGCGAAGCTGAACGGGAAGCCGAAGCGCGCCGCGCTGCCGAACGGGAAAACCGGGAACACACCGCGGACGAACCAGCCAAGCCCGGCGGGCCGCCCAGCTTCGGCAAAGTGGACATCGGGCCCATCAAGGCCATCGTCACCAAGCTCTACAGCCTCAGCGAGACCGGGCAGCTCGACATCGAAAACCAGAACTTCAGCATCACGCTGGCCTTCCGGGTGGAACCCAGCGGACGGCTGTCGGGCATTCGGATTGTGAAATCGTCGGGCATTGACGAAGTGGATGAAGCTGCACTGAACATTGCGCAGGCGGTCAGTGCATCCCAGGCGCTCGGCCCGCTGCACATTCTGACCTCGACGGCGTTGACCCTCGATGTCGGCCCGCAGTTTACGACACTGCGCATTGCCGGCTTTGCGGCTTCACCGCTTGAAGCCAGCGGGTTGCAGAACCTCATCACGGCCGGACTGCTGCTCGTGCCGCGCCGGGGCGATACGGCCGCCTTTCTCAACAACACCAAAATCAAGGCTGAAGGCAAGCGCCTCACCGCCACCGTGCAGATGACCCGCAGCCAGGTCAATGCCCTGCTCAAACAAAACTTCAAGCGCGGCTAGGATGTGGACTGGCGATGTGCCTAACGGATGTGGAAGACACTCTGCACGACTTCCCCGTTGACCAGCTCCGCCTTGCGCCAGGAACTGTTGTCGTTGAGCCGAATCCACCGCCGTTCGTTCATCATGTAGTGCCAGTCGGTATCGTTCTGGTAGAAGATTTGGCTCGTGCGGCATTCCAGAATGTTCAGAATGCCGTTGTCGTGGTAGTTCTGCTCGTCAAAGTCCGTAATCGCCTTCTGTCCCATTTCGGAATACATCTCGTTGAGTTCAATGAGCAGATCATTGAGTTCCGGGTCGAGTTCACGGGCGTTGAGGCCAATCCGCTGTGCCTCGCGCAGGGTGATGGGATAGACGTGCGAAGGATATTCCGCGTTGAGCGTGTGGCTGATCGCCCGTGCTTTTTCCGCATCTTTCATGTGGTATGACAGAATTTCCGTGCACAACCGCATGGACAGCGAACTGGCCCGGTCCACCGCACCGATGACGAGCGGGTGAACGTATTTGAAGATGTTTTCGTACGGGTTGACCGTTTCGCCGCGCGTTTCCTGTCGCCAGAGCGCCAGAATGCGGTTGAGTTCATCAGGGCTGACGCGCACCCGCAGGTTGTCCTTGTCAATGGGCGAGAGGTCGTGGGTCAGCGCCGTATCCACAGCCGACAGGTGCGCCAGCGGCCCCATGCGGATTTCATCCGCGCCGAGCGCAATCATGGTCGCTGCAGAAAGGCATGCCAGTGGCACGGCAACCGTGATGTGCGAGGCAAACTGCCGCAGCAGGTGGACGATGCGCAGCGAGGCGGTGCCGTCCCCGCCGTCGGATTTGATGAACAGTGTCACCCGGTCCTGCTTGCCGATCCCCCGCAGCAGTTCATAAAAGCCCACCACGTCGTTCTGACACACCGAACCACCCGGCGAGTTCCAGTACACCAGAAAGGTCTCGCCGATCCGGGCTTCGATGCGCCGGACAATCGCCTGGGTTTCAGCCAGCAGAATCGGAGGACGAACCAGTTCCGACGCACGTTTGGGCTTGCTATTCGTTTCAGAGACTGCTTCGCGCGTATCCGGCGCTCCACTTGCGTTTGCCATTGTTTTTCCCTTTCCCGAAAAACAACTCCCCGGAAACAACGGGCAGAAAGCCCTCCGTGGCACGTGGGCAAGGCAAAGCTCAGGCTTGCCCGGCCCAGTCAGGCCCCGGCCGGACGCCATTGTTCTTCAACAGCGCGTTTGAGAAGCGGCATTTTGTTGCGCACGTCACGTTCGGCAATCATCCGCCCAACTGTTTTCCACCCCACCAGGGTCAGAAAATCCTCCGGTTGGTGGAAAACCATCCGGTTGTGAACTTTCGTCCGTCTGTCGTCGGGCGTCAGCGTCCAGATGTCCTCGCCGGACATCGTGCCCGTAAAGCGGCTGACCAGACGGGTGGCTTCCTGGCAAATGATTTCATACTCCACCGGGTCCAGCCCGTGGGCCACAAACTCCACGCGCAGTCTGGCACCGACGCCGTGTTTCTTACGCCCGATCCGGGCCACCCGCGCTTCGGTCGGCGACCACAACGGCAGAAGCATCGGCTCGACCAGGTAGGGGAAAATGGTTTCCGGCCGGGCCCGAATCGTAATCTGACCTTCCAGCACATCCACGATGTTCACGCCTGTTCTGGGGGAGCTGTGAGAATAGTTGACTGGCTGCATCTTGACATGACGGTGCGCCCTGCCAAAGCCCGAAACCACGGCAAATTCGCATCTGGCAGGCAACGCAGCCGCCGCATTTCAAACTGCATCCGCCGGGGCGGTGCGCTGTCAGTCGCCAGCCGCGCCCACTGGGGCCGGCAAATCCACAGAATCACCCGGCAATAGCGCCAAAAAAGCGCCTTGCCGGTTGCCCCGCAAGGCGCACAACAATAGGGGAAAGGGTGATAAAGAGCGAGTGTTCAGGCTGTCTTGATGACGTTTTCCGCCTGTGGTCCCTTCGGGCCGTTCACAATCTCATACTCGACGATCTGCCCCTCGCTGAGGGATTTATAACCGTCTTCCTTGATGGCTGAGTAATGCACGAAAACATCGTGACCGCCCGGATTCTCGATGAAGCCATAACCTTTGCTGTTATTGAACCACTTGACTTTGCCTGTGGTGCGTGACATGGGGGACTCCTCCCGAAAAGAAATACTGTTTTGCCGTCCGTGTCGGTCAGACACGGGCCGCGCCCGACGTACATTCCCGGCGCCCTGTGTCCAGACATACCCCTGCCCTTGCAGGTAGTGACGGCCTTGGACAGCATTGGCAAGCAACGGTTTGTATGTGAGCAGCGCGAAAGTAACCCGTGTCACGGCATCCGTCAATTGGTTTGTTAAAACACAAAAGCAAGCCACCGCCGGCCTCCGGTTATCGGTGACCAACGGTGGCTTGCCGGGGATTCCGGTTGTGGTGACGGCCGCCTTAGAAGCCCAGGTAGGCCGCCAGGAAGGTAAACAGCACGAGGGTTTCGATGAGCACCATACCGATGAGCATGGTGGTGAAGATGCGCTGCCCCGCGCCCGGATTGCGCGCCGTGCCTTCACAGGCCGCCGCAATGGCGTTGCCGTCGCCCAGACCGCAGCCAACGGCCGCAATGCCCACGGCAAGCGCCCCCAAGGCAATTTTGTACGTACCGCCACCGCTGCCACCTTCAGCAGCCAGAGCAGGAAGGGACATCGCCATCAGGAACGATGCCGTCGCCAGTGTTTTCAGGAACAGTTTTTTCGTCATGGGTGTGTCTCCAGAAAAGTCAGGGAACATCAAAAGGTTATCAGCAGCGACGCCCAACCTGCCCGCGGCCTACGCCTAATCATAAGTGCCGTGTGTCCGGGATTGCAGCCTGTGACGTTGGGACGTACAGCGTTCCAGCAACACACGAAAAAGGGCATTGGCATAGCACCAAAGGCAACGTGAGGCGCCAGGGAAAGAAATGACCGGCCGGCCCACGCAACGACAGCGGGAGTTGGCCGGTCAACACACTCAGGCATGGGCGTGTTCGTCTTCGTGGCCGTGGTCATCGTGGGGCACGGTTTCACTCAGATAAATGATGGACAGTTGCACGAAAATAAATGTCTGCACCACGGCGACGAACGTGCCAAGCAGCATGGGCAGCACCGGAACGAGTATCTGGTAGATGCTCCCGAAAGCGATGCCAAGTTGCTCATCCACAAACATGTTGATCATAAGGCGCAGCGCCAGCGTTGCCGGCCGGATGGCATTGCTGAACATCTCGAAGATGAAAATGATGCCGCCCATAATGGCCATCAACCCGGCCGTCAGTCCGCCCGTAAAGTGCTTCAGGTAGCCAAGCCCCTGCTGCGCAAAGCCCATGAACATGTAGTACACGAACGTCATCAGCCCCAGCGCAAAGGTGACGTTGAAGTTGGCCGTGGGAGACTCAAACAGGGGAAACAGCCCCATCAGGTTTGAGGTCAGGATGAGCGCCGCCAACGGAAGCAGATAGCCCAGGTACTTGAACCCGTACTTCCCTGTGGATTGCTCCACCATGTCGCGGACCTGAAGCACGATGATCTCGACGATCTGCTGCCCAAAGCCCGGTTTGTCCACCGACGGCTTGCCGACGAGCAGCTTGAAACCGACGACACAGATCACCGCTGCAATGAGCAGCATGATGACGTGGGGCGGCAATTCGCGGTCTGAAAGGCCGGTCAGGTGATACACCTGCTCCACGAGCCAGGGATGGGCATGCGCTGCACCTTCATCGGCCAGCGCCAGCGGAAACGGGAGAAAGGTCATGGACGATGCCATAGTCAAAGCCATAGTGAGCGGGCGTACTGGCACACACCCCGGAAGTTACGTAACCGGCTCGTCGTTCAGCCCGTACCAGACCTGCACCAGAGCTTCCACCACGACGGCCAGCGGCAATGCGAAAAGACCGCATACTATGGCAACCACCAGCCCGGACGCAACCTGTATGGACAGCCAGATGACCACGCCGATGACCATCCAGCGCAGAAAAAACTTGGCCATCTGAAGACGTGACGGCCGCCGGGAAGGAGCGGCAGCACCGGTGGCGGCCGTCGCCACGATGGATTGCAGGCTCGCCCGCATCCACACAAAGTTCAGGTAGGCCAGTCCGCCGCCAACAGCGACCCCGGCCCCCACTCCAGCTTCCCAGACGAGACCGGCCCCAACCGCCATAGCGCACGTGATGATCAGGGTCAGGTGCCGGACACGCCGTTCGGTTGCCTCCGGGCTGAGGTATGACGGCTCATCAGGCGGTTCGGAAGCAGAAGCCACGGACAATCCCTTACCCGGTTCTGTCCGGCGGAGCCTCCGCCGCCGGAGCGTCGTCGGACGGAGTATCGCTCGGACGCCGCAGGCCGAACTTTTCGAGCCGGTACTGTAACGTGCGGAAGGTCAGCCCCAGAAGTTTGGCGGCACGGGTGATGTTCCAGTCGGTTTTTTCCATCGCCTGGACGATGAGCGACCGCTCGACTTCCTCGAAGGAAATACCTTCGGGGGGAAGGCGGAACTGAAAAGGCGGCGCCGGCGCGGATGCCGGAACGCCTGTCGCCTGGCGGATTTCCACTGGCAGGTCTTCCACCCCGATGGTATCCCCTTCACACAGCAGGGCCGCGCGTTTGAGCGCCGATTCAAGCTGCCGGACGTTGCCGGGCCAGTCGTAAGCCTGCAACACCTGAAGCGCCTCCGGCGCGATGGTGTAATGCGTTGCGCCACGCGACTGCCGGGCCAGAAACCGCTCGACAAGCAGCGGAATGTCCTCCCGCCGGTCGCGCAGCGGCGGCAGGTGAATGGGAATGACATTGAGCCGGTAATAGAGGTCTTCGCGGAAGGTTTTGGCGGCCACCATGTCTTCGAGCGGACGATTCGTGGCGGCCACCACCCGCACATCCACGCGGATGACCCTGGTCGAGCCAACCCGCTGCACTTCCCCCTCCTGCAGGGCGCGGAGCAGCTTCGCCTGGAGCGCCACGTTGAGTTCGCCGATTTCGTCAAGAAACAGCGTGCCCCGGTCGGCGACTTCAAACAGCCCCTTCTTCTCGGCAACCGCGCCGGTGAAAGCCCCTTTTTCATGTCCGAAAAGTTCGGATTCGAGCAGGTTTTCATTGATGGCGGCACAGTTGACGACGTGAAACACGGCGGCCGCCCGCGGACTGTGCCGGTGGAGTGCGCGCGCCACGAGTTCCTTGCCCGTTCCGCTTTCGCCGCGCACAAGCACCGTTTCATCCGAAGCCGCCACCTTCAGGATGATTTTCTTGAGCTTCTGCATCGGCTCGCTGTTGCCGATGAGGTCGGCATCCAGCGCATCCAGACGGGAAAGGGCCTGCGCCAGAACGGTCAGCAGCCGCTCGCGGTCGAGCGGCTTTTCCAGATAGTCCACTGCGCCAAGCCGCAGGGCGTCCTTGACGGATTCAATCGAGCCGTGCGCCGTCATGAGAATGACCAACTGGGACGAATCCGCCTGGGTCAGGGCGCGCAACAAGTCCAGCCCGCTCTGCCCTCCCATCTTCAGGTCGGTAAGCACCACGTCAAACCGTTCGGCGCGGGCCATGCGCAGGGCAGCTTCGGCGCTGGGCGCGGTTGCCGTCCGATAGCCCTCCGCCGACAGAATCATGTCCAGGATGTCGCGCTGATTTTTCTCATCGTCCACAATGAGAATGCTGCGTTTCGTTGGCATCGTCTTCCAGTCTTACCTGCACAAGCCCTGCGCACCGGCTTGTGTGTCCTGAACGCAGGGCTGTCCGGGATGCGGTTTCTCCATACCAGTCGGCGGCGTATTGGCTTCAGCCGCAGGTTCATCGCAGGTGTAAAGTGCCAGCCCCCGCGCCAGAATCTCCCGCAACGGGAGAAAACAGCCCTGCCCATCCGCGTCACGGGTGTAAAACTTGTGGTCAAGCGTACAGCGCAGCGTCCGCCCGTCTTCGAGTTCAATTTCGACGACTTCCTTTTCGCCGGTGGGAAACACCTCAACCAACTCGTTGACCACGACTTCCCGGCCGTTCCAGCTCCAGGTGATGAAGGGTGCGCCGGCCGCCTCCACGTCACGGCTGGCCAGTTCGGCAATTGAAACGGCCGCACCGGTGACAGCATCCCGCAGAGTGGCCTCGCCGGTGACACACTTGTTGAAGGCATAGTCGGCAAAGCCTTCAAGCTGTTGCCAGAGCTTTTCGAGTTTGGCGCGGTCGTGTCCGCGCGCCATGGCCTGGGCGATGAACTTGGTTTTGTGGGCGTCAAGTTCCTCGCGCTTTTTCTTGCCCATCGCCCGCCGTACCAGATCGGCTTCGCCCAGGGAATACCCGGCCAGGCGCTGGAAAATCGCCATGATCTGCTCCTGGAAAACCGGCACGCCGTAGGTGTTTTCCAGCACGTCCTTGAGTTCCTTGAAGTCGTACGTCACCCGCCGCCGGCCGTGGCGTCGCTCGATGTAGTCGTCCACCATCCCGGAATCGAGCGGCCCTGGACGGTAGAGCGCATTGAGCGCCACGATGTCATCCAGCCCGCTGGGCTTGAGCCGCCGGGCAATTTCGCTGATGCCGTCCCCCTCAAACTGAAACACGGCATCGGTTTCGCCTTCTCCAAAGAGCTTGAGCGCTGCCGGATCGTTTGTGGGGATTTGCGTCAGGTCAGGACGCTGGCCCGTTTCCCGCTCGATGCTCGTCAGGCAGTCCTCGATGATGGTCAGGGCGGTCAACCCCAGGAAGTCCATCTTGAGCATGCCGGCCTTTTCGAGGTCGTTCATGTTGTACTGCGTGGCAATGACCTCGACTTCACCCCGCTCGCGGTCGCGGGTTTTGGTTTTGAACACCGGCACGAGTTCCGCCACCGGTTGCGGTGAGATCACGACACCGGCGGCATGGATGGACGAATGCCGGGCGCCGCCTTCGAGCCGGCGGGCCAGATCAATAAGGTGCTTGACTTCGGGCCGCTTCTCGTAAGCCTGTTTCAGCTCAGGCACCATGGTGAGGGCGTCGTCAATGGAGACATTGCGCCCACGCTGTGGCGGCGGAATGAGCTTGGCGATTTTCTCAACCTCCGGGTAGGGCATTTCCAGCACGCGCCCGACATCCTTGATGACCGCCCGTGAAGCCATCGTCCCGAAGGTGGCAATCTGGGAAACGTTTTCGCGTCCGTAAAACCGGCTGACGTACTCGATGACCGCGCTGCGCCCCCGCATGCAGAAATCCACGTCAATATCGGGCATGGAGACGCGCTCTGGATTGAGAAACCGCTCAAAGAGCAGATCGTGCGCCAGTGGGTCAACATCCGTGATGTGCAGGCTGTAGGCGACAAGCGAACCGGCGGCGCTGCCGCGTCCGGGTCCGACCGGGATACCCCGCTCACGGGCATACCGGATGAAGTCCCAGACGACGAGAAAGTAACCCTCGTAGCCCATGCGCTCGATGATGCTGATTTCGTAGTCGAGGCGGGCGCGGTATTGTTCCGGGTTGGACGGGGCAAGGCGCTGCAGCCTTTCTTCCAGACCGGCACGGACTACGTGCTCAAAGTAGCTCGTCAGGGTAAACCCCTCCGGCACAGGAAAGATGGGCAGGTAGTTTGGTGCTTTGCCAAACTCGAAAGTGGCCATCTCGGCAATCCTGAGTGTGTTGCGCAGCGCCTGCGGGTTTTCATTGCCCCACAGGGCCCACATCTCGGCAGCACTTTTCACGTAGTGGTCAGGTGAGTAGTGAAAGCTGCCCTCACGCAATGCCTTGCCGGTTTGCAGGCACATCAGCACGCAGTGGGCTTTGTAGTCATCCTGAGTCAGAAAATGGGCGTCATTGGTGACAACGAGCGGTATGTCAAGCCGGGCTGCCAGTTCGGTGAGCGCCCGGTTGACCTTGGTCTGGCTGTCTTCAAGCCCACGGTGTGATTGAAGTTCGAGAAAGTAGCGTCCCCGGCCGAAGATTTCGTTGTATTCCCCAATCTCACACCGGGCCTGTTCAACCCGGTCGCGCAGGATGAGCGATGCGGGCACGCCGGACATACAGGCCGAAAGGGCCACCAACCCTTCGGCGTGCCGGGCGAGCACTTCCTTGTCAATCCGGGGCTTGTAGTAGTAGCCCTCGGTATAGCCCAGCGAGGCGAGCCGGACGAGGTTTTTGTATCCCGTTTCGTCCAGAGCCAGCAGAATGAGGTGATTGGTGCCGCGTTCGCCGTCGGTGTCGGGTTTGCCACGATCATGGCGCGAACCACGGGCAACGTAGGCTTCCATGCCGATGATGGGCTTGACGCCGACTTTTTTCATGGCGTTGGCGAAGCCCATCGCGCCGAACATGTTGCCGTGGTCGGTGACGGCAATGGACTTGAAGCCCAAGCGCTGCGCCTGCTCGGCCAGCGCCTCGTGCTGGATGGCGCCGTCCAGAAGGCTGTAATCGGAGTGCAGATGCAGGTGAACAAAGTCTTCGGCCGCCATACCTCACCTTTGGGTGTGTTTCTGGAGTGCCGCTGCCAACCAAGGACGGCAGCAGAGGCAGCCTAGCCGAAGACACAAACGGGCTTCAATGCAGTGCCCTCCAAAGCCCGGCTGGCGAATGCCGTGAGTGGCCTTGTGGCTCTGCACCCGTGTTGCCTATTGGCGGCTCTGAAGTCGTCGCGCCTGCTCGACATCTTCGGCAAAGGCCCAGACGTGCGGGCGATGTGGCAGGTACAGGATACGGACCGGGCGGCCTACCTGCAGGCGATGGAAATCACTGGGCAGAAGCTTCCGGTAGTGCCGGTGCATCCAGCCGCCCGCATCCCGGTAGGTGATGACGACGCGATGGTGGCTGTATTTGCGTTCGACCATCGCCTCCGTGGGCACCCCCTGCGCGACAATCCCGCTGAAATCCCTCAGCCGGTACAGGTATGAGACGGCGACGAGACCAAGAACGACGAGAAAGCCCAGGCCGAGTGCGCTGAAAAGCAGGATAGCCCAAAGCATGGCGGCGTCATCCGCGTTTGATTTCCCTGCTTCCTGGATGCCAGGGAAGCCCGTGCGCCACCGTGCAGGGTGCCGCCAGCGCAGCGGGATCGCCTAGATCACCATGCATTCCAACTGGGAGGGCATGAGGTCTTCTTCCAGGGCCGGGTCCAGTCCGCCGAGGTTGCGCGTACGCATAATGTCGCCGGAAAAAGCCTCGAAGTCCACGGCTTTGGGCAGTTTTGGCGTACCGTGCAGAATGGCCCACTCGATGTCCTCGAAGTAACCACGGTGCCGGGGGTCATCGGCAATCAGTTGAAAGGCCATGCTGCGGTTACGGATTTCGTCCGAAAGAGGAATCCGGGTGATGATGTCAATGCCAGCTTCCTGGGCGTACCGCTCGCCCCAGCCAGAGCCGTCATCCCGATTGATGATCATACCCAGAACGCGCGTCGTTCCGCCCTGTTCGGCAAAGTAACGCACGGCACCACACAGGTTGTTGACGACATAGAGCGCCTGATGGTCATTGCCGCCGACGAGAATGATGTCCCGCACCATGGACTTGGCAATGGGAGTGCCAAACCCGCCGCACACGACATCGCCGAGGAAGTCATAGATGATGTAGTCGAACTCCCAATCGGCAAAGCCCATCTGTGACAGCAGATCGAAGCTGAGGGTGATGCCCCGTCCCCCGCAGCCGCGCCCGACTTCGGGGCCGCCGAGTTCCATGGCAAAGACGCCATGGCGTTTGAAGACGACTTCACTGATGGGCGGCACGGGGTTGGCAGCTTTGGCTTCCTGCCGCAGCGCCCAGGCTTCGAGCAGGGTTGGGAGCGACTTGCCGCCAAACAGCAGCGCGGTGGAATCGTGTTTGGGGTCGCAGCCAATCTGCAACACCCGGTGTGACTTGCTCGCCAGGTAGTAGCTGAGATTCGAGGTGATGAAAGACTTTCCGCTTCCGCCTTTACCATAGATGGCAACAACGCGACGTGCCGACATGCAGCATCCTCCACAAGGAAGGCTATGCGTCTTGAGCGTGTGGGGAAGAACGCTTTGCAACGTTACGACGCGAGACGTGGCGTTTGTGCGACGCCTGACATCAACCTACATCTGACCCGGGCTGCGGCCAAAAGTTTTTGGCGTCGAACCGGAAGCGGCACACGCCATCGGCCGGGAAAGCCATTGGTGCAGCCTGGTGTCGCCCCGGCAGATTCCAAAAAAGGTTGTTCAGAAACGGCGTTTCGGCGCATACTTTGAGCGCCCCACGAACCTTCCTGTTCACCGTTTGTCCTGTTTTTCCCCATGTCTGCCCTGCTTGTGGATGACTTCCCGGCGGAAGCAACGACCGGTACGCCATCAGCGGACGCCACAGAAGAAACCGCCACTGTGGTCGTCACCGAAACGTTCTGGCACTGGCGGCACGGCCGCATCCGGGTCTGGGAAACCGATCCCCACCCTTCCGGCCAGGCCATTGTTCTGCTCCATGGCTACGGCGCCATGGTTGAACACTGGCGTAAGAACATCCCGGTGCTCGCTGCCGACGCCACCGTGTATGCCCTCGATCTCCTGGGCTTTGGCAAAAGCGACATGCCTGACGTGCACTACAGCGCCCGGCTGTGGGGAGAGCAGGTACGTGATTTTCTCGATGCCCGCCGGCTGGAGAAGGTGACAATCTTTGGTCACTCGATGGGCGGCCTGGTCGCCGCACAGTTCGCCCATGACTATCCTGAGCGGACAGCCGGACTTGTTCTCGTCGATCCAAGTGGCTACCCGCCACGGACGCCCTCTGATGCGCTTTTTCGTATCCTGCGCTTTGCCGCCGAAAACCCGCTGCTCCGCGATGTCTCCTACTGGCTGTTTGCCACACCGGACATCGCCCGGCAGGGCTTGACCTCGGCCTACTTCAACCCGGAAGCCATTACCCCCGACCTGGTTGAAGCCTTCGTGGCCCCCCTCCGGCAGCCCGGCGCGAAGTATTCCTACCTGGCGGTAGCCCGTCACCCGGATGATTTCTTTGTCAAAGCCCCCAACGGCATCCACGCCCCGACACTCCTTGTCTGGGGCGGACGCGACCGGCTGCTCCCGCCACGCTTGCTCAAACCCTTCCGCGAGCTGATTCCCCACGCCGAATCCGTTGTCATCCCGGATACCGGACACTGCCCCCAGGATGAAACGCCGGCAGCCTTCAACCTGGCCGTGCAACGGTTTCTGCGGATGAATGTCTTTGACCTTGGTTGATTGCAGGTTGCTTTTTCCGTCCCTGCCGTGAGGGCCTTGCTTATGAATGCAACAGCTTCCGTGTTGTACCCCAAGCCAACCACGAAGCCGGTCGCCTATGACCCGGCACCACGGCGGATTGGCTACAGCACCTGGCTGGGCGTCACCCTGCTCTGGTCGTCGTTTTTCTTCATGACGGCCCTGGCTGCGCTCCAGCTTGCGGCTGCCCTGCTGCGGACCCACCTCAACCTGACCCACCTGGCGCTGGCCTTTGGGCTGCACGTGGGAATGGCCGTTGCCTTGGCGTTCATCATCGGTTTTCTCAACCGGCAACTCGACCCGACCGGTGAAAAGCGCGCCCAGCGCAATGCCGCCATTCAGGCCAAGTATGCCGGCCGGGTGCCCACCTTCGTTTCGCTGCCGGGCAGCCTCGCCTCGGCCTGTCTGTTCTTTGGCACAACGGTATTGGTGATGCAGGTGTCAGGCGCAGCCCTGGGCTGGGCCGTTGTCGGGCTTGGGCTGCTCCTCAACCTGCCGGCGGCGTTTGTCGGCGCATTTCTGACAGGCGTTGTGCTGCGCCGCATTCAGGCGCGGCGCAACCGGCAACCCCAAGGCTGAACTTGGCCAGCCTCGGTTCTCCCATGCGGGTTTACCTTCCAAGACTGGGCCTCATTCTGCTGGGGATGGTGGCGCTGGGTGTTCTCCCGGCGCGGCCGTCCCCGACCTGCTGCTTCTGGAGCGGTTGTTTCTTTCGTCCGGTCACTGCATCTTCTGCCATGCCTTCCTCTCCTCCCGTATCGGCCGCCGTTCTGGCGCGGGATGCGCGCTACGCGGCTGACATCCGCGATCTGACCCCCAAGCTCATCGAAATCCGGCGCGACCTGCACCAGCATCCCGAACTCTCGAACCGGGAAGAACGCACCGCCCGCATCGTCGCCGAGCGGTTGCGGGCGTTGGGGCTGGAAGTCCAGACCGGGATTGCCCACCACGGCGTCATTGGTGTACTGCGCGGCGGCAAGCCGGGCAGGGTCATTGCCATCCGCGCGGACATGGACGCCCTGCCCATCGAGGAAATCCGCGACACCCCCTACAAATCGCGGCATGCAGGCGTGATGCACGCCTGCGGCCACGATGTTCACACAACCGTGGCACTGGGCGTGGCCGAAGTGCTTGCCAGGTACCGCGCTGAACTGCCCGGCACGGTGAAGTTCATTTTCCAGCCCGCAGAAGAAGGCCCGCCCCGGGGTGAACGCGGCGGAGCCAAAATGATGCTCGAAGAAGGTGCCTTTGACGCGCCCACGCCGGATGCCATTTTTGGTCTCCACTGCATGCCCACCATTGAAGTCGGCTCCATCGGGTACTGTGAGACGGCCGCCATGGCCAGCGCCGACCGGTTTCTCATCACCATACACGGCAAAAAAGTTCACGGTGCATATCCCCACGAAGGCATTGACGCCATCGTGACGGCGGCAGCGGTCATCGAGCAGTTGCAAACCATTCGGAGCCGGCGGATTGATACCCAGTCGCCCCTGGTGCTCTCCATCGGGAGCATTCACGGCGGCAACCGCTTCAACATTCTGGCCGATGAAGTCCGCATGGAAGGCACGGTGCGTACGCTTGACCCGGACGTACACGCCCGCATCGAGCCGCTGATGCGGCAGATTCTCAAGGGCGTCACGGAAAGCCACGGCGCAAGTTATGAACTCGACTACGAACGCATCGTCCCCGTGACCGTCAACCACGCTCCGCTCGTCGCCCAGATGCTTCCCACCATCCGGCGCATCGTGGGCGAAGGACATCTCGTGCCGACCCGTCCCCAGATGGGAGCAGAGGATTTTTCCTACTTTGCCAACCGCGTGCCGGCCTTTTTCTACTTCCTCGGCGTTGGAAACAAAGCCAAAGGTATCACGGCGATGCTCCACACGCCTGATTTCGATGTGGATGAACAGTGCCTTCCGGTTGGCGTCGCTGTGATGGCAGCCATGGCGACAGACTGGCTTGAAAGTGCAGCCGCAGCCCCATCGCCGGCAGTTCCTGCGAAATAAATGTTTTTCCGGCCTGCCTCAACCAACACGAAGGACACCGGACACATCTTGAGCCACAACACAGGTCGGCTGGCACTGACCTCAAGACTTTGACGACACACAGGATTTCGCACCTATGCAAACACAGGTTCACACCCGCTTTGCCGGTTCAGGTTGGGGGCTGCTGCTCGCGCTGATGTTCCTCCTCCCAACTGTCATCCCAGCGTTTGGAGGACAACGCTTCAACGCCCGCCTTGACAACCTGGCCGGGCAACTTGTCCGCCAGTCGCGGGATGCGGCCGACCGCCTCGAACGCGACTATCGCCGGAGCTTCAACAACAACCGGCGCGACCTCCAGCGGCTCTACCAGGCGCGGATGTTTGTCGCCGGGGCCGAACTCCTGGCGCAGATGACCCGTGAAGGCCGCTCCGAAGCCGAACTGCTCGAAGCCGTTGATTTTCTCCGCAGCCAGGCCAACTTTGAAACGGGCTGGAGCGGTCTGCGCAGCACGCTCGACGACATCAGCCGCGAACTGCGGTTTGGTGGCGGCAACCCCGGCTTCGACCCCGGAGATGGCCGCCAGGGCGGACGCCGCAACAATGGCGACTGGCAGGATGGGCAGGTCAGCGGACGCATGCGATGGTTCGGGCGGGTGGATGATGAAATCTACATTTACGTCCAAGGCGACACTGCCCGGACGCAACTCATCTCCGGGCAACCAACGCTCAACGAACGCTTCACCTTTACGAGTCCCCTTCCCCGGCGGCCACTCACCGTGCGCGTCAACCGCCTGCGCGGCCGCGGACGGGTCGAGGTCTTTCAGCAACCCTCTGCCAACAACAACTTCACAGCCGTCGTTCGCATTGTTGACCGGGGAAGTGGCGCCACCGACATGGAGTTTGAAATGCTCTGGTAGCAGGGTCCGCCACCGGCTTCGCCACCTCCGGCGGAGCGGGCGGCAGACTGACTTGCCGCCTTTCCCGGCGTCGGCCAAGCTGTACAGCAGGACTGCGCCCGGCCACGGAAACCATGCCAACCAACCCCAATCAGCCTGATGTCGGTGCCGTTCGGCTGCTGTCACGCACTTTTTTTCACCGTGGGCGCGTGTTTGAGACTTCGCACGACGCCATTGAGCTGGCTTCCGGCGCGCGGCTCGAGCTCGATGTGATTCACCACCTTGGCGGAGCCGCTGTCCTGCCCCTCTTTGAAAACGACGACGTTCTGCTCATCCGGCAGTATCGCCATCCGGCCGGGCAAGTGTTGCTCGAAGCCCCGGCCGGACGGCTCGAACCGGGCGAAGCGCCAGCAGCGGCTGCGCACCGGGAACTCCGGGAAGAAACCGGCTACCAGGCCTCCACCCTGACGTTCGTGACAAAGTTTTACGCCCTGCCCGGCTACAGCACGGAAATCCTGTACTGTTTCCTTGCCACCGGACTGACTCCCGGCTCGCAAAGCCTGGACACCGATGAGGACATCCGCACGGTCCGCCTGCCGTTTGCCGAAGCGCGAAACCTCGTCTATCAGGGAGGCATCGTGGATGCCAAAACCATGATGACCATTCTGCTCGTGGATGCCATGCGCCACGGGCAAGCTGCCTTTCAGGCAAAGCCCGCACCAGACTGGCCCTGACCCAGGTCTCACCCCAGAGCCCATATCGCTTACACCCAACCGATATTCACCTTCCGGGTACGGGAATGATTTGCCGTCGTGACCGCCGGCCGTTAGCCTTTCATGGCTTTGTGCTTCGTAAGCTTGACCAGCGTTGTGCCTGCCAGCCGGCACAACCTGCGTATCCCGGCTTTCTGTCCGGTGGGATGCATGACCGATGTACAGCCTGCAATTTGAAACCATTTACCCGATTGTCGAACTCAAGGCCAAAAAAGGCGTCACCGTGACGGAAGTGGACCCGGATGGACTCGGCGCGGCCGTGGGTCTGCGGCCGGGCGACCGCATTCTGGCCGTCAACGGGCGCAAAGTCCGGGATTATCTGGATTTTCAGTTCTACACCGGCTCGGAAGATGCGGTGACACTCACGGTCATCCACCCGGATGGCACCACCCGCCAGCTTCACGTCGAGATCGGCGAAGGCGAGATATGGGGACTGGACTTTGAAGCGTTCAAGCCCCGGCAGTGTGGCAACGAATGCCTGTTCTGCTTCTGTGAGCAAAACCCGCCGGATGCGCGTCCGTCGCTGTTTTTCCGGGATGAAGACATCCGGCTGTCGTTCCTGCACGGGAACTACACCACGATGACGACGCTCACCGAGGAAGAATTCAACCGGATTGTCGAGCAACGCCTTTCGCCTCAGTATGTCTCGGTCCATGCCACCGACCCCGAAGTGCGGCGGCACCTGCTGGGGCGCAAGCAGGCGGATGACATTCTCGGCACCATGCGGCGGCTGCTGGCTCACGGTATCGAACTGCACGCGCAGGTCGTGCTGTGTCCAACCATCAATGACGGCGATGTGTTGCGCCGTACCATCTATGACCTGGCAGCACTCCATCCCGAAGGGGTGAGTTCAGTAGCCATCGTGCCGGTCGGGCTGACCAAACACCACCGGAAACGCCACCTGCTCGTAGCACCCACCGATGAATGGGAAGCCAGCATCATCGAGCTGGTCACGCCCATTCAGCACGAACTCAAACGTCGCTATGGGACGAGTTTTGCCTTTCTGGGCGATGAGTTTTACATCCGTGCCGGAGTGCCCATTCCCCCGGCACGGCACTATGGCGACTACCCCCAGATTGAAGACGGGGTGGGGATGGTCCGGCGCTTCCTGGACAGCTTCCAGAAGGCCGTGCGGCGGCTGCGGAAACGTCCGCTGCAGGGGCCGTTTCTGCCGGTCACAGTGGCGACCGGCGCCCTGTTTGCTTCACATCTCTTACGCCTGGCGGAGCAGCTCAATGCGGAGTTCGGCACCCGCCTGCACGTGGTTGCCATTCGGAACGAATACTTTGGCCCGGAAGTCAACGTGGCCGGACTGGTGACGGGCAGCGATCTCATCGCCATGCGGGACCACTTCAAAGGCGAGCATCTGCTTATCCCCAATGAAATGGTGATGGGCGAACGGCATCTGTTCCTCGATAACCTGACGCTGGCGGATGTCGGCCAGCGACTCGGCATGGAAGTCCATCTGGCCGGGATGACGGGTGAAGATTTTGTGGCAGCGGCGCTCCGCACAACCCGTGCCACACCGCCGGACAGTGGCGCGCTTCAGAAAATGGTTTGATGATATGAAGCATTCTCTGTGTCCTGTGAATAACCATGTTACAGAACATCCGCGCCTATCTCGATTATCAGCCAATTGATCCACTGGTGAATTTCCTGGAGGTCAACCCGGAGCGCATCATCCGGTCCTACCACTTCACCTCGGAACTGTCCCGGCTCACGGCGCGGCTCATCGAGGGTATTGCCGCACCCAAAACCTCCGAAGCCGCCCGACTGATTACGGGCCCCCGGGGCGCCGGAAAAAGCCACACGCTGGCCGTGGTGCGGGCCCTGGCCTGTACGCCCAAGACCCGTCATCTCGTGTCCGGCAACCCCCCATTGGCCAATGCGGTCAAGCGCCTCGAAGGCACAACGTTTCTGCCGGTGTACCTCTCCGGTGCCCGACTGCTCAGTGAAGGGATGGATTTTCCCACGCTGCTGCGTACGGCGCTGGCCAACATCCCGGACAGCCCCATTGCGTTTGACGACATGCAGTGGTTTTCCGTCCTCGAAAGCCAGCAGGTTTGTGAACTTCTGGCCAGCAAGCTGTTTCCCGGCATGGCGCTCCTGTTTGTCGTGGATGACATTTCCGATGTCTTCCGCGCGCCCCGGCGGGCCCTGGTGCAGGAAACTCTCGACTGGCTGACGAAACTGGCCGAGAAATCCCGCAGCCTGCCCTTTGCGCTGCTGCTGGCGCTCGATAGCGATGTCACGGCTGCGCATACCGGCACAGCGGCCCGTCTGACAGCGGATTACCAGACGGATACCCTCACGCTGGATAACCTGCGCCGGATCACCGACCAGGCGGTGTTTCGCAAAACCCCCCAGCAACGGGCCGAACTGGCGGCACTCTACCAGGAAACCCTCAAGGCACTTCCGCGCTTTCACTGGAGCGAAGAAGAATTTTGCAGCCTCTACCCGGTTCACCCGGCCGTGCTGGAAGTCGCCCCCGGACTTTCCACTTACTGCGAAAGTTTTTCCCTGTTCAGTTTCATCAACGGGATTATCGGCGGTGCCCTGCGGCGACGGCCGACGCAGCTCATTTCACTCGATGACCTGTTTGACAAGTACGACTTCGAGCTGAAACGCCATCCGACCCTGGCCCGCGCCGTCGCCGTCTATGACTACCTTTCGACAATGCGGCTTCCGGCGCTGAGTTTCGAGCAGCGCATCCCGGCCAAACTCCTGCTCAAGGGCCTGTTTCTCTACTCGCTCGTCGGGCGTTCGGTCAGCGCCGATGAACTCACCAACGCGATGATGCTGGGTGATATTGGCTACAACCAGGCAGCGTTCCTGCTGGATGACCTCTACACCCACAGCGAAGGGCAAATCGTCAAGGAAGGCATCGGGGCAACCTGTCGCTACAGCCTGACCGTCGTCGAGCAGTTTGATCCCGAAGCGCGTCTGAAAGTCGCCCTGGCCGAAACCCCCAACGACGACACCCTTGATGCCCTGCTCGTCACGCTGGGCGGCAGTGCGCTGTTTCACGACTTTCCCTTCACTCTCGATGCCCTGCTGCTCAGCGGCGCAAAATCCTACCGCGACGAGTTAACCGTGCCATGGCGCAACACCGGACGGCGGGGCATCGTCAGCTTTGGGATGCCATCGGAAATCTTCACCAATCCGCCCGTCGGTATCGAACGCAGCGGCGATCTGTTCACACCCTCGGCCATTGTCATTCCGACCGAGGATGAAGCTGACGCCAAGCCGTCCATCATTTACCACTGGGCGGACGAACTCTGCGAATACGACTGGCAACTGTGCATTGAACGCAGCCAGTCGCCGGGCGGACCCGATGGCAGTACGACCACGCCGAGCCTGCTCTACTGGCGGCCGGCGCCTCTTACCGAAGGCGAGGCCGAAGTCCTCAAGTCGTTGTGGATTGCCTACACGCGGGGCGAAGACGTGTTTGGCGATGAAATTGCGGAGCGGGTTGCCGCACTTGAAGCCCAAACCCGCACGCTGTTTCTGCGCCACTACGTCGAAGAGGGCGAACTGCTGTCCGCCAATGGCGACAGTTACCGTCTGGCGCAACTGTTCCCCGGCGGGCTTCCCCGTACGTTCAGCGAGTTTCTCAGCACGGTCATCCGCAAGCCTCTTGACCTCCGGTTTCCGGCCCATCCGGTCTTTCCGGCCCCGCTGACGGAACGCGAGACGAAACGGCTGGTGCTGGGTCTGCTGGGCGGACTGAATCCGACGGACCCCACCGTACAGGAAATGGCGCGGCACTTTGCGCTGCCCTTTCACATTGTCATCGAGCGGGAAGGACTCTACCAGCTCGCCATGGACCGCGACGAGGCGCTGGGCGAACCGTGCATCAGCGAGGTCTTGCGGCTGGTTGAAGCGGCCGGCTCAGATGCCGTCCCGGTTCAGGTGGTGTACCAGACGCTGCGCCGTGAGCCTTATGGATTGCTCGAACCGGCCCAGCAAATCGTCATGATGGCGCTCATCGCCGGCTGGCGCATCGAGCTGGTGGATGTTTCCGGGCTGCGGATTTTCACGGCTGCCGAACTCACCCAGGATGTGAGTTTCCGGCAGTATGGGTCCGTCCGCCGTACGGCGGCGATTACCTACTCGTCAGAAACCCTCTCCGAATGGTGTCGGCTGCTGACCGAACGCTTTGACCTGCCGGATTTGGCTACCGACCGGAAGCAGGTACGGGAAAGTCTGGCGCAGTGGTACCAGAAATGGCTCAACTACCGGTTGACGGAACGGTTTGCGTCCCTGCCGCCAGAAATGCTGACGACGCGCACCTGGCAACTCATCATCACCTGCAAACGCTACTTTGAAACCACGGCGGCGGCTGTCGAAGCCGTATTGTTCGAGCGCATTTCCTTGGAGATGGGGCTGGCGCGCATTGTGGACATTTTTGCCGCCAACCCGACGATCTATCAGCGGGCCGTCATTGACCTGCGCGTTCTGGTCGAGTTTCTTGACTGGCTGCCGTTCTACGTCATGGCCAAGGCATACACGCTCAGCGCCCTGCCTGCAGCCGATGCCGACGCGCGCAATGCGCGGCGTGAGTTGGGTAACTTTTTCGAGCATCCACACCGGCTGCTTGACGAGGACAAACGGTTGCGCTTCGAGCAGGTTTTTGAACGCTTCAAGAAGCATTACATCGAAGACTGTGTGGCCCGCGACGAACAGGCCACGAAACATCTTGACCTCACACCGCTGACGGAGTTTCTGGGCAGCCCGACCTGGCGGCTTTTCGAGACCCTGTCCCGTCTGACCATTGCCGACCGGCAGTATGCTGCCCGTGCCAACCGCATTCTTTCGGACATCAACGCCCGGCGGCGTAACCTGCACCTGCGCGAGTTTCTCGACCACCAACCGCTGGTCAGCGGACTCATCCAGCGCCGGTTCATGCCTCCTCTCTCCAGGCAGCTTGAACAACTCACCACGACGGTCAACCAGGGCATTCAGCACTTTCGCCAGTGTGTGCTGCAAAACCGGAGCCTCATCCAGCAAGGGTTGCGGACGCTGGGCCTTACAGAATCGGAAGAGCGGCTCGTCACGGCGACGCTGGCAGCACTGTCGTCTTCAACTCCGGCAAAGGAACTGGTCATAGCGCCGGAAACCATTGACGCCATCAATGCGGCGCTGGTGGCCGGCAGTCCGGTAGTTCCGGTTCCGGTGCCGCTTCCCTTTACACCGGGAGAATCCGCCACCAAGGCCGATCTGGCGGCCCGGTTTGCCGAGTGGCTGGCCGGACTGCCGGACGACACCGTCATTACCTTTGATGGTCAGGAATCCACCTTGTCAACTACCCCGCCCTGAAGGGCGGAGCTTGTTCACTACTCCGGCCCAAAGGCCGGAGTTTTGGGAGCAAGCCGGGTTGACCAGGAAAAGCGGTATCCAACCCGCTACGTTTGCAACAGGTCGTCAAGACCCACTCCGGGATGCTTCCTCAGTCCCGGACACTGGAAGGTGGGGATCATGCTGGTGAAAGGTAAAGCGCCGAAGGTTCTCATCGCTTCCGCAAGGAAGGAGCCGGTTGCAGACATTTCCGAGGGGAGATGGGCAGAAATGCCCGCGTTACAAGGCCCGTAAGGGCGGTTTGAAAGGAGTTGAACTTGGCAGTTTTCGTGTTGGATCGCAGGAAAAAACCGCTGATGCCGTGCTCGGAGAAGCGGGCGCGGCTGCTGTTGGAACGTGGGCGGGCGCGGGTGCATCGGCTGGTGCCATTCACCATCCGGCTGCTCGATCGTGAGCAGGAAGATTGCGCCCTGCAACCCGTGCGGCTCAAGCTCGATCCCGGCAGCAGGGCAACGGGTGTGGCCCTGGTTCGAGAGTCGCAAGAGGTCGGTGCCAACACGGGCGAAGTGCAGCGCAGCGCCCACGTGCTGTTCCTGGCTGAGCTCGTTCACCGCGGGCACGCGATCCGCGCTGCACTCAGACGGCGCGCGGCGTTTCGTCGGCGTCGGCGCTGCGCGAACCTGCGCCACCGCCAGTCCCGCTTCGATAACCGAACCCGGCGGAATGGTTGGCTGCCGCCCAGCCTGCAACACCGCGTGGACACGATCTGGGTGCGGCGGCTGTGCCGCTGGGCGCCGGTTTCGTCACTGTCGCAGGAACTGGTGCGGTTCGACACCCAGGCGCTGCAAAACCCGGAAATCTCCGGCATCGAGTACCAGCAAGGAACATTGGCTGGCTGCGAAGTGCGGGAGTATCTGTTGGAGAAGTGGGGTCGCAAGTGCGCCTACTGCGATGCAGAAAACGTGCCGCTGGAGATCGATCACATTCATCCGCGCTCAAAGGGCGGAAGTGACCGCGTGAGCAATCTGACGCTGGCCTGTCATCGTTGCAACCGGCGCAAGGGCGCGCAAGGCATTGAGGATTTTCTGGCGAAAGACCCGAAGCGACTGGCCCGCATCGAGGCCCAGCGAAAAGCGCCGTTGCGCGATGCGGCTGCCGTCAACAGCACGCGATGGGAACTGTGGCGCCGCCTGACGGCCACAGCCCTGCCGGTCGAGGCTGGAACGGGCGGGCGGACGAAGTGGAACCGACATCGGCTCAACCTTCCAAAGGCGCATGCGCTGGATGCAGCCTGTGTGGGCGAAGTCCACGCTGTTACCAACTGGCGGGTTCCGACGCTGAACATCCAGTGCACAGGACGCGGGAGCTATCAACGCACGCGCCTGACGAAGCATGGGTTTCCACGCGGAGACCTGACCCGCAGCAAGAGTGCATTCGGGTTTCAGACCGGGGACCTGGTGCGTGTGGTCGTGACGACCGGCAAAAAGGCAGGCAACTACCTGGGTCGTGTCGCCATTCGAGCCAGCGGCAGTTTCAACATCCAGTCCGCAACCGGGCTGGTACAAGGCATCCATCACCGATTTTGCACACTGCTCCAGCGTGCAGACGGGTATGGATATTCGTGGACAAGGATAGCCATCTGAAGAAAGAAGATGCGGGAACAGGGCGGCTTGCGCCGCCGCGCTATCCCTCCCCGGCCTGAAGGCCGGGGTCTCCCGCGCATGAGGATGACACGCTTCACCGTCCCAAACCGCCCAACATCCACCGAATATGCCACCGTCCGTCTTCAGCCAGTCCGCTGGTGGGGCCGGCCGCTGGTGGTCTGGCTTTTGCTGTTGGGCTGTGTCGGGGCGGGCCCCTGCGGCTACCGCCGGCTGGACGCCGGGGGCGCTTTTCCGCCGGAAGTCAAAACCCTTGCGGTTCTGCCTTTTACCAACCAAACCCTGCGTTACCGCATCGAGCAACGGTTCACCCAGGCCGTCATTGAGGAAATCCTGCGTCGCCGCCTGCCTGTTGTTCTGACCAACAAGCCGGAGCAGTCCGACGCGGTGCTGTCCGGCGACATCCTCGCGGTGACGACCGGCCAGGCGCTGGTGGACAATCGCGGCACGGTGCGGCTGTTTCAGGTGGCCATCCGGTCGCGTGTCACCCTCCGCGACCAGACCCGCAACCGGGTGCTGTTTGACCAACCCAACCTCGAATTTCGCGGCGAATACGAGTTTTCTTCCGATCCACGCTCGTTCTTCAACGAAGAAGACCCGGCGGTGGAACGTCTGGCCCGCGATTTTGCGCGCAGTGTCGTCACCACCATGCTGGAACGGTTCTGAACGCGGTTCTGAACGGCCGGGGCGGCGGCGCAACCTCAGCGGAGGCGATGCGCCAACTCCAGAAATTCGCGCAGAAACTGTGCCACTTCGAGCTTTTCGGCCGGCGTGGCCGTGGCGGCCACTTCCACATGCCCAACGGCCGGGCTGATCAGAACGCGGCAACGCCCCTGCAGTCCCCGCGCCAGCCACTGGGTTTCGGAACAGGGCACGACGGCATCGTGCGCCCCATGCACGAGAAACACCGGACACCGCACCCGGGCCAGCACATCATGCGGAGAAACGCTGCGCAGCGCCGCGCGCCGCTGTGCGAGCTGCCGCCGCAGCACCGGCAGGACGGCTGTATTGTTGCCATTCCATAGTGCCTGCAGGGTGGCTTTTCCCTCCGACGACATGCGTTCTGCCTGCTCACGGGCTTTGTCCGTCTCCCCCCACAGCCAGTACCGCAGGGCCACCCGTCCGGGTTCGACCTCCGCCGGCGCAAACAGCGCAGCAGCATATTCATAGGCAAACAGCAGGACGCCATAGGGATCGGCCGGCAGCCGGAGCAGCTCGCCGCCGGGCGTCGGGATTTCATTCGTCAGCAGGAAGTTAGCCACCCGCTCCAGATCGTCGTGGGCGCCGACGGCCAGAACATAGCCAATGCTGGGAGCAAAGCGCGGGTCAGCGGCTGTCACCAGGCAGAGTCCGCCGGCAAAGGACAGTCCCATAACGCCTACCCGCCGGCGGGTCTGCCGGTGGAGCGCCTCCGCCGACCACCCAATCAGCTCCACGGCGCTTTTTTCAATGCGGTAATCGGCCAGCGAAGGCACATGGGGCGTCAGCACCAGCAAGCCCGTCGCCGCCAGCGACTGCGCAAAGGCTTTCAAACGGGCTTCATCCATGCCGTCTTTGTGAATGCCATGCACCAGCACGAGCGCTGGGGCATTGGACAGCCCTTCAGGCCGGTACAGGCGTGCCCGCACGGGACCTGACCGGGTGGGGAACGTCGTCGCCTCGGAGACGACCGGGTATCTGGCGAGCCAGGTGAGGTCCTGATGGACAGCGCAACAGACCACCGCTGCCCGTGCATCACCGGTTCCCCACACCAGACTCCACCAGCACAGATGGATGAACCAGCACAGGCCCCTTCGCAACGTGTCGCGTCCCGCGTGTGAACGGATCATCGCAGGTCAGCAGCCGGGTTGAGCTGTCCCATCAATCCGGTTTCGACAGTACTCGGTGTGATGACGGCGCGCTTGACCGTAATGCCATCCCGTGAGGGGAGTTCGAGGGAGCGACCATTGACCGTCACCGACACGAACTGCCGGGCACCGAGCGACAGCACGATTTTTTCCTTGGCGCGATAAAGCCGTACGTCATCCGGCAGCAGGATGAATTCCTCCTGCTTGCCGCCGTCCACCTGGATTCTGGTCCAGCACTTTCCCGTGGCACGCAGTTCCAAAACCAATTCGTCCGTTGGCGGCGGCAACGCCGGGTCGGGAGGTGAAGCCGGTGTGGTCGTAGCGACTGGAGGCGGCTCGGCGCTTGGGGTGGGCGGTGCCTGGGGCGAAGAAGTCTTCTGCGACGAAAGTAGCGGATGGCTGAGGAACTTCCACCAGCCGGGAAAAGCATACGAAGTCCCGGCAACGACAATGACCACTATGGAGAGGGTCAACGTCAGCAACAGGGCATTGCCGGTTTTGGGTGACGGAAGAAACTCCGGCGTGCGGCTGACTTCCTCATCCGTCGGAATTCGTGGACTGCCCGACTGCCGTTCATAAAGCTGCAGGGCACGGGCCTCGTCATAACCAATTGCCCGTGCGAACTGACGGATGAAAGACCGGTTGTACAGTTCGCCCGGTAACTCCCGGTAGTCATCGCGCTCAATGGCATGCAAAAAACGGATGGCAATGTTTGTCACCTGTGAGATTTCTTCGAGTGACTTGCCACGCGCTTCGCGTTGCTGCCTGAGTTCCTGCCCTAGCGTTGCCATGGCGGAGTCCTGCTCTGGGCTTGGAAAGCTAAGTGCCGGGCTTTTTTGGCGCAAGCATTTGTGTCATTTAAGCGAATCATGCCCCTGATTACGCCTATTCTCAGTGATGGTAGTCATGCGGCGCGGCGACTGTCAAATCAGCCGTCACCCAGGCAGCCGATGCGTTGCAGTCACTTTGAACCAAGGAGCTACGTCATGAAGCCTGACGGAACAACGGACAAGACACGCCGCCACCTGTTGCAAACCCTTCCCGTCCTGCTGGGCCTGTTGCTGACCGGTTGCCAACCGGGCTCCCCCCCCCAGCCAGCCAGCAGCGGCTCAGCCAACGGCGCGCCCGGATAACAAACCGTCACCACCTGCCTGCCCCATCTGTGGTATGCCGGTCATCCGGGAGGAAAGCGAAAACTTCTTTGAAGCGACCATCCCCAATCAACCCCCTGTCCTGCTTTGTTCGGCCGTGTGCGCGGTTGTTTACACCGACCGCCATCCCGAAGTGACGCGCCTAGACGTGTTCGACTACCAGCGCCACACCCTCGTCCCGGCCCAGACGGCATTTCACCTCTACGAATCCAAGCTTGAAGTTCGGGCAGCCATGCCCCCCGTCACAGCGTCCTTTGCGGTTCGGGATGACGCCGAAGCGGCCCGGAAGGCCCACGGCGGACGGATCCTGACTTGGGAAGAACTGCGGCGTGCCATTCGTCAGACCAACTACTACAAAACCTCTCCCTAACAACGTTTTCCCGATGCATCCCATGAAGCTTATTCTGGCTTCGGCTTCTCCCCGGCGCATCGAGTTACTCACGCTGGCGGGCTATACGTTTGAAGTCTGTCCCACCGACGCTGATGAGACGCCGGACCCACGGGAGACCCCGGCGGAGTACGTCCAGCGGGTAGCCTTGGCCAAGGCCAAAGCCGTGAATATCTCCGAACCGGCGCTCATCCTGGGCGCGGATACCACGGTTGTTCTTGATGGGCAGCTTCTGGGAAAGCCAGCCGATGCGGCCGAGGCAGCGCAGATGCTCCGCCGCCTGAGCGGACGGCAACACGAAGTCCTGACCGGCGTGGCTCTGCGCCGGACGCCGGATGAACGGTGCCTCGTCACCTACGAACGCACCATTGTAACCTTTGACGACCTCTCCGAAGACTGGATTGCGGATTACATCGCCTCCGGTGAACCCTTCGGCAAGGCTGGCGCTTACGCCATCCAGGGACGGGCTGGCACCCGCATTACCCACATCGAAGGCAACTACCAGAATGTCGTCGGGCTGCCGGTCAGCACGGTCAACCGGCTGCTGGCGGCGTTGCACTGCTGAAACGACACACCTGAATCAGCCTACACTTCCGGCGGCCATTCCTCCGCTCGATCCACAGCCAGAGCAGATTACCGTTTTGCCGCACATTTTTCCAGGCAACAGCCAGAAGAAGCGGCTTTGATTTTTTTGACCCAGCACAGCCTGAATTGTACGTTGGTTCACGGAAGGTCATCCCCCCTTGCTGTCGCGGCAGCCTTCACCCTCTATGTATTCGCAGGTGAACGTCCCCAAGCGTTCTTCCTCTGTCTGTCGAGGAGACACTGCATGCCGTTTCCAACGCTTGATCCCATCCCCCTGCCGGCCCCGGTATGGCTGTTCAAGGTACTGCACATCGTCACCCTGTCACTGCATTTTGTGACGATTTACCTCATGGTCGGCGGCCTGACGCTGGCTGCGCTGTGGAACTTCCGCAGCCGAAACGACGCTGACACCCCGCTGTATGGCGCTTCGGCCGATCTGGCCCGCCGGCTGCCCGTGGTGATGACCTACCTGGTCAACCTGGGTATCCCGCCGTTGCTGTTTGCGCAGGTTTTGTATGGGCGCGCCCTTTACACAAGCAGCATTCTCATTGGTGTTTACTGGCTGGCCGTCATTTTTATTCTTACGGCAGCTTACTACCTGCTCTATGTAGCGGCCCGCCGGGCGGACCAGCGGCGCACCTTCTGGTGGTTGAGCCTGCTGTCACTGGTTGGTGTGACCTACATCGGACGCATCTACGCCACCAACCTCACCCTGATGCTCCGGCCCGAGGTCTGGCTGGAGCTGTACCGCGCTGACCCGCTTGGTGCGCAGCTCCCGACCGGCGACCCGACGACGCTGCCCCGTTTCCTCTTCATGATGCTGACGTCCTTTGCCGTCACTGGCGCGGCGCTGCTGGTGCTGGCGCAGTTTGGCCAGGCTGAAACGGATGTCCGGGCACTGCTCCACCGTTGGGGAAGCTGGCTTGCCGGGCTGGGTGGACTGCTGGCGATAGGTACAGGCGTTTGGGTTCATGCGACCCAACCGGCGGTTGTCAAAGCCGCCCTGGCTGACCATGCCTTTTACGCCTGGAGCCTGCCGGGCTTTCTGGCCTGTGCCGGACTGTTGGCCCTGTTTGGGTTCCTGTCCTTGAAAGTAACGGGTTGGATACCTGCCATTGGCGCGGCCGCCACCGGCTTCCTGGCCACGGTCATGGCGGTCATCGCCCGGGATGGAATTCGTGACCTGACCCTGCTCGCCAAGGGTTTTGATGTCTGGCAGCAGCCGGTCGCCGCCAACTGGCAAGTCGTCGTGCTCTTTCTTGTGCTGTTCGTCGCCGGACTTGGCGCGATTGGATGGATGATCCACGTACTGGCCAAAGCCAAAGGAGTTGCCCGCCATGCCTGATGTGCCTGCCACGGAACACACCCTGGAACAGACTGAAGTCACCACGGATGCCACCCGCCGTACCTTTGTCGCCCTTGGCATCGGGGCGCTGGGCGCCTGTTATGCCGGACTTATCGGCTATCCGGTGTACCAGTATCTCGCCACACCGGCCCGCAAGGCCGCCGCTCAAGGGGCGGTGACGCAGGCCGTCCTAGATGGGGCAGACAAACTTCCGCCGGGTTCTTCCCTGATGTTCAAGTTCGGAACGACGCCCGCCATGCTCATTCACCACACGGACGGCAGTTGGGTCGCGCTGGGCGCGGTCTGTACGCATTTGGCCTGTACGGTGAGTTATGAACCGGAACAATCCCGGATTTACTGCGCCTGCCACGGCGGAGTGTATGACCCGAAGACGGGCCAGAACGTCGCCGGCCCGCCCCCCAAACCCCTGACCCGCTACAGTGTGGAGGTTCAAGATGGACGCATCGTGGTCACCAAAGCCTGATGTGGCGCGCTCCCGCTCGCTCGCCACCGCCGTTTACGAGTGGGTGGACGAACGGCTGGGACTGGAAGAAATCCTGGCACTGGCGCGCAAGAAAACCGTCCCCGACCACAAGCATTCGTTTTGGTACTACTGGGGCGGCATTTCCCTGTTTTTCTTCTTCGTACAGGTTTTCAGCGGCGTCCTGCTGCTGGTCTATTACCGGCCCGGCGCGGAGGCGTATGAATCCGTCCGCCAGATTACCTACGACATCCAGTTCGGGTGGCTCATCCGCTCGGCGCACTCATGGTCGGCGAACCTCATGGTGTTTGCCGTCTTCGTGCACATGTTTTCAGTCTATTTCATGAAGGCCTACCGCAAGCCCCGTGAGTTTGGCTGGTGGAGCGGCATGGCCCTGCTGGCCCTGACGCTGCTGTTTGGCTTCAGCGGCTACCTGCTCCCGATGGATGACCTGGCCTACTTTGCCACCAAAGTCGGGCTGGAAATCCCGGCCGCCCTGCCGCTGGTGGGCACCTTCCTGACGGACATCGTACGCGGCGGCCCCGAAGTGAGCGAAACGACCATCCAGCGGTTCTTTGCCCTGCACGTCGTCATCCTGCCGCTCATCTACCTGCCCATCCTGGCCTTTCACCTGTGGCTCGTGCAGAAGCACGGGAATGCCCTGCCGCCCAGTGAAGAAGCCAAACCGGAAAGCGAACGGCGGACGATTCCTTTCTTCCCCGATTTCTTCTCGCTCGATTTGGGCATGTGGCTCATTGCCCTCAATGTGCTTTCGATTCTGGCGTCGCTGTACCCGTGGCAGTTGGGGCCGCAGGCCGACCCGCTGGCCCCAGCGCCGGTGGGCATTCACCCGGAATGGTACTTCATGAGCCAGTTTCAGGTGCTCAAGGTCTTTGGGCGCTGGTTTCCCGGTGCAGCCGGTGAGGCGCTGGGCATTTCCCTCTTTACCCTCGCCATTGTCATCTGGGCCGCGATTCCACTGTTTGACACCCGCACCGCCGGCGGACGGCGGGCGCAGATTGCGACGTATTTTGGCTACTTTGCCCTGCTGGGCATGATTGTCTTCAGCATCTGGGGCTATCTCGACCTCAAGTAACCCCTTGGAGCCTTGCGTTATGAACTATCCGTTCTGGGATGTTCCCCTCATCGGTAGCGGTTGGGTCATCGGACTCATTGCCATCTTCCACGTCATGATTTCGCACTTCGCCGTGGGCGGGGGCTTCTACCTGCCGATGGCCGAAGCCAAGGCGCTGCGGGAAGGCCGCGAAGACTGGCTGCGCGCGCTGCGCGACCATGCCCGGTTCTTCATCATTCTGACCGGTGTATTTGGTGCAATGTCGGGCGTGGGCATCTGGTTTGCCATCGGGCTGGCACACCCGGAGTCCACCAGCACGCTCATCCACAACTTTGTTTTCGGTTGGGCGATTGAGTGGGTGTTCTTCATCGTCGAGCTGACCGCGGCCGCCGTGTACTACTACGGCTGGGACAAGCTTCCCCGCCGCACCCACCTCATCGTAGGCTGGATTTATGCCTTCTGCGCGTGGATGAGTCTGGTCATCATCAACGGCATTCTGACCTTCATGCTCACGCCCGGCGCGAGCTGGCTTGGTGCTGCCGGCACGGGACAGGAAGCGGCCTATTTCTGGCAGGCGTTTTTCAACCCGACCTACTTCCCCAGCCTCGTGCTGCGGACGCTGGTGTGCATCTCCATGGCTGGGGTGTATGCCCTCATCACCGCCAGCCGGATTGATCCAATTGCCGAACCGCAGCTCAAGGATGAACTCATCCGTTGGTCTGCCAAGTGGCTCCTGCCATCGTTCATCCTCGTGCCGGTCTGCTTCTTCTGGTACTTGGCCAGTGTGCCGGAATCCCAGCGCGCCCTGCTGAACTTGGGGATTTCCACCATCGGACAGGGCACGTTCACGCAGGTAACGCGCGCCGCCACGGTCGTTGTCATGACCTCGGCGACGATTCTGGCCTTTGTGTACTTTTCGGCCTGGCGCAACTCACGGCACTTCAACCTGGGACGCGCGCTGTGTGTCCTGTTTCTGGCCTTTGCCGCCACGGCCTCGGCCGAGCACTCGCGGGAAATGCTGCGCAAGCCGTTTGTCATTGGCGAGCACATGTACTCAAACGGCATCCGCAAGCAGGAAGTCGAGCGCTTCAACCGCGAAGGCTATCTGGCGAATTCGATGTGGCTGAAAACCGATGTGCCACCGGTCTCCCTGCGGCGGGTGTCCTTTGGACGTGAGATTGGGCCGGAGACGACGGCCAACCTGGCGCGGGGTGAACTCATGTTTCGCGGGCAGTGTCTGGCGTGCCATACGGTCGAGGGCTACCGCCCGATGGCGCGTCTGCTTCAGGGCCGCGACCGGCAGGCTATTATGGCCTTTCTGAAAACGCTTCACGAAAACAAGCCGGATTCACCCTACCGGAGCTACATGCCGCCGCTGGTCGGGACGCCGGATGAGATTGAGGCCTTGGCGGACTACCTCGATGCCATCCTCAACCACAACGTCAAAACCCGCTCCGGCCACATTGCCCAGGCCGGCAAAACCAACTTCTGACGCAATACCGAAGCCGTTGCCCTGTGACTTCAGCCACCGGTGGGCCGCCTTGGCCCACCAGCTTTTTACTGTGAACCGAAGCAACCCAGCTTTTCCTGAACATCTGTAGCTCACAAGGTAGGCAGCTTTCAGCTACGTAGCCAGAGTTTTCCTTTCATCCAAGGAAACTGCACGGCGTGCAAATCGCTGTCCACCGAGAGGGTTACAAGTGAAGTGCTGACGACCACCCCGAACGCAAAGGTCGAGCGGACAGCCAAGGCCGTTCGACCGTCAACCCGACCTCGAAATTAACCTGGGAATTTCTGTTGAAAGCCGGTGAAGAAATCACCCTGACCTACCGCTACAGGGAAGCAAACCAGGTTGATCACGCCGCGGGGACGTTGGCACTCGCAGCCAGCGCCGCCTGCCGCGCCTGCAACTGGGCTTCGATACCGGCACACACCAGTTCGCACAGGGCAAAGATGCTCTCGTCGGCGATGCGGTACCGCACGCTCGTCCCGTCCCGGCGGCGGGCGACCATGCCAGCTTCAAGCAACTGCATCAGGTGCTTGGAAACATTGGCCTGGCCGTAGCCTGTCTCGGCGACGATTTCCGTCACGTTCAGTTCCCCATGCTCCCGCAGGAGGTTGAGCAACTTCAGGCGTGTCGGTTCGGACAACACACGAAAGCGGGCCGCTACCAGTTCCAGGGCTTCGTCACTCAAACGGTGGGAGGAGATTGGCATAAACGTCACCACTAGGATTTCAAGGCAGTTTCAACTTCAACCACGTCGGCTACGGGCGCTTCCGTACGGCCCTCCGGTGATGTGCCATCCGGTGACGGTGGCGCCGCTGCCGGCCGCGGGCGGTGCGCAAGATAATATAGCGTTGGAACAGCCAAACGTGACAGGAACAGGCTGGCAATTTCGCCTGAAATCAGCGCCAGCGCCAAGCCCTGAAAAATCGGATCGAGAAGGATGATCCCGGCCCCGACAATCACGGCCGCAGCCGTCAACACCATCGGACGGAAACGGACAGCGCCGGCATCAATCACCGCTTCTTCCAGCGGCATCCCCTCCGCCAGCCGCAACTCGATAAAGTCCACCAGAATAATCGAGTTGCGCACCACGATGCCGGCTCCGGCAATGAAGCCAATCATCGAGGTTGCCGTGAAAAACACTCCAAAGGCGGCATGGGCCGGCAAAATCCCGACCAGCGAAAAGGGAATCGCAGCCATGATGACCAGCGGCGTGATGAAGGAATCGAACCAACCCACTGTCAGTACATAGATGAGCACCAGTACGACGGCAAACGCCAGCCCCAGGTCACGGAAGACTTCATAAGTGATGTGCCACTCGCCATCCCATTTCATGGCATACCGGGCGTCGCTTTCCGGCTGGCGGGCAACGTAGCGCTCCATCACGGTTCCGTCCGGCAGCTTGAGTTCGTCCAGCGCCGCGTTGAGTTTGAGAATGGCATACACCGGGCTTTCCGTCCGCCCACCGGTGTCGCCAGTGACATACACCACCGGCATCAGATTCTTGTGATACAGCGGAGGCTCGGCCAGTCCATCCTCACGCCGCACGAGTTCCCCAATCGCCACACCACTTCCCTGCCGGCCGGACAGGCGCAGGCGCGCCAAGGCATCAGCATCCGACCGGAAGGCACGGGGGGTCTCCAACACAATCGGGGTTGGTTCGCGCTCGGTCGGGAGATGAGCCAGACCGATGACCCGCTTGCTCAGCGCCCACTCCAGCGTACCCAACACGTCCTGCTCCAAAACGCCATGCCAGGCGAGACGCTCACGGTCAAGCCGAAAAACGGTTTGGGGCTGCGGCTCGACACCGTACCAGTCCACATCCACAACGCCCTCGGTTCGCTCAAAAACCGTCCGCACTTCACGGGCAATGCGCTCCCGTTCAGCGTCATTCGGGCCATAGATTTCGGCAACCAGTGTGGAAAGCACCGGCGGGCCTGGCGGCACCTCGGCGACCTTGATGCGCGCACCGTACTTTTCCGCCAGTGCCGTCAGCCCCGGACGCACCTGCTTGGCAATGTCATGCGATTTGGCCGCACGGTTGTGCCGGTCTGTCAGGTTGACCTGCAAATCAGCCACCAGCGGCCCGCGCCGTAAAAAGTAATGCCGCACCAACCCATTGAAGTTGTAGGGCGCGGCCGTCCCGACGTAGGACTGGACATCACGCACATCGGACTGGGTCAGCAGGTAATCGGTCAACTCACGCGCCAGCGCACCGGTACGCTCCAGCGGTGTGCCTTCCGGCATGTCCACGATGACTTGAAACTCCGACTTGTCATCAAAGGGCAGCATCTTGACGATGACGGCCTTGAGCGGCACCAGCAGGAGAGCGATGAGAAGCAATCCGACGATACCGCCCAGAAACGACCACTGCCATTTCGGCTCGTAAATGATGCGCTTCATAACGCGCCGGTAAAGCCGCGTCATGAAGCCTTCTGGTTCGTCTCCATGTTCGCCATCTCCTGTGTGGCTGTCCCCGGAAGAGGCCTTGCGGGAAAGAATCCGGTAAGCGGCCCAGGGCGTAACCACAAAAGCCACCAGCATTGAAAAGGCCATTGCTGCCGAAGCCCCAATCGGAATCGGGCGCATGTAGGGCCCCATCAGTCCGCCGACAAATGCCATGGGCAAAATGGCAGCCATCACGGCCAGCGTCGCCAGAATGAGCGGTGAACGCACTTCGTTGACGGCTTCCACCGTGATGTCCAGCGCCGACCGCCGGCGATTTTTGGCCATGCGCGCATGACGCACGATGTTTTCGACATCCACGATGGGGTCATCCACCAGAATCCCAATTGAGAAAATCAGGGCAAACAGTGTGATGCGGTTGAGTGTAAAGCCCAGCCAGTAAAAGGTAGCCAGCGTCAGCGCCAGCGTGACCGGAATGGCAACGCCGACAATCCACGATTCACGCCAGCCAAGCATGAAGCCAATGAGCACCATAACGGAAACGACAGCAATGAACATGTGGAACAGCAGCTCATTGGATTTCTCGGCTGCGGTCACACCATAGTTGCGCGTCACCGTCATGTGTACATCGGAAGGGATAACATCCCCTTGGCGTGCCTCAACCCGCTTGAGGATTTCATCGGCCAGTTGTGTCGCATTGACCCCCTTCCGCTTGGAGATGGAAAGTGTCACAGCCGGATATTCACCGATGGGCTGCCCGGTCGTCTCGTCACGTGCTGCATGACGCACAAAGTGCGTCATTTCCTCAGCGCCATCCTGAATGTCGGCAACATCGCGCAGGCGAATCCACCGCTCCGGGCTTCCGCCGACGACAATCTCTCCCAGGGCCGCCGCACTGTCCACGGTAGCTGTGGCGATGACAACGCGCGCTTTGTCGTCACGGGCCACTTCGGAAGGCGAAAGCCCCCGGTTGGCAGCCGCAAGGCGCGCTGCCAGTGCATCAGCCGTCAGGCCGTAGGCCTCCATGCGCGCCGGATCAACGATGATCCGAAACTGCCGCCGCGCTCCGCCAATGACCTGGGTTTCAGAAACGTCCGGCGTCTGCTTGACGATGTTTTCCACTTCGGTCGCAACGCGCCGCAGGGCGAGATCGTCCTGGGTGGCGCTCCAGAAGGTCAGTGCCAGGATGGGCACGTCATCTATTGAACGGGCCACCACCTGTGGCGGCGTCGCTTCTGGTGGCAGGGCAGCAGCATTGGCATCGAGCTGCCGGCGCAGCCGGACGAGAGCATCCTCTTCCGGCACACCCACGAAAAACCGGACGACTACCAGGGTCTCGCCGGGCGTTGTTGTCGAATAGACATACTCCACACCGGGAATGGACCACGCCAGCCGCTCCAGCGGCGTTGTCAGCCGCTGCTCGGTCTCCTTCGCCGAGGCTCCGGGCAGACGGCTCATAACATCAATCATCGGAACGACAATCTGTGGCTCTTCCTCGCGTGGCAACGCCCACACGGCCGCCAATCCGACCAGCACCGAGGCCAGAATGACCAGTGGCGTCAGCCTGGACAGAATGAAAAAGCGCACGATGCGCGACATGAGATTGTCCGTTTCAGCCGACATAACAAACTCCACTTCCGTCGCAGGAACTGCGTCACAGGAGTTGCTTCACAGGATGCGACGCGCACCCATTACCGCTCGCAGGCTATTTCAGCCGCGCGTTTGCCCCCCAGGCGACGCAGAATGGCCATCATCGGACACCAATCCGCCACCCCGCCCAGAATGAGATTCAGCCCGACAAAAGCCGTCAGCAGCAGGGCATAGGGCGTCCACCATACGCCGGCCGCCAGACTCGCCAGGACCACAACACCGGCAATCACAAACAGGATACGTTCCATAGGCATAACCAATGTTCCTCCTTGGATGACAAGCAAACTTATGGCGCTGACAGCTTGACGCCATCGCGCAACTCAGCGTGGCCAAACACCACAGTTTCGCCTTCACGCAGTCCCGTCAGCACTTCCACCCGGCCGTCAAGCCGCTCGCCGACGGTGATGATGCGCCGCCGGACAATGCCGGCTGCGTCCACGACAAAGACGCTCTGCAATCCACCCTGCTCAGCGACGGCCGCTGCCGGAACGGTCAGAACATCGCGGATGTCACGCGGTATCAGGACGCGGACAAACATGCCGCTGGAGGCCTTGGCCGACGGCGGCAGTTCAACCTTGATGGTGACGGTGCGCGTCACCGGATCAGCCGCCGGGCTTTGTTCAACCAACGTTCCGTCCACCACTTCCCCACCGGGCAGCTCAATCCGCAGGGTTTGTCCAAGGCGCAGGGCCGCTGCCGGTTCGGCTTCGACTTCAGCGACGGCGCGCAACGGGCCAACCGATTCCAGGACGAGCAGTGGCACGCCGGGTGCAGCCAGCGCACCAGGATCAACCAGGCGCGCGGCAATACGTCCGGCAAAAGGCGCGACAATCTGGGTCTGCGCCACCTGGGTTTCGGCTTCGCGGCGGCGTTGCTGTCCGACGGCAACCTGCGCTTGGGCGCGGGCCAGTTCCGCCTGCTCGGCCGCCAACTGCCGCTCGGCAGCTTCAAGGGCAGCCTCAGCCGCCTTGAGCCGGCCTTCAGCAATGTCGCGGCTCTGCCGGGGCACATCGCCAGTGGCAAAAAGCTTTTCCTGCCGTTCGTAGATGGTTTGGGCGAGATCGCGTTCAGCGCGGGCCCCGCGTACGTTGGCTTCAGCCGCTTCAATCCGGCGGCGGATGGCCTCGGTTGCGTTTTTCAGGGCTTCGACTTCCGCCTGGCTGGTTGCCAGTCCGGCTGTCGGGAGGGCGGCATCGAGCGTCACCAGACGCTGCCCGGCGCGGACGCTGTCGCCAAGCCTGACGGCAACGGATGTCACACGCGCCGTCACTTCAGCGGACAGGCTGGCGACCTCCCGCGGCCGGAGTGTCCCCGCAATCCGCCACACTCGCGGATAGGGCTGCCGGCGCACGACTTCCCGGCTGACATTCGCCGTCAGCACGGGACGATTTTCAGCCGCCGCCGATGGCTTATGGGAGGCCAGCCGACTGCCCAGCCACAGGAGTCCAGCCAGCCCAAAAACAACTCCAACCACGACGGCGATTCGCTTCCACCAGTTGGACATCACGGCAAGAGCACCTCGTTCTGCAAGTTATCGCACTTTTATAACTATAAAAGCATAAAGTCAAGTGTCCTTTCTCACGCCCGACCAGCGGCGAGCGGTTGCGTTCTTCCGACCATCTTGGGTAGTTAGGAAAATTCGTGAAATAAAAAGCCGTGAAACACGTATCTTCGGAGGATTTGTATGCCAGTGTGTTTCTCTTCTGCCCCGCTCAGATGGCGCTGGGCCCTCGGCTTCCTGGGCTGGTGTCTGCTCTGGGTTGCCAGTGCCGCGGCCCAGTCGGGATCAACGCTTCAGGGACGGGTCGTACTCGAACGGGATGACCGCCCCGTTTCGGAAGCCGTTGTGACCATCATCGAGCTGCGGCGTTCTGCCGTGACGGACGAAAACGGAAATTACCGTTTTGAAAACGTTCCACCGGGCAACTACCGGGTGTTTGCCCACCTGGATCGCATCCCGGATGTCGTCCAGCCAGTGACCGTTCAGGGACCGACGACGTTGGATTTCACGCTGAAACTCCGCGCCGAAACCGAACAGGTGACAGTGACGGCGACGCTTCGGGAGGAAACCACCCGCGATGCCATTCAGGCGGTCACGACCGTCAACAGCTTTGATCTGGCCGAGCGGGCGCCGGTGTCGCTGGGCGATGCCCTTGAACGGGAAGTCGGCGTCGCCAAACGCTCCTTCGGTCCCGGCACAGGGCGTCCGGTCATCCGGGGCTTCGATGGCGACCGCGTCCTTGTCACGCAGGATGGACTGACAACCGGCTCGATTGGCTTCCAGTCGGGAGACCATGCCGAAATCGTGGACTTGCAGGGCGTCGAACGGCTGGAAGTGGTCAAGGGGCCGGCCACGCTGCTTTACGGCAGCACGGCTGTAGGGGGTGTTGTCAATGCCGTGACCGGCAATGAAGAGTCCCATCCTGGGCTGCAAGGCTACGTTACGGCCTTTGGCGGTACCGGCAATGCGCTTGGCGGCGGCAATGGAGGCATCAAATACGGCCGCGGCCCGTGGATGGTCTTTGCCAACGGTGGCGGGCAGCGGGCAGGTGATTACCGCACACCGCTGGGGGTCATTGAAAACTCCTTTGCCCGGAGCGGCAACGCCAGTGGCGGTGGGGGCTACTATGGCCAACGCGGCTTTTTCAACGTTGCCTACACCTACGCCGGGCAAAATTACGGTGTGCCGCCACTGCCGGACGACGATGACGACGAGCGGGTTCGGGAACGCGCCTTGCGCCCCAAGGGTGGCGAACCGGGTGAACTGGTTCGTCTCAATCCCCGGCGGCACGGGGTTCGGTTCCTGACAGGCGCCCGGAATCTCGACACCTTTTTCACTGACGTGCAGGTACAGCTTCAGTACAACCGCTACCGCCACGACGAAATCAAGGTTGAAACCAACGAAGTCGAAACGGCCTTCCGCAACGACACCTTCGCCTACCGTATCCTGGCTGACCACCGTCCGCTTGGACGCTTTCAGGGAACGTGGGGTGCTTCGGGCCTATATCGGGACTATTCAACCCGGGGCGAGGAACTGCTGACGCCGGCGACGACCCAGACCAACTTTGCTTTCTTTGGGCTGGAAAAGGTGACGTTTGAACGGGCGGCCCTCCAGTTCGGCGGACGCATCGAGCGCAATGCCTACGCACCGACCGGCGGCAACCGGGCGCGCAGTTTCACCGGCTTTTCAGGCGGCGTCGGGCTGCGGGTGGGGCTGTGGGAAAACGGGGCGTTGACGGCCAACTACACGCACTCGTACCGCGCTCCGGCGCTGGAAGAGCTGTACAACTTCGGGCCGCATCCTGGGACGTTGCTGTTTGAAATTGGCGATGCCAACCTGAGCCGGGAACTCACCAATGGCATCGAGGTCAGTGTCCGGCATCAGTCGCGGCGCGTCCGGGCCAGTGCCGGGTTTTACTACTACGACATCCGCTCGTTTGTTTTTCCTGTGTTGACGGGTGAGTTTGAAGACGGGCTGCCAGTGGGTGTGTTTACCCAGGGTGACGCACGCTTTTTGGGAACGGAAGCCCAGCTCGACATCAACCTGCATCCCAATCTCTGGTTTTACAGCCAGCTCGATTATACGAACGCTGAGCTGAAAACCGGACTTCCCCTGCCCCGCATTCCGCCATTGCGCGCGCGGGTGGCACTGGAAGGAACGTTCAAGGGGCTGCGGTTGATGCCGGAGTTGCTGATGGCCAACCGGCAGGACCGGGTTTTCACGCTGGAAGAGCCAACGGCCGGCTACACGGTGGTCAACCTTGTCGGGTCGTACACCGTCACCACGTCCCACACCGCGCATGTGTTTTCCGTCACCGGGTTCAATCTGGGCGACCGGCTCTACCGCAATCACCTGTCATTTATCAAAGCGTTCGCGCCGGAGATTGGACGTGGGGTGCGGTTTACCTACACGATGCGGTTTTTCTGAGTGTCTGTGGTGCAAGTCCCGTAGTTACTGAGCAAGAAAGCCTGGCAGGTGTTTTTGCGTGCCCCAAAACACCTGCCTGACTCGGCTTCAGAGTTCTGGCGTAAACCGAACCTTGTGAAACCGGGCAAGGGGTGTGATTGTATTCCGAAAAGGTGAACTCCTTTCCCGGAGCAAGGTCAATGCGCGTCCTTTATATGGGCGATGAGCCGCCAGTTGAGTGGCGTGGTGCGTCAATCCTGATGTACCGATTGGTCGTTCAGCCCGGCGACCTGAAAGTCTTTGTGATTTCGCCACCGCTGGATGATGCCTTCCCCACCATCACCCTCCCCTCACTGCCGCCATCAGTTGCTTTTCTGCCCTTCCGGTCGCCACAACCTGTTCGCCGCCTGAAAAGAAGCCGCTTTTACGAATGGGCCTGGGCATACGAGCAATTCGTGGCAACCGGCTTTATATCGCCGTGGTTGTGGCAGAAGGTTCGCGCTTTCAATCCGGAAGTCATCGTTGCTTTGGCTGACAACAGCCTGAGCCATCTGGCGCGAAAACTGGCACGCCGGTTGAAAGTTCCACTGGCAACATACTTTGCCGATTGGAAGCCACGCTACTTTCCAGCCCTGGCTTCAACACGCCCCCTGCTTGAGCGCCGGTGGCAGGAGCTCTATCAACAAAGCGACATTGTCTTTTGTGTGAGTGACGGTATGCGTGAAGCACTTGGGCCGCACCCCAATGCCCATGTGCTTTATCCTCCAGGCAACCTGGAAGCGATTTCACCCACTACACTTGATGACCAACCAGCGGAGCACCTGCCAAGGCTGGTTTACGCGGGAAACATTGAAGGCACATACGGAGCCATGCTGGCTCAGTTACGAACAGCCATGTTACAGCGTGGAAAGGCGAAAATTGTCCTCTACGGGCTTTGTGACTGGCCAGCCGAAGAGCAAGCAACAGCACGGGCAGATGGTTCCTACCACGGCTTTACGCCGAACCATGAACTCGTAAAGCATCTCGCCAAAGCTGACTTCCTGCTTGTTGTCATGAGCTTTGACCCCAGTGTGCGCTTTTTTGTTGAGACAGCGTTCACGACGAAGTTCTGCGACTACTGCGCCTTTGGGAAGCCCATTATCGTTTGGGGCCCGGAATACTGCACGGTCGTAAAATTTGCTCAGCAACGTCGCAGCGCCTTGGTTGTCACTGATCCTTCCCCTCAATCCGTCTGCGATGCTGTGGAGAAATTAACTACTAATCGGGACGAGCAAAAAAGATTAAGTGAAGCTGCGATGCACTTGCACCAGGGTGAATTGAATCCTGTCGTGATACAGAGGAAATTCAAAAGTGAACTGGAAAAGATTGCAGGATAGTGTAAGAAAAAACCAGGCAGGTAAAGTTCAGGTGTCAAGAATTTCAGTATCAATGCGCTTAAGCAAAGTGGCGCTTTTCTCAAGATCAAATTTTCGTGCCCAAAGAGCGTCTGAAGCAATGATGGCTGACCAGTGGCGCTCGGTTAAGACATTGGGATGCCAATCTTTGGCGCCTTCCCAGTCAATATAGTGCCAGTTGCGATAAGCTCCCTTCAGCTCCCTGGCATTACCAAGAATGCTTTGTATCACAATCTCCTGGGGACAAGGTGACTGACGATCATCTTGCTGGTCATACTGTGTCAGGTAAAATTCTGTTACCGGATGACAGGCAATGTCCTGTCTCAGCAAATACTCTACTGCGCATTCGGAAAGAACCAGCCAGTTTGATCCGTGAAAAACGTAAAAGCTATCTCTGAACGGGATAACACTTCTCGGACGATAAATCTTGAGTGGGCGCCAGTAGAAACGACCATATCTGGAAATGAACGGTATATGACACAACGTATACTTCCTGATGGCATCCTCAACATACTTATCAAGCAATAAATGACTTGCCTGGAAATTGACCAGACGCATGTCAATATAAAAGTCGTCTGTCAGTCCATCGAGAATTTTGGCAATGTGCGATGCTGACTTGATGGGGTAGCAGCTTTGAGAAAGTGTCACATACCAGCGGGGACGCCTTGGCTGCCGGAAAAGCACTTCAAGCCCGGCGACGGTTGCAAACACATTGATGATATTTGACCAACTGGTGCGACCTACTGCCGGGACAACCTGCACATCGTACCGCTCAATCAGTTCCCTGTTGAGCGGTGACTGGTAAGTGTCGTGGTGAAGTGCAATGCTCGCTTCCGGCAGTTCGCGCAAACGGGGAAACAAGCGGGCCAGAAGCGGCCAATCAGTGCCGCGGTGGGAAAGAATGACAAACCCAACCCTGGAAGCCATAAACCGCCGGTACGCTCACAGATGATGGGCTGAGTATATCCATCCGCCTCGACAAAGGGTAGCGGTGACACCTGGGTTGTTTTTCAGCCTCACCTTCCTGTGAAGGCCAGAAGCTGTTATCAGGAAGCTTACGGCCGTGGGTTATCGCCCTGGGGTTTACTCTGCCCCTTGCGCTCCAACTGCATCGGGTTGGGCGGCCCCTGACGCTGCTCCTTGAAAACCTGGAAACGTGACTTGACTGGACGGCGCGGGAAAAAGTTGTTCGCCAAATCAGCATCCGCCGTTTCCAATCGCGGGTCCAGCGTGATGCTCGCAATTTCCTTTGGCGTCACAATGAGCTTGGACACTTCAAAGTTGTTGAGCCGCCAGATTTCAGCCGGAAAGCGCATTTCTTCCTTCGTGCCGTCCGTGTAGGTCACTTCCAGAATGATGGGCATGACCAAACCGCCGATGTTTTTGAAATCCACAAAGTAGAAATTCAAACCGGCGTTGAGGATTTCTTTCTCGCGGTCGGTCAACGTCGCCAGAAACTGCCGGTACATTTCCCGATCCATCTCAGTCACATCCAGTTCGTCATACCGGTTGTAAAAATCCTTCAGGTCGGGATACTGGTCCACCCGCTTCGGCAGCGGCTTGTTGCGTTCCTCAGAAAGTGTTACCGGACGCGACTCACGTTCCTGGCGGCGAAGCCCTTTCTCAACATCAGGATTCTGGGTATCGAGGCGATACCAGCGGACGTTCTCAATCGAAATGTCCACGTGATCAGTGGAGTAAAACCAACCGCGCCAGAACCAATCCAAATCCACGCCGGAAGCGTCTTCCATGGTACGGAAGAAGTCAGCCGGTTCCGGGCGTTTAAACTTCCACCGCCGGGCGTACTCTTTGAAGGCATAGTCAAAGAGTTCCCGCCCCAGAATTGTCTCACGCAGAATGTTGAGGGCCGTCGCCGGCTTGGCATAGGCGTTGTTGCCAAACTGCAGGAGCGAATCCGACTGCGTCATGATGGGCACCTGGTTTTCGCTCTTCATGTAATCCACGATGTACTGTGGTTCACCCCGGAACGACGGATATTTTTCTTCCCATTCCTGTTCGGCCAGATACTGCAAAAAGGTGTTGAGACCTTCATCCATCCACGTCCACTGCCGCTCATCGGAGTTGACAATCATCGGGAAAAAGTTATGGCCGACTTCGTGAATGATGACGCTGATGAGACCGTACTTCGTACGCGCCGAATACGTGCCATCTTCAAGCGGACGCGGACCATTGAAACAGATCATCGGGTATTCCATGCCGCCTACGGGGCCGTTGACCGAAATGGCCACCGGGTAGGGATAGGTAAACGTGTAGCGCGAATAAACGTTGAGCGTGTGGATGATGGCGTGTGTGGAATACTTTTCCCACAAGGGATTGCCCTCGTTGGGATAGTACGACATCGCCATGACCTGGTTACCCTCGACGTTGTGCCCCATGGCATCCCAGATGAACTTCCGCGAAGAGGCAAAGGCAAAATCGCGGACGTTTTCGGCCTGAAAAATCCAGGTTTTCCTGCCCGTGGGACGCCCCTGCTCCGCCCGCCGGGCCTCTTCCGGCGTCACGATGAGCACCGGCGCCGCCGCCGTTTTGGCGCGCTCCAGCCGTGCGATCTGCTCCGGCGTCAGCACCTGCCTGGGGTTCTGAAGGACGCCCGTCGCCGCCACGATGTGGTCATCCGGCACGGTGATGGACACGCGGTAGTTGCCAAACTCCAGCGTAAACTCACCGGCTCCAAGAAACTGCGTGTGCTGCCAGCCACGGTAGTCCGTGTAGGCGCACATGCGCGGAAACCACTGGGCGATTTCGTAAATGTAGTTTTTGTCCTTCGGGAAGTACTCGTACCCGGAGCGCCCGCCGAGCTTCACGGCATCGTTGATGTTGTAGTTCCAGTCCACCGCAAAGCTCACCTGTTGGCCGGGCTTGAGCGGCGTGGGCAAATCCACACGCATCATGGTTTTGACGACGGTGTACCGGAGCGGCTGCCCCTTGGCGTCTTTTACGGCTGTGATCTTGTAACCGCCGTCGAATTCGGGCCGGCGCAGCAGGCTGTCGAGAACAGAGAAGGGCACGCGGTCCAGTCCGCCCGAAGTCTGGGCGCGGAAGGCGTCACTGTCCTTGGCAAAGATGTTCTGGTCGAGCTGCAACCAGAGGTAGCGCAGCTCATCGGGCGAGTTGTTTGTGTAGGTGATGGTCTCGCTGGCCTGGATGCGCTGGCGCTCGTCATCGAGTTCAACACTGATGACGTGGTCGGCGCGATTTTGCCAGTACCTGTGTCCCGGCGCGCCGGAGGCCGTACGGTATTCGTTGGGCGTGGGCAACACTTCATCGAGCTGGCGGAACTTGTCGCTGGGCTTGGACTTTGACTGGGCAACCGCCACAGCCGGGGTTTCCCACAGTGTCCAGCCCAGACACAGGGAAAGCAGCAGGCAGAAAATGGTTTGTCGCATCACGTGGGGTTTTGGGAAAAAGGAGTTTCACACAAAGACTACACTTCACCCAGCAGGCGGGCATACACGTAATCCAGGTCGCGCAACGAGGTTACGATATACACTTCCCGCGGCAGGCTGTCGTCACTGGTACTCAGGGCAACGGTGATGCCATTGTCCGGGCATTTGGCAAAACAGGGACGGCTGCTGATGCCCACACAGGTGCCAAAGCCATCCTTTTCGAGCTGTTTTTGGAACAGTGGACGAATCCGCGTCCCAAGGGCGGCCACGTCGCCGTCCGTCGCGCGACGGCTGCAACTGCTGCAAAACTTCACCCGGTCAAACAAAGGCTCACTCATGCGTGGTTTCCCTCCTCGGTCAGCGCGGCACAGCGAATGGCCTCGATGTCGGCCACTTCCTTGGGGACAGCGGCCGTCAGCACTTCGTTCCCGGTCCGTGTCACCAGCACATCGTCTTCGATGCGGACGCCGATACCGATGTAGTGCTCCGGCGTGTCATTGACGCCCGGCGCAAAGTAAAGTCCCGGCTCAACGGTGACGACACAACCGGGGCGCAGCTTTTCATACAGGTACTGGCCGTCGTGGGTTTCAGCGGTGAAGTACGTGCAGGCGTCGTGGACATCGCTGCCGAGCCAGTGACCGGCGCGATGCATGTAGTACTTCAGATAGGTTCGCAGTTCCCTGATTTCGTCGTGCGAACCGCTCAGCAGCCGGAGATGACGCAGGCCGTCAATCAGGGTGTCGAGGGCAACCTCGTGGTAGGCATTGAAGCGCGCCCCCGGCTGGACGGCAGCAATAGCGGCTTTTTGCGCCTGAAGCACCAGGTCGTAAATGTCGCGCTGGGCAGGGGTAAAACGGCGGCCGACGGGAAACGTCCGGGTGATGTCGCTGGCGTAGTAGCCATACTCCGCCCCGGCATCAATGAGCAGCAGATCGCCGTCGCGGAGCCGGCTGTTGTTCGTGTTGTAGTGGAGGATCGTGGCATTGGGGCCGCTGCCGACAATCGAGGTGTAGGAACTGCCCAGCGCGCCACGTTTGCGGAAGACGTACTCCAGTTCCGCCTCGACTTCAAACTCGTACTGCCCCGGACGCGCGCGCTCCATGGCCCGCAGATGGGCTTCGGCAGCAATGTCTGCCGCCCGGCGCATCCGCAGCAGTTCATCGGCATCTTTGACCAGCCGCATTCTGCCCAGCAGCGGCAGGGTGTCCCGGATGATGCCCGGCGCCGGCCCCTGGCGATGCCGTCGCCGTGCAGCGGCGCGGAAGGCCGTCAGAACCCGCTGGTTGAACTGCTCGTCCCGACCGAACTTGAAGTAGAGCGTCCGGGCGTGCTCAAGGTAGCGCCCAATCTCAGCGTCAAAGCTTTCAATGGGAAAGGCTTCGTCCGCGCCGTAGCAGGTGACGGCCCCTTCAACGCCGGCCCGGAGGCCATCCCACATTTCGCGTTCCGGGTCACGCGGACGGACGAACATGATGAACCTGGGACAGGGTCCCCCCACCAGCAACACGACCGCCTCCGGCTCTTCAAAGCCGGTCAGGTAATACACGTCGCTATCCGGCCGGTAGCGGTAGAACAGGTCATGGGTGCGGTGCGCTTCCGGCGGATTGTACAGCAGCAGCACATCCTCGCCGAGTTGCCGGAAGACCTGGCGGCGGCGTTTGGCGTAACGCTCGGCGTCAAAAGGCACAGGAGGGAAAACTTCACCAAAATGGTTGGATGGACGATGCTTAGGCATACGCTTTTCCAAGAAGGTTGACAAAAGCAGCTTCCAGGTCCGGCGCGCGCATCAGGTGCGTCCCGATGAGAAAGCGCGGGCAGTACGGAAGCAGCGCCTCGATGTCGGCGCGGCACCGGATACCGCTGGCTGCAATGGTCACAACCTGGGAAGGTACGCGCGGCGCAAGACGTTGCGTGGTCTCCAAAGAGATGTCAAAGGTCTCCAGGTTGCGGTTGTTGATGAGGATAACGGACGGGTCCAGCGCCAGGGCGCGTTCCAGTTCGGCTTCGGTCTGCACTTCCACGACTGGCGTCATGTTCCAGCGTTGGATTTCAGCGGAGAGCCGGCAGAGCTGCTCGTCGTCGAGAATTTTGACGATGAGCAGTACAGCTTCCGCGCCAGCGGCACGTGCGGCGTGTATCTGACGCACATCGAGCACGAAGTCCTTGCACAGGGTTGGGCGGCTGGAACGGTGCGCCACGGCCGCCAGCAGGTCAAAACTTCCTCCGAAGTAGTCCGGCTCAGTCAGAACCGAAAGCGCGACGGCGTGGGCGTCATAAGCGGCCAGCACACGCGCCAGATCGGGCGTGGACTGCAGGACACCTTCGGCCGGTGACACAGGCTTGATTTCGGCAATGATGGCAGGTGCATTGCGGCACAAAGCCGGGAGGAACGTCCCCTGTGCCGGTGCCAGTTCAGACAGCGAAACCGGGCGGTGAGCGGCCACAGACCGGCGGCGGGCGGATACGATGTCGGCAAGGGTTGGACGGGCAAACGAGCGACTCATCATCCTGGTGGTATCATCCCGGTTTCTGTTGCCAGGCAGCCTGCCGGCGCTGTCCACGCTGGCGGAGGTAGGGGGCTACCCAAGTGGTCAGCGGAGGATACAGGCTGGTCAGTTTCGCCAGCCAGCCCCGATGTCGCGGCAGGGTCACTTCCAGCGGTCGGTGCTGCCGCGCTTCCTCGATAGCCGCCGCCACTTCGGCCACGCTCAGGATGCGCCCCCCGGAGAAGGTCAAAGCCGCTTCCGCCCGATGCACCTGCAAATCGAGCATCGGGGTCTGAACGGCATCCGGGCAGACAACCGTTACGGCCACCTTGTGGGGGGCAAGTTCCTGGGCAGCAGCCAGCGAAAAACCGCGCACGGCGAACTTGGATGCCGTGTATAGCGTCAATCCCGGCACGGCGGCAATCCCTGCCAGCGACGCCACGTTGATGATGTGTCCGCCGTGGGGCTGCCGGACCATCTGGCGGGCCGCCAGCAGGGTCCCGAAAATGACGCCCTTGGCGTTGATGTCCAGATGGTCATGGACAGCCGCCAGCGGCGCGGACAGCAGCGCATCCACGTGGAGATACCCGGCAATGTTCAACACCAGGTCGAGTTGTCCCCAGCGGCTGACGGTGTCGGTAATGGCGGCTTCCCAGGCCTGCTCATCCCGAACATCCAGCGCCCAAGGGACGGCTTCCCCGCCGGCTTCCGCAGCGAGGGCAGCACAGATGTCACGGACCTGCGCTGCAGCCCGGTCGGCAAAAACAACCCGATGACCGGCGCGGTAGTACGCCTCGGCGACGTAACGACCGATGCCACTGGCGCTACCGGTCACCAGCATGACGGATGACATGACAGAGACCTACAGCGACTCCGGCGGAAATTCGTAACGGTAAATATCGTCGGGCAAATCGCCCGGCCGAATCAAGGTCAGTTCCTGAAGCAAACCGGTGCGGATGTCATACACCCATCCGTGCAGCCATGGGCGTCCATGCTTGAGCCAGGATTTCTGGACGATGGAAGTCTCAGCGAGATTCCGCACCTGTTCAATTGTGTTGAGTTCGACGAGTCGGCGGAAGCGGGCCTCCGGGTCGGTGAATGATTCCAGTTCGCGGGCATAGTTACGGTACACGTCCTTGATGTGGCGCAGCCACTTGTTGATGAGGCCAAAGCTCTTGCGCGACATGGCAGCTTTGACACCACCGCAGTTGTAATGCCCGCAAATGATGACGTGGCGCACGCCCAGCACATCAATGGCGTACTCGACGACGCTCATCAGATTGATGTCCGTGTGGATGACGAGATTCGCCACGTTGCGATGGACAAACAGTTCGCCCGGCTCCGTTCCCGTAATGTCCTCGGCCGGCACACGACTGTCAGAACACCCGATCCACAGGTAGGCCGGCGACTGGACATCCTTCATGCGGATGAAGTAATCGGGACGCAAGTCAAGCTTCTCCTGCGCCCAGGCTTTGTTGGCAAGCAACAGCTTGCGGTACTCGTTCATGCCGTTGACGGACGACTCTGGCAAACGCTCGGTCATGGGGGGCTCGCTTTGGTCTGGCTAGTGGGCTGGTTGAGGTTGCGGCAAACGCGGCGCCTTTTCGTCGAAGTTACTTGTGCTCACCGTGATATTCCGATACCTGGCGGCAGCTCGAAATTCATTCACCACGTCGAGGATGTCCTGATCCACGTAGAGCGCACGTGTGCCGTCAATGAACAGGGTTGCGCCATCGGGAATGCTCTGGAGCTTGCGCTTGAGTTCAATCTTGTTGATGAACGTGGCGTCCTTGTTGAAGCGCAGCAGGTAGGCGTCTTCGTGACTGACCAGCGTGACGGCTGAGCGGTAGTTGGCGCGGATGACGAAGAACAGTCCAAAGACAAGACCGATACCAATACCCACCAGAAGGTCTGTCGCCACGATGGCCACCACCGTAACGACAAAAGGAGCAAATTGCGCATAGCCTTGGGCATACATCGCTTTGAACAGTTCCGGTTTGGCCAGCTTGTAGCCCACGAGCAGGAGAATGGCCGCCAGCGAAGCAATGGGAATCCGGTTGAGCAGCCCCGGAATCGAAAACACGGCAAACAACAGCAGGAGGCCGTGGATGAAAGCTGACATGCGGGTTCGTCCACCGGCGTAAATGTTGGCCGTGGTGCGGACGATGACCGACGTGAGCGGCAGACCGCCAATCAGCCCGCTCACCATGTTGCCCACGCCCTGCGCAAACAGTTCCCGGTTGGGCTGGGAAATCCGCTTGAAGGGGTCCATTTTGTCGCTTGCCTCAATGCACAACAGCGTTTCGAGACTGGCAACAACGGCCAAGGTCAGGGCCAACTTGATGATCTCGGCACGTTGCAGTGCCTGTACATCCGGGAAGGTGAACTGGGCGATGAAGCTCTGGAGATCGGTCGCCACCGGCAGTGCCACCAGGTGGGATTCTTCTGCGCGGAGGTAGAGCTGGCTTCCGCTCCAGCGCAGCGCCTCATTGATGAGCAGACCCAACACGACCACCATCAGCGGGCCGGGAAGCAAAATCAGCCATGGAATCTGCTTGAGCCGGGGATGCTCCCAGACCAGGAGAACCACCAGAGACAGCAGGGTAATCCCGACGGCCGTCGGCTGGGCGCTGAAGATGCCGGCAATGATGGCGCCGATAGTTGAGCTTTCCTCGAAATTGAGAAAGCTGAGGGTATCGGTGAAGGTAAAGTCCTGGTCGCGTCCCAAAGCATGGGGAATCTGCTTGAGGATGATGACGATCCCAATGCCGGCCAGCATGCCTTTGATGACGCAGTTCGGAATGTAATCCGCCAACCCACCGCCGCGTATCAGGGCAAAGACAATCTGAAACAGTCCGGCCAGCACGACCGCCGCAAGAAACGCGCGAAAGTCGCCAGCAGTGGCAATCCCCTGGGCCACAATCACGGCCAGCCCGGCCGCCGGGCCGCTCACCGACAGGGCTGAACCCGAAAGCGGAGCGATGATGATCCCCCCGACGATGCCGGCAATGATGCCGGAAAACAGAGGCGCATTGGACGCCAGGGCAATCCCCAGACACAGAGGCAGGGCCACGAGAAAGACCACGACGCCGGCCGGGAAGTCGTAGCGCAGGTTGGCACGGATGCCGGAATCGAGGCGCCGGGGGGCAGACTCCAGTGTGTTCATGGCTCAGTCTTTCGGAGCAGAAGCCACATGCGCCCACCATTCGGACGCTTCAGACCTGCTCCCGTAAACGGAGGATTTCAGCTTGCAGCCGTGGAATCTGCGGCAGGCTACGGGTTTCACTTTGGGCGGCCACGGCCCGCTGGACGTGCCAGTAGGAAAGTCCCAGCTTCGAGACATTGCGGAGGAAAGCGCGGCGCGCCGCAAACTTCCCCTGAAGCGGCCACAGAGTACGGCGGATGGTGGAGGTGGCAATAGCCAACTGTTCCGGCGTGATGAGGCCGCGGGCAACCTCGACAGACAGCATCTCCCGGAGAATCTTCCCCTCGCGCCGCGCAACATAGATGAGAAAGCCAATGAAAGCCAGAAAGAACGGCACTTCAAACAGGGCGTAGCCAATGAGAAAGCCAGCGCCTAAAAAGGTAGCCATGCCATTCCAGACCATGTGCAGGATGACCGCCAGGATGTAGCCACCGAGCGGCGCCAGAATGCGCACGGCAAGATTATGGGACTCCCGCGCCAGACCACACCCGATGCCGGTCATCGCCGTGAAGGTCACGTGGGCAAAGGGAGACATGATGCCCCGCATGATAAAGACGATCAGCAGTCCCTCAAACCCACCACCGAGCAGGCTCCGCCCGTAGTAGAGGATATTCTCCACCGTGGCAAAGCCAAGGGCAATGAAGCTGCCATAGACCACCCCATCCACGATGTCGTCGAACTCCCGGCGGAGGAACAGCAATATGAGCAGCAGCCCCAGTCCCTTCGACCCCTCTTCCACAATGGGCGCCGAAATCACGCCACCCACGATGTTCCCGGCGACTTCGCCCCCCACACTGAAAGCGATGGCTCCAAAGAGTGAGTTCAGGATGTAGGACACCACAACGGCCACTAAACCGCCCCAGGCAAAAGACGCCGCCAGCGCCCAAACCGGTTCCGGGTCATACCGGTCCAGCCACAGAAAGGGCAGCATGTAGAAAAATGCTGGGACAAACGCCACTACTGTGGCGATGACGGCGACGACAATCCCCAACTCGGACAGCACGATGAGGGCCACAACAAGGGTGAGCACCAGGCAGACGAGGATGCCCACCGCCGCGCCAATGTACCTCCCCATTGGGGAAGCCTCGGCTTCAGGAGCCATGGGCTTGCGCTCCGGGTTGTACATCCCCAAACCGGCAATCGTTTCCCGCAGGCGCGCCGTGCCTCCGTCAGCAGCCGCCGGATGACCGAAGGTGGACGCCCCCGGCGCAAAGGCCGCCGGGCTGGCTGCTGGCGCTTCCAAAGCAACCTGCAAACGAACACCGGGGTTGCCCAGCTCGATGATGTCTCCATGATTGAGGCGGGCGCGTTGAATCCGCTGGCCGTTGACGTATGTTCCGTTCGTGCTCCGGTTGTCCACCACGTAGAATCCGTCCGGCTCGGCCTGAATCAGACAGTGGCGGGACGACACCATATTGTCCACGGCTGGGTTGAACCGGATTCCAGCATCCGTGCCACGCCCCAGAAGCAGCGCACCCTCATGCAGCCGATAGACCTGACCGTTCAGGGAACCATTCAGAACAGACAGACAGAGTCGCATACTCTCCTCTCAGACCCAGCCGAAGGCACAGGGGCATCAAGCCAACCCAAAGGCAGCCAGCACTTCCCGGCTGTGATTTTCGACGTCAACCTTGTCGAATACCTTGATCAGAATGCCCTGCTCATCAATGAGAAAGGTCTTGCGGGCAAGGCCCATGAACTTTTTGCCCTGCCACTCCTGCTCGCCATACACGCCGTAGGCTTCTGAAACCGCATGGTTGGTATCGGCCAGCAGGGTAAAGGGAAGCTGGTACTTTTCGGCAAAGGCCCGGTGGGAGGCTTCATCATCGAGCGATACGCCCAGCACGACGATCCCCTTCTCCCGGTAGTCGGCATAGGCGTCGCGGAAGCTACAGGCTTCCTTGGTGCAGCCTGGCGTGTCGTCCTTCGGATAGAAGTACAAGACGACCTTTTGACCACGGAACTGTTCGAGACTCACGGGGTTGCCGTGCATATCCGGTGCGGTGAAGGTCGGCGCCGGAGAACCTGTTTCAGGCATACTCACCTCTCAGTGTTGGCAGGGATGAGGAAACACAGGCAGACTAGACCAATTTTCACCGGCCAAACAACGTTCTTCCTCAGCGGCTCGCCAGAGCGTTGGTATCTTGCTGTTCAGCCAAGGGTAAACACGATATAGTGGGGAGCAGGTTGGCCAGCGGCAACGGTTTGCGGTGTGTCTGCGGACATCACTGGCCAGCCCATATCAACGTTGGCTCGTATTGACTTTGGTTTGAAGATTGGATTTGCGACCGGTTCGCCACAAGCATTCCACTTGTGTTTTCAGACGTTGGTCCGCACACGCAACGTCACTCCAGATAGACTGCCATGCCACAAGATCATCCGAACAACAACGTCATGCTTGCGCCGACGGCGACTGAACTGGACCTCACCACGCCAACCGTTCAGGATCGTATGCGCCGGCGTGGGAGTTATCAGTACAGCCTGCCACAGGACGATGCTGGACAGCCGATCCGGCAGGCATTCCTGACGATTCTGCGGTACAAGTTCACGGTCATTCTCTGTATCGTGCTGACGATGACTGTCACCGGGCTGGCGCTTTCGCGCATGCAGCCCGTTTACGAGGCGTCCAGCCACATCGAGATTGCCCCGGAAAAAGAGTTTTCTTCAAGCGGGCGCATTGCCTTTATGCCCTACTCGGTGGACCCGGATTACCTCAACACGCAGATTCGGAAGATTTCGAGTCCGTCACTGCTTGTTGAAGTCGTCAAGATTCTCAAACTCGACCGCGACCCAAAGTTCCTGGCCACGGGACCCACCACGCTCAGCGCGGCGCTGATGGACATCATCCGCTCTCCCCGTGGGGCGCGCACACCACTGCCGAGTGAAACAAAATCCGGGGAACTGCCGGAGGCCAGCCCGACACCCGATGCCGGTAAGGCTGAAGCTGGCAACGCTGACGACGAGCTTCAGCGCTATGCGCCGCAGATTGGGCGGCTGGCCAGTGGACTGCAAGCTTATGGCATTCCCCGGACGCGCTTGGTACGCATTGTTTTCCAGCACCACGACCCGGAAACGACCAAGGTGGTGGCTAACACCGTGGCCGAGGTCTTCGCCCGCCGCAATGTTTCCGACCGCCTCCAGCAGGGCAGCAGCCAGAAGGAGTTTCTGTCCTCGACGGCCGCGCGCCTTCAGCAGGAAATTCTCGAAGAGGAGCGAAAACTGACCGAGTACCTGCGCACACGGAAAATTGTCTCCCTCAAACCGGAAGACAACCCGGAAGTAGCCCGGCTGACCGGACTCAACCAGGCCCTGCTTGAAGCTGAAAAAGAGCGCCTGCGCGCCGAAGAACGTTACCAGGCCAGCCTGAGCCAACCCGTTGACTCCCTTGACGAAATGCAATCGGACCCGGAGCTGCAGAAGCTGCGGGGCAAAATCTCGGAACTGAAACAGCGCCGTCTCGAACTGCTCGGAACCTACACGGAACTGCACCCCGATGTGGTGCAGATTGATCAGATATTGGCCCAGGCCGAAAACGAACTCAAGGAAGCCAAAGCGAACACGCTGGTTCGCATCAAAACGGCCTACGAAAACGCCAAGCGACGTGAAGAAGAGCTGCGCGCGCGGGTTGAAAAACAGCGCAACGAGGTCGTCACCCAAAATGGCGACGGCGTCATGCAGCGCATGATGCAGGACAACATTGACAACAAAAAGAAGATGCTCCAGGCGTTGCAGGCAACCACCAAGGATACCGAAATCAACCTGCGCATGGACCTCAACAACATCACAGTCGTGGACCGCGCCAGCACCCCTGGCGCACCCATCAGCCCACGGGTGAGCTACACCCTCAGCGTTGCCTTTTTCCTCTCCCTTTTTGGCGGTGTCGGTCTCGCCTTTGCACGGGAACATCTCAACACCCGCATCAAGTCCGTCGAAGACGTGGATCGGTTGCTGAACCTCCCGACGTTAGGGATGATTCCCCAAGTTTCGCCCAAAGAACTCAGCAAAAGCAGCGGGTATTACAGCTATGGCGGCGAAACCAGGGCGCTGGCCAAACTGGCCGATGGACGCCCGCTGCCGGCCGATTTCAACATCGGTCTCAGCGCCTTTGCCCTCTCGGCTTCGCCGATTGGGGAAGCCTACCGCCAGCTTCGGACTTCCATCCTGCTTTCTTCATCCGAGGATGTCCGCAACCGCATCATTCTCATCACCAGCAGCCAGCCAAGTGAAGGCAAAACGACAACTTCGTTCAACACCGCCATCTCGCTGGCCCAAACCGGGGCCTCGGTCCTGCTCATTGACTGCGATCTGCGGCGTCCGCAACTCCAGAAGCTGTTTGACAGCTACGGACAGGAACGCACTTTCCAGCCGGGGCTGTCCCGGTATCTCTCCGGGCAGTGCAAAATTGGCGAAATTTTCACGCCTTCCCCGATTCCCTACCTGACGCTCATTACCTGCGGGCAGATGCCGCCCAACCCGGCCGAACTGCTTGGCTCCCAACGCATGCGGTCGCTGCTGGCGTATGCCGTCGAAAAGTTCGACTACGTCATTCTGGACACGCCGCCCATGCTCTCCTTTGCCGACGCCACAATTCTCGCGGCGATGGCCGACAGCGTCATTCTGGTGGTCAACTGCCAACGCTCGAAACGGGAGATTGTGAAACGCACCTGCCGGAAGCTGGATGAAACGAACACCCGCGTCCTGGGCGTGGTTCTCAACGGGATGACCCAGGAACAATCCAGCTACTACGGCTATGACTATTACGGCTACAGTTCCTACTACCGCTACAGTCAGGCAGCAGGTGTCAATGGGGATGGCAAGGCGGGCGGCCGCAAACCGCCTCCGTCGGCATCCGAGGTCTTTGAGCAGCTCAAGGTAGCCTTGAATGAACAGGCGGCAGCAGACGACCATGTGCCACCGGCTCCTGATGCGTCACCAGCCAGTAATTCGTCCAACAATGGGCACAAGGCTGGATAAAGCGGAGGTATCCGGCCATCCCCAGCTCGCATCCCGGTCAACGTGGCTTCCCGGCGGTTTTCAGCCTGTTGGCACTGGCCTATCTGGGAACACTCCCCTGGCTGCCGTATCCGGGCAGCTTTCTTCTGAAGGCCCTGCCGGTGCTGGTCGCCGCCGGGTGGTTGCTGCGTACCGCCCGGTCCACCGGCGGGCGGCGCGTTGGCTACGGACTGCTCTGGTCAGCGCTCGGCGATGTGGCGCTGGCCCTCGATGACCGGTTCTTTCTGGTCGGGCTGACAGCGTTTCTCATCGCGCACATGTGCTACATAGCCGCCTTTGGGCCGGAGGCGCAGCTTCAGCGTGCCCGGTTGTTCCGGGCAGGCGGCGTGGCGGCCTACGGGATGGCGCTGGGCGCGGTTCTGGGGCAGGCCACCAACTGGCAGCCTCCCATTCTGCTCTACGCTGTTGTTTTGACCAGTATGGGTGTCACGGCGGCGCTGCGCCAGGGAAGCCGGCTTGTGTTTCTGGGAGCGCTGGCCTTTATGGTCTCGGACAGTCTCCTCGCCTGGGACCGCTTCCTGATACCCCTGCCGCTGGCCCATCTCTGGGTCATGCTGACCTACTATCTGGCACAGGGCCTCATCACTGGTGGTATGCTGGACGACCAGATTTTGCAAGGCAGTGAAGGATACCCGGACTCATGACCGCGTCTGCCACTGACGGCATCAAACTCATCGCTTCCAATCGGGAAGCCTACTTTGACTATTTCATCCGCGAGACGTATGAAGCGGGGCTTGAACTCGTCGGCACGGAGGTCAAGGCCCTGCGCGAAGGCCGGGTCAATCTCAAGGATGCCTACGTCGTCATTCGGAACGGTGAAGCCTGGCTGATGGAAGCACACATCAGTCCATATTCACACGGCAACCGGTACAACCACGATCCCCGGCGCACCCGGCGGCTGCTGCTCCACAAACGCGAAATTGCCAAACTGGCGGCAGCCACTCAGGAACGTGGATTGACGGTCGTCCCAACCAGGCTGTATTTCAAGCGCGGACGCGCCAAAGTCGAAGTTGCCATTGCCAAAGGCAAGAAAACCTATGACAAGCGCGAAACCGAACGCCGCCGCGACCTTGAGCGTGAAACGCGCGCGGCACTCAAGTCACGCCGTTAAGCCCCCACACAGTACGCCCCCGGACTTCACTTCCTTCGATTCAAGCCTGCTATGACCATCCACCGTGTTCTCGTCTGTGGCAACCTGGCCGAAGACGGTCTCAGCATTTTGCGCCAGACACCCAACATTGCCCTCGATGTCAAGCCGGAACTCAAAGAAGATGAACTGGCCGAACTCATTGCCCCCTACCATGCGCTTATTGTGCGCAGCGACACCCGTCCGACGGCCAAAGTCATCGCGGCGGCGGACAACCTCAAGGTCATCGGGCGGGCCGGCACCGGTGTGGACAACATTGATGTCGAGGCCGCGACCAAGCGCGGCATCGTGGTGATGAACACCCCCGGCGGTAACAGCGTCACCACCGCCGAACACACCTTTGCCCTGCTGATGGCTACAGCCCGGCACATTGCCCAGGGCACGATGAGCCTCAAGCAGGGCCGCTGGGAACGGAAGAAGCTCGTCGGCGTCGAACTGTCTGGCAAAACCCTGGGGATCGTTGGGATCGGACGCATCGGCAGCCTCGTGGCCCAGCGCGCGGCGGCCTTCGGCATGCACACGGTTGGCTATGATCCTTACCTGACGCGGGAAGCCGCAGCCAAGTTGGGTATCGAACTCGTCGCGCTCGATACCCTGTTTGCGCGCGCCGATTTCATCACCCTGCACGTCCCGCTGACGGATGAAACCCGGCATATCATCAATGCCGACGCCTTCCGCAAGATGAAACGTGGCGTCCGGCTCATCAACTGCGCCCGTGGCGGACTGGTGGATGAGACCGCCCTTGCCGCCGCCCTGCAGGACGGCACGGTGGCGGCTGCCGCGCTCGATGTCTTCGAGGAAGAACCGCCGCCGCCCGATCATCCGCTTCTGGCACTGCCCAACCTCACCTGCACTCCGCACCTTGGCGCTTCAACGATGGAAGCACAGGTGAGCGTGGCCGTCTCGATTGCCAGACAAATTGTGGATTTTCTCGAAACTGGCGTCATCTTTGGTGCCGTCAACGCGCCTTCGGTGAGTGCTGAGCTGATGTCTGAACTACGGCCCTATGTGGACCTTGGCATTAAGCTCGGCATGTTTCAGGGGCAGGCCTTCGGCAGTCACGTACGCCGTCTGGTCATTGAATACAGTGGCAAGGTCGCCGACTTGGACGTGCGTCCCATCACCCAGGCGATTCTGGTCGGGCTGCTTTCAGGGACGAGCAATCGGGTCAACTTCGTCAATGCGGCGCTCATTGCCGAAGAACGCGGCATGGTCGTCTCGGAAACCAAAAATCGCGTCGCCAAGGACTTTGCCAGCCTTATCGCCCTCTGGGCGGAGACTGACCAAGGGGAAAGCGATGTGGCCGGCGCCATTTTCCGTGAGTCCGATCTGCGGATCGTCCGGGTCAACGGCTTTCCCATCGAAGCCATCCCGAAAGGGCACATGCTGCTGTGTGCCAACCGGGACCAGCCCGGCGTGCTGGGGCGGATTTGTTCCACACTCGGCGATGGCGGCGTCAACATTGCCCGGCTCTACCTTGGACGCAAGGAAGTCGGCGGGACGGCCATTTCCCTCATCCAGGTGGATTCACCCGTGCCCGATGAAGTCATGGCCAAGCTGCACGAGATTCCGGCGGTTCTCAAGGCACGGTGTATTCACCTGTAGCGATGTGGCGCAGGTCACACGGACTGTTCATTTCAAACTAAAGCTCTTCCAGACGGGTGAGCAGCGTGGCGGCCCAGGCCAGTGTGGCGGTGCGTTCCTGTGGGTCCATGTTGTCCCAGGCAGCGTACATCATGCGCATGCGCTGGTTTGGAAACAGCTTGGCACGGTGTCGGTCGAGAAAGTCCCAGTACAGGCTGTTGAACGGGCAAGCACCTTCTCCATGGCGCTGCTTCGGGTTGTAGGCACAGCCCTGGCAGTAATCGCTCATGCGGTTGATGTAGGCAGCACTGGCCACGTAAGGCTTTGTGGCCAGAAAGCCGCCGTCGGCGTACAGTGACATGCCCAACACGTTGGGCAGCGTGACCCACTCATAGGCGTCTATGTACGCCAACCAGAACCACTCGTTGACTGCCTGTGGCAGCACTCCGGCCAGCAGCGCAAAGTTGCCCAGCACCATAAGGCGCTGAATGTGGTGCGTGTGTCCGGTCTGCTGAAGTTGGGTGATGGTTTCCCGGAGACACTGCATCCGCGTCTCGCCATCCCAGTAGTAGTGCGGCAGTGGACGGGTGTCGCCAAAGAAGTTGGCCTGGGCCATTTCCGGCATGCGTAGCCAGTAGATTTGATAGATGAACTCCCGCCAGCCGATGAACTGCCGGATGACGCCTTCCACGGAGTTGAGCCGGGCTTTTCCGGCACGGTACGCCTGCTCGGCCTGCCTGGCCGCTACCAGCGGATCCAGCAGGCCGACATTGACATAAGGTGATACCAGAGTGTGGTACAGCGCAGCCTGCCCGCGCACCATGGCGTCTTCATAGGGGCCAAAAAGATCAAGCCGGTGTTCGATGAAATCCTGGTAGGCATCTTCGGCCTCGGCGCGGGTCGTGGCCCAGTGGAAGGGTTCGATGACGCCGTAACCATCAGTGAAATCCCGTTGTACCCAGTCCATCACCTCACGGGTGATGGCATCCGGGGCATAGCGGGGCAGAGGCGGAAACCGATGGTCCGGCGGTGGCACCTGGCGATTTTCCCGGTCATAGTTCCACGTGCCGCCCGTCGGTTCGCCGTCCGGCTCCATCAGCAGCCCCGTCATCTGCCGCATGCGCCGGTAGAAGTTTTCCAGAACGAGCGTTTTCTTTCCCTGCGCCCGGGCGGCAAACGATGCCCGGTCGCTGATGAACATGGTCGTCGGCAGGATGTCAAGTGACAGTCCATGCGCGGCAACAAGGCGTTTCAGGAGTTCGGCAACCCCGTATTCGTTGGGTTCCATGAGCCAGATGCGGCTTGGACGGTGCTGGCGGAGATAGGCCACGAGACCGGCTTCAAAATCGGGCTGTTCACGGTAGTAGTCCACCGTCCACCCTTGGGCGCGCAGTTCTTCCGCATAGTGCCGCATGGCTGAAAAGAGAAAGACGAGCTTCTGCTTGTGGTAGCGCACCCGTCGTGCATGGGCGGCTGACTCAATCATCAGCACCCTGGCTGTGGAGCGTTCCACCCGTTCAAAAGCCGGATGGCAGCGCACCAACTGATCGCCCAGAATCCAGATGGTTTCCATAGCTGACCTGCCTGAATACAGGCTTGACTTTCCGGGGCCCGGATTGGACGCTGGAAGGGAGGTGTGTATTTCAAACCGTTTGAGCTGTGGAGTGCAACCCCGATGCCATCTTCATACGCGACGGCGCAGGATCGCATTCGCCACTACTTTGATACCGTTGGCTTTGAAAAATGGCAGCGTTTTGCGCGCGGTGAAGCGCAAAATCGGATTCAGGCGAGCATTGTCGCCGGTCGTGAGAAGACCATGGCCACGATTCTGGCGTGGGGCGGCAACTGGCAGGGGCGGACTGTTCTTGACGCAGGTTGCGGCACCGGCGCCTTCGCCCGTCGCCTTGTGGACGCCGGCGCGTGCGTCACGGGTGTGGATATTTCAGCCCGTGAAGTCCAGGCCGCCCGTGAACGGGTCCCGGAAGCCACGTTTCACGAAGCGGATTTCTACGGCGTCACCGAGGTCTTCGACACCATCGTGTGCGTGGACAGCCTGATTTACTACGAGGAAGATGACCTGGTGCAACTTCTGCGGCATCTGGGGACGCACACCCGCGAAGCACTCTACTTCACCTTCACGCCCAGCACGGCTTTCTTCAAGGTGATGCATGCTGTCGGAAAGCTCTTTCCCAAAGGCAACACATCCCCGGCCATTGCCCAGATCAAAGCCAGGCGGCTCTATGCGCGCCTGGCGCAGGAAACCTCGCTGCGGGTGCACCGCGCCGTCCATATCAGCTCCAGCTTTTACCAGACCACTCTGGTTGAATTGCGACCCGATGAACTTCCGAGCCAGTGAGCCACTCCGGGACCGAACCGGGACAATAAAACCGGCGTTCCCTGGAAGGATTGACCGGGAAACGCCGGTTGACACGTTTGCGCTCCGCAGAGCGTCAGGGCGTAGCCTGCACCATGCTGCGCCGCGCTTCCTCAATGGCCGCCTTGGCTTCTCTGACGATTTTCAGGGCGTTTGGCTCACTGGGAATCGTCGCATCGAGCAGGATGAAGCGGCTGCTGTACGTCCGCTTGCCGTCGTCGGCTATATAGGCCCGCAGCTCCCCAAGCGCCTTGGTTTCATAGTTGTTGACGACCACGGCCGTATTTCCCACGGTCTCCAGCGTGAGCAGTGAAGGTTGCGTGTGCCCGACAATCAGGACATCTATCCCTTCGAGTTCCGCCGCCAGTGTCTTGGCCTGGTCGAGGGGCAGGTAGGCCAGCACAACCACCACATCCGCCTGCTTTTTCAGCTCCGGGAGCACTTCCTTGAGCGCCGTGGCGGGGTCACGCCAGACATAGCCGGTACCTTCGCTGGGTGCCTGCTCGCACACCCCGGTAATCCCGATCCGCAGCTTGTGGTTCTTTGGAATGTGCGGTGATTTCACTTCCTTGATGACAAAGCGCGGCAGGGCAATGTGCGTCTTCTCGTTCACGGCCGGCGTGGCATTGGCCGAAACGTAAGCTTTCAGCACGGGAAAATTCGCCGCCGCCTGCTTGGCAGCCTGGGTGGTGAAATACTGGTGCAGTACCCGCAAATCCTGATAGGTCAGGTTGACGGCGTCGAAGGGATAGGCACTATACCCGCGCAGGGCATAGTCGTTCTGAACGAGGACATCCTTGAAGGGGGGATTGAGCAATACCCCCTGGTCGTTGAAGATAGCCCCGACAGAGAGTTCCAGCAGCGGTGTCTCGGCAAAGTTTGCGCGGAACGCCTGCGCCATGGTCACGCGGCGGTGAAGTCCGCCGCTGGGATTGGCCGGGCAGCCACAGGTATCGAGATTGGCGTGCATTTCGCCGGAAAAGTGAATGGCGAAGGCGGCCTTGTCGTCTGTTCCCAGCACATGCGCCGGCACGGAGGGCGTCTGTGCCACGGCTGACCACCACAGCGTACTGCTGCTCAGCAGCCAGGCCAAACCAACCACTACCAATAACCTACGGTTTCGCATAATCATCAACCTCAGAGAAAAGTCACAAACCCTTCCCGGTTTTCACACCGCGCCCGAAGCCGTCCGGCCATTGGAGCCGTCCGGCCATTGGAGTTGCGCTTCCGATGCCAACCCAAGGACCACCAGCGCAATCAATAGCTTCTGCCAGTGTCAACCGGGTTCGGGGCTTCAGGGATGCCGGATGAACTGCGAGGCGTTGTTTGTCAGCCCTTCAACCGTTCGTTCGACCGTGCGCCGGAGTTCGTCAACCGGACGGGTGCCGGGAGGCGACGGCAACTTGTTATCGGGTGTTTTCATTTCACGGAGCGACGCAGGCAACGTATCAAGCCACTGTGCGATAGTTTGCATCTCTTTTTGAATGTCATTCACAGAAGGATCATCCGCTCTGGCCTGCTTCTGGCGGTGACGCTTCAGCGCTTCTTTGAGCGCAGCCAGTTGCTCGCCTCTCTTCTTGCAGTTTTGACGCTCAGCATCCTGGCCTGGGATTTGGTCAAGCCGACGTTCGACACTCCGCACCTGCTGCTCGATCTGGTCCAGTTCTTTCTCGACGTCATCCAACGATAGGCCATCAGCCCGTCCAATCCCATCGGCACCGCCCGATTCCACTGGCGGCGGAGTCAGTGGTGGCGTCTCCGGCGCAGCCGATGGCAAACCGATGGGTGCCAGCACCGGATGTGGCCGTGGTTCTGTCCTGCCAGTCCGCTCTTTCTCGGCCCGCGACTGCAAGACCCAAATCATGGCTGCAACACCAGCCAAGATAATCACTCCCACGGCCGCCAGCGCCAACAGGACAAAGAGCTTGCCGTTCCTTGACAAACTTTGGGGCGAAGGCATCGTCGGTGGCGCTGGCGTTTCCGCAGCCGACGCGGTGGGCGACGATGGCAACTCCGATACCGGCAGGGACGGCCATCGGTCCGCTGAGGTGCTGGCGGCGAGGTCGGTGGTTGGATGCGCCGTCGTCGTTGTCGTGCGGTTACTCTCGGTTGTGACTGTGAAATTGGCAAGCGTTGGGTGCCCGCTAGGCAGGTCAGAAGTGGCACGGCCAACACCAACCGGCATCACATTCTCCCCTGATGGTTCAGAAACCAGAAGTTGGGTCGCACGGGATGCCGAGATGGTATCGGGATCATCCACAGTGGAAAGTCGTGCAATCACCACGGTGATGTTGTCTTCACCGCCCCGGTCATTAGCCAGCTTGACCAAGGCTTCAGCCGCAGCGTCGAGTGAACTGGAGGTAACGACATAACTCAACAGTTCATGCTCCTCGACCTTGTTGGAAAGGCCATCACTGCACAGCAGCAAGATGTCGTTCGGGTGAATGACTTCTGTGGTGATTTCCGTGTTGACCACCTGTTGGGTGCCAAGTGCCTGCAGGATGATGTTGTTTGGGACATTGACTACCTGACTGACACCGGACTTTTTGACAGCATTGGCCCAGGATTGGTCTTCTGTAAGCTGCCGAATCGTCCCCTCACGAATGAGATATGCCCGTGAGTCTCCGACCTGTGAGACCGTCGCCTCCTGCCCACACAAGTGAACAGCCGTGAGCGTTGCCCCCAGCCCGCGGATGGAGCTTTCATTCTGCGATCGCTCCCAGATGGCCGCATTGGCTCTATCGGCCGCCCTGCGCATGGCTTCGCGTGAGGGCACACCCGCGTGTACCTGGCGCAGCATTTCACGGGCGACAATGTCCACCGCCATTTCACTGGCGACTTCCCCGGCGGCCGCGCCGCCCATTCCGTCACTGACAATCAGCAGAGTGCCCAGCTTACCCAGCCGGTGCTGCGCCACTTCAGGAGACAGGGATGAATCACGGCCCGCCAAACCAAGCCGTTGATTGGTCAAATCAACCACCTGAAGATTGTCTTCGTTTCCAGTCCGCCGCAGGCCAATATCCGTGCGCACTGAAATCGAGACCCACGTTTCTGTCCGACTGGATACAGAAGCCGCCACTCATCCCTCACAAGGCTGAAAAATCCCGCGGGCCTTTAGGTTGCCACTGCCACACCAGGATAGTCCCGCATTTTGGCACCCTACACCTCAAAGCGAAACAACTGTTTTCCGATTAGCAGGATGTCACCGGACTTAAGTGTCACGGGGCCGTCAATTTTCTTGAACGTGCCGTTGCGCGAGTTGTCATCCTGAAGAATAAATTCATCGCCACGGCGAATGATGCGGGCATGCCGGCCGGACATGTAGCCATCATGCGGAAATCGGATATCGCCTGAGTTGCGTCCAATCGTCAGCTCATCCCCCTTGATTTCATAAACTTCCCCGTCTCCGCCGCCTTCCTGGATGAGACACAGACGCGCTACCCGCGTTGGGGGGCGTTCCGACGTACGGACGATGGTCTTCATCAGCGGAGAGGGCAAAGGTGCTCCACAGCCAGCACAGAAACTGTTGGTCGCCGGATTGATTTTGCCGCACTGGTCACAGACAACCGTATCAGCCGCGCCACCGGCTGCCGGGGAACGCGCGATGACCGTGGGTGGCACAGGCGGGGGCACCGACGGTTGAGCCACTACGGTTGGCGGCACAGGCGGCGGTACCGCTGGTTGGGCAACCACAGTCGGCGGAACAACCGGCTGGGCTACGACTGTCGGCGGCACGACTGTCGGCGGCACGGGCGTGGATACAGATGGTTGAGCCACTACGGTTGGCGGCACGGGTGGCGGTACCGCTGGTTGGGCAACCACAGTCGGCGGAACAACCGGCTGGGCCACGACTGTCGGCGGCACGGGCGGCGGTACCGCTGGCTGGGCAACCACAGTCGGCGGAACAACCGGTGGCGCCACAAGCGTCGGCGGAATATCAACCGGAGGTTCCCCCGGCTTTCCGCTGCTTGGAGAAGCCGAGCGCGCTACGGAAGCCGGCTCAGATTTCAATGGAGAGCCACATTGCTGGCAATACAACCAGTCCGCAGCATTTGATGCGCCACATACAGAGCAGGCTATTTCGCCCGTAGTGTTGAGTGTCATGCTCGTCTCACACAGTCTCAAAATATCTCGGTCAGTTGGTTCGGAGTAAAAACCTGACGGATGGCCAGCGATATGATACACCACCTCGGCAAGCTCTTGCTTTCCCCAAGCGTGTGTTTCCCTGAATCTCCCCGTGGGATGGACTATACATACGCTCAAATCGACAAAACAAGCCGAAAAGTATGCCTCTGGGCAACAGACCTACCGGCTGACTGGAGCCGATCCCTGATTATGCTCACTCGCCAGTGAACCTGGCCACAAGAAGTTTTTCTGAACCCAATGATGACACTTTTCGATGAACTGACCTGGCGGCAACTGGTTCAAGAGTACACGCCCGATCTCCCCCGGCACCTGACGGAGCACCACCCCCTCACTGTCTATGCCGGCTTTGACCCGACGGCACCCAGCCTGCACGTCGGCAATCTTCTGCCGCTTCTGACCCTGGTGCGCTTTCAGCGCGCCGGCCACCGCCCCATAGCGCTGGCCGGCGGTGGCACAGGTCTCATCGGCGACCCCAGCGGCAAGACGGCCGAACGCCCGCTTCTGGATGCAGACACCATTGCGGCCAACGTGCAGGCTATTGAACGCCTTCTATCCCGGTTCCTTGACTTCTCCGGCGCCAATGCAGCCTGCCTCGTCAACAACCTGGAATGGCTCGGCCACCTGCCGCTGCTGACGTTTCTCCGCGAAACCGGCAAGCATTTCTCCATCAACATGATGCTGGGCAAGGAATCTGTCCGGCGTCGCCTGGAGACAGGAATCTCCTACACCGAGTTCAGCTACATGCTGCTTCAGGCACGCGACTATCTCGAACTGTACGACCGCTATGACTGCACCCTGCAAATCGGCGGCAGCGACCAGTGGGGCAATATCACGGCCGGCATTGAACTCATCCGTCGCCTGCGCGGAAGCAGCGTCCACGGGCTGACCATGCCCCTCATCACCAAGGCCGATGGCACAAAGTTCGGCAAAACCGAACAGGGTGCCGTGTGGCTGACCGATGACCGCACATCCCCGTATGAGTTTTACCAGTTCTGGTTCAACACCGAAGATGCCAGTGTCATCAACTACCTGAAAGCTTTCACGTTTCTGTCGGCTGCAGAGATAGCCGACCTGGAAGCGGCCGTGGCGACAGCGCCGGAAAAACGGGAGGCCCAACGTTCGCTGGCAGCAGCCGTCACGGAATTTGTCCACGGCGCAGCCGGCCTGCGGACGGCGCTGGCGGCCACCAACATCCTGTTCGGCGGGGACCCCATCACGGACATTGATGCGGACACCCTGCTTGCCGTCTTTCACGATGCACCTTCAACTGAGGTCCCGGCGGCGCTGTTTGCCGACGACGGTGCACTGCCATCCGATCTGGCTGTAGCCGCCAGGCTGGTCAGCTCAAAGAGCGAAGCGCGCCGTCTTATCGAAGGGGGCGGACTGTACTTCAACAACCAGCGGGTCGAGTCCGTCCACGCCCGTATTACCCGCGAACGGCTGATTGGCGGGCAGTATGGCGTTCTGCGCAAAGGGGCGCGTACGTATCACCTGCTGCGGGTGGTGGGTACACCCTAACCGGACACGACGATGAACCGCCTGGAAGCCCTCATTCGTGACCGTATTATCCATCACGGCCCCCTGCCCTTTCGTGACTTCATGGCGCTGGCGCTCTACGATCCGGCAGACGGTTACTACACCACCGCCAGCCACCGCATCGGACGCGCTGGCGACTTCTACACCTCCAGCAGCATTGCGGGCCATTTCGGCAAACTGCTGGCGTGCCAGATACAGGCCATCTGGCAGGCCCTGGGGCAGCCGGGGGATTTCACGGTCGTCGAATGCGGCGCTGGTACGGGCGACCTGGCAGCCGACATTCTGACGGCGCTGGCGACGGACGCGCCCCACATCCTGCACTACCTGCGTTATGTCATTGACGAACACAGCCCCGCCATGCGGGCCGCCCAGGCGGCACGGCTGGCGGCTTTCCGGGAACAGGTCAGGTGGCAGACGCTGGATGAGCTGTCAGGCACTCCTGTCACCGGACTGATCTTCTCGAATGAACTTGTGGATGCCCTGCCGGTTCACCTGCTCACCTGCCGCCGGGGACAACATCTCGAAGGGCTGGTGTCAGTCAGCCAGGATCAGCTCTGTCTCGTCTGGGGAACGCCTACCCGCCCCCAAGACTTCATGGCTTACTTGGCCTTGGGTGAAATCGAGCTTGCTGAAGATGAGCAGTGCGAAGTCGCGCTGGACGCTTTGGACTGGCTCACCAGGGCCGCCGCAGCCTTGGGGCGGGGCTATCTCATCACCATTGACTACGGTGACACAGGCCCCCATCTGTCAGGGCGGCTGACCGGCACCATCCGGGGCTTCACGCGCCATCGCCTCGCTGAAGACCTCCTGGCCACTCCCGGCCAACAGGACCTCACCGCCGACGTTAACTTTTCGGCGCTGGTCAACCACGGTATCCGCCACGGTTTGCGATGCGTACAGTTGACGCGGCAGGCCGACTACCTCATCCAGCTTGGGCTGCTTGACCGGCTCGCTGCCGCAACCCGGCCGGAACTTGGACGGGAAGCGCTCCAGGAACGTCTGGCACTCAAGCACTTTCTCGTACCGGGGGGCTTTGGCGACCGGTTCAAGGTGCTTGTCCAAAGCAAGGGAAGTGAACTGCCAGCCGGCTTACCGGCCCCCCGGTCAGCTTTTACAGGCGGGTGGAAAGCTCCCGCAGCAGTGGATGAATGACCAGTGTGCGCGCTTCATCATCGAGGGTGTGTACCAGACAGTTGGCAGCCGCCAGGAACTGATAGAGTGCCTGGCTCGCTGGCGTGTCCGCGCCGCTCCTGAGAAGGTGAATGGCTTCATCAAAGGCCACGGGCGCGCGCCGCAGACATTCTCGCAACAGTGACACCATCACCGCCTGGCTGGCAGCAGGCAACAACATCTCAAAGTTGATGCGCAGATACGACGGCAGACCATAAGCCACCTGCAAGACAAGGTTGACAGCGGCAGCCTGTCCCTGCGTCCGCTCGACAATCAGCCCGCCTTCATCGGCGCTAACCTCATAGCGTGCCACCTGGGCGAAATAACCAACGACATCTTCCGGGTCAAAACGCAAATCCGACTCGGTGATATCGAGACGTGTCACCCGGCTGCGACCGGCACGTTTGAAGATCGGCGTACGTTGTGTTGCAATGATGAGCTGCACAGGCGGCGGCAACTCAGCCGCCACCTGCTCAATCAACTGATTGATGGCCGGGACATCGGCAACGTGCTCGAAGTTGTCCAGCACCAGGGTTTCGATACCCAACTCGCGCATGCTGCTCACCACAAGCTTGACAGCCGAACGAATGTCCTGAGTATCCAGAACCTGGTAGTCGGGCACGATTGGCAGGCGGTAGAGCGCCGCGCAAACGTTGGCTATGAAGGTATTCAGGGCAGCATCGGCAGCATCCAGTGCCAACCAGCCGACTTGTGCCCCGGAGCGATGCGTCACGGCACTCAGCAGGGTCGTCTTGCCGTACCCGGCCGGCGCCTCGATGACCACGAGGGGCGTATGGAAATGATTGGCCAGCAGGTTGTTCAGATAGGCCCGGTGGTAAGTCCGCGCGTGCGGCCGTACCGGTGACGACTTCGATTGCGGCGGAGACTCAATCACCATGAGATGACTTCCAGCCACACACACAGCCGACGCACATCCAGCACGGTGAAACCAACCGGGTTACGGCCGTCTATTTGATGACCAACACCGGGCAGTGTGCCCGATGCATGACGCGATCACACACGCTGCCGAGCAAAAACGAAGCAATCGGCCCACGCCCACGACTCCCGATGACAATGACCTCGAACCCTTCGTTTTCCGCCACAGAAACGATGGTCGCGGAAGGAGTGCCGATTTCATAGCGGGTGACAAAGGGCACGCCAAACGGTTTCAGGACTTCCGCCGTGCGCTCCAGAACCGCATTGGCGGATTCCCGCTGGAAACGAGCGACCTTTTCCGGGTCAATACCCAACTCATAACCGGGCAGGCTGATGTAGGCCATTTCATTGAATGGCTCCATCACAAACAGCAGTGTGATGGAGCCGTTGGTTTTGCTGGCCAATTCACCTGCGGCCCGGGCCGCTTTCAACGCCGTCTCAGAGCCATCGGTTGCCAAGAGTATTTTCTCAAACATACTTCCCCCTTATCGGCAGGCAGTGCCCCTGACTGCCAGTGGCAGATTTCGTCAAAGCTCAGGATTTCTTGCCAAAGACCTTGTTCCACCAGCCTCCCAACCAACTTTTGGAGGGGCGTGTGGTGTCCGAGGTCTCATCTGTCACCGAACTGGATTGTTTGGCAAAAGCGGCTGAAAGCATTTCCTGGGTCTTTTGCTTGTAAACAGACTGCAAGCCCCGGAAAAAGTCCATAGCCGTGGCATACCGCTGTTCGGGATTGGCGTGGAGTGCTTTGGCAAAGACGCCATCCAACCCGGCAGGAAGGGACGCAACGTAGGTCGTCACCGAAGGCGGAGGCTTCATTTTCAGCTCCAGCATCTTTCGCAGATCGTCGTGCTGCACTGGGGGCTGCCCGGTCAGCAGTTCATACGTCATGACGGCCAGGCTGTAGAGGTCGGCCTGGGGCGTCAGGGTCATCCCCATGAGATGTTCCGGTGCCATGTAAAGGGGTGTCCCAAAAACCTGTCCGACGGCCGTCAACTGGGAAACCTGTTCGTCAGGCTGGAGCAGCTTGACGATGCCAAAATCAAGGAGCTTGACAGTGAGGCGGCCGTTGAGTTCCCCAACAAGGACATTGGCTGGTTTGAGGTCACGATGCAGGAGGTTTTTGCCGTGGGCCAGTTCGAGCGCGTCACACAGCGGCTCCAGAATGGCAAGGCACTCTTCGAGCGAGAGCTTCCCGACACGGGACAACCGGGCTGCCAGGGTTTCCCCGGCAACGTACTCCATGACCATGAAGAACAGCCCGTCGGGCGTCTTGCCAAAGTCCTGCACCCGGACGATGTTGGGGTGTGTAAGCTGGCCGCCAATCCTGGCCTCGCGCTGAAAACGTTTGACCAGCGAAGGATCGGAGGTCAGCGCCGGGGAAAGCACCTTGATCGCCACCGGGCTGCCCAGCGTCAGGTGGGTGGCCAGGAACACAGCCCCCATCCCTCCGCTTCCGATCATCTTTTCGACGCGGTAGTTGTCGTTGAGGGTTTGTCCGATGAGGGATTTGTAGAACTCCACCGTGCCCGACGTAGACATCATTCCCCTCCCCCCTTGGGATCGGATGCAACCCGGAAGCCCAGCCGATTGTTGGTAAAGTCCGGTTTCTGAGGAAAGCGGTAGGTGACACCTTCGTTTGGATTTTCACGGTCATCCCGGCCACGAAAGATACGCAGGTCGGGGTTTGGCGCAAATCCTTTTCCGCCGGGATAGACCGTCAGGCTATCGGCCGTCCACTCCAGAAAACCAGTATCGAGCAAATCCCGGACGCCCTTGCGGTCACGCTGGCGCGCCAGGTATTCCCATTCAAACTCCTTGATGAGCCGGTAGCGCGTACCGGTCTCCTGGGAAAGCCACCGGCAGTAGGCATCGGCGTCATTCCAGCTCACCCCAGTCACGGGCTTGTCCAGATCGCTTACCGGTGGTGACGGTCCGTTCCAAGTCGTGGGCGCACGATGCTTCGTCCGCCTGACGAACTCCGCATACTGAGCGTTGTTGACAAGCGTCTGCGACACCCGAAAGGGCAAAATGGTCGTTTTGAACTCCGGGATGGAGAGCTTATCGCCCCGGTTGGTCCCGATCAGCGTCTCGCCACCTGGAACAACGACCATCTTGGGTTGCAGGTCGGCGGGCAGTGCCGTTGGTGAGAGGTATGGCTTACCACTCAGCGCGGCGCTGATCTGCGGGTAGAAAAACCAGCCGCCCCCAGCCACGAGCAGCAGCAACCCAAGGGCGATGGGCCACACGCTCACCGTGCGCGCTGGTGGCGACAGCGTCCCCAACTGAAGCGTCGGGAGTACCGGACGGTTCTGCCCGGTGACCGGAGAAAAGCCAGGCGTTGTTGTAAGCACATCCGGCGGCGTCGTGCGGTCGCGCAGTGCGGCTTCCAAGGTCAAGGTTTTTTCGAGCGCCTCCAGCTCGCGTTTCAACTCCAGCGCTGAGGGTTGGCGCTCCTCCGGGAGCTTTGACAGGCCCCGCCGGATGATGGCGTCGAGTTCAACCGGTACGTCCGGCCGAAGCTCGGAGAGCGGCTTTGGCTCGGCGAGGATGACCGGTACACTGGGCGGCGCACCAGCCAGCATCTCGTAGAGCATGAGGTTGATGGCAAACACGTCCGTGCGCGGATCACTCGGCTGCCCCAGGATTTGTTCCGGCGCCATGTATTTCGGCGTGCCGGGCGAGCCGATTCCCGGACTTTCGCGCGTGAGGGTTTCGTTTTTTTCCCCGCCTTCACGAGCAAGTTTGGCAATGCCGAAATCCAGAACCCGCGCCATGGTTGTCCCATCGGGCAACGTTTGCAGGATGACATTTTCCGGTTTCAGGTCGCGGTGAATGATGCCCTGGGTGTGCGCCGTGTGGAGACCGGCGCAGATTTGGCACGTCACTTCGAGGGCAAATTCGATGGGTGCCGGTCCAAGTTCCCGGCAGTGTTCGCGCAAGGTCGTCCCCTCGATGAACTCCATGACGATGTAGGGCACCTGTTCCTCGCCCAGCGTCCCGAAATCCGTCACCATGACGATGTTGGGGTGGCTGATCCGGGCCAGCGCTTCTGCCTCGCGCCGGAAGCGCGCCAGCCGGTGCTGCCGCTCTTCGGCGTTGCGGACAACGTCGAACAGCATCACCTTCAGCGCAAAGGTCTTTTTCAGTTGAAGGTGGGTGACACGGAACACCTTCCCCATCCCGCCCTGCCCAAGCAGCGCATCAATCCGGTACTTTCCGTCAATCACAGCGCCGAGTTCGAGCAGACTCGCAGTTTCGACATTCATACGAAAACAACACACCCATCGCAGCCATGCAGACGGAAACGGACAGAAACGCTGAGCCAGGCCAGTATGCAACTTGTTGCTCTACGTCCTGCCAAACTATATTGCACCTTGGCGTTGCAAGACAACGTTCGGGCAAAGATGCGGTATGCCTTACGCACCACGGACCACACCAATCGTCGCCTCGCTGTGCTTTCTTGCCGTCACCGGAGGTTACGAAACCTTTGGGTTCTGGTGGGTCCGGGGGCCCGACCAAAACCCATCCTCGCTGCGGATTGATCCGACAGCAGAACGGTCACGGACAACCTCGCTGCGGATTGATCCCACCATCAGCGCCCGCACTTCGGCGCTGCGGGTGGTTCCCATCGAAATTGCCCAGAAACGCGGCATCCAGCAGGTCGGTGAGGCACTGGCCCGTACCGAACAGCAGGTCATCACCCTGCCGAAACGCCAGCCGACGCTCACGGAGCGGGCCGCTGTCCTAGCTGCCAAAGGCAGGTATCAGGAGGCCATTCCGCTCTACCAGCAGGCCCTGCAAGCCAACCCGAAAGCTACTGAAGCCCTTGCCGGCTGGGGACGTGCGCTTCTGGAGCTGGGCCGGGAAGCGGACGCACGGGACAAGTTCCTGGCCGTTCTGGCTCTCAACCCCAGGGATGCGGCCGCGCAGGTCAACCTTGGGGTAGCCTACTATCGCACCGGCGACATTGACCGTGCCATCCAGGCCTACCAGGCGGCGCTTGCCATCTCCCCACGGCTGGCCAACGCCCACTTCAATCTGGGTATGGCGCAGTCGCACCGTGGCGAGCTGGAAGCCGCTATTGCCAGCTATCAGACGGCCATCAAGCTCCGCCCCCAGTTTCGTGAAGCCTGGAACAACCTGGGGCTGCTGTATGAGGCGCTGGGCGATCTGGAGCGCGCCGAACAGGCCTTTCGGGCCGCCCTGGGCAAACCCGTGCCGGGCGAGCGGGAACCGGAAGGCGGCTACGCTCTGGCGCACTACAACCTGGGGCGGCTGTACGAGAAGCGGGCGGCGTACGATGCGGCCATCCGGGAGTTCCAGACGGCCGTCCGGCAGCAGCCAAACTTCCCGGAGGCCTACCTGAACCTGGGCAACGTCCGGTTGCTGCGCAGTCAGCTCAAGGGCACCCTGGAACTCGATGCCGCCATCGAGGCGTTTCGGAAAGCCATTGCTCTCCGTCAGGGACTCTACCCACTGGCGTATGAAAACCTGGCCATTGCACTCAGTTTCAAAGGAGACAAACCGGCGGCTCTGGCCGCCTACCGGACGGCTTTTGACCAGTATGAAGGTGCCTCGGCGGACACGTTCGAGAACCTGCTGACCACCCTGGCCGATGAAACTCAGTTTCTGATCGGAAACGAACTCACCCGGAGTGACAACCCCGGCAACCTGCGCCCGGTGAACCAGACAGCCACCAAGCCGGGCACGGACCGCCTGCTCGAACTGCTCGAACGGTACGCCGGGCTGCCAGAGGCGCTCAAGGAGCAGCCCGACGTGCGCTACTGCGCCGGGCGTGCGTACATTACCGTTGGAGAGGCCGAAGCGGCGCGCAACGAACTGCGGCGCGGTCTGGAACTGGCCGAGGGGCGGGACGCCAGCGCCAGAGAGCTGCTGCACGCTCTTGAGGCGACCATGGCGCCCCCTCCGTGAGCCGGAGCCACTCTTCGTCCGCCCTTTGACTCGCACACGGGTTGGCGCTAAAAGCTGTCAGCAACGGTGAAGGTTGATGTGCGCCACGGTCATAAGGTAGCCGTGGCCATTCGGTGCTCTCCCTTTCGGATTCGCCACAACCACGCTGAACCCCAAGACCTTTTTCCTGTTCCTCAATGCAAAGCGACCATGCCAATCACGATGGAAACTGAAAAAGTGAGTCCCAGCCGTTCCGAAACCCTTTTTGAGCAAGCCCGCGCCGTGATTCCCGGCGGTGTCAACAGTCCTGTTCGGGCCTTTCGGGGCGTGGGTGGGACGCCTCTGTTCATCCGCTCGGCCCACGGCCCCTACATGACCGATGTGGATGGCAAACGTTACGTGGACTACATCGGCTCGTGGGGGCCCATGATTCTGGGACACGCACACCCGGAAGTTCTGGCAGCCATCCGCTCGGTTATCGAACGCGGCACTTCATTTGGCGCGCCGACGGAACTCGAAGTCGAAATCGCCGAACTCATCGTTTCCCTCGTGCCTTCCATCGAAAAAGTCCGCATGGTGAGCAGCGGAACGGAAGCCACGATGGCGGCCATCCGCGTGGCGCGCGGCTTTACGGGACGCCGCAAAATCGTCAAGTTTATTGGCTGCTACCACGGTCACGGAGACGCTTTTCTGGTCAAGGCCGGCTCCGGCGTAGCGACGCTGGGGCTGCCAGACAGTCCAGGCGTGCCGGCTGAAGTTTCCCAGCAGACCATCACGGTTCCATATAACGACCTGGCAGCCGTCGAGGCGGCATTTGCGGCGTACCCCGATGACATTGCGGCTGTCATCGTCGAGCCGGTTGTGGGCAATATGGGCTGCGTCCCACCCAGGCCAGGCTACTTGCAGGGGCTGCGTGACCTGACGCAAAAGCATGGTGCGGTTCTCATCTTTGATGAGGTGATGACCGGCTTCCGGCTGGCGCGCGGCGGCGCGCAGGAGCTTTACGGTGTCCTGCCGGATATGACCTGCCTGGGGAAAGTCATGGGCGGAGGCTTGCCGGCGGCGGCGTATGGCGGAAGGGCCGACATCATGGACTGCGTTGCTCCGGCCGGCCCGGTCTATCAGGCCGGCACGCTGTCCGGGAACCCGGTCGCTATGACGGCCGGACTGACCACGCTGCGCCTGCTCCAGCAGCCTGGCGTGTACGAACAGCTTGACCGGCAGACCAAAAAGGTTTCTGAAGGGCTGCTCCAGCTTATCCGCAAGGCGGGCCTTCCGGCGACACTCAACCGGGTGGGCTCGATGTTTACGATCTTTTTCACCGACGGCGAAGTGACCGACTGGGACTCGGCCTCCAAAAGCGACACGGCGCTTTTCGGGCGCTTCTTCCACGCCATGCTGCACGAAGGGGTTTACCTGCCGCCGTCACAATACGAAGCCGCCTTTATGGGCCTGGCCCACACGGATGAAGTTGTTGAAGCGACGCTGGCCGCGGCAGAGCGGGCGCTGGATAAACTGGCGTACCATTGATGCCGGTCGTGCCGGAACCTGCCAGCTTCCCTGGATGTGGCTTTATCCTCTGTGCCTTACGGATTACGGATGTCTCGCTTTTCCGCATACCTGCGCGCACATGCGCCTTACTTTGGGCTGGGCGGGCTGCTGTTGCTGATGGTTGTCGGTAGCCTGCTGGCCCCACAACCGGCAGTTCGGCCGTCATCCAGCGCAAGCCGGCCGCTGGACGTTCAGGGGGATGTCATCCGTCTCCGCTTCGACTACATCAAAAACCTCAACTACGACTTTGACCCACGCGCCACGACACCAACGCCGCCTCCGGCGGCACTTCAGGCGCTTGACGGCAAGCAGGTCGAAATTGCCGGCTTTGCCCTGCCGCTGTACAGCCCTACCGGAGAGACCGAGTTTCTCCTGACCCAGTCGGCCAATGGCTGCTGCTTTGGCGCGCCACCCATGCTCCAGCACATGATTCTGGTTCGCGCCGGGAAGATGAAACTGAACAACTATGGAGAGCCGGTGCTTGTCCGGGGCACCCTGTCGGTTGGGCCGGAATGGGAAGATGGTTACGTCACCAGCCTGTTACGGCTTCAGGCCACAGCTATCCGCGACCTGGCCGACGACCGCGACATCGAGTAGCTGGAAATGTCCGAACCAGTGACGCAGCAACCCCGGCGGCGGCAACTCAGGCGGAAGCCGAAAGCGCAAAGTGGCACTCGGCGCAGTAGCCATAGACCTCGAACGCATGCTTGACAATGGCAAACTGCTTGCGCAGCGCCTGCGTCATGAGCTTGGTTTCGACCGGGCACCAGTCGAGGCGGATGGTCTTGTGGCAGTTGAGGCAGATGGCATAGTGCCGGTGCTCATTGCCTTGGAACTCAAAACGCGCCACGTCTCGGTTCTGCAGATTGGACTGGTGAACCAGCCCCACGTCGGTCAGCAGGGTCAGGTTGCGATACACCGTGTCCAGACTGACGTGCGGGTGAATCTTGGTCACTTCGCGGTGAACTTCCTGGGCCGTCAGCGGACGGGCCGATTCCATAAGGATGCGCAACACCGTTGACCGCTGTGGCGTCATCTTCTGCCCACGTTTCTTGAGTATGCTCAGAGCCTCATCAAACGTCATCGCTTGTACCTCGCTTGAAATCGGGCGGTCCGGCCGGTCGGCAGCAGTGCCGTCACAGGTGCGGTCAATTCAGAAGATTCCCAGTTGCGAAGCGTAAACGGGCAACCGCAAGCCGTCAAGATACAATAGATTACCCTCCCCCACGCCGGATTCCTGACTGACTCCGCTGCCAGCCTATGCGTGGCGACGGGCGAAGTCACGCATGAAGTCTATGAGTGCGAGGACGCTTTCCATCGGCAGGGCGTTGTAGAGCGAAGCGCGGATGCCACCCACCGAACGGTGGCCCGGCAGCCCTTCAAACCCGTTGGCCGCAGCTTCCCTGAGAAAAACCGCTTCCAGATCGGGATTGGGCAGCCGAAAACAGACGTTCATCAGCGAACGGGAGTTGCGCTCAGCCGTGCCCCGGTAAAAGCTTCCGCTATCTATGGCGGCATAGAGCTTTCCGGCTTTTTCGGCACTGGCTGCCGCAACGGCGGCCAGCCCCCCTTGGGCTTCAAGATACTCCAGCACCAGTCCCACCACGTAAATGGCAAAGACGGGCGGCGTGTTGTACAGCGACCGATGCTTCACATGCGTGCGGTAGTCGAGCATCGTCGGCAACCCACCGGGAATACGCTCCAGCCAGTCCTCGCGTACGATGACAATCGTGACTCCGGCGGGGCCGGCGTTTTTCTGGGCCCCGGCGTACAAAAGGGCGTATTTGCTGACATCCAGCGGACGACTCAGAAAATCCGACGAGGCATCACACACGAGCGGCGTCGTCCCGACTTCCGGCTCCGTCGGCCACTGCGTGCCAAAAATCGTGTTGTTGGACGTAAAGTGAACGTAAGCCGCCTGGGGGTCGAGCCGTAGTTCACTCTGGTTCGGAATCCGGGCGTAGTTCTCTTCCTTTGTTGTGGCCGCGATATTGACCCGCCCGATTTTCCGGGCTTCCTCAACGGCCTTTTCCGACCAGCTTCCGGTCACAATGTAGTCGGCAACACCGTCCCTGGTCAGAAAATTGAGCGGCACCATGCTGAACTGCAAGCTGGCCCCACCCTGCAGAAACAGAATGTGGTGCGTCTCCGGCACATTCAGCAGACGGCGCAGGCGATTTTCGGTCTCGGACAGGATGGTTTCAAAGGTCTTGGAACGGTGACTGATTTCCAGAACCGACATCCCGACGCCCGGCAGGCAGAGCATTTCTTCCCGGATGCGTTCGAGTACGGGCACGGGCAATACGGCCGGCCCGGCATTGAAATTGTGACAGCGTTTCATCGTTGTTCAGGCTTTCCGAAAAAAACTCATGATTTCGCGCCCGGCTCAGTCCCGGAACGGTCCCGGTCAGCGCCAAAAAAGACAGCGGAAGAGCGCCCATCAGCGGAACAGCAGATTGATTTGTGCGGCGGTTGCCGTCAAGCCAAGGGCCGTGCCAGCCACGACCTGCCCGACCGTATGCTTTCTCATCACCACCCGCGAGGCGCAAACAAGGGGAATGAGGCTGAAATACGGCAGCACAACCGCCCCAAGCTGGTAGTAGAGCGCCATTAGCGGGCCACTGATGCCTGTCGCGTGGACGCTGATTTTCCAGTAGCGCGTGATGGCCAGAATCACCGCCGTATTGACCGCGTAGCAAAACATCAACCCTTGGGCCAGCCGTGGCGCGTGAAAGAGTTTGAGGAAGAAGAAACCCACCGCATAGCACAGGATGCCAAGGATGAAGGGGCGCGTCCGCTGTTCCCGGCGGTCAATGTTGACGTTGGTGATGAGTCCCCGTTGCTTCATCACCAGCAGGGCAGACAGGGGCAGAGCCGCCGCAAAGACCACAGACACAACCGCTGCCAGGACTTTACTCGCCCCCTGAGCATTCGGGTCGGTCGCAATGATGACGAGAAACGCCACCACCGCATTGACGAGCGGGTTGAAGACATCCGATAGGATACGTGACACCAGCAACTTCATAGCCCCCAGATAATCACTGGCGCGTGAACACCGTGTAAAGCATTTCAGCGCAGATACTTTGCCAGCCAGGCATGCACCTCCTGGAAGAGATACCGGTTGTCCTCACCGCGCAGAATCCAGTGGTTGGCTTCGGGAAACACGATGAGCCGGCTGGGAATACGGCGGCGCTGGAGAATCGTCCAGTTTTCAAGGGTCTGGTTGAGCGGGACGCGAAAATCGTTCTCGCCAATCGTCAGCAGGATTGGCGTCTGAAAATTAGCCGCGTACCGGATGGGATTCTGTTTGCGCCAGGTTTCATTCTGTTCCCAGACGGGCCCGCCGTTGGCCAATTCGCGAAAGTAACTGGTGTCGCTCGTTCCGTACTGCGACTCGGAATTGATGAGCCCGGCGTGGGAGATGAGGCACTTGTAGCGGGTTGTCGTGGCCTGCAACCAGTTGGCCAGATGGCCGCCATAGCTGGCGCCGCCGGCCGCCACCCGTTCGCCATCGGCATAGGGGAACGCTTTGGCCACCGCGTCCACGGCCTCCGTGATTTCACTCCCGCAGGTTCCGAAGGGATCGCCCTGGATCGCCTGGGCAAAGGCTTCCCCAAAACCGGTCGAGCCGGTGTAGTTCGTCAGCAGAACGAGATAGCCTGGCTGCGCCAGCAGGTGATAGTTCCAGCGCAGAAAGAACTGATCGCGGAACATGGTGTGGGGGCCGCCGTGGATGAAAGTAAAGATGGGATAACGGCGTTTGGGATCAAAGTCCGGCGGCAGTACGAGCATGTTGTGGATGCGCTTGCCGGCCCGGCTCGTGAACCAGAAGTGCTCCAGCGGTTGCCAGTCAATTTGCGCCGCAGCCGCCACATTGAAGCTGGTCAACGCCACGTGCCGCCCGGCGTCGGGGTCAATCCGTACGATTTCGGCCGGATTGACGGCGCTTTCCCAGTTGGCAAACAGCAGTGGACTTGCGGCCTGCAGGGGAATGGACAGGTTCGTGTAGCAGCCGAGTTTCACCTCAAAGGCAAGCTGTGCCGGGCCGCCACGTGCCGGAATGCGAAAGAGCTTTTCGTGTCCGGCCTCTTCCGCCGTCACGTACACGGTCTGGCTGTCCGGTGTCAGACCAAAAGACTCCACGGAACGGTCAAAGCCTTCTGCCGGGCGCGACTCGTTCACCAGTTGGCCATTCTGCCAGTCAAAGCGTGCCAGACGTTCAAGGTGATACACCTTGCCGTCAGTGGTCGGCGAACACAAGGCATAGAGTCTCTTCCCGTCCGGGGCGAACAGCGGGCGGCTGTAGGTGTGACCGGGGCTGGTTAGGCGGCGCGGTTCACCGCCCTGGGCGCTCACCACATACAGGTGTGTTTCAACGGGAGCATAGGCAGCCTGGTTGCGCTCGATGGTGGCCGTAAAGACGATGGCCGCACCGTCCGGCGTCCAGATGGCATCGAGCGTGTCGGCGGCATTTGTCGCACGCCCACCAAAGCCGGGTTCCGCGACAAGCTTTGTCCCGGCCAGCACATCCCGGGCTGGCGCGCCTTTCTCCAGTGGCTGTACGAACAGGTGGGTCTGCGTATCGTCCAACCAGTGGTCCCAGCGCCGGATCGGGTAGCCGTCATAAACCCGTGCCTTGTACTTCCGGTTTTTCCGTTCAGTGGCGATGCGCTGGTTGTCGGCGTCGGTGAGCGCGCCGGGGAAGACCACGCTCGAAAACAGCAGGGTCTTGCCGTCCGGGCTGAAGCGTGGGGCGCTCGCGCCCGTCGAAAGGGATGTCACCCGCCGGGCTTCTCCGCCCTCGACCACATCCAGAAGATAGACCTGGTTGACCTCATCGCCTTCCCGTTTGGTGACGAAGGCAATGCGGCGACTGTCAGGACTCCAGGTGACATCCGACTCGGCGGCTTTGGTGAACGTCAACTGCCGGGGCGGAGCGCTGCCATCGCCGCGTACCAGCCACAGGTCACTGGACTGGTCTTTGGGATCGTAGGCCGGGTCAACGACGGAAAACACGACGAACAACCCGTCGGGGCTGGGAACCGGCGCGCCGACGCGCTTCATCAGCCACACGTCTTCGTGGGTGATGGGGCGCTTGGCCGCTGCCGGCGGTGTCTGTGCGGAGAGCCGGGCCGGGGCAATGAGCGCTGCGACGAAAGCCATGCCGCACAGGGCAAGTCTCCGTCGGAGTGTGGGACGGGCGGTTCTGACGATTCGTTTCCAGTTCACGGTTCGGTACAGTGGCATGGCGACAGAGCGCGGCGTTGCCCGCAGCGGTTTACGTCAGGCAACCCGCCGGGCACACCAGTTTCAGGATTTCGGGGTTACAGGGTGAGTGACTTGAGATAGGCGCGGAACTCCGGGCCGAGGTCTGGACGCTGAAGCGCAAACTCGACCGTGGCGATGAGAAAACCGAGCTTGTCGCCGGCATCGTGGCGGACGCCGTGGAACTCGTGCGCATACATGGCCTGCTCTTTGAGCAACAGGCGCATGGCGTCGGTGAGCTGAATCTCTCCGCCGGCACCTTTGGGTGTCTTTTCCAGCACGTCGAAGATTTCCGGCATGAGAATGTAACGACCGATGATGGCCAGGTTGGATGGCGCTTCGGCAAAGGGTGGCTTTTCAACCATGTCGCGGATTTTATAGACCCGGTCTTCGATAGGGTCCACGGCCAGCACGCCGAAGCGGGAAATGGCCTCGCCTTCCACGCGGGCGGTTCCGATGACGGAGCGCCCGTAACGTTCATACACCTCGATCATCTGGCGCAGGCAGGGCACTTTGGAGTCCACGATGTCGTCCCCAAGAATCACGGCGAAGGGTTCGTCGCCCACCAGTTCGCGGGCGACGAGCACGGCGTGGCCCAATCCCAGGGCCTGTTTTTGCCGCACGTACGAGACGTTGATCTTGGAAATTTCCTGAACCTGTTCGAGCAGATCGAGTTTGCCTTTCTCGCGCAGCAGATGTTCCAGCTCGAAGGAAATGTCAAAGTGGTCCTCAATGGCGTTCTTCCCGCGCCCGGTGACGATGATGACCTGCTCGATGCCGCTCAGAATGGCTTCCTCGATGCCGTACTGGATGAGCGGTTTGTCCACGAGCGGCAGCATTTCCTTGGGTTGGGCTTTCGTCGCCGGCAAAAAACGGGTCCCCAACCCGGCGGCAGGAAAGATGGCTTTACGGATTTTCCTCATGGTGATGGTTCTCAGCGAGTCAGTGGCCGCCAGTTTCCGAATCCGGTCGGCAACGATGTGGGACACAAGCCCTGAAACAGCTTTGGTGTTCACTGACGATACGCCAATCCGCCCGGACCGTGCGAGTGAAAATCCGCCACAGGCATTGTGTGGTGTGGTCACGGCGTCCCCGGCTACCTTCCGGCACCCCTATGACCGCCGGTGCAGGCGGTGGCGCACCTGTTACACAACTGTCAGGGTTGAATTGACAGTATTCCAACACACTCTTAGTATGCACTTACTCTAGCCGGTTTCCGGCAGCGCGAGGAGTTGGCCACGCTATGAATCTTGGTACGTCCGAAATCCTCCTGATTTGCCTGGTTGTGGTGCTGCTGTTCGGGACGAGGAAGATTCCTGAACTCTTCAGCGGGCTGGGCACAGGCATCCGCAACTTCAAGAAAGCTCTCAACGAGGACCCGGACGAAGCCAAGCGTAAGGAGCTTGCCGCTCTGCCCCCCAAGGAAAAAGAGTCGCTGTGACTCCAGGTTTCCTTCAGTGACAATAGTTTAGCCGTCCCCGCACATTCACAGTCGTTTACCGAGTTGTCAGTCCTGCCGGGTAGCTGAAGCTCCCCGGCGGGTACGTCCCTGCCTACCAGCGCCGAGGTGGTTCAGCTATGAGCACGATTGACCCGATTGCGGAGTTTATTCAGGGCCAGCTCAACGAAATCCGCGTCGTTAGCGGCGAGCGGGAATATCACCGGAATGAAACGATTTATCACCTTGACGATCCAGCCGACCACATCTTCTACATCCTCTCAGGCAGCGTGAAGATCACGCGCGTCTCGGATGACGGCAAGGAAAAGATCATCAGCATTCACCGCGCCGGTGAGATTTTTGGCGAGTTGTGTTTCTGTGAGGTGGATGACCGCCGCAGCGATCAGGCTGTAGCCATGGAACCAACGCGCGTGCTGGCCATTCGGGTCCACGACTTCCTGGCCATGCTGCGTGAAAATCCAAAAGCGCTGCTGGATATGCTGTCCCTGTTCTGCAAACGGCTGTCAGAAGCCCAGCAGCAGATCGAAACGCTGGCCTTTGACAACACGACGCGCCGCCTGGCGCGGGTGCTGCTCAAATCGAGCAGCGATTCCGGTCTGGAGCGGCTTCGCCTCACCCACGAAGAACTGGCACAGATGGTTGGGACCTCCCGTGAAATCATCACCACTATCATGAACCAGTTTCGTGAGGAGGGGCTGATTGACTACCGGCGAAGTGAAGTCAGTCCGCACGTCGAAAAACTGCGCCAGTTCCTCGTCACAAGCTGACTTCCCGGCCGGTCGCAGCGCACCTGGACATCCACGGCAGGCCGGGAGCGGTTTCCACCCTGTCTCAGCCTGCCGTCACAGTCCACCATCTACGTACTCCCGCAACACCCAGCCTTCGTTCACCGCCGGGGACTTGCGTCGTCCCCACCGCTGCGGACGCACCCGGTAAAACCGGCCGCTGATTTCCAGAACATCGGCTTCGACCCCGGCTGGCAGTTCGCCCAGCCAGTCACGCGGGGTTGGGTTTTCGGTGGGCGTCGCGTAGGCCTTGGTCGGCCGCAACACCTTGACCTGAAACAGCGGGCGCGCAGAAGCGGCTGGCGGAGACTGTCCATACCAGTGCGCGCGGGCGGAAGCACGCGCCAGCCGGTACAGTGCCACCAGACCGCTGATGAACAAGACCACAACGGCTACGACAACCCCGACGCCAATCAGGCGGGTCGTCAGCGGCGACGGTAGCTCCACCGGAGAGGCGACATCACATAACGTTTCCCCGGCAGCACCGGTCGCGATGGAGGCATCGTCCGTCTCGTCAGCAGCAGCCGGCGGATTGTCAGGAACCGCCTGAACGGAAGCCACCGCCGCAGTGGATGTGGTCAGCGGAATCTCGGTCGTTGGCATTGCGGCTACGGCGTGCTCCACTTCCGCCCAGAATGCCGCCACCGTGGGGTAGCGATCCGTGACGTTCGTCGCCGTGGCCCGCTGAAGAACCTGCAACAGCGCCTCAGCGCCGGGTTGCGTCGCCAGCTTGGGAGGCAGTGTTTGGATTGGCGTCCGGCTTTCGAGGAAAGGATCGCCTGTCAGCGTGGCATGGAAGGTTCTGGCCAGCGCATACACATCGGCGGCAGCCGAAAGCGGGAGGCCAGCCCCCAGCCGGGCTTCCGGTGGCGCATAGCGGGACAGCCACCCGGTGAACTTCCCTTCGTTCATGGCCGCCAACTCATCATCGCCAGTGGCGGAACCGAAGTCGGCGAGTTTCAGCGTCCGGTGATCACCGGTCAGCAGCAGATTTTCCGGCACGACATCGCCGTGGATGACGCCCAAGGCATGGCAGTGGGTCAGGGCGGCCGCAGCCTGCCGCAGCAGGTTCACGGTCTTGAGCAACGATAGCCCCTGCCAGGCGTGGCTCAGCGCAGCCAGCGTGCCGCCTGCAAGGTACTCAAGGACGTGGTAATCAAAGGGGCAGCCCGCCGGGTCGTGGGCACTCCCGCTGTCCAGCCGCAGCACGATGTACGGGTGACTGACGCGATCAAGCCAAACACCTTCCAGCCGAAACCGCGTCTGTCGCCAGTCCGGTCCGTTGACCGTGGGCGCTGGAGGACCCGGTGCGGAACCTGGCCTCGGAAAAGCCTTGATCACGACCAACTGCTGGCTGACGTCATCGAGCGCCAGGAAAATCCCGGAGCGGCTCCCTGTCACCAGGCGCGAGCGGATGCGGTATCGCCCGGCCAGAACCACATTTTCAAGTTGGAGCACGTCGCCTGACACCTGTCTTCCCCAACCCGGAGAGCTTGCTGGCCGTAATCTATGTCTGCCTGCCAGGTGAGGGAAGATGCATCGGCTGTTCCAGACCGGAAGCGGTGTTCACACGGCATCTGTCAGCGTGCGGAGAGATGTGCTTTCCCTGCGTCCAGAAGGTCAGCATCCAGACGCCGCCGTAGCCCGGCGCTGCACTCAAGGTCCAGCTTCCGCGCCCAAAGCGCGTCTGATTCCAGAAGTTCAGGCCAGTGCTGCTCGGTCAGAAGCCGGGGATGCCAATCGGTCGTTCCCCGCCAGTCAATGTAGTGCCAGTTACGGTACTGACCACGAAGCTGGCTGGCATTTCCCAGAAGGCTCTGGATGACGGTTTCCACGGGTGAAGGGGCTTGGGAGCGGTTTTGTGGGTAGGCCGTCAGGTAAAACTGCACGACCGGGTGTTCCCAGATGTTCAGATCGAGCAGATAGGCAACGGCCCGCTGCCCCAGCACAAACCAGTCTGAACCGTGATAAAGCCGGAAATTCTCCCCAAAGGGAATGACCGCACGCGGACGACGAACCCGGAGTGGGCGCCAGTAGAACTGCCCGCCGCCAGTAGAACTGCCCGCGCCGGGAGATGAAGGGTATTACGCCAATGGTGCGCCGGGCCACGGCATCCTCAACATGTTTGTCAAGCTCGATACCACTGGACTGAAAATCCACCCGGCGCATATCCACGTAGAAATCGGCGGTGAGCTGATTGAGCCGGTTGGCGATCACTGACGCCGGTTTGATGGGATAGCAGGTGGGGGACAGCGTGGCATACCACCGGGGCGGTTTCGGCAAACGAAACAGGCACTCCAGCCCGCGGATGATGGCAAAGACTTTGCTGATGTGTGACCAGCGGGTTTGCCGGACTGGCGGCAGAAGCCGGACCCCGTACCGTTTCACCAGCGACAGGTCGGCCGGAGACTGATAGGTATCGTGGTGGAGGACAATCTCCACATCGCCAAGTTCCCGCAGGCGCGGCAACAGCCGTGCCAGCAATTCCCAATCTTCGCCCGATGGGAAAGAATGACGAACCCAAAACTCATGGTACTGACGGACTGGCGTTTTACTCTTTCGGAACAAGAGAGTCCCTTCCAGTCAACAAAGTCTGGAAAAAAGCCCCCCTGAAGGCTGTTCTATCCAGCCCTCACGGCCGTATCTGCTGGTATGTGGCTAAAGAGCTGACTTCCCGAATCTTCCCGACACTACCCTGGTAAAGCGATTTTCTGCGCCTTTGGCTGGAGGCCTCCATCGAAACACCAGGGGCACAGCTCCGGCTGGTTTTGAAAATCCGGTGAGTGCAATGCAGGAAGTAATCCATTGATGGGGCTGTGGATTGGTAGGGCTATGGGATGTGACAGACAAACAATGGAAATCCGGTGGGCAACCGATGATGTGGCCAACCCTATTCACAATGGGCTGCCAGTGTCAACCGTACGCCCAGGCAAACCCCTTGAATCCAGAACATTTCGGCTTCAATCCAATGCACTTTGGAAGACGCCGGGACATGGTACGGGCCGCCACGCCTTGCCGGCGGCGACGGTCAGCCCCCATGGCAGGGGTGGTTGAGCAGGCTTCGGACGGCCACCCGGCGCGATGACACCGCCATATTTTCGGTTTCCATCGCGTGAAACGTGTGTTGCAAGACAAACCAATCAGCACAGTTGGAAAACCACGTCAGCTCGCATGGGGACAGGTGCTGCGCCAGTCCTGGGCGGCTGGCTGGCTTGGATGACTTTACATTGAAAGAGGAGTGGTCTGGGCACGTCACAACAACCTCACTACGCCGATGCCTGGATGCAACGAGTGGCTTTGCTCTGCGCGTTTCTGGTGTGGAGCCTGGTTCCGGCTTTGGCGCAATCCGGCACCACGGGCATTTCCGGCACCGTCCGGGATGAACAGGGGCGCGTCATTGCCGGCGCAACGGTCACACTGACTGACGCTGACCGTGGAACGTCCCGCACCCAATCCACCGACAACAACGGCTCGTACAGCTTCAGCAACCTCATTACCGGGCGTTACAACCTGACCATCGAAGCCAGTGGCTTCAAAAAGAAAATCGTCGAGAACATCCAGGGCCTCGTGGACAAGACCACGGATGTCTCCGTTGCCCTTGAAGTTGGCGGAGCGGATGAAATCGTCACAGTTTCCGCCAGTTCACTGGATGCCGTCATCAACAGCCAGAATGCCAGCCTGGGCAATAACTTCGTCGAACAGCAGATCAAACAACTCCCCCTGGAGGGGCGGAACGTGGCCGCGCTCCTGAGTTTGCAGCCAGGGGTCACGGCTGATGGCTATGTGGCTGGCGGACGCAGCGATTAGGCCAACATCACGCTCGATGGCGTGGATGTCAACGATCAGGTCAACGGCTTTGCCTTTACCCCGGTGCTGCGCGCCACACCCGATTCAGTCAGCGAGTTCCGGGTCACGACGGTCAATGCCGATGCCAACCAGGGGCGCTCCTCCGGCGCCCAAATCTCCCTGGTGACAAAAAGCGGAACCAACGAGTTCCACGGCACGCTCTTTCATTTCCATCGCAACACGGTCACAACTGCCAACGACTTCTTCAACAACCTGGCTGGAACGCCCCGTCCGCAGCTCATTCGGAACCAGTTTGGCGGCGCCATTGGCGGCCCGGTCGTCAAGGATCGCTTCTTTTTCTTCTTCACCTACGAGGGACTGCGCGAAGCCAAAGGGACGCCTGTGACCCGGCTGGTGCCCCGGCCCACGATGGGACAGGGCATCCTGCGCTTCATCAATCCCAGCGGTGGGATCACCACCCTGACCCGCCCGCAGTTGGAAGCCATCTTCCCGGCGGTCGGACTCAACCCAATCACACTCCAGTTGATGGCACAGGCAGCGCAGCGTTATCCGGTCAACAATGATCAGGTCGGCGATGGTCTCAACACGGGCGGGTTTACCTTCAACGCCCCACAGCCGGTCCGGCAAAACACAAGCATTGCGCGGCTCGACTGGAACGTTGACCGGCAGAACAAACACGTGGTGTCGGTGCGCCTCAACTACCAGTACGACAACAGCGCCCGTGCCACGCAGCAGTTCCCCGACACGCCAACGCCAACCGCGTGGCAACACCCCACCGGACTCGCCGCCAGCCATACCTGGACGATTTCCGGCAACAAAATCAATGTGTTCCGCTTTGGTATCACGCGCAACTCGTTTACCTTGGGCGGCGACTCAAACCAGAACCTGCTCAACCTGCGCGATGTGTTCCAGCCATTCGCCTTCCTGCGGTCACTTTCACGGGTGTCGCCGGTGTACAACCTGGTCAACGACTTCACCCTGATCAAGGGCAGCCACTCGTTCCAGTTTGGCGGCAATGTCCGCATCATTCGGAACAAGGTTGACAACGCGACCCGCTCTTTCGATTCGATCATTGCGAACTTCTCGTTCTATCAACAGAGCGGCGCCGTCCTGTCGAACCCCATCATTGCGGCCGGTTTTCCTATCAGCACGGGCTTCCGCAGCCCGGTACAGGTGGCGATGTCGGCGCTCATCGGACGGGCCTCGCAGTACTCGGCCAACTTCAACTTCACACGCGATGGCTCACTTCTCAACAGTGGCGTCCCGGTTCGACGCGACATTGCGACTGAAGAATATGAAGGCTACCTGCAGGATACCTGGCGAGTCCGCCCCAACCTGACCTTCACGTACGGTATCCGCTACAGCGTCAGCCGTCCGGTCTATGAACAGAACGGCCTCCAGGCCCGCACCACCGTTCCGCTGGGGGATTACTTCCGCGGGCGGTTGCAGGGGATGCAAACCGGCGTGCCCTTCAACGAACGGATCGTGGTGGATTTGGCCGGGCCGGCCAACGGCAAGCCGGGCAACTACGACACGGACTGGAACAACTGGCAACCCCGTTTCGCCGTTGCCTGGTCGCCACGCGCCGAAGGCGGCTTCTGGAAGCGCCTGCTGGGCAATGAAGGCGATACCATCCTGCGGGGTGGCTACGGACTGGTCAACGACTACTACGGAACGCAGATTGCCTTCCAGTTTGACAGCAACAATACCTTGGGTTTTGCCTCACAATCGCTGACTCCGGCCAACTCGTTCAACGTCACCACGCGCCCCGGACCGCTCATTACCGGCATCGGTCAGCAGGTACGCGGGCTGCCACTCATCACGATTCCGGGCCAGCTCACCTTCCCGCGCCAGCAGCCATCCACGTTCGGCCGCCTTCAGGCTATCGAGCAATCCCTGGATGCCACAGTGCGTGCCCCTTACAACCACGTTTTCAACGCGACCATCGGGCGCAAGCTGCCGGCCGGGCTGTATGTTGAAGCCTCCTACATCGGGCGCATTGGCCGCAACCTTCTGGCGACACGGGATATTGCGGCGCTCAACAACCTGCGCGACCCACAATCCGGGCAGGACTGGTACACCGTGGCCGGCATCCTGGCCGATCTGCGTGACCGCAACGCACCACTGTCGGCCGTCCCCAACCTGCCTTACTTCACCAATCTGTTCCGGGGGGTGGACCTCATCGGTGCGCTGGGCGATTTCTTCGTCGGCGATGAAGATGCGTTTCGGGGCTTGACGCCAACCCAGGCCGTTTATGCCTCGATTGCGCGCATTCCCATCCCCGGCATTGGCGTCATTGACGGAATCGCCGGAAGTGACTGGACAACACTCCAGTTGGCCTTTGACTATGCCAACTTCTTCTTCCGCACCGACGGCCGCCCGGCCTCGCCCATCTTCTTCCAGCCCCAGTATGGGACGCTTTCCGCCTGGAGCAGTGTCGCCACTTCGGATTACCACGGCTTCACGGTTTCCGTCCGCCAGCGGTACAAGGACCAGCTTACCTGGGACTTCAACTACACGCTGTCCAAATCACTCGATACGGCCTCCGGTCTCCAGCGTTTTGGGCAGTTTGGCAGCGCCTTCATCCTCAACCCGATTCGGCCCCGCGACAACCGGTCGTTTTCGGACTTCGATACCCGCCACATCATCAACTTCAACTCCATCTGGGACATCCCCGTGGGCCGCGGCCGCGCCTTCGCTTCCGACATCCCCCGGTGGGCCGATGCCTTCATCGGCGGCTGGCAGTTGACGACGATCTTCCGGTGGAACTCCGGGCTGCCCGTGGATGCCCCCTTTGACGGGCGGCGGTGGGCGACGAACTGGAACGTCCAGAGCAACGGCGTCCCCATTCGTCCCATTTCCTCCTCGCCGACCCGCAACGGAGCCGGTGGGCGACCCAATCTGTTCCGCGATCCGGTAGCGGCATCGCAGTCCTTCCGCAACCCGCGCGCCGGCGAAACGGGTGGACGCAACATCCTGCGCGATCCCGGCTTTGTGTCGCTTGACTTCGGGCTGGGCAAGTACTTCCGCATGCCCTGGAGCGAAAAACAGACACTGCTGTTCCGGTGGGAAGTCTTCAACGCAACGAACACGGCCTGCCTGACCGGGGCGCAAACGGTCAACTATCAGATTCCACAGGATTCGACGACCAGCGCGCCGGGTCCAAACTTCGGGCGTTTCACCGCAACTCAGGGTCCACCACGCATCATGCAGTTTGCCCTGCGCTATACCTTCTGAAGGCCAAACAACGTCAGCTTTCCGATCAGGCGATGGGTATTCCCCATCGCCTTTTTTCGTGTGCTTTTCAGCCAGCAATACCTGCCGGAAGCCCTCCGTCCAAGCGCCGGGGTTTTGACTTGCACCCCCAAAAAGCGTAACTTCGCCATGACCTTTGAACTCCTGACCTAGCGCCGTACGGTTTTGTCTGATGTCCTCGCCAGAGACGACCCATCCGGCCCTGCCGTCTGGCCCGGCCGCAGATGCTTCCGATGACGTGAATGATCTTCCGGCGGAGCAGCGTGAGGCGCTGGAAGCACTGGAAGCGGTACTGCCAGCACCGGCTCAGGCGGCCCGCAACCGGGCGGCGGACGTTGAGCTGGCCGCACGCTGCCGCGCTGGCGAACCCGCCGCGTGGGAGTATCTTGTCCGCCAGTACTCCCGGCGGGTCTATCAACTGGCCTACAAGTTCGTCGGACGCCACGAGCAGGCGGAAGACCTGACTCAGGAAGTGTTTCTGAAGATTTACCGCTCGCTCGATCAGTACAACCCGGAGGTCGGCGATTTCCCAAACTGGCTGTTACGCCTGGCGCGCAATCTCATTATTGACGACTACCGCCGCCGGCAGCGGCAACCTGTCGAAGGCGGCGAGGACCTGGAAGCCCATGTTCACCGCCTGCAAAGCCGGACGGATCATCCCCAGCAGCGCATCGAGCGCCAGGAACAGTCGCTTCAGATTATGCAGGCCATTGAAAAGCTCTCCCCCGACCTGCGGCAGTGCGTCATCATGCGCGACATTGAAGAAATGACCTACCAGGAAATCGTCGAAAAGCTCCAAATCCCGGAAGGCACGGTCAAATCCCGCATCAACCGGGGGCGCATCGAGCTGGCCCGTATCCTGCGGCGGATGAAAGTGATTGGCACTTAGCCCCGCCCACCCGCCGGTTGACGACACACCATGGAAGACAACGAATACACCCGACAACGCCGCCAACATCTGGCCGACATTGCCGCGCTGGGTTTTGCCACCCATCCGGCAGGTTACTCCCGGACGCACAGCGTCAGTGAGATTGTTGCCACCTACGGAACCTACCCGGCTGAAGCCTTGGAGCAGGAAGCGATTGCCGTCCGGGTTCCGGGCCGGATTCAGGCCATCAACCTTATGGGCAAGGCGGCGTTCATCCGCTTTACCGACGGCGCGGCCACGCTCCAAGCCTACCTGCGCCGGAACGAACTCCCGGAAAACGAATGGCTGCTCTTCAAACGGCTTGACCTCGGCGACTTCATCGGCGTTGCCGGCAAACTGTTTCGGACGAAAACCGGCGAGTTGTCCGTTCATACCGAACAGCTTACCTTTCTTACCAAGGCGCTGCTCCCGCCACCGGACAAGCACTACGGATTGCACGACATCGAGCTGCGCTACCGGCGGCGCTACGCCGATCTGATGGCCAACCGGGACGTGCGGGCGGTGTTTGTCAAGCGCGCCCGGATTATTCAATCCATCCGGCGCTTTTTTGATGCCCGTGGGTATCTCGAAGTGGAAACGCCCATGCTCCAGCCCATCGCTTCTGGGGCGACGGCGCGGCCCTTTATCACCCACCACAACGCGCTGGACATGCCGCTCTATGCGCGCATTGCACCGGAACTGTACCTGAAGCGGCTCATCGTCGGCGGCTTTGAAAAGGTCTATGAAATCAACCGCAACTTCCGCAATGAAGGGCTTTCGACGCGGCATAACCCGGAGTTCACCATGCTGGAGTTCTACGAAGCCTATGCCACGTACGAAGACCTCATGACGCTGACGGAAGAACTCATCACCGAAGTCGTCGCCCAGACCTGCGGGACAGAGACCCTCACCTACAACGACGCCACGATCTCCTTTGCCCGTCCCTGGCGTCGCCTGACGATGCAGGAAGCCATCATCGCCTACTGGCCAACGCCTGACCGGCCGCAACTGGCCGACTTAGCCGACCTTGATGGCGTAACGCGCGCCATGGAACGTCTCCATCTGCCCGTGGCCCCGACGGCTGGCTATGGCAAACGGTTGGGCGAACTCTTTGAACACGTCGCCGAGCCGCACCTTATCCAGCCGACCTTCATCACGCGCTTTCCGACCGAGTTGAGTCCCCTGGCCCGCCACGCTGACGACGACCCGAACTTTGTGGATCGCTTCGAGCTGTTCATCGGCGGCATGGAATGCGCCAATGCCTTTACCGAACTCAACGATCCCGACGAACAACGGCGGCGCTTTGAGCAGCAACTGGCCGCGCGCGCCACGGGAGATGACGAAGCCATGCCGCTCGATGAAGATTTTGTTCGGGCGCTGGCCTACGGCATGCCGCCCACGGCCGGCGAAGGCATCGGCATTGACCGGCTGGTTATGCTGCTGACGAATCAGCGTTCGATTCGGGATGTGATTCTGTTTCCCCACCTGCGCCCGGAGTCCCCACCAGCCCCCTGATGGAAAACCCGGCAATGTGCCGCGCCATGCGACGCAGGAAACGCGCCGTCAGCTTCCCTTCTCCCGTCAGTTGCAGAACGATGGGACGGCAGAAGTGCATGTGCAGGCACTGCCCAACGATGCTGAAGGCATGGAAAGCTACATCGAGGTCCGGCTTGAGATCGGGGCGCGCCAGCCGGATCAGCGCCATGAGAATCTCGAAGCGGGGCTGGATGAATTCCTGCACCACGATGTCAAGGGCGCCGGTCGGATGGAGCATCTCGTGCGACATCAACGCTGCCGAGTAGTCTGTTCCGGCCGGTTGACCATAGAGATGGCTGATGAAGGTCTCGATGAAGTGCACAATGCCCTGCTGTGCGGCCTCTGGCGTGCCCACCTGCTGGGCCTGCCGCAGAATGCGCGCAAAACGCGGAGTGATGTCCTTTGAGCGCCGCATCGCATAACGCAGGGTTTCCAGGTACAGCTCTTCCTTGCTGCGGAAGTGATAGTTGACAGCCGCAATGTTGACGCCGGCTTCGGCGGCCAGATCGCGGACGCTCGTACAGGCAAAGCCCCGCTCAGCGAACATCCGCTCCGCCACCACCAGCAGGCGGGTCTTGGCATCGGCTGTTTCGCCCTCAGCCGCGCGTTTTGCCTTGCGTTTTGGCAGCTTGGATTCACCTGCCGTAGCCGCCGCCTGATGACCAGCATTGGCTTGAGCCATAGGTTTCATTCCTGCGTTGTGCTTGCGCTTCAAAATCGGGTTTCCGGGTCAGCCTGTCTCAGGCACCTGACCCAAGGCTGACACCAGTCAGGGTATTTATGCCGGTTGAGCCGGTGCCACGCCCGGCGGTGCAGATTCCCCCGTCGTCGCCACGCCAACCTGCCAACCCAGAAGTCCGGGACGCCCCATCATCAGCAGTCCGCCGCCAATCAGGCACAGACCGTTGATGAGCAGAGCCTGTGACGGGCCAAACCGGTCGCCAATCCAACCAATGCCAATGGCTACAACCGGTTGCAGACCGAAGCCGGCCATCAGCAGGATGCTCAACAGCCGCCCGCGCATCTGCACTGGAGCGAGCATCTGCGTCAATCCGTTGGCCGTCGTGAAAATGAAGGGAACGGCCAGCCCTGTCGCCACAATACACGAAACCGCCGTCGGGAGCGTACGACTCCAGGAATTGCACACCACCATGACGCCGGCCCACACCGTACACCCAACCAGCGCCGCCCCCACCCGTGGAATGGCCCGGCTCAGGTGCGTCACCAGTACTGAACCGATGAGCGCCCCTACCCCCGAAGCCCCCAGCAGCCAGCCCAAGGTGCGGGAATCCCCACGGAGAACAACTGTGGCCAGCGCCGGGTAAATCGTCAGGTTCGACAGGACGAAAAAGGCTGCCAGCATGGTGAAGGCCAGCAGGTCGAGCAGGCGCGGTTGGGAGCGCAGATACCGGACGGCCTCACCAAAGCCACCCCGACTGATGCCGGTCTGGGAAGCCCGCTCCGTGGTGACGCTGCGGATGGCCAGCAGGCTGGCAATAACCGCGAGAAAACTCACCCCATTGACCCAGAAGGCTTCGGCCACGCCGATGTGGGCAATCGCCCAGCCGGCAAGCGTTGGTCCCACCGTCCGCCCAAGCTGGACGATAATGCCGTTGAGCGCCAACGCCTTGCGAACTTCGGACATCCCGACCAGATCGCCGATGAAAGCCTGTTGGGCCGGCATTTCAACCGCCGCGACGACGCCAAGCAGAAACGACAGTCCATAGACGTGCCAGAGCCGAATCCACCCCGTTTGCACCAGCAGGGCGAGCGCAAAGGCCAGCAGCATCGCGGCCACCTGCGCCAGAATGAGCAGTTTCCGGCGGTCGAAACGGTCAGCCGCTGCGCCAGCCCACGGTGCCAACAGTATCAGCGGCAAGGAACCGAGCAGCGCCACAACGCCCTGGGACTGCATCGAGTGACTTAGTTCCCATACCACCCACGACTGTGCCGTGATCTGCATCCAGGTGCCGAGCAACGACACCGCCTGTCCACCAAAGTAGAGACGGAAGGCACGTCTCCGCAGCGGCGACCAGTCGGCCGCCCACTGGCGCAGCGACAGGCTTTGAAGCCAACGGCTCTTGGCGTGCATTGGGTGCGACTCAGGGTGTTGGCTCGACATCGGGATGTACATCCGCCGGACGTGACCCATCCGCCGGCTTGACCGTCAGACTGTTGGCATCCAGCGTGGTGGACATCGCCCGCTGAAGGGCTACGACCGCCTTGTTGTAGTCCGTCAGGGCGCGCACTTCCCGTCCCCGCGCCGCAGACAGGGCATTTTGCCGGTCAAGCACGAGGAAGTTCGTGGACTCACCCACCTGATAGCGGCGCATTTCGCTGGCGTACTGCGCCTCGGCTGCCACCCGTGAGGCCCGCGCCGCCTGCACCCGCCGCAACGCCGTCTGCACGGACTGAAGCGCGTTACGCACTTCCGTTTCCACCTGGGTTTCAAAACGCTGGCGCTGGGCGGCAATGAGCCGGTCCTGAGCCAACGCCCGGCCGAGTGCGCCCTGGGTCGTACGGTTGTTGAGCGTGAAGCTCAGGTTGACGCCAACCCGCACGCCATAAAAGTTCTTGGTGAACAGATTGCTGAGATTGCGCCCAAACCCGCCGATGAACACGCCCGGTGTCTGGTTGGTCGGCGGCGGAATCACGACCGGCCCCAGTCCAGCCTGTGCCGAAAGGAGGTTCAACCTTTCCAGCACGGCCGTATTGAAACCACCGGCAAAAGGATTGGTCGTGATGGGGAGCGGCGTCCCGGCCAGCCCCTGCAAGCTGTAGGAACCGACGAAATCCAACTGCGGACGGAGCTGGTCGCGGAAAAACCGGATGTCAATCTCGTTGGCCGTCTTCTGAATGTCGAACTGCTCCATTTCCGGCCGCTTGGCGAGCGCGGCTCGCACGGCTTCATCAAGCGAAATGTTGACCGGTTCGAGGTTGACCTGTTCAGTGGGCACGATGGCTTCCTGCCACAGGGGCGCCTGGCGCTGGTCCAGGATGAGGGACTTGAGGGCATTTTCCACGCGCGTCAGATTTTCCAGCGCCAGCAGGAACTCTTCCTGGCGCTGTTCGAGCTGGGCTTCGACCGATACGATCTCCACTGGAGCCGCCGTACCGGCCTCGACGAAGCGCCGGTTCTGTTCAAGCTGGATGCGTGCCAGCGCCACAGCTTCGGCGCGGATTTCGACTTCGCGGCGGGCAAAGACCAAATCCCAGTACGCCGACTGCACCTGCGCCACGATGTCTATGACGCGCTGCCGGAACTGCGAATCCGACAGCGTCAGACGCTTTTTGGCCAGTTCAATCTGGCGGCGGGATTCATCCGTCCGAAAGTTGCGAAACAGCGGCTGCGTGAAGGTGAAGGTCAACTGGGAACTGAACAGCGGATTGACCCCGGCAAAGATGTTGGTGGTGTCCTGCCGCGCCACGGCGAACTCGGCCCCGACGCGCCCGCCGGTCATCAGCGGCTTGGTGAAGGCAAAGGTGTTTTGTGCCGCGCGAATCTCGACGGCTCCGTTTTCATCGGCTCCGGCAAAGGGATTGACGGCCGGATTGCGGAGCGCCGAGTAGGCAAACTGGTTTGTCAGCACCACGTCGTAAAACCCCTTGGTGCGGTTGACATCAAATGCCGCCTGCTGTACGGCAATCCGCTGAATTTCCACGTCTGGATTGGCCCGCAACGCCATGAGAATCGCTTCGCGCAACGCCAGTGGACGGCTCAGCCCCGGCACGACGCCCACCCGTGGTTCGATGGCGATCTGGCGACGTGCCTGCTCGATGAGGTCCTGATCGGAAGTCGTTGTGGAGGCTGTCGGCGCCTGGGCTGCCGTCCGCACAATCCCGGCGATGGCCGGGCGGCCCGGTTCGTCGGAAGCGGGACTGGAAACCGGAAACTCGTCCTGGGCGCGTACCAGGGATGTCATCAGAGCTGCCAGAATGAATGCCAGCCCGACCCATGTGCTGTAACGAGGAATGTTCATAAGTTCACCATTTCAATCATTTGATTGAAACATTCGTTTGAATGCGAGTCTTATGCCCTGCCAACTGAAACGTCAAGTGTGATTTCCCACGGACGCCGGGCATCCGGCGTTTCCCGGAAATTTGGAGTTGTCGGATTCGGGATTTGCACACCAACGCTGCGTTTTGGTGATGTCACTCACAAAAGCGTGTTACATTCTTTTGACTTCCCTGGATGGCGTGAAAACAAAAACATTTTGCTGAGTGCCGGCGTATAGGGCAGGCAAAGAGAGAGGTCAGGCGATGATGCAGGGCATAACAGACTACCTTTGGGCGGTGTGGCTGGTGATCGCAGCTTTGTTTGCCGTGGTAGAGGTCTTCACGGTGACGTTCATAGCCCTGTGGTTCGGCATCGGAGCTGCTGGGGCTGCCCTGGTGGCTGCATTTGGTTTCAGCTTCCCCTTCCAACTGCTCACCTTCGTTGTGGTTTCAACCCTGCTGACGGTGAGCACACGGCGCATCTTCCAGCGGTGGCTGGAACGCTCCACACCGGCGCTGCCGGCACTGGGCGACATCAGCCTGATTGGAAAACGGGGCGTCGTCGTCACGGAAAGCCGGGGGCCGCGCAGCGAAGCGGAACTGGAACTCGATGGCACCGTCTGGACGGCGCTGCCCCTGGGCGGAGATCACCTGAAACCTGGTGAAGAATGCGAAGTGGTACGCATTGAAGGCAACCATCTCTATGTGCGCCCGCTACACCCCCTGCCAGACTGGAGAGCTGCCAGACAAACCCAGCGACAATAAAAAGCTGCTGGGGCGTTACGCGAAGTTTCGTTCGTGAAAAGTTCAGTCGTTGAAACCGTCAGCAGAGCTTTTTGAGGAAGGAGCAGAATATGGAAGGGTTTCTCGTGTTTATCGGCCTCTTCGTGGCAATTACCATTCTGATCATTCTGGCCAAGTCCATTCGCATTGTGCCGCAGATGCAGGTTGTCATTATCGAACGGCTGGGAAGATATGCCGGCATCCTCAGCAGCGGACCCCACATCATCGCGCCTTTTATTGACTCCCCCCGTACCGTCAACTGGACGGGATTTCCGATTGGCATGAGTTACATTGACCTGCGTGAGCAGTACACGGACTTGCCGATGCAGCCCGTCATCACCAAAGACAACGTGACGGTCGGCGTGGATTCAGTCATCTACTGGCAGATTACCGACCCCTACAAAGCAGTCTATGAAGTTTCCGATCTCTCTGGCGGTATCATCCAGTTGACCCTCACGGCCATGCGCAGCGTGATGGGCGAAATGGACCTCGATGAAACCCTGTCCTCACGGGACATCATCAACACTAAACTGCGGACGGTGATGGATGGGGCGACGAACAAGTGGGGCGTCAAGGTGACGCGCGTCGAAGTGCGCAACATCAACCCGCCGGAAGATGTGCGCGTGACAATGGAAAAGCAGATGACGGCCGAACGGAACCGCCGGGCCCTCGTGCTGCAAGCTGAAGGTGAAAAGCAGGCCGCCATCACCCGCGCCGAAGGGGAACGCGAAGCTGCCATTGCCCGCGCCGAAGGGGAACGCCAGATGCAGATTCTCCGCGCCGACGGTGCCGCCCAAGCACGCCTGCGTTCGGCAGAAGCCGAGGCCCGGTCCATTCAGATGGTGGCCCAGGCGCTGGGAGGCGCCGGCAATCCAGCCCACTACCTCATCATGGGACGCTACATTGAGTCCCTGCGCGAAATGGCCCAAAGCCCCAACAGCAAAGTGATCTTTATGCCGGTCGAAGCCTCGGGCCTGCTGTCATCCGTCGGGATGTTCAAGGAGATTTTCAGCAGTGACAGCAACAACGCGGCTCCCTCACCTGCGATGCCCTCACCCCAGCCCCCAGTGCCAGCGCGAACGGTGGTGCCGACAGCACCGGCAACACCACCGCCACAGTACGTTCCGCGCTAAAATGAGAACCGGCGGATGAAGAGTGAGGTACGCCTTTCATCTCCAGCTCAGTGACGTAATGACCGAACGACTTCCCCAGCCGGAAAATCCACTTGTTCAGATGCGTGCGACCGACCTTGTCCGCCGCCTGGCGTCGGGCGAGGTTTCGGCACGCGCCGTCGTGGATGCCCACATCGAACGCATCCAGGCAGTCAACCCACAGCTCAGGGCGGTCGTGGTGACGTGCTTTGAGGAGGCCCGCCGCGCGGCTGACGAAGCCGACGCCCGCCGCGCCCAAGGCGCGCCACTCGGACCGTTGCACGGGCTGCCCATCACCATCAAGGAATCCTTCGATCTGGCCGGGACGCCAACCACACTTGGACTGACACAACGCGCCTACAGCCGGGCCAATCAGGATGCGCCACTTGTGGCCCGGTTGCGCCAGGCCGGGGCGATTGTCCTGGGCAAGACCAACCTGCCGCAGATCGCCATGGCGAATGAGTGTGAGAATCCACTGTACGGACGGACGGTACACCCCCTTGACGCACGCCGGGCGCCCGGCGGGAGCAGCGGCGGCGAGGCTGCCATCATCGCCGCTTACGGCTCGCCGCTTGGGTTGGGCAGTGACATTGGCGGCAGCCTGCGCCTTCCGGCCCACGCCTGCGGCATCGCTTCACTCAAGCCAACCGCTCACCGGTTGACGATGCAGGGGCACGCCGAGGTGTTCCCCGGCATGGAAGCCATTGTCTGCCAGCCGGGACCCATGGCGCGCCACGTGGAAGACCTGATACTGGCCATGCGCGTCCTGACCGCAAACGGACAAGACACCAGCCGCGACCCGGCCGTTCCACCCGTTCCCTGGACAGAGCCGGAAACCACCTCCACACTTCAGGGGCTGCGCGTCGGCTACTACCTTGACAACGGGCTGTTCCGTCCCGCGCCGGCCATCCGGCGCGCCATCCGGGAAGCCGCCGATGCCCTTGAGCGGCGCGGCGCAGAGGTCATCCCCTGGCAGCCGCCGGATGTTGCCGAAGCCTTTGGCCTGTTTATTGGCATTCTGCTGGCCGATGACCTGCGCTACGCGCGCGACCTGCTCGCGGACGAACCAATCTGGACGCCTCTCTGGCCCTACCTGCTTCTGGTGCGGCTGCCAAACGTGGCCCGTGACATGTTGGCCCGCATCGCTGACGTTGCTGGACAGCGCGCCACGGCCCGGCTGCTGCGGGCGGCGCGTTCCCGAACGGCCACCGGATACTGGCAGCTCGTCGAAGCCCAAAAGCGATACCGCGAGCGATTTCTGGCCAAACTCGATGAGCAACGCTGCGACGTGCTGCTCTGCCCGGCCGACGGATTGCCGGCCCTGACGCACGGGGCAAGCGCCTACACAACAGAAGCCGTCAGTTACACGGCGCTTTACAACCTGCTTGGTATGCCGGCCGGCGTTGTGCCGTGGACAGCCGTCGGACCCAACGAAGAAAGCGACCGGCCGGACACGGTTGATCTGACCCAGCGCACAGCCCGCGAGGTTGAGCGTGACAGCGCCGGCCTGCCGGTTGGCGTGCAGGTCGTGGCGCGCCACTGGCGGGAAGACCTTGTGCTGCGCGTCATGCACGCCTTGGAGCAGGAGAGGCAGCCACCGTCAAACTGAACGGAAAGCCGCCCCTTCCTGCCAGACGGGAATCAAAACGTAAAGCGAACGCCAAGCTGTACCTGCCGTGGGCCGCCAAAACGCGCGGTCGAGGGCGCACTGTAGGGCAGAAAACCAGCCGGGTTGAGCGCCGCTGTCGAAAGCGTGCCGTTGGATAACGGCCGCGGGCCTTCGACGATGGCAATCGCATCCACGTCGTAGTTTTTGTTGGTGTTGCGCGTCACGTTGAAGAATTCAGCCAGAAAGTCAAGCCGCCTGGTTTCGCCGAGCCGGAAACTCTTGGCCACCCGCAGGTCGAGGTTGAAGAAGTTGGGCTGGCGGAAGCTGTTTCGTCCGACAACGACGCCATTGATGATGGCGCGGTCGTTGTCATTGCCATCATTGTTCACATCATCCCCGATGATGGCTGTGTAGGGCAGCCCTGACCGGGCGACAATGATGGCACTTACGATGAAACCATAGGGCAGGTCCACCAATCCGCTCAGGTTGAAGTTGTGCCGGATGTCCTGCTTCGACGGCCCGCGCTCCAGCTTGAGGTTGAAGGGGTTGATGGCGAACTCCTGATTGAAGTTCCGCTCGTTGGAGTCATCGTCCATCGTCCGTGAGAACGTGTAGTTGGCTGTCAGTTGGAAGCGGTTGGCATAGCGTCGGGTGACAGTGAGCATGCCACCGTTGTAACTCGAATGCGCCGACGACTCGTTGATGAGAATCGGGCCGTAGTTGCGTCCGTTCAGAATCTGAATCGGACGGAACGCCGTGTTGAAGAACACATAGCCGGAGTTTCCAACAACAACGTAGCCGGGGCTGCCCGGCGGCGGCAGGTTGCGGTTGACGCGCCGCTGCAAATCCCAGGTTGAGTTGCGGATGAACCCAAGCGTCACATTCCAGTGCTGAAACAGTTGCCGCTCAATGGTGAGCGATGCCTGAAAGGACCGTGGATTCTGGAAGTCCGGGGCAAAGCCATAGACCCGCTGCGGAAAGTCAATCGGCGCAAAACCGGCCGGCAGTGTCGTGATCGCACGCGGGAAGGACGGGAAGATGGCCGCCAGCAGCGCGTTGCGGCGTGAGCCGGAAGGGATGTTGTTGGTGTCTATGGCCAGGTTGGCAATGCCGTTTTCGGTGTTGACGCGCTGGAACAGCGTCGCCGGCGTGCGCGCCGTAAACAACCCGGCCGAGGCGCGGACGACGGTCTTTTTGTCGCCGTTGATGTTCCAGGCCAACCCAAGACGCGGCTGCCACTGTTCGAGGTCATTGGGAATGCGCTGGGTTTCAGGAATGTCGGGATTGGGTGAGGCCGGTTGCGGATTGAACTGCCCTTCCCAACGCAGCCCCAAGGTGATGGTCAGGGTTGGCAGGACCCGAATCTTGTCGGTGATAAAAGCGGCAATCTCCTGCTGGACGCCCCGGAAGGTCGCCGGTTCCTGCGGCGTTCCCGGCAGAAAGCCCCGGTAGCGGTTGATGGTGTTCACACCGGCCAGGGCGCGGGTGTAGTTGAGCAGGGCGTTCCCCCCGGTGAAACCATACCGCCCCTGAATAGCGGCGGCGCGCTGCTGCTGCACGCGGTTGATGTTCAGATCGAAACCAAAGCGCAACTGATGCCGTCCGCCGTTGAAGCTGACGTTGTCGGAAAGCTGGAAACGGCGCGTGCGGAACGTCCGCGGCCGGCCGTTGTCTCCCCCCACCGTTCCGACGCCAGCGATGTCAATTTGTGAATCAGACGAGTTGGGTACTTCGTCGCGGTCATCACCGGCGATCTGCCCCCGGATTTCATTGACGAACCGATCCGTCACCACCGTCACCAGGCTTGTCTTGAAGCCGTGGCTCCGGTTCTGGCGCGAGTAGTTGACCGATTCGGCCCTGGTCTGGCGGGCGTTTTCAAAATTGAAGTTGTCACCTTGCAGCCGCGTGTAGTTGTACTGGGTGTTGAGCGTGTTGCGGCTGTTGAGAATGTAATCGCCCCGGACAAACAGCGCCGTCGGGTTGTTGCTGCCGCGTTTTTCGCCTTCGAGGTCGCGCAGCACCTGTGGGAGCGTCTGCCCGGTCGGGACATTGAAACTCACCACAAACGGTACGCGCAGAAAGTTCTGCTCGATGGCCGTGAAGAAAAAGACACGGTCGCGCTTGATCGGGCCGCCAAAGCTGCCGCCAAACTGATTCTGGAGGTTGTCCAGGTCACGCCCAAAGGCGTCCGGTGAGGTCAGAAACCGGTTGCGGTTGAAGTAAAAGGCTTCGCCGTGAAACTCGTTCGTGCCGCTTTTGGTCACGACATTCAGAAAGCCGGCATTGGTGCGTCCGATTTCGGCGCTGGCGCCGGCGCGCACCACCTGAAACTCACGGACGGCTGACTGTGGGAAAAAGAACACGGCTTCATTGCCGCCACGCTGATTCCCCTGAAGCGGGTCGTTGAAGTCAGCGCCATCCACGGCGACATTGGAGTTGATTGAACGCTGCCCGGCGACAACCAGACCACCCCGGTCCTGCTCCTGCATCACGCCTGGCTGGAGTTGAAAAAACTCGGCAAAGTTGCGTCCGCGCACCGGGAGGTCACGAATCGCCCGCTCGCTGATGTTGAGACCGGAGGCGGATTCCTGTACGTCCACAACGCCCTGGTCAGCCGTGACTTCGATGAACTCCCGGACGTTTTCCGTTTCGAGCGTGATGTCCACCCGCTCGGTATTGCCCACCGTCAGCTTGACAAGTTGCCGACCGGGTTGACCACCACCCAGCGCGGCAGCTTCAATCTCATACAATCCTACGGGAAGTACGCCCGCGGCATAGCGCCCATTGGCGTCTGTCGTCACAGTTCGGGTATAACCGGTTTCTTTATTTTTGATGACTACCCTGACCCCAGCGACAGGCGTACCAGATGCCTCCGAAACGATACCTTCGATGCCGGCACTACCGGATTCCGACTGGGCGCTGACAACTGAAAAGCATCCCAGTAGCATCCCAACCAGCCAGAAGCAAAGCGAAGTGTGATGAAGGCGCGCGAAGAAAAGATGTCTCCGGGGAGAACGCTTGCAAGACGGCATAGGCGTCTTTTTCTCCTTTGATGCCAAAACGAAAAGTTCGAGAACAAGCCGTGGAGGGAAACATTGGCGTGAAACTGAAGTCTTACCCTTATGTAACTTCTGTCTTACATAGAGCATCCAAACGACGAGCCCGGAGGTGTGCTCGGGGGTTCGTCATGGCATGCTGTCTGGTGTTGGCGCCTTCGGTGCTGGCCCAGGACAGTCCGCCCCATTCGGAGACATCAGACGACATCAAGCCGCTGCACATCGGCTGGTCGCCCAAAGACATCCCTTCCACGCCTGAACCGGTTGCTTCTTCGTACGCCGCCCATTCCAATCCGCCCACAAGGCTGGTCTTTCCTGTCGCCAGCTTCCCTCAGAAGTCTTTGGAGCCATCCCCGGAGACCAGGGGATACCTGAAGCCACCGGCTTCCAACCCCAAAGGCCCCAGTGAGGGAGCGACAGATGAATCCCCGGCAACGGACCCGGATGAGGTCCCGGCAAAAGGTGATGGGCGGGCCCCGGAAGACCGCTTTCAGTGGGGTGAGGCCCTGCGGCAGGCGGCGCTGTTCAACAGCCTGCAACACATTCTGCGCTTTGCCACCGAAGACGGGACGCGCAAGGAAATCAAAGGCCCCTTTTTCCGGGACTGGTTCCAGTCCGTTCGCAACCTGCGCGGCTGGCGGGACGGGGACCCGTTTCTGGTCAACTACATCGGACATCCCATCATGGGTGCGGCGTCGGGATACATCCAGATTCAGAATGATCCCCGCGGCCGCTATCTGGAGTTTGAGCCAACCCGCAAGGGCTACTGGAAAAGCCGCCTGAAAGCCATGGCCTGGTCAGCCGCCTACAGCACGCAGTTTGAGTTGGGCCCCATCAGCGAAGCCTCGCTGGGCAATGTCGGACGCACACCCCGGCCGGATGGGAAAAGTCCGATGTCCTATGTGGATTTGATCATTACGCCCACAGTGGGCACGCTGTGGCTGATGGGCGAAGATGCGTTGGACAAGCATCTCATCCAACGCTTTGAGAAGCGCGTCCGAAATCAGTTCTGGCGTGGAATCGTGCGCAGTTTTCTCAACCCCGGACGGAGCATCGCCAATGCCATGCGGTTCAAGGGGCCGTGGCATCGGGACCGCCGTCCTCTTTGAACTCACCGGAGTCACCATGATGAAATCAGCTATCAAGTCAGCGCGTTGGCTCATCGGGCTGGTGTGGTTCGGCTGGGTCCTGACGCTGGCCCTCACCACAACAACCGCACTTACCCCGGCACAAGCGGGTTTTCAGACCTACACCAATGCCCGCTTTGGTTATCGTATTGCCTACCCGGCCGACTTCACCCCCCAAGGTGAATCCGACAACGGCGATGGGCAGGTCTTCACCGGCGGAGACGATGCCGAACTGCGCGTCTGGGGCGGGTACAACGTTCTTGGGGAAACACCTGCCAGCGCCCTGCGGGAAGAACTCCGCCGCTGCGCGGAAAACCGGCGGCAGATCACATACCGTACGGTCGGCAGGGGCTTTTTCGTCGTGTCGGGCTACGAATCGGATGGCACGCGGATTTTCTACCTCAGAAAAATTGTCCGCCCATCGCTTCAGGTTGGCTTTGAGTTTGTCTATCCGGTGAACAACCGCGCCCGCTACGACCGGGAGGTTGGGGTCATTGCCAACTCCCTGCGCCTTCCGTCCCGCCAGGCCGGATTCAAATAAGCCCCCCTGCCTCTTTGGCAGGCGTGGACAGTCGGCATGGAACGCAGCGTCATCATCGGCACGGCCGGCCACATTGACCACGGCAAAACTTCGCTTGTCCAGGCATTGACCGGCACCAACCCGGACCGGCTGCCCGAAGAGCAGCGGCGCGGCATGACGATTGATCTGGGGTTTGCCCACCTGAATTACCGGGACTGGCGGTTTGCCTTTGTGGATGTGCCCGGCCACGAGCGGTTCATCAAAAACATGCTCGCTGGGGCCCACGGCATTGACCTGGTGCTGCTGGTCATCGCAGCTGATGAAGGCGTCATGCCCCAGACCGTTGAGCATCTGTCCATCTGCCAGTTGCTGGGACTTTCCCACGGTGTCATTGCCCTGACCAAGTGCGACCTGGTCGAACCCGACTGGCTGGCACTCATCCGCGATGATGTCGCCCGCTTCACCCAGGGCACCTTTCTGGCCGGCAAACCGGTCGTTGCCGTCAGCGCCCACACTGGCGCGGGATGTGAGGCGTTGCTTCAGGCGCTTGCCGGCGAAGCAGCCGCTGTCCGCCCCCACGCGGTCGCCCGTCCACCACGGTTGCCCATTGACCGTATCTTCACCCGGCCGGGCTTTGGAACGGTTGTCACAGGAACATTGATTTCAGGAACTTTCGCCGTTGGGGAAGAAGTCAGCATTGAGCCGGGCGGAATTGTCACACGGATTCGCGGGCTTGAAGTCCACGGCGTCGCGCGCAAGGAAGTCCACGCCGGGGAACGGGTGGCCCTCAATCTCACGTCTCTGGAGGTTGGCGACCTGCGCCGGGGCGATGTCGTCACACCGCTGCACCGCTTCCATCCAACGTCGCGCCTTGACGTACAGCTTGAACTGCTGGCCGACGCACCCGGTCCACTGACGGATAACACCCGCGTACGCCTGCACCACGGCACCAGCGAAGTCATGGCGCGGGTGACGTTGCTCGACGGTCGGCACGAGCTGCCCCCCGGCAACGTCTGTTTTGCCCAACTCCGGCTGGAAGCGCCTCTGCTGGCCCTGCCCGATGACCGGTTCATTCTCCGGCGCTACTCACCGGCGACAACCATTGGCGGCGGCAAGATTCTCGATGTCCATCCACCGCGCCGGCGCGGCCGCTCGCGGCAGACGGATGACGTTCTAAAACAACTGGCGGCTGGCGGCGACCAGCGGCGGATGGCATTTGTCCGGCGCACTGGCGCGACCGGGTTGACGCTTGCCGAACTGGCCAGCCTGACCGGCGACAGCGATGCCGAACTGGAAGCCTTTGCCCGCCGCACCCCGGAGTGTGTCTTCCTTGGCCCGGCCCGGCGTCTGGTCGCACAGACGGCCCTTGACCAGCTCTGTCAGAACATCACCACCACGCTCGAAACGCTCCACCGGGAACGCCCCCGCCAACCTGACCTGCCACGGGAGGAAATCCGCCAGCGGACGGCCCACAACCTGCCAACGGAAGTCTTCCAGCATGCCGTCACCCGGCTTGTCCACGAGCAACGGATTGTGGCTGATGCGCATGCCATGCGCCTGGCCAGCCACCAGGTACAACTTTCTGCTTCCGATACGGCGCAGAAACAGACCGTGGAACAACTCTGCCGCCAGGCCGGATGGCACATGCCGACGCTGCCTGACCTGTGCCGTCTGACCAGCCGCCCGGAAGGGCACGTACTGGCCGACGTTCAACTGCTCCTGACCGAAGGGCGGCTCGTGCGGGTCGGGGATTTTTTTCTGCACGCTGAAGCCGCGGCCGAACTGCTGGCGCGCCTGCGGCAGGCAACAACAAAAGGTGAAACCCTTGATGTGGGCGCTTTCAAGGTGCTGTTCAACCTGCCGCGCAAGTACGCCATTCCCCTGCTTGAATGGCTCGACCGGATCGGCGTCACCCGGCGCTATGGCAACATCCGCCTTATGGCTTGATGTCCGGCGCGGCCGGTTCGGCCAGAGTGGGGGCGTGGGCGGAGCCTTCCAGGTGGCGGGGAGCGGGCAAAGTTGGCATATCGTCGGCTGACGCAGGGTTTGGCGCAGCGGCTGGATGCACCGCATAGAACTGTAGGGCCGGGATGACTGCCGCCTGAAACTCGGCAACCGACGCATACCGTTCTTCCGGCTCACGCGACAGGGCACGGCGTATGATCGGCTCCAGCCGCTTCGCCTCCGGTGTCGCCCCCAGAGACAGACGCAGGGCCTGATTTCTGACAGCGACGACATACTCGCTGAAGTTGCGGCGCGGGAATGGCACATCACCTGTCAGCACCTCAGCCAGCATGACGCCCAGCGAAAAGATGTCGCTGCCGGCGACAGCTTCACGCCCCATGGCCTGCTCTGGCGCCATGTACCCCACCGTTCCCATCACTGTGCCCGGGCGCGTGATGGTCTGCTCGTCTTCGAGGCTGGATTTGGCCAGCCCAAAGTCGAGCACCTTGATTACCGGCTGGCGGCTTTCAGCGGAGCAGTCATCGCAGATGACCACATTTTCGGGCTTCAGGTCGCGGTGGACAATCCCGGCCGCATGCGCCGCTTTGATCCCCTCAAAGATTTGGTCGAACCAGAGCGCCGCTGTTGGGCCGTCCAGTCGTCTGCGCTGGCGCAGCTCGGCCCGCAGGGAGCGTCCCCGCACCACTTCCATGACGAGGTATGCGCCGCCAGCACCCGTGCGCCCGAAGTCATACACGGCCACCAGATTGGGATGGCGCAGCGCCGCCGCCGTGCGCGCCTCGCGTTCAAAGCGGCGCAGTGCCGCCGGATCGCCAAACAGGTGCGCCAGAATGACCTTGATGGCCACCGACCGGTTGAGGCGCAGATCGTGGGCCAGATAGACCGCGCCCATCCCGCCCTTTCCCAGCAGGCTGTCCAGGCGGTACTTCCCTTCGATGACCCGCTCGACCGGCAGAGACAGGGTGAGTTCCGCCCGGTCATCGGCGCAGAGGTTGACGCTGGCATCGTAGCACAGGCCGCACACCGGACATTCCTTGACCAGGTTGATTTCCTGCTCATCGAGGCGCGCCAGCACTTCGCGGCGCATCCGTTCGACCCGCTCCACATGCGCCCGAAGCCGGGCGTTGTCGTGGATGATACCAACCTGTGCGCCAATGGCCTGCAGGGTCTGGCGATCAAGCGCCGAATAGGGTTCTTCCGATTGTTTTTCCCCCAACATCATCAAACCGACGAGCCGCCCATCGGCATTCTTCATCGGCACGAGCAAAGCGGCCTGCACCTGTTCGAGAATGGACAGTTCAAACACACTGAGCTGCGCTTCCGGTGGCAGCGGCACATCCTGGGCACCGGTCGCCAACTGCATGTAGTCCGCCAGCGGAGAACGCTCCGGCAGCGACAGATACCGGCTTGGCCTCTGGGTCTCCGCCAGGGTTTCCTGCCCCGCCGCTGTAGAGAGAAACACCAGCCGAAAGGTTTTCGGATGCAGCGCCGCCGTGATTTCCCGCGTCACCAGGTCAGTCAGCTCGTCCAGCGAGGTCTGTTGCTTGAGCTGTTCGGGCAGCTCGATGAGCAACCGCTCACGGTCATACTGGTCACGAAAGAAACGGCGATCGATCCACTGCTGCAATGGCGCCTGGAAACGCAGGGCCAGTGCCGCAAAGATGCCCAGCGCCACTGAAAGCGGATTCGTCAGAAACAGCTCACGGACGGTCAGATGCGTGTTGAGCAGGGCCATCAACACCAGCCAGGCCAGCGGGACGACAACCAGTGCGGTCAGGGCGCGTTTGGCCAGGGCGTACTGTACCCCCCGCCGGACGATGACCTTCACATCGAACAGCCGGTGGCGCACGATGGTGTAACCCAGTGTCACCGGGATGGCGATGTAGGTTATCTCGGAAAAAAAGGTCAGAAGCTGGTAGGTTGGATTGGCGGCCAGCGCCCCGCGATACGCTCCAAAAACCACCTCGACGGCGGTCAACACGGCAAAGGGAGCAATACCGACCAGCGTCCCATACACGGCCCACTGAATTCGGCGGCGGTCGTCTGGTTCCTTCAAACGCCGGTAGTTCCCGGTGACAACCACAACCAGCACGACAAACCCGGCCAGCAGGTACACCAGCGCCAGTGGGTCAAGGGCATAAAAAACCGTCCCGAAGCGAATCATCAACTCGATGGCCTGCGGCCGCCCCTGTACCGTCACCCAGTCCAGCCAGCGATACCCACCCCCGATGAGCGCCCCAAGTACGTAGCCAAGCACAATGACCGGACGCCATACCGCAGCCAGCCGTGCGCGCGACGGGAAACGGGCGTAGAAGTGCACCCCCAGCGCCAGGAAGATCGGGTACGACGTGACCATGGCATAGAACAGGGTCAACTCCACCGTTGAGAACAACGGCGCGACCGGTTCCAGCATGCGAAAACAGGGAATGGCGGATGTGGCAAAAGCGGCCAGCGCCGCCAGCCGCGCCAGTCCGTCTTCCGGGCGCAGAAACCCCAGAAAGAGCGCAAAACCGGCAAACGACAGCGTGACGAGGCCGTATGCCAGCGCGTGCCACACGAGTTGCCACTGCCAGCGCAGAGACGCGGTCAGGGTCAGTTCCCGCATCTCCGCCCCCCGGGAAACCTGCAGGGTGTAGGTCTGCCCCGGTGCGATGTCACGCAGGTGCAGCCATATCATCCGGTCGCGGGCGATGGGAAACAGCCGCGTGTCGCCATTGATGGCCACCAGCCGCCAGCCGTCCACCTCGCGCAAGGACTCATCCCTGGCCGCCAAGGCATAGTGGTCAGCTTCAACCTTGTACTGCCACCCGAAATCCTTTTCATACCCACCGTAGCGCCCCAGAACAACTATCGCAAAGACGATGTAAAACAACGCCACGGCCGCCAGGCCACAGGTAACAACGGTAAATGGATGGCGGGTGAGGCGGAATCTCATACGTACGAGGGGAAGGAAAGCTTGGGGGCGATCAGACTACGAGCCAACGCTCTATCTGGTTCAGGTCAAGCGCCGTACGCAAAGCCGCCGCCAGATCGTCCAGGCGTTGCCGTCGCTCTGACCGGTAGCTGTGCAGGCTTTCGGCCGGCGACAGATGACACATGCGGCGGACAGCCGCGATGAAGTGATGCCGGAAATTGTCGTCATCAAACAGTCCGTGCAAGTACGTTCCGATGATTCGTCCATCCGGTGAAACGGCGCCATCCACGACCTGTTCCCCGGTGGCGCGCACTACGTCGAACAGCCCTTCAGCGCCGGGGGCATAGACGGTCTCGCCCAGATGAATTTCATAGCCTTCGGCGCGCAGGTTCGGCGTCGGCTGCCCAAACAGGGTCGGCGGCCGCCAACGCCCGGTGGCCGGCGTCGTCCACTTCTTAGACCGCAGCACGGTCACAATGGGCAGGCATCCCAGCCCCTCATCCCAGCCACCGCCTTCCGCGCCGGTCGGGTCTTCAATCCGCTGCCCAAGGATTTGCATCCCACCGCAGATGCCCACCAGCGGCCTGGTTCGGGCATGCGCCAGCAGCGGCGGCACAAAGCCACGTTCGCGGAGGTAGCGCAGGTCGTGCAGGGTTTGCTTCGTTCCGGGCAGGATGATGACATCTGCCGCCGCCACGTCTTCAGGACGTTCCAGAAAGGCCAGGGCCACGGAAGGCTCTGCAGCCAGGGCATCAAAGTCCGTGAAGTTCGACATCCACGGCAGCGCGATGACACCAATGCGCAGCGGACGTTCCGGCGTATCCGGCAGGCCGCTCCAGACACGGGCCGGTGTCCGGCGGTCTTCGAGCGCCACGCTGTCTTCCTCATCGAGCCTGAGGTTGGGCAGATACGGGACGACGCCCACACATGGCCGCTGCGTATGAGCTTCGAGCATGGCCAGCCCCGGTTCGAGCAGCTTGCGGTCGCCCCGGAACTTGTTGATGACCGTTCCACGAATCCGCGCGCGGTCGGCTTCGTCCAGCAGGACGAGGGTTCCAACCAGGGAGGCAAACACTCCGCCCCGGTCAATATCCCCCACCAGCAGGCAGGCGGCATTGGCCGCGTGTGCCATGCGCATGTTCACGATGTCGTAGTCGCGGAGATTGATTTCCGCCGGCGAGCCGGCCCCTTCGAGAACGATGAGATCAAACTGTTCAGCCAGGCGGGTGTAGCTTTCCAGAACGCGCGGGAACAGTTCCCGTACCCGAAAGGAAAAGTAATCGCGCGCCGTCAGGTTGCGCCACACCTTGCCCTGAACGACATACTGCGCCATGTGATCGGATGACGGCTTGATGAGAATCGGGTTCATGTCGGTCGTCGGGGCCAGTTCGCAGGCTTCGGCCTGAAGCGCCTGGGCCCGGCCGATTTCTCCGCCGTCGGGTGTGGCCGCCGAGTTGAGTGCCATGTTCTGCGCCTTGAACGGAGCAACGCGCCAGCCGTTCTGTCTGAAGATGCGGCACAGCCCGGCCGTCAGCAGCGACTTGCCCACATGGGATGCCGTCCCCAGCACCATCAGCGCCCGCGCCGGCATGGTGAACACCTCCTCTGTCTGCGTCTGTCCGGGTATGTCCCGAAAAGTGGGCTGCCAAAGAGAACCACCGTGCTTTTAGCCATGATGTCCACGGCAAAGCCAGCCCTCTGTGGCGAGCAGCCCGGCCATTCCGGGCGACGCTCCCCCAGACACTTACGGCAAAAACATGCCTGCCCGATGCACGGGTCTGTTCAGAGGACTAGCGCGGATACTCCGCCACTTCAGCGGCAACCGGCCCCAGGTGAAAGACAAAACTCATCCACCCGCCGCGTGACCGGTACATTTCCACCTGTACGCCAAACACGTCGGCCAGCAGGCGTTCGTTCATCACCTCTTCGGGCCGGCCCTGCGCCACACACCGCCCCCCCTGCATCACCGCCACCCGGTCAGTGTAACGGGCAGCGGCATTGAGATCGTGGACGGCCATCACGATGGTTTTGCCTTCGCGGGCCAGCCTTCGGCACAGCTCGTAGGTTTCAAGCGCGTGCGCCACATCCAGACTGGCCGTGGGTTCATCGAGCAGAATCGTCGGCGCTTCGGTTGCCAGGCTGCGCGCAATGAGGACGCGCTGGCGCTCTCCGCCGGAAAGCTCTGTGACCAGCCGCGCGCGCAAATCCAGGATGTCGGCCCGCGCCATGGCCTGTTCAATCACGGCGCGGTCGTGCGCCCCTTCCGGCTGGAAACGTCCCAGATGTGCGTGCCGTCCCATGGCGACGATGTCGCGTACGGTAAACGCAAAATCCAGATGCGTGTCCTGTGGCACGACGGCGATCTTGCGTGCGACTTCCCGGCGTGACCACTGGCGCAGGTCACGGCCTTCCAGATAAGCCACACCACGGGTTGGTAACAGCAGCCCGGCAAGCAACCGAATCACCGTTGTCTTCCCGGAGCCGTTCGGTCCGATCAGGGCCAGAAAGCTGCCTGGCGGCGGCGACAGGGAGACTTCGCGTACAATCGCCTTGCCATTCACCTCAAACCATACGTCGTTGAGTTCGAGAACTGCCATAAAGCTTCACACCGTGGCCGCCCACGTGCGCCGCGACCGGATGAGCAGGTAGAGAAAGAACGGCCCACCGACCAGCGAGGTGACGACACCCGGACGCAAGTCCGACAGAGACGCCAGACGGCACACCATGTCAGCCACCACCAGAAAGGCCGCTCCGCCCAGAAACGCCGCTGGCAACAGACGGCGGTTGTCCGGCCCCATCACCAGACGCAACAGGTGCGGCACAATCAAGCCAACAAACCCAATGGCCCCCACGGCCGAGACCGCCGCCGCCGTCACCAGCGAAGCCCAGACAATCAGGTTGCGGCGCAGCGCCGGCACGTCAATCCCCAGCGACAGCGCGGATTCTTCACCGGTCAGCAGCAGGTTGAGTTCCCGGCCGTGCAGTGCCAGCCAGACACTCCCCACTAGGGTCAGCGGAAATACCAGCGCCACGTGGCCCCACGAGCGCCCTTCAAAATCCCCCATCAGCCAAGACAGCATCTGCCGCCCGACCTCCCACTGGCGCAGCGACAAAGCGAGCACAAACGAGGTCAGGGCCGACACGATACTGCCCACGGCCACCCCGGACAGCAGCAAAGTCGTGACCGACAGCCGTCCGCGCCCGCTTGACGCCAGAGCATAGACGACAAACGTGCAGCCGAGCGCGCCGATGAAAGCGCCTGTCGGAGCCAGCAGCATCGAGAAGGTCGTCGCGCCAAGATACAGCGCCGTCACCGCGCCAAAAGCTGCTCCGGCTGAGACGCCGATGATGCCCGGCTCGGCCATCGGATTGCGAAAAATCGCCTGCATCACGGCCCCGGTCAGCGCCAGCCCGCCTCCGACCAGCGCCGCTGTCAGGACGCGCGGCAGACGTACCCACAACAGGACAGTTCGCTGCCACGCCGGATAGTCACCTTCGTTGCCGGTCAGGACATCCCACAGGATGCGCATGGCGCGCAGCGGCGGCACATTTGCCGTCCCCAGAGCGGTTGCCAGAATGACCACCCCGGCCAGCAGCAGCGCCAATCCGGTCAACATCCATGCGTCACGGCGCGTCATGGCGAATTCTGCTGAAACCGGTCAGGATGCAGCGCCCGTGCCATAGCCCACGCCGCCCGCGTGTTGTAGTGCGAGTTACAGAGCAGCAGGCTTGAAGGCAACGTCACCACCCGGCCGGATTTGACGGCCCGCACGTCCTGCCACACCGGGTCCTGTTCGAGTGGTTTTGGCGGAATGACCAGCCGCATACCGACGGCACCGTGCGCGCGACCGCCGGTGTCGGGTACAAAAATCACATCCGGGTCCATCTCAATGACCGTTTCGAGGGCGATTTTGCCCCACGCCTTGATGCCGGCTTCCCGTGCGGCATTGCGCGCGCCGGCCGCATGAAGTAACTCGTCGGTGTAGGTGCCAATCCCGGCGGTGTACCCATAACCGCTCCCGATGTAGAGCGCCCGTGGCGCTGGCGCATCAGCCACAATGCGGCGGATAGTCACCAGTTCACGATTCATCCCGGCAATCAGGTCTTCCGCCCGCGCCGGTTCGCCAACGGCGTTGCCAATAAGCCGGATGTTTTCCTGAATTTCGCTAATCGTATAACCACGGTTGATGCGTACGACACGCACACCGCCCAGCTCAAGCAACGACACGGTTTCTGCCGGGCACGCAGCCCCAACGAAGACCACATCCGGTTCGAGCGCCAGAATTTGCTCGACCCGGATCGGATTGGACGCCACCCGTCCCGGAATCTGCGCGGTGCGTTCCAAGATGTTGCATAGGCCCGGATTGTCGGCATCCTGGCTGAGCGCCAGAATCCGCTCCGGCGCAACCATGTCCATGACGATTTCATTGACATTGTATTCGGTTGAAATGATGCGTGATGGGCGCTGCGCTGCGGTGTTGTCGCTGTGGTGCGGCATCGAAAGCGCAGCTTTTTGCCAGGCAAAGCCGTACTTCCCGGCCAGCGCCGACAGCCCCAGCGCCAATACCACCAGTCCCAGATTGGCCAGAAGTCGTGTCATGAAGGCTTACCCGGACACCTTTCCGACAGCTGTCACCTGTCCTGCCGCCGGGTCTGCTGAAGGCGGTTGCGTCAGGTCACTCCGCTTCTCACTGCGCCAGACGCCGGGTGAAGCGGAATCAAAGATGTGGCGGTTGAAATGCCGTGCCGCTAGCGCGCCGGGCGGCGGGAGATACTGCCCGGCAGCCAGCATGGCTTCGAGGTAGTCAAACACCGCCATCACGGTCACTTCATCGTTGATGGAGTGCAGCCAGACCGTTTCTCCGCCAAACAGAATGAGAGCGACATTGGCTAACGGACACGGCCCTAGACAGCCTGTAACCGTCAGGTGAATGCGCAACCGAAGCTCCCGCGCTTTCCACTCGCGCTTGTAGGCGTCGAGCGGTACGGCTGGAACACCACGCTCCGTCTGCCCGCAGCAGCAGCCCTGGCAGACAAAGAGCTGCCCCTCGATGACGCGCAGCTCTTTGACAACGCCATCAGCGCGCACCACATCGAGGAAACGGTCTGGCGGCCTGGCTTCCATTTCGGCTACCACCTAGAACTGGAAGGCTACGCCACCACGCCCCACGACGCCCGGCGCCAGCCAGCCGTTTCCGGTGAAGAAGCGCCGGTTGAACATGTTTTCAACCTGGCCGTAGAAGCGCAGCGTCCGGTCATTGCCAACCGGAAGGGTGTAGCTGCCCATCACATCAGCTTTGACATAGCCCGGCACTTCAAACGCCCGCGACCGATTGACGGCAAACAGCGATGCATAGGTGCTGCTGTAGGCCGCCAGGTCAAAGTTGATATTGACGCGCTTGCCGAGTGCCTGATTGGCCACAAAGGTGAAGGTGTGTTCGGCAACACCAAAGATGCGGAAAAAGCCGCGTACAGACACATCGCGGTCCGTGCCGGCGCTAGTGTGGGTGTAGGAACCATTCAGCGTCAGCGTTGTTGTGGGACGCGCATTGAAGCTGACTTCAACGCCGCGTGAAATGCCGCCCGAACCGTTGATGTAACCCGAAGATCGCCCGTAAGGGTCGGTAGCCGGATTCAGTACGCCGCTCGAATCAAAGGCCGTAATCTGCACAACGCGGGTGTAAAAGCCGGTGATGCTGATTTGCAGCCGGTCGCGGAAAAAATACTGGTCCACTCCGGCGTCAAACGAGTTGTACCGGTCCGGGGCGAGGAACGGATCGCCATAGGGCGTGAAGTTGACCAGACCGGTGCGGGGATTGTTGAAAAAGCCGCCCCCGAAGCGTTCATAGAGCGCCGGCGCGCGATAGGCATTGCCCACGTGGGCGCGCAGCTTGGTCCTGGTTGTCGGGACGAAATACGAAGCCGAAATGTCTCCGGTGTAGGCCGTTGGCGGCGCCTTGAGCTGCACGTTGGCGTAGGCACTGGTCGTCCCGGTCGCCACAAACGTGGGACGGTTCAAACGGAAGCCCTGCGTCCGTCCCGACAGGGAAAGCTGAAGCCGGTCTTCGAGCAACCGGAACTGCGCCTGAAAGTAGCCGGCATGGGCGTTCTGGCTGATGTTGGTCTGTACGTTCACCCGCCGCTGGGGATCGGGCAGGCGGTTGTCCTGCCGGTCAAAGTAGGCTTCGTGTTCAAACTCGTAGCCGGCCGTAAAGGTGAACCAGCGCGCCGGCTGCCAGTTGACCCGTGCATCCACGGTGTCAATGTCGCCGACATAGTTGAGGAAGTTGGAAGTAACCGGCTGGAAGCCAAAGCCGCCGGGGCCGTTCTGAAAGACGCGCGCCGTATGCACCCGCTGCCACGCCACCCGGTAGCCTACCGTCGGGTTGATGGTGTGGTTGAAGATGACCGCTCCCATGGCAAAGTCAGACGACCGGCGGTTGTCCGGGTCCTGCCGGTTGGGAATGATGGTCGTATCTCCCCAGATGATTTGGGATGGCGGCACACCGGCAATCAGCCGCCGTACCTGGTCAGCCGGCAGAAACCGCGCCGGAATGACGCCGACCGTGGGAAAGTTGGCCGCCGGAATGCCTGCCGTCGTTGGGCTAATCTGAAGAGCCACAAAGTCGTCTGAGGCGGTGACACGCCCGGTCAAAGAGATGTTGGGCGTAAAGTCATAGCGCAACATTCCCTGGACGCCGGTGCTGCGCGTGGGTGTCCAGCCGTTGACGCCGCGTGTGACGTTCAGGTGCATCGTGGCAAAACTGTACGTGAAACGGTCGCCAGCCAGCCCGCCTTGGAGCTGAAACCGTCCGCGAAACAGCCCCAAGCCGCCGCCTTCCAGTTGCAGGGAACCGGTTGTCGGTCCGCCGCCGGGATTCGAGACGATGTTGACGACGCCGCCCACGGCATTCGTCCCGTAGAGCGACGAACCCGACCCGCGCAGAAACTCCACCCGTCCGAAATCCACAAAGTTGAGGTTGGACATAAACGATGTGGCATCACCCTGTGTGGTTGAGGCATCGCGGAAGCGCAACCCGTCGTAGAGGATGGCTGTGGCATCCGGGCGCAGCCCCCGCGTCCGAAGCTGGGTAAAGGCGCCCGGACCGCCGTTGTTGAGAATCTGGATACCCGGCGCGGTGCGCAGCACCTCGTAGAGGGCAAACTCATTGCGGTCGAGGATTTCCTGGCGGTCAATGACAGTGATGGCCTTGGAGACCTCATCCACGGTCTGGGGCGCACCAGCGGCCGTGACCACCACGACATCGGCAATTCCTTCCACCTTGAGAGTAACGTCGGCAGCCTCGCCGGGTGTGACGCGGCGCGTTGTCCGGGCAAAGCCGGGCGCTTCGGCCTCGATGAGGTATTCGCGTCCGGCCACGTTTTCAAAGGCATATTCGCCGTTGGCACTGCTGACCGTCGTGAGCCGCACACTGACATCACGCCCCTGCAGGGCCACTCTGGCATTGGGAACGGGGCTTCCCTGTTCATCCAGGATGCGTCCCCGAATGGCATTGGACTGGGCTGCGGCGCTACTGACCAGCAGCAGCCACCAGGCAGCGCCAAGGATCAGACCACGAAAGATGGAACTCATGGCAGGTTTTTCCTTTCATTTCATTTCCGGTACTCACCGGGAATCTTGTGAACTGGTCAACTCCGCCTGCCGTCGTTCCTCAAGCCAGCGTACCAGCAGGGCGACCAGATGCGCGTTGGCGGCATCGTCGCGGACGGCAACCCGCACATAGCGGTCGTCCAGACCGACAAAATCCGTGCAGCGGCGGATCAGCACGTGGTGCGGCTCCAGCCAGCGGGCCAAATCCGTCCCTGTGCCGCGTGGCAGGCGGAGAAGCAAAAAGTTGGCCGCACTGGGAAACACCGTGCAGCCGAGTTCATCGAGGGCGTGGGCAAAGGTGCGCCGGGCGCACTCGGTACGCAGGCGCGTCCGGGAAGCAAAATCCTCATCGGCCAGGGCGGCCCGGGCTGCTTCGAGCGCCGGTACGCCGACGGGCCAGGCGGCCGTCTGACGGCGCAACTCCTGTGCCAGCGGCGGGTAGGCAACAGCGACCCCGACGCGCAACCCCGGCATCGTGTAGAACTTTGTCATCGAACGCAGGACGACGACATTGGGCAGGTTGGCGGCTTTCTGAATCAGGGAGTTTTCGGGCTGGTAATCCACAAAGGATTCGTCCAGCACGACCCGTACGCTGTGCTGGGCCACGGTACGGACGAACTCCAGCAGGTGCTCCGGCGGATAGGCGACGCCGGTTGGGTTGTGCGGTGTGTTGAGCAGGACCGTATCCACGCGCGTTTCGCGGATGAACGGCCCAAGCTGCCCGAAGTTGGGCTGAAAACCGTCTTCAGCACGCAGCGGCCAGGTGACGAGACAGGCGTTGACGGCCACGAGCGCCCGGCGGTACTCGGTAAAGGAAGGTTCCAGCAGCAGGACGCGCCGGGGACGCCAGATGCGCAAGGCATCAAAAAGCAGTCCCGATACGCCGTTGCCGACCACCACGGCTGCCGGATCGAGCCGATAGCGCTGTGCAAAACTGGCGCGCAGCGCCGTGTCGTCGGGGTAATGTGTCCAGTCCGCCTGCGCCACCGCCGACCTGACGGAAGCCGGCGGCCCCCAGGGATTGAGACTGGCACTGAAGTCCAGCACTTCCGCCGGCGCAATGCCCCACCGCTGCGCCGCCTCGAAAACACGTCCACCATGTGCGAGTAACCACGGAGAAGGATTCATCGGGGCCCTCCCAAGCTGAAGATGAGCGCCGCTGCGAAGCCGAGCCAGGAGACCCGGGCCACGAGCCGCCGCGCCGTTTCAACAGCGACTATATCCAGCGGACGGAGAGCCTGACCGAGAAAAGGTGTGACGTGGGGAACGCCGGCGTAGGTGTTGCGGCCGCCCAGGCGGACGCCGAGCGCGCCGGCCATGGCGGCTTCGGGATGTCCGGCATTCGGGCTGGCGTGGCGGTGCGCATCCCGCCGCCACGTGGACAGCGCGCCGCGCCAGTCCGCGCCGCCAAGTGCAGCGGCCACCACCAGCAGCAGCGCCGTCAGCCGCGCCGGAAGCCAGTTGGCAAGGTCATCCAGCCGCGCTGCAAACTTGCCAAACCAGAAGTAGTGTTCGTCTTTGTGACCGATGCAGGAATCGAGGGTGTTGATGGCCTTGTAGGCCAGCGCTGCCGGAACGCCGCCCACAGCCAGATAGAACAAGGGCGCAATGATGCCGTCCGAGGCGCTTTCGGCCAGTGTTTCCACCGTTGCCCGGCAGACTTCGCTTTCACTGAGTTCGGCAGTATCGCGTCCGACAATCCGTGCCACCCGCGCCCGCGCGCCGGGCAGGTCATGGCAAAGCAGACGGTCAACGACCGTGGCGGTTTCATCCAGCAGGTCTTTGGTCGCCAGCGTCGTGGCGGCCAGATAGACCATGACCATGGCGCCAAAGGTCGGCGACCAGGCACACAGGCTGCGCAAAGCCAGCCAACTGCCGCCATAACTGAGACCCACCAGCGCCAGTGACAAGCCGGTTCCGGCCAGAAACAGGCTTGCCGGCCCTGTGGCCAACGGGCGCAGTCCCTGCTCGCCGATGGCAATGAAGCGTCCCATCCAGCGTACGGGATGAGGCAGCCACGGCGGATCGCCAATGAGGCGGTCAAGGGTGTAAGCGGCAATCAGGAACAGCGGCGACATCAACGCTTCCGTGGCCCACGTTGACAAGACGGGCCAAGCCAGTCAGGGCGTCAAAGCCCCGGCAACTTCAGTCGCACGCACTGGAAAGCAAACAGACGAGGAACCTGCGCCCGAAACGGACGCCGGTCGGCAGACTGTTGGCCGCGCAGCTCCTTCCGCGAGAAGCTTTCCGTGCGCGTGGCTCTGGGCAGGTCTCCTGACTTCGCCGTTTCGCGCCGCGCCTTCCCACGCTGGTGCGCAGTGGCTCACTGAGGAAATGGCGCGAAACCTGATGTTGGCGTCACAGTGGCGGGACCGTGCGGGATTTGCACCCGCTTCCCTATTATCCCGTTCGCTTGCTTGAAGCAACGGGCACCCAAAACCAAAAGAACCTTACTCTGCGGACAAGCTATATCCTGAAACAGACGGACGCAAGAGAAACAGACGGACGCAAGACCAGCTTGAACGTGTGGCCGGTACGCACACGGGAAGGAACGGCGCAGATACCGCTTTCGGCCCCGGCGTGGAAATGCCTTGGGCAGCGATGGCCCGGAATCAGGAACCTGGTCAGGAAAATGGCCGGCATCAGAGGCCGGTCAGGCGGTCGGCAATGTATTCGCCTTCTGCTTCCGGCGTGGGGACTTCCGCCGCCGGACGCGCTGGCGGAAGCGCTTTCCCGGAACTGCCATGCCCGTTGAGCCGTTGCCCGCTCGCCGCAACCGCATAGGCCGGCTGGGCCGGCTGGGTTTGGACAACCGGCGCCGGCAGAATGGCTTTCTCGTGTACCAAATCCGCCTTACCACGGTGTTTGAGCGCCTCGATGAGAAAATTCTCAAACATCCGCCGTCCGTCCCGGCTTTCGTTCCGGTGTTCCCACGGGCTGGGCAGCTTGCGCCAGTCCTCGAAGGATTTTTCGAGGTGAAACTGCACGCCATAGAGCAACTGCCCGTCGCCGCGCTTGACCATAATCTGGTTGCGGGTCAGCTCACTTTTGGCCAGCAACGAAAATCCGGGCGGCACGCGCTCCAGCATCAGCCCGTGGTTTTGCCACACCCGAAGCGTATTTTTCGGCAGCCGCCGCCCACGTTCGGTCAAAATACCGGCAAACAGCGGGTCCTGTGGGCGCAGGACGTGGATAAGGTAATACTGGTACTCCCGCATGCGCTCGGTACGTTTTTCCCACGGGTTCAAACCGTCCAACGTCACCACCCGGACGCCAAACGCCTGCCCCATAATCTGATGTCCGCCACAGATGCCCAGCACGGGAACCGTCGTGCGCTGCAGAAAGGACTCCAGGTTGGCAATGAGTTTCGGATTGTAGAGATCGAAGTCGCGCAGCGTGCCGCTGATGATGATGGCATCGGGGTCAAAATCGGCGACCCGGGCATCCGTCAGCTCATTGAGGCGGACCACCAGCCAGTGTGGCTTGACAACCAAGTTGTTGATGTTCTGGGTGATATTTCCGATGGCGAATCCAGCGATCTTGCGTTCTTCGGCAACCCACGCCTCGGCATCGAAGTTGGGTTCGTCCTTCGCCTTCTCGTTGAGGTCGGACAAACAGGCAATCAGATTGTCCAGCACCAGCACCCGCATGTACTCGATGCGTTGCACGATAGGCTCGAACTCACAGTAGTTTTTCCACTGTCGCGCCATAAAAACACAGTCCTTTCCTCGTCACGGGGACGCCGTTGGGGAACCATGGACAACCAACATCAAACCGTATTCGCTTACCGTAGCCAATCCGCCGAAGGTTTGTCAAAATACACACCTTGCATCCATCATCCTGACCGCACGCGGGATTGCACGACCACGGCCGTGCTGGGTATGCTGTTGGGCGCATCTCCCTTCGCCGGCTCAAAAACCTGAACCCGTTTCAAGATAATGTACCATGGCTGTTTCTGTCACCTTACCCGACGCCCCTTCCACAATGGCCGAAACACTGCTGCAAGACGCGCGTGCCCGCCGGGCCACCTTCCCGGACGACCAGTTTCACGGTTTTATGGCGGCCGTGACCTTCCGTGAAGGCAGCCACACCTTCACCGGCCACGTCACGCTGAAAACCATCCGCGACATCACCCTTGACCTTCCCGGCGCGAGCCAGGAGAGCCTGGAGTGGCTGCGCGGGGTGTTGGCGATGAACCTGGCGCACCGGCTGGAGCGCAGCGGCGGGATGCCCGTGCCGACCAACTATCCCGTGTTCATTGCCGAAGGCGAGGACAATGCCCTGGGGGTCAAAATCGTGTTCGAGGGCGACCCGCTCGGCTCCAGCTACCGGATTCAGGATGGCGTCATCACCGAAGTTTGCCGGCAGATGCACGGCTCGCGCTTCACCATCACCACGCTTGACGTGGTCATCACTGAAGACGGGCGTAACCTGCCCAGGCACTACGTTGTGACCTACTTCGATCCCGAAACCGGCCGGCTTTCGGGCGTGGCCCAGTACACGGAACACTACGCGCTCGTTGGCGGCATCCACCTGCCCACTTTCATCCGCATCATCGAAACCAACCAGGAAGGCATCACGACAGTTCGCGCCATCGAACTGCATGACCTTACCCTGCTGGCGGATTAAGTCTGATTGAGCCTGTATGACGCTTCGTGAACGCCTGCTTGCCGACCTCACCACGGCGCTGAAAACCAGGGACACCGCCCGCCTCGAAGCCCTGCGCATGGTGAAGGCGGCGCTTCAGAAACAGGAAATCGAGGTGCAGCACCAGCTTGACGATGCCGAAGTCATGGCGCTGCTTTCGACCCTGATCAAACAGCGCCGGGAAGCCGCCGAGTCCTTTGCCAAGGGCGGGCGCGCAGATTTGGCCGCCAGGGAACAGGCCGAACTGGAACTTCTGGAAAGCTACCTGCCGGCGGCCGTCAGCGCCGACGAACTGGAGACCATCGTCACGGCTGTCATTGCCGAAACCGGAGCCAGTTCACCCAAGGACATCGGCCGGGTGATGAAAGCCGTCATGGCCAGGCTGGCCGGACGCCGCGCCGACGGGAAAGCCGTCAATGACCTCGTGCGCGCCAAACTCTCCGCCTAAGCCATTATCTGAAAGGCCGATACCCATGGACGATCCGGCAACTTCCAGCGCCTGCCACCTCGTCGTGGACAGTTTGACCGAGGGCCTTGCCCGGCTTGTGCTCCACGACAACGACCGGGTGTATTTCGACTGTCCGGTGAGCCTGCTTCCGGCCGGGTTGCGCGAAGGCGATCACCTGCGTGTGACCTTCACACTCGACGAGGACGCCCGTCTGCGCGCCCAGGCCGAAGTCAAAACGCTGCTCCGCGAACTGACCCAGGGCCAGGACCCGGACCAGAAAGATTTCTATCTCTGAATGGGGAAACCACCGTGGTGACATACCGTGACGCCGGCGTGAATCTGGCGGCCGCTCAGGAAGCCAAGCGCCGCATCCGCCACCTGGCACAGACGACGTTCAACGCCCAGGTGCTCAGTGACATCGGCAGCTTCGGCGCACTGTTTCGCCCGACCTTTGCCGGCGCCACTGACCCGGTGCTTGTGGCGAGCGCCGACGGCGTTGGCACGAAGCTCAAAATCGCCTTTCTGACCGGCATTCACCACACCGTAGGTTACGATCTGGTTGCCCACTGCATCAACGATATTCTCGTTCAGGGCGCGCGTCCGCTGTTTTTTCTCGACTACATTGCCACCGGGCGGCTGGCCCCCGGCATTGTGGCCGCGATTGTGGACGGACTGGCCCGGGCGTGCCGCAACTTCGGCTGCCCCCTCATCGGCGGCGAAACGGCCGAAATGCCCGGTTTCTACGGCGATGGCGAGTATGACATCGCCGGCTTCATCGTCGGCTGGGTGGACCGTCCCCACATCATTGACGGGAAAACCATCCGCCCCGGCGATGTCGTTCTGGGCCTGCCCTCGGTAGGCTTACACACGAATGGCTACAGCCTGGCGCGGAAACTGTTTTTCGAGACGGCGCGCTACGAAACCGACACGCAGGTTGAAGCCCTGGGCTGTACGGTGGCCGAAGAACTCCTCAAACCGCACCAGTGCTATTTGCCGGCGCTCGAACCTCTGCTCGGCAGCGGACAGGTGAAAGGGCTGGCGCACATTACCGGCGGCGGTCTGCTTGACAACCTGCCCCGTATCCTGCCTGAAGGATGTGCGGTTGAACTTCGGCGCGGGAGTTGGCCCATCCTGCCGGTCTTTTCCCACCTCGTCGCCCTGGGGCAGCTTCCTGAAGAAGAAAGCTACCGGGTGTTCAACATGGGAATCGGCATGGCGCTGGTCGTGGCCGCAGGCGACGCCGAGGCCGTTTCCCAAAACCTGCGCGCGCGCGGCTGTGAAGTCTTCACGATTGGACAGATCATCGCCGGCGATCAGACGGTGCGGCTGACGTGAGAGCTGACTTGAGCCGGGCGGGAACAACGCGCACGCCTGGCAGCGGAGGTGTATCCGATGCCCCTGCATCCACAGGCAGAAGCTTTTCTCAACCAGATGGCAGCGCTGGGCAATCCGCCCATGTGGACGCTGACGCCGGAGCAGGCGCGGGCGTCCTTCCTCGCGCTCCGGGCCCTGGCCGGGCCGCCGGAACCTGTGGCCCGCATCGAGGAACGGCGCATTCCGGGCAGCCAGGCTGAAATTCCCGTTCGCCTGTACGCGCCGCCGAGCGACCAGCCGTTGCCTATCACGCTCTACTTCCACGGCGGCGGGTTCGTCATTGGCAATCTCGACAGTCACGACAACGTCTGCCGCATTCTGGCCAACCGGACTCCGACGCTGGTGGTCTCGGTGGACTACCGGCTGGCCCCGGAACATCCCTTCCCGGCAGCGCCCATTGACGCTTACGACGCCCTGCAATGGACGGCCGCCCACGCGGCCGAACTGGGCGGCGATCCGGCGCGGATTGCCGTTGCGGGTGACAGCGCTGGCGGCAACCTGGCCACCGTGGCCGCCCTGATGGCGCGCAATCGCAAGGGAAAGCTGCCGGTGTTCCAGTTGCTCGTCTATCCTGTGACCGATGTCACCCACAGCCAACCGTCCTATGAGGCTTACGGCACAGGCTACCTGCTGACGAAAGAAACCATGCAGTGGTTTTTGCGCCACTACGTCCCGGCCGACCAGGACCGGCGGCATCCCTATCTCTCACCGCTCTTTGAAAAAGACCTGTCCGGGCTGCCTCCGGCGCACATCATCGTGGCTGAGTACGACCCCCTGCGGGACGAAGGCACAGCGTATGCCCGGCGCCTTGAAGCCGCCGGTGTGACCACCTCGGTTTCCTGCTATGCCGGCATGCTGCACGGCTTTTTCGCGCTGACGGGCTTGTTTGACGACGCTTCCCGCGCCCTCGATGAATCGGCAGCCGCGCTGCGCCGGGCCTTCGGTACGCTGTCATGACGCACTGGTGGCAAAGTCTTCTGGAAAACATCCATCCACCGCAGCCGGTCTGGGCAGAAAAGGCAGCGGTGCGGCAGGCCAGCCTTGTCAAACCGCCGGGCAGTCTCGGCCGCTTGGAAACCCTGGCAGCCCGGATAGCTGCCATTCAGGCGACGGAAACCCCACAGTCCCGGCCACGGGCAATTGTGGTTTTTTGCGCCGACCATGGCATCTGTGCCGAAGGCGTCAATGCGTTTCCAACACGGATCACCCACCAGCACCTGCACAACTTCATCGGCGGCGGGGCAGCGATTGCTGTTCTCGCCAGACTCACCGGCAGTGAACTCGTCATCTGTGATGTCGGCATTGACGCCGATGTTTTGCACCTGCCTGGTATCCGGCACAGCAAGGTACGCCGTGGGACGCGCAACTTTGCCCACGAACCGGCCATGACGCCGGAGGAATGCGACGCCGCCATGCACGCCGGCTACACAACGGTGTGTGAACTCCATCAGCGGGGCATCCGGGCCGTGGCGATTGGTGAAATGGGCATTGGCAACACGACGGCGGCAGCCGCGGTCACGGCGGCCCTGACCGGCAAGCCACCCGAACTGGTGACAGGCCGTGGCAGCGGACTTTCACCGGAAGGCGTCGCGCACAAGGCGGATGTCATCCGGCATGCCCTCGAACGCCATCGCCTGCGCCCCGATGCTCCGTACGACATCCTGGTGAACGTTGGGGGGCTTGATCTGGCCGCCATGTGTGGGGCGTTTCTGGGGTGTGCGGCTGAAGGACTCATAGCCGTTGCCGACGGCTACGTTTCGACGGCAGCCGCCGCCGTGGCCGTCGCTCTGGCACCGGCGGCGCGGGAGTTTATGGTGTTTGGGCATCGTTCGGCCGAGCCGGGGCATCAGGTGTTGCTTGATTCGCTCGGAGTGACACCGCTCCTGCAGCTTGACCTGTGTCTGGGTGAAGCCAGCGGTGCGGCTTTGGCATTTTCAATTCTCGATGCAGCATGTAGCCTGCACGTAGGCATGGTGACATTTGCTGAGGCCCAGATGGGCTAAAGTCACGCAACCCCAACCAAACATGTGAGCCAGACCTATGCCCCAGCCCGATACGGCGTCCGAGTCATCCCTGGTAGGGAGCATCATTGACAACAAGGTTCGGCTGGAAGCCATCCTGGGACAGGGTGGCATGGGTGCAGTGTACCGCGGCCGCCATCTGCTCCTGGAGCGGACCGTAGCCGTCAAAGTCCTGCGCCCGGAAATTCTGACGGTTGAAGGCTCACTCGAACGTTTCTTCCGGGAAGCACGCACGGCGGCTGCCACCGAACACCCCAACATCGTCACGGTTTATGATTTCGGCAAGCTTCCTGACGGCGGCGCTTACCTGATTCTGGAGTTTGTCGAGGGCAAGGGACTACGCCATATCCTGCTGGAACAGGGGGTACTGCCACCCCCGCTGGCGCTCCCGATTCTGCGCGAAGTCTGTGCCGCCGTTGAATTTGCCCACCGCCGCAACATCATCCACCGCGATCTCAAGCCGGACAACATCATGCTCAAGCGGCGGGATGACGGCAGCACCACGGTCAAGGTTCTCGACTTCGGGCTGGCCAAAACGCTCGAAGAGGCTGAAACCTCGTCGAGCATCACGCGCACGGGCGAATTGGTGGGAACACCAGCCTACATGTCGCCCGAACATTGCAGCGGTGAGGACCTGGATGCGCGGTCTGATCTCTACAGTCTGGCCGTCATTGCCTACGAAATGCTGGTTGGACAGCCGCCATTTCGGGGTCGGGTCGCTGCCATTCTTACGGCCCAGATTCAGAAACCGCCAACGCCACTGCGTGAAGTCAATCCCGATCTGCCCCCAGCTTTGGAAGAAGCTGTCCTGGTGGCGCTGGCCAAAAAGCCTTCCGACCGCCCGGCCTCAGTGGCTGAATGGTGGAACCGGCTTGAAGCCGCGTACGCCGCGGCCTATGGCGCGAAGCCCAGTCCGGTCATTCCCCTTTCCCTGCCAACACCAACACCGTTCAAGGCGCCGACGGATGACAGCACACTGGCGGCGGAAGCAGGCCCGGCCCAGAAAGCCACCCTTCAGGGCAGCAGTCTTCAACCCACTCCGGCCACACAAGACACGGTGGGAGGGACCTTTGCCATCGGAAACCCCGTGGGCACCGGCGGGCCGGCTTCATCGTCGGTGTCGTCATCCCCTCTGAGCCAGGCCCCGGCGACTCCCACGCCGAGAGCCGGAACGGGCACACTGGCTATCGGCGCGGCGTCCACACCGGCGCCGGAGATGGTCACGGTTCAGACCGTGACCATGGCCAAGGCCCCCGAATCGCGCTCCAGGGCAGTTCAGCGGCTGGGTATCGTGGGCGGTATTTCGGCAGTACTGCTGGTTGGGGGGCTGGTGGCAACAAGCTGGATGCGCCCTACGGCTCCGGTGACATCCCCTGTCGAAAGACCGGCTGTTACAGCACCGCCAGTTACGGACGGGCCATCCCCGGACACCAGCCCTGCTGCCAATCCGTCGGGAGAAAACCATTCAGCCGCTTCATCACCATCAGCGACCACACCAGCCAACCCGCCAGGGGAAACAGTGCCTGCTGCTCCACCAGCCACAACTCCTGCCGCCCGCCGTTCCCCAACAACCAATAAAGCCCGGAACGAAGCGGAAGCGGCACGCCCGCCCCAACCATCCGCCGAAACACCCGCTCCTCCACCCTCCCGACCACCTGTGGAAACCACGCGCACGGAGCCGCCGTCCACGCCTCGCCCACAACCCGGCCCTGGGACTGCGCGCGCCCCACGCGCTGAGCAGCGTCAGGCCGAAAGACGTGAGGAAAGACGCGAAAAACGCCGTTTCTGGGAAATCTGGAAAATCGGACGCGACAAAGACGACAAGGACAAAGACAAACGTCGTCCGCGTGACTGACACACACCATGCCCAGCCTGCTTGTCACCGGCGCAGCCGGATTGCTTGGCCGCCACGTTGCTGAAGCCTGCCACCAGCACTACGAGGTCATCGCTCTGCGCCGCTCTGAGCTGGACATCAGCGACGCAGCAGCCGTGAAAGCCTGCCTTGGGCAGTACCGTCCGGCTGTCATCATCAACTGCGCCGCCATGACGAACGTGGATGCGTGTGAAACCGACCGCGCCGCCGCCTTTCTCTACAACGCGGATGGCCCCCGTCATCTGGCCGAAAACGCCAGGGCCATCGGGGCTTACTTCATCCATATCAGCACCGACTATGTCTTTGACGGCACCAGCCCACTTCCCTACCAGCCAACGAGTCCCCCCAACCCCATTTCGGTCTATGGCGCGTCCAAGCTGGCGGGAGAGCAGGCCGTGCACAGCGTTTCACCGGATTTCGCCGTCGTACGGGTAGCCGGGCTTTTTGGACGCGGCGGCAAGAACTTTGCCAGCGTGATCGGCGACCTGCTCACCCGTCCCGGCGTCGTCAAAGGCATCACCGACAACCGCATTCTTCCCAGCTATGCGGCCGATGTTGCTCTGTACCTGCGCTGTCTGGCGGAAGCCCGCGCCGGGGGGCTGTTTCATGCCGTCAGCGCCGGAGAACCCTGTAGCTGGTACGATTTTGCCGCTCTGGCACGTGCATGGCTCGGCTCCCGCGTCCAGGCCACACTGGTTGGGGTGACGGAAGCCGAGTTGCGTCGCCCGGCAAAGCGCCCGATGTCGTGCGTCCTGGCGCACTCGGCGGACGCTTCCCGTGGGCTGCCGGTACTGCGCGACTGGCGCGACGCTTTGGCTGAAAGTCTGGCAGTATGGAAAACCTGACCCTGACCGCCATTACCGGGCTGCGCGTCGGACACTTCACCGACACGCGCCGGCCGACCGGCTGTACCGTCGTGTGTTTCGACCGCCCGGCTGTAGCCGGCGTGGACGTGCGTGGCGGCGCGCCCGGCACCCGTGAAACGGATGTTCTGGCGCCGCTCAACCTCGTTGCCCAGGTGCACGCCATCGTTCTGGCCGGAGGCAGCGCCTTCGGTCTGGAAGCAGCGACCGGCGTCGTCCGCTACCTGCGGGAGCAGGGCGTTGGCTTTGACGTTGGTGTGGCGCGGGTGCCGATTGTCCCGGCGGCCATCCTGTTTGACCTGCACACCGGCGATCCGGCGATATATCCCGATGCTGAAGCGGGCTACCAGGCTTGCCTGGCCGCCACGACAGCTCCGGTTGCCGAAGGGAACGTTGGGGCCGGCGCAGGGGCAACGGTCGGCAAGCTGCTCGGTTTTGCCCGCGCCTCACGGGGCGGTATTGGCAGTTTTCAGCGCACGCTGCCCAACGGCGTGTGCGTCGCTGCCCTACTGGCTGTCAATGCTGTCGGCGACGTCCGGCATCCTCAAACACAGCAGATCATCGCCGGCGCACGGCTGGAGGATGGCCGCTTTGCCGACCTTGCCGCATGCATCCGCGACGGACGCATCACCCGTTTTTCGCCGCTGCCGCCGGCCAGCCACACGACCATCGGGGTCGTGGCCACCAACGTTCCCCTTTCCAAGGTTGAACTCACAAAAGTCGCCCAGATGGCCCACGACGGGCTGGCCCGGACGATTTCGCCCGTCCACACCCCCTTCGACGGTGACACCCTCTTTGCTGTCTCCGTCGCCGCGCCTGACCTGCTGGCGACGGTAACGGATGTCGGCTGCCTGGGAACGCTTGCGGCGGAAGTCGTGGCTGAAGCGGTCGTGCGTGCCGTGACACCTGCGCCATCTCCGGCAGCACAGGTTGCGCCGGTCACAGCCCCGTGAAATCAATCCTCTCCTCCCCCCGTACTTTGTGTGTGAGGAACAGGGTTCATGCCCACTTACGAAGGTATCGTGGCAGTTCTGGGCGCCAACGGCGGCACTGGACGGGAAGCTGTGGCGCGGTTGCAGCACTACGGCATCAAGGTGCGCGCCATTGCCCGGTCGGAAGCCAAACTAAAAGAAGTCGCCGGGCCGGGTGTTGAAACGGCCGTGGCGGATGTCCGGGACCCGGCCGGACTGGAAAACGCGCTGCGCGGTGTCCGGGCGGTCATCAACTGTGTTGGCACGCGCGTTGGCTTTGCCAATACGGGCAAGGGTCTCGCCGACTTCTTCGGTTTTGGTGAGGATGGCGCTGACGCCGTGGACAACCGTGGCACCGTCAATGTGCTGGAAGCGATGAAGCGGGTCGGAGCCGAACATATCGTCATCGTCACCTCGATGCTCATCAACCAACCGCTCAACCCGTTCAGCCTCATGATGAAGCCCTTTGGCGACATCCTCACGATGAAGGACAAGGCCGAAAAGGCCGTTCGTACGTCGGGACTGCGCTACACCATCGTGCGGCCGGGCGGATTGACCAACCAGCCTCCGCTCCAGAAAGGCATCAGGGTGGCTCCGGCCGATGCCCTTTCGAGTGGCTCCATTCCACGTGCTGATGTGGCTGAAGTCTGCGTTCAGGCACTGTGGACGGACACGGCCTACGGCAGGACACTGGAAATCGTTTCTGACGACACGCCTCCGGTCAGCGACTGGCGTGCCTTTTTTGCTTCTGTTCCGCCCGATGCCGTGGCGGCTCAGTCCGCGGTGGCGTCCAGCGTTTCCTGAAGCCTGACGTTGCCCCGGCTTCAGACGGTCAGCACGGTGATGGCCAGTTTGCCGTAATCGGCGGCCGTTACCTTGTGCAGCCCGGCGGCCTCGAAAAGCGCATCCAGCCTGGGGCGCGTGAAAAACGTCAGCCCGCCCATGGAAGACAGCGCCGCCCGTACGATGAGCGGTGGGTCGAGCTGGTTCATGACGAAGTACCGTCCGACTTCGGGTTGCAGGACGCGCCGCCCTTCCTTCAACACAGCCAGTGCATCGCGGTACTCATTGAGCGAGCCGCCGCAGGCGATGCCCCGCACCGTGGCCTCAGCCAGCGGCAGCGCGGACATATCCGCCCGCAGCCAGAGCATGGCTTCGGCGACGCCCTCACGGTTGGCGTAGGCACGGGCTTCTTCCAGCATCGCCAGCGAAAGATCGATCCCAATCACAAGTGAAGCTGTCCGGCCCTGCTCCAGGAGTCGTTTGGCTATCGGGCGTCCGTAGTAGCCCGTCGAACAGGCGGCATCGAGCCATAGCCCATCTTCAGCAAAGGTGGGTTCAAGGGCATCGAGCAGCAAGCCAATTTCGCGCGCTGGCGGAAATGCCTCCCCGGAAAGCAGCGACAGGGCGCGGGTTCGCCACAGGCGCTCATACACGGTTGCCGTCAGCTTCCATTGTCCCGTCAACTGGGCCAGCGTCAGCGCCGGGTGGCCCGTCGGCAGAAAATCGGCAATTCCATCCTGCAACGGATACCGGGCGCTGCACTGACGGCAGGAAAACGTCCCGGTGCGGCGCACCCCCTCAAACTCGCCTTCAAAGACGAGGGCTTCGCCAGCGCACACCGGGCAGCGCAGGGCATGGAGGAGCGTCGTGAGCCGGGCGTTCACATTCAAACCTCGGCGTCAAAGGTGACGCTTACGAACGGGGATGCTTCAAACGCCGTGGCCAGCACCGCAGCGTTCAGTTCCCAGCAGTCGTTCCGGGTTACAACCGGCAGCCGTTGTTCCGGGCGTTGGCGTATCCGCGCTGCATAGGGATTGACCTGGTAAGCCGGTGGCGGCAGCGTGACGCACGGTGTGACGGGCAGGTGCACAGGGGCGTCCCCGATGGGGACAAGTACCAGCTCGGCCGCAGTGCCGTGGGCCCGCCAGAAACTCACCACGTGAGGCAGATTGGACTCGGCGCGGGCATAGTGGCCGTGGCGGAAAAGGGGCCGTCGTGCCAGGTCCAGCAGCGCCTTGAAGTACGTCTGAAGGGCCACATCCGGCTTGTGGTGGTGCAGCGGCCAGATACGCTGAACGGGGATTTTTTCCGTGACGCCCTCCATCTGTCCCTGATGAATCAGAACGCCACCCGGCAGCAGGCACACCAGCGCTGCCGCGCGCCGATTGGCCAGCGGCGACAGACGCGCCGCCGCCCGTTCCTCATCGTGATTTTCGGTAAAGCGGAGCGTGTTTTTGAGAAAAAGTTCGGAGACCGAGCGCAGCCGTTCAGCCACAGCACGAGGCGCATCATGCGCCACGAGACAATCGAGCAGCCGCTTGTCGTAGGCGTAATCGAAACCCAGCGAGAGCAGTTTCAGCTCAGTGTCCCAGTAGGCCTCGGCAATCAGGACGAAATCGGGATTGGCGCGCTTGGCCGCTGCAATGGCTTCATCCCAGAACTCACCCGGCATGGCGCGGTCAAAGACTTCCTGGGGCAGTCGCGGATACCACTGCCGACGGATTTGGTCACGCAGCAGCAGCATAGCCATGTCACATCGGACGCCATCGCACATGGTCGCCAGCCGAACAAGCGTGTCGCGCATGTGGGCGCGTGTGCCAGCCACGGTGTAATCAAGCTGCACGGTATCTTCCCAACCGGCAAAGTGGGGGTCTTTGCCATGCGCCAGACAGCGCCCTGATGGATGCCAGTAGTAATCATCCCGGTATTCATCGCGCCACTCCGGGTTGCTGTGCATGAAGTATTCCGGGTGCGTCAGAATGAGCGGCGTATCACGGGCAAAGTGATTGGGGATGAAATCGAGCACCAGCCGCAGCCCATGGCGGTGAGCGCGCCGGCGGAGCGCCGCAAAATCCGCTTCGTCGCCAAGCTCCGGGTTGAAATGGTAGTCACTGATGGCGTAGGGCGAGCCGACAAAGTCCGGGGCATGGCGCTTTGACATCATCACCCCTTCGGGGCCGATGGCCCACACGCCCATCAGCCACAGGGTATCGAAGCCAAGCGCAGCATACTCCTCCAACTGGCTCTCGCTGATGTCGGCAAAGCGTTGCCCGTTGAGGCGGGCATTGATTTCATACAAAAGCATCGCTCACCACGATGAAGAAGCAGAATCGGGACGCGGGCGGGGGGATGCGGCCGACGATAAACAAAGTCAGCCCTGGCCGCTACTGCTTTTGTGCCAACAGCCAGTCAAAAGCGGCTTTGGCCACAGTAGCACCGTCACCGAAAGCCGTCGAAAGGCTCGACAGCAGCGGTCGCGTTGTATCGCCACAGGCCCAGACGCCGGGACAGGAGGTTGCCCCGTGGCGGTCCGTGATGAGATAGCCTTCGGCGTCACGCTCTACCTGGCCGGCAACGAGTTCGGTCGCCGGCACAACTCCCAGCGCCAGAAAGACGCCAGACACCGGGATGACCTGCTGACGTGGGGCTTCAACCGGTGCGCTGCGCTCCACGATGACGCGCTCAACCTGTTGGCTTCCCTCAATGGCAAGCAGCCGCGTGTGCGTCATGACGCGAATCCGTGGATGCGTCAACACGCGATCGCGGTAGAGAGGACGCGCCCGAAACGTCCCGGAGCGATGCACGAGTGTCACCCGACAACCGGCTTCATCGAGGATGAGGGACTCTTCAAATGCACCGTCCCCGCCGCCGACAATGATGACTTCCCGGCCGGCGTAGCGCCCCTTGTCGCGGGTGGCTGAGGTACTCACCCCGCGGCCGGCAAACTCGCGCTCGCCGGGGATGCCCAACCGGCGCTTGCGGACGCCAAGCGCCAGCACCAGAGCGCGTCCGGTGAGGGTTTCCGTCTCATTGACGACGACCTTCCGGGCGGCACAATCCACCTGCGTCACCAAGGCATTTGTCCGAAAACGTATGCCTTCGCGTATGAGGTGAATTGTCAGCCGCTCGGCAATGTCCGTGCCAACGAGTCCGTAAAATCCCGGACAGTCCACCGACTGGTTGTAGCTGCGCAGCAACTGCCCGCCCAGTTGGGAACCGGCTTCCAGCAGCAGCGGGTCCAGCCCCAGCCGCTTGCCCCACAGGGCGGCGGCAATGCCGGCCGGGCCACCGCCCACAATCAGCAGGTCAGACCGTGCACCGCTATCCATTGTGAGATTCCCTGACGCAGCTCAGTCGGCGAGCAGCAGCTTGGCAATCGTGTTGAGCTGCATAAACGATGTGCCCTCGTAAATCTTTCCGATCTTGGAGTCGCGGAAGTATTTTTCGACCGAATACTCTTTGGTGAAGCCGTAGCCGCCGAAAATTTCGACGACCTGGGAAGTGACACTCTCCGCCACCTGTGACGCAAACCATTTCGTCATGGCGGCTTCCTTGACGAAGGGCTGTCCGGCATCCCGCAGGCGGGCAGCATTGTACACCATCAGGCGCGCAGCCTCGATGTGCGTGGCCAGTTCGGCAATCTGGTGCTGAATGGCCTGAAAATCGGCAATGCGTTTGCCAAACTGCACCCGCTCCTTGGCATAGCGGATGCCGTGCTCCAGCGCGCCGGCAGCTACACCAACCATTTGCGCACCGATGCCAATTCGCCCTTCGTTCAACGTTTCGATGGCGACCTTGTAGCCCTTGCCAACCTCTCCCAGAACATTTGACTTTGGCACGCGGCAGTTTTCCAGAATCAGCTCACAGGTCGAGGACGCCCGGATGCCCAGCTTGTTTTCCTTCTTGCCGACGGAAAAGCCCAGCATGTCGCGTTCGACCAGAAAGGCCGTGATGCCTTTGTAGCCAGCTTCCGGGTTGACCGTCGCAAAGACAATGAACAGCCCGGCTTCGGCGGCATTCGTAATCCAGAGCTTGCGTCCGGTGAGTTCCCAGAAGTCGCCCTTGTCCACGGCGCGGCAGCTCAGGGCAAAGGCATCGCTGCCGGAACCGGCTTCAGAAAGGGCATACGAGGCCAGCATGTTTGTAGCCAGTTTGGGCAGGTATTGCCTTTTCTGCTCCGGCGTTCCCCAGCGTAGCAGCGCATTGTTGACGAGCGTGTTCTGGACATCCACGATGACCGCCGCCGAGGCGTCCACCTTGCCCAGTTCCTCAACAGCGAGCGTGGCCATGAAAAACGTTCCGCCCGACCCTTCGTACTCGACCGGAATCTCAATGCCCATCAGACCCAGTTCAAAACACTGCTTGAGAAGCGCAGGTTCAAAGACGCCTTCTTCATCCATGCGGGCCACATGCGGACGGATGCGTTCACGGGCAAAATCGGCAACACTGTCACGAAACATGCGCTCATCTTCGGAAAGGGTGGTCAGCGCGGGGACAGGTGACGCCACCGGAACAGGTGCAGCAGCAGACATCGCAGAACTCCTTGATTTGACAAATGTGAGGTAAGCAACGTTTTTCCTGTATAACACGGCCGGTCGGAAAACCGAATCAGAGTGTGAAAGTTCATCCCAGGACGTACTGGTTGTGCCTGGCCGATGGCTGATGACTTGCTTGGCTTCATGCCTCACGGCATCATGGCGGTCGGCTTTGGTCAGGCAGGGCCTTTACAACTCCCCCAAGGCCACAAAGGAGACGACATGACACCCGACGGCCCGGTTGCCATCATGGTGCGGCTTACGGCTCGCCCAGGCTGTGAGGATAAGGTCGGGGGTGCGGTCAGCGCGCTCATCGAACCCATCCGCCAGCATCCTCACTGCCTCTACTATGACTTCCACGTGCGGGCTGATGACCCAGCCAGTTTTGTGTCCTATGAAGTGTGGACCAGCTTGGAAAACTTCCGTACCCACCTTGCCTCTCCCTTCATCGCTGCCCTCCAGGAATCGGCCCGGGAACTGCTTGAACATCCACTTGCCTACGACATCCTGTACAGCGTCAGGCCGGCCAGGGCGGGTGAGACCGTTCCTTTCGCAGAAGGAACCGAGCCGTCGTGAATCCCCAGGTCTATGTGGCCAAGCAGCATCTGTACAAATACCGGCAGGCGCTTTTGCGGACGCTGCGCGAAGTGACCGCCCGGGACATCACACTTCCATCCATCTTTGAGCCAGCCATGAGCTACACCGACAGTTGGCATGAAGTCGGTGAGCTGGCCCTGCTGGTGTGGCAGTTGAGCGCGCTGGCCAGTGACCGTTTCGACGCCCATCCCCAGTGGGAGGCCGTCGCCAACGAGACGATGCGCTTTCTGGCGGAACACTGCGCCGGTTGCGGAAAACGGCTGGACGTGCTGGCCGTGCGTTTCTGCCCGGACTGTCTGACGACGCTCGACGCACCGCTCCGCTATGCACTCCAGGACAGTGAAGTTGCCCGGCAGATTGCAGCCTACCTTGCCGACCAGAACCCCACAAATGGCGAAGACGATGCCTGACGGCAGAGGGGCACGTATCCTGCCGGCGATGGAGGTCTGACGCGCTGGATTGCCATGAAACGACCAGTTCAGGACCCCCGCACGGGGCGCTTCACCTATGCTGAAACCCCTGTCCCACGTCTGGCGCCGGGCGGCGCGGTGATTCGCGTCAGCCAGTGCCTGCTGCACGCCGCCGCGACGCTGGCGGCAAATGAAAGGCCGGCCGCGTCTGAAGCGCGCACCGGCACGGAAACGACGGCGCTGGCGCCGGCAGCCAAGCCTGGACTCGTCCGTCGGGTGTGGTCTTCCTTTCGGCAGGCAGGCTTCAAAAAGGCTTACGAAACCTTCGTCACGCGCAAGGTGACGCTCTTCAGCATCGAGCACGGCGGCGTCGGCGTCATCACGGCCGTTGCACCCCGCAGTGGCTTCCAGATTGGACAGCGGGTGGCCTGGGTTGGCTACGGGCAGGACCTTCCGGGCCCGCTGGTTTTTGTCGCCACGAACCGCCTGGTGGCCATCCCGGAAGACGTGCCCGACGATCTGGCACTGCTGGCGCTTCCGGGCGGCATTGCCTGGCGGGCCGTTGAGGCGGCTGAAGTGCGTCTGGGACTGCCGGTAGGCGTCGGCGGGCAAAACCTGGCCGGACGACTGGCGCGTGGGCTGTGCCAGCTTGCCGGAGCCGACCTCTGTGACCTGAACGCCGCGCCGCCCCGTGCGCAACGCCTCCCGGTGTTGATTGTCACCGACACAGCCGCCGCCGAACGCCTGACGCCGTGGCTTTCCAGTCTGGCCCAGCCACAGGCGCGCCTGATTGCCAGCCTGCCGATGCTGCCCGAAGCGGCCTGGGCCGCCTGTCGCGCCCAGGAAATGCAGATACAGTTTACCTGGTTTGGCGGACGCGGTGAGCAGGACCCGCTGGCGACGGCAGCCTCACCTCTTCCAGCCATGGAGTCCTTTCTGCGTTTTGTGACGGCACTGCCTCCGCCGGGACGCCCGGACATCGAGCGCCATGACTTCGATGCCATTGATGCCGCCGTACGGGAGATGCTCCGCACCGACGCCGCGCCGGGCCGGGCCGTGGCCGTCACCTATCCGGCCACGGTTGAGGGAAGTCCAACCGTCCGGTTCGATGTCGGCGTTGCGCGCCCCAAACTCAGCGGCATGGTCGGGCTGGCCGTGATTGCCGACACCGGACAGGAGGCGCTGCGGGAACTCATCCCTTCCAGACAGGTTCGCGTGACGGGCGTTGTGGCACCCACCCCGGAAAAGGCACGGCAGCTTGTGAAAGCCTTCGATGCCGAATACGGCACGAATGACGTGTCGCCCCTGGGTTCTGACGGCAAAACCGACGTGGTGCTGTTGGGACGCACCGGAGACGCCTTTCGTCTTGCCTGTGAGGTTTTGCAGGGTCGGCTGCCGCTTTTTCTGACCCAGTTGCCTGCGGATGAGGAAAGCGAACTGGAGGAAGTGTTCCGGCTGGCCATGGCGCAGGACGTACCGCTGATGATTGGCTTTGCCCGGCTGACGACGCCGGCTTTTGCCGAATTGAAACGGCTGTACACAAATGCTCCGTCCTGGCTGCGGTATGACTTCCACGCCACCTGCCCGGCACCTTCTGCCGAGGCGACATTCCGGCTGGCTGAAGCCATTCTGCTGGCGATGAGCTTCACCGACAGCGTCCCGGAGCGGCTCTATGCTCAGGAAGTCAGTTATGAACGCCTGACGACGCTTGCCCTGACGCTGGCACTCGCCGACGGGAGCAGCGTTCACATCAGCGCCACGTTCGGGGCAGAAAGCCCGCGTGAACGGCTGGCCGTCCAAACACCGGCTGGCTACCTTGAGCGCGAAGACCTTACGCCGTCACCTGCCAGCCAGCGGGCTTGTTTCGAGGGTTTTCTCCGGGACTTGGCCGAGGGGCGGGCCCCCACCTTCCCAGTCATCCGCCTGCAGCAGGCCGTCCGAACGGCGCTGCGCAGCCGCGACTCCCTGGCCTTTGGCACGGTCATCGGCCTGTCGGCGGCAGGTTAGGCCGTGTTTCTAGGAAGAGGAAGGCTTGGCGCGCCGTGAACGGCTTTTCTTCAGTGGCGGGGCATCAGCGGCCTTGACAATCCGTGGTTGGGGAGCCGCCGGTGCCGGTTTGACATCTGGCGTCTCCGGTGCTGCCGGAGACGCCTTGGGGGTAGAAGCGGCTGACGTCGCCGGCGCGGAAGCGGCAGCAGAAGGACGTTTGACAGCTTCAGGGACAAGCGTCGGCGGGTCGTCTTCCTCCGGGTGCGCAGTCTCAGTGCCAGTTGTTCCAAAGCTGCGGATGGCGGCTTCCTCGTCCGTCCAGATGTCAAACACGCTGTCCAGCTTGGAAACGGTGAGAATTTGCCGCACAGCCTGCGATGGATTGAGCAGTTTGAGCTTGCCACCGGCGCGTTCCGCATGGTGATAGCACTCGATGAGTGCCCCAACGCCGGTGCTGCTGATGTAGCTCACGCCACGCAGGTCAATGAGAAAGTTGGTGTGGCCGGAGGCAATGAGGTCATCCACGCGCGTGGTCAGTTCTTCCTGCGCCGTACTGGGGGCAAGGCGTCCCACGACTTCCAGGACACACACACCGTTGACCTTTTTTTCCAGACGGTAACGTGTCGGACGCCGGGCAATCGGGCGTCCTGCTCCGCTGTCGCTTTCAGAAGATTTCATGACTTGCGTGCCGTTGGGGAGAACTGGGAACGCCCCTGTTCGGCTCTTGAAAAGCTTGGCTGGTTGCTCGCTTGTGTACTGCTACACTAGCGAGCGTAATGCGCTGGGTCAACCTTTTCAGCAGGAAAAAGGCGTCGGTGAACCCGCCGCAGCGCCCTGGACAGAGAAAACAGCGAGGGCGCCAGCCTGCCGACTCGCGCCCTGCCCACATTCCACCGTACCGTTGAGGTCGCTACTTGGACTCTTTGTACTCCACGTGCCGCCGCACAATGGGGTCATACTTTTTCAGCACGAGACGCTCACTGGTGTTCTGCTTGTTCTTTTCCGTGTAGTAGCAATGTGAACTGGCTGAACTCTGCAACTTGATGTTGATGCGCTTGCTTGCCTTTGCCATAGGGCGGGACCTCCTTTCGGTGCCTGACTCAAGAAACCGGGAGCAAAACTGAAGCCAGTGAGTGTCGTCATTTTGGTGAAGTGGGTCAAGTCTTTTTGGTTCCGGCCAGGACTTCGGAAATCACGACTCCAGCAATGGTCAGCAGGCCGCCGACCAGTTCACGGGGGCCAAGTCGTTCAACGCCGGCCAAAAAGGCGATAAGCGCGGCAAAAACCGGTTCGAGCGTCAATGTCAGGGCCGTCTGCGTCGCGGAAACATGCCGCTGCGCCCAGGTTTGCAGGCGATAGCAGAGAATCGTTCCAAACATGACCAGGTAGAGCAGTTCCCACACCTGGTTGGCCGTCAGGGACAACGGCCGCAGTTCCGGGGTCAGTACATCCGGCAGCGGCAGGGCAAGTTGCACCCAGCCGGCCACCGCCAGCCATCCGGCTACGGCCACGAGCACGGAGACACCGAGCTGCACGAGGTTGAGGCTGTCCACATCCGACTGCCCGGCATAACGCTCCATCAGGACGATGTGAACAGCAAACGGGACGGTGCATCCGAACGACACAGCATCACTCCAACGCCAGCCACGGGACGCATCATCGGGAAAGCACAGCAGGGTAAAACCGATGAACGCCACCATCAGGCCGAGTAGATTCGCAGCCGTCGGACGCTGCTTTCCAAACCACACTCCGAACAGCGGAACGAGCAACACACTGGACCCGGTGATAAATGCCGCTTTGGAGGGACTACCGCTCCAGGCCAGCCCCTGCGCCTGCAGGACGTAGCCCAGCCCCAGAAAGACGCCGAGCCACAGCCCATGAAGCAGTGTCCGCGACGGCAGCCGCCGCAATCGCCCGCCCCACACCAGCAACATCAGCCCCACGGCCAGCCCGAACCGCACCATGATGTAGCGCATGGGCGCGAGACTGCCGGGATGTGCCGGATTGGTAACATCCTGCGCCACAACGAATGTGCTGCCCCAGATCGCATTCGCCACGATCAGCCCCAGCAGCGCCCAGCGGTGCAGCGTCATGGCTGCCATCAGAAGGCTTCCCTTTCCGGCACCGGCCCCCGGATGAAACCGGCCGCAACGCCGCGCCGGGGATCGCTCAGGCGGACGGTGGGATCAATGTTCGAGCCACACGGGAGCGGACTGTCACCACAGCGCGGAAAGATGCCTGGCCGGGGCACCGGCTGGTAGAGCTTCATGCCGTTGACATCAGTGAGGACAACCGGAACCGGCGTCAGACGCGGCGGACGCACCAGCGGCAACTGCGAAGGAAAGGGGAGCAGGCATAGCTCCACACTCCAGACCAGGAGCGGAGACCACCGGGGGAACGTCCTCGAAAGCTGCGCCAGCCCCAATGCCAGCGGGACGACGAAGTAGCCGACACCAAACCGCAGCGACGGAGCCTGAAGCAGTACATAGAGACTTCCGAGCCACCCGGTTCCCAGCGCCCACCGCCAACTCGCAGGCACGGTCTGCCACCGCACCAGACAGACCAGTGTCGCCAGACCGCTCCCGGCCAGCAACCCGGCGGCGACGGGTTCGTGCGTCGGCCAACCTGGAAGCCAGTGCCAGTCCAACCAGCCGTTGAGCGGACCTGTACTGTAGCGGGCCACGGCCAAAGCTCCCCAGTCCCAGCGCGCCTGATCACGAATCACCGTGGTCAGTGACCGGGGGATGCCGGTCGAGTACTGCCACGGATTCATCTCATAGCGCCACGCCACCGGCAGCGCCAGCAGCTTCGAGGGAAAGAAGGGACAGCCGGAAGTCAGCACCCGCGCCAGCGTCACCGGCAGAAGCGCCACACTTTCAAGGGCAACGAAGGCAATGAGCGCCGTCCACCGGCGGCGGGCGGCCGACCTCCACACCAGCCAGCCGGACAGCAGCAGCAACGGGACGGCCGTCAGCTTGATGGCAGCCGCCATTCCAGCCAGGGCGGCCACTGCCCAGTCCCGGCCCCGGCGGGCGGGCAGCGGCAGGGCTTCGCAGTCGAGCATCATCCACAGCACAACGATGATGAGGGCCGCCGTCGGCACATCCGGCGATGAAGATGCCAGCAGTCCTTCCACCGTGCTGAGCGCCCCAACCCCCAGCGTCGTGGCCCAGACGAAAAACCAGTCGCCAGGGCGGCCGGTTCCGCGATACAGCCGCCAGCCGGCCAGTCCAGCCCCGATCAACCACAGCGCCAGAGCAAAACCACCGGACAGCCCCGCCGCGCGTGTTTTCAGGCCGTCGTGCACACAGGGCGCAAAGAGGGCAAACCACGACGAGGCATAGCCCAGTTGCACATCGAGCAGGGCCGTGCCTTTCACCACGCCATACTCGGCCAACCAGCGCATCGCGGGGTAGTGGTAAATCCCGGTGTCCACCAGTGTGACGGGAGAAACGGCAACCGCCGCCGCTGCCAGCAGGGCCAGTGCAGACAGTCCGGCTGCCGCCGACAGACGCCGCTTCCCCCACTCGGACAGACGGCGATGGGCTGGCTTCACCCGCTGTAGCCACAGGAGCAGAATGACAGCCGTCAGGGCGGCGACCCAGGGCGCGAGTGGGAGCAGGAAGGCCGTGCTTAACCACAGGTTGGACAACACCCCGACCCCAAACCACAGGCTGATCGTGAACTGCTCAGACGTGCTGGAAAAGACAACCTTGGAGAGGCAGACCCGCCCGATCAGGCCCGCCAGCACAATCATGAGTGTCCAGATGGCAAGGGTAAGCAGCATGTCGCAGGCTTCAGTGGCACCGGGTCAGTCCGGCAAAACACCTGCGAGGCCGGTTCCACAGACAAAGGATGCCAGTGCCGCCGGTGACTGGCTCCCTTCCCGGCATCCCGCTTGACGGACCCAATGACCAAAACCGACCCGCTCCACCACTGAACGATGTATATTCGGAAGCAAGCCCGATTGCACTTGGACGGCTGCGCTTTTGGCCAACCCCGGCGCATGTTCGGACGCCACCGGCCGGCCAACCTGTATCCAAAAACCTGACGAGACCTTTATGAGCCAAACCACCTTTCATATCGCCGTCATCGGGTGTGGTCACTGGGGACCAAACCACATCCGCACATTTTCGTCCTTTCCCGAAGCCAAGGTCGTCGCGGCAGCCGATGTCAGCCGCCAGAACCTGGAACGGGTCGGCCGGGCTTATCCGGGACTCACCCTGTTTGAGGACTACCGCCGGATGCTGGCTGAAACCGACATCCATGCCGTCGTTATCTCCACGCCGACAAGTACACACCATGCCATCGTCCGGGATGTCCTGCTGGCCGACAAGCACGTTCTGGTCGAAAAACCGCTCTGCCGCACAGCGGAAGAGGGCGAGGAACTCGTCACCCTGGCGGCTGAACGGAACCGATTGCTGATGGTCGGGCAAGTCTTCCTGTTCAACCGTGGGATTCTCAAGCTCAAGGAATACCTGCAATTTGGCGATCTGGGGCGGATTTACACCATGGTTTCGACCCGCACGAACCTGGGGCCGATTCGCAAGGATGTCAATGCCGTTTATGACCTGGCTTCCCACGACATCGCCATTTTTGACTTTCTGACCGGCGCTACACCACTCGAAGTTTCGGCTTCGGGCGCGGCCTATCTCCAGCCCGGCATTGAAGACCTGGCGTTCATCACCCTGCGCTATCCCAACGACCTGCTGGCGCACGTCCATGTGTCGTGGCTCAACCCGCGCAAGGTGCGCGAGATTACCATTGTGGGCGACCGGAAAATGCTCATCTGGGATGACCTGGCCACCATTGGGCCCATCTGTGTCTATGACAAGGGTGTGATCCGTGAGCCGTACTACGAGGATTACGGGCAATTCCAACTACTTGCCCGTGAAGGCGACATTTCCATTCCACGCATTCAGCTTGAAGAACCGCTCAAGGCACAGGCGCGCTACTTCCTCGACGGGCTGCGGCGGGGAAGTCTGACGGTTTCCGACGGCAAAAGCGGTTTGGCTGTCGTGCGTACGCTCGAAGCCATTCAGACCTCACTTGCCCAGCGCGGCACCCCGGTGAGCATCAGCCGGACAAAACCGGCGTGACGTGACAAGCCTATGGTTTCAGGCCGTTTCCGGTTGCACCGACAGACCGGGAGCGTGGGGGCTTTCACACCAGCTTCCGCGCCCGCGCATTGACAATCCGGTAAAGGCTTTCGACGGCTCCGCTCTCCCGGCGCTGCACCCCAACCTGAAGTGTGCCGATGACCGCCACGGGGTAGTCACTGGCGGCGCTGAGTTCCTGTCCCGGTGCGAGGGTCACGAAAATCATCTGCTCGATGCCCGGCCCATCACCAAAGCAGCAGGCCAGTGGAACTTCAATGAGAATGAACCGGCGGATTTTCCCATCGCTGATGCCAAGCGGCACCATGAAGCCGTTGATTTCCACCTGCTTGCCGTTGAGCTGCTGGGCGCGTGGCGGAAAGACGACTTCCCGACCGTTGACCTGCACACCATCCAGATCGCGAAACCGCAAAACCGTTGGTGCCGGTGTCCTGGCCCCGCCGTGACTAACGGACCCGACAAGCAACCACAGGGCTACAAGCAACTTATTCACACGTGATTTGACCTGCATCACGTTGGCTTCAACCTCAACAACAATGCCATAGAAAATCCAAGTGCGCCGGGCACGCTTCGGCACGCCCTAGCATGCCATGACGCCAGCGATTTGGACACGCTCCAAGCCTGCCCACCCTTCAGGCATCGCGCACCCTGCGGCTTCCAACGGGAGGCGGGGCTAAAATGGGCTTAGCCCCGCTGCTGCGTTGTAACCGCGATACAGTTCGTTGAAGTCACGGATACTGCGCTCCAGTATCTGGTTGATGGTGTCAATGTCAGAGGTGTTGATGGTGAGGTTGACGCCGTTCAGAAACGCCATGTACGTGTCAAGCGTCTTGACCTGCGGTGAGACCAGAACGAGGTACGTCCGACGCCGGTACTTCGGAGGCAGTGAGTTGATATGCCGAAGGATAGTGATGCCGCCCTGGTTGGCGCTGTCAAATTGCGGGTCAAGCAGTACCATGTCCACCCTTGAGTCCCGCATCAGCTCAATGGCTTTGGATACTTCGGTACAAACTGTCGGGGCATACGCTTGGTGGTCGAGTTTTTCGAGCACGTGTTGAGCCTGCGCCGGGTCTGCCAGACAGAGCAGTGTCTGGCGGCGCTGCCAACTGGCCAGTGGTCCCGTCGAACCATCAGCATTGCGGGCGGTTTGCCCGGTCAGCAGGGCCACAAGTTGCATGATGGCATCCTGATTAGCTTGCATACGCTTTGGTGCTCCGCGCAACGTGGGAGTAGCTTTTGGCGGTGGCTTGACCGTCATCCCGAAGCGACACTTCGGGCAGTTGACCTGAAACGGCTTGTCCGGCAGGTTCTTTTCCTGAATGTCGAACTTCGCGCGACACTGCGTGCAGACAACTTTCATGAGTCGTCATCCACAGGCCGAAGGGAGGTGGCAGCAGTTTCCCGCCGTCACCGTTCGATGATGTCGAGCATGGACGGGCGCGGCGTCTCGGTCGTGTTGCGCACCGGCGGCGCAATCGGACGCATGCCCCCCAAGGTTGGACGCAACCCCTGTTGCTCCTTCTGCATGCGGTTGATCTCGCTGCCCCCGGCACCGGCAAAATCGCTGGAAGAGCCAAGACCGGAAAGGCGCAGCAGGAGGTTGTTCTGATTGGTGGCGAAGGCCACACCATCTTCCTGCGTAATGATGCCCTCCCGGATCATCCGCTCAATCACCTGATCGAAGTGCTGCATGCCGTCGAGCGAACCATCTTCCATGGCATCCAGCAGTGACTTCCCTTCACTTTCACCCTTTTCGATGTACTCGCGGGTACGGGGCGTGGACTTCAGGATTTCCACCGCCGCGACCCGCCCTTTGCCATCCGCCCGTGGGATCAGACGCTGGCTGATGATGTAGCGGAAAGCCTGCGCCAGCCGTACACGGATGACGTGTTCCTCATTCTTCGGGAAGATACCGATGATGCGGTCCACCGTCTTGGAAGCGTCTGTGGTGTGCAGGGTTGAAAACACCAGGTGACCCGTTTCGGCAGCTTCCAGCGCGATTTCGGTGGTCTCCAGATCGCGCATTTCACCCACAAGGATGACTTTCGGTGCCTGCCGCAGGGCTGCCCGCAAGGCCAGCGCAAAACTTGGCGTGTCGCTGCCGAGTTCACGCTGATTGATGGTGCAGTTTTTGTGGGTGTGCAGAAACTCGATGGGGTCTTCAATGGTGACGATGTGGTAGAACTTTTCCTCGTTGATCTTGCGCAGAATCGCCGCCAGCGTCGAAGACTTGCCGCTGCCGGTCGGCCCCGTCACCAGCACGATCCCATTTTTGAGATTGGCAATCTCGCCCAACTGCGGCGGCAGCCCCAGCGACTCAAGCGTGGGGACTTCCGTCGGAATGACGCGCATGACGATGGAATACGTCCCACGCTGCGAGAAGATGTTGACACGGAAGCGCGTCCGGGAAGGCAGACTGTAGGAGAGGTCCACGGAACCCGTCTGCACCAGCTTCTCCGCTGCTTCGTGGTTTCCGGCCATGAGCGCCATGGCGATGATTTCGGTCTGGTAGGGGGTCAGGTTGCGCAGCCCCTTGATGTCCACCGGAACGAGCTTGCCGTTGAGTTCGACTTGCGGCGGACGCCCGACGGAAAAGTTCAGGTCACTGATTTTGTCATCTACCGCCAGCATGCGTTCGATGATCGGTGGCAGGTCAAAGTAACTCATACGCCTGTACTCCCTGTTCCCCGCCCTTTCTCGCGGCTGTGGTCTGTGGTTGCAGCAACCATGGCCTGCCGTCAGGCAGGTCGTTGTAGCCCCGTCCGAAAACCGGTCCTTGTGATTCCGGCACGCTATACCAGTACCGCAGCGGGTGCAAGCGGCAACCTGGTTGAAACAACGGTGGCGACGCAGCCGTGCGGCCGCACGCTTCCAGTCCTAAACTCAGGCGGAAATCCCATTCGTGCCACGTCTCCGGCGGGACGTGGTCGGGGTTGACTTCACGAGCGATTTCAACTCGGACATAAACTCGGTCACATCCTTGAACTCCAGATACACCGAAGCGAAGCGGACGTAGGCCACTTTGTCCAAATCCTTGAGCCGGCGCATAATGAGTTCGCCAATCTTCTGTGTTGACCGCTCCCGGTCACGCGATTCCTGAACGTATTTCTCGACCGCATTCACAATGGCTTCGAGCTTGGCGGCCGGCACAGGACGTTTTTCGCAGGCCCGGGCCAAGCCCGCCAGCACCTTCTGCCGGTCAAAAGGTTCCCGCCGGCCGTCTTTCTTGATGACCATGTAGGGGATTTCATCAATCCGTTCATAAGATGTGAACCGTCGTTCACATTTCAGACATTCACGACGACGGCGGATGACATCGCCTTCACGGCTTTCGCGCGAGTCCACAACCTTATCTTCAAGGTTGCCACAGTACGGACACTTCACGTTGCTGCTCTTCCCGTCGGTTACGTTAAGACCCGCTCCAGCTCGTCTGGCCTGAAACTTGTGGGCCGTGAGCGGAGTTTCGGCGTCACCACCCGCGGCGGCCGACGGCCGCCACCCAGTGGGCTTCAGCGGTTCAGGTCAAACCTTGATGTTGCGCGCACCAAAAAACTCCTTGAGCGCCGGATACACGTCTTCCTTGCTGTCAATGCGCACTCCGATAAAGCGTTTCTGGTGCTTGAGATGTTCCTTGAAAATCGAAAGCAACGCCCCCGACGAACGTCGGTAGCTGGACGCCCCTTCATCTCCAATTTCGCCATACCCAAAGAGATTGCACGTGGTGATGAGCTTGTCGGCAAGCCGGACGGCTTCCTCGTTGTCACTATAGTAGTTGTCACCATCCGAGAAGTGAAACGGATAGATGTTCCAGTCCTTCGGAGGGTAGCGTTTGTCAATGATGTCGAGCGCCAGTTTGTAGGCGCTGGACACCACCGTGCCGCCGGATTCCCCTTGGGTGAAGAACTGCTCCTCGGTGACTTCCTTGGCCTCGGTGTGGTGGCTGATGAAGACAATTTCGACGTTGTCGTACTTGGTACGCAGAAAACGCACCATCCAGAAGTAAAAGCTGCGAGCGATGTATTTCTTGAACTCACCCATCGAGCCGGAGACATCCATCAGCGCCAGTACGACGGCATTGGACTCGAAACGGACATCTTCCTCCCAGCTCTTGAAGCGCAGGTCTTCTTTTTTGAATCCGCCCACCTGGGCGCGTCCCCTCTCGATGGCATTGCGTTTGATGTTCTCGATAATCGAGCGGCGCTTGTCGAGGTTGGAAAAGGCTCCGGTGCGGCGAATTTCCGTGAAGCGGGTGGTGCGGGCCGGCATCGCCTTGTTGGCACGCTCTTCGAGAAACGGCAGTTCCAAGTCCTCAAAAATGAGCGCCGCGATGTCGTCAATGTTGACCTCCGCTTCGTAGTATTCCTGCCCGGCATCGCTGCCGGCCGGCCCCGTGCCGCCTTTGCCCGGCCCACTGCCGGACTGGCCTTCCCGCGCCACCACATCGCCCACTTTTGAGTTGCCGTCCCCTTGGGCGACATGCTTCTGCTTGTTGCGGTCGAAGCGGAATTTGTACTCATCCAGCGACCGAATGGGCACCTTGACCGTCTTGCGTCCATCCGAAAGGATGATGGCCTCGTTGGAAACAATCGAGCTGAGGTTCTTACGGATGGCCTCTTTGACGCGCTCCTTGTGGCGCTCCTGGTCAATGACGCCCTTGCGCTGAAGGCTCCAGTCATGCTGCTGAATCGCCATTGGTGTACTCCCAAAGCGCCCCTTGCCTGAAGGGCCAGGGCGTGCTGCCAAAGTTGTGCCTTGCCCGACACCACCCACGGGCTACTCCGCCGGCGATTTCTCTGCCGCTTGGGGTGAAGTGGTATGGGGTGGCGTGGTGTCAGCCGAAGCGGACGTGTCGGGCTGAACAGCCACGGCCAGGTTGACCGGGGCTCCAGTGGAGGATGCACCTGCCGCCAGAGCCGCCGTGGCTGAAGCCGCCAGAGACGGCACCGGACGCACCGCCTGCCGCCGGCAAAAGTCAAGGATCAGAGCCGTGGTTTCTTCCGGGCGTTCCTCCTCCGGGATGTGTCCACAATCGGGAATGACCACAAATTCGGCCTGTGGAAGACGGGCGCGCAGACGAACACCCAGCGTAACCGGAATGGACCGGTCATACTCTCCCCAGATGATCAGCACCGGGACGGTGATGCCGGACAACTCCTGCTCGATCCAGTTCAGGTCCCACTGGCGGGCCGTTGTCAGAGCGGCGCGTTGTCCTTCCACGGTTCGCAACGCACGAAAGTATGCCGTGATCCGCTCCGGCGTCACCACCTGCTGATCGTGGAAGAACCCACGCAGCAGGGTCTCCGAAGTCTGCCGGGTTGCCATCAGCAAGGGCACGGCCGCTTCCCCAACCAGCCAGGTCCGGGCAATCCGGGCATAGAGACTGAATGGATACTGCCGCAAGGGTGCATCGTTGTAGGCCGCGTCAATGAGCACCAGTCCCGTCACCCGCGAGGCCCACATCAGGGCGCAGGCCAGTGCCACTGCACCGCCAAAGGAGTTGCCCACAAAGGTGGCGGTCTCGATACCCAGCCGGTCAAGCAGCCCAATCACGAGTTGAGCATGGTCCTGCACGTGGTAGCGGCGGTCGGCCGGTTTTTCCGAAAAACCGAACCCCTTCAGATCGGGTGCAATCACCCGGTAGCCAGCCGCCGCCAGTGGCTCGACCACATCTTTCCACGTGTAGTTGGATGAACAGTAGCCGTGGAGCAGAAGCAGCACCGGCGCGTCCGGGGCGCCAAATTCCTGGTAGTGCAACCGCACACCATCCACCACCGTAAAGCGACTGGCATCCGGGTGCGGTAGTTCACCCACGTAATCAATCCAGCGCACATCGCGCGGACGCTTGAGATACTGCCAGGCCAAACCACCGGCCAAGGTGGCTCCCCCCAGCGCTGCCAACCATTGTTTTGCTTTCACGAAATCACTTCCCCCAAAAACGACAAGCTCAGAAGCCCCATACCTGAAGCCCGCCTGTGAACCGTCCCAGCACCAGACGTTCACGGGTCGTGACGGGTCGTTGTCCACCTTTCCACCAAGTCTTCAGGCAGATGCTCAAAGCGGCATACGGCGCCGGCCCACCACACCGGGACCGGCAGACCATCTTACAGGACGGTCGCCCTCAGTCGGAAATCATAGCACGAATTGCCCACGGCCATGACGCCCCCTGCCTTGACGCTCGTTTTCACCGCGTGTTATCTAGCCGAGCCAGTGGCGCTCAAGGCCAGTGGCGCTCAAGTTGTTGGGGATGTACCGGGATTCAACTTCAGTCGGCGTGCAGGCGGGCAACAATCGTGAAAGCAATGCCAGATGACATTCAGGGTGCGGCCGATACGGTCATTGAAGTCACGATTGCAAGTCACTACCGGTTCGTGGAAATGGTTGGGGCCGTTGCCGACCAGTTGACACAACTGGCGGGATTCGAGGCTGAAAATGCAGACTGGGTTGGATTGGCCGTTCGGGAATCCATCGTCAACGCCATCAAGCACGGTAACCAACTCGATATTTCCAAACCGGTTCAGGTTCGCTTTCAGTTGACGGATGAAAAACTCATCGTCGTCGTACGTGATCGTGGCCAAGGCTTTGATGCCGATCACCTGGCTGACCCGCGTGACCCGGAGAACCTGCTGAACCCCAATGGCCGGGGCATTTTTTACATGCGAACCTTCATGGATACCGTCGAATTCCTGCCCCATCAGCAGGGCGGACTCGAAGTGCGCATGGTGAAGTACCGCCCGACCAGCCAGGCCCGCAGCAACGGCAGTAGCGCCAGCCACAGCCGCAGCCGAGACTGAAAGCAGCCGGGACAGATGTCTGATGGCAGGTCGGGGAGCCATCTGTGGGGTCCATTCCCCCCTGCAACCTGCCCCCGAACCGGCGGCGGAACAAAGTTTGAAAACCAACCTCAAGACAGCAATGATAGGCTGCCACCGACAAACAGACTTGAATCACACCGGCGCACCGGCCGATATTTTTCAGCGAAGGAGTCCCGCGTCCGTATGTCACTGACCATTTCCCATCGTACTGTTGGCGATGTCGCCATCCTGGACCTCAGCGGCAAAATCACGATTGGTGAAGGCAGCGTCCAACTCCGGGAAGCTGTCAAGTCCCTGCTCGAAAATGGCAACAAAAACATCCTGCTCAACCTGGGCGATGTGAGCTACGTGGACAGCTCCGGGATTGGTGAACTCGTCCATAGCTACACGACGGTCAAAAATCAGCAGGGGCAACTCAAGCTGCTGAACCTCACGAAGAAGATTCAGGACCTGCTGATGATTACCAAGCTGCTGACGGTGTTCGATACGTTCGACAACGAAGCCGACGCTATTGCCAGCTTTTCCTGAAGCGGCTTTCCTGTTTGCATTTCCGGCCTTTCAGTCTCCTCGACCTCGCTGGAGTGGGTGCCGGTATCCCAATCTCCAGGGCTGCTGGCTGAAACGGTCCCTTCACGCCACACGTAACGATGGCACGGATTCTGGTCACGGGCGGGTTGGGTGTCGTTGGCACCTGGCTCGTCCGTGAGCTTCGTGAACGACATCACGATGTCATCTCCTGTGACCTCGCGCACCAGCCCGACGAAGTCGCGTTTGGGCTGCACGGAGACATCCGCGAACCGCGCTATGCCCGCTGCGACATCAGCGAGTTTCGCCAACTCGTCCGCCTGTTTGAGCACTTCGGCCGTTTCGACTACGTCTTCCACTGCGCCGCCGAGTTTGGACGCTGGAACGGAGAAGATTTCTACGAAACGCTCTGGCGCACGAACGTCATTGGCACCAAGCACCTGCTGCGCCTCCAGGAAAGCCAGCGGTTCCGGATGGTGCACTTCTCTTCATCGGAAGTCTATGGCGACTATCCCCACCTGATGGCCGAACACATCACGGACGAAGTCGAAATCAAGCAACTCAACGATTACGCCCTGTCAAAGTGGGTCAACGAGATACAAATCCGCAACGCCATTGCCCAGCATGGCGTCGAAACAGTTGTCGTGCGCCTGTTCAACACTTACGGTCCGGGTGAGTACTACAGCCCTTACCGCTCGGTGAACTGCCGCTTTCTCTACTGCGCTCTGCACGGCCTGCCGTGGACAGTCTATCGCGGCCATGCCCGGACTTCCACGTTTCTGGCCGACACCATCCGCACGCTGGCCAATCTGGTCGAAAACTTCAAGCCGGGCGAAACCTACAACATTGGCGGCGACCAGCTTCACACCATTGAGGAACTCTCCGACCTGGTGCTGAAGGTGACAGGTGCTTCACCCACCCTGGTACGCTATGCCGACGCCGAACCGTTGACGACCAAAATCAAGCTGGTGGACACCAGCAAAGCCGTACGCGATCTTGACCACCGCAACACCTACAGCCTCGAAGAAGGCTTGCGCCTGACGGCCGACTGGATGCGGCAGGTATATAAACTCGACAGGTAAGCTTCCGGGCACTCCCGGCAGCCTGTCCTTTCACTGGTCCAACCTTCCCCTATGCCCTTCTTACGGACGCGACATACCCTTTGGCCCGCCATGCTTCTTGCCTGGTGGGTGCTGGGCTGGACGGCTGGAGCCGGCGCGGCACAAACCCAGTCACTATCCGCTCAGGCCAACATCGTCGTGGGAACGGATGAGCGGCTCTTTGTGACGCTCGCCGCGCTCAATCTGGCCGGCTTCGACGCCGAAACGCCGGACGCGCCGCCCAATGAAGTCCGGGCACAACTGCTCCGTGATCTCCAGCAGGCCACCCCACCTGAAATCACGGAAAAGCTGCGCGCTTTCTGGAAACAGTTGCCGGAAGCCGAGCGCAACCGCCCAACCCTTCTGGGCAGCGCCGTGGCACTGGCCCTGCTGGCGCGCCCGCTGCCGGATTTCACCCTGCCGCCCACCGAGACCCTGCCGCCAGATGTGCGTCCTCTGGCCGGTCTGGCGCCACTGGTGGCCGAGTTTGCCGCCCGCTCCCCGGTGCGGACGGCATTTCCCAAATACGCCGCCAACTACACGGCCTTTACCGAACGGCTCCAGTCCATCGCTGATGAAGAAACCCTCCGCCTGCTGACGTTTCTGCACACGCAGCCCATCGTCACGGCCCGGGACGCGCCGCCCATTGCCGATCTCGACACCCTGACCAGTGCCAACCTGCCGGCCGGTGAACTCCGCGAACGTACCCGGCGGATGTTCATCCTGCCTGACCTGCTGGGCCCGGTGGGGCGGGTTGTCACGCGCAATGACATTCTGAACGGTGCAGACCGGCGTACCTACCGCCGGCCCGGAGACGAGTTCTTTCTCGTCGTCAGCGCCCCTTGGGAAGCCCCCAACCGGGCTATCCGGCGGGCATTGCTGCGCTTTCTTCTGGAGCCGGTCATTGCCCGTTCGGGCAAACTCATCGCCGACCGGCGTACTGCCATTGTGAAACTGGCCGGCAGCCTCCCCAATGCTGATCCGGCCTTGAAAAGCAACGTCTTTGAAATCGTCCGGGAATCTCTGAGCCGGGCCATCGAGGCCCGCCTGTCCATTCAGGCAGTGCGGCAGGCCGTGCGCCAGGCGGACGATGCCGCCGAACGGGCCCAGCTTCAGCTTGCCGATGAAGAAGCGCGCGTCGAACTGCTGGGCGTCTGGGAGCGTGGCGGCGTTCTGGCCCTGCACTTCTTCGAGCAGCTTGCCGCACTTGATGAAACCGGCGTGGACATTCTCGACTGGCTTCCGCGCATGGTGTCGGGTTTTGACGCTGAACGCGAACGCCGCCGCCCGACGGAACTGGCCGCCCTGCGCGCCCGGGTCGAAGAGCGCCGGCAGCTTGTCCGCGCTGCCCCGGCGGCTAGAAACCTTTCGCGCATCGAGCAGGCCGACGCCCTCCTGCGCGCCAAAAAATACGCCGAGGCGCGGCAGGTACTCGAAGCCCTGCTGCGTGAAGACCCCCAGGATGCCCGCGCCGCCTTCGGCCTCGCGGAACTCACGGCCAAACAACCCACCACTGTGGAAACGGACCCTGCCGCCGATGAAAGCGAACAGTTGGCCGCCCTCCAGGAACGGCTCGAACAGGCCGTCGAGCTGTACGAACGCGCGGCCCGGCTGGCCAAGCCCGAAGAACGCTGGCTGGCATCGCGGGCCTACGTCGCCATCGGCAAGATTTACGACCTCGCCGACCGGCGGCCGGAAGCCCTGGCTGCCTACGAGCGGGCCATTGCCCTTGGCGACGTACGGGGCGGTGCTTACGCCGAAGCTGTGGCCGGAAAGGAACGTCCGTTCCGCCCGGACAAACAGCCCTGACGCCGCCTAGTCCGGCGGCACAAGGCCCACGCGCCGCGCCAGATCGGACGAAAACCGGCCTTCGGGATCAACCGTCTGCTTGATCCGTCGCCAGGTTGGAAGCTGCGGATACATTGCCTCCAGATGCTGCGGTTTCAGACGGGCATCCTTGCCCAGATAAATCCGTCCACCGGACTGCACGACGAGTTCATCCAGCCGGTCGAGCAGGGCAAACATGGCGTCTCCGCTTACCGGAATGTCGAGCGCCAGCGTGTAGCCCGGCATGGGAAAGGACAGCAGCCCTTCCTGGGGCCCGAACCGCTTGAGCACCGCCAGAAACGAAGCGATTCCGGCCCGGCTGAGTTCTTCCAACAACCTGATGAGCGTTGCACGGCTTGTTTCCAGAGGAATTACCGGCTGGTACTGGATGAAACCACGCCGGCCATAGACCCGGTTCCATTCGAGCACGGCGTCCAGTGGATAAAAGTACGAATCGAAGTCCACGACCACGCCCGACGTTGCCTTCGGGTGCTTGTGGTAAAAGACGGTGTTGAAGGCTCTGACCGTCCAGGCATTGATGACGCCGTTGGGAAAGGAAAAGGGCACAGTCACTTCGGGCTTGCGCGGCAGCCGGAGTGGCTGTGTCCGGTAGCGGGCCGGCAGGTCGGCCAGCGGCAGGTGATCGCCGCGCATCAGGACGCTGCGCCCCAGATGTTTTCCCCGGGCCAGACAGTCAATCCAGCATACGGCATAGCGGTAGTGATGGTCTTCGGCTTCACAGCGTTCCAGCGTTTCGTCCAAATCGCGGGTACGGCGGTAATCCACGCTGACGTAAGCCGTCTCAATGCGGCGCAGCTTCAGCGCCACCGTCAGGATGATGCCCGTCAGGCCCATGCCCCCGGCCGTGGCCCAGAACAGGTCGGACTGTTCGGTTTTGGAACAACGGCGTACCTGGCCGTCAGCGGTCAGCAGGTCAAACCATTCCACGTGACTGGAAAACGAACCGTCGCCGTGGTGATTTTTTCCGTGAATGTCACAGGCCAGCGCCCCACCCAGGCTGACGTACTTTGTTCCCGGCGTGACCGGCAGGAACCAACCCCGTGGAACGAAAACTTCCAGAATGTCCTTAAGCCGCAGCCCGGCTTCGGCGACAAGCACCCCGGCGGTCTCGTCGAAAGCCAGCATGCGGTCAAAATGCACCTGTTCGACAACGACGCCCGACGTGTTGAGGGCAGCGTCGCCGTAGCTGCGGCCATAACCGCGCCCAATGAGTGAAGGATGAGTGTCGTCACCGAGCAGTTCCACCAGGTTGCCCTGCCGGGCCGGACGCACCACCTTTGCCGTGGCCACCGGAAAACGTCCCCAACTGGTCAGGCGCACGGTACGCTGGGCAAGGCTCATGGTTTGGGTGAATCAGGAAACAGCCGGCTGAGAATGGCGCCCAGGGCATCTATGTCGAATGGCTTGGGCAACTTGGCCGCGAAGCCATAGGCCCGGTAGTTCGCCATGATGCTGTCGTCGTGATAGCCACTACAGACAATGGCCGTCACCTGCGGATCAAGCTGCCGCAACCGCTCCAGCGTTTCCCGTCCCCCCATTCCACGGTTGATGTGCAGGTCGAGAATCACCGCCAGAAAGGGAGAACCATTCGCCATGGCTGCCTGGTAGCGTTCAATGGCTTCTTCTCCCGCCCGACAGGCCACGACCCCATAGCCAAAGGTTTCCAGCGCCGTGCCGAGCATTTCCCGAACCAACTCATCGTCATCCATCACCAGCAGGCGGCGGTTGGCAATCCGGTCAGCTTCATCCCCGGTCAGCACCGCCGATTCCAGCGTGACTTCCATGGTTTTTCTGGCCGGCAGATAGACATCGAAACGTGTCCCGACGCCCAGGGTTGAAGTCACGGCGATGTGGCCGCCGTGTTTGGAAATCACGCTGTAGACAATCGCCAGCCCCAGGCCATGGCCGTCGGCTTTGGTTGTGAAGTAAGGATCAAAAATCCGTGACAGATGTTCCGGCGCAATGCCAGAGCCGGTGTCGGTGACGCTGATGTGTACATAATCACCCGCCGCCAGGCCCGGCACATCCTGTCCCGCCAGAGTGCGGTTCTGAAGATGAACCCGCACCTGCCCGCCCTCTGGCATGGCATCCGCCGCATTGGTGGCCAGATTTTGAAACACCTGACTCAGTTGACCGACATCCGCCCGCACGCGCCACAGAGGTGTGGAGCAATGGAAGGCAACCTCCACGCCGCGGCCTTCCAAGATACACTGCATGGGTTCGACGACGAACACTTCCGGCGAGACATTTTCCAGAACCGGGTCGCCGCCCTTGGCAAAGGTCAGAAGCTGTTTGGCAAGCAATTTGGCGCGTTCCGTAGCGCGCTCGATGGATTCCAGCCGGCGCTGGCTCTCCTCTCCCAGGGACGTATCGCGTTTGATAAGGCCCAGATTGCCGGTGAGCACGGCCAGCAGGTTGTTGACATCGTGGGCAATGCCGCCGGCCAGCGTCCCCAGTGACTCCAGTTTGTTTTTCTGGAGGCGCTCTTCCTGAAGCAGCGTCTGGGCAGCCTGCTGCGCTTCCTGCAGGCGGTGCAGTTGGGTGATGTCAGAAACAAAACCCGTCCACAGCGTACTACCGCCAGACAGCGCTTTTGGAAAGGCGATGCAGTAAAACCAGTGTTCTTCGCCCGTGCGCACGTGGCGGAGCGGAAACTTCCACTCCCACGGGCTGCGGTTGGCGGCTGCCGCTGCGAAGCTGTCCCGGGCCTCGCGCCGATGTTCGTACGGCACGTGCTCCCAGAAACAGCCTTCATGCATCACGATGTCCTTGGCTGTGATCCCCCACAGGGCTTCCGTCTTGTTGCTCAGGTAGGTAAAGCGTCCTTTCCCGGCAGCATCGTAGCGGTACTGGTAAATCACGCCCGGCACCACCGCCAGGACATCCCGCAGGCGCTGCTCCACCTGATGCGTCTCGTCCAGCAGGGTGTTCATGAACTTGGTGTAAATGACCATGTAGCGCCGGCCGCCTACCTCGGCCAGCGACAGGCACAGGGTCAGTTCAGCCACATTGCCATCCGGGGCCTGCCCTGCCACGGTCGTGGTCAGTTGCTTCTGCTCGGCCAGTTTTGCGTAGAGTTGGTCGCGGGCCGCTTCCGAAGGAAACAGGGAAAGCTCCTTGGTTTCCCGCCCGATGAGTTGTTCAGCAGTGTAGCCGGATTCGTTGGTAAAGGCCTGGTTGACGGCGACAACGCGGCGGGTGGCGTAGTCCACAACAATGATGGGGATGTCAAGACTTTGAAAGACCGCGGCAAACAGCTCTGGCGCGACAGAATCGTTTGTGGGATGACTCATGGTGATTGACTTGCCCTGGTGACACCGCCGGAGAACCCATCATTGGCACGGGTGGGGGATCAGCCGCCCGCCGCCGGAACAGCACGACGCCAAAATCTTCCCATTTACCAAACACTTGCGCAACTTCGTAGCGCTGGAGCACCCAAACCATGACCTGGCGTCCGTAGTTTGGGTCTTCACCAAACCAGCCGACACCATACCCCTGCATGTCGCGCCGGGTCAACGCAATAACATCCGGCGGGTGACGTTCGAGTTCCGCCACGACGGCGGCTTCGCCCCCTCCGGCGGCCAGATAATACGGGTCAAAAGCCAGAAGGGATGTCGGACAGGTGCGCCGCAACCAGTAGTTGAGGGCAATGCCTTCCGGCAGCACGAGCAGCGTCGCTTCCGGCGGCAGTGATTGGCTCAGACTGGCCGTGGTTTCGGCCAGCACCTGCCCCACCGGCGTCCAACGCGGGCCGTAGGTCAGCAGCCGATCACCACCCGAACCTACCGGCTGCGTTTTTTTCCCGTAGTGATCGAAGGCAAGCTGAAGGTGTGCTGTCACACATGCGAGCAGAACACCAGCCGCCACACCGCTTGTGAGCCAGCCCGTGCCAGCCTGCTGCCCACGCAACAGGGCCGGCAGGACAAACAGCGCCATCGTCGCCAGAAACAGAAAGGCCGGAAAGGCAAGAACAAATCCGTAGTGATGGAGGCGTGCCGCCAGACCAAGCCGCCCGATGAGCACCAGCGCCAGCAGATTCCACATCAGCAGCGGCAACCAGCGCCGGCCGAGACGGTCGCGGTCAGTTTCCCACTTCACGGCACAGACGAGTCCGACGGCCGTCAGCGCCAGAAGCACCGGAAAGGGTTTGGCGAACCGCTCCCATGGCACGAAACGATAAGCCAGCCAGCCGCTTGATAATGCGCCGACCAACGCACCCGCCCGATGCCACCGGTGCGCCAGCCACCTTTCCCCGCCCAGCACCACCAGCCCGGCCAGGCTGACGATGCCACAGCCGGTCGTGATGTCGGTGACGTGCTGCGCCCAAGCGTCGAGGCCAAGTCCCTGCCGGTAAAATGCCTGTTGCGCCGGGTTGGCCACCACAACCGTCGCCAGGTTGCCCAGTGCACCGCGCAGGGCCAGCGTGAGCGGCATGTGCAGCGCAAGGTAGGCCACAAACCCCACCGGCAGCACCAGCGTGCCACCCAAAAACCAGCCCGACAGCTTCCACAGGAATTGACCACGAATGCCAAGCCGCGCCATCCCGACAACAAAGCCGGCCAGCAACGCCAGCCCTGCGGCCAGGGTAATTTCAAGCTTCGTCAGGCAGACGCCGCCAAAAAGCAGCCCGCTCAGACCCAGCCACCAACCCATGCGCCGGGCAGCAGGCGTACCATTTTCTGCCCGGAGTTGCCAGGCATGGGTCGCGGCGCACAGTGCACCAACCGCCAACAACACGCCGCGAACCGGCTCGTGGCGGTATGGTGTCAGGTAGTTGTAGTTGGCCAGCGGGCCATACTGCCCGAAGGCAAACAGGCTCAGAAACAGCAGCCCGGCCACCAGCCCGGCCAACGGCGAGACACAGCGGGCGAAATAGCCCCGGATGAGTTCCGTCAACAGGGCCAGCAGCACCAGATTGACCCAGATGAGCGTTGTCAGGGAAACGCCGAACACGGCAAAGGCCAGCGCGTTGCCGTACTGCGCCAGCGGCCCACCCAACCAGACCATATCCCGGTAGAGGTGCTTTCCCTGCGTGATTTGCCACGGCACATACAACTCGCAGCCAAAGTCCACCACCGGGTCGCCCCACTTGCGCCAGGTCAGCCCGGCCAATACGGCAAGCAGGGCAACCAGCAGGACGCGCTGCTGCCAACGGCGGCGGGAAGTCAGGTCTGGTTCATCCAGCGGACTCAGGTTGGCGTTCATATCCGGGGCGAACCGTCACGGGAGTGGGGGTAGTTCAGGAAAAACTGACAACGCCTGGCGCAGCGCCGACACATCGGTAAACCACAACGCAGACAGGCCCACCTGGCGCGCCCCGGTAACATTCGCTTCCACGTCGTCAATGAACAGCGCCTCCTGCGGCGCAACGGCCAACAGTTCCACCACCTGGCAGTAGATTTCCGGCTCCGGCTTGACGAAGCCAATGTCGCTTGAAAAAACCGCCGCATCCACTTCCGGCAGCCAGGGACACAACTCGGCCAGCCGTTGCCGCAAACTGCGCTGCATGTTGGAGAGAATCGCTGTCTGGAAGCCAGCCTGCCGCACCTGCCCGGCCCAGTTCACAAGCGGCAGGTTGGGATATGACCAGCCACGCGCGTCAACATCGGCCAGCCACTGCGCCGTCTTGGCATCGAGCGTCCGTCCGCAAACCTGTGCTACGGCCTGCCAGTAGGCCACATCATCAAGCGTGCCGCGATCATATTCGGGCCGAAACCGCCCATAGGCCGCTTCAAAGGCTTCCCGTGGCGCACCCAAACGTGTTGCCAGAGCTTCCCGGACAGCCGGCGGCTGCGGCTGACAAAGCACCTTGCCGTAATCGAACACCACTGCCCGGAGCGGCATGGCTAGGATGACTCCCGAAAGAAATAGGGCCGGCGTGGACGGGCGGGTGAGGCGTCCAGACGTTCCAGGGTCAGGTTTGGATTGTAGTACGGGTCATCGGCCAGCCGCGCCCCCCACCGCGCCAGCATGTACTCGCACTCCCGTTGAAAGGCGGCGCGCCGCTCCGGGCGCTGGTCGGAACCACGCGAGGCCGACTCCAGATGGTACAGCTCGGCATGCGGCGTCACCAGCACGCGGTAGCCCTGTTCCTGCACCCGCAGGCACAAATCCACGTCGTTGAAGGCTACCGGCAGGTGTTCGGCATCGAGGCCGCCAACGGCTTCAAACACCGTCCGGCGGATGGCCAGACAGGCGGCCGTCACCGCCGAAACGTCACGGGCAACTTCATTCCACAGAAGTTGGACGTTGGAAGGAATGCTGCGCGCCGTCCGTGGTTCGCCCCGGTGCACGTGTCCGGGCAAGCCCCGAATCCCCAGCACGACGCCCACGTGCTGAATCGTGTCGTCCGGGTACAGCAGCCTCGCGCCAACGATGCCAACCTCTGGGCGCATGACGTGCGAAACCATCTCCCGCAGCCAGTCCGCGTGGATGATCTGCACATCGTTGTTGAGCAGCACAAGTACGTCTCCGGTCGCATGATGCGCGGCCAGGTTGTTGATGGCCGAAAAGTTGAATGGTGCGTCATAGCGCATGACGCGCACCCGTGCATCCTGCCGCAGGGTTTCAAACAGCGCCAGCGTTTCAGCTTCGCGGCTGCCGTTGTCCACGAGGACGACTTCAAGATTCGCGTAATCCGTGGCGTTCAGCACTCCGTCAAGTGCCGTACGGGTCAGTTCCGCCTGGTCGCGCGTTCCCATCAGAATGCTGACGCGCGGCAGTGGTGCTGGTAACGGATAACGTACCCGATAGCGTCCGGTCGGCGTCCGGGTCACTTCCGCCCCCGGCGCGACTTGGGCGAGATGTTCGGCCAGCGCCCGCTCTCCGGCCGCCATGGCGTAAGGTTTGGCTTCGTGCCGCCCGGCCGTGGAACCGGCCGTCACCCGCCAGTGGTAGAGCACGTGCGGCAGATGCCGAATTCGTGCCGGATCGGTCTGCGCCGTGATGCGCAGACACAGGTCATAATCCTGCGCGCCGTCCAGCCCCGGACGAAAACCGCCGACGGCGCGCACCTTCGTTGCCCGATAGACGGTCAGATGGGAAAGGTAATGGCAGCCGCGTAACAACTCTGGACTCCAGCCGGGCTTGAAGTGCGGGGCAAAGCGCTGCCCCCGCGCATCGAGCTGGTCCTCATCCGTGTAGATCACGTCGGTTTCGGGCTGTTCATCGAGGGCCACGGCCAGGCAGGCCAGCGCGTGCTCGGCCAGCACGTCGTCGTGGTCGAGAAAGGTGATGAAATCGCCGGTGGCAAGTTCCAAGGCGCTGTTGGAAGCGGCAGCAATGTGGCCGCGTGTCGGACGATAGACGACACGTACGCGGTCATCCGCCCGGGCCGCTTCGGCCAGACACCGGTGTACTTCAGGGCGGGTCGAGGCGTCATCGGCAATGCAAAGCTGCCAGTGCGGATACAGTTGACGGGTGACGGAATCCAGCGCGGCCTGCAACCATCGCGGTTCAGGATCACACACCGGCATGAGGATTGAAAACAGCGGGCGATGGGTCAGCCGGGCAAGACGTTCCCGGATGCGCCGTCGGTCAATGTCGGTCAGGCGGTCGTAGCGCGCCACCCACCTGTGGTACGGGCAACGCGGCGGCGCAGTGTGTGCTTCTTCGGCAAGGCGCATCTGGATGTGCCGCCACACGCCCCCTGCGCCTTCGGTCTGCCAGAGGCGGCGTGCCGTCTGCACAGCCTGCCGAATCCGATGAGGATGGCGACGGTAGTAATCGAGCAGTGACTTCACAGCCTTCCCGTCCGGCGCAGTTCAGGACGTTTCCCTTCAGTGCTTTTCCAGGTGAAAGAGTTGGGCGCGCAGCTCCGCCAGAGCTTCGTTCAGACGGTGAACATCCTCCGTCAACTCCATCACCCGTCCCTGAAGGTGCACATTGAGCTTGTTCTGGTGGAAGATGTAGAACCGGAACAGTCGCGCCAGCAGGCGCTTTGAGAGACGCCCCAGCGTGCCCACTTTGGAATCTTCCACGTATGCCTCACCGGGCAGCGGCAACATCTGCCGCGCCAGTTCGGGCTGCGAGCGCAGCGCCAGTTGCCACCCCTGACCTGATCGATGGCTATTGAGCATGGCCGCCGATGGGCTGGCAACCGGCGGGGTAGCAGGTGCGGCTGGCGCTGTCTCCTGGCGTACGGCCAGGGTGCGCTGGATGACTTTCGCCCGGCGGCACTGCTCAATCTCACGCAGCCGGGCTTCCACCACACGGCCGATGGCGGCTATCGAATGGTATTCCCGCATGTCATGTGCCGCCTGCTCACCGCGCGCGCGGGCCGCTTCCGGGTGCTCATAGACTTCCCGCATCAGCCGCGCCGCATGCTCGATGTTCGGCTCCGCCCAGATGTTCCCAGCGCGATAGACGTGCGTGGTTTCACGAATGACCACCGGCGCGACTTCGACCGGAAAGCTGTTGTCCGGTGTCATGAAGTCCATGTTGCCCGACCAGCCTGTAGCAATGACCGGCTTCCCAAAATACATCGCTTCGGCAATCGTCAGCCCGAAGCCTTCCGAGCGGTGCAGCGAAATGTAGGCATCACAGGCCTGCGTCAGCGCATGCTTGTCTTCCCGCGAGAGATAGCCATTCAGAATACGGATGTTGCTTCCCTGGACGGCCGCCGTGAGCCGGGCAAAAGACTCCGGCGCCAGGTGCTCGTTGATGCACTTGAGCACGAGGCACACTGGCTCGTCGGGGCGAAAGGCGCGCTTGAAGGCTGCCACTGCCGCCAGTGGGTTTTTCCGCTCGAACGTGCTGTTGAAGTCAAAAGAGTAGAGGAAACAAAACTCATCCTCACGCAGCCCGAAATACGACTTGCTGCGCGGCGTCACTGCCCCCGGCTCGACCACGTGGGGAATGGTGTACACCGGCGTTTCAAGGCTTTTTTCCAGGCTGGCGCGGATGAAGTGGCTGGCCGTCCAGATTTCATCAAAGCGGCGCGCACATAGCACCCACTCGGAAGGAAAGTCCGGCAGTTCCCACGCCCACAGACCGATGTTGTACCGATCCTGGAAGAAATCCTCTGTTGTCCGGCTGGCAAACACCTCGACCTGGTCGGCGTTGACACATATAAGATTGATGCCAAAGGGGTTGTCACGTGAAAACTCACCAAATGTGGTATCGAGCTTTCGACTTGGAGCCGTATCGGAAAAGTCATACAGGCTTGTGGCATAGCCCAGCTTCTGAATGACGCGGACATACCCCCGCGCCGCCTCGCCGATGCCCAGTTCGGCCCGAAAGTAACCGGCAATGTTGACACCCATCGGCAGCTCAACCGGCTCAATGCCGGTGATTTCCTGAAAGAAGGAACGCCGCCCACCCGCTGCAAAAGGATCACCAAACTGCCGGCCCTGCCGGAGAGCTTCGGCGTACTGGCGGCGCATGGCCGGCTCGATGGGAAAGCCGTTGTCAAACGTCGCAAAACCATAGGGAATCCGGCGGTAGCGCGCGTGGCCGTTGGCTGCCAGCAGCTTCGTGTAACGCTCAAACAGCGGCGCAACCACCGGGTACTCTTTCAGCGTGTAGCGCGACAGATGCCGGGAGATGACGGTCGGGTGGGACGTATCGTAGCCGCTGAAGTGAAAGAACAGGATCGGCTCACCTTTGGCAAAAAACTCACCGTCCTGCTGCGTGATGTCCCGCTCGCGCAGGTTCCAGTACGCCACGTTGAGACCCGGATGACGCAGCACCTGCACGCCGTCAAACAGCCCCGGCACAAGATCAATCCACTTCTGATCGACAAACAGCCCTTTGCTGACTTCGTTGAAGCAAAAGTCTTCCAGCCGCCGGCTCCACCACGCCAGCATCCGTTCGGTTTCGGCTCCGGCTGCCAGTCCGATGAAGCCCAGGTTGTATGCACCGGCCTGGAGGATGTTGACTTCGGTTGGGATTTTGTCGTCGAGCGGCAGCGGCTCGACCAGATGGGGCGTCAGGACGATGTTGGACTGGTCAAGCGCGTCAAGAACGATGTCCAGCGGCCGCAGCACGAGAATGTCCGGGTCAAGATAGACCACCTTCCGGTAGCCCTGCCTGAAAAGATGGCTGAGGTAAAACGGTTTGACCGCTGTGCACAGCTCAGTGACATCGTATTTGAAAGCCATCGGGCGAAAGCGGGTTTCCGGCAGAAAGTCCGCCGGCCCGTGAAGCTGAAGCGTCACCTCATCTGCCGCCAGGGGCGGCAGTTCGTCGCGGTCCACCACCAAGGCGGCAACATCCGCCTGGGGATGCTGCGCCCGGAGGGAATCAGCCAGCGTTCGGATGCAGGCAAAGTAGTTTTTGGCTGCGATGGTGCAGAAGACAACGGGTTTCATGCAACGGCGTTCATGGCCGGAACGGCCACGGATTCAGAAAAGGCACTGAGGTAAGCTTGTGCCACTTCGGCCGGGTCCCCCAGCGCCCGCACCTGCCCCTGGTCAAGCCACAGCGCGCGCTGGCACCAGGCCGCCAGCGTGGCTGTGTCGTGAGTGACCAGCAGCAGGGTCTTGCCCTTTTCCTGAAACATCCGCATCCGCTCCAGACACTTTTCCGTAAAGGCAATGTCGCCCACGGCCAAGACTTCATCAATGATGAGAATGTCGGGATCGACGTTGACGGCCACTGAAAAGGCCAGCCGCATGCGCATGCCGGTTGAGTACGTCCACACCGGCGCGTCAATGAAATCTTCCAGTTCGGCAAAGGTGACGATGTCATCGAAGCGGGCCCGGATTTCACGTGGCGACAGCCCCAGCACCAGCCCGTTGAGAAAGACGTTCTCGCGGCCCGACATCTGTTCGTGAAAGCCGACGCCCAGGCTCAGCAGGGCCGCCACCCGGCCCCGGACGGCAATGTGCCCTGTGGTCGGCTTGAGGATGCCGCACAGCAGCTTCAGCAGCGTGCTTTTTCCGGCCCCGTTGCGCCCGATGATGCCGAAGGTTTCACCGGCGGCAACCGAAAATGAAACGTCCCTGACGGCTTCTATCCGTTCTGACAGCCGCCGCTCGAACATTTCGCCATTGATAATGGACTCTTTGAGCGTCCGATACCGGCGGGGCTGGTAGCGTTTGAAGGTCTTGCTGAGATGTTCGACGTGAATGGCAACCGTCAACGGGCACCTCCCAGGGCGTCAAGCCGCCGATGATGTGCCGGGTTCACAGAAGTGTCAAGCACCGTTTTGGACTCCTGCCCGCTGCTCAAAAAACCAACCCGCTTCACCCGGCAACACTTACCTGGCCCACCGCCGGTACAGACGAGGCAGGGCTTCGGGCAGGTGCGCGGCCTCGCGGATGCGGGCGTAGCGTCCCCGCCCGAAGAGAATATCCAGCAGGGCTTCGTCCTGCCCGGCTTCCAGCGCCACCCCCAGGGGCTTGACCCCAACGGCCTGCGCTTCGGCTAAGGCCTGCGCCGTATCCGCGACGGCATAGGTCACATCGCCGTAGTCGCTGTCCTGCGGCAGCCCGTCCGTCACCACCAGCAGCAGGCGCGACCGCGCAGCTTCACGCAGCAACAACTGTGTGGCATGGCGTACGGCGGCTCCCAGGCGCGTATTGGCTGCCGGCACCAGTGCCGCCAGGCGGGAGGGCAGACAGTGCGCTGGTTCCACAAACGCCTTGAGCTGAAAACACCGCACGGCCTGGCGTCCCTGACTGTTGAACGCATAGACGGCAAAGCGATCCCCAATCTGGTCAAGCGCCGCGGCCAGACACCGGACACTCTCGATTTCCCCGTCCAGCACCCGCCGTGGCGACGCATCCCGGCTTCCACCGGCCAGGTGTTCACCGGTCGAGCGGGAGACATCCAGCAACAGCAGGGCGGCCACCGAGCGCGTCGTTCGCTGGCGGACGGCATAGACCGCATCCGAAGCCCACGGTTGGGTTCGCCGCTCGACATGACGCTCGATAAGGGCTTCGACGACAAGTTCCTGCCCGTCCGTTGTCGGGCGCACCCAGGCGAGGTCACTTGGCTGCCAGCGTTCAAAGGCTCGCCGCAGACGGCGCACAGCCGCTTCGTCGCGCGGCGGCGACCCAAGTGCCGGCGCCTGGGCGAGGCGGAGCGTCGCTACCCGACACCAGTTCGGACGGTAGTCCCCCAGACGGACATCCCACTCTGGGTAAGGCTGTACCTCCGCTGCCTGCCAGACCACCGGGGTCGGGCCGTTGTGGTCGGTTTCGTCCGGCATGGGCGTCACAACCGGTCGTTCTCCGGCATCCGAAGCGGTGCCTTCCGCCGGCGGTTGTTCCCCTTGCATCGGGATGCTGACCAGGGCCGACGACGACCGCGCCGCCGCTGTAGCTGAAGTGTCAGACGGAGTGTGGCGACCAGACAGGGTTTCTTCGTCCGGGCGGGTATCCGGCTGCCAGCGGCGTTGCGTCGGCGGCGGAAGCAGGCGGTAGATGTCGAGCGTCACCCGGAGGCTGTCGGCCACCGTTGCGCCTTCTGCCAGACAGGGCGACAGGGCCTCGGTCAGCGTGTGGGTCAGGGCAGCGTATTCGGCCTGCACGGCCGGGCCAACCTGTCCCACCAGCGCCAGGCGGAACAGCAGTTCGACGGCCGCGGCCCCAAGCGGTGCACCGGCCAGAGAACGCCGACTGGCCAGCAACGGTTCGGCCAGTGTCTCGGTATCACGCGCCACACCCCGGTAAGCCCGGCGCATACCACGCAGCACACGGGCCATTTCGATGACATCAAACAGCACCGTGGCCATTTCGGCATCAGGAAACAGCGCCAGTGTGGCCCCGACGGTGATGGTTTCCGGGCGCGGCGGCAGGACATACTCCACGGCGCGTTCGCGGATCAGGGCAAAATCCACGTGCGACAGTCCGCCCGCACCCGCGCCCAGATCGGCAAAAAAGGCGCGTGTCGTTTCGTAGGCCGCCCGCAGCGCCGGGCTGTCCGCTACATCTCCGCCAAAGAGCAACCGGCCCGCTCCCTGCGCCGCCAGAAGCTTGTAAAGCACAAAGTTCCGCTCGCGCTCATCGAAGACGGCCACCCGCCGGGGCAAGGCCAGATGACGGGCCGGCCCGTCCACTGTGACCCGGCCTCCGACTTCCACCGTATCGGCGACAGGCGTGGCCGCCACCAACTGAAAATGATGTCCGGTCAGCGCCCGCAGGTAGTGCCGCAGCGTCGGGGCGGCCTCTCCAAGGGGCAACCCCGGCAAACAGGACTCCAGAGTTTCCCGCGCCTGGGTTGTTTCCAGGCGGATGAACGCCGCCAGCCGCGAAGCATCCGCTCCATGGCGCTCCAGACCACAGGATAACCAGGCGTGAAACCGCTCCGGCGTCAGTTCCGGGTGCTGGGCCGCAACGCGCAGCGCTGCCGCCCCCAGCAGCGGCACACTGGCATAGAGCGGCGCGGCGCTCTGAAACAATCCCTGGCAGCGTGGCTCATCCTCACTGAGCGCCAACGCCGACTGACAGGTTTCCCGGACGATGTCCGCCAGGCGCGCCGTGTGCCGGGATGCTGCCGCCCGTTCCAGCAGGTGACAGAGACCCACCACCACGGGTTCTCCGAGCTGGGCCGCCAAAGATGGAAACCGGGTGCTGAACTCAGCCGCCAACTGCGGCGACGACCGTTCCAGAGCGGAACGTGTGCGCTCCAGTGCAGCCATGGCTGCCGCACCAAGAGTGGCTCCAAGCCCGGCCGACGAAACGGCGGAAAGCATGCTGTCAGACGGCGCGGAGTCCGGCGGTTGTCCCGCCGGCGCCGGTGGCACCGTCTGGCGTGGGCGCAGCAGACGTGACCAGGTTCGGAACAACATCACGGGACCTGCTTGCGCGCTGCGGCTGAGACATCCGCCGGGGCATCTTCGGCAGGCACCGGACGCCACAGGTTGCGCAGGGTGCCAAACCGCGCCCGCCACCACGAACCATCCGTCAGATCATCGAAAAGCTCATACAGCACCGGTATGGCGACCAGTGTCAGAAGCAGACACAGCGACTGCCCGCCGATGACGATAATCGCCACGGAACGCAGCGCCGCCGAGCCGGGTGTCTGCGCCACGGCCATGGGAATCAGCCCGGCCACCAGTGCCAGGGTCGTCATCAGAATCGGCCGCAGCCGGTCGCGGCAGCCAGCCACAATCGCAGCGTATCGTTCCTGCCCGGCCGCCCGCAGCACGTTGATGTGGTCAATCTGCAGAATGGAGTTTTTCTTCACCACACCGAACAGCATCAGAATCCCCAGCGCCGAAAAGATGTTGAGCGTCTCGCCGAAGGGAATCAGCGACAGCAGGGCAAAGGGCACCGCCATGGGCAGGCTCAGCAGAATCGTCACCGGATGCAGGAAGCTTTCAAACTGCGCCGCCAAAATCATGTACATAAAGACGAACGACAGGACGAAAGCCATCAGGAAGTTGGCGGCCGCCTTCCCCAGTTCCTTGCTCTGGCCGAGCTTGCTGGCCTGGTACTCCGGACCTAGTCCAAGCTGTTTGGACTTCTCATCCAGCGCCTGCAGGACGCGGTCCAGCGAATAGCCCGGCTGCAGGTTGGCGGAGATCGTCACCTGGCGCTGCCGGTTGTACCGGTCAATCTGCGCCGGCCCAACGCCACTGAAAAACGAAACGAAGTTGGCAATGGGCACATTGCCGAGCTTGGTCGAGGGCACATACGAGCGCAACAGCGTTTCCGGTCCCGTACGGTCTTCCTGGCGCAGTCGGAAACGTACGTCGTAACGGTCGTCGCCTTCGCGGTACGTGCCGACGATTTCCCCAGCCACGAGCGTCCGCAACGCGGAAGCCACTGTGGCCACGTTCACGCCCAGGTTGGCAGCCTTTTCGCGGTCAATGACCGCCCGCAGTTCAGGCTTTCCGACTTCGAGCGTTGTGTCCACGTCCACCACCCCCGGCATGCCTTTCAAAAAGTCCATCAGCCGTTGGGAAGCGTCCGTGAGCTTGGCAATGTCCGGCCCCCGGACGACATACTGCACCGGCGCAGCCGAGTTTCCACCGCCGGTAATGGCCTGCACATACTGCACCGAGATGTGTTTCCCCTGCTGGTCGGCCAGCTTGTCACGGACGATCTGCATCAGGTCAGCCTGGGTCAGCGCGCGCTCCGTCAGCGGCGTCAACTGGACGAAGATGTTGCCCCGGTTGACCCGCCGTTGTTCATCACCGCCAAGCGTGGTCAGGCAGTGGGTGACGTGCGGCGTCGTCTGGACGATGGCTTCGAGGTTGGCCATCTGTTTTTCAGCTTCTTCCAGCGACGTGCCTTCGGGCAGCTTGACGGCGACCTCAAACATCCCCACATCGTCAAAGGGAATGAAGTTTTTGCCAATCACGGAAAAAATGGGGACAACTGACAGCACCGTGAGCACCGAAATGCCGATGATGACCACCGGACGCCGCAGCGACCACTCCAGCAACCACGTGTAGCCCCGCTCCAGCCAGCCATAAAAGCCTGTGGCGCGCGATGACCTGTGCCGTACGCCGTCGGCCTTGGGCGGACGCAGAAAGCGCGAACACAGCATCGGCGTCAGCGTGAAGCTGACAAACATCGAGACCAGAATGGCAAAGGCGCAGGTGAAGCCGAAGGACGACATAAAGCGCCCGACAATGCCACCCATAAACGCCACCGGGACGAAGATGACGACCAGCGAAAGGGTCGTCGCCAGAACGGCAAAACCGATGTCGGCCGTGGCTTCCCTGGCGGCCTCGAAGGCTGACATCCCCTTCTCTTCCATGAAGCGGTAGATGTTTTCGAGCACCACGACGGCATCATCAATGACAATCCCGACGCTGAGCACCAGCGCCAGCATCGTCATGCGGTTGAGCGTGAAGCCCATGGCGTACATCAATCCGTACGTCGCCACGACCGAGGCGGGAATTGCGATGGCGGAAATGACCGTCGAGCGCCAGTTGCGCAGAAACAGCAGGATGACGAGCGCCGCCATGATGGAGCCGAGCAGCAGGTGCTCCTGTACGGCGTCAAAGGAATCCTGAATGAAAATGGACTGGTCCTTGAGGTACTGCACCCGGAAGTCCGCCGGAAGCTGGGGCAGGATTTCCGCCATGCGTTCCTTGACGAGCCGCACGACTTCCAGGGTGTTTGTCCCGGACTGCTTGCGGATTTCCAGAATGACCGCCGGCTTTCCGTCGAGGCGGGCCAGCGAACGGGGTTCTTCCACGCCGTCTTCAACATAGCCGATGTCTTTGACGTAGATCGGCAGTCCGTTGGCGGTTCCAACGATGACGCGGTTGAAGTCTTCGACGCTGGTGACGCGCCCAAGGGTACGCAGCGACAGCTCCCGGCGACCATCTTCTAGCCGCCCGCCGGGAATTTCGACGTTCTGTGCGCGCAGCGCCTGCTTGATGGCTTCGACGCTGAGGTTGTAGGACGCAATCTTCGACGCATCGAGAACAATCTGAATCTCCCGTTTGCGGTCGCCGATGAAGGACACGCGCCCCACGCCGTTGAGCGATTCCAGGTTTTGCTTCACCAGCTTGTCGGCAATTTCGGTGATTTCGCGCGCCGAACGATTGCCGGAAATGGCCAGTGACAGCACGGGTTGGGTGTCGGGGTCGAGCTTTTCGATGACCGGCGCTTTGACATCGGAAGGCAGCTCGCCAAGGATGCGGTTGACCTTGTCGCGGACATCCTGGGCAGCTTCGTCTATGTCGCGCTCCAGCACAAAGACGACGAACACCTGCGACACGCCCTCGGCTGAAACCGAACGCAGTTCATCCACCCCGGCAATGGTGTTGACGGCTTCCTCGATGCGCTTCGTGACCTGGGTTTCGACTTCCTCCGGCGAGGCCCCGTCGAGGCGTGTCGTGATCGTCACCGTCGGGAGGTCAATCTTGGGAAAGAGATCAACACCCAGCTTGAAGTAGGAAAACGCCCCCACGACGATAAGCGCCATGACGAGCATCGTGGCGAAGACGGGACGCTTGATACACAGTTCGGCGAGTTTTTGCATAACGGCAGAGTGCGGGACCAGCCGCCCGCAGCGGCGCTAGGTCGTCAACTTTTTCACGCTGTCGCGGTCGCGGTAACGGGCTTGTGTCTTCGGGTTGCCAAAAATGGCATCGGCAATCGGGGGAATCTTGCCGAGATACATCAACGGGCGGTACCACCACGGCACGACGATTTTGCGCCGGGGCGACCGGATGGCTTTTTCAATGGCGCGGGCGACGATGTCCGGCCCCGGCATGGCATAGCGCAGTCCGGCGGTCATCTCGGTGCGAATGAATCCCGGCGCGACGAGTACGACGTGCAGCCCGCGGCCTTTGACTTCCCGCCGCAGGGCATCGTTGAAGCCACGCACGGCGAATTTCGATGCGGTGTACATCCCCACCGTGGCGACTTCCCCGGCCACCGAGCCGATGTTGACGATGACGCCACCGGGCGGCAGGTGTGGCAGCGCGTACTTGGCACACAGCGCACAGCCCAGAACGTTGACTTCAAGCACCTGCCGGAGCAGTTCATCGCGGGTGTCACACAGGTTGAGACCGCCGCCGGTGCCGGCGTTGTTGACAAGCACTTCCAGCTTTCCGAACGTGGCAATGGTTTCCTGCATAAGGCGGCGTACGTCGTGGCTTTGGGTCACGTCGCCAACGACCACGAGCGCCTGCCCGCCCTGTTCCCGGATGGCCGCGGCCAGCTCCTGGAGTCGGGCTTCACGCCGGGCAAAGAGGACAACTTTGGCGCCCTGTGCGGCAAGATGCCGGGCCGTGGCTGCGCCAATGCCGCTCGATGCGCCGGTAATGACGATGACCCGATCCTTGATGTTCATAGGAAGTGGCTCCACGCTGCTGGAAGCGTCAGGAAACTCTGACCGGCGTGCCGTCAGTGAGGCGGTCAAGGGCCGTGGTGATGACCTGTTCGCCCGGCTTGAGACCTTCGGTGATTTCGACCGATTCGCCATCGCGTTTGCCCAGGCGTACCTTGCGTTCCACGGCCTTGCCGTCCACAGCCACGAAGACTTTTTCGACGCCGGCCACACTGACCACGGCCAGGGACGGGATGAACACCGCCGGGACATCACTGGCGATGTCCACATACACCCGCGCAAACATGCCCGGTTTGAGCAGCCCCTGCGGATTGGGAGCCACGGCTTCGACCATCAGCAGCCGCGCCTGCTGGTTGAGGACGGGGCTGATACGTGCCACGCGCGCCGGAAAATCGCGTCCCGGATAGGCATCGGTCGTAAAGCGCACTGGCATATTGGGCTTGACGTAGGACACACCGACTTCGGCGACATTGGCCTGCAACCGGATGGGATCGAGCCGGACAATGGTCACGATGTCCCGGTTGCCGCCCTGTTCGTTGATGAAGTCGCCACGTGACTTGTGGCGGACGCTGACGAACCCGCTGATGGGGGCGCGAACGGCGGAGTCTTCAAGTTTTTTTCTGGCCAGCCGCACTTCGGCCTGGCGCTGTTCGACCATGCCGATGCGCATGACGGCTTCATCGCGGGCCGCCTGGTAACGGGCTTCGGCCGCGCGGTAGTTGGCTTCGACAGTATCCCACCGCTGCCGGGGGACATCCCCCGATTCGACGAGGCGCTGGGTTCGTTCCATCTGGGCGCGGGCGTCATCGAGCGCGGCTTTGGCCTGGCGCACCGTGGGGACGGCTTCGATGTCTATGGGGTCACGCCGTCCGGCTTCGCCGAGCATGGCGCGGGCCTGCGCCAGGGCAGCTTCAGCCTGCTGGAGCTTGAGTTCGTATTCCCTGGGGGAAATGCGAGCAATGACCTGTCCGGCCTTGACCGGGCTGCCGACATCCACGGTGAGTTCGGCGATTTCGCCGCCGACCTGACCGGCGACGACCACCTGCTCATCAGGCACGAGCGAACCGACGGTTTCGATGGACTTTCTGATGAGCCGTTCGACGGCCGGAGTCGTTCGGACTTCGAGCACTGGCGGCGGTGCAGCATTGTCAGCGGCGGCGCTGACTGTTTCTTTCTTATGTGAGCAGCCGCTCAGCAGGCTGACCAGCAGCAGCACCAGCACCCCTTGGAAGTGCGGGCTTCCGCCTCCCTGGGAAGGCGGGCGTCCACCCTCCTGGGAGCGCGGGCGTCCCGCCCGCCAAACATGCCGGGCTTCCACCTCCTGAGAAGGCGGGCGTCCCGCCCGCCAGACATGACTCCAACAAAGCAGCTTCTTCATGACGGTACAACGGTTTCGCCGGCAGGATGAACCCGGGCCCCGGCTGCCGGCCGCCGGATGCCCTCAAAGAAAATGCTGCTGTAGGCGCGTGCGAGCGCTTCGGGCGATCCGGTCACGGTCTGATCGCCGTGAAGCTGCTCGAACATGGTTTGCAGAAAGGGCATGGCAAAGAGGGAACGCGCCGCCACGTGGGGATTGACTTCCCTGAACGCGCCTTCACGGATGCGGGTTTCAATGTAATCGGCGAGGAAGTCAAAAATGTCGCGCACATAGAGCCGGAAGAACATATCGGAAAGTTCGTGGCCTTCGAGGGCGCTGAAAAACAGCAACCGCTGGAAGGAATAATCGGCGCGGTGCCGCTCGATGACGTGCCGCATGATGGTTTCAAAGAAGTTCTGGTCATCGCGCCGGGCGGCCAGCTCACGCATGCGCTCCCAGAAACTCCGGGCGTCGGCGTCCTTCATCTTCTGGTCGAGAATGGCAGCATAGAGGTCCTGCTTGGTCGCAAAGTGCCGAAAAATGATGGCCTCACTCACACCGGCACGCGCGGCAATTTCTTTGGTTGTGACGCCATTGAAGCCCTTTTCGGAAAACTGCTGCATGGCGATGCGGACAATCTGCCGCCGGCGGTCTTCACCCGACATGCGACGGGACGTGGTTGCCGGGCGGGCAGTTGTTGGTGGGGCGCTGGTCATGGCGGCCAAGGTATGTTTGCTCACAAAGTTAGTATTCACTTACTCACCAGAGACTATACTGGCGTCCCATCCGCCGACAAGCTAGTTTTCCACCTATGACGGCGGAAACCTCTTCTTCTGCGCCCGCACTGATCTGGCGGGCGGCGCACTTTACGGAACTGACGGTGGATGAGCTGTACGCCCTGCTTCAGGCGCGGGCAGCGGTATTTGTCGTTGAACAGCAGTGCATCTATCAGGACATTGACGGCATTGACCGCCAGGCGCACCACATCCTGGGCTGGCGACAGACGGCGACGGAACGCGAGCTGGTAGCCTACTGTCGGCTTGTCGCGCCGGGCGTCAAGTATGCCGAGCCATCCATCGGGCGGGTGATCACAACAGCGGCCGGACGTGGACAGGGGTTTGGCAAGGCGCTCATGCAGCAGGCGCTGGCCCTGCACGAGGCGCTATATCCTGGTCGGGGCAACCGGATTTCGGCCCAGCAGTATCTGGAACGTTTTTACCGGGCTTTTGGCTACCGGACGGTTTCCGCACCCTACGATGAGGACGGCTTGCCGCACGTTGAGATGCTCCGTGAGGGCAGCCCGCAAGCAACCTGACCGATGTCACTTGAAACACCGGTGACGACCCTGCTTCTGATTCGGCACGGGGAAACGCTGGACGGCCCGGCCCCCCGCTGCCATGGCTGGACGGACCTGCCGCTCTCGGATACGGGCCGGACGCAGATTGAGCGGCTGCGCGAGTACCTGCGCGCCTACCTGCGCGATGGGCAACCGGCGGCGATATACAGCAGCGACCTTCAGCGTTCGCGCCAGACAGCGGACATTCTGACCGAAGGGCAGAACCTGCGCCCAACGGCCGTGCACGCCCTGCGCGAAATCAACTTTGGCGACCTCGAAGGTTGCCTGGTGGATGAGCTGCCGGAACGTTTCCCGGCAACGGTTGCCGCGTGGCGGAGCAACCCGGCAACCTGCCGGTTTCCCAACGGGGAGAGTTTTCAGGAAGTCAAACAGCGGGTTTTGCCAACCGTCGAGCGGCTAGTGAGTGTGCATGCCGGAGCGACCATTGCGATGGCACTGCACTCCGGCGTCAACCGCATCATTCTGGGTTGGGCGCTTGGTCTGCCGGATGAGTATCTCGTCCGACTCGAACAGGACCACGGCTGTCTCAACGTCATTACCTTTGGGCCGCTGCATCCGCGGCTGCGGCTGCACAATTTCGTCCCGGTGCTCACTGGCTCACACTGAAGGCAAACTTCTCCAACTGCTCAAGGCGGTCCTTGTTCCGCAAAACCAGATTTCCCTCTGCATCAAGGGCGACGACGTAGGGTTGGGCGGCTGGCATGGGCTTCTGAAAGATAACCTTTCCATTGGCATCAGTCACAGCAACGAAGCCTCTGAAGATTTTTCCCTTTCGGCCTTCAAGAAGACCAATCCAGCGGGTTGTGCCGTCTTCCAGATTTACGGTATCAGTTATGATAAGTTTGACAACCGCCGGATACTTTTCAAAAGGCAGGGGTGAAATTTCCAGAAGCCTTTGCTTGTCGAAGTCATAAAGCTTTCCAGAGGTATTGGAAACAAAGTTGACTCTGCCCCGGTTTCGTACAAACAGGCCTTCGAGAGTCTCGTGAGTCGGGATGTCTTTGACAACCGTGGCAATGGTTTTTCCATCCCGCCCGATGTTTCTGATCTCGGCAGTCTGTGCCATGCCGAACCTGCTGGCCAGTGACTTCTCTACCCCAAAGACCCACAGACTTCCATCCTGGTCAGCCATAATGTACCCTCCGAGAAAGTCATGAAGAGGGACAATGGATTCCAGCACCCCATCCGCTGTGTAATGCGCAATCCAGTTCTCAAAAACCTTGAACTTGCCAAGAAGCAGATAGACATCTCCCTGACTCGTGACATCTGCATCAACCACCATGTATTCAGAAAGCTGGCCCCCCATGAGGTCTTTAACGTGGCCACTTCCCTGTGAAATCTTTTTCAGACCACTGGTACCAACACTCCCGTTCAGAACTGCTCCCAAAACATACAGATTGTTCCGACCATCGAGCTTTATTTTCCTGATGGTATCGAAATCCAGGGAGGCTGTATTGCCCAGCACACCAATCTTCCTGATGTCTTCCAGACAGGCTACCTTCAGAAAAGCTTCCCGCTCCCGGTGTAACTCTTCATAGGTCAAGGTGGAGGCCGATGCCTCGGCCGGATGAGAACTCCAAAGGTCAGGCCGGGTCAGCGCGAAGACACCCAAAACCACACCGGGAACAACAAAGGAAAGACAGACAGACTTCAGGGTGAAACGGAACATGGCTATCTTCTCCTTACATGTTTTGGGACCTCAAGGATGAAGCGGTGGATACGCATCGCAGTCACCACAATCAATCACACGCAATGATGTGGCATCACAGTAGCAATTCCACCTGAAGCAACCGGGCAGGCAGATTCGTACGTAGCATTGACAGTTGTGGCAAAGCTGGAGGACCTCAAAGTACCAGAATTCAGGCGATCCCGTCTCGCCTTTGATGCATGCCCTTTGTGCCAGGGACGGCGATGGCAGGAGCATTGCCCAGGTAAGGGCAAGCAGCAGGGCAGACAGCAGCGCACGTTTGGATGGCATTGGGGGTTGCCTCCTGTACTTCATAAGGGTTTATTGCATGAGAGCAAAAAAAACACCTTGTCAAGCACAAAGCGTCCACACGGCAACAATCACAACAAAAGGGGAAGGTCAGAAACCTACTGCCTTGCGACCTGATGTGTCTTCAACCTGCCGCGCCACCTGCCGCCCCAGCGCGCAGGCTTCGGCAACCGGGAGGTCCCGGATGATGACCGGCGTCTGCCCTGCTGTGTCGAGAATGAGCGTTGCCAGCCCCAACCGCAGATCGAAAGGGGTCTGCGCCACGACCACCGCCTGGATGTTGTTGACCGGAACGGCATACACGGCGTGGCCGGCCCACCCCTGCCGCACAAACCAGTAGCGTGCACCGGGAAGATAGGCGCGGGCGCGATAGTCCAGCCAGCTCACCAGCCCGATGACCGGCAAGCCCACCAGCAGCGGCCACAGTCCATACGGCCATGACCACCACCACAGCGCCGCGGCCGTCAGCGCCACCAGCCACACCGAACGCCGCAGGATGCCGCGCCGAACCGCCAGCGGCGACACCTTGCGCCACGCACCCGGCGCCATGACGCAACCGGGCATAAACCGGGACAGCAGGGCTTCGGCTGCCGCCGGGCGGATCAGCGGCACCAGCACCCCCCGCCCCTGTTGCTCTTCCTGGCGCTCATAAGCCACACCGGCGACATCCACCCGCAGCGATGCCCAGCCAAACAGCCGCCGCAGCGGGGTTTGCTCAATGGCCAGCAACTGAATCCGCGCCGGTGACAGACTGCTGATGTGACGGGTCAGCAGCCCGTATGTACGCCGCAGGGCCGTCCCCTGTTCGGTTAGCCGAAAGTCGTAAAAACGCACTACGGTCATGACGCCCGAAGCTGCCACGCTCAACAGCATGAGCAATGCCACTGACAGGAAGACCGTTGTCAGCATCATGGTCGTACTCTGGCCGCCAAGTGCGCGAACCGCCGCTTCGATCCCCCGGAGCAAAGCCTGCCGTCCGGCGTCCGGCAGCCATTCTTCGGCAAACCGGAGCAGCGCGCCGAGAATGACAAACAGCGTGAAAATGCCGTTTGAGGTCAGCCCGGCAATGAGCAGTTCCGGCCACCCCAGCCTCACCAGCGGCACTTCCGCAATGGCCGGCGCTTCGGCTGGCAGGGCTCCGGCTTGCGGTACGCCCTCGCTCCGGTGCTCGAACACACACCGGCGCAAACGGGCAATGTCATCAACGGAGAGCAGGGCCAGTGAGGCTTCAACGCCGCCGCCGGTTGAAGTTTCGATGTCGGCCCGGGCAACCCCCAACTGGCGCTGGATGAGGTTCTGTTCGAGGCGGATTTCCTGAATGTTGGCAAGGGGAATGTGCCGCTCCTGACGGCGCAGGATGCCTTGCTCGACGACCAGCTCGCCCTGCTCCACCCGGTAGCGGAAGGTCCAGTAACGGGCAACAACCAGCAACAGGTTGGGAATGCCAAACGTCAGCACCAGCAACGTGCCAAAGACACTGAAGCCGGAAAAGACCCAGTAGAGCAGCGGAATCAACATCTGGCGCGCCACGGCAAACAGGCCGAACACGAGCGTCCAGGGATGAAGTCGCCCGGCCAAAGGCAGCCGGTAGGCGGCTTCGGCGTTCACAGTGTGGCGTCTCCGTTGGTCGTTTCCGGGGCATCAGGTGGCGTCACGGAAGCAGGCAGCGGCCGGTGGTGAAGCTGTCCGATGAGCTGGTCGCGCAGGGCAGCGGCTTTGCCGGCAGCCAGGCCCGGCAGGGGCGTACTCGACTCGTGCATGCCGGCGGTGTGGAAGACAAGGGTTGCCAGTCCGTACGACCGCTCAAAAAGTCCCTGCCGCAGGTCAATATGCTGGATGCGCGACAGCGGTATCAGACGGCTCTCCCGAAACCACACCCCATGCCGGACTTCAATGACGCGGTCAGTGATGCGGTAGGCGGAGTAGCGATAGGCCAGCGGCGGATACCAGATGGTCTGAACCACCGCCACAACCAGTGCCAGCACCCAGGCCGCCAGCAACGCCCAGAACCACAGTCCCAAAGACAGCACGATGCTGCCCACCGTGATGATGACGAACGTCACGGACAGCAGGATGGCCCACTCGATACCCCCATTGAGCCGCCACAGAGCAATGACTTCCGGCTCCAGCGCCGAGAAAGCCTCCGGTGTTGTCTGTGGAGCTTCCCCGGCTACTGACGCTGCTATGACCGTCTCCGGTGTCCATTCCGTCATTGTGGCTGACCTGTCGTGTCGGCGGTGTCCTCACCCTCTGCCGGGGCAGTCACCGACCCCGGCGCCTCGGTCGGCGTCGCCTCCGGCTGCAACACCGGCGACGTGGCAGCCGCCAACGTCGGTGCCTCATCGGACACCACCCTCCCACCTACCATCTCCCGCATCGTGTCCGACAACGCGGCTGACCGTCCCAAGGGCGCGGACTGGACTGTATCTGCCCCGCCCGCCACCTTGTCGGCCAGACGTTCCAACTCCACCGCCGCCTCCGCCGCCGTCGGACGCTCCCCAGCATCCTTCGCCAGCAGCCGCAGCATATACCCGCTCACCTCCTCGTCCAGCCCCGCCACCAACACCCCAGGACGCTCCGGCACTTCATGCACGTGCGCCAGCAACACCCGTATCCCACTCTCCCCACGCCCCCCAAACGGCAACACCCCACACACCATCTCGTACAGCATCACCCCAACCGCATACACATCCGCCCGCCCGTCATACTCACCCCCTACCACCCGCTCCGGCGCAACATACGCTGGCGTCCCCACCACCGCCCCCGTCCCCGTCAATGTCTCCAATCCTCCCACGCCTCCACGCTCCAGCACCGTCGCTATCCCAAAATCCACCACCTTCACCACCTCCTCCCCGCTCGACCAGTCCACATACACGTTCTCCGGCTTCACATCCCGATGCACCACTCCCACCGCGTGTGCCGCCGCCAACCCACGACACACCGCCCCGCACACCCGCAACGCCCGCTCCACCCCCATCCCACCACCACGCATTTCCTCCCGCACCGCATACCCCTCCAGCAACTCCATCACCAGATACGCCATCCCCTCCCCAGACACCCCGGCATCCACCACCTCCACCACGTGCCGATCCCGTATCTGCGCCGCCAGCAACCCCTCCCGCCGAAACCGCTCCAAAGCCTCCGCACTGTCATTCCCAGCCACCGGCTTGAACACCTTCACCGCCACCCCGCGCTGCAACCCAAGATGCTCCCCCACAAACACCACCCCGTACCCGCCTGCCCCAAGCTTCCGCCCCAACCGGTACTTCCCGTCCAGCACCGTCCCCGGCAACGCCTCCGCCAATGCCGAAAATATCCGGTCGGCACGCCGCTGGCTCGCCTCCAGCGCCGCCACCTTCTCGTCCAGCGCCGCGTTCTTCCGCTCCACTTCGGTCTTGGCCGCCGCCAGCGCCTGATTCTGCGCCTCCACCTCCGCCTTGGCGGCGGCCAGCGCCGCCGTCCGCTCGGCCACCTTCGCTTCCAGTTCCGCGTTCCGCCGCTCCAGCGCCCGCAGCCGCCACCGCACCCCGGCATAGACCACTCCGAACCCGCAGCCCACGTACCCCACCCACGCCCACCACGTCAGCCACCACGGCGTGGCAATCCGAAAACGTATCCGGGTGGGCTGGCTCTCGCGTCCGTATCCGTCACGTACCCAGGCGGTGAAGACGTACTCGCCGGGCCGGAGATTGGTGAAGGTGCGCTGGGACTCGGAACCCCAGTCAGTTGGCTGTTCATCGAAGCCTTCAAGATGGGTTCGGTAGCGCAGGCGCGAGACGGCGATAAACGTCGGGGCTGAGATTTCAAAAACCAGACTGCGCACACGAGCGGGCAGCGTCAGCCCGTCGGCAAAGGTTTGGGGATTGGCGTCGGCAGTTGCTGCCTGAAGCATCGGCGGTTGGGGTGGTAATGCCAGCGCCTCGGCTGCCGGATTGAACACCGTCACGCCGTTGGGTGTTCCACCCCAGATGCGCCCCAGCGGATCCACCATCGAAGCGCCGCCGTTGAACTCTCCGCTGGGCAAACCGTCTTCGGTGTCAAAGGTTTCGATGGTGAAGTTGCCATTTCCCCGGTAGGTCAGTCGCGCCACGCCCTTGTTGGTCAGCGCATAGGCACGCCGTTGCGCATCGAAGCGCACCTGATAGACCGTGTCGTTGGGAAAGCCGGGCGTCGTCGTCTCTGACCACACCTGAAAGTGAAGTGGCGTACCATCGAGTTCTGCCGTAACGAGGCCGCCGCCCTCCGTCCCGGCAAACAGAAACTGCCGTCCGTCGGGAAAGTCCATGACCTGGACGGTCATGACTGTGTTGTTGGGCAGCACCGGCACCTGCCACACCTGCCATTGCCCGTTGACCAGCCGCGCCAGTCCGCCGTTTTCCATTCCCACCCAGAGACTTTTTTCGCCGGCGGGCGACACACTTTCACAAACGGCGTGCAGGTTGTCGGTCGGCAGACCGCTGGCGGTGTCGAAAACCGTCCACCGCTCCGCCTCGAAGCGCAGCAGACCGGCGCCGGCCGTGACAATCCATAGACCGTCATCCGATTCGAGAAAGCCGCGCACACTTGCCCGTTCGAGTTTGGGCACGGCACGCACCGGCGCGACACGCCCCCCGGCCGGCCGGCGGAACAGTCCGGCCTGCGTTCCAATCCACAGGGAACGCCCGGTCTGCGCCGCAAAGGTTTCATGCACACTGAACACCGTATTGGTCGAAAGGCCGTCGGCCACGGTGAGCTGCTGCCAGCGCCCATCCACATAACCAACCAGTCCGTTGCCGCGTGTCCCGAACCAGTAGTTTGTTCCACCATCGGGACGCCGCACGGCACACATCCCATAGACACTCGCACCGGCGAGGGTGGGGATGTTGTCGAGTGTGGCCCAGCCGGTGAATGAAACCTGGAGCAGGCCGCCATCCGTGCCGACCCACAGCCCGACGTGCTGCCCCGGAGTGGCGGACGGCAGGGCGAGCAGGCTCCAGACACTGACGTTGGGCAGGCCATACGCCGCATCGAACGCCTGTACGGCCTGAAGGTCAGGCGGATTGTCCGGGAGAAGGTACAGCAAGCCGTCACCATCCGTTCCAACCCACAGGCGGCGTGCCCCCTGGGGCGGCGTCGTTTCGGTCAGTGTCGTGATGCGGCTGCGGATCGGCAGCGGCCAGCGCCGCCAGGTACGGTTTTCCCAACGCCAGAGCTGCCCCTCGCTGCCCCCCACCCAGAGCGCCCCTGTCCCGTCCACGTAACCTGCCGAGACACTTCCGGTTGGGCCGGCGGTTATGGTTTCCCAGGTGCGCCCGTCATGCCGAACCAGTCCCTTCGGTGTGCCAACCCACACGCTGCCGTCGGGAGTTTTGGCCAGGCAGAGCACCCTCTCGCCGGAAAGCGGACCCGGCAGGACTTCGATGCGCCGTGTCGCTGCCCGCCAGACGGCCAGCCCGCGTTCCGTGCCAATCCAGAGTTCACCTTCCGTCCGCTCCAGCAGACAATTGACCCGACCGGCCGGAAGCCCGGTGGTTTCATCCGTGTTTTCCCAGGTGGCATCGGGCAGGCGGCAGGCGAGTCCGCCATCCTGGCGTCCGAACCACACGCGCCCGTCACTGGTGGACAGACACACCCGCAGGAAATTCGACCGCTGGCGGTTGGGCATGGCAAAGGTTTTCCAGGTGCGTCCGTCGAACCGGGCGGCACCATCCTGGGTCGCCACCCAGAGATACCCTTCCCGGTCAGTCGCCAGGCTCATGGCGGAAACCTGGGGTAGTCCGTCTTTCCCGGTGAAGAGGCGCGTCAACGGACGTACCGGCGGGCTGTCCGAAACAGCCGTCACGGGATGGGATTCAGCCCTTACCCCCTCGGCAAACCCGGCCAGCACGCACCACAGACCGAGTAGCCAAATCCGGTGCAGCCGTGGCATGGTTGTGCGGGAACATACACTTTGCAGCCACAGCACAGCATCACCTGACGAAAGGTACATCTCCAACCCGTATGCCCACACGGCAAGCCATCATCGTTGAAGCTTTTGGCGGCCCTGATGTCCTCCACCTGATTACGGAAGAAACCCCAGCCCTTGAACCCGGTTTGATCCGTGTGGCGATTGAGGCCATTGGCGTCAATCGGGCTGACATCCTGCTCCGCACCGGAGCTTACCATGGTGCGCAGCCTCCGGCGCGGCCGGGACTCGAAGCGGCTGGCGTGGTGGTGGAGTCACGTGCCGCCCGGCTACCGGTTGGCAGTCGGGTTGTCATTTTTGGCCACCGGAAGGGTCTCTATGTGACGGAAGCCGTCGTGCACGAGGATGAAGTCGCTTTGCTTCCCGAAGTGGTCACCACGACGACGGCCGCGGCGCTGCCCGTCAACTGGCTCACGGCGTGGTATTGCCTGCACCGCCTCATCCGGCTGCGCCCGGATGACACGCTGCTCATTCCGGCTGCCGCCAGTGGCGTCGGGACAGCCGCTATCCAGATCGCGCGCCACGTCGGGGCGACGGTCATTGCGGCCGCAAGCAGCGCGGAAAAACTGGCCTTTGCCGCCCGTCTCGGCGCGAACATTCTGGTCAACTACGCCGAAATCAACCTCCTTGAAGCCCTCCGGGACATCACTGAAAACAAGGGCGTGACGGCCTTTCTCGATACGGTCGGCGGGCAGACTTTTGCCGATGGGCTCAAGGCGTTGGCTCCCTTTGGACGAGTGGCCGCACTGGCGAATGTGACGCTTGAACCGTCGCTTATCAACGTACGGGATTTCTACCCCAAGAATGCCCACATCTACGGCTTCCAGTTAGGCAACCTCATGGCGGCCGGGCGCTACCCGGAGGCACGAACTGACCTTGAAGCTATTCTGGCGCAGGTTGCCAACGGCACGTTTCAAGTGCCAATTGCGGCTACCTTTCCACTTGCTGCCGCCGCTGCCGCCCACAAACAACTGGAAAGCCGTACTGTCATGGGCAAACTGTTGCTGGTTACGGAGCGGTATTGAGCCAGCCAAAGGCAGGACGGCGTAAAACCAGACAAGGTACAGCCGCCGGAAAGCCGACCCTACTTGCAGGGTGCCCCTGTTGTCTCACGGCGTGCTGGTGAAGGCAGGGCGGGCCTCACTGGCCGTACACTTCCGCCCATTCCTCGTCAAAGGCCCGTGTTACCCGCGCAAAGCGGTCGGGAGGCACACTTGGATCAAGATTGCTCCGCAGGGCCTCGATGATGGCGCGCGCTTTCTCAAGATCAGTCCGGGCAACATCCACCTGCCGCAACAGCCGGTGGCAACGGGCCAACATCACCGCAATCCGCCACTGCCACGGCCGGGCGGTTTCATCCGGCAGTACCGCCAGTGCCTGGTGCATCAGTTCGAGAGCTTCAATCGGATGCCGGTCCAGACAGTGCCAATCGGCCAGCGCCAGCAGCGCATCACACTCGGCCGCCCGGTCACTGATGGATGAAAGCAGCTTCAGGGCTGATTGGAAGCACACCACGGCTGCACCGAGTTCCTCCCGCTGGCGATAGGCGCGGCCAATGGTCAGCGTCGCCAGCCCTTCAAGCTGACGGTTGCCAATCCTGAGGGCAATATCCAGCGCCGTCTGGGCCTTTTCGAGCGCCAGGGAGGATTCTCCCAACCCGATGTGGCATTCCGCGATGTTAATGAGTTCAATGCACTCACTGCGCGGACGATTGAGGTCCTGGGTAAGCTGGCGCGCCCGTTGAAAATGCCCTATGGCGGTTTCGTAGTCGCCCTGGGAGCGCAGGGCAAAACCGAGAATGCTGGTGGCAATCGAGAGGGCCAGCGGGTCAGACAGCCGCTCCACAGCGGCAATGCCTTCTTTGGCCAGCGCCACCGCCGTGGCAAACAATCCCTGCCGGGCGCGGACATAGCTTCCTTCCCGCAGGGCAATGGCTTCAATCTGGCGGTCCCGGATGGCGCGCGCCAGCGCCAGAGCTTTTTCCTGCGCATCAGCCGCACGCGCCAACTGCCCCAGCCGGTCGTACAGTGTACCAATCATTGCCATCGTTCGGGCTTCGGCGCGTTTGTCGCCCTTGCGCCGCAGGATTTCAAGGGACTGGTGGCAGTAGAGCAGCGCCGAGGAGTACTCGCTCCGGGCCTCGCACAGTTCACCAAGCGCCGCCAGCGTCTTGCCCCGCAGGTGCTCGTCCTGGGAAGGACGCGCCAGGGTCTGGGCAAGCTGGAGCTTTTTTTCAGCCTCATCCAGCCGGCCGATGTGAATGAGCATCTGCCCGTAGTTGAGGTTGAAGTCGGCAATGAGCCGCAGTTGCTCTACGGGCACGTTGTCGAATGATGCCTGCTTCTCATCAAAGATGACATCCACCAGGATGTTCAACCGGCGCTCGGCTTCTTCGGCCCAGCCGTAAAACTTAAGGGCCTCATCAATGGCCCAGCTCCGCCAGGCATGAGTTCCGGCCAGGGCGGCATAGCGCAGGGTGGGGAGATACTCCGCCGCGTGGTAGAAGTGAAAGGCCAGTTCACCCGCCAGGCGGCTGCTGCGCCCGGTCACGGTCGTCGCCTTTTCAAGCGCATATCCCACCGCGGCATGCGTTGTGCGCCGCCGCCGCCGGTTGAGCCGGTTGTAAAGCACCTTCTGCACCGTTCCGTGGCGAAAGCGGTAACTGTCTTCCTCGGCTTCGGTCAACTCGGTGATGATGCCCTGCGCCAGGCCCTCCTCGACCGCCGCCAGAACTTCCCGTTCCGGGCGCTCGGTCACTTCCACGAGCAGGTCAAAGGTAAAGTCCATGCCAATGACCGCTGCCTGGGACAACAACTCCAGAGCCGTCGGAGAAAGACGCGAAAAGGAAGCCTCAACGACCTCTACGACCGACGGCGGCAGGGAGACATCCGTCAGTGGCGGAAACACCCAACTGTCTTCCTGACGCACAATATGCTGGGTCTGCACGAGGTGGCGCAGAATCTCGGCCAGAAAGAACGGATTGCCACGGGTCTCCGCATGCAGACGGGCCACAGTGCTGCTGGCAACCTTCAGATTGGGAAACGTTGTGTGGAGCAGCGCCGTGGACTCCTCCAGAGACAACGGTTCGAGCGTCAGGGACTGATACCCAACCGACTGATTGACAGCCCGCATCCAGTTGCGCAGGGGATGCTGCTCGGTCAGCACTTCCGTCCGCGCCGTGAGCACCAGCATCAGTCGTTGCCCAACGGTTGAGCGCGCCAGATACGCCAGCAAATCCAGGCTCAGCTCATCAGCAAAATGCGCGTCATCCACAAACAGCACCGTGACCTGCTGGTGAGCCAGCGCCGCGTACAGCGCCACCAGATAGTCAAAGGCCAGATAGCGCTCGTGCTGGTTTTCCGACTGTACGGAATCACAGAAGTGCAGAAAGCCGTCCTCGGTGGCAAACTCCAGCGACACCCGCTCGGCCAGCGGACCGAGAATCTGCTGGACGACCGGCGGCTCATTGGCTTCAAGCAGCAACTGCAAGCTTCCCCGCAGGCTGTCGTAGAAGGACTTGTACGGCGTCCCCTGACCAGCCTCGTAGAAGGGCATGGTCAGAAAGGTGACTTCCTGACCGGCGAGTTGGCGGCGAAATTCCTGGAGCAGACGGGTTTTGCCGATTCCCGTTGGGCCAAGCACCAGCACCGGCTGTCCGCGCCCGGCCACCGTCCGGTCAAACATTTCCCGCAGCCGTTGCAGTTCCCGTTCCCGACCGACAAAGGCGTTGAAGTTCGGGTGGGCGCGCAGGGTGGATTCATCCAGCCCCTGCCGGTAAATGCCCCCCGGCACCTGCCGCTTCGCCGCTGCCAGTGCCTGCCCACCCACATCGAGCAGGCCAACACCAGTGACCGCATCATCCGGGGACACCACCACAGCAATCGTCACCTGCACCGGCAGTCCCCCGGTCACTTCAGCCCGCAGGAACCGTTGCTCAGCCAGGCGTTGCTTCATCCGGTCGGCAAACACGATGGCGTCGGCCGCCGTGTTGCCAGGCAGAAGGATGGCAAACTCATCCCCGCCCAGCCGCGCCACAATGCCCAGTTCACCCACGTGCTCACGCAGCCAGTGGGCCAGTTCCCGCAACAGGCTGTCCCCCACGGTGTAGCCGAAGCGGTCGTTGACGGCCTTCATGCCATCCACCCCCACCAGCAGCAGCGAAGCCGTCCGGCGGGCGGCAACGAGACTTTCCACCTCCTGCTTGAGAAAGGTCAGGTTCCGAATCCCGGTCAGGCTGTCGTAGCGGAGTGTTCCCGACCGGCGTACCACCAGGGAGCGCGGCGTGAGGTGCTCGGAAGTGCTCCCGAACGTCACCGGCGGCAGTGAACCGGTCGTATCACGGGCCGGTGGGGCGGAAAAACCGAACGACCCCGTGGCCCTCACGTTGGTCAGCGACAACTGCAGGTCCTGAGCCAGTTCGGCCGCCGTCTGCGGCCGACGCGCCGGGTCTTTCTCCAGCGCCCGCAGCACGACATGCTCCAGCGCCCAACTCAGCTCCGGGTTCAAATCGCGCGGACGGCGCGGCGCTTCCGTCGCCTGCTGGATGATGACGGCTGAAACCGTCCGGGCATTGAACGGCACGCTCCCGGTCAGCAGTTCGTAGAGAATGATGCCCAGGCTGTACACATCCGACCGCACATCGAGCGGCTCGCTCCGGCATTGCTCCGGCGACATGTAGTGGGGTGTCCCCACCATCAGCCCGTATTCGGTCAGCTTTGTCATGGCTGACGTGGCCGCCTGCTCATGCAACTCGGCGACGCCGAAATCCACCACTTTGACGACTTCGCTCCCATCCCGCATGCGCGCCAGCATGATGTTTTCCGGCTTGAGATCGCGGTGCAGAATCCCTTCCTGATGGGCAGCATGAATGGCGGCGCACACGCTGGTCATAATGGCCACGGCGCGTTCGGGAGACAGACGCCCCACCCGTTTGAGTTCTTCCCGCAGGGACTCCCCGGTGATGTACTCCATGACCATGTAGGCGCGGCCATCGGGCAGCGTCCCGAAGTCATAGATGGACACGACGTTGGGATGTTTGATCCGGGCCGCAGCGCGCACTTCACGTTGGAAACGGGCGACCGCCAGCGGAACGGATTTTGACTCCGGTGAAAGCACCTTGATGGCAGCCGTGTCGCCAATTTGCAACCGCACGGCCGCATACACCGTGGCCATCCCGCCCACGCCAAGCACCCGTTCGATGCGGTACTTGCCGTCCACCGTCATCCCCAGCAGCGGGTCCGGCTGGTCATCGGTCATTTCCATCGGCGGCGACTCGCGTTCGGTCATGTGCAGGCCAAGGGCGTGATCACCTACATCCTGGAGTGGCTTCAGATGCAGCTCATCACGGTGAAAGATGACGAGTCGAGGGTTTCGTTGAGTGTGCGCGCCCTAAACGGTATGGGCCGCAGTCGGGCCACGTCAAGCTGTTGCCGACATTCGGCCGTACGTTGACGCCACAGGCATTGTGCGTAAGATCACCTTCAGTTTTCCAGTTGTTTACAGCGGACTATGCGTGTCGAGTTGGCGAAAACCTTTACGTTTGAAGCCGCCCATCATCTGCCTCACGTCCCGCCCCACCACAAGTGTCGGCGGTTGCACGGCCACAGCTATCGTGTGGAGATTGTCGTGCGCGGTGAAGTCGATCCCGAACTGGGCTGGCTGATGGACTTCGACGCCATCCGGCAGGCTTTTGAGCCGATCCGCCAGCAACTGGACCATTACTACCTCAATGACATTCCCGGACTCGAAAATCCCACCAGTGAAATCCTCGCCCGCTGGATTTGGGAACGGCTCGCGCCGGCCTTACCTTGTCTGTATCGGGTGAGCATTGCCGAAACCTGCACTTCGGCCTGCCACTACTACGGTGAGGCACCAGACAATGCGTAAGAGTGGATGCTTATGATGTCGAGTCCAGACCAGGCGCGGCGGGCATCGCTGCTGATTTTTATCGTTACACTGGTTGACCAGATTGGCTGGGGGATGGTCATCCCCATTCTTCCCACCTATGCCCGCACCTTTGGCGGCTCGGCAGTGGTCGTCGGATGGCTGCTGGCCTCGTATTCCATTGCCCAGTTGCTCTTTGCGCCAGCCATCGGGCGGCTTTCAGACCGCAAAGGGCGCAAGCCGCTACTGCTGGCCTGTATGGGCGGCTCGGCGGTGGCAGCCGCCGCCACCGGAGCAGCTTCGCTGCTGACGGATAGCGCGTTTGCCTTGGGCGTCCTGTTTCTGGCGCGGGCCCTGGATGGGGTGACGGGCGGCAACACGGCGCTGGCGATGAGTTACGCCAGCGATGTCAGCCCCCCGGAGCGACGCGCCCAGAGCTTGGGCCTCATCGGCGCGGCCATTGGGTTGGGCTACACGATTGGCCCGGCACTGGGCGGCATCATTGCCCACTACACCGATGCGGCCACGCCGTTTTATGTCGCCGCCGGACTGGCACTCAGCAATGCGCTGGTGATGTGGTGGCTGCTGCCGGAAAGTCTGTCTCCCGAACAGCGCGCCGAAGCCACCCTCCAGCACCAGGAAGGGCATATCACCTCGCTGGGGAACTGGTTCCGGCACCCACAGCTTGGGCCCCTGCTCATCATCAATTTTCTGTTCATCGTGGCGGCATCCTGCTACCAGATGATGCTTCCGCTCTACACCAACCTCCGCTTCGGCCTTGGGGAACGCGACAACAGCTACCTGTTTGCCTTTCTCGGTCTCACCATGACGGTGGTGCAGGGTGGCTGTATCCGTCCGCTGGTTCACCGTTTCGGAGAGCGCACCATCTTTGCGGTTGGTATCGGACTGCTGACAGTGACGCTGGCTGTTGCCCCATTTGCCGATACCGTTACGGGACTCGTCTGGCTGTGTGGCGGCATGGGCGTTGGGACGGCGCTCGCCAACCCGACCCTGCTGGCCCTGCTCACCAACCGCGCTGCCGAGGACGAACGCGGGGAAGTGCTGGGGGTGGCCGCTTCCGTTGCCAGCCTGGGGCGCATTCTGGCCCCGGCCTGGTGCGGCTATGCGATGAAACACGTCTCTGTGGCGTCCCCCTTCGTCACCGGGGCATCCGTTGCGGCGCTGGCTGCCGCCGTATTCCTGGCCTTTGTGGCGGTCAAAACAACAGCCTCTGCCCGGTCGTGAGTTGACAGCCATCCTCCTGGCTGTCAGTTTCCAGCCGTACCGGGCACAGGAGTGACAACGATGAGCACGACGAAGGTTGGGCATACCATCTGGCGTGGCCCGCTTCTGGGCAACCAACGTCAGGAATTGCTGAAAGAAGTCAGGGAGTACCTTCAGCAGGGGTCACGGTCGGGCGCACCGGTCGGCGGCCACAGCGTGATCTATCTCGTGGCCTCGCGTCCCATGCTCAAGGCCATTTCCCTGGAAATCCTCGCTGGACAAAAGGGCGTCTTCGATGGGCTACCGGTGTATCTTTTCAACGGTCTCCTCCGGCGGCTGCTGCGGACGGCGCGCGTCAAACACGAGGGGATCGGCTGGCAGAAGGTGGCTTACCGCCGTGACATCAGCGCAGAGGATTATCCGCTGCGCCGTCCGCTCATCGCCCAACTGATGCGGCAGCTTGCCCGGCGTGGACAGCTTCCGGCATTCGGCCAACTGGCTACGGCGCGCGGCTGTGTGGCTTCTGTCACGCGGCTTATCGGTGAAATCACCCGCGCCGGAAAAACCGCTGCCGAGTTTACGGACATCGTCGAAAACCGGATTGCACGCCTCCAGGAGAGCTTGCCGACCCCTCCCTCTCCGCAGTCAGCCGAACAAATCTATGGCTATGAACGGGATGTGGCGCAGATCATGCAGTGCTATGCCACGGCGCTGAATGGCGGCATACCCGAAAACAGCCCGCATCAATCCCATACGGGTCAATCCCCGGCCGCCACAGAAAAGTTCACCGAGAGTGATGCCGATTACCTGCGCGCCATGGCCGCCCTCAACGGCAGCCTCGATGGACTTCCCTGCCAGACTCCACTGTTGGATGGAGTGGAGTGGCTCATCGTGGATGGGTTCTTCGACCTCACGCCGGTACAGGGCGAAATTCTGCGCCGCCTCATCAAACGGATACCGCGCGTGACGTTTAACTTCGACGACGACGCCGACAATCCCAAAGTTTTTGCCGCCGTCCACGAAACCATCGCCAAGATTCGGGAAATGATGGGCGAGGGTTGCCAGGAAGTCGTCTTTCACGAACGCACTGGCAGCCAGCCGGTGACGCGCCTGCCCACGGCTCCGGGTCTTGATGTTCTGCGCCTGGGACTGTTCAACCCGGCGTTTACGCCCCCACCGGACACACCAGTGCCGGTTTTTCTGGCCGTGGCGCCGGACATCGAACGCGAACTTCGCCACATTGCCAAAACCATCAAGCGGTATGTCCGTAAAGAGCGTCGGTCGCCGGCCGACATCGCCATCGTACTCCGCGACCGGGACACCTACGGGGCGCACCTGCGGCGGGTGCTCAGTGATGAAGGAATTGCCTATGCCCTTGACGAACGCCTGCCCGTGACCGACATCCCGGCCGTACGTGCCTGGCTCAAGCTCGTCGCCGCAGCCGCCGACCGTCCCCTTGGGGACACAACGCCCGACCGGATACCGGTCAGCCGGCTGATCGACATTCTCAAAAGTGACTATTTCACGCTTCCCGGACACCAGATGTCTGCCGACGACATTGAAAACGTCGTGGCTTTTGTTGGTGAACAACTCCACCTTGCCGACTGGCTGAAGCGTGCCGAATGCCTGGCAAAAGCTCTCCCGCCGACGGAAGCGAACAGCAGTTCTCCCACAGCAGACGAAGAAGAAACCGGCGAAGGCAGCGATGTGGAGTCAGGCGAGCCAATGGTTCGCCCGGATGCCGTCACGGCCACGCAGTTGCAGGAAGCCGGGCGCAGCCTGCGGGAGTTGGGGCAAATCCTGGCGGAAATTCCCATCGAAGGCCCGGCTGGCGAGCTAAACGCAGCCATTGAGCAGGCCCTGAGCCAGCTTTTCTACGAAAAGGCGCTTGAAGCCAACATCCAGAAAGCCATCGGTCAACCACAGCAACGTCTCCAGGCCACCCTTGACCTGCGGGGGCTTCAGGCAGTCCGCCGTGCAGCCATCGCGGTGGCCGATGCCGAACGGCTGGCGACCCGAAGCCTTGCCGCCACGCTGGGTGAGCCAGCCACGGCTGACGGTAGCCAGCCGGCCCGGATGACACTGGCGGTTTTTCTGTCGGACATCCTGCAGGCACTCGATGACCTGACCTTGCGCGTCGAGCCGGAAACGTTCGGCGCAGTACACATTCTCGAAGTCACCACCATTCGCGGCCTGCATTTTCCCATCATCTTCGTTCCCGGCATGGTTGAAGGCGGCTTTCCGCCCCGGCTGCCGGGCGACTGGTTGTATCCGCCCGCCGAGCGCGAACGCCTCAAGGAAGACGGTCTTGTTCTGGAAGACATCTCCCCGGCCACCATGGTCAAGGAAGAACACTATTTCTACCAGGTTGTGTGCCGGGCAACTGAGGCCGTCCACCTTTCCTATCCGACCGTCGGCGCGGAAGACCAGGAACTTGTCCCGTCCTCGTTTCTGGCTGAAATCCAGCGCCTTGTGCCGGCCACAGCCCCCGGTGGAAAGCATCACGTTCTGGTTGCCAAGGGCTATGACGGCGCAACGTTTCTCGAAGCCACCACCCGCCACGAACTGCTCCGCCAGACAGCCGCCGCAGACGCTCGGCTGCGACGCGGACGGGTAACGGCGCAACTCACTTCAGAACTGGTACAGGTCGGTCAAACAGGAGGGAATGACACCCAAGTATTGTCTCCGGCCGAACAACTGGCCGCAGTGCAGGACTACATCCAGCAGCAACAATGGCTTTCGGACAATCTCCGGCAGCGCCAGCAGGTGGAGGAAAACCGGTACAGTCGTCTCTGGACACCTTTTGACGGCCAAATTGAAGACTGTAATTTGCAGGCCGAACTCGGCAAACGGTTCGGAGAACAGCATGTCTTCAGTGCCACAGCCTTCAATGAGTACGCTGCCTGTCCCTTCCGTTTCTTTGCCCACCGCGTCCTCCAGTTGTACCCCAGGGTCAGCACCGCCCTCGATCTGCAAGCTTCAGAACGCGGGCGGATTCTCCACGATATTCTGCGCGACTTTTACCGGGCCGGGCCCCTGCCACACCAGAGCACAAGCTCTGAAACAGCACTCACCCGTCTCAGAGAAATCGCTGAAAAAGTATTTGTACAGTATGAGCAACACATTCCGCCCCTCAACATGAAAATATGGGCAATTGAAAAACGTATCCTGATCACCTTTCTGGAACAGTTGATTGCCGAGGAACTATCCTACGACAAAAAAGCGACACGACATATCACAGAGCTGGCTTTCGGCATGAAGATAACCGGAGCTGATGAATCCTCTGTCTCGCAACCTCTGGAACTCACGAACAAACAGGGGCAAAAAATTCTCCTCCGGGGCCAGATTGACAGAATTGATGTGCTGAAAGCAAAATTGCCTCAGGCAGAAAAAGAGCAGGAATTTTTCATTGTCTATGACTACAAGCTTTCAAAAGGAACTTCCATTGATGAAATGAGGAAAGGACGTGATGTGCAGATTGCAATTTACCTGGCATCAATAGAGAAATGTTTTCCCTCGCTTCAACCTGTCATTGGAGGCGGATACTACTCCATCACGAAAACACCGCGCTGCCGTAATGGACTCTACCGATCCGATGGCGAAAAACTGTTGCCAAAGGAGCAGAAGCACTACTTCCTTTCAAAAGAAGAATTCAGGGAAACCTATGAGTCAATCCTGGGTTATGTGTGGAAGTACAAAGAGAAAATCGAAAAAGGGCATTTTCAGGTGCTCCCGTTACGTGGACCGGAAGAATGCCGGTTTTGTGATTTCAAGCCGGTTTGCCGTTATGAGACACACAGAATCCAACGCAAACACAGAAGAGTGACGGAACAGTGTAAGACAGTGTAAGTCGGTCAAGGCAAAAACATCATGTTTCTAAAAGTCTTCAGCTTTGTAAAGATGCCGCTCGTGGTGATTTTTCTGGTTGCCATGGGACGGTTTATCACCGGGATTTCAGGCATTCCATACGCACCGCGTGGAAATGCCATGTTTTCCATCGTCAACACCATGCTACTCAGTTCACTCTACTTCGGGGCATTGTCGTCACCGGTTGGCAGATTTAGCTGGACAGAAACCGTACTCATTGGTCTCATCATCGCTGAATTTGCAGAAATTCTCATCTGGATAATGACTTTTGTAAGTCTGATAGGAAATTTGCAGAACTCATATTTCCTGCACTGGGACTCACTGAATATCAAGGAAGGAACGGAAATTGGCTATAGGGCTTTGATTCCACGCACGGTTGCCTTGTTTACAGCACCCATTCCCTGTATCTTTCTGGCCTGTCTGGGAAGGTTCGTCTTCTCAAGATTGATTCCTCTGCCAGCACAGGCTTCAGGCGGACGTTAGTCATTTTTCAATCCAGGAAGGGAGAAACTGTTATGTCCGAAGTAAAAACATCACTTTCAGAATCGGCTGCCAATCTTTCAGCGTATGAGAGTTATCACGGACTGACCGCCGAAGCCATACAGCGGAGCTTTCTTGACCACCTCGAATTTACGCTCGCCAAAGACCGCTTTACCGTGACCCATCTGGATCAGTATCTCGCCTTGGCCTATGCCGTTCGTGATCGGCTCATTGAACGCTGGTTGCGCACTCAGGATACTTACTACCGGGCTGATGCCAAACGGGTCTATTACCTCTCCATGGAATTTCTTATGGGACGCACGTTGGGCAATGCCATTGTCAATCTCAACCTCAAGGAAGAATGCCGGAGAGCGCTGCTCGACCTTGGCTACCGGCTCGAAGACATTCAGGAAACTGAACCAGATGCGGGACTTGGCAATGGGGGGCTTGGGCGGTTGGCGGCCTGTTTCCTGGACTCCATGGCGACACTCGCACTGCCCGGCTACGGCTATGGTATTCGCTATGAGTACGGTATCTTCAACCAGGAGATCAAGGACGGTGAGCAAGTCGAACAGCCAGACAACTGGCTTCGGTACGGAAACCCGTGGGAAATTGCACGACCGGAAGTGCTCTATCCCGTCCACTACTACGGGGAGGTAGTCCAATTTCCAAACGGGAACGGCAAAATTGCTCACAAATGGATCAAAACCGAAACGGTTCTGGCTATGGCTTATGATACGCCTATTCCCGGATATGGTGTCCAAAATGTCAACACACTAAGGCTTTGGTCGTCGAAAGCATCACGCGAGTTTGACTTCCACCACTTCAATGAGGGTGATTACATAAGCGCCGTCAGGAGCAAAACAGAATCAGAAACCATCTCAAAGGTTCTCTACCCAAATGACAACCGGCACTCAGGCAAAGAACTTCGGCTAAAACAGGAATACTTTTTCGTTGCCGCCACACTTCAGGACATTATCCGACGCTACAAGAAGACAAGAAAAACTTTCGACGAATTCCCTGACAAAGTAGCCATACAGCTCAATGACACACACCCAGCCATTGCTATCGCCGAGCTGATGCGCATTTTTCTTGATGAAGAGAATATCCCCTGGGAAAAAGCCTGGGAGCTGACCCAGGCGACAATCGCTTACACTAACCACACAGTGCTTCCCGAAGCACTGGAAAAATGGACCGTTGAACTTTTGGGCAAAGTTCTGCCACGTCACCTGGAGATTATCTACGACATCAACTATCACTTCCTCCGGGACGTCAGAGTCAGGTACCCCAATAATGAAGAGCTTGTCCAAAGAGTCTCTCTTGTTGAAGAGCCGGTGCCCGGCATTCGTCCCAAGTCCATACGCATGGCCAATCTGGCTATTGTTGGCTCACACCGGGTCAACGGTGTGGCAGCACTGCATACTGAAATTCTCAAGCGCGACCTGTTCAGGGATTTTGCGCTGATGTTTCCTGAAAAGTTTGAAAACAAGACAAACGGCATCACGCAAAGGAGATGGCTGGCATGCTGTAACCCTCAACTTGCCTCTCTCATCACAGAAGCCATTGGCGACAAATGGATGACCGACCTGTATGAGATGGAAAAACTCATTCCCTTTGCCGATGATCCGGGTTTCCGGCAGGCCTGGCAAAAAGTCAAGCAGGACGGTAAGGATATTCTTATTGAAGTCGTCAACCAGACGTGGAAACACAAGCTACGTATAGACAAACAATCTCTGTTCGATTGCCAGGTCAAGAGAATCCACGAGTACAAGCGGCAACTGCTTAACCTGTTTCACGCCATCACGCTGTATAACCGCCTCCGCCACCAGCCGAATCTCGACATAGTGCCAAGAACTATTTTCTTCTCAGGAAAAGCAGCTCCAGGTTACCGTCTGGCAAAGCTCATCATCCGCCTTATCAATGCTGTTGCTGACATCATCAACCACGATGTGGTCACAAGAGACCGCCTGCGGGTTGTTTTCCTTCCAAACTATCGTGTTTCCCTGGCAGAAAAAATCATGCCGGGAGCTGAGCTTTCGGAACAGATTTCAACGGCCGGTATGGAAGCCAGCGGCACTGGCAACATGAAGTTTGCTCTCAACGGTGCCTTGACTATTGGAACACTCGACGGAGCCAATATTGAGATTGCTGAAGAAGTTGGACGTGATAACATCTTCATTTTTGGACTCACCGTTGAGGAGATCGCTAAGCTCAAGCCACACTATTCACCTTGGGACTACTTCCACTCCGATCCAGAGCTGAACGAAATACTCAACATGATCGGCGCCGGATACTTCAGCCCCTTGGACAAAGAGCTTTTTCACCCAATTCTGTTCTCCCTGCTCGAAGGGGGCGATCAGTATTTCGTTCTGGCTGACTATCGTGCATACGTTGAATGTCAGGAGCGCGTGGCACAGGCCTACCTTGACCAGGACCAATGGACACGGAAATCCATTCTCAATACAGCCAAAATGGGCAAGTTTTCGAGTGACCGGACAATCCAGGAGTATGCCCAATCCATCTGGAGAGTTTCACCAGTGCCAGTCAACATGGTGACTTGTGAGGTTTAAGGTGTCAGGGCCGCTTCTTCGGTCAGCAGAGGCGATGTCAGGTCCGGCTGTTTTCCCGGGGGCGGCGGAGATGGCGCAGGAGAAGCCGCAATTCCCAGCAGTGACATCGCTGCCTGGAAGTCTTCTCCGGTCACAAGCGGCTGAGGTGACGGCACGGACCGGTCCACATACCGGAGAAACGCCACCCGTGCCGCCGCATGACAGAGTTCCTCGATGTCCGCGCCGGATTTCCCGGCTGTTGCAGCAGCCAGTTCCTCCAGCCGCACGGACGGATCAAGCTGCATGGTCCGGGTAAACAGCCTGAAGAGCGCCAGGCGTTGTTCCTGCACCGGCAGCGGAACGTGGATTTTTTCTGACAGGCGCCCGGCACGCAGCATGGCGGGGTCAATGAGGTCAAGCCGGTTGGTTGCCGCCAGGATAAAAAGGCGGTCGTTGGCCCGCAGCCCGTCCATCTCGGCCAAAAACTGATTCAGGACACGGTTGACGTGGGGGGCAGCCTCAGCCGCAGCGGCTGACCGTGCACCAAACAGGGCATCGGCTTCGTCAAAAAAGATAATGCTCGGACGATGCGCCCGGGCGCGCTGGAACAGCTCCGTGACACGCCGTTCCGACTCACCAGCCCACTTGGCATAGATGTCACTTGGCGTCACGGCATAGAAGCTACACCGCGCCTCGTGTGCCAGAACACGCGCCAGCGTAGTTTTACCGGTTCCCGGCGGGCCGTACAGGATGGCCCCACGGGGCGGGGTCAGCCCAAAGGACTGCCCGGCCTCGGGGTTTTCCAGCAGATGCTGGATGAGGCGAAACGCCGCCCGTACTTCTTCTGTCAATACAATGTCTGACCAGGAGCGGCGTGTGCCTACGAAACGCTCACTGGCTTCAAACTTCGACAGCGCCGCTGCCAGGTGGTGGTCGGCAATCGGCTGATTGGCAGCAAAGGCTTCCAGGGCGGCGGTGTTGACGAGCCGTGCCAGGTCAGCCGCCGTACATCCGGCCGTGCGCTGCGCCCAGTGCTCATAGTTGATGTCTCCAATGGGGCGCGCATGCAGCAGGTTTTCGAGCATGGCGCGGCGTTCGTTAACTTCCGGTGGATGCAGCGTCACGCGCCAGTCGAACCGTCCGGGACGGACCATTGCTGCATCCAGTACATCCGGCTGGGAGGTTGCCGCCATCAGCACCACGCCCGGTTTCTGCCGAATCTGCTCGATGTGCTGAAGAAAGGCTTCCAGAAAGCGGCGATGCTCGATGTTGGACTCCGTATCGCGCAGGTTGGCCGCCAGGCCCTCGAAGTCGTCAAAAAACAACAGGCACGGAGCGCGCTGCGCCGCCTGCTCGAAGACCTGACGCAGACGTTCGACGCCTTCTCCCGACCATTTCGAGGTCACTTCGCTGAGGGTGACGCGCACGAGCGGCAGTTGAAACTCACCTGCTGTCGCTTCCGCCAGAAAGGTCTTGCCGCTGCCCGGCCCGCCAATGAGCAGAATGCCGTTCAGGTGAATGCGATACTGCGCAGCCCGCTCGGCTTCGAGCACAATGCGTACGGCCTGGGCAATGGTCTGCTTGGCTTCCTGGTATCCCCCAACGTGGGCAAAGGTCGGACGCCCGCCGGGTTGTGTTCTGGATTGGATTACTGATGCCGATGAAGGCGCAGGTGAAGGCAACGGGCCAAGCTGCTCCAGAGCCGCACGGTAGGTTTCATTTTTGGGTTCGCGGCGCAGGGCTTCTGTAAAATGCCGCCGTGCGGCTTCAAGGTTGCCAAGCTGACAGTAGGTGAGACCCAAGTTGTACTGAATCAGTCCCGGCGCGTCCGGGTAAGCCCGCAAAAACGTTTCCGACTGCGCCGCCCGGTGATAGGCCGCCAGCGCGGCTGACCAATCCTGAAGGCGAAACAGAACATCGCCCAGTTCATTGTGATAGGTGCCCCGCCGTGGCTCCAGCCGGATTGCCGTGTGGTACGCCTCGCAGGCCGCGTCAAGGTCTCCGGCCAAAAACAAGGCGTAGGCGAGATTGGCGTGGATGATACCCCGCTCACGTGGATAAGCCCGCGCATGCGGGTCACAGGCAATGGCTTCCCGGTAGGCAGCGATGGCAGCCGCATAGTCCCCACGTTGCAGATGTTCGTTGCCGCGTACATTGGCAGCGCGCGCTTCCGCAATATCCATGGCTTCGGGTGTCACAAAGGCAAGATGAACCACAGCCTGCTGGCCGGCGTGGGGGTAGAGCCTCCGTGGTGGTTCCACTTCCACTATCGCATGCGCGTGCCGTCCCATGCGAAAAAAGTCTTGCCCTACGCTGTGGCAGATTGCTGTCAGCGGTATCCAGAGCAGGACTTCTGAAGGGGATGGGGGTAAGAGCAGGTAACGGGGAACAAGCCGGAACCGCCTGTCAGGGCAGTTCGTCGAAAATTCCCTTGCTCATGTAGCGTTCGGCGCTGTCCGGGAAAATCGTGACGACGTTCTTCCCTTCTCCAAGCCGGCGGGCAAGCTGGATGGCGGCAAAAGCGTTCGCACCGGCCGACCCACCGCACAGGACACCTTCCTCACAGGCCAGGCGGCGCACCATGGCGAAGGCGTCGCGATCGGTGACGGCAACCACTTCATCGCACAACTCGCGGTGAAAGTTCTCCGGGATGAAGCTTGTGCCAATACCTTCGACCTTGTGTGGGCCGGGCTGCCCGCCGCCAAGCACCGAGCCTTCCGTTTCGACGGCAATACAAACCGCGTTTGGGTTGCGTTCCCGGATGTAGCGGGCCACACCGGAAAAGGTCCCGGCCGTGCCGCAGCCAATGGCAATCCCATCCACTTTGCCGCCAAGCTGTTCATAGATTTCGGCCCCGGTCGTCAGGTAGTGAATGCGTGGATTGGCCGGATTGCTGAACTGCTGTGGCACAAAAGCATTCGGGATGGATTCTGCCAACTCCAGCGCCTTGCGAATTGCGCCGGGGATGCCTTCTTCATGAGGCGTATAGACCAGCGTCCCGCCCAACGCCTCAGCAACCTGCATTTTTTCACGGCTGTAGCCTTCCGGGACGCACAGGATCACCCGGTAGCCGCGCGTCCGTCCGATGAGCGCCAGCCCAATTCCGGTGTTACCAGCAGTTGGCTCAATGATGGTAGCGCCGGGCTTGAGCAGCCCACGCTGCTCAGCATCGGTGATGAGGCCCAGCGCGGCGCGGTCTTTGATGCTTCCGCCGGGGTTGAGGTATTCAAGCTTGGCGTACACATTGGCGGCTCCCGCCGGAACGACGGAGCGCAGGTGAAGCAGGGGGGTTTTGCCAATGAGTTCCGTGATGTCTTCCGTAATACCAAGTGCCATGGGATGTATCTTTAGGGTGATGGTTGACAATGGCGATGCTATTGTTGCCGCAGTTCCAACGCAACGATGCGATACACCGGGCGGGCCGTGGGGTCCCAGTTGCCAGCCCGGTCGTTCATAGACCGTCGGACGTGACGAACGGCCGGATGTTTTGCTAAGACTTGGCCGACCGGTCGCCCGACGCCGGAACTTCACGCCCACAGGACACCAACCTCTGATGAACTCAGGCATCCGCGTCCGCTTCGCGCCTTCTCCGACTGGCTACCTGCATATCGGCGGGGCGCGCACGGCGCTCTTTAACTGGCTGTTTGCCCGTAAACACCACGGTACATTCATTTTGCGGATTGAAGACACGGACCGCGAGCGTTCCACACCGGAAGCCGTGGCAACCATTCTGGATGGCTTGCGCTGGCTGGGACTTGACTGGGACGAAGGCCCCTTTTACCAGTCTGAACGGCTGACGGCACACCGCCAGCTTGCCGAACACCTGCTCGCGGCCGGCCATGCCTACAAGTCCTACGAAACCAAAGAGGAACTGGAAGCGATGCGGCAGGCGGCCGAGGCAGCCAAACAGCCCTTTGTGTTTCGCGGCCGCATCCTGTCCCCCGCAGAAGAGGCGCAGCTCACGGCCCAGGGAATACCCTATGTCGTGCGGTTCCGTGTCCCCCGGACGGACGGCGCCGTGACGTTCCACGATCTGGTTCACGGGGAGCAGACCAAGCGCTATGCCGACATCGAGGACTTTGCCCTGCTCCGTTCGGACGGCTCACCGCTCTACATTCTCAGCAACGCGGCCGATGACATTGCCGAACGGGTGACGCACGTTATACGTGGGCAGGACGGCCTTGCCAACACCCCCAAACAACTGCTCATCTACCGGGCGCTGGGCGTCCCGGAACCCACCTTTGCGCACCTGCCGCTCATTCTGGATGGCAAACGCGCCAAACTCTCCAAACGCAAGCATGGCGAACGGGCGACGGTGCAGTTCTATCAGGCGCAGGGCTTCATCCCGGACGCCTTTCTCAATGCCATTGCCCTGATCGGATGGTCCCCCGGTGACAACCGGGAAATCCTCTCGCGGGAGGACATGATCGCCGCCTTTGATTTTGCCCAGGTGAGCCGCACCAACGGGATTTTCAACCTTCCGCCAGCGGACCAGCCGCTGGCCGACCCACGGCAGTTCACCGACCCGAAAGCCCTGTGGCTCAACGCAGAATATCTCCGTACTCTGCCGCTCGACCGGTTGCTCCCCATGGTGCAGGCGCAGCTTGAGACGGCCGGACTCTGGAAGCCTGCCTTTGCTACCGGTGACGGGCAGGCGTGGTTTGCCCGTACGGTGGATGTCATTCGTGAGCGTTTCCGCACGCTGGTGGACTTCACCACCTACGGGCGGGCGTACTTTGACGACACCTTCGACATTGACCCGGAAGCTGCCCGGAAAAACCTGCGTGACCCCCGCCTGGCAACGTGGCTGCCGGAACTGGCCGACACGCTCGAACCGCTCCCGGACTGGACGGCAGAAGCGGTCGAAGCGGCGCTCCGGGACTTTGCTGCGGCCCGGGAAGTCAAGGCCGGGTTGTTCATCAACGCGGCGCGGGTGGCGCTCACGGGACAAAGTGTAGGGCCAAGCATGTTTGAGGTCTTTGTCCTCATTGGCCGCGAGCGTTCCTGTGCCCGCCTCCGCGCCACCGGGCAACGGCTCATGGCCGAAGCGCCGGCCAGCCGTGACGCGGCGGCCACATCCTGAACATTGACCCATGCCCGGTTTTCTCGCTGACGCCGACCTGACACCCAATCGCATCGAACAGGCACGCCAGCGCAAGGGGCACTACATTGACCTGACGAGCAGCAACCCAACCCACCAGGGGTTGCTGTTTCCGCCGGATGTGCTGCGGGCGGCGGCGGCCGGCTACTGGAACAGCCGGTGTTACTGTCCCGATCCGCACGGCTGGCCGCCAGCGCGGGAGGTCATTGCGGCGGACTACGCCCGCCGTACACCGCCGCTTGAGGTAGCACCGGATAACATTTTCATCACCGCCAGCACGAGTGAAGCCTACAGCCTGCTCTTTGCGCTGCTCACCGAACCGGGCGACAACGTGCTGGGTCCCGATGTCACTTATCCGCTGTTTGAGCATCTGGCGGCCATGCACCACGTGGAATTGCGTACCTACCGGCTGGATGAAGCCCACGGCTGGCGGATTGATGAGGATTCACTGCTCGCGGCAACGGATGCGCAGACCCGTGCCGTTCTGGTGGTGTCGCCCCACAATCCCACCGGGATGATCGTCCAACAACCACTGCCGGCGCTCTGCCAGCTTGGGTTGCCCGTCATCTGTGACGAGGTGTTTGCCACTTTTACCTACCGGGCCTCAACCAGCCCGCCGCTGGGAACCTTGCACCCGGAACTTCCGGTCTTTCATCTTGACGGTATTTCCAAACGCCTGGCCCTGCCCGATCTGAAGTTGGGCTGGATCGCGCTGAACGAACCAGCCGCGGCCAGATTCGGGACGCGGCTGGAAATCCTCAACGATGCCTTTCTGAGCGCCAATGCCCTGACCCAGTTCATGCTGCCGACGCTGTTTGAGCAGGGGCAGGCTTTCGTACAGCACATGCGCGACCGCCTGCGGGCGGCGCTCGATCTGGCGCTTGCCCGGCTGCGCGGCTGCCCACAGGTGACCGTCCACCCGCCGGATGGCGGCTACTACCTGTTTCCACGGATTGCCGGGTGGGAGGACGAAGAAGCCCTTGTACTGGAACTCCTCGAACATGGCGTCCTCGTGCATCCCGGCTACTTCTACGGCTGCGAGCAGGGCGTTCACCTCATGCTGTCCTGCCTGACAGAACCCGACCAGCTCCGGGCCGGCCTCGACATCCTTGCCCGCCATCTCTGAATGGCATCTCTGAACGACGCTTTTTCCCGGCTGCCCGTCCGGGCAGCGCCGCTAAAACGTCATCCGAAACCCGACCTGTATCTGACGCGGCGGAAAAGCGCGCCGGTAGCGATCAGGGGTGACGATGAACCGCCCGCCACGGCGCGGCGGAAGATTGAACTCGGTGTTGAGCGGAGGATTCACCGGTGGGAAGGTACGTCCGAACTCGCGCACATTGGTTCGGTTGAAAAGGTTGAAGGCTTCGACAATGCCTTCGAGCTTGAAGCGGTCCCGGTTGATGCAACGCCGCGCCAGGCGCACGTCGAGATTGTAGAACGCTGGCGTCACCCCGACGTTGCGCCCCAGCCCGGCCGGCCGGTCATTGGCATCGCCGTTCCGATTCAAATCCACCCCGGCCAGCAGATTCCACGGACGCCCCGAAACCGCCGTGAAGATGTAGGACAGGGTGTAATCCCGCAGCAGAAGGTGTTTGGAATACTCCAGCTTCCACACCCCGGACATCACCAGCCGGTGGCGGGCATCCTGAATGGACAGCGCACGCTCCTGACGCACGTCGAGTGGCTCGGCAAATTCCTGCAAAGACGTACGGAAATCCACATAGTTGTCAATGGCTTTCGACAACGTGTAGCTGGCGCGACCGGTGAAGCGTCCGACCCGCCGTTCTACGCCAAAGGTGACGCCGTGATAGTAACTGTCATAGGCGGCGGCATATTCATTCACCGTTCCCCGGCGGGGATCGAGACGGCCGTTAATGGCACTGTCGAGCGGATCGACACCCGGACGGACGACCGGGTTGATGTTGCGCAGCGACAGAATGCGGTTGCCCCGCACGTAGTTATAAACGACCGAAAACAACGTTGAGCCAAGCTGGGACTCCAGGCTGAGGCTGGCCTGCTGGGTGTAACTGACCGGCAGGCGCCGGGCAAACTGAAACTCCAGTCCAAACTGGGGGACAGGCTGAATACCAAAGGGGAAATCGCCCGACGGAGGAAGCTGCCGGTTGGGTTGGGTAAAGGGCAGGATGCTGAAGGGAAACGGCAAAACGAGTGTCCGGCGCGTCAACGGGACGATGGTAAAAATCGGAAACGTCAGATTGCTGGCCGTGAACAGGCCGTAGCCGCTCCGTACGGTCAGTTTCTGGAGAGGCTGCCAGACCAAGGCGATGCGGGGTGATACAAAGCCTTTGTTTTCCGGTGTACTGCGCGCGCGTATCAGGTCATAGCGCACACCAAGATTGAGCCTTACGGCCGGATGCAGCGAAACATCATCCAGGGCAAACAGGCTCCAGGCGGTTTGCGGTATCCGCGTCGGCTGTGGGTCAAGAAAGCCCTGCCGGTAGTCATTCGTGATGGGCAGGACATCCAGGGGCAGCACCGGAAAGCCGGGGAAACGGTTGGGCAGACCAGCCCCGATGAGTGCCAGCACCGCCTGCTGCTGGGGTGTGCGCAATGTCGGGTCAAAAGCCTGGAGCGCCGACATGGACGGCGAGCCGGGCGGACCGCCCAAGGCGGCAAGGCTGACGGCTGAGAAGATAGCCTGACCACCTTCACTGGCCGGCTGGCGCTGCCGTGAATCCACCCGCAGGACATCCCCGCCGAATTTCATCTGGTGGCGGCCACGCACCAACCCTACCGAGGTGAAAAACTGGTAGGTCTGGGTGTCGCGGAACTGGGGCAGAACGAGGGATTTCCCAAAAATGACCTGTCCTTCCGGGGCATTGATGGCAATGCGCGGCCCCGGATCGGTGGCACCGATGTCCTGCAGGCGGGTGCTGTAGAGAAAGCGGCTTTCCACCACAAAGGCCTGTTGGCTGACAAATGTGTTGTTGACGGCCAGGTTGTGATCGGTCAGCCGCTGCTCTCCGGTGAAGGTGCTGGCGGTCAACCCTCCGAAGGGTTCAAAAGCCGTATTCACCTGCCCCCCGTAGTTGTAGCGCACCGTGAGGTTGTCTTCCGGTGTGATCTGCCAATCCCCCCGGACAAGGGCCGTCGAGCCACCGGTGCTGAAGGGAATGCTTCCGGTCTCGAACCGAAATCCATTGCGCAGCGCTGCAGCGCGCACGGTGTCGGAAATGGTCACGACGGTGTTCTGCCTGATGTTGAGCCGCTCTCCGGTCACAAAGAAAAACGCCCGGTTGCGCCACAGCGGGCCCCCGGCCGTGAGGCCATACTGGTACTGCTCGAAAGGCGGCTTGCCGGGCGTGAGGGATTCCCGCGCACTCAGGGCGGCGTTGCGAAAGAAGCCAAAGAGTGACCCGCGAAACTGGTTGTCGCCGGACTTTGTGATGATGTTGATGATGCCGCCCAGCGCGCGTCCGAACTCGGCGGAATAGCCATCCGAAACAACCTGAAACTCACGCACCGCCTCCTGCGAAAATGTCGAGCGGATGCTCCCGGACGTGGCATCGTTGTTGTCCAGCCCGTCAATGGTGAGGTTGTTCAGCCGTGGTGACTGGGCATTGAAGGAAATGCCCGACGTTGCCGTAGCGCCCTGGTCGGGCAGGTTGTCCGGGACAGTTCGCGCCGCTGTAATGGCAAATTGCAGGAAGTCACGCCGGTTGATGGGGAGTGCCGGGATTTCATTCTGCCGGATGTTCGTGGCCGATTCAGCCGCATTGCGGGCATCGGCCACGACTTCGATAACGTCGGTCGTCCCAGCCGTGGCCAGTGTGATAACCACCAGCGCCGTTGTGCCAAGCGAAAGGCGGATGGTCTGCCGCCTGTCCTCAAAGCCGGCCGCCCGGGCGCGCAGTTCGTAGTCCCCCGGCGGCAGGTTGAGAAATTCGTACGTGCCGTCCTCACGGGATTGAACCGTACGCTGTATCCCGGTTCCCACCTGAAGGCAGACAATTTCCGTGCCGCCGATGACCGCCCCGGAAGCGTCGCAGACCCGCCCGGTGATCGTGCCGGTTGTTGAACCGCTCTGGGCGTAGCCCACCGGTGACAACAACCACAGCGCCAGAACCAACAAGCTGATAATCCAGGGAACACGAACGGCCATGACCCAAGTCTGACCTTGATGGACTTTGTGACACAAAAACCAAAAAAGCGTGATTAAACTGTTTCAATCGGCCCCCGCCAGGGACTTTGTGAGCGGCGTCCACCCTCAAATAGCTCAGGCAAGCAAATTTCGGGCGCAGTTCCGGCGGACGACCTGCCAGGGATCATATCCGTCCCGCGCGTGCAGGCAGCGCCGGATGTCTTCGGCATTCGAGTAGTCCACAAGAAATTTGAGTGGGTACTCCCAGAAAGCGTGGGCGATGAGCGGCCAGCCGCCCGGTGCATGCGCATTGAAGTAATCAAAATGCACGTCGGCTGTGTCGGCGTCGTCGAAGTTGAAGTGCAGCGACGCCACGGGCGTGTCGTTTTCCGAGAAGTTGTATCGCTCTGGATGCAGACGGCTGTTGAACCGGCCACGCCAGGTTTGGCGCAGATCGGTAAAAGTGGCGTCAGCGCGCAGATCAGAAAGCAGGGATGCCGTTCCGTAGCGCGGATGGAAGCGCAGACCGTTGAAGCCCACTTCCTGGTTCGGCTGCTCGAACCCGACGTGTTGCCACAGATGCTTGCGTTTGAGCGCCCAGTAGAAGTTGAGCAGGTCGCCCCGCCGCCGACCAAACCAGGCAAAGTCAGTGGCCGTCACCCCCGCCACGCCCAACTCGGCCTGCACGGATGGGTGCAGGGCATCCCAGGTGGGCAGGGACGGCTCATCAATCGGTGTGCGCGTCCGGGCCAGCCACGTTCTCAACACATCCACGCGACCTAGGCCGGCTCATCCTTGGGCACAAGGCCGATGCAGTGATAGCCGCCGTCCACGTAAATGACCTCACCGGTGATGCCACGCCCCATGTGCGACACCAGAAACAGGGCCGTGTCGGCGACTTCGGCCACTTCCGTGGGCCGGCGCAGCGGGGCCACGGCGGCATGGTGTTTGAGCATTTTGGTAAATCCCTGAATGCCCCGTGCCGCAAGCGTGTTGATGGGGCCGGCAGAAATGGCATTGACACGAATGCCATAAGGGCCCAGGTCGGCCGCCAGATACCGGACGCTGGCTTCGAGCGCCGCCTTGGCCACGCCCATGACGTTATATCCGACGACAGCCCGCTCACTGCCGAGATACGTCAGCGTCACGATGCTGCCGCCGTGGTCTTTCATCAGGGGCAGTGCTGCCCGCGCCACAGCCGTCAGCGAGTAGGCGCTGATGTCATGGGCGATGCGGAAGCCTTCGCGGGAGGTGTCCACAAACGCTCCTTCCAGGTCTTCCTTGGGCGCGTAGGCCACGGCATGCACGAGAAAATCCAGCGTACCAAAGTTGGTTTTGACAGCCTCGAAGAACGCCGCAATGTCGGCGTCACTGGTGACATCACAGGGGGCGACGAACGGATTGTCCAGCATGGCCGCCAGTTCACGGACGTTGGCTTCAAGACGTTCGTTCTGGTAGTTGAGCGCCAGCGTTGCACCGGCCTGTGCCGTCGCCTGGGCAATCCCCCAGGCGATGCTGCGCTTATTTGCCACGCCGAGAATCACACCTTTTTTACCGGTAAGCATGATGAGGGGTCCTACCACACAGTGAGGATATGGATGGCCGGGCCAAACCACTGCCAACCATAATGGAAAAAGGCTTCGGTTGACTACCGAAGCCTCAAACGGGTATTGCCGTTGCGTTTGTCGCTGCTTCCTGTGGCCGGGACGGCCGCACCACCAATCGGGACTAACCGCCGCCTTTCTTGAGTTCGACCAGTACCTGTTTGGCCACCGCCTTGAGCGTATCGAAAACACCCGTGCCCTTGTAGGCGACAGCTTCAAACACCGGCTCGCCTTTGCGCATGAGTTCTTTTTTGAGTTCTTCGACCGGCAGGGCGCTGGGCAGGTCACGCTTGTTGAGCTGCAGGACGTACGGAATTTTCATCAGGTCATAGCCCTGCGCCTTGAGGTTCTGCTCCAGGTTCCAGAGCGACTCGATGTTGGCATCCATACGTTCTTCCTGCGAGTCGGCCACAAAGACCACACCGTCCACACCTTTGAGAATCAGCTTGCGGCTGGCGTCGTAAAAGACCTGTCCCGGCACGGTGTAGAGGTGGAAACGGGTCTTGAAGCCCCGTACGGTGCCGAGTTCCAGCGGGAGAAAGTCAAAAAACAGCGTCCGGTCGGTTTCCGTGGCCAGGCTGATCAGCTTGCCCTTCGCCTGCGGAGAAGTCGTGTCGTAAATATATTGCAGGTTCGTCGTCTTCCCGCCAAGACCGGGGCCGTAATAGACGAGCTTACAGTTGATTTCACGGGCAGCGTAATTGATGAACGTCAAGGCAAGCCACTCCTCGCACTACAGACAGAACCTGAAAAAGCGCTTGGGCGTAGAAATGTTGTTCCTCTACACCTTCTCAATCAGAAAACAAGTTGTCAATATCGTCCTCGGTGATTTCGGCAAAGGGTGATTCAAGATTGACGCCACGGGCCTTTTCTTCCTCGACCTTGCGGGCGATGGCTTCCAGCACTTCCGCCATATCGGTTGCGGCCCGCTTGACCCGGAGGCGCACCAGCCCCAAACTCGACCGCTCATCAAAGATGACGACCAGGATCACCCGCTGTGCCACAATCGAGATGTGGATGTTATCCCGTTCACCCTCGTGTGACAGAACCGGAAACTCTTTCTCGCCAACCAGATGCGCCAGTGCATCCGTGGCCGCGACGTTGCCGGCGGTCAGTGAAGCCAGACTCGTGGTGTCAATGGCGCCAACATCTCCGTGGTCGGCGATCTTCTGACCGTTCTTGTCGATCAGAAACACCATCCGGGCGTTGGCGTCTTCACACAGGCGGGCAATGATGTTCTTGATTTGCTGATACTCTTCACCGTAGAGCACCAGCGCGGCACTTGACATGTTTTACCATCCTCGTCGAGAAAGGTAGCGCGTGCTGCCTGGTTTGGCTATTCCCATATTACATCAGCAGCCATAATCTCTCGTCCAGTGGACGCGGTCGAAGCATCAGCTCCGTCATTCATACGTTGGCGGCTTACAAGGCGCGGCTTGGATACCAGGCTGAAACTCCATTTTATTGCCATCCGCCATCCAAGTCCCGCACCAGCGCAGCAATGTGCCTGAAGTGACCAGTTTCATAGCATAGGCGAAAAAACGCTTTCAAGGGCATTTCTCGGAAGCCAAACCACCAACCGGGCAGGTGCGACCGCAGCTTCCCAAGGGAATCACAAAACCAAGGCTTTCTTGACGCCACCCAGGTGATTCCTTAGTATCCCCCACCGGGCCTGACTTCTCCGCTGAAGCGTCCGGCACGTCAGGCAAGCGGTCTTGGCAACGCTGATTTTACTTCACCTCTCCCGATTTCCTTCCAGCCCAAGGCACATTCATGCTTCTCGACAAGGTTCTTGCCAAAATCTTTGGTAGCGCCAATGAACGCTACCTCAAGCGGATTCGCCCCCTTGTGTCGGCCATCAACGACCGGGAAGCCAGGCTCCAGGCACTGTCCGACGCCGAGCTGCAGGCGCAGACGGCACGTTTCAAGGAACGGCTGGACCAGGGTGAGTCTCTGGATGACCTGTTGCCGGATGCTTTTGCCACGGTCCGCGAAGCCTCGCGGCGTGTGACCGGGATGCGCCACTTTGATGTCCAGCTCATCGGCGGCATCGCCCTCCACCACGGACGCATTGCCGAAATGCGTACCGGCGAAGGCAAAACCCTTGTGGCCACCCTGCCGGTGTATCTCAACGCGCTGACAGGACGCGGCGTGCACGTCGTCACCGTCAATGACTACCTGGCCAAGCGCGACGCCGAGTGGATGGGCAAGATTTACCGGTTTCTGGGCCTTTCTGTCGGCGTCATCCAGAACCATCTCTACGATGACGAACGCCGCGCGGCCTATGCCTGCGACATCACCTACGGCACCAACAACGAGTTCGGCTTCGATTACCTGCGCGACAACATGAAGTATTCGGTCAAATCCTGCGTCCAGCGTGGTCACTATTTCGCCATCGTGGACGAAGTGGATTCGATCCTCATTGACGAAGCCCGCACACCGCTCATCATCGCCGGCCCCTCGGACGAATCGAGTGAAAAGTATTACCTCGCCAACGATGTCATTCCCAAGCTCAACCCGGCCACCGACTACCTGGTGGATGAAAAAACGCACACGGCGGCGCTGACCGAAAGCGGCATCGAACGGGTTGAAAAGCTGCTTGGGGTTGAAAACCTCTACGATCCGGCCAACTTCGAGCTGTTGCACTGCGTCAATCAGGCGCTCAAGGCCCATACCCTCTATCACCGCGACAAGGAATACATGGTGCGGGATGGGCAGGTCATCATCGTGGATGAACACACCGGGCGTCCGATGGACGGACGGCGCTGGTCAGATGGTCTGCACCAGGCAGTGGAAGCCAAGGAAGGCGTCAAAATTGAGGCCGAAACCCAGACGCTGGCGACCATCACCCTCCAGAACTACTTCCGCATGTACGAAAAGCTGGCCGGGATGACTGGCACGGCTGAAACCGAAGCGGCGGAATTTGCCAAGATTTACAACCTGGAAGTCACCGTGATCCCGACGCACCGGCCGATGATTCGGCAGGATTATCCTGACCTCATTTACCGGACGGCCGAAGAGAAATGGAACGCCATTGTTGAAGAAATCAAGGAACGGCACCAGACCGGTCAGCCGATCCTGGTCGGGACGGCTTCGGTTGCCAACTCGGAACTCGTTTCGCGGAAGCTTTCCGCTATTGGCATTCCTCACAACGTGCTGAATGCCAAGTACCACGAACGGGAAGCGGAAATCGTTGCCCAGGCGGGGCGCAAGGGGATGGTCACGATTGCCACCAACATGGCTGGCCGCGGTACGGACATTCTGCTTGGCGGCAATCCCGAATTTCTGACTGACGCCGAACTGCGCCGGCAGGGACGCAATCCGGCGGAAGTGCCGCCGGAAGAGCGCCAGGCCCTGTTTGAGCAGATCAAAGCCCAGACCGACCGGGAGCATGCCGAAGTCGTAGCGCTCGGCGGGCTGCACATCATCGGGAGTGAACGCCACGAATCCCGCCGCATTGACAACCAGTTGCGCGGCCGCGCCGGCCGGCAGGGCGACCCCGGTTCCTCACGGTTCTACCTGTCACTCGAAGACGACCTGATGCGCATCTTCGGCGGCGAACGGCTCAAGAACATCATGCTGACGCTGGGCATGGAAGAAGGCGTCGCCATCGAAAGCCGCATGGTGTCGCGGCGGGTGGAAGCCGCCCAGAAGTCGGTCGAAGCCCATAACTTTTCCATCCGCAAGCATCTGCTCGAATATGACGATGTGATGAACCTTCAGCGCGAAACCATTTACAACCTGCGGCGCGAGTTGATGGAAGGCGCAGAAGGTGGGCGGCAATTCATTCACCTGGCCGAGGACCTGCTCGCGGATGTCATCCGGCGCTACCTCCACGGGCGCCCGGAAGAATGGGACGTGGACGGCCTGCGCGTGGCTTTACTCGATCTCTATGCCTATGATTGCGAAGCCGAAAAGCTCGACTTCGAGCACCTGAACCGGGAAGAAATCCGCGCCAAGGTGTGGCAGACCGTCCTTGAGCGATACCGGGCACGGGAAGCCAAGATTGGAGCTGAAAATCTGCGCCAACTCGAACGCCACGTGATGCTCAATATCGTTGATGCTCACTGGAAAAAGCATCTCGCCACGCTCGACCATCTCAAGGAAGGCGTCGGCCTGCGCGGGTACGGGCAGAAAGACCCTCTCATTGAATACAAGAAAGAATCCAGCCGGCTCTTTGAAGAGATGATTGACCGGATGGATGAGGAATGCGTGCGCATCCTGTTCAACATGCGCATTGAGGTCGCTGAAGCCTCAGCGCTTGACTTCGAGAATGAACTGGTCGCCGGCGATGAAGCTGCCAGTGACGAGTTTGAAGTTGCTGGTGAACTTGCCGGCGAAGTGCCTGCGCCTCCCACGCTTCCGCGCCGGGTTGCACAACGTGCCCCAACGGCTTCCCTGCCAACCTCCCGCCCGGCGACCGGGCAGGTGTACACGGCCGCCAACGCCGGTGCCGCCCGGGCCGGTGAAGGCGGAACGGTCGTCCGCCGCACACCCAAGATCGGACGCAACGAACCCTGCCCCTGCGGCTCTGGCAAGAAGTACAAAAACTGCCACGGCGCATAAGTGGTTTGTAAAGCAAAGCGTGGCATTTTCCCGGCTACTCTGATAAAGGTACGGGCAGTACCCGTATTTCATTTCGACACACCACCGCCTGCCCCAAGCTGGCGCGATTGTTCTCAGGTGGCTGGGCGGTCGGCGACCATGACACATGCAGACAACAACTCGAGCGGCGACAGCGCTTTCGCTGGCGCTTTCCCTCTGTCTGACGTTGGCGACGGGATGTGGAACGGCCTCCCGCAAACTCATGGCCGGCACAGATGCCAAGCCGGCCAAATGTGAGCCGGGCAAACAAGGCGGGACACTCCGGCTGGCGCTGTCCTTTGGACCTTTGACCTTCAACCCCTTCGTGGATTCCACCCCCGATACGCTGGCTGTCCTGCGTAAGCTCTACGGCACGCTGCTGGATTACGACTTTGAAAAACAGGTTGTCGAGGACAGCGGTCTGGCCACGGCGGTCTCCCTGGCCGGTGACGGGAAAACCTACCGGGTGACGCTCCGCAAGTGCTTTTTTTCGGATGGCTCTCCCCTGGTGCCGGATGATGTGGTCTTCTCGTACGAACAAGCTCTCAAGGCTGGCTCTGCCCTGAGCGACCTGCTCAAAACCGGCGTGGGCAATGAACGCGGGGAAGCCAGGTTCAGCATCGTTGACGCCCAAACCGTAGAGATTCAATTCAACGATGCCATCTCGGCTGATGCTGCGAAGTTTGTCTTTGCCCGGATTCCCATTGTCTCCAAAACCAACTTCCCGACGGTTGCGGATGACCCGACCAAAATCGCCTGCTCCGGGCCTTTTGTCGTCAAATCATTTTCACCCAACAAGGAGCTTCGGCTGGCAGCCAATCCGAACTACTGGAAAGTGGACAATGCCGGTACGGTGCTGCCCTACCTCAACGAAGTCGTCTATGACCTGGGGGTGGATCGCAAGACCCAGTCGGAGCGGTTCGTCGAAGGCAAGTACGATGTCATTGACTACCTGCTGCCAGAGCAGGCCAAGGCCGTGGAAGGGCAGGCCAAGGTGCGTAATGCCGGTGGCTCGCTGCGCGTGTGGACGCTGGTCGGCAACACGCGGATTGACCAGACCAAGGTGGACCGGAACCGCGCCAAGCATTTTCTCAATGATGACTTCCGGGAAGCCGTCTCACGGCTCATTGACCGCAAACGCCTGGCCGCGTCCGTGCTGGGGGGCAACGCCGACCCCTGCTTTGGTCTCATCACCCCCGGCAATACCACCTGGTATGACCCGAATGCACCCCGCTATGAACCCAATGTGGAAACGGCCAAAGCCGCCCTGCAGGCCGCCGGCTACAGTTACCGGGACGGCAAACTCATTGACGGGATCAAGACGCCGGTACGCTTCAAGTTCACTGTTCCCAAAGAGCCAACCGCTGTTGCCATCGGGCAGTCCATCGTACAGGACCTGACGGCCGCCGGACTGGACATCGTGCTGGACGAACAACCCCTGGAAAAGTGGTGGAAAGCGTTGACCTCCGGGGTTTTCGACATGATTCTGGTCGAAATTCAGCCGGAACTTCCCGACCCCATCTTCCTTCAGCCCTTTGTGACCGGCAGCCGCCCCTACTTTGCCGAACCGGTTATTACCAACGCGCAAACGGACCTGCGGGGCTACGACTGGTTCAAGAAAATAGCCAAAAACTTCGACCTGGCACTGCGCCAGAAAACCATTGAAGAGCGGCGCAAACTCTATAACGATTTTCAGCGAAGCTGGAATGAGGTCACGCCGGTTCTGCACCTTGTCTCGGAACACACCATTGCCGGGGCCCGCTCCAATGTGCTGAACATCCGCCTGGCGAAATTCGACCCCGCTGCCACGTGGAATCTCGAGGAGCTTTACCTCAAGTAACCATCTCGTCTGTCAAGCGTCGTCTGCTGTACTATGGGTTTTCGCAGTGTGTGTAAGTCATGAAAGCCTGTCCGCAATGTCGGCGCACGTACACGGCAGACATCGCCTTTTGTCCCTACGACGGAAGGCCACTGTCCCAGGTGTCCGATGAAGAAGAACTGGGCGAAGACCCGCTCGTAGGGCGGGTCTTCATAGACCGCTACCACCTCACGGCGCGCATTGGTGAAGGTGGGATGTGTACCGTGTACCGTGGCACTCACGTCCTGACGCGCAAACTCTGGGCGGTCAAGATTCTCCACGCCGAACTGGCGGCCCAGCGCCGTGCGGTCAAGCGGTTTCAGAAAGAAGCCCAGGCAGCCAGCCGCATTGACCACGCCAATGTCATTCAGGTCACGGACTTCGGGACGAGCGAGGAAGGCTACGTCTATCTGGTTATGGAGTATCTGGAAGGCTCGACACTCAAGCGGGCCATCCAGACCGACGGGCCGTTTACGCTCGAACGGACGGTGCACATCGTACGGCAGATTGGGGACGCCCTGGATGCCGCGCATGCCCAGAATGTCATTCACCGCGACCTCAAACCGGAAAACATCATGCTCCTGCCCACGGAAGAAGCCGAGCGGGAACGGGTCAAGGTGCTTGATTTCGGGATCGCCAAGGTACAGGAAGACACCACGGACAGCGCTCCACTCACGGCGCAGAACATGGTTATGGGCACGCCGCAGTACATGTCTCCCGAACAGGCCAAGGGACTCGAACTCGATGCCCGGTCAGACATCTACAGTCTGGGGATCATCACCTACGAAATGCTGACCGGCAAAACCCCATTTCACGGCGGCCCATCCAAAGTCATCCTGAGCAAGCATGCCAACGAGATTCCCCCTTCGCCCCGCCGGCTGCGGCCCGACCTGTCGGCGCATGTCGAGCGCGTCATCATGCGGGCGCTTGAGAAAAGCCCCCTGCGGCGGCAGCAGTCAGGCAGTGAATTTGCCCGTGAACTGGAACTGGCAGTGCGCCTGGCAGCCACCATGACCAAGCGGGAGACAGAGCGCACACCGGTCATCACCGTACCGGCACTTCCCAGTGCGCCGGAAGTGGTTGAACCACCACCGCCGCCGCCAAGCCTTCCGGTTGATACCGTCATGGCCTCCCAGACAGTCGTGGCCCGTGAAGTTCCCCGGCGGAGCGCAACCTGGCGCACAGTCATCATTGTGGCTGTCGTCATAGCGTGTGTGCTTCTGGGCAGCATCATTTGGTGGTCCCTGCGAGGTTAGCCAACGGTCTTTTGACGACATGCCGCGTGCCTTCCCTGTCGTATTTCACCGCAGCCAGGCGTGTCGTGTGATTCCACGTGTGAGGACTTCTCCCTGTGAAGCGACGTTCCTTTCTCAGCCACCTGGCCTTTTCCCCGGTGGCCTGGTCCCTCCTGCGGCTACAGACGGAAGGGGCAGAGACGGATGCCCTGCTTTCCGGTCCGCTGGTTGGTTACAGCGAAATGACCGAAACGATGATCTGGCTGCAAACCCGGCGGCCGGCCCGCGTCCAGGTACGCTATTGGGTGCAGGGCAAGCCGGAGACGACCCGGCTCAGTGAGGAATACCGCACAACCCACGCCGGAGACGGCATCGCCAAATTCACCCTTTCCGGGCTGACCTTTGGCACACGCTATGACTACGAAGTTTATGTGGATGGAGCGCGCATTGAGCGGCCCTATCCGATGACCTTTCAAACCCAGCCGATGTGGAAATGGCGGACGGAGCCACCGCCCTTCAAAGTGGCTTTTGGTTCGTGCCACTACGTCAATGACCCGCCCTTTGACCGTCCGGGGCGACCCTATGGCGATTCGCCCAAGGTATTTTCCGCCATCTTGGCTCAGAAGCCGGACCTGATGCTGTGGCTCGGCGACAACTGCTACTACCGCGAAGCGGACTACCAGACAGAAGCCGGGATGCGGTATCGCTATGCCCACACCCGCGCCCAGGCGGAACTCCAACCGCTGTGGGCGGCTGTTCACCACTACGCCATCTGGGATGACCACGACTACGGGCCGAATGATTCGGATCGCACGTTCCGCCGTCGGGATACGGCCCTGCGCATTTTCCGGGACTACTGGTGTAACCCGACCCACGGCACACCAGAAACGCCGGGCTGCTTTTTCCGGTTTGACTGGGCTGATGTTGAGTTCTTCATGCTCGACGGGCGTTACCACCGGATGCCCAATCACCTGCCCGACGACGCACCAGACAAAACCATGTTGGGGCCGGAGCAACTCGGCTGGCTGCTGGAGTCATTGCGTTCCAGCGAGGCCACGTTCAAGGTAGTCGCCAGCGGCGGACAGGTGCTCAACCCTGTTTCTCCTTGGGAGTGCTTCGGCCGGTTCAAGGTTGAACAGTCCCGGATATTCGATTTCATCCGTTCGGAAAAAATCCCCGGTGTCGTCTTCATTTCGGGAGATCGCCACCTGGCCGAACTCAACCGGCGCCTGGAACCGAATCTCTATCCGCTCTACGACTTCACATCGAGTTCCCTGACCGCCGGTGTGGCCAAGCTCTCCAAAGCCGAGCAGGACAACCCCTGCCGGGTGCCGGGGACACTCGTTGAGAAGCACAACTTCGGCATTCTGGAGTTTTCCGGCCCACGCGCCAACCGGCTGCTCACCATGCGCTGCTTTGACGAGAACGGCGATGAGCAGTGGAAGCGGGAAATTCCCATCAGCGAGTTGCGCTTTCCACGTCCATCGGAAGAATCAGGACGGTAGATTGAAAGGCGACGTTCGGCTACGATAGTCCGTTGCGGCAGTGCCGCCGACATTTTCTTATTGGTTTCCGTCGTCATTTACCAGCCATGTCTTTTGCGCCAATGCGTTCCCGCCGCTGGATACTATGGTTTCTCACCGGCTGGCTGCTGTTGGTTGGAATGCCCGGGAACCCTGTGGCCAACGCACAAGCACAGCCAACCGTCCTGAAGCCGGAAGCCCCGCCGGACAGTGACCTTCCCCCGGTTCAACGGGACACCCTGCTGACCGGGCTGCCCATCCTGGTGGTGGAACGTCCCGGCTCGACCTCCGTCGCCGTCGCGGTCGTCATCAAGGTAGGCGCGACGTTTGACCGGGTGGGTAAAGCAGGACTGGCCCGCCTGACGGCCGAGTGCATCCGTAGCGGAGGCGGCGGCTACGACGCCGAACGGGTTCGGCTTGAACTGGAAGAAGCCGAAGCCCAGCTTGAAGTTGATGTGGACTGGGACCAAACCTGCCTCCTGGTGACTGGCCCCGCACGCCAGGCAGCGACCCTGATTGATCTGCTGGGACGGCTGGTGACAATGCCTGACCTGGCCCGGCGCGATTTTGCCGAAGCCCGCTTCAAGCCCTTTCAGGAAGCGGCCATCACAGCCGCCCGTGCGGCACAAACCGAGGAAGCTGCGGCGGATGCGCTGTTTTTCCAGACCCTCTATGAGGCCCACCCCTACCATCACAACCTGCTGGGGACGCCAGAGAGCCTCGCCGCAATTACGCCGGCCGATGTGGCTGACTTTTACCGTCGGCACTGGCTCCCCAACAATGCGGCCGTCATCATTGTCGGCGACATCACCGCCTCCCAGGTACGCAGTGTCACGCGCCGTGCCTTTGGCGGTTGGGCAAAGGGCAAGCCGGCACCGGCCACCTTCCTGCCGCCTAACCCTCCAGAGCAGCTTCGCCTGGTACACCAACCTCAGACCGGACCTGCCAGCGGGCCGATTCACCTTCGGCTGGGCGGAATTCTACCTGAAGCCACGGCTGAGACCCGCGCCACGTGGCTGGTGCTGACAGAGTTGCTCAAGCGCCGCTGTCAGCCCTGGCAACTGATGCTCTCCCACCGCCGGCTCCCGGACAGCCCGTGGATGCTCAGCGGGGTCTGCACCCCGGAAACGGCCCCGGCACAGCTCGAACAGGTACTCCAGCTTCTTGGTGAGTTACGGGATGCGCCACCGGGTGAGACCGATGTTCGTGCGGCACAGGCCGCTGTGGCAGCAGCATACCGTGACCGCGTACCCAACAACCGCGATCTGGCACGGCGCCTCGTGCAACTGGAAACCTACGGCCGCAGCCCGACGGTCGAAGCCGAGGTGCTCAACCGCGTGGCAGCCGTAACGCCGGCAGACTGCCACGCACTGGCGCGTGAGATGCTGGGGCGGGGGCGATTGATTGTCGTTTATGGCGGGGCGGCTTCGTTACAGGCCACCCTGGCCAAATTTGGAACCGTCGAAACCATCCAGCCGTGACCAATGCGTGCTAGAGTAGGCTCAAGAATGTTACGTCTTGCCCCCTCGGCTTGACCTGCGTACCTCAGGATGAGGCAGAGCGGATGATGATGCACGACGATTTCCACAATGATCAGTTCTCCAACCATCGGCTCCCCGAATACCCGTTTTCTGACTACAGGGCAGCAGAAGCATCTTCGGGGATGCGGGCTGCGGATAGCCCTTGGAATGAAACGGCACCAATCAGCTCATTCGGGTCTGAAGTCGAAGCAGCCGTGAACAGTGAAGCGACGACGTCAGCGGCTGCTCTGGACACAGGCCAGCTCCCGCAACCGGAAACTGCTCTACCGGATGCTGTCGCTACAGAAACCTGCTCTGAACCTTTGGCGCAGGCCCCAGAAACGCCCCTCGCTCAAGACGGAGGGGAAGGGACTGAACAGGAAACTGCCACACCGTGCCTGACCAGTGAGGCCATAGCGGCCTCTCAGGCGGATACTTGGTCACAACCTGTCTTTCGACCACTGTGGACGGTGGACAGCCAAGGGTCGTCATCCGGTTCCGGACTCGGCGACGAAGCTGGCGTGGTCATTTCGACGTTCACCGGGCCACCGCCAGCTTGGAAACACTGGGTTCGGGAAGGGTTGAGCATTGGACGGGACGTGCTTCTGGCGCTTGTTATCGCGCTGCTCATCGGGCTTTTTGTCATTCAGCCGGTCTATGTCAAAGGCACAAGTATGTTGCCACGCCTGCGTGAGGGGGAACGGCTGTTTGTCAACCGCTTTATCTACAACTTTTCCAAAATCGAGCGTGGCGACATTGTCGTGTTCTACTACCCCAAAAATCCCCAGGAAAGCTTTATCAAGCGCGTGATCGGCCTGCCCGGCGATGAAGTCACCCTGGCCAACGGCAAGCTCTACATCAACGGCAAGCTCGTGCCGGAAGGTTATCTGTCGAGTGACTACACGACGATTGTCAGCCCGCCCCGGACGTGGGTCGTTGAACCCCACCACTACTTCGTGATGGGCGATAACCGCGATGCCAGCAACGACAGTCGCAACTGGGGACTTGTCCCGGAAATGTACATCTATGGCAAGGCCGTCTATCGTTACTGGCCGGTAAGCGAGATGGGCTTCATCGAGGATGAGCCAACCCTCCTCGAACCGCTCCGCCGTCTGCAACGGATGGAAGACCGGATGGAACTCCCACCGGCGGAGTGAACGGCGGCGCGCAGCAAACCCGGAGAACAGCCCCCCACAACTTCACATCACTTCACAGGGAATCCGGCGCGCATGCAGGATACTGCCACCTACACTTGTGCTTACTGTGGTGAACCCAACGTCACCTTTCCCGACTGGAGCGGTGGCCGCCGGCAGCAATACATCGAGGATTGTACAGTTTGCTGTCAGCCAAACGTGCTTTATGTCACCCTTGAACCCGACGGCGAAACGGTCTGTGTCTTTGCGGAAGCAGGCTGATCTCCGGTTTGTCTCCGGGCGGGGAAAACTTGGGTAAAAGCCTTACACACTGTAAGCTTACTTACACACGCTGATTTTACCCCTCACTATACTGGCACCGGTAACCCCTCCACAGGCGTGGCAGCTTCTTCCCCGGCACATGCTTTCTGGAACAATGATCTCTTGAATTCCGGCTTCACGAGCAAGGAGTCTCTATGTCTGAACTGTCCGAAGTGGACAAAACCAAACGTCTGTTTATGGGGCTTGGCTCCATTGTGATCGGCGCCGGCATTGGTGGCGCACTGGCCTATCCGATTTTTCAATTTGCTGTCGGAAACGCACTCAAAACCGGCGAAGGCGGTGAAGACAAAAACTGGATTGACCTCGGTTCAGTTGCCGATTTTGAAGAAGGTAAGCCAACTGCCAAAAAGATTACCATTGAAATTCGTGATGGATGGGTGAAGTCCTCTTCGGACGAAACCATCTGGGTTGTGAAGCGGGGCAATGAATTTCTGACCTTTACGGCGACCTGCCCGCATCTGGGCTGCAAAGTCAACTGGATTCCCGAACGGAACGAGTATTTTTGCCCCTGTCACAACAGCGCCTTTGATATCAACGGTGAGAGAAAACCTGGTTCGGCTTCGGCGCGTGGGTTGGACACGCTCGAATACCGCGTTACGGATGGCAAACTTCAGATCGTTTTCCAGAAGTTCAAAAACCTGCTTCCGACCAAAGAGGTCTTTTCGTGAAGACACACAGTATTCCTGAAGACTTCAGCCGGCGATAGCCCCCACGCATCGGCATCTGTTGCTCACTACAGGAGACAAGAAAGGTTTTCCAACTATGGCTTCTCCGGCAATTCCACAGTCAAACGGTACGTTGGGAAAAATCTACGATTGGATTGATGAGCGCGCCGGAATCAGCGAAATCATGCATGAGTTGCTTGATGAGCCGATTCCAGGTGGGACGAAATACGCCTACGCCTTTGGCAGTGCGCTCCTGTTCATTTTTGCCCTGCAATCCATTACCGGTGTTTTTCTGGCGATGTACTACGTACCGAGTGCTGAAGATGCGCACAAATCGGTCGAGTACATCATGAAGGAAGTTCCCTTTGGGGCTTTCATGCGCGGTATGCACCACTATGGCTCCAGCGCCATGGTCATCATGGTGGTGCTGCACATTCTCCAGATTGTCATCTGGGGTGCTTACAAACAGAAACGTGAACTGCTCTGGCTGGTCGGGGCCGGGTTGCTGCAACTCGTCCTGGCGTTTTCACTTTCCGGCTACCTGCTCCCGTGGGATATGAAAGCGTACTACGGGACGGTAGTCACGGTTGGCATCGCCAGTGAAGTTCCCATTATCGGGGATACCATCAAGCGCATCATCATTGGTGGCACCGAGATGGGCACCATCACCATTTCGCGCTTTTTCATGGTTCACGTCTTTCTGCTGCCGGCGCTGATGGCTGGTGGTATCGCGGCGCATCTCTACCTGTTCCGCAAAGCACAGCCGGCCGGGCCCTTCAACATGACCGAGCAGGAAGCCATGTTCAAGGTTGAACCCTTCTGGCCCGGACAGGTCTTCAAGGATGCCGTCTTTTCGCTGGTGGTGTTCGCCATCCTGGCTTATCTGTCCCTGACGACCCTGGCCCCACTTGAACCCAAAGCCGACCCGTCCCAGACCCAGTATGTTGCCCGACCGGAGTGGTACTTCCTGTTTCTGTTCCAGCTTCTGAAATACTTCCCCGGTTCGACGGCGATCATCGGCTCACTGGTCATTCCCGGCATTGTGATGGCCATCATTACCTTCCTGCCGTTCCTTGACCGCAACCCGGAACGGCATCCGCTCAAGCGTCCCTTCGTCATGCTGGGCACGATTGGGCTGCTCGTCGCCATGGGCACCCTGCACCTGCTGGCCAAGCGGGATGATGAGCAGAATTTCGCTGCCCAGCTCAAGGCGCAGGAAGAAGAAGGCGCCCGTTTCCTCAAGGAACCCTTTGAGCCGAAGGACATCAGCCGGAAAGCGGCGGTTGCGGTCGCTCCAGCACCGGAAGCCTTTGTGAAAAACTGCGCCGTCTGCCACGGTGAACAGGGCGAAGGTGGGCCGGCCGGACCCAAACTCGTCGGTGTGGCGAAAAAACCCGGACGCAGCAAGGAAGAGATTGCCGGGCTGATTGAAAATCCATCGGCCTATGGTGCCTCCAAGATGCCGCCTATGCCCCAGGTTTCGGCTGCCGACCGGGTTGCCATTGCCGACTGGATTCACACGCTCAAGTAACCTTCCTGACTGTATGGTTCTCAATGGACGTGCCTGCCGAAGCGGCAGGCACGTTTTTTTGATGCTTTTCAGAAAGCCGGCAAATCCCTGGCGCACAGCAACAGGCTATGGCTCAGCCAAAAATCCGGCACTTCAGCCGGCGTGCAGCGATAAAGATTGGTTGGGGCAACTTGTCCGAGATGGCCGTTGGTCTGGCCCGGCCGATCCACTAACTTCGGGTCAGCGTCCCCAAGTCGCACATCCTGTCAGGAGGAGAGCTGTTATGTCTGCCGCGGTAGCCCTTCGACCCCTTCCCCAAAAGCTCTCCACGGAAGTCGTCTTCAAAGCCAAGCCATCGCCACCCATTGCGCCCAGCCCATCGCCTGAAGGCACCATTGGCCGCGACATCCAACCGCCAATCTATGCGCCGATTCAGCACGAGACGTGGCGCATGCTCTACGACCGCCAGTTGGCCGCCATTCAGGGACGGGTGTGCGAGGAGTATCTCATCGGGCGTGAAAAGCTCCAGTATGAACGGGAACGGGTGCCACGGCTGGCGGATTTGAGCGAACGCCTCCGCGCCTGCACCGGATGGCAGTGCATTCGGGTGGAAGGCTACGTTCCAGAAGCGACGTTTTTCCTGCTGCTGGCCCAGAAGCTCTTTCCCTGCACGGACTTCCTGCGCCATCCAACCGAACTCGAATACACGCCGGCGCCCGACATGTTCCACGATCTGATGGGGCACCTGCCGATGATTACCAACCCGCGTTTTGCTTCGTTTTTCCGCAAATTTGGCGAGGCCGGAATTAACGCGCGGGACGAAGCCGATACGGTCAGGCTGGGACGGATTTACTGGTACACAGTCGAATTCGGTCTCATCAACCCCACGGCGCATGCCGGCGCTGACCGCGATCCACGGCTGACGAAAATCTACGGGGCCGGTATCAGCTCCTCCGTGGGGGAAATCGAACACGCCCTCTCCGACCGGGTCAGGAAAATTCCCTTCGACATCGAGCGCATAACGGAAACGCCGGTCGAAATCCACCACATGCAGGAAGAACTCTTCGAGATTGCTTCCTTCGATGAACTCGAACAATCCTTTGAAGCCTGGGCAACCGCCCAGGGCCTGATGCCAGCCTGACCAAATGCTCAAAGCGGGACGGGTGTCCAGTCCGTCCCGCCATACGGCAACTGTTCAAGCTGCCAGTTCCCCGTCGGGGTTGTCCGGGTACACCGAAAGACATCCCCGTAGGCAATCCTGATGCTGAGTGTCGCCTGTGGGTCACAACCGGTCATCCACTGAAGCAGTGCGCGAATTGTGCCGCTGTGGATGACGAGAAGCGTGGTTCTGTCCTGCCAGTCGTGCAGCCAGGACGTGACCCACGGGATGACCCGCGCCTGTACATCGGCAAAGCACTCGCCTTCGGGAAAGCGTACCGTGGCTGGCGTGGCGACCCACTCCCGTGCCGTCGCCGGGTAGCGGGCTTCGACCTCGGCGAACGTCAATCCTTCAATGGCCCCGAAATGGATTTCCCGCAGGGCCGGGTCGGTTTGCACCGGCAGACCGCGCGGCCGGGCAAAGTAGTCGGCACTGGTGATTGCCCGTGTAAAGTCGCTCGCAGCAACAGCGGCCAGCGTCACCCGGCGCAGTCTGGCGGCACATCGGGCCATTTGCCGGTGTCCTTCGGGATGCAGCGGAACATCCCGCCAGCCATAACACCGTTGTTCGGGGTTGTCGGTTTTGCCATGGCGCAAAAGCAACAGACGGGTCGCCATCTCGGTTGCCAGCTCAGGCCGAAGACGCTGACGGCAGGGACGCCAGCAGGCGATTCAGGAAGGCGTCATCCCGGCCGCGATGTTCGGCTGTATGGCGAGCCGCCTGGTCACAGGCTTCCTGCTCCGGGTGGCCGGCGTGGCCCTGCGTCCACTGCCAGGTGACTTCATGCGCGGCCGCAGCGCGGTCGAGCCGCTCCCACAGCGCGTGGTTGGCCCGCCGCCGGAAGCGGCCGTTCATCGTCTCAACGACATAGCGCGAATCCGTCACAACGGCCGCCCGGCAGGGCCGCCGCAGCGCCTCCAGCCCGATGCAGGCTGCGACGATTTCCGCCTGTTGATTCGTGGCCGGGCCGAGATACTCGACGACAAACTTGCGCGTCAGCCCCTTCTGCCCCCGATGTTCGAGCAGCGCGGCAGCGGCGGCCGAGGCCGTGTCACGTCCGTTGCCGAGACTCGAACCATCACACACGATGCGTACTTCCGGTAGCGTTGTCATAACCTTCATGCGCACGGTAACTTGTCGTTCCTGACACGGCCCGGCAAGATAGCCAGCAGTCTGTCGGGTGACAACCTCTGCAGGAAAGCATCACACTGCCTGACCCTTTAGCTTCCCTATGACGATTCTCGTAACCGGCGGTGCCGGGTATATCGGCAGCGTCACCGTGGAACACTTGCAGCGGGCCAAACGTCCGGTGGCCATCCTGGACAACCTTTCGCGCGGCCACCGGGCGGCCGTTCCGGCAGCCGTGCCGCTCTACGTCGGCAACATCGGTGACCGCGACCTGGTTCGCCGGGTCATCCGGGAACAGAACATCACGGCGTGCATCCACTTTGCGGCGCTGGCGCTGGTCCCGGAGTCAGTTGCCAACCCGGCGCGCTACTACGACAACAACGTTGGCCAGTGCCAGATACTGCTGGACACGCTCCTGGAAGCTGGCATCCGGCGCTTTGTTTTTTCCTCGACCTGTGCCACGTACGGCCTGCCGCAATCCATCCCGATGACCGAAAGCCATCCGCAGCAGCCCATCACGCCCTACGGCTGGTCGAAGCTGTTTGTGGAACGCATTCTGGCCGATTATGACCGGGCTTATGGCCTGCGGTTTGTGGCCCTGCGGTACTTCAACGCCGCCGGCGCAACAGTCATCCACGGCGAAGACCACGAACCGGAAACCCATCTCATTCCCAATGTGTTGCGGGTTGCCGGCGGGCGGGCCGAAGCCGTTGAAGTGTATGGCAACGACTATCCGACACCCGATGGCACGGCCATCCGCGACTACATCCACGTCAGCGATCTGGCCGCTGCCCACATTGCCGCCCTTGACGCTTTAGCGGATGGTCAACCTTCAGCCTTTCTCAACCTTGGTACTGGACGGGGACACTCCGTGCTGGAAGTGATTGAAACGGCCCGGCGCGTCACCGGCCACGCCATTCCGACCCGCATCCGCACCCGGCGGCCCGGCGACCCGCCGCAGCTCGTGGCCGATCCACACGCCGCCCAGGACTACCTGTGCTGGCGGTCGGCACAATCGGATTTGGAAGACATCATCCGCTCGGCCTGGCAGTGGCACAGCCGCCACCCGGACGGCTATCCCAAAGAAACCGCCTGATAGCCGACGCCATCAGCGCGCCAGGGCAAGCAGTGCGGCCATCCGTCCGGCAATGTCATCCGGCTGGGTGTAGAGCGCCGAAATCAGGGCGACGGCATCGGCCCCGGCCGCCCGGACAGAGGCCACCTGGTCAGCAGTGATACCACCAATCGCCACAAGGGGCTTTGTGGTGACGGCGCGTACCGCCCGGACACCTTCCAGCCCAACCACCGGATCGGGCCGCTCCTTGGTTCGGGTCTCGAAAACCGGCCCGATTGCCAGGTAATCCACGGGCAGGCGGTCAGCGGCTCTTGCTTGGGCGACGTTGTGCGTCGAGTAGCCGATGATGGCCGTCGGCCCCAGAATGGCGCGGGCTGCCACCGGATCGAGATCGTCCTGTCCGAGATGAATACCATCGGCCGCCGCAGCCCGGGCCACATCCACCCGGTCATTGACAATCACCCGGACGCCATGCGGACGGGCCAGCTCCATAACGGCACAGACCGCCTCGTAGAGCGTTCGGGCAGCGGCCTGCTTGTCCCGAATCTGCACCATGGTTGCACCGCCGGCGATGAGCGCTTCGACCACCGTCCGAAGGGAAAGCCCAACCTGCGGCGAAGTAATGGGATAGACCGGCGGCAACGTCCAGGACAACACAGCGTTCATTTTCGTCCGGGGAAGGCTGTACCAACTCAGGCTGCTCAATATCTCGCTTTTCGCCTTGCTTTCAAGGTATGTTCGAGACAGCAACCCTCGATTCCATCTGCAACTGATACGCACTCAATGGCTTCATCATCCACATCTGCGGCGTCTGCGACGCGCGCCGGCACCTCGCAAACCGCTAGGGCCACCAACGTCAAAACCACGCGCAAAACCAGAAAAGGGACTTCATCCGATGCCACCGCGCCCCAGTCGCTGGCGGATGCCCAGCCGGTGTTTCCCTTCACGGCCATTCTGGGGCAGGAAGAAATGAAGCGGGCGTTGCTGCTGAATGCCGTCAACCCCAACATTCGGGGCATTCTGGTGCTGGGCCACCGGGGCACGGCCAAATCCACGTCCATCCGCGCACTGGCCGATGTCCTGCCGCCAATCGAATTCGTCGCCGAATGTCCCTACCGCTGCCCTCCCGACAAACCGGCCGGGTTGTGTGACACCTGCCGCAATGCCAAACCACGTGCCAAGCTGCCGACGATGGTTGGGCGGGTTCCGGTGGTGGACCTGCCGCTGGGCGCAACTGAAGACCGTCTGTGCGGCACACTCGACATCGAACGGGCCCTCAGCCAGGGGCAGAAAGCCTTTGAGCCAGGGCTGCTGGCCAAGGCCAATCGCGGCTTTCTCTACATTGACGAAGTCAATCTGCTCGAAGACCACCTCGTGGATGTCCTGCTCGACTCCGCCGCCGGCGGCATCAACATCGTTGAGCGGGAAGGCATTTCGATTGCCCATCCGGCCAGGTTCACGCTCATCGGCTCCGGCAACCCGGAAGAAGGTGAGTTGCGCCCGCAGCTTCTTGACCGTTTTGGCCTTATGGCCGAAATCCGCACGATTACCGACATTGACACGCGCATTGCCATCGTCAAACGGCGACTGGCTTTTGAGCGCGATCCCATCGGGTTTCGCGCCGAGTATGAACCAGCCCAGCAGGCCCTCCGTACGCGCCTGGTTCAGGCGCGCGACCGGCTGGATACGCTGGACGTACCCGATGACATCCTGCGCTTCATTGCCCGGCTCTGCGTGGCGCTCGATGTGGACGGCCACCGGGGCGAAATCACCCTGCTGAATGCCGCTCTGGCAAATGCGGCATTTGAAGGCCGCGCCCACGTCACGCGCGATGACATCCGGGCGGTGGCGACGCTCTCCCTCCGTCACCGGCTGCGCAAGGACCCGCTGGACCGCACGGATGGTGGCGAGAAAATCCGGTGGGCGCTCGAAAAACTCGAAAAAGAATCGCAGTAGGGAGCAAGGATTTATGGCACGTCTGAAGCCGACGGCCCACACCGGCATCACCCTCACAGTGGGATTGCTGTTGGGTCTGGGTCTGGGTTCAACCGGCACCGCCGTGTGGGGACAGCGGGAAGTGGCACCGCGCGTCAACCCACAGGAACGGACACTCGACGCCAACCTGTTTATGCAAACCTCAGCGGAGTATGTCGCCTGTTGTTTGCAAACCTACGCTTGGGCCAGCGAACGGCTGCGCCAGCGCCTCGCGGCACTCGCGCCCTCGGAACGGCCGCCGGCCGTCATCCTCGATCTCGATGAAACCGTTCTGGACAACGCCGGATTCCAGTCGTTTCTTGACCGCGAAAGCAAGTCCTACGAAAAAGCCCTCTGGGACCGCTGGGAGCGGGATTTTCCTACAGAAACACGCCTTGTTCCCGGCGCCAAAGGCTTCATTGAAGAAGCCGAACGCGCCGGCGTGACGGTGGTGTACATCTCCAACCGCACCAACTACGAAGCAACCGTAGCAGCCCTGCGCCACAACGGGTTGTCGGTAGAAGGTATCGCCGACCGCCTTCTGTTGCGTACGGATACGGCCGACAAAACCGCCCGCCGCAAGGCCGTTGAGGAACGATACCGCGTCCTGCTCTACATCGGTGACAACCTGCGTGACTTTTCGGAAATCTTCGTCACGCCCGAACTCGCGCCCGACGCGACGGACGACGCCCGGCGGCAGGCGCTGGCAAAGCGCCGGATGGCGGTTGAGCAACATGCTTACCGGTTCGGAACGGACTGGTTCATTCTGCCAAATCCCGTGTATGGCGAGTGGCAGGTTCCGCTGGGCCGCGAACCACGGCGTTTTCTGCGCCCCACAGAGATGCGTTGACCGGCGCGGCTGGCAACCGCATCGCGCATCACAGGTACTTGGTTTGGCTTACCTTTCGGTGGCGGGCGTAGCACTGCTGCCCGATGGCTGTCCGTCAGCCAACATGGTTACGCCGAGAAGCTGCCACGTCCGACCGCCATCAGTGGAAACGTAGTAGCAAAACTTGAAATCCTTATCGTCGGATACGCTGTTACTGCCACTATACTCTGCTCGTGCAACACCAAGGGTACTGCCGGGAGCCCCATGTTCACCAGGTTCACCATACTTTCCGTGCTGACCGTAATTCCCGTGGCCCGGAAACTCCGGGTATTTCTTATCTTTCCTGACAGAACAAAGAGCGCTGTCGTGTCCCGGTCTGGCACCTGGGTGCCCTGCCGAACCCAGATGTCCAGCATGACCTAAATTTCCACCATAGCCTCCTCTGCCGGGAACACTGTACATTCTGATCTTGGCGAGGCCGCAGTAGGTCACGGTAATATCACCGCCGTTGCCACCATTGCCCCCCTTACCACCTTTCCCAGCGTTACCACCATTACCACCCCTCCCAGCCGCCCCGACATTCCCACCACAGCCGCCGCGTCCATACTGATAGTTACAACTGGCGCCATCTCCGCCCCGTCCACCGTTGCCACCGCGCCCACCACGCCCGCCATCACCACCTCTGCCACCGCTACCGCCATCACCACCCCGTGCAGTAAAAATGTAGTCAGTCGTATCATTGGCAGGAATATCACATGTGATAGAAGGCGCAGTCTCTCCATCCCTGCCCGGTTGTCCGTCACTCCCATGCTCTCCATCGCCCCCGCGCTGACCGGCCTCTCCGGGCCGCCCATCTATCGTATCGGCACTGTCACAGGTTCCATCCGCTCCATCGGCCCCATTTGCCCCATCCGCTCCATTCGCACCGTGCTTCCCATCCGCCCCATCGGCCCCCGGCAGTTCATCACAGTTCGGCGGACACTTCCCTTTCCGCACCATTTCCCGCCATTCATCCCGCCCAAAACCCTTCACAACTATCATCACACGCCCTGCCTGCGCACCCATGAACCGGGGCGGCTCTGCCTGAAACAGGTAAATGTGATGTGACCCCTCGAACACCACCTCCCGTCCTTCAACCACCATCTGCCGCGCAACAATCACCAAATTCCCCGTTGCCTCGACCCGCTCCGGCACCACCACCGTGTCTCCCATCCACACCCCCTGCGCCTGCCCGCCCAGCCGCTGCACCGCCCGGAACAAAGCCTCCCGCTCCAACTGCGCCCGCAGCCGTGGATACCACTCCCCACCCAGCAGCAGGTATGGATTAAAGCCAATGCCGCTCCGCCGCAGCAAAGCCGCCCCAGCCCGGAACGCCAGCGCCTGCCGCGTCAACACCCGCCACGCCAGCACCATGCCGTACTCCGGCGATTTTTTCAGAAAGTCTTTCACCTCTTCTGCCGTCGGCGGCCGGTCAATGTCGTCAACCCGCCGCAAAACAACGATCTCCAACGGCTCAGGGGAAGCTGCCGACTTCGCGGAAGCCCCAGCTTCCTGCCCGGCACTCCCGCCAAGCACCGGCGACTGCGCCGGCACACGCATCACCCCCACCGGCGTGGCAACCACCAGCAGCCACACCAACCCCAGACACCACCAGCGACGGCAGGCAAAAGACATCATCACAACCTTGCCTTGGAAAAGCACTCAGGATACTGCAAGCCTACAGGACTTTTTTTTCGCGTCAACCGTGCGTACGGGTTCTCACGTGACCGCCTGGAGAAAAGCAGCCTGACCGGCCACCGGAAGGCAGGGACTGGTTCAAACCTGTGGTTCAGGCCGGGCGCGACACAGCTTTCCCGGCGACAGGGGCAAGGCGTACCGGCACGCCGCTGAGGGCGGCGTTTCCGCTGACTTCATCCACCAGTTGCTCATCGGTGATGTCGTTGATGCTGACGCCGGGATAGCGCCGGGCAACGTCGAGCTGGACGCCGGGACGGTCATGCCCCCAACCGTGCGGCAGGCTGACCACACCGGGCATAACCTCATCGGAAACTTCTGCTGGGGCAATGATTTCCCCAACACGGCTGATAACCCTCACCATCTGCCCCGATGTAATGCCATACTGCCGGGCGTCATCAGGATGCACCAGCAGTGTGCAGCGGGCTTTGCCGCGTACCAGCCGTTCACTGTTGTGCATCCACGAGTTGTTGCTGCGAAGCTGACGCCGGCCGATCAGCAGCAGGGTGCCATTGGCAGCGGGGGGCATCGGCTGGGACTGAAGCTGCGCCTGAAGACGCGGCACATCCTGCGTCAACATCTCCGGCACCAGGGCGATGCGCCTGTTTTTTGTCCAGAGCCGTCCGGGCAGCGCCGGCCGGAGCGGCCCCAGATCAATGCCGTGCGGAGCCGCCTTGACTTTCGCCAGTGTCAGGCCGTCGCCGAACAGCCCCGTTCCATAGGGGCCGAAACGAAACGCCAAATCCAGCATGCCATCGAGACCCAGCCCCAACCGGACACCCCGCCGCAGTTGCGCCCGGATGGCTTCCAGTGGTGTCCGGCTGGCGAGGCGCGTTTCGAGTTCGAGAAAAATCTGCCAGTCGTGGCGCGTATCGTCCGCCGGAGCAAACACGGCCGGCGAGTATTTGACCGTATTGCGAACGGCCAGATGATGAAAAATCGCCGCGTAGTTTTCGTGCTCCAGCGAACCCGTCGGCGGCAGGATGATGTGCGCGTGGCGGGTCGTCTCGTTGATGTAGATGTCCACCGCCGCCATGAACTCCAGCGTGGCCAGCGCCGCATCGAGTTGCCGACCGTTGGGCGTCGAAAGGACGGGATTGCCGGCAATCGTCACCAGAGCGCGGATTTGCCCCTTGCCCGGCGTCAGGATTTCTTCGGCCAGCGCCGCCACGGGCAGTTCACCGGCAAACTCCGGCAGGCCGCGGACACGACTTTTCCACGCTCCCAGATGCCCGGCCGTGAACCGCTCCAGCGGGTCAAGCGCCGCTTTGGGAAACATGGCTCCGCCTTCCCGGTCAAGGTTGCCGGTGACGATGTTCAGCGCGTTGACAAGCCACTGGGCGCTTGTCCCGAAGGTCTGGATGGAAAGCCCGACGCGGCCGTAGCACACGGCCGCCGACGCGGTGGCAAACTCGCGGGCCAGCGTCTCAATGGTTTCAGCAGCAATGCCGGTGAGCGGCGCCACGCGCGCCGGCGGGAAATCACGCACGATGGCCGCCAGCGTTTCGACGCCATCGGTAAATGCCGCCAGCCGCCCCAGCCGAACGCGCCCTTCGGCAAACAGGACGTGCAGCATGGCAAGCAGCAGGTAGGCATCCGTTCCCGGCCGGATGAAAAGATGCTGGTCGGCAAGTTCGGCCGTTTCCGTCCGGCGCGGGTCCACAACGACCACCCTGCCGCCACGGGCGCGCAACGCCTGTAACCGCCGCGACATGCCGGGCGCGGTCATGAGGCTGCCGTTCGAGACCACCGGATTCGCCCCCATGATGAGAAAAAACTGCGTCCGCTCCACGTCCGGCACGGGCAAAAGCAGTCCGTGGCCGAACATGGCGTGGGCCGCGACCATGTGCGGCAACTGGTCAACTGAACTGGCGGAGTAGATGTTCCTGGTCTTCAGCGTCCGCACAAAGGACGGGAACGAAATCACCGTGCCGAAGTTGTGCACGGCCGGATTGCCCTGGTAGGTCGCCACGGCGTTGTTGCCGTAGCGTTCCTGGATGTCGCGCAGACGCCCCGCCACTTCATCGAAGGCTGCTTCCCAAGTGATCCGCTCCCAGTTGCCGCCACGGGTACGGCGAACGGGATGCCGCAGCCGGTTGGGATCGGTGTGCAGGTCCTGCAGGGCAACCCCTTTCGGGCAGATATACCCCTGGCTGAAAGGGTCCTGCCGGTCGCCTTCGATGCGCACGATGTTGTTGCCGCGGACGGTGATTTCGAGACCGCACATGGCCTCGCACAGGTTGCACGTCCGGTAATGCTGCCGTTCAGTCGCCATGGGTTCAGCTCCGGGGTATGGGCGTCAGCGCACTTCGCGCCAGGGAATGGTGCTCGGTGGCGGAACGTAGGGTTGCACCTTGCGGGCGGGAAAACCGTGGGTCAGCGCCAGGGCTTCCCATTCGTCCGCCGTCCGTTCGGCAAGCAGGGTTCTGATTTCGACGTACACCGGATTGCTTTCAATAGCCGGCGAGAACGCCGAAGCCTTCCAGTCTTCGCGTCCGACGGCAGCGCAGAAGCGTTGCCAGAAATGCGGCTCCAGCAGCCCCAGCGCCAACTGCCCCTCGCGGGTCGGATAGATACCGTAGCAGACGATGCTTCCATCAAGCTTGACGGGCGGCGGATAGGCCAGCCCGGCTGCCGCTTCGGACAAATACACCTCATAGAAGCCGCCGCCCTTGCGCAGCCCGTCCAGCGCTGCGATGACCGCCCAGTAGGCCCCGGCCCCGTCCGCAATTTGCAGGTACTTCCAGCCGTCGCCAAAGCGGGGGATGAAACCGCCGCCCGCGAGATAGGTCAGATCATGGCCCGGCGCTTCGTACAGGGCCGCTTCGCGGTAGCTGGCAATCCGTACGTAGGTCAGCTTTGGGTTGATGGCGCGCAGTGTTTCCGGCCCGACGCCCAGACGCTCCATGACACCCGGACGGTTCATTTCCAGCAGGATGGCCGCTTCGGCGGCGAGTGCCTTGAGTTGCCCGACGCCATCGGGGGTTTTCAGATCAAGGGTGATTGTCTGCTTTCCGGCTGCCAGCCAGTTGTAAAGCTGTGGTGACAGCGCCTGCGTCAGGTCGCCAGCCGGCGGCAGCAGACGTACGACTTCAAAGCCAAGGTCCGCAAGCATCCGCCCGGCCAGCGGGCCGGGCAGAAGGCGGCACAGATCGAGTACCTTCTGTGACATGCGAGATGTGTTTACCCGTCATCAGGTTCAGAGTTGTGTGCGCCCAGCATAGTCCTGATTGCCGGGCGGTTGGAAGAGCCGGCGGGCTAAAGTCAGCAATTCTGACACCTCAAAGGGTTTCTGAAGGAAGACAGCGCCTTCCGGGCAGCGGCCCGCAATCTGATGGTGGGAGCGGAGCGTCCCCGAAAGCCCAACCATGGGCAGGGTTGGGTAACGTTGGCGAATCCGCCACATCAGTTCGAGGCCGCTCATGCGGGGCATGTCGAAGTCCGTGATGACGCCATCCAGGGCGCTCAGCGAGCGCAGCTTCTCCAGGGCCGATGGGCCATCCGTCGCCGTGACAACCGTAAACTCGTCCTGTAGGATGTCATTGAGCAACTCCAAAACGAGTTCATCATCATCCACGAGCAGCAAAACGGGCATTTTCATAGGCCTTCTCTTGCAGGCAGGCTTATCCAGGCAAAGGGGGGGGTTGCCCAAACCGCCAATGTAAAATTGGTTCAAAAATGATACCGGCAGGTTACCGCTTGGACGTTGAAGGTGACAATAAAGAAACACAACTTTTTTCCATTTACCAACGTCTTTTGGTCAGACGTTTGCTAATCCGTGGTGGAAAACAGCACCCAGCGTTGCCGGGCGCACAGTCAGCACCGTCCCGTTGCCATCATCATCGCGGAATCATTTGACGGCATTTGCCCCATCCATTACAGCCGAGACCGTGGAGGTCAGCGCGGGACGCGGCACCACGGCGTCCCCGAAATTCCAGACTTGTTCTGCTGAGGTTGAACGTCATGGCGGAAGTCCAGCCGTTGCGAGTTAAGTCGGTTTCCCTTGCTGTACGGTGCGAGATTTGTCACCAGAGCGATTGCTATGATCCGGTCACAAACACCTGTAGCCGCTGTCAGGACGTGCTGCATCTGGTTGCGCCGCCAAAGCCGCTCCGGCAGCCGACGTTTGATTCCCTCGAACATTTCTGGACGATGCTGCTGGCCGGCAGCCGCGTCGGTGCGGTAAGCAGTCTGGTGATGGTTGCCCTGTATCTGGTCTGGCGACAGCTTGGCTTTCCCGATGCCCATCCGATCCGCAACGGGGCGATGTTTGCCGAAATCGGGTTTCTCATCGGAACCTTTGCCGGTGTGCTCCGCCACGGCGGCCACGCGGAGACGCCCCGGATTGCCGCCCACAATGCCGCACTGGGCTTCATTTTCGGAGGTATCCTGACAGGTCTGCTCTATCTGCTCCGCTTTGCCGCGCCCGATCTCGACGGGATGGACTTTCTGCGGTTTCTGGCGTTCTGCACCTTTGGGGGGCTGGTCTTTGCCTTGGGCGGCGGCTTTATCGGCGCGGTTCTCAGCGTACTCATCCCGGTTGATCATCCATTGCGTCGGCGGCCTACGCCGTTTTGAGCGCAATGTCCAAACAGGCTTCCGCGCCGGACACCTGGGCTGCCCGTCTTGCCGAGTACGAAGCTGAAAGTACCCGACTTGATCTTGTCGAAGGCTACACGGCGCCCCACGCCCTTCGTCTGGCGGCCGTTGCGGACAAACTCGCGGTTGCCTTTGGGTTTTCCGAGCGTGGCCGCCGTGACCTGCGCATCGCGGCGCTGTTGCACGACATCGGCGAAAGCCAGCTTGACCTGCCTTTTCTGACGGCTTCCCGGCCCCTGACCTTTGGGGAACGGCAGATGCTGTGGCGGCATCCCGTCGTTGGCGAGCGGGTGATGTATGACCGCAACCTTCCTGAAGCCATTGGCCTGCTGGTTCGCTGGCACCACGAAAACTGGGACGGGTCCGGGTACCCGGACGGCCTCCGGGGCGAGCAGATTCCGCTGGCGGCGCGCCTGTTACGCCTGGCTGACGTGTGGTGCGCGCTGACGCAGGACCGCCCGTTCCGCAGTGCCTATCAGGAAACGGAAGCTCTGGCGCACCTGCGCGCTATGGCCGGGACGGCGCTTGACCCAACGGTGACGGCCTGCTGGCTGGCCGACCCAACAACGGACCATAACCCGTCCGGCAGTGGTGTTGTGGGTATCTCTGGGCTGATGCCCTGGACAGTCTCCCAAAGCCCCCTGCACCAGGCGCCTTTGCTCGGTTTTGAGGTGGCGGCCCTGCAGAAAGAACCGTTCCACTCCATTGCCCTGCCCTTTGGCGGCGATGGCAGCCTGGGCTGGCGGCTCAAGCTGCTTGGCAAACAGGTGTTGACCAATGATCCGCGTCAGGCAGAGACCTGCCGGGCCATTGCCACCGTTGAAAACAACGGCTATGTGCTTACGGCCAGCCAGGTGGATGCCTGGCTGGGGGCGGCGCGCGATGCCGCCCAGGAGGACGCAACGCCCATCAATCCCGCCTTGACGCGCTGGCTGCCGCTGCCCCACGTCCGGTGGCTGGCGGGATTGCGGCAGGCCGTCCTCCAGACGCCGGACCGTATCACGCAGGCGCTGGGGATGAGTCTGGGGCTATACCTTGGGGATTACTGGCTGGGCTTTGATGTGTCCGTCCGCCACCTGTGCCAAAGCCTGGAGGAAGCGGCCATCGAAGCCCTGCCACGGCTCAACCGTGCCGTGGACAACCGGCTGGCCAACCAGGCCACCTGCCTTCCGGCGCACGTGTTTGCCGTGCAGACGGCCGCCGATGTGGTGTATCTGCGCCTGCCGCCGCTTGCCCCTTACGACCACGTGACCGGACACCGGGATGGCTGGCGCGAAGTCTGGGTCAGCCATCACCCGGATGCACTTGGGTCGCTGACGCGGGCCCACGCCGGACGCTTTGGCGGCTGTCTCACCTCGCGCCGTGAATACCGCGCCGCGCTTCGTTCCCTGCTCCGGCGGCTTCCACATTTCCCCCGGTGGCTGATCGGCTTTGCCCATGAAGCCGAACCGCCGCGCGACCTGCTGGAAGAAATCAGCGCCTTTCGGCCCATCACCGAGGTGGCAACCAAGGCGGCCGGTGAGTGCGGCACCCTGGTGAATCAGTCCATCGTTTTCTGTAAGCCGGCTTGAAGCCGGAAAGCAGTGCCGTTCACCGTCAGCGCGGCAGGTAGCCCAAGCGAATAGCCACGCCCCAGGCGACCGATACCAACAGACCCAACAACGAAAGCCCAATCATCAACAGAATCCAGACAGGTGATGACTGACGGGACGCCATGGCGCGTCGAGCTTAGCAGACGGGCCCCTATGGATTGGCGCCAATCTCCCGGACTTCCACCCGCCCAAGATACAGGGCGGAAGCGGCCGGCTGGTTTCGCCGGTTGCCAATGGCCAGCTCGGCATCGCCGCGTCCGTTGGTGACGAACAGAATGTCAATGGGCACGTAGGTCTGGCTCTCGCTCAGCGCCACGGGTTCGTTGAGCCACAACCCGGTTTGATCCCGGACGCCAATCACCGCCCCGCCCTGCGTGACGCGCACGGCGGTCTGAAGGCGATACATCACGTTTGGCTTGAGCGGGGGCAAGGGCAGCCGCAGGCGGGTGGTGTAGTTGGAGACATCGGTCACAATCCGCAGGGCAAGCTGGCTGCCGTCGCGCTGCACTTCCGGCGGACGCATCCCGGCATGCGGCAGGTTTTTTGTCAGGCGTTCAAGATCAGTCGGCTCGGCCAGCCAGACGAGCGTGGCTTCCTGGCGCTGCTGCTCCGTGTAATAGCCACGCCGGGCATAACCATTGGTGCTTCCCATGAAGTAGTACCGCGCGGGCAGTGACGGGGCGCTTTCCGTTCCGGTCAGTCGGTACACGCGCACCGTACCGTAGAGCGTCCCTGACAACTCGGCAATGAGCGGCCATTGGGACTGAGCGGCCAGCTTCCGCAGAGGCGCGGACGCCGGTGTTTCATCAGTGATCATCACCACCGGCTGATTCTCGTCGGCAATCTGAGCTGGAAACGGCTCCTCATCAAGTGGGGCGACGTAGCGGGTGCCCAGTGGAAAAGCAAAGCGGTGGGTGTTGCTGGCCACAATCGTTGCGCCCGGCGGAACGACCTGCCGCAACACCAGGGCGAGATCGGCATAGGGCGCCGGGGTGAAGGTTCGTGTCCAGCGGTGAAAACGCCAGACAGCCCGCCCGCCTGAACCCAGCGTGGCCGTGACCAGCGCCAGCATCGTCACCCCCACCGCCAGACCACGCAGGACGCGCGGCACGGTACGCCGCCGCTGCTCCACAGCCCAGCGCAGCGCATCCACCACAAACACCCCGACGCACAAGGCAAACCAGGCCGTCAGTATGGGCAACGAGGCCGGGAGTTTATAGCTGTCAAACAGCGCCAGACTCACGATGCCGGTCAAGGTGACGACCAACAGACCTGTGCGCGGAATCCGCCAGTCCGGGTGCGACGGTGCGCCCAACACCTGAAGCCAGTGGGTGATGGGGCGCGTGTCTTTTTCAATTTCCTGCACAATGAGCGAAAGCCGACGCAGCAGCCCCCCACGCTCAAACATCCAGCTTTCCAGCGTGCCGACCTTGGGGAGCCGGACTTCCCCACTCTCATACAGCTCTTTCAGCTCGGCTGGAGCGGGCATCCCGCCAAACCGCCGGCGCAGTTCGCGGACAAACTGCCAGTGGGACACCATGTGGGAAATCGTCCGGGCGGTGCGGACGCCCAGATAGGCCAGCGCACCCAAGGTCATCCCCTGGAAAAGCCGCACGCTAAGGCTGTCCGGGGTCGGAATCAGCAGGATACCGTTAGACCAACCGGCATAGCGCCGTCCTTCGGCCAGCAGGTTCTCCCACAGGGACAGACCGGGCTGCCCATACAGGACGGCGGCAACCTGTGCGGCCTGCCGTTGGTATTCAGCCCAGTGCGTTCCAATCCAGAGCAGGTAGGGAAGCAGCAACGCTCCAGCGCCAAGCAGAAAGATGCGCCACGAGGTGCTCCCCAGCAGGTCGCCGCGCTGGATGAGTCCCCAGGCGAGCACCCACAGAAAACCGCTCCATCCAATCGGATCAAACCACCCGGCCAGCAGCGAGGCCGCACCGCCCAGCAGTCCCCAAAGCCACTTGCGTCCCAGGCGGTCGGTGGCCTGGGCGCGCAAAAACAGATAAAAGCCGAGCAGGGCAAAGGTAACAGCACCGGTTTCGGGACGGAACGTGCGCAGACTGTTGAAGAAGTTGGGATCACCAATCAGGCATGCCACTGCCAGCAGCCCGGCCGCGCGACTGTGGAGTTTGCGCCCGATGGAATAGATGATGACCAGTGTCGCCAGCGCCAGCAGGACGCCATACACGCGCACCTGCGCCACGCCATCGCCAAAGGCCACGAGCGCCGCCCATAGCGTCCAGTCCAGCGCCGGACGGGAGAGCATCAGTCCGCCCGTCAGAGCCTCATGGGCCAGGAAACCTTCGGCCGCCGTCGGCGCTGGGATGGCACCAATGCGCCGGGTGACGAAGAAGGCAAACAGCGCCGCCAGTCCGGCCAGCAGCAACCCCGCCAGCCGGTCCGCCCGCCGGGCTTCATCCGTCCAGGCAGGAATGGCATTGGCCGACAGATGCAGCGGCTCGCTTTTGGCAGCGGCTTTTGCCGAACCTTCCATCATCAGGCGCACTTCATCGGCTGGGTGGGCGTGGAGGGTGGACAGCCTCCTCCACGCCCGCACAACCGGGGTTAGTCACGGTGGTGTCTAACTCAGTTCCGTCGCCTGGAACGTCTCCAACGTTCGCTTGAGCTGGGACATGAACTGGTCCGCCACCGCGCCGTCAATCAGGCGATGGTCAAACGTCAGCGACAGGTAGGACATGTGGCGGATGGCAATGGCATCGTCTTCCGTGACGACCGGCCGTTTGACCACCGCGCCCACGCCCAGAATGGCCACCTGCGGCTGGTTGATGATGGGCGTTCCGATGAGGCTGCCGAAACTCCCGTAGTTCGTGATGGTGAAGGTTCCGCCCACGACTTCATCGGGCTTGAGCTGTTTGGCGCGCGCCCGATTCGCCAGATCGCTGATACTGCGCGCCAGGCCGATGAGGTTTTTCTCCTCGGCATGGCGAATGACTGGCACAATCAGGCCCCAGTCAAGCGCAACGGCAATCCCGATGTGGTAGTGCTTTTTGTAGATGATGTTGTCACCTTCGATAGAGGCATTGAGCGCCGGCCAGGCGCGGAGCGTATCCACGACGCTTTTGACGATGAAGGGCAAAAACGTCAGCTTGGCGCCATGCTGCGCTTCAAACTCACGTTTGTTCCGCTCCCGCAGCCGGTGAATGTGCGTCATGTCCACTTCAAAGACGGAAGTGACATGCGGGGACGTATGCTTGCTGAGCACCATGCGCTCGGCAATTTTTTTGCGCATCGCCGTCATCGGGACGACTTCAACCTCATCGCCCGGCAGGGCGGCCGGGGGCGGCGCGGCCACAGCCGGCGCAGTCATTGCCGGTGTGGCCGGCGGCATCACGGACGGCGTTGCCGGAGCCGGTGGCGCGGGCGGCGTCACGGCCGGTGTGGCGGGTGGCGCAACTACCGTCGAAGCCGCGGCCTGGCGCCGCTCCAGAAAGGCCAGAACATCGTGCTTGGTGATGCGTCCGCCGATGCCCGTGCCGCGAATCTGGCGCAAATCAATGCCATGTTCGCGCGCCATCCGGCGCACGAGCGGTGAAGACCGCACGCCAAAAGCGTCGGTGGTTTCCGAAGCGTCCTCGACATCGGCTTCATCAATCCGGGTGGCGGCCGTCACACCGTTGGAGGGGGCTGCGGTTGCCGAAGGCGTGGCCGCGGAAACGGCGGCGCTGACCGCCGCCGGAGCTTCGGCCGGTGCCGGTTGGGTATCCGGCGCGGAAGCCGGGACTTCATCGCTGATGTAGGCCACCACCGTATTGACCGGCACGGTCTGGTTCTCACCGACGAGGATTTCCACCAAAAAACCGGCCTGCGGGGCCGGTATTTCTGCATCCACCTTGTCGGTTGAAATCTCGAAGATTGGCTCATCCCGCTCGACGCGGTCGCCAATCTGTTTCAACCACTTGATGATGGTGCCTTCCGTGATGGACTCGCCCATCTGAGGCATGACAACTTCGTAACGCATAACTGAAATCCTTTACCAAGATGACTTGTGGGCCACACGTGCAGAGTGCATAGCCCGGTTGGTTCGTTTCAATACTCTACCAGCCGCCGCACGGCTGCCATGACTTTCCCGGCGTTGGGAAGGAAAAAATCTTCGAGCGGCGGACTGTAGGGGGTTGGCGTGTCAATGGAAGCCACGCGCACGATGGGGCCATCCAGGTGCTCGAACAATTCTTCGGCAATAAACGCAGCAAATTCGCCGCCAATTCCGCCGGTCAACGTCGCCTCGTGCAGAATGATGACCTTGTTGGTTTTCCGTACCGTTTGCGCCATGGCTTCCTTGTCGTAAGGCAGCAGCGACCGCATATCGAGCACTTCCACCTGGATGTCATCTTCGCGCGCAAGGGTTTCGGCGGCTTCCAGGGCGACGTGCACCATGGCCCCGAAGGTGATGATGGAAACATCCGTCCCGGCCCGGCGTACAGCGGCTTTGCCAATCGGCACAATGTAGTCCGTTTCCGGCAGGTCTTCCTTGATGCGGCGGTAGAGGTACTTGTGCTCGAAATAGAGTACCGGATCATCATCGCGGATGGCCGCCTTGAGCAGCCCCTTGGCATCGTATGCCGTTGCCGGTTCAACCATCTTCAGCCCCGGCGTGTTCATGAAGAAGGCTTCCGGGTTGCGCGAGTGAAACGGTCCGCCGCGCACGCCAGCGCCGGACGGGCCGCGTACGACGATGGGCACGGCCAGTCCCTGCCGGTAGCGGCTCGTCGCCGCATAGTTCGTCAGCATGTCAAAAGCGCAGGAGATGAAATCAATGAACTGCATTTCGGCCACCGGACGCAGCCCCAGATGCGCCGCACCGCAGGCGGCGCCGACAATGGCCGCCTCTGAAATGGGCGTGTCAATGACGCGCTCCGGCCCGAATTCCTCCAGCAAACCGGCCGTGACCTTGAACGCGCCGCCATACACTCCGATGTCTTCCCCAAGGCAAAACACGTTGGGGTCGCGGCGCATTTCCTCGAACAGGGCTTGCCGGATGGCTTCAAGGTAAGTCGTCAGTGCCATGACTGTTCAGCTCGTTGTGGGATGATTCCTGTGTGGCTGGTGCGCCTCACGATAACCGAAGTTGTGTCCCGTCGTCGAAGGATTCATGGCTGTCCGGGGTTAGGAATGGCGAGTAGCGAGTGGTGAGTAGCGAATAGTGAGTAGCGAATGGCGAGTGGCGAGTGGCGAATGGAGAGTGGGGCGGCTGATGTTTACGCAGCAACGGGCAGACACCCTCAACCCACACATCGCCATCCTCCAGGTAACCGATGCTGCCGCGCCAGCCCCCGCGCCAACGGCTTCACGGTCTGGCGCTCAGTTCCAGCAGCGCTGCCTCCAGCGCCAGGACGCGGTTGATGTTGCGGTCAAGATCGCGCCGGATGGCCTCGAACCGGTTGAGCGTCTGGTGCAAACGCTCCAGCGGGAACAGGTCGGCCAGTTCCGCCAGTTTGGGCTGAACATCGCTGTGAACGAGCCGGTCTTCCAGCGAACGGGACGTTTCCGCGGCCGCCGGTGCAACCTTCAGGCATACCAGGTCGCGTACCAGGCTGGCCAGGATGTCCAGTGCGAATTCAAAATCCGGGCGTTCGAGTTTTCCGAAGTATTGGGCGGCTTTCAGCAGGCGTGGGATGGCATTGCCCTGCCCCAGCAACGTCAACAGTTCAAGCAGGGCGCGGCGCTGCTGGCGGTACACTTCCAGGTCCAACCCCGTAACCGTACCGGGGCGTCCCTGTGCCAGCCGCGCCAGCAGCCGCTGATCGGCCGGTGGACGCCGGGCATATCGCTCCAGACAACGCTCAACCTCTTCGGGTGACAGCAGCGCAAACCGCACGACCGGGCAGCGCGAACGGATGGTGGCCGGCAGGGCATCCGGGCGGGCGCTGATGAGGATGAGCTGTGCATGGGCGGGCGGTTCTTCAAGCGTTTTGAGAAAGGCGTTGGCGGCCGCCGTGTTGAAGGTATCGGCACGCTCGAAGATGACAACGCGCCGCCGGCCTTCGTAAGGCAGGTCGGTAGCGAAGCGGATGGCTTCGCGTACCTGCCCGATCCTGATGTGTGCGCCATCCGGGACGATCAGCTTCACATCGGGATGCTCCCCCTGCGCGATGCGCCGGCAGGTTGCGCAGATGCCGCAGCCGGTGTCCGGTGCTTCCGGGCAGTTCAGCGCCTGTGCCAACGCCAAGGCAAACTGGCGCTTGCCCACCCCGGAGGGCCCCGTAAACAACAGGCTGGCCGGCAGGCGTCCGGTGGCAAGCGCGCGCTGGAGAAAGGCTCTGGCAGCCGATTGTCCGATGAGTTCATGGAAAGCCATGCTGACGGGAGTGCCACTGTGGCCGACAGCCACAGTGTTCGCAAAATTCCTGCTTGTGCACGAAAAGCCCTTTGGTGACAGCCTACCGGCTGCCTACACTACCTCAGCCCGGCCCGGCTGACGACCCAGATGCTGCGGGCATCACCTGCCCACCAGAAAACACCCCACGGAGAAAAGACCCCATGACCGTTGCCACCCTGCCCGATGTTGTATCCGAAACTGCCGCTACTCCTTCGCCCCGCTGTCTGGCACGGGAAGTCATCGCCCTGCCCGGCGGTAGAACCCTTGAATACGACTACTTCGACGCCAGCCCGGCGACCATGGAACGCCTGACCGACGTGCTTTTCAAAGAACACTGGCGGGACATCGTGGTCGGGCCGTGCATCGAGGGCGCGGTTTTTGAAATCCGCTTTGAGAAAGCGCCCAAAGTGACATTTCTCGACGGCTACCTCACGGTGGATTTGGGTTACTGGCACTTTCACCTGTGCACCGGCATTCACCGGCAGGCGCCGACACCCGAAGTGGCCCGGCAGCGGCAGGTTTCCAAAGTAGCCTTCTTTTTACAGCGTGGGCAGCGTTGTGGCGGCGGGCGGAGCTGGGGCCTGCGCCTGTGGAACGGCGCGGGCGAGCAGATGACGACGGTCTTTCTGCCCAATCCCTATCTGACGGATGAGATGAAGGTCCGCCAAACGCCGGACTGGAACCGGCTGGCGCTCTGGCACAAGCTGCGGGAAATCTTTCTGGGCGAACCGGCCCCGGCCGATCTGGTGGCCCACTACAGTCAGGAACCGCACGAGTCGCTTCATCACTGCCCCCCGGCCCGGCGTGGGTGACGTGGGTGAATGCGTAACGGTCTGTAGATTCAGCCTTCCGCGCCGGCAAACATCAACCGCCGCAAAACTGGTTACGGCAGAAAATCCAACGCATTACAAAAGTGGATTGGACAAATATCACAAAGCATTGGTCTGGTCCCCTGATGTAGAAAGGTTGTTTTTTTCAAGTGCTAGATGAGAAGACAGCGGAAGGCGCTGTTTGAGACGGGAAGTTGTAGTTTTCACTTTCTGTAAAAACACTACGGTCTCTCTTGACAGCTCACGTCCAAAGCGTCCCATCTGTTGGGCACTATTTCCGCGAAGCCTGGCAACCCAGGCAGTGATAAACCTATATCCAGCCTGCTGCCCCACATCGGCAAGAATTTCATCTACTGGTACCATCACCCCAGCATGGCGTACATTCCCAACAACGAAGGCACATATTCCCCCAGGCTTCAAATAACGGCTGATTGATCTTAGGGTCAAATACAGGTCCTCAAAATATCCCTTTATCAGTGGAACCACCCGCTGATCGGCATTGGCCGGTAAATCCAAGATTTTGGCCAACCTCGATGGGATAACATAGCCATCGGCGTTCAACGGCGGTGCTTCTGCTTCTACATGTGATCGAATAGATGTGCGACGAAGTTCAGTCACCTCACGTTCAGAGATGCCCAACGATAAAAGTTCAATGTGAAAGATGCGCGAGTAATCGTGTCGATTGGGATACGGAGGAGATGTGATCACCAAATCACAGATTCCTTGAAGATTTTCTAGCTGGCGCACATCACTAAGTAGAATTTGAAAAGGGGGAAATCGGACTGACTTCGCATCTGCAATTTGCATATTGGCTTGTTGAGCAAAAAGATGCTTGATGAGCTGGCTCTGATCTTCCCTTGGCACCCATCGAAACCAGCCGCCATCGGGACAAGCACGGCTGATGCCTTGCTGAACGCGCAAAAGTGCCAATCGGAAGAAGTCCAGCGCCGGTTGGGGAGCAGTATCTATCTGTTGACGGAGGCCGTTGAGATGAGCCAGTTCACTAGGGGTGAAGGCTTTGCGGATACGCTCAGGCACTTTGCTATTTCCATAGGATGGGTGGTAGTGGTTCAGAATGGTTTCCAGACATTCCCGGAGCATTACTCCGTCGTAGTTCGCCAGTTTGACTTGGCTGACAAACAGGCTGAGTGGCGATAGATCGCTGCCTGTGGCAGCATAGCCTAATTCCAAGGCACGCAGGACGGTTGTGCCGGCTCCGAGGAAGGGATCGAAGATGCGTCCGCCAGCGGCTACTGGGAAGGCGCACAGAATTTCATCGATCAGTTGGGGAGAGAAACTGTGCGGAAACCAGAACCAGCGATGGATAGGCTGATTGCGCAGCAAGCGTGGCGTGACATGGTGCTTGAGGTTCAAGCGGTACTCAAAGCCTTCTGGCAGAGGCGGCAGGTCGCTTGCTCTCATTTCTTCACACGACCCTGTTGGAAGGGCGGGCGCGGGAAGCGGATTTTGACTGGCTGACGGTAGATCGGATGCGACAGGATCAGTTCTCCTTTATCCAGCCGAGTCAGGTGCATCTTGATGTCCTTATCCAGAAAACGATAGTTGCCTTCGTTGACCTCGGCGCTGTCAGTGCGGCCCAAGACTTTGGTTGCGGCGTTGCCGGTCACACGCGGATGGACAGCACTCAGGAATTGCTGCGCTGAGAACAGGATGATGCCAAAGGAACGTCCGCGCTCGGCGATGTCCAAAACCTGCTCCACAATCGGTGAATTGGCAGCTTCGCCCCGGCTAGGAGCGTATTTGTTCAATTCATCCACAAAGATGATAACCTTTTCCGGCAAATCATCTTCCGTTGCCAATCCCGTTTCGCCGGAATAAAGGGCGTACACAGTGCGTAGCACATCCCCAAAGACCAGGGTTTGCTCGACATCGGTCAGACGGGCAATGTCCACAACGTAAGTATGACCGCCCTTGATTTCGCCAATTCCAGCCTCAATAGTGGTCATGCGCGTACTAAGTTGAGACACAAACACGCCACTCTGGCGGGTCTGCACGGCGCGACGCAACAGGCGTAGAAAGCGGCCAACAGAAGAGACGGCTATGTTCTTGAATGATTTTGGCGTTCCATTCTCCGAAAGCGGCGGTTTGGAAAGCAAGTCCTGCCAGGTTTTGATCTCCCGCCACGTAGGCTCGTTGCTCTGCAATCCCTGACTGACCTCACCGATAAGTGCACCCAGCGTATCCCATGGATCGGGTACATGGGAGAGCAGCAAATCCAATTTGGGGGCAGTGGTCTTCAAATCGTAGGCATAGGTTCTATGCGGCGGAATACTCTCCCCAAAACTGTTCGGGCGGCCTGTGGTTTGGGTTTGTTTGCCCCAAGGCAACAGGTAGTGGACACGATCATCCTGCCATGGCCCTGACCGCAGGCCCATCTTCTCCCATAAAGACTTTTCATCTTCCGTCAGAGGGCGTGCCTCGTGAATGTGGAGCAAGTCATCATACTTAACGTTGAGCAAAATAACGGCGATGTTTTCTGCTGAAACAGTCTGCAAAATGGATTGTATGAGAAAAGTGATGTATGAGGTTTTGGTGGCCAAGCCAGAAATGCCGCTGATATTCACGTGCCCGGCTTCCGGCCCCAGGACGTAATCCACATCCAGATACGCAACGGCCTCGGAACCATTGCTCATTTGAATCAGGCCGGCCGGGATGCGCACAGTACGCCCCTCGCGCTGTTCTTTCTCGGCCATACTGTCTATGCCCAAGGCATTGTGGATGCCGGCTTCACCGGCAAAGCGGACGCGCGCTTCACTCTGGACGGGCATGTAAATCTCTTTGTCGTTCGAGAGAACTGAGACATCAGCCACATTAGCACCTTGGCGCGGGGTATTGGGTTCCTCCACCAGTTCGCCGAAGTCGTTGGAAATAAAGTTGGAAAGATGACCAGCGGCGTCGGTGACGTGGCGAATGTTGGTGACCAACCCATAGGTGTGACTGCCCTCCAGATGCTCAGCAGCGACGATGTCAAAAGGATTCAAGCGCGCACTTGGGCGAATCCAGAACGAAAAGCGATCGGCTGTGTTCGGTTCGCGTTCGGTGGCCGAAGCACGGCCAATAGCGTCGGCTGGTGAATCCGAGTGAGTAATTTGCGGGTTCTCTGAGGCCATCGTATTCCTTCCAAACATTAGATTTGTGCACCCGCCTGCGGCCAGCGGATAGCAGCTTTGAGAACTTCTTCCGAGTAGAAACGATCCTTGATAACTCGTTCAGCCAGGCTGATCGCGTACAGATGGGCGTGCCAGCGGTTATCTCGCCCGTGTGGGGTGACACAGCGTTCGGCGATCAGCCAGCCGCTGATCCGGTCAGCCAAGTCGCTGTTTATGGATTCGCGGCTCGGATTGGGCCACTCGACTTTCACCACGCCCATCAGCGGATAGTCCAGCCCGCGCTGGGGGCGGATGCGCACATACCAGAACAGGATGGCGCCTTCCCGATCCTGTCCAGGCCAACGGGGGAACACAGCAGTGCGGTGATTGAGTTCTAATCCAGCAAGCAGGGAATACAAGTTCATTTGCTTGGCACGCGGGCCACTGCCTATGTAGAACTGAGTGTCGCGGCGGAAAGACTTGGCCACACCAATCACCGGCAGTCCGTCCCAATTCATATATTCCGTGCCCAGCGCGCCGTCCAACACCAACCACGTATCTGCACTGCGCTGTAAGCCATCCCGCGCCAAAGCGATCTCCATTTCACGCATAGCCCAGTTGGCGCGATGGGCGCCGCGGGACCGGGGTTCGACAACACCCAGCGCTTCGCTGAAACGGTCTTGGCTGTCGTTGGTAGAACGCAGAAGCAGGTGAGAATGGCCAGCAATAGCCTGCTCTACCGCACTCCACAAAGTCTCGGAAAGGGCCTGCTTGTCCATTAAGAGCAAGATTTTGTGCTCGAAAGCAGCCCGCCTCACGCGGCCATCGTCCTCACGATAGACTGCCGCCGCACCGATTTGACCGAGTTGCACTGGGCTGGAGCGTTCATGTTCGAGCAACGTGCCGATAAAGTAGATTTTGGCTGAACCGTCGAGAAAATAACGCAGGCGATGTTCTTGACTGCGGTGGATAGGCACCACCTGGTGATAAAGTTCCTGGCGTGTTTCCCACACGCTGGTCACCTTTTCGCCCGGGCCGCCGGTGGCGCGGTCATAGGCTTCTTCCAAGTCAGGAGAGACCATATCCACGATAGCCTGGCCGGTAGCAGGCAAAACGCGCCCCTCGGTAGCCAGGATACGCAAAGCGGGCTGTAAAGGCGCGAAGGGATTGGGCATATTCATTCCTCTCCATCAGCAGGTGTGGCCTCTAAGTTCTCGCCTTTGAGTTCGACCAGGTTGCGACGGATGTCCTCCAGTTCGGCCTGAGTGAGTCCCCACAGTTGAGCGGCCAGGCCGTCAATCTTGGCCTCGATGGCTGCCAAGCGGCGTTGGGCATTGGCATCGCCAGCATAGACCTCCGGAGCAATCTGATGCGCTTTCTGAGAGAGCGCCGCCAGGCGGGTGTGGGTAGGGTTTTGGGCGTCAAAGTGGGGAACAGCGATTTGATCAGTGATATGCGTTGTCTGTTGAATGGAGATTGAGAATGCCCATACCGCTAACGTTATTGGTGCACTGTTCAGAACACCTGCTAGGTAAAAGGCTTCTTTCTTGCTTTGGCAGCCTATCAGCATGAGTTTGTGGTCAGGAACGATACACTTTTGCTCCTGTTCGTTAACCACAGCAACAGTAAACCAAGCTGATTGCTCTCGCCACACCACCTTCCACGGGGCGAAGGTGTACTTGCCGATGTTGAAGAGGGAGTAGAACGGCCCAGTTTCAATTACCTGTTTGCCCTGCTTACGGGTGAAGTAGCGCTTGAAGCCGGAACGCTCGCGGAGTTCTTTTTCAAAGCTTTTCAGGTAAGACCAGGTTTTGGGATAGCAGTTCTGCAAGTCCTTGACAGGAATCGCATTCAGTCCAGCGTCTGGCAGATGAGTTACCAGGATATAAGCCGATGGTTGGGCATGCCAGCGCCGCACATCCCGCCCGCGCAGCAAGGGGTAGAGCAGGTTGGGTTCAAGTTCCACCGGTACCGGCTCAACTTTCCGTTTCGCTCCCTTGGTCAGGTTGCGCACCACCCATAGTCCATAGGGGAGGGCATTTTCTTTCTTCAGCCAGTAGATGCCGTTGGCCCAAGTGCAGACCCCGGCACGAGCCTGATACGCCGAGGGCCCCAGTACCTTTTGAATGGTTGTGAGGGCTTTGCAGTGGGCGGTCAACCAAGCGCTGGTGGAGTCATGCTTGTCCACCGGTGCAGCCTGGAATTGCAGGCGGCGGGTTTGCTTCAGCACTTCGTCGAGCGTGCTGTCGTAATCCAGGCTCTGACCTCGGCTGGTTTTCTGCCAGTAGGTGTAGGGAACGGGATAGCGGGTGGTCTCGCCTTTGCGCAGCACGAAGACGCTGGTGCGCGTGCTTGCTCCCTCAAAGACTTGTAGGCGGCTGAGATCATCTACGTGTACCACACGCAAATGGACATCCTTCCCCCCAGCCCCTCTCCCGTTGGGAGGGGGGAGCCGGAAGCGGCGGAAACCCTGTCCGCCACCGCTGGTCTTCCACACGCTCTGGGTGATGACAAAAGCCAACTTGCCGCCGGGTTTCAGGTAGCGGTCAGCAGCCACATACGTCATCAGTGCTGAAATGTCGTCTTTCGACTTTCCCAGGATGGCGTCAAAGCCTTTGTGCTGAAACAGGTCGTACTGTTGCCACAGCGGAGCCACACGCTGGCGATACCCCTGCGGCAAACTCTCCCAGTTGATCCAGGGCGGGTTGCCAACCACGTAGTCAAAAGGTTTCAAAAAGAGTGGCATGAAGGCGTTCTTGACCACGCGCGCCCAGATGCCGTCCAGTCCTTGCTGGTGCAGGTTGCACAGGGTCTCAAACAGTTCGCGCAATGTTGCCTCATCCTGGTCGCTCAGGTCAGGTAATTCGGCGCGGCAGCGTTTCAAGAAGGCCTCGGTTGCGAAGCCGCCGCGTACGTACTCTTCGAGCAGATTGGTCAGGCATTCCATCTCGGCGTGGGTGTCAATAGCGACAGGGATGGGCAGGGTGCCGACGGCAGTCTCCAGGATGCGGCGGCCCTGGTCGAAGAATTTTTTGCCCTCAACAGGGGTGAGAATGCTATCGGCCAAGTAGATGGGGATTTCCACCTCGCGGCGGCGGTAAGGGAGCAGATCGGCGATGGCAAGCAGGAAATTGACGCGGGCGGCCATCACCGCCAGGGGATTCAGGTCCAAGCCGGCCAGGCCGCTTAGGATGACCTCCAGCGTGTCGGCTTTGGACAGTCCAGCTTGGAAGCAGTTGGCTTTGAGGGCGCGGGCAACCAGAATGAGAAACGTGCCGGAGCCACAGGCCGGATCCAGCAGGCGCTTGTTGGGTGTAGGAATGTACGCGCCGGGTTTGGGCATCTGAAAGAGCGGCTCGCCCAGTTGATTGAGCAGGCGTTCGGCCAGCCAATCGGGCGTGTAGAACTCGCCCAGATCGTGGCGGATCTCGCGCGGCAGGAGGTAGTGGTAAAGTTTTTTGAGCAGGTCGCGCGCCGAAAGCGGGTCATCCTGAACGGTGACGGGGTTGTACTCGGCCAAGCGCTGCAACACCTGGCGCAGCGCGACCTCCACGTTGGCATCCCAAGCATGCAGATACCAGGCAAAGAAATCGCCTTCCAGGAGATTCTTCAAACCCAAAGCCCGGTAAAAATCTCCCTCTTCCAATTTTTGCAGTTCCTGCTGCAGCCCTTTGCCCTGCAGCCCAGCAACAGTGGTCAGGGGCATGGTGTCCAGGCCGCCAGCAGCGTATGCCTGGAGCACCAGGCGGGCGATGTTTTTGACGATAAAGGCAAAATAGGTTTGCAGGGCAAAGAAGAAGCGTGGCAGGTCAGCGTTTTCGGGCTCAAGCCCCATGCCTTTGAGAAATGCACGTAGCTCGGAGCGATGGGCTATTTTGCCGGCGGCAGCATCGGCACCGGCGGTCTCGCCAAAAAATAATTTCCATTGTTTGAACAGACGCGCTGTCAGCCCGTCGGGATGCTGCTCCAAGGCGCAGTAGAGGGCGCTGGTCACCTGCTGGCTAAGGACATTCTGATTGCCGAAATCCTCGACCAGGTTTTCGGGGATAAGGGCGCGGCCGGAAGAGAGGGAAAATAGCGAGCGCAGAAAACGCTCGCAGGAAGACTCGTTGACCTCCAGTGGCGGCTCGACAATCCAATGCCCTTGATGGTAGCGCACAAAGATGAAGTAGATGCCATCGAAGGCCACGCCCAGCAAGCGATCGCGGTCATGGCGCTCGGCTTCAGCCAAACCCTTAATGTACTTTTGCACTTGCTCAACAGCACGTACTGTAGGCTTGTGGTGCAGATTGTTCTGTAGCGAGCCAGGCGATTTGTATTCGATAATGAAACGGTTATAGACCGCATCGGGGCGACCGGTGGCCAGGGTGTACTGCTCACGAGAGTCTAATTGTGTATCCAACTGCCCTGCCAAGCGCTCAATTTCGTTATTCATTTGTCGTCCAAATTCCGCCTCGTTACGCGCCTTCTGGGCAGCCTGCTTGGTAAAGCTCGCAAACTCTGGGGCAAGTTGGCTAATTTCCTGGTACTTCTCGAAACTATTCATTTCTGCACCACTTCAGGGTTTCAGTACATCTGGTCCGTTACATCTGGGAAGAGTTACCCGCAGTAGGTAAGAGTTGAGCTTTATGCCAATTCCGCTTCCCTCAGATCAGTTTCGGGAGAATTCCCTTGACAATCAATCCAATCCACAAAGTGCCTCTTGCAGAAACACGAGACTCTCTTGCTGATTCGTGCTCAAAGCACACCATCTGTCAGGCACTGTTGCCATGGAGATGTCGCCAGTCAAGCTGAGACAAAGCAAATATCCTGCTTTTTGTCCGACTTCGGCGAGAATCTCATCTACCTTGACACTTGCCCAACATAGCACATGTTACCCGGACAGAAACGTAGATTGCACCTAATTTCAAGTACCGATGCAAAACACGCGATGTCAGAACCTATCTTCAAAGCACCCATGAGACAAAAAGGCTAAACACACGGATCGGCATTAGACAAGTGCTCAAGGATGTTCGTCAGTTCATCAGGAGAAGTGTGGTTATTGTCAGGTAGCTTTGTTTTTTGTCCTAACATTAGGCATTTTGCCCAGTGCTTTCAACGCGCCCTGAACGGTTGGGAAGGAACTGGGCATAAGGTTTTTCTCACCAGATTGACTTTGTATCAGTTATCTACCACAGTAGTTGTGCGGGTCCAAACCCGTCTATAGTGGCAGATGTAGGTCTTGCTCTAAAGCCCCCACTGGGGGCTTTTTCCATGGTCGGATAAACTTGTAGATGCAGAACCGTCTACGATGAGCCTTCCGCGCCGGCAGACATCAACCGCCGCCCGGTATGTGGCATAAAGCCAGTGTCGTGGCGGCGGTTGGCGTTTCAGAAGCACAAGGTTTCTGAAAACCGGAGCGGAAGATGTCAGCGCACACGTGAGGTGTCGGCTGACGCTGGCCCCGGAAGTGTTCCTGCATTCATGGATCACCTGCTATCAAGAATGTGCGCAAAAGTGCGCACGGTTCTCTTCCTGCCCCGACGCGTCCTGTTGACCACCGTCGTATCTGACAGGCGTGACTTTCCCGACTACGGCGGGGACGGTCCCCGCCGCAGCGCCGCCATTGCTGGACGGACTCGCCACGGGTAGGGCAGTTTCGGTTGCCAGCCGTTTCAGGTTCAGCTTCAGGTTCAGCGCCGCGAGGCAGCGGTTGCTGTCCGTTCGGGCCACCGGAATCAGCCTTCCTTCGCGTTCCCAACGCTGCAACGTCCTGACCGGGACACCGGGAAGTTTTGCCGCCTTGCCTGTGCTGATCGTGCTTTCCATGAGCATTATTATACACTATCGCGTACTATACGGCAAGCTAGAGTCCGTCTCCTTGCAACGTCAGTATCGGCAACCGGTCAAGGACTGCCACATTGCGTCGCCCTGTGTAGCACAGACCAACCGGCGAAGAAATATCCAGCCTCACCCAAACAGCAGTTTTCCACCGGCAATGAGCAGTACCACCGACAGCGCGTACTCGACACCGCGCGCCGACAGATACCGGCTCCCGACGTGCGCCCCCAGCCAGCCGCCAACCAGCGCCGCCACAAACAGCGGCCAGACGAAAGGCGGAAGAGGCGCAGCACTGGCAACGTACCCCAGCAGCCCGGACAGCGAATTCCCCAGAATGAACGCCGCCGAAACGGCCGAAGCCGTTTTCGTCTCGGCCCACCGGGCCAACAGCAACAGCGGCGTCAGAAAGATGCCCCCACCCGTGCCGGTCAGTCCCGACAGCAGACCGATGCCCGCGCCACCCGGAAGCGCCAGCCCTAACGGCGGCAGTGCCACGGGAGCCGCAGTCGGTCGCGGCAGCCATATCCTGACCGCCGATGCCCAGAGCACCCCGCCAACCAACCGCCGGAAGACCTCCGGCGGTACGGTGAGGTAGCCGCCGATAAACGCCAGCGGCAGCGCCAGCAGCGCAAACGGCCAGAAGCGCCGCCACTCGAAGTACGGCGCAAACTGCCAGGTGGCCAGCGCCGCCACCAGCAGGTTGAGCATCAGGGCCGTTGGCTTGACGACGTTCGGCGCCCACCCGGCCAGCGTCATGACGGCGATGTAACCCGAAGCTCCGGCATGCCCGACGGCGGCATACAGCATTGCCACAACCAGAACCCCGCCCGTAACCCAGGCCAATGTACCCACATCCATACCGGTTTGACCCTAGCCAAAACCATCGGCCGGTATCAGTCCTGCGGCGGAAGTTTGTGTTTCGAGACAAGCTTCCGGGAAAACATCTGCTGGCGGCTGGTAGTCCCCATCGTGGGCGGAGACAAACCGCCCGGCGCGCAGCTCCAGCCAGCGGGCCGCAGTGCATACCAGCCCCGGTTTGGTCGTGGTGACAAAGGTCTGGGCTTTGTCCTCCAGATACGCCAGCAGGGTTGTGATACGTTGCAGGTCAAGTTCGGCATCAAGGTCATCGAGCAGAAACACCGGCGGCTCGGCGCAGTGCGCCCGGTACAGCACCAGTTGCCCCAGCGTGAGGACGAGCAGCGTACTGCGTTGCTGACCGGCGCTGCCAAAGCGCGCCACTTCCCGTCCATCCATCAGAATGGCCAGATCGTCCCGGTGCGGGCCGACGAGCGCATGCCCGACGGCCAGTTCAGCCGCGCGGCGGCGCGCCAGCCGTTCGGTCATGGCGGCCCGGAAGGCTTCCGCCGTCGGCGGCAGGTCCGGCTCCAGCGACGACACATAGCGGATGGCCACCCGTTCAGCCCCGAAAAGCTGCCGTTCCAGATGGGCATCGAGCTGTTCGGCGTAGCGCGCCCGCTCCACGTGCAGTTCCGTCCCCAGTTCGACGAGTTGCGCATTCCATGCGTCCAGGGAATCCAGCCAGTCGCGGTGCTCAGGCCGCTCGGCAACAACGCGCAGCAGGGCATTTTTCTGTTTGAGCACCCGGGCGTAATCCAGCAGCGTCTGCACATAAGCCGGTTTCAGGCTCAGGATGCCCCGGTCGAGAAACCGCCGGCGCTGCTCCGGCTCGCCGCAGACGACATCCAGCGCCTCGCGCCCGTAGGCAAACACCACGAGTTGTCCCAGGTAATCGCGCAGAGCCGCCCGCTTGCCGTTGACCAACATGACCTTGCGCCCGGCTTCGAGATGCATATCCAGCGTGACGGAACTGCCCGTGCGCCGTTGCAATTCCAGGCGCAGATGAGCGGCGGCCGCGCCAAAGGCCATGAGTTCCTGCGGCTGGTGCGTCCGAAAGGATTTTGTCGTCGCCAGCAGGTAGATGGCTTCCAGCCAGTTGGTTTTGCCCTGCCCGTTGCCGCCCCACAGAACGTTCAGCCCCGGCGCGGCGGACAACGTTCCGGTCAGATTGCGGAAGCCATCTACCGTGACGGATGTGATTTCCATGCCCTTCCCTGTACGCAACCCGACAACGGCTTACCGGAGCGCGGCCACGCCGGGCAGTTCGATGCCGGAGAGAAACTCCAGACTGGCGCCGCCGCCCGTGGAGACGTGGGTAATCCGGTCGCCCAGACCGGCGGCGTTGATGGCGGCCACACTGTCACCGCCGCCGACGATACTGATGGCCTCAGCGGCCGCCACGGCAGCCGCAATGGCGTTGGTTCCGGCGGCATAGCGCGGCTGCTCAAAAATGCCCATCGGGCCGTTCCAGACAATCATGCGCGCCGTGGCAATTTCGGACTGGTAGGCGGCAATCGTTTCCGGCCCGATGTCATACCCGGCCAGGTCGGGCGGCGTCGCCGTCACCGGAACCGTCTGGGGTTCCAGCTCAGGACGCGCCAGATCGCCCACCACGTGGTCGGTCGGCAGGTGCAGCCGGACGTTGCGCGCCTGGGCTTTGGACTCCAGCGCGCGCGCCACATCGAGTTTGTCTTCCTCAACGAGCGAGCGGCCGACCTCGACGCCCCGGGCCTTCAGAAACGTGTAAGCCATTGCGCCGCCAATCAGCACGGCGTCGGCCACATCCAGCATTTTGTCAATGACCTCGATTTTGTCCGACACCTTCGCGCCGCCGAGAATGGCCACGTAAGGATGCTCCGGCGCATGCAGCGCCTTGCCAAGGTATTCCAGCTCCCGCTCCATCAGCAGCCCGACGCCCCGCTCCGGGATGAAAGCCGCCATTCCAGCCGTTGAGGCATGCGCCCGGTGCGCCGTACCGAAGGCGTCGTTGACATAGACTTCGGCGAGCACTGCCAACTGACGGGCAAAGGCTTCGTCGTTTTTTTCTTCGCCAGCGTGAAAACGGAGATTTTCAAGCAGCAGCACCTCTCCCGGCTGGAGTTCGGCCACCAGCTTTTCGACTTCCGGGCCGACGCAGTCCGGGGCAAACCGTACTGGCACACCCAGGTGTTCGCTCAGCACGCTGACAACCGGCTGAAGGCTGTATTTCGCTTCCGGCGCGCCTTTGGGGCGTCCCAGATGCGAAGCCAGAATGACTTTGGCGCCTTTTTCACGCGCCAGTTGAATCGTGGGCACGGCAGCGCGGATGCGCGTGTCGTCCGTTACCTGACCGTCTTTGACGGGAACGTTAAAATCTACACGAATGAAGACACGCCGCTGGTGCAGGTCAAGGTCTCGAATGGTACGCATGGGCTGGCTCCGGGAAGAAGATCAAAGTCGTTGTGGTGCGGAAAGTGTATCGGGAATCACGCCGCCGAGGCTACTCCGGCAGGACGGAAGCTACTCCAGCACAACGGATGACAGGATGGCCGCCACCCACAGAGCATACATTTTGCCCGAAGGATGTAGTCCGTCAGCCGCCAGCAGGGAGGTTTCCTGCGCCGCCTGGCGCGAAATATCTGTGACATCCACGTAGTGTGCCCCGGCGGCAAGCGTCTCCTCGCGGTTGACGGCGTTGAACCGGTCAATGACGGGGCCTTCACCCTGCCGGTGTTGTTCGGCGGCAAACGGCGTCACACACCAGTCAGGAATGGAAAGGACGATGACCTGCCGGGGCTGTCCGCCGGCAAAGGCGATGGCCTGCTGAAGCAACGCACGAAACCGGGGACGGTATGCTTCCGGTGTCTGCCGCCGGTACTGGTCATTGACGCCGATGAGCAGCGTCACCAGATCGAAGCGTCCCGCCGGCGGATGGGCAGCGATGGCTTCTGCCAGTTCATCCGTCGTCCAACCGGTACGCGCAATGATGTGTGGCGCGTCCCAGTTCTGCCCGCGCTGGCGCAGGGCGGCGCAAAGCTGTTCGGGAAAACGTTCCGGTTCAGCCACCCCCTCCCCAATCGTGTAGGAATCCCCCAGAGCCAGGTAACGCTTCATGACGACACCCTTTCCCACGTCTGACGCTGGCTGCGGTGCGGGCAGTGGTCTGGAAAAGCAGCCAACGGCAACGGTCAGACAAGCCCAACTCCACCGCCACAGGAACCGGCATCCGGCCCGTTTCATTCCACACCTTACGGCACGGTTTCCAGCAAACGGCACCCGCCCGCGATGAACACCAGCCGCACCCAGTGCCGGGCAAACACCAGCATCTGGCTGAGCAGCACCAGCAGGGCCGCGGAAAACCAGGTCACCGGCGTCACCTGCCCCATCAGCCACAGCAGGCTGCCGATGACGAGCAGCCACAAGAGCGTCGTCGCAAGATACAACCCAATGGTCGTACCCGGACAGTGGACAAACAGCCCCCACCATGCCCGTAGGCGGCCCTTCCACGACCGCTGCGGCGCATGCACCACCAGCGCCAGCTTGAGGTAGTCCATCACCAGATGAATGCTCCAGAACATCGCCAGCCCGGTGCCAAGGCCAAGCCACTGCATGAGGTCAGCGCGCCACGGCGTCGTCTGGTTTTCGGTCACGAGGCTGTACAGCGGCCCCCAGGACAGCACCAGCACACCGCCGGCTATGGCGAGCAGCAGCCCCGTGAGCAGCCCGGCCGCCAACAACGGCAGCACATACCGGCGGCAGTCCGCCCAGAACGCGCGCGGTGCTTCGCGTGGCGCGAACGTGGCGATGATTCCACCGGACAGAAACGTGGCGACGAGATAGCCGATGAGCAGGGCAAGTCCTGAAGTAATCGCCAGACGGATGGGAAAGGCGCTTTTCCCGATGCGGAGCGCCACGAGCAGCCACTCAATGTCGAGGGTATCCTTCAGCAGACGTTCGGCAAACAACGAGGCGCTGTTGACCGCATTGAGCCAGAGAATGACCGGGAGCAGCGCCAGTACGGATAGCCCCAGGTTGACCAGCGTCAGCAGCAAGGCCCACTTTGCCCCGGACGTTGCCCGGCGCAGGCTGTCGGAAAGAAGTGCAGGCAGCATCAGGAAACACTTGACGGACACACGGTGCAGGGTGAGCAGCACCCGGGTGGGATACACCAGACAGCCGCGATTCAATCAAGTCGGGCTGCCAAGTGCAACCGGCTGACAACAGCAGTTTTTGGCTTGCGTGTCGGCCGTGGAAAACCTAGTTTCAAGGTCTCGCAGTCTGGTCATATCCGTTGCACCCATGGCGCTGTTCAAAACGTTCGGTGCGGCCGTCTTTGGCATTGACGCACACCTCGTACAAGTCGAAGTCCACCTCACGCCGCACATGGGCGACAGCCAGCCCACTGTGACCATGGTTGGTCTGCCGGATGCGGCTGTCCGGGAAAGCCGCGAGCGGATTCGCGCCGCCATTGCCAACTGCGGGTATCTGTTTCCCAACCAGCGGATGACCGTCAATCTCGCCCCGGCCGACCTGCGCAAGGAAGGCTCCGGGTTTGACCTGCCGATTGCGGTTGGCGTTCTTGGGGCAGCCGGCGGGTGGCGCGGCCGGTATGTGGCAGAGACGCTGTTTGTCGGCGAACTGTCCCTGGACGGCCAGGTGCGCCCTGTCAAAGGTGCGCTCTCCATGGCGCTCAAGGCACGGGAAAGCGGTCTGCGGTACATGGTAGTCCCCCGCGACAACGCTCCCGAAACGGCCGTGGTCAGCGGTCTGGCCACCTATCCGGTGGATTCCCTGGCGGATGTGCTGACCCTGCTGGAAAGCGATCCGCTGCCGCCGCCGTTCACCGTGGATGTCTCGGCCATGCTGGCGGCAACCACCGACGGCCACGCGGACTTCCGGGACATTCGTGGGCAACTGCACGTGCGCCGCGCCATCGAGGTAGCCTGCGCTGGCGGGCACAACATCCTGATGATCGGGCCGCCGGGTTCGGGCAAGACGATGCTCGCCCGCCGGATTCCAACCATCCTGCCGCCGTTGACCTTCGAGGAAGCCCTTGACGTGACACGCATTCACAGCGTCGCCGGGTTGACCCAGCGGCAGGGTCTGGTGTGCGAGCGTCCTTTTCGGAATCCCCACGTCACCGTTTCGGATGCCGGACTCATCGGCGGCGGAGCGGCTCCGCGTCCAGGGGAAGTCAGTCTGGCGCACCACGGTGTCCTGTTTCTCGATGAACTCCCCGAATTCGACCGCAATGCGCTCGAAGTGCTGCGCCAGCCGCTTGAAGACGGCAAGGTGACGATTTCACGGGCGGCAATGTCGCTGACCTTTCCGGCGCGCTTCATGCTGGCGGCGGCGATGAATCCCTGCCCATGTGGTTTTTTCAACGACCCCACCCGCGAATGCCAGTGCACGCCGGCCCAGATTCAGCGGTATGTCGCCAAAATCTCCGGCCCGCTGCTGGACCGGATTGACATTCACGTGGACGTTCCAGCCGTTCATTTCCGGGAACTGGCCACGGATGCGCCCGGCGAAGACTCAGCCGCCATCCGGGCGCGGGTGGTGCGGGCGCGCGAACGCCAGCTCGAACGCTTCAGAACACGCGACAAGACAAAGCCAGCCATGTTTTGCAATGCGCACATGACGCCGCAGGCTATCCGGCGCTACTGTCGGCTCGACAGTGCCGGCCGGCAGATGCTGGAGACGGCTATGGCACGCTTGGGGCTTTCGGCGCGGGCGTATGACCGCATTCTGAAAGTCAGCCGGACCATCGCCGACCTTGAAGGCGCAACCAACATCGCCGCGCACCACGTGGCCGAAGCCATTCAGTACCGCAGTCTTGACCGGAGTTACTGGAAGTAGCCCAAAACCGCCCGGTGCAGGGAGTTGCCAATGCTTGCCGTCGGACAGACCGAAACCGTCACCTATGTCGTCACCAAACACGATACCGCGCACGGCCTGTCAGCCGAGTGGAAGGATGAACGCTACCAGGATGCTTACATTGACGTGTTCGCCACCATTCGGATGATTGCCCTGATGGAACTTGCCCGTGGGCGGATGCTGGAGCGTATCCAGGCGGCGGGTGAACTTTCCGTCGGCGTGGAAGTCAACGTACGCCATCTGGCTCCGACACCGGTTGGCGCGACCGTCACGGCCACGGCAACCTATCTTGGAAACGACGGAAAATTTCATCGGTTTCGCGTCGAAGCCTTTGACCCGGCCGGTAAAATCGGCGAAGGCGAACACACCCGCGCCATCGTCACGGTCGAACGCCTGCTGGCCGGCGCACAAAAACGCTTGATGTCACGGTGACTGCCATGCCTCTTGCACGCCTTGCTATCGAAAACCACATTGCCTTCCTGACGCTCACTTCCCCGCCGCTCAACATCCTGACCCTGGCGATGATGCGCGAAATCAACCAGCTTCTCGATGCGCTGGCGCGAAAGCCAGCCAACAGCTTTCACGCCATCGTCATCACCACCGAACCGGAGTGCACCGCCTTTTCGACCGGCATTTCGGTCGAAGACCACAAGCCTTCCACGGCTTACCAGACGCTTCAGGAATTTCACACCATCTACCGCAACCTGCGGACGCTGTCCAAGCCAGTGGTCGGCGTCGTACGGGGGCAGGCTTTCGGCATGGGCTGTGAACTTGTGGCGTACTGTGACCTGGTTATCGCGGTGGCGACGGCAACCTTTGGGCAACCGGAAATCCGGTTTGGGCTATATCCCGCCACGTCCAGCGTGCTCCTGCCGCGCATCATTGGCTGGCACCGCACCCTGCGGATGGTATTGCTGTCGGAAGTGCTTGACGCCGCGGAGGCCCAGCGCGTGGGACTGGTGGATTACGTCGTGCCGCCGGAGCAACTCGCTGTCAAAACCGAAGAACTGCTGGCCGTTCTGCGCGGCTGGAGTGCGCCGGTGCTGGAATCCGCCCGGCGTGCGCTGCACACGGCGTATTTTCACGACATCGAAGCGGCCATGCAGGCCGTCGAAGACCAGTATCTCAACCAGTTGATGAGCTATAGCGACGTGCAGGAAGGGCTGCTGGCGTTCCGGGAAAAACGGAAACCCAACTGGAAACACCACTGACGGGAAGCCACCGCCCATGCGCCTTGACTCGTTCCTCAAAGTCAGCCGGCTCGTGCCACGGCGTACTGTGGCGCAGCATTTGTGTGAAGCAGGGGCCGTGCTCGTCAATGGCCTTTCGGCAAAAAGCTCACGGCTGGTCAGGCCCGGCGACACGTTGACGCTGCACCTGCGCCGCCGGCGGCTTGTCGTGCGCGTGCTGGCCGTCCCGGAAACGAAAAGCGTCACAGCGCCGGCAACACTCTACGAGCGGCTTTCCGAGGAGCTTTTGGCCGAAGACCCCCTGATGCCGGTGGAAGATGTCCCTTAGCCCCGCACACCGACAACTCATGGTCGAAGCCCATGCGCAGTTGCAGGAAGCCACGCAGCTTGTGCAGGACATGCTCACCGGGCGGGCCGGTGCTGAACTGTTTGAGGCAGCCTGTGAGGCGCTCAATGTGGCGGCCGTCAAGCTGCGCTTCATTCAGCTTGAGCTGGCCGCGCAGGAAGAAGAGGCTGTGAACCCCGAAACCGCCATCACGGCCGAAGACGACACCCTGCACCCGGACTGAACGACCATCCGGGCAGGCTCCGACTGCGACCGGTGTTGAATCCAACCCGGCTGTGCATCAATATCATTGCCCAAAGACAATGCTGGACACCGGCCCGGCAGCCTGCCTATGTTGCGTTCACGGTCTGATCCCTTCTTCGGATAGCACCATGCGATACTGTCCGCTTTGCAAGCAGTGTTACGACGACACCGAGTTGCGCTGCACAAAAGATGGAGCGTTTCTGGCCGAAGCCTTCCCCGGAGCACGCATCATCAGCGGCAAGTATCGTCTCGACGCCCTCATCGGTCAGGGCGGGATGGGATCGGTCTATCGGGCGACGCACCTGGAACTCGACCGCACGATTGCCCTGAAAATCGTGCTGCCTGATTTCGTTTCCAACCACGAAACTCTGGAGCGTTTCCGCCAGGAAGCGCGGGCGGCGGCGCGGCTCAACCACCCCAACGTCATCAGTGTGTATGACTTTGGCATCCTGCCGACCGGCCAGGCCTACCTCGCCATGGAGTTGCTGACCGGGCATTCCCTGCGCGAAGAACTGGAACGCCACGAACGGCTGTCGCCCCAGCGGATTGTGTCCATCCTGCGGCCCGTCTGCCAGGCTATCCATGCAGCGCACGAAGCCGGCGTCGTCCACCGGGACATCAAGCCGGACAACATCATCCTGCTCAGCAAGCCCGAAACCGGCGAAGAAATCGTCAAGGTCGTGGACTTCGGCATTGCCAAGCTCAAGGAACGGCCCGGGACTACGGTTTCCAACCTCACCGAGCCGGGACTGGTGATGGGTACACCACACTACATGTCGCCGGAACAGTGCCGGGGCGAAGAACTCGACCGGACATCGGACATTTACTCACTCGGCGTCACGCTGTACGAACTGCTGGTCGGCCACGTCCCCTTCGATGCGCCGACGCCATCGGCCGTCATCATCCAGCATGCGGTTGACCCGCCGCCGCTGATGCGGCGTCTGCGCCCGGACATTCCCGAAGAAATCGAGCGCGTTGTACTCCGGGCCCTGTCCAAGGTACGCGAACAGCGGCAGCCAACAGCGCTCCGGCTCTACCAGGAATTTGAACAGGCGCTGCGCGAAGCTGAGGAAACGGCCGCGGCACTCAACATTGCCAAGATTTCGGCTACGTTTCCGACCCTCGATCTGTCGCAGATGAAGCCAGTCGAGCTAAAACTGGTCGCCACCCTGACCGGGCATGAGCACATCGTCAAGAGTCTGTCCTACCACGGCAGCGGCGACTGGCTGGCCTCGGCCAGCGGCGATGGGAGCGTTCGCCTGTGGGACCTGCGGACCAACCGTGAAATCGGACTCTTCAGCGGTCACGAATACTCGGTCAATGCCGTAGCCATTGCCCCGGATGGACTCCGCCTGGCCAGCGGCGGGGCCGACGGCACAGCCCGGCTCTGGACGCTGCGCGATGCCACTGAGATTGCTTCCTTCGGGCACCGGACAGCCGTGCGCGCCCTGCTGTTTGCCTCTGACGGCCGTTGGCTCATCACGGCGTTTGACACGGAAGTGAAAATCTGGGACGCCCTGCGGCAACGCCAGATTGCCTCTTTTCTTGGCCACATCAAAACCATTGACGCTCTGGCGCTCTCCCCGGACGGACATACGTTGGCTTCCGGCGGTGCCGATGACGCCATTCACTTCTGGGACCTGATTTCCAAAACCGAACAAGCCATGCTGCGGCTGTCCGGCCATGCGCCAACGTCACTGGTCTATTTGCCCGACGGCCGCTTGATTTCCGGCGGCCGGGACGGGCAGTTGTGTCTCTGGCACACCACTGAAACCGGCCCGCTCCAGACGGTCGAAGCCCATCTCGAAGCCATCCGGGCGCTGGCGCTTTCGCCCGATGGCCGGTGGCTCGCCTCCAGTGACTGGAATGGTGTCATCAAGCTTTGGGCCACCCAGGACTTCACCAATCTTGTCACCGTCGAGGCCCACGATGGCGCAGCACAGTCCCTGGCGTTTGCGCCGGACGGACAGCATCTGGCCTCCGGCGGAGCGGATGCCCTCATCCACCTCTGGCAACTTACGGTAATCGCGGACTAGTTTCCTCAGACCGGTTTCAAAAGCCGGGATAGGGAAGCGTATTTCCGCCCCGCAACGTTCAGCTCAAGGTTCGCCCCTGAGCGTCAAGCGGTTCAACTTCCACGAGAACATCATAAAACGTAGCGCCGCCGCCAAGGTCGGTCAGCGCCTGCCCGGTGGTGGCATTCACGTTGCGGCCGTCGGGACTGAACTTGGCCCACCAGATGCCGGGAGCATAGGCCACACCCGGCCGGATTCGCCCGGAAACCCGCGCACGGACACAAAAGGCCCCCCGGTCGTTGAACACCCGGACCATCTGCCCGTCGCTGATACCCCGTGGCTCGGCGTCGGACGGATGCAGCTCGACGATGGGTTCCTTTTCGACGCGGCGGAGCGAATCCTGATTGACGAAGGTCGAATTGAGAAAGTTATGCGCCGGCGGTGAAATGAGCGCCAGCGGATAGCGCGCTGCCAGCGGCGGATTGCTGTGCACGTTTTCCCGTGGCGGCACATAGGCCGGCAGCGGGTCCATCCCCTGGCGTGCGAGGCTTTCAGAGTAGAACTCGCATTTTCCCGAAGGCGTTGGAAAACCACCTTCGGCAAAGGGCGCAAACGGGCTGGGCAGATTGAGTCGCACGTAGCCTTCCGTACGCAGCCGCTCAAAGGTGATGCCTTCCATCCACGGGTGACGAACATCCAGCACGGCCCGGATGAGTTGCTCGTCGCTTTCCTGTAACTCCGGCTCGGTGTAGCCCATGGCTTGCGCCAACAGACGAAAGACATCGGAGTTTGATTTCGCCTCACCCAGTGGCGGAATGGCCGGCTCGTTGAACATCAGCGACAGATGCCCATACGGTTTGACCACATCCATGTGTTCGAGCTGGGTCGTCGCCGGCAGCACAATGTCGGCATAGTCAGTCGTGTCGGTGAAAAACTGTTCGTGCACGACGGTAAACAGGTCTTCCCGGCGCAGTCCGGCAAGGACCTGATTCTGATCGGGCGCAATGGCTGCCGGATTTGAGTTATAGACGTAAAGCGCCATCACCGGCGGATCAAACCCGGCCGGGCGGCCGGCTTCATCCCGATTCGTCAGGGCTTCGCCAAGGCGCGTCATGTTGATGGTGCGCGTCCCGGGCGGAATCCAGTCCGGGCGCTCCAGCGCCGTGTAGTTGAGCGGAAACGTCCCCGAAGTTGAAAGCAGAATGCCACCGGCCGGATGTCGCCACGCCCCGACCAGCGCCGGAAGACAGGCAATGGTGCGGACGGCCATGCCCCCGCCGGCATGCCGCTGCAAGCCATAGTTGATCCGAATGGCGCTGGGCTGCGTCCGGGCATAGGCCCGCGCCAGTCTGACGATGGTGGCTTCATCAAGACCAACCATCGGTGCGACGGCAGCGGGCGTGTATGCCTGCAACCGCTCGCACAGCGCCTCGAAGCCCAATGTGTAGCGGGCCACGTAGTCGGCGTCATACAACTGCTCATCCACGATGACGCGCATCATCGCCAGCGCCAGTGCCGCATCCGTACCGGGGATGATGGCCAGATGTTCATCCGAAGCCGCCGCCGTGCGTGTCCGGTAGGGATCAATGGTGACGACCCGCGCTCCGCGCTTTTTGGCTTCGAGCACATAGCGCCACAGATGGACGTTCGATGTGACCGGATTGCTTCCCCAGATGAGAATGAACTTCGACTCGGCGAAGTGCCGGGCTTCCATCCCGATACTCGCACCAATCGTCGCCTTGTAGCCGGCCGCGCCGGCCGTGGCGCAGATGGTACGCGCCAGCAGGGAGGCCCCCATGCGGTGGAAAAAGCGCCGGTCCATGCCCTGTCCCTGTACCAGTCCCATTGTTCCGGCGTAGCTGTAGGGCAGAATGCACTGCGGCCCACAGGTTGCCATCAGGTCTTTCCACCGTCCGGTGATTTCGGCAATGGCCTCGTCCCAGGTGATGCGGGTAAACCGGCCCTCGCCCTTTTTCCCACAGCGGCGAAACGGGTGCAGCACCCGTCGCGGGTCATAGACGCGCTCCAAGTACTTTGACACCTTGGCGCACAGAAAACCGGCCGTATCGGCGTGGCGGGCATCGCCTTCGACCTTGATGGCGCGGCGCGCCGCACCTGTGCCTTCTGTGGTGACGGCAATGGCGCAGGTGTCCGGGCAATCATGCGGACACGCAGCATGAACGACATTCAGAGCAACCATACGTTGGCCTTTTCCTGGTTGGCAGCGATTGGTCACAACGAAGGCGTGTCTGAAGCGACACAACTTCGCTATAGTTGGCCTATACTTTTTGAAAACCTGCCTCGCGTCCAGTGCGGAGTTGCCCATGAAGCACAAAGCCGTTTTCACCAAAGTTCGCAAACTCATCAATGAGCGGGAACTGGCCGCTGACAACCTCGACCAGGCGGAAGACGCGCTGGTGTCTCTGCTGGAAAAAGACCGGCAGTGCGACTGGGCTTATGGGCTGCTGGCTGAAATCCAGTACTGGCGCGGTGAAATGGCGGCCCCCAAAGACAAGCTGGCCTTGTTTGAACGAGGCGTGGAATACGGCGAGGAAGCCGTCCGAATCAATGAAAACTCCCTGGAGGGCAACTTCTGGCTGGCCGTCAACTACGGCTTGTACGGCAACGAAAAAGGCATTCTGAAAAGTCTCTCACTCATCAAGCCGATTCAGCGATGCGCGGAACGGGTCATCGAAATTGACGAATCCTACTTTTACGGCGGCCCGTGGCGGGTGCTGGGGCGCATCTACGACAAGGTGCCCGGCTGGCCCGTCTCGATTGGCGACAAACGCAAAGCCATCGAGTGTTTTGAAGCCGCGCTCGAATTTGGCCCCAAGTTCTATCTCAATCACCTCTACATTGCCGAATGCTACCTGTCACTCGGCAACAAGGCGAAGGCCAAACATCACCTGCAGTGGATTCTGGACGCGCCACTTTCCCGCCACCACGAGCGCGAGGATGAAGGGTACAAACGTGAGGCCCGGGAACTGCTCAAAAAATTGGGCTGACGCCGGCTACATCCAAAGCAACCGGTGAACGTTTGCGTAAGCCCGCCGCAGTTGTCTTTGGATACTCACAGCTCGATGACCTGTCCCGGAACAAGCAGCTTCTGGTTGATGAGTTCCTGCACGAGAAGCAGCGTTTCGAGGTCATCCCGCAGCTCGTCGCAGCACTGATCAAGCGTCCGTGAACCGTCAAACAACTGCCGCACGCGCTCAATGTTGGCGGCAAATTCGCCTTCCTGGGCAATCTGCTCGGCAACTTCCGGCGCGCGCTCAAAACCATCGCCGCAGATGAAGGTCTGGTCGCGGTTGGGAAGCTCGGCAATGAGGTGCTCGACTTCATCAAAGCGCCGGAAGGCTTCCATCAGCAACTGCTGTGGGTTGAGCTTGATGACCGGTTCACGGTTGATAGGCAGCGAGCGGAAGGTGAAGCTTCCGGTCGTCCAGCCCACCAGCCGGAAAAAGGCCCGTTCAGCGCGGGCTGCGCCGTATTCGATGTCCAGAATGAACCCATCCCGAAAATAGACCCTGGCTTCTTCCTGCTGGCGCGTCAGGAGCAGAAGCCCCGTCCGGCGGCCGGCTTCAAGCATCTGGATGACTTCGGCCAGACTGACCTGGGCCAGCTTGCCCTGCAAATCCACGGGCGGTCGTACCCGCTTGAGCAGACGTTTGACGCGGTGGCGAATTTCCATGGGACGGAAGGGTTTGGACCAGTAATCCTCCACCCCCATGTCAAAAGCGGCCAGGCGCTCGGCTTCGCTGTCGGCTGAAGACAGGCAGACGAAAGGAATATGCGCGCAGTCCGGCTGCGAGCGAAGCCACTCAAAAAACTGGCTGCCGTCCATTTCCGGCATGTTGAGGTCGCTGATGATGAGCGCTGGCTGGTGGGCCTTGACCATCTCACAGGCCACCCGCCCGTTTGATGCCATGAGGATTTGCGGGCCGAGGGAGCGCAGACTGGTTTCCAGGACGTTCAAAATCCCCGGCTCGTCATCCACGATGAGCACCGACAGTTCGGGGAAGTATTCATCCGGGTCGCGTACCGTCGCCTGCTTGCGCTGCCACGTACTCGACACCTGTCCGACCGTGGCGACGTTGTCGGCTTCGAGACCGGCCAGCAGCTTGAGTTCCCGGCGGTAGAGAATGTCTTTCGGCCCCAGGTCTGGCATCAGGTTGACAAAGTCCGCCGCGCGCGCTGTTTCGCCCAGCTCCATCAGGTGTTCGACAATCTGTTTGGCGCGTCCGAAGGCGTCGTCATACCGACGCAGGCGATGGTTGATCTCGAACAGCTTGCGCCAGACATCGAGCCGGGTTTCCCCGGAAGCCAGCCGCTCCGCCTTGCGGCACAGAAGCATTCCCTGCTCGAAATCCAGACGATCAAAATAAATTGTCGCCGCCCGCAGCATCACCTCACAGGCTTTTTGCGGCTCACCGCGCTCCTGATACAGCAACCCCAGCTCCTGCAAAGCACCCAGGTTGTCGGGGTCGCGTTCGAGTTCACGCTCGTGACGCTCGATGGCGCTGTTGAGCTTGGCATTGTCAAGCAGGTTGGTCACTTGTGCGCGGGCATTCAGAATCCGATCAAACAGTCCCATGGCAACCTCGAATGTCACCTTGGTACAACGCCGGGGAAAGCGTCGCCACGGTCATCAACAGACTGAAAAACAGAATAGACGATGCGCAAAGATATGGCTTTGGAACAATCGGGCCCCATCGTGCCACAATCTGGCAGCCACGAGCTACCCTTACCCTGAGCGTGGCACGAGTAACTTGCGGTCAATGAGTTCACGCACGAGAAGCAGCGTTTCCAGGTCATCACGCAACACTTGACAACAGGCTTCCAACGTGCGGGTGCCGTCGAAAAGCTGCCGAATGGTCTCCAGGTTGGCAACGAATTCGCCCCCCTGCGCCAACTGTTCGGCCACTTCCGGGGCCTTTTCAAATCCCGGCCGACAGACGAACACTTCATGCTGGTTTGGCAGGGACGACAACACGCGCTCGGCTTCATCAAAGCGCCGGAAGGCTTCCATCAACAACTGCTGTGGACTCAGTTGAATGACCTTTTCACGCATCATCGGCATGGTGCAGAAGGCAAAATCACCGCTGGTCCAGCCCACCAGATGAAACACCGCCCGCTCCCCGGCGAGGTTTCCACACTCGGCATTGAGGATGAAGCCATCCCGGAAGTACAGGTACGCCTGCTCTGCACCGGATTCGATGGTCAGCAATCCCGTACGGCGGCCGGACTCCAGAATCTGGATGATTTCAGCGAGGTTGACCTGGGACAGCTTGCCCTGAAAATCCACGGGCCGCCGCAGACGCCGCAGCAGATGCTTGACGCGGTAGCGGATTTCCGTCGGATGAAAGGGTTTGGTCCAGTAGTCCTCGACGCCCATCTCAAAGGCGGCGACACGTTCTGCCTCTGAGCCAATCGAAGACAGGCAGATAAAGGGCACCCGCGCGTGTTCGGGTTGTGACTTCACCCACTCAAAGAACTGGCTGCCATCCATGCCCGGCATGGCGAGGTCACTGATGATGAGCGAAGGCGCGTACTTCTTGACCTTTTCGCAGGCTATGTGACCGTTTGCGGCCGTGATGATGCGTGCGCCAAGCGTCCGCAGGGATGATTCGAGGATTTCCAGCAACTCCGGCTCGTCATCCACAATCAGGATGGTCTGTCCCGGAAAGTACTCATCAGCGCTCCGTTGGCCGGAGGTTGCCCGCCGCCAGGTGCCAACAGCCGTTCCAGTTGCACCCGTCTGGCGCGGCACAACCCCGGCCATGGCTTCGAGGATTTGCCGGTATTCGGCATCCTTGGCTCCCAAGTCCGGCATGGCGGAGACAAAGTTGGCAGCCCGCTTCGTGTTGCCACGTTCCACAAGGGTTTCGACGATCTGCTTGGCCCGCTCGAAAGCCTCCTCCATGCGACGCAGCTTGTAGCTGAGATAAAACAGCTTGTGCCACAGCTCAACCCGCAGATCGCCTGCTGCCAGCCGTTCGGCCTTGCGGTAGCTGACCAGCGCCTGCTCCGTATCGTTGCGCTCAACAGCAATTTCACCGGCCCGACAAAACACATCGCAGGCTTTTTGGGTCTGGCCGTGTTCCTGGTAGAGCCGTCCCAGCTCCAGCAAGGTCGGAAGGTGCTTGGGATCAGCCTGCAGGATGCGTTCGCACTGCTCAATCGAAGCCACCAGTGCCGAAGTATCCTGGATATTCGACACCTGCTCCCGTGCACTTCGGACGTGGTCAAAGAGTCCCATAAAACCCTTCAGCGAAGATTGATTGATACTGCCCCAGCCCGACGTTCGCAGCCGCTTCCAGTGCCTTCTGTTCGATGTCTGAAGGCTCAGTGCTTGGCCCGGACAACACGAAAGCCCCCGTTGAACCAGTAATTCAACGTCGGGTCGAACCGAAACCGCGAAGTCGGACGGCACGGCACGGTGCTAAAATACCACGAACACCCCCGCAGCACCTTATGCGTGCCACGCGGTGAACCTTTCGGATTCGTCTGCGGTTCGGCTGGATAGGGGCCGTACCAGTCGGCGCACCATTCCCACACATTGCCCATCAGGTCATAAATCCCCAGTTCGTTGGGGGGGCTGGTTCCGACCTCATGCGGTGCGCCGCCACTATGGTAGCTGTCCCAGCCAATCGGGCTGTTGCGGGCAACATATTCCCATTCAGCTTCCGTCGGTAAGCGGTAGAGGTCTCCCGTCCGTTCACTCAGCCAGACGCAGTAGGCGTTGGCATCATCCCAACTCACCCGCACCACCGGATGATGGGGATAGTCCAGAAAGTAGTTGCGCAGCCGGGCAAAGTTCGGTTCTTCGGGATAGGGACGGCCGGTGGCGTCACAGAACGCCTTGTACTGGGCGTTCGTGACTTCATACTTGCCAATCTCAAAGTCGGAGAGTGTCACCCGGTGCACCGGCTGCTCATCCGGCTGCCCATCACGGCTGCCCATCTCAAACGATCCCCCTTTGACGGCCACAAGTGCCGGCAGCAGGGCGCGGGTATCATCCGGCGCAGGCGTTGGAGTAAAGATCGGACGGTTGGACGTTTCGCTCTTACTCCGCAGGGCTTCCACCGTGGGGCGCGTTGCCACGCCAGTCCCGCCACCCAGAAAGAACTTCTCGACGATCCGGTACGTGATCAGGCTCACGACCAGCAGCAACAGGCAACTCATGCCAGCCACGAAGAACTTGAAGCCCCTGCCGGTTGGACGCTCTCCTGTCCCGCTCAAATCCGCAAAGGCCTGGGCAAGCCCTTCCACCAGCGTGGCCGGCGGCGCTGGCGTCACAGCCGGAGTATCCCGCTTGACGGCGGCTTCATTGACGACAAAGCCCGTGCGTTCGGAAACTACCGGCAGAGACCGCTTGGCGAGGGTCACTCTGGCCTCCCGGCGCACCGGCGGGCTTGCCTCAGACGCCTGTCCAGGCTCAGCCGGCGCGGATGCGGCCGGCACGAGTGAGGCCGATTGCACCTTTGCTGTCTCCTCCGGTGTCGCATCCGGTGACGGCTCCAGCAGAGCCAACAACTCCCCGATACTTTTTGCCCGGCTTTGCGCGTCGCGGGCCGTGGCTTTGGCGACCAGACGGGCAATTTCCACGGAGACCGCCGGGTTGACCGTCCGCGGGTCCGGCACTGGCAGCAGGTCAGAGGTCTCGTCGAAATCCGTACGAAAGTTGTGCGTGGCGTGCCGCTCCGGCACCGGCTGGCCCGTCACCATCTGGTACAGCATCATGCCCAATTGGTGAATATCCCGGCGGATACCTTGGGCGACATCCTCCGGCGTAGGTGACTTGGCGGACAGCCGGGATTGAGGAACACCGCAATCAAGGACACGTGGCGGCTGCTCCGCGCTCAGGATCACGTTGTCAAACCGCAACTCCTGACCATAGAAGGCAAACTGTTCGTGCATGCCATGGACAATGCGCGCCATCCCCAGAAAGAGGTCAAGGGCTTCCTGGGATGGCAATGGCGCGCCGTAGGCTTTGAGGTAATCCCCAAGTCTTTTGTTCATGGCGGCGTTATCCAGCGTGGACGGTGGCGGATCGAGCGCGGTCGGCATAGGCGGCTCACTTGATGACAAAGGTAGGGAGGACATGTTTCCAATCTATGCCGCCTGCCACAGGTACTCAACAATGTACTCAAACGTACTTTGACAGCCAATGCTTATGCGCGAAGGAGACGGTCTCCCCACTGCTCTCAACAGAGTAAACGGGAGATGTCTGTTTTGGCAGAAAGACAAACTAGCCGTTTTTCTTCCCGCCCTCGTCCGCCTCGGCTTCTTCGGCCTTTTCGGCTTCGATGAGAACGTTCCGGTACGGCTCGGCCAGGCGAATGAGTGCCTTGGCCCGCAAGCCGCGCATGTATTCCCTGATTTTGGCGTCGGCGCGCTGCTGTGCCATCAGACGTTTGACCAGATCGCGCACTTCGGCAAAGGGCTTGACCGAAGGCGGACGGCGGGCATCGAGCCGGAGAATCTGGTAGGCCTTTTCCAGCTTCAGAATGGGCGTCACCTCACCGGGCTTGAGTTTGTCGAGTTCGGCCCGGAAGGCCTCGGCCAACTGGTCATCCTTGTAGGGCGGCAGCTTGCCGCCATTGGCGCGCGACGCCCGTTTTTCGTCGGAAAACTTCCGTGCGACTTCGGCAAAGGGCTGGCCGGCTCTGAGTTCGGCCTGGGCCTGCCGCGCCCGCGCCTCGGCAGCCGCCTGAGTCTCCGGCGTGAAGCCAATGTAGATTTCGCTGATCTCGATTTCTCCCGGCTCGGTGAAATCAGCCGGATGGGTGCGGTAGTATTCCTCGGCTTCGCGGTTCGTCACCTGCTCGATGAGGACGCTGTAGACATCCTGCCCATAGACAGCCTGGCGCAGGAACTGCCCGCGATAGCTCATCCGAATGTCCTCCATCGTCAGGCCCTGCCGTTCCATAGCCGCGCGGCAGGCATCGAGGTTTTCCAAGTTGTTCTGCTTGCACAGTTCAAGGATCGTCGCGTTGACTTGGGCCTCGATTTCGGGCAGCAGTCCCATTTCCTCGGCGCGCTGCGCAATCAGGCGTTCATCAATCAGGCTGACAAGCAGCCGTGGCTGCAAACGGGCGAAGATTTCTTCCTGCTTGGCCGGATCGTTGGGGAACTGTTCCTGAAGATCACGCCGCAGGGCATTCTCGGCCCGGCGCAGCATTGAGCGGGTGATGAGTTCCTTGTTGACGCTGGCCAGGGTTTCATCAATCACCACCGCTTCCTGGGCCGCGACCTGCCAGTCAGCGACCATTCCCGGCAGCGGAAGCAGCGCCGCGCCGACGCCCAAACCACAGCCGGCCAACAACCACCACGAATGAATTTTCACGCCTGGCTCCTACCGTTCAAAAAGCGTTTTTGTGTTATGCGGCCCCTGGGGCCATAGGCACGGCATGCTACGAAAAATGCTCCCCGGATGAAACTCCCCTGTGCCCGGACAGCGGATGATCGGTTGCCATCTGCTATCAAGAATGTGCGCAAAAGTGCGCACGGTTCTCTTCCTGCCCCGACGTGTCCTGTTGACCACCGTCGTATCTGACAGGCGTGACTTTCCCGACTACGGCGGGGACGGTCCCCGCCGCAGCGCCGCCATTGCTGGACGGACTCGCCACGGGTAGGGCAGTTTCGGTTGCCAGCCGTTTCAGGTTCAGCGCCGCATTGAGGTCACGGTCATGGTGCGCACCACATTGAGCACACACCCATGTTCGATCTCTCAATGTCAGCGCCTCGTTCTTCCAGCCACAGATGGAGCACAGTCGGCTACTTGGATACCAGCGATCAGCGATGGTAAGCTGAGTACCGTAGCGCCGGGCCTTGTATTCCAACTGCGAGCGCAACATCCCAAAACCCACGTCAGAGATGGCGCGGGCGAGTTTCTCGTTCTCCAGCATCCCCTTGACGTTTAAATCCTCGATCACTAACGCTTGGTTTTCGCGGCAGAGTCGAGTCGTGAGCTTGTGGGTGAAATCCGCTCGGATATTGGCCATGCGGGCATAGAGCCTTGCCAATATCGCAGCGGACTTCTGCCGGTTGTTCGAGACCGGCAGGCGCGTTCCTTTAGGCAGGCGGGCATGGCGTTCAAATCCTGCTGCCTTCCTGGCGGCTTCCAGCTTGCGGCTGAGACGTCGGCTACGGTTTTCCAGACGGCGCAGCGCTGCTTTGAGCGGCTTTGGCGCCTCGATGACTTCACCGCTGGAGACCGTTGCGGCAGCCTTGATGCCCAGGTCGCTGCCGTTGACCTCGTGCGACGTGCGACGCCGATAGAATTGCGCATCAGGCACCTCGACCTGTATGGCCACAAACCAACGATCCGCCGTGCGCGAGACCGTCGCGCCCAGTATCTTTCCTTTGAATCGCAGTTCCTCGGTCATGGCGACTTCGCCGATCTTGGGCAGACGGATCGTCCTGCCTTCCAGGGTGAACTTGTCGTTGGCAACATAAAAGCTGTCGCGGCAACGGCCCTTTTTCTTGAGCCGTGGCTCGTGCGCTTCTTTGCCCCCCTTGAGGTCGGCGAAGAACCGTTCCCAGGCTTTGGCGAGATTCCTGAACGGCTGGGCGTGGGCATCCCGGTGAATGTCTTGCAACCAAGGCCGACCGTTCTCATCGAGCCACTGCGGGTCGGTGTACTTGATGGCGTTGAACTGTTTTTTGAGCGCCATAGCGTTTGGCCTGCCGCCTGCTGCGTATTGCCTGTTCCACTCATTGAGCGCCCAGTTCCAAACACGCCGCGCCGTGCCGCAGGCGCGCTTGAAGTAGTCCACCTGCTCAGGAGTCGGACAAAGAGCGATCTTGTGGGTCAGTTGCATTGTTGGGCCTTTTTGACGTCATTCGCATCCTGTTTCAGCGCTTCATCCAACTTCTTTCGATAGTTCCTCAAACCGTATAGCCGAGACGAAAAACAGTGCACGATGGTCATTAAGTCTTGCACCATTTCCTGTTCGGGAGACAGCCGTTCCTGGTTGAGTACCAGCACTTCGCAGCCATGGGTTTGGGCGTAATGTTCGAACCACTCAAAGCCGAAACGGGTGAGGCGGTCCCGGTGAGCGAGGATCAGCATCTTGACTTCCCGTCGCCCGCTCTCGTCCATAAGGGCCAGAAACCGCTTGCGCCTGAAGTCCAGCCCGCTGCCCACTTCCCCGATAAACTCGACCCCCGCCAATCCCTTCGCCACCACGAACGCTTCCAGCACTTTGCGCTGATTCGCCAGGTCCGGCTTCTGCGCCGCACTCGATACCCGACAGGAGGCGACAAGCTTTGTTGGCGCATGGTTGGCCTGCCGCAAACCGATGAACTCACGGACCTGCGTCTCAGTGTAGAGGCGGCGGTTGCTGTCCGTTCGGGCCACCGGAATTAGCCTTCCTTCGCGTTCCCAACGCTGCAACGTCTTGACCGAGACACCAGGGAGTTTTGCCGCCTTGCCTGTGCTTATAGTGCTTTCAATGAGCATTATTACACACTATCGCGTACTATACGGCAAGCTAGAGTCCGGCTCCGCTGTGACCGGCATCCCCAACGCTATCCCTATCACAAACCACAGCACCATGGCCACTTCACCATCCCCCAGGTTGAAGTGGGCGATGCCGCTCGCCGCAAAGCCGGTGAGTGCGCCCAGCGCGCCCAAGGCAATGCCATCGCGCCGCCGCCGCAGCAGTTGCCCGACATAAGTCAGCAGCAACCAGAGATAGGCCGCCAGCGCCGGCAGCCCGTACCACACCGCCACCTGCAGGTAGGTGTTGTGAAAGTGGCCGGGCGGCAAATCGCCATGGGCGTACAGTCCCCATTCTGCCGCGTGCAGCTTGTCGCTGTAGCGCCCAATACCAAACCAGGGGTGTTTTGCCACCAGCCCGATGCCTTCCTGCCAGACCACCAACCGCCAGAACAGACTGCCTTCACGGGCATCCACTACGGACATGTGGCGCATGGCGTAGGCATAGGCCAACGCACTGGACAGCAGGATGCCGGCAATTACCAGCCCTATCACCACCCGTGGCGTACTGACTGTGCCCTCCCGCCACAGCAGATACAGCATCACGCCGACGCTGACAATGAGGCCGCCCGTCGGGCCGCGGGACAGCGTCAGCCCCAGGGCCAGCATAAGTCCCAGCGCCAACCCCCAGAGCCACCGGCGCTGGCGTCCGACAGTGCACCAGGCCATGCCAAGCGCCAAGGAAACAAGAATCTGAAGCACCTCGGCATAGGTGACGTAGTGCGAAAAGAAACCGCTGGCGCGAAAGTCCCGCGCCGGCGCACTGGCGCGAATGCCCAGCCCGGCCGACCCCAACAACACCAGACGGGTCTGAAGTGCCGCCCGGTCAAGCTGCGCCGTAAGTGGTATCTCAACGCGCCGTCCGGTCACGCTCACGGGTTGGCTGGAAGGCAATGGTTTCTGGAGAACAAGGCGGGTGATGTCCTCCGGGGTACGGACGACTTCACCATCCACACGCAGCACGACATCGCCAGGCTGAAAGTACGGATGCAGAGGTGAGTCAGGGCTGAGTTCGACCAGACGCACACCATTCCCCACCAGCAGTTGATACCCGGTGTAAAGCCACCCGACCTGGGCTGAAAGCAGCAGCGTCCACGCCAGACACCATGCCTGGGCGCGGGATTGCACCCAGAACGCCACAATGCCACAGGTGGCCATAAAGGCCACGCTGCGCAGCCCATCCAGACTCCACCGTGGCTCGTAGGACATCAGCGCCGACACGGTACATAGGGCCCAAAAAAACGCCAGCGGCCACCATCGCTGCGCGGCCTCCTGTCGCCGGGACGCCGGCGCCAGAAGCGAGGTGTCACCAGCCGCCAACCACCGTTCCAGCCCCCACAGCAGGGCCAACACCAGGGCGCTGCCCTGCGCGCCGGCAATCGAGTGGGGTGCCAGCACGGCATACAACAGCAAAAACCACCTGGAAAGCAGCAGGAGCCTCCGCCGGAGAGCTTCGTACGCTATGGATGACCGGGCCACGCCAGCTTTTTCACACCTGTCCTCAAAGTCACCACCGGCCGAGGTAACGACTGACTGACCACCTGGCGGTTGTGTCTGTACCGGCGGGATACTATGGTTTTGCGCGTGGAAAAAACACCTACTCCGGTGTTGCACAGCACCATGAACATCGTCTTCACGGCCCGGTTTCTCATGGCCTTTGCCGGGGGATTGGGTCTCTTTTCACTGGGTTGGAGCAACCCGTCTTTCCTGTGGGCCGGGATGGCGTTCGACGTCGTCCTGCTCGCTGCGGCCCTGCTCGACGCAGCCCGGACCCCTCTTCGAGGCAGCTTCACCCTGCGCCGCCGGTGTGCGGAACGCTTTGCCATTGGCAGTGGCAATGGCGTCACCATTGAAGTCCAGAACCACCGCCCGGTTCCACTGACGCTGTGGGTCAAGGATGAGCCTCCTCCCCAGATGCAGACGCCGAGACGGGAGGGACAGTTTACAGTTCCCCCACGCGGAACGGCGACGCTGCACTATGAACTGCTCGCACCGGCACGCGGGTGCTTCGAATTTGGCAACATCGCGGTGCGGCTGCGCAGTCCGTGGGGCCTTGTCTGGCGGCAGACATCCGTTCCGGCTGTGGAATCGGTCAAAGTGTACCCCGACTTTCGCGCCGCACAGCGGCAGGTCATCGAAGCCTATCGCCTGGGTCGCCAGGGCGAGCGCCGGCAGCGGTTGCGTGGGCAGGGACGGGAATTTGAGTCGTTGCGCGAGTTTGTCACCGGCGACGAACTGCGCCATGTGGCGTGGGCGGCTTCGGCCCGGCGGGGCAAGCTGGTCACGCGGCAGTATCAGATTGAGCGCAGCCAGAGCATCCTGCTGATGCTGGACTGCGGCCGCCTGATGACCGCCCGCCTCGGCGATCTGACCAAACTCGATTATGCCGTCAATGCAGCGCTGGCGCTGGCTTACGTCGCCGTGGCCGGCGGCGACCAGGTCGGGCTGCTGACCTTCACCCGCCGGGTGGAAGATTTCCTGCCGCCGCGGCCTGGCGCCAGCCAACTGGGGGTCATTCTGGAGCACCTGCACGACGTACAGCCGCAGATGATTGAACCGTCCTATGCGCGGGCCTTTGCCTATCTGGGGCGTCACTGCCGGAAGCGGTCGCTGGTTGTCCTGCTGACCGATGTTGTGGATGCCGATGCGTCGGCCGACCTGCTGGCGCATACGGCGGCGCTCATTCCGCGCCACCTGCCGCTCATTGTCACCATCGGCGACCGCGACCTGCGCGCCTTCGTCAAACCGCCACCGGCGTCCCTCGATGAGGTCTATGCCCAGTCGGTGGCCGAAGAACTCCTCACCCAACGCGAACAGGCTCTGAATCGCATTGTCGAACTCGGCGGACTGGCGCTGGACGTACCGACCGGACAACTCTCGGTCGCCCTGGTCAACCGCTACCTTGAGGTCAAAATGCGTGGACGGCTCTGACCACCAAGCGTCCCCCTAGCCCCGGATGACTTTGTATTTGCTGTAGTCCACCTTGAAGCTGGATTCCGGGATGGACTGCAAGCGGATGTTGCTCAGCAGGATCGTGGTGTAGTCGCTCCGGGTATGCAGCACCTGTTTGACAGGCAGCCAGTGCTGGTGCGACACCCAGACTTCGAGGCGCGTGTACTGGCTTATGCCCTTTGGACGCAGGAGCAGCTTCGTCGTGGGCTGCCCATCAAGGTTTTCGTCGCCTTCAAGTGATACCTCGAAGTTGTTGGAAAGCTGCTGTGCATCGGTCAGGACGGTCAGCAGGCTGGTCGAGGCCGTTTTCTTGGCAATCTCGTTGGTCGTGCTGACGAAAGCCTGATTGAGCGCCGGTTCAATCAGAATGGCCTCATTGCCGTTGACGACGACCGTCTTCGACTGCGGCTCGGTGTAATCAATCCGCAGCCGCCGGACATTGCCTTTCGTGCTGAAGCGCAGCGTGCCCACCTGCTGTGGCTCGCGGACGCCAAGTTGTGAGTTGACCCGCTGGTGCACCACCGTGGCGCGCAAGCCACTGAGTCGCTGACTCGCCGCCTGTAAATTCCTGATGACCGTCTGAAGGTCCACACCACCGGGCCGCGCGCTGCCCGGAAGCCCTGCACACATGAGACCCATCAGGGACAGCAGCCCGCTCACGATCCATTGTCGCCGTCGCTCTCTCATAATGATGCCCTGCTCCACCTTGGCTGAAGGATGACAAACGCCCATGCTATCGCATATCCGTCGCCGGACTCACGCCTAAACCGGGAGATGTTGCCGAAATTGATGCGGCTGTGTCCGGTGCTCACTCAAACCAGACGTGATACCCGGCAATCTGGCGCCCGGACACATCGTTGACATACTCGAAGTGTTGTACCCGTACGGGACGCCCGTAGCGGGCCGTGCCCACCTGTTCGAGCGCGAACTGCAAGGTCGTCGTGGGCGGGAACTGACCGAGTTCCGCCATGCTGATGAACTCCGGGTTTCCAATGTTGCCCAGCCGGGCGGCCGCCTGGCGGCGCGTCACGGGACGCTCATCAAACCAGCTCGATGGAATCAGGAAAATGAAGGCCAGAATGAGGCAGCACAGCACGTCGTACTGCCACGAGCCGCGCTCATAGTTCCACAGGACCGCCGCTTTGATGCCGCGAAAGAGCCGGTTCATCGGGGGTTATTGGGCTGGTCGGCGATGATTTTCCCATCCCGCATCGAAATGATGCGCGTGCCGATGGCCGCCGCTTCCGGGTTGTGGGTAATCATGATGACCGTCTGGTGCAGTTCCTGGTTGAGCTGCCGCAGCATGTCAAGCACGATGCGGGAGTTTTCGCTGTCGAGGTTGCCGGTCGGCTCATCCGCCAACAGCAACTTGGGACGATTGATGAGGGCCCGCGCCACGGCCACCCGCTGCTGTTCGCCCCCGGACAGCTCCAGCGGTTTGTGGTGCAGGCGCTGTTCGAGGTTGAGCAGCCGGAGCAACTCGCGGCGATGAGTCGGGTCCTGCCCGTTGACCCCGCGAATCTGCTCGGCCAGGCGCAGGTTGCCCTCGGCGGAAAGGGTCGGAAACAGGTTGAAACGCTGAAACACGATGCCAATCTTCTGCCGGCGGATGGCCGTTCGTTCCTGATCGCTGACGGCCGCCAGGTCCTGTCCGTCCAGGATGACCGAACCACTCGTCGGCTTGAGCAGCCCGCCCAGAATGTGCAGCAGGGTGGACTTTCCCGAACCCGATTGCCCAATGATGGACACAAATTCCCCGGGCCGGACGGTAAAACTCACATTGTCCAAGGCCCGCACGGCAATCCGTCCCACTTTATAGACCATGGTCACTGACTGCACCGCAACGAGAACCGGAGCGGCCGCCGTGTCAGTCGGAGCAGGAGTTATACCGGGCAGGGGGCTAGGGCTGGGCATCGAGGTCCACGACTTTCAGGTTGCGGTCATTGGTCAGGGTGAAAACGTCCTCCGGCAGAGACGGCGGGTTGATTTCCGGCGACTGAAACATCACCCGCAGGGCATAGCCTTCCGCCGGGCGCAAAATCCGTACCCACTCCGGGAGCAGCTTGGGCGTTCCGCCATTCGTAGTATATCCGCCAAAATCCGAAATGGTGCTGAGGTCTCCGTTTTCTTCAAAGACTTCGAGCCGTGTCAGGGGCGTCCCCGGTTGCGTCCGGTCAAACCAATAGGCAAAGCGCGGATGCCACTGCCCCGACAGATCGCGCTGGGCAACATAAAGGAGATAGTACGTGCGTGTCACCCACTCCGGTCGCGCATCCGTCATCAGGCTTTCATCCCGGCGCGTCTCAAACACCGACCAACTGATGTCCGGGGAGGCCGGCGGGATGGGTGGCGGCAGCAAGGGCACAGAGAGGTGCTGCGGTCGCAGGCTGGCAAACGCGCTCACATCCGGCGCCGGCTTCTGCTCCGCAGCCGGTAGCTTGTAGGTCTTGGCATTGGACCCGCGAATGAAAGCCTGCCGGTCGGCAGGATAAAACACGGCTACGGTAAACTGCTGCCCATCCGAGGCCATATCCGCCAGCGAGCCAAGCAACGACGCCTGCACCTGTAAGCGAATGAACTGTGGACGCCGCAGCACCAGCGCCCCGCTGGCCGAAGGATAGGCTTTGCCGACGCCGCGTGTCGAATCCCGATAGTCCACAAACTGCAACTGGACGGCTGTCCGCACCGCCTGTACCTGTTGAAGACAGGCAATGCGCCCCACCAGCTCTTCAGCAGCAACCGGCGGATGGAGCGGCAGCAGCCGTGGCAGGGACACACGCGAAGTCAGACAGCCGCCGTTTAGCAGCACGCCCAACCACAGCAGGATGAGAAATTTCCAATGCACGGCACCCGTTTTCACGAAAGGTTGTCCTCGGGTCAGCCGTGGTTATACCGGATGGACAACCACTTTGCGGTCGTCTCCATGACCGATGCTTTCTGTTCGCACTCCGGGTTCTGTCGCCAGCGTCAGGTGAATAATCCGGCGCTCGGCGGCATTCAAGGCACTGAAGGTGAAAGGCTGACGATACTTTTTGACCTGCGCAGCCGCCGTCCGTGCCATCAGCGCCAGTTCCCGCTCACGGTTGGCGCGGTAGCCGTTGGCATCAAGACGCACCGCCCACCGCCCCGGCGCGTGATGATTCACAACGCGCTCCAGCAGGTGCTCCAGCGCCTGGAGAACTTCCCCCCCACGGGCCAGCAACAGGCCGGCATCTTCACCGACAAAATTCACCTGCCAGACCCCGCCCTGCTCGCTGATCGTGAACGTCATTCGCCAGGCGCTGTAGCGGATGACCTTGGCCAGAAAATCGTGCAGGAGCGGCGTCAGGCTGTCGTCATCCCGAACGGGAGTCAGTTCAGACAAAAGTGCATCGGACATGGGCAGGACATCTATCCAACCTTACGCCCCCCAGTGACACCGCCGGTAAGGTGCAGCCATCAGAGGGGGCTAGGCTGGACGGGGGTTGAATTTCTTCTTTTTATCCTTTCCATCAGCAGCGGACGTATCGGCCGCACTCCCTGGGGACGTGCCGGCAACAGGCAGCGGCGGCAGCATGCGGTTGATGATGAGCTGTTGCGTAATGCCGATGATATTCCCGGCCATCCAGTACACCACCAACCCGCTGGGCGCACTCCAGAAAAACAGCGCCGCAAACAGAATCGGCATCACCCAGACAATGATCTTGCGCTGCATCGCCAGCGCCGGGTCTTCAGGCCCCGGCGGCTGCGGCATCAGGTAACTCTGCCCAATCTGGGTCACACACAGCACCACCGGCAGCACATGCCACGGGTCAGGCATAGACAAATCCGTGAGCCAGCCGATGAACGGTGCCTGGCGCAGGTCAATCGAAAGCTGAAGATAGACGTAAATGGCGACAAAAATCGGCAACTGCAACAGAATCGGCAGGCAGCCCATGATAGGCAGGCTTTCCTTCATAAGCTGAATCTGCTCGCGCTGTAACTCCAGCATGCGCGGGTCATCCATTTTGACTTTCTGCGCCTGCAACTGCTTGAGCCGTTCGGCCAACTCCCTGTGACGCGGGGCATGGACGGCCGCCTTGCGAAAGGATACGGCCGTTTTCCAGCGCAGCGGAAACAGCAGCATGTTGACGACAAAGGTCAGCAGCACAATAGCCCAGCCATAGTTCTGGGTTTGCGCATAGAAAAACCGGAGCAGCCAGTCGAGCGCCGGAATGAGTGGCCGTACGAAAAAGGCCAGCCAGCCGTAGTCGTTGAGTTCGCGTAAGTCCACATCGAGGTTGCGCTCCGTTTTGAGCAGCCGGCTCACCGAAGCCAAGTACGTCCGATCCTTCGGGCCAATGTAAATGATGTTGGCCGCCGCATTGACCGTCGGCACATCCAGAAAGACGTATTCCCGCTTGACATCGCGCCCCTGAAAGCGCGTCACGGCATCCCGTCGGCTGAGCTGTACCGTGCCGGGCTGCGGCGGAATGGCCGTGAAGGCAAAGTAGTGATCGGTCAGTGCGCACCAAGCCGTACCGGGCTTGGCCAGGTAGGCGGGTTTGGCCGCGCCAGGCGGAGTTACATCCACTGAAGTAAAGGGCGTGAAGGTGGCATTTCCGCCGATGACCGTCACGGCGTGGGGTGGCGTGTGCGTGTAGCCGTCATACTCGGCAAACACCTGGTCGCCAAAATTCGGCCCCAGACGAAACATGACCGGCACCGGTGCGCCATCCTTTTTCACATCGGCCAGAAAGTCGAAGTCATAACGTCCGCCCCGAATGACGTACTGCTTGACGATCTGATAGCCCTGGGCCGTGCTGAGGCCGAAGGTCAGAGTGGCCGTCTCGCCTTCACCCACGGACAGTTCTTCAGCAACAGCGCCTTCGACCTGGTAGCGACTCTGGTTCAGGAATGCCGTCAACTCGTCCTGCCCGGCAGCAATCAGCTCAAAGGCGGCACCGAGTTCGGTCGTCGGCGCACCGGGGTCGCCCCGGCGGGAAGTCGTGGTCAGCACTTCCAGTTCCGATTTGCCATCGCTTGCGCGGAGCGCACGCCCGTTGGGCAACGCCTTGAGCACGAACCGGGTCAGGACCCCACCCCGGTTGGAAAAGGTGGCGCGCCACAGGGGCGTCTCAACGGTGATGTCCCGGGCCGGGGCATCGGCGGGGGTCAGGTCGGAAGGTGCGGCCGGGGAGGCTTGGCTGGTGGTCACCGGCACTTCGGACGCCGCCGGACGCCCGGCCGCCGGAGGAGCCGCCGCGTCGCCGGGAGGCGGAAGTGGCGGCGCAAAAAAATACTGCCAGACCAACATCACCGCCAATGACAGCGCAAAGGCGAGTGCAACGCGAGACTTTTCCATCAGCCTGAACTACCTTTCGTGCGCGGCGACACCTGCGCGATGGCCCGCGTGGTCAACTCAGGGACCGGATCGTACCCACCACGACAGAAAGGCTGACACCGCGCCAGCCGACAAACGCCCAACCAGCCCCCATGCCACAGACCGTACCGCGTAATGGCTTCGGCGGTGTAGTGCGAGCAGGTGGGCTGAAACCGACACACCGGGGGCATGAGAGGAGCTATCAAAAGCTGATACAGACGAATCAGCGCCAAGACCGCTTGCTTCAACATAGGCGTTTCAACCTGCTGCCGGCGACAGTCACCCACTTCCCGAAGCCTGGCCGGCGCCACGGGGTCAGTCACTCACCTCACCCGTCGGCTCTGCCGGGCTACCGGCTGCCAGTTTGGAGAGCTTTTCCATCAAGCGGGTAAACTCCTGTTCGATGAGCGCATAGCTTGCCGTCGTCAGTTGAAACTTGACATTCACCACAATATCCCAGCCCACCGGCAACGTCGCCTGCTGGCGGCGGAACACTTCCCGCAGCCGGCGCCGGCACCGATTGCGCACTACGGCCGACTTCGACACCTTCCGACTGGCCGTGATGCCCAAGCGCGTTCGGCCGAGCCGGTTGGGAGCCACGAAAATGGTGAACAGTGATGAGTGCAACTGCCTGCCCTGGCGATACACCCGCTGAAACTCGCGGGGTGTCCGTAAGCGCGCCTGTTTTGTAAACCGACAGGAAACGGGGGCGACAGGCCGTTCAACATCGGTCACATCCGGGGCCGCCGCTGCGTCAGAAACCGTAGTGCTTCACCGTCAAACGCTTGCGCCCTTTTGCCCGACGCCGCTTGAGGACGTTGCGCCCACCCTTGGTTTTCATGCGTTCCCGAAAGCCATGCGTCTTGGCCCGTTTCCGGTTATTCGGCTGATATGTGCGCTTCATCCCAATCACTTCCTTTCTCTGAAAATACGGCCGTCAGCGGTTGCCACCCCGAACCACAATGAAAGTCAGCAAGCGTAACGGCCTTGACTGCCAGGCGTCAAGCTGCGGACTTGAAGGCTGGTTGACATTCCTCCTCGCCAAGCCTGGCTGGCAGATGCCCCCCGGACTCAGCGTGGAGGAGCCTTCTCCGGGGATGGCTTTTCAACCGCCGGTGGAGGCGGTGGCGGCGGCTCGGCAGCGCCGGGCTTCCACCAGAAACGGGTGACATCGTTGAACATCACAAACACCATCAGCAGCATCAGCACGGCAAAACCGGCCTGATTGAAACGCTGCTTGAGGTCATCGGTGAGCCGCCAGCCAACCCAGCCCGCCATGACATCGAGCACCAGCAGGAAAATGTGCCCCCCATCCAGGACGGGAATGGGTAGCAGATTGAAAATCCCCAGGTTGAGGCTGAGCAGTCCCATGATGAAGAAGAGTCCTTCCAGTCCGCCGAACTTCACGGCATCGCCGGAAGCCTTGGCAATCCCGATGGGACCCGAAAGCGTGTCGGAGACTTTCCGTTCCCCACGGAAAATCTGCCGGAAAGCTTCACCGGTCAGCACAATGAAGCGGATATTTTCGTTGACGGCATGCTGGGCTGCCCCCAGAAGGGACTTCCGCTCGCGTGTCAGTGGCAGCGGCGGCGGCGGGACAGGTACGAATCCGATGCGGATTTCCCCGTCAATGCGCTTGGGTGTCAGCGTGAGGGTGAGGGTTTCGCCTTTGCGTTCGACCGTCAGCACCACCTGGCGGTTTTCATACGCCTGGAGCGACTGCTTGAACCAGTCAAAGTTCGGAATGGGGCGTCCGTCGAGTGCCAGCAGCTTGTCCTGCGGTTGCAACCCGGCCTGCGCCGCCGGCGAGCCGGGCTGCACGGCGGCCACGACCGGCAGTGCTGCCGGGATGTCCTGTGGCAGGAGTCCAGCGTCACCAACGATGTTCCCGGCCTGCTGCCGGGCTTTCGGGATAATGGTCAACTCCAGCCGTTGTCCGTTACGCTCAATAGTCACCGGAACGGGCTTGCCGTCATTGATGGCCGTGTAATCGCGCACCTTGCTCCAGGTCGGAGACTCGATACCGGCAAACCTGACGATGCGATCACCGGGCTGGATGCCGGCTTCTTCTGCCGAAGAGCCAATCGGCACGGCGCCAACCACTGCCGGCTGGCTGAGATAGGCCGGTGCCTTGAAGAAAAACAGCCCGATGACAAAGGGAATGGCCAGTGCCAGGAGGATGTTCATGGCCGGCCCGGCCACCAGAACCAAAAACTGATGCCATTTCGGGCGCATCAGGTAGGCGTCAGGATGCTGTTGCCGGGCGGCTTCTTCCTCCGGGTCCATGCCGGTAATCTTGACGTAACCACCGAGCGGCAGCAGCGAAAGCCGGTAGTCGGTTTCTTTCCACCGAAAGCCGAACAGGCGCTTTCCAAAACCGACGGAAAAAATCTCGACCTTCATGCCAAGCCACTTGGCGGCAGCAAAGTGACCAAACTCGTGAATGACGACCGTCGTCCCCAGTACGACCAGAAATGCCGCCAGCATGACGAGCGTCTCACTCGCCAGCAGACTGGCGCCCCACCAAAGCGCCGCGAGCACCGTGACCATAAAATGTTTGTGAACCTCCCTATCGCTTACCGGGCCGTTTGGAATGTAACATAGTTATTCGGTACGTACCCAAACGCCTCCTGCTGTCGAGGTCTTCAACGCCGGCCGAGTGCCTGACGCAACCTTCCCGGATGGGCCTTCATCGGTGGTATTCGGGTGTATCCTTATCGAAGCCGCAGAAAGATCATGTTGCCTACCAAATCCTTCCCTGCCGGCCGGTCGTGGGTCTTGACGCTGCTCCTGTGGGCCGGTCCCGTGGTTCAGCCGGTTCCGGCTCATAACCTCGCCGGCCACTCTGGCACGGACCCGGGGGCCCTTCCGCAGGAAAAGAATCCGACGGTGGTGCAGAAGGTTCAGAAACAGGGCGATCCGGTTGAGTTTCTCCTGCCGACTCCCGATGGTTCGCCCCTCGACGCGGAACAGTTGCGGGGCAAGGCTGTTCTTCTGTGCTTCACTGCCCATGGGTCGCCCCTGATGCGACTGCTCCTGCGCCAGATGAACACCATTGCCGACAACCATCCCCAGGTGACGCTCTGCCTCGTCCTTACCAACAGCACCCAGCCTCGCGACCGGGATTTCATCAGCGACGCCGACCTGAAAACCTGGCGCGACCAGTTGCACCTGACCTACCCTGTCGCGCGGGACCCACGCGGTACTCTGCTGTTCCAGCGCCTCAATCTCTCCGTGATTCCCAGCTTTGTCCTGCTCCGCAAAGATGGCACGGTGGCCGTCAAGCGTGAGGGACTTGACCTCACCACAAACCTGGCAGAGCAGATGCGGGCGGATTTGCTGCGTGTCGTTCAACCTGACTGACCTATGCAGCAGCGCCCGGCTCCCGGTCTGGCGTGGAGAAAACTTGACGCATCTGCCTTCGCTCGCCACAGTCAAGCCGCATAGGTTGCACGGATGCACGGGGCTGCCGTCCCTGCTGCCCAGATGAACCGGCTTGCTCTGATGGATGCCGACGACTGATGTCCCAGCCAACCGACACCTCGCCTGAACGGGAATCGCTCTGGAGCACTGTCCGCTTTTTCTGGGCGGCCCTGCGCCAGCTCGACTGGCGTGCCCGGCGGCGGTTGCTGCGCATCCTGCGGTTGGGTCTGTGGCTCCTGCTGCCCTACGTTATCCGCTCCCTCACCGCAACCGGAGAAACGCCTGCTGTCTGGTGGAAACGTGGACTCCGGCGTCTGCTGCACCGTTCCACGCCCGCCCAGGCCACGGAAGCTGCCTTTCACGCCGGTCAGGCCGAACGCCTGTGCGCGGCCTTCATCGCGTTGGGGCCGACCTTTATCAAGATCGGCCAGATGCTTTCCACGCGCACCGACCTGCTCCCGTTGACCTACGCCCAGGCGCTGACCGTTCTTCAGGACGAAGTACCGCCTTTTCCAACCGAGATCGCCTGGCAGCGGATTACGGAAGAGCTTGGACAGCCGCCCCAGGCCCTGTTTCGGCGCATCGAGCCGCGTCCACTGGCGGCCGCCAGCCTGGGGCAGGTACACCGCGCCCAACTGCCGGATGGCACGGAGGTTGTGGTCAAGATTCAGCGCCCCAACCTGGCGGACATCGTCCGGCTCGATTTCCAGATTCTGCGCGTTGTGGCTGCCTACCTGGAACGCCGACCAACCTGGCTGGCCGGCGTCAAAGGCGCCGACTGGAGCGGCATCGTTGCCGAGTTTGAGACCATGCTCGGCGAAGAAATGGACTACGAGCGCGAAATGGAAAACGCCGCCCAGTTCCGGCGCAACTTTGCCAACTGGCAGCAGGAAGTCTATCTCCCCCGCATCTACCCGGAGTTGTCGAGCCGCCACGTCATCACGATGGAATACATTGCCGGTGTCAAACCGACCGACGCCGAACGGCTGCGGGCGGCCGGCTTTGACCCGATGCAGAAGATGACCCTGCTCGTGCGCACGTATCTCAAGCAGTTGCTCGAAGATGGCTTCTTTCACGCTGATCCGCATCCGGGCAACCTGCGCATCATGGCCGACGGGCGGCTGGCATTCTTCGACTTTGGCATGGTCGGACGCATCACGGATGAGATGCGGATGGGCCTGCTCGACGCCTTCTTTCACATCACTGACCGCGATTTGATGGGCCTGGTCGGCGATGCCATTGCACTGGGCTTTCTGCAACCCGGCTACGACCCGGTTGCCTTCCAGGAAGCAACCCGGGGCATTCTGGCGCAGTACAAAGGCAAAAAACTGTCCCAACTGACCTTTTCCGAACTCAATGCGACCGTTTCGAGTACGCTCTACGCCTATCCCTTCCGCATTCCCGGCAACTTCACCTTCGTGGTACGGGCGTTGATGACGCTCGAAGGCATGGGACAGAGTCTCGACCCCAACTTTCGCCTTTTCGAGGTCGCACGCCCTCACGCCAAGGAATTTCTGCTCAAGCGCGCCACGGCCCACGTCCGCGACCAGGTGCTCGGCAAGCTGCTGCGCGGCGAGGAAGTCCGCATCGGATGGGAAAAAATCTGGAACGTTGCCCGTCTGGCCTACCGGACGTATTTCAAACCGCCGCCACCGGCCCTGCCTTCAGGTCCCCCCCTGGCTTCCGGGGGCGAAACCTCTCCGCCGTCCCCGGCCTGATCTCCCGGCCTCAGTGCCACGGCCGGTCGGCACCGCCTTCGCCGGTCAGTTGGTCTTCTGGATGGACGAACTCCGGCCGGCTGCCCGTCGGTCAGCGTCTGCCGGCGCGGCTTCCCAAGCGTCCGTTCTGGTACAGCCATTGAACGCCCGACAGAAGAAAGCTTAGCTTGGTGTATTGGCCACGATTATCAGCAAAGGAATCATCCCGTCATCATGTCGGCACAACCCAGTCCGCAGTTTGTCAATCGGCTCATCAGCGAAACGAGTCCGTATCTTTTGCAGCATGCCCACAACCCGGTGGATTGGTATCCGTGGGGGCCGGAAGCCCTGGCCCGGGCCAAAGCTGAAGACAAGCCCATCCTGTTGAGCATCGGCTATTCGGCCTGCCACTGGTGCCACGTCATGGAGCACGAGTGCTTTGAAAATCCGTCCATTGCGGCCCTGATGAACGAGCTGTTCATCAATATCAAAGTGGACCGCGAAGAACGCCCCGACCTGGATACGGTCTATATGAACGCCGTCCAGCTCATGACCGGGCGGGGTGGCTGGCCGCTGACGGTATTTCTGACGCCGGACGGCGAACCGTTCTACGGCGGAACCTACTTCCCGCCCGAAGACCGCGGGCGGATGCCGGGCTTTCCGCGTATTCTCCGCTCAGTGGCTGACGCCTACCGCCAGCGCCGCCAGGACGTGCGGCAGAGCATCGCTGAAATCACAGCCGAACTCCGACGGATGCACGAACCGCTGGACGGCGCACGGACACTGTCACCGGAAATTCTCACAGACGCTTACCGCCGCCTGTCCACGCGCTTTGACCACGTTCACGGCGGCTTCGGTGGCGCGCCCAAGTTTCCCAACTCGATGCTGCTCTCCTTCCTGCTCCGTTACTGGCGACTGACGGGCGAACTCCACGCGCTCGAAATGGTCGAACTCTCCCTCGACAAGATGGCCAGCGGCGGGATGTATGACCACCTGGGCGGCGGCTTTCATCGCTACTCGACGGACGACCAGTGGCTTGTCCCGCACTTTGAGAAAATGCTGTACGACAACGCCCTGCTGGCACGGACGTACCTCGAAGCCTGGCAGGCAACCGGAAAACCACGCTACCGCCAGATCGTCGAAGAAACACTCGACTACGTGGTGCGTGAAATGACCGCGCCAACGGGCGGCTTTTACGCCACTCAGGATGCCGACAGCGAAGGTGAAGAAGGCAGGTTTTTCGTCTGGACGCCGGAGGAAATCAATGCCCTGCTCGATGAAGCCGATGCTGACCTGGTGCGCCGTTATTTTGATGTCACCGAGGAAGGGAATTTCGAGGGGACAGGCAAAACCGTACTCAGCACGCCCCTGCCACCTGAAACCGTTGCCCGCCTCAAAGAAGTGACGCCGGAACACCTGGAAACCGTCCTGGCGCGTGCCAAACGCATCCTGTTTGAAGCCCGTGAACAGCGGGTCAAACCGGCGCGCGATGAAAAATGTCTGGCCGCGTGGAATGGACTGATGCTCTACAGCTTTGCGCGGGCGGCAGCCGTCCTGGAACGGGATGACTACCGTGCCGTGGCGGAACGCAATGCGATGTTCGTTCTGGGCACGATGTATGTGGACGGCATCCTGTACCGGTCACACAAGGACGGACAAAACAAGTTTCCGGGCTACCAGGAAGACTACGCCTGCTATGCCGAGGGGCTTCTGGCGCTGTATGAAGCCACCGGAAACGTCAAATACTTCTGTGCGGCGCGCGAACTGACTGAGGCCATGCTGGCGCAATTCGACGATCCGCAGGGCGGGGGCTTTTTCTTTACCGGCGACCGGCACGAACAGCTCATCACGCGCGTCAAGGATGTCTTCGACAATGCTACGCCGTCGGGCAATTCGGTGGCGGTGGATGTTCTGCTGCGCCTGGCGCTGTTGACCGGCGAGCAACGCTACCGCGAGCGGGCCGAACACATCCTGCAAACACTGTCCAGTTCCATGGCCAAGATGCCCTCTGGATTCGGGCAACTGCTGGGGGCGCTCGACTTCTATCTGGCCAGTGTCCGGGAAATCGTCATCGTCGGGCCGCCGGACGCAGCGGAGACGCGCGAGCTTCGCCGGGTTGTCGAGGAAGCCTTCCGTCCGCACCGCGTTGTGGCTCTGGTCAACCCGGAGGAGAGCGATCATGCGCGGTATGTTCCGCTGGTGGCGCAGCGGACGATGCACAACGGCCAACCCACGGCTTACGTCTGCCAGAACTTTACCTGCCAGGCCCCGGTTACAACGCCCGATGCCCTGCGCGCGCAGTTGGCCTGACGAAACAACATCGCCATTGACCAACCTTGTGGCAGCAAACCAACCACGAAACAGGTGATGATGGAGCGGATTCTTGAACCCGAAGTCATGGACACAGCGGAAGAAGCCCAAGACTACGACGCCATGGACTTCACCGAAGTCAACACGGCGTTTGCGGATGCCGTCGTGGCGCTTGGCATTCGGGCTGGCTACGTGCTGGACGTGGGCACGGGTACGGCGCGCATTCCCATTCTCATTGCCGAACGCCTGCCGGATGTGGGGATTGCCGCCGTGGACCTGTCGGCGGAAATGCTCAAACTGGCGGCGGCCCATCTCCGGGCAGCCCGGCTCGAAGCCCGCATCAGCCTGCATCTGGCTGACGCCAAAAACCTGCCCTTTCCGGCGGCGACCTTCGACGCCGTGATTTCCAACAGCATCGTGCACCACATCCCGGAGCCAGTCACGGTCCTGCGTGAAATGGCGCGGGTGGCCAAACCGGGGGCAGCGCTGCTCATCCGGGACCTCCTGCGGCCGGACACCCCGGAAGCTGCCGACGCTCTGGTGAGGCAGTACGCCGGGAACGAATCACCCCGGCAGCAAAAGCTTTTCCGCGATTCGCTGGGGGCGGCGCTGACGCTCGATGAAATTGCAGCCGCGGCCCGGACGGCTGGACTGACCGGCGTCACCCTTGCCCAGACCAGCGACCGCCACTGGACGCTCACCCGCCCGCCTGCACCTTGGTTGGGAAGGTCCGCATGTCCGACGTAAACAAACACATAGACTTTTGCCTAGCCTGTCACTTCGATAAGCTGTCATCGCCCCCGATTCACAACACAACGCTGGCTTTCATGACGTACTTGCAGTTTCACCTTTACTTCAGCCTTCCCCTGCTGCTGGTGACGGCCTGGCTGGCGCGGGGCAGGTTTTCCCGTGTCCATGCCCGCTGGCTTGGTCTTGTCTGTGTCATTGTCTTTGTCTTCACCACCCCGTGGGACAACCATGCCGTCAAACTGGGGATATGGGACTTCCCGGAAGACAAGATTCTGTTTCGCATCTGGCGGCTGCCCATCGAGGAATATGGCTTTTTCCTGCTGCAAACCATCAGCGTCGGGCTGTTGACGGTGGCGCTGCTGCGTCCGCGCTCCAGCTCAACCGCCACGGGGAAAGCCGCATGAAAACCAACTACCTGTTCCATCTGCTCGGCTGGATGCTGCCGGTGGTCATCCTCCAGTGGGCGATTGGCTGGCGCATCCTGGTGCGCAATGCGCGGGCGGTGTTTTTGCCGGTCGTGGCCATTGGGCTGTACTTCGTCGTAGCCGATGCGCTGGCCATTGCCGAAGGCATCTGGCTGTTTGACGCCAATCAGATTCTGGGCATCCACGTGGGCGTCGTGCCGCTGGAAGAAGTTATTTTCTTTTTTCTGACCAGCCTGCTCGTGTCGCAGAGCCTCGTGCTGTTTCTGCCCGAAGAACTACGTGCATGACGATTCGACGGTACATTGTCTATGGGGCCGGAGCCGTCGGCAGCGTTGTCGGCGGGCTGCTCCACCGCGCCGGATATGCCGCCTGTCTGGTCGGCCGTCCAGCCCACGTGGAAGCCATCCGGGCGCGGGGGCTGCGCCTGGAAACGCCAACGGAAACCCTGACGCTCGACATCCCGGCCGTTTCCCATCTCGCTGAAGCTGCACCGGGAGAAGGCGATGCCATTCTCCTTGGCGTCAAGGCAACCCAGACCGCCGCTGCCATGGCCGACATCGCCCGGCAGGTTCCGCCCACAACACCGGTGTTGTGCCTGCAAAACGGCATTGCCAACGAAGCCATTGTCGCCGAATACGTCACGCAGGTGTATCCCGTCCTGGTGCTGTTCAACGCCGTCCTGCCGGAACCCGGCCGCGTCGTGCTGACCATCATGGACTTTCTCGCCGTCGGACGTTTTCCAAAAGGGACAGATGCCCTGACGGCCCAGGTGGCGGCAGACTTTACGGCCGCCGGGCTGCCCACCCGCGAGCATCCCGACGCCATGGCCGTCAAGTGGGGCAAGCTCATCGGGAACCTCAACAACGCGCTGCTGGCCGTCACGGACTGCTACTGGCAGAAAGCCTTTGCGACGCCGGAGATGCTGTCCATGATGCGCGCCGTTATGGAAGAAGGGCTGCGTGTGCTGGCTGCGGCCGGCATTTCCCCGGCTGATGTGACCGGTCGTTTCGATATTCGCGCGCAGGTCGAAGCCTTTGCCGCGCGTCAGGCCGAGTTTGCCGACGTACCGCCGGAACAGCGCGGCTATCCGTCCATGTGGCAGGATTTGCACTTTCGCCGTCCCGAAACCGAAGTCGAATACCTCAATGGCGAGATTGTGCGGCTTGGGGAACGGTATGGTGTTCCGACGCCCATCAACCGCGCCCTGCTGGCGGCTGTCCGGGAATCCATTGAGACGGGCAAGGGTGTTGGGCAATTCCCGCTCGAACGGCTCCGGGAGCGCATCGCCCACCTGGCGGGTTCACCGGCGTCCTTTGATGTAGGGCGTGCCTAACGCCCGGGGTGGCGTTGCTTTCCCGATGAAGCCGGCCAGCACCACCATGGTGAAAATGTACGGGATGATCTGAATGAACTGCGTGGGAATGGACGATGTTCCCTGCAGGCGAATCTGCACGGCGTCCATAAAGCCAAACAGCAGACAGGCCAGCAGGACACGCCATGGCAGCCAGTTGCCGAAAATCAACGCCGCCAGCGCAATGTAGCCACGCCCGGCGGTCATGTTGCGCGTGTAGAGCGAGTTCTGCCCAATCGAGAGATAGACTCCGCCCAACCCGGCCAGCAGCCCTGAAAGCAGGACGCCCTGCCAGCGCAGCCACGTGACGCTGACGCCGGCCGTAGCCGCAGCTTCCGGCACTTCACCAACGGCGCGCAACCGCAAGCCAAAGGGCGTCTTGAACAGGATAAACATCGTCACCGGTACTGCGATCAGGGCGGCCACAATGGGCAGGGTGGGGAGCGTTTGGTTCTGGGCCAGGTTGGGCGTCGAACCTGTGGACTCGAACAAGGCTCCCGAAATCAACGGCGGGACGCCCAGCATGAGAATGTTGATGGCCGTGCCGGTGACGACCTGATCAGCGCGACAGGTAATGCAGCAGAACGCATGGAGTGCCGCCACGAGCAGCCCGGCCGCCAGGCCGGACAACAGCCCCAGCCACGGGCTGCCAGTCAGCGCCGTCACGGTGGCGGCAGTAAATGCACCGGCCAGCATAATGCCTTCCAGCGCCATGTTGATGACCCCACTTCGTTCGGCATACAGCCCCCCCAGGGCAGCCAGAATGAGCGGCGTCGAAAGGCGGAGCGTCGAACCAAAGAGTGAGACCAGCAACAGCAGGGTGTCAGACACGAAAAACGTCACCATTTCCTGTCAAAACAGAGGCAGGATGACAAAAATTGGCAACCAACGACTAAAAAGAATTGTCAATCCAGCACCAGAAACCAAGGGCGACGCCGTCCGTTTTGGGCGTTGCAGCTCTGGTATGAAAGTTGCCTCGTTTCTTTGTCAGGAAAACAGCCATACCCAAGCTTCTAGGGAGTGTCCGTGCGGGGTCTGCCTTCAACTTCGGGTATGGCTGTCATTTTTTTCAACCGCAAGAGCGCGTTTTTTTTTACTTTTTGCCCACATCCCAGCTCAGGTCAAGCAGCAGCAGGGTCGGGCTGGTGACAGCCAGGTTGAGGGCGAAGGTAAAGTCGTTTCCGGGATTGGGTTGCTCGACAACCTGCACCGTGACCCCCTTGATTGGCTTGACCTTGACTGTGACAGGCTGGCGCGGCAGGGGTGACTGCCGGCTGGATTCAATACAGACGCCGGTTGGGTCAAAAACCTCAAAGAAGGGTCCCTGCCAATAGACCCGGTAGGCGCCGGGTTCGAGCTGCCTTTTCCACTGAACCCCACCTTTCAGGGGAAGCTGCCATTCGGCCACGACGATGACATCTTCCGAACGCGGATTTTTGGGCGTGGCAATCAGCTCGGCGGTGTAATCATTGCCGGCAACCGGCATCACGGCGATACGGACCGTGACATTGGCGGAAGACTTGCCCAGCCGGAAGACGGCATCCCGCGCCGGGAGGCGGCCTTCGAGCTTGATGTCCGGCTTGATGGGGTTCTCACTGTCGAGCAGGGCGCTTTCCACCTGATCGCGATGCAGGCGAATCCGAAAGGGGCTGGCCGTGTTGAGCTTGTAAATCAGTGAGCCACGCAGCGGCAGGGGCGGCTCCAGCCGCAGGGAGAGTTCCCGTAACCGCTCTGTCACCTGCGGGTCATCCGGGACGACGGCTTGAAATTTCTGGTAGTCGGCATACGCCGTGCGGAAGTCCCGGCGGCGATAGGCTTCATCTGCCGACTGGCGGGCCAGATAGGCTTCCACCCTGGTTTTGCCAGCCGCTGCCGGCGCATGTTCAGGGTCGAGTTCAAGCGCGGCTTCGTATTCACTCCGGGCTTCGTTATAGCGTCCGGCCTGGAAGGCGGCTTCGGCCTGCCGGGTACGGAGCCGTGCCTCCATGCGGCGCAGTCCCAGACGGGCATCTTCATTGCCGGGCGCTATCTCCAGCACCTGCCGGTAGGTGCGCAGTGCTTCAGTTGGATCGGACTGCTCCATAGCCAACCGCAGCAGAGCCGTAACCAGTGCGGCCTGTGTGGACGCATCAGGGTCAAGCTCCTGGGCGCGGCGGAGATAACCAATCGCCGCCTGCCAGTTTTTGGTCAGCATCGCCGCCTTGCCCAGCATCTGAAGCACTTGCCCGGCATGTCTTTTGGCCACCGGGTTGACCGGCTCAAGAGCCAGGGCTTTGTCGTACTCGGCCAGGGCCTCGACAAGTTGTGACTCCCGCTCGAACTGCCTGCCGACGGCCATGTGGGCGGATACATCCCGGCGGCGCTGCAGGACTTCCACCAGGTCGCTTTTGGGACGCGCCACTTTCCCACCCTGCTCGAAGAACATCCGGGCCGAGACGAAGTCTCCCTTGTTGAACAGCTCGTTGCCTTCCTCGAAGTAAAACTCCGCCGGTCGGCCGAGCGGCATGACAACACCCGTCGGGGTTTTGATGATGGCTGGGCGACGTGGTGGAGACGGGCGCTTGCCCGGTGCTGTTCCAGATGCCGGCGGGTTGGTCGCAGCAGCGGGTGGGTCATCCGCGCGCCCAATCTGGGCGACACTGCGGATGTCCAGGAAAACGACATTGCCCAGCATGACAAAGGCCCAGACCAAACCGGCCGCTGGCAGAGACGCTTGTGAACACACAAACCACCTGGCGAAGGAACCGGGAACACAGCCCCTGGCAGTGAACATAGTGGCAAGTCAAAGCGTGGTGCGGGATGAAAATCGAACGTCTTTACGGCATTTCACAGCTGGTCACGGTGATGGCTGATCCTGAACACACCGGAAACCAAGTTCACGGGACTTGAAGTCCGAGGGAACCCAGTTGCGGTAGGTCACGGTGCACCGCTTGGTATCTTCTGTAAACGCTCCACCCCGAATGATTTGCAACCGTGCGCCGGGATTGAGCGGCTTGTCCCAGCTCGGTGGTTTCTCGGTGCTTCCGGGATAGAGTTGGGCTTCTGAAGCCGTCCACTCCCAGACATTGCCCGTCATGTCAAGCACCCCAAAGGGACTGGCACCGGCCGGATACGTTCCGACCCGTACTGGCACACCAAGACCACTCGCTTTGACGTTGGCGCGGCTGGGATCAAAGGTGTCACCCCAGGGGAAAACCGTTGGCGTACGCCCATGGGCAGCCGCCTCCCATTCCTCTTCGGTGGGCAGGCGCTTACCGGCCCAGCGGGCATAGGCTTCGGCATCAGACAGGGTGACACCAGTGACCGGGAACAACTCCTTGCCGTCTTCAAACCGCCCCCCAACCCAGGAAGCTGGTGCCGGATGCCCCGTTGCCTCGATGAATTTCTGGTAGTCAGCGTTGGTGACTTCGGTCCGGTCAATATAGAACGGCCGCAATGTCACCGTATGCTGCGGTTTTTCATAGGGATCGAGAAAATCGCCACTGTTGCGTCCAATCAGATACTCCCCGCCCGGAATGGCAACCATGTTTTCGGGAATGACTGGCTTGGGGGGTGCCACCGGTGACTCAGATGGGGTGGATGGTTTCGATCTGGTCGGCAGGGTATCTGCCGGCGTTTCCGAGGTCACAGGCGCAGATGGCGCAACCCATCGAAAGTAAGCGATAGCCGCCACAACCCCAACCAAAGCCACAAGGACTACGACCGACAACCCAATGGCCAGCCAGAGCGGGAAGCCAGCCCGACGCGGGGGCGCCGCAGCCGGAGCGGCCTGGGCAAAGAGGTCGGCCGGTGGCTTGAGTGGCATTGACGGCAACTCTGTTGCTTGCCGCCCCATTGGGCGCGGGGCACCAAGAGGCGGTTCCACCGGACGGAAGGGGGTCGCCGCCACATCCGGCGGGAGCGGCACGCCGCCAGGTGGCGACGGGTTTAACGGCGGGGTTGGCGGCGTGACCACTGGTGTCCCACCAGCCGGTGTCCCGGTTCGATTTGTCAACGAACCAGACGCGGGAAAACTGCTTGCCAGCGGCGGGGGGACGAGTGTTGGGGGTGCTGGTGAAGCCGCCGGCGTGCCGGTTTTGGTCGCCAACGGATCAGGCACCGAAAAACCACCTGCCGGTGGCGGTAGTGGGGATGAAGTCGGCGGCGGGGGTGGAGGGAGCGGCGGGGGTGGAGGGATAAGGGTGGGTGGAAACTGTGAAGTGGAAGTCCCGGTCGCAAACAGGTCCGGGAGGGATTCCAGTCCGGCGGTCGCTCCCGGCGGCGGGGTATCCAGCCGCAGGTTGGGCGAAGAAATGTCTCCCAGAATGAACCCATCCTCGTGATGGCCATTGTCCGGCGCCTGACTGGGTGGCGGCGCTGACTCCAGCGGCATTTCCAGAGACGGCAGAGAAACATTCGTCCGTCCCGGATCATCAGGACCGACCGAGCGCAGGACAAAGGTGTGCTCGATGGACGAGGGGCCAGTCAGCGGCGCTGAGTCACCGGCTCCGCCCCCGGCGAAAGCGTGCCCGCAGCTTTTACAGAAACGCGCATTTGGACGGTTTTCAGTACCGCACTTTGGGCAGAACATGACGAGTTACCCGTACCACCCCAAACCATACCCCAAGCATGCTCCGGGTGCTTTGTGCCTCCAAGTCGCCGTTCAGGGCAAGCTGCCCATAGCTACCGGTCTGCCACGAAGCCAGCCAACCGGCAGCATAGTAACATTCTCAAAAAGTTCACGGCAAGAAAGCCATTGCACCCAGGTTATTCCGTACTCCCCACGAGAATGATGTTATCCGTAAGGCGCACCTGCCCGACGTATGCCGCCAGGGCAAGCAGGCACTCCTCACCTTCTGCAATCGCTGTCAGCGGGGCCAGATTTTCCATATCCACGAGGGCAATGTATTCCGGGCGCACTAGCGGTTCTGAGTCAAGCACCTGCCGGACCGCACCGATCAGGGTTTCCGCATCCCGGACGCCATTTCGCTCAACCAATTTCTGCGCCTGCTGCAATCCACGGTAGAGCGCCGTGGCCGCCTGCCGTTCCGGTACACTGAGCAGTGCATTCCGGGAAGAGGTCACCAGTCCATCCGGCTCACGGTGGGTCGGGCAGATGACCACTTCAGTGTCCATGGACAGGTCACGTACCATCCGGCGGATGATGATGGACTGCTGGGCATCCTTCTGCCCCACCAGCGTGTAGTCCGGCCGTACGATGTTGATGAGCTTGTTGACAATGGTCGTCACACCGCGAAAGTAGTTAGGCTGTTGGGCCCCACACAGCCGGCAATCCAGGGTGTCTGTCGTGACATAGGTCAGCATGTCCTCCGGGTAAATTTCGTCCACACTCGGCGCAAACAAAACATCCACCCCGCGCTTGGCCATCAGCTCGGCATCACGCGCCAGGTCACGGGCCGGAACATCAAACTCCTCTCCGGTCTGAAAGTGAATCGGATTGAAAAAAATCGAAACGACCACCGCATCAGCCAGAATCTGCGCCCGGCGGATAAGACTGAGATGGCCTTCGTGGAGGGCGCTCATCGTTGGCACCAGCGCCAGTTTTTTCCGGTCCTGCTTGAGGCGCGGCGCCAAATGGCGCATTCGGGCAATGCGCGTGACGATTTCCATACCCTACACCCAAAGACGGCAGAGAAGCCATGGCTTCCCTGCCGGGGGTTGATGGCAACTCACATCTGATGGCTTTCCGGTTGGAGCACCAGTTCGTTCAGCACGCCGTTGCCGGTGTGCGAGGCGGCAAAGAGAATGGCGTTGGCGGCTTCTTCGACCGACAACATCCTGTCCCGCTGGACGCGCATGGCGATGGTATCCCAAAAAGGTGAATCCACACCGCCAAAGTGTAGCAGCGTAAAGCGGATGCCGTTGCGCTTCAAGTCGAGCGCCATGGCGCGGGTCATACCGGTGACGGCAAACTTTGAGGCGCAGTATCCGGCAGCCTGCATCATCGCTGCCCGCCCCAGGATCCCTGGAATGTTGATGACGATCCCGCCACCGGTTTTCGTCATCTCCAGTGCCGCCACCTGTGTTACGTTGAAAACGCCCCGGACGTTGACAGCCAGCATCCGGTCCAGATCGGCTTCGGTCAACTCCAGAAACGGCTTGAGAATCCCTATCCCGGCGGCATTGACAACCACATCAATGCGGCCAAGCTGGCTTATGGTGGCTGCCACAAAAGCGGTCACCTGCTCGCGGTTGGTGGTATCGGTTGGCACGGCGACAACGCGCCGCCCCAGGGCGCGAATCTCTCCGGCTACCGCTTCAAGCTCAGCCGCCGTCCGCGCGGCCAGCGCCACATCGGCACCGTGCCGGGCAAACTTCAACGCCGCAGCCCGTCCGATGCCGCGGCTGCCACCCGTGATGAGGATGACTTTCCCAGTGAAATCCATGAAAAAAACTCCTGACAACAAGCGTAAAGTTCTGGCAAGGGGGTGGTGAGTTCAGAAAACACCGTACGATGGCCTCATGACCGGAAATCACCCAGCTTTCAAGAACGACCCGCGGGTTTTTCGCACCAAACACTGGTGGCAACGGCTCATTACGCCACGGCGTGTTTTTTTTCTGGCGCTGGCCCTGCTCCCGGTCGTCATCATCCTGACCTATTACTACGTCGTGTTCTCGACGATGATTGACCAGAAGCTGCGGGGGGAGTCCTTTGTCCGGTCCAGTGGTATCTATGCGGCTCCGGCGCGTATCATCAAAGGTGGCCCGTTCGGCAAGGCGCAAATCTTGGAATACCTGAACCGGGCCGGTTACGTTGCCCAGTCCCAGGCAGGTGACACCACGCGCGGACGCTACCTGCTCGATGGCAACCGGCTCGACATTCTCCCCAGCACCGATGCGCCGCTGGCCGGACAGAAATTCCCTTCCGTCCGCATCCGGTTCAACGGTAACACGCCGGTCAACATCGTCGAACTCCCCAACCAGCAACCGCTCACCGAATGCCTGCTGGAACCGCCGCTGCTGACGGCGCTCAACAGGGAACGGGAAAAGCGCAAGATCGTCGAGTTCAATGACCTGCCCAAGGTACTCGTCCAGGCCGTAGTCGCCGTCGAGGACCGGCGGTTTTTCGACCACCGGGGCATTGACCTGCGCGGACTGGCCCGCGCCATCTACCGGAACTTCACAGATCGGGACGGCGGCTTGCAGGGCGGCTCAACCATCACCCAGCAGCTTGTCAAAAACTTTTTCCTGACGCCGGAGCGCACGCTGAGCCGCAAACTCAAGGAAGCCTACATTGCCATCATCCTTGAAACGCGCCTGACCAAGCCACAGATTTTCCAGATGTACTGCAACGAGATTTACCTGGGGCAGGATGGCAGCTATTCCATTAACGGCTTTGGTGAAGCAGCGCGGTTTTACTTTGGCAAGGACATCATTCAGCTCAGCCTGCCGGAGGCTGCTTTTCTGGCCGGCATCATCCGCGGTCCGGGCTATTACTCGCCCTTCAAACACCCGGAACGCGCCCTCGAACGCCGCAACAAGGTGCTGGGCGACATGCTCGAAGTCGGCTTCATCACCCCGGCCGAGTATGAAAAAGCCAAGGCTGTCCCGCTTGGCGTTGCGCCCCGGCGCGCCAGCAGCAACGCCGATGCCCCCTACTATCTGGATTACCTGCAAAGCGTGCTTGCCGAGCGAAAACTCGACCGGGTGCTCTCTGACCCGGCCGCCCGCATTTACACCACGCTGGACATCAACCTGCAGCAGGCCGCGGTCGAAGCCGTCCAGAAGGGGCTGGCAAATCTCGTCAAAAAGCCGGCGCCAGGGCTGGACGCCGCACTCATCGCCCTCGACGCCCACACCGGAGACATTCTGGCCATGGTGGGCGGCCGGGACTATTCGCAATCCCAGCTCAACCGCGTCACGGACGCCCGCCGTCAGCCGGGATCGGTGTTCAAACCCTTCGTCTATACGACGGCCATTGCGGAAGAAGTCGTCACTCCATCATCCCTGTTCAAGGATGAGAAGCGCACCTTCACCTACGGCAAGGGGCAGACCTACAGCCCTGACAATTTCGGGCAGGCCTACAGCAACCAATACGTCACCGTGCGCACGGCGCTGTCCAAATCGCTCAACGTCGTTACGGTCAGCGTCGCCGAGGCCGTGGGCTATGACCGGGTGGCGCGTACGGCCGAACGGTTCGGGCTGCCGCGCCCGGAGGCGTATCCGAGTCTGGCGCTGGGCACAAAAGAGGCAACACCGCTTGAAGTGGCCCGCGCCTACACCGCTTTCCCCAACCGTGGCGCACGGGTCGAACCCCGCGCCCTGACCTTCATCGCCGATGGCAAAGGCAACCTCGTGGAAAAGGTGGAGCCGCAGACAACGCCGGTCATCTCTCCGGCCGTCGCCGCCGTCATGACGCACCTGCTGCGCGGCCCCATCGAACGTGGCACGGCCACCAAAGCCAACGGACTGACCAAGGCTCTGGCCGGCAAAACCGGTACGAGCCGCGATGGCTGGTTTGCCGGCTTTACACCACACATGGTCTGCGTGGTCTATGTCGGATATGACGACAACCGCCAACTCGGCATCACCGGAGGGAATTCAGCGCTGCCGATTTTCGTCAGTTTTCTGCGCGCCGTCCTCAAGTTCCGCCCTGACCTGACCGGTGATGCCTTCCCTGATGCCGAAGGCGTGGAAAAAGTGACCGTGGATTTGCAAACCGGGCTGCTTCCTTCTCCAGCCTGCCAGGGTGAAACCATCGAGGAATGGTTTCTGGCCGGGACAGCCCCAAAGAAGGATTGCACGCAGACTAACGCCGCCGCGATGGGCACTCCGGGCGTGGTGGTCGAACCTGACATCCAGCTTCCCCCACCGGAACTGCCGCCAGTGACCGGGCCGCCGCCGCTGCCCGACGCTACCCGTCCCCGCGACCGGCGTCCGCCGGATGTGCCACCCCGCGACTAGCCTTGTGCGACGGCTAACGCTGGATAAGCCACACGGCCACCAGCAACAAGACGGCACCAAGCAGGCGTGACCAGGTCAGGGGCTGCTGTGCCAGCCCCAACCAACCGTAGTGGTCAAGGATCAGCGCCCCGATGAGTTGTCCCGTGATAATGGCTACCGAGTAGCCGGCCGCGCCGATACGCGGCACAGCCAGAATGGCCATGGTGACAAAGACCGCCCCCAGCGCCCCCCCCACCCAGGCCCACCACGGAGCGGAGACCGCACCCCGCAGATGCCCGGCCCAGCCTGCCCAGGCCATAGCGGAGGCCAGTACAACGAGCAGACTCGTTCCGACCCCAAAGCTGATGAGCGCGCTGTAAATGGGATTGACGACGAAAGTACGGAGCTTGGCATTCACGGCCGCCTGCACCGGCAACATCATGCCGGTCAGCAGCACGACCGTCACCCATCCAGGTTTCATGCTGGTGTTTCCCCTATCCAGGATAGCCTTCAGGACGCAGGACGCATTCGGAACCGTCCGGCAAGTTGTTTGAACACCAAAACCAGCAGCAGAACGCCAGCACCGACGAGGACGCCAAACACGCCATCGCCCACCGGGCCGACAAACCAGGACAGGGCGCGCCCCACCGTCGGGATGGCTGCCATCAGGTGTTCCAGTTCCTCGACCCAGTGGTGAACTACCGGCACACCGTGAACCAGAATGCCGCCGCCGACCAGAAACATCGCGGCCGTCCCGGCAATCGAAAGAAACCTCATCAGATAGGGGGCCAATCCCACCAGCCCGCGCCCCAGCCACCGCAGCAGCACAGTCGGGCGCTGGCTGAGATAAAGCCCCACATCATCCAGCTTGACAATCCCGGCCACCAACCCATAGACGCCAACCGTCATGAGCACGGCCACGGCCGTCAACACACCAAGCTGGGTAGGGAACGGCTTTGCTGCCACTGCCCCAAGCGCAATCACGATGATCTCGGCCGACAGGATGAAATCCGTTCGGACCGCACCTCTGATCTTTTCCCGTTCGTTGCCCGATGTGGCATCAGCAGATGCACCATCGTGAGGCGTAGTTTCGGCTGCGTCCTGGTTTTCTTCCGGGTGCAGCAATTTGTGAACCAGTTTTTCGACGCCTTCAAAACACAGGAAAGCGCCACCAATCACCAGCAGCGGAATGACCAGCCATGGCAGAAAGGCACTGATGGCCAGGGCGCTGGGAACAAGGATCACCTTGTTGATGGCAGAGCCTTTGGCCACCGCCCACACTACGGACAACTCACGGTCGGTACGCACCCCCGTCAGTTGCTGGGCATTGAGCGCCAGGTCGTCACCCACAACACCCGCCGTTTTCTTGGCTGCGACCTTGGTCATCACCGAAATGTCGTCAAGAGTGGATGCAATGTCGTCGAGCAAAAGCAGCAGACTTCCACCAGGCATAGTTTCCAGACCTCAAAGCGCCCCCAGACGAAGACAGCAGAACGCGGCGGCAGTTTCGGACGGTTTTCCGTAACGATAGCACGCTGGGGAAAAACCATGTGAAAGCCGGTGGAGCCATCCCTCACAGCACCTGCAGATGGGGTACTTTCACCCCAAAAAGTGAGTGTGTTAGCGTTAGCACGCAAGCATCCAGCACGGTCCCCAGGCTGGTTTTTTCTTTTTCCTGGCCGGTTTTGTCCCGGCCTTGGAGTCAGCTATGAGTACGGTCGAAATCATTGGGCGTGGTAAGAGTCACTATGGGTTGGAGCATCATGGGCTGACCAACCAGAAGGCCATCTACTGGAATTCGGCGACGGAGGTGCTTTACGAAGAGGCCATCAAGCGCGGCGAAGGGTTGCTCGCCCACGATGGGGCGCTCGTCGTGCGCACCGGACGGCACACGGGACGCTCAGCCAAGGACAAGTACATTGTCCGCAACGAGGAGTCAGAAGCCCGTGTCTGGTGGGAAAACAACGCGGCGATTCCGCAGTCCGTGTTTGACGCACTCTACCTGCGGGTATCGGCCTACCTGCAAAACCGGGATGTGTTTGTGCAGGATTGTTATGCCGGTGCTGACCCACGTTACCGCGTGCCGATCCGGGTTGTGACCGAAACGGCCTGGCACGCCCTTTTTGCGCGGACACTGTTTCTGCGTGAATATGACGCGCAGAAGCTGGCGCAGCATGTCCCGGAATTTACGGTCATTCACGTCCCCAGCTTTCTCGCCATCCCTGAGATTGACGGGACAAAATCTCCAACGTTTGTCGTTCTGGATTTTGCCCGCAAGCTTGTGCTTATCGGCGGGACGCACTACGCCGGAGAAATCAAAAAGTCCATCTTCACCCTGATGAACTATGTCCTGCCGCAGCGGGGTGTGCTTTCGATGCACTGCTCGGCCAACTACGGCAAGAGCAAAGACGATACTGCCATCTTCTTTGGACTTTCCGGCACCGGCAAAACCACGCTCTCGGCCGATTCGACCCGCACGCTCATCGGGGACGACGAACACGGCTGGAGTGACAACGGGGTGTTCAACATCGAAGGTGGCTGCTACGCCAAGATGATTCGCCTCTCCCCCGTGACCGAACCGGAAATTTTTGCGGCGACGCGCCACTTCGGGACGGTTCTGGAAAATGTCGTTCTCGACGAGCATTCGCGCATTCTCGACCTCGATGATGCCAGCATCACCGAAAATACGCGCGGTGCTTATCCGGTCACGCAGATTGCCAACATGACGCGCGATGGTCTGGGCGGCATTCCGCGTCATATTGTCATGCTGACCTGTGACGCCTTTGGCATCCTGCCGCCGATTGCCCGCCTGACACGGGAACAGGCAATGTATCACTACATTTCGGGCTACACCGCCAAGGTGGCCGGCACGGAAATGGGTATCACTGAACCGGTTGCCACGTTCAGCGCCTGCTTTGGCGCGCCGTTTCTGCCGCTGCATCCAAGCGCCTATGCCCGGATGCTGGGTGAAAAAATTACCCAGCACAAAGTCAACATCTGGCTGATGAATACCGGCTGGACGGGTGGCCCCTACGGCGTCGGACAGCGGATGAGCCTGCCCTACACCCGCGCCATCCTGCACGCGGCGCTGGATGGCCATCTCGATCAGGTCGAATACATCAAAAACCCGGTCTTTGGCTTCGAGGTTCCGGTGACCTGTCCCGGTGTTCCCGACAGCATCCTCAATCCCCGCAACACATGGGAAGACAAAGCGGCGTTCGATGCCCAGGAAAAACGGCTGGCCGAGATGTTCGTCAAAAACTTTGCCAAGTTTGAAAGTATGGTCGAACCGGCTATCCGCGCTGCCGCGCCACGTCCCTGAGATTTTTCTTCTCCCTTGGGCCCTTGTGGGCAACCGTCAGCTATGGTTGCCCACAAGATGGGCATTCAAGGCACCGGTTGGGCTGGAGCGAGAGGCAGGTACACATCAAACTGCGCCCCAGTGCCGGGTTGCGAAGTCACGCCGATGAATCCACCCATCCGCTCCACCTGAGCGGCAGCGGTGGCCAGCCCCAGGCCGGTTCCTTTGTCCGCCGGTTTCGTCGTGAAAAACGGCGTGAAAATGTTGGCCAGGGTTGCGGCATCCATGCCGGGGCCGGTATCCCGGACCGAGATTCTGACCAACGGCACTGGCGAACCGGTGGACAACACGGCTTCGACATCACCCACCAGCCGGTCAGCGGCCGGTTGGTTCAGAAACGTGGCATCCAAAGTCACCCGGCTGACGGATAGCGTCACGGTTCCACCCTCCGGCATGGCCTCATTGGCATTGAGCACAAAGGTCAGCAGGGTCGAGGACAGCAACCACGGATCGGCATACACCTGAAGCGGCTCCGGCGATGGCTCAAAACCAAGGCTCGCAAGGGGGTTGAGCGTACTTTCCAAAAGTTTTACTTCCTGCTCCAGAAACGCATTGAGGTCAATGATCCTGGGTGACAGCTCGGCAAAATGACTGTAGGCCAGCAAGTGCTCGACAAGTTGCCTGCCCCGAATGGCAGCCTGGCGAATGTCCGTGGCCCGGCGGCGCTGCCGCGCGTCTTCTTCCGGCAGGGTACGCAGCATCATTTCACTGTAGCCCTGAACGACGGTGAGCAGGTTGTTGAAGTTATGGGCAACCCCGGCCGCAATGTGCTTGAGCAGCGCCGTCTGCTGCGCCTGATAGAGGTGTTTTTCGTGGAAGTGGCGCGCAGTGAAATCCTGGGTCACAACCAGATAACGGGCAGATGACGCATTGTTCGGCGGCAGTGGTAGCACCGTGATATGCCACCAGCGCGGCGCACAATGCTGCGCAGCGCCGGCACGCGCCAAAAAGGCTTCCGTGGTGGAAGGCTGCCCGGCACGGGCCTGCTCCAGCAGCGCACGGATGGCTGGTTCGGCTGACGGGGCCCAAAGCTGCAACCATGGGTGTCCCAGGACGGCACTGGGGTCGCTCAGGCCCAAGGCGGCCAGCCCGGCCGGATTGATGAACTGCACGCGGCCTTCCGCATCAAGAAGCTTGATGTTGGTCGGCATGTGGTCAAGTACAAGACGGTTGAGCTGGTTGGCCTGCGCCAGTGCTCGGGTCAGCCGATGCCGTTCCCGCGCATAGCGAATGGCACGCCGGAGCGGAACCACGCCCAGCTCGTTTTTGGCAAGGTATTCCTGTGCCCCGGCTTCAAGGGCCTGCAGGTCGGTGTCGCTGGCTATTTCGCCGGTCAGGACGACGAGTGGCAGATGCGGGGCGGCGGTCGCCAGCGCCGTGACTGTGGCTGTTCCCTGGGAGTCCGGCAGGTTGAGGTCAAGCACGCCGACATCGAAGTGCTCCGCCACGGCCAGGGCAGTGGCGGCTGCCAGTGAGGTGACGTGCTGAACCGTGACTTCCGCCGTGATGCGCCGGAGATAGCCCTGCACCACAACGGCATAATCCATATCATCTTCGACGAGCAGGATGCGCATCGTACAGTTACCCTTGAAGCCGGGTATAAGACAGAACTGTTGCAAAACAGTTTCAGAATGATTCTCAAGCTACAAAACCAGTCTTTCAAGTCGGCAACCTGTTTTCCTGCCGGAAACTCTCCCAAGGTGGGTGGACGGCAGCGCCGGGATGCCCGGCGTGGGCATCAGCAAGGTGCTGGCACCGTGAAAACATGGCGCAGCGACGCCGAAAGCGATAAGGTCATGGCAGCGGAAGGACTCGTTTATGCCTGCACTCTCCACGGACTCAGACCCAGCGCCTTCGGCGACGGCCTCGGCAACTTCGCCGGAAGCCCTGTCTTTCGAGACCAAATTCCGGCTGCTGCTGGACATCACCCGTACCATCAGCCGGTCACTCGATCTGGATGAGACCCTGTCGCTCATCATTGATTCGGTCAAGTCGTTCGTACCCTACGATTCCGCCGCCATTTACGTGCTGGAAACCAACGGCCGCGACCGCCGCATCCGGGCCACGGTCTATCGTGGCTACGATGAGGCTTCCATGGAACGCCTGCTGCGCCTTGGGGAAGGCTTCGTCGGCTGGGTGGTACAGTCGGGTGGGGCGATTGTGATTCCTGATGTCCGCAACGACCAGCGCTACATCAGTTCCGACCCGCTGACAATGTCGGAAATTGTTGTCCCCATCATTGCCAACAACCGTATCATCGGGGCGCTCAATCTCGAAAGCCGCACCCTGGATGCCTACAAGGCAGCCGACCTGGAAGTACTGACCCTGTTTGCCTCGGCCGCGGCTATTTCCATCGAGAAAGCCATTCTGCACCAGGAACGGTTGGAAAAACGCCGTCTGGAAAGCGAACTGGCCATTGCACGCCAGGTGCAACGAAGCCTGCTGCCGGACCGCGCGCCGACCGTGGAAGGCTTTGACATTGCCGGGCTGACCGTTCCCAACGAAGCCGTAGGTGGGGACTATTACGACTTCATCCCATTTCCGAATCACCAACTCGGCATTGCCATTGCCGATGTCTCCGGCAAGGGCATCCCGGCAGCGCTCATCATGGCCACGTTTCGGGCCTGTCTGCGCGCCCAGGTGCGCAACGACTTCTCCATCCGGGTCATTCTGCGCAAGGTCAACTACCTGCTCTGGGAAAGCCTCGACAGCTCCCAGTACGTCACGGCGATTTACGGAGTGCTCGATCCGGCAAGCCGGCGGTTCAGCTATGGAGACGCCGGCCACAATCCAGCGCTGCTCCTCCATGCCGATGGCAGCTACGAGGAACTTTCCTGCGGCAACACGGTGCTGGGACTGTTCGAGGACCGGAAGTACATCGAGTGCTACTGCACCCTGCAGCCGGGTGACATCATTGTTCTCTACACGGATGGGCTGACCGAAGCCGGACAGGACGGGGAGGAATTCGGACTGGCCAGATTGATTGAGACCGTCCAGCGCCAGCGGGAAGCGCCGGCCCAGGAATTGGCCCGCGCCATCTACGATGCTGCCCGGACCTTTGCCAGTCCGGCCCCACTGGGGGATGACCTGACCGTAGTGGTCATCAAAGCCCTGCCGGCGGCCACGGAGAAGGGCTAAGCCGGGCCATTGGCTTCAGGAAATGTCACCTTCTGTAACAGTTTTGAAGAGCAGCTATGCCTCCCAAAACCTTTTCCGAAGGCTAAATTTCCACAGTCAGTACAGTTAGCACTATCCACCCGCGTGGCATCAGACTTGCCTCTTGGTTGCAGCAGACGAACTTGACGTTTCAGCGGAGGCCGTCCATGAGGATGCACATGGGACACGTCACACGCACCGTTCGACGGATTCAACTTCAGCGGGCGCAGTCGGGAGTGACACTCGTCGAACTCATCATAGCGCTGATGGTTCTGTTTGTCGGGATGTTTGGGGCGCTGGCGTTTATGTCCATCGCACTGACCAACTCCCTCAATGCCAACAAATTGCTCCTGGCACGCAATCTCGCGGAAGAAACACTCAACCAGATCATCATGATGCGTGAGATGAATGCCATTGGGGGGATTCCAGAGCCGGGCAACCGCAATCAAAACACCTTCATCCGGCTCAGCAACCGCCCGGACGTTAACGGTATTTTTCCCCCAGAGTTTCGGCCTGTTTACCGCAGTCCCGGCCGGGACATGATCCGGGGTACAGCACCTGACCCGGATGAAATCAGCAGCGGCATTGATCCACGCTATGAATCCTTCACGATGCGGGTGCTGGTACGCACGGCTTTTACAACCTCGGCCTGTTTCGACAAGGAATACGACAACAGCTACGATCTTCGCAACGACAGTAACTGTCCGCCGGAAAGCAATACCGACCTGGTCAAGCGGGTCATTGTGCAGGTTCGGTATCCCTACACCCGGGTTGCCGGAAGCGCCCTTCGCACAGTTCAAATCATGACATTGCTGACCCAGCCGCCGTCCCAGATTCGCGGCATCTAGTAGCAACTCCCGACCACGACTTTCCAGCTACCACTTTCTGACGGGTGACCTGTTTCGGTCGCCCGTTTTTTTCATGGTCTCTGTTCCGGCATTTCGTTCCGGGGTGCCTTGGGATTGGCACTGAAATCAATCCGGCTGAGTTTGGCGCACCCCATTTCCGCCGCCGGATGCCACCGGGTCGGCTTCCCGGTGAAATGCCTGCAGAAGGGCATTGACCTGCTCCGGCTGGTCTTCGTGCGGGCAGTGCGATGCCTGGGGCAGCACCTCCAGCCGGGCGCGGGGCATCACCCGTACAAGTTGTCGCCCACGAATGGGCGGCACGAAGGTATCCCGTTCACCCCACAGCAACAGGGTCGGGTGGGCAATCCGCCGGGCCATGGCGTCGTCCATCACAAAGTCATAGAACTGCTTGGTGACTTCAAACACGATTTCGCGGTTGTCCGGTGCAAAGAAACATTCCCGGTAGTGGGCGATGACCTCCGGGGTCACAGCCGCCGGGTTGGCGTAGAGCCGATGGCGAATGTTCCACTCGACAAACCGCTGTTGCACCAAAGTGTCAAACAGCGTCCGTCCGATGACGGGCGTCCGCATCAGCAGGAACGGAAAGTTGACCAGCGAGCTTTGCCAGTAGCTTGACGCCCCGGCTGAAGCAATGAGCACCAGCTTTGAAACCAGCGCCGGGTGGCGGTCGGCAATATGCGCAGCAATGAGTCCGCCCAGAGAGTTCCCCACCAGCAGAACCGGACGCTGAATCACTGACCGGATGAAATCCGTGATCTGCGCCGTCCAGACTTCCACGTTGTACGCCACGTCGCGCGGCTTGGCCGAGCGCCCAAATCCGAGCAAATCGGGAGCAAAGACCTGAAAATCCTTCTGAAGCGCCGCCACCTGATGCCGCCAGGTGAAGTGCGACGTGGCGTGCCCGTGAATCAGCACCACCGGCGGCGCTCCCGGCTCACCGGCCGCCTGATAGAAACAGTGCCAGCCCTGCCAATCAAAGTACCGCTCACTGCTCATCAGGGATTGATCAGCCATCCTACCGTGCGATTGTCGCGGTGCAGATACAGCGCCGCCGTGCGTTGAATGTCAGCCGGTGAAACCTGCCGGACGTGGTTCAGGTAAGCGTCAAGGTAGTGATACCCACGGGCTTCTTCGGGAATCTTTGCCCCACAGGCGATGGTTTCATATTCGCCGAGGAGCATGGCCTGGTTGAGGATTTCCTCGTTGCCAAGAATGAACTGCGCCTCGGTCTGCCGCTTGGCCTTGGCCAGCTCCAGATCGGTCGGGGGTTCATGGATAAGCCGCTCGACTTCCTCGGTAATCGCCGCCTCGACTTCTTCCGGCGTGTGGTTGGGTTTGACTTCCGCCGCTATCGTCAACAGTGACGGGTCCATGTGCTCGGCATAGTGCGCCGTGGCAAATGTCACGGACTCATCTTTCTCCTGCAGGCGCTGATAGAGCCGCGAGGTGCGCCCGTAAGACAACAGCATGGACGCGACGTGCAGGGCATACGAGTCGGGATGGGCAACTTCCGGGACGTGGTAGCCTATGGTCAGCCGGGGCAGCGGCGTCGGCTTTTTGACGATGACCCGTTTTTCACCCCGCTGGGGTGGCTCTGTGGCATGGGGCGGCGGCGGCAACGGACGCGCCGGAAGCGCCCCGAAGGTATCCTCAATCCGGCGCAGAGCCGCTTCCGGGCGGATGTCCCCGACAATGACCAGCGTGGCGTTGTTCGGGCAGTAATAGCTTTCGTAGTAGTGCCGCAGGTCATCCACCGTGAGATGTTCGACATCCTCGCGCCAGCCAATGGTCGGCACGTGGTAGGGATGCTGCCGAAAAGCCGTCGCCCAGACCTCCATCTCCAGCGCGTCAAACGGGCTGTCCAAATACATCTGAAGCTCTTCAAGCACCACCTGCTTTTCAGCCTCGAACTCCGCCGGATCGAAGGTTGTGTTGCATGCGCGGTCGGCTTCGATGTCGAGCGCGACTTCCCAGCGGTCAGCCGCAAAGGTGAAGTAGTAAGCCGTGAAATCCATCCAGGTGAACGCATTGTTACGTCCGCCGTTGACCAGCGTCAGATGGTCAATCTCGCCTTTGCCGAGCCGCTGCGTCCCCTTGAACATCATGTGTTCCAGAAAGTGCGACATCCCGGTTTTTCCGGCCGGCTCGTTGCGTGAACCGACGCGGTACCAAATCATCGTGGAAACGATGGGATTGGCCGGCACGGCCTTGAGCAGCACCGTCAGTCCGTTGGACAACACATAACGCTGCACACCGGCCGTCAGCAACGAGTTGGCATGGTTGGTGGTCATGGCGGCTCCCCTGTGGTTGAATCGGCAATGCCGTTTGGTTGTTAACCTACGCTCTGCGCCCGACAGGGCAAGTCGTTTTGACGAACAGACAGGTGGTTTCCATGTCCCAACTGTCGGTGGAGGCCGCGCGCCGTCGCGGCGCTGTGTTTGAAGCCCTGCGGCAGGCAGGTTTTCTTCCCATCACGCGCAGCCAGGCCGGTGATGAATACATCCAGCAACGCTTTGGCATCGCTCCCAAAACGTTCTGGAAGATCATCCGGGAACTCGAAGCCGACCGCGAGGTGCGCACGGCCCCGGAGGGACTCTACTTCGTTTCCCCTCAAGACAGGTGGTAAGATCGGGCTTCACAAGCAATACTGTGTCAGTTAGTGGAGCACAGCCTGATTGATATTTCGACAAGTGTACCTATTCGCTTATTCTTCCATTTACCAACCAAGCACGGGGTAGAAAATATGCTAGCGTCCAATGACTTCGTAACGCTTTCGATGAACCCCATAGCCTTTGCCATTGATAAGATAACTCTGACTGACCTGGATATTTTCAAAGTCAGATGGAGTCGTGACTGGAACAAATAGCCGACTTATAATACTGCCACTGGATGGATCGAACTCAACGAGTTCAACACCACGTGGTTTGAGTCCTACTTGGCGTTGATTGAGTGATACCCTGAATAAGGGAGCCGTCACGTTTGTGCTAATCTGTGCTTGTGGATTGACGGCAAGAAAGGCCTCAACGTTTTTTACTAAAATTCGCCCTTCACCTAATTGATCCGATATGTAGCGGTAATACCTGACTTGCATTTTCACTGGTTCAGCCAAGTGGCTTTGCACAACTACAAGATGCTTATTTTGCTTTATACTCCCAAATTCTCACGCCCGGCGCCAGCGCGTTCCGTCTTTTCCATCCTCCAGAATGATGCCCTGGGCGGCGAGTTGCGCCCGGATTTCATCCGCACGGGCAAAGTTTTTGGCCTTGCGTGCCGCGAGACGTTCGGCAATCAGGGCTTCAATGTCAGCCGGCAGCAACTCCGGCTGTGCCGGGTCGAGAATTCCCAACACGGCCTGCACATCTTCAAAGCCGGCCAATGCCGCCGCCTTTGCCGCTTCGGTCAGTTCCCCACGACTCAGGGCAATGTTGACGGTCGTTTCAAGCTGCGCCACGGCTGCCAGCGCTTCCGCCGTGTTGAGATCGTCATCCATGGCTGCACCGAAGCTCTGGCGGATGTCAGCTACGACTTTTGCCGTTTCATCCACCTGGTTGGTCGTCGTTGGAACAGCCTCGCGCAACCGCCGTACGGTCTCGTTCAGCCGTTTGAGCCGCCGCTCGGCGGCTTCCACCCCTTCCAGCGTGAAGTTCAGGGGCTTGCGATACGGCACGGCCGCCAGGACATACCGCACCGCACGCGCACGGTAGCCCCGGTCAAGCAGATCGCGCAGCGTGTAGTAGTTGCCTTCCCGCTTGGACATCTTGCGCCCATCCACCAGCAGGTGTTCGGCATGCAGCCAATACCGGGCAAAAGGCTTCCCAGTCGCCGCCTCCGACTGGGCAATTTCGTTCTCGTGGTGGGGAAAGATGAGGTCCACGCCGCCGCAGTGAATGTCAAACGACTCCCCCAGATACTTCATCGCCATGGCCGAGCACTCGATATGCCAGCCGGGACGGCCGGGACCCAGCGGTGAATCCCACGTGGGTTCATCCGGCTGAGTACGCTTCCACAGCACGAAATCCCGTACGTCGTCTTTCTCGTACTCATCAGCTTCAACCCGGGCGCTTCCGCCGGCGATGTTTCCGGCCAGTTTGTTCCCGGACAGCACGCCGTACCGGGGGAACGAGGCAATGCGGAAGTAGGTCGAGCCGTCGCTGTGATAGGCGCAGCCGCAGTGGATGAGACGCCCGATGAGGGCCACCATTTCGGGGATGTGATCGGTGGCGCGGGGTGTGACTTCCGGCCGCTCGATGTCCAGCGCGTCGGCATCTTCCCAGAAATGCGTCACGTACCGCTCAGTGAACTCACGCAGCGGCAGTCCGGCCGCGCGGGCGTCGCGGATGATTTTGTCGTCCACGTCGGTCAGGTTCATGACGTGGAGCAGTTCATAACCGCGCCACTTCAGATGCCGCCGCAGGATGTCCACGAAGACAAACGTGCGGAAGTTGCCGATGTGGGCGAAGTTATAGACGGTCGGCCCACAGGCGTACATCCGTACCCGCCGCCCTTCGAGCGGGACAAATGGCTCCCGTTGGCGCGTCAGTGAGTTGAAAAAGTGCATGCTCATGGCTTGGGTCGTCCCCCAACACGACACCGGATGCTACACCGTTCGGCGGCAGGCCGGCAGTTTATTCTCCCGCGACCAAATCCGTAATGGCTTCCGTGTAGAACCGAATCCGCGTCCAGAGCCGCCACAGCAGCCTGCCGACGACGGCTGCCAGACAACTCCAGGCAAAGAGGTCGCCCACGACAACGTATGGTGTCATCCCGCTGGCGGCCGGGAACACCAGCCACACGCGCACGTCGGGTTGTCCCTGTGGGATGACATCGCGCACCTGCCCTCCGGCGTCAATCAGGGCGCTGATGCCATCGTTGGTGACGCGAACAACAGGGCAGCCGGTTTCAATGGCGCGATAGACGAGATGCCGCAGGTGTTGTTCGCTGCCCGGCGTCCGGCCGAACCAGCCATCGTTGGCCAGGTTGACGAGTACCGTCGCTCCCTGTTGCCGGAAGGCACGGTGCAAGGACGGAAAAGCCGACTCAAAACAGATGCCCACGCCAAGCCGCAGGTCATCGGTAACGGGCAGGGTCACAATGCGCTTTCCGGGACGCGCTTCCACGGCCAACGTCGGCAACTCCACCGGAAGGTACCGGCCCAGCGGGACATACTCGCCGAACGGCATGAGATGCACCTTCTGGTATTCCGCCGTGCTGCCATCCGGCGCGTAGAGCAGCGCAGTATTCGCAAAACCATCTCCAACCCGCCGGGTGGCATTGGTCAACACCCAGGCCCCCTGTGCCAGAAGCGGCCGCAGGGACTGCTCAGCGCCGGGCCGGTCGGCATCGAGGGCAATCTGCGACTCTGGAAAGATGACCATTCGGCGCGCGCTGTCTGACGCGGCGCGCAGCCCTTCCAAAGCAAGCTGCATTTGCCGGGCTTCGGCCTGCTCGTAGGCTGACATCACCTTCGTGAGCATGGGTGCGCAGGGCTGGACGGCAATGACCGCCACCGCAGCTTCCCTGTCAGATTCGGGCGGCCGCAACGCGCCGGTCAATGCCGCCAGCGACGGCAGCAGCAGCGCCAGCGTTCCGGCCGCCAGCCCCCGGAGCGCGCGTACCGGGCGGTGCGGCCACTGCCGCAGGGCATAGACAACGCCGGCGGCAAAGGCCGTCACCATGGCCCCGACCAGGTAATGTCCGCCCAGCCGGGCCGCGCGCGCCAGCCACGGCTCCAGCGCCACGGCATTGGCCAGCGAATTCCACCCGAACGCAAGTACCTCACCGCGCAGCCACTCGCACACACACCACCACGCCGGGATGCACCACCATCCCGGCGACGGCTCCCGCAGCGTCGTCAGGTGAACCCCCAACGCGAACAGTGCCGTCGGTATGGCGACGAGAACGGCCGCCACGCCGATCAGCACGTAGGCAACAGGCGTGGACATTCCCCCATAGACGATGAGCGAGTGCGTCGCCCACCAGCTTGACCCGTAGTAAAACAACGCCCCGAACAGCCAGCCGAGCAGTCCGGCCGTCACCAGCCGCTCCGCCGAAGTCACGGCCCAGAGCAGCAGCACCAGCGCCACGAAAGCCAGCGGCCAGAAGCCGAACGGCGGAAAGGCCAGCGTCAGGAGGCCGGCGCTCCCCACGGCGGCCAGCCACGGACTGACGCCCGCCCACCACGCCGCCGGCCGGCCGGTCTTGGGCTTTGCGGCAGAAGCCATCTCCACGCGGCGGCTCCCGTCAGTCGTAATACTCAAGCCCCAGGTGGGTGATGAGGTCTTCGCCGCGCAGGTGGCGCAGCGTGTTTTTCAGCTTCATCAGTTGAATGAAGATGTCGTGTTCGGGATAAAGCTGCGGCGCGACCATCGGGCTTTTGAAGTAGAAGCTCAGCCATTCCTGAATCCCGCGCATGCCGGCGCGCTGGGCCAAATCCAGGAACAGCGCCAAATCCAGCACCAGGGGCGCGGCCAGAATCGAATCCCGGCACAGGAAGTTGATCTTGATCTGCATCGGGTAGCCAAGCCAGCCCACGATGTCAATGTTGTCCCAGCCTTCCTTGTTGTCGCCACGTGGCGGGTAGTAGTTGATGCGTACGACGTGCGAAAAATCCCGGTACAGCTCCGGGTACAGCTCCGGTTGCAGGATGTATTCCAGCACGGACAGCTTTGACTCTTCCTTGGTTTTGAAAGACTCCGGATCGTCGAGCACTTCCCCATCCCGGTTGCCCAGGATGTTGGTGGAATACCAGCCTTGCAGCCCCAGCATGCGGGATTTCAGCCCCGGCGCAATGAGCGTTTTCATAAACGTCTGCCCGGTTTTGAAATCCTTGCCACAGATGGGCACGTGGTTCATCTGCGCCAGTTCAATGAGCGCCGGGATGTCCACGGTCAGATTTGGAGCGCCGTTGGCAAAGGGGACGCCACATTTGAGTGCGGCGTAGGCATAGAGCATCGAAGGCGCAATGCTCTTGTGGTTGGCTTTCATTGCCGCCTCGAAGGCTTTGAGCGTGCCGTGGTGCTTCGGCGCCGGCTCCAGATAGACCTCGGTCGAAGCGCACCAGATCATGACCAGGCGCGTGCAGTGGTGCTTTTTTCTGAAGTTCTCGATGTCGGCGATGAGCTGTTCGGCCAGTTCGTACTTGTTGGCTGCTGGCTTGACATTCCGCCCGTCCAGCCGCTTGACGTAGCTGCGGTCAAAAGCGGCTGGCATGGGCTTGATTTTGGAAAGAAACGGCTTGAGGTCTTCGATGAGCGAATGTTCCAGAACCCCGGCATGCAGTGCCGCCTCGTAGGCCGAGTCGGGAAAGATGTCCCAGGCGCCAAAGACAAGATCATCGAGGGTCGCCAGCGGGACAAAATCCCTGATGCGTGGGTTGCGATTTTCGGTGCGCTTGCCCAGCCGGATGCAGGCCATCTGGGTCAGTGAGCCAATCGGCAGCGCCTTGCCCCGACGGACGGCTTCGACGCCGGCAATGAACGTTGTGCTGACCGCACCCAACCCAACCAGCAGCACCCCCAGCTTGCCCGCCGGTTCGGCAATCGGGGCCGGGCTGGGTATGGAAGTCTTGTTCTTTTCAGTCATGGAAAGCCTCGCAGAAAGGAATACCTGCGCCTTGCGCGCAAAGATGCGTAACTACCACAGACCGGATAGGCATGAACAATCGGCACGCGCCGGACGCGCTCCGGCAGGGCCTGTTTGCCAAACTTTTCCCGGCAGACCGGACTCATAGCACAGCGAGGCTGCCCGTGGTGGACGCCACTGGCTTCCAGAATTTTCCAGACGAATTTTCCAGGCAAGGACGAATGACGATTATGCCCTGCTTCTCCCGTGCTTTGAGTCTGCCTCTGGCCGGTATGCTGCTCCTGTCACCGCTGATGCCCCTGTCGGCCGCGCCCCGCTTGACCGAAACCACTCACCCCCCGGCGCTGACCGAAGACCAACGGATTCTCCACGTTCTCAACCGTCTGGGCTACGGCCCACGGCCCGGCGATGTTGAGCGCGTCCGCCGTCTGGGGCTGCGGCAGTACATTGCCCAGCAGCTTCATCCCGAAACGATTGACGACAGCGCCGTGGAAGCCCGGCTGAAGCGTCTGCCGATGCTGGAAACACCGACGGCCGAGCTGGTCCGGCTGGAAGCCGAGGCGCGTCAGATGCGACAGGAGATTCTCCGCCGTCAGGGCGGCAACCTCCCTGAAAACCCCGGAGAAGCCCTCGCCAAGCTGCCGCCGGAGGAACGTCGCCAGATGATGGAACGCTACCGCGAAGTCTTCGGGGACGAAAAACGCAACCCGCGCCGGATGGTCAGCGACCTCCAGCAGGCCAAACTGCTGCGTGCTGTCTATAGCGAACGGCAGTTGCAGGAGGTCATGACGGATTTCTGGTTCAATCACTTCAACGTTTTTGCCGGCAAGAACCTTGTGCGCGTCTTCCTCAGCGAATACGAACGCGATGCCATCCGCCCCCATGCCCTGGGGCGGTTTGAAGACCTGCTGCGCGCCACGGCCCACAGCCCGGCAATGCTGTTCTACCTGGACAACTGGCAGTCGGTCACGCCGGATTTGAAGCTGCCCGGCCGGGAACGGCGTCCCCTTGGCGGCGTGCGTCCCGGCAACGGGCAACCGGGACAGTGGCCATTAGGCCGGGGAGGCTTCGGCCGGGGAAGACTTGGGCCGGGCGGCATCTTCAACCGTGGTGGCATGCAGAGACCTTTCCCGCCGCCAGCGCAAGCTGGCTCCAAACCGGCAACTCCCCCCAACCCGGGTGCGGCACAACGGCGACAGCCCGACATCAACGAAAACTACGCCCGCGAACTGCTGGAACTGCACACGCTCGGCGTGGACGGCGGCTACACCCAGAAGGATGTTCAGGAAGTGGCCCGGTGCTTCACAGGCTGGAGTATCCACCAGCCCTTCGGCGGGCAGCGCCGTGACCGTTTTGCCCGCCCTGGCATGCCCGGCGCAGCCGATGTGCCGCCCGGCTCGTTCATTTACCGCGACTGGGCGCACGATCAGGGTGAAAAGGTTGTGCTGGGCGTCAAAATTCCAGCCGGCGGCGGCAAACGGGACGGCGACATGGTACTGACGCTGCTGGCGCGGCATCCTTCAACCGCCAGGTTCATCGCCACGAAACTGTGCCGCCGGTTTGTCGCCGATGAGCCGCCGGCCGGCCTTGTCGCCAGGGTGGCCGCTACGTTTGAGCGGACGCAGGGAGACATCCGCGCCTGCCTGCAAACCATTTTTGAGTCGCCGGAGTTCTTCGATCCGGCGGTTTACCAGGCGAAGGTCAAGACGCCGCTGGAATTCGTCGCCAGCACGCTGCGCGCCGCCGGAGCCGAAATCACAGATGCCCAGGTGTTGACCGGGGCGCTGGCACGGATGGGCATGCCGCTTTACGGCTGCCAGCCGCCGACGGGCTACAAGGATGTTGCCGAAGCCTGGGTCAACACCGGGGCCCTGCTCAACCGCCTCAACTTTGCCCTGGTGCTCGCCAGCGGCAACCTGCCCGGCGTCAAGCTTCCGCCTACAGCTTCCGGTGATGACGGCCGGGCGCTCATCGAGACCCTTCTGGCCCGCTATGTTGGCGGCAGTGTCTCCGAAACGACGTACCGGGCGCTTGAAGACATCATCGGCGACCGCACCCGTCTCAAAGTCCGCACGCCGACCACACCGGACAACGAACCGGTGTTAGAAGAAGATGGAGATGCGGAGAACGATGATGCGTCCATGATGCCGGCCATGCCACGGCCGCGGCGCACGCCCGGAAAGGCCTTCGCGCCGGGCGTGAACCCGGCGATGCGCCGCTATGATCTGGCGCTTGAAGCCTTTGCCCAGGCGGACACGCCACTTCCCCTCACCGCACAACTGACCGGCCTCATTCTGGGTTCACCGGAGTTCCAGCGCCGCTAGTTTCCAAAGGAGGGTAAGCCTATGTCGCACCACATTTCCCGTCGGCAGTTCGTCCGCTTTGGCGCAAGCGGATTGGGGGCTTTGGCGCTGACGCCATCCGCTTTCGGGTATCTGTTTCAGCGGTATGCCCGTGCAGCCGAAGCCCAGGTTGCCCAACCGCGCCAACGGCTGGTAGTCATCTTCCAGCGCGGCGCAATGGACGGTTTGAGCGCGGTCATGCCGTATGGCGACGAGCATTACCGCCAGTCGCGCCCGCTTCTGGCCGTAGCCCCACCCAAACCAGGCGATCCGGCCGCGGCCCTCGACCTGGATGGGCGGTTTGGTCTCAGTCCCCATCTGGCCCCGCTGCTGCCCCTGTTTCAGTCCGGGACACTGGCCGTTGTCCACGGCGTCGGCTCGCCCGACAGCACCCGCTCGCACTTCGACGCGCAGGACTACATGGAATCGGCCACGCCGGGCCGCAAAGGCACGCCCGATGGCTGGCTCAACCGCTACCTGCAAGCCGTACCGCTCCAGAAGGCATCGCCATTCCGGGCAGTATCCTTCACCCAACTGACGCCACGCACCCTGCAGGGGAAAGCCGACGTCATTGCCCTCGATGACCTGCAAGCCTTCGAGCTGCGCGCCGGAGGCGCTACCGGCAAAGTGACATCCGGTTTCGAGGAGATGTACGCCCAGGCTGCGGCCGATGCGCTGCGCCATACCGGGCAGGACACCCTTGAAGCCATCCGGTTTCTCAAGCGTGCCAACCCGTCGCGTTTCCAGCCCGAACATGGCGCAACCTACCCGAACTCACCGCTCGGCCGGTCGCTGCGCCAGATTGCGCAACTCATCAAGGCCAATGTCGGCCTCGAAGTCGCCTTTACAGACTGCGGGGGCTGGGACACGCATGCCAACCAGGGCGCTCCCGGACAACCCGCCGGGCAACTCAACCGTCTGCTGCGCGATTTTGGCAGCGCCATTGCTGCTTTCGTACAGGACTTGGGCGCAGAGCAGATGCACAACACCCTCGTGCTGACGATGACCGAGTTCGGGCGTACCGTGCGCCAGAACGGCGCCGGTGGCACCGACCACGGACGGGCTTCGTGCATGTTTGTGGTCGGCGGCACCGTGCACGGCGGGCGGGTTTACGGAGACGTACCGAAACTGGCGCCGGCCAATCTTGCCGACGGGCGCGATCTTCCCGTGACCACGGACTTTCGCACCGTGCTGGCCGAAGTGGTTGTGCGGCATCTGGGGCTTGCACAGGCGCAGCCGGTCTTCCCCGGCTACACCCTTCAGCCGGCCAAGTTCATCGGCGTTCTCGCCCGCCGGGGCTGACGGCGGCAACCACTACGGCAGCCTCACACGCCAACGGCTTGACGCCACACCGACTTCTCCGAAAGATGCGTACGGATTCGTACGCATCTTTTGTTTGTTTCTGAAAGTTTTTCCTCACGGCAAGGAACGCAACTGACCATGCACCAGCCCGATCTCAAGACAGATGTGTTTTCCCCGCTCAAGCTCTTCACGCACATGGATGTGATGTACGACTGGTGGCAGGGCAAGAACGTCTATCCGATTACGATGGAACTCAGCCCTTCAACCATCTGCAACCACTTCTGCACGTGGTGCATGCACGGGGGGTACTTTGGCTCGCACAAGGGCGATGACAAGTCCAAAAAGGCGAACCCGGATGCGAGCATCATGCCGCTGTCCTTCTACCGGACGCTGCTCGACGAGCTGGTCACGCTGGGCACGAAAAGCATGATTTTTTCGGGCAGCGGCGAGCCGTTCGTCAATCCGAACCTCATGGAGTTTGTCGAATACACGGCGCACAAGGGCGTGGACTCGGCCATCATCACGCATGGTGGTCTGCTGACGCCTGAAAAGGCGAAGGTTGTGGCCCGGCACTGCACCTGGATTCGCATTTCGCTCAACGCCGGCACACCCGAAACCCGTGAGAAGATTCACAAGGTCAACGATTTCGAGAAGGTGCTGGGCAATCTGGCAAACCTGGCTGAAGAGAAGCGCCGCCAGGGGTCAAAAGTTCAGATTGGCGCGCAAATTTCCGTCGAACCGACCAACCTTGCCGAAGTTGAGGAAGCCACGCGGCGCGTCAGGGAAACCGGCATTGACTACTTCCAGATCAAGCCGGTCATTTTGCATCCCAAGTCCTCGAGCGAGTTTTACGACCGCGATTTTTATCTCGACGCCCTGTATCGCGCGCGCGCCGCCCGGCAGATGTACGAGACGGAGACGTTCCGCGTCTTCGTCAAGGAAGATCAGTTTGCAGGCGTCCTTGCGCCCGACCTCGAACGCAGCGCCTACCGGAAGTGCTATGCCACGTTTTTTCCGGTCATCGAGGCCAACAAGAAGGTGTATTACTGCTCCCAGACCCGTGGGCAGGAGGAATTCTGTCTGGGCGATCTCAGCACCCAGAGCTTCAGGGAAATCTGGGAAGGCGAACGGCGCAAGCAGGTCATGGCGTCCATCAACGTGGATGAATGCCAGCCGATTTGCCGGTGTCATCCCATCAACAAGGTGCTCTGGACGCTGCGCCATCCGAACAACAACCCGAATTTCGTCTGAGTCGCTGTGACGGCGCTGGTCACTTCCCCCGCCGGTTCATCTGCCGACGCAAACCCTTCCACAACGGTGCGGGACTGGTCTGGCTGGTTGTTCTGGTGTGGAGTGCTGCCGCTGGCGCTCGTGCTGCGCGGCTGGCACATCGGGCAGCAGAACCTCTGGCTCGATGAGCTGTATTCCCTTGATGTCGCCCGGCGGTCGCTGACCGGGATTGCCCGGTGTGCCGCCGCGGACGTGCATCCGCCGCTGTTTTACATCCTGCTGAAAATCTGGATGAACCTCTTTGGCGACAGTGCAGCGGCCGTCCGGTCGCTTTCCGTTGTCGCCAGCCTGGCCGCGCTGGTGTCTGTTTTCCGCCTGATCGCGCCCCGCTACAGCGGTTCGGTGGCGCTGGCCACCACGCTGCTGATGGCCGTTTCCGCGCACCAGATATTCTTTGCCCAGGAAGCCCGGATGTACCCGCTGGTCATGACGCTGGTGCTGGTGGCACTGCGCGGCTACGCCATGTGGCGTGAAAGCGGTGTGGAGCGCGGGCTGGCGGTGTACCTGTGGGCGGCGCTGGCGGCGATGTACTGCCACTACTTTGCCGTGCTGGCTGTCCTTGCGGTCAACGCACACTTCGTGCTGACGGCCTTTGGCCCGACGCGCGCGGCCACCCGCCGTCAGACGCGGCGCTGGTTTATCGCCCAAGGCGTCATGGCGCTGCTGTATGCCCCGTGGGTTGAAGTCATCGTAGCGCAGATGCAGCGCGGTCAAACCTGGCGCAAACCGCTCACGCTGGCTGACGCCGGCTGGCAGGTTGTGGGCTACTTCCAGGAAACCACGTTGGGCTATGCCATCTATCTCGATCACATCCGGGACTGGTTCACGCGGCTCATCGTGGAACACGTGAACCTGCCGGGAAGCTTTTTCTGGCAACCGCTGACGTTCAACATTGTCTTCATCCTGTTTCTGACAGCTCTGATGGGCATCGGGTTGTGGCACAACCTGAAGCTGGCGCGCGCGGACATACGGGCGGCCCTGCCGGTGCTGTTTCTGGTTCTGCCCCTGCTGCTTGCCAGTGGGTTGTCGCTGCGGAAGGGCAGCATGGAGCTGGCCCGCTACCTGATTTTCACGACGCCCGCTTTCTGGTTTTTCACGGCCGTCGGGCTGTATCAGATACGTGCTGCCGGGTGGCGTCTGGCATTGATTGGCCTGTGTGTCGGGACGCTGTTCTGGCAGGGTACGCGGATTCACTACGGCACGACAGCGCGGGACAGCGATCTGCGTCCGGCGCTGGAGTTCATCCGCCGCGAGTCCCGGCCCGGAGAGCGGGTGGTCATTGATCCCGACGCCATGGATGTCTGCCTGGCTTACTACGCGCCGCGTTATGGACTGGAAGGGATGACCTACCCGGCGCAGATGACACCGACCGGTGAACCTGTGGGGCACAATCAGCTTGAACGCCTGATGCGGGAAGAAGGGGTACGGCGTGCGTGGGTCATTCTCGATTATCGTTCAGAGAAGTTTGACGCGCTGGCCGTGCCGGGCTTTCACGTTGTGCGCCAGGTGGATTTCCCGGACGCCTATCCGAAGGTGCGTGTCATTGAAGTGACGCGCTGACGCGCTGCACGTCACTGCTGGATTCCCTGTTGCCAAGGACTGGTTTCTGGAGTGCATACAGGCCGGCCAAAAGCCTAGCTTGCCTTCGCCCGGACTTCGTTTTCGACATCATCCATGCGGTGTTCGACATCCCGTACCCGGGCGCGCATGTCCATGATGTCCTGCGTCATGATTTCCAGCTTGCGGTTGATGAGCTTCAGTTCGGCATTGACCTTCTGGAAACCTTCCGTCACCTGTGCTTCCAAAGCATCGAGACGGCTTGTGATTCGGGACTCCATGGCGGAGAGACGTTCAAGGACAGTTTCAATTGTCGGCTTGGTTTCCATGGCAGCGCACCTCCGGGTTCAGACTTCATTTCCTTGTTCACCGTCCCCACCCACGTAACGGTGGCGGCTGACGGTGGGGTATTTCAGGCGACCGAGGGTTCAATCGCTCTGGGTATGCGTTGATCAAGTGCACGCAGGCTGGCGCGCATGTCCATAATGTCCTGCGTCATGATTTCCACCTTGTGCTTCATGTGCTCCAGTGTTTTGTTGACCTTCTGAAAGCCTTCCGTCACCTGTGTTTCCAGGGCATCAAGACGCGCACCAAACGACGACACCTGGGTTTCGAGTGTTTCGAGACGCCCCCCAAAAGACGATACCTGGGTTTCAAGTGCTTCGAGACGCCCCCCCAAAGACGATACCTGGGTTTCGAGTGTTTCGAGACGCGTACCAAACGACGACACCTGGGTTTCGAGTGCTTCGAGACGCGTACCAAACGACGACACCTGGGTTTCGAGTGCTTCGAGACGGCTTATGATTTGGGACTCCCTGGCAGCGCTTCGGGACTCCATGGCGGAGAGACGTTCAAGAATGGTTTCAATCGTCGGCTTGGTTTCCATGGCAGCACACCTCCAGGTTCAGATTTGATTTCCCTGTTCACCGTTCCCACCCATGTAACGGTGGCGGCTGACAGTGGGGCGGTTCAGGCAACTGAGGGTTCAAGCCCTCCTGGTATGCGGCGATCAAGTTTTCGCATGGCAGCGCGCACATCCATAATGTCCTGCGTCATGATTTCCAGCTTGTACTTCATTATCTCCAGTCCGTCGTTGACCTTCTGAAAGCCTTCCTTCAACTGTGTTTCCAAGGCATCAAGACGCGATTCAACTCCCGACACCCGGGCTTCAAGGGCTTCGAGACGCACCCCAAACCCCGACACCTGCGTTTCGAGTGCTTCGAGACGGCCTATGATTTGGGACTCCCTGGCAGCGCTTCGGGACTCCATGGCGGAGAGACGTTCAAGAACGGTTTCAATCGTCGGCTTGGTTTCCATGACAGCGCACCTCCGGGTTCAGCCTTCATTTCCCTGGCCGAGCCAAGTCCGGTGATTGTCGCTGAAAACCTGCGGAAACGTAAAGACCACGGTGCGCGCGATACCTTGCAGGTCGTGGATGACGCGCTCCACCCGCCAGCCGGCAGCTTCGCCCATGGCACAAACCCGTGCCGCCTGCTCAAACCCAACCTCACAGGCAAACTTCCCGCCGGCCACCAGATAGGGCGGCAGGGCGGCCAGAAGGTGGGCATAGACTTCGGTTCCCTGCTCTCCGCCAACCAGGGCCACGTACGGCTCGTGGTCACGAACTTCCCGCTGGAGCGCTGGCCAGTCCGTTTGCGCCACGTAGGGTGGATTCGACACCACGAGATCAAACGGCGGCGTAGTGGGCACGGCGTCCAGCCAGTGGCTCTCGACCAACCGGACGCGCTCCGCAACGCCATGGCGCCGGGCATTGGCGGCAGCCACAGCCAGTGCCGCCGGCGAAATATCCACGGCCACAACCTGCGCCGTCGGGATTTCCGCCGCCAGGGTCACGGCCAGACAGCCCGAACCGGTCCCCAAATCCAGCAGCCGCCACACCGGCTGCGGACGGGTGCGGATGTGCTCCAGGCTCACCTCCACCAGCAGTTCGGTTTCCGGGCGTGGGATCAGCACATCGCGCGTTACCTGAAAGTCGCGTCCGTAGAAGTTCTGCCAGCCCGTGATGTACTGAAGCGGCTCGCCGTCGGCCCGACGGTGGAAGGCCCGGCGTACCAGCTCGGCGTCTGTGTCGGAAACCGTATGCTCTGGGTGGGCCGCAAGTGTGACGGCATCCACGTTCAGCAACTCCCGCACCAGGCGGCCGGCTGTGCGGTAAGGCTCATCCACCCCACCGGCCGCCAGGAGGCGAGCGCCTTCCTTGACGAGTTCACCAAATGTCGTTGACATAGGCCCTGCACCTGCCCGGTACGTCACCGGTGCGAAATGTGACACCCGCCGGCAGCGGCCACACCCTGCCGCCCCGTGGGTCAACCGACGGAACACTCTATGTTTCTCAATTTTCGTCCCGATGAAACCTTTGCGCGGGAACTCGACCGCGCCGATGAACTCGCCGACTTTCGCACGCACTTTCACTTTCCGGTCAATCCAGCAACGGGCAAGCTGCAGCTTTACTTCTGCGGTCACTCGCTGGGGCTGCAACCGGTGGCTGCGCGGCAGGCCGTCCTGACGGAACTTGACCGGTGGGCGTCGCTGGGCGTCGCCGGGCATTTCACCCCGCCGCACCCGTGGGCCGACTATGACGCCGATCTCCGTCCGCTGGTGGCGGAACTGGTCGGTGCACAGCCTGATGAAGTCGCGCTGGCCAATGGTCTGACGGTCAACCTGCATCTGCTGCTGGCCTCGTTTTACCGCCCGACGCGGGAACGCTTCAAAATCCTGATGGAAGCGCGCGCCTTTCCGTCCGACCGGTATGCCGCGCTCAGCCAGGCGGCTTTTCACGGTTTTGACCCGCGTGAAGCCGTAGTGGAAATGCGTCCCCGTCCGGGCGAAGACCTGTTGCGCACTGAAGACATGCTGGAGCAGTTGGAGCGCGAAGGCGACCAGGTGGCGCTCCTGCTGCTGGGGGCAGTCAACTATGCCACAGGACAGTTTTTCGAGCTGGCGCCACTTGTTGCCCAGGCCCGGGCCAAGGGCTGTGTCGTGTGCATAGATGCCGCGCATGCCATTGGCAACGTTCCCCTGGCGCTGCACGACTGGGACGTGGATTGTGCCGTGTGGTGCCACTACAAATACGTCAACGCCAGCCCCGGCGCCGTCGGGGGCTATTTCGTTCATGCGCGCCATGCCCAACGTTTTGACCTGCCGCGTTTTGTCGGCTGGTGGGGACACCGCGCCGACACCCGCTTCCTGATGCCTGACACCTACGAACTGGCCGCCGGTGCAGCCGGCTGGCAACTCAGCAACCTGCCGATTCTGTCGCTGGCGGCCCTGCGCGCTTCCCTCGACCTGTTTCACCGCGCCCGGATGGCGCGATTGCGGGCGAAAGCGGTCCGGCTGACGGCCTACGCGCTGGCGCTGCTGGATGGGCTTCCCCTTCAGCTCATCACCCCACGCGATCCGGCTGCCCGTGGCGGACAGCTTTCCTGGCGTGTACCGGAAGCACGCCCGCTGGCAGCGTGGTTTCAGGAACAAGGCCTGATTGTGGACGTCCGCGAACCGGACATCCTGCGGATGGCCGTTGCGCCACTGTACACCAGCTTTCATGACGTGTGGCAGCTTGCCCAGGTCTGGCGCAACCGCCTTGCCACAACCTGACCCGTCCTGCCACAGAAGTCCTGCTTGCTGTGAAGACCCTGCACACCGTCCGAGTCTATGCCCTCCGCTGCCCGGTACGCGGCTGGGTGTTCTACGCACCGCCCGAAGCCTTCCCGGCCGAAGACAGCTCTCCGCCGGAAGGCTTGACGCAGCGGCTTGTGCGCCGCGCGTATCGTCTTCGGGAAGAAGCTGCGCACCTGCTGCACACACCACCCAACCGCTTCTGGCGCGGCATCCGGCGTATCTGGCTCTGGCTTGAACAGTGGACGCACCCGGCCGAAGGTCTGCTGCGGGCGTTAGCCCATGCGGATACCGTCGAAATCATCCACGACGGAGAACTGGATGATGACACCGTGCGCGCCCACTGGACGAGCTGGCTGGAGGCACGCCTCGCCGTCCACCAGCGGGGCATCTGGGTCAATACTGCACTTTTGCCTCTCACACTGCTGCTCGGTCTGCTGCCCGGTCCCAACATCTTCATTGCCTGGAACGCCATCCGGCTGTACGTCCACTGGCAGGCCCGCCGTGGGGGACGCCGTGCCCGCGACACAGCCCACACCACCGTGCAATCTGACTCCCGGTTGCACCTGCCTTCCGAAGGCTCACAGATCACCTGCCAGGAACGCATTGCCGAATTGGGACAGCAACTCCATCTGCCGGAACTGCCTGATTTCTATGCCCGCTGGCCGGTCTGTTCGGCACCATCCCGGTAACAGGTTCGGTCCAACCTCCCCGGAAATGGCACTCCCAAGACGTAGCCAGCTTCAGTCCTGCTCCTCTTTTGCAGTCAACAGTGACTTCGTTTATTGTGTGAACCACAGTCAACAACCGTTGACGTGCCCTTTGGTCTGTTTCACACCAGCGTCGGTTGGCCTGTAGCGGCTTTACCCCTCAACCGCCTGCGAGGTTGGCAACTATGCAAACCCTGTACATCGAGAAAACCAAAGCAACACCCCGCATCGCCTTTGACGCCGCCACAGGCATTCTCAATATGGAGGGCGATTCGTATCCAGAAAACGCGATGCACTTCTACCAACCGGTTCTGGACTGGCTGTCGCTCTACCTGATCGAGTCTTTCACGCCCATTACACTCAACTTTCGTCTGGACTATTTCAACACCAGCTCCTCGAAGTGCATCATCACCATTCTGGAAATGGTTGAACATGCCGTCAAAGCCGGGCGGACCGTCACCCTGAACTGGCACTACTATGAAGACGACGACGACATGAGAGAACACGGAGAAGAATTCGCCGAAGACTTCTCGATTCCCTTCAAATTCGTAGCGATCCCGTCCTGATGGCCGCATGGCTGAACCAAAACCCAAAACGGCTGCTGAAGAAGTCTTTGCTGCGGAATTCGCCGTTCTGTCCACGGCCGAGCGAATTGCTACGGAAGGTCTGCCCAACGTGGCAGAGTGGCAACGGGAGTTTTCAGAACTGGTCAGAAAGTACCGTGCTTTGCTCAAACAGGCGGTCAAAATGACCGGCATCGGGGACACCACCCAGAGCCGCCTGCTGCGCATTCAGCACGAACTGGAAGCCAAAAACCGGGAACTGCTTGAAAAAAACCAGGCCCTTATCCGCGCGCAGGAAGCTCTCCTGCATTCGCAGGTGCGCGCCCAGACGATTTTTTCTGCCTACACGGAAGCCCTGCCAGGCACGGTGCTCGACGGGCGCTACCGCCTCGAACGCAAAATCGGCGCCGGTGGTTATGGTGCCGTGTATGAGGCCACACACCTCGCGCTGAACACGACCGTCGCCGTCAAAATCCTCCAGCCCCAGGGCATCAGTGTCACGCCCGAAGAACTCGAACGGTTCAAGCGCGAGGGCATTTCAGCCTGTCGTGTCCAGCACCCCAATGCCGTCAACGTCATTGACTTCGGCATTTCCTCAAACGGCCTTGCCTACCTGGTGATGGAACTCCTGCAGGGCATAACGCTGGGGCAGGAACTCAAACGGCTGGGGCGGCTCTCCCCCCAGCGGTGTCTGGACATCATCCTCCCGGTGGCATCGGTTCTGGCCGAAGCCCACGCCATGCACATCGTTCACCGCGACATCAAACCGGACAACATCTTCCTGCACCGCCCGCCGACGGGCGAGGTCGTCAAACTGCTCGACTTCGGCCTGGCCAAGCTCATGTCCCCCGAAGATGGCGCGCACCCGGAAGCGACCCGTGGCCTCATCGTCGGGACACCCAAGTACATGCCGCCGGAGCGCCTGAGTTTTCTCCCCTACGATGGACGGGCCGACATCTACAGTCTGGGCATTGTCACCTACGAAATCCTGGCCGGGCGACCGCCCTTTACGGCACAAAATGGCAATGTGGCGGCATTGATGACGGCGCACCTGCAGAGTGGACCGCCACCGCTGGCCAGTCTGGCACCCGATGTGCCGCCCATCCTCGAAGCTGTCACCATGCGCATGCTGCACAAAGTCCCTTCGTCACGCCCAACCGCACAGGAAGTCGTGCGGCTTCTCAGGCCCCTCAGCCACCACTGACTACCCACTTCGGAAACCGCCATGGCACTTTTTTCCCGCAGTTTTGACCGTGAAAAAACCCTCCGGCAGGCAGAAAAACATGCCCAGCAGGGCAAGCTCGAAGCCGCCATCAAGGACTATGAGCTGGTGGCGCGGACAGACCCCAGGGATGTCACCATTGCCAACATCCTGGGCGACATCTACCAGCGGGTCAACCGGACACAGGAAGCTGCCGGGCGCTTTGCCATGGTGGCCGAACACTACGTCCGGCAGCAGCAACTGCCCCAGGCCATTGCACTGTACAAGAAGATCATCCGGTTGCAGCCGGACCAGCCGGAATACAGCCTGGCGCTGGGCAACCTGCACCGGAAACAGGGCATGGTGGCGGACGCCAAACAGGACTACCGGAACGCGGCCGAGGCTGCCCGCCGGAATGGCACCCGGGAAACGCTCATCTCGGCGCTACGGGAGTTGGCCAAGCTCGATCCGGGCGATGGGCAGGTCAAGCGCGAACTGGCGGAAGTCCACCTGCGCAGCGGCCAACGCACGGATGCTTTCGAGCAATTCCTGGCGGCCGGAGCTGCCCTGCGGCGGCAGCAGGACTGGGAAGGCTCGCTCGGCGCGTATGACCGCGCCCTCTCCATCCGCCCCGACAGCACCAGCGCGCTGGGGGGCTATGCTGAAACGTGCATTGCCGCCGGACAGGCGCTGCTCGGCTGCGAGCGCATTCGCCAGCAGATCAGCCAGACGCCAAATAACCTCGAACTTGCTGTGGTGCTGGGGCGGGCTTACCTGCAAGGGGGAGAACTCGACGCGGCCGAAGCCACCTTCGACCGCCTGTTTGCCATTGACCAGAGTCGCTTCGAGCACTGCCTGGAAGTGGCTGAAGCCTGCGTCCAACGCGAGGCGTTTGACCGTGCCGTTCACATCGTCCGCAGCCTCCTCAACCTGATTCTCGACCGCGGACAGAAAAAACGTGCAACGGCCATTCTGCGCAGTATTCTTGAACACCATCCCAACCACATTCCGACTATTGAGTGCCTGGCCCAGGTGTATGAGCAGTCCGGCGGGAAGCGGAAGCTGGCCAGCACCCTTGACCTGCTTTCCCAGGCCTATCTCGATGCCGGACGTGAGGCCGATGCCATCCGCGCCCTTGAACAGGCCATCCGGCATCAACCCAGCCGCAAGGCGCGGCAGCGGCTCAAAGCCCTGGCCGGTCACAAGGCGGATGATCCGGCCCCCGCAGCGGCGATGAGTTTCCCGGAAGGTTTTGAGTCTCCCTCGGCTGCCGGCTACTACGACCGCATGACGGCCGGGGCAACCTCACCGGCCGGAACAACGCCGTCGGTGGAACGCACCGAGACGACATCGGGCGAATACAGCATCGCCCTGCTCGACAGTCTCCTGGTGCAGAACCCGGAACTGATGCAGGCGCGGCTGACACTGGTTGAACGGATGGTGGCCGCCCAGCCGGATGTTCTGGAAACGCGCCTCCAGCTCAAGGACCTGTATGCCGAGGCCAGACGAAAAACTGATGCCGCACGCGAAGCCATGGTGCTGGCGCAGATGTATCAGGCGCGGGGTGATGCGGACAAAGCTGCCGAACTGCAGGCGGAAGCAATCTCGCTCGATCCCAATGCCGCCCTTCTGCCGGCCACACCACAGCCGCTTCCGGTGGCAGCCCCTCTGCCACCGGCGATACCGCTGTCGTTTGAAGTGCCAGGCGGGCTGGCGAATCTCCTGACAGGCAGCCGGGCCGCCGAGCCGTCGGGTGCCGGACGGCTGAGCGATCTCCTGACACTGGCGCAATTTCAGAAACTGCACGGACGCGAGTGGAACCGCGCGGCACGCCAGGGTTATCCGCTCACGCTGTGTCTGGCACAGCTCGACTTCTTTGCGTCCTATCCGGCCGCTTTTCGCCAGCCATGTCTGGAAGTCGTCGCCGGGCTTTTCGATGCCCAACTCGCACCAGTAGGCGGCATGGCGGCCTATGACCCTGGTGAAGGCTTTTTGGTACTTATCCCCGATGCGGATGCTGAGCAGGGACGGGAGCGGGCCGAACATCTGTGTGCAGCCATCCAGCAAAAAGGGATTCCGCACGCTTCCTCGCCCCACCGGGTTCTAACGCTGAGTGTGGCGGTCACAAGCGACCTGCCGCTCTTTGAGGGCATGCCGTTTGATAAATTCGTGTCCGTTCTGCGTGACGCCCTGGCCCAGGTGACCACCCGTGGTGGGAATCTCGTCACGGTGGTTCCGGCGGCGTACCGTCGTCCATAGGAGACGGCCAGTGTGGTACGGGGCGACAAGCCGGACACCCAAAATCCAACGGACACGATTGAAATGCCAGTCTGGCTCACACTAATATGGAGGCGCTGCAACCCTGAAAAGCCTCTTCAACTCATCTCCCGGCGGGGCGTAGCACATGCGGACGACCGGTAAAACCAAAACGTCTTCCATTCGGGAACACACCCTGGAATCGCCCGACATTTTACGGACGGCGCGGGCGGAACTGATGCGCGATGGCGTCTATCGCTTTCGTGTCAATGGCAGCACCATGCGCCCCACCATCTCTGATGGTGACTGGCTGACCGTTGAGCAGGTGCCAACCACTCAGCTCGGTGTCGGAGACATTGTTCTGCTTTGCACAAGCAGCCAAACAGCCGTCGTGCATCGCATTCTGCGTTTCGAGCAACGCCATGCCACGACCTATGTTGTAACCCGTGGAGATGCGGCTGAGGGTCTCGATGTCTCCGTTCCGGTTTCCAACGTCGTTGGGCGCGTCCTGCGCATCGAAAGTAATGGCGTCCGGCATGATCTGACCACGTTCTGGCGTCGTCTGCGGACACGCCTCGCCGGGTGGCTCCACCGCTGGCGCTTCCGCAAGGTCAAATCGGCCTGAAGCACTTCTTTGCTCTTCGTCAGGCAACCTTCTGTTCGCCCCTGACCAAGGCTTGCTGGAGATTCCCCATGGAAAAACCCCTTTCTCCTGCTCCCCGCAAAGTGACCATTGTCGGCGTGCCCATGGACTTGGGCGCCGACCGGCGCGGCGTGGATATGGGGCCGTCCGTCGTACGCATTGCCGGCCTCAGCGCCAAACTCGCCGAACTGGGCTACGACGTGGAAGACGTTGGCAACATCCCGGTCGCACTGGCCGAAATGCGCCGTGCCACACCTGCCGACGCCAAACACAAGTATCTTGCCGAAGTGGCCAAATCGAATGCCCTTCTTGCCGATTGTGTCGAAGGGATTCTGGAACGCGGCGCGGTGCCCATTGTCCTTGGCGGCGACCATTCGATTGCCATTGGAAGTGTGGCCGGGGTGGCCGGTTACTACCGCCGCCGGGGCCAACGCATCGGCATCATCTGGATTGACGCCCATGCCGACATCAACACGCCGGAGTCATCCCCTTCCGGCAACATCCACGGCATGCCGCTGGCCGTTCTGCTGGGCTACGGCCCCGAAGTTTTGACGCACATTGGCGGTTTTGCTCCGAAAATACACCCTGAAGACTGCGTCATTATCGGTGTGCGTCAGATTGATGAAGGTGAGCGTCAACTCGCGCGTCAATTGGGCCTGCGCATCTACACAATGCGCGATCTCGATGAACGTGGCATGAGCGCCATCATGGATGAAGCCATCGCCTGGGTTACACGCCACACGGTTGGTTTTCACGCGACATTCGACATGGACTTCGTTGACCCTTATTATGCGCCTGGCGTCGGCACGCCCGTTCCCGGCGGGGGCACCTATCGTGAAAGTCACCTGGCAATGGAGAAAATTCACGATTCAGGCAAAATGCTCTCGGTCGAAATGGTCGAAATCAATGCCGTTCTCGATGCGCATAATCGGACCGGCGAACTGGGCGCGGAACTCCTGCTCTCTGCGCTCGGCAAAAAAATCCTGTAAGTCTGCTCAGGGCGCTGGGCGAGTCGGTTTCAGGACGTAGCCAACCAGGGTACGGCCGGCTCGGCCTTGCGTCGCTTGGAGGAACCGGCCATGGCACTCGAAACGTCTGAAAAAATCTGGCACAACGGCAAACTGCTCCCGTGGGAGGACGCGCGCATTCATGTCATGTCGCACGTCATTCATTACGGCTCCTCGGTATTCGAGGGCATCCGCTGCTATCAAACCCCACGTGGTCCACGGCTCGTCCGCCTGCGTGAGCATGTGCGCCGTCTGTTCGACTCCTGCCACATCTATCGCATGACGATTCCCTTTACGATGGAGCAAATCTTCACGGCCTGTATCGAAACCGTACGGGTCAACAAGCTCCAGCACTGCTACGTACGCCCCATCGTGTTTCGCGGCTATGGGGCATTTGGCGTCAACCCGTTCCCGGCGCCGGTGGAAACCTACATCATCTGTTTTCCCTGGGGACGCTACCTCGGCAGCGACGCACTTGAAGCCGGGGTGGATGTATGTACTTCTTCCTGGGCGCGCATGTCCCCCAATACACTTCCCACCACGGCCAAAGCCGGTGCCAACTACATGAACTCCCAACTCATCAAGATGGAAGCCATTGTCAACGGCTATGCCGAAGGGATTGCCCTTGACGCTGCCGGCTATGTCAGTGAAGGGAGCGGGGAAAACGTCTTCATGGTGCGGGATGGGACCGTCATTACCCCTCCGATTGGACGCGCTGTGCTGCCTGGCATCACCCGCGATGCCATAATGCGTCTTTGTGAAGACCTGGGCATTCCAGTCGTGGAGCGCAGCATTCTCCGCGAAGAACTCTACATTGCCGACGAGGTGTTTCTCACCGGCACAGCCTGTGAAATCACTCCGGTGCGCACGCTCGACAAGATCAAAATCGGCGAAGGCAAGCGCGGCCCCATCACCAAACAACTCCAGGATGCCTACTTCGGCATCATCCACGGGGAGCGTGAAGACCGCCATGAGTGGCTCACCGCTGTCTGAACCGGCTGCGCTTTCCTGCAAGGCCTCTGTCCCTGCCCTCGAACAGCTCCGCCAGGACATCACTACCTGCCGGAGCTGTTCCCGTTTGGTGGCCTGGCGGGAACAGGTGGCACGACACAAAGTCCGCCGCTTTGAGACGGAAACCTACTGGGGCAGGCCCATCCCTGGCTTTGGCGATCCACAGGCCCGGTTGCTCATTGTCGGGCTGGCGCCGGCGGCGCACGGCGGCAACCGTACTGGGCGCCTCTTCACCGGCGACCGGAGTGGCGACTGGCTGTTTCGGGCCCTCCACCGCGCCGGTTTTGCCAATCAGCCGACGTCAACCCACCGCGAAGATGGGCTGCAACTCATCAACGCTTACATCTGCGCGGCTGTCCGCTGCGCGCCTCCGGGCAACCGGCCGCTTCCCGAAGAAGCTGAGACCTGTCTGCCGTTTCTCGTCCGCGAAATGGAATTGCTCCCTGAAGTGCGCGTCATTGTCGCCCTTGGGCAGTTTGCCTTTGAACAGACCCTGAAGGCGCTGCGTCAGCAGGGAAAAGTGCTTCCCAGGCCAAAACCGCGTTTTGCACATGGCGCGCGTTATGACCTCGCACCTGGACTCACACTGCTTGGTTCTTACCACCCAAGCCAACAGAACACGCTGACGGGTCGGCTCACCGAACCTATGCTGGATGCCATCTTCACAACCGTACGCCAGATACTACTCCCTGACGCAGGCGCTACTCCGGCGGGTCGATGTCAAACAGTTCTGCGCCAAACAACCGTTGCAGGTTTTTGACCGCCGGGTGACGTTCAACCTCAGCCCGCAACAGCTTTTCCCGGCGGTCCGGTTCTGGCTCTGAGGCAGCAGGCGGCTGACGGCCTTCCAGGCGGGTGACAAGGCTCACCTGTCTGCCGGTCAGCGCCTGCAGGACTTCCTGCAGGAAAGCCCGTGCTTCCCGGACAGATGCCTCCTGCGATCTGGCTTCAGGGCCGAAGGTCAATTCGAATCGCTTGCCGTCCCACCGCGCGGACTGAACTTTTTCAAGTTGTGTGGCTAAAAAGGGTTTTTCCTGTTCAGCCCGCTGCCTGATTCTGGCCAGAACTTCGGTCGCGTTGGTCGGGTCGAAGCTGTCATCCGCCGGTGGGGCTGCCGCCAGCAGGGTGACATCCGGTGGCGGTTCCGGGGGTGGCTCTGGCGGTGGCGCAAGGCGCAGCGGCGGACGGTCAGGCGACCCGGATTCCGCGCGCGTGGGGCGTTCCGGGCGTGTTGCCGATGGCGGCGGCGTTGGTTTGACCGGTGTGGCCGGCCGCTTTCCGGCAGTGGGGCCACCCGGTGAAGATACGGGAAGTGGACGTGGGCCTTCGGCCAGAAGCGCATCGAGCCGCGCCAGAATGTCCTCCAGCGGCTTGAGGTGTCCAAGCTGGGTCAGTTTGACGAGACCGACTTCCACGAGTGGGCGCGGGTCTTCTGCCGCCCGAACCTGCATTTCCAGGTCAGCCACCAGCGAAAACAGCCGGATCAGTTCGGCAACCGTGAAGTACCGGCTCTGCTTTTTGATAATAGCCACTTCACTGTCGGCGACCGGCAGCAACTCCCGGTCAGCGCCGACCAACTGTGCCACCAGCAGGTGGCGCAGATAGGTCATCAACTCCCGCAGGAACTGCCGCAGGTCATGGCCCGTCCGAACCAGCCGCTCCACTTCCATCAAAACAGCAGCGGCATCCGACCTGTGCAGGGCTTCCACGACTTCTGACAGCCAACCGATGCCGATGAGACCAAGGGCGTCGCGCACGGCGGCTTCATCAATCTCGGTGGACGTGCCGGCAAAGGCCAATACCTGCTCAAGGGCCGACTGCGCATCGCGCAGGCTGCCACGCCCGGCCTGGGCAATCTGTACCAGCGCCGCGCGTGAAATCGGCACCTGCTCCGCCTCGGCAATCTGCCGGAGCCGGTCGGCAATGACGTCAACGCCAACCGTCCGAAACTCATAGACCTGACAGCGGGAGAGAATGGTCTCCGGCAGCTTGTGCAGTTCTGTCGTCGCCATGATGAAGACCACGTGCGGCGGCGGCTCTTCCAGAGTCTTCAGCAGGGCGTTGAAGGAACTCGTCGAAAGCATGTGGACTTCATCAATGATGAAGACCTTGTAGCGGTCGCGCGCCGGACGGTTTCCGACCGTGGCAATGATGACCTCGCGGATGTTGTCCACGCCGGTATGGGAAGCGGCGTCAATTTCGAGAACATCGAGCGAGTTGCCGGTCAGGGTTTCCTGGCAGGACGGACACACGCCGCAGGGGGTGGGCGTCGGGCCTTCGGCGCAGTTGAGCGCCCGGGCAAAGAGTCGGGCGCAGGTGGTTTTGCCGACGCCGCGCGGCCCGGCAAACAGATAGGCGTGGTGGAGCCGTCCCGTCCGCAGGGCATTGCTGAGGGCGCGCGTAATGGCCGCCTGCCCCACGACATCTTCAAACTGCTGAGGTCGCCACTTGCGGGCGATGACCTGATAAGCCATAAGCAAAAAGCCTGACCGGCAAAGCCACGCTCCCCCAGGACCCAAGCTACATCCCCCAGGCTGGCGTGCGTGATGCCGGTTGGCATGAGTCCCGAACTGCCGAAATCATGCCATGCCCAAAACACTGACCGTTGCCACGTGGAACGTCAACTCCATTCGCGTCCGCCTGCCCCACGTGCTGGACTGGCTCGAACGCCACGAACCGGACATACTGTGTCTGCAGGAAACCAAAGTCCCTGACGCTGATTTTCCATTTGAGGCTTTTGAGCAACTTGGCTACGTAGCCAGCGTGTACGGACAGAAAGGTTACAACGGCGTGGCTATTCTCTCCTTTGAGCCACAGCAGCAGGTTCGCTATGGCTTACCCGACGATGCGCCCGATGACCAGCGGCGGTTTCTGCTCGCCACGATCTGCGGTGTCACTGTGGCCTCGGTGTACGTACCCAACGGCGAAGCGGTCACCTCGCCGAAGTTTGCCTACAAGCTGTCCTTTCTGGAGCGGCTCACGCACTTTCTGACAAGCCATCTGACGCCGGAGATACCGTTTCTGCTCTGTGGTGATTACAACATCGCGCCGGCCGACATTGATCTCTACGACCCGGAAAGCAACCGCGAGACAGTGATGTTCCATTCGCGGGAGCATGCCTTTCTGGCGCGCTGGCGGCAGTGGGGACTGCGCGACAGCGTCCGCGAGCAGCATCCCGACGAGCCGGGGCTGTATAGCTGGTGGGACTACCGTACGGGTGGGTTTGCGCGCAACCGGGGCTGGCGCATTGACCACATCTGGGCAACGCCGGTTCTGGCGGATGCCTGTCTGTCAGCCAGCATTGACCGCGCCGAGCGCGGCCGGGAACGTCCCTCTGACCACGCACCGGTCGTGGCCACCTTTCGCCTTCCGTCAAAAACCAGCGGCTGAACCGACCACCCGAACATCAAAACCGCTCACCACAGGCACTGTGGTGGGCGGTCAGACATCGTGCGGTTCAGGTGAGGTTACTCAAGGGCTTTCTTTTGGGCCGGGCCGAGTGTCCGTTCCGTACCAAAGGATTCCGACAGCGCCGTGGGTTCATCGGGGATGAGGCCTATCTGGCGCTTGTAGGCGATGAGGGCATCCTGGGCCTGAACGTTATAGACTTCACGTTCGAGCTGTGCCATCTGGCTGTCCACACCCGACATGGACAGCTCCATCCTGGCTTCGGCGGCTGCGGCGCGGCGGTTGATTTTCTCGCGCATTTCATCAAACGAACCAGCCGCGTCCCCCACCTGGAAGGACGCCATCGTGGCAGCAAGCTGCTCCTGCATCCGTGCGCGCTTGCTCTCGCTGATGAGTTGCATCGCCTCATCCTGCTTGCGCTTCATCTTGAGCAGGTAGTCATCGCGGAAGCGGATGGCCTGCTGCGAAGCTTTCTTGGCCACCACGAGCTGTTCCTTGGCGCGGGCCAGCGAGTTTTGCTTTTCCTGCATGGAGGCAATGTAAGTGGTGGCAATGTCGTCGCGCCCCATCTTGATCGCAGCCTTAATCTTGCTGTCGAGTTCGGTGATTTCGCGCTCCAGCGTGGCGACCTCCCGTTCGAGCAGCTTTTCATTGGACATCACCTGCGCGACACTTTCGTTCAGCTTCGGAACCTGGTCGCGCATGTCACGGATGACCTGCTGGAGAATGAGTTCGGGGTCTTCAGCAGCGTCAATTATCCCCCCAAAAATCGAACGGAACAGGCGCTTCAACCTTTCCCACATGTGCCGGGTGCCTCCGCCAGTAAAATGTCCTGAGCCAAGCCTGAACAACTCCACGCCATTTGCCTTTGATTTGGCAGACCTGCTCAAGCTGTGCCGCAGTCTAGCAGCCTTGGGTACAAGTTCCAAGCACGTTGCTCCCTACCTTCACAGGCAGCACAGCGGCGGGACGTGGGAAATTTTCAGACTTTTATGACCATCTTGTGTCAAACATCCCATGACCGGCATCCAACACGACCAAATCACACGACCAAAATCAAAGGAGAAACATCACGTGGGTCAAAGGTGTGAAATATCAGCCAGCGTCCGGCGAGGCGCACGGGTGCGAACGCGGACGGCGACGTACTGGTTGGTGCTGGGTTGCCTCCTGGTCAGCCTGTGTCCGGGTGGATTCATGTTTCCACGGACGACAGCCACAGCTTCCGTGGTCACCTCCGCCAGTGGCTATGACCTGAGCGGTGTCCGCAGCCAACTCCAGGCGGCCGTCGCGGCCAATCAGCCGCCGGGGCTGTCCCTGAGCCTTCGCCACCGTAATCGCCTGATCTTCCGGGAAGCCTACGGACGCCTCGCCTTCGGCGTCCCCTTCACCACCGAATCACGGGTCTTTCTGGCTTCCTCAACCAAACTGATTTCCATGGCGGCCGTGATGGTCTGCGTGGGTCGGGGCTTGATCCGGCTCGATGACCCGGTTGGCGCATACCTGCCCGCTTTCCGCGACATGCCCGTTGCCGGCTCAACCCAGCGGGCAAATCCCACCATTCGGCAGTGTATGGCGCACACTTCGGGGATGCGCGGCGCTTCCGCTGCCCTCGACAACCCAACCATCACGCTGGAACAGGCCGTAGCCATCATTGCGCAGGAAAACACACCGCTGCGCGCCCAACCGGGTACAGAGTTTTTCTACGGCGGCGTCTCGATGCATGTGGTCGGGCGCGTGGTCGAGGTGGTGACCGGCACACCGTTTGACACCTTCGTGCGGCAGAACATCCTTACACCGTGCCGCATGACGCGCACAGCCTTTACGGAATCGGGAGACTTCACGGCCAATCCGCGCGTGGCCGGCGGCATGTGGTCAACTCTTGATGACTACATGAACTTTCTCACCATGCTCTATGCCAACGGCATCTTCGAGGGGCAGCGCGTCCTGTCGGCCGCAGCCTGTCTGGAAATGCGCCGCGATCAGACGCAGGGCGCGCGCATTGTTTCCTCGCCCTACCAGGGCTACGGACAGCCAGACACCCGCTATGGCTTCGGATGGTGGCTCAATACGCTCGACAGCAATGGCGTTGGCATCAACGTCAGCGACGGCGGCGCGCTTGGCACGCTGCCGTGGATTGACTACCGCACCGGGGCGTTGGGCGTCTTCTTTGCCCAAACACCGCTCAGTCAGGTCTTTCAGCTCACAGAACAGGTCCGGGCCAGCGTCAACAACGCCGTGCAACAGGCCACGCCGCCCCGCCCCAATCCCCGAACGATTGGGGTGTACCGCCCTGGCAACGGCAACGTGTACCTCAAGTTCGACAATACTTCGGGCTTTGCGGACATGAACTTCTTTTACGGACAGACCGGCGACATCCCTGTAGTTGGCGACTGGGATGGCGACGGCGTGCAATCCATCGGGATTTTCCGGCAGGGACGGTTCTTTCTCAAAAACACCAACGGCCCCGGTGTCGCCGACGTGGTGTTCGACTTTGGCGCACCGGGAGACCGACCCGTGGCCGGCGACTGGAACGGCGATGGACGCGACACGATTGGGGTGTACCGGAACGGCGTCTTCCTGCTGCGCGACACCAACGACGCCGGCCCTGCCGACTACATCATCAACTACGGCAACCCGAACGACCTGCCTGTGGTTGGTGACTGGAACGGCGATCTGTTCACAACCGTTGGCTGCTTCCGGCCGTCGGACGGCTTTGCCTACCTGCGCAACACCAACACCAGCGGCTTTGCCGACGTGGCCTTCTTCTACGGTCTGGCCGGCGACCTGCCCGTTGCCGGCGACTGGACGGGGCAGGGCTTTGACACCTTCGGCGTCTATCGCTAGGGAACGTTTTTCCTGCGCAACTCAAACACGCCCGGTTTCGCCGATTTCACGGTTCAGCTCGGCCTTCCCGGCGACCTGCCTCTGGCCGGACGCTGGCGCTGATGGGGAAGCTCTGCCGTGCGGCTGGCGGGCAAACTCAACATGTTGGCAAAGATGCGATAGGCCCCTGCCACTCCGGCCGGTAACTGCCGGAACCATGCATAGCCGGTGTAGATGTAGTGTCCGCGCCCCAGCCGCGTGATGACCAGCCCGCCGGCGTTGGGCGCTTCTCCGGCATCGTGGCTTTCCAGCAGCGCCGTGTAGCGGTCATCCCAGGTGGCCCAGTCGTACAGTGACCGCTCCTGCACCCAGCCCTCCCAGTCCTGCGCCGTGATCCGGTTGGGAACGTTGAATACTGGATGGTCCGGCTGCAACACCGTGACCGGAGCGGTTTCGTCCGTGGTGCGCCGCCCCATGGTTGCCGGAAAGGGCGGAAGCCCCCGCGCCACGTAGTCCGGGCGCTGGTACTGCACGATGAGCGTCCCGCCCTGCCGGACGTACTCCAGCAAACGGGCGTGCTCGGCGGCAAAGTCCGGGCGGGTTTGTGACGCGCGAATTCCCACCACGATGACATCAAAAGCCTGCAAGTCGCCCGTGGCCAGCGTGTCCTCATCCAGAAGCGTCACCGGCAATCCCATCCGCCGGATGGCCTGCGGCACCAGGTCCCCGCTGCCCATGACGTACCCCACCTTGACTGGGGCAACCCGGATGTCGCTGACCAGAACGGTCAACTGGGCGGGCGGATAGAGACGGCGGGTTGGAATGTGCGGATAGGCGATGACCTGCATGGTGCGGTCATACCGCCGGCCGTTGCTCATTGCAGCGGCCGGTATGGTGTAACGCCCGGCCCGTGTCATCGGCGGAACAGCCACCTCGAAGACGAACGGTTGCTTTCCCTTTGGCGGCAGCGTGAAGGCAACTTCGGAAGGTGTGACGCGCCAGCCACGGGGAACATCGAGTTTGACGCTGCCGCTGCGTTCCGTCTGGGCATGGTTGGTGACGGTTGCCACGATACGCTGCGGCGCTGCTTCTTGTTCGTCCTCCCGTTCGTCAGTCTTCGGAACAACCAGCAGGGTATCGCTCAGGCTGACCGAAAGCGGCGGTACAAGTTCCACCTCCCGTTGCACTTCACCGCGCACCGGATCAGCGTAGCGATACCTGAGCGGGACACCAAACTGACAGGGCCGCCCAAAGATGCGCCCATACCCGAAAATGTCCAACACCGACCGGCCCGGGCGTACCGGCCAGTCAGGGTGGGGCGTTATCTTCAAGCGGACTGACGCCGGGTAGCCCTCTGGAAAACGTTTCTCCCCCAAGGTCTTCGTCTCCACATGGAGAGACATGATGAAGTTGCCCATCTCGAAACGGGGCGCGTCCATCTGCCAGGGGGTGAACACGATATTGAGTGTGTCGCCTTCGGTCACAGTTTCAACATCAGCCCAGGCCGCCGGTTGAAACCCGGCGGCCAGTAGAAAGGCCCGCCCCAACTGCTCCCACTTGACATCAAGCGCCGATGACGGCGGCGGGGGCGCTTTACCCGGCCCATATCTTTCGCCAACGCCGACCGGCTCCATACTTTCCGGTGGCGCGCCGTCAAGCAACCGCCGACACCGCATCAGCTTTGCGTAGGCTTCGGTCAGAACCTGATAGGCTTCCGTCGGCGTGACACAGCCTGCCGCCAGACGATCCACCATCGTCTGGATGTCAGCGAGCAACTGCCGGGCTTCCTCCGGGGCCGACGCCTCCACCAGGCTGCACAGGCTGGTGTCCAGACCATCAAACAGGCTCTTTTCGTTGGCTGGGTCCGTTGGCACGCGGCTTTCGACGAGCTTCACCTGGGAAAACTGCTCGCCTTCCGGCTCCAGCGCCCCCATTTCCTGTGACTTGTGCTGGCTGCGCCCATGCATGGCCACCTGAAAGTAGGTTCGTCCGAGTACCGGGTCATAGATACCGGTGGGAATTTTGAGCGGCGGATGGGGATTGTCCGGCGGCGCAACGTCGGCACTGACATAGAGTTTTTGCACCTGCCAGGCCGGGCCGAGTTCGGGATGCCAGTCGGGATCGCCGGCTTTGGCAAAGGCCAGCCGCGTGAGATAGCCGCAGTACTGGTGATGGCCGTGGCCGTCACGGGGCGTCCCGCCCCAGCGCGAGACAATGACCAGCGGCTTGAACCGGCGGATGACTTTGACCACGTCCTGCAAAATGGCATCGGGGCCGTGCATGGCATTCCACTTCGCCTCGGTTTCCTCGCGGGTCTTGCTGAAGCCGAAGTCAAAGGCGCGGGTAAAAAACTGTTCGCCGCCATCGAGGGCGCGCGCCTGGAGCAGTTCTTCGGTACGTATCACACCGAGCGCCTCGCCCTGCTCCGGTCCCAGGATGTTCTGCCCGCCTTCGCCACGGGTCAGCGAAAGGTAGCCCACCCGCGCGCCATCCCCCCGCGCGAGACGGGCGATGAGCGCTGAATCCTCGTCATCGGGATGCGCGCCAATGTGCAGGACGCTGGCGGTTGTCGGAAGCCGCCGGAGCTGAAGCTGAAGCCCAACCAGACCTGGCGCATCATAGCCGCGCACCTGGGCGTGTGCCGCCGGAAACAGAGGACACACCCCGCCTGCCACCAACCAGAGAAGCCATATCACCGTCAAAGGGAGACGCATCGTTGTGATTTCCTTGACCGCCGGCCGTCTTTGCTCCAGGCGGTTCAGGTGACAGACGCCATCCCGTCCCGAAGCTGCTGCCAGACGGCCCGGCTCTTTGGAGGGCGCTCCAACGCCAGACATACCAGTTGTCCGTTGAGCGCGGCCAGTTCGGCCAGTGTATCGGCGGCTGGCGCATGATGCCAGAAATCACCCGGCGACTGACGCTGCATCGCGGCATAAGCCCGGCGCGCCGGCAGGCTGATGTCCCGCCCATACGCGAGACAGGTTGTGCAGCCCGGCGTGCCGTCAGCGGACAAGCGCGCGGCCGGCGTGGACAGCAAATCCACACCACACCGGGCGCAGTGTTTCCAGTCCGGCAGAAAACCGGCCAGCCGCAGGAGCCAGGTTTCAACATAGACCATCAGGGCATCAGGCGTTTCCGGCCGTGGCGTCTGCGCGTGGCGGTCGGCCAGATCGCACGCTGCGGCGAGCAGGCGATATACAGGGTCGTTGGCCTGATGTGCCGGAAACAGCTCACTGGTGAGTTCGGCCCAGTAGGCCAGCATCGCCATCAGAACCGGATCGGACGTTGCCGCGAAGTGCAGGCGCTTGACATCGCAGGCCACAAGCGACACAAGTTCCTGTCCCTGGCGCTCGCGGTACACCACACTCACCTCGGAAAACAGCTCCAGCGCCGCGCCGTACTTCTGGCGCTTGCCCTGGGCCCCGTAGGCCACGGCGCGCACCAGCCCGCCGCTGCGGGTAAACAGCACGACCACTTTGTGCGCTTCGCCATACGGGTAGGTACGGAGGACGAAAGCGTCGCTGGTGTGTAACGTCGTTGCCGCCGACATACGAGGTTTGCAGTGGCTTCAAAATCCAGCATGCTTGCGCCGTGCGCGCCTGGGCGCACCATCAGCGACACCCTGCAATGAAAGGAATCTTCCGGCACATGGCCGAATACATCAACCGCCAGTGGCGACTGGCTGCCCGTCCGGTGGGCAACTTCAAGGATAGCGATTTCACCTGGCATGAAGAACCCGTTCCCGACCTTGCGGATGGGCAGGTACTTGTCCGCAACATCTATCTCTCGCTCGACCCGACGAACCGCATCTGGGCGGCGCAGGATTCCTACCTTCCGGCCGTGCCGCTGGGAGATGTCATGCGCGGCGTGGCCGTCGGTGTGGTTGAAGCCTCACGGCACGCGGGCTTTCCGGTGGGCACCTTTGTTCAGGGACTGCTTGGCTGGCAGCTCTATTACGTCGGCAACGGACAGGGTTTGACGCCGATTGCCAAAATCCCCGGCCACTCCCTGCTGCTCTATCACGGCGTTCTGGGCGCCATTGGACTGACGGCCTACTTCGGACTGCTCGACATCGGCCGCCCCAGAGAGGGCGAAACCCTTGTGGTGTCGGCGGCGGCCGGAGCTGTCGGCTCGCTGGTCGGCCAGATTGGAAACATCAAAGGCTGCCACGTCGTGGGCATTGCCGGCGGGCCGGAAAAATGCCGCTGGATTGTCGAAGACCTGGGTTTTGACGCAGCCATTGACTACAAGCATGAAGATGTCGCAGCGGCGCTGACGCGGTACTGTCCCAAGGGTATTGACGTGTACTTTGACAACGTAGGCGGCGCAATTCTCGACGCAGCGCTGGTGCGGATGAACAACTTCGGGCGCGTCGTCGCCTGCGGCGCGATTTCGCAGTACACCAGTGAGAAACCACCTGCCGGGCCGGCGAACTTCCTGCTTGTCATCAGCAAGCGGCTGCGGATTGAAGGCTTCATCGTGCTCGATTACCTGCCGCGCGCACAGGAAGCCATCCCGCAGCTTCTCGAATGGATTGCCCAGGGACGCCTCAAGTACCGGCTCGATGTTGTTGACGGTCTCGAACAGGCACCCAGGGCCGTGCAGAAACTCTTTGACGGCTCCAACATCGGCAAACTCGTCGTCAAGGTCTCGGATGAACCATGACGCAGCCCGTTGTTGGCTGACGCAACAATGACGCACAGCATTCTGGTTGTTGCTGGAGAAGCTTCCGGCGATGCTCACGCGGCGGAACTCGTTCACGAGATACGCCTTCTGGCGGAGCAGAACGGTGTGGCCGCGCCACGGTTTCATGGGATGGGGGGCGAACGTCTGGCAGCGGCCGGCGTTGCGCCGCTCATCCGCATGGAAGCCGTCAGCGTCATTGGCATTGTCGAAGTGGTACGTCATCTGCCGACCATCTGGCGCACCTTCCGGGAACTCGTGGCCGGCCTTGACCGCGACCGCCCCGATGCAGCCATTCTGGTTGACTTTCCCGATTTCAACCTGCGTCTGGCGCGTCAACTCAGGCGACGGCAGATTCCGGTCATCTGGTACATCAGCCCGCAGGTCTGGGCCTGGCGCAGCGGACGGGTCTCACAGCTCAAACAGCTCGTGACGGACATGCTCGTGCTGTTTCCATTCGAGGTTGCCTTCTATGCCCGCCATGGCATGAATGTGACCTTTGTTGGACATCCGCTGCTCGACCGTGTGCCGCGTTTCTCACCGGACGAAAAACGGTCTCTCCGGGAACGTTTCGGACTTGGAAACGATAGCTGCGTCATTGCCCTGCTGCCGGGCAGTCGCCGGTCGGAACTGCGGCACTATCTGTCTCCGATGCTCGACGCCGCCGAAAAGCTGGCGCGTCATGACGCATCGCTGCGCTTTGTGATTCCACGTGCGCCGTCGCTTGCGGATGCTGATTTTACGCCCTGGCTGCGGAAAGTCGGGCTTCCGGTCCGGCTCATCCCGGATGCCTTCTATGAAACACTCGCCGTGGCGGATGCGGCCGTTGTCGCTTCGGGCACCGCCACGCTGGAGACGGCACTGGCTGGCGTTCCGATGGTCATCGTCGGCAAGGTCGCGCCCTTGACGGCAATGTATCTGCGACGCTTTGCCCCGCTGCCTTACGTCGGCCTTGTCAACTATGTGGTGGGCGAAGCTGCTGTGCCGGAGTTGCTTCAGGAACAGGTTACTGGCGAAAACATTGCCCGGCGGCTGCACGACCTGCTGCACCAGACGGCGGAACGGGAACGTTTGCAGGCCGTCTATGCCGCCATTCGGGCGCGACTGGGTGAAGTTGGCGCTTCGGCGCGCGCGGCGCAGGCCGTATGGCAGCGTCTGACGGCGCTCCCGCATCGGGCGGCGCTGCCATTTCAGGCGCAGCCGCAACCCGATGCCCACGCCCCCTGAACGTGTTTCACCGGCAGGGCTTTGCCGGGAAGCACATCAGGCGCTCTGGCGGGCGCGGTCGTAAGCCTGCACAATGAGCTGCACCAGCCGGTGCCGCACGACATCCCGGTTCGTGAACTCGACAATGGCAATCTCGCGGATGTCGCGCAACACGGTCATTGCTTCGACAAGGCCCGACAACTTGCCGGGCGGCAGGTCAATCTGCGTGGCATCGCCCGTCACCACCACCCGCGAGCCAAAACCGATGCGCGTCAAAAACATCTTCATCTGCTCGGAGGTCGTGTTTTGCGCCTCGTCGAGAATGATGAAGGCTTCAGACAAGGTTCGCCCACGCATAAAGGCCAGCGGCGCAACTTCGATGATACGCTTTTCCAGCATGCGGGTGACTTTATCGGCATCGGCCAGATCAAAGAGCGCGTCGTAGAGCGGGCGCAGGTAGGGGTCAACCTTGTCCTGTAAATCACCCGGCAGGAAGCCCAGCTTTTCGCCGGCTTCGACCGCGGGGCGCGTCAGGATGATCCGTGAAACCTTCTTCTGCCACAGGTAATGCAGCCCCATGGCGACGGCGAGAAAGGTTTTTCCCGTCCCGGCCGGGCCGATGCCAAACACGAGTTCGTGGGCTTGCAGGGCCTCCAGGTAGCGGCGCTGCGTCGGCGTCCGCGCCGAAACCATTTTTCGCCCGGTCGGGTTGAAACGATAGGTCTTGGAAAAGAAGCTCTTGAGGGAGGAAGTCCGGTCGTCGGCAATCTGCTTGAAAGCCTGACGCAGTTCCTGGCTTGACGGGGCAGCACCTTCAATGACCAGTTCGGCAAAGTCGGTCAGAATGGACTCGACCACGGCTATGTCGGAAACCTCACCTTCAATGGTCACTTCGCTCCCGCGCGCCCCAATGCGGACGTTCAACAGCGATTCAAGATACCGGATGTTTTCGTCATAGGGCCCGAACAGAACTTCGAGACCCTCGTCAGGAAGCGTCAGTTTCTTCAAACCACCACCTTGATACTGAGTCGTGACCACCGGAGTGCAATTGGTTTGACCTGCTGGCTACTATCGTAAAGCCACCGGCGGGTGTCAACGGCAGCCGGTCTGACTTGCACGGGACATCCGGGTGTGATTTTCCATGACCGCATGTGGCGGCCCCGGTCGGCCGCTTTTCACTGCCCAGACCGTTCTTTCCAGAAAGGTTCGACGCCGTGCGTTACCTTGCCCACAAGTTCTTCACCTCTCAGCTTATTGCCGTGGTGGTCACGGCCTCACTTGCAGTCATGGCACAAACAACCCGTCCGACACCACCCATTGCCAAAAAAGAACCGCGCGTTTTCGAGTTGCATGGCGACCGGCGCGTGGATGACTACTTCTGGCTGCGCGACGACAAACGCCAGAACCCGGAAGTGATTGCTTACCTCGAAGCCGAAAATGCCTACACGGAAAGCGCCATGGCGCCACACAAGGCATTTGAGGACAAGCTGTACCGGGAAATGCTGGCGCGTATCAAAGAAACCGATCTCAGCGTTCCCTATTTATACCGCAACTTTTTCTACTACTACCGCACCGAACAGGGCAAACAGTATCCCATTTATTGCCGCAAAAAAGGCTCACTCGATGCCCCGGAAGAAATACTGATTGATCTCAATCAGCTTGCCGAAGGTAAATCCTTCATGGCGTTGGGGGCATTTGCCGTCAGCGACGACGGCCGACGGCTGGCCTACACCACAGACGACACAGGCTATCGCCAGTACAAGCTCCACATCAAGGATTTGACCACCGGCGAGCACCTGCCGGACACTGCCGAGCGGGTCACAAGCGTTGAATGGGCGGCCGACAACCAAACTCTGTTTCTGGTTGTTGAAGACCCGGTGACCAAGCGTTCCAACAAGCTTTTCCGGCACACACTGGGCGGTAAAACCGAAGAAATCCTTGAAGAAACTGATGAACTGTACAACCTGGGACTTGACCGTACCCGTGACCGGAAATATCTCACGCTGCTTTCCATCAGTTCGACGACAAGCGAAGTCCGTTACCTGCCCAGTGACCAGCCACAGGGAACCTTTCAGGTGCTTTTTCCCCGTACCGAAGGCATACGCTACTTTGCTGAGCACCGCAACGGTGAGTGGTTCATTCTGACACAGGATGGCGGCAAAAACTTCCGCATCGTACGCGCGCCCGTCAGCGATCCGTCCAAATCCAACTGGCGTGAATTCGTCCCGCACAATCCCAAGGTCAAGATCGAATCCATTGACCTGTTTGTCCGCCATGCCGTTGTCACCACACGGGAAGACGGTCTTCAGAAATTCACCGTGTTTGATCTGGAGCAGGGCAAATCACACCTCATTGCCTTTCCTGAACCGGCTTACGCCGTTGGTGGCGCAACCAACGCTGAGTTTGAAACGACCAAATTCCGCTATGCCTATGAGTCGCCCATCACACCGCGCTCGGTCTATGAGTATGACCTCGCCACACGCCAGCAAACCCTGCTCAAGCAGAATGAAGTCGTTGGCGGCTACGACAAGACGCAGTACGTCACCAAGCGCCTGTTTGCGACGGCGTCGGACGGAACAAAGATTCCGCTCACCGTCACCTACCGGAAAGGCCTGCGGCGAACCGGCAAAAATCCTACGCTACTGTATGGCTACGGGAGCTATGGCATCTCGATTCCCGATGGCTTTTCCTCCAACCGGCTGTCCCTGCTCAACCGGGGAATGATCTTTGCTGTTGCTCACATTCGCGGCGGCGGCGAAATGGGTGAAGAGTGGCATGAGCAGGGCAAGATGATGCAGAAGAAAAACACCTTCACCGATTTCATTGCCTGCGCTGAGTTTCTCATCCGGGAGAAATACACCTCGCCAGCGCACCTGGCGATTCAGGGCGGCAGCGCCGGAGGACTGCTTATGGGAGCGGTTGTCAACATGCGTCCCGACCTGTTCCGCGTGGTCATTTCACAGGTGCCCTTTGTGGACGTGATGAACACCATGCTTGATCCGACCCTGCCGCTGACGACCGGGGAATACATCGAGTGGGGCAACCCGAACGAAAAGGCGGCTTACGACTACATGCGCTCGTATTCGCCCTACGACAACCTCCGGCCCGGAAACTATCCGGCTATGCTCGTCATCACGGCGCTCAACGACAGTCAGGTGGCCTACTGGGAGCCGGCCAAATACGTCGCCAAGCTGCGGACGCTCAAAAAGGACAACAATCTCCTCCTGCTCAAAACCAACATGGGCGCCGGCCACGGTGGTGCGTCCGGTCGCTACGATGCCTTGCGCGAAACAGCGTTTTACTACACGTTTCTGCTCACGCAGCTTGGCATTGAGAAATAAAGGGGTTTCCTGCCCAAGTTATGCTCATCAAGCGACCGGCTGACATCAAAAGCTCAGAAATCACACCCGAGTGGCTGTATCTCCGACGGCGGGAAGTGTTGCGCGGTCTGATAGCCGGCGGTTCGCTTGTAGCCACGGCCGGGATTTACCATCTCTTTGCCAGGGCTGCGCGCCGTCCGCCGCCCGGCCCTGGCCCGCGGCCACTAGCCACGGTCTCTGCCAGCGACGCTTCCCTGACGACTGATGAACCGCCAACGGACTACGACGACATCACGCACTACAACAACTTCTATGAGTTTTCGACCGCCAAGCATGACGTGGCCTATGAAGCCCGTGCGCTGGTGACACGCCCGTGGACAGTGACGGTTGAAGGCGATGTCCAGCGTCCCCAGACCTTCGACATAGACGATCTTCTGCGCCGCTTTCCGCTTGAAGACCGGGTGTACCGGCTTCGCTGTGTCGAAGGCTGGTCCATGGTTATTCCCTGGGTGGGCTTTCCGCTGGCTTCCCTGCTCAAGCTGGTCGAGCCACTGGGCAAGGCGCAGTTTGTGGCGTTCGAGACCCTGCACGATCCCAAACAGTTTCCCATGCAACGCGGGCAACTGCTTGATTGGCCCTACCGCGAAGGGCTGCGGCTGGATGAAGCCCTGCATCCGCTGACGCTGCTTGCTGTGGGCTTGTACGGCAAAACCCTGCCCAACCAGAACGGTGCGCCACTGCGGTTGGTTGTGCCGTGGAAGTATGGCTTCAAGAGCATCAAGTCGGTGGTGCGCATTGTGCTGACGACCCGCATGCCACGCACGACCTGGCGAGAAGCCGCACCCCATGAGTACGGCTTTTATGCCAATGTCAATCCGGCGGTGAGTCATCCCCGGTGGAGCCAGGCGACCGAACGGCGCATTGGTGAGTTCACCCGACGACCGACCCTGCTGTTCAACGGCTACGCCGAGCAGGTGGCGCATCTTTATGCCGGGATGGACTTGAGAACATTCTACTGACACCTTCACCCGGCAACGCCTCACTCAGACAGGCCGCCTAGACGCGATTTGCCTTGAGTTCAGCGAGGGAATAGTACGTGCCGCGCCAGGTGATACCGCGTCCCAGCAGGGTTCGCAGTGTGGCATTCCACACGATGAACATCATCAGCAGGACGGTCAGCGGGAAGAGCGGGACGTGCCGCCACCGGACGCCGTACCGCAGCGAGTTGTCGGCATAGAGCGCCAGCCCCAGTCCGACGTTGAGCAGATTGACCTGCCACACCCAGCCACTTGTCACCAGCAGCGCCAGGCAGGGCCAGACAAACAGCAGAAACAGCGTGAGCGGCCCGGCGACAGCCAGCGCCAGGTTGTAATCCATCCCGGCAAAAGTGTTCTTTTCAAGCCCCCGGATGAGTTCTCCCAGGGAGTGATACCAGGTGACGGACAGCAGTCCCTTTCCGGCCACCAGTTCCTGTCGTCCGCCGGCCAGCTTGATGATTTTGCCAAGTTTCATGTCGTCATCGGGCCGCATCCGAATGGCAGCGTGCTTCCCAGCGCGCTCGTAGGCCGTGCGGCGGACGAGATTGAACGCGCCAATGCCGACAAAGACCGTACTGCGCGGGTCACGCGCCCGCCACGGACGCACGAACATCGAGAAACACATGGTGAAGGTGCCGAGAAAGGCCGTCAGCCAGAAGCCAGGCAGGGGGACCTCGGGCCCGACGGCGACGTGGTCAAGGCCTTCGGCAAGGGCAAAGGCCACAGCACGGCGCACGGCGCTGGGGTGCATGATGATGTCGGCATCGGTAAAGAGCAGGAAATCGCCGGTGGCTGCCTGCGCTCCGACCCAGTGGGCGTGATTTTTTCCCAGCCAGCCGGGGGGCAGCGTGGTGACAGTCACGGTTTTGAGCACCGGAAACTCACGCTGAAGGCGGGCCAGAACCTCACCAGTGGCATCGGTGGAACGGTCGTTGACCACAATGATCTCCAGCTCTGGATGATCCTGGGCCAGCAACGACCGCAGCGCCGGCTCGATGGTGTCGGCTTCATTGCGGGCCGCGACAATGATGCTGACAGTGGCCAGGGGACGGACCTCCGGCCCAACGGCATCGGCCAGAAAGCGGATGGCCCGGTTGCCGCGCCCAAGGACGGCCAGCGAAGCCACCAGAACCACAGTGGTCACGATAGCCAGACTTTGAAGCAGAAGTTCCATGGCGTGACGCCAGCCTTGGGGGCCGTGCTGCGCAACGAACTGCGGACGTTGCCCGACGTGCTCAAGCTTAGCGCCACGGAATCAGCGCCAAAAGTGCCCGAAGCGGTCTCAAGGCGGCTGAGCAACAGAGCCACCATTGCCCCCAGCCATATTGGCTTGACGGCATCACCGGATCACACAGACAGACAGCCGGGCTGCTCACCACAGCCGGCCCAGTATGTTGCCCGGTGTAGCAAGCTTCGGGTTGCCACCACTGGCATCCACAACCAGTATGCTTCGTGGACGAAGGGGCGGGAGTACCCCACGCGAGTGAAGTGCCGGTTTGGGGGGAAAGAAGGACAGGTGGTTTTGGATCAGTTGCGGACGGTGGACAAGGCACGCTTGGTCAGGCAACTTGGAGTGATGCCCCGTGAGACAGGACGGGAGGTGCCAGGGGTGCTGACAGAGATGTTTGCAGACAGACGGTGAGTGCCCAAGCGGTGCTTTCACCAATCACTTTCAGTGTGGGCAGGCGGAAGTGGAAGTTCAGCAAACCAACGCCTCACAACCCAAGTCGTTACCCCAACCAGTCGCGCAGCATAAAGTAGCGCACCAGTTCAGGCTTTCTTGTCAGGTTTTCCTGCATTCGTTTTCCAGAGCGGCCTGGAGGGTAGCCACAACCTGCTCCGGCTGTGGCACGGTGGCAATGAGGCGCTGGTAGGGCGCGCCAGGCCGCAAGGTGACGACAACCGCCGGGTCCCGGCGGTACACAGCCACCACATCGTTGCCGCCCTGCCGGAGCATCGTCCCCAGCACAATGACCCACGGGATGCCGGTGCCAAAGCGCAGGCCATCGAGGATGTCCCACGGATCATCCACTTTCTCAACCGCTTGGATGTCCTTGAGTCCGACGGTAGCGCCGGAACGCAAACCGCCCAGCTTCTCCAGCGGGGAAAACTCCAACGCCAGTTGTCCATCACGGATTTTAAACGTCGCCATAGTTCTCTTCCCTCCAGGTGAAGACCTCCAGGTGAAGACTTTCCCGGATGTCTCCGCCAGCTCGTCCCCCACAACCTTCCGGTCCAGAACCTTCCCGCGGCCGCACGCCGGATGCCCCTTACGACAACGCCAGACGGTAACTGTGTGCTGCGAGACTGGCCAGCGGCATGGTATGACGTACATTCAGGTCACACACCAGCAGGAATATCTCGTCAGCAAGAAAGTGAGTACTGAACGGTGACGCCATCTTCTTCTCCCGTGGTGTCGAGCCTGTCGGATGTAGCCGGACAGTTGCAGGCGCTGGAATCGGCCATTGAGACCGTCGTACGGGGCAAGCACGAGGTCGTCCGCTTGGCGCTGGTCACGCTCGTCGCCGATGGACACCTGCTCATTGAGGATGTGCCCGGCGTCGGCAAAACCACGTTGGCACGTACCCTTTCCCGCGCCCTGGACTGTTCCTTTCAACGCATCCAGTTCACCAGCGATCTGCTTCCCAGTGACGTTCTTGGGTTGAGCGTCTATGACCAGGTTTCCGGCCGGTTCGAGTTCCGTCCGGGGCCTATCTTTGCCAACGTCGTTCTGGCCGACGAAATCAATCGCACCACGCCCAAAACCCAGAGCTGCCTGCTCGAAGCCATGGCCGAAGGGCGGGTGACGATTGAAAACCAGACATTTGAACTGCCCAAGCCATTTATCGTTCTGGCGACACAGAATCCCGTCGAACACCACGGAACCTATCCCCTGCCGGAGTCCCAGCTCGACCGGTTCACCATGCGTCTCAGCATGGGGTATCCCTCAGCCGAAGACGAACGGCAAATCCTGCTCGGCAAGGCCCGTCGCGATCCCCTGCTGGAGATGAAACCAGTGCTGTCGGCGGCGGATATGCTGGCGTTGCAGGAACGTGCCCGTACGGTACGGATGGACGATGCCCTGGTGGACTACCTGCTGCGCATCGTCAATGCCACCCGCACATCGGAACTGCTGGAAATGGGGGTCAGCCCACGGGGCAGCCTGGCGCTGTTTCGTGCCGCGCAGGCGCAGGCACTCTTTGACGGACGCGACTACTGCCTGCCGGATGACATCAAACGGCTCGCCATTCCGGTGCTTTCCCACCGCGTCATCGTCAGCCCACGGTATGCCGGTGGGGGGCGCGAAACCGATGATGCCCGGTCGGCGCTCGAAGAGATTCTCAAAACGGTGGCCGTGCCCCTGTGACAGGGACTTGCGGACTCACCATCACCAGCCAGGATTTGGCCAACAGTTGGTCGCTGGCAGACGGCTAGCGGTTGGTCAGCAGAATAACACCGTCCTGAACAAAAACGCGCAAGGGCGGCGGTGGTGGTTCATCAGGAACTGGCGCGGCGTTGGGCTTGGCAACCCGATGGGAAGACTTGCCATAACGCGCCAGGATGGTTTTGACATAGTGGCGCGTTTCAGCAATGTTGGGCACTTGGTAGCCACTGCGAATCACACGGTGTTCGCCGGCATTGTACCCGGCCAGCGCCAGCGCGACATCGCCGTTGAACATGTCCAGCAGCAGGCGGAGATACTTGACCCCGCCCTCAATGTTCTGGCGCACGTCAAAGACATTGCGCGTTCCCATCCGGGCGGCCGTCCCGTCAATCAACTGCATCAGCCCTTTGGCCCCGGCCGGCGAAACGGCGTAGGGGTTGAAACCCGACTCCTGGCGGATGACCTCGACAATCAGGCGCGGATCGACGCCGTACTTGGTAGCCATTTCCATAATGACGGCATCGAGTTGCGGCTTACCGGTCGAAATCGGGGCGGCCGGAGCAAGTTTTTCTGGCTCTGTCGGGGGTAGAGCGCGGCTCACCAAAATCCACGTGCCATTGGCATCCCGCCGCGCCACAAGTTGAGACAGGGGCGTTTCCTGAACCGCATCGCTTGTTGTGGACTCAGCTTCCTTGGCTGTTTTACCCGGCTGTGTCGCCGTTTCACCAGCCAGTACATTGCCAGACGGAGCAGGCGACGGAGAGGCCGGTACATTGGTTACAGCCGGCTTCGGCGGGGCTAGCGACACGGGAGGCGTGCGTGGCACGCGAAAGTCATCATTCGTGTGCGTTCGCGGGTATGGGGCTGTTCCCTGGGCCGGCGCTGGAGCATCCGCCAGGCAGAGAGCTGCCAGCAGGAACAAAGGAGACATCAGCCACAACGCAGGCCGATTGCACCGCGACCGCCCGGGCCCCACGGCCCATTGCATCGTTCGGTTCGTCATAAGCCAAGTCTTCGATGCCGGGCAGTCTAGGCGTCAGTTCCGGGACTGTCAACCGCCGGCAGGATGGGCAACCGTCCCAGCCACAGCAGACTTAACCTACTCGCCACTCGCCACTCGCCACTCGCTACTCGCCACGTGGGAAACCGTCCTGGCCGCAGGTCGCCTCAAGTGGCGGAGTCATCATCGTGGATGGTGCGCAGACTCAGAATTTCAAAGTGGCGCAGGCCCTGCGGCGTTTGCACTTCGACTTCATCACCGGGCTGCTTGCCCATAAACCCACGTCCAAGGGGGGAGGAAGTCGAAATCAGTCCCTTTGAAACATCAGCTTCCTCGGGCATAACCAGGCGATAGGTCACTTCGATATCCTTATCGAGGTCAAGCACCCGCAGCGTGGAACCATACGCCGCCCGGTCCCGGGGCAACGAATCGAGATTGATGGCAGCCAGCGCCGCCAGCCGCTGGTGCAATTCCGCGACCCGCGCCCCAACCAGCCGGACCCGCTCGCGCGCCGCCTGGTACTCCCCGTTTTCGCGCAGATCACCATAAGCGGCTGCCCGTTGGAGTTCGCGTGGAAGGTCAATCTTCAGTTCCTGTTCGAGTTGCCGTAGCTCCGCTTCGAGTTTTTCCCTGACATTCATCGCCATCACTCCGAAAAATCCATGGATATTGCAGCTTTGTCTTGATGCATCACGTGGTGACTGGACAAATCACAGGCCAAGACTTGTAGGGTGAATACCGGTTATTTATACTCGTGACGGCTTCAGACTTGGCTATTGTTTTTCTGTCCTTACCGACGGATGTCCAATATCGTCGCCCGGCGGTGGGCCTGGGTGACGGGTATGCTGTTGTAAAACAAATGAAATAACCGTTCCAGACGATAACACACGCAGCATTGCTACCAAGTTAGTCTTCGCACACCAGGGCGGGTGTCACCCCCCTTGAAAGTTTCCAAACCCCGCCGGCGCACCAGCGACGGAGGACTCGATGGACTTCAGCAAGCTCCTCAATGCGATTCGCGGCAACAAGGCTGCCGACGCATCGGCAGCGCCCAAAGACCGGCCGGAAACGGAACCTGTCATTCCGGTTGAGGTCTCGCCCACGGTTGTCGCGGCCGACCATCCGCCTCCTCCAGTGCGGACCTCCGGGAGTGTTGTCCAGTCCCTGCTCGGTCAATTCACTGGCGGACACCGCGAGCCTTCACCACCAACTCCACCCAAAACACCGCCACCCGGAACGGCCAACAGCTACGGTGATGGTCTGACGTCAACGCTCCCTCCCGGAGCGGCGGCTTCATCCGCGGCGGCTTCATCCCCGGCAACGGCAGACACAGGACAGAAAACGCCGCCCCTGGATACAACCACGCCCATTGATGGTGACTGGTTCGACGTATCGCTGGACGAAAAGGCCCCTGCTGTCCCTCCTGCAGTGGATGTTCCCGTTTTGGACCTGCCACCGGATGTGCCAGCACCCAACGTTGCCCCGGCAAGTGTTCCGACCGATGCACTTCTCACTGCTCCGCCAGTTGCCCCGGCCGTCGCTCCCTTCGAGGTCTCCGGCAGGGTTGACCTGAGCTGGACACCTGCGGAAGCACCCGCTGCGCCTTCTGTGGCGGATTTTTCATCCACAGATTTTCCATCCCAAGGCGACGGGATGGATACAGGCCCGCCGCCGGCCTCGGTAGCGTCAATGACCGTGCCGCCGGCTATCACCCAGCCGGTGGAAGCTTTCCTGACAGAAAGCACCTACGTGCCACCGCCGCCAATGGAGTTTCCTTCAGCAGCCGGAGGTTTTTCCCAGGGAGTGCCCATGGAAGCGCCGCTGGCCCCGGTCAACAACTGGGGATTTCCTCCCGCTGACACGCCGGTGATGCCCTCGACGAGCGTAGCAGCGCCGGTTTCCGCTGCCGGGACAGTAGAACCAGTTGCAGCCAGCGTGCCAGACGCCCGACCGGCAAGCTGGTCGGACTGGCTGATTGAAAACCTCGATGAAGCCCTGATGGTGCTCGACGCCCAAGGCATCCTTCAGCAGGTGAACCCGATGGCCGAATACCTGCTCGGCGCACCACGGCAGAACCTGCTGGGGCGGTCACTGCTTGACATCAGCCAGCAGCTTGGCAGCGACAACGCCCCCCTCTGGGAACACCTGAGCGTCACAACTGAAGCCCAGCAGTTTTCAACAAACGTGATGCTTCCCGATGGGCAGTCCATGATGGCTTCGTTCGTGGTCCTGGAGTTGCCTGCCCAAGACCCATGGCCGGGCGGGCGTGTCATTGCCATCCGGGACGAAACACGCCTGCGCGCCGAATTTGCCCAGATGATGGAAGACCTCACGCCCCCGCCAGCCCCGGCCTCGGCCCTGCAGGTTACACCCGAACAGTTGACCGCCATGCGCACTTCACTTCAGATGGTTCTCGGCTTTGCCGAACTGCTGCATCGCGGTGAGTACGGGCCCATGAACCCCCAGCAGTTCGAGATGTTCCGCAACATCGAGCACCATGCCAAACAGCTTGCCGAGTGGCTGGGGCTTCCGCAGTGACCGCGCCGGACATCACGCCCCCATGCAAGATTGACCTGACGGCAGACATTCTGCCGCCGCTGGAGTTTATCGCCCATGCCTGCCTTGCACGCCGTGGCAGCCGCCGTTGCCGGTTGCGTCAGCGGCGAAAGCTTTGAGGTACGTGACATCACCTGCCTGGCTGGAGCCTGTCAGCCGGGCAGTATTTTTGCTGCCCTCCCCGGCATCCGGGCCGACGGCCACGACTTCATCCCGGAAGCCCTCTCGCGTGGCGCCCAGGCCATTCTCTCGGAACGCCCGGCTCCACCAGATTTTCCGGCCGCGTGGATTCAGGTGGCCGATGCCCGGCGTGCCCTTGGCCAAGTGGCGGCGCTGCTCCACGGGCATCCCAGCCATCACATGCACGTTATCGGCGTCACCGGCACCAACGGCAAGACGACCACCACCTACCTGCTCTACGAAATCTTCCGCGCCGCCTACGGACACGCCGCGCTGCTCGGCACCATTGAACAGCGCATGGATGATGATCGCCGCCCCTCGCGTCTGACCACGCCGGAAGCCCCGGAAGTGCAGGCCTTCCTGCGACGCGCCTGGGACAGCGGTTGCCGCCATGCCGCTATCGAGGTGTCCTCAATCGGGCTTGACCGGTGGCGCGTCGCCGACATGCGGTTTGCTGCTGCCATTTTCACCAACCTGACCCAGGATCACCTGGACTACCACGGCACAATGGAGCGGTACTTCGACGCCAAGTTGCGGCTCTTTGACGGGCGTAACGGAGAAGTTCCCGGAATTGCCGTTCTCAACACCGACGACGCCCGTACGCCCGACATCATCACGGCCATCAACGGCCGCGCCCGGATTGTGACCTACGCCGTCCACGACCCCGGTGCTGAAGTCCGCCTCGCCCGGCTTGATGTTCACACGCGCGGCATGGCGCTGTCGCTCCACACGCCCCGCGGAATGCTCGATCTGGCCACGCACCTCGTGGGCACGCCTCACGCCTACAACATTCTGGCCGCCACGGCCACGGCGCTGGCGCTCGATGTTCCGACCGACGCCATCCTGGCCGGGGTGGCCAACACGGTCGTGCCCGGGCGGTTTGAAGTGGTCGAAGGCAGTGACGACCATCTGCTGGTAGCCGTGGACTATGCCCACACCCCTGATGCCCTGGCCAACGTTACAGCCACCGCCCGCGAACTGGCCCGCCTCCGCCGGGGACGGGTCATCACCGTGTTTGGCTGCGGCGGCGACCGTGACCGCACCAAACGTCCGCTGATGGCCGAAGCGGCGGCCCAGGGCAGCGACCTCACCATCCTGACGTCGGACAATCCACGGCGGGAAGCCCCGGAGCGCATCCTGGACGACGCCGAAGTCGGCTTGCGCGCCGTCGGCAAGCCCTATCACCGGATACTTGACCGACGCCAGGCCATTGCCTTTGCCATTCAAACGGCGCAACCCGGCGATGTCGTCGTCATTGCTGGCAAGGGACACGAGACGTACCAGATTCTCAATCACCTGACCATTCACTTCGATGACCGCGAAGAAGCCCGCCAGGCACTCCGTCGGCTTCGGTCGGACAAAGGAACGCCAATGGAGTAAAGTGCGCGGCCACAACCAAACCCTCATCCCTGCGGAGTACCTGCTGTGACGCTTGCCGACCTTGCCGACCTGCTGGGAATTGCCTGCCCTGAAGGGCTGCGCGCCATCACGCCGGTTGGCTTTTCGATTGACTCACGCACCATTCGCCCCGGCGACCTGTTTTTTGCCATTCACGGAAAACGTTTCGACGCCCATGCGTTTGTGCCGGAAGTCCTGGCGCGTGGCGCGTGTGCGGCCGTTATTCATCGCCCACTGCCGGAACTGGAACCAGCCGCCGCCGCCCGCTGTCTGCTCGTGCCGGACACGCTCCGCGCCATGCAGGAACTGGCCCGGGCGCTGCTGCACCGGTGGGGACGCCCCATCGTCGGCATCACCGGCAGCATGGGCAAAACGACCGCCAAAGACCTCACGGCGCTGACACTTGCGCCTTACGGACGCATCTACGCCTCGGTGGGCAACCTCAACAACGAATACGGCCTGCCTCTGGCCGTCTTCCAGATGCTTTCGGACGGGCGGCGCATGGCGGACTACGACGTGGCCGTGCTCGAAATGGGCATGAACGAAAAAGGCGAAATCGCGCGGCTGTGCGAGATTGCGCCCCCGGATGTCAGTGTTGTCCTCAATGTCGCCCCGGTTCACATCGAGAACTTTCCCGACGGGCTGGAAGGCATTGCCGCAGCCAAGGCGGAAATCGTCCACGGGCTGAAGCCGACGGGCACGGCCATTCTGAATGCCGACGATCCGCGCGTAGCCCGCATGGCGGCCATCGTTCTGGCGCGGCGGCAGGAACACAGCGGGGCGCAGGTGATGTACTTCGGGCGGAATGAAGCCTCCCACGTCACAGCACTCGATGTCACCTCCCGTGGGCTGCTGGGTACGACGTTTACGCTTTCCACGCTGAAAGGACAGGCAGCCGTTGAACTTCCGCTGGTCGGCGAACACCACATCAGCAATGCGCTGGCAGCGGCGGCCGTGGCGACCCACTTCGGTGTCAGCCCGGACGCCATCGCCGCCCAGCTCCGGCTGGCGCAGCCGGGACCCCATCGCGGCGTCGTCCGGCGCTACGCCGGCGGATTTACCGTCGTGGATGACAGCTACAACTCCAACCCCGTCGCCCTGCAGGAAGCCGTGCGGCTGCTGGAACAGGTGCCCGACGCCCGGCGGCGGATTGTTGTCGCCGGCGAAATGCTCGAACTCGGCGAGCAATCCAGGGAGATGCACATCGCCTGCGGGCGCGCGCTCGCTCATGCCAGGGTGGACATCCTGCTGGGCGTCGCCGGCCATGCCCGCGATCTGGTGGCGGCCGCCCAGGCCGAACAGAACCACGGGATGCTCACGGATTTCGTCGAAACCGCAGCCGAAGCCGGCCGCTGGCTGGCCAGCCACGTCCAAGCCGGGGATGTCATTCTCATCAAGGGTTCACGGGGGGTACGGTTGGAAACCTGTCTGGAGGCCCTGCCGGCTTAGGCACGCGCGATGCTCTACTACCTGCTCTATGAAGTCCTGCACCTGAAGTACCAGGTTTTTGGCCCGTTCCGCGTTTTCGGCTATCCGTCCTTTCGCGCCCTGCTGGCGGCAATGACGGCCACACTCATCTGCCTTCTGCTCGGCGCGCCGATGATTGCCTGGCTGCGCCGCCTCAAGTACGGGCAGGAAATCCGGGAAGAAGGCGTCAAGGCGCACCAGGCCAAGAAAGGAACGCCGACCATGGGCGGTGTGCTCATCATCACGGGCATTGTTGCCGGAACGCTCCTGTGGGCCGATCTGAGCAACCTGTACGTCTGGGTGGTCCTGTTTGCCCTGCTGGCGCACGGGGCGATTGGCTTTCTGGACGACTACCTGAAAATCGCCAGGCGGCAGAACCTCGGCCTGCAGGGACGCTGGAAACTCCTCGGACAGGTGACAACGGCTCTGGTCATCGGGGGCGTTCTCATCGGTTTCGGCAACTATGCCACCTACCTCAGTGTGCCGTTTTTCAAGGATTTCCAGCCCGACCTGACAGCCTGGCTCTATCTGCCGTTTATGCTGCTGGTGATGACGGGCAGCTCGAACGCCGTCAACCTGACGGATGGCCTCGACGGCCTCGCCATCAGCACGACGTTCGTCGTCGCGCTGACGCTCACCCTGCTGTGCTATGTCACAGGTCTGACCGAACTGGCACTCTACCTCAACCTGCCGCCCAGTCCGCCGGCGCTTGAAGTCACTGTGTTTTGCGCGGCACTGGCCGGCGCAAGCCTGGGGTTTCTCTGGTTCAACGCGCCGCCGGCGGAAGTGTTTATGGGTGATGTCGGCAGCCTGGCCATTGGCGGCTGCATGGGCTGCGTGGCCATCGTCATCAAACAGGAACTGCTGCTGGTCATTCTGGGCGGCGTGTTTGTCATCGAAACGCTTTCCGTCATCCTGCAGGTGAGTTACTACAAGCTGACGAAGGACCCGCAGACCGGCATCGGCAAGCGGATTTTCAAGATGTCGCCGCTGCACCACCACTTTGAACTTACCGGCTGGAAGGAATCCAAAATCGTCTTCCGCTTTCTCATCGTGCAGATTTTCTTTGCCCTCGTCGCCCTGGCGACGCTCAAGCTACGGTAACGATGCCTGCCTTCGACAACACGAACAACCAGAGCTATGCCGGCCGTCACCTCGTCGTGGTCGGCGCTGGCATCAGTGGCATCGGCGCGGCGCGGTTTCTGGCGGCGCGCGGCGCGCAAGTGACCCTCACCGACCAGCGCCCGGCTGAAAAGCTGCCGCCGGAAGTCATCCAACTCCCATCGGAAGGCATTGCCATTGAAGCCGGAGCACATCGCCCGGAAACCCTGCGTGCCGCCGATGAAATTGTGCTCAGCCCTGGTGTCCCTCCGACGCTGGCGGCGCTTCAGCCGGCGCGGGAAGCCGGTGTGCCCATCATTGGCGAAATCGAACTGGCCTTCCGCCACCTGCGCGGGCGCATCGTCGCCATTACGGGCAGCAACGGCAAAAGCACGACGACGACGCTCATCGGGCACCTGCTCGCGGACGGCAGGCTGCCGACCCAGGTTGGCGGCAACATCGGTGTGGCGGCCGTCTCGCTGGTGGAGACCTCACGCGACGACGGCTGGACGGTACTCGAATGCAGCAGTTTCCAGCTTGAAACCGTCGTCACCTTTCGCCCGCACATTGGCGTCCTGCTCAACATCACCCCCGATCATCTTGACCGCCACGGCACGTTTGAAAACTACGTGGCCGCCAAACTCAACATGTTTCGCCGGTTTGACGGTGAAACCTTGGCCGTACTCAATGCCGACGACCCGACGACCCCCCGTGCCCAGGCGCAGCTTGCGACCCAGGGTGCGCCGGTGACGCTCTTTTCAGCCCAGCGGGAACTGGAAGAAGGGCTTTTTCTGCGTGGAAACGATCTGGTGTGCCGTACCCGGCAGGCCGAACGGGTGCTGCTTCACCGCGCCGACCTGCCTCTGCCGGGCCGGCACAATATGGAAAACATCCTGGCCAGCCTGGCTGTCGCCCTTGCCGCTGGCGTCGCGCCGGAAACCGCCCGGACAACCATCCGGGACTTTCGCGGGCTGGAACACCGGCTGGAGTTTGTGGCGGAAGTTGGCGGCGTCCGGTACTTCAACGACTCCAAGGCCACGAATGTGGCAGCGGCCCAGGTGTCCATCGAGGCTTTTCCGTCCGGGCTGCACGTCATTCTTGGCGGCCTGGACAAAAACAGCGACTTTGCTCCGCTCGTGGACGCCCTGGCACCACGGGCGGTTTCGGTGGCGCTCATCGGCGCGGCCGCCGAAAAAATTGCCGCCACCTTTGCCGGACGGCTGCCGCAGCCCATCACGCGCCATGCCAGTCTGGAAGATGCGGTTCACAGTCTGGCCCGGCGTGCCCGGCCCGGCGATGTGGTTCTGCTTGCGCCGGCCTGTGCCAGTTTCGATATGTTTGATAACTTCGAGCACCGGGGACGGGTTTTCAAGGCAACAGTCAAGGGGTTGATTTCGAATGTGCAGCGTGAGGCGTCATGCAGCCCAGATTGACCATTCCCACCGTGGTGCCTGTTTCGCGCAACCTGGTGACGTTTGTGGACCCATGGCTGCTCGTCACGACGATTGCGCTGGTGATGTTTGGCCTGGTCATGGTCTATAGCGCCTCGGCGGCCCTGGCGCATGAAACCTACCGGACGCAATTTCACTTCGTCCTGCGCCAGGGGCTGGCCGCCCTGCTGGGAACCGGGCTGCTGCTCGGCAGCCTGTGGCTTGGCTACGCACGCTTGGAACGGCCGTGGGTGGTGTATGGGCTGCTGGGCGTCACGGTTTCCCTGCTGGTGCTCGTCCTGCTGCTGCCCCCGGTCCGGGGCACGCATCGCTTCATTCGTCTGCCGGGGCTGATGTTTCAGCCTTCTGAACTGGCCAAGCTCGCAATGGTGCTCTTTCTGGCCTATTTCCTCAGCCGGAAAGACGCGCCGGCGCGCCGTGATCCGCGACAGGGACTGCTCCCGGTCGGCCTCGTCGTGGGACTGCTGATGGGACTCGTTTTTCTGGGGCGGGACCTGGGAACGATTCTGATGATGGGCGGGACGGCGACAGCGATGCTCGTCGTGGCCGGCGTGCCGCTCCGCTATCCGGCGCTCGCGGGACTGCTCTGCTCGCCGCTGCTGCTCTATGCCCTGCTCAGAGAGCCATACCGGCGCGCCCGGCTGCTGGCCTTTCTTGACCCCTGGAAAGCTCCCAGGGAAGAAGGTTTCCAGATTGTGCAGTCGTTGATGGCCGTCGGCAGTGGCGGCGTGTCGGGCGTCGGCTTTGCCCAGAGCCGCCAAAAGCTGTTTTACCTGCCGGAAGCGCATACGGACTTCATCTTTTCAGTTATTGCCGAAGAAGTCGGTCTCATTGGCAGCCTCATGGTCGTCGGACTGTTCGGCATTCTGGCCTTTCGCGGTCTGCGTGCGGCCTTTCTGGCCCCGGACGACTTTGGCAAGCTCCTGGCAACCGGGGTCACCGTTCTGCTCGTGGGGCAGGCGCTGTTCAATCTGAGCGTCGTGTTGAGTCTGGTACCGGCCAAGGGGATTCCGTTACCCTTCATCAGCTACGGCGGCAGTTCGATGATGATGAGTCTGCTGGCGGTCGGCTGGCTGCTGAGTGTGTCGCGGCGCACGTGAAACCGCGTCCACGGTTGGCAAACGGCCACGGTTGGCAAACGGATCGAAAGCCGTACCCGGCCACAGCCAGGGCGAATTTTTGAGAGACAAGAGGCGTGCAGCGTGCGTGTCCTGATGGCGGCCGGCGGCACCGGCGGACACATTTTCCCCGGCATTGCCATTGCCCAGGCGTTCCGGCAACGTGATGCCACCACGGAAGTCCATTTTGTGGGGACAGAACGCGGGCTGGAAAAGAAACTTGTCCCGGCGGCTGGTTTCGAGCTGACGTTCATTCCCTCCGGTGCACTCAACAACGTTTCCTGGCAGCGCCGTTTCCAGAGTCTGGCCGTATTGCCTGTCGGCTTCTGGAAAGCCTGGCAACTCATCGGGCGTTTCAAGCCGGATATTGCCGTCGGAGTCGGCGGCTATGCCTCCGGGCTGGCGATGCTGGCGGCGATCATGCGGGGTGTCCCGACCCTGGCCGTTGAAGTCAATGTCCTGCCCGGTCTCACCAACCGGATACTCGCCCGCTTCGTCACCGCCGCCGCCGTGTCTTACCAGGAAACCGCCGCGTACTTCGGGGCCAGGGCCGTCCTGACCGGGACGCCGGTACGCGCCGAGTTTGAGCAGATTCCGCCCCGCCCGGCCGAGGCTCCGCGCCAGCACGTGCTGGTGTTTGGCGGCAGCCAGGGGGCGCAGGCCATCAACCGCGCCATGGCGGAAGCCGCGCCCCGGCTGGCAACGCATCCCGGTTTGCGGATTGTCCACCAGACGGGCGAGCGCGATGTCGAAATGGTACGTGCCGCCTATGCGGCAGCCGGTGTGCAGGCCGAAGTACAGCCTTTTATCCACGCCATGGCCGAAGCCATGGCCGCCGCCGATGTGCTTGTCTGCCGCGCCGGAGCCGCCACCATCGCCGAGGTGGCCGCTGCCGGGCGCGCGGCCATCTTTATTCCCTTCCCCCAGGCCGCCGACGATCACCAGCGCCGGAATGCCGAGGCGTTTGTCCGCGCCGGCGCCGGAGAGATGATCGTACAGGCCGAACTGACAGGCGAAAAACTGGCCCGGACGATTCTGGAGCTGCTGGCTGACCCGGCGCGGCTGGCCCGGATGGAAGCCGCCAGCCGGGCGCTGGCGCGACCGCAGGCAGCCGAACGCGCCGTAGATGTTGCGTTCCAGATTCTGCATCGCCCAGGATGAGGTAGTCATGGCTGAGCACTTGCACTTCATCGGCATTGGGGGCAGCGGTATGAGCAGCATTGCCGAAGTTGCCCTCCGGCGCGGCTGGCAGATTTCCGGGTCGGATTTGGCGGCTTCGGCGACAACCGCCCGCCTGCAGGCGCTGGGCGCGCAGGTTTTCATCGGGCACGCTCCGGAGCAACTTGGCAATGCCCAGCGGGTGGTCGTCTCCACCGCCGTCAAAGCCGACAACCCGGAGCGGCTGGCAGCCCAGGCCCGGGGCATCCCCATCGTACACCGGGCGGAGATGCTGGCCGAACTCGTGGCAGGCAAGGTGGCCGTGGCTGTCGCTGGTGCGCACGGTAAGACGACGACCAGTGCCATGGTTGCCACGATACTGCGCGCGGCCGGACAGGACCCAACCGCCGTCATTGGCGCGGCCTTTGCCGATCTCGGCAGTGGGGCGATGGTCGGGACGGGGCCGCACTTTGTCGCCGAAGCCGACGAAAGCGATGGCTCGTTTCTCAAGCTGCCGCGCACCCTGGCGATCATCACCAATGTGGACCGCGACCATCTCGATTTTTACCGTGATTTCGACGCTATCCTCGACCATTTCGTATGGTTTGCCGAGGGCGTACCTGAAACAGGCGTGGTCATTGCCTGCGCTGACGATGCCGGCGTGCAGGCGCTGCTGCCCCGGCTGACCCGGCGCTGTACGCTGTACGGCATCCAGGCGGCGGAAGCCCAGATTCGGGCGGCAGACATTGTTCCCCAAAAGCCCTTCGGCTGGCGCTTTACGGTCTGGCGCGGGCCGGCTTGTCTGGGCCCGGTCCGGCTGCGCGTACCGGGCCGGCACGCCATCCACAACGCACTGGCGGCTATCGCCGCTGGACTGGAACTTGGTTTAGACTTCAAAGATGTACAAACGGGTCTGGAAATGTTTGAAAATGTTTCCAGACGGTTCCAAATTCGTGGGGAAAGGAATAATGTTCTCGTCATTGACGATTACGGCCACCACCCGGTTGAGATTGCCGCCGTACTTGATGCAGCGCGCAGCGCCGGACGCCGGATCGTTCTGGTGTTTCAGCCGCACCGCTACACGCGGACACAGCATCTGTTTGCTGAGTTCGTAACGGTGCTGCGGGAGGCGGATGTGGTTTGTATCGTGGATATTTACCCGGCGGGCGAAACACCCCTGCCCGGGGTGACAGCGGCGGCGCTGGCAGCAGCCGTACAGGCGGCGGGACATCCGGCCGTGCAGGCTGTTGGCGCGCTCGATGCGGCCCTGCCAGCCGTTGCGGCGCAACTTCGTCCCGGCGATGTGCTGTTGACCGTGGGGGCAGGCAATGTCTGGCAGCTTGGTGAAAGGTTTTTGCAGGATGCCCAAGTCTGTTGAGGAAATCTGTGCCGAACTCGATGTCGCAGCCCGCTTTCACCAGCCGATGCGCCACCTGACTTCACTGCGCACGGGTGGGGAAATCGCCTGTGTGGCCTTTCCCGACACGCCGGAAAAAGCGGCCGCCCTGGTGGCCAGGCTGGAAGAACACGGTTTGCGCTGGAGTCCGCTGGGCTACGGCACAAATCTCCTGGTGGCGGATGGGCCACTCGACCGCGTTGCCATCAGTCTGCGGCAACTCAAAACGCCCGTGAGGTTTGAGGGCTGTCAGGTCAAAGTGCCGGCCGGTTACAGCCTGCCTCGGCTCGTCAACCAGTGCGCCGACCGGGGATTGTCCGGGATTGAAGGGCTGGCGCCGATTCCCGGCAGCGTTGGCGGTGCCGTGAAGATGAACGCCGGTTCGCATGGCTATGAAATTGCCGATGTCATCGTCTCGGTGGATGTCGCCCGCGACGGGCGCATCGTGACGCTGCCACGCGAGACGCTGGATTTTGCCTACCGTCACTCTCCATTTACCGAACGGGACCTGATTCTGGGGACGACACTTCAACTCCGGCCCGGCAACCCGGAGGCCAGCCGGGCCGAAATTGCGGAGTACCGTCGCCACCGGGCAGCGACGCAACCGGTCAGGGACAACAGCGCCGGTTGCATTTTCAAAAATCCGGGGCCGGGGCTGGCTACCGGGCGCATCATTGATGAACTTGGCATGAAAGGCGAAACCATCGGCGGGGCAACCATTTCCCCCCTTCACGCCAACTTCATTGTCACGAATGGGTCAGCACGGGCAGCCGATGTCTTCGCCCTCATTGAGCGGATTCGGTCACGTGTACGCGAAGCACGTGGCATTGAACTTGATATGGAAGTCGAAGTCTGGGAGTAGGGCCGTTCCCGGATTGAAGTCCGTCGGGAGTTTTTCGGGAGTTCTAACGTGTCGGTTGCTCACAAACGCACAACCCGCCAGGCGCTACCCTCCCGCCGTGAACAAACACGCGAGGCAGCGGCCATCCGTATCCCGCGCACGCGGCAGGGAGCGGTATGGGAGCAACTTTATGCCTGGCGGACCGGCATCCTCTGGGTTGTACTGCTGGTCGGACTGAGCAGTCTTGGGCTGGCCATGACGCGGTCATCCCTGTTTCTGCTGCGTCAGGTGGAAGTCGTCGGCTGTCAGCCGCCGGTTGCGGAGGACGTCGAACGCCTCGTCCGCCAGCAGTCCACCGGCTCCCTGCTGACGGTCTCGCTCCCGACGCTGCGCCAGAACCTGGAAAGCCTGCCCCGGGTGCGGCAGGCCCGGATCGTACGCATTCTGCCGGACACCCTGCGAGTCGTGGTCGAGGAACGCAAACCGTTCGTCCTTGCGCAGATGGCGGAGCGGAGTGGTCTCGTCTGGCTCGATGAAGAAGGCGTGGTCATCACGGTTTATGACCCTGAAACGGATGGCGAGCCACCGACCCTGGCCGTTGGCTTTGCGTCAGACCGCGATGCGGCCGGACGCCGTGAAAACCGCGAGCGGCTGCAACTGTACCGTAACCTCACCTGGGCGCTCGACGCGGCCGAACCACGACTTTCCGAACGCATTGAATCCATTGATCTGTCCCATCTTCAGGACGTGCGCGTTCAGCTTCGCAACAGCCGCATTGTTGTCGGACTGGGTCGGGAGGACTTTCGGGAACGGCTGCTCCATGCCTGCGAAATCGTGGACGCGCTTCAGCGCCGTGACACCTCGATTCTTGAACGCATGCGCTTTTCTGATCCGCGTATCTTCGAGAAAGCGCCCTATCTCAAGACAGTGAACATGGTGAGCGCCCGACAGGTCAATCTGGAGTTTGACGAACGCCTGCCCGCGCCCCCCCCGCGCGCGACGGCTGGCAGCAAGGCATCAACCCCCCCGAAAGCCGCCCCCAAATCCACACCCCGCCCAACGGGTTCGGCATCGCGGAGGTAGCACCCACATGGCGCGCGCCACCCCCTACCTTGCCAGCCTTGACCTTGGCTCGACCCGTACCCGCCTGGTTATTGCCACACCAGTGCCGGATCGGGCGCGCTGGACGGTGGCCGGCTATGGCGATGTTCCCTCGAAGGGCATCCGCAAGGGGGTTGTGGTCAGCATCGAGCAGGCTGAAGAGACCATTCGCCAGTGCCTGACGGAAGCCGAAAAAATGGCCGGCTTTGAAATTGCTTCGGTTCATGCCAGCCTGTCAGGACTACATGTGCGCGGTCTCAACGGGCATGGCGTGGTGGCGGTGTCCAGCCGCAACCGGCAGATTACAGGCACGGACATCCAGCGGGTTATCGAACAGGCCAGTGCCGTCAACCTGCCCTCAGACCGGGGTATCGTCGAGGTCCTGCCCCAGGAGTTTGTGGTGGACGAACAGGATGGAATTGGCGATCCCCTCGGTATGTTGGGGATGCGGCTCGAAGTTTCCGTACATATCGTGACTTCGCCGGTCACGGCATCGCAAAACATCGTGACAAGCGCCAACCGGCTGGGTATCATTGTCGAAGACCTCACCCTTGGTTCCCTTGCGGCTGCGACAGCCACCCTCACCGAAGAAGAACGTGAATATGGTACGGCCATCGTTGATATTGGTGGTGAAATCACCAGCCTTGCGGTCTTCCAACGCGGGGCGGTGCGCCACACGGCGATGTTCGGTATCGGGGGCACGCATTTCACCAACGACATTGCGGTTGGGCTTCGTTCACCGGTTCCCGAAGCTGAACGCATCAAACAGACTTTTGGATGCGTTTTCTCTTCGCTTCTGCACCCCAACGAGCGACAGGAACAGCTTGAAGTTACTGCTTCTGGCGGGCGGTCGCGGATGCTTTCGCGGCAGGTGCTCTGCGAAATGCTTCAGCCACGGGCAGAGGAGATTTTCAAGGAAATTCAGGAGAATCTTCAGAAGGCAGGTTTTGAGAAAAAGTTGTCCAGCGGATTGGTCTTGACAGGCGGCGGCAGTCTCTTGTCCGGTATTCCTGAACTGGCCGAACGGATGCTTGACCTTCCGGTTCGGATCGGCGTGCCAATGGGTTTGGACGGTCTCAACGAGGAACTGCGCCGTGCTGAGTGGTCAACAGCCATCGGGCTTATTCTTTCAAGCATTCGACCACGTGCCAATCACTATTTGCGGCAGCGGGAAACAAGTTGGCGCCACTGGCTGGCAGGGATAAAAAGTTTCTTTTCTTCGCCGAATTCGGCGCGCTGAATATAGTATTTTCTTTACCAGGAAGACGGTTCCCGATCCAGGTTACGGGCAGGAGGCAATTATCCCATGGGAGCAGAGAACAAGCGGTCATCGAGTCCACCCCCAGTGAGGTTTGAATTCGTGGAAAATACCATCTCAAAAGGCGCAAACATCAAGGTCATTGGTGTTGGAGGGGGCGGCGGGAATGCCGTCAACCGGATGATTGAGTCCGGTATTGAAGGGATTTCCTTTTTGGTGGTCAATACCGATCTGCAAGCCCTCAGCATGTCGAAAGCCCCGGTCAAGATTCAGATTGGCAGCAAGCGGACACGTGGACTGGGTGCCGGAGCTGACCCACAGGTGGGACGGGATGCCGCGCTTGAAGATACGGAAAAAATCATTGATGCACTCGAAGGTGCGGATATGGTGTTCATCACGGCCGGCATGGGTGGCGGCACGGGCACCGGCGCCGCGCCCATTGTGGCCGGACTGGCCAGCGAACTGGAGATTCTGACCGTGGCCGTCGTCACCAAGCCCTTCGGGTTTGAAGGCCGCCGCCGGATGCAGAACGCCGAAAAAGGCATCCGCGAACTCCACGAGTGTGTGGACACCATCATCACCATTCCTAATGACCGCCTGTTGACGACCGTTGATCGCAATACTTCCCTGGCGGATTCCTTCCGCATGGCGGATGACGTGCTGCGGCAGGCCGTGCAGGGTATTTCTGACCTCATCACGGTGCCGGGCATGATTAACCTCGACTTTGCCGATGTACGCACCATCATGCGCGGCTCCGGCATTGCCCTGATGGGCACGGGACAGGCCTCCGGCGAAAATCGTGCCATCCAGGCTACCAACGCTGCTATTGCCAGCCCGTTGCTCGAAGAAGCCTCCATCGAAGGCGCCCATGGCGTACTCGTCAATATCACCGGCGGCAGCAACCTCACTCTTCACGAAGTCAATGAAGCCACCTCCATCATCCAGAAAGCGGCGCACCCGGAAGCCAACATCATCTTTGGCGCGGTCATTGACGAACGAATGCAGGATGCAATGAAGATTACGGTCATTGCGACCGGCTTCGACCAGACCGCCCAGGCAGCCAACGAGCCAACGGCGTCAACCGTGGTGGCCAGTAACGTGGTTTCGGTGCCTTCGTTTGGGCGTGTGGCGCCCGGCTCCAAACCAACCGCACCCGCTGCCGAAGCGGACCTTGACGCACCAACCTTTTTGCGCCGGAAATCCGAATAGCCTTCTGGAAACCGGCCATCGCCGTTGATACCTACGGCGCGGGCCGGTTTCGGCACAGGACGCGGAAGGTGCCCTGCTCCGAAACCCATACCGGGGTGAAGTCTTCGTACCCGGCTGGCTGCTGCTGAAGCTTTCGCTCCAGCTCATCCCCGCGCCCAACCACCAGCCATGTCACCGTGGAGGGAATGGATTTTTCCAGGCTGTGCCACTCCGCACGCCCCTCGTGCAGGATGTGGGCGTAAGACAATCCGCCCTGGGCAATGACAGACGACAGTTCACCGGCAAACAGCGCAACGCAGCCGCCGGACGGTTGCACTAGAAGGGACCGAAAGGCCGGCTGCGACCGGAGAAACTGCGCCAGCGCCCGGCGTTCACGCCCCAGCGACGTAAACTGCACCCGGTAGGCTTCCTGAAAGACGGCGAGCTGATAGACGCCATCCCGCAGCCACCACAGGGATTGCCCGACACACACCAGCCCTACACCAACGGCCACCCAGACCGGCTGCTTTGGGAAGCGGGCCTGCAGGCAGGCCACACCCAACCCGATACCAACGGCCAGCGCCGGCAGTGCCACCAGGCCATAGCGGTTGTTCAAAAACAGCGGATAAATCTGGATGTTGCCTGAATACAGGCTGTAGCCGGTAAAGAGCGGCGGCAGCCAGAGCCACCCCAGAACCGCCAGCGTTGGCATATCAAGCCGACGGGTGCGAAAGGCCGTCACAGCCTGTCCGGCCAGCCCCAGCAGCCCGAGCAGCGTCGTGGCCGGCGTGGCGCAGATGACGACAGTTACCGCCAACACAAGGCCCGCATAAAGCGGCTGTCCGACCACGAAGCTCAGGTAACTCAGCTCATCCCGGTGGCGCGCAAAGTAGCCCCGCGCCGAGTAGGTCCCTTCGAGAAACTCCAGCGGCCGCCCGTAGATGGCCCAGTTGTGCCAGAGCCAGTACCCCACGCCCGCGCCCACGATGCCCGTCCATAGCCCCACATCAGCCAGGCGCGCCCATCCACGGCGGGGGGAAGACCAGAGCACCCAGAGCGTACCGGCTGGCAGCAGAATCCAGCCCTCATAGCGGGTCAGAAGCGCCCCCAGGGTACAGAGCGCCGCCAGGACAAGACGATCACGCCGACCACGTGGCGTCCAGTCGTGCATCCACCATGCGCTGCCCAGCCAGGTGGCGAGAAACAGCGGCTCGGTCAGCGGTGTGGTCTGGATGTAGAGCAGCGAAGGGTTGAGCGCAAAAGCCAGCCACGCCACCAGCGCGGCCGGCAGCGACCGGGTGAGCGCTGCCGTAAGCTGAAACACCACGGTCGCCGCAGCCACAAAGGCGAGACAGGAAATGAGGCTGCCGGCCAGCCCGGTGCGCCAGAGGGTATCGGAAAGTGCCAGCGGTGCAGCCAGCACATGCGGCAGCGGAAGCCACGGGCTGCCCAGTTGCATGTAGCGTTCCCACCAGGTCGTTCCCGGTGGGACATCCACCAGCTTGCGGGCAATGGCCAGGTGGGCCTGGCCGTCGCCATACAGATTTGTCCAACCGTGGGCATAAACCCACGCCAGGGTCAGCCCACCGATGAGGGCCGAACCCGGTGCAATGAACCACACCGGGCGATGGCCGGCCCGGCTGAAGGCCAGGCTAGAACTGGACGGCGCATTGCCGGCGGACGCGCTCCCAATCGAAGACCTGGCGGGCGCGGACGTTTTCCCTCGCCACGGCCAGCGCCGATACCAGGTCGTCCTCGAACATGTTGGGTTGGAAGGTTGGGGGAGAGGATCGGTCACGCCGGACCGGATGTTGCGCCGACCTGGTGGCAGGTGAAAGGGGCGCTTGTGATGAATCGGCGACAGACGGATCAAGAATGGGCTTGTCAGTCATGGTGAGTTTCCTCCTGGCGAACATCGTTGGCCGACGCCACGGTGGTCGTGAGGAAACTACCGGGCGTCAGGACGTGGAATGAGGCGATAGGACAGGTCGCGTGCGAATGGCAGTCATCCTCCATAAACTGCAAAAGATGGCGACTGGCTCAATCAGCCGTCAGGTATCGTAGGCCGCACCGGGCAGACTGGCAAGGGCCCGGCCGGCAGCCAGGGCGTTATCAGCAGCGGCCGGGCCGTCTTGACCCTCCACCATGGCGGTGGTAGCGTCCCCGCCCTTGCAGCGTCAGCCTCCTTCCGGTTTTCAAGGCTTTTTCACGCATGTCCGCCGAACTCCGCCAGTCACCACTTGATGCCGTACATCGCGCGCTGGGGGCCAAAATGGTGCCGTTTGCCGGCTGGACGATGCCGGTCGAATATGGCGGGCTGGTGGCCGAGCACCTGGCCGTACGTACAGCGGTGGGACTCTTCGATGTCAGTCACATGGGGGAGATTCTCATCCAGGGACGCGATGCCCTGCGCTTCGTGCAGCATGTGACCTGCAATGACGCGGCGCGCCTTGTGGACGGACAGGTTCAGTACTCCGGCCTGCTCAACGAACGTGGCGGTTTTGTGGATGACATTCTGGTGCACCGCCTGGCGGAAGACAGCTACTTTCTCTGCGTCAATGCGGCCAACACGGCCAAAGACGCGAAATGGCTGCGCGGGCACGCAGCAGGCTTCGAGGTTGACATTCGCGATGTCAGCCACGAATACGCCCAACTGGCCGTCCAGGGCCCCCGCGCCGTGGCGCTGGTGCAAAGCCTCACGGTGGAGGACATCACCGGTCTGGGCTACTACCGGTTCCGGCGCGATGTCGTCATCGCCGGCATCACGGCACTCGTGGCGCGCACCGGCTACACGGGCGAAGATGGCGTCGAAATCTACTGTGCGCCGGCCGATGCGGAGCGGCTGTGGAAGGCGCTGATCGAAGCCGGTACGGCACCTTGCGGACTTGGCGCCCGCAACACTCTGCGGCTCGAAGCCAGAATGGCCCTCTACGGTCACGAAATTGACGACACGACCACGCCGCTGGAAGCCGACCTGGGATGGATATGCAAACTCTCCAAGGGCGACTTTCTCGGCCGTGACGCCCTGCTGCGGCAACAGGCAGCCGGACTGACCCGCAAGCTGGTCGGCTTCGAGGTGGAAGACCGCGTGCCGGTACGCGACGGCTACCCGCTGGTGGCCGACGGGCAGGAAGTCGGGCGCGTCACTTCGGGCAGCCCGTCGCCCTTTCTCAGGAAAAACATCGGACTGGCGTATCTTCCAATTGACAAGACGGCAGTGGGGACGCAAGTGTTTGCCATTGTGCGCGGGCGCGAAGTTCCCTGCCGCATTGTCCCAACCCCTTTCTACAAGCGTCCCGGATAGCGAGGCGCACCACATACTTTGGCGAGGATTTTCATGGCGAACTATCCTGACGATTTGCAGTACACCAAAGACCACGAGTGGATTCGGATCACGGGCGACACCGGGCGCGTGGGCATCACCTTCTACGCCCAGGACTCGCTGGGTGATGTCGTGTATGTGGATTTGCCAAAGGTCGGCACGACGGTCAAAGCCAATGAACCCTTTGGCTCGGTTGAGTCGGTCAAGGCCGTCAGCGAGCTGTTTTCCCCGGTTTCCGGTGAAGTCATCGAAGTCAACACCAAACTGGCCGATGCGCCCGAACTGGTCAACACCTCACCCTACGACGAAGGCTGGATGATTGTCATCAGGCTCTCCAACCCCAGCGAAGTGGATGCCCTGCTGAGCGCCGCCGAATACGAAGACTTTATCAACGAAAAATGACCTTCGCCGATCAGACCGGACGAACCCACTCCGGTCGGTTGGCGCAAGTCGGGGCTGATCCCCAGGCTGCCCCAAAAGCGGTTCAAAACCATGCGCTACATCCCGAATGCGACGCCCGAGGAGCAGGCGGACATGCTGGCCTCGATAGGCGTCTCCAGCATTGCCGAACTGTTCCGGGGCATTCCCGAAGACCTCCGCCTTCAGCGCCCGCTGAACCTGCCGCCGATGGCCAGTGAAGCGGAGCTGATGCAACTGATGGAATCCCTGGCCGGGCAGAATCGCCTGCCACAGCATTCCTTTCTGGGCGCCGGGGTCTATGACCACGTACGCCCTCTCATCATTGACACCCTGGTGTCGCGGTCGGAGTTCTACACGAGCTACACGCCGTATCAGCCGGAAATCAACCAGGGCACGCTCCAGGCCATCTTCGAGTACCAGACGTTCATCTGCCAACTGACCGGGATGGAAGTCTCCAACGCCTCGATGTACGACGGGGCCACGGCGCTGGCTGAAGCGTTGCTGATGGCGGCGCGCCTGACGAACCGCTACCGGGTCGTGCTGTCGGAAGGTATCCACCCGGAATACCGGGCGGTGTGTGAGACCTACGCCCGGCGGGCGGGGATCGAACTCGTCCTGGCGCCGCTCTCCGAAGCCGGAACGACGCTGCCCGTCGAGGCGCTCGTCAATGATGCTACGGCCTGTGTTGCCGTGCAGTCGCCCAACTTTTTCGGCTGTATTGAAGACCCCGCGCCACTGGCAGCAGCGGCCCAGAAACACAAGGCGCTGACGGTTGTCACGGTGGCGGAAGCCATGTCGTTGGGGCTGCTCGTCGCGCCCGGCACGGTCGGCGCGGACATCGTCGTGGGCGAAGGACAGTCTTTCGGCGTGCCACCGGCCTTTGGGGGGCCGCACCTGGGCTTTTTCGCCACCCACGAACGCTTCGCCCGCCAGATGCCGGGCCGCCTGATCGGTCAGGCCTATGATGCCGAAGGCCGCCGGGGTTTCGTCATCACTCTCGCCACCCGCGAGCAGCACATCCGGCGCGAAAAAGCCACCTCGAACATTTGCAGCAACGAAGGTCTGTGCGCGCTCGTCGCCAGCATCTTTCTGGCAACGGTCGGCCGGCGCGGTCTGCAGGAACTGGCCCAGCGCAACCTTCAGAAGGCCGCCTATCTGAAAGGTGTTCTCACGGCCGTGCCCGGCGTCACCCTGACCTACTGTGCGCCGGTCTTCAACGAATTCGTCATCCGAACGCCCCTGCCAGCCGCGCAACTCGTGGAAACGCTGCTGGAAGACGACATCCTGGCCGGGTTGCCGTTGTCGCGCTATTTCCCGGAGCGTACGCACGAGTTGCTCGTTTGCGCCACGGAAAACACCTCGCGCGCGGCTATGGATGCGTTTGCCGCCCGGCTGGCGCAGGTCTGCGGTGGCTGAAACGCCTATGCGGACGTTCGACGACCTCATCAAACCCTCGGTGCGGCGACTTCAGGCCTACACCCTGACGCCGCACCGCGTGCCCATCAAGCTCAACCAGAACGAAAACCCGTTTGGCATCCCCCCGGCCATCGTGGCGGAAACCCTCCGCCGGGTTGCCGGGCGGGACTGGGCGCGGTATCCCGACTTTGTTCCCACCGAACTGCAAACAGCACTGGCCCGGTTCGCTGGCTGGCAGGCAGATGGCGTCGTGGTCGGCAATGGCTCCAATGAAATCATCCAGGCGCTGCTGACGATTCTCGTTGCCCCCGGAACGCCGGTCGTCCTCAGTGAGCCGACGTTCACCGTTTACCGTCTGATGGTTGAAGTTCTGGGCGGCACGGTGGTCAATGTCCCGCCACGCGCCGACTTCAGCTACGACATCCCGGCCATGCTGGAAGCTGCCCACCGGACGCGCGCCGTGGCCGTGATCCTCTGCTCGCCCAACAATCCGACCGGCGTCACCGTTGACGAGCCGGCGCTGCGCGCCTTCCTGACGGACTTTGATGGCTTCGTCGTCGTGGACGAGGCCTACCATGAGTTCTGTCAGCAGAACTTCGTCCCGCTGCTGTCTGATTTTCCCCGGCTGGTTGTGCTGCGGACGTTTTCCAAGGCCATGGCCATGGCCGGGCTGCGGATTGGCTACGGGCTGATGGCGCCCGAACTGGCGACTGAACTGGGCAAAGCCAAACTGCCCTACAACGTCAACTTCTTTTCGCTGGCGGCAGCGCAGGTGGCCGTCGAAATGTATGCTGACGAGCTGCGGCCGCTCGTCGAGCGCATCATCCACGAACGGGCGCGTGTCAGCGCGGCGATGGCGTCCTTTGACCGTTTCCGGCTGCTGCCGAGTCAGGCGAATTTCCACCTGCTGCATACGCCCCACGTTCCACCCAAGCACCTGTTTGAAGCCCTGCTGGCCCGGGGCGTGCTCATCCGGGATGTCAGCCGGTATCCGCTGCTTGGCGAATACGTCCGGTTCAACATCGGCACGCCGGAAGAAAACGACGCGCTGCTGGCCGCTTTGCAGGCCGTTCACCCGGAAGCCGCCACCTGAGACGGGCCGGCGGCACAGGTTGACGACGCACGTTGGGCGCGGCATTTCCGCCAACTTCCAACTTCGCCATGGGTATCCGCGTTCTGGAAGCCGGGCTGTACACCACGGTTCAGGATGCCGGGCGGAGTGGGCAACGACGCTGGGGCATCGGGCGCAGCGGCGCACTCGACGGACTGGCAGCTTCCCTGCTCAACATCCTGCTGGGAAACCCATTGGAAGCGGCCCTGCTGGAAATGCACTTTCCGGGGCCGCGCCTGCGTTTTGAGCAGGCGACGGTCATGGCCATTGGCGGCGCGGACTTTGCCCCGACACTTGACGGACGACCACTCGCCAACTGGCAGCGTCATGTCGTCCAGCCCGGACAGGAACTTGCCTTTCGCCAACCCCGCCGTGGACGCTGGGCCTACCTGGCCGTTGCCGGTGGCTTGGCTACTCCCCGCTGGCTGGGCAGCGCCAGCATGAACCCCTTTGCCGGACTGGACGGCCTCCTTGGACGACCGCTGCGGGCCGGAGATGAAATTCCGCTGTCTCCCGGTCTTCCAACACCGGCGGCGGGACTGGCGCTGGCGCATCGGGTCCGGCCGGAGTACGTCACCGACGACACCCGGCCGCTTCGCGTCCTGCCCGGCGCGGAATTCCACGCCCTTGACCCGGACAGTCAGGCGGCGCTGTTTGATGAAGCCATGACGATTGGCGCGGACTCCAACCGCATGGCGACGCGGCTGGAAGGCGTCTGCCTGCGTCTGGCGTACCCTGTGGAACTGGTATCTTCGGCCGTTGCCTGCGGGAGCATCCAGCTCCCACCCGATGGCCGCCCGGTGGTGTTGCTGGCCGACGCCCAGACCATCGGCGGCTATCCGCGTGTGGCGCACATCATCACGGCTGACCTGCCGGACTTCGTTCAGCGCCGGCCCGGTCAACCCGTCCGCTTCCAGCCAACGACAATTGTGGAAGCCGAGCGCGCCGCAGCTACGCAACGTCAACGGCTCAGACAACTGGCAACCGCCGTCGCCCTTACCGACACAGCCAGAACAGTCCCAGAACGATGAGATGGGACGGCCACAGCACAGCCGCCACGCGCCACTGCCAGCGAATGACGGCGTAGTTGTCCGGCAGACCGTAGAGTCCGACCGGCAGCAGGTTGAAGTTGGCCGCCATGGGCGTGCAGAGCGTGCCGCAACTGCCGGCCGTCAGCCCCAGTATGGCCACCAGTGCCGGGTCCAGCCCAAACGGTGCGACGACCAGCGGGACACCGATGCCGGTTGTGATGACAGAAAACGCCGCAAAGGAATTGCCAACCAGCGCCGTAAAGAGCGTCATGCCGAGAAAATAGGCGACGGCTGCCCCTGGCAGGCTGCCCGGCGGCACGATCCGCTGCACCCCGTCGGCCAGCAGCGTTCCCACGCCGGCCGCCGTAAAGAGCAATCCAAGGGATGCCAGCAGTTGGGGCAACAGATGCAGCGGACCGATGTCCTCGGTCAACTGCCGTCCGGCGGCCAGCGCCGTCGGCCACGAAAAACGTCCAACGACAAGCGCCACGCCGACGGCAACGAGGCCCCCCAGCGCCAGCCCGACCACCGCGCCCCGCCCGACTTCGCCGCCGGCCAGCGCCGTCAGGCCGGCCAGCACGAACGTGACCGTGGGAATCGTCAGTACCGGCCACAGGGCACGCCAGCCCGGTGCAGAAGGTTCACCGGACGGTGCGGGCGTCGCCTGCGTACGCACGCCGCCCACCGCCTCAACCACCACCAGCCCGACGACGAGCAGCCCGGCCACCCAGTGCGGAAGCCACGCGCCAAACCCAAACAGCAACCCCAGCGTGAACCAGTAGGCTGCCGCCAGCATCCGCCGGGCGCGGCGACAGTCACAGGCAATCTGTACGGCGTAGCCCCACAGCAGCGCACCGATAAGCGCAAAGGCCGTTTCCAGGGTGGCCGGATGACCCACCAGCCGGGCCAGAATGGATGTCCCCTCAGCCATGGCGGGTATCCTGCGGCGCAGTGGCGTGGTCAGCCGTCTCGTCAGGTCGTTGCCCAAGCTGCCGCTCCAGCCATACGAACTGCACGGCCGCCACGCCAAGCGACACCGCCACAATGGGAATCGCGTACAGTGCCAGACGGACGACATCCACCGGATACCCGGCGCCCTTCATCACCCCGGCCACGAGCAGACAGCCAGCCGAGGCCGGAAACAGGTTCTGGCCGAAAAAGTTGCCGTAGTTTTCGGCTGCCGCGACCGCCGCCTTGGCCGTCCCTTCACCGGCCGGCGACGGCAGTACGGCCGTGGCCATCGGCGCGACAATCGGCCGCCCGAAGGTGACGTGCCCCTGCAGGCGCAGCCCCAACGCACCCATCGCCACCCGCGCCATCTGAAAACCGATGAGCAGCCGCGCCAGGGAAACGCCCGTCAGCCGTCCCATCAGACGCCCCATGGTCGTGTGCAGCCCCAGGCGTTCGGCCAGACCGACCGCCGGCAGCGTCAACAGGTAGAGCGTGATGACGCGGTTTTCAACAAAAGCCTTGCCCAGGGTATCCAGCATGCCCGGCTGCGTCTGATGGCCCACCAGCGGCATCCCGGCCAGCCAGGCCGTCAGACATCCCGCGCCCAGCACGACGGGCCCCGTCGGCCACCGCCGCGCCAGACCGATGACCAGCACGCCCACACCGAGCAGTTTCCAAACCGGCCAGCCAAGCCAGGTTTCCATTGGGTCACTTCTCCACCCGTTCAGGGCCCATTCAGGGATAGAGACGCGTCAGGGCAATCCCCGTGTAAAAATGCTTCAGAATCTGCTCGTGGGTGTAGCCTTCCACCGCCAGCCCGTAAGCTCCGACCTGACACATCCCGACGCCATGCCCCCAGCCGCGTCCGATGAACCGGACGCCTGTCAGCCGCCCGTCAGCATCCCGTTCGTGCAGGATGACGAAGAGATTTTCCCGGACGCCAAGCGCCGAACGTATCCTGAGACCGGTCAGGGTGCTGGTCCCGGCTGCGCCGACGACCTGGAGACGCGCCACCCGCCCCGAATCGCCACGCGCCAGCGGCTTCAGCTCCCGGATGTCGCCCACATTGACGCCAGCTTTGGAAAGCTGCACCTGAAGTTCAGCCGGGGAAAGCCGTACTTCCCACCACGAAAACGGCGAAGTCCGGTCGCCGGTGGCACCGTTGCGCACCGGCGAAACTTCGAGATAGCGCACCCGACCATCCTGATCGGCATACAGGCACACGGTCTCGCCGCCGATGATTTCGACCCGCTCGACTGGCAGGCATTCCCCGCCAAAGGTACGGAACAGGTAGGCGTCCGGCGCGACCGTCCAGCGCTGCTCATCCTTTCCCTTGCCCAGGCGTACCGTCAGCGCCGTGCCGTCGTAGGGTCGCGCCGTGCCGCTCTGGAGCGCCGGGATGCCCCGCGCCAGCAGTGACCGGGCCAGCAGACCGAGGGCGATGCCACGGGTCAGCGGCCGCCCGGCATTCAGCAGCGCCGTCGGGCGCAGGATGTCTTCACGTACCAGGTAGGCCAGCGCCGGCCGTACCTCTGGCGGGAAACGTTCGGCTTCCGTGCCCAGCCAGTAGCGGGCATCTTCCGGCGTGACCAGACGGGCGGGCGACTCCGCGCCATAGAGCGCCGCCAGCAACGCCGGCACAAAGCCCTCCAGCCGTAGCACCGTCCCCGTGGGACGCTCACTCTGCCCGGCCGTCGCCAGTCGCGCCGCCCGGTTGAGCCAGAGCGTCACTTCGCGCGCCGTTGCCGGAGAGGTGAAGTATGCCGCGCCGGGCCGTTCCGGCAGGGTGAAACCGAGCACGCGCAGCAGGGCCCAGTCCCGTGCCAGCAGCCGCACCTCCGGGTCCTGCCAGTGCTCGACACTCTGGCTGGAAACGATCCACCGCCCGGCCCGCACCTGGGGAAGAGGAGCAACCAGTACGCTTTTCAGGTACGGCTGCGGCGCGCCAAAGACGTACTCGGAGCTTTCCGTACGCCCGCCGGAAGTGGAAGTGTAGAGGGCATCTATCAGTTCGCCGTGGTAGGTGGCCACGATGCCGCGTGTTTCCAGCACCGCGCGGTCTGACAGCGGATGCTCCGAACCCTGCCCACGATAGACCTGCGAAGCCGCCGTCGGCAGCAGGTCATAGCCTTCGGCGGCATACTTGCCGCGATTTTTCAGGGCATAGGTGCGGGCAGCAATCGCCTGGGCCTTGAGGGCTTCGAGGTTGGAAAACACCGTCGGCGACAGTTCATTGGGAACGACGCCGCGCAGGTAGGCTTCCAGCGGCACGACGTTGACGACGGTCAGGCGTCCGCGCCGGTTGAGAAAGACCTCGATGCGTCCCCGGTAGGACTGGCCCGAAAATCTGAGCGGCGCGCGTTCTTCCTCCAGAGCCGTGAAGGTGCAGCGTTGTGCGCCGCGCAGCAGGGAGCTTCCGCCTTCGGCCGTCACACCCAGGCGCGGAAGAGAAGCGCCCGAAGCCGCGTCGCGGGTGATGACCGGACGGCGAAACCCGGCGTTGACCACACTCACCATGAGCGCCTCGGCGTCTTCCGGCGCGGCACAGTCCCCGACAACGACGACATACGCCTGCTCACGCGCGTCGTAGCGCGTCGTTACCGGCCCGGCGACCTGCTCACGTAACCGGACAACCGCCGCGGTGGCCGCTTCCCGGGACCGGAACGACGCGACTTCAACGCGGTAACGCTCCGACCCGCTGCCCGGCGCAGGGCGGGTCCCGACTTCGAGCTGCACCGTGGCCTTTCCGGCCGTGATGGGCAGCACGTCATCAGACGGCTCCCCGGTGGAACAGGTCATGGGCCCTTCACAGGTTACGGTGGCGAAGTCGGCGTTCGTGGTCAGCGCAATGCGGATTTCCGGCTCGGCGATGCCGGCAGCGGACCCGGCGGGGATACCGACCCGCCGGGGGCGCGTCACCTGCCCCGGCGCGGACAGCGGTCCTGACAGATACGCGCCGAGAAGCGCCACCAGCGCCAACCATGCCACCTGGCGACAAAACACACGCAGCATTTCCAAAACAGCAGCAATGGAAACCAACAACCCTGGAAAACGGTGAGACAGACTGTTGTAGCACGGTCTGATGCGGGACTGCACGTGCACGTGCGCCACAGGAATGGGGAATGGAAAATGGGGAATGGGGAATGAAGGGTTCCTCTCCGCGGCTCTGCGTGAGGTCAGTCGTCAGCCTGATTCCCGTCTGAGCAGGACAAGGGCAGTCCGGCAGAACGGCCAAAGCGCAGACTAAGCCGGAAAGACAGCGTCAATGGCGGAGGTGACCTCGGCCACCGTCACCCGGCGGATACATTCCGGTTCCGGGAAGGCATGACAGACCGGCCCGGCGCACGGGACACATGGCAACCGGTGACGCACCACCCGGTGCGGGACGTTCGTCCACGGCGACCAGACGGTTTCATTCGACGAACCGAAAATGACCACGAGCGGGCGCTCAAAAGCAGCCGCAATGTGGGCCGGGCCGCTGTCGTTGCCCACGAAAAAGGCACAACCGGCAATGAGCGCCATGGTTTCGGAAAGCGGCAGGTCCGTGAAAAACAGCGCCCGGTGGGCCGCCGGCAGGGCACGGCGGACGGCTTCGGCCACCGGCTCCTCTCCCGGCCCAACCACAATGACCGGCTGCAACCCACGCTGTGCCAGATAGTTCACAATGTCGGCGAAATGCGTTGCCGCCCACTGCTTGCTCTGAAAAGCCGCCGCCGGGTGAATGACGGCGTAGGGGCCGGAAACACCGGCCCGGCGCAGCCTGGCCGTAACGGCCGCGCGGGCCTGGGGCGCGCAGTAGAGCTTCGTCCGCGGAAGCGGCGACGGCACGGGCACACCGACGAGCTTCAGCAGGCCGAGCTGCTGCTCGACGCAGTGAATCGTGGCCTTCTGCCAGATTTCGGTTGGGGCAGGGGCCACGTGCGTCAGCAGCCAGCGCGTGTTGGGCAGTGCGTAGCCAACCCGCCGGGGGATACCGGCCAGCCGCATCAGCCAGGCGGCGGTTGTGCCGCCGTGCAGGTTGAAACCCATGTCGAAGTTCCCAGCCCGCAGCCGCCGAATGACCCCAAGGCGCATCTCCAGGCCGGCGATGCCGCGCCGGGCGCGCGGTATCACAAGCAGTTCATCCACCAGTGGATGCGGTTCGAGCAGCGGCGCCGAAAGCGGTTCCGTCACCACGGCAATGGGCAGGTCCGGCCGCCACGCCTTCAGGGCACTCAATACCGGCGTCATCAGCACCGTGTCGCCGATTGAGCGCAGACGGAACAGAACCGGGCGGTCAAAAGGTACAGGCATCACGGTTGGCGGCACTGGCGGTTGGGTTGTAGCTTTGTCCGTACCGTCCCGTGTTGACGGGAAGCCGATTTCGAGAGGTAGGCATGAACATCCTATCGGGCTGGATAAAGCCGTGGCACAACGCCACGCCACAGCCACGCCACATGACATCCGGGACACATCCCGACACCGGGCTTTATGACAAGCCTCGGGTCAGGTGGCAACTGGTGCTGGCGCTGGCGTTTGTCGTTGCCGGCGGATTGGCCGGCAACTGGACAGTGCCGGCCCAGCCGCAGGACACCGCGCCCCGCCTCCGGCCGCAGGATTTCGTCACGGAGCAGACTATTGCTGGCGTCAAAACCCTCATCAAGCGGCGTCCGGGCAGTCAGACCGTGGCGGTCGGACTGTTCTTTGCCGGTGGTGCCAGCAACATCACGCCAGTGCAAGCCGGTATTGAGGCACTGACGCTGGCAACGGCCACCGAGGCGAGCCGCCGTTTCCCCCGCGCCCTTCTGCGCCGGGAAACGGCGCGCCTGGGCTGTAGTCTGAGCTACCTTGTGACGTACGATTACTCGGCGCTCACCCTGGCCAGCACCCGCCAGACCTTTGAGCAGAGCTGGAAACTCTTTGCCGATGTCGTCCGCCATCCGCGTTTCGAGGCAGAGGATGTCGCGCTGACGCGCGAGCGGCTGCTGGCTTCCCTGCTCGATGATGAAGACGATCCCGATGCCCTGTTGCAGAAAACCCAGGCCAAAGCCGTGTACCGCCAGCATCCCTACGCGGCGACGCCAACCGGGACGCCGGAAGCCCTGGCACGTCTCAGCGTGGCGGATGTGCGCGCCCATTATGCCCGGCTTCTGACGACGAAACGGATGCTGCTCGTCGTCGTGGGCGATGTTGCGCCTGAGCGCATTGCCACCGAGGCCACCCGGCTGTTTGTCGGGCTGCCGGCCGGAACGCCTCCGAAACCGCTGCCGCCCCTGTCCTGGGCAGAAGCGGATGTGACCATCGTCAACCGTTCCATGCCGACCGACTACGTGCAGGGCGTCTATGCGGCCCCGCCCCTCACCGCGCCGGACTTTCCGGCGCTGCGCCTGGCAGCGGCCGTTCTGCGGGACCGGATTTTTGAAGAAGTGCGCGTCAAGCGGAACCTCTCCTATGCGCCGACGGCCTTTCTGACGGCCCAGGGGGCCAACCTGGGCGGCATCTATGTCTCTTCGGTGTCCGCCCCGCAGGCGGTGGAAGTGATGCTGAAGGAAATCGAACGGCTCAAAACGGAACTTGTCGAGCCGGCCGAGTTGCGCGCTACCGTGGCGCAATTTCTCACCACGACCTATCTGGCTGAAGAAACCAACAGCGGACAGGTGGCGGCCCTGGCGCTGTACGAACTGGTGGGCGGCGGGTGGCGACAGAACTTCACCTCACTGGACCGGCTGCAGGCCGTCACGCCGGAGCAGGTGCGGGCGGCGGCCCGGAAGTACATGGGCAACCTGCGGTTTGTCATCATCGGGGACGAAGCCCGGACGCGCCGGCTGCGTGATAGACTCACCGTTCCGGGGCCGGGCGACTGAAACCGGACAGCGTTTCCTTCCGCATTCGGGGCGCCAGCCCTTGCCCTTTTATTGCAGTTGTTTATACTGAACGACTTATTTTGGGCGCACAGACAGGCGAAGCATGACAAGGGACGCCTTCTACACGCCCGACGGCACAGGACGGTGAGACGGCGGCTGGATTCGGTCGTCCTCACGACTTCAGCACCGAGGGACCAGGGCTTGGACATTGCCGAAACCATCGAACGCCTTGTGACGCAGGGTGGGTTCGAGTTGGTCGTTTGTGAGATGAAAAAGCTCGGACGCCGGCATCTTTTGCGCGTCGTGGTGGACCATCCCAACGGCATTACCCTTGACCACTGTGCGGCATTGAGTCGGCGTATCGGCGACCATCTCGACGCGGTGGATGCCGTGCCAACCGCTTACACCCTGGAAGTTTCCTCGCCAGGCGTCGAACGTGGGCTGTACCGGCTGGCCGACTACCAACGGTTCACCGGCCATCGCGTGCGACTGCGGACAACGGTGGCGCTCAACGGCAGGCGGCAGTTTCGCGGACGGATTGCTGCCGTCCGCACTGAGGAAGGGCCGGTCATCATCCTGCGCAACGAGGCTGGTGTGGAAACCCCCATTGCGTTTTCCGATATTGCCCAGGCCCAACTCGAAGTCACGGCAGAAGACCTCTTTCGCGTGGCGGAAGCAAAACGTGCCGCACGTGAACGGGAGCGCGAAAAAGATGCGGCGGATACCAGACCGTAGTGGTGTCCAGACGGAGGCAAGCAAGCTATGTCCATACTGTCAGAGCAGATTCAGGCTATCAGCCGGGACAAAAACATTGACCCACGCATCATCATCGAGGCCCTGCAGGATGCAGTGACGGCCGCGGCGCGGCGGCACTTCAAGTCGAATGAAAACCTCGTGGCTATTTACAGCGAGGAAAGCCACCGCATGGAACTCTACGCCGCCAAGCGTGTGACTGATGTCGTCGTCTGCCCGGAAACGGAAGTCTCCCTTGAAGAAGCCCTTCAGGCTGACGCCTCGGCAGAAATTGGCGATGTGCTTTACGAGCCACGGCAGGACCGCTTCGAGGAACTCGGCCGCATCGCCGCGCAAACCGCCAAACAAATCATCATCCAGAAGGTGCGGGAAGCCGAACGCGAAAACATCTACAACGAATACATCGGGCGTGTGGGGGAGATTGTCCACGGCGTCGTCAAACGCTTTGAGCGGGGCAACATCATCCTTGACATCGGGCGCACGGAGGCCCTGCTGCCCCGCTCCGAACAGTCGCCGGCGGAAAACTTCAGCCAGAACGACCGGGTACGGGTCGTCATCACCCAGGTGACGAAAGATGCCAAGGGTCCGCAGGTTCACGTTTCGCGCACCAGTCCCGAACTGCTCAAGCGGCTGTTTGAGATGGAAGTCCCTGAAATCTACGACGGAACTGTGACCATCAAGGCGGCGGCACGGGAACCGGGCGAGCGGGCAAAGGTGGGCGTGGCCTCGAATGACCCGGATGTGGACCCGGTGGGCGCCTGTGTCGGGATGAAGGGTTCGCGCGTACAGGCCGTCATCCGGGAGCTGCGCGGTGAAAAAATTGACATCATTCCGTGGTCGGAGGACCCGGTGGTGTTTGCCGCCAACGCCCTCTCTCCGGCCAAGGTGAGCCGTGTCCAGATTACCGATTTCACCAACCAGCGCCTTGAAGTCATTGTTGAGGAATCGCAGCTCAGTCTGGCCATCGGCAAACGGGGGCAGAACGTCCGGCTGGCCTCCAAACTCGTGGGGTGGAACATTGACATCCGCAGCGATGCCGAAATGAAACGCGAAGTGGCCAGCCAGTTCCAGTCCCTGCTTTCGCGGCCGGATGTTCCGCTGACCGATTTGGCGGCTCTCAATCCGGCCTATGCCCAGTATCTGAAGAAAGCTGGCATTGCCACCCTTGAAGAGCTGGCCGATGCCAATGTCAACGATGTGGCCAGCATCCTGGACATCAGCTTCGATGAAGCCGTGGCACTGATTGAGCAGGCCCGACAACTCCTGCCAGCCACAGGGACAAACGAAGAAGCCGCATCGGAAACGGCGGCAGAAGAAGCCGCACCGGAGCTTGCAGCCGGGGCGGAAGCGACACCGGAGGACACGGCCGAGGTGTCGCTCCAGTCCGGGGGCACGGCTGACGCACCAACCGCAACGGACACGGAAGCAGCTCCGGCCGCAGCGGCGCCGGGCCATCCGGCGACAGACGCCATCGCGCCAGAGGGTGAGCCGGAGCCTCAGCCGGGCGCCTGAGTCTCCGCGGCCGGCGGACTGGAACCAGTGTTGGAAAGGGAGGGTAGGGAACGCGCATGACGACGAAAATCAGGATTTACGAGCTCGCCAAGGAACTCAAGGTGGACAGCAAGCGGATCATCGAAGACCTTCAGCGGATTGGCGTCAGTGGCGGCTATGTCCCGTCCAGCAGCATTGATCAGGCGGTTGCCAACCGGATACGTGAACGCTACAACCCCAACCGTGCCTCCACGGCCAACACGCCTCCGCCGGCCCCAAAGCTCCGCAAGTTACCGCCAGGAACCATTCTGCCCAATGTTTTATCCTCTTCAGTGCCAACCACCGAGCCGGCTGCTCCAGCTCTCTCCCAACCGGTCACAAGTGCTACCAGTGTTCGGCTCGTCAAGAAAACGCCCGAAACCGACTTGCTGGCGGAGAAACAGGCGCACGAAACAGCACCGACGGTCTCAGCAGGAACCTCATCGGCGGTCTCGCCGGCAAAGGCTTCAGAATCCACGTTGCGCGTCGTCACCCTTTCCACTCCATCCGTGAAACCAGTTCCAGCGGCGGAAACGACCACCGATGCAACACCACCAGCGACATCCCAGACTGCAGAACTGAAAGCCATAGAGGCGCAACCCACCACGAGCATCAGACCTATTCCTGTGCCTTCATCGCCACCCACGGCGCAGCCGGTCAATGGCGGTGGCACAGCCGCGAAGGCAGCCACGCCAGTCACGCCCGCAGCCCCAACCCAGCCCGTGATTCGGCAATTTACGGTTCCAACGACGCGGACACCTTCGCCAGCCCGTCCACCGGTTGTAGAGCCGTCTGCCTACCCACAGAAAAGCGGGGGACAGGCTCGCCCGCCGGAGACGCGCTCGGACTCCCGCGAAGAGCGCCCGCTGCACTCCTCTCTAAATCGCGGGGTCTCCTCCGTGGAAACGCCATCAACGGTGACACGTACGTATGTTCCACCCGCATCACCGGACCGCTCCCGGGACGGACGTGGACGGCGCAACTTCAAAGAGCACACGGAGACACTCCGCAAACGTGAGTTTGAAAAGAAACTTGTGCGTCCCGAACGCGCGCCCGCCGTTGTGGCCAAACCCAAGCCTGTCTTTACGGAATTCAAACCGATTACCGTCGTTGAGGGAACCACCGTCAAGGAGTTGGCCGAGAAGATAGAGGTCAAGCCCAAGGACATCATGGCCGCGCTGCTTGCCAAAGGTATCCTGGCGACTATCAACCAGCCTCTTTCCGAAGAGGCTATGCGCGAAGTCGCCCGTGAGTTTGGTTATGAGGTCACGGTACGCAGCCTCGAAGAAATCATCAATGACCAGCAGGATACCCTGGCCATTGAGACCGATGCTTTGGATGACATCGAGCCGCGCGCGCCGGTCGTGGCGGTGATGGGTCACGTTGACCACGGCAAGACCAGCCTTCTCGATGCCATCCGCAACACACGAGTGGCGGCCGGTGAAGCCGGTGGGATTACCCAGCACATTGGGGCGTACAGCGTCGAGGTTCCCGACCCGGACAATCGGGAAAAACTGCGCCGCATCGTCTTTCTGGACACGCCCGGTCACGAAGCCTTCACGATGATGCGGGCACGCGGAGCCAAAGGCGCGGATGTTGCCGTCATTGTCGTGGCCGCCGATGATGGCGTGATGCCGCAGACCATCGAAGCCATTGATCACGCCCGGGCTGCCAAAGTGCCCATTGTTGTGGCCATCAACAAGATTGACAAACCCCAGGCCAACGTCGAGCGCGTCAAAAAGGAACTGTCCGACATCGGTCTCATCTGTGAAGAGTGGGGCGGCGACACCGTCATGGTCGAGATTTCCGCCAAGCACCGGCGCAACCTCGATACCCTGCTCGAAATGATCCTGCTCACAAGCGACCTTCTCGACCTCAAGGCCCCCACCAAACGGCTGGCCTCGGGCGTCGTTCTCGAAGCGCGCCTTGACAAAGGGCGTGGCCCCGTCGCCTCGGTGCTGGTTCAACAGGGGACGCTCAAAGTGGGCGATCCGTTCATTGTCGGCCTGCACTTCGGGCGCGTCCGTGCCCTGATTGATGATCGCGGGCGGTCACTGACGGAAGCCGGGCCTTCAGTTCCGGTTGAAGTGCTCGGCCTGGAGGGCGTCCCCAAAGCCGGCGATCTGTTTCAGGTGGTGGATGATGCCGCCCGCGCTCAGGAACTGGCCAACTACCGGCAGTCCAAAGCCCGCATGGCGCAGTTGATGAGCAGTGCGGCGCGCGGGCTGGAAGACATGTACCAGCAAATGAAGAGCGGACAGCTCAAGGAACTGCTCGTCATTCTCAAGGCCGATGTGCAGGGATCGGTGGAAGCCCTGCGTGAAATTCTCCACAAGCTCTCCAACGAGAAAGTCAGCATCCGTGTCATTCGGGCCGATGTGGGTGCGATCACAGAATCGGATGTGATGCTGGCCGCAGCCTCGAACGACATGTCGCACGTCTGCATCATTATCGGCTTCAACGTCCGCCCGGCCCCGCGCGTGGCTGAACTGGCCAAACAGGAGCGGGTGGACATCCGCCTGCACAGCGTCATCTACAAGGTCGAAGAAGAAGTGCGCAAGGCCATGATCGGCATGCTCGATCCGCTCACCAAGGAAATCGAGCTTGGGCGGGCGGAAGTGCGCAAAGTGGTGAAGGTTCCCAAAGTGGGCAACATCGCCGGCTGCGCGGTGCTGGAGGGGGTGGTCAAACGCGCTGCCAAAGTGCGTCTGGTCCGGGATTCGGTCGTGGTTTATGAAGGCGAGATTGCCTCGCTGCGCCGGTTCAAGGACGATGTCTCCGAAGTCAAGGCCGGATTTGAATGCGGGATCGGACTTGACCATTTTTCGGACATCAAGGAAGGCGACATTATCGAGTGCTACACGCTCGAAAAATACGCTGCGGAACTCTAAGCCCAAGGAGTCAGGCCCCCAACGATGCGACGCCGTGCGAGCCACCGTTCGAGACCGGGAAACCACCGCCGCGAACGCCTGTGCGAAGCTTTCCGTCTGGAAATCAACGAGATTGTGCGCTTTGAGCTGGACGATGAGCGCGTGGACCCGGTCGTGGTGCACCACGTGGCCCTCAATGCCGCTGGGACGGCCGCGCGGGTCTATGTCAGTGGCGACGGCGGACGGGAAAGCAACCTGGCGCTGACGGTCCGTGTCCTGAACGAGGCCACGGACTTCATCCGGCAGGCCCTGGGGCAGCACTTGGGACTGCACCGGGTGCCGACCCTGCATTTCGTACTCGACAAAACCCTGCTTTCCGCGTCCCGGATTGAGGCCATTCTGGACGAAGAGCGTCCCCGTCTGGAGGCGGCTGATGCCCCCAGCCCCTGACCGATGCGGGTGCGCTCTGACGCAGGTTGTCTTGGTTGGATTCCCTATGTACGGAGTTGAAGCCCTATGCTCAGTCAGGTGGTCGAACTCATCGAGTCGAAGCACCGCTTTCTGATCACCGGCCATGCCCGTCCCGACGGTGACAGCACCGGTTCCTCACTGGCACTTTACTGGGGGCTACGTGCATTGCACAAAGATGTCGTCGTGGTGATGCGCGACCCGATTCCACCGGCCTATCAGGAGTTACCCGGCGCAGGGGAAGTGCAGGTTCGCCCGGCAATTGACGAACAATACGACGCGGCATTTGTCATCGAATGCAGCGATCTGGACCGTCCGGGTCTGCCGGGACTCGAAAAGCAGTTCATTGTCAACATTGACCACCACACCACGACTGCCCTGTTCGGGCACATCAACTGGATTGACGCCACAGCCGCCGCTGTGGGCGAAATGATCTACAACCTCTGCAAGGCCCTGGGGATCAACATCAACCAACCGATTGCGGAGTGTGTCTATGCAGCGTTGCTGTCGGACACCGGCTCATTCCACTACGCCAACACCACCGAACGCACCTTCAAAATTGCCTCCGAGTTGGTACGGCGCGGGGCGCGTCCGGCACATGTGGCCCGGGCCCTGTACGAGTCCCACTCCTTCGGCAAAATCAAACTGCTGGGCAGTGTCCTGTCCACGCTGCAACGGGATGAAAGCGGGCGGGTGGCTTGGGTGACGATGACCCGTGAGATGATGGAAGCCGCCGAGGCCACCGAAGATGACCTCGAAGGTATTGTCAATCACCCGCTTTCCATCCGGGATGTCGAAGCCGCCGTGTTCTTCAAGGAAATTCATCCGGGGCAGTTCCGCATCAGCCTGCGCTCCAAAGGCAACGTGGATGTGTCGAAAATTGCGGAACGTTTCGGTGGCGGCGGACACAAATACGCCTCCGGGTGCACTGTCATCGGCACTCAGGACAGCGTTGCGAACCGCGTGTTATCTTCGTTGCAGTCGGAGCTTGGAACGACCTCCAGAGCCGCCGACTGAGAGCCTCGCCCCATACCATGACGCCAACTTCTGACGCTCCGCCCCTTGATCCGAAGCAGCCGCCGGTCGCCGCCCTGGCCCCGGTTTCCCTGCCGCGACAGGTCGTGGTCTGCCTGGCAGCCTGGCTCGTGCCCGGACTGGGGCACGGCCTGCTGGGCCGCTACGGGCGCGCAGTGCTCATCGGCGGCAGCATCTACACGATGGTCGTGCTGGGACTGTGGATGCGCGGACACCTCTACTCCCCCTTCGACCCGGACGAACTGCTTGGACTGCGGGATGTCCTGTCGAAGGTTTGCCTCATCGGCCAGATGGGTATCGGTGTCCTTCAGCCAATCCTGCGGGGGCTTGGCTTTGGCGTCAGCTTTGAGTTTAAAGCCGCAACCTACGAATACGGCACGTATTTTCTTGTCGTCGCCGGACTGCTCAACTACCTGGTGATGTTCGATGTGTTTGACATTGCCAAAGGGCGCAAGGCCTGATGCGTGCTGACCAGCGCGGGACTTGAAACCATGCACTTTCTCATCATGACAACCTTCGCGGCGCTCACCTCCACTGTCCTGGCCGCCATCACCAACGAAGCCGAAACCACCCGTGAGCGATGTCTGTATGGCCTCAAAACATTCGGCGCTTTTGTCGGCGTCGGGCTGGTCATCAGTTGGCTTTTTTACTTCATTCCCTGAGCGGCGTCTGACCCTGTGGACGGAGCAACGGTCGCCGGTGACGCTGGTTCAGGCGCGAATGAAACCGATGGAGTCTGGCGGTGCACGATTGGTATCAGGACAAGCTGCGTGAAGAATGTGGGGTGTTTGGCATCTGGGGGCATCCCGAAGCGGCCCGGCTCACCTATCTGGGACTGTATTCCCTGCAACACCGTGGGCAGGAATCCGTCGGCATTGTGACCAGTGATGGCCAGCGCCTGCATGCCGTGCGCGGCATGGGTGAAGTCAACGAAATCTTCACCGAGTCCGTCCTGGACAAACTGCCCGGCCACTGCGCCATCGGCCACGTACGGTACTCAACCGCCGGAGAAGTCAGCCTCAACGAAGCCCAGCCGTTCTCCATCAAATGCCACCGGGGTGAACTGGCGATCTGTCACAACGGCAACTTCCCCTTTGCGGAAACCATGCGTGCCGAACTGGAGCGGGAAGGTGCGATTTTTTCCTCAACCAGCGATACCGAAGTCGTCCTGCACAAACTGGCCCGGTCGCGCCAGCCACACCTTCAGCAGGCCATTGCCGACGTTTTCCGGGAGCTTGAAGGCGCATACTCGATTCTTATTCTCACACCGGACAGTCTGTTTGTTGTGCGCGACCCACGTGGTTTCCGCCCGCTCTGTCTGGGTGAACTGGATGGGGCGACGGTGGTGGCCTCGGAAACCTGTGCCTTTGACCTCATCGGTGCGACTTACGTCCGCGACATTGCACCGGGTGAAATTCTGACCGTCAACCGGGAGGGCCTGCGGACCGAGTACCCGCTGCCGCCCCAGACGCCGGCCTTCTGCATTTTCGAGCACGTGTATTTTGCGCGCCCGGATAGCCGCATCTACGGGCGCAGCGTCAACAAAAGCCGCCACAAGATGGGCAAGCAACTGGCCCGGGAACAGCCCGTTGAAGCCGACATCGTCGTTCCGGTCCCGGACTCCGGTGTAGCCGCCGCGATTGGCTATGCGGCGCAGTCGGGCATCAACTTCCGGTTCGGGCTGGTGCGCAACCACTACATTGGCCGCACCTTTATCGAGCCAACGCAGTCCATCCGCAACTTTGGCGTCAAGGTCAAACTCAATCCCGTGCGCGATCTGATTGAAGGGCGGCGCGTTGTTCTGGTGGATGACTCGCTGGTACGCGGCACGACCAGCCGGAAGATCGTCGAGATGCTCCGCCAGGCCGGGGCGCGGGAAGTCCACCTGCGGATAAGCTGTCCGCCGACCATTTCCCCCTGCTACTACGGTGTGGATACGCCCTCGGCCGCCGAACTGATTGCCGCCAACCAGTCCACGGAAGCCATCCGGCAATACATCAATGCCGACAGCCTGGGCTACCTGAGCCACGAGGGGTTGCTGGCGGCCTGTGGCGCAGATGAAGGACTCCGGTTCTGCACCGCCTGCTATACCGGCAAGTATCCGCTGCCCGTCCCGCAGCGGGCGGTCGGGCGCAGCCACCGGGCGTAGTGGCTGGGCATGGTTCGGCTTTTGATCACGCCTGACCGTGGCGGCAACGCCCCGGCCGCACCATCACGGCGTCCGGCCACATCGTTTTCTGGTGGAAAAGCCCTGGTGAATTATCTAGTATCGGGTCTGCCAACGGGCAAAAGCCAACCGGAAGTGACATATCTCCTTACATCTGATGGTGCGCAGATGCTGTGCGCCAATCTGAATCTCCAGTATCCGCGTTGCTACATGACGGTGGACGTATGATTGGTACGTACCTACTCCACTACAAGCTGCTCAAAAAAATCGGTGAAGGCGGGCAGGGTGAAGTTTACCAGGCAGAAGACACCCGGTTGCGGCGCATCGTGGCCATCAAGATTCTGCCGGCTGAGCTGGTGGCGGATGAAAAAACCCGCAAGCGGTTTCTCCGCGAAGCCCAACTCGCCTCGGCGCTCGACCACCCGAACATCTGCACGGTCTATGAAATCAACGAGGACCGTGGGCTGCATTTCATCGTCATGCAGTACCTCGAAGGCAAACGCCTCAAGCAGATGGTACGGGGGCGACCGCTGGATATGGAAAGCACCCTCTCCATTGCTGTCCAACTGGCCGATGCGCTGGCCGCAGCGCATGAGCGGGGTGTCATTCACCGGGATGTCAAAGCCACCAATGTCATCGTCAATGAGCGCGGGCAGGCCAAGATTCTCGATTTTGGCCTGGCGAAAGCCACGGCCAAGAACATTGGCGACGAGTCCGTCATGGAGTTGACCCAGGCCGGTGTTCCCTTTGGCACGGCCGGTTACATGTCGCCGGAGCAGGCCCGTGGCGGCACGATTGATGCCCGTTCGGATATCTTTTCACTGGGCATCGTCATCTACGAAATGGCAGCCGGCCGCCTCCCGTTTCAGGGCAAAAGCACGGTGGATGTCATGCATGCCATCATGCATGAGCCGCTTCCGCCGCTGTCGTCCATCAATCCGGCTGTGCCTGAGCGGCTGCAAAGCATTCTCGAAAAGGCGACGGCCAAGGATGTGGCGGCCCGCTACCAGACGATGCGCGAGTTCCAGGCGGACCTCAAACAGCTCCTGCGCGCCGTCCAGATGCAGACCGGGCAACCACTGACCGACGATTCCCTGCTGCCTATGGTTACCCCGCGCCACGAGCGCAGCAACTGGCTCACCGGTGGCGTCGTGGGACGGCTCATCAGCCGGCTGCGCGGCACGCCTGACCGGACACCCATCAGTCAGACGAATACTCCACCCTCCGCCTTGCCCAGCCGCCCCACCGGCGCGCCCCAACCCGCCGAGCCACCGCCCGCCGAGAAAAAACCCGACGACATTGCCGACAAAGGGCAGGCGCTCCGGGACTCGATGCCCAGTTCGTGGCGTACATCCGACAAACGTTCGATTGCCATTCTTCCCTTCCGCAACCTGAGCGGCGACCCCCAGACGGATTTTTACAGCTTTTCCCTTGCCGACAGCGTCATCACCGAGTTGGCCGGACTCAAATCCATCGTCGTGCGTCCGTCAAGCTACATGGCGAAGTACCAGGGGCGTGACCTCGACCCGATCTACGTCGGCAACGAACTCCAGGTGGACGCCGTGATGACCAGCGCCTACGTCAAGTCGGGACAGCGCATGCGCGTCACGCCGCAGTTGATTGACGTTCACACGGGAGAAATCCTCTGGAGCGACAAAATTGACCTCGACGCCCAGGACATCATCACGCTGCAGGACACCCTGGCGCAGAAAATCTGTGAAGAACTGCGTGTCCGCATCAGCCAGACCGAGCAGGAGCGCATTGCCAAGCCGACGACCCGCAATGCCGAAGCCTTTGAGTACTACCTGCGTGGACGCAATCAGTTGCAGCGTTTCCGCCAGACGATGCTCAAGGATGACTTCAGCGCCGCGACCGAAATGTTTGAAAACGCGCTGGCCTGCGACCCCAACTTCGCCCTGGCCCACTCCGGCATGGGCCTGTGTTATGTCGAATATGTGCTGAAAGGCATTGGCGGGGCGCTGTATTTCGAGCGTGCGGCAGAACGCTTCCGGCAGGCGTTGGCGCTCGATGACTCGCTCATCGAACCACAGATCAACATGGTCTATTACTACCTGCTCAAGGGCGAGAAGGTACGCGCCCGCGAGCAGGTGCGGCGCATGCTGGCCATTGCGCCCAACGACCCGGCGGCACACAACACGGCGGCCTACCTGCACCGCTGGGATGGGCTGTACGGGCCGGCTCTGGCCGAATACGAAGCCTGTCTGCGGCTTGACCCAACGGATGTCGTACGAGTGTCGTACAACCGCGCCCGCATTGCCCTCTACCAGGGGCACTACGAAGAGGCGCTGGAACATCTCGAAGCGGCGCTGTTTATCGAACCCAACCATCCCTTTGCCACAATGGTGCTGGGACAGGTGCTCTACTACCAGGGGCGGCATGAGGAATCGGCGCGCACGTTCCGGGAGTTGTTCGAGCGCAATCCCGACCTCCATGGCTTCCGTCCCATCTACGGGCTGGGCTTTGTCATCGAGGGGCAACCCGACCGGGCGCGGGCGCTCATCAACGATGCCGTCCGTGAAATTGCCAATGCCGATGGCGATGCCGCCTACTGGCTGGCGACACTCTACGCGGCGCTGGGTGATGACGAAGATGCGCTGTACTGGCTGCGCCGGGCCATCGCCCTGGGCAACGAAAACTACCCGTGGTTCATTTCCAATCCCGACTGGGCACGGCTGCGCGAAAACCCTGCGTTTCGGGCGATTATGGAACCCGTCCGGCAGAGTTGGGAGCAACTGATGCAGCCGTTCATCAGTCCGCCGCCGTCGCCGCCACCATCGGCTGGCAACAATGTGGTGGCCTAGGCGCATCCGGCGCCAGTCCTTTCCGCTTTCCTTGAAACACTTGCGGGTTCTTTATCTGCTCGACTCCCTCAACCGTGGCGGTGTCGAAACGCTGGTGCTGTCCACCTGCCGGCGGGCTGCGGACGTTGGGATCAGCGCCTGCCTGGCCGGATTTGGCGACGGCACGGCGGCCGCCGACTTTCACGCACTGCCGCACGCCTTTTTCCGCAAACGGCGTGCACCGTTCGACCCGTTTCTGGCTGGCTGGTTGCGCGAACTCATCCGGGTCGAGGGCATCACCCTGATTCATGCCAACCAGGCCGTCGAGGCCCTCCATGCGTGGTGGGCGCGGCGCGGCCTGCCGGTCAAGCTCGTCCTGACGCTGCACAACCTCGAATATGACACCAGGAACCTCCAGGCGCTGAACTTCCTGCTGCCCCGTCTCGATGCCGTATCAGTTGTGTCGCATGCGGCCCAGCGGTGGCATCTGGCACAGGGACGGCTGCGCCTGACGCAGGCCCGACACGTCGCCGTAGTGCCCAATGGCGTCCCTGACCCGGGCGCAGGCCGGAGACAGCCCACGGTTTTCCAACCTGACGGCCCCACTCTGGGCCCCACTCTGGGGATGATTGCCAACTTCACGCCGGTCAAAGACCACGCCACGCTGTGCCGGGCGCTGCCGGAGGTGTTCGCCCGTCATCCGACGGCCCGGTGTCTTCTGGTGGGCGCGGCGCAGGATGCGCGCCGCGAGGCGGCGGCACGGGCATTGTGCGCGCGCGCCGGCATCCTTGACCGGGTGGACTTTTGCGGCAGTCGTCCGGCCGCCGAGGCCCTGCCTCAACTCGATGTGTTCATTCTGTCATCGTGCAGCGATACCTTCGGGCTGGCGCTGGTTGAAGCCATGCTCGCCGGGCTGCCGTGTGTCGCCTCGGACATTCCGGCGCTGCGGGAAGTTACCGCCGATGGCACGGCCGCCGCCCTTTTTCGTGCCGGGGATGCTGCCGATTGTGCGCGGGTGCTGAACCACGTACTGGATGATGCCGACTACCGCCGGACACTGGCCGCACGTGGACAAGCCCATGCCTGTCGGCACTATAGTTTTGAAGCGTATCTTGCCCGGTTGCGCGATTTTTACGACGCAGTGCTGGCTGCGTGAGGTGTGCGGTGGCCGCTGCTCCGGTCTTCGTGGCTGTTCCTTCCTATCGCCACGCCCGTTTCGTGGCCCAAACCCTGCGCTCAATTTTCCGGCAGACCCACCCCCCGACAAAACTGCTGGTCATTGACGACGGCTCACCGGATGACTCACCCCACGTCATTGCCCGAACGCTGGACGATTGCCCGTTCCCGTGTGAACTCATCATCCACGAAACCAACCGGGGGCTGTGCGCCACCCTCAACGAAGCCCTTGCCTGCTGCGATGCGCCGTATTTTGCCTACCTTGGCTCGGATGATCTCTGGCTGCCCGATTTTCTCGCCACGCGCGTGACGATGCTGGAAGCGCGCCCGACGGCCGTTCTGGCCTACGGCCATGCCCTGATTGTCAACGCCGATAACGACATCGTGGATGACACCCGCTGGTGGGCGCGCTATACGGATGGCGACGCCCGCGCCATGCTTCTGCGTGGCGGCGCTCCGGTCAGTGCCACGGTGCTGTACCGGACCAGCGCCCTGACCCGGTTTGGCTGGAACGAACGGGCCCGCCTGGAAGATTATGAACTCTACCTCCGGCTGTGCCGGGTCGGAGCCTTTGCCCTGGATAAGGACATCCGTGCCGCCTGGCGTCACCACGGTTACAACACGAGCCGGAACGTGGAGTTTATGCTGGCTGAAACCCGTGCCGCTCAGGCCCGCACGGCCGACTGGCTGGAGCTGTCCGAAACTGAACGCCGCCGTGCTACAGCCGAACTCACCTGGACGTACGCCGAAGCTTTTGCCCGGGCCGGCGCGCGCTGGCGGGCCGCGGCGCTGGCGTGGGCGAGTTGGTCAGGCGCTCCCGACTGGCAGGCGCGTGGGAAAATGCTGGCGCGCCTGCTGCTCCCGACGCCGGTTGAACGGTGGCGTCAGGCCCGGCGGGCGCGCGCCATTGCGCGGCGCTACGGCAAACTGACACTGGATGGAAATCTCTGACGGACGTACTGCACAGACAAGGAGACCAAAGCCATGTCGCATATCGGGTCTGGTCGGCGGTGGTGGGTAGCCGCCGTTCTGCTCCTGGCAGGGATGGTGATGGGTGAACGTTGGGCATCCCCTTGCCCGGTGACAGCTCAGGATGGCCGCCGGACGTTTACCGATCTCCAGGACCGCGAAGCCCGCCGCCGGGCCGTTGAAGAACTCGGACGCTCCGGCGATGAGCGTCAGGTGACGCCGCTGGTGGAAGCCCTGCGCGGGGACCGTGACTTTCTCGTGCGCAGCGCGGCAGCGGAAGCTCTCGGCAATCTCAAAAGCGAACTGGGACTGCCAGCGCTGACAGCAGCGCTTGATGACATCAGCCCGGATGTGCGGGCGGCAGCCGCCTTAGCTCTGGCCCGGCTGGGGCGTCCCGCGGCCATTCCACGGCTGCGCCAGCGGCTGCAGGACGCCGAACCCCTTGTACGCAGTGCCGCCGCACAGGCGCTGGGCAAACTGGGCGATGCTCAATCCCTGCCGGAGTTGGTCAACTGTCTGTCCGACGCAGAGCCGGAAGTGCGGACGAGTGCCACCGAAGCGCTGGGGGCGCTGGGCCGCCGTGAGGCCGTCGAACCGCTGCTGCGTATGCTTGGCGATAGCAACCTGTATGTCCGCAGCCGCGCCGCCATGGCACTCGGCATGCTGGGTGATCCGCGCGCTATTCCGGCCGTCAGCGAACTGCTGCTGGACAAGGAGCGCACCGTCCGCGCCAGCGCTGCCGAGGCGCTGGGGCGCCTCCGCGACCGGCAGGCTGTTCCGCCCCTGCTCGAAGCCCTGCGCGACCGGGAAGCGGCCGTGCGCCAGAACGCAGCGTTTGCCCTGGGAAAAATTGGCGATGAGACGGCGGCCGATGCTCTCGTGGACGCCCTGCGGGATGAAGACGCACGGGTGCGCGCCCGGGCCGTGGATGCCCTTGGTGCACTGGCTGTCCCGCGTACGCTTGACGCCATCGTGGACAGCCTGCGGGACGGCGATGCCCTTGTGCGCACGCTGGCGGTGCAGGCACTCGGCAACTTCAAGGACGACCGCGCCACCGAGGCTCTGGTGCAAACGCTGGCGGCAGACGATGCCCTTCTGCGCCGCCGCGCCGTTGAATCGCTGGCCAAAATCGGTGACGCCCGTACGCTCCCGGCCATCCAGACAGCACTGGGGGATGCCAACCCGGCCGTCCGGGCCAGCGCCGTTGTGGCTCTGCCCCGCATTGGCGGCAGTCAGGCGCTGCCAGCGCTGCTGACGGCGTTTCAGTCCGATGACGCTGCCCTGCGAAGCACTGCCGCCTTTGCCCTCGCCCGGCTTGGCTCGGAAGAAGCCTTTGTAGGTGTCGTCGAAGCCGTCGGAAGGATGGCCTTTGACGACGTACTGAACCGGCGCATAGCCATTGTCGGATTTTTCAACGCCCTGCCGGAAAGCCCACTCCGGCTTCAAGGACTGGTTGCGTCGCCCGACGCCCTGCGGCGGCGCGGGGCCCTGCTGGGGCTGATGGTTGTGACCGTTCCACCGGCCGCTACCGGTACGTTCCTGGAAGCTCTGGCTGACAGTGACCCGGAAGTACGGCGTGCGGCGCTGGCAGCGCTGGCGCGTACCGATCCGGCGCGTTTTGCTGAGGCAACTGCCCAACGGCTGGCCGCCGAACCCGACCCGGCCGTGCGCGTGGAGTGGCTTTCGCGGCTCACGGAGCCACGGGGAACACCTCCGGCGTTGGCCGAGACCCTGCGCGGACTGGCCCGGGAGGACGTTGCCCCGGAAGTCCGGCAGGCGGCCGTTGCGGCGCTCGACCGGCTGCGGCTGCCACGGGTGATTCTGCCCGGTCCGTCCCGAACGCTTCCGGCAATTGCCGACGTTGCGCCACTGCCGGGGCCCGAACTGCCCCCGTCTCTGACCGTCCCGCTGCCACCGGCCCCTCTGCCGCCGGCATCAGCAACACCAGCGCCGACGGTAGCCGCCAATGAAGCACCTTCCACGGCACCAGCCCTCCTGCCGACGACAACGGCTTCAGCTCCACCTTCCCGCCCAACGTTGGCCCAACCAACGCCAGTGCTCCCCAGCCCGACGGCTTCCGCCACGGTCAGGGAAAGTACCGCGCCCGGCCCGGCTCCGGGACTGGTTCCGCCTTCCGGCCCACCGGAAACGGCGACACTGCCGGCAACACCAGCCGCATCGCCAACCGCTGCGGTGCGTCCAGCTTCTCCGACCGGCCCCACGCCTCGCCCGGCCCCACGCGCAACGGCCGCGGGCAAGGTATCGTCAACGGCCGTTGCGGCCCGGCGGTTGCCTCTGCGCCGGCTGCCGGAAGCGCGAACGGCTCCCGTCTGGGTGTCGCCGGGACGCACCCTTCCGGCTGGAAGCCTCAGCGCGGATGACCGTGTGACCCGCAATGAAGCCCAGGTGATGGACTATCTGGAACGTCTCGTCGCGGCGCAACTGGCCTTTCGGATGGCTTCCGGCGGGCGTTTTGCCTCCCTGGCCGAGCTTCAGCAGCAGGAACGTGAACTGGAAGCCCCTTTCGTTGACCAGGATTACGTTTTTGCCCTGTATGTGACCGAAGCAACCGCGTTCGGGCCGGCCGATTTCTTTGTTCTGGCAACGCCGCGTCTTGCGGGGCTGACGGGACGGCGGGCCTTTTACGTTGACGCCTCCGGCATCATCCGCAGCAGCGACGCCGGACAGCCATGGCTTCCGGCCGCCCGGCAGTGGGCACCCGTCCGCAGCCGGTCAGCGGGGTAGGCGCGCCGGAGCCGGTGCTGGGGCGACTTCGGGCGTGATCCGTTGTGTCCCCAACCACCAGCCGGCGACAAAGGACAGCGCCATGAGCACGAGCACCACGAGCGTGTGCAGTATCCACTCACGCCGGGAACGGGCGCGGCGGGCCTCGACGAGTTCGCGCAGAGGGTGGTGCTCGCCGGTTGTCCGGTCGGCTGGAAAACTTGGGGCAAGGCTCATTTCCCTGGTGCGCACAAGGCGCTCCTGAAGCGATGGAGGGGAAGCAAGCCCTTGGTCTGAAGCTGGCGGCGGCGGATCGACGCACACCACCAGCGCCGTAAAGTTGTCTTCGGCTCCACGCTCGTAGCAATACCGGTGAATTTCGTCACACAGCCCGTCGGGATTGTCCACGAAGACAGTCATGAGCCGCTCCAGTTCATCGTTGGTGATGTGGCGGGTTACACCGTCCGTACAGAGCAGGAAACGTGACCCGACAGCTAGCGGGAAGGTCTGGGTCTCGACCTCGACTTCGGGCAGAACGCCCAGCGCCCGACTCACTTCGTTGGCCTTGGGAAGCTGCTCGGCCTCGGCCGGTGAAAGTTCACCCCGGCGGACGGCATCGTGGAGCGGCGTGTGGTCTATGGTCACCTGGGTCAGCTTGCCGTCGGCAAAGTAATACAGCCGACTGTCGCCGGCATGCGCCACACATGCGGTTTCGCCATCGAGGTGCAGCGCCACCAGCGTCGTCGCCATTCCGGCCAGGTCGAGGTCATGGCGTGCCATCTCGAAGATGTCCCGGTTGGCGTAGTGAATGGCGCGTTCCAGGCGCACGAGGGGCGGACGCTCATCGGGCGCAATGAAGGTGTCACGGACGGTCTCGATGGCGGTCTGGCTCGCAATTTCGCCGCCGGTATTCCCGCCGACGCCATCGCACACGACAAAAAGCCGGGCGCTGACTTCGGCCAGGGCCCGGTCCTGATTGGATGTGCGTTGCAGTCCCCGGTCACAGATGCAGGCGAAGCGAATTGTCGAGGTCGCGGCCGAGGCCGTCGTTTCATGGGCCATAGCGCCGCTTACGCCTTCCGCCGGATGATGTGAAACCCGTAGTAGCTTTCGACCTTGTCAATGTTGCCCGGACTCAACCCCTGGGCGCACTTCTTGAAGTTCTCATCGAAAACGCCCTTCGGCGTGATTTCGTAGAAGCCGGGAAAGGCGTTGTATTTGCTGTCGTTCATCTTGTAGGGGTCATCGCTGTACTGGATGACCAGCTTGTTGAAGTCGGCACAGTTGCGGGCTTCCTCGAAAACCTTTTCCCAGAGCTTGCGGGCTTCCTCCTTTGAGCGGGTCACTTTGATCTGTGGGTTTTTCGCCGCACCACTCCCTTTGTAGGCAATGAGAATATGCTGCACTTCGAGAGTTTCTGGGACAGTCTCTGGCTTGACGGGGATAAGGTCTTTGGGATCACAGGGCTTTGGAGCCGGCTTGGCGGGTTTGGCTGCTTTGTCTTCGGTTTTCGGCGGCTCAGACGCATTGCCGCCACAGGCCACACCAAGGGCAACCCCGAACATCAGGCAGCCCAGTCGGAACAAACGCATAGTCACCTCCCTAAGCGGAACGACGAGCCGGACAGGACAGCAGTGCCATCTCACGCCACAGGCTACGGGGCCAGCCGGGGAAGCCGAACCCGGACCCTGTAGCTGGCCACAAGCGTGGGGCGGGCTGAAACACCCACCTGGTTTCCCAACGAGTACGCCCTCAGCCGCTGCCCTGACTCGAAACATCCTTGCGTTGCACGATTGTGACGAGAGACCCGATGCGACGCAATGGGCACCAACCGGCCGACGTTCGGAAATGCGGGCCCCGCACCAACCCGACCGGGCCGGCTTGCGGGCAGTCTGCCCCAGGCGTGCAAACCGGCTGTTGCAGTGGTATTTCACGCAGTGAAGCCGCTTTTTCCCGGATTTGTCGCGGAACCGCGCCGTTTGACAGCCCTTGGTCAACGCCATTAGCATCGGCTGCTGTCAAGGAAGGAACCAGGACTATGCAGATTTACGATGTGACCGTTCCGGTTCACCCACGGATGCCAGTCTATCCTGGCGACCCACCCGTGGTGCTTGAACCCCGGGCGCAACTTTCCAAGGGTGATCCGGCCAATGTCTGCTACTGCGGGATGGGCACGCACACAGGAACCCATGTGGATGCCCCCTTTCACTTCATCGAAACCGGACGCAAGCTGCATGAAATTCCGCTCAACATCATGGTCGGGCGGGCGCGGGTGGTGGAAGTCACCGCGCGGAAAATAGACGTTGACACCCTCTCGCGCCTGGATTTGGGCGAACACATCCGGGTGCTGTTCAAAACCCGCAACTCCCAGCTCTGGCAGCAGGAAACTTTCAACCCCGACTACGTGTTCATCACGCCGGAGGCCGCCGCCAAGCTGGTGGCCGATGGCATCAAGCTGGTCGGCATTGACTACCTTTCCGTCGAGGAATACGGCAGCACTACCTTTGCCACCCACATCGAGCTGCTTTCCAACGGGGTGGTCATTCTGGAAGGACTGGACTTACGCGCTGTGGATGCCGGGGATTATGAGCTTATCTGTCTTCCCTTGAAGCTCATGGACAGCGACGGCGCACCGGCGCGTGTCATCCTGCGGGGCTGATTATGACCGCCCATGACCTGCTTCAGCAGTTTTTCACCCATCGCATCGTAGCGAGCCTGCGGGCGGCGACGGCCGAAATGGCGGTGCAGTCAGCCCGCGCCGTCATTGCCGGCGGCATCCGTATCATCGAGGTTCCCTACAACACCCCCGGCGCGATGCGGGTCATTGGCGACATCCGGCATCAGTTCGCCGATGAAGTCATAATAGGTATCGGGGATGTCCCAACCGTCGAGGTTGCCGACCGCGCCATCAAGGCGAATGTCCAGTTTGCGACCCTGCCCTACGACAACCCGCCGGTGATGGATTTTTGCCGGAAACATCACGTGCTGGTCATTCCCGGCGGTGCCACTCCGCGCGAAGTGGCCCGGTTGGCTGAGCGGGGGCTGCAACTCGTGCGCGTGTTTCCCGTGGCTTCCTTCGGCGGGGCCGTCTATGTGGGGCAACTGCGTCGCGCCGTTCCCAACCTGCACCTGCTGGCAGCCGGAGGCATTGACCTGACCGGTGTGGCGGAATACCTCCAGGCTGGAGCGTCGGTGGTCACGGTCGGGAGTGGCCTGTTTTCACCTTCCACCGGCAACCAACCCGACCTCGAAACCCTCACCCAGCGCGCCCGGCAGCTTGCAGCGCTGCCCACATCTTCCCGCCCCTGAGCCTGTCTTCGCACCCGGCCTTGCGACGTGCCACGCCACACAGTATCAAGGCAATGTGTCATTCATCACATCCATCCCGGTGTTGCCCTTTTTGAGGAGCTTCCTTTATGAACTTTTCACCGTGCCACGTTTTTCCGTGGACGCATCGCTTCCGGCAAGCCTGCACTCACTGGAGTTCTCTGCTTGCCGGCGGGCTTCTTCTGACACTCATCCTTTCAAACTGGAATCTGGCGGAAGCCCAACGCACCCGGCGGCAGCCGGCACGGAAAGCGCCGGCAACAACAACGCCTCCCGCCGGCCCGACTGCCACAACTGAAACCACGACGCCACGCCCGCTGGCGGAGTATTTTCCCGCCGACGTGCTGCTTTACGCCGAGTTTGAGCGCCTGCCAAATGCCATAGACGAAGTCCTCGCCGTGGAGAGCCTCAAGCAATTTCTGGCGGCGTCCGACTCCCCCTTGCCCATTGACCTGACACGCTATGACGAAGCCCTGACCGCCGTCGGCTTTCCTGACAAAGCCACCCTCGCGGCCACCCGTGTCGGCGTCGGACTCATGCTGGCACCGAACCAGAAAAAGACCCTTGGCGGCCTGTTTCCCATACCTGAAGTCGAATTCGTCGTGGTGCTCATTGCGCCCGACAATGCTGCCGCCGCGCGCTTTGTGCAGCTTGGGGAGCAGTGGTTGCCAACGTTTGTGACGAATACCAGACGGGTCAAGCCCCTTCCGGGACGTGCCGGACGCTTCCGCACGACCACCTTTCCCGCCACCAAAGCCACCGAGTCGCTGGTTATGGCGCACAGCGGACAGGTCATTGCCGTCGGTTTCCGCCCGGCGATGACGCGCTGGCTGACCCAGATGGCCCAGCCCACCTTCAGCCCACTCGGTAAAGCCAGAGGCTTCGAGGACGTTCAGAAACAACTGACGGACAACCGGAACGGGATGGTCTATATCAACACGTCCACCATTGGCACGTATGTCCGCGACCTGTTTGCTGAACTGTTGAAGCCCTCTCCGTCGGGCAACCGGGCTTCCCGTGAGCAGGCCCGTGCCGAAGCGGAATTTGTGGCTAAAATCAACCAGCTCGTCACAAAGTCCGGCATCGGTGCGGTGGATGGCACCGGCTTTGCCTACAGTGTGAAAGATGGACGGGTCACGCAGCGCATCGTCGTTGGACTCGACCGCGCCAGCGAGGGTCTTTTTCCGGCCTTTGCCGATGGCCCTCGCGTGAGCGGACGCGCGGCTGATTTCCTGCCGGATGACACCCAGATTTTTGCCACCCTGAGCGTCAACCCGACGCGCGTCTATGACACCCTGCGCCAGATGGCCGGGACGTTCAACGCCCGGTACGAAACTGACATTCAGGTGGCGGAACGCAAGTTTGGTGTCAACTTCCGCCAGGAAATCGCTGCCGCCCTGACTGGCGAAATCACCTTGGCTGTAGGCGGTCTGCAAGTCAGAGAGGTTGTCAATACCGGCACTGCCCTACCGTTCACAGACAACTTCCGGGTGGCCACCTTTGCTGTCAGCAATAATCCCCAGGCGCTGCGGGATGCGTTTGCCAAAATTTTCTCGGCGGCAGCGCGCAAGGCTGCCGACCGAAAGGCCTGGCAGGCCATTGCCAAGCCGCCAGAAGGAACGACGTGGCGACCCGTTTTCGACCCCCGTGTGAAGACTTACGAAGGCGAAACCATCTGGCTGTTCGAGGGCAGCAATGAGGATGAAGAAAACGCCTTTGCCGTGTCGGTGGTTGCCAACGTGCTCGTCGCCGGCCGTACCAGTGACGTGAAATGGGTGATTGACACCTACCGGCGCGGGCAAACCCTGGGCCGCCGCGAAGATTTCAATGTCGGCTTCGGGGCGCGTCCGGCTGACGCCATGGGCAGTGCGTATGTTTCCCAAGGGCTGTTGGCCCAGGCCCTGACCGAACTGCGCAACGAAACCCCCAAACGCTACCAGGTATTTCTTGAAGGACTGACGCCATTTCCCGTCTTTACCCACATCGGACGTGAAGGGCGGATGATAACCAATGTGGTGAACGTGTCCCTGCCCTATCTCGTCGGCATTGCCGGTGCTGGCTGGGGAGCCAGTTCGGCCGCCGATGAGCGCCGGGCCAACGAACAGGGCGTGCGTGAGGTGCTGCGGGCCATCTACGAAGCCCAGATGGAATATGCGCGTGGTGCTGGCCAGGGCAACTACTCCGACAGCCTTCCGACGCTGGCCAAACGCGCCGACGGCAGCCGTCCTTTCAGCGAAGAGGTCGAACTGATGACCCGCCTGCCCTACCGTGGGTATGTGCTGGGCCCGATTGTGCTGCGCCCGGCCGGAGACGGCAAGCCAGCCGGTTTCTCGCTGACAGCCTTTCCAGCCGTCCGAACGGGACCAGACCGCACCGGCGACCAGACGTTTTACCTTGATGAAACGGGCGTGCTACGCTGCCTGCCAGCATCTGCCGGGGATGCCAATGCCGAAAGTCCGGGCTGCGATTCGTTTGCCCCTGCTGAATCTGCCCCAGATACTTCCAAGCTATGATGTCTCTGGTTACTGAACGCCGCTTCAGGCAGCGGCTGGAAGAACTTTCCATCGTGTGGCACGTGAATAACCACCAGCCAGCGCTTGCCTGGGCCGCTGCCGCCGTGACGTGGGTGGCGGCCCCGGAGCGGGACATCATGACCATTCCGAAGCAACTCGATGCCCTGGCCGATGCCCTGTGGAAGTGGGCAGACGAAACCGGACAGCCCGAACCGCTTACCATCGAAGCCGTGGCCGAAGGCTTCGTGGCGCTTGGTTTTCGTGGCAATACGGAAAACTACGATGACCGGCGCAACAGCTTTCTTGAAGACGTGCTGACCCGCCGGGTGGGGATTCCCATTACCCTTTCCGTCGTTTTCATCGAACTGGCTGCCCGGTTTGGTCTGCGGTGCGAAGGCATCAACTTTCCGGGGCACTTTCTCGTGCGCTACAGCGGGCCCGATGGCGTCGGGTATCTCGATCCCTTCCACCAGTGCCAGTGGCTGGACAGCGACGGCTTGCAGCAGTTGCTTCAGCAGATGTGCGGGCCGCAGGAACAACTGTGCGCCGAACACCTGCAAGTGGCCCAACCGGCCGATATTTTCCTGCGGATGCTCAACAACATCTACCGCATCAGCCTTGAAGCCAAAGACTGGACAACGGCCTTACGTGCGCGCCGCATGCAGTTTATCGTCTGCCCGGAGGACCCCTACATCCGGCGCGACATCGGGCTGCTGTGCTTCCAGCTCGAACGCTGGAGCGAGGCTGTGATTTGGCTTGAAGAACAAAAACAAAACACTATGTCCGAGGCCCAGCACCGCATCCTCGAAGCCCATATCAATGAAGCCAAGCGGGAATTAGCCCGGTGGAACTAGGGCTTACTTTGGGCGCGCCAGCCGCGTTCCGCGCACAAGGCCGCGCCCGGCAGCCTCAATGGTGAGGCCCTGCCAGGTTTCAGCCTCCGGCAGGGGCAGTTGGCGAATGCCAGCGGCAGCCGTGTCCACCTCGGAAGCGGCACTTCCCAGATAGACTGCCGTTGCATAGGCCCGGGTTCTTCCCCGGACGGTATCCGTCGTCTCCGCTGTACGGGTTGCCACTTCCTGCACCGTACGCCGCCAGGCATCGGCCGACGGCGGCTGTTTGGCAAGATCGCGCAGGGCGCGTGCCATGCGCTCCGTCACTCCGGGCGCATCCTCCGGCTCACCTTCCCCGATGACCAGCAGTTCACCAAGCTGCAACGCCGGGCTGAACTGCACCCAGAACACTTCCCGGTCCGAACCGTTGGCCTTCAGGTGGTCGTTCAGCCAGGCCGCCAACACGTTCCACCGGTGGTCGGCCTCCCGTCCGCCCGGTGTCGCCAGTGCGCAGGCCACGATGTCGCGCGTTCCGGTGGTGACTTCCTGGACGATGGGAGACGCCGCCGGTTGCGCGACGCGCGCCTTGAGGGACGTGTCGGTTTCGCGGCGCGTAAAGCCCTCGGTGATATCGCGCGTCACCAGCGCCGAGCCTTGTGTGCCGCCGACGATGACCAGAATCGGCAACTGGCGCTGTATAGTTGTGGCATACCACCGCTGCACGGCGCTCTCATCAAAGCTGCGTACCGTGCCGTTGACGCCCAGTGCCGGGAAACCATAGGGGTGCGACGGCAGCAGACTCTTTCTGGCCAGCCAGACGGCCAACTCCAGAGGACGGGCCGCTTTCTGCTCGGCCAGCAGCCGTTCCCGCTCGGTCTTGACGCCAGCCGCCTCAAAAGCCGGCCGCTCGACGATGGACACCAGCCGGCGCAGGGCGGCTTCGGCATGACGCGCCAGCACACACAGCTCAAAGCCAAAGAAATCGCGCTCGTTGACAACGTGCAAGCGGCCGCCAAGGCGCTCCAGTTCATCCAGGATGCCGTCCGGCATCTGTTTTGCCGTGTAGCGCCGCATGACGCGCAGCATGAGTTCAGTTATCCCGGCAGTCCGCTCATCTTCAATGAAGCGCCCACCCTGAAAATACAGCCCGATGGACACCAGCGGATTGGCTGGATCAGGACGCACGAGCACGCGCGGGCCGCGCAGGGTCGCATATTCACGTACCGGTTCGGCGGGCAGGATGACAGGCAACCCGCTTTCCTTCGCCTTTGGCGGAGCCTTGCTGGGCACGACCACTGTTTCCAAGGCATCGGTTGTCTCACCGGCCAGGATGTCCGCCGCCAGCGTTCCCGGCACGAGCAGCCCGACGGTCTCGAAAAACTTTTCCGGCGTAAACGTACGCAGCGGTGCGGTGACGGCTTCGTACTCGTGGACGACCAGCCGGGAGGCGACAAGATGCCTGGCGGCGACGGCACGCACCTGCTCGGCGTCAAGTTCACCGATGCGGTCGAGGTCATCCAGCCAGGCCACCAACCCGGAAGTGGATTCAACCCGGGCGAGCTGCTGCGCCCAGTCGCCAAGGCGGTCGCCGTCCAAGGCGCGTTCGAGTTCAAGCTGCGCCCGCGCCCGCTGAAGCTCGCCGTCTGAGAGGCGTTCCCGGCGCAAACGCTCGATGGCTTCAAGCGTCAGCGCCTCGGCCCGGTCAAGACGCTCCGGCTGCACGTTGAGACCTACGCAGAAGGTTGCGCCCTGCGGCGTGGCTTCGAGGTGCGTCTGGATTTCAGAAGCAATCTGGCGGTTTGCAATCAAGGCATCCTGAAGCCGGGACCGCACGCCAAGCGCCAGAGCCGCGCGGATAATGTCCAACGCTGCGCGCTCCTCATCCCGCAGAGCCGGCAGGACGTAGCCCAGGTGAACCCAGGTGAGGTTTTGCGGGCCGCGGTCGGCGCGGTACTGCCGGCCGGTCAGCGTCCGGGGTGTGGCGGCGGCTGCGTCCGGCTTCCAGCCGGCATTGACCTCGGCGACGACGCGCAACATCTCAGCCAGATTGAGGTTGCCGGTCACAGCCAGCACCGTCCGGCGGGGCGACATGTGCGCCGTATGAAATGCGCGGGCCGTTTCCAGGCTGATGGCTTTGAAGTGGGCTTCCGTGTCGGGGACACCCGATTGGCGTCCGGCAGCCAGCACCAGCCAGGCCGACCGGGACAGATGGCCGCTATGCAGGCGACTTTCCAGATGATGGCGCGCGGCCTGTACCTGCCCTTTCTGAAGCTGCCCTTCGGAAAACTCCAGACGTGCCAGAGCGCGCAGCAGCACGCCGGCCGCAGTTGCCAGATGCTTTGCTGGCGCGGTGATGGTCAGGGTGGCCCCGTGTGCCTCGACGACGGTTTCAACCGTAGCGCCAATGGCGGCCAGTTCGGCTGCATCGGCTTCTGCCAGCAGCCCATGCGCGACAACCCACGCCACACCGGATGCAGTCTCCGGTTCGTCAGCGTCACCAAAACCAAGCCGCGCCGCAACGGCCACCAGTTCCGTGCTGTACCGTTCACCACAGACCAGACGCAACCCGTTGCTGAAACGAATCAGCGTCAGCACACCGCGCTGGGTCTGCTCCACGAGTCCGCGAATGGGGGACGGCTTGGCTGGCGCAGGGGCCGGCGATGTCACCGGCGGAGACGTTCGGCGGCGGGTTTGACCGGCCACCGGCTCACCCATTGCCCAACCGACGAGGAGCAACAACAGCCAGACACAACGTACGTACGACATAGGCAACCTTCCAAACCCGTCCGGCGTGTCCCCGGACTGGTGTCGGGTCTGTGACCGTAGTCCGTTCCGCGTCCGGGCGGCAAGTTGCTGCCGGCCTGATACATCGGAGCAGAGATAATGGCATCTGACGGCACAGTGAAAAAAGCCGTTGCCTAGCCGAACCGTCCGGCGAGGTAATCCTCGGTTTGTTTTTGGGATGGTGCGTTGAAAAGCACTTCGGTGGGTCCGAACTCGACCAGTTCACCCAGATACATAAAGGCGGTGAACTCGGCCACCCGCGCCGCCTGCTGCAGGTTGTGGGTGACGATAAGCGTGGTGACGTGCACCTTGAGGTTGCGCAGCAGTTCCTCGATGCTGGCCGTGGCCAGCGGGTCCAGGGCGGAAGTCGGTTCATCGAACAGCAACAGTTCCGGCTCAACGGCCAGGGCGCGGGCGATACACAGGCGTTGCTGCTGCCCGCCGGAAAGCGCGTAGGCGGAGTCCTTCAACCGATCCTTGACTTCATCCCACAGGGCGGCATCCCGCAGGGCCCGTTCAACCCGTGCTTCCAGTTCGGCGGTCTGGCGGATGCCGCGCAGGCGCAGCCCGTAGGCGACATTTTCAAAGACCGACTTCGGAAAGGGATTCGGCTTCTGGAAGACCATGCCGATGCGCGACCGCACCAGAATGGGATCGGTTTCCGGGGCGAGCAGGTTGATGTCGTCAGGATAGAGGCGGATTTCGCCCTGATAGCGATGTCCCGGATAGAGATCGTGCATCCGGTTGAAGCAGCGCAGCAGGGTACTTTTGCCACACCCTGAAGGCCCGATGATGGCCGTTGCGCGCCGGGCGTGCACCGGCAGGTTGACTTCCCGCAGGGCGGCCTTGTCTCCGTAGAAGAAGCTCAGGTTGCGGGTTTCGGCCTTGAGAACGTGGGATGGTTCATGGCTGTTGGCCGGCTGTCTCTGGACGCTGTTGTTCATAGGTCGGAAAACCTCCCACGCTACCAGAGTTGCCGCTGGCGCAGCCGATAGCGCAGCCAGACCGCCGTGGCATTCATCACCGCTGTCAGAAAGGTCAGCACCAGCGCCGCCGCCGCCGCATTGGGGCGAAAAGCCGGATTGGGGCGGGAAGTCCAGTCAAAGGTCACAATCGGCAGCGCCGTAAACGGCGCCCACAGCCAGTCAAACGACAGAAACGGCGCTTCAGGCGAGAAGGGCGCGGGTGGCAGAAAGGCAATGAAGGTCACGGCCCCAATCGTCACCAGCGGGGCGGTTTCGCCGATGGCCCGCGCCAGGCCAATGATGATGCCGGTCAGAATGCCGGGAAGCGCCGCCGGCAGGACGTGCTGCCACACCGTCTGCCAGCGGGTTGCGCCGACGGCGTAGGACGCTTCCCGGATGGACTGGGGCACCGTGCGGATGGCCTCGCGCGTGGCCACGACAACAATGGGCAGGATGAGCAGCCCCAAGGTCAGGCCAGCCGTCAGGATGCTCGCGCCCAGACCCAGCAGGCGGACGAAAAGCCCCAGCGCCAGCAAGCCATAGACAATCGAAGGCACACCGGCCAGATTGACAATGTTGACTTCAATCAGCGTGGTGAGGCGGCCCGGGCGGGCGTACTCTTCGAGATAGACCCCGGCCGCCACGCCAAGCGGAAGGGCCACGGCTGCCGTCACCGCCATGACCACCAGCGTCCCGACCCAGGCGGCCAGAATCCCGGCCTGTGCCGCCCGGCGGGAAGCAAAGGTCAGAAAGAAATCCGGCTGCAAACGCTCCCACCCCGTCTGGAGCACACCGGCAAACAGGGACAGAAACACCACCGCCAGCAGGCCCAGCAACGCCCAGGCCGCCAGCACAAAGCCCCGTTCGAGCTGCCTGGCCCACCGGATGCGCGCCGCGGCGCGGTCCCCCAGGCGGCCAATCGTTGCCGGGTTCGTCATAGGACACACCCCTGAACACGCTGCCGGCGGCGGACCCAGTCCGCCGCCAGGTTGAACACCAGCGTCAGGATGAACAACACCAGCGCCGCTGCAAAAATTGTCCGGTATCCCAGGCTGCCGTAGGGCACATCGCCCTTGGAGACCTGGACGATATAGGTTGTGACCGTTGCCGCCGGTTCGAGTGGGTTGAACGTCAGGCGCGGCTGCTGTCCGGCCGCAATCGCCACGATCATCGTTTCGCCGATGGCGCGGGAGACACCCAGAACGTACGACGCCGCCACGCCCGAAAACGCCGCCGGCAGCACCACCTGCCAGGCGGCTTGCAGGCGTGTCGCCCCCAGAGCGTAAGCGCCTTCGCGCAGGCTCATCGGGACGGCCCGCAGGGCGTCTTCGCTGAGCGAGGCCACATAGGGCACGATCATCACGCCCATGACCAGCCCGGCCGAGAGCAGATTGAAGCCAGGCAGCGCCGGCCACAGCTTTTGCAGCAGCGGAGTGACGGTGTAGAGCGCAAAGTACCCGAACACCACCGTCGGCACGCCAGCCAGCAGTTCAAGGATGGGCTTGACGCTTTCCCGGAAGCGTCCCGTGGCAAATTCCGACAGATACAGGGCCAGCCACGTGCCACAGGGAATGGCAACAGCCAGCGCCACGGCGGAACTGGTGATGGTGCCCGACAGCAGAACGCCAATGCCAAAGCGCGGCTCGGCAAAGAGCGGCGTCCATTGCGTGTCGGTGAGAAAGCTGCGCCAGGAAACCACCCTGAAAAACGGCAGCGACTCGCCAATCAGCACAGCGGCGATGCCCAGTGTCGTCAGCACGGCCACGAGGGCCGCGCCAGCCAGCAGCCACTCGATGCCGCTTTCCCACCAGTGTCGCCAGCTTCCCTGTCGCTTTTGCATATCGGTTTCAGCACTGCTGCCGCCTACAACGCGGCCGGCCAGGTCAGCAAATCCTGAATGGAAACCGCCACCGCCGGGCGATTGGTGAAGACGCTGCCGACGCGCCCGTTGGCCAGATGCTGACGGACGGCAGCGTAGGCTTCCGGCGGCAGCGGCACACAGTGCACCTCGTCCGCCAGCGCCGCACCGTGTTCGAGCCAGAAGTGAACAAAGTCGGCAACTTCCGGGCGCTCCATGGCGCGCGCGTTGACGTAGATGAACAGCGGCCGCGCCAGCGGCGCATACGCCCCGGAGAGGATTGTCTCGACGGTCGGCGTCACGGGCGGTTGACCGGCAGCCCGCGCTATCGGGACGGGACGCAGCCGGTCGCGGTTTTCGTAGTAGATGTCAAAGCCAAAGTACCCCAGCGCGTTGGGATCGCCGGCAATGCCCTGCACGAGCACGTTGTCGTCTTCCGACGCCATGTAGTCGCCGCGACTGGCCCGCGCCTTGCCGTTGACGACTTCGGTGAAGTAATCGAACGTCCCGGAGTCGGTTCCGGCGCCGTACAGGTTGAGCGGGCGGTCGCCCCACGCCGGGTTGACCTGCGACCAGCGGCGGATGCGTCCCTGGGCTTCAGGGGTCCAGATGCGCCGTAACTCATCGAGCGTCATGGCCGACACTTGGACGTTGCCGGGATGCGTGACGACAACGATGGCATCCATGGCGATAGGCAGTTCGTAATAGGCCAGCCCGGCCTGGCGACATGCTTCACGTTCAGACGCGGCGATGGGGCGCGAAGCCGTGGCCAGGTCAGTTTCTCCACGGCAAAACTTTTTCATGCCGCCGCCTGTGCCGGAGACGCCGATGGTCACGCGCACGCCCGGGTAGTTCCGCTGGAACTCCTCGGCGACGGCTTCGGCCAGTGGATAGACGGTGCTGGAGCCGTCCACGCGGATGACCGGGAAACCGCGCCCTGCCGGAGCGCAATAGGGGGCCGTCACCGTCATCAGCGCCAGCCCGACGACCAACAGGGACTGAAACCACATAGGCGCACCTCGGCCGGGAAGATGCGCCAAGCAAGCATGATGGGTGTTACGGCGTTTTTTCAGGGATGTAACAGGCGCAGACCAACCAGGGGCTTACGCGGGCGGACGAAGCACCCGCGAGCGTGGCCGCAGCACTGCCGGAAGCTGGCTTTTCAGGGCCTGCCGCACGACATGGCCGCCCGGATTCAGATGCTTGCGCATGTGGTTGATCATCAGGTAGCCGTCGTGGAACTTGAACGGCGTTTCGCCGGTGGTGTAGTGGCCGCAGTACATCCAGGCCGAAGTGTACGGCGCGCGGTGGCGCTCAAACTCGCTCAGGGCATGGCGGGTCAGGTGTGGCAGGAACGTCAGGTCGTAGCGCGCCGCGATGAGCAGGGTCTTTTTGCTCCGGTTTTCCGGGCGGCCCAGCCGCTCGATGTAGGGAAAAGGGCTGATCGGCAGCCAGTACTCGCGCAAGTCGTGGCGGGTGACGTGCTGTTCCAGCCCGGCCCGGACGTGGCTGGTGGAAATGCCGGTCCAGACCACATCGGCAAAGTAGCTCGACACGTGGTTGAACGCCGCAACCTGCAAACGCGGGTCAAAGGCATAGGCCAGAAACGCCACACAGGAACCGATACTCGTCCCGATGATGCCGAAGCGGTGGTAGCCCTGCCCTTCGAGCCAGTCGAGCACGAGCCGCACTTCGTGAACGGCCTGCCGGACGGCCTGGAGGGTACGCCCCAGGTTGGGACTGACCATGTAATCAGCGCGTACCTGATGCACGGGCCGCCGGCTACCGTGGTAGGGCAGACTCAACCGGACGGACGCAATGCCAAAGGCATTCAGCCCCTGGCAGACCGAAACATGGCTGGCATAGTCGGCATTCCACTGGGGAAGCACCAGCACAACCGGCGGGCGGGTTGTTGCGCCCGGCCGTTCCCGAACCGGAAAGTAACGCGCCCACGCCAGGTTGTTGGGTTCGTCCGGGGTCTGGATTGAGCTGGGAAAGGTCAGCCACCCGTCATGGAGATGCCACTGTGCAAGGGGCGGCGGCGTGAAAAAACGTTCTGCGGCAGCGAGGGTCTGCCGGACGTACTCGCGCAGAAAGTCCGGCGGATGGGGAAAATCGGCCACCGGCAGGGGCGCCGGCAGGTGCTCGCTGTGGCTGGTGAGGTGGTCGAGTCCCCAGGCAAAAGGTGAAGCACGCCGGTGGCGGTCCACCTTTGACAGCCGGAGTTCCCAGGACTGAATGAGGCGCTTCAGCATGGCAGCCGGCTGCTCCTAACCGGCTGCCGAAGCTTCACCGGCGGCCCCGCCCGTTACGGCGGCATCGCTGAAAATGACGAAGGTATCCTCGTCAATCGGTCCCAGACCGACGTGCCGCTGGCCCTCAAATTCCCGAATCCACGCGACGACCATCATTTCCTTGCGCTCGGCATTGACGCTCGGCAGCGCCAGGGTGAGTTTCTCGCCAACCGTGACTTCCAGCGGAGTGATGACACAGGCGCCACGCCGACTGATCGAAACACACCGGGCAGTGGTATCCCGTTTGAGACCATTCTTGTCACGCCCTTCGACGACGGCGGGCAGGTGGCACGACAACCGGTTTTCACGCCGCATGCTTTCAAACTTTGACTCGTCGGTTTCCATCATATCGCGTCTGAACTTCCCCTTTGTTGGTCAAGCGTCGCATGCCGGGGTTTGGCCTTCATGATTTTTCCGGGTCAACCTGCACAACCCTTTATGCAACCACAGCCCGGCGATGCTTTTCCAGCTTTCCGTTGCCAAAACCAGATGATCGGCCTTAGTTTCATCTGTCTCCCTCAACGGTCTGTTATCCGGGGCTTGACTATGCAGCATCGTTTTCCATCAAGCCAAGGCAGGTGCAGCCAACGCCTCTGGCGAACATTCCTTGGTGTGGCGCTGGGGCTGCTGCTGGCCGGCAGTTTCCCGTGGCCGGTCTATCCGCCGGTTCTGGCGACAAGCCGGGCAACGAGCCGGGAAACGACGGTCAGCGCCCAGCAGAATGCACGGGTTTTCGACACCGTGTGCCGGCTGATTGAGCGCCGGTACTACGACCCCCGGCTGCACGGTGCGAACTGGCGGGATTTGACCCAGCAATTCCGGCGACAGGCACTGGCGGCCAAGGATGAATCCACCCTCTACCGTGCGATCAATCAGCTTCTGGCCACACTCGACGACCAACATACCTTCGCCCTGCCGCCCAGCCGCGTACGGGAAGAAAAGCAGGGCGCACGGGTTGGTCTTGGCATCCAGTTGCGCAAGCTCGAAGGGCAATGGGTGATCACGCACACGCTCGGCGGTTCGGCCGCTCACGAAGCCGGCATTCGTCCGGGCTGGATCATAGCCGAAATGGACGGGCAGCCCTTCACCGGCTTCAAGCCGGGACAACGCTTCCAGATCGGTCAGTCCGTCAAGCTCAAGCTCATTGACTCAAATGACCATCCCAAGCGGGTTGAAGTCATCTGCCGTCCCTTCGCCACGACGCCGGAACAACGGGTGCAGTACCTTCCTGATGGCGTCCTCTACCTGCGGTTCACCGAGTTTGCACCGAAGACGGCCGACTGGCTGGAAGAGCACATCACGTCCAATCCACAGGCTGCCGGTCTGATCTTTGACCTGCGCGAAAATACCGGCGGACTGCTCGATGTGCTCGCCGACTGTCTGCGGCTCATTTACCGCCAGGATGTGGTTTTTGGCGATTTCATCCAGCGTAACCAGAAGCCGCTGCGGATGCGCGTCAGCGGCAACCGGCAGGCCTATACCGGGCCGGTACTCGTGTTGATTGATGAACACTCGGCCAGCGCCGCCGAAATTTTCGCCGCGGCCGTTCAGGAAACTGGGCGCGGCACGGTCATCGGACGGCGGACGGCCGGGGCCGTACTGGCCAGCATCCAGGAACCACTCCCGGATGGCGGCAAAGTGCAGATCAGCATCCGCGACTACCGCACGGTGCGCGGCGTACGGCTCGAAGGGCAGGGCGTCACGCCCGATGTCACCGTCAAGCTGACCCTTGAAGACGTACGCCGGAACATTGACGTTGATCTCCGCCATGCTATGCAACAGCTTGCGCTGAAACTACAGCGCCAGGGGCAAGGCTCCCGGCTGCACCCCGGCTGTCCGTCCGGTTCCGGCTGGACGCCACACCTGCCCGTTCCGGTATGGATGGGCGGACACAGCGCCGGAAAGCCGGCTTCAGAAGAAGTTGGCGGGCTTGACAGCCCATCCCCGGTCATGGCCAATTGCGCATTCGTTTTTTGAGACGGCCCTTTTGGATGTTCTTTTCAAAGCATTTGCGTCTCGTTCGTCTAGTGGCCTAGGACACCGCCCTTTCACGGCGGTAACACGGGTTCGACTCCCGTACGAGACACCACCCGCCGCCGCTTCCGGCGGCTTTTTCACTTTCGGGGCTGTCAGAAGTCACCGAAGCACTCCCGAAAAACGACCCGCAGAGACTGCCGCCACCGCTCGGTGACGCCCACCAGCGTCACCGGCAGGTCGGCGCGCAGCCGCCGGGCAACCGTGCGGACGGTGGGATGAAACCGCAGCGTCGGCGCCAGCAGGTACAGGTGAGGCAGGGCGCAGCGGTCCGGCTGTGCGCCGGCAAAGTAGCCCCGGCGCAAGAAATCCCCCTGCCGCCAGTGATGGACAGCCCGCAGCCAGTAGGTCAGCCCCTGCCAGATGAAGTCGGCATCGGCGTCGGCTTTGAGTTCCACCACGGCCAGCCGGCCGGTGTGGGTCAGCGTGACGAAATCAGCCAGCCCCAGCGTATCGCGGCTGAAGTGCGGTGCCTGCACCCGGACGTGCGCCGGGTCCAGAGCCTCGTCAATGAGGTGCAGTTGACGGCGCACAGCCACGTCCAGCCAGCGTTCCGGATGGGCGCGGTAGAGCGGATGCCCGACCTCCCGCGTGGCGGGCGTCCGGTAGCGGCCAAGACTATCCAGCAGTGCGTGGAAATCAGCCCGGTTCCGGGCGGTCAACGGACGGCTTGGCTGGCCCAGCGTCATCAACCCAAAACGCAGGGCCGGCGTTGTACGCCCGGCTGCCTTTTCTTCGGCCACGACACGGCGTTGCAACCGGGCGCATTCCAGCCCGTACCACCGGACGGACAGGGCGTTGGCTCCGGCCGGGACGACTTCGCAGTGGACATCCAGGGCATCCCCAAACCACTGGCGCAGGTCATCAAGTTCGGATGGCGTGGGAGGCTTGTACCGCCACAGCCGGATGGGTTCGGTGATAAGCGGCAACTGATGATCGGGGGCAACCGGATGCACGGCTGACCAGTCGGGCGCGGCTTCGTAGAGCCTCACCTGCGGCACGTGCAGCAGGGACAGAAACGGCAACAACTCCACCCGGCTGTCTGGCGGCAGCAACAGCCAGAGATACGTTGTGGCCGGCAGCGTGTCGAGCGCCTGCATGGCATTTCCCAGAAGCTGGCGCAGGGCCGTTGGATCGGTCGTCGTGAACACCAGCCAGGTAGCATTACCAGACTGCGCCTGCCAGCCTGCCACCGGCGACGGATGCCGCCACTGGCGCAGGCTGGTGATGCGCGCACCGGCTGGAAGGTTGTGGCTGAGCCACGTTCGGACACAGACTTTCCACCGGGACGGATCAGGCGTGGGAAAGGTATCCGGCGGGGCTTCGTCTGGAGAGGTGATGATGAGCTGTCCGTGCTCGGCTCCGACCCGCCGGGAGACATCGAGCCGGAGCGCCGTGCCGTGCCGTGCGTAGCGTTCGACCCGCCAGCAGGCCGAGCCGTTTGGCCCCCAGTAGGTCACCGTCAGCTTTCCATAGTTGACCGCACATTCCACGTGGTAGTCGCTACGACTGGAACCATGTGGAGTGATGACCTGCACGCGCAGGGGGCCACCCGTTGGCGCAAGTGCCGCGAGGTGCGCCGTCAGGGCATGGAGGTCAGCGGTCAGATCGGAAGGTGCACGTCGGCCGGCCGTGGTTCGCATACCGGATAAGCCGCTTGCCGCAACAGGAAAGGTCTGGCTTTTCAGGGCGAAACTTTATCTAGGGTTCACCGAACAGCCAGCCCTGCCGATGCTGTGCAGCCGTGACAGACATCAGCGCCGGCGCAAGGTCTTCGCGGGATGCCACGTAGAGAAATTCCCGGTTCCGCAGATGGCTGACCACACCCACCTTTTCCCCACGTGGGTTATAAATGCCAATCTGCGCCCCGACATACCGCTTGAAATCCTTCTCGATGGTCGTGACCTGCCCGGCGCCGTTCCACAGCGACCGCAGCATGGCTTCCATGTCCTGGCGCGTCACGTAACCTTCATCGTTGAACGACACGATGATGATCGGTGCCTGCACGGCGGTCAGCAGGGTGTGCAGGGCAGCCGTAAACCGGGAACGGGCGTTGAAGACACTGCGGCGCTGGCGTACGTCCACGCGCTTGCATGCGACGCCATAGACTTCGGGTTTGTCCCACCGCACGAGCGACTCCCAGATGTGGTAGTTCCCCAGATAGGAATGCTGGTTGTAGGGCGGGTCAAGGTAGGCCACATCAGCCGCAAAGCGACGGACGGCATCGAGGGCATCAAGACAGGTGGCCTGCCCCTTGCCGTACCGGGCGCGCGGAAGCACGTTGGGGACGCGCAGTTCGAGGTCGTTGTACGCGCGCGGCGCCCAGCTTTTGAGATAGGCCATCTGCACGCCGGTTGTGGAATCCACGCGGTCGGCCGCTTCCATCAGGGAGACGAGCATGACGGCTTCCAGTTCCGGGTCGAGACTCTTGGCGGCAATGGCTTCGCGGATGGCGTCAATCCGTTCGCCGTTTTTGGGCTGGAAAAAGCGGGACCGGATGCAGAACGTCTCGGTGAAATAGCCCGGCGTGCCCTTGAGGGCATTGAACTCGCGGACGAGTTTGCGGGCGTCTTCGAGGACATCCTCGGCATCGGCCTGAACGTAGCAGCGTGCCAGGACGGCGGCGTAGGCATTGTGGTCGTTGGAGAGCACACGATAGCCGGCCGCCTTGAGCGCATGCCCGACGCGGGCCGTACCGGAAAACGGGTCAAGAACCGTTCGGGCCCTTGTTGCCCGGCGGACGGTTTCCAGAATGAGCGGGATGAGGGTTCGTTTGGAGCCGATGTACTTGATCATTCAGACGTTCCCTGTGCAGTGCCGTCCTCTTTCAAAAAAGCCGGCCCGGTTGATTTCGTTACCTGGCCTTTTTCAGGCAAAACAGGTACTCGGTAACACTGTCTGCCCGGTATTTGCGGTTTTCCCGGTCTATATCGGCTCTGAACCGGCGGTAATCCTCTTTTCTCAAGTCCACTACCCCGTATTGGCTCATCATCCTGATAATCTCATCTTCACGCATGAGACCTTCGCTGTTGTAGCTCAGAAAGACATATTTTGCACTTGTTTCCCGAATCAGCCTTTCAAGCGATTGAAGAGCCTTTGCAGAATTGCAGAAATCTGATTTCTGGTGACGGTAGTCCCTCAGTCCCGTAATGCCATAAAGCTGTGGATGGTCATATTTTGCGATGGTTTCCAGAACATGGTAGTTCGTGCAGTATTGGCGCTGGTTGTAGGGAGGATCAATGTAGAGAATGTCACATTGCACCTTGCCTGCCAGTTGTCCTCCGTCGCAATTGTACACTCGATGCAACCTGTTATCGGGTATGATTTCAAGCCTTTCCAGCCGGAGCGGCTTGCGTGCGCTTGGCTTCACGTGCTTGAGAAACGCGCCATAGACCGAAGCCGTGTTGGCAACCTTGTCCATGGCTTCAATCAGGCTGGCCAGCAGATAGAAATACTCATCGTCTGAAATGAAAGCATCCCGATGCCAGTCTTCTGTTTGAAGGCGAATGGCGTCACAGAGTTTTCCATTTTCGTCTGTGAAGTATTGACGGGGAAAATCTTTTCCGGCCGTACCGCCCGGACAGTAATTCCGGTACATGAAGCCTTCAACTCCCGTCAGCCGGTTCAGATAATCCAGAACGACATCAACGGCGTCATACTGCGAAAGACCAGCCGGCTGTGGCAGATGCTCCACAATGCCAATGAACCCTGGCTGGCAGTTGATGCCTATGTATGCCCGGTTGAGACAGTAGCTGTAATACTGAATGTCATTGGCGACGATATGGAATCCAAGCTTTTTGAAGTGCCTTCCGACAACGCCTGTTCCCGAAAATATATCGAAAAATGTCCAACCCGAATCCGGCTTGGAGAATTCCGTTATATGCCTTTCCAGAAAAGGAAGAAGGGAAAATTTGCTGCCAATGTAGTTCACAGCCCGGACCCTGGCAGCCTGCTCACCGGCGGAGCAAGCCCGGCGGTATGGAAGTCACCCAGAGACCCGCCTGCGGCAATTGTACGGACGTGAAGCTTCTGGCAACCACAGACTGGCATCAAGCTGGGTTTATGGGAAACGAGTATAACACCCGTCCGTATCTCATCCACCAAACGTTCAGGGACGCGCCGGATGCGTTACCGGTTCAAGCCGCTGGCTTTACGGCAAGCCCTGCCAAAAACAGCCAGACCGAAGCTACCCTTCCACAGGGCAGCCTCGGCCTGATTTCATGCAACCCGGCTTGCCTCTCCGCCGGGAATCAGAACGAAACTTTCATCACCGTCAGGAAAGGCACGGGCTTGCCATCCACGACGTACGGCGCAAACACCCACTGCTTGAAGTTTTCGGCATACGCCGCAGCCTGGGGATCGTGGGTCAGTACGTGTGCGGCAAACACCTGCCCCTGCTCATTCACGCGGAAAGCTACCAGCAACTCCCGTGCCGTGTCGGAAGACGGCAGTACCCGCTTGAGCACCTGCACCTTGGAGGGCGGCACGCGATAGGCTTCCTCCTCCGGGCGAATCCGCTCTTCCCGGTCAATGTTTGGCAAGGTAGCACGCACAAAGGTCTCCGGGGCGATGGAGAAGCCTGGGTGAAAGGCTTCCCGCCAGAAGGCAACCGGTGCGGACAGCCTGGCGTTGAGCAATGGCTGGTCATTGATAACCAAAGTCACCTGGGTCTGCATCGGCACATCAACATGGAAGAACAGGTTGCCCGTCCAGTTCGTGGCCCGCGTGATGCGTACTTCAGATGGCGTTACGGACAGAGCGCCATCGGGCAACGGTGAGGTAGAGCCAATGCCCAGCGTCGTGACACGTCCTGGCGCTGGCACCATGATGCCGGCTGCAACCTGGGCTGTAGTCTGTTCCTTGGGGGCAAGGTTAATGATGTCATTCGGCTGGACACCGTCAATTCGGATGGTGAGCCGCTCCCCAACATTAATCGTCTGGTTCGTCACCTGAATCTCCATACGGTGTTCAACAGCCCGGCGCTGCCCCAGTGCCGTACCGCCGGTGCCAATGAGAAAAAAGCCTGCCGCCAACAAAAACAGTCCAGTTTTGATGTGTCTCATCTTCAGAACACCTCCCTATCAAGAACAAATCAATGTGACAGACCCCGGGTTGCCAAAACAGACTGAGGCTGAACAGATACTAATTTCTGGCGCAAAAAAGGTGCCACAGTTCACGATGGCAAAGAAACTTATGCAGTTGCCAGATTGTTCAGCACTCCAGTATTCGATGTGGCAATTTATGCTCAAAGGGTCGGCGTTGTATCCTCCCCTAGCCTCCAACCCTGGCCTCCAACGACTTGCCAGGTGTCTTTTTTGATGGCTCTGATTTTGATGGCTCTGATGGGTTGGGCAATTCTGATGGGCCTGTGCTTGCCAACCCTGAGACCGAACAAAGCCACACGCTCATAACAAGCAGCAATCCAAATCGCATTGCAGATTGCATCGGCAAGGTTCTCCTTTGAAACAAGTATTGGTCAACGAACAAGCTGATCTCCTGGATTGAAGGCTACCTAACCTACAAGGGAAGGCAGCTTGTTCTGAAGGCAGCTTGTTCTGAAGGCAGCTTGCCATAAAGAAATAGTAATGTCAGGTAAATCACTATAGAACAGCAAGACTCTCTGCACCAAGCCACGCTCTGGTAAGAAAGGCCGGCCACGACACCATCCAGTGCCCACCCAAACACCAAAACAGCAGATAGCCAGCCAACGGTACACCCTTGACGGGCTTACCCGGCTGTGCTTTTCAAACGCCGGCAAAAGGATTAGGTTGCGTTGTCACCTGATTTTGCATGGGTTTGCGGGAGGTCAGCGAGGCCAACGGTGCAACGTTTCGCATGGCGGGCCGGACTGTTGGCGCCGGCCACGATCTGGCTGTTTTTCCTGGGTTTCCTGCCACTTGTCATCGTCGCCAGGCAGTCCTTCGCCAGCCGCACAACCTACGGCAACATTGCCTGGACGTGGACGCTGTCCAACTTCCGGCAGGCCCTGGAGCCGATGTACCTGGCCATTTACTGGCGCTCGCTCTGGATGGCTGTCGTTGTCACGCTGGTCTGTATCGTCCTCAGTTATCCCGTGGCGCTTTTCCTGGCCTTCCAGGTCAGGCCGCGCTGGAAACCGCTGCTCCTGACCATGACGGTCATTCCGCTGTGGACGAGCCTTGTGGTACGCACCTTCGCTTGGACACATCTGTTGCGTACCGAGGGCATTATCAACACGGCGCTGCTTGGGTTGGGTCTCATCCGCGAGCCGCTTCCGCTGCTTTACAACGACCTGGCGGTGTTCATCGGACTCGTCGCCGGTGAACTGCCCTTTATGATCATTCCGCTGGTCGCCAGCCTCGACAAACTCGACCGGCAGCTTCTCGATGCGGCGGCCGACCTGGGTGCAACGCCGTGGGTGACGTTCTGGAAGGTCATCGTTCCCCTGTCCCGGCCGGGGCTGATTGCCGGCAGCGCCCTCGTGTTCATTCCGAGCCTGGGCAACTTTGTCGTCGCCGATCTGCTTGGCGGCGCCAAAAGCATTCTGCTTGGCAATGTGATCTGGAATCAGTTTTTCCAGCGCAACCAGCCGTTTGGCGCGGCGGTGACGCTGCTGCTGCTGGCCGGTGTCGCGGTGATGGCTGTCGTCATCAACCAGATCACCGCCCGCAACCAGCACCCACCGGCTCCGGCGCCAAACCCACGCTGATCCCGCGCAGCTTCCAAAGGCGACAGTCCACGGCCTGGATTGGCACGGGTGTTTTCCCGGCCTCCGGCCAGAGTGAGACTATGCGGCTGTCATCGGGAGACGTATCACCTTCTCACCACAACCCCCACCCCGCTTCATACCGGCTCAGTGCCTTCATTGAGAAGGGCCACGTAAGAGTCATAGGCAAAGATGCGGTTTCGCTTACGTCCGGTGAGTTCCCGCACGATGTTCAGGCGGATGAGGACATCCACGCCCTTGGCGGCGGTGGGAAATGTCAGCCCGGTCCGGCGCACCAACTCCGGCAAGGACAGCACCGGCCGGGCGCACAAGGCATTGAACACCCGCAGCGCACTGTTGACGCCGAGTTTGGACATCTGGATTTTTTGGGTGTCTTCCTTGAACAGCATCACCAGGCGCTGGGCCGTGGTAACGGCATTTCGTGCCGTCTGGATGACCCCTTCCAGAAAGAAATCCAACCACGCTTCCCAGTCTCCCTCGAAACGTACGACATCGAGCAGCCGGTAATACTCGCGGCGATGCTGTTTGAAATACAGGCTCAGGTAGAGCAAAGGGCGCTGTAAAACCCCTTCGTGATGCAGAACAAAGGCAATCAGCAACCGGCCGATACGTCCGTTGCCGTCAAGGAACGGATGAATTGTTTCAAATTGGACGTGTGCCAGGGCAGCCCTCACCAGCGTTGGATACGGCAACGTCTCGTCATGGAGAAATCGCTCAAAATCAGACAGGCAATCTTCCAGGACATCGGGCGGCGGCGGCACAAAGTGCGCATTGCCGGGACGAGTCCCCCCGATCCAGTTTTGCGTGCGCCGAAACTCCCCCGGAGACTGCCCACTTCCCCGCCCACGCGAAAGCAGGATGCGGTGCATCTCCCGAAGCAGGCGGTTACAGAGCGGGAATCCCCCCTTGAGACGGTTGAGTCCGTGATCCAACGCCGCAACATAGTTGGAAACCTCTGTCACATCATCCAGCGGAACACCCGGCGCTTCTTCCAGCTCAAAGAGAAGTAACTGCGCCAAAGATGACTGGGTGCCTTCAATCTGGGAAGAAAGCACGGCTTCACGACGAACATAGGCATAGAGAAAGAGATCAGGCTCCGGCAGGAGCAGGGTTACACTGTCCAGCCGGCCCAAAGACAAGGTGGCCTCTTCCAGGAGACGTTGCCGCCGGCTGTCAAATTCCAGGGAAGGGCGCGGTGGCAGGGGATGGGGGACGAAAGCACGAACCGTCTCCCCAGCCACGGAAAGTGTCTTGTAGTACCCTGTCAGTCCGCGTTGCACAGGCCTGCCGTCTTCATGGATGTGAGATGTATTCAAGGATCGTTGAATACAACGGCCGGCTATTAAACAAAACAGCGAAATTGTTGAATAGCCAATCCCGACGCATATCCGGGCAGGTCTGGAATCCGTTTTTCCAGCGCAATCAGCCACTTGTGCGGCGGTGACACTGCTTCTGCCGGCCGGCGTCGCGGTGATGGCCGTCGTCATCCATGTCACCGCCCGCAATCCACGCCCACCGGCTACGGCGCAAAACAGACGGTGATCCCACGCGCCGCAAGCGCTTTCTGCACGCCAAGGCGCAGGCGTTCCAGAAAATCAGGCGGAAATGACGCCGGGGCTTCACCGGTGGCCGACACAGCCGCAAAGGCTTCAGCCAGACGGGTTGGATTTCCGCTCGAAAACGCGCGCCGCAAAGCGTGATAGCTGGCGGCCGCCTGCGCCTGTGACTCGTAAGCCCGCAGTGGCTCGATGTCCCGTCCGGTCGGCAAAAACCAGAGCTGGAACTTCCCGGTTTGTGGGTGCTGGACGACGCCCCCGACAAATGCCCGCTGATGCGAACACGCCAAAGCGGCGCTGGTCAGATGCTCAAATGGTGTCATGGCAGAAAACCTTTCCGCGTACCAACCGTACGCAAGCAGCCGCCGGAAAAACGGCTGGTGAGAGGAGAGGGGCAGCGCCGTCGTCACCAACCCCAAAACACGATGACCGGAAACAGCAGCATCCGGTCAACGCCCGGATTCACGCCGCAGACCGTTCGGCAGCCGGGCCGGGTTCACAGCGCGCGGACGGTCTGACCGGGCAGACCGGAGCCAACGCACAAAATCAGCCGGGGGCAGGGTATGTCGCCAGTGCGGGGTCTCGATGCGGACATCACCCCACTCCGTGACATAGATGCGGATGTCCAGTGCCGGGGAGAACGCCATGGAGTGAAACAGCCTTTCAAGAAAATGAAAACGATTTTCAAAACAAAGGTACAAAATAACACGTTTGCCGTCAAGGCCCGGCAGTCTCCACTCCGAACCGTCCTTGTTTTCTTTCGATTGGGTTGTGATTTGAATGTTCAGCCTGTCACGGCTGATTTCCCGCCCCCAGCCCCATCCACGGCTGGGTGGCAGTTCTGGCATGAGCGGCTGCTCTGACTTCAGTCAGTACGGCCGCAGCATAGACTGCGGAAATCAGCCAACTCAGGGTTGCGTCAACGGCTCGACCTGCGCCACGACCACCCGCCGCACCCGCTTGGGCAGGAAAAAAGTCGTCAGCACGATGATCCGGTTGAGCAGGGGGCGAATGTCGCCGGGGCCTTCCCAGTGTTCCGCCAAAACCTCGCCAGGCGTCCGGCTGAGCAGGCGCAGCAGGGCGACCGCGAGCAGGTAGCTGTCGTCAATCTGCCCGAAGAACGGGATGAAATCGGGAAACACATCGAGCGGGGTGAGCACGTAGGCAATCGTGGCCGCCAGAATGATCTTGTCCGCCTGTGGAACGCGCGGGTCACGTGCCAGACGGTAGGCCAGCTTGAGCAGGTTGGGCAGAAAACGCAGGGCTTCACGCGCCAGACGGCGCAGCCGGCCCGAAGATTTGGCGGACAGACGCTCAGCCTGATGGAGTTCCCCCTGATGCCTGCCATTCGTGGCTTCGAGCGAAACCGGCGGATGCAATACACGGTCAGTCATGTGATGCTTACCTCTGATGCCAACCCAATAGTCAAAACTGGAGCCATAGCCAACCTCGCCTCGATTTTGGCATGGCTTGATGCCATACGCACCTGTAAACCGTGTGGCTTTCGGCACAGCCTTTGCCGACCTGAACCAATATGTTCCGCCCAAAGCCAGAGTGCTGAACATCTCACCACAGGAACAATACCGATGTCTGCCTACCACACGATAGCCATCCTGCTCACGCTGGCAGCCCTGGCAGCCTATGTCAACATCCGCTGGATTCGCCTGCCGGCAACGATTGGGCTGATGGCTATTTCCCTGCTCATTTCGGTCGTGCTGGTCATCCTGGGTGAAATGGGTCTCATCCCGTTGCGGAGCTTTGCCCAGTTTGTCAGTTCGATTGACTTCGGCGACGTGCTGTTGCACGGCATGCTGGGGTTTCTGCTTTTTGCCGGCGCGCTGCACGTTCACGTCGAAGACCTCCGGCTGGCCAAGTATCCGGTTGGAATTCTCTCAACCGTGGGCGTTGTGCTCTCGACGTTCGTCACCGGGACACTGTTTTACTATGCCACCGGGTTTCTGGGGTTGCCGCTCACCTACCTGGAAGCGTTGCTGTTTGGAGCATTGATTGCGCCTACCGACCCCATTGCCGTGCTGGGCATTGTCAAACGGGTGGGCGCCCCGAAACAGCTTGAAACCAAGATTGCGGGAGAATCGCTTTTCAACGACGGTGTTGGCGTTGTGGTGTTTCTCACCCTGCTGGAAGTGTACCGGCGGCCGGAATCCCTGAGTGCCGCTGGCGTCGCCAAACTCTTTGTCCAGGAAGCCATTGGGGGCGCGGTGCTGGGCTTTGTCCTGGCCTGGGCCGCTTACCTGATGCTCAAGACCGTGGATGCCTACCAGGTCGAGGTGCTGATCACCCTGGCGCTGGTGACGGGCACTTATGCCTTGGCCGAGACGCTTCACCTGTCGGCGCCGATTGCCGTGGTCGTGGCCGGTCTGTTCATCGGCAATCGGGCGCGCATCCAGGCCATGTCCGAAGAAACGCGCTTGCGTCTCGATGTCTTCTGGGAACTGATTGACGAAATTCTCAACGCCGTGCTGTTTTTCCTGATTGGCCTCGAACTCATCGTCATTGCCCTTCAGCCCTCCTACTTCGTCATCGGACTGCTGGCAACAGTGGCCTCTCTGGTCGGACGGGCGGCCGGGGTCGGACTGACAATTACGACGCTGCGGTTGCGGCAGTGGCTTCCGCCGGGCACGATTCGCATTCTCACCTGGAGCGGTTTGCGCGGCGGAATTTCGATTGCCCTGGCGCTGGCGCTGCCCCCTTCTCCGGCGCGGGACATCATCGTGGCCGCCACCTACGTGGTGGTGGTCTTCTCGATTCTCGTGCAGGGGCTGACGGTGGGGCGGCTCGTGGCGTACTTTGTCGCAGCCCAGGGGCCGACGCCGGACGATGTGGACGCCGCGCCGGCCGGCGGGACAGCCTGAAAACCTGCACCGGACGTTGCAGCCGGGACACGACGTGCTTACGACCGATCAGGCAGCGGTCTGGCACGGAGCTGCTGGAGCAGGTTGCTTGTCGAGTGATCTTTGGGATCACCAACAATCACCACCTGCCCGCCATACGCCCGGACAATGTCGCGTTCGGGGACGGTCTCCGGGCGGTAGTCCGTCCCTTTGGCGTGAACTTCCGGGCGCAGCGTCCACAGCAGGGTTTCCACCGTGCGCTCGTGAAAGATCACCACGGCATCCACGCAGGCCAGCGCGGCCAGGATTTCAGCCCGCTCGACATCAGGCATCACCGGCCGTCCGGGTCCTTTGAGTTCACGCACAGCGGCATCGCCGTTGACGCCGACAACCAGCACATCGCCCTGTTCCCGCGCCGCCTGCAGATACCGCACGTGACCGACGTGCAGCAGGTCAAAACACCCGTTCGCCAGCACAATCCGCTTGCCCTCGCGCCGCCAGGCCGTGACGCGCGCCGCGAGTTCTGTTAGAGAACACACTTTATCGGCGGTATGCATACGGTGACAGTTCACCAAAAGCCAGGGCGCTTATGCAACCGGCCGAACGTTGCCTGGCATCCCACTCCGGTAAAGTGTCGCCCGTTGAGGACATCATGACATTCCGCAGGCGTAGCATTGTCAGGCTGTTCGTTGTGGTGAGTTGTTTTTTGGGCCTCGCTGCACTTTCTCACGAGGGCCCTTCCCCCATACCCGTTTCCCACGTCGTTCTGGCGGACAGCACGGCGGCGCTGCGTCTTGCGGCCGGCATTCAGAACCGGGACGACAGGGACAAGAAGGACAAAGCCGACGACAGGAAAGACGACAAGAAAAAAGAGCCGCGCTACATTGACAAAAAGCCGAAGGACGACGACCGCAAGGACGACAAAGACGACCGGAAAAAGGAAGATCGCAGGCCCAACGACCGGTAAGGGCCCGGCACTGAACCTGTCACCAAGCCAGACATGGTAACGATTGATCTGAATGCCGACCTGGGCGAAAGCTTCGGTGCCTGGTCTATGGGCGCGGATGAAGCCATTCTGCCCTATATCTCATCCGTCAATCTGGCTTGCGGCTTCCACGCTGGCGATCCACACACGCTGCGGGCAAGTATTCAGCGGGCGCTGGCGCAGGGCGTCGCTATCGGGGCGCATCCAAGCTATCCTGACCTGCTCGGCTTTGGACGCCGTGACATGGCGCTCACTCCCGAAGAAGTCTTCGACTGCGTGCTCTATCAGGTCGCGGCCGTTCAGGGGATGTGTACCGCACTGGGCGGCTGCCTGCACCACGTCAAGCCCCACGGCGCACTGTACAACCGCGCCGCGCGCGATGCTGACTGTGCCGCGGCCATTGCCCGGGCCGTACGGTGCATCAATCCCGGACTCATCCTGTACGGACTGGCCGGGAGCTGCCTGGTGGCGGAAGCCGAAAAGATCGGACTGCGGGCGGTTGGGGAAGCCTTTGCCGACCGGCGCTACACCCTGGAAGGAACGCTTGTGCCGCGCTCCCGGACGGACGCGCTCATCGCGGACGTGGACGAAGCCGTGGCCCAGGCCCGGCGCATCGTTCATCAGCAGTCCGTCATTGCCGCGCAGAATCACGTCGTGGCACTGCGGGCAGGCACGCTCTGTCTGCACGGTGACGGCCCGCACGCGCTCGATTTTGCGCGGGCCATCCGGCGCGCCCTTGAAGCCGACGGCGTACGCATCGCAGCTCCGACCAACGGGTATCCGGCCAATGGGTAAACATCGTTGCCCAGCCCACTGCTGACCAGGATGCGCCTGTTTCCCATTGCCGACGATGCGCTGACGGTTGAGTTCGGACAGTCCATTTCACCGGCACTGCACGAACAGGTATGCCGGCTCGATCAGGCGCTGGCGGCCCAACCCTTTGCCGGACTTCGGGAAACCGTCCCGGCCTATGCTTCGCTCGGCGTGTTTTACGCGCCCGACCGGGTAGCCCGCGCCTACCCGACGTTTCCCAGCGCCCAGGCGGCCGTCATCAGCCACATCGAGGGATTACTCCGTGATCTGCCCCCGGCGGACGGCTTTTCCCGGCGGCGAATCACATTGCCCGTGTGCTATGACCTTCGTTGTGGACCCGATTTGCCTTTCGTGGCACAGCAGCACGGTCTGTGCGTTGAAGAAGTCATCGCCCGCCACACCGCCCCGGTCTATCGTGTTTTTATGCTGGGCTTCCTGCCAGGTTTTGCCTACCTGGGACTTGTGGATGAGCGGATTGCCACACCGCGCCGTCCGACGCCGCGCCCACATGTGCCAGCCGGCAGCGTCGGCATCGCCGGGCGTCAAACCGGCATTTACCCGACGACATCACCCGGCGGCTGGCAACTCATCGGACGGACGCCGGTACGGATGTTTGACCCTTTTGCGCCGCAGCCAGCGCGCTTGCAACCCGGCGATGAAGTTTGTTTCTACCCGATACCTTACGAGGAGTGGCTGGCGGCATTGGCATCGGAAGCCAAGGGCGAATGGCGCTGACGCCTTCTGCAAAGGCATTCGGCGGCTTCCACACAAGGGACTTGCTAGTTGAGGCTTCCAAAACCACCCCAGTTGCTGAAGTCATCCTCGTCGTCGCCACGCCGACCGCGCCGCCGGTCCGCCGGAGCCGCCTTGCCGTAGCCACGTTCTTCCGAACGGCTGACTTTGCGCTGGGCGTGCAGCCCTTCCAGAATCAGCTCGGCAGCCGAAACCAGGTGCGCCGGCGTGCGGCCTTCGGCGTAGCCGCCCATTTCGGCAACTTCGATAAGTGTCCGAATAGCGCGCATCTTTTCCAGTATCGCCGCTGAAGAATCTGCCTCAGACACCTTCAGGCTATGGCCCTGATTGAACCACTCGACGATGCGCCCGGTTTCGGCCAGCGCCAGGTAGTTGTCATAAACCCGTCCGCAGGCAGTTCGGATGAGTTCACGGGCAATGCGTTCCGCGCCGACCTGTTCGCCTTCGTACTCCAGTTCGATTTTGCCGGTGATCGCCGGCAGTGAAGCGTAGATGTCCGAAATGCGCGGCACGATGATGGTTTCGTGGTGGCGCAACGTCCGCCGCTCGGCGCTGCTGACGACATTTTCGAGCAACGAGATGGGCAATCGCTGGCTGACGCCCGACCGCCGGTCAATCCGCTGGTCCTCACGGGCAACAAACGCAATGGTTTCAACAATTTCCCGGATGAACTTCGGGATGTGGATCGGTGCGCGGGAGGGGCGGTCGGTCCAGGCTTCCTGCGCCGTGATCCGCACGCCTTCCTCAACGGTCTGTGGGTAGTGGGTCAGGATTTCCGAACCAATCCGGTCTTTGAGCGGCGTGATGATTTTGCCGCGCGCCGTGTAGTCTTCAGGGTTGGCCGAAAACACCAGGGCAACATCCAGCTTGAGCCGGACGGGAAAGCCCTTAATCTGCACGTCCCCTTCCTGCATGATGTTGAACAGCCCGACCTGGATTTTACCGGCCAGGTCAGGCAGCTCGTTGATGGCAAAGATGGCGCGGTTGGCCCGGGGCAGAAGACCAAAGTGCATGGTGGTCTCGTCGCTGAGCAGGTTGCCGCTCTTTGCCGCCTTGATGGGGTCAATGTCCCCGATGATGTCGGCGATGGTCACGTCCGGCGTGGCCAGTTTCTCGATGTACCGTTCCGCGCGTGTCCGCCAGGCAATGGGCGTCGCATCCCCCTGTTCGTCCAGGACGCGCTGCGCGTAGGCGCTGATGGGCGCAAAGGGGTTGTCGTTGATCTCCGAGCCGGCCACGATGGGCATGACCTCATCGAGCAGGCTGGTCAGGGAACGCAAAATGCGACTTTTCGCCTGCCCTCGCCGTCCCAGCAGGATCAGATTGTGGCGTGACAGGATGGCGTTGATCAGATGAGGCTCAACAGTATCTTCATACCCTACAATGCCGGGGAAGACTTTTTCGCCACGTTCAAGCTTGGCGATGAGGTTGGCGCGCATTTCGTCCTTGACCGAGCGACGCCACCGGGCGGGATCACCCCACGGGCTGTTTTTGAGTTCACCGAAAGTAGCAGGCAAAGCCATGGCAACAAAACCTGTAAGGGACGGTCAAAATGCCGGGGGGGGGGCAGGAAAACAGAGAAGAACGCAGGGGTTCAGCCGATTTTGCGACGCCGGATCAGGTGTTTGACTTCGGCTTCGCCGGACTCGGTCATCACGCTGATGACCACTGCCGCCGTTCCAGCGTGGATGTTGGGCAGGGTCAGGGTCAAAACCGCTGTCCCATCCTGCCCCGTTGACGCTGAGCTGCGGTGCGGACGGTCATGCGTACCGAAGACCTTGACGATGACCGGTGCATTGGGGATGGGAGGACCGTTGACGCCACGGGTGACATGCACCTGGATAACAACCGTCTCTCCAGCATAAAACGCCGGGTTGCCAAGCAGGGTGATGACTGGCTTTTCGGATTGCAGGTTGCTGGCCACGTACTGATTGACCATGCTGTTGAGGTCAATCGAAGCCTTTGGCGTTCCGCCGGTCGTCGAAGGCGACCAATCAGAAGAAGCTCCCGGTTGACCAAGCGGCGGCAGGAGATTGCCGAGCATCGTCGTTACCGCCGGACCGGAGGATGAAGGGGCCGGGTGTGGTGGGGGCGGCGGTGTGGAAGGCGCACGGTGCAGCGGGTCACTTATGCCGGCCAGCACGCTATCGAGCGCCGAAGTAACCCGCGTCAATCCCGGAATCGGTGGTGGCGGGGGCGGCGGCGGGGGAAGGCTGCCGGTGACTGGCGCCGGAGGTCGTTCAGAAAATGATTTGGTCAACGCAGGCGAAAGGGATTCCGTAGCCGAAGGATGGGGTGGAAGGGCCGGCGGTGCCGGCGGCAGCGGCGGCGGTTCTACCGGAGACCGGTTGGCCGCGGTCTCCCGCTTGTTGATCAGCTCTTCCACACGCCCACGCGCAATGAGCGCCAAGATGGCCTTGTGCTGCTTCTCCAGCTTTTTCTGCAACTCGGCCGGCGTGACCCCCTCTTCCAGTTCCTTCACGTAGTAGGTGCGCTTCGACGCCAGAATCTGCCCTCCAACATACACAAGGGACAGAATCAGCGGGTTGGCCGGCCCTTTGTCCTCGGTCTGTACGTGATACACAACACCGTTGTAGGTGATGTCGGTATTGAAGCCGGTCAGCATAAGCAACGGTGGTTCAGCAAAACAGGTGACAGAAAACTGTCGTGGATGAGGCTGTAGCGACTGGAAGAATATGCAGGCAAGTTAACACAGGGTTTTTCGATGCGTCAATGTACCCGCCACGGCGCGTTGCCGCACCCGGTGGCGGTCGCTAAGATGCCCTATCGCCATACCCCCGTCTGGTGCATTTCACACGTTCGACCTGTACTTATGACCAGTGACCCCATTCTCCGCATTGCCGAGAAAGTACAAGCCGGTGAGCGGCTTTCCTTCGACGACGGGGTGGCCTTGTTTGAAACCCGGTCGGTTGCGCTGCTCGGCCACCTGGCCCACACCGTTCGCCGCGCACGACATGGCAATGTGGCCTACTACAACGTCAACCATCACCTCAACCCAACGAACGTCTGCTACTGGGACTGCACGTTTTGTTCGTTTTACCGCAAGCCCGGACAGGAAGGGGCCTACACCTACACCATCGAGCAGGCCATTGCTGAAGTCCGTCCCTACTATGAGGCCGGAATCACGGAAGTCCACATTGTCGGTGGACTGCATCCGACGCTTAAGTTCGACTACTACCTTGACTTGCTGCGCGGGCTGAAAAGCGCCTTCCCCAACGTTCACCTCAAAGCCTTCACCATGGTCGAACTTGACCATTTCAAGCGCATCACGCGGCTGTCGGATGAAGAAGTCATCGAGCGGTTGCGCGAAGCCGGGCTGGATTCCTGCCCAGGCGGTGGGGCGGAGATATTTGCCGAGCACGTACGGGAAAAAATCTGCCGTCACAAGTGCGACAGCCAGCGGTGGCTCGACATGGCACGGACCGTACACCGCAAAGGCATCCGCTCCAACGCCACCATGCTCTACGGCCACATTGAAAGCTACGCCGACCGCGTGGACCACATGCTGCGGCTGCGCGATTTGCAGGATGAAACCGGCGGTTTTCAGTGCTTCATCCCGTTGGCGTTTTATCCTGAACATACGGAACTGGCTCACCTGCCGGGGCCGACCGTCGTGGACAGTCTCAAAACCATTGCCGTCTCCCGGCTGATGCTCGACAACTTTGACCATATCAAAGCGTACTGGGTCATGCTCGGACGCCAGACGGCGCAGATGGCGCTCCATTTCGGAGCGGATGACCTCGACGGCACGGTGTCCGGCGGCGGCCCGCTGGTGGCAACCTACTCAGCCGATGGACGCGACCGCTGCATGACGACCCGTGAAGAAGTCGTTTCCCTTATTCGGGACGCCGGTTTTGAACCGGTCGAACGCGACACGCTCTACCAGCCCGTCATTCGGGAAACCACAGCGGCTCTGGTCTGACCCCACAGCTTTTCCGGTGCGGATTTTCCGGCGCGGACACCTCACGTGGCATCGTGGGGCGGCGCGCCGGTTTCTTCTTCCGGGCAGTCGGCAGGGCGGTCGGGCTGTGCTGCCGCCAGCCGTCGCATCGTGGCGGCAAAACGTTCCAGGTCAGCTTGCAGGGACTCCATGTGCCGACGGCTGGCCTGGTACTGCACCCACTGGTGGGTTTCCACGACGCGCTTGAGAGATGCTTCCCCAAGCAGGGTGGCCAGCAACACGATGAGATCGTTGGCCGCTGTTACCTGCAACAGCAACGCATTGACCAGATGATAGGCATCTTCCGCCGTCGCCCAGTCGAGCGCCGGGGCAGATGCGCTTTCGGACGGGTTGCTCGCCATCGGTGGCACGTCTGAAGGCTGGGTCACGCCGCCGCTCCTTCCCGGATGTGAACCGGACGGCCATCCACCACAAGCGCCGTGGGTTGTGCCAGTACCGCCGAACGGAGATACCCCAGCGCCAGCACTTCCTGAGTCACGGGATGGCGGACGACGCTGGTCAACTGTCCAACTTCCTTTCCATCGGCAAGGATGGGCGTGCCTTTCCCCGGCAGCGCGGTGTCCGTACCGGTGTCGCTGGCGATGCGCAGCGGTGTCAGCCGCCGCGCGGTCTGGTCATGGCCGCGCCAGTGGATTTTGGCCACGGTTTCCTGCCCGACATAGCAGCCCTTGGTGTAGCTGATGGCATGCCCCAGCCCGGCTTCGGGCGCGAGAGTGGTTTCGTCAAAGTCCTGCCCAAAACGGCCGGTGCCGTGCTCGATGCGGCACACTTCCAGAGCATCCCAGCCGACCGGCGTAGCCCCGGCCCCGGTCAGGTGCGTCCAGACCTCCACGGCTGCCTCGTGGAGAACGAACAGATCAAAGGCCGGCTGTCCGTAGCGGGGACGCTGCACAACCAGCACGCCGGCATTGCCAATACACAGCCGCTCGTGCGCAAAAACCGGGAGGGATTCTGTGCCACCGCCGACTTTTTCAACCGTCAGGCTGGTGCGCCAAGTGGCAAGCGGCGCGCCGGTCAACGACTCGATCAGCGCCGGAGCAGCCGGCCCGACGAGACCAAGCAGAGCATGGGTGGCGCGCAGGTCAGTCAAGCGGAAATCACCGGCGCGCACCAGCGGGGACAACTTTTTGTGAACGATGGCAGATGCAGCCGGCTCGGTCGTCAGCCAGAACTCATCGGGCAGGCAGTCCAGCGTGACATCCGCGATGACCCGTCCCTGGGGCGTCAGAAAAAGAGCAGTGACCCCGGTGCCCGGCACGAGCGGCTTGACATGCTGGCTGACCCAGCCGTTGATGAACGTTGTCCGGTCACGGCCTCCAACGGCAAAGCAGCCGCGCGCGCTGAGGTCAACGATCCCGGCGTGCTTGACCAGCGCCGTATATTCGGCCGCCAACCGGCCATAGTGCGCCGGCACGGACCCGTCACCTTCAGGGCGCAGCACGGCACCAAGTGTCGCGTGGTGTGTCGCAAGCGGATACTCCATAACCCTTTATTCAACGACCTTTCCGAAAGGCTGTGCGTCGTTCATGCCGCACGCTGTCCCCTCCAGGCAAACCCATCCGGCGTTGTCCGGTCGTCTTCATCCCTGCCGGGACGGCACCTGTCGCGGCTCTTGCCTGAAAGGGACTCTCCGACACACGATAGAAGTATGCCAAGTTTTCCACCGGCAGCGCCGCCGCTCGTCCCGACACCTTCACTTTCAGACCCGCACCAAACTACCCGTCCACCCGCGTCCAGCGGAATACCAGCCTGGCTGCCCCAGGCGCTGCACGCCTTTGCCTTCCGCGATTACCGCCTTCAGTGGGCCGGCGCTTTTACTTCCAGCATCGGAAGCTGGGTGCAGCAGGTTGCCCAGGCCTGGCTCATCCTCGATCTTACCGGCAGCCCATTTTATCTCGGTCTCGACGCCTTTCTGGGCATGGCACCAATGCTGGGATTGTCGCTGGTGGGCGGCGCCGTGGCTGACCGATTCGACCGCCGCAAGCTACTCCTGTTTTCCCAGGCGGTGCAAATGTCCAGCGCGCTGACGCTGGCGCTGCTCGTTGGGCTGCACGTTGCCACGGGGCTGCCCCTCGTATATGCGATCCTGGCGCTGTCCTTTTTGACCGGAACGGCGCAGGCGCTGAGCGGGCCGGCCTATCTGGCGCTGCTTCCCAACCTGGTGCCGCAACCGTTTGTCGCGCAGGCCATTGCCGGCAATGCCATCCAGTTCAATCTGGCGCGGGTTGTCGGGCCGATGGTTGCCGGATTGGTCCTGGCGCGCTTTGGCGCGGCGACCTGTTTCGCCCTGAACGCCCTGTCGTTTCTGGCCGTGATGGCTGCCCTTGCCACCATTTGCCCGCCACAACAGATACCGGCGACACCCGGCCCCTCGTGGCGGCAGGAAATTGCGACCGGCATGCGCTATGTCTTCGGCGACAGAGTGCGGCGACGGCTGTGCTTTCTGGCCACCCTGACGACCAGCCTGGGCGTTGCCGTTCCAACCCTGCTTCCGCAATACACCCGGATCATCTGGCACGGGGATGAAGTGCTGTTTTCACGGCTGGCAGCCTGTTCAGGGCTGGGCGCAGTGACGGGCGCCATCGTGGTCGCCACCGTCGCCAAAAAAGCGCAGTCCCTGCCGTTGATTCTGGCGACGCAGGCGGCGCTCGGTCTCTGCATGCTGCTGCTGGCGGCCACGGGCTGGTTCTGGCTGGCCTGTCTGTGGCTGTTCATTGGCGGGGCGCTTCTGGTGGCCACCTACGCGCTGGTGACGACCTGTTTTCAGCAGGTTGTCGCGGATGACATGCGGGGGCGGGCCGTGAGCCTCTACATGGTCTGTTTCCGGGGCGGAATGGCCATTGGGGGACTGCTGGCCGGCAGCCTGGCGCACTGGTGGCGGGTCACTGCCGCGTTCGGTCTGGCCGGGCTGGGACTGGCGCTGGCAAGCGCCTGGGCCTTTCTCAACTGGCGGGTGATGACGTTCCCCTCCGCCAGACCGGATGACGGATAAAAACACACCGGAGTGAAATGCTGCGTATGACGCACTGGATGACGCACTGGATGACGTACGGCTGGACGACCGACCGGACGACCGGATGGTGGCTGCCAGGGATGCTGCTGGGGATACTGCTGGGATTGTCCGCCGCCGCGCCGGGGCGGACGCCGCCGGCCGATGTCCTGTTCATCAACGGCACCGTGCACACCCTCGATGATCGGCAACCCCGGGCCGAGGCCGTTGCCGTCCGGCGCGGGCGTATCGTTTTCGTCGGGTCCACGGCCGAAGCCATTACCTACCGTGGCCCCAGAACGCGCCTTGTGGACCTGGCCGGAGCCGTGATGTACCCCGGCTTCACCGATGCCCACTGCCACCTGTTTGGCATCGGCGAACGCGAACTGACCCTGAATCTGGAAGGAACCAACACCCGCGCCGCCTTTCTGGCCGCCGTTGCCGCCCGCGTTGCCCAGACGCCCAAGGGTGAATGGATCGTCGGGCGCGGCTGGATTGAGACCTTCTGGACGCCGCCCACCTTCCCGACCGCTGCGGAACTCGATGCCATCGCGCCGGAGCATCCGGTGTTTCTGGTACGGGCGGACGGGCATGCCAGCGTGGTCAACACCCTGGCGCTCAGGCAGGCCGGGATTGACGCACAGACGCCCAACCCACCCGGCGGCGACATCCTGCGGGACGCGACAACCGGCCAACCAACCGGGATGCTTATTGATCGCGCCCAGGACCTCGTCCGGCGGCTGCTGCCCCGCCTGTCGCCCGAAGACTACGCGCGCGCGGCCATGGCCGGCGCGCAGCGCGAGCTGTCGCTCGGCTGGTGCACCATTCACAACGCCGGCAGCTCCCTTCTGGAAACGAACCTGCTGCGCCGCCTCTGCCGCACGGGTGCTATCAAGCTGCGGGTGTACAACGCGGCGGCCAACCGTCCGGCGGAAGTTGCCGCTCTGCTCCGGCGCGGCCCGATCATCGGCGAAGCCAACGGACGCTTCACCATGCGGACAATCAAGGCGTACATGGACGGCGCGCTGGGGTCACGTGGCGCGGCCCTGCTGGCCCCCTACGCCGACGCCGACACCACAGGTCTGTTTCTCACTCCACCGGACGAACTGCGCGCCCTGTGCCGGCAGGCGCTGCGCGCCGGCATTCAAATCCAGACGCATGCCATTGGTGATCGGGCCAACCGTCAGGTGCTGGACATTTACGAACAGGTGTTCGCCGAAGTGCCGCCAGCCCAGCGCCGGGTGCGCGATCCGCGCTGGCGCATCGAGCATGCCCAGATTCTGCATCCTTCCGACATCCCACGCTTTGCCCAACTCGGCGTCATTGCGTCCATGCAGCCCTCGCACGCCATCAGTGACCTGCACTTTGCCCCGCGCCGGCTGGGACTGGAACGCCTCGCCGGAGCCTATGCCTGGCGGGCGCTGCTCGATGGCAAAGCCATCATTGCCGGTGGCTCGGATGCACCTGTTGAACGCGGTGAACCCCTCATCGAGTTTTATGCGGCTGTGACACGGAAAGACCTGACCGGGTTTTCCGGTGCGGGATGGCATCCAGAGCAGGCGGTCAGCCGCCTGGAAGCGTTGAAAATGCTGACCCTCTGGCCAGCTTATGCGGCCTTTGAAGAAGACCTTGCCGGCACGATAGCCGTCGGCAAGCGCGCGGACTTCACCGTTCTTTCCGCTGACCTGCTCACCATCCCGGAAACGGACATCCTCCGGGCACGCTGCCTGATGACCATCATCGGCGGCGAGGTCGTGTTCCGCGCTCAGGAACCCACAACCGGCAACAGCGCCCCGGCCGGGACAGGCTCAGGAAACCAGCCAGGTAAGCGCCGTGCGCCCCAACCGCACAACTGGCGCCGGAAGCAGGTTGGCGCGGCTGGGCGGCCGCTGGATGCGGGTGTTGATCATCGGGCGAAACAGTCGCCACCGCAGCCGCCGGCCATCGAGCGTTTCTGAAACGCCATGGGCATCGTCATCCGGGCCCGCTCCGCTGAGAAAGCGGATGTAAAAGGGCCCGGAATCCACCATGTGCTGCTGGCGAATGGTCCAGGTTTCGCCGGTCGCTGGGAGCGTCACGTGCAGGCGATGCGGATACTTCAGCCCCAGCCAGTTGCGCCGCTGGGCCTCGAACGTCACCTCGATGGCGTCGGTGACGAGTTCCGGGCGCTCGCCGTCAAAAACGGCTCCGAAGGAAAATGCGCCGGGCTGTCCGGGCAGCGGTTCGTTGCGGTAGTAAATCAGCATGCGGTCGCCGCGCCAGCAGCGTCCCCAGTGCCAGCGGTTGATGGCGCGCGACATCGGAACGGGATCATAGTTGTGGTCGTGGTAGCCACGCCCAACAAAAGCCACGCGCCGCTCACACCGCCCGTCCGCTCCGGTGATTTCCAGCGCACCCTGCGTTGCACAGACCGGAGCGACCAGATTCCAGGTGTGCGTCCCCAGCGCCTGCTCCATCAGTCCCCGGCTGGAAGCCACCACCTCCGGGGAAAGCCAGTGTTCATTCAGATTGCGAAAGCGGAACGTCCCGGTCAGCCGGCGGCCGATGGCGACCGGAATGGGCGTGGTGACTTCGGTCAAATCCACATCCACATTCAGGTGATAGGTCGCCGTTGCCGGGTCGTAGGTCAACAGGTTGCGCCCGGTGCAGACCATCGGCCGGGTTGTCGAGGCCGTAAACGTGTCGTACTCGACGAGCGCGTAGGCAATCGGCCGCCCACGGTGATAGAGTGCAAAGGAAAAGGCCGCGTAATCACACGGGTCGGGCGGCAGGGCGCGCCCACGTTCGTAAGCCTCGAAGTGGGCGTTGTAGTCGGGCGAAAAAGGAATGCCACAGAACCAGATCGCCACCAGCCCATACTCGCGGTCCTCAGACAGGGCATCGAAATACCACCACTCGTAAGCGCCCGGCTGACGCAGCCCATGCCAGGCGTCTTCGGTGCGGCTTGCTATCATTCGCATAGATTTGGCAGTACCGCCGGTTGGTCCGGGCAAACTCTCCATCGGCGCCGTGGTCACGCTTCGGAGTTGACCAACCGGTGGACGTTCATTCACAGAAGTTCGGCGAAGTAAGGACGCTCCACCACGGAAAAGTTCCGGTCGTCATCCGGGGGTAGATGTACCGACATCGGCTTGGGGGGAGTACGCCGGAACCGCCACCCGGTCTTCTGTCACCAGTTGCGGCCACGGCGTAAGACAGGTCATCGGCTTCAGACGCTGATAATGCCATCCTCATGGTGAGGAATTTTGGACTCGCGCGGCGGAAGGACCTCAAAGGGCACCAAACCCCGGCTGACTTCTTCCAGCGCAATGCGAGTTGGCTTGTGGCTGGTGGAGCGCAGCCGTGGCTCATGTCCCTTTTGAAGCTGCTTGCTGCGTGCCGCCGCCACCAGAATCAGGCGGTACTTGCTGTCGGGAAAGCGGTAGATGCGGCCTTCCTTGGTTTCCTTTTCACTGGTCGTTGTCGGCGTCGTCATAACTTGGGTGTCTCTCCTTCCAGTGGCAAAGATTCAGCATCAAACGTGTCCACAATGGCTTCGAGCCATTTTTCTGACAGGCGCCAGCGCTCACGCTCCGCCGTAATGATGCAGATGAGCGAGTGGAGCGCGCGTTCCAGGTCATCATTGACGATAACATAGTGAAACTCCCGAAAACGCCGTACTTCCTGCGTGGCATTGCGCAGCCGCCGGGCAATCGTCTGTGGGTGGTCACTCCCACGGGCGCAGAGCCGCTGGCGCAGCACCTCATAACTGGGTGGCATGATGAAAATCCGGGTCGCTTCCGGCATGATGTTGGCCACGCTTTCCGCGCCCTGCACATCAATGTCGAGAATGAGATCGTGGCCCTGTTCCAGGCGCGTTTCGACGAACTTCCGGTGCGTACCGTAAAAGTGACCGTGCACCAGTGCTGATTCCAGGAACTCCCCGTGCTCGCGCATGCGCTCGAAGTCGTCCGGCGAGACAAAGTAGTAGTGCTCGCCGTGCCGTTCGCCGGGACGTGGCGGGCGTGTGGTGTAGGAAACCGAATAGTAGAGATTGTCCACTGACTTCAGCAGACGACTCAGGAGCGTGGATTTCCCTCCCCCTGACGGCGAGGAAACCACCACCAGCATGCCGCGGCGAAGAGGATGCGGCTGGTCACTCGACATTCTGGGCTTGCTCCTTGATTTTCTCGACTTCGGTCTTGATAAAAAGCGCCACGTCGTGAACCGTGGTGTCACTGGTTTTGGACAGCATCGTATTCACTTCGCGGTTCATTTCCTGTAAGAGAAAATCCATTGCCTTGCCAACTCCGGGCGCTTCACTGATGAGCAGGTCACGCATCTGCGCCACGTGGCTCTGCAAACGGGCGACTTCTTCTGTAATGTCACAGCGTTCTGCGGCATAGGCGGCTTCCTGCGCCAGGCGCGCCTCATCCAGGCTGCCGAGGTCACGGAGCAGGGCCTGCATCCGGCGCTCCAGCCGGGCGCGCTGGTTCTCGAACACCAGCGCCGCCGCCGCTTCGATTTCGGGAATGCGCGCGGCAATCTGTTCCAGTCGGGCGGCAATCTCCTGCGCCAGGGCCGCGCCTTCCGTCCGGCGCATCGCTGTCAGGGCGTCGAGGGCCTGTCCGGCTGCGGTCAGCAACCCTTCCGCAAGGCGCGCGGCAAAGGCGGCATCGGTCTCCGTGACCGGCTGGATCGCACCGGGCAGCCGTGCAATCAGACTGAGGTCAAAGTCCCCGGACACGCCGGTTGCCGCCTGCGCCTGCCGGAGCGCCGCCACATAGCCCTGCACGAGCGGCAGGTTGACTTGAAACGTCACCGGGCGCTGCTGAACCAGACTCACTGTGACTTCAACCCGCCCCCGTTGCAACCGCGCCTGGATAAGCTTGCGCAACGGCACTTCAGCCGCCGCCAACTCGGAGGGCAACCGCACCTGAATATCGAGAAACCGGTTGTTGACCGTCCGCAGCTCGACCGTCAGGGAGAACTCATCGGTGGTAAGGCTGGCGCGGCCAAAGCCGGTCATGCTGTTCATCGGCCGGTATCCTTTCGTGTCTCCGCAGGCTGGCAGCCGAACTGTGGTGTTGTAAAAGGGCGCACTATACCAAAACCCGGTGTTCCCGGACATCACCGGCCCAACATCACCGGCCTGACATCTTCCGGTAATGCCCCTCACGTCCCGTGAACCGTACCCAGCCGCCGGGCAAGCTCCCGCAGGCGCTCGCGGAGCGGTTCTTCGTCCAGGGTCAGCACCCGCTGACCGTCGTAAATCACCCGCCCCCGGACGACCGTCAGCACCACATCCCGTCCGGTGGCCGCCGTCACAAGCGCCGCCACCGGGTCATACACCGGTTCGAGATGGGGGCTGGCGAGGGAAATCCCCACAAGGTCGGCCTCTTTGCCGACTTCGAGCGTGCCGATGCGGTCATCCAGCCCAAGGGCGCACGCACCGTCCAGCGTCATCCACTGGAGCAGGGCGGCTGCCGGCAGCAGTTGACCGTCGCCATGGGTAGCGCGGCCGAGGAGCTGGGCAAAACGCCCTTCGTCGAGCAGGTCGCAGACATTGTTCGAGGCCACGCTGTCCGTGCCCAACCCGACGCGCACCCCCCGCTGGCGCATCCGGCTGACCGGAGCAATGCCGTGCCCGAACTTGGCATTGGATTTTGGGCAGTGAGCCACGCTGGCACCGTGGAAGGTCAGCAGGCCGATGTCCTCTTCCGTGGCACGTACGGCGTGAATGAGCAGTGGCTTGACCCGCAGCACGTTCAGGTCGCTGAGATACCGGATGGTTGACACCCGGGGCGGCGTCCAGGCAATGCCGCGCTCCCGCAGCAACTGCGCGAAGGGCCCCTGTCCGCTCCGCAGAAAATCATCTTCGGCCTGGGATTCGGCACAGTGAATCGCCACCGGAAGCGCCTGCCGTTCGGCGTATTCGATGACGAGCCGGAACAGCAGGGACGACACGGAATAGACGGCGTGGGGAGAGATGCCAAGCCGCACCAGGTCGGTTTCCGCCGGGCGCAGGGCTTCCAGCCGCCGCTTGAGGCCGGTGAGACTTTTTTTGGCCTGCATCGGATCAGGGCCGAAGACTTCCTGATAGGCAATGCCGCGCAGTCCGCCCTGGCACAGGGCGCGAAAACCCGCGCCGGAAGTTTCCGTATCGGCCAGGGTCGTGATGCCGGCCCGGGCCGCTTCGACAACGCCCCACTGCGCCGAGACTTCCAAATCTGCAACCGCCATCTGCTCACCGCGCAGACGGGTCAGGGTCCGAATCCAGTCGAAAAACGACAGGTCTTCCAGGCGGCCGCGGAGCGCCGTCAACTCCAGGTGGCTGTGGACATTGACAAAACCGGGGCACAGGGCCGCGCGCCCCAGGGCCACGGTTTCGAGCGTCCCCAGGCGCGCCAGGCGGGCACGCACTTCGGCTTCGGGCCCCACGGCCACGATGCGCCCATCGGCGACGGCAACGGCCCCATCCTGAACTGGTGGTGTGGCCACCGGAAGCACCCACTGGGCTGTGTAAAGAACTGTCATGTGCGCCTGCCCGGAATGAAGTCACCGGCATCAAAGTATGCCGCCACACACAGCCTGTCTGTCCGACGGATTATCATGCCCAAGGCGGTTTAAAAAAACTGCCCCGGCGCAGCATTTCGACCTGACTTCTGCCCCATATCTGCCCGATGGCACATTTATGAAACCCTCCGTACCCCTGTGGCGTAAACATCCGCGTTACTTTCCAGCCTGGCGCACAGCCAACATCTTCTTCAATCTGGCAGGGGTCTGAGGCTCCCACATTTATGGCGCTGAGTCGAACCAAAAAACTTTTCATCGTTGGCGGCGTGACTCTGCTCATCGCCGGCATCGTCGCGGCCAGCCTCCTGACGCGGCGGACTGACGCACTGAGCGTCCAAATCGAGCCGGTCAAACGGCGCGAGCTGCTTGAGGCCAAAGTCTCGGCTTCCGGCGAGGTGCGTCCGGTGGCGCTGTACAACCTCACGGCCGAAGTTCCGGGGCGCGTGACGGATATTTTTGTCAAAGAGGGCGATCTGGTTCGCAAAGGGCAACCCCTGGTCAAGGTGGACCCCACCCAGCAGTTGACCTCGCAGCAGAGCGCCGAGGCCAACTATCGCGCAGCCGAGCAGGATGCCCGCGCCACTGAGACCCAGGTTCTGAGCGCCCGCAATCTCGTCACCCAGAACAAGGCACAGCTCATTGCGGCCGAAACTGATCTCAACCGGCTCAAAGCCCAGCTCGACTTGCAGAAGGTTCAGTTGCAGCGCACCACCGAGTTGCTTGAGGCAGGCGTGGTGTCACGCGCCGAGTTTGACACGGCGCAGGCCAACTACGAGGTCGCCAAGGCCGCCTACGACGCCCAGCTCGTTCAGATCGAACGCCTCCGGCAGGTTGTCAAGGACGCCGAAATTGCCGTTCAGCGGGCTGAAGAATCCAGCAAGTCGGCCTGGCAGCGCGTCAAAGCTGCCCAGGCGCAGTTGACAAACGCGCAGTATTTCCTCGACCAGACCGTTCGCAAATCGCCCATTGATGGCGTGGTGTCGAGCCTGCCTGTGCGGGTTGGCGAATTTGCCGTTGCCAACTTCAATACCACGCCCCTGATGACGATTGCCGACATGTCGGAAATCAACGTCGAAGTCCAGGTGGACGAAACCGACATTGCCAACGTTCGGATTGGACAGCCGGCCAAGGTCAAGGTGGACTCTTTGGGCGACACCGAGATTCCCGGCCGGGTGGCCGAAGTCGGGCAAAGCGCCGTGACCCGCTCTGGGCAGACGATTGCGGCCAACACGACTTCCCAAGAGGCCAAGAACTTCAAGGTCAAAATCCGCCTTGAACCGTCTGAAAAAGACCGGGCGCGGCTCCGTCCCGGCATGTCGGCCACGGCCGTCATCACCACGGACACCCGACACAACGTTCTCGTCGTTCCGCTGCAAGCCCTGGTCAGCCGCGACCCATCCGAGATGTCTCAGACGACGCCCCCCGCTCCAACGCCGCCTCCCGCCAGCGGTGAAGGTGACAAAAAGCCGGCCAAGCGCAACGAGGTTTCCGGTGTTTTCGTCGAGGAAGGCGGCAAGGCGAGGTTTGTGCCCGTCACGACGGGTATTCTGGGTGAAACGGACATCGAAGTTGTCGAGGGCCTGTCGGAAGGGCAGTTGGTCGTGACCGGCCCCTACCGCCTGCTTCGCACGCTCCGGCCGGGAACGTCCATCACCCGCGACGCCAAGGCGGAAACGACCAACCAAGGCAAAGGATAAAGCGGAAACCTCATGGAAAGTACCACTGTGTCGCTTGAAGCCGCACCGGCCACGGCCCTGCGCCCGCAATCCGTAACACCGTCGGCCGCGCTCATCGAGACCAAAGACGTGTGGAAAACCTACCGGATGGGCGATGAGATCATCCACGCGCTGCACGGAGTGAGTTTTACCATTCAGCGTAACGAGTACATTGCCATTATCGGGCCGTCCGGGTCAGGCAAAACCACCCTGATGAACATCATCGGCTGCCTCGACACGCCGACCAAGGGCGAGTACTGGCTCAACGGCAAACTCGTTTCGGCCATGAACGATGATGAACTGGCCCGGGTGCGCAATCAGGAAATCGGGTTCGTCTTCCAGACCTTCAACCTGCTGCCACGCGCCACGGCTCTGCACAATGTCGAACTGCCACTCATCTACAGCGGCGTGCCGGCGGCGGAACGGCTGCAACGCGCCAAGCGGGCGCTTGAACAGGTTGACTTGGCGCACCGTATGCACCACCGTCCCAATGAACTCTCCGGCGGACAACGGCAACGGGTCGCCATTGCGCGGGCCCTGGTCAACAATCCCTCCATCATTCTGGCGGATGAGCCAACCGGCAACCTCGACTCGGCCACGAGCCGGGAAATCATGGCGCTGCTCGATGTCCTGCACGAACGCGGCAACACCATTATCGTGGTGACACACGAACCCGACATTGCCGCCCATGCCCACCGGGTTCTGACCATCCGCGACGGACGCATCGCCACAGACACCCGGAATGAGCGCCGGGTGCCGGCCCTGGCCGAACAGGCCCAGCCTGTGTGATGCTTGGCATAGGCGCGGTGCGGCAAGCTGTGCTAGCCTGTCCAAGCATGCCACCTCGATTCCAGACCGAAGGACTTGCCTGGCCCCATGGGAGGACACTCTGCCGACCGGACCGCCACCCCGGCCCCGCAGCTTGACCGCCTGGAGTTCGTCATTCCCAGTGTCATCCCGCGCATGCACGAGCTGTTGCATGAGTTGATGAGCCTGCTCGAAGCCCGCGGCATTGCCGAACCGAACTCCAACATCATCCTCGCGCTGGACGAAGCCATTGCCAACGCCATCAAGCATGGCAACCACGAGGACCCGACCAAGCAGGTTCACGTGGTCGTCGAGTTTGCGAACGACGAAGTTACCTTCACCATTACCGACGAAGGTGACGGCTTCGACCTCAATGCCCTGCCTGACCCCACCGATCCGAGTTGCCTGATGCGTACCTGCGGGCGCGGCGTCATGCTCATCTACCACATCATGGATGAGGTCGAGTACAACGCCCGTGGGAATCAGGTGCGGATGAAGAAAAAGGCGGAACGATAATGGGTACGCCGTCTCCCGGTCGGTCGTCCGAACTGCCGAGCCTGCACCAACTCGCCGATCTTGAGCCTCTCTCCACCGGCGATCTCATTGACCGTGCGGTTCACATCTACCGGCACAACTTTGCACCCCTGCTGGCGCTTGCGGCCATCCCGGTCGTGACCAGTTGCACCGGAACGCTCCTGCTCGCCTACACCTTCACCGGGCTGCGGGAATCGGCCGCCACACTGCCTGTCATGATCCTGGGAATGACCCTTGGTTACTCCCTGACCTACCTGATCAGCCCACTGCTGCTGATGCTCATTACCGGCGGGCTGACCCGGACAGTGGCCGATTTCGTCATGCTCGACGTGCCAATTGGCTTCTGGCGCACCTGGCGCATGGTAGGCGGCCGCCTGTGGCCGCTCATTCTGACGCAACTTATCGGGTATATCCTGTTTGGAATGGTGATCTCGGGCCTGTTCTTCGTTGGGATATTCGTCGTCTGGATAGCCCTGGCCGTGGTACTCCTGCTGTTTAGGTATCTCCCGTCCGTTCTCGCCGGCGGACTTTTCACCCTCTTGCTGTTTGTCCTGATTGCCTTGGGCTTTGTCGCGTATTGTGCCGCTGTGGCGCAGGTTGCGCTCATCCCCAGCGTGGTCATGATTGAGGGCCGTTCGACGTGGGACAGCATCGTTCGCGCCCTGCAACTGGCCCGGGGGACCATCTGGCGGGTTGTCCAGATTACGCTCTTTGACTTAGCCATTGCCTCATCCGCCATCTCGGCTATCGGCATTCCGTTTCTCATCTATGTCATTCTCAATGGCGATTTCGAGGACCTGACCCGTACGCCGACGTGGTTCATCCTGGCCTTCAATGTGGCCGACCAGCTTGGCAAGCTGCTGACCCTGCCCATGGCGACCATTGCCTACTGCCTGCTGTATTTCGACATGCGGGTACGCCGGGAAGGCTATGACCTCGAACTGCTCGGCGCGCGGCTCGAAAGCACTACCGGCGTAGCGCCACGTCCCACCACCCACCGCCCGGTGCCACCGCGAGTCACATCACCACCAACAGAAACGGCCGCCGTCCCCTCCTGAACCGGAAGAAGGGACGGCGGCCCCGGCAGGCGTCGGCTTACGCCGGCTTACGTGCCGTGTTCCCAACTGTTGATGTATTCGACCATCTCGGCCGTAAGCGTATCAATGCGGACGCCCATGGCTTCAAGCTTGAGGGAGGCAATCTCCAGGTCCACCTCTTCGGGCAGGCGGTGAATGGTTTTTTCGAGGCTTCCCGCGTGCTTTTTGAGATATTCGGCGGACAGCGCCTGATTGGCAAAGCTCATATCCATCACGCTTGCCGGATGGCCTTCGGCGGCGGCAAGGTTGATGAGCCGTCCCTCGCCCAGAACGATGACGCGGCGGCCGGTCTCGGCCAGCTCGTATTCCTGTACGAACGGGCGCACATCACGTACCTCACGCGCCATTTCCCTGAGGGCAACCAGGTTCAGTTCCAGGTCGAAGTGGCCGGAGTTGCAGACGATTGCCCCGTCTTTCATGACGGCAAAGTGCTGGCGGTCAATGACATGGCGGTTGCCGGTGACAGTGATGAACACATCCCCCTGCGTAGCGGCTTCGGCAATGGGCATGACCCGAAAGCCATCCATGACGGCTTCAATCGCCCGGATAGGATTGACTTCACACACAATGACGTTGGCGCCCAACCCGCGCCCGCGCATGGCCACGCCCTTGCCGCACCAGCCATAACCGACGACAACCAGAGTCCGCCCGGCCATAAGCAGGTTCGTGGCACGGATTACGCCATCGAGCGTGGATTGCCCCGTGCCGTAGCGGTTGTCGAACATGTGCTTGGTCTGGGCGTCGTTGACGGCAATGACCGGAAACGGCAGAACGCCGCTGGCCTGCATGGCCTTGAGACGCTGAATCCCGGTGGTCGTTTCTTCGGTACTGCCCAGAACGTTGGGCACCAGATCGCTTCGCTCTTTGACCAGTGTCGAGACGACATCCCCGCCATCATCAATGATGAGATGGGGGTTGGTGTCAAGCGCCAGCAGCACGTGCTTGCGGTAGTCGTCGGTGGATTCCCCCTTGCGGGCAAATACCGGGATGCCGAAGTCGGCCACCAGCGAGGCCGCCACATCGTCCTGCGTTGAAAGCGGATTGGAGGCAATCAAAACGGCTTCAGCCCCGCCCGCCTGAAGGGTCCGGGCCAGATTGGCGGTTTCCGTCGTCACGTGGCAGCAGGCAACCAGCCGCAACCCTTCAAGTGGGCGCTCCTTGGCAAACCGCTCCCGAATCAGCCGCAAGACGGGCATTTCACGGTCGGCCCATTCAATACGCTTGCGCCCCAGAGGCGCCAGCGCCAAATCGGCCACGTCATAGTGTTTGACTTGTGCGACACTGGTACTCATTCGATGATGTCCTCGGATTGGAATAAGGAAAAAACCCTGGCAGCCCCTTCACAGCCGGCCCCCCACGGAGCCGGGCCCGGCCGCCAACGACTTGCAGACCACTCACGGGCAGGCAACTCACAGTCCGGCTTCCTTGCGCAGCACCTCGGCTTTGTCGGTCCGCTCCCAGGTGAAACTCTCTTCATTGCGGCCGAAGTGACCGTAAGCCGCCGTTGGAGAGTAAATGGGACGGCGCAGATCGAGGGTTTCAATGATGCCACGGGGCGTCAGGGAAAAGTGCGCGCGGATGAGTTCAACAATGGTTTCCGGGCGAATCTTTCCGGTGCCGAAGGTTTCGACATAAATCGAGACCGGCTCGGCAACGCCGATGGCATAGGCCAACTGCACCTGGCAGCGGTCAGCCAGTCCGGCCGCCACGACGTTCTTGGCGATGTAGCGCGCCATGTAGGCCGCCGACCGGTCCACCTTCGTCGGGTCCTTGCCCGAAAACGCGCCGCCGCCGTGCGGGGCATAGCCGCCATAGGTATCCACGATGATTTTGCGCCCGGTCAGCCCTGTATCGCCCATAGGACCGCCAATGACAAACCGCCCGGTGGGATTGATGTGCAGCCTGGTATCGGCGTCGAGCATGCCGTTGGTGATGACGTGGCGGATGACATGGCGCTCAATGTCCCGCCGGAGTTCATCGGACTTGACCGATTCGGCGTGCTGAGTTGAAACGACCACAGCCGCGACACGGTGTGGTTTGCCGTCCCGGTACTCGACCGACACCTGGGCTTTGCCATCCGGCCGCAGGTACTCCAGTGTACCGTCACGGCGCACCTGCGCCAGGCGCTTTGTCAGCCGGTGCGCCAGTTGAATCGGCAGCGGCATGAGTTCGGGCGTTTCTGTGCAGGCAAAGCCGAACATCAACCCCTGGTCGCCGGCCCCGCCGGTATCCACGCCCATGGCAATGTCCGGTGACTGCGCATTGATGGTGGAAATGACCGAACAGGTCTTGGCATCGAAGCCATACTCGGCATTGTCGTAACCAATCCGCCGGACGACCTCCCGCGCTACCTTCGGGAAGTCCACGTGCGCGGTCGTGGTGATTTCACCAGCGATCACCACCAGTCCCGTCGCCAGCAAGGTTTCACAAGCCACCCGCCCCTGGGGATCGCGGCGGAGCACCTCATCGAGAATGGCATCCGAAATCTGGTCGGCCATTTTGTCGGGATGCCCTTCCGTCACGGATTCAGAGGAAAAAAGAAAGTTGCCGTTGTTCAAAGCCTACCCCTCCACAAATGCGCGGTTTTGGATACGCGCCACACCATCCAGCGCCAGGCCGATGCCCGAAGCCAATCGCCAACCGTCCAGATGCATGCAGCCAAAAACCATCGTTGAAAATCGGGCTGAGTGTTGTTCAAAGTCGGCAAGCGTAACATGTGAAACAAAAACGGCCAACCCGCCGCCCGCCTGACGACACCTCCACTGAATGGAAACCGGGCTGGAGAAGCCCCCCAGCCATGCCTCCCGCCGGTATTTGCCCGTTCGGCAATCGCGTGCGCAGACACGCAGCCAGCCAGGTGCCAACGAATGTCCACCTTTGACCTGCCGACTGGTCCTGGCGATATTGATATCGGGCGCGCGTCACGTGGTAAGCTACGCCTGTCATCTTTGCGCCGCCGCGTCTCCGCGTAACGGTGCCCCATTCCATCCCGGTACTGGTCCCCCATGTCCGTTCATGCGCCTCGCCGCTCCCTTAGCGGCGCCCTCTGGAAACAAGCCACCCCACCGGTTGACGCCGTGAAGTGCCTGACGCAGGCGCTGGACGTTCATCCGCTCGTCGCCACCTGTCTCATCAACCGCGGACTGACGACTCCCGAACAGGCAGCGGCCTTTCTCGCGCCGGATTTGACCCACGTGCCCGACCCGCGCCCGATGCGCAACCTCACAGAAGCCCTGCACATCATCGGGCGGGCCGTGGAACGCCGGGAGCGCATCCGCATTGTGGGAGACTATGACTGCGACGGCACGACCGGGCTGGTCACCCTCCGCAGCGTGCTGCAGCAACTCGGCGTCCAGACCGATGATTTCGTTTCCTATTACGTTCCCGACCGGGAACAGGAAGGCTACGGACTCAACCCCGGCATTATTGAGCAGGCGGCGGCTGATGGCATTCAGGTGCTTGTGTCCGTGGATATTGGCATTACTGCCCACCGCGAATGGGCAATGGCACGCGCACACGGCATCGTCGGCGTGTGCATTGACCACCATACGGCGCTGGGCAGCCAGGTTCCGGCAGATGCCGTCGTCGTGTGTCCGAAACAGGTCGGCGACGCCTACCCGGAAAAAGACCTTGCCGCCTGCGGGCTGGCCTGGCAGATGGCCCGTGCCCTGCTCGGTGAGCGCCCTAATGGAAAAGCTTTTCTCCGCTCCCTGACCAAGCTCGTCGCCATCGGTACCTATGCCGATCTCGTTCCTCTCTCCAGCCCGGCCAACCGGGCCATCGTGGCGGAAGGGCTGCGCGGTCTCAACAGCGGCTCGAAAAATCCTGGACTGTCGGCGCTCATCGAAGTGGCAGGTCTCAAGGAACGTCCCATCGGGGCTGGCGACCTTGGCTTCCGCTTGGGGCCGCGCATCAATGCCGCCGGGCGCATCGAAGGCACGACCGTGGGTGTCATCCAGTTGTTTGACAGTCTCACAGTGGATGAGGCCCGGCAGCGGGCGCAACAGATTGACGCCTGGAATACCGAACGCCAGACCATTCAACGGCAATTGGTGGAACAGCTCGAAGCCCGGATTGCCAGTCAACCGCAGGATGATCCGGTTTATGTCCTGGCCGGCAACCATACCGACGGCTGGCATCAGGGCGTGGTCGGGATTGCAGCCTCGAAGGTCGTGGAAACCCATCACCATCCAGCGCTGGTCTGTAGCATCCGGGACGGTATCGCCCACGGCTCCGGGCGCAGCATCCCCCAGTTCAATCTCATCGAGGCGCTTCAGGCCATTGGCCAGGATGGGCTTTTTCTCCGCTACGGAGGACACCCCGCCGCCGCCGGTTTCTGCCTTCCGGTAGAACGGCTGCCGGAGTTGCAGCAGCGCATCAATGCCTATGCCCGACAGGTGCTGCCGCCGGACGCCCTGACCCGCGTGTACGTCGCCGATGGCGAACTGCCGCTGGGCGAACTGACCCTTCCGCTGGTCGAAAGCCTTGCCAAACTCGAACCCCACGGCATCGGCAACCCACACCCACGGCTTATCCTGCGCGGTCAAATCCTGGAACAGCGCATCCTCAAGGATCAGCACCTCAAGCTCATCCTTGGCGACGGGCCGCACCGGGCCGAAGTGCTGTGGTGGCAGCGGCGGGAATATGCCGAACAGCTCCCCCGGCAGGCAAAAGTCGAAGTGCTCGGCCGGCCGGACATTAACGTGTGGCAGGGCCGAGCCAGCGTCCAGTTCATCGCCACCGACATCCGCCTGGCCACCTGATCACCGGCAACACCGCCCGCCCTTTCAGCCTTCGGTTACAGCCGCTGGATCGAGAATGGCCACGTACGGCAGGTTGCGGTACCGTTCGGCGTAATCCAGTCCAAAGCCAACGACAAACTCGTTGGGGATGGTGAACCCAACATAGGATACTTCCACTTCCCGCTGGCGACGTTCGGGTTTGTCGAGCAGGGCCGCCACCCGCACCGAGGCCGCTTCGCGGCGGCGGAACATGTCGAGCAGGTAGGACAGGGTCAGCCCCGTATCCACGATGTCTTCCACGATGATGACCGGCTGCCCCCGCAGACTGGTGTCGAGGTCCTTGAGCAGGCGCACTTCGCCCGATGACTTGGTCGCCATGCCGTAGCTGGACACAGCAATGAAATCGAGCGTGACGGGCAGGTCAATGGCGCGTACCAAATCGGCCCCAAACGGCACGGCCCCCTTGAGCACCACGACAAGCAGCGGCGCCTGCCCGGCGTAGTCGCGGGTGATGGCCGCGCCCAGTTCCCGAATCCGCGCCTGTATCTGCCCGGTATCAAACAGCACGGTCAACTGCGGCTGGCTGAACTCCGACATAGATTTCTCCCGAATAAAAAGTTGGGCTTACAGCAACGGCCCGGGTGACGCCGGAGCTACGCCGGGGCAGAAGTTTCAGACTCCGACACCCCCGGCGCTGATGCCAGCGTGACCTGGTTGCGCCCATTGCGCTTCGAGGCATAGAGTGCCTGGTCGGCCACCTCCACGAGTTTGTCGGGCGTTGTCACTCCCGGCATGGGAAGGTAGGCCACCCCAAAGCTGGCCGTGATGGGCAGTTCTCCGGCGGTCGTCGGAACGGGACGGGCGGCAATATGCCGGCGGAGGCGTTCGGCGACATCGAGCGCTCCTTTGACCGGCGTCTGTGGCAAAATCACGATGAATTCCTCACCGCCGTAGCGTCCGGCAATGTCGGTATCCCGCAGTTTGCTTCTGACCAGCTTGGACAGGTATTGCAACACCTCGTTGCCGACTTCGTGGCCGTAGGTGTCGTTGACCTTTTTGAAAAAGTCAATGTCAAACATCAGGACACCCATCTGACCATTATCAGCCAGGGTTTTGGCAAAGACCTCAGCCAGTCTGGCCCGGACAGCACGGGCATTGAGCAACCCGGTCAGCCCGTCTATGGTGGCCAGTTCATAGAGCCGGGCCTTTTCGAGCGCCCCGACCAGTTGCTGTCCCAGGGCGCGGAGCATTTCTTCGTCCTGTTCGGAAAAAGCCTGCGGCTGTTGACTGGCCACGCTGATGACACCCAGCACTTTTTTTTCGGCCTCCAGTGGCACGCCCATCCAGGAGCGATAGGGCAGGCGTTCGGTCAGCCACCGGTAGTTGTACAGCGCTGCCTCGCGCTCGATGTCCTGAAGCCGTAGCGCCTGCTTGTGCTGCACGCACCATTCGGCCAACCCCAAGGCGTCCCTTTCGGGCACGAGCGCCACCTGTTCCCCGGTGGAACTGTTCGCCGTCCAGTTGCCGCTCTGCTGAAAATCCAGCATGGTTCCCCGGCGCTCCGACTTTGGGCGGGCCTTTGTCACTGCCTGCCATTCGAGTATCTGTGGCTGGTGGCCATCTTCGGGAAACAGATACACCGCCAGCGAGTCGGCGCGGAACAGGTCGCGCCCTTCCTGATACAACGCTTTGAGCAGTTCCCGGCGGGTTTGCGCCGGGTTGCTCAGGGCGCGCCCGACCCCGACAAGAATCTTCATCTCGGCAATTGTCCGCTGCTGGCGGGCCATAGCCTCGGCCTGTTTGCTCAGCAGCGCCACCAGTGCCACCAGCACCGTGCCCAGCGCCACCACGGGCAGAAAGTCCAGCCGGGCATAGACCACGGCAATCATGATGGACAGCACCACGGTGGCGAATTCAGCGAGAAACGTGATGACCGACTGGGTCGCGCGCACGTCCTGGAGAAACAGTGCCAGCGAGATGCCCCGCGTCCACATGGTCAGAAATGACACGCTCACCCGCATGGCAAAGATGGAAAGGTAGATGAGCGGTATCATCACCAGTTCCCGGAGGCCAAACCGGGGCGCCAGGTGCCATTCGGTGAAATGGCCGGCCTGCTCAACGGTGCTTCCGGTCAGCCCGACGAAGGCGGCGACACCTCCCTGAAAGATGATCTCGCCCAAAACGATCGACCAGTCGCCCATCGGGAGTCGTCGCTGCAAGCGTTCGGCGTGCTGACTGATGGATTCCAGTACACCGGCAAGGCCAAGCAGCGTGATGGTCAGTTCCGTTGGAAAAACCAGCACGAACAACACGACCAATCCGTCTTCAGCCAGCAGGTGGGCGTAGGCGTCCGACCGGCGGCGCAGAAAGGTACACACCATCAGAAGCAGCAGAAATACGGCTGCGGCCAGCCCCTCGCGCTGGCGAAAGAGTCCGAACAGATCAACCCATAAGGCCCCCAGCACTTTCAGTTCGACGACGATGACCAGCGACCAGAAAGCCAGGCCGAGTCCCCATATCAGCAGTTTGTAGGGCAGCCCAAAGGGCGTTCGGGCAAAGCGCGACGGCATACGCAAAGCTCACAGTGTCAGCCCCGGAAGTACGACCTGATCAGGGAAATCAAGGGTGGCAGTGTGGGATGACAATGTAGCAAACACGCCGACAACACACTATCATCTTGTCACGCGCCGTCGTGTGTGGCCGGTGCAACCCCCGACGGACGTTTCCCTGCATACGCCCTGTAAATACATAGCCCTATGTCATCCAAAAAAGCTGAGACCAGACGGCGGACCTCATCGGGTATCGAGCTGAAGCCCTACTACCTGCCTGCCGACGCTCCGCCCCCCACCGACGAAAAGCCCGGCGAGTATCCCTTTACGCGCGGCATTCACGCGACGATGTACCGCGCCAAGCTGTGGACGATGCGGCAGTACGCCGGCTTTGCCACCGCAGCGGAATCCAACGCCCGCTACCGCTACCTGCTGTCGCAGGGCACGACTGGTCTCAGCGTGGCCTTTGACCTGCCGACCCAGATTGGGCTGGACTCCGACTCCCCCCTCGCCCTGGGAGAAGTGGGCAAGGTCGGCGTCGCCATTGATTCTCTCGAAGACATGGCCGTGCTGTTTGACGGCATTCCGCTCGATCAGGTCTCGACCTCGATGACGATCAACGCCACGGCCCCCATCCTGCTTGCCCTCTACATTGCTGTCGCCAAGCGCCAGGGCGTCACACCCGACAAACTCAACGGCACGGTCCAGAACGACATTCTCAAGGAATACATTGCGCGCGGGACGTACATCTATCCGCCCCGCCCCTCCCTGCGGCTCATCACCGACCTGTTTGCCTACTGCGCCCGCGAGGTGCCCAACTGGAACACCATTTCGATTTCGGGCTACCACATCCGGGAAGCCGGGGCGACGGCCGCCCAGGAAATTGCCTTCACGCTGGCCGACGGCATTGCCTACGTCGAAGCCGCCATTGCCGCTGGTCTCGACGTGGATACCTTTGGCCCGCGCCTGTCGTTTTTCTTCAACGCGCACAACAACCTGTTTGAAGAAGTCGCCAAGTTCCGCGCCGCCCGGCGCATGTGGGCCCGGATCATGCGTGAGCGGTTCAAAGCCACCCAGCCCAAGGCGTGGCAGTTGCGCTTCCACACGCAAACGGCCGGCAGCACGCTCACGGCCCAGCAGCCTGAAGTCAACGTCATTCGCACGACGGTGCAGGCGCTGGCGGCAGTGATGGGCGGCACGCAGTCGCTGCACACGAACGGCAAAGACGAGGCCTTGGGACTGCCGACGGAAGAATCCGCCCGGATTGCTCTGCGTACCCAGCAGGTGCTCGCCTACGAGTCCGGCGTCGCCGACGTAGCTGACCCACTCGGCGGGTCCTACTTCATCGAAGCCCTGACCGATGAACTCGAACGACAGGCGACGGCCTACATCGAAAAGATTGACACGCTGGGCGGCATGCTCGCAGCCATTGAGCAGGGCTTCCCGCAACGCGAAATCCAGCAGGTGGCCTTCGAGTACCAGCGCGCCGTGGAGCGGAACGAAGCCATTGTCGTCGGCGTCAACCGCTTTCAGGTCGCTGAAGAGCACCCCATTCCCATTCAGCGCATTGATCCCGAAATCGAACGCGCGCAGGTTGAACGGGTACGCAGTCTGCGGGCACGGCGCGACACAGCTGCCTGCACGGCTGCCCTCGACGCCCTTGAAGCCGCCGCCCGTGGGACAGACAACCTGATGCCCTACATTCTCGATGCTGTTGAACGGTACGCCACCGTAGGCGAAATTTCCGACCGCCTGCGCCGCGTCTTCGGCGAATACCAGGAAACGGTTGTCTTCTAGGCAGGGCCCTCTGTTCCGGGCGGTGTCCCGACGGTCTGAAACCGTATTTCCGGCCGGTGAACCCGGTTTTCTTTCCGCAGCCCATTTCACAGCCATGCTTGCCCTTGATTTCATCCGCCAGCACCTCGACCTCGTTCGTCGCGCCCTGCTCAACCGCCGCACCGATCTCACGCTTGACAGCTTCACCGAACTTGACGCCACGCGCCGGCGGCTGATTGCGGAAGTCGAACAGCGCAGAGCTGCGCTCAACCGGGTCAGTCCCCAGATTGGCGCGCTGCTCAAGGCCGGGCAGCAGGACGAAGCGGAAGCCAAACGTGCTGAAATGCGGGAACTCAAGGCCAGCATTGAAGCCCTCGAAGCCGAACGGGAAAGTGTTGAACAGCGCCTGCAGGAACTCGTGCGCATCATTCCGAACGTGCCCCACGAGTCCGTCCCGGTCGGCGATGAATCGGCCAACCAGGAAGTCGCGCGCTGGGGTGAACCGCGCCACTTCGATTTCCCGCCCAAAGACCACGTCGAACTTGGCACGGCGCTCGGTATTCTGGACCTGGAACGCGCTGCCAAGGTGTCAGGCGCGCGCTTTGCCGTCCTCAAGGGGCTGGGAGCCAAACTGGAACGGGCGCTCATCAGCTTCATGCTCGACCTGCACCTGACCGAGCACGGCTACACGGAAGTGCTCCCACCGTTCATCGTCAATGGCGAGGCCCTGTTTGGCACGGGACAGCTTCCCAAATTCGAGCCGGACCTGTTCAAGCTGACCGATGAGCGTGGTCTGTACCTGATTCCCACGGCTGAAGTCCCGGTCACCAATCTGCACCGGGGTGAAGTGCTCGACGGCGCGCAACTGCCCATCCGGTATGTTGCTTACACGCCCTGCTTTCGCAGCGAAGCCGGCAGTTATGGCCGCGACACCCGTGGGCTTATCCGCCAGCACCAGTTTGACAAGGTCGAACTCGTGGCCTTTGTCAAACCCGAGGACAGCTACGCGGAACTCGAACGCCTGACGGCCAACGCAGAAGCGGTGTTGCAGCGTTTGGAACTGCCCTACCGCAAGGTCGTGCTGGCCACCGGCGATCTGGGCTTTGCGGCGGCCAAAACCTACGATCTGGAAGTCTGGCTGCCCAGCCAGCAGACCTACCGGGAAATTTCTTCGTGTAGCAACTTTGAAGCGTTTCAGGCACGCCGCGCCGACATCCGCTTCCGGCGCGAACCCGGCGTGAAGCCGGAGTTTGTCCACACGCTCAATGGCTCCGGGCTGGCCGTTGGGCGGACGTGGCTGGCGCTGCTCGAAAACCACCAGCAGGCTGACGGCTCGGTGATCATTCCGCCGGCGCTGCGTCCATATCTCGATGGACGTGAACGACTGACTTGAGCCTTGGCACAAAACCGCTCCGGGGAGCGCACATGAGCGAAGTTCCAGTGACGACGGAATCAACGGCCGGGCAGGCAGGCGAAGAGCCGCCCCTGCACGGACGCCTGCACTACAAAATCCTGCTCACCACGCTGCTGTGCGCCGCGCCGCTCATCTTTGGCGTGGACTATCTGTTTTACCGCAACCTGCGGCGCGACAAGATTGCGGAGCAAAGCCGCCAACTACAACACATCGCTGCCACAGTTGCGGTGGTGCTTGATGTGTCCCTCATCCCGTGGGAGCAGGACGCCGCTCCTCCGGTCCTGGAAGCCTTACGGTCACGGCTGCGCGATCTTCAGCGCGCCAACGAACTGGAACAGCCGATTGACCTGTTTTATCGCTGGAACGAGACGTGGATGCCGGTTTTTACAGACCGCCCGCCGGCCCACGAACTGCGCCCGGAAGCCTGGCAGGTCATCCGGCGCCAGGAACCACTGGCAACGGATGTTTACACCGACCAGCAGGGCGCATGGATTTCCGCCTATGCCCCGCTGCGCGCCGGGCCGGAAAGCCCAGTGGTGGGGTTGGTGGCCGTCCACACCCGCGCCGACCGGATGAACATGCTCATCATTGACCACTTCAAGCTGCTGTTTCTGGAAGTGACGCTGACGGGTCTGTTCATCATTGCCTTTTTCTCGCTCATTCTCCGGTACTTCGTCACGCAGCCGCTCGGTCAGCTTCTGGAGGGCGTACGCGCCATGGCGCGGCGCGACTACACCTATCCCATCCCGACCACGGCCAACGACGAACTCGGCGCCCTGGCGCGCGCTTTCGTACGGACGCGCGAGACCCTCCAGCACTACGTCGCTGAGCTGGAATCCTTCGCCCAAACGCTCGAAGAAAAGGTCGAGGAACGCTCCATTGACCTGATGAGCGCCAACCAGGAACTCCTGCTGGCCAACTCCGAGCTGTATGAAAACCAGCGCCAGTTGCGCAAAATCAACGAAGACCTGCGCCGCGCCAATCTGGCCGTAATGGAGAGCAACCGGCTCAAGTCCGAGTTTGTGGCAAACATGTCGCACGAACTGCGGACGCCACTCAACGCCATCATTGGCTACACCTCGCTGCTCCAGCGCGGTCGCTACGGCCCGCTTTCCGAGGCCCAGATGCGGGCGTTGACCCGCATTGCCGAGAATTCGACGAACCTGCTCGAACTCATCAACACCTTCCTGGATTTCTCGAAAATTGCCGCCGGCAAGATGGAAATCCAGGTCAGTGAAGTGGACCTCGTGAAGTTTTTGTCCGAAACCATTACGCCGCTCGAAGCGTTGGCCCGGGCCAAAAGCCTGACCCTGAGCTTCATGTCGCCGCCCCAGGTGCCCTCAGCCCTGACGGACCCAGCCCGGCTGCGCCAGATCGTCACGAATCTGGTCTCCAATGCGCTCAAATTCACCGAACAGGGCAGCGTCACTGTGGTTCTCGACGTGGACCCGGCAGCGGAAACCTTCACCATTGAGGTGCGGGACACGGGAATTGGCATTGCCGAGAAGGACCTGCCGCACATCTTTGAGGAATTCCGCCAGGTGGATGGCTCGGCCACGCGCAAGTACGGCGGCACCGGACTCGGCCTCTCCATTGCCAGGAAAAATGTGCTGCTGCTGGACGGCACGATTGAAGTCGAAAGCGAAGTGGGCAAGGGTTCGGTGTTTCGCGTGCGGCTTCCCCTTCGTCTGCGTGAGCACGAGAAGATGGAGGCCAGCGAAAAACCGATTGCCCTGCCCTGTCCTGCCCCGGACAACCGCATCATTCTATGCATTGATGACGAGCCAGACCTGGCGCAACAGTTGAAAACCATGCTTGACCTGACCAGTTACACGGTCATCAGCGCACGCAACGTCACCGAAGGTCTCGAACTCACAGCCGTGCTACGTCCACGTGTCGTTGTCCTTGACCTGATTTTGCCCGGAATCAGCGGGCTGACCTACCTCGAACGGCTGGCTGAGGACCCTCTGCTCAAGCACATCCCGGTCATTGTTGTCAGCCAGGCCGACCGGCGAATGGCCCAGACCGCCTTCGAGTTTCCGATGGTCATCGGCTACCATCCCAAGCCGCTCGACCGGACGTGGCTGCTCAACAACCTTCAGAAAATCGAACAGGAGACACAGCTTCGCCGCCAGACGGGTCAGGGTGTCGCCAACTCCGTGGAAAACGTGCTGTCATGACGCGCATTCTCGTAGTGGAAGACAACGCCGACAGCCGGGAAATCCTCACCCTGGAGCTGGAAGCTGAAGGTTACGAGGTCTGTGCTGTAGGCGATGGTCTCAGTGCGGTGGAAGCGGCGGCGCAGTTTCAACCCGATGTCATTGTCATGGACATTTCCCTGCCCAACCTGGACGGGCTGGAAGCCACGCGCCGCATCAAGGCGCAACCGGCGTTGGCGCGCGTCCCGGTTATTGCCTTGACCGCACATGCCATGACAGAAGATGAAGCCCGTTTCCGGGCGGCAGGCTGCGACGCCTACCTGGCCAAACCGGCCAGCCCGGAGGCTGTGCAGCGCATCGTACAGCAGCTCCTGGCGCACCCCGACCGTTCCTCCCCGACGCCGTAACGCCCTCCGTCCACCGCACCTGTGCCCTGCCGCCGACAGACGCCCACTGCCTGTCAGCCGCCGCGAGCCGGCTGACAGCTCAAGGTGGACAATTGCTGTCAGATCGTGGAAAGTGGAGTTGCAAGTCTGCATCTGCCGGTTTCAGGCCGGCCTACTTTCCCGTCCCCGCCGGTTGCACATGGGACGATTGCCGAACACCCCACCGCGCATCCTTGTCATAGATGACAATCAGGATGTTCTCGACCTGCTACGCGACGAGCTTACGGCTGAAGGGTACGAAGTCGAAACGGCCGCCGACGGTCTGGCCGGCCTGCGCGCCCTCAAACGCTCCAAACCCGATCTGGTCATTATTGACATCATGATGCCGCACATCAGCGGCCCGGCTGTGATGACGCTCATCGGCGAGAAGGAACACTACCGCGAGCTGCGCGACGTACCGATGATTATCATCTCGGCCCAGTCCAACATCGAGTATGTCCGGGAAGAAGGACTCCCGCTGGGTGAGTCGGATTACCTGATCAAGCCGATAGACTTTGACCGGCTGCACCAGTTGATTCGACAAAAGCTGGCACAGCCACGCACTGAGACGCCTTCCCAGCCCGACGCGGCCCAGACAGCAGGTGTCTGAAATACCGCCGGCTGCTGTGGCAAACAATCCGGCGCAGGTCCGGTTGCAGACTCGGCGGGCAGGTCACACGGGCAGCCTGTTTCCGGCGCTGCATCCGGCAGGAAGGCGGAAAAGCTGCCCGGCAAAACGTACGCTCACACACAAAAGCACATTGCAATCGGCGGGGCCCGGCCTATAATCCTTGGTAGTCTTCCTCCGCCGGCCGGCGCATGTCGGATTCAGAAACGGATTCCCCTCAGCATCATGCGCGGCCGAGATTCGTCGTCGCCCGATGCCCCAAGTCGTCCTGATTCCCGTTGTGTGTCCGTCAGGTGGGAGCGTTTGGGAAACACGTACGTCACCCGGTTTTCTGAGGTCTCATGAGCGTCACCCTGAGTCATCACTTTCTTGCCCGTCGGCTGCACTCGCTGAGTGGTGTGATTCCGATTGGGGCTTTCCTGCTGGAACATCTCTACACCAACTTTCACGCTGTTGCCGGTCCGGCAGCTTTCAATGAAGCGGTTAAAGGGATTCAGGACATGCTGCCCGGACCGTTGTTGCCCCTCGCCGAACTGTTTCTGATTGGGCTGCCGATTGCCTTTCATGCGATTTACGGCGTCTATATTGCCTACACGGCGAAGAGCAACGTGCTGAGCTACGGCTATGCGCGCAACTGGAACTATCTCCTGCAGCGCGTCACTGGCATCATTCTGCTGCTGTTCATCACGGCGCACGTTCTGACGATGCGCTTTGGCGTCGGCGGTCTGGGGCTGGCCGTAGCGCACCATCCCGACCAGGCATTCACCATTGTGCAGTACTGGTTGGCGCAGCCGCTGATCATGGCCTTTTACGTGCTGGGCATCTTCTCGGCGGCGTTTCATCTGGCCAATGGTTTGTGGACGTTTGCCATCGTGTGGGGCATCACCGTCAGCACGCGGTCACAGCAGGCGTTTTCCTATGCCTGTGCCGTTTTCGGCGTAGCTGTGTTCGCCATTGGCGTTCGGGCGGCGTTTGCCTTTGTTCCATAAGACCCGACTTTTCACGAAATCAGAGCACTCATGAGCAACAAACCAAGCATCATTGTCGTGGGCGGTGGACTGGCCGGGCTGATGACAACCATCAAAGCCTGCGAACTCGGTTACACCGTTGATCTTTTTTCTCTCGTCCCCGTCAAACGGTCCCATTCGGTGTGCGCCCAGGGTGGCATCAACGGCGCGGTCAACACGAAAGGGGAGGGGGATTCAACCTACGAGCACTTCGACGACACGATTTACGGTGGCGATTTCCTTGCCGACCAACCGCCGGTCAAGGCGATGTGCGACATGGCGCCGGACATCATCTACATGTTTGACCGCATGGGCGTTCCCTTCTCCCGGACGCCCGAAGGGCTGATTGACTTCCGGCGCTTCGGCGGCACGAAATACCACCGTACGGCGTTCGCTGGCGCAACCACAGGTCAGCAGCTTCTCTATGCGCTCGACGAACAGGTACGGCGCTACGAAGCCGCCGGCAAGGTCCGCAAATACGAAGGCTGGGAGTTTCTCTCAGGTGTCATCGAAAACGGGCGCTGCTATGGCATTACGGCCATGAACCTGCAATCGCTGGAAGTGAAGGCCTTTGCCGGCGCGGCTGTCGTCATGGCGACGGGCGGGATTGGAGCCATTTTTGGCAAGTCCACCAACTCTGTCATCTGCACCGGGAGCGCGCAGGGGGCACTCTACCGGCAGGGCGTCAAATATGCCAACGGCGAGTTCATCCAGGTTCACCCCACGGCCATTCCGGGCGAAGACAAACTCCGCCTGATGTCAGAAAGCGCGCGCGGTGAAGGCGGGCGGGTCTGGGTGCCACGTACGCCGAAGGACCAGCGTGCGCCGAAAGACATTCCGCCTTCGGAGCGGTGGTACTTCCTCGAAGAAAAATACCCCGAATACGGCAACCTTGTTCCGCGCGACATTGCCACCCGTGAAATTTTCCAGGTCTGTCTCGACGGCTATGGTGTCGGCGGCAAGTTTCAGGTCTATCTCGATCTGACGCACATTCCACGCGAACAGCTCGACCGCAGGCTGGGTGGCATTCTGGAAATCTACGAGATGTTTGTCGGCGAGGACCCGCGTGAAACCCCCATGCGCGTCTTCCCCGGCATGCACTACACCATGGGCGGTTTGTGGGTGGACTATGAGCAGCAAACCAACATTGCCGGTCTCTTTGCCGTCGGGGAGTGCGACTACTCCATTCACGGGGCCAACCGGCTTGGGGCCAACAGCCTGCTGTCCTGCGTCTATGCCGGCATCATCGCCGGGCCGGCCGCCGTCAACTTTGCCAAGAACAACTCCACCAAAGACCTGCAAGACCCCATTTTCGAGCGTGAGCGCGCCCGGCAGGCGGCAATCAATGAAGCGCTCAAAACGAAGCGGGGCACGGAAAACCCACGGGTGCTGCACGAAGAACTGGGACGCCTGATGACCGAGAACGTCACCGTCATCCGGTACAACGACCGCCTGCGGTACACGGACGAAAAAATCCAGGAACTGCTCGAACGCTACGAGCGCATCAACCTCAACGAGCAAAACTACTGGGCAACGCAGGCTATTCCACACGCCCGCCAGTTGGAAAACATGCTTCACCTGGCGCGTGTTATCACACTGGGCGCGCTCAACCGGGATGAATCCCGTGGCGCACACTACAAACCCGACTTCCCCGAACGGGATGACGAGCGGTTTCTGAAAACGACGATTGCCACCTGGACCCCGGAAGGACCGCAACTGACCTATGAAGATGTTGACATCAGTCTCATCAAGCCGCGCAAGCGTGACTACTCAAAGAAGAAAGCGGCTTAGCGCCCGTCCGCGCCCGTGGCTTGGCCGGCTGCTGGTCACGGGCACGATGGGCAGTTGGCTTCTGCTGCTTCCGGTGGGCGTGACTTCCCCGTTCAAGGCTGCGTCGGGAATGGTCCCACGTGAGCCGCTTCAGGCGTTTCCGCTGGACAGCCTGCCGGCGGCCGCCCGTGGACTGGTCAAAGGCCGCTTCAAACAGGGCTTCCGCTGGAATGACCTCGATGGCGAAAACTATCTGATTCTGACGGAGACCGGCCCGTTTGAGACCCCGGGCCAAAGACGGCGTCAGGACTTCGATGCCGGTCAGGACGCCGAGCTGTATGCCCACCGCTTCGTCAACGTCAACGGTCAGTTCTCACTGGTCTGGCAGGTGAGGGATTTCGTCCGTAACTGTCCGCTCGACATCACGGCGGAATTCCTCACGGCGGCAACCGAAGTGACGGACCTCGACAACGATGGCTTTGCGGAAGCCTGGGTGATGTACAAAACCGCCTGCCGCAGTGATGTCAGTCCGGCGACGCTCAAGCTCATCATGTACGAGGTCAACCAGAAATATGCCATGCGCGGCACGACCCGCATCGCGCTGCCGGAGGGTTCAGTCGGCGGAGAAAAGACACCGGATGCCAGGCTGCGTGCCAACCGCGCGTTTCTGCGGCATGCCGAACGCAAATGGAAGCAGTTTTACGTGGAAATCTTTCAGTAACGAGTCACGGCCCGGAGCCTGAAGAGAGCCGAAGGGCCGTGACATTCAAGGCTGTGCCGCTGGCACGTCCAAAGAGATAACCTGATGCCGCCCCCCGGAATGGAGATGGCTCGATGACCCGTGAAAAGATTGTTCTCAAAATCAAACGCCAGGATGCACCCGGCAAGCCCGCCCGGTGGGAGGAGTTTGCGCTTCCCTACCGCCCGAACATGAACATCATCAGTTGCCTGATGGAAATCCAGAAAAATCCCGTCACGGCTTCCGGCCAGGCGACCACGCCGGTGGTGTGGGAGTGTTCCTGTCTTGAACACGTTTGTGGTTCGTGCTCGATGGTCATCAACGGCAAGGCACGTCAGTCGTGCAGCACGTTGGTGGACAAGCTCGAAGACGGCCCCATCACGCTCGAACCGCTGACCAAGTTTCCGGTTATTCGGGACCTTCAGGTTGACCGCTCACGGCTTTTCGAGGACCTCAAGAAGGTCAAGGCATGGATTCCCATTGACGGCACGTACCCGATGGGTCCCGGCCCCCGGCTCGACCAGAAAACCACGGAGATTCGCTACAAGCTCTCCACGTGCATGTCGTGTGCGGTGTGCATGGAAGTGTGTCCGCAGTACAACGAACGGTCTTCTTTCGTCGGGCCTTCGGTGCTCAATCAGGTTCGACTGATGAACCTGCATCCCACTGGAAAGCTCAACCGGGATGAGCGGCTGGAAGCCATCATGGGCGATGGCGGCATTACCGACTGCGGCAACGCGCAGAACTGTGTCAAAGCCTGCCCCAAAAACATTCCGCTCACGGAGTCCATTGCTGATTTGGGACGGCAAACGACGATTCATGGCCTTCTGGGCTGGCTGATGCCCTGACCCACGCACGGACGGATAGGGAATGACAGACATCCAGCAGATCACGGCGCCTGAACTGGCCCGGCGTCTTGCGGCAGGCGACCCCATACAGCTTCTTGACGTGCGCGAGGACTGGGAATATGCGTTCAACCGCATTCCGGGCAGCCGCCTGTGCCCGATGAGCCAACTGCCGGTGTGGGCTGCGGAGCTTGATCCCGCCCAGGAATACGTCATCTATTGTCATCACGGCATCCGCAGCCTGCACGCCTGCGCCTACCTGCGCAGCAAGGGCTTCACCCGTCTGGTCAACCTCATCGGCGGCATTGATGCCTGGTCGCACGAGGTTGACCCGACGGTGCCGCTCTACTGAGGACTGAATCCCGGCAATACGATTACGCGGAACAAATGGGTGGCTGTTGATTGTGTAGGGGCGGTTCGCCGGTAGGGGCGGTTCACGAACCGCCCTGCCCCAGGGCGGCCTGAATGCCCTTCGTCAGCGATTCACGCATGTGCTGGTATTCCGTCCACGACCGGCCGGCGATGAGACCGCCATCCACAACGAGCGCATGCCCGTTGACAAAGCGGGCATCGTCGCTGGCCAGCCACAGGACCGCCTGCGCCACATCCACCGGCTGTCCCGCATGGCGCAGTGGCTGCGCCTGAACCTGCATCGGTGCCATCAGCGGCGCCAGCGCGCGCGCTGCATCCGGCGGAAGACCAAAGGCGCTGCCAAAAATGCCAGTTGCAATAAAACCCGGACAGACACAGTTGACCCGAATCCCCTGCTCGCCCAGTTCCATGGCTACGGAGCGTGTCAGGTGAATAACCGCCGCTTTGCAGGCGCTGTAAATATGCGGTGCATTTCCGGTGCGCAGCCCGGCAATGCTGGCCGTGCTGATGATGTTTCCGGTGTGCCGGGGAAGCATCACCCGCGCCGCATGCTTCATTCCCAGAAAGACGCTGCGCAGCAGCAGGGCAACCGTCGCGTCAAACCCCTCAGCCGGCGTTTCGGCAATAGGCGCTGAAACGCCCTGCGCCCCGGCGTTGTTGTACATCACGTCGAGCGCGCCAAACCGGGCAACGGCAAAATCCACCAGTGCCGCGATGTCCGATTCCTGGGTGACATCCGCCCGGCAGTAGGCGGCCCGTTCACCGAGTTCGGCCGCAATGGCGGCACCACGTTCATCCTGGATGTCGCTCAGGACGACCGAAGCCCCTTCGGCGTAAAACAGACGCGCTGTGGCCTCGCCAATTCCACTGGCGGCGCCGGTGACAACCGCCACTTTTCCATCGAGTTTACCCATGCTGTGACTCCCATCGGACTTGAAATGCTGACTACTGACCACCAAAAAAACGTTTGATGCGTTCCCACAGCGTCGGCTTGGGAACATCGAAAGGTTGGTTGAACTCCGGGATCGGCGCTGGTTCCTGGAATGACTCCGGGGGACGGGACTCCCGCAGGCTGCGCAGACGGCTCGCCATGGGCGTCTCCAACTCGGGCGGCGGGGCAGACATTTCCTCACCTGGGTCAGGACGCGGAGGAGTTGGCATCGGACTGGGACGATTCGCCGGGCGGGTGTCGCCCGAAGCCGGACGCCGTGCCTGGCCGCTACGCAGACGGGATGGGGTTTCATCTTCCACGGTGGACTGGCTCCTTTCAAAAACATCAGCGATCCAGAGCAATGCGCGGGTCAAGGAGCCGGTACAGCAGGTCCGTCAGCGTATTGACCGCCACATACGTCAGCGCAATGGCCAGCAGATTGGCCTGCACCTGGTTGTATTCGCGTTCGTTGATGGCCCGTACCGTAAGATCACCGACACCCGGCATCGCAAAGATGGTTTCGGTGACAATTGCCCCTGTCAGAATGATACCGAACTGCAATCCGATGATGGTGACAACCGGAATAAGACTGTTTTTGAGGACGTGTTTGAACAACACGACCCGTTCGGGCAGCCCCTTGGCGCGCGCCGTGCGGACATAATCTTCGCCCAGTTCCTCAAGGACGCTGGAACGCACCAGGCGCGTCAGAATCGCTGCCATGGCGAGGCCCAACGTCGTCGCCGGCAGGATGAAATGTTCCAACCGTTCGCTCCCGGAAACCGGCAGCCAGTCCAGATACACTGCGAAAATGAGAATGGCCAGCGGCCCGATCACGAAGTTGGGCAGCGCAATCCCCGCCAGCGACACCACGGAGATGACCGTATCCAGCCAACGCCCTCGCGCGACAGCGGCCGCAATCCCCAGCGGAATGGCAACAACAACGGCCACCAGCATGGCGGCTCCTGCCAGTTTGAGCGTTGTCGGATAGCGGTTCAGCAGTTCCTTCACGACGTTTTTGCCGCCGAAGGTCTCCCCCAGGTCGCCACGCAGCAGGCCCCGGTGCTTGTCCAGTCCATCCTTGGTCGGCGCGCCGAGCCAGAGCCGGACGTACTGTTGCCACAGCGGCAGGTCGAGGCCGTGCTTGTGACGCAGCGCCTGGATGTCTTCAGGCCGGGCGCTGTCCCCAAGGTACATCACCACGGGATCGCCCGGCACGAGGTGGATGAGCAGAAACACCAGCGTCACCACGGCCCACATTACCGGCAGGACAACCGCCATGCGCTTGAGAAACGAGAGGAAAAACGAAACCAGCATGGTCATCAGGCAAGCGACCCGGAGCTTACCTCTGCAAACCTTGCCCGCCAGATTGACGCGCGGCGTGCGACAAAGCAGAAAACGCGGCAGGGTGGCGCGTCAAAAAAGTGTACAACCCACGTGCAACGGCTATCCCGTGCGGTGGTCAGTTGAGCCGACTCTGAAGCTGGCGAATGGCTTTCCTGGCCGGCGTGTAATCCGGGTTGTAGGACAGCGCCGTTGTGTATTCCCGCATGGCGTCAAGCCAGCGCCCCTGCCATTCGAGCACCCGCCCGTAGTTGAAGTGCGGATAGAAGTAGCACTCATACCGCTTGGCCTTCATAGCCCGTTTGAGCCACAGCGCAGATGACAGCGGATCGCCGCGCTCAATGAGATAGGCCCCGATGTCGTTGTAGGGATTACCAAAATCCGGGTCGAGTTCAATGGCCCGCAAACACTCGGCGATGGCGCGATCCAGATCGCCCAGAAAACTGTACGTCCAGCCCAGAAACGTATGGGCTTCGGCCGTCGGATGCAGCGCAATCGAACGTTCGTAGAGCCGGATGGCCTCGTCGAGGTTGCCTTCCATCTGGCGCTGATAAGCCGCCTGAAAGTAGCGGGCCGCCTCACGTACGGCCAGGTCATCGGTCATTTCCAGATGCTCACAGTTGTCGCGCGTGTCATTCATGGTGTCTGTCCTCGCCGGGCAATGGCCGCCGTCTGGTTGTTCGCTTTTGCTTTGCCAGAAGGGCAGTCACAGCGTCAACCGCTACGATGTCCTGTTCAATCAGCCGTTCCAACAATCGCAGGAAAAGCTGGGCCGTCGCAAGGGCGTCTCCCGATGCGCGGTGCCGGGCCGGATTGGAAATCCGAAAATGAGCGGTGACGGTATCGAGCCGGTAGTTGTCCAGACCGGGAACGAGATAGCGCGCCAGTTGTACCGTACACAACGTGGGCGCCGTCCACACAAAGGTTTCATCGGCGCGCCTGAGTTCGGCCGTCAGAAATTTGCGGTCGAAACTGGCATGGTGTGCAACGAAAACTGCCTGGCTCAGGTGTTGCCGCAGTTCCGTGGCAATGGCTGCAAAGGGTGGTGCCGTGGCCACCAGTTCGTCGCTGATACCGGTCAGGGCTGTAATCGGCGGCGGGATGGGCATACCGGGATTGACCAGACTTGTAAAGCTCCCGGTGATCCGGCCGCGCTCAATCGTGACACAGGCCACTTCGGTAACGCGCTCCTGCTCGGCGCGGCGTCCGGTCGTCTCCACATCCACGACGGCAAACCGGCATTCCAGCAGGGACGCCGTCGCTTCCGGGGCCGCGGTCGGCAGCGGTTGCCAGCGCAGACCGTCGTCCCCTTCCAGCACAGCCTCCGGCAACTGGGCCAGCACCGGCAACAGCACCCGCCGCACGAGTTCCGGTGCGGCCCGTGGCGCCCGGAGCAACTCGCGCCCCAGATCGGTCAGCGACACCACCCCACGGGCTGCCGACAACCGGGCGCGCAGGGTTCTCAGCAGAAACGAAGGGCCGGGCGGAACGTCAGGCATCAGCTTCGGCAAAAAACCAGAACCTTTCAGCCGGCCGCCGCCTCACGGCAGGGGACGAAACGAGTAGGCCAGACGGTCGGTCTGGTAACGCAGCGTGTCATGAAAGCGGGTCTCCCCCTCAAAACGCAGCACCCATACCGTCTGGTCGTCCGTCTGAAGGTAGTAGTAGCGGCCGGTCATGGGCTTTCCCACCCGACGAAACGTGAAGGTCAGGAGCGTCCCACGGGCAATGGCTGTGGAGAATCGCTCGCGCTTTTTCAACTGGAAGTCGGGCCGGAACTGAAGTGAATCCGTTGCCTCGCGCTCGGCCAGACAGCGATGCGGCTCATCGGCGCAGTCCGGCGGTACGGCTTCGCGTCGGACCCGGAGCAGCGACTGGCTGCGGTCGCGGTAAATGATTTCCAGAACCCGTCGCCCGTCGTTCTCAACGGTATGTTCGGAACGCCAGCCGGGCAGGAGTTCGAGTTCAAAACCGGCCTCCGGGTCGGCAAACCGGCGCGTGGCGGCCGTCGGTTCACCAGCCGGCGCAGTCGTGGGAAGCGGAATGCCCTGCGCTCTGACGGGTATCGTCGGCCAGTCCCAAACGCAGCCGCAAACCAGAACCCAAACCAGGCAGGCCAGCCCGATGTCGCTCCGGTGCCGCATCCTGTTCACTCCGGCTTTGCCTTCTGATCCATTTCGGCCAGCGCCTGTAACACCTGTGCCGCGTGGCCTTCAACCTTGACGTTGGGGAAGATACGGGCAATCCGTCCCTGCTCGTCAATGATGAACGTGGTGCGGACAATGCCAAAGTACGTCCTGCCGTAGTTTTTCTTTTCCTGCCAGACGCCATACTGTTCAGCCACGACGTGTTCGGGATCAGACAGCAAGGGAAACGTCAGACCAAACTTCGCCGCAAACTTTTCGTGCGAAGTGACGCTGTCCGGGCTGATGCCAATGACCTGGGCTTTGTGCGTGGAAAGCTCGTCGCGGACGGCGTTGAAGGCGCAGGCTTCCTTGGTGCAGCCGGGGGTGTTGTCACGCGGGTAGAAGTACAGCACTACCCGCTGCCCGGCGAAATCCGCGAGTCTGACCGTCTGCCCCGTGGCGTCGGGCAAGGCAAACGGGGGTGCCGGATCACCAACTGTCAAGCGTGCTGTGGAAGAAGTCATGCCAGTCCAGAGAGGTCTTGGACCACACCGTTGCGGTGTGGATGGTGCAACATCGCCACCACTGCCGGGTCAGCAGCAATCTGGTGGCTCAGGCGACGCAGGTGCGCTTCCTGTGCCACCCGGATGGCATTGTAGATGGCGCGCCCGGTGGAGCGGCCGTGGGCCACGATGACCGGCTGCGGCACGCCCAGCAGAAGTGCTCCGCCGTACTCTGCATAGTCGAACCGGGTGCGCACCTGCTGCAGGCCGGCCACGGTATCCCGCGAAGGGGGCGTTGATTGACGCCACGCTTCCTGAAGCATGGTCAGCAGGGCCGTTGCCAGCCCTTCGCTCGTCTTGAGGACGATATTCCCCGTAAAACCGTCACAGACAATGACATCCACTGCCCCCGTGTAAATGTCCCTCCCTTCAACATTCCCCACGAAGGTGAAGTTACGCTGGGGCGCATGCTGGCACAGCAGGGCGTGGGCTTCGCGCGTCAGCGCATTGCCCTTGACGCTTTCCTCTCCAATGGAAAGCAGTCCCACCCGTGGTCGTTCAACACCGAGAATCTGCTCGACGTAGGCCGCGCCCATGACAGCAAACTGGTCGAGCATGGCGGGTTTGCAATCCGCGTTGGCGCCGATGTCGAGCAACAGCGTGCCGCGCCCGGATAAGGTCGGCAGAACCGTGGCCAGCGCCGGACGCGCAATACCGGGTATGGTGCCCAGCCACAGGGTGGCCGCCGCCACGATGGCGCCGGTGTTTCCGGCACTGACGAAACCGACCGCCAATCCCTGCCGGAGCGCCTCAATCCCGACGCGCAGGGACGAGTCACGCTTGGTACGGATGGACTGCCGGGCGGTTTCATCCATGGCGACGACCTCACGGGCCGGCAGAATTTCAATGGGTTCGGTTGTCCAGCCAGCTCCCCGAAGGGCCGGATACAGCCGGTCCGGCTGGCCAACCAGCAGCACCTTGACGCCGAGCTGGCGGGCTGCCAGCAGCGCCCCTTCGATTTCCGGTGCCGGGGCATGGTCGCCCCCCATGGCATCGAGAGCAATTTGCAGCATCGCTGTCCCGTCGCAACTAAGGCCGGTTGCAGCAGGCAACCGCCGGTTCAGTTATTCTTCAGTACCTTTTTGACGAATCGTGATGACCTGACGGCCGCGGTAGTAGCCGCACTCGCCGCACACCCGGTGCGGCAGGCGGGGTGCGCCACAGTTCGGGCAGCGTACAATGGTCAGTTGCGGCAGGGCATCATGCGCACGGCGCTTACCACGCCGCGACGAGGAGTGGCGTCGTTTCGGATTCGGCATAGGTTCAAACCGCCTTTCGGAAGCACGTTCAGAAGCTTTCGCAGGGAAACGCAAAAGCGCAGGATTATAGGACAGCCCGGCGGATTGTCAACGCAGCCATCGGCCCTGAACAAGGTTACGGCAGGCAGCTATTTCCCGGCATTGGCTGAAAAAACAGCCGGCTCCAGAGGGTGTCGCCGCTTCGGTCTGGCAAGCCAAGGCGGGCTTCGCAGTGGCGTGTCAGGGCGCGGCGCCGTTTGGCGGCATGGCGTCCCAAATCCGGGGGCGCCAGCACCACCAGTCGCCAGAGCTGCCGATGGCGCAGCAGCAGGGTTTCAATCTCAGGATGCGCCAGCGATGAAAGCTGGGCGGATTCGTGTTCCGACAACTGCACCGTGACGTGGGCCTCCTTGAGCGCCATGTCGGGCGAGGGGCAATAGACAATCACGCTGCCGGCGGGCAGGCCCAGGTCGTCGCACAGGGCGGCTTCCATCTGCTCCCGGGCGCCCTCGGCGTTGTCATAGAACTGGCGCTTGAGCCGGTCGAGTTCGCTTTCCGTCAGTCCGTCCCGGTTTGTCCAGAAAACAGGTTTGTAAAGCTGGCGCGTTGCCAGGCCTGACAGCAGCCGCTGGACTTCCGGCAGGCCGACGGTGCGTTCCCGCAGCACATACAGGAAAGCGTCATCACGTAACCCGAACAGTTCGGTGTACGCAAACTGCCCGGCGGCGATGGCCATTTCCAGAGCCTTGGAAAGCATGGCGCCGGCCGCAATTTTTGCGTGGTGAAAGTACACCCGTTCGGTCAGCAGGTAGCGCATGCGCAGCACGTGGACGACTTCTGAAAGGGCGTCGTGCCGAAACAGGCCGTGGCGTTGCAGGTCAAGGGCCAGGCGCCCGCCCAACCGGGTGAACAGCGCCAGCAGGCGGTCGTCGTAGTCCACGGTCAGCCCACAGAAGCGTGCATCCCGGCGGAGATAATCCAGCAGGTCGGCGCAGATGGTGCCGGCAAAGATGTCGCGGATGAAGTAGTCGTCCCGCACCGGGGGCATTTCGCCCAGAAGCTGGGACCGGACTGCGGTCAGCAGTCCCTGCCGCTCCAGCTCCTCGCCCAGATCGCCGGACAGCATGGTGTTGAGGCGCTGGATGTCAGCGTCATGGCGGGGCGCAATCCGTCGCTCATCCTCAAAGGTATGGCCAAAGGGCACATGTGTGATGTCGTGCAGCAAAGCCACTGTCCGAATGCGCCGCCGCTCATCTTCGGTGAAACGGTAAACGCCCTTTTGTTCGAGATTTTCAATGATTTTTCCAGCCAGGTGACAGGCACCCAGGGAGTGCTCGAAGCGGGTATGCACCGCCGACGGATAGACCAGATGGCTTAGTCCAAGCTGTTTGATACCCCGCAGGCGCTGCATGGCTTGGGTATCGAGCAGACGTACTTCATCGGCCGAAAAGGTCATGTCGCCGTGGATGGCGTCCCGAATGGTTTTGGCCCGAACGGTTCTGGCCCGCAGCGGAAGGCGGCTGGATGACCTTTTCGGTAACTGTCTGGACGGCTGTGGCAGCGTGGTGAAGGTTTTGACAGGCTTCGACAAGGGTGTTAGCTTTCCTTTGCTTTCTGCTTCGTATTCAAAGCGGATACCAGTCTCGCCGTCAGAGGGGAGAAAACGGCCAATGCGTCGTAAGGTCTTGCTTGCGGATGACAGCCTGAGCATTCAGAAGATGTTCGGGCTGTACCTTGAAAAATGCAACATTGACGTCGTTGCGATGAGTAACGGCGAGTTAGCCGTTTCAAGACTTTCCACGATACGTCCCGATCTCATTCTGGCGGATGTGTTCATGCCCGGCCGCACCGGCTATGAAGTCTGCGAATACGTCAAGCAGCATCCAGATTTCAAGCACATCCCGGTACTGCTCCTGACTGGCAAGTTTGAACCCTATGACGAGAAAGAAGCCAAGCGCGTCAGAGCCGATGGGCATATCGTCAAGCCGATTGCAGAGCAGGAGTTTGTTTCGCTGATTCGGACGACACTGGAGCGATTCCCGCCGAAACCGGCGGCCACGCCGCCGCCAACCGCCACCCAGCCGGTCGGACAGACCCAGGTGCTCGGCTCTGTGCCTCCGCCGGCCACGGCAAAAGAACCTTCTGGGGTGGGTGCTGCTGCGCCCCCCAAGTTTCATCCGGGCAGTCTGGATCCGTCTGCCGAAGTACCGCCGACCATCAAAGTCACGCCTTCGATGCTGGCTTCAATCACCCCACCTCCAAAGATGGACGACGGGCGGCTGCCTGATCTTGAGCCGCTCCTGCCGCTCGATGCGCCGCCACCTTCGGCTCCGTCACCCACGGACGCGACGGATTTCATCCTTGACCTGCCGCCGCCCGAACAGGCGCCACCTGTACTGACCTACCCGGAACCGCCCAAGACGCTTTCGACGCCGATTCCCCGTCCGACCTTTTCTTCACTGCCGCCGCCAAACATCGGCACGACAACGGCCAAACTTGATCCAACCGAACTGCCTGAGCTGTTCACGCCAGCGGTCCCGTCTCCGCCGGTCGTGACCCCAGCTCCCCCAGCGGCAGAGTTGGATTCCCCTCTGGAGCTGGACGACGCCGTGCCGCCTGTTGTCGCTCCGGCGGCTGTGCCGGAACCGCAGGTGACAACATCCGCTGCGCCTTCAGCGCCGGATGAAGCCGCAACCCCATTTGCTGTTGCCCCATTCACTCCATCGCCGGTGCCCCCTGCGGACGTACTGACGGCTGCGGCTCCACCTGCAGAGCCAGCAGCAGTTGTTGCTCCAGAGCCTACACCGTCCGTTACCGTTCCTGCGGAGACACCGGCGGCCGCAGCTTTGCCGGATGAGCCACCGCTGCCATCCTTTGAACCGGTCATCACGCCACCGACACAAGTCGCCCAACCGTGGGAGCAACCGACACCGGCAGAGCCGCCTATCACCACAGCCTTCCAGCCACAGACGGAAACCTCGTCCCTGCCTTCGCTGACGGACTCACTGACGACCCAGCCCACGAGCAACCTGTTGAATGAGCCGGTGCCACCACCAGACTTTCTGACCGGACTGGTTTCGTCTCCGACAGCAGTGGAATCAGCCCCAGTCGTGGGTGAGGGAGAGCCTTCTCCGACGCTGCTTGGTGCTCCAGTGCCGCCACCGCCTTCAGCAGAACGGCTGGATGTTCCGCCGGAGAGCAACTTGGTCTCATTCTCCACGCTGCCGACAACCGCGCCGCCACAGTCCCCGGTGTTTGAAGTCGCTGTGGAAGAAGAACCTCCTGTTCACGGGACGGACTTGCTCCCTGATGAACTGGTGGCCATGCGCCAGCCATCGCCGGCAGTCAGCGAGGCACTTCCCGTCGCAGAGGAAATAACATCCGCTCCAACGGAAGCGGACATGCCGGCAGCCGGAGTGACAACAGAAGTGGTGGCCACCAGCCGGACGGAGGCTCCAGCCCTGGAAGCAACGGCTCCTCCGGCAACAGACGAAGTAACCCCGGAGGCTTCTGACCTACCGGCCTTTGTGCCAACACCACCGGAGGCCGCCTCACTCCAAGAGTCCGCCTTTTCTGTCACACCACCTGTCGAGACAGAAGCCGTCGGACCCGGCATCGCAACGCCAGTGGACGAACCGGCCGTGGCCGAGGCAGCCGCCCTGCCAACCCTCCCGCCTGGTACCCTGACGGACACGATGGCCCCATCGCCGGCTGTGGTAGCAGCTCCCATTGAAGTATCCGAAGAAGCGCCATCAGCAGAAGCGCCACCAGCCGCGGCCTACTCCGGCGAAGTGCAGCCTGAACCTCCGGTTGAGACCGCACCTGCCACGGCCCCGGCGGCTGCCTTGGTTGCTGAACCAACACCTGCCACACCGACGGCGGCACAAACTGTGGACTGGTCAACATTCACCCTGCCCCCGGCGGTTGTGGATGAGATCGTTCGGCGTGTGGTGGCTGAAATTTCCGACCACGTTGTGCGCGAAATTGCCTGGGAAGTGGTGCCCGACCTGGCAGAACTGCTCATCAAAAAACACCTTGCCAACAACAATGGGCGCCGGAACACTGATGGCTAACCCCACGGCACTTCGACTCTCCACAGATACAGCCGAGACGACTCCAATCACACCGGCGGTGCTCGAAGCCCGGTATGGGTTGGGGTTGTATGTCTCGCGCGGCATCACGCTCGTCCGTGGGGCAGGGGCTTACGTCTGGGATAGCGACGGACGGCGCTACCTGGACTGCACGGCTGCGTATGGCGTCGCCAGCCTTGGACACTGTCATCCGGCGGTAGTGGAAGCCATCAGCCAGCAGGCGGCAACCCTCATTGCCTGTTCCGGCTCATTCGGCAATGACCAGCGCGCCCAACTCTATGCCGACCTGATGACCATCCTGCCGTATGGCCTGACGCGCGTGTTTTTCTGCAACTCTGGGGCGGAAGCCAATGAAGCCGCCCTCAAGTTTGCCCGGCTGACCACGGGCCGCCACGGCGTGGTTGCCGCCCAGCGGGGCTTTCACGGACGGACGGCCGGGGCCCTGACGGCCACGTGGGAGCCAAAGTACCGTGAGCCGTTCGAGCCGCTGCTCCCCGGTTTCACCTATATCCCCTACAACGATGAAGCCGCCCTCGATGCCGCCATCACGGATGAGATCGGCGCGGTCATCCTGGAAGTCGTTCAGGGTGAAGGCGGCGTCCGTCCGGGAACGACCGCGTTTCTGCACCGGGCGCAGCAGCTTTGCCGCGAACGTGGCGCGCTGCTCATTCTGGATGAAGTCCAATCCGGCTTTGGACGCACCGGGACGTTTTTTGCCTGCGAGGCCGTCGGAATCGAGCCGGACATCCTCACCATGGCCAAGGGCATCGCCAGCGGCTTTCCGATGGGTGCTGTTGCTCTTGGCGAGCGCGTCGCCAAACTGTCTCCGGGACAGCACGGCACGACCTTTGGCGGCGGGCCGCTGGCCTGTGCCGCTGCCCGTGCCACAGTGCGCGTTCTGAAGGAAACGAACCTGCCAGCTCAGGTTGAACGGCTCAGTGGGCTGTTCTTTGAGCGGCTGCGCGCCATTCCCAGCCACCGCATCCGGGAAGTGCGTGGACGCGGCTATATGATTGGCATCGAGTTGACAGAGCCAGCCGCTCCCTACATCGCAGCCGCCCAGGAGCGGGGGCTGCTTGTTCTCAATGCGGGCGTCAATGTCATCCGCCTGCTGCCGCCCCTTGTCCTGACCGAAGAGGACATTACCCTGGCCACGATGATACTGAAGGAAATCCTTCGTTAGCCGCTGCGCCGGCCCGACCAGGAACCGGCAGCGAAGACGGCTCCCGGGCACAGGAGAGGGGATGCCGGATGGCATCCCCTTTTGGTTCTTCCGGGTTTGGTTCATATCCCCCGGTCGTTCCAGAATGGCTAGTTGACTGAAAAAGGCGCCGGGCTGGTTTCCGTACGCTCTTCCGTCACGACGACCTGCCCATCGCGTGCATCCACGGTGAAAGCATTGACAGCGTTCCACTGGAGGGTGATGGGCAGCTTGACCTTCTCGTCAATGGTCCGCTTGAGGAAACGCGCCCCGTATGCTGGGCTGAAGCCCTGCTGCACGAGTTGGTCAATGGCGGCGTCGGTGACACGCAGCGACTTGCCAAACTTCGCCATCTGCCGCTCAATCTTGTTGAGGTAGAGGACGGCAATCTGCCGCACCTCGTCCTGCGTCAGCGGCGAGAAGACCACGATTTCGTCAATGCGGTTCCGAAACTCCGGCGAGAAACGGGTTTCGGCGGCTTTGAGCACTTCGTTTTTGATTTCCTTCAGGTCGCCGAGCGACTTTGTGCCAAACCCGAGCGGCTTCATATACTTCTTGAAGTTTTCGCTGCCCAGGTTCGACGTCATGATGATGATGGCATCGGACAGATAGACCTTCTTGCCGCGGCCATCCGTCAGCCAGCCTTCATCAAAAGCCTGGAGGAACAGGTTGAGCAGGTAAGGCGAGGCCTTTTCGATTTCGTCAAGCAGCAGGACGGTGTAAGGGTTGTCGCGCAGGCGTTCGGTCAGGATACCGCCCCGCTCCGAGCCGACGATCCCGCGCGGCATGCCGATGAGTTTCTCGACGGCCACAACGCCATCCTGGTACTCCGACATGTCAATCCGAATCATCTTGTGCTCGTCGCCGAACATAAACTCGGCAACAGCTTTGGCCAGTTCCGTCTTACCGACACCCGTCGGGCCGAGGAACAACAGCACGCCATCCGGCTTGTAGAAGTTTTCCTTGAGCGGCCCCTTGTTGAGGCGGAGCCGGCGCGCGACGCTCTCCACGGCTTCGCGTTGACCGATGACGCGCTTGGCCAACTCAGCTTCCATGTTGGCAAAGCGTTCGGTCGTTTCGCGGAAGATCATGTCGTGCGGAATGCGCGATTCCTGCGCAATGACATCAATGACGTGCTGCTTGAGCACCACCGGGTCTTCCGGCTGGTTGATTTCCACCTTGACTGAGGCGGTATCCAGCCAGCCAATGACCTTGTCCGGCATGTGGAGGCTGCGGATGTAGCGCGGAGCCATTTCAAGGGCGGTTTCAAGCGCTTCGTCCGAAATCTGTACTGAGTAGTTCTGCTCCAGCCGCGGACGTATGCCCTGCAGAATCTTGCGCGTGTCCTCGATGCTCGGTTCGGCAATGAACACCGTTCGGAAACGGCGCGCTAGAGCTTCATCCTCGGCGATGTACTCCTTGTATTCGGTTGTCGTTGTTGCGCCGATGATGCGCAGTTCACCGCGCCCCAGCGCCGACTTGAACATGTTGGCCGCATCAGCAGCCGCCCCCATCGCCGAGCCAGCTCCGATGATGGTGTGGACTTCATCAATGAACAGGATGAGGTTTTCCCGCTCCTTGACTTCATTGATGACGCCCTGGATGCGCTCTTCAAACATGCCGCGCAGCATGGTGCCGGCGACAACGTTTGAAATTTGCATCGAGACGATATGGGCGTTGCGCAGACGGCGCGGCACACGTTCCGGTTCAAGCTCGATCATCTGGGCCAAGCCTTCGACGACCGCCGTTTTCCCGACCCCCGGCTCACCGATCAGAATGGGTGAGTTGGCACGCTCCCGATGGCAGAGAATTTCGATCATCTGCTGGATTTCCCGCTCCCGGCCGATGACCGGCGGCAACTTGCCTTCGCGGGCCAGCTTGTTGAGGCTCGTCCCAAAGTGCTTGATGTAGGGTGGCAGTTCAAACTTGCGGTTGATGCGGGCTTCACGCTCCTCACGGAACTTGAGCCGCATGCCAACTCGTTCGACAACCTCCTGTGGGTCGGCCCCAAACTGCCGGAGCACAGATGCCGTCACACCATCTTCATCCTGGAACAGCGAAATGAGCAGGTCGGTTGAGTCAATTGTTTGCCGCCCATTCTGCCGCGCCCGACGCATGGCCTTGTTGAGGATGTCGCGCGTGGCATCGTGGAGCTTCATCCGCTTGCCCACAAACTGCCGCTGAATGGAGAGCCGCCCATCCAAGGCATTGCGAATGGCCTGCGGGTCGAGGTTGAGGCTCTGCATGATTTCGTTAATCAGGGGACGCTCAACCTCCGTCAGGGCCAGAAAAATGTGTTCTGGCGCCAGAAAATTGTGCTCGCGGTTCTTCGATTCCTCATAGGCGCGGCGCATGACGCGCTGTCCGCTTTCTGAAAACCGGTCTGCAAAATCGCCAAAGTCAATCATAGCGTGCCTCGGTGAGGATGATGTGAGTCGTGATTGTGAGGTGCGTCTCCAGTCGAGAACACCCGGTTGGAGACACTGGAAGATGCCATCCGGGGAGCAGGTGAACTACCTCGCCAAGAATACCATAGGCAGCCGCTGTAGCGAACGGTTCTTTTCCTAAATGTTCGCCGGAATGTCCGTTTCCGAAAGGACAGCCGCGGAGACTTCAGCGCGCCCAACCGAAACCAGCGCCGGACGAATCAGATGCGTTCCCAAACGGTAGCCCGGACGGGTTTGGGCGACAACCCGCCCGTCCTGTTCGGGCGCGACAGTCAGGGTTTCAACCGCCTCGTGAAGCTGGGGGTCGAATGGCTGCCCCACGGCGTCAATCCGCTCGATGTCGTGCCGCTGCAAGGCCTGGCTAAGCAGCCGCTGCATGGCCACAATCCCGGTCAGCAAATCCTCTTTGGTGGCTTTCTCTGCCCCAGCCACCATCAGGTCAAGGTTGTCAAAAACCACCAGCCAGTCTTCCAGCAGGGCTTGTCGCGCGCGCAGCACCCGCTGCTCGACGGTCCGTTCCAGACGGCGGCGGGTCTCACGCAATTCTTCCTGAGTCTTCGCTTCAAATTCAATGACTTGCTCCCGCAAACGCGCCAGTTGGGCATCACGTTCCCGGAGTTGCATCTCACGTTCCTGGAGCTGCGTCTGAAGCTGCTCCACGGTCGGCACTTCGGCCCCGGACGGCTCGCCCGGCACCTCCCTGGCGGTTTCCTTGGATGCAGCGTCCAGCGAGGATTCCACGGATGAAGCCACGTCGGCGGCAGTCTCCATTGTGTCCTTGTACAGACGGCGCTTGTCCGTCACGTTCACAACCGGCGTCTCTGCACCAGCGGTTTCGCGTGGTTCGTCACTCATGCCTGACTCTTCGCTCCTTGGTGTGGAATCTTCTTCCCCTTCTCCTATCCTACAAACGGTGAGCCGCAGCAGCGGCTCACCGTAGCACAAGACGCTACCACGCCACCGGTTTCAATCCAACGGCGGCAAGCCAGCCGTCAGTTGACCTGAATGGCGATGTTCTTGCCCTGGGCCACTTCCCGTTTCGGCAGGGAAACGGTCAGCACACCCTGTTTGTACTCCGCCCGGATGTTGTCCTGATCCACCGTCGGCGGCAAGGTGAAGGTACGGGCAAACGTGCCATACGACCGCTCAATGCGGTGGTAGTTTTCACGCTTGACCTCCGACTCAAACTTCCGCTCGCCTGTGATGGACAACCGGTTGTTGTCCACACTGACGCGGATGTCTTCCTGCTTGATGTCGGGCAGTTCAGCCTTGAGGACGATTTCCTTGTCCGTCTCATAGATGTCCACCGCTGGAGACCAGGTGGCGGCAGCTTCCGTCTGTCCGGCCGTCCGTGGCAACAGCCCCATCCCGATTTCGTTGAAGAGGGCATCCATCTGATTGCGCAGGTTCATGATGTCACGGAAAGGATCAAAACGTTGCAGTGTCATGGCTTTATAACCTCCAAAGCATCATTGCGTTGACCTGAGTTGGGCTAGGCGTTTACTGCCCCGGCCGTGGTCTCGGCCGCTGCCGCGCTGGCGACCGGGGTGAAGGTGAACGCATCGCCCATTTCGTTGACATCTACCCGGACGGTCTGTCCATCGCGGATAGTCCCGTCGAGTAACTTCAGGGCCAGCGGGTTTTGGATCAGATTCTGAAGCGCGCGCTTGAGCGGACGCGCGCCATAGGTTGGGTCAAAACCTTCGCTGGCCAGCAATTCCTTCGCCGCATCGGTGAGTTCCAGTGTGATCTGCCGTTCGGCGAGCATCGCCTGCAACCGGCCGAGCTGAACCTCGATGATGCGGTACAAGTGCCGGCGACCCAGCGGATGGAAGATGACAATCTCATCCACCCGGTTGAGAAACTCCGGTTTGAACACCCGGCGCAGCAGACCCATCACCTGCTGCCGCACCTCGGCATCCTGTTCCGGGTCGCCGCCCCAGTCGAGAATTTCGCCACTCCCGATGTTTGAAGTCATGATGATGACCGTGTTTTTGAAATCCACCGTCCGGCCTTTGCCGTCCGTCAGGCGGCCATCATCGAGCACCTGAAGCAGGACGTTGAACACATCCGGGTGCGCCTTTTCGATTTCATCCAGCAGGATGACCGCGTATGGACGCCGCCGGATGGCCTCGGTCAACTGCCCACCTTCGTCATAGCCCACGTAGCCCGGCGGCGCGCCGATGAGCCGGGCCACGGTGTGCTTCTCCATGTACTCCGACATATCGAGGCGCACCATGGCCTGCTCATCGTCAAAGAGAAACTCCGCCAGCGCCCGGGCCGTTTCGGTTTTACCGACCCCGGTTGGGCCAAGGAAGATGAATGAACCAATCGGGCGATTCGGGTCCTGCAATCCAGCCCGCGCCCGGCGGACGGCATTGGCCACCGCCTGCAGGGCCTGGGTCTGACCAATCACCCGCTGCCCCATCCGCTCCTCCATGTGGATGAGCTTCTGGACCTCGCTTTCGAGCATCTTGGCCACCGGGATGCCTGTCCACTTCGCAATCACCAGGGCAATGTCGGCTTCATCCACCTCTTCCTTGAGCATGGCCCCGGACGATTGCAGTTCGACGAGCTTGGCCCGGTTGGCTTCAATACGCTGCCGGACTTCATTCATCTGTCCGTAGCGGATTTCGGCCACCTTGGCGTAGTCCCCCAGCCGCTCGTAGCGTTCGGCTTCGAGCTTGAGTTCCTCCAGTTTCTCCTTGTCGGCGCGAATGGCCTCGATGATGGCCTTTTCGTTTGTCCAGCGCGCCTTGAGCGCCGCACTCCGCTCGCGCAACTCGGCGATTTCCTGTTCGATTTTGGCCCGCCGCTCGCGGGAAGCCGGATCGTCTTCGCGCTGCAATGCCTGGCGCTCAATTTCGCGCTGCATGATGTCGCGCTCGATTTCGTCAATCTCTGTCGGCAGGCTGTCAATCTCGATCCGCAGCCGCGACGCGGCTTCGTCAATCAGGTCAATGGCCTTGTCCGGCAGAAACCGGTCGGCAATGTACCGGTTCGAGAGCGTCGCCGCCGCCACGATGGCCGCATCCTTGATGCGGACGCCATGGTGAACCTCATAGCGCTCCTTCAGGCCCCGGAGAATGGCAATCGTGTCCTCCACGCTTGGCTCGGCCACATACACCGGCTGGAAGCGCCGCTCCAGCGCTGCATCCTTTTCAATGTGCTTCTTGTACTCGTTGAGCGTCGTCGCCCCTACGCAGTGCAACTCGCCACGCGCCAGCGCCGGTTTGAGCATGTTCGAGGCATCGAGCGCACCGTCACCGGCAGCCCCGGCGCCCACCAGCGTGTGGAGTTCGTCAATGAACAGGATGATTTCACCGTTGGAGCGTACCACTTCCTTGAGTACAGCCTTGAGGCGGTCCTCAAACTCCCCACGGTACTTGGCCCCGGCCAGCATCGCCCCCAGGTCAAGCGTCATCAGCCGCTTGTTCTTGAGCGACTCCGGTACATCCCCGGAGACAATCCGCATGGCCAGCCCTTCGACGATGGCCGTTTTACCAACCCCCGGCTCGCCGATGAGCACCGGGTTGTTCTTGGTACGCCGGGAAAGCACCTGGATGACCCGGCGGATTTCATCGTCCCGCCCGATGACCGGGTCGAGCTTGCCGGCGCGCGCCAGTTCCGTCAGATCGCGCCCGTACTTTTGCAGCGACTGGTACTTTGATTCCGGGTCCTGATCCACGATGCGCTCATTGCCGCGTAACTCCGTAACCACTTTCAGAATGTGATCACGGGTGACGCCGTGCTGCCGGAGAATGCGCCCGGCCTGGCTTTCCTTGTCTTCGGCCATGGCGAGCAGCAGGTGCTCCGTACTGACATAGGCATCCTGCAACTTGTCAGCTTCCTTGCGGGCATTGACAAACAGCGTGGAGAGTCGCCCGGAGAGATACCGCTCCCCACCCGTCACTTTCGCCATTTTGCCCAAGGCTTCCTCGGCATCCCTGAGCACGCGCGGCACCGAAGCCCCAATCTTCTCAAGAATCGGCTTGGTGATGCCGTCGGACTGCTCAAGGAGGGCCACGAGCAGGTGTTCCGGTTCGACCTGTGGGTGCTGTCGTTCCTGGGTGAGATTGACGGCAGCCGCAATGGCTTCCTGGGCGCGGAGGGTGAACTGGTCGTGACGCATAACTGAACCTCAACTCTTTGGGTGTCGCCTGACGGCGAACCGGCTGATTTCTTAGCCTGTCGGTAATATAAAAATCTTAGTCACTTGTTGTCAAGAAAAATTTTCGCATCAACTTCGGGGAGACCGGCGTGAACGTGTTACGCTTGACGATGGCGGCCAGCCACACCCACCGGACACGCCACAGGCCGGCAGGGAAAGTGTCAGGGGACAGAATGCGGCAGTGGAAACAAGCCATTCAACCTTGATGGAGCTATGGGAGTTGGACAACGGAAACGGGATACAGGGCCAAGGACGCCGACAAAGCGACGCCGGCTGTTCCAATGGTCGTGGGCAGGGCTGATCTGGTTTTGGCTCTGGTCTGGTTTGAGCCTTCCCGGTCAGATGGTCACGGCGACAGAGGTCGTTCTCACGCTTCCCTTCGAGCATACAACGGCGCGCCCGGAGTACAACTGGATTCGGGAAAGCTTTACGGTCGCCATGGCTGAGCTGCTGGATTCGCCGGGGTTGATTGCCGTTCCGCTCGATGAATGTCACCTGGCTTACGAAAAGCTGGGACTGTCGCGGACGGCGCTGCTGACCCGCGCCACGGAAATCAAGCTCGGTGAAGCGGTGGGTGCCGATTTGCTTGTGCGCGGCACCTACACCGTGACGGGCGAGGGCAAAGACAGCACCCTGACGGTACGGGCGCAGATGATTTCCCTGCGCGAAGGCAAGCTTGTCGGCAGCGAACATGTGTTGAGTGCGCCGGTGGCGGATTTGCAGGTGGTTCAGGGCAAACTCGCCTGGGAACTGCTTTATCAGCGCAATCCGGCGCTGCCGTTTTCACGTGACCGGCTCATTGCCAGGGCAACGCGCATCGCTCCGACCGCGTATGAAATCTACATCAAGGCGCTCGTCACCGAAGACCCGGCGGACCGGGCCCGCCTGCTCACTCGGGCCATCGAGGATGCGACCCGCAACGCCCAACTCACCTTTCCCCAGGCATACTTCGAGCTGGGACTGCTGCACTATCGGGCCGGGCGCTACGGTGAAGCCGCAACATGGTTCGAGCGCGTCCGGGCGACTGACCCACGTGGGCTGGAAGCCGGGTTTTACTTGGGCGTCTGTCAACTGCTGACCAACCAGACCGATGCCGCCATCAAAACACATACGGCGCTGCTGACCCCGATGCCGCTGTTTGAAACCTACGTCAACGCCGGCGTGGCCTACATGCAGAAGGGCGATTTTGCCGAAGCGGCCCGTCTGACGAAGCTGGCGGCCGACACCGTGCCGCTCGATGACGAAGCCCTGTTCAACTACGGCTATGCCCTGTGGCGGGATGGGCGTCCGGCCGAAGCGGTGACGCCGCTGGAGACGCTCACCAGGCGTACGGCAACCGACGGCCGGGCCTGGTATGTGCTCTCCAAGGTCTATGCCAAACTGGGACGTACGGCGGAGGCCACGGCCGCCCTTGACGCCGCCAAGCGCCATGCGCCGGATTTCGCCAGGTGGGAAACCGCCGGCAAGCCGCCGTGGCTGCCCTTTGTCAAAACCCGGTTCAACCGCGAAGCCTTCCACCGTTACGCGCGGGGCGAGGAGCAGAGCCGTCAGCAGGCTTTTCTGGGCACTTCCGTCCTGCAGCGAACCTCAGAACTCATGCGTGATGCCCAGGCGGCCTTCCTTGAAAACCGGTCTGACACCGCGCTTGAAAAACTGGCGCAGGTCATTCAGCTCGCGCCCGACCACAGCGAAGCCCATCTGCTGCTGGGGCGCGTCCATGAGCGGCGCGGCGATCTGCCGGCCGCGGTCCAGGCGCTCAAGGCCGCCGTGTTTTGGAATCCCAAACTCACGGCCGCCCACGTGTTGCTCGGCCGGATTCTGCTCACCCAGGGCGATCGCACCCGGGCCGCCGTGCATATTCGCCAGGCGCTCGACCTCAACCCGGACGATCCCGACGCCCAGGCCGCGCAGCGCCTGCTGCTGGCCCCGCCCCGCTAAACCTCTACGGACTTCGGCAGCGCCAAATCCTCGCGTCTGAAACCTTCCTTGCCGTCTGGTAGCTGCGCTGGCACAAGGCAGCGACCACGGAGGTCCTGCCCTCGCGGAGGACTTCCTGTGAGTTTACAGAAATGTAACCGGTTTGAAACAGCACGTAACACTGTTGTTCAAAGGAATGTTACTTCGGCTCTCTAGCGTCCATCCCACGCACAATGATGGGCCACGCTGGCGTGGCTTTTTTCTAACGGCCTCAACAAGGCTCTTGAGGAGGATGGACTATGTTCAGGCAGTACCTGCCTCGCAGGCTATCGCGCGTGCTGTGTCTCACCATTGGCATGGTGGTCATGGCGCTGGGCGCATGGGATATGGCACTGGCCCAGGTGGGCGCCACCGGCAGTCTGGGTGGTGTCGTCCAGGATGCCAGTGGCGCGGCGCTACCGGGTGTCACTGTCACGGTCAAATCAGACGCCGGTGTGGAGCGCACCGTACAGACCGACAACAACGGCCGGTGGCTTATCCCCGTGCTTCCGACCGGCATCTATCAGATCAGTTACCGCCGGGATGGATTCCGGGAACTTGACCGCCGGGGCGTGGAAGTCGAAGCGGCTGTGCCGCGGACGATTGATGTCAAACTCGAAACCGGCGCCATCAGCGAAACCATTACCATCACTGAGGATGTCCCGTTGCAGGTGGTGACGACCACCGCCGCGACCTTTCGCCAGATCAACGCCGAGCAACTGACGAAAGTGCCCACCTCGACGCGCAGCTTCACCCACCTGCTCTCGACGGAAGCAGGCGTCGCGGCCGATCTTCCGCCCGTTTCCATCAACGGCAACGGCAACGTCTCACCGGCCGTCAACGGCACGCGCACGACAAGCACCAGCTTGCAGTTCAATGGCATTGATGCCACGAACATCACCAGCAATGAAGGCTCGCTGGATGGCAACATCTCACCGGCGCCGGAAACCCTCTCGGAAGTCAAGCTCCAGACGAGCCTCTATGACGCCTCAACCGGGCGTTCCGGGGGCGGTAACTTCCAGCTCGTCACCAAGAGTGGCACGAATGAGTTTCACGGTGTCGGCTATCATTACATCCAGAACGAAATCTTCAACGCCAACGACTTCTTCTTCAACCGGGATGGCATTGAGCGCCCCCGCGCGCGGCGCAATGAAGGTGGTTTTGCCATTGGCGGACCGATTCGCAAGGATCGGCTTTTCTTTTTTGGAGGTTACCAGCGGACGCAGGCCAGCACGGCTTTCGTCCCGACGGCCAGCAGCATTACCGTCCTGCCGCAGTTTCTGGCGCTGGTGGGAAGTGACCGGTCGGCTGCCCGGATTGCCGCCGCTGTCAACCAGCTCAATCCGGGCTTGAATCTGTTGCCGTCGGAAATCAGTCCGGTGGCGCTCAACCTGCTCAACCGGCGCAATCCGGTCACGGGCGGCTTTCTCATCCCAACCCCCGGCCCCAATGCCCGTCTCATAGGAACGGACAGCGGCAGTGGACTGCCCGGATTGCCGACCAACGTCACGGGCAACAATGTCACGGTAACGTTCACGAACAGCGCCACGGGCACGACGCGCAACGTCAATACCGGGCCTGCTGGCGGCACCCGTGGCAACCCCATGCTTCAGGAACGGATCGTCCAGCCGGCAAACTTTACCCAGGATCAGGTCAACTCCCGCATAGACTGGCAGATTGCCAACAACAACCGGTTGAGCGGGGTGTTTTTCTTTGCGGACTTCCCCGGCTTCGATCCGTTTACGGCCCCCACGAACCTTGCTTCGCCGGCAACCATCCGCCGGGCCGACCAGAACTACTCCGTGGCCATTTCGGATGTCCACACGTTTTCGCCCACGCTCATCAACGAGTTCCGTTTTGGCTACTTCCGGCTGCGCAACTCCCGCGCCCTGGACACCCCCCTGCTGGTGCAGCCCGATGAAATTGCGCGCACCTTCAATGCACCAAGCCTTCAGGTCTTCAACCCGGCTTCCATCTTCGACTCCGGGACGAACAGCTTCCGGCTGCCCCGCATCGTGACACGCGCTTCCAACTTCTCCATCAACGGGCCGAACGATGCCTTCAACAAGCGGCTCCAGAACACCTATTCGCTTTTCAATACCCTGACCTGGGTCAAAGGCGACCAGACCTTCCGCTTCGGCGCTGAGTTCAAGCGCCACTTCTTTGACACCGACCTGCCCGAAGAACAGGGAGTCGAATTCGAGAAACTCGAAAACTTCACCCAGTTTCTGGCCGGGCGCGTCACGGAAGCCGACACGCAGTACGGGTTTACCCAGAAGAACTTCCGCTTCTTCGACGTGAGCCTGTTTGCCGCTGCCGACTGGCGCCTTACCAACAACTTCACCCTCAACTACGGCGTGCGGTACGAATACTTCGGAACACCGAGTGAAAAGCGGGGGCGCTTTGGCAACTTCTACCCCGACCTGGTGACCGACCCGAACAACATCATCACCGGCTTTGTCGTTCCCTCGAACGCCAAGCCAACCGGGTTTGCGGCCATTGACACGTCCATTGACCGCTCGGTGCGCGCCAACAACCGCAGCACCATCAACGATGACCGCAACAACTTCGCCCCACGCATCGGTTTTGCCTGGACGCCCTTTGACAGCGGACGGTTCGTGGTGCGCGGCGGCTACGGGTTCTTCTATGACCGTCCGTCTGCGGCCTTCATCAACACGGTGTTCAGTAACTATCCCTACCTGCGGGAAATCGAGGTCACGGCGCCGCCCGGCAACGTGCCGTTCACCACGGCCTTTTCACAGCAGGACCCCAATCGTCCCTTCTTCCAGTTCCTGACCGGTATCCCGGCACAGGGCATTCCCGGTCTGCGCGTGGTGCGCACAGCCGGAGTCAACGGCACGTACCAGATTCGGGATGGCACGGGTGTCACGCGCCAGGCGGACGGCTCACTCAACCCGATTGACCCGGCGACGGGCCAGCCCTTCTTCGGCAACGTCGCCGAGACCTTTGAATTCCGCGCTGTTGACCGCCGGCTGCGCACGCCCTACATCCAGCAGTGGAATCTCGGTGTGCAGTATGAACTGCGCAAGAACTGGATCGTGGAAGCCCGCTACATCGGCACCAAAGGTACGAAGCTGTTGCAGGCGCTCATTCTCAACACGGTGTTCGATATGAATGACCCGAGCACGCCGGACCTGATTTATGAGCGTTTCAACCGGGCTTACGTTGCCGCTGGCAGCCCCAATGGCCCCCTCAATCCGGGGGCGACGGCGCGGGAGCGTGGTATGGGACGCGCCTTTGGTTTTCCCAACGTGGCGTTCCCCGTGGGCGATCCACGGCGCACCATGGACCTCAACGTGGCCAATGCCGCCGGCTCGGTGCTGCCGTTCGAGGCCCGCGGTTTTTACTTGGGGCTGAACATCCCCGAAGCCATTTTGCTGACCTCATCGGCCAGCTCGATCTACCACTCGTTGCAGTTGACCACGCAGCAGCGGCTGGGCTTCAACGAGTCGTACGGCGGACTGAACTACTTTGCAGCCTACACGTGGTCGAAATCCATTGACAACATGTCGGCTGACCCTGGCAGCACGGCCGGGAACGCGCGGCCGGATGCCCCCAACGTCGGTTTCGTCGCACAGGGCGACCCGCGCAATCTGCGCGCCAATCGCGGGCCGTCAGACTTCGACCGGACGCACCGCTTCAGCACGACCGTCGTCTATGACTTCCCGACCTTTGGCTCAAACAACCGGTTCGTCAAGGGCTGGGCCTTTTCGACGTTCATCCAGGTGCAGTCCGGCGCACCCTTCAGCATCTTTTCCTCCGAACCGGAAATCTCCTCCGTTGGCACCAACGGGGCCAACTTCACCAGCCTGCGGCTTGGTTCCGGGGGCTTGTTCCGTCCGGGCTTTGGGCGTCCCAACCTCGCGCCCGGTGCAACCATCAGCGACCTGCGGCGGCGTGGGCCTGAGCCAACCGAGCAGTTCTTCAACCTGGCTGCTCTGGCCTCACCCCTTGGCGGTTACGGAAACCTGGGGCGCAACGTCCTGCGGGGAGCGTTTCAGAAACGGGTGGACTTCAGTCTGGCGAAGAACACCTTGGTCACGGAGCGCGTCGGGATCGAGTTCCGCTGGGACATTTTCAATGTCTTCAACAACGTGAACTTCGCCTTGCCGGGTAACGACCTCCAGGATTCGGGCGATTTTGGCAAGATCACCAATACGGTGGGCGGACCCCGCATCATGCAGTTCAGCCTGAAGGTGCGGTTCTAGTCAGCCGACCCAAGCACGTCTCGCATGCCAACCGGGTACAGGCTTTCCTGTACCCGGTTTTTTTATCCCGATTTTCCGGCGCGGGGCGCGACGTAGGGCGTTAGCGGGAAGCTGCGCTGGCAGCAGACAAAGCTGGCAGCCAGACAAAGCCGCCTACAGACGCGGGCAGCCCTTGCAGTGCTTGCCACACTTTTTGAACTTTTTACAGCACTTGTCCTTGCGTTTACGGCGGCAGATGACCACGGCCACAGCTCCTTGGGTGAAAGCTGTCACCAGTCTATCCCAAATCGAAAATGGTTTTCAAATCCCTTGCACTAGAGCGGCAGGGTGTCTGTGTCGGGCGGCAGGACCTGATAGGTCACACACTGCCACCGGGAGATGCTGCCGGCGGTCGAGGAGCCATCCCCAAAGGCTAACCAGCGGCGCGGGGCACGACCGGACTGCGCCGCCGGACGCCTCCAGAACCGGCCTTCCCCGTGAATGCGGGCGACACCGTTGACGCCAATCCGCACATCCGAACCGTGCAGAACAATGGTGTAGGTGTTGATGCCTGCACTGGGGTTGCAAGCATAGGCCAGTTCAGGCACCCGCAGCAGCCGGATGCCATCCGGTTGGATGAGGAGGGCATCGGCGTAGCGGTCATTCTCGAACCAGACGGCACATCCGGTTGCATCGCGCTCGCCGATGTAAGCCACAAGCTGCATGCGTACTTCGATGACGACCTTCTGTTCGGACGTGACTTCCCAGGGCAGGTAAAAGAAGGCGCTGTTTTCCGCACTGTAGGTTGTATCCAGCAGCAGTGAACCGTCTGGTTCGGTTCGGATCAGGTTGTTGCCGGAAAGCTCGATGCCCCATCCCAGAACTGTGGCGGCGACGTGCCGTGGGCGTCCAGGCGGCGGGACGGCGGGCACCGCCTCTGGCTGAACCAGGGCCGGTGCTGGGGCCGGTACTGGTGTCACCGCGACCTGGCCGGACAGGTTCTCCCGATGGGCCGGGGTGTCCTGTTCGTGGCGCTCCATCTGTTCCGCCAGGTCTGTGACCTCGGACGGAAGCGAACTGGAAGCATGCAGGGCCTCAAGGGGTGGAAGGTTGTCGCTGACCGTCTCGATGTCTTCCAGTCCGCCTTCCGCAGCCGGCAGGACGACGGGCGCGAATGGGCTGTTTGTCGTTGGCGTCGCAGAAGCCAGCGAATGCGCCGGGCCCACCCACAGGATGCGATTGGCGTTGGAATCTGCAACGTAGAGATTGTTGTGAAAACCGACGACAATCCCGCGTGGCGAGTCAAGTTCGGCTTCCAGCGCGGGACCGGTCTGGCGGCCGCGCCGCACCCCACAGACCAGGGAAGCCGTGTAGCCGTTGCCGTTGGGCGTCAGCCGCAGAATGCGGTGGTTGTTGGTATCCGCCACGTAGAGATGGCCAAACACGTCCACGGCAAGACCGTTGGGAAAGTTCAACTGCCGGGCTTCCCCGCCGCCAAATACCGTCTTGACCGTGCCATCCGGGAAGATACAGCGGACGGCATGATTGGCAGCATCCGTCACGAAACAGAGACCGGAGACATCCACGGCAATGGCATAGGCCCAGCCGAACATGGCCCGGGTCCCGATACCATCCCGGAAGCCGCGCACCTGCCCGGCCAGGGTCCGCACCTCTCCGTCGGGCGTAATTGTGCGGACGGTCACGCCATCAGTGACATAGACGACACCGTGCATGTCCACGGCGACACCTTTGGGCCCCTCAAAGCTGGCGGTTGCTACGGAACCGTCTTCGATCTTGGAGATTCCCGTTCCGGCCAGGGTGGAAACATAGCCATCGGGGGTCACTTTCCGAATGCGCATGTTCAGGTGGTCGGCCACATAGAGTTCTCCGTCCCGCCCGACGGCCAGGCCAAGCGGCCCGTTGAACTGGGCCTCCGGTCCATATCCATCCTGAAAACCACGTTGGCCGCCACCGGCCAGCGTCACCAGACGGCCATCCGGCAGCAGCTTGCGGATGGCATGGTTGAAATGGTCAGCAATGTAGAGAACCCCTTGGGCATCCAGAGCAAGACCTACCGGATGGTTGAGTCGGGCGGAGGTTCCAACTCCGTCAAGGAAACCGGGTGTGCTGTCACCGGCTGTCACCGTCACGACCAACTCAGTCATGTCCGTCGTTCCCAACCCGGTTTGCCTGCCGAAGGGAGCCACGCCGCGAGAACCAGACACCACACCAGATGCCGGGGGAGCCGGCTGGGGCGGGGTAGCGCTCACTGCTGGGGAAGGTTTGGTGAGCTTCTGGTCTTCCAGCGCTGGCGGCAGGACGGATGGCGGTGGACTGCCTGCAGAAGCCGATGGCTCGATGACGCTGGTTTCTTCCCGGTTCTGGAGACGGACAAGACAGATGGCATGCTGCTCGCGGTCGGTGACGTACAGCCGGTAGTCAAGAAACGTCAGCGCCGTGGGCATCCAGAAGCGGGCCGTGGTGCCGTCGCCATCGGCAATCCCCTGCTGCCCACCGGCAAGGCGGATGACCTGCCCGCCCGGCAGCACGGCCTTGAGCGAAAAATCAGCCACGTCGAGAACGTACAGCGTGCCGTCGGGCCCGACCGTCACGGCCACCGGATGCAGAATCGGCACCTCGACCTTGTCATCCGGCCCTACCGGCAGGGTGCTGACCTGCCCATCCCGACTCAGTTTGCGCAACCGGCGATTACCGGCATCGGCCAGATACAGGTTGCCCACCCGGTCAAGCGCCAGACCGCTGAGGGTATCGAAACGGGCCGCTTCCGCCGGACCGTCCACGCACCCCGGCTCGCCACCGGCAATCGTGACCACCATGCCGCCTGGGCTGATGCGACGCACCCGTGTGTCGTCAGCCACATACACCGTTCCCGAAGCGTCCACGGCAACAGCGCGGGGAGCCTTGAAACGGGCCTGTTTGCCGACGCCATCCCGGGTGCCTTCCACACCGTCCCCGGCCAACGTGGTCACGGCTCCGTCCAGGGTCAGACGGCGCACCGAAGCATTGTTGAGGTCGGCGACATAGAGATACCCGGCCGCGTAGGCAATGCCGCGTGGGCCGTTGAATTCGGCCAGCAGCCCCAGATCGTCCCGGTTGCCGGGCTGGCCACTCCCGGCCAGCGTCCGCACCAGGCCATCAACAGAAATCTGGCGGATGCGGTGCCCACCGAAGTCAGCCACATACAGGTTTCCTTGGGGATCACAGGCAATTCCATTGGGACGCAGAAACTTGGCCACGGTCAGCGGCCCATCGGCATAACCACCTTCACTGGCCGTCAGGGTACTGACACTGACGTGCCAATCCGGCCGCCCGGCCGGCTCAACCGGGTGGGAAGGCAGGTCTTCCAGGGTCACCACGTCTGGGGTCGTCGCATCCGGCGTAGCATCCGGCTCAGCGGGCAAACGCCGGGTTTCAATCAGGGCGCTCGGTTCAAATGTCACCGACTCGACCCGGCTCATGGAAATCCGCATGTCGGTGACCGCCTGCCCACCCACGGCAAAGCTGTCCAGAATGAGACGCGCATCGCGTTCCCCGGCCTCGACCTCGGCGACTGGAACAGCCATGATGAGCACGCCCCGCTTCACAGCCTGCCGGGCAGCGTCCGTCTGGCTGATGACCACGGCCCAGAACAGATAAGGCGTCCCGCGCCAGACGACTTCCAGTTGGGCGGTCAGCCCGGTGTAAAAGCCGGTCGTGAATTTGTCCCCCTGAACAACGTCCGGCAGTTCCTCCAGCAGATCATTGAGGGCCGCGGCTAAAGTCCCCTCCTCAGGCACATCGGGGAAGTGCACAGTTGTGAGCCGGAACAGGCCAGTGGTGCCGTTGGGATCGCCAACACTGTACTGAAACCCTCGAACCTGCGTTGCCTGCCAGGATGCCGGATGAACGAAGGAAAAACCTTCACTTTCAAATTTGACAACGCCCCCCATCGGAGGGCTGTTGGGCGTGGCTTCAAGCTGGTTATAGCTGGATTCCGACATCACTGGTTTTCACCTCGACGAATGACTCTGGAAACCCGATAGGGCAGACAATGACCGGCAAAGACGCAAAAGCGACCGGATGGATTGAGTTTTTTGGCTGCAACCCATACTTTCTAACGTCAGGACGGGTTTCAGCAACATAATTGCCCAAAATGAGCCACCGACAACCAATAGTCGCCGGTCGCAGCAACTCTGTTCCCCTCTGGCGCTCCGCGACACGCCTTCAAGAGTTTCCCTGAACCTTTCCCCAAGCTTTGTGCGCTCACGGCTGCCATGTCCCACGTCGAAGCTGAGATCAAGTTGGCCGGAGAAACGTTCGATGAGCTGTACCAACGTCTGATCGCCGCCGGATGTACGCTTGAACTTGTCACACCACGCCATTTTGAAGACAACTGGCTGTTCGACACCCCGACGCGGTCGCTGCTGGCCAGCCGCCAGGCACTTCGGGTACGGCTGCGGGATGACCTGCCCCAGGCGACCCTGACGCACAAGGGGCCGCCGGCCGGGACTGCTGGCAACGAGGCAAAGGGCCAGCAGGAACAGGGCCGGCAGGCAAAGGTACGGGAGGAAATCGAACTCACGGTATCCGATGGCCGCGCGCTCATGCGGCTGCTCGAACGCCTCGGTTTTGAAAAAGTCTTTCGCTACCAGAAGTTCCGCACGACCTACCGCCTTACGCACCCCACTGGACTGACCCTGTGGGCGATGTTCGACGAAACCCCCATCGGGTGGTTTCTGGAACTCGAAGGCGACGAAACCACACTGGAGCGGCTGGTGGCGCAGCTTGGTCTGGGTCCCGGCGATTATCTCACGGACGCCTATCCCCGGCTTCAGGCGGAACGCTGCCGGGCGGCCGGGTGCCCGCTTGAAGATATGACTTTCACTTTGCCGACGGGTAATGGACGATAGGAATAGTTGGCTTCACCGTTGACGCCGGTTTCGTCGCCTTGGTTTGTCGTCTATGTCACATCGTCCTTCATCGCGTTTTTCCTCGCTTGCGCAGCAGGCGCGGCTTGCCCGGCGGGCGACCACCATGCTGCGGCTTACCCTGCCGACCACCCTGGCCTTTGTACGTGACCGGCGGCGGTACATTGCTTTTGGGCCGCCCCGGCAGGTCTCGGAGGAAACCCATCGCCAGCGGGCGCAGACCATCAAGCAACACATTGAAACGCTGGGCACGGCCTTCATCAAACTGGGGCAGCTTGTCAGTACCCGCCCGGACCTCGTTCCGGCAGTGTATATCGAAGAAATTTCCAAGCTCCAGGACGGCATTACCCCCCTGTCGGGCAAAGCCGCCCGGCGGACGCTCGAAGCCATTTACGGCACCCGGTTGGAAGCCGTGTTTGACCGCTTTGACGACGAAGCCCTGGCCGCTGCGTCGCTGGCGCAGGTTCACTACGCGGTCTGGCAGGGACAGGATGTAGCCGTCAAGTTTGTTCGCCCGGACATCCCGGCGCAGATGGCCGTTGACCTCAAAATCGCCGGCTATGTCATCCGGCAGCTCGACCGGCATTTTTCCAACTCACTGACCCGCATGCTCTCCACAGCCATTGCTGAAGGCTCAAAGGGCATGGCGCAGGAACTCGACCTGACGACCGAGATGGAGAACATCGAAACCATGGCGCGCATTCTTGCCCGCCGGGAAGATGTCACCGTTCCGCTCGTGTACCCGGAAGTGTCGGGTCCGCAGGTCATCGTCATGGAATACTGCCCCGGCGTGAAGTTCACCGACGTGGAGCGGCTTCAGGCGGCTGGTTTCGACTTTGACGATCTCATTGCCCGGCTGGTCAGGCTCTACGCCGAAATGATCTTCGTGGCCGGCGTCTATCACGCCGACCCCCATCCCGGAAACATTCTTGTCGGCGATGGCGGGCAGTTGATTCTTCTCGACTACGGCATGGTGTGCCGCCTCTCGCGCGAGATGCGTGCGGCCATTCTGGATGCCGTGGCGGCCGGCTTGCACGGCGACCGGGAACGCCTTGTGGATGGCCTGTATGAAACCGGCATCGTTGCGCCGGGCACCAACCGCCGGCGCATTCATGCCTTCATCGAGGAAATCATCCAGCTTCACCGCCGCGGACTCGATGCCCAAAACCGCATGCTGGGCGTGGGTCTGGCCATCGAGCGGACAGCCCGTGAACTGGGACTCAACCTCCCGGCCGAACTGGTCTATGTCTTTCGGAGCCTTTCCCTGCTCGAAGGCATGGCGGCGAAACTGCGTCCCGGTTGGAGCCTCATCGAACATGGCTTTGAGCCGATGCAGGAAGCGCTGGCGCCGCAGTACGTCAAGTCGTTGCTCAGCCGGGAGGGTCTGCTCAACACGGCTGTGGATGAGATTCGGCGCTTTCTGGGTCACCGTACGGTCCGCCGGTTCACATAAAAAAGCACAGCCGGAAAGCACGGTTGGCTTCCCGGCTGCGCCGCTGTCACTCTCACCGGTTCATCGCCCGCCCGGCGGACGAACGCATCCAATCCAGTACCGGACTAATAGACAATCCCCATCTCCAGAGCGGTTTCCCGGTCCAGACGGCCGGTTGTCGGCAGTCCGCGCTCTTCCTGAAAACGCTGGATGGCATCGCGCGTCTCGGCATCGAGGCGGCCGGTAATGCGTCCGTTGTAGAGCCGTTCCCGGCGCAGTTCGGTCTGCGCCCGGCGCACAATATCGCTGGCGGTGTACTCTCCGGCATTCGGGTCATAGCCATAGCCGAAGTCTTCGTTCGGGTCACTCCCGCCAGACGGGTCGCTCCCGGTGGAGAAGCCGCCACCGGAAACGACACCCAGTGCGCGCGCCGTCTCGCGGTCCAGGCGACGGTTCACCGTCAGGCCCTGCTGGCGTTGAAAATTGCCGATGGCCTGCCGGGTGAGCTGTCCCAGGTTGCCGGTAATGTCGCCATCGTAGAAGCCCTGCCGGCGCAGTTCGGTCTGTGCCCGGCGCACGATGTCGGGAGCAGTGTACTCACCTCGGGCCGCATCGTAACCGTAGTCATCCCAGTTGCCGCCGCTGCCCGTGTTGCCGCCGGTGCTCATGTCGCTGGGCACCCGCAGCGGTTGTTCAAGTTCGACGCCGAAACGGTATCCACTCTGCACCTGGGCTTCCTGCCCCTTGGAAAGCAACGCGCCAAGGACACCGGCCGCGGCCCCGATACCAGCGCCAATGGCAGCTCCCTTGCCACCGCCGGCAATTGCGCCGATAGCCGCGCCGGCCCCCGCGCCACCACCCACGAAAATGACATTGCGCTTGGTGGAGCTGCCGCCCCGGGCCCTTCCTTCGCTGTCAATCTGCTCACGCTCTCTGGCATCCAGACTGGTCAGCGAAGCGCGCATGTCACGCGATACGCCGTTGGCAAAAATAATGCGGTCAAACTCGACGGCAATCGTTCCAGAACGGCTCCGCCGCTCAGCCGGCTGGACCGCCGTGACCCGTCCCTGCACCTGTGTGCCCTGCGGAATGGCCAACTGCCCCCCGACAATTACAGGTTCAAACACGGTGGCCGTGAAGGTGTCTCCCACCCGCGCCGTACGGGAGGAAATCGTCCGGTCCATCTGCACCCGGATGATGGTTCCAGGGGGCAGGGTGATGTCCTGAAAACGCTGGGCAAAAACGATCCCGGCAACGGAGGGTTGCTGGGAAGGGAGCGCGGGCCACATCGCACCACAGAGGGCGACGAGGCCAAGAGGTGTGACCAGGCTTCGGGTCAAGTGACGTTTCATGGCAGGATTTCCTTTCGTGTAAGCCGATTCGTGTCAACGATGCCGCAGCGGGCATCACAGCATCACCCAAGATGCGCCAGCCCGGCCCCACGTTGGTCTGTGGATGACCTTTGAACAGAAGAGCCGTTCAGTAGTGGATGTAACGCCAGTCGGTTCACCGCGGAATGGGCAGGCTGGCTTGTCAGTGTTGAAAACACGACGGTACTATAACCAACACTTTGCGCCCGTGAAACCCAACCTGACCAGCCTTCCCAAGCCACGCCACCCATGGAACTCGTCACGCTTACGATAGACGGCAAGACCTACCAGGCCCCGAAGGGCATGCTCCTTCTGGAGTTCTGCACGGCACAGGGCATTGCCATTCCCAACTTCTGCTACTACCCCGATCTGACCTCCCAGGCGGCCTGCCGGATGTGTCTGGTGCGCATCGAAAAGGTGCCCAAGCTGGCTACCGCCTGTACCGTCACGATTACCGACGGCATGGTGGTCACGGCGAGTTCCGATGAAATCGTTGAAGCCCGCAAAGGCATGCTGGACTTCATCTTGGGCAACCACCCGCTCGACTGCCCGGTGTGTGACAAAGGCGGACAGTGCGAGTTGCAGGATATGGCCTTTCAGTACGGGGCCGTTTATGCCCACTATGAAGTTCCCAAAAACAACAAGGAAGAACGCCGGCTCTCGCCCTTCATTGCCTATGACGAACAGCGGTGCGTGAAGTGCTACCGCTGCGTGCGCGTGTGCGAAGACTGGATGGACGTGCACGCCCTGACCAAAATCTTTCGCGGCACCAATGAAGTCATCGGTTTTTACGGGCAGGACCTGCACTGCGAACAGTGCGGCAACTGCGTTGAAGTCTGCCCGGTTGGCGCGCTGCTTTCCGTGGACTCGCGCTTCAAAGCCCGTCCGTGGGATATGCGCGAACAACAGACAACCTGCTCGTTTTGTGCCGATGGCTGCCAGCTTGAACTGGGCGTCCGGGGCAAACAGTACGTCCGCGCGGCTTCCAAAGACCTGACCGGCATCAACGGCGAGTTTCTGTGCATCCGGGGCCGGTACGGCAGCGCCTACATCTCCAATCCGGCACGGCTGACGACGCCCCTGATTCGGCAGGGCAACGACCTCAAGCCGGCCACCTGGGACGAGGCTCTGGCGACGGCGGCCCGGCTTCTTTCTGGCATCCACAAACAGCACGGCGGAAATGCTGTAGCCATAGTGGGTTCCTCCCGGCTGACGAATGAAGCCAACTTTGCCCTGGCCCGCTTCGGCCGGACGCTCGACACGCCGCACCTGGCCCACTTCCGCAACGTCGAACTCGGCGATTTTTATGCCCATCTCTCGGCCCCGCTGGCCACGCACGAGGACATCAAGCAGGCCACGACCATTGTCCAAATCGGTGGCGACCCGACGGAATACAGCCCACTGACCGGCTTTGCCATGCGCTATGCCCGGCGGAAGCACGGCGCGCGCCTTCTGGTGATCAACCAGCGGGCAACACGCATCGCGCGGCGGCAGGCCGAGGTCTTCCTGCATGTGCGTCCCGACGGTGAAAGCGCCATCGTGCGCGCGCTCTTCGAGGAAGCCAGCCTGGAAGCGATGGCTCTGCTGGCGGGCGTTGCGGTGGATGACCTGCGCACGCTCCGCGAGGCCATCACAACGGCCGACCGGCTCGTGGTCATCGTCGGGCCGGAAGTGCGTGGTGCGGCGCTTCGCGCCCTGGCGCAGGTTCGTCTTCTCACGAAACCTGACGCGACGGTTCATCTGCTGGCGCTGGCGGAGGACAACAACTCGGCAGGCACGTTCGACATGGGGCTGTCGGTCAACGCGGCGCATCTGGAAGCCGACTTTGGACAGAGCATTCGCGCGGCCTATCTCGCCGGAGCCGATCCCATCTCGAACCTTGGCGACCACTGGCGCGCCGCGCTTGCCCGGCTGGAATGCCTCATCGTGAGTGAACTGTTCCTGACGGAAACGGCCAAACTGGCGCACGTTGTGTTCCCGGCCATGAGCTATGCCGAACAGGATGGCACGTTTACGAATCATGCCGGACAGGTGCAGCGGGTGGCACGTCTGCTTGAAGGCGACGGCAACCGCCGCCCGGACTGGCTGATTGTCCAGGCGCTGGCCAAAGCCATGGGCTGCCCGATGCCTTCCAAAGGTTCCGCCAGCGCCCTGCTCAATGACATCGCCCTGGAAGTGCCAGGCTACGCCGGGGTGAGTTTCGCCAGCCTCAAGCAGGCGCCCAAAGGCGCTTTCCGGTTGGCGCGGCCGCTGGCCGAACCGGCCGACCGGGAGCGCCTTCAGGCTTCGCTGCGGGAGCAGACGGCGCTGATTGACGCCACAGCCCCCCATGACCAGCGGATCGTCGAAATGGGCGAGGGGCTGTTTGCGCGTGGGACGCTGCTTCGCCACGTCAAAGTCTTCGACGACGCCCAGCCCTTCTGGGAAGCGCACCGTGGCGAATGGGAAGCCATGAATGTCGAAACCGGGTGGCCTGTGGCAGCGGACTGACCGCTTGCCCCCGTTTCAGCTTTCTGATGTTTCACCAGTCTGAGAACAGGTAGTTCAGGAAACGACCATGCCCAACGTAGGAGACCCGGCGCCGGATTTTTCCCTGGCTGCCAGTGACGGCCAAACCTATTCCCTGTCCCAGTTCCGGGGCAAAAACCACGTCGTGCTCGTGTTCTATCCCGGCGACGACACCCCGACCTGCACGGCGCAACTGTGCGACTACCGCGACGGCTGGGAAGCCTTCCGGCAACTCGATGCGGTGATTCTTGGCGTCAGCACCAACGACCTGACGGCGCACAAAAAGTTCGCCGAAAAGTATTCCTTCCCCTTCCCGCTGCTCGAAGACCCCGGAAATCAACTGTGCAAGGCGTATGGTGTCCTGATGCTGGGCGGTCTGCTTCCCATCGCCAACCGGGCTGTGTTCATCATTGACAAGCAGGGCATCATCCGCTACCGCCACGTCGAAACGCTGCCCATTTTCAAGCGCAGCCGCACCGAACTGCTCGCAGCCCTACGCCAGATAGCCGCCTGAAAACAGCCTGCCGGGCCGGCGCGGGCAATCCTCATTGGAACCGATGCCGTCAGAAGTCAGTTTGCAGTGCGTTGTGGCAGGCGGATTTCGGGAAGTAGTGGCGGAGAATGTCCCGGTAGTGCCGTCCGGCCTGGGCCTGGGCAATGGCCCCGGCCAGACACAACCCGACCTGATGGCCGAATCCCTGACCGCGCAGCACCAGCCATTCCCCATGCGGCTCAATGGCGTACCGGTTGGAAAGGACAAGGTTCCACCCCAGCCGTTGCCCCACCAGGTGCCGGAACCGATAGTTGGGCAGGGTGATTTGCCGTGAACCGGCCTGGACGACAAGGCTGGTCACAAAGCCATCCGGCGTGCGCCCGGCAACGGCGATGTTCCAGCTTTCCGTTGCTGCCAGCTCCGGCAGGAGGGCGCGGGCCAGCGTCCGTCGGTCAACCCGGCGCATCCAGGCGAAAAAACGTGCCTCCCGGCACCACCGGCAACGGACGCCCGTGGCGGTTGTGGAGTCCTGGCCCATACCAAAAGCCACGGCCGGCGTCGTCGTACGCCCGCCACAGCAGGCCGTATAGTAGGCGTCGCTCAGCCCGCCGTCGGCTTCCCACAGGACTTCTCCCTGGGTGTCGGCAGCCGCCTGCTTTCCCAGTCCCGAAAGGGCGCCGCCGGTTTCGCGTCCGGCTTCCCGTCGCGCCCATTGCTCGCCGAAAAACAACTGGCAGTGCGTCGAGTCACAGAAATCGAACCCCTGACCGGCATGCCGTCCAACGTGGTTGACCAGATAGCTGCGGACGACGACCGCCAGCGCCCTGGCCGCTTCCGACGGCGCTTCCGGCGAAAGCTCGGCGCTCACCACTGCCGCAACAACGGCTTCCGGCGGCTGGGTCACGACGAGTTGGAGATGTTTTTCGCCGGGCGTCACCGTGAGCGTTCCACAAAAATGCCGGCGCAGGCGGGTTCTGCGTCCTGTCACTTCCACGGTCACATCCTCCGCGGCCACGGCCAGATGTGTCCCGATGGCCAACCGTCGCTCACCCTGCCAGAGAGCGAGGCCGCCGGCATCCTTCGCCACCCGGCAGAGGCGGCCGGGCGGGAGTGCCACGGGACGTTCATCGAGATGCAGAGTGGCAGGCCGGGAACCTGCCGCCAGAGTGACTTCCTGCGGCTGAAACAGCGTCAGGATGCCGATGCGCAGGGTTTCCGGCAGTCGCACTCTGGACGACGGTCTGGTGTGAGCAGCCGACGACCTGCCGCCGCCGGTTATCCAGAACGGAAACACCAACAGACACAAGACTGCCGGACCGCACTTCAGAATATGGGCGGTCATACGCCTTCAGGGCTATGGGTTTCCTAGTCGGGCAGCAGGGCGAAACGGTCCATCGCCGCAACCAGCGCCGCCGTCGTCCCCGGCTCCGAGGCGGAATGCCCGGCGTTCGGAATGATTTGAAAATCGGCTTCAGGAAACGCCTTGTGCAGCTCCCAGGCGGTCATCACCGGACACACCACATCGTAACGCCCCTGCACGATGACCGTCGGAATGTGGCGAATGCGATGGACGTGTTCGAGCAGGTAATGCTCGGACTCCATGAAAATCCGGTTGATGAAGTAGTGGCACTCAATGCGGGCAATGGCCAGCGCACGCTCGTCGAAATCCTTGATGAGTTCCGGGTCCGGGAGCAGTTTTGAGGTACTGCCTTCCCAGACACTCCAGGCGCGGGCAGCCGCCAGCCGCACTTGCTCATCATCGCTCGTCAACCGGCGGTAGTAAGCGGCCACCATGTCGTGGCGTTCATCCGGGGGAATGAGATCGCGGTACGGCTCCCAGGCGTCCGGGAAAATGGCATTCGCCCCTTCCTGGTAAAACCAGTCAATCTCCTTTTTGCGGCACAGAAAAATTCCCCGCAGCACCAGCGCCCGGACGCGGTCGGGATGGGTTTCTGCGTAAGCCAGCGCCAGGGTACTGCCCCAGGAGCCGCCAAACACGACCCACTTTCGGATGTCCAGGTGTTGGCGCAAACGCTCGATGTCGGCAACCAAATCCCACGTCGTGTTCTCTTCCAGACAGGCGTAGGGCGTGCTTTTCCCGGCACCGCGCTGGTCAAACAGGACGATGCGGTAACGCTCCGGGTCGAAGTACCGCCGGTGGTCAGGGGAGGTGCCGCCGCCGGGCCCGCCGTGGAGAAAGACCACCGGCTTCCCCTGGGGATTGCCGCTGACTTCGTAGTACAACGTGTGCCGTTCGGAAACCGGCAGCATCCCGGTTTCATAGGGTTCGATGGGCGGATAGAGCGTGCGCGCGTCGGTCATGGCAAGACTCCAATCAGGGCGGTGGGTTGCCGGTGAGGTAACGCCGGGCGTCCGACAGGTAGGGTTCAAGCTGGTACGGTTCGAGGTGCGTCATGCCGTATGGTAGTTCGGCCAGTACCGGGACGCCAAATGCTCGCAGCACGCGCGCGTTGTCTTCCCGCTCCAGACCGGCTTCGGCGTCCGTGTCGTTGAGAATGACGCCCACACCAGGGAGTCCACGGCGGTGCAGTTCGTTCCAGGTGAGCAGGACGTGGTTGAGCGTGCCCAGCCGCGCCCGCGCCACCACCAGCGTCGGACAACCCAGCCGGGCGATGAAATCGGCGACGGTCTGGTAGCCTGTGCTGGCTGTTCCCGCCAGCGGCACGAGCAGTCCGCCCGCCCCTTCCACGAGCAACACATCCGTTTCAGCGGCAGCGGCCTGCACAAGTTCAAGACAGGCTTCCAGTTCAATGGTGACGCCGGCCCGTTCTGCCGCCACGGCCGGGGCAAGCGGTTCCGCCAACCGATAGCGGATGAAGCGTTCCAGAGGCAGGTGCTCCAGTCCGGCCGCCCGGCGATGGGCCAGCGCATCCGCCGGCTGGAGTTCACCAGCAGCGTCCATGGCGCAGCCGGACTCAATCGGCTTGACGGCGCGCGCGCGACAGCCGGACTGGATCAATGTCCGCACCAGGGCACAGGTGACAGCGGTTTTGCCCACACCCGTGTCAGTTCCGGTTACGAAAAAGATTGGCGTCATGGGTGCGTCACAGTGGCTGCGTCACAAAACCGGCACTTGCAGCGCCTGGAGTGCCTCGCCGATGAGGTAAATGGAGCCGCAGACGAGAATCAGCCCTTCAGGTGGCGTCAGTTCGCGGGCCCGGGCCAGCGCCATGGCGACATCCGGCGCCTGGATGATACCCGACGGCAGCCAGTAGCCCAGGGCAATGACTTCGAGACTCTCACGCGGCATCGTCCGGGGCTGGTTTTTGACCTCCGTCAGAATCAGACGATCCACACCCGACGCCAGTGCCGACAGCAGATCGGCGGCCGGTTTGTCGCGCATGGTGGCAAAGATGGCGGTTCGGGGACGCCGCCCGCCAATGCTTTCCAGAAAGTGCGCCAGCGCCTGCGCTCCCTGTGGGTTGTGCGCGCCGTCAAGCAGTACCGGCGGAGTTGTCTCCAGCCACTGTAAACGTCCGGGCCAGTGGGTGGTTTCCAGTCCGGCCACAATCGCCCGGCCGATGTCGCTTTCGGCTACACCCCGGCGGCGCAGTTCAGCCTGGGCAACCACGGCCGCCAGAGCCGCGTTTTGCGTCTGATGCCTGCCGCGCAGCGACAACCGGCACACTCCGCCTTCCAGGCTGGGAAAGCGCTGGTCAAAGCGGACAGAAGGGCAGCCCGTGGCATCCAGATGTACGGTCTCGAAGGGAGCCACCCACTGCGGTTCAACCTGCTGCGCCAGGGCCGAGTGCGCCAACACCCGGCGCGCTTCCTCTGGCTGGGTGTCCGCCAGGTACACCGGCACGCCGGGCTTGATGATCCCGGCCTTTTCACGGGCGATGTGGGACAGCGTGGGCCCCAGCCATTCCCGGTGGTCTTCACCGATGTTGGTGATGACTGCCGCCGCTGGGTGCAGGACGTTGGTGGCATCCAGCCGGCCGCCCAGGCCGACTTCGGCCACGACGACCTCGGCCTGCCGGGCGGCCAGGTAGGTAAAGGCCGCGGCTGTGAGATGCTCAAAAAACGTCGGACGCGCAGCCAGACGCCCCTGTTCCAACAATGACTCAACCGCGTCATGAACCTGCGTCATGACCTCTGCAAAAGCGGCTTCCGGGATAGCCTGCCCATTGAGCCGGATGCGCTCGACGGGACTCATCAGGTGAGGCGACGTGTACAACCCGGTACGCAAGCCCGCCTGCTGGAAGATGCTGGCCAGAAACGCACAGGTGGAGCCTTTGCCGTTTGTGCCGGCGACGTGAATGGCGCAGAACTTCTGCTCCGGCTGTCCCAGTTTGGCCAGAAGTGCCTGCATGGCTTCCAGGCCAAGCTTCATTGTGGCGACTTCATTGCCCAACGCCTGCAGGTATCGGGTAGCAGCCTCAAAGTCCATGGACAAGGGGTCTCGACTTCCAGCAAAACGGCAGCCGTTTTCAGAACGGAAAAGACTCAGCCGGCCATAAAAGCCAGGGCATCCATCAGAAACTTCCGCATCTCACGCCGGTCCACAACGGCATCGAGCATACCGTGAGCCAGCAGAAATTCCGACCGCTGGAATCCGGCCGGCAGCTTTTGACGAATGGTTTGCTCAATGACCCGTGGCCCGGCAAACCCGATGAGCGCCCCCGGTTCGGCCACGTTGATGTCGCCCAGCATGGCAAAACTGGCCGTGACGCCGCCGGTTGTCGGGTCGGTCAGGACGGAAATATACGGCACACGCGCCGCATCCAGACGGGCCAGCGCGCCGCAAATCTTGGCAAGCTGCATCAGGCTGTAGGTGCCTTCCATCATGCGCGCCCCGCCGGAAGCCGAAACGATGATGAGCGGCTTTTTCCGGGCAATCGCCCGCTCGATGGCGCGTGTCACCTTTTCACCGACAACTGACCCCATGCTGCCGCCGATGAACTCCATCACCATGACGCAGCCGATGATGGGACGCCCACCAAGCGTACCCTCGGCGCAGACGATGGCATCGTTGAAGCCGGTACTCCTGCGGGCCTGTTCAATTCGCTCGGCATAGGACTTGGTATCGAAGAACCCCAGGATGTCGGTGGAAACGATGTTGTCGTCGAAGGTTTCGTACCGGCCTTCATCAAACAGATGCGCCAGGCGCAACCGGGTCGGCCATTTCATGTGATGCCGACAGTTGGTGCAGACGTACAGGCTGGCTTCAAGGTCCTTCTTGAACAGCGTCGTCCCACAGGCCGGACATTTGACAAACAAACCTTCGGTTCGCACCTTGCGGTCGGAAGGCAGTGTTTCTTCGGTGATATTGCGCTTGCGTCGAAACCAGGCCATACGCAGTACATCCTGGACAGTGAAATCATTTTGAGCCGAACAAGGCTGTGCAGCGTTCAGCATTCAGTGTTAGAAAAGGCTTCCCTGGCCCGGCAACCATAGTCGGTTCAGCCTTGGGCGTCCAGCCTGCAAGTCGCGTAGCGACTGAAACTTCCCGTTGTTCCTGACAGAATCCATCCCGACCATGCACCAAGTTCACCGTTTTTTCCGGCACTGGCTTCTGTGGACCATGTGCCTGTGGCTGACACCCGTGGCCGTACCGGCCCAGGAGTTTGCTGACTTCGGCCTCGTTCGCTCAACCATTAGCGTAACGCTTCGCCCGGCCGAATACAGCGCCGATGTCACGGCCACGCTTGAACTGACCAACATTGCCCGGCAGGCCGAAGCGCGGACGCTCACCCTGCGGCTGACGAAAGCGGCCAAAGTGACGGCGTTCACGGTCAATGAACGGGCTTTTTCCACGGACGAAAAGAAACAGCCCGGCGGCGATGCGGCCATTGCCACGTACGTGGCGGAACTCTCCCCGCCCCTGGCGCCGGGAGGGAAAGTCACCGCCCGGCTGGCCTACACGCTGACCTACCGCGAAAGCACCAGCTATGCTGCCATCACTCCCGGCGATACGCTGCTTCTGCCGGAGTCCGGCTGGACGCCCTTCATTCACCTGCCCCAGAGCAGCCACGGCCTGGACACTGCCCCCTACGTCCTGACCGTCGCCCGGTCGCCCGATGGCGAAGTCTGGTCCAGTGGGACGCGCCGGGAAACTGATGATGCCATCGTCTTCACTTCAGATTTGGCGGGTGAACCCTGGCTGGTGGTGCAGCCCTTCGGCCCGCCGGTCAGCCGCCGCGTTGCTGCAGATAACGGTGAATCTGTGACGATTCACGTCCGCAGCGCCCAGGGACTACCGGCCGAAACCCAGCGTCAGGCGCAGCGGCTGGCCGAGGAAGTCGAGCGGATTCTGGCCTTTTACCAGAAGTTGTGGGGTGCGGCCCCGGTGCGTGAGTTCCACCTGCTGACAACGCCCCGCCGCGTGGTTGCTGACCGGCGCAGCCCGGAACTGCGTGGACGGGATTTCGACACCGACCGCGCCATCCGGTATGCCGCACCGGGTGCGGTGCTCATCGAAGCGGCGGCCCTGCGCCGTCCGACACTGGATGCCGAAATGGTGGAATGGCTGACGGCGAGCCTGGCCCAGACCTGGCTCGGCGGCAAAGTCCGGCTGCGGGGGCGTGGGTGGGGCATCCTGGCGGACGCGCTGCCGGCATATCTGACAGGACGCTACATCGAACAGCACTACGGGCCGGCCGCCGGGCGGGATTTCTGGTTGCGTCGGAGCTTTGCCTACGGCCGCCTGGCTGCCATCCGGGTCTCCCAGCAGGGTTTCGAGCGGGGCATTGATCTGATTCCGGTGCTCCAGCATCCGGCTTTCCCGGATTACTACGCCAGCATGCCAAACAGGGGTGCGCTCGTTTTCCGCCTGCTGGAACGCCTCGTCGGGCGTGACACGCTGTTGACGGCCATCCGGGAGACCGTCGCCGATCCGGGGGGCACTGCCACCTACGAAGCGTTCCGCAACCGCCTTGTCGGAACGCCGCCCGATGAGCGCCGCGCCAACTTCTTCCGGCAGTGGTTCGAGGAACTCAGCGAGCCGGATTTCATCATCGGTGTTCCGGTCAGGCGCGAGGACGGCCCGGGCTGGACTTGCGCCCTGCGCAATCTGGGCACGGGCGATGCCAGCCTGCCTGTCGTGGCCATCACTGACAAGGGAGAACGGCTGACCACAACGGTGGAACTGCCTTCCAAAGGCTATGCCACGGCCGTGTTTGAGACCCCGGCCACCATCACCAGCGTCGAACTCGACCCCGAAAAGCTCTATCCCCAGGTGCGCTTTGGCTACGACCGCAACTCCAGGCAGTTCGACAACGATGCCCGCCCGGAACGACGCTACGCCTTCGGGCTACTGCTCGATGCCGAAGCCACGCTCACCCGTCGTCTGAAAGCCGGTGAAACCGAAGCGCAGCGTCAGGCCGAAGCGGAAGGACTGCTGCGCGAGGCTCTGGCCCGCGAGCCGGACTTGGCCCTGGCCCGCGCCTACCTGGCCCGGACACTCATCACCCAGGGTAAGCCCGATGCGGCAGCGGAGCAGGTGGCCGCCATTCGCCGCGCGGCGCTTCCTTCCCGGTATCCGCTGGCGCTGGCGCTGCTGACCGAAGCCGATCTGGCCATGGCCCGCCAGGCCTACGAGCAGGCGCGCGCCGCCTACAAAGCCGCGTTTGAGATGGAATCCGGCCCGGCGCTGGATGAGCAGGCCCGGCGGGGACTGCTGGCCAGTGAAACGGCCGCCGGACAGGCCTCCCCGCCCGACGAGGAACTCCGGGCCTTCCTGGCCACGATGGACAAAGCCATCCGTACGGGTACGTCCAAGGCGCTCGAAGCCTGTTTCATCCGCCCCGACACGTCCAGGTTCGTGCTGGGCATCGTGGTTTCCAAGCCTGACGCCTGGACGACCCAGGGCCTGCGCATGGAACGTCTCGACGCCCGCCGCGTCCTGCTCGACGTACGGGTGGTGGTCGTCTCCGCCACGAAGGAAGAACAAACCGGGACGGGACTGATCTTTCTGCGGCGGGTGGGACAGAGCTGGATGGTTGAACGGCTCGATCAGTTCGTGCTGGCCAAGCGCTAGCCAAACGCCAGACCGGCCGGTGAGGCCGGTCATTCGACGGCCAGCGAGCGGCGGACGCCCGGATGCCGGAAGTAGCGCCGGGTGCGGGCCACGTCGTACGCAATCTGAGCGCGCAGCTCTTCCAGACTGGCGAACTTCCGTTCCGCACGCAGCCGATGCAGAAACCGGGTGCGGAGGGATGTGCCATAGAGATCACCGCCAAAATCCAGGATGTGCGTTTCGACGACGCGCAGACGGTCATCGCTGACTGTCGGGCGGTAGCCGATGTTGGTCACGCTGCGCCGCCAGACGCCGCCAATGAGAGTGGCCGTCACATAGACGCCATCGGCCGGGAGCACGCGGTTGATGACCGCGATGTTGGCGGTGGGGAAATCCAGCGTCCGCCCCAGCCGTCGGCCGGTCACAACTTCTCCTTCGACGCCGTAGGGCCGCAGCAGCATCCGCCGCGCCAGGTTGATGCGCCCCGACTGGATGGCTTCGCGCAGGCGCGTGGAGCTGACCCGCTTGCCCCGCAGCAGCACGGCTTCGACTTCATACGCAGCGCAGCCGTAGTCCGCACCCAGGCAACGGAGCGTGGCGATGTTGCCCTGCCGGCCGCGCCCGAAGGCAAAATCTTCGCCAAGATAGATTTCCCGTGCGCCCAGCGCCCCAAACAGAATGCGCTGCGCAAACTCGGCGGCGGTCAGGGCTGCCAGCGCCGGGTCGAAGCGCAGGACAAGGGTTTGCCGGATACCCAGAATGCGAAGGGCTTCGAGTCGTTGGCCAAGCGTCTGAAGCAGCGGCGGCGCAGCGTCAGGATGCAGAACGGCGCGCGGATGAGGATCGAAGGTGACGACGGTCGGAATGCAGTCAAGGGCCGCCGCGCGCTCGACCACCCGGCGGATGATGGTCTGATGGCCCAAGTGAAGCCCGTCGAAAACGCCCATGGTGAGTACCGTCGGCGTACGCAGGGCAGGCGATTGCCAATCGTGAAAGATGTCCATGCAGGCAGTGCAGCCGGCGCCAAAGGATGTGTTCAGGGCGGATGATACCACCGTCCGAACCGTTCTGTGTGGTGAAGTTACGGGAGGCCCACAGGCACAAGGGGGCTACGGCTTGCCGGCAGCCCGGTGCAGGCGGTCACGCAGCCCATCCCAGGCCGGGTCAGCCGGAACCTGCTCGATGACGATGACCTCCACCCCCTGGGCATCCAGTTCGTGCAGCGCCGCGTAGAGCCGGTGGGCATAGGCTTCCGGCTGCGCCGGCAGGCGGAGCAGTCGGGCGCCCGCCGGTGGTGTGACCTCTGAGATGACCAGTGCCGCTGGACGCTGCCCATGCGCCAACCACCGGGCAAGGCGGTGTTCGATGTTCGGCACGTCACCTGGCAGGACAAGCTCAACGTGCGCCCGTGGGGCGTAGTGACGCGGAAACTGGCCCGGACTCGCCACGACGGCCCCCGGTTGGGGCCGCTGGAAGGGCTGTCCGGCAACAGCTTCCAGCTCTGCCTGGGACAGAATGCCTGCCCGCCAGAGCGTGGGAGGTGTGGTGGTGACATCGAGTACGGCCGACTCAATGCCGACCGGGCAGGGGCCGCCATCGAGCACGGCGGCAATGCGGCCGTCCAGGCTTTTGAGCACGTGGTCGGCTGTGGTCGGAGAAACTTCCGTGAAACGGTTGGCGCTCGGCGCGGCCAGCGGTGCGCCGACGGCGCGAATGAGCGCCTGGGCCACAGGATGTGCCGGCCAGCGGACGCCGACTGTCGCCCCGCCGGCCGTGACCACTGGTGGGATGCGTTCGTGTTTGTGCAGGATGAGCGTCAGCGGTCCGGGGAAGAACGTCTCCACCAGCCGGTGGGCCACCGGTGGAATGGCAACGGCGACCCACTCCAGCCAGTCGCGCCCGGCGATGTGGACGATGAGGGGGTTGTTTGACGGCCGTCCCTTGGCCGCAAAGACTTTGGCCACGGCATCGGCATCAAAAGCCAGTGCACCAAGGCCATAGACGGTCTCCGTCGGAAAGGCCACCAGTTCGCCCTGACGCAGGAGGGCGGCGGCGCGGGCAATGGCCTCCGGTTCCGGGGACTCTGGATGGCACAGGATACGTTCTGTCAGCACAGGCGTCCGGGTTGCCTTCATACGCATCGTTCACGGAAGGCCCATTATCGTCGCCAACCTTGTCTTGAGCGATTCCGGCAGGTCGTCCAGTGATGTACCGAAGCTATGCCGCCAATCGGTCTGGATGTCCCGCTGGCCATCCGCACCGACGACTTCCTGGTAATACACGGCATGGAGCGCCGTTCCTTCCAGTGGCACGACGATGATGAGCCGGTGTTCGTCCTCTATCCGGCGCAGGTTGGGATACAGCCGGACGAGGAGATAATCCCCGAACAGCTCAATGGGTTCTTCAAGGTAATTCCCCTGTTCGACGCCATCGAGAAAGTCCTCCCCCAGCATCTCGGCGAGCGGCTTGCGTAACGCCGGCAGCTTGAAAAAGCTGATTTTCTGCATCCGGCCGCGCGGCCCCCTGACATCGTGGTGCGGATAGCGCCCCTGCCAGACCCGAAGCTGCTGGCGGTCAGGCGTTGGTGCCGACGCCGGGGCCTGTGCCGATGTTTGTGCCGATGTTTGCGCCGGGCCGCCGAAGAGGCCCAGACTTCCAGTGAGCAGCAGGAACAGCAGGCATTTCATGGGTTCACGGTACGGCGCGGGAAGGGGTGCGGTCAGAACTGGCTCAAAAACCGCAGGTCGTTTTCAAAGTACAGCCGGATGTCATCAATGCCGTAGAGCAGCGCAGCCATGCGGTCAATGCCGAAGCCGAAGGCAAAGCCGGAGAATTCCGTCGGGTCAATCCCACAGGCGCGCAGGACGTTGGGATGCACCATCCCGGAGCCGCCGAGTTCAATCCAGCCGGTATGCTTGCAGATGCGGCAGCCGGAGCCGCCGCAGAACGGACACTGAAAGTCGGTCTCCGCGCCCGGTTCGACGAAGGGGAAGTAGCTCGGCCGGAAACGCAGTGTCACCGGACGTTCAAACAGCCGGGTGAGAAACACCTGAAGCGTGCCCTTGAGGTCGCCCATGGTGATGCCGGGCGCGACGTTGAGACCTTCCACCTGAAAAAACATCGGGTTGTGGGTGGCGTCCGGCTCATCGCGACGAAAGACGCGCCCCGGTGCGATGATCCGTAAAGGGGGCTTGCGCCGCTGCATGGCGTGGATTTGTACGTTTGAGGTCTGTGACCGCAGCGCCAGTTCGTCGTCAAGGTAAAACGTATCGGTCAGATCGCGCGCCGGGTGGTCTGGTGGAATGTTGAGGGCGTCGAAGTTGTAAAACACCGTGTCCACTTCCGGGCCGTCTTCGACGGCGTAGCCCATGGCCACAAAGATGTCCTCAATGCGTTCCCGGATTTGCGTCAGCGGATGGGCGCGCCCGCGCCGGCGTACCAGCCCCGGCAGGGTGACATCCACGGCTTCGCGCCGGATGGTTTCAGCTTCCTCGAAAGCCCGTACTTGAGCTTCAAGGTCGGACAGGACGGCTTCGACTTCGGCCTTGAAGCGGTTGAGTGCGGCTCCCTGCACCGGCCGCTGGTCAGCCGGCAACGCGCCCAGTTCCTTGAGTTTGAGCGCCAGCACACCCTGCCTGCGGGCCAGCCAGTAATCATTGACCGCCTGCCACTGCCGGCGGGGTGGTATGGATGTCGGAAGTTCAAAGTCCGGCAGCGTCCATTCCGGGAAGCGTTCGCCAAAGGTGGCAGCCAGTCGCCGGTGGGCATCGGCCATGACGGACTGAAGGGTGGAAGCATTGAGGGTGGATGCGTCAGGCATAAAGCATTCAGGATATGAAGCTGGAAAGGAAGTCAAGATAGGTTGTCAGCCCCTTTTCTCCGAAAAAGAGCGCCACCAGCGCCGCCAACCCCAGCATGACGCCAAACGGCAGCGCATGCTGAAGGGCGGATGACCCGCGCAGCAGCAGACGTGGCAGGGATACCAAAACCCCCAGCAGCGAGGCCATGAGCAGTACGAAAAAGGTCAGCCCTCCGCCCAGAAACGCCCCGACAAACAGCATCATCTTCACGTCGCCCAGCCCCATGCCTTCCAGGTTGCCGGAGACAATGGTATCACCGGGTTCGAGCCGGCCATCCACGGTGTTTTCGAGGGCATCCGGGATACTTGTGATGCGGACGCCCCGTTCTCCCGGCTCGACGCAGGCTCCGTCAAGTGCCGTCATGCTGAGTTCCGGCGTACCGGTATTGGACGAGGCAAACTCAGCCGCGGCCAGTTCCTCCGGCGACAGTTCGCTGAAATCCCCGCCGAGCACATAAACAACGCCGCGTTTGCCGTTTGCGTGGCGCAGCTTGAGGCGGGCCAGGGTGCCGACCACGCAGCGGCGCTTGAGAAAGTCTGCCAGATCGTCGGGTGTCCGAATGGGAAAGGCGCGCAGGCGAAAGTAACCGACGCCCAGCATCCAGAGCGCACCGGCACCAATGGCCATTCCCAGCAGCGCGTTGACCAGTGAGCCGGCCAGCCCGGTCATCGGGAGCGGCCATCCGGTCAGTCCTTCAAAAAACAGGTTCATCCAGGGCAGCCCGACCAGATTGTGGTCCAGCAGCCGCGCCGCCAGCGCCAGGGCCGTACCGGGCAGGGTAATGGCATCGGGCAGGATTTGTTCGTTGAAATCCGTCACGATGAGCGCCACCAGCGCCGCTGCGAAGGCGCAGTTGAAGACACATTGCAACGTCGGACCAAAAACCAGCAGTGCGGTGAGGAAGAGCAGTCCGGTTGCCAGTTCCACCAGCGGGTACTGCCAGGAAATACGCACCCCACAGGCACGGCACTTCCCCCGGAGCAGCAGAAAACTGAGAATGGGCAGGTTGTCGTACCAGGCAATGGTTGCGTTGCAGCTTGGGCAGTAGGACCGGGGCGGTGAGTTGACCGAGCCGCCGCGTGGCAGGCGGTAGATCACCACGTTGAGAAAGCTGCCGATGCAGCTTCCGACGACAAAAGCCCAGATGGCCCAAAACCAGAGCGGCAGGCTGTCGTGGAGTTCGACCATCGAAACAAACATTGCCAGAACCAGACCAAAAGCAGTGGATGCCAGGCTTTTAGGCCGAATTCCGGGCGAAAGACAAGAGAAACGGGTTTTGTTATCGTGCGCAGACATGATCCCGTTTGGGACATCATCTTCGGCAATCCGCCAGACTCTGTAAACGCCTATGACCTTACCCCTTCCCCCACGCGCCCTGCTGAGTGTGTCTGACAAGCAGGGACTGGTTGACTTTGCACGCACCCTGCACGCCCACGGCCTCGAACTCGTCTCAACCGGCGGGACAGCGCAAACCCTTCTCGAGGCCGGTATTTCCGTCCTGGATGTGGCCTCGGTCACGGGTTTTCCAGAAATGCTCGATGGGCGCGTCAAAACCCTGCATCCACGCATTCACGCCGGAATTCTGGCACGGCGCGACCTGCCGGAACATCTTGAACAACTCGCCCTGCACGACATCAGCCGCTTTGATTTCGTCGTCGTCAACCTCTATCCCTTTGCCGACACCATTGCGCGCCCGGAAGTCACCTTTGCTGAAGCCCTGGAAAACATTGACATCGGCGGGCCGACCCTCATCCGGGCCGCAGCCAAAAATTTCCAGCATGTCGTTGTCGTCACCGACCCGGCCGACTATGCCGCACTGGCGGCGGAACTGACCCACACCGGAAGCATCTCCGCCGCGACACGCTACCGTCTGGCCTGCAAGGCCTTTGCCCACACGGCACGCTATGACCGGATGATTGCCGACTTTCTGGCCAACCGGACACAGTTCGAGGAAGCGACGGGGCAGGTTCAGCTTCAGCCTCCTGACGCCTTTCCCCCCCGCCTGTCGCTCGTCCTGCACCGGCAACAGGCGCTGCGGTATGGTGAAAACCCGCACCAGTCAGCAGCACTCTACGTGCCGGCGGAGCATCCTGCCGGCGGTTTGGCTGCGGCCCGCCAGCTACAGGGCAAGGAATTGTCGTTCAACAACCTGCTCGATGCCGATGCCGCCTGGGGACTGGTCGGCGAATTCCGGGATGCGGCGGCCTGCGTCATCGTCAAGCACACCAACCCATGTGGCGTCGGGCTGGGGGCCGTTCCGCTCGAAGCCTTCCGTCTGGCGCGGGAAACCGATCCGGTCGCGGCCTTTGGCGGCATCGTGGCGTTCAACCGGACGGTTGACGCGGGCACGGCTACCGAACTGTCCGAAATCTTCCTGGAGGTCATCATTGCGCCCGGCTTCGATGACGCGGCGCAAAAGGTGCTGGCGGCCAAGAAAAACCTGCGCCTGCTGGTGGTTGCCGACGAAGCCCGCCCGGCAGCGGACTTCCGTACGATCTCCGGCGGCCTGCTTGTGCAATCGCTGGATGATCGGCTGGCGACGCCGGACGAGATGCGCGTCGTCACCCGCCGGTCGCCCTCCGAGGACGAATGGCGCGACCTGCTCTTTGCGTGGACGGTCTGCAAGCACGTCAAGTCGAACGCCATTGTCTATGCCCGGCAGGGCCAGTTGCTTGGCGTCGGGGCCGGACAGATGAGCCGCATTGACGCCGTCAGGCTGGGCGCGATGAAGGCCCGTCTGCCGCTGTCCGGTGCGGTCGTCGCGTCGGATGCCTTTTTCCCCTTCCGGGACGGTCTCGATGAAGCGGCGCGCCACGGTGCGCGGGCGGTCATTCAGCCCGGTGGCTCGATTCGGGATGAAGAAGTCATCGCCGCCGCCGATGAGCATGGACTGGCTATGGTCTTTACCGGCATGCGCCATTTCCGGCACTAGACTTCCAGCGCCGGTCATACGCGCTGACCGTTGGTATCAACGGTCAGCGTCAACGCCGGTGCTGACGGGATCAGCGCTCACCGGATTGGTCACGGCCGGCCTGACGCCGGTGTGCAGGGCGGCAATGCCGCCCGACAGGTTGCGCCACTTCACCTGCTGAAACCCGGCCTGCTCCATCCGGGCCGCAAGGGTGGGCTGGTCGGGAAAGTGCTGTACCGACGCCGGCAGATACGAGTAGGCATAGCCTGACCGTGAGACGGCATTGCCAATGCGTGGCAGAATCTGCGTGAAGTAGAAGCCGAACAGCGGTTTGAGGCCGGGCACGACCGGGTGGGAAAACTCCAGAATGGCCACCTTGCCGCCCGGCTTCAGGACGCGGTACAGCTCGGCCAGCGCCCCGTCCAGGTCCACGACGTTGCGAATTCCAAAGGCGACCGTGGCGACATCGAAACTGGCATCGGCAAAGGGAAGCGCCAGGGCGTCGCCAGCGAGCAGATGCACCGGACGGCCACTCTGCCGGACTTTCTCCATGCCCCGGAGCAGCATCGGCTGACAGAAATCCACGCCGACCGTGGGGGCCAGCCGGCCCAGTTCCAGCGCCAGATCGGCTGTCCCACAGCAGACATCAAGGGCGCGGGCGCCGGGCCGCGTCAGCACGTCCTGCACTTCCCGGACGGCCGCGCGTCGCCAGCGTTTGTCAATGTTGAGTGAAAGCCAGTGGTTGAGCTGGTCGTAGGTCGGCGCAATGCCGGCAAACATCGCCTGGATGCGCCTGGCTTTTTCCGAACCCTGAAAGGCAATGGGATTTTCCATGGTGAAGAATGGCGACGGGCCCGGGGGAATGCACCGTTTGTTTTTCGATTGCCCCAAGCCGGGCTACAATGGGCCTACTCTACCGGTGAAACGATTCCAGGGAAATGGGGGATGACGGTTTTCATGGCCACGCCTGATGATGTCCGGCGCGCTCGCCTGGCGGCGGACTATGAGGAAATGCGTACCATCCGGGGCGAATACATCCACTGGCAAAACCTCAACGTCCCGGCCACGGACTACATCGTAACGCTTCGGATTCGCAGCTACATCGGCCCCAACACAACCCGCGACGAGCACCAGATTCGGATTCTGCTGTCGCCCAACCATCCTTTCGAGAAGCCGACCGTGATGATGCACGGCATGACCCCCATTTTTCATCCGCACGTGTGGCCGGACGGCAAAATCTGCATTGGTCACTGGGACTTCCGCGAGGGGCTGGCGTCGTTTGTCATCAAGCTGGCGCGTTTGTTTCAGTTCGACCCACAGCTCATTGACCCGCACAGCATTGCCAACTATAAGGCGGCGGATTGGTTCTATGCCAACCCGACGCTGTTTCCCTGTGATCAGGCGAAGCTGCCCGTCCCTGGCGAAAAGCCGACGCATACCTTCGTGGTCAAACGGATTACGCCGCCCCGACCGACTGACGTCCGTCCGGGCGGACGCTTTCAGATTCGCTCATGAGCAACGTCGCCGAGGCGGCTTCCCAACGCTCAGAAGCCGCTTCCCTGCCGTGGCGGTTTTATCTTGGCTGGGGGCTGGCCGCCCTGCTGGGGCTGGTGTGGCTGGCCGCCGGCGTCATCAAGGCGCTCGAACCCTTTGATTTCGTGCGGCAGGTGGCTGGTTTCCAACTTGTGCCGGGAAAAGCCATGCAAACGGCCATTGCCTGGGGCTTGCTTGTGGCCGAGTGCGCGCTGGGCGCGGCGCTGATTCTCGGCTACCGCCTGCGCTGGGCGCTGGTGGGGGCCGGATGCCTGACGCTCATCTTCATGGGCGCGCTGGGGTGGGTCATCCTCGCCGGCATTCCGGTCGAGGACTGTGGCTGTTTTGGCTCACAGGTCAAACGCAGCCCAAAGGAAGCCCTGCTGGAGGATAGTCTGATGCTGCTGGTGACCGTGGTTTCGGGATGGCTGGTGTGGAAACCGCAGGCCACAGTGACGGCCTTGCAGCCACGCCGCTGGCGCGGTCTGGGCGTCCTGCTCTGTGCGTTGTTTGGTCTGCTCACGCCGCTGGCTTTTGGCTTCCCGCTTGGCGGCAGCGACTGGTCGCGGGTCAAGGTCTCCGGGACCACGGTCAATGTGGCGACGGGCGAACGTCTCGTGGCGCTCATTGACACGGAGTGCAGCCACTGCCAGGAAAGCGTCCCGCAGCTCAATGCCTATGTGGGCGTGAAGGATTTTCCGCTGTTCGTGGCGCTCTGCTCCAATGAGGAATGGCGTCGCAAGTTTTTCATTCAGCGGTTCGGGGCCAAGTTCGAGCTGGGTGAGATTTCCAAAGAGGACTTCAAGCGTCTGCTGGCGGATGGCGACACCCCGCGCATCGTTCTGCTGCGGCAGGGAAAAGTGCTGGCCGTCTGGAATGGCACGCCGCCCAGCCCCGATGAGGTACGTCGCGCCCGCGCCAAACGTCCGTAGGCCCACCGGATTTCCAGCTTCTGAACGGTACTTGTCTTCTGCTGGCAACAGCACACGTGCTATCCAACGGCTTTCAGGGAAAGCAGATCGGCATCAATCCGCTGCATGGTGGCGCGCAGGTCGAGCATGTCTTGGGCAAGGACCGTGATGCGGTGATCGATGCGGCGGGTGCGCGTGTCTATTTCCTGAAGCATGGCTTTCATCGCTGATTGTTCAGACTTCTGCGTGAGGACTTCTGTCATCAACCTCTGCTGCGCTGCTTTCACAGCCGCAACTTCCGGCAGCAGGTTCCTCGTGACTTCCGTCACCAGTTCCTGAAGCAAAGCCGTCTGCTCGTTCATCGTTCCCAGGACGGTTTCGATGGTAGGCTTTGTTTCCATACGGCGCACCCTGCCTTTCCAGTTGGTTTGTCCAGTCTAACCACCGGGCGGGATGAGGACAACGCGGACGCGCCAACCTCACTTTCCCCGGCATCTTGACAGACGTGGTACTATTCCGCCCTGCCACAGGAAATGGGCCGACTTAGCTCAGTTGGTAGAGCAACTGATTCGTAATCAGTAGGTCGCCGGTTCAAGTCCGGCAGTCGGCTCCACTGCTTCCCTGCCTGCTAATCCTTCACCAGACGAATGCCCAGAATGCGGTCCTGGCGCACCAGCCGGTCCAAGGTCTCCAAGCCTTCGACGACCTGCCCGAAACAGGTGTAGCCGCCGTCCAGGTGCGGCTGCGGCAGGTGACAGATGAACCACTGGCTTCCGCCCGTATCCTTGCCCGAAAGTGCCATGCCGACACTGCCCCGCAGGTAGGGCCGTTCGTTGATTTCACAGCGAATCTGGTAGCCGGGGCCGCCATCGCCATCGCCGCGTGGATCGCCGCCCTGGACGACAAAGTTGGGAACGACCCGGTGAAAGGTCAGGTCGTCGAAGAAACCACGTTCGGCCAGGGCGATGAAGTTCTCAACCGTCAGAGGCGCATCCTCGGAAAACAATTCCAGGGTCAGTTCGCCTTTGGTCGTGGTGATGACGGCGCGCGGATGCCGCGCATACTGCCGCACCAGCCGGCCATAAAAGGCTGCCGGACGGTTCGTGCGGCAAATCCCAATCCGGCTGTCGAGCATCTCGCCTGCCTGCGCGCGCGCTTCCTCGCTCAGGGTGGACGGAAGCCGCCGCCGGAGTATTTCACCGGCCTGCCTGCGTACCAGCCAGTCCGGGTCACGCAGGGCCAGATCAAAGGCAGCTTCTGTGTCGGGATGCGGGTCGGCTGCCAAGGCCTTGAGGATGGCCAGCCGGGCATCGTTTTGCGTGTCCTCCCGCGCCGTAGTCAGGGCGGCAATGAGCGCCTTTCGCCCCTGGTCGGTCGGTGGCAACACTTCCAATGCGGCGGCGGCCGCCGCCCGCACCATGACATCCGGGTGACGCAGTTCCTGCTCCCAGACGGTGGCCCACGCCGGCGTTTTCGGCACGGCCGCCAGCAGCGCCGTGCGCGCACGGGCATCAAGGCCGGTTCGCGCCAGAAAATCTTCGACCACGCGGCGGCGGCGCGGCTCTTCCGGCGGCAGCGCGGCCAGACCGGCAAAGTAATGCGCCTGCGCCCGCCAGTCGTCGTCCGGCGGAAGCAGCGGCTTTTCAGGGTCAGCCCCCAGAAAGGCCGCCGTGCCCAGCCGCGCCAGGGCAATTTCGACTTCCGGGTTGGCCCCCAGCCTGCCCGTCGGCAGCATCCGCAGCCGTTCCAGCCACGGTTGCGCTTCGGTGGCTTTCAGGCGGCCCAGGGCTTCAGCCAGCGTCAAAAGCTCCGGCAGACCATCCCATGTTGGGCGCTCATCCGCTTCCACTGCGGCGTAGCGGGACAGCCCGGCACGCAGCCGGTCCAGCAACGGCGGGACGACTTCTTCCGGTTGGCGTGCGTTTGACAAAGCCCGGATGACGGCAATCCGCACGGCGGCTTCTGCCGCAGCCAGACGGGGGAGCAGCGCCGCCATTGCTTCTGCGTCGCCAATAGCCCCCAACACCCGCGCCAGAGCCACTTGCACCACGGTCTCCCCTTCATCCCGGAAGGCTGCCACGAGCTTCTCACGTTCGCGGGTCAGGGTCTTTTCCGCTTCCGGCAGATCGCTCAACCGCGCCAAAGCGTTGGCCGCGTGGAAACGAACGTTCGCATTTGGCGACGCCAGCCACCTGAGCAGTGGCGGCAGGCCTGCCGCCTGGCGCATCCGCATCACGGCCGTCAGGCACAGTGTGGTGAACAGCTCACGTTCGCTGCCGGGCGGGATGTCTTCCGTTGGCTGCGGCAGGGACTTCAACACGGCGGCCAACAGCCCCTGAAGGGTGTCTGCGTCAAGGGTTTTGGCATTGGCGGCGGCGATTTTGCCCAGAGCTTCTGCACAGCGCGCCCGCACCGGCAGCATTTCCGTTTCCCGCACCAGCATCCGGCGCAGGTCTTCCAGCGGTTCAGTCGTTTCCAGTTCGCCCAGGGCGAAGGCAGCCATGGCGCGCACCCGTGGGTTGCCGTCATCGTAGAGCCGTTCCAGCAGCAGGGTGTATGACCGGGGATCGCCGATGCGACCAAGCGCCAGGCAGGCGCGCCGCCGCACGCGGGCGTTGGACGAGCCAAGGAAATCCACGAACTCCTCGGCGTGGTAGTACCGCTCATCTTCAAGCTGAAGCAGCCGTGCAAAGACCCGCTGGGCCGAGTTGGCGCGCCCCAGAACCGGCGGCGGACCTGGACGCCGCTGCCCCCACACCGTGGAACACCAGCCGGCCGTCAGACAACACAGAGACAAAAAATGGCGACGGTTCATCATAGCCGGACGTTGTAGCGCAACTGGGTTGCGTCCTGCACGACCCGGCCGACCATGGCCGCCCATTTTCTGTTACTCATTCTGTTACTCAGGACGGTGGAAAAAGCCACGTGGCAACGCCTGTGAGGGACGCAGCCGCGCCTGGTTGACCAGTCCGACCTCGACACTCCCAACCAGCAGATAGCCGCCCGGAGCCAGCGCCTGCTGGATGCGGGCCGTCGTCTGCTGTACGGCCGTGTAGTGCATGTGCGTCAACACATTGCTGCACACAATGACATCGAACGGCCCCGGCAGGTGTTGCCACAGGTGCGGGTCGTACAGGTTGGCATGGCGCAGGCGGATGTTGCGGCGCAACCGGCGGTCAAGCTCGCCCGGCGGTGCATCCGGGGACTGGCTGCCGTGGAAAAACCGGTCACGTAGTGCCGGGTCAAGATTCCGCAACTGGAGTGGATGGTAACGCCCCTGGCTGGCATGCAGCAGGGCTTTGCTGCGCAGGTCTACGGCCAGGATTTCGATGCGCCAGTCGGATGCTTCCCCAAGCAGGTCTTCCAGAATCATCGCCAGCGAAAACGGCTCTTCACCCGTCGAGCAGCCGGCGCTCCACAATCGCAGGCGTTTCGTGTCGGCGCGCTTCTCGATGAGTTCAGGCAGCACCATGCGCCACAAAGCCCGAAACTGCTCCGGCTCGCGGAAGAAACTGGTTTCACCCAGTGCAATTTCCTCCGCAACCGAATGGAGTTCACCGGGCGACTGCGCGGCCACGCGGCAGTAGGTCATCTCGTCAAAGAGCAGCCGGCGCGCCTTGTCCGTCACCACGGCTTGCAGTGCCGCCCGCAGGGTCTCGTTCGGAGCCCAGCCGTAAACCTGGGCCAGGGCCTTTTCGAGCTGCGGCAGGTGGGGATTGGTCAGATTCCGCTTCTTGACCGGCATCGCTTACGTTTCCGCCCCGGAGGAAGTCAGGCCCGGTGATGGTGGCACGTCCGAGGTCGGCGTCTCCGACGCCGGCCAGTCCGACGCGCCGCCCGTTTTTGACCGCACCTGAATGTCCGTAATCCGCATCGTACGGTCAATGGCCTTGCACATGTCAAACAGGGTAAGTGCCGCCACACTGACGGCGGTCAGGGCCTCCATCTCGACGCCCGTGCTGGCTCGCGCCCGGGCCGTCGCGGTGATGAGGATGTGGTCCGCAGCCAGCGTCAGTTCGACGTTGACATAGGCCAGCGGCAGCGTATGGCACAGGGGAATCAGCCGGTCGGTTTGTTTGGCCGCCAGGATGCCCGCCAGGCGGGCAGCTTCGAGCGGATCGCCCTTGGGTGTCGTCCGGGCGCGAATGGCCGCCACGGTTTCCGGCCGCATCAACACCACACCCGAAGCCGTCGCCGTCCGGTCGGTGATTGGCTTTTCTCCGACATCCACCATCGTGAGGCGTCCGGTTTCGTCAATGTGGCTGAACGGCATGGGCTTGACAGGCTGACCGGCGACGAGGCCGCTTTACAGGGGCGGTTCAAAGGGTTCTGGCCAAAAGGAAAAGCCGTCCTTCAGCAACGACGAAGCACGGCTTTGTTCCCTTGAAATGTGTGGCGGAGCTGACGGGGCTCGAACCCGCGACCTCCGACGTGACAGGCCGGCGCTCTAACCAACTGAGCTACAACTCCGCAAATTGTTCTCCCCCGCTCACGTCCCACCGCGCCTGTCCGCGCTGCGACGTGGTGGGCGGTACTGGGCTCGAACCAGTGACCCCCGGTTTGTAAGACCGATGCTCTACCACTGAGCTAACCGCCCATCACCGCTCCCCGCGTCGGAGAACGTCCAGAGTAGGCGGGATGCCACTGGCTGTCAAGTCTCTCTGTGTTTGGCCCAGCCCGACATCCTTCAGTCCCTACCGGCCACGGCGGCTGCCGGGCGCGGGGTCAGAAACTTCTCTGAGGTATCCGGCTTCTGCCCGGAAAACTTCCCGATGGCCGCGTTGTCCATGTTGATGGAGCAGAGGCTGCCACACATCGAGCAGACCTTGGCATTGGCGGCTTCGGATTCTTCCTTGTAGCGCCGCGCCTTTTCGGGATCCATCGCCAACCGGAACATGCCGTCCCAGTCGAGCTGCTTGCGGTAGCGGGACATCTGATCGTTCCAGGCCTTGGCCCCCTTGACGCCCTTCACCAAATCCCCGGAGTGAGCGGCAATGCGCGTTGCGATCACGCCTTCAATGACATCCTGCCGGTCGGGCAGCCGCAGGTGCTCGGCCGGAGTGACGTAGCACAGCATGTCCGTGCCGGCAGCGGCAGCAATCGCACCGCCGATAGCGCCCGTGATGTGGTCGTAACCGGGCGCAACATCGCAGGTCAGCGGCCCCAGCACATAAAACGGCGCTCCGTCACAGACGCGCTTCTGAAGCTGTACGTTGGCCACGATCTGGTCGAGCGGCACGTGGCCCGGGCCTTCCACCATCACTTGGCAACCCTTCTCCCGCGCGCGCGCCACAAGTTCGCCCAAAACCAGCAACTCGGCCAACTGTCCCCGGTCGCTGGCATCACTTGTCGCACCCGGACGCAGACCGTCGCCCAGCGAAAAGGTCACGTCGTAGCGGGCAAAGATGTCGCACAGGCGGTCAAACTGTTCATAGAGCGGATTTTCATTGCCGGTGGCTTCAATGTAGGCCGCCAGCAGTGCCCCGCCCCGGCTGACAATTCCCTCGATGCGCTGGTGCTGGCGCAGTTTTCGGACTGTTTCCTTCGTCACCCCGCAGTGGACGGTCATGTAATCCACGCCCTGCTGCGCCTGCTTCTCGATGACGGCAAACAACTCTTCCGGGTCCATTTTCAGAATCGAACCCTCTGCAGCGACCTGGTAAATGGGCACCGTGCCCAGCATGAGCGGGCTTTCCCGGATGAGCGTTTCACGGATCAGGTCCAAATCCGTCCCGGTCGAGAGGTCCATGACGCTGTCGGCCCCGTACTGCACGGCGGCGTGCAGCTTGGCGATTTCCTCTTCGAGCAGTTGGTGGTAGCCCGACGCGCCAATGTTGGCATTGACCTTCGTGCGGAGTCCCTTGCCAATGCCGATTGGACGAAAGTGGTGACGAATGTTTTTAGGGATGACGATGGTGCCGTCGGCCAGCCCCTGCCGGATGAATTCCGGGTCGAGCCGCTCGTCCTCGGCGACGGCGATCATCTCCTCAGTGATCTTGCCAGCACAGGCCAGCATACGAAGTGTCTGGTATTCACCACGCACAGTGGTATCCCTCCCTTGGTTTCAATCAGGGCCTGAAGTGTGGTGGACAAGGCACGTCCAATACAAGCCAGGGCAGCGCACTAGTCTTCGTCGTGGCTGCTTCCGTCATAGTGCAGGACGAGTGGCTCATTGTCCGCGCGGGTTTCCAGGTGCACCGGCCGCCCCCACAGGGTGTAGATGTATTCCAGCACCTTGCGCGCGTATTTGAGGTCCAGTTCCACCCCCTCAAACCGATGGGTCAGGTACAACTCGCGGTTTCGGTTGTAATCCCCATCCGTAACTTCGATGTACGGGAAGCCGAAGTTGGTCATATTGGCCACCAACTGGTCACGGACGCGCTCCCAGCGTTTTTCCGTGATCGTCCACTCCTCGTCATCCACGAGTTCATAGACATAAAGATCGAGTTCTTCGACCAGCTCTTCCGTCAGGTAGTTACGCAGGAAGGACACGTCACTTTCCACTTCCCGCACCTCGAAGATTTTTTCGCGCCCCTGCCCACCGGGACGGCCGTAGGCTTCCCGTTCCTCGGCCGTCGGGTTGTCCCAGCGGCGCTCGATGTCTTCAAAGATTTTGTAGCCCAGATAGTAGGGATTGAGCTGCCCCTTGTGGGGTGAGACGACCGAAGCGTGCAGTTCGGCAAACTCAACGAATTCATCTGTGCCCTCGCACAGTTCGCGCATGATGCGGGCATGCCAATAACTGGCCCAGCCTTCGTTCATGATTTTCGTCTGCATCTGCGGCACGAAATAGAGCATTTCGTCGTGAATCATCATCATCACGTCGCGCTGCCATTCTTCGAGCACAGGGGAATAGTTGGCAATGAACCAGACGAGGTCTTTTTCGGGATAGACCAGCTCGCCCGGCTTGCGTTTCGGCGGCGGTGCCGTCTCGCCGGCCGGCTTCTCGCCCAACCGCAGGATGTCCTCAAAGGGATTTTCCCGGCCGCTGGTGCTTTTTTTCTCCGGCGGCGGGGGCAGGTCACGTTCCTTGCGAATGAAAAAGTTGGGGTCTATGTGCTCCTCGATGGAGAGCACGGCATCCAGAAAAGCCTCGACGGTCTTGCGGCCGTACTTGAACTCATACTCCTCAATACGCGCCGCATGCAGGTTGACTTCATCCACCATCCGCCGGTTGGTGTGGGCAAAGTAGGCGTTGTGCTTGAAGAAATCGACATGCCCCAGCACATGCGCCATCACGAGCTTGTTCTGGAGCGGTGAGTTGGTTTCAAGCAGGAAGCCATAGGCCGGGTTCGTGTTGATGACGACTTCATAAATGCGCGACAGCCCGAAGTCGTACATCGTTTTCATCCGATGGTAAGCCTTGCCGAACGTCCAGTGGGAGAAACGGCCCGGCAGTGCATACGAGCCAATCTCGTACATCACCGTTGCCGGTACGATCTCAAAGTTCACCGGAAACGGGTCGAGACCAAACCCACGGGCGATTTCCCAGATACGTTCGAGAGCTTCTTCGAGAGCAGCGAATTCCTTGTCCACGGCCAGATACCTCGCTCGGTAGCAGTCGGCGCCGGGCAGCAGCGCGACAGTTCGTGGCCGGTCGGAGCAACGGCCACATCGCAGGTGAGATGATTGACGATAGCCCTTTGCCCGGGTCGTCTCAATAGGCGGTCGGGGTGGATGCGACGCCCCTGGGCGTACACGCTGGCTCCAACTTCTCAGGATTTCAATCCCTGGGGGTTCGTTCAGCCGCTCTGGCCTGTTTTTCAGCCTGCCGAATCCGCTCGATATTGCGGCGCTCAACGGCGGTCAGCTTGTCTTCGGCATTGCCGTCGGTCGGATGGTACCACGGCTGCGCGCCAAAGTGCGCAGCCAACTCCGGGTCGGAAAAACGATAGCCATGCCGCGCCAGTATCTCGTTGCGCATCAGACGCAGCTCTTCTGCAGTCAGGTCGCGCAGGTCATCATCGGTGAGATCGCGCAGCGAAGCCTCCGGGAAATCCCCCGGTATGTCATCCGGGTTCGGGGCGTCCGGGCCGGCAGCCTCGGGCTGGCGGGGCGGACCGGAGGCTTTGGTATAGGCACTGATTCCCTTTTCCTTTGCCAGTGACGCGACAGCCTTCGCCTCAGCTTCCGTGGCGTAAATCCCCAGCGCCACGATGTAAAAGCCCGGCTCGAAGTTTGTCCACTCGTCCGTTTTGACGACAAAAGGCTGCAAACCGGCCTTGAGATAGGCCTGTTTCCTGGCTTCAGCAGCCTGGGCCGTTTTGGCTGAGAACGCAATGACGTAAAACCCTTCCGAACCCGGTTCGAGGGAGGTTGGCGGCGCGGGTGGCTCGGCAGCAGGTTCAGCCGGGGTATCCAATGCCGGAGTATCTGACCTTGTGGGGAGCGCCGGGGATGGTGCCGGTTCCACAACCGGCGGCACAGGAGCCGGCTGTGCCTGGGAGCGGAAAGCCTGGCCCTGAAAATAGACCAGCAGGGCCAGAAACAATGTCGCCCCCAGCAGCAGGGTTACGGCAACACCAGCCGCAATCCACCACCAACCCTGGCTTTCCCGGCCCTGGCTTTCCCGGCCCTGGTTGCCCCGGCTCTCTGTGCCGGGGGTCTCGCTGTCCAGACGGTTTTTGTTGTGGCTTCCCAAGGCAGCGGAAGCTGCCGGGCCGAGGCCGGCAGCGCGGTCCGGCGGCAGCGGCAGCGTATCGGCGGTCGGGGTGGCCGGGATTGCAGACGGAGCAGCCCCGGCCGGCGTCGAAACCGGCGCCGGAACGGATGCCGCCGGTACGGTGACAGCGGCTGCCCGGCTGTCGGTGGCCGGACGCGCCGGCGCTGTCGCCGGGGACGCCCCCCAGGCCCCGACCGGGGCTGACGCCGCAACGGCCTGCGCCAACGCCCGCCGCATCGCCGTGGCTGTGGCAAAACGGTGCGCCGGGTCCTTGCACAGCGCCGTCGCCAGAAATGACCGCACAGCAGGCGGAAAATCAGCCGGAAGCGGTGCCGGCTCGCGGGTGAGAATAGCCGCCATCAGAGAGGGCAGGTCGGCCTGTGGAAACGGCAACCTGCCGGTGATGAGCTGCTGGAAAACCACGCCGGCAGCCCACAGATCGCCCTGCTCGGTACGTACGCCGTCGAAGGCCTCCGGCGGCATGTAAGCCGGTGTGCCGGCAATGTGTCCCGTGTGGGAGGTGGCACGCACGACCCGCGCAATGCCAAAGTCCACCAGCCGGGGCGTTTCCCCTTGCAGCAGCACGTTGGCCGGTTTCAGGTCGCGGTGAACGATCTGGCGCGCATGCAGGTGCTCCAGCCCGGCGAGAATCCCATCCACCATTTTGGCGGCTTCCGGCAGGCTGACGACACCGCCCTTCCGCACCAGCCAGTCCACCAGCGAACCGTCCGGGGCGTACTCGCTGACGATGACCACCTGGCCGTCGTAAATGTCGGCCTCAATGATGGGCAGCACGTTGGGATGGCCGCTGGCCTGGGCCCAGATGGACGCCTCCTTGCGGATGGCATCGAGGTCCACATCGTCCGCCAGTGGGATTTTGAGGGCCACGCGCGTCACGGCCAGCGCCGTACGCCGTTCCGCCAGCCAGACCTGCCCAAAAGCGCCCCGTCCGAGCAGGCGGACAAGAGTGTATGGCCCCAGCGTGTCACCAGGCTGCATGCTGCCCCCCAAAATCTTGCGAGCCAACCGTCCGTGAAAGCAACCGCCCGGGCATCAGGTGTTTTTTCAGCGGGATGAGTCTGGCAGAACGTGTTTTTGCCGTTGAAATTCCACCGGCGTTGGCATGAGAATGCCGCTACCGTTTGATGTTCGTCAAATATCGGCAACCTTTTGGTTTCCACGAGGACAGACCGTAATGAAAACGCTGCGCCTGGGCGTTGCGGGCTGGTGGCTGCTGTGGCTGGTCATCCAGATTGGCATGCCGGTCAGGGCAACGGAAACCGTCTCCGTCCCGGCCGAAGTCCGCGCCATTTTGGCCCGGATTCAACCGGCCACCTTGCGCGCCCACACTGAACTGCTTTCCGATGATCTGTTTGAAGGCCGCGCCCCTGGCACGCGCGGCGGACTCCTTACGGCGAAGTACATCGCCGCCCAGTTCCAGACCTACGGGCTGGAGCCGCTTGGCGGCTCGTATTTCCAGAACGTGCCTATTGTCAATCTGCGCGCCATCCCAACCACGATGACCTTTCGCGCAGCGTCCGGGGCAACCGTCGAACTGGCGTATGGGACGGAGTTCACGGCGCAATCCGGTGAGTGCCTGCCTGAAGTCCGGTTCGATGATGTTCCGGTTGTCTTTGCCGGCTACGGCATCGTCGCACCGGAATATGACTGGAACGACTACAAGGACGTGGACGTGCGCGGCAAGATCGTCATGCTGCTGGTCAACGATCCGGGACTGCACAACCCGTCCATTTTTCAGGGGCGGACGCTGACCTACTACGGGCGTTGGACGTACAAGTACGAGGAAGCCGCCCGCCAGGGCGCGCGCGGGGTGCTGCTCATTCACACGACCGAGAGCGCCACCTATCCGTGGCAGGTGGTCCAAAGCTCCAACACCGGCACGCGGTCGGAACTCGTCCGGGATGCCAACTCCCCGCCGGTCGTGGCCTTGAAATCGTGGATTACCGATGATGCGGCCGTGCGGATTGCCCAGCTCGGCGGCAAGCGGCTGGCCACGCTCATCGAGCAGGCCGAACGGCGGGACTTCCGCCCGGTGCCGCTCGACACGACCCTTTCGCTGCACCTGAAAAGTGAAGTGTCCACACTTGAGTCACCGAATGTCGTCGGGTGGCTGCCAGGGCGTGACGAGAAGTTGCGCGATGAATGTGTTGTCGTCACGGCGCACTACGACCACTTTGGCGTCAAGGAAGACCCGGCTTCCGGGCAACGGCTGATTTACCGTGGCGCGCTGGACAATGCTTCGGGCGTGGCAGCTCTGCTGGCGATGGCCGAGGCGTTGGGGAAATCAGACTGGCGTCCGCGCCGATCAGTGCTGTTTTTGTCGGTCACGGCCGAAGAACAGGGCCTGCTGGGGGCGCAGTATTACTGCGAACACCCCCTCATTCCCCTCGAAAAAACGGCAGCCAACATCAACCTCGACGAAGTCAATGTCTTTGGGCGCACCCGCGATTTCGTTCCGCTGGGGGCGGAGCGTTCGACGCTTGGCAAAACCATTGACGCGCTGGCCAAACTGGAGGGGCTGGTGATGAAGCCGGACCCGTTCCCCCAGAACGGCTCATTTTTCCGCTCTGACCACTTCTGCTTTGCCAAGGCCGGTGTACCGTGTCTGTCGCTCAACTTTGGCGTCGAAGTCGAAGGCAAACCGGAAGGCTGGGGCAAACAGCGGTTTGACACCTACGTGCGCCGCGACTACCACCAACCCACGGACACCATTCAGGAAGACTGGGACTTTCGGGGGGCGGCCCAGCATGCGCAGTTTGCCCTGCTCATCGTGGCCACCGTTGCCGATGACCCGGCGATGCCCGACTGGCTTCCCGGCGAGGCCTTCCAACGCAAGAAGACCTGAACCCCCTGCCCGAACTGGAGCCAAACTCACCCATGTCCACCCAAGTTGAGTCACCGGCGGCGACGCACTTCCAGCCCTTCGTGGCCAGCGAAGCCGTCCTGCCGGAATTTACCCTGCGCAGCGTCCTCGTCGGCGTCATTCTGGGGATCGTCTTCGGGGCGTCTTCCGTTTATCTGGCGCTCAAGGTCGGTCTGACGGTATCGGCCTCGATTCCGATTGCCGTCCTTTCCATCACGATTTTCCGGGCGCTGGGCAAAAGTTCCATTCTCGAAAACAACATGACGCAGACGATTGGCTCGGCCGGCGAATCGGTCGCGGCGGGCGTCGTCTTTACCGTGCCGGCGCTGTTGCTGATGGGCTATGCGCTCGATCTGTCGCGCACGACCCTGACGGCCCTGACCGGCGGTTGGTTGGGCGTCCTGCTGATGATTCCCCTCCGGCGGGCGCTTATCGTCAAGGAACACGGCAAGCTGACCTATCCCGAAGGCACGGCCTGCGCCGAAGTGCTCATCGTCGGCGAAAAGGGCGGTAGCCAGGCCAGGCTCGTCTTTGGAGGCTTCGGGCTGGCGCTGCTGTACAAGTTCCTGATGTCCGGGCTGCACCTGTGGAAAGAATATCCCGAAAAGGCGCTGGGCAAGGCGCTGCCCGGCGCGACGCTCAGCGCCGAAGTGTCGCCGGAACTGATGGGCGTCGGCTACATCATCGGGCCGCGGGTGGCCGGGATTATGCTGGCCGGCGGTGCGTTGTCGTATCTGGTGCTCATCCCGACGATTGTCTTTTTCGGCAGCGGCCTTAGTGAACCACTGTTCCCGGCAGCAAAGCTCATCCGGGACATGTCGCCCAGCGATGTGCGGACCAACTTCGTGCTTTACATCGGGGCCGGCGCAGTCGCCACCGGCGGCATCATCAGCCTGGTACGCTCCCTGCCGATGATCCTGTCCGCCTTCCGCGCCGGCGTGGGGGGCTTCAAGGCCGCCGCCGCGACGGCCGTAGTGCGGACCGAAAACGACCTGCCGATGAACTTCGTTCTGGGCGGCGCCGGGCTGCTGTGGATCATTCTCAGCACCGTCATTTACTTCACGGCGGGCGAGCTTGGGTTCAGCCTGCTGGCAGCGGCGATGATCATCGCCTTTGGCTTTTTCTTCGTCACTGTGTCGTCCCGGATTACGGGCGAAATCGGCTCTTCCTCGAATCCGATTTCCGGCATGACGGTCGCCACAATCCTGCTGACCTGCCTTATCTTTCTGGCGATTGGGAAAGTCGGGATCGAAGCGCGGGTCGTGGCGCTCTCGGTCGGCGCGGTGGTGTGTATTGCAGCGGCCATTGGCGGGGCAACGTCGCAGGATTTGAAAACGGGCTTTCTGGTTGGGGCTACGCCACGGCAGCAGCAAATCGGACTGGTCATCGGTGTGACCACCTCAGCGCTGGCCATCGGCTGGGTGCTTTCGTTTCTGAACGACTCGAACACGATTTACTTCCCCAAGGAAGCGCCGGGCTACACGGCGGCAGCGACCGAGAACCGCACGGTGACGCTCGCCGGAAAAACCTACCGCATTCACAACGTGACCGAACCGGCGGCGGGACTGCTTCCCGGACGCTACCTCATCAACGACGCCGGACAGATTCGGTTCGTCATTGATCCGGGCGTGGGCGGGATTGAAACCAGACAGCTCGTTGAAACGACCGGGCCCATACAGGGCACAGACACCGGCCGGACCCTGCGCGGCCTCGATGACCAGACCTACCGTGTCGTGCAGGTGGCCAAGTCGTCGGAAGTGGTCGTGGAATATCTCGTGGACGAGCAGGGACAGGCCCACTACCGGCTTGACCGGCGCGACCTGCCCTACTCCGCCCCCAAAGCCAGCCTCATGAAGCTCATCATTGACGGCATTCTGACCCAGAAACTCCCGTGGGGACTGGTGCTGCTAGGCATGTTTATTTCCATCACCATGGAGTTGTGCGGCGTGGCGGCGTTGCCGTTTGCGGTCGGACTGTACCTGCAGTTTTCGACTTCGGCGGCAATTTTCGTCGGCGGCTTCATCCGCTGGCTGGTTGACCGTCAGACAGGCGGCGCGGTTTCTGAAGCGGAAGCGGAAGCCGGGAGTGGCGTTCTGTTCAGTTCGGGACTCATCGCCGGCGGCTCGATTGGAGGCCTGCTGCTGGCCGCCCTGACGGTTGTCGCTGGCGGATTTCTGACCAAGCTCAACGCGGCCGAACACTTCCCGGCGCTCAAACAAGGTGTCTTTGCCGACGCCTGGGCCGTCGCGGTGTTTCTGCTGCTGGGTATTGGCCTTTATCGAATTGCACGTTCGTCTCCGGTTGGAACGAAATCATGAACACATACTTGTCTGTCTGGCGGATCGTGGCCGGTGTTGCCATTGGGATCGGATGCCTCTGGCTCGGCGCTGGCATTGCTTCGGGGCCGGTGAGAGCAGCCGGCATCGTGACCCGTGATAACGTACCTTTCAACTATGCGGAGGACCGGCTGCTCATCTACTACGATGCGGCTGCCAAGCGCGAAACCGTCGTATTTGAGCCGGCCATCCGCTTTCGCGGAGAAGCCTTTGCTTGGGCGATGCCCTTTCCGGGTGAAGTTCAGTTGGCAGCGGCCGGGCCACAGATTTTCCTTCGCCTGAGCGAATATCTTGCTCCAACGCTCATCGAGACGCGCCGGCGCTGGAAGCTGGCCTTTTGGTTGTGGGAGTGGTTCAAACCCAAGCCGGTCGTCAAACCCAGCGCACTTCCCAGACCGCAACTAGGGCAGATCGTGGTAGCCCGGCGCGTCGCCGAAGCCAGCATAGAGACCCTACCCCGCGCCACGAAAGAAGAATTGACCAAAGCGCTCCAGAAGGCTGTGGCGCGCCGCCCTGAAGAAACTCCCTTTGACCCAACCAAGCCGCCCACGCCGGAAAAACCGCTTCAGTTGTCGGAGTCATTTTTAGCGTGGGCTAAACCTCACCTTGACCAAAAGGCCACCTGGGTGATTGTTACAGCCCGAACAGACCCAGCAGACACTGCTCTTGGGTATGATGAGCAAGCCTCGATTCAACCCTTCGTGGTGTCCTTCACAACCGAGCAACCGGTCGTTCCGCTTACCTGCCCGGCCCCATTTCCTGCCTTGGAAGATGTACCAAAGCACCGCAACTTCAAGGCGTTCATTGTGACTAGGGAACGCACCGAGGTTCGCGCCGATGGAACGCTTTTGTTTGAGCCAGCGGCCGTCCCCTTTGCCGACCGCATCCCGGCAGCCGACTGGACCAAGCGGGTTCTTGCACCCACCCAACCGGAATTTCAGCCGGCTGAAGACACTTTTCTGACGACGTATTTTCACACCGAGCGTGACCAGCGGGTGTTTCAGACCAACCCGGTCATCGTTCCGGCCACGACGCAGACCACGATTCGTCCGCCGGCCAACATCGTCGTGCAGGAACAGCCGGTCATCATCCCTGGCGAGGCGCTGCTGCTCATCCTTGGCGGAGGACTCGTGTACTGGCGGCAGCGGCAACGGGAGCAGCGATAAGGGCCAAACAGTTCAGACCTGTCCGGCTGAGGGACAAAGATCGGCCAAGATACAGGACTGACACTGCGGATTCCGCGCGCGGCAGACGGCGCGCCCGTGAAAAATGAACCAGTGCGGCAGCATGACGTAGTGCTGTCGCGGCACGATGGCCATCAGATCGCGCTCAATTTTTTCGGGCGTCGGCGCGGCGGAAAACCCCAGGCGCCTTGCCAGCCGGGTGACATGCGTATCCACCACCACGCCCGGCGCTTGCCCGAAGGCATTGCCCAAAACGACGTTGGCCGTTTTGCGGGCCACACCGGGCAGCGTCAGCAGGTCTTCCATGGTACGCGGCACTTCCCCGCCGAAGCGCTCGACAAGCCGCTGCCCCATGCCCTGCAACGCCTTGGCTTTGTTGCGGTAAAAGCCGGTTGAGCGAATGTCTTCCTGCAGGGTTTCCAGGTCAGCCTGGGCATAATCCGCCGCCGTACGGTATTTCTGGAACAGTTCCCTGGTGACGAGGTTGACCCGCTCATCCGTACACTGGGCGGAGAGAATCGTGGCGACAAGCAGTTCCAGCGGCGTGCGGTAGTTGAGCGAGCAACGGGCATCGGGATAAGCGCGGCGCAAACGCCGGATGACCGTCTGCATCCGGCGGCGCTGGGCTGCCAGGTCGTCATTGACCGAGTTGGCGGATATGGGTTTTGGCTTTGATGGTTGCATACGGTGCAGCACTTCACTGAAAACGGCTTGACGATGGGCTGGCTTTGCAGCCAGCATAACGCTCTCCAACAACGCTTGAGAAATCATTCACGACCTAAACTCACGCCCAAGCTCGCAGCGTATGCCGAAAGTTCTGGTTCCCCTCGCGGTAGGCTTTGAGGAAATGGAAGCGGTCATCGTCGTGGATGTCCTGCGCCGGGCCGGGATCACCGTGGTGACGGCTTCCCTGACTGACCATCCGACCGTCACCGGCTCGCATGACATCCCCCTGGTGGCCGAGACGACCCTGGACGCCATAGCAGAAGACCACTTCGACGCTGTCGTTCTCCCCGGCGGGCTGCCGGGCGCGACCAACCTGCGGGATGATGCGCGGGTGGCGCGGCTCGTCCAGCGTACGGCGGAGCAGGATGGCTGGGTGGCGGCCATTTGTGCCGCGCCGCTGGCGTTGGCTTTCTTCGGCGTTCTGCGCGGCAAGCGCTTCACGTCGCATCCCAGCGTACGCGAACCGTTGCAGGCAGCCGGCGGCGAGTATGTTGAGCAGCGGGTCGTAGTGGACGGCCGGACGGTGACGAGTCGCAGTCCCGGCACGGCCTTTGAGTTTGCCCTTGAACTGGTGGCGCACCTGGTGGATGAAGCCACGGCGCAGCGGCTTTCCCAAGCGATGCTTGTGTCGCCGTCCACATCTGGAGTTTGATTCCGGCGTCTGCGTTTTTCCGTCTCAAATCGGTTATGCGTGACTTGCCTAAACGTCTGGCCGTTGGTGCTTTGCTTGGCAGCCTCGCGCTTGCTGCCGGAGTATCGGTCTGGCTCGTGTCGCGGTCGCACACAAGGTTTCCACAGGCACCACACCTGACACCTGACACCGTTGCCGCCAAGGAAGCCGTCACTGACCCGCTGCTCAGTGAACTCTTGGCGGACGACTACGCGGATGCGGAAGAGCTGGAATACTACGACCGGGCGGCGGTTCGGCAGGCGCTTCTGGCGGAACAGCAGCGCGCCACCGGCAAGCGGGCGGTAGCCGTTGCCTATCTGCTGGCAGCGCTGGAGGAAAACTACGCTCACAATCGCGGAATTGTGTTGCAGGCGTTTGAGGCGCGGCTGGCCGATCCGACCGAAGATGACGACGCGATCGAGTATGTCATTTCGCTCTGCCGTCGCGGCGACACAACCCTGCGGCAGCCCCTGCTGGCAGCCGTGCGGCGGTGCGTTGGCGAATCGGCAGAGCTGCTGGGAACGTTCTACGCCGACCTCATCACCTCCGACCTCGATGGCTTTCTGGAGTGTCTCAGCCATTTCCCTTCCGAAGACCAGCGGCGCATTGCCGACCTGATGGCAGCGAGCCTGTCGGTGGCTTCGGAAGACCAGGTTTCGGATGACCAAATTGATGAGCTGTACGATGGGCTTACGCGCCGCGCCACCCAAGGCAAACCTCAGCACCGGGCGGCTGCCCGCCAGTGCCTCGAAGCCCTTGACCGCGAGCTGTCTGATGGCGACACCACCGCGCCTGCCGCCATGCTTGCGCGTCAGCGGACGTAGGCCCGTCCTTCTTTCACTGTCTGCTATTACAAGCCAATCTGCCTTCTCTGCATAAGACTTGCGGCGCACTCCGTGGTTCAGCCTGTGGCCCTTGGGATTCCCCTGCCCACGGTTAGTTGGCACTGCCGCTCCGCTTTCACAATCGCTACAAGCGGATTTCACATCGCAGTAACGCGCCCTCCGTATCGCCTGTCAAGAAGTCAAGTTGCTGCGCCTGTGCGTGTGAGTTGCAGAGAGGGGAAGATATGAACAAGTGGCTGGTCAAAATTCAGGGATATGAATACGAAACAAACATTGATGAGCTGAAGCAGTGGATTATCGAAGGCAGGGTCCTGCCAGAAGACATGATTTTCCGGCAGGGCTTGGGCTGGAGAATAGCAAAAGAAGTACCAGCTCTTCGGGAAGCTTTCGAGGAACAAAGAAAAAGGCCTCCATCACAAAAGGAAACATCATTTCCTCCATCTTCATCTCCTCCATCTCTCTATCAACCAGTTACTTATCAAAATCCTCAAGCGGAGCAATACACGCTACCTACTCTTGCTCAAAGAGCTTTCGGCTTCTGGTTAGACCAATTTTCTTATGGATTATTCGCTTTTCCGGGTTTCCTGCTGTTTTACGTACAAGCAAGTGCAGCCAGATTAGAAGGTCTTCCTTTAGAAGAAGCTATAACACGGTCTCCTTACATTCTTATGGCTATTGGTTTGCTTATTAACTTCGGACTGAATGTTTACTCAACGTGTACTTATGGTAGAACACCGGGTAAGTTTTTGATGGGAACAGTCGTTCTTGATAGAGAGAGTAAATCTTTCCTTGGTTATGGGAGAGCTGTAATCCGCGAATTGATGAGGATGTTGATTTGTGGGTCACTTTTCGCCGGCGGAGGCTGTCTCTGCCACATTCTTCAGGCAATATTCTGCGGCTGGTTGGTTTTTGATTCTGAACGCAGACAGTTGTATGACTTGCTTCTTGGAGCGAATGTTTATGACATTTCGGATCAAGCTGATGTATCATATCAAGCAGAAGGGACATTGGCAGGGCGCATAAAGACAGCCAGGAAACTTTGGAGACTTTGGAGGGACTAATTATGTACTTCAGAAAACCCGAAAACCAGGATCAGCAGAAATTTTGGAAGATGTACATTGTAACCCTTGCCTGCTTTCTGGTGATAGGGATCATTCCTTCGATACCTATGATATCGAAATATGGGTTTCCGAGGAAAATAAAATTGCCTTCTGGTGCAGAAGTAGAGTTATTTCCTAGTACAGAGGTAGAAATATCACTTCCTGGAAGAACAAAAATGAGAATTTCAGATTCAGGAGCGCAATCCAAAACAGTGGAAATTCCTTCAAAACGTGCTTGGCTTGTTTGTCGTGACTCAGATACTGAAGTAGAAGCAGAATTTGGTTCGGAGGGAGAAATAACCATCAAAACGACCTGCCCAAAAGAAGATGTGGTCTCTTACTACAAAGAGAAGTTTGAAGAAAAAGGTTTCTCCTATCAGGTCGAAGAGTCATCTCCTTTTACAGTAATAAAAGCTACAAAAAATGGAACTGAATTCGAAGTAACAATTCTCGACGATGAAGTAACAATTGTAATAAAGTAATCCCTATCGAAGCTCAAACCATAGGTCCACAAGGCGTTAGCTCAAGGCGGAGAGCAAACATGGACACCTTGCCAGCGGCAACCAGGTAGAGTTTGTAAGGTGCTACCGGCAGGACTGCCGCTTACAAGCCATTCAGTGCGCCGTCAGGTGGCTGTGTCCCCGATCACCACTCGGCAGGACGTTCATCGAAAAGCGATTGAAGTCTATTGCCCGGTGCTGCCCGACGAGACGCTCGCGGCTGTAGGCATCAAAGCCCAGACCGTCGAGATACAGCGCCAGATCGAAGTCCGAGGCCAGATAGAGGGACGGCGGTGTGTCGCCGCAGTGGTACAGAATGAGCAACCGTTCAACCACTTCTACCGGCGAAAAGCGTTTCTGTGGGTCTTGAAAGCAGGCCATCGTCTTGCCACCTCCCAAGGGTGGCATCCCACGCGGGATACCCTCCAGGTTGCGCCGCACCATCAGAGGGGACGAAAACACACCGGCACAGCGTGACAGGCAGCGCCCCGACACCTTGCCCCAACCTGCCCTGGCGATGCAAGTTCAGACCTGCGCAGCCGCCCTTGTCTCCGGCTGCCAGACCGGGGTTTGGGATGGATGCATTGCCGGTGCGCCCCAGACACACTGCCATTTTTCGCGCCATGTCGGGCGGGTACGCATCGCGTCAAACATTTCCTTCCAGGCATGAAGATTGGCCCACAGCGGGTTGTAACTGCGCAGGGGCTTGATGATGCCATAGCGTACCGGCTCGGTTTCTTCAGCAAAGGTGCCAAAGAGCCGGTCCCAGATGATGAGAATCCCGCCGTAGTTCTTGTCCAGGTAAGGTTCGTTGACGCCGTGGTGAACGCGATGGTGTGTCGGACAGTTGAAAATCCATTCGAGCCAACCCAGACGCCCGATGAATTGCGTGTGAATCCAATACTGATACAGCAGATTGATGGCATGCGCCGTCAGCATCATCTCCGGCGGGAAACCGAGCAATGCAATAGGCACGTAGAAAACCCACGCCACCAATCCCCCAAACCAGCTCTGGCGGACGGCCACACTCAGGTTGTAGTGATCGCTCGAATGGTGGACAACGTGCATGTTCCAGAAGAACCGGCTCTCGTGGCTGATCCGGTGAAACCAGTAGTAGAAGAAGTCATCGAGCAGCAGCACCACGGCCCATGACCACCAGGCGGGTTCGATTCTGAACGGTGAAATGTACCAGCAGAACCAGTAAATTGCCGCGGTGGGAATGAATTTGCCCAGCAGGCTTCCAGTGCCAATTGCGATGTTGGTCAGGCTGTCTTTCCAGGTGACGAAGCCCGTTCCCTTGATTTTGTCCCAGACAGCTTCCAGGATGATGGTGAGCAGAAAAAACGGGATAGCCGAAAGAATAAGGTTTTTCATAGCAACTCAGTGGCATCCGCTTTGTGCGGCCTGGATGAAGGCTGTGGTGTCTTGCTCTGCGTGTCAAGCGGCGGTTAAGCATACACGACCCAGCCAAAGTCCAGGAAACGGTCTCTGCCTGCTATGCTTCCAACGGATTCCAGCGCGTCGTCGCTATGGCGTAGCATTGAGTTTTTGATGACAAGGATACTGAAAGGATACCGACATGACACTCCACCATGTTCGTCGGACACTTTCCAAACAGTGTATGGTGTTTCTGGTCATTGCCCTGTTTGGGTGGGGCAGTTTGGGAATTGTTACAGCCCCGGCACAAAGCGGCGGCCGCCCACGCACCGTGACCCAGCCGCCGACCGGTTCAGCGGAGCAGGAGTTCCCGTCCCCCAATGCTGGTCGCAGCACGCCCCCTAACGTGCGTCGGGGCAGCCCCCTTGACATCGCCCAGGTCATCGAACGTTTCACCGAGAACGAATCCCTGCTGCTGCGGGAGTTCGCCAACTACATTTATCGCCAGGAAGTGCGCATGCAAACCATTGGGTTCGATGACCGGCCGACAGGTGAGTTTTACCGGCTTTCTGAGGTTTCCTTCACCGAAAGCGGACAGCGCCGCGAAGAAGTCAAACGCTTTCCGCCTTCGACCCTGCAGGGACTACAGATCACTCCGGCCGATCTGGAAGACTTCGGAACAACGAAGCCTTTTGCAATCACCAGGGAAAACGCCCCGCTTTACAACATCGAGTACGTGACGCGCGAGCGGCTCGACGAACTCGACACCTATGTTTTTGACGTTCGCCCCAAGCGCGTCCCCAAATTCGAGCAGGGCGGGAAGCGGTTTTTCGCCGGCCGCGTCTGGGTGGACACCCAGGACCTCATGGTGGTCAAAACGGCCGGGCGGACGCTGCCCGAAGACCGAAACAACAAGTTCCCGCGCTTCGAGAGCTACCGCGAAAACATTGATGGCAGGTTCTGGTTTCCAACCTACGTCTATGCCGATGACACGCTGGAGTTTCCGAACCAGTCCATCCGTATCCGGCTGGAGATTCGCTACACCAACTACCGGCGCTTCCAGACCGATGTGAAAGTGCTCGACTAACCGGCCCATCCCAAGCCGCGTTGGAAACAGTCGAGGGCAGCCAGGAGAGGTTCTCCCGGCTGCCCTTTGACACTGACGCGGCTGAAGTCAGGCTGGCGTCAGGCCGCCTGAGCCAGATTGGCCGCCGCAAAATCCCAGTTGATCAGGTGGTCCAGATACGCCTGGAGAAAGTCCGGGCGGCGGTTCTGATAGTCAAGGTAGTAGGCATGTTCCCAGACATCACAGGTCAGCAGCGCCGTCTGTCCGTGGACGAGTGGCAGGTCGGCGTTGGCGGTTTTGATGATTTTCAGGTCGCCCTGGTCAAGGACGAGCCAGGCCCAACCGCTGCCAAACTGCGTCACGCCGGCCTGCTTGAAAGCCTCCTTGAATTGCTCAAGTCCGCCGAAGGCATGATTGATGCGGTCGGCCAGCTCACCCGTCGGTGCGCCGCCGCCGTTCGGCTTCATCGAATTCCAGAAAAAGGTGTGGTTCCAGACTTGGGCAGCGTTGTTGAACAGGGCTGCATTGCCATCGGTATGGGCGGCCTGGATGATTTCTTCCAGTGATTTGTCGGCATGGGGCGTGCCTTCGATGAGTTTGTTCGTGTTGTCCACATAGGCCTTGTGGTGTTTGCCGTGGTGGAACTCGAATGTCGTCGCCGAAATATGCGGTGCAAGGGCATCCTTGGCGTAAGGTAGTTCTGGCAGGTCGAAAGGCATAGATTGCAGGACTCCTGAGTAAAGGTAGTGTGGCCCATTCGCTGAAAGCGTCAACGAATGCAAGCGCAGAGAGCTTTCCTTGGTGCCGCAGACTTTATCGAAGCCACTCGGAAGGTGGCTATCCCTTTCAGCAGGTTCCTGCCGGAAAACTGGTTGCGGTATCAGGGCTGGCCAGTCTCAGCCGGCTCGTCAATGAAGCCCCGGAGGCGGCCCTTGAGCAACTCGATTTCGGCATTGACCTGCACCAGTTCAGCGCGCTTTTCGTTGAAACGGGCCTCCAGACTCGTCAGGCGGGTCTGAAAGGCGGCATCCCGACTGGCCACATCGGCCCGCACGCGCGCCTCGGCCTCTGCCTGGGACACATAAGCCATACGCGACACTTCCGCCGCCAGGTCTTGCAACCGTGCCAGGTTGGCCGCCCGCTCAGCGCGTACCCGGTCATACTCAGACTGAATGGTTTCGATCTGGCCTTCGAGCGTGGTCTGGCGTTTGAGCAGGGTATCCAGCAGGACATTGGCGGCCTGCACCCTGGTTTGCGCCTTGAGCGCCACGACTGCCTTGACCAGGGCCTGGAGTTCTCGCACGATGGGATCGGGCGGCTCGGCGTCCGGGGCACCCGACACCCCGGCCGACGGCTCGGCTGGCATCCGGTCAGGGAGCGTGGTCGTCACTGGAACCGGGGACGGCGGCAGGGCACGGCGACGCGGGGTTTGTCCCTCCGCCGTGGTGAACCAAACGCCAAGCAGCACGAGTACGTATAACATCCGCATGGGTATCCATCTCCAATCAGGTTGGTCCGTCAGCAGCCAGGGTGGGGCTGACTTACAACGTTACACGGTCAGCATCGAGTTTACGCGGCAGGCGGCGCAAGTGCTGCAACCGTGGGATGCCGGCTATCAGCCGACCGGCGGTGATGACGTGCAGGCGGCGGTACTGGTTCCATTGTTTTTCAAGCAGGGTATCCCCCACCTGCTGTTGACCAAGCGGGCCTCCCACCTGCGTCGCCACCGTGGGGAAGTAGCCTTTCCGGGCGGACGGCGCGACCCCCAGGACATCTCCCCCGTGATGACGGCGCTGCGCGAAGCCCAGGAAGAAATCGGTCTGCCGGCAGAGCAGGTGCTGGTGCTTGGTTTGCTCGAAACCTTTGCCACGCATACCGGTTTTCGGATTACTCCAGTGGTGGGCGTCATTCCCTACCCTATGGAGTTCCGCCTTGATGACCGTGAAACCGAAGCCCTCATCGAAGTTCCACTACCTGTCATTGCGCGGACTGAAGCCCGTGAAGTGCGGCAGTTCATCGTCAATCACCGTCTCCGCAATGTGTATTTTTTCCATCATGCCGACCGTGACCCAATCTGGGGCGCCTCCGGCTATATCGTCCAGCAGTTTCTGGATGTCGTCTATCCCTTGGTCATCGCCGATCTGGCCGGAGAAGCCGTGTTCTGAAGGTCACATACTCCAGACCGCCCGCAGCATCTGCGCGGCAGCCCACAGCGGCCCTGACACCTATGAAGGAAGTCACACCGCCCGCTCAACACATCGTCATTGCCATTGATGGTCCGGCCGGCGCCGGCAAAAGCACCATCGGGAAGCTTCTGGCGGCGCAGCTTGGCGCGCTCTACATCGACACGGGTGCCATGTACCGCACTGTCGCTCTCAAGGGCTTCCGGCTGGGAGTGATTCATCCCAGCGACCCACCCGAACCCCTGAACCCCGAACAGGAAGCCCGGTTGTCCGAAATTGCCCGCACCACAGCGATTACACTGGCCGGCGATCCGTTTCACCTGCAGGTTTTTGCTGACAACGAGGATGTCTCCGAGGACATCCGGCTGCCCGTCGTCAGCCGCTATGCCTCAATTGTGTCGGCTATCGCCGGCGTCCGGTCGGCGCTCGTGGCTCAGCAGCGGCGCATGGGCGCTGAAGGGACGGTCGTCATGGACGGACGCGACATCGGCACCCACGTGTTTCCCGATGCCGACGTGAAGTTTTTTCTCGATGCCAGCGTGGAAACACGCACCGAACGCCGCTATGCCGAGCAGCGCGCACGCGGTGTGGACTGCACCCGCGAACAGACCCGCCTGGACGTGCTCGAACGTGACCGCCGGGATTACAACCGGGCCATTGCCCCGCTACGCCGCGCCGACGATGCCATCTGGCTCGATACGTCGTCACTTTCACCGGAAGAAGTGCTCCAGAAGATGCTGGCGTTCATTCAGGAACGGCTGAGCACCCGGCCGACGGCGACTTCCCAAAGCGCAGACGCCTCCACCCCCCCGGAGTAAACCACCCGGCCGTTCCCGCATCGTTCTCAGGATTCCGTCAACAGAAAAAGCCCGGCCTGAAGAATTCCCACACCCAGACCGACCAGCGCCCCGAAGCGGACAATCATGCGTAACTCCCGGCCGGCTGCGCGGTAGATGAGTTCCTCAATCATCTGGTCGGTCAGACGTTCGAGCTGGGTCCGCAACAGGGTCTCAATGTCAAGCCGGCGGCCAAGCGACTGCACAAACTCGGTAATCGGCGTGACATCCGAAGCCATCACGTGCAGGTTGACCGCCTCCGAGGCAAACAGGTGGCTGCCCACAGTGGTGATGGTTTCCACCATGGCGGTCCGTGCCGGCTCGTTCTGACTCAGAAGCACGGCGATGTCTTCGAGCGCCAGGGTGAGGATGCGCTTGAGCATCCCCAGTTCCACAAGCCGGTGGGCAATCAGACGCCCGACCAGACCGTATGTGTGCCCGACTTCCTCAATGACGACATTGGCAAACCCTTCGGTCAGCCGGCGTCCGATACCGGCAGCGTTACGTTCATCGGCCAGCAACGCGACAATGCGCTGCGCCAGATGGCGCAGGAATTCCTCGCTGGAAGTTTGCTCCGCATAGTGCCGGAGGGATGCCGCGCCCACTTCCCCCTCGATTCCCAACGCCATGATTTCATCGGCAATGGTTTCGACCGTCAGCACCCGCTCAGCAATGACATTGGCGAAGCGTTTGAGAAAGGCCTCACGTTCTGCCGGGATCATGCCCGGCGTGAAGGGAATCCGCCAGCCGAACAGTCGCCACGCCCGGCGGGGACGAAACACCATCCGCACCGCCAGCCACGCCCCAAGAAAGCCATGGCCGGTGGCAATCAGCAGATGCAGCAGCGCCGTTCCCCAGACGGAAGTCAGCATGGCGCACCCGTCGCTTCAGCCGAAGGAAAGGAAGCATCAACAGCGTCCGGCCAGCGCCCCAGCGACTACCGGCCGGCAATAGACTGGCGTGTGACGCGCGTCAGCGCCACAACTGCCCCCGCAGCATCATGCCCACCATTTTGTAATCGCCGAGCAGGGAGTACCACGGGTTGGTCCACGTCGCGGGCCGGTTTCGCTCAAAGACAAAATGGGAAAACCAGGCGAGACCATAAGATACGACCGGAATGGCGAGCAGCCCCCACCACCAGCCGGTCAGGGCACAGGCCAGCAGGATAGGTACCTGCAAAATCGTCCCAATGAAGTGGAACATGCGCGTCATGGGATGGCTGTGCATGGCGAGATAGTGTGGGAAGAACGCCTCGAAGGTGCGAGGCGATGCCTCAGCAGATGCCTTGGAAGCCGCGTCCATGGCGAAATTTCCTCCAGCCCGGAAATGGTTCAGGCAGAAACACTAACCGACTGATAACCCATGACGCAACGGGCCGCCGCGCGGCAGAGGGCCCTGCCAGAAAAAAGCCTTTCTGTCCGGCTGGGGACAAGGACAGGGGGACGTGGCACACGCCATCAGCGTTCAAGCATATCCAGCATTGAGCCGGGACGTACCCCCGGTGCAGGTGAGGGCTTGGCAGACTCACTGGGTATACGGTGGCCGCCAGTGGTCGGCGGCATGACATCCTGCGGCGACGGACGCCCCATGTCGCTCAACTGCAACATGAGGTTGCCCGGATTGGTGGCGTAGGCCAGACCGTCCTCTTTGGTGATGACATTCTGGCGGATGAGCTTTTCGATCACCCCGTCAAAATGCTGCATGCCTTCGATTTCCCCGTCGCGCATGGCATCCACGAGGGTTTTCCCGGCGGTTTCGCCTTTTTCGATGTATTCGCGGGTCCGCATTGTCGAACGCAGGATTTCGATGGCCGCCACCCGCCCCCGCTGGTCGGCGCGTGGGATGAGCCGCTGGGAAATGATGTAGCGAAACGACTGCGCCAGGCGCGTCCGCACAATGTGCTCTTCACTTTTCGGGAAAACGCCGATGATGCGATCCACGGTTTTGGCCGCGTCAATCGTGTGCAGCGTCGAGAGCACCAGGTGCCCTGTCTCAGAGGCTTCCATCGCAATTTCGATGGTTTCGCGGTCACGCATTTCACCGACAAGAATGACCTTGGGCGCCTGCCGCAGGGCAGCCCGCAGCGCCAAGGCAAAATCCGGCGTGTCGCTGTGCAGCTCGCGCTGGTGAATTGTGGAGTTTTTGTGCGGGTGAATGAACTCAATAGGGTCTTCAATGGTGACGATGTGGTAGTACTTCGTCTCGTTGATCAGGTTGATGATGGCCGCCAGTGTGGAGGACTTGCCGCTTCCGGTCGGCCCCGTCACCAGCACGATGCCGTTTTTGAGGTCGGCAATCTGGCGGAGCTGGGGCGGCAACCCCAATTCTTCAAGCGTCGGAATCCGATTCGGAATCACCCGCATGACAATGGCTTCCGTGCCCCGCTGCCTGAAGACATTGACGCGGAAACGCGAGTGCCCCGGCACACTGTAGGACAAATCCACCGAACCGAACTTTTCAAGCTTTTCGAGGTTGGCCGGATTGTTGGCGAGCAACACCTGTGCAAAGGCGTGGGTATGCTGCGGCGTGAGTTGCTCCAACCCCTGAATCTTGACCGCACGCAGTTGTCCGACAAGTTCGACCTGCGGCGGACGCCCCGGTGAAAAGATGAGGTCGCTCACCTTGTCGGAGACCGACAACATCATCTGCAAGACCTGATTGAAACTTTGCTGAATGTGTCCCAGTTGGTTTGGCGCAGACATACGGACAAGTTCCTCCCTGAACCCAACGGTGCGACCTCTGCAACAGGCGGTCTGCCGGAAAACAAATGCGGGTTGGCAACAAACTCAGAAGGCAAGCGGTTTGTGGCCCTGATGCTAGGCAATACCGGGAATGGAAGCAACCAGCCGCGCGCCCATGCTCACCGGGGGCGCTGCCTGGGATCGAGCCACTCCCGCAATCCATCTCCCAGCAGGTTGAAGCCGAGTACCGTCAGGGTGATCATGGCGGCTGGAAAAACAGTCAGGTGCCACCCTGAAGCGAAGTGTGTCCGGGCATCACTCAGCATCGCCCCCCAGCTTGGCATCGGCGGCGGAATCCCCAACCCCAGAAAACTCAGACTGGCCTCAGCCAAAATGGCCCCGGCCATCCCCAGGCTCGCCTGCACAATCAACGGCTGCACAGCATTCGGCAGAATGTGCCGGAACAGAATCCGCAGGTCGCTGGCGCCCAGCGCCCGGGCCGCGGTCACGAAGTCGTACTCCCGGACTTTGAGCACCTGCGCCCGGATAAGCCGGGCATACCCTACCCAGCCAATCACACACAGCGCAAAAATGAGGTTCGCCAGGCTGGCGCCGAGAAAGGCCACGGTGGCAATGGCCAGCAGAATGCCCGGAAAGGCCAGAAACACGTTGAACCAGAAACCGGAAATGAAGCGGTCCACCCAGCCCCCGGCGTAGCCGGACAGCAACCCCAGAAGCAGACCAACCGTGGCTGAAATGACCACCACCGTCACCCCAACGGACAGCGAAATTCGCGCCCCATAGACAACCCGCGCCAGGATGTCGCGGCCGTTTTCGTCCAGCCCCATCGGATGTTGCCACGAGGGCGGGTCAAAACTGCGTTCCAGGTCCTGAAACGTCACCCGCTCCAGCGGAATGAAGAACGGTCCAACCAACGCCACCAGCAGCAACCCCACGACAATGACCAAACCGATTTTTCCCGTCAGGTTCATGGGCAACGCCAAAGCGGGAGCAGGCGGGATGGCAGAAACAAAGCTGTCACACATCGCCGCCGACGGCAAACTTCGCTACTATGACTGGGAACTTCTCCCGGTTCACCAACCACTCATTGCCGGCCACCCTCCGGCCGGCGCAAGGCAGGCGGCATGAATGCACACGATACCACACTGGAAATCATCCCCTTGGGCGGACTCGGCGAGTTCGGCATGAACTGCATGGTGCTGCGCTACGGCGCAGACATCATCGTGATTGACGCCGGTTTGATGTTTTCCGAAGTCGGGCACTTTGGTGTGGACTCGATGACCCCGGACTTCACCTTTCTCGAACGTCACCGGGAACAGGTGCGGGCCGTTCTGCTCACCCACAGCCACGAAGACCATATCGGCTCACTGCCGTTCCTGCTCAAAAAGGTCAATGTGCCGGTGTACGGCACGCCCTACACCCTCAGCATCGTCGAGCCGCGCCTTGAAGAACATCACCTGCTGGCCACGACCCAACTGCACCCGGTACGCGCCGGTGAGACCGTCGAGGTCGGTGCGTTTTCCGTCGAATACATCCGGGTTTCCCACTCCACGGTGGATTGCTGCGCGCTGGCCATCACCACGCCGATTGGCACGGTGGTGCACTCCGGGGACTTCAAGTTTGACGCCACGCCTGTCTGCGGCGACGCCATTGATGTCGAACGCCTGCGCGCCGTCGGACGCCGTGGTGTGCTCGCGCTGCTGTCCGACTCAACCAACATCGAGCGTCCAGGGCAGATGCCCTCCGAAAGGGTTGTTATCCCGGCGCTGGAGGAAATTTTCGACCGCGCCACCGGACGCATCTTCGTCAGTTGCTTTGCTTCAAGCATTCACCGCATTCAGATCGTCTTCGACCTCGCCCGGCAGTTCGGACGGCAGGTGGTCGCGGTCGGCCGGGCCATGGAGCGCAACATCGAGATTGCCGAACGCACCGGCTTTCTCGACACGGCCGATCTTCTGGTCAGCGCCAAGGACTTCAAGCACTATGAGCCAGGCGAAACCGTGGTGCTGGCTTCGGGCTGCCAGGGTGAACCGATGGGGGCAATGTGGCGGATTGCCGACCGCAGCCACCGGCAGGCCTGGATGGAAGCCGGCGACACAGTCGTGCTTTCGGCCCGCCAGATTCCGGGCAATGAAAAGGCCATCTCACGGCTCATCAACCGCTGCTACCGCAATGAAGTCCAGGTTATTGATGCCACCCAGGCGCGCATCCACGTGTCGGGACACGGGGCCCAGGAAGACCTGCGCCTGATGCTCGAAGCCGTGCGCCCAAAGTATTTCATTCCCATTCACGGCGAATACCGGCAACTGTACCGGCACAAGCTCTTTGCCTGTCAGACGCTGGGCTACAGCCCCGACCGCGTCCTGCTCGTCGAAAGCGGCGATGTCGTGGTGCTCGACGGCGAAACGGCCCGGCTGGGCGACAAGATTACAATCAACCGGGTGTATATTGACGACACCTGCTCGCTTGAACTCGATGAAACCCTGCTCCGCGACCGGAAACGCATGGCCTACGAAGGCGTCGTCATTGCCGGCGTCGCCGTGGAGGAATCCACCGGAATGCTGCTCGGGCCGCCGGAAATCACCACGCGCGGTTATCTGGGCGTAGATGGCGACGAGGAAGAAATTGCCGAACTGCGCGATGTGGTGCTGGCTGCCGTCGAAGCCCTGCCTCCAGCCGAGCGCATCAACGGCGGCAAGGAACACTTCCAGGAACACCTGCGCCTGGCGCTCAAACGCCATATCATTCGCGTCACGGGACAGAAACCGACCATTGTCCCACTGGTTGTCGTCGTGTAGGCGCCCCTGTCCCCCAGACTGTTCCCCGCCGCGCCCTGAGCTGCCGGGGAGTGCCTGTGTGTCATGCCGGAAACGTTCCCTGCTCCCCCTGAACTCTACGCCGAAGTGGCAGTACCGGCGGCCGTGACCCAAACCTACACCTACCGCATCCCGGCGGCGTACCACGCCATGGCCGGGCCGGGCTGCCGGGTTGTCGTTCCCTTTGGACGCCAGACCCTGATCGGGTATGTCGTCGCCATCCACGAGCAACTCCCGGCGGCGCTGGCGGCCAAACCGGCGGGGCAGCCCTCCGCCGTCAAGGACATTGCCGACTGGATTGACGAAACACCGGTCATCAACGATGAGATTCTGAAGCTCACCCAGTGGGTCGCTGACTACTACTACGCACCGTGGGGCGAGACCCTCAAGGTGGCCCTGCCGCCCGGTCTCGATGTTCGCCTCGAAGACTGGATTGAACTCACCGAAGACGGACGCCGGGCCGTGCAGGCCGGTTCCGTTTCGCCCCGCACCCGGAACGGACGCCTGCTGGCGTGGCTGGTGGAAGTCGGTGGGGCGGTTCGGCTCGATGATCTGCCTCCTGACCGCTTCGGGAAAAACCCACGGCAGGTTGCGCGTGAACTGGAACACCTGGGACTGGTCAGCATCACGACCCGCACCGGCGAAGCGACGGTCCGACTCAAACGGCGGCTGGTCGTGCGACGGATAGAACGCCCTGCCGACCAACCGGAACGCCCACTGTCGCCGGCACAGGCGCGCGTTCTGGCGTACCTGGACGAAACGCCGACGGCGCTGGTGTCCGAGCTGGTCGCTGAGGCCGAGGTCAGCCCGGCGGTACTCCGTCAGATGGCCAAAAAAGGGCTGGTCGAAATCGCCCCGGAGACCATTCGGCGCAACCCGCTGGCCCATCTGGCGCCCCTGCCGGCGGAACCGGCCCCCGAACTCACGCCGGAACAACGCCAGGCCTGTGATGCGGTTCTGGCCGCCCACGACAGCGGACACTTCCGCACCTTTCTGCTCCACGGCGTCACGGGTTCCGGCAAAACGGAAGTCTATCTGGCCGCCATCAGCGCCGTCCTGCAACGTGGCGGCTCGGCGCTGATGCTCGTACCGGAAATTGGGCTGACCCCACTGCTGGCGCGCCGGCTCATCCAGCGTTTCGGCTCGCTGGTGGCGCTGCTCCATTCCTCGCTGTCGCCGGGTGAACGGGTGGACGAGTGGGAGCGCATCCGGTCAGGCGACGCCCGGGTGGTCATCGGCACCCGCTCGGCCGTCTTTGCGCCACTGGTCAACCTGCGCCTCATCGTCGTGGACGAAGAACACGACACGTCCTACAAGCAGTCCGAGAGCATGCCGCACTACCACGGACGCGACATCGCCATTGTGCGCGCCAGCCGGCTCAACTGTCCGGTCATTCTGGGCAGCGCCACGCCGGCCATCGAGACGTTCCAGCATACCGTGGTCGGGAAGTACACCCGGCTGGAACTGCCGCAGCGCATCGGCAACCGGAGCCTGCCGGAAGTGACCCTGGTGGACATGCGGGAAGTCTTCAAGCGCCACCGGGAGCCGCGCTTCATCTCGGATGAACTCCAGACGGCCATTGCCGAAACCTGTAGCCAGGGCGAACAGGTCATGGTGCTGCTGAACCGGCGCGGTTTCGCCAGTTGCTGGCTGTGCCGGGCGTGCGGCTTCGTCATCACCTGCCCCCACTGCTCGGTCACACTGACCTACCACCGCACCGACCATTACCTGGCCTGCCACTACTGTGGCTATACGACGCCACCGCCCGGCCGCTGCCCGGAGTGCCAGGGCGAAGGCATTGCTTACGTCGGCGAAGGAACGGAGCAGCTCGAAGCCCGCCTGCGCGAGCTGTTTCCCACGCTTGCCATTGCGCGCCTTGACCGCGATACGACGCGGCGACGCGGCGCTTTTGAGCGTATCTTCAACGACTTCGCCTCCGGCAGCCTCAACATTCTCGTCGGGACGCAGATGATTGCCAAAGGGCATGATTTTCCCAATGTCACGCTGGTCGGCGTCGTCTCGGTGGATGCCGGGCTGATGATGCCGGACTTCCGCGCCCCGGAACGCACCTTTCAACTCATCGCCCAGGTTGCCGGCCGCGCCGGCCGCGGCGACCGCCCCGGACGGGTCATCGTGCAGACCTACCGCCCCGAACACTATGCCCTGGTGGCCGGCTGCCGGCAGGACTATCAGGCGTTTTTTGAACAGGAACTCATCCAGCGCCAGGCGGCGTACTACCCGCCCTTCTGTGTCCTGGCCACGGTCATCATCCGTCACGAACGGGAACTTGAAGGTCAGGCGCTGGGGGAAAAAGCGGCAGAGTTGTTGCGTGCGGCTATCCCCCAAGCCGCACCGGCGGATACACCGCTGCGCGTTCTGGGTCCGACCCCGGCGCCGCTTGCCCGGCTGCGCGGCGAGTACCGGTTTCAAATCCTGCTCAAGGGCCGCCAGCGCATGCAGATACGTCACGCGCTGGGGCACATGCTGCCGGCGCTGACCGACACGGAGCGCCGCCACGTCTTCATCGAAATTGACCCCATTGACCTGATGTGAAGCCGACGGCGGCACTCACCTTACCCACGGATAGCCAGAACCTATGTCCAAGATTCGCATTCTGCCGGATGTCGTCGCCAACCGGATTGCCGCCGGGGAAGTCGTCGAGCGTCCGGCTTCAATTGTCAAGGAGTGCCTCGAAAATGCCCTTGATGCCCAGGCCCGCCAGATTGACCTTGCTGTTGAACGTGGTGGCAAGGAAAGCCTTCGGATTCGGGACGATGGCGAAGGGATGACGCAGGACGATGCCATCCTGGCCTTTGAACGTCACGCCACGAGCAAAATCCGTACGGCTGAAGAACTCATGGCGATTCAAACCTTCGGTTTCCGGGGTGAAGCCTTGGCAGCCATCGCCTCGGTGGCGCGCGTCACGCTCACGACCAAACTGCACGGCGCTACCTCCGGCACGGAAGTCTGTCTCGAAGGCGGGAAGCTGCGGCACGTCCGCGAAGTCGCTGCCCCCGGCGGCACGGAAATCCTTGTGCGCGACCTGTTTTTCAACCTCCCGGCCCGGCGCAAGTTTCTCAAAACCGAAGCGACGGAAGCCTTCCACATCACGAATCTCGTCACCCACTATGCGCTGGCGCATCCGCAGTGCGGCTTCACCCTGCAACACAACGGACGGCAGGTGCTGGCCGTGACGGCCACAACCGATCTGCGCGCCCGCGCCTACCAGCTTTTCGGCGCGAACCTGCTTGACAGTCTGGTGCCCGTCGAATTTGCCCAGGGTGGGATTACCGTCGGAGGCTTTGTCTCGCGTCCCCACGTCCAGCGGACAAGCCGGGACGGACAGTACCTTTTCGTCAACCGCCGTTTCGTACGGGACAAGCTCATCGGTCGGGCGCTGTCAGAGGCCTACCGGAACATCCTGCCGCCGGGCGTGTTTCCGGCTGCGATGCTGTTTGTGGAAGTGCCGCCCGACATGGTGGATGTCAACGTCCATCCCCAAAAGACCGAAGTGCGCTTCCGCACACCGCAACATGTGCTGGAGAGCATCGTCACGGCCGTACAGCAGGCGCTTGGACGGTCGCCCCAGTTCGCGCCTTTCCCCACGACGGCGGCGACGCCTCCGGCGCACCCGCCCATCTCCCCTGCTGCCACCTCCCCCCCCACGGAGACACGCAAGCCGTCAGCACCGGCGGTTCAGGCGGCGCTTCAGGCCTTGGCGCCACCGCCACCCGTGACCGTTCCGGCAACTGCGGGCCGGAATGAGCGCCAACCGCCGCCCTTTTTCACGGCGACACCCCATCCCGGCGCAGGTTTCGCTTCTGCGACGCCATCCGCGCCCACACTGCCGACGCCGGAGCCACTGGATGAAGCCACCGCCCGCCTGCACAGCATTCTGGGCGGCCGTCCCCGGACGCGCTGCGCTGGCACAGTCCGGCAGGCGCACCCGACCCGGCCCACGGCTGAACTGCATCCACCGGACGGACGGCGGACGGATGTGCGCATCCTGGGACAGATTCACGACAGTTACATTGTGGCGGCCGACGCCGATGGACTGCTGCTTATTGACCAGCACGTAGCCCACGAGCGGATTTTGTTCGAGCAGCGGGTACGCGCCCTGCTGGCACGCGACGTACTGGTGCAAATGCTGCTGACGCCACTGGTTGTGGATTTGTCACCGGCCCAGGCGACGGTGTTTGACGCGCTGGAAAGTGAGCTGGAAGCTGCCGGATTTCGGACCACCCGCCTGGCCGGGCGCACGGTGGCGGTGCAGGGCGTACCGGCCGACCTGAGTGCAGAGGACGCCAAAACCCTGCTGACCGAGTTGCTGGATGCCTTGGTGTCCGAGCAGCAGACTGTCTCCCGCGAGCATTTCCTGCGCGAGCTGGCAGCCAGCCTGGCCTGCCGGGCGGCCATCAAGGTCAACATGAACCTGACGCCGGAAAAGATGACCTGGCTCGTGGATGAACTGTTCCAATGCGCGCAGCCGACCAACTGCCCGCATGGCCGGCCGGTCATCCTGCGGTTCGATATGTCGCTGATTGAACGTGGCTTCAAGCGGACTTAGGGTGCACACTCCAGCCAACCGGCACGGCTTCAGTGGCGTGACAAAACGCTTCGCACGGGCATGTGGAATCCCGCCCGGCGCTACTCGGCCGCGACCATGCCCGGACGCTTCAGAGTTTCAATGTACCGCTTGATGCCATCACACAGCGACTCGGCAATGCTCTGCCGAAACTCAATTGTGCGCAGTGCCTCGCCGTCCTTGGGATGGCTCAGGAAGGAAACTTCCGTCAACACACTCGGCATGTTAGCCCCCAGCAGCACGACGAACGGCGCCTTTTTGACGCCGCGATTGAAGCCGGCTGTCGGGCTGATACGACCCAGACCCGCCACCAGACTGCTCTGAATGCTCTGGGCAAAGGTACGCGACTCCGCCACCCGCGTGTCTGTGATGATGCGTTGAAGCAGCCCCTGCAACTCACCGGCGCTGCGCGAGGTCGTCGCATTTTCGCGGGTGGCAACCTCAAGTTCCTCCTTCGTGGCATCCAGACTCAGGAAGTAGGTTTCCACACCGCTGGCCAACGGCGTCGGGCTGGAGTTGAGATGAATCGAAATAAACAGGTCCGCCTGCCGGGCATTGGCCATCGCCGTCCGTTCTTCCAGCGGCACATACCGGTCGGTATCGCGCGTCAACAGGACTTCGACATCCTTGAGTTCCCGCTGAATGGCCGCACGCAGGCGCAGGGCAATGTCGAGGGCGACATCCTTTTCGTAGATACCGTCCCGGCCAATGGCGCCGGTGTCCGAGCCGCCGTGCCCCGGATCGATGATGATGCGCTTGACCTTGAGGCCCAGGGCACGGACGAGTGACCCCGGCACGGCCCCCGACGAAGGGATGGGCGACTCCGCCAGCAGCGTTGGTTCCTCGGCAATCGGTTGCGCGCCGCGCACATCGGCCACGAGCCGGGCCGGGTTGTCGAGGGCAAAGATGGCAAAGTCGCGCAGGCGCGTGCACTCGATGCGCACTTCAACACCACCCTCCCGGCTGGTGAGCCGGACCTGCCGCAGCATTCCGCTGGCCGGAGCCAAGCTCTGCACCGGCGTCACCAGCGGTGACAGCCGGGCCGACGGCAGTCGAATCACCAGCGATGTCCCTTCAACCCGCCGCTCGTAAGCTGTGCCAATGCTCAGGTCGAGGATGACCCGCGCGTAGTCCGGCCCCGAAAAATGACGCACTTGGCTGATGGTCGTCACTCCAGCGGCATCATCTTCGGAATAGGCTTCGGCGACATCGCGGGGCGTCCGCTGTCCGGCCGTGGACTGAAGCCGCGCCACACAGGCCAGAGCCTCGCGGGCGCTGACCGACTGTGGAAAGCGGCGGATGATTTCGCCGTAGGCCTGCATCGCCGCTTCGGGCGTTTTCAGATCGCGCTCGTGAATCCGCGCCACCCCGACCAGGGCGCGGACAATGAACGGCCCATCGGGATAGCGGCGCAGCACAGCGTCATAGCTGTCCAGTGCGGCATAGAGATAGCGCGGTTTGTTGAACAACTGCGCCATTTCGCGGAACAGCTCCGCCCGGGCCACGAGCGCTGCATCCCCGGCCGCCGCATTGGTATCCAGCGCGATGGCGCGGGTGTACACATTCACCAGGGCCAGGTATTCACTTTCCTCACGCGCTGCCGGAGGGCGTCCATACAACGACTGGGCCAGCAGCGCCGCCCGGTGCATCAGTTCATCTGCAGCCGAAATGGTCGGCATCCCCTGGGGATGGGCCTGATGTTCACGCAGTGGAGCCAGCAGAATAAGCAGGGCGCTGAGAATGAGCGAGTAACATAGCCTGAGCGAACGTTTCACGGTTCATGCCCTCGGTGACAATGATGACCGGAAAACCACACGTCATCAGGTGTTTCCCTGGCAACGCAGAGAGGTGAGTGGTGCAACCGTGGCCAAAGGAAAGCATAGCACAGGTCGCAACCCGGCCAATGACGCCTGTACAGCACGCCACAGCCTTTGGGCTGGAGAAACGCCACGGCTGCCTGAGCAACCTAACGGGATAGCGCCTCCTGGAGCGGCCGCCCCACCGTGCCATTTGGCGGCGTAATCCCCAGCAGGGCCGCCAGGGTGGGGGCAATGTCCGAAGGACTGGTCTCTGCCCAATACGTGCCGGGGCGAATACCGCGCCCCATGAGCATGACCGGTACGTGCGTGTCGTAAGCATAAGGTGTGCCGTGGGTTGTCGCCGTGGTGTACTCCTCGCTGCCAAAGAAGCAAAACGGCTCGGGCACGAGAAAGACATCCCCGCTGCGCTGTGGGTGAAAGGCCATCTGGACGCGCTCGGCCAGAGTCGTGCGCGGCAGGCCGCCGGATAGAAGTTGAGTGCGGGTAAAGGCGGCGGCAATGCCCTCGACGGTCAGGGCCGCTTCGGCCGCCACCCGCTCCACCTCGGCACGTTCGAGCTTTTTCTCCGCGATGGTCGCCAGATCGAAGTACACCGACTCGGCAGAAAAACCGGCAAACCACTGCCCGGCGCCGAATTTTGCGTCCAAAGCGCGTTTCATCGCCACTGCCACCTGCTCGAAGGGAATCCGGCGGCTGTTCAGACGTTGCTGTTGGGCATATTCCGGCACCGGCGACACGCCGTGGTCAGCCGTCAGGAACACCAGCGTCCGGTCGAGGCCCACCTTGGCGTCAATCACATCGAGCAGCCGGGCAAGGGTCTGATCAGTGCGGACCGTGATGTCGAGCACCTCGTGGCTGTTCGGCCCAAAGGCATGCCCAACAAGGTCATTGGCCGAAAAGCTGATGGTCAGGACATCGGGGATGTCGTCAGCGCCGAGCCGTTCGTTTTCAATGGCCGCAGTGGCAAACTCCACCAGAAAGTCATTGGCCCAAGGCGTCATGGTGAAGTCGTCATAGAACCGGGCATTGGGTTTGTCGCCGCGGCCGACCTGGTGCGGGAAAGCCGGCCCGCCACCGGCAAAGCGCCCTTCGTAAGGCACATCATCCGCCGTACAGCGGGCATAGACCGCTTCCGGCAGCAACTTCTCCCAGGTTTTGCCAAACCACTGATCGGGAATCCGCCGGGCATTGAAGGCCGCCACCCACGCCGGGAGTTCCTTCATGTAGTAAGTGCTGGTCTGCATCTGTCCACGCTTGTCGTCAAACCAGTAGGCAGCGTCGGCGGTACGTCCGACCGGGAGAATCGCACCCCGGTTTTTGAGCGATATACCGATAGACTTGGCCTGCCCGCCCGTTGCCGCTTTGAGTTCGTCCGCCAGAGTGGAAACCAGCAACCGACGCGGTGAAGCCCCTTTGCCTTCAGGGACGCCAGTGGTCGTTTCGTCCGTGATGCTCTCGATGACCTTGCCGCTTTGGCGGTCATACCACTTGTTGCCAATGATGCCGGTTATGGCGGCCGTGGAACCGGTCAGGATCACGGCATGACCCGGCCCGGTGTAGGTACAGGCATGCCCGTAGTGCGCATTGGCAAAGTACGCGCCTTTGGTCTTGAGCCGTCTGAAACCCTTTTCACCAAACAGATCGTCGAAACGCTCCAGGTAATCCGCCCGCAACTGATCGACGACAATCCCCACGACGAGCCGGTAGCCGGGGGCATTCGCGCGGTTCTGGGCAGCCGCACAGGAAGCCGTGCCCAGCCCCCCGACCCATGGCAGCACCGTGCCCGCCAGCACCAGAGCCGCCACCAACATTCGGGAAAAACTCATGGATTGAAGATGCCTCGCAAAAAAATCGTCTGTTCCCTGGCGTTTGAGTCTGGCGCGCCACTTCCAGCGCGTGGTGCGTCAGCCAGATTGCACAAGGGTTGTGACGCCAATATGTCACGCCCACGCGGTCATCTGCCAAGCGTCAGGCGGCCGGGCAGCTCACCCCTTTTGGGAGGTCGGCCCTGAAGTGTTGTTTTGTTCACAAATCGGCTATCTTCATCCCACAGCCCAGGCCACCTCCCAACCTGGCACCAAACACCTTGCCGCGCCCATCATCACCACCCAGCCGGTCGTGAGCAGGCGCCTTATCCGGAGAACAGCACCCCATGAGCGCTGCGGCGACGGCCACCGTGACAGCCACCGCGATGAAACGTCAGGAGATCGCCAACCGGCATGCCATCCTCGAAGCCATCCGGGGGATTTCAGCCATTGAAGAACTGGTCGAATACGAACCCGGCCATGGCTACAAGTTTGGCGTGGATTTGGAAGTTGCCATCTACGGGCGCAACTACGGCCCCGGCAAGAAGGTGGGGCCCTACATACGGATGTATGACTATCCACCGGGACTGGAGATCGTACGCCAGGGCGACTGGGACACCAACACATTCTTCATCGTCGTGGCCGGGGCCGTCGAAGTCTTCGTGGCCGGGGTGGCCGAGCCGGTGGCTGTTTTTGAGCCGGGCAAACCCTTCGGTGAAATGGGTGTACTGGCCGGGATGCCACGCAGCGCCACGGTCATTGCCCACCGGCAGCGCGGCGCGCGGGTGCTGGAAGTCCAACGGCCGGCGCTGCGCGTCCTGCGCAAGCTCAGGAAGTTTGGAGCGGCGCTGGACATCACCTATCGCAACAACGGACGCGCAGCCGTTGCCAATCAGCTTCAGATTCCCGACGAACTGCGGAAAAAAGTCGCCGAAATTGCGGATTTTCAGTTGGTTGCCCGGGGCCATGTCCTGGCCAGTGCAGGCGAAGTCATCCGCAAGCTGCTGCTCATCCGGGATGGCTGGGTCAAACGCATCGGGCAGGCGCAGAACGGAGAAGTCACAGATTACCTGGGACCGGGCTACATCCTTGGTTTCAATGCTCTGACCGTCCGTGAGGCGCGGTTTCCCTACCGGGCCGTGGCGATGAGCCGGACCGAACTGCTGGAAATCCCGGTCGAAGCTCTCCACCGCGACCCGGCCCTGCTGGAGGCGCTGCGGGCAGCGCTGGGGGCTGCCGGAGACATCGGCACACCCCTCCAGCCGACGCAAGCCTTGGTCTTCAACCCGGCCGTCAAGACAGCTCAGGAACGCCTCCTTGACCGTGGGCTGGCGGATGCCAACAACCTGCTGCTGATGGACATGGACCTGTGCATCCGCTGTGGCAACTGCTCGCTGGCCTGCCATCAGATTCACGGACATGCCCGGCTCAAGCGAACCGGCATTCACATCCTGCGCCCCCGGACGCCGACGCACACCACCCTTGACCAATCCCTGCTCATGCCGGCCGTGTGCCTGCACTGCAAGGACCCGGAGTGCCTGACCGGTTGCCCAACTGGGGCCATTGCACGCTTCGAGGGGGGACAGGTGGACATCATCCCCAGTCTGTGCATTGGTTGCAGCGATTGCGCGACCCAGTGCCCCTACAATGCCATTTCCCTCATCCCCCGGAGCGAACTCAAAGCTTCCGCGGCCAAGCTGCCGGCCAAGGCGGCGCCGTCCAAAAACGGGGCGTCCCGCAACGGCAAAGGAGGAGCAGCCAGGGGAGAGACGACGCCAGAAGCATCCTTTGATCCGTTGGCGGCCTTCGGACTGCGCTTTGATCCCAAACCCCAGCCGGTAACTCAGGGCGAAGAGCTGGTCGCCATCAAGTGCAACCTGTGCAACAACACGCCCCTGAATCCGAAGGACGCCGGCGGCAAGCCGGTCTATGCCACCCACAAGTACAACTGCGAGGAAAACTGTCCGACCGGGGCGCTCAAACGGGTAAAGCCCACCGCCTACTTCAACGAAATCGCCCGGATTCACGGCCCGGCCCTGCGTCATTCGGGTGCGATGATCGTTGGCAATGCGTTTGGACATGCCGACCGGGCCAAGTGGCTGGCGCACCTGGTGGGTATTGTGGTGACGGTGCTGCTGTGCGGGGCGACCATGGCCGGCATCGTCCAGTATGGGCTGGGAACACCGCTCTTCAGGTCGGACTGGTTCAACTTCCGCTGGATCACCGGACTGGTCGGACTGGCCGGCATCATCATCGTCATGCTCTATCCCGTCCGCCGGCAGATGTGGCGGCGACGGGGCGGAGCGCTCAAGGTCTGGATGCTGTCGCACACCTATGCCGGTGTCATCGCCGGCATTGTCCTGCTGCTTCACGGCGGAACGAATCTGGGTGGGGCCGTCACAGCGGCGCTGATGATCTCCTTTGATCTGGTCATCCTGACTGGACTTATCGGCATCCTGCTGTATCAGCTTGGCCCCCGGCTGCTGACCAAAATCGAAGGTGAGCCGCTTCTGGCCGAAGACCTGCTGCGGCGGCGGGAGGAGCTGTACCAGGAAATTGCCGACCTGACCGTAACGGTCCAGGAACAGGCCGAAAAGGAAGGGCGCAGGGCGCAATTTGCCCAGACGTTCCTGGTCGCGCGCGACCAGGCTGTGGCGGCGCTGCTTTCACTGGGCTTTCTCTTTCGGCAGTACCTGCACCGGGAATCCCTCGACGATCTGCTAAAACACGTGCGGCAACGCTTTGCCAAGGCCATCGCCAGCCAGACGACGCCGACGGAGCAGGCGGTTCTGGGACAAATCCTCGACGCCCTGGCCACCATCCGGCGGATTGATGCGCTGCTTTACATTCACCGGGCGCTGAAGTTGTGGCTGCCACCCCACGTCATTTCGACTTCCGTCATGCTTGCCCTGATGGTCGTCCATATTTTTCAGGTGGTGTACTACCTGTGGCGCTAAGGCGCGCGACCTGAAACGTCGTATGACGGCTTCCCCCACCCGGCGCGACCAGCAACCTTTCTTCACTGAACCTGGAAACCACCATGGCGAAACTCAGTCGCTTCCTCATTCAGCGGAAAGACCTTCTCGATAAAGGCGATCTCGTCCTCGAACTGGAAGGACTGGTCATCGGCTCCCAGACCGACTGCGACCTGGTGCTCAACCATCCCACGGTGTCGCGGATTCATGCCGGCATCCGGGAAGTCGAAGGGCGCTGGTGGCTGACGAACCTTTCCAGCACGAACGGCACCCAGGTCAACGGCGCTCTGGTCGAAACCGTCGAACTCCAGCCCGACGATGTCATCCGCATTGGCATTTTTGTTCTCCGGCTGACACTTGCAGAGGGCACCCTGACGCTCGACGTGGACCGCCAGGTGGACACCTATGCCGCGTCTGAACGCAGCACACGCCTGCTCGGCGATCCCCTCCAGGCCACTGCCCAAGGTAAGACGGCGCTGCTGCCAAAGCTGACCGGCTACCTTCAGCAACGCGGTGTGACGCAAAACCTGACCGGTAAAACGCAACGTCTGGAAACGCCGCCAGCCGCCACAACGCCAGAAGCACCGGAACAGACGCCCCCACCACAAACGGCGACCGGCCTGCTTCAGGCAGCCCGCCTCCAGCGCGGCATGACCGGTCTGCTGACCTCCATCCTCGCGCTGCCGGAACAGGAACAGAAGCGTTTCCAGCAGGCGATGAACGTCTTCTGGGAGCGGCGCAAGGCGGCCATCAAGGGCGAGCAGAAGCTGGATGAGCGGTCTCCGCTCGAACCCCGCGAACTCCCCGAAGAACTCAAAAAGCACAACCTGCACTTGGGGAAAAAACGGTTCAACTGGATTCCCACCAACGATCTGATCCGTCCGTGGCCGCGGGGCTACCTGTATGTCTTTGGCGCGGTGGCAACCGTGCTCTGCCTGGCGGCCTTTTTCGTCTGGGAAGCGGCCTACCTGCCGGGCGACACGTCAAATCCGCATGCCCTTCCGGCTGACCGGTTGCCGGCCCCCATCCAGCAGCGGCTGGAGCTGAAGCTCGTGGCCAACGCACCGGTGGAAAACAAGTGCAATTCCTGCCATGCCGTCACCTCTTCCATGCAGAACAAGTGCGTGGACTGCCACGAAACCAACCATTTCAACACGACCGTCATTGCCAAACACGAAGAAGCCGGGATGCAGTGCGTGGACTGCCACACCGAACACAAAGGCGCGGATTTTCGCCCCGGCATCGTTTCGCGCAGCATGTGCATTGATTGCCACCGCGACGGGCCAACCCATCCCAAGGCCGTCAGCCTGAAGGACGGCACGCCCCTGCGCGAACCGCACCGTGGCTCATTCGGCTATCCGGTCGAAAACGGCGTGTGGTCGTGGCAGCATCCGATGAATCCGAAGTGGGACAAACTCTTTGCCGACAGTCGGACGCCGCTCGATCCTTCGACTAAGTTTCATCTCATTCACGCTGCTGTTGCGCCGGCCACGAGCGCCTGGAAGTGCAGCGAGTGCCATGACGGTTCGTTTGCCAAAGGCGCGGCCGAGGTCAAGGTCATCAACCGCGACAAATGTGCCGTATGCCACGGGCAGGCATACGTCCAAACCGCATCGCTCAGGGAACTCGACACCGACGCCCTGCGCCTCGGCATTGACTGCAACTCCTGCCACGCCCAGCACCCCCAGTCGCAAACGCTGACGGCGGCCCGCCGTCCGGCCGGAAGCGGTCCCGAACCGGTCGTGTTCACCAAAGACCGGGTATATCGTGGCGGAAAGGACTGGCAGTGGACGAGTCTGGCGGCCAGGTTCGGCGGCTTCACCCTTGGCAACTGGCTGCTGTTTTTCAGCCTCATCCCACTGACCGGCATCGGGTTCCTGACCTTCGACACGCTGCGCAAACGGCGGGAACAGGCAACGCTCAAAGGCAACGCCCTCGATCTGGCCAACCGGCACCGCAAGTTTACCGACACACGCTACGCCGAACGGTGGGAATCGCCAGCCCAAGTCGAGCGCGCGCGCGCCTCGGCACGGGAACACCCGATTCCCCATCCGGTTATCAACTATGAAACCTGCATCGGCTGCCACGCCTGCATTCTGGCCTGCCCCCAGGATGTGTTGGGCTTTGACGATCAGGAGCACCACGCCATCGTCGTCAACCTTGAACAGTGCATGGAAGACACCGGCTGCCAGCAGGCCTGTCCGACCGTGCCGCAGTCCTGTGTTCTCATCAACACGCGGCAAAACATCCGGGAAGCACCCAAGCCCCTGCGCAAAGGTGCCAACGAAGGCTTTGAAACCGAAACCGTGCCGGGCATCTATCTCGTCGGGGACGTATCCGGCGTACCGCTCATTCGGAATGCCATCAAGGAAGGACGGCTCGCCATCGAGCGCATTGCCGAGAAACTCAAGGCTGAGGGGCCGGTCGCCGGGGCCGAGTACGACGTGGCCATCATCGGGATCGGGCCGGGCGGGATTTCCGCTGTGGCGCGGGCCGCCGAACTGGGCCTGCGCTACGTCGCCATCGAACAGGGCCGGCGATACGCAACCATCGCCGACAAGTATCCGGCCGGCAAGTACGTCGCCTTCAACCCCTTCAACCCTTCCGACCCGCCGCTCGGCGCAATCCGCCTCGAAGGGCCGGGTGACATCAAGGAAAACATGCTCGCGTGGTGGGATGAAACCGTCGAGAAGCTTGGTCTGGTCATCCGGGAATATGAAGGCTGCAAGGAAATTGTGCGCGAGGGCGAAGTCTTTGTCGTCAGAACCACCAAACATGCGCAGGGGTATCGCGCGCGCAAGGTCGTGCTGGCGATTGGCAATGCCGGCGAGCCGCGCAAACTGGGCTGCCCCGGCGAGGTCGAAGGCCGGGTGCTGTACCGCCTGCAGGACCCCAGCGCCTTCAAAGGGAAACACATTGTCGTCGTCGGCGCGGGCAACTCGGCCGTCGAAGCCGCCGTGGACCTGACCGGCCAACGCCAACCCGATGGCACGATCAAGTTCCCGCCGGAGGCCGAAGCGAATCACGTCACGCTCGTCATCCGGTCAGATTTCCCGAAAGACCTGACGCTCGAAAACAAAATGTGGGTGTACTACGGCATGGATGCCGGCCGTATCAAAGCCTACTTTGGCGCCGGCATCCGTGAGATTACCGATCGGGAAGTCATTATCGAAAGTATCCGGGACAAGTCCGAAATCGCGCGGATTCCCAACGACTACGTGTTCGCCCTCATCGGCAGCATCGCGCCCAAGGAGTTTCTCACCAAACTCGGCGTCAAGTATGCCGGAGACGACCGGAAGCGGTAGGCGCCGCTTGTTCCCATTCCCAAGCGGGCGGGGTAGCGGGCGGGATGCCCGCTACCCCGGGTGTGCGCCAGTGAAAGAAGCGGGCGGGACGCCCGCGCTCCCAGGTTAGCGCCGGCGGCGGTGAAAAGGCGGACGGCGCCGGCGCGCCTGCTCAGCCGCTTCCTGCTGCTTGGCTTTGATGTACAGGGCTTCGACATCAGCCTGCAAGCGTCCGGGACTGCCTTCCTCGAAAAGCGGCTGAAGGCGTCCATCCGGGTGAATGAAGGCCGTCCGCAGCGGCACGGGCCGCTGCGGATGCGCCACCAGCCGGCATTCAACACCGCGCGTCCATGTCACCCATTCCGCCAGTTCCCTGGCATTGCCAACCGTGGCCGACAACATCAGCAGGCGCGTCGAAGCGGGCGTGTAGATAATGGACTCTTCCCACACAACGCCCCGGTGGCGGTCGCCAAGGTAGTGAACTTCGTCAAAAACGACCAAATCCGGCGCGCCAAAAACGCCGTCCCGCGTCATCGCGTCATAGAGGCCGTTGCGGTAAATCTCGGTCGTGGCAATTTTGAGTGGCGCATCGGGGTTCACCCGGCGGTCGCCCGTAATGAGACCCACGGCGTCGGGGCCAAACTTCCGCCCAAACTCACGGAACTTGTCGTTGGAAAGCGCCTTGAGCGGAGAGGTGTACCACGCTGTGCCACCCCGTTCGAGGAAGCACCGGATAGCCTGCTCGGCAATCCAGGTTTTGCCCGAACCGGTCGGCGCAGCCACGAGCACATCCTTGTCTTCCTCGGTCACAAAAGCAACCGCCGCCAACTGAAAGGGATCGGGCACGAACGGCTGCGGCTCCGGCGTTCCGATACCTTCGAGCAGCTTCTGAAGGGCCGCCCGGCGGTGACGGGCAACCTGAAATTCGTGATAGGTCAGGCCCGGGCGCGGCCGGCGGTACTCAATCTCACGCAGTTCTTCCAGAACCGTTGGCAACCCAATCGTCAGCAGGCTCACGACCTGCTGGGCCGGAATCAGCTCACCCGGCTCCAGCGAAGCCGTCAGAAGCTGCATCAGGCGCGTGTAGGCTTCCGGCGGCAGGTCCGGGGCGGCTTCGGCCAACCACTCCCGCACCTGCTCCGGTGTCAGCCGGGTGGCTTCGTAGAGCCGGTGCGCCGTTGCCGCATGCTGCCGGGCCTGTTCGACGACCTGACCAATGAGCGCTGTCCGGCTGCGGGAGGCCGGCACGTTTCCCCCCAGAACGCCACGCAAGTGCAGCGTGTCCAAGGTTTCGGCCAGACGGCGCAGTTGACCTTCCGTCAGTTTGAGCATCGCGTGAAATCAAACCTCAGTCAGATGTTGCGACCACCAGCAACCATCCGGCACTATGGCGCAAGCAACCTTTGATGTGCAACGCACACCAAAAGTTCCGTACCGGAAGCGCTCCAATATGCTGCCTTGGACAGGATACGTTGCTTTGGATAGGGAGAAAAACTTGCCATGCTGACCGTACGTTCAGCTCTGCTCGCAGGTTTGGCGTTGGGACTGGCAGGCTGCCTGGCTCTTGGCGTTGTCAACGCGGATGTAAAGTACCGTCTCTACTGCGCCAATGGGAAACTCGAAGTGGACACGCGCACCCCGGAGCAGATGCAGCGCGCCCGTGGACAGGTCTGCCTGCTCGGCGAATTCGACACCCGCGCCCAGGCAGAAGCCGCGGCCGACCGCCGGGGCGGAAGCGGCGCACCGTGCACCTGTCCGTAGGCTGACACAACCACCTCAGAAGCCGGCCAACCGCTGGCGCGCTATTTCGGCTTCCGGCGCGCGTGGGTACTGTTGTACCAGCCGCCGGTAGGCCGCGCCGTCGTAGCGATACGCCTTCCGCACCGCATCATAGCGGAACTTCACCCCCAGCCGGTTGTACCGATCCAGCGCTGGCTCGTCATCAAAGTACGCCCTGACATCGGCATTCCCAGCGGCGGCCCGCTGTGACACCCGGCGTTCGGCGCGCCGGTATATCAGCGGGGCCTCGGCCTCGGCCGTTTCTCCAAGCAGCAACAGCACCGTTGGCAACTGGGGCGACCGGCGGAACAGGTTTTCAAACAGCCGGCACAGCCGCAGGCGTTCGTAGCCGCCGGTTTCAGCCCGGATGAGCGCCAGCAGCCTGGCATCATCTCCCGGCTGGGCCGGACGTACCAGCGCCCGCCGGTCCATCCAGCCTCGTGTGCGCCGGGTCACGGCGACGAACACATATACACGGTCTTCAACCACCCGGCGTCCGCCAAGCACATAGACGCGCCGCCCGACGCGCAGGCGCTGTTTGAGATCGCCGCTGGGGCCGGGCGTCACCCGCAGCGCCGCCAGACCGGCATCGGCGACAAAGGCCGCGCGTGCGCCGGTGCGTTCTGTCCAGTTGGGGCTTTTTTCCGGCAGGGTCTCAGGATCGTCTTCCTGGGAAAGGACAGGAACGACACCGGCAAGCAGCCAACCGGCCATAAGCAGCCAGATCAGCCAGTGTCGTCTGCCATGCCTTTGGAAAAGCACCCCCTGCCGCATACGCCCCAATCAGGCCGGCGGTGTTTCCAGAAGGTCGAGGATGACCTGCCGCAGAACGGTGGCATCCGCCGGAACCTGCCGTGGCGTGTTGGCAAAGGTCGGGACAAGCTTCCCTTCGGCGTGGGTAAGGTGCGTTTCACGTTCGGCGTCGGTGTAGAGCTGCCCGGTGTGGTACTGCACCGTGAAGTCCGGGTCCTTGAGGGCGTTGCCGGTCAGAATCGCCACCACGTCGGCATCCGGGTCAACAACCCTTTCGCTGACCAGTCGCCGGAGTCCAGCCACGGTGGCGGCGCTGGCCGGTTCACAGCCGATGCCGTCGCGCCCCAGCATAGCTTTGGCGTCGGCAATTTCCTGTTCGGAAACCACGGCACACACACCGTTTGTCCACTCCAGGGCGCGAACGGCTTTCAGCCACGACACGGGATTACCAATCTGAATCGCCGTGGCCAGGGTCTTGGGCCGCGCCACAGGCGCAAGATTGCCGGTCTGGCCGGCGGCGTACCACTGCGCCAGCGGCGCTGCCCCTTCCGCCTGAACGACGGCCAACCGGGGAAGCCGTGCGATCAGCCCCAAGTTATGCAGTTCTTTGAAGCCCTTGCCCAGCGCCGAGACATTGCCGAGATTGCCGCCGGGCACCACAACCCAGTCGGGTACGCGCCACCGGCGCTGCTGCAACAGCTCGAAGGCAATGGTCTTTTGCCCTTCAAGCCGGAATGGATTGACCGAGTTGAGCAGATACAGCGGCGTGGTACGGGCCAGTTCCCGAACCAGCCGCATGGCATCGTCGAAGTTGCCTTCAATCTGGAGCGTCACCGCACCGTAATCGAGACTTTGCGCCAGTTTACCGTAGGCAATGCGCCCGCCGGGGATGAAGACAATTCCGTGAACACCGGCGCGCGCAGCATAGGCGGCCAGCGAAGCCGAAGTGTTGCCGGTACTGGCACAGGCCACGGCCCGCGCGCCCAGCCGGCGGGCCTGCGCCATGCCGGTCGTCATGCCGTTGTCCTTGAAGGAACCGGTCGGGTTGATACCCTGGTGCTTCACCGCCAGCCGTTTGAGACCGGCATAGCCGGCGCTGCGTGGCGCATCCCACACTGGGGTGTTGCCTTCGCCCAGAGTGACGATCTGCGCCGGCGAAGTCACAAAGGGCAGCAGTTCACGAAAACGCCAGACGCCGCTGGTGTCGTGTGGATGAAAAGACGCACGCCGGGCATCGAAGGTCTCCAGTACATCGAACAACCGGGCGCGTTGCCATTCGTACTGCACATCGAGCAAACCACCGCACTGCTCGCAGGTGTAGATTCGCTCGCCGGCGTCGTAGGTGGCCTGGCAGTTTGTCTCCATGCACTGAAGATAGGCTGTGGCGCGTGGGAAGCCTTCACTTGACATGTTTTCAGGCAGCGACGGACTGACGGGACAGACGCTCCACCGTCTGGGGCAGCACTTCCAGCACCCGGGCGATGTCAGCCGCCGTCGTTTCCTGGCTCAGGCTAACGCGGATGGAGCCACGCACCCGCTCCGGCGGCAACCCCATGGCGCGCAGGACATGGCTCGGCTCGGTCGTGCCGGAGGAGCAGGCCGAACCCGTTGAAACGGCAATGCCGGCAAGGTCAAGGGCGATGACGAGCCGATTGGCATCAAGGCCGTCAAATGCAAGGTTGGTCAGGTTGGGCAAACGTGGTGACGCAGCACCATTGATGACCAGCCGGGGCAGGCGCGCGTGCAGCCCATGTTCGAGTTCATCGCGCAGCGCACGGACGGCTTCCATCTGGTCAAGCCGTTTGGCGGCCAGCTCCGCCGCACAGCCCAGCGCCACGATGTGGGCAACGGCTTCCGTTCCGGCCCGGCGGCCGCGTTCCTGTTGGCCTCCAAGCTGCTGCGCCGCCAACCGTACGTGCCTGGCAACGTACAGCGCGCCGATGCCTTTGGGCGCATGCAGTTTGTGGCCGGAGAGCGAGAGCAGGTCCACTTTCAGGTCACGTACGTTGACGGGAATTTTGCCGACGGCCTGCACAGCATCCGTATGCAGAAAAATGGCTTGTCCACGCTGGCGACGTTCCGCGACCAGCGCCCCGATGTCGGCTAGGGGCTGTAGTGTGCCGACCTCGTTGTTGGCCAGCATGACCGTCACCAGGCAGGTGTCGTCAGTCAGCGCCTGGGCTACGTCGTCCACCGTCACGCGCCCGGCCGTGCCAACCGGCAGGTATGTTACCCGAAAGCCGGCCGCTTCGAGCGCCTGACAGGGAGCCAGCACGGACGGATGCTCAAAGGACGTGGTGACGATGTGGTTGCGGCGAACGGCATCACCATAGGACTCAACCACACCCCGGATGGCCAGGTTGTTGGCTTCCGTTCCGCCGCTGAGAAAGGTGATTTCAGCGGGTTCGCTGCCAATGAGTGCGGCCACCTGCCGGCGGGCGCGTTCAACGGCCGACCGGGCCCGCTGCCCAAAGGCGTGCACCGATGAGGCATTGCCGTACTGTTCGGTCAGATACGGCAAAAAGGCCGCCACAACTTCCGGCAGCACGCGGGTCGTGGCGGCATTGTCAAGGTAAACGGGTGACAACGACAAAGGCATGATTGAGCTTGTTTCCGAAAGCGAAACATCCCGGTCAACCGGCGTACCGCCGGAGGGCGGCATACAGCCGGGTGGCCTCTTTCGGGCGCGGCAGCGTGCCTTCGACGACTTCCCGGCTGGCCACGGTGCGCCCGTAAATGGCTTTGTTGGCCTCATCATCCACCTGCAGGGTCGCGCCTTCCAGTGACAACCCCGCAAAGACGCCCTGTGAACGCGAGTAGCTGAGAATCTCGGCCTGCATCTGGATGTCCGTCCCCGCTTTGAGGTCACGCCCCACAGGGCCAGCCGCCACCGAGGCATCCGCGCCGAGTTTGAACTTGTTGGAAGCCAGTTTTTCAATCCCGCGACGGTTCATCACCAGCAGGATGACATCCGTGCTCTGACCGCCGATTTGCAGGCCGAAGCTGCCGCCGCCCAGCGTGACAAAGCCGGGCGGACCCCACTGCCGGTTGGGTTGGCGCACGACCATGACGCCCCGGCCAAACTGTCCACCCACGATCAGGGCACCTTTCTTGACGCCCGGAATGAACACCAACCCTTCACACTGGCGCAGAAAATCCGGCGACAGGCCCTGGTCAGGCGCGCGCATGATTTCGGTCAGTATCTCTGCTGAACGGTCGAGCCGTTCGCGTACCTTGCGGTCAATTTTGGCCACGGCTGCCGGGGTTGAAACGCTGCCGACCAGCAGCGGCGTTCCCACAAGCAACCCGGCCACAACCGTTCTTAGCCATCCATGCATTACCGGGTACCTCCCTTGAAATGTGTGCCTGCAAACAGTTTGAAAGCTTTCAAACGCTTTCAATGATGCTGGCACAAGTCAAATCGTTGGCAAAAATGCCGGCGATACCCCCACCAGCAGTCCCGGAAGGCTATACCACGCTTTCACGCGGTTCAACCTCCACGCCGGCCCGGCACTTGCAATTCCCAAGAGGAAAAACACTTATGACGACAACCGCGCCCACCAGACGCAACTGGAAGCAGACCCTGGAGCGTTTCTTCATGCTGGATTTGCTCAAGGGCTTTGCGCTTACCTTCAAGTACACCAAAAAGGTACTGACCGAACCCCGTGGCACCGGCGGTGACCCGCTGCGCGGCGCTTACACGGAGTTTTACCCAGAAGAGCGTCCCAAGGTCAGCGAGCGGTTTCGTGGCGCGCCACGTCTGAACCTCGACCCGGCCACCGGCGACACGCTGTGCATTGCGTGTAACCTGTGCGCCCTGGCCTGCCCGGAAAACTGCATCAATGTCGGCGCTGTCAACCGCGTGGTCATGGAAGACGGCAAGCCGAAGAAGAAGAAAGTTCTCGCCACCTATGTCTATGACACGTCGCGCTGCATGTTCTGCGACCTGTGCGTGGAAGCCTGCCCGACCGACTGCATCGAGCTGACTCAGGAGTTTGAGCTGGCCAGCTACAACCGGGCCGGCATGGTCTGGGACCGCGAACAGCTTGAAAAAGGACGGGAAATCGTCCGCTATGGACGCCAACTGAACTGAAACCCAACGTAACACTGCCAGTCACGCCGTTCGGGATGCCTTTCAGAGGCATCCCGAACGTTTTTGTTGGCGGCACCTTGCCCAATGTGGCTGGCACGACACAGGATGTGGCCAGCACGCTGATTCCCCGCCCGGCCGGCCATTTTGGATTCGTGATGCCGCGTCGCCCCAAGTCTCCCCCGCCTGCGCCGCCAAACTTTGTGGTCATCACCGGACTAAGCGGTTCCGGCAAACAGTCGGCGCTCAATGCCTTGGAAGACCTGGGCTACTTTGGTGTGGACAACCTGCCGGTGGCGCTGCTGCCGACCTTTGCCGAACTGTGCCGCCGTTCGGAAGGCGGACTGTCCCGCGCGGCCGTCGTGGTGGATGCGCGGGAACCGGCTTTTGTCGCCGCCTTTCCGGCGGCCTACACGCGGCTGCGTGAACTCGTCAGCCACGTCCGGCTGCTGTTTTTTGAAGCCACTGACGACGTGCTCATGCGCCGCTACAGCGAAACCCGCCGCCCGCATCCGCTGGATACGGCGAACCGCCACACGCGCGGACTCCGCGCCGCCATCCAGGCCGAACGGACGCTGCTGGCACCGGTCCGCGAACTCGCCGACCGCATCATTGACACCTCCGGGCTGACCATTTACGACCTCCGCCGCCAGCTCGGAGAAGCCCTCGGTGCCGGGCAGACGGCCCGCATGCGCGTCCTGCTGCTGAGCTTTGGTTTCAAACACGGCATCCCGACGGAAGCCGATCTGGTGCTCGATGTACGCTTTCTCAAAAACCCCCACTACGTTCCCGAACTGCGCCCCCTGACCGGCAGGGACGCGCCCGTTACCGATTTCCTGCTCGCTGACGAAGAAGTGGTTGAAACCCGCAACCGCTTTGCGGAACTGCTGGCCTTTGTCGTCCCGCGCTATGCGCGCGACGGACGCAGTTACCTCACGATTGCCATCGGCTGCACGGGTGGCAAACACCGGTCGGTGATGATGGCCGAGGCACTGGCGAAAGAAGTCCGCAAGCTGCGTTTTCCCGTGCGCGTCCGGCACCGCGACATTGCCAAGTGAAGTCCCCCGACCGGAGTCTTTCCCTGCCCTTGTTCATCTGCACCAACTGGAGTACGTGCCTCGGTGTCATACACGAAATCGTGTACCTCACCACGGCCAGACACGGGCCCTGCAATCCCTGCTGTGGACAGGCTGAATGTAGGCAACAAACGGGCAAGACTGAAAAAACCGGAAAAACGACGGAACAAAGTATTTTCCAGCCCGGTTTTCACAGCTTCCCGGTGCCTTGCTTCCGGTCTGACGTGCTGGCGTGGCACGGTGTTTGTCCTTCCAGTTGTCGAGGTTGACGCCCCAAGCATCTTTTGACCGACGACGGAGGACTCTCCATGGACTTCAATTGGCTGAAACATCCCCATACACTCAAGCTCACGGCCGGGGCTTTGGCTATGTTTCTGGCAGGCGGCGGCGCGGGTGCGCTGTTGACCCGTTCCGGCTTTCCGCCCGTTTCTGGACCAGCGCCGGCATCCGCGCCGCTGGTCCTCCCGGTGCAGACGCCGGTTGCCCAGCCGTTACTGCCAGCCGAAGGTAGGGTGCAGATTCAGGGGCAGACCTATCGCCTCGTTCCAGAGGAAGCGCCAGCCGCGACACCAGCGCAACCGGCCCCGACGGCCGTGGAGGACAACCCACCGGTCAGACAGGTACGCCAGAATGGCAACCGACGGACGGGGCGTGCGCCGGTCAACAGCCAGCGCGCCTATTACAACTATGACAACGCCCCGGCGGCCCGGCGGCAGCCGTCCTGGTGGCAGCGCAACGGGCGGGACGTCGTGACGATTGCCGGCGGTACCGGTCTCGGTGCCGGAGTGGGCGCGATAGCCGGGGGCAAGCGCGGCGCTGCCGCCGGGGCTCTGGCCGGGGGCGGCGGCACAGCGCTGTACATCTACGGTCTTCGTCCCCGCAACTGATACATGGCCGGGGACGGGCAGGATACGACGTGGATGAAAACCAAGGAGGTAAAGAATGTCACGGCTGACGTTCTTCATCCGTTTACAGCCTCTGTGGTGCGCCTGGTTAGTCATCCTGACCCAGGCAAGTCTGCCCCTGGCAGCCATACCAAAACGAAATACCACGTATCGGCCCGCGCCGGTCATCTGGCAGGAAGACCGGCGCGGCCTGTGTGTGACGGCCTGGGTCAACGACGCCGGGCCGTTTACGTTTGTGCTGGACACCGGCGCCGGACTTACCCTGCTGTCGCCCCGTACGGCGGCACGCGCTGGCGTACGCGAAACCGGCCGCACGTTGCGGCTCCAAGGCACGGGTGCGGGCGCAGGGCACATCCACCGTCTGGTGACAGCCCAAACGCTGGCGCTTGGACAGCGCAACAACCGGCTGCCCCGCGTCGGGCGCCTGGTCGTTGTGGAGACGCTGCCGCCCGATGTGGATGGCATTCTCGATCCAACCGAAGTTTTTGGAGACACTGGCTACGAACTCGACTTTCCCAACCGGACACTGGCCCCACTAATACCCCAGCAGACCCTGGGAGGAACGGTCGTGCGCTGGTTGCCCGAAGCGGGCGGAAAGCGTCCTTTCGTGGCGCTCAACGGCCGGGAACCGGCCCTGATTGACACGGGTTCGGGTTTTGGGCTGGCTATTCCGGCTTCCAAAGCGGCGGCCTTTGGCATCCAGCCGGAGGTTCCGGTCGCCGCGCGCCGCCTGCGGGACATCACAGGTCGCACACTCCAAGTCACGCGGGTGTCACCGGTGAGTGTCCGGCTGGAGCCATTGTACCTGGAACGCATCCCAACCGACCTGCTGCACGGCACAGACCCTGCAACGCCCCTTCTCCTTGGGCGTGACGCCCTGCGCCCCTTCCGTATTGCCTTCGACCTGCGCCAGCGCCGCCTCATCTTCTTCCTTCCGCCGCTGCCCCCATTGGTTGGGCGGGACTGAAAAGACCGGCGGCTGCGCCACAGCCCGAAAGTACCTCTCACCAGCAGGATTCAGGCTTGTTTCCGGTATTTCCCCTTCGTTACCATTGCGCCCCAACAAACATTTCCATCCAGGGTTTCAGGTGGGTGCCGGTGCAGCGTGGGCAGCGCCGTATTTTTTGCACGGGACTTGGTGGTGCCCGCGGCCGGGTTCGGGCGCGTGGGGCCAGTGCCGTTGAACTGCTCGTGGCTGTGGCCATCCTTGGCATCCTGCTGGCGCTGTCCGTTCTGGCCTACCGGTGGGTAGTGGTGGTCGTGGCTGAACAGCGGGCGGTCAAAAACATCCAGACGATGGTCACGGCCCAAACGGCGCACCATGCCATGCACGGGCGGTTCGGCACATGGGAACAGCTTATTGACCACCTGGGTCTGCTGGATGGTTTTGAGCGTCGGTTGGACGGGGTTGCCGCCAGTGAGGTCATTGGCGATGGCTGGTACGGCTACAGCCTGCGTTTTGAAGCCAATGCGGCGGGCTTCACGCTCGACGCCGACCCGCTTCCAGCCCATGCACGTCGCTGTCGGCGCTTTCGCTACCGCCTGCGCGCGACGGTGACGCGCCGCCAGACCGGGATGATTCTCGTGGCGTTGCCGAGTGTGGACCCGCCACCCGAACCAGCCTATCAACCTTTCAACCCCTGACGGTTTCAACTGTCAGGACACTTCATCTGGATTTCTACACCCCAAGGAGGATTCTTCGATGTTACGCAAATCCCTGCTTCTGGCTCTGTTGACCGCTTTCATCCTGACCGGCTTTGGCAGCCCGACCTTCACCGCGGCCCAGGAAGCCCCGGCGGCTGAAGAAAGCGCCAAGCCAAAGAAGAAAAAACCCCGCGCCAACAATCCCAACACTGATTACGGCAAGGCCCAGCAGATGCTCAAGGACGCTGGCCTGTACCAAGGCGAGATCACCGGCTACAAGAACCCCGAAACCACCGAGGCGCTGCGCAAGTATCAGGAGCAGAACGGTCTCAAAGTGACCGGCACGCTCAACAATGAAACCCGCGAGAAAATGGGACTTCCCAAGCGCAAGCCGCCAGTCAAAAAGAAAGAGGAAGGCAGCCCGACGGGGCCACAGTCATAGCCCAAGCCATCGTCACCTGGGTGGTTGGGTGATGTGACCGGTTTGAAAACCACAGCGGTTTCGGCGTAATGTTTGGTGTCGCCGAAACCGTTTTTCTTTGCTGCTCTTTGCACCCATGACCGTCACCATCAACGGAGAACATCAAACGCTTTCGGAACCGGCGACCCTGGCCGAATTGGTCGCCCGGCTTGGTTTCACGGATGCCCGGCGGATTGCCATTGAACGCAACGGTGAACTGGCACCGCGGCCCAGGTGGGCGGACATTCCGGTGGAAGAGGGCGACCGGATTGAGATTGTCCACTTCGTCGGAGGCGGATAACCCCGGGAGCGCGGGCATTCTTACTTGGGAGTGCGGGCATCCTGCCCGCTTACTTGGGAGCGCGTTACCTGGGAGCGCGGGCGTCCCGCCCGCGGGAGCTTTTGGTACCCCACCCTGCCCACACTAGGGACAAACCTATGACAGACAACCTGGTGATTGCCGGCCGTACCTTTCGTTCACGGCTCATGATCGGCACCGGCAAGTATCCTGATTTGGAGACCATGCGCGCCGCACACCGCGCGTCGGGGGCGGAAGTTGTCACGGTGGCTGTCCGGCGCGTCAACCTGGCCGACCGTTCGGCCGGCTCGCTGATGGACTACCTCGACCTCGACCGCATGCTCATCCTGCCGAACACGGCCGCATGCTACACCGCCGAGGAAGCCATCCGCACGGCCCGGCTTGCCCGTGAAATCCTGGACACCCCGTGGATCAAGCTGGAAGTCATCGGGGACGAAAAAACCCTCTTTCCCGACAATGCCGGACTGATCGAAGCCACCCGCGTCCTGGCGAAGGAAGGCTTCATCGTACTGCCCTACTTCAACGATGACCTCGTGGCAGCACGGCGACTCATAGACGCCGGCGCCGCCGCCATCATGCCGTTGGCGGCCCCGATTGGTTCGGGCCTTGGCATTCAGAACTTCACGACGCTGCGCATCCTGCGGGAAATGATCACCGATGTACCGATTATCGTGGATGCCGGCGTTGGCACAGCGTCCGATGTTGCCATTGCCATGGAAATGGGCATGGACGGCGTACTGCTGAATACCGCCGTTGCCACGGCCCAGAATCCGCCGCTGATGGCTGCTGCCATGAAACACGCCATTGAAGCCGGGCGCATGGCCTATCTGGCCGGACGGATGCCGCGCCGCCTCTACGCCAGCGCCAGCAGTCCCCTCGACGGGCTGATCGGTTCGCGTCCGTAGCCCATGTTCCGGCTCGACGGCAAGGTAGCCCTCATCACCGGCGGTTCCAGTGGCATCGGACGTGCCATCGCCGAACTGTTTGCCGAAGTCGGCGCGCGCGTGGCGATTGTGTCGCGGCGACTGTCGGCCGGGCAGGAAGCCGTTGCCCACCTGACGCTGATGGGCGGGCAGGCGATTCACATCCAGGCGGATGTCACGCAGGAAGCCGATGTCAGGCGCAGTCTGGAAGCAACGCTCGACCGCTACGGGCGGCTGGATGTGGTCGTCAACAACGCCGGCGTCAACCGCCGGGTCAGCCTCGAAGCCACCACGGATGATGACTGGCAGATGACCTTCGATGTCAACGTCCGGGGCGCTTTTCTCTATGCCCGCCACGCCATACCGCACTTCCAGGCACAGCGGCAGGGCTGCATCATCAACATTGCCGGCCTGTTGGGCGTCAAGGGCGGGGCGGGCGCCTCGCCGGCCTTTGCCGCCTCGAAAGGCGCGCTGGTGACGCTGACGAAATCCCTCGCCGTGCGCTACGGGCGCGACGGCATCCGCGTCAACTGCATCTCACCCGGCTTCGTCCCGACCGAAGGCAACCGGCAGCTTATTGATGACGCGCCCGACCCGGCTGCCCGCCGGCGCGAGTTTGAGGCCGGCTATCCCCTGGGCCGCCTGGGCCGCCCGGAAGATGTCGCCTACGCCGCTCTGTATCTGGCCTCCGGAGAGGCCGGCTGGGTGACAGGCATCAATCTCGTCGTGGACGGCGGACTGCTTGCCCGATAGCTGGGAAGAGAGAGCAGCGCGCCGGGCGGAAGCCATTCCAGCCGGCGCGGCTTGAATGTGTCCGGCTTCTTGTGCCACAGTGTGTAACACCGCATCCAATGTTCCGCAACCGCGTCGGAATATCGCTTACAACGCCTACGCTGGAAAACGCCATCGTTTCCGGAAGACGCAACCATCCCCCCCCACGGAGGTTTCTGGGTATGCAGCGATCTATTCTCACACTGACGTTATTGGCTGGTGCCTGGACGTTCAGCGCAACCGCCGTCAGCGCCCAAACGACCCCCCCGGTGCCAACGACGGAAGTCCCCATCCGCGGCGCCAACACGGTGAGCCTGCCGGAACAGTTCATCGTTTCGGCCAAGGCCGGCACGATCAACTTCATCGAAGGCACGGTCACAAGCAGCCGGGCCAAAACCCCGGACACCTGGCGCGGCGTCAGCCTTGGCGACCGTCTCAAAACCGGTGATCGCCTGCGCACGAGTTCGGAAGGGCGGGCTGAAATCCTGCTCAATCCCGGCTCCTACCTGCGCCTCGACGGCGACGGGGAAATCGTCATGACCAACCCCAACCTCGACGCACTGGCGGTGGAAGTCATCTCCGGGAGCGCCCTGTTTGAAGTCACCGGGACCGATGGCACGGAACTTCTGCTGCGTATCCTCACGCCGAACGGCACGGTGAATGTCGTGCGGAACGGTCTGTACCGCGTGACCGTCCCACGGGAAGGCGCACCGACGGTGGCCGTGACCAAGGGCCGGATTACCGTCGAGCAGGCCGGACGCTCGCTGCCGGTCAAGGACAAGCAGCTTGTCACCCTCGATGCCACGGCGGTGACAACGGCCAAGCTCGACAAAAAAGACCGTGATGCCTTCGATGAATGGAGCCGCAACCGCGCCAAGACCCTGCGGGATGCCAACGCCCGCCTGCGCGACCGGGACGTACTGGCGGCGTTCAACGGCTGGCGGCAGAATGGCGCGTATGGCTTCGGTTTTGCGCCCTTCTTCGGTCTCTGGCTCTTTGATGCCCGGCTGGGTGGCTACACGTTCTTTCCGTTTTACGGTTACTGGAACTCACCCTACGGCTTTGCCTACGGCACGAACTGGGGGCTGCCGTGGGATATGTACCGCCCCACACTCTTCAATCCAGCGCCGCCCACTGCGCCGATGAATGGTCCCGGTACGGTTGCCGGACAGCCGGCTGGAAAGCCGGCCGCACCGGGCGAGACACCTATCGAGCCAACGGCACCCGGTGATGGTTCTCTGGGGGAGACATCCTCACCAACACCGCGCCCACCACTTACGCCAACACCGCGCCCCCCACTTACGCCAACACCGCGTCCACCGCTTACGCCAACACCGCGTCCACCGCTTACACCGTCACTGCAACCGGCAGCCAACTTGGGGGATGATGACTACCTGCCGGCCCTGCCGCGCCGGGAACTGCCCTCGCCGGTGGCGCGTCCCACCTTCGATGACGGCGGCTTCGGCAAGCCCGGCTATGACCTCCCCATGCGCGGTGGGATGATGCGCGGTGGCATGACGCCTGACTACGGCGGCTCAATCCTGCGTGGGGGCTACGGCGGCGATGCCGGACCGGGGATCAGTCCCGCGCCCGGCGGCGGACTGCGCCCGGCCGCCCCGGTACGCTCCGGCGGCGACGGCCAAACCCGCACCCAAAGCCCTGTCGTCGAGTGACGACGCCTGACACACGAAAACCCGCTGGCGGCCGGTTTTCCGGCCGCCAGTTTCTTTTCAACCAGTTTTTTCCGTCCCTTCCGGAGAGTATTGTTGACCGGCGCGCCCCCATCCGATGCACACACTGAAGTATCCGCAAAACGATGGAAATCGAATTTCTTGGCACTGGCACGTCCGTCGGCATCCCGATGATTGGCTGCGACTGCCCCACCTGCACCTCGGACGATCCACGCGACCGCCGGTTGCGCGTCTCACTACTTGTCCGCCATCAGGGAGCGCAAATACTCATTGACCCTTCGATTGATTTCCGCCAGCAGGCGCTGCGCGCCGGGTTGAAGTCGCTCGATGCCGTCCTCATCACCCACGCCCATGCCGACCACGTGTTCGGGATGGACGACCTGCGCGCCCTCAACTACCGCCAGGGCGCTATCCCATGCTTTGCCAGCGCCGAAACGTGGCACAACCTGTACCGCATGTTCAGCTACGCCTTTGGCCCGGCTGGGCCTTCGAGCCGTCCGCGGCTGGTGCCTCACATCATCGGCGGCGATTTCACCCTCTGCGGCCTACATGTCACACCAGTGGCACTGCCTCACGGCGACATGACGACGCTCGGCTTCCGCCTCGAAAACTTCGCCTACATTACTGACTGCAATGCCCTTCCCGATGCCGCCTGTGAACAACTGCTGGGGCTGGAAGTGCTGGTGCTCGACTGCGTACGCTACAAGCCGCACCCCACCCATCTGCACCTCGATGCGGCGCTGGCCTACATTGCCCGGCTGCAACCCAAACGCGCCTACCTCACGCACATGGCGCACGACATCCGCCACGCCGAACTGGACGCCCGTCTGCCGCCGGGTGTCCGGCTGGCCTATGACGGTCTGCGGCTTGTGGTTTAGGAAGGCGCACCTGTCGGCCGGAACAACCCCTGCACCGCCCGATAGAGCTGCTTCACAGAAAAGGGCTTCTGAAGCCGCCCAAGCCGTACGCCGGGCGGCAGTTCCGGCAGGTCTTCCTGCCCCGGCAGCCCGCTGATGAGCAGGAACCGTTCACACAGGCCACGGTTTGCCAACTCCGCTATGATCTGTGGCCCTGTCACGTGCGGCAGCGACCGGTCAGTGACAACCAGCGCCAGCGGTGAACCCAGGCGTTTGGTCAGTGGAATGGCTTCCGCGCCGTCCTGCACGTGGTGAACCGTTTTGAAGCCCATGTCCGAGAGCGTTTCGGACAGGAACGCACCCAGTTCGGCTTCATCCTCAACGATCAGCGCCGTGGCATCTGCAGGGAGCACCGCCGAGAGCAGCTTCACCTCACCCGAAGCTTCTTCAGCCGCCGGCGTGCCTTGCACGAGTGGAAAGAACAGCCCGATGGTCGTGCCCTCCCGGGGAGCTGAATCCACCGTGATGAAGCCGCGGCTTTCACCCACAAAGCCATAGACGGTTGCCAGCCCCAGGCCGGTGCCCCGACCCACCTCTTTCGTCGTGAAAAACGGCTCGAAGATGCGCTGCTGGGTCTCGGCATCCATCCCCACACCTGTATCGCTCACCTTCACGAACACATAGTCGCCCGGCTCCGGCGGGTGGGCATAGACGACACGCGCCGTCAACTGCGTGAGTGCGTTGGTGACGGTCTGCTGCCCGACGGTGACGGTCAGGTGCCCACCGGTCGGCATGGCGTCGCGCGCATTGAGGATGAGATTGAGCAGCGCCTGCGAGAAGCGGCTGGCGTCGAGATGGGCCAGGAGACTTTCGCCGGTCAGCGACGCCAGAGACAGATCATCCACCTCGATTTCGGCGGGAAGCAGGCGACGGGCCATATCGAGCACTTCCTGGGCGGCGCGGCATACGTCGAGTATCTGGGGCTGCCCGTCGCGCTGGCGTGAAAACACCATGAGTTCCTGAACGAGTTCGCTTCCGCGCCTGACGGCGCGCAGGATGCTTTCCAGGCGGCGCAGAAGTTGCGGGGAATGAGCGACATCCCGGCGGATCATTTCGCCGTACCCCTGGATGATGGCGAGCAGATTGTTGAAGTTATGGGCAATCCCGGCCGACAACTGCCCCACGGATTCGAGCCGGGAGCGTTGGCGCTGCTGGGCTTCGATGCGGCGGCGCTCGGTCACATCGCGCTGGACGGCCACCCAGTGGGTGTAGTAGCCGGTCTCATCGGCAATCGGCACAATCGCCAGCTCGGACCAGAACGGGTGCCCATCCTTGCGGTAGTTGATGAGTTCAATCGTGATGGGCTGCCAGTTTTGCAGCGCCTGCCGAATCCGGGCGCGGGCTTCCGCCGAGGTTTCCGGCCCCTGGAGCATGCGTGGCGTCTGCCCAATGGCTTCGAGCGCCGTGTAGCCCGTCATCTGCTCAAACGCCCGGTTGACGTAGAGAATCCGCGGCCCGGGCGGATCAATCGGCTCGGCTTCGGTCACAAGCACGGCATCGTGGATGTTGTCCAGAACGGCTTCAAGCAACCGGATGTGTTCCCGGTAGGCCACATCCTCGGTCACATCCCGTGAAACCATGAACACCTGCGTCACCTGCCCGGCGGCATCGCGACGCGCTTCGCCACGGCACTGCCGATGGCGCACCCCCTGCGTGGGATGCAGCAAGCGGAACTCCTGGAAGAGTTCCGCCCCTTCCGCCACGGTACGGGCATAAGCAGCAGCAACCCGTTCCCGGTCATCCGGGTGAACGAAGTGTGCGATACCCAGGTTTATGTCTGTCACAGTCTCTTCCCGCGACATCTCCAGTTCGGCCAGCGCCCGGTCTGACCATGACAGGTATTGACGCTGGACATCGTACTTCCATGTTCCGACGCTGGTCAGCCGCTCCAGGGAGGCAAAGTCTTCCCGGAGGGCGGCATACCGCGCGTCGTACTGCGCCAGAACCTCGGCCAGAAACGATGCGGCGCGCTCCTGGGCCACATCATCCCGCCCCTGAAGAAGCCGGGTGTGAAGCCGGATGAGGTCAGCCGCCGGCGGCCAGGCATCGGCTTCCCAGGACTCAAAAAAGGACGGCAGCGCCGGCTGACCGGCGAGTGCGGCTTCCAGAGCCTCAGCATAAGCTGTTTCATAAGCGAATTCCGATGAGGTGGGGGGTAGGTTCGACATAGGGAAACCTCAGTGGGTGGTAGGTGAGACTGGACAGTCAGGACGCATCGGCGTCTTCAGCGTGGCTCAAGCAGGTCAATACCGTTGGCGCTGGCGTATTCGCGCAGGGCTGAAGCGCCTTCCCGCCGCAAAATGAAACTTTCGTATTCGGTAAGTGGAATGACGTAGAGCACCTTGACGGGCCCCTGGGGGTCATCGAGGGTGTCCGGGTCGTCATCAGTCAGGGCCGGGTGCAGCCAGACTTCCCGGCAGTGCGTAAAACCGGGAACGCCGGTCGGGACTTCCACGCGCGTCTGCCAGTCGAAGGCCGTCTGTGGCTGGCTGGCCGCAGTTGCCAACTGCGCCAGAAAGGCCGCGGCCTCAGTTTGTCCGGCAGGCGGGAGTGGACGCTTGATCATCCAGTGCAGCTCAAAGGGTGTGCCATCTGGAGTCTGCGCCTGGTCAGACAGGCCCAGCGTGTTGAAAGCCGTGGCCAGTCCGCCGGGGTCTTCCCAGACAGCGACGTGAAGCGATCCCAGCGCCGCCATGCGGTTTGGATGGCCCCAAACTTCCACAAGTCTGAAAAACAACCGGCGCATTCTGGGCGTCGGGGTTGACGTAGCAACAGAGGGCATCCTGTCACTCAGGGGGACGCCGGCGGCGGTGTGACGGCTTCGACGATGCCGCGCCGGATGATGACTTCACATGGAGCGCCCACGCGAAACCGGGTAAAGAGTTCCGCCGGCACGGGATGTTCATACACCTTCGGGCTTTTGGATGACCGGACACGCACAAGATACCGTTCCGTGCGCTTGCCGGCGCGGTAATCGGGACCCGGCGGCAACGCCGGCCAGCGTGGGTTGGGCGTGGCGTCGGCTTCGGTCAGCTCACGGACTGCCACCCACCGCTCGTCTGTTTCTCCGGGGGCTGGCGGCTGCCGCTGTTCGAGTTGGATCGTCCGCTCCCATTCCAGCCCGACGACAGTCATCGTGGTTCTCTGGGGTTGGAAGGCATAGTAGAGCAAGCCCCCGAAAACGACCACCACCAGCATCAGGACACCACCCACGGCCAGCAGCAGCGACTTGAGCGGAAAGCCGGTGTCCGGCGGCGCGGAAGGCCCTGAAGGAACGGGAGCGGGAAGGCTCTCGCCGGAAGGCAGCGGCAGGTCAGGCTCGGAGTAGGTCATCATGTCAATCCAAGGCAACAGGCGATGTTACGGCCTTCGGGCATTTTGCCGGAAGGGGTGGCTGGAGTCAAAACGGTGTTTTCTGTTTTTTTTTCTGCCTTTCGCGTGTCTGATGCCGGCCCCCGCGCACCGGCCCGGGTTGGTTTGCAGATCAAAGTGGGTACGTTGACGCTGACAACCCGGGCAGACTATCGTCGGGGTTTACACCTGGTCCTATGGCTCATCCGGCACAACCACTCCGCACACTTTCAGAAGCCGAACTCATCCAGATATTTGCCCGCTGGCAGCAATTTATCGCGCCCCGGGCCAGACAGCCGCGCGCCATTCAGGTGACGTTTTACCCTTATGTAGGCATCAACAACACCATTCGCCTGCGGGAGGGTGTGATGTACGTCCGGCTGTCAGACATTCTCATCCACGCGCCAAAGACGGTTATCGAAGCCGTGGCCGGCATTCTGCTGGCGCGCCTGTACCGGAAGCCCGTTCCCGGCCGCTGCACGGAGGTGTTCCGGGAGTATGTGCGCTCGAAGCCGGTGACGCGGCTGGCCGAGCAGCGGCGGCGCGAGCGCGGGTTCAAGCTGATTTCCGGCGCGCGCGGGAAGCACTACGATCTCGAAAAGCTGTTTCACCGGCTCAACCAGCAGTATTTCGACGGCCAGCTTCGGCGTCCGGCGCTGACGTGGAGCCAGCGGCGGACGCGCCGGACCTTTGGCCACTACGACGCGGCCCACCACACCATCGTCATCAGCCGGACGCTGGATGACGCGCGCGTGCCGCAGTTTGTCGTCGAGTATGTGCTCTACCACGAAATGCTGCACATCAGGCATGGCGTCACGCACGTCAATGGCCGCCGGTGCGTTCACACACCGGCATTTCAGGAAGATGAGCGCCGGTTTGCCGGGTATGATGAGGCTTCGGCCTGGCTTTGCCGGTTGGCCGAAACCCTGAGCCGGACGCGCCGCCGCTGAAAGTCCTGTCATGGAAACTGCTACCGGTCACACCGACGCCGCCCTGCCCGCCATTGAGTTGATTTGCTGCGTGGTGTGCCGGGTTCAGGTGGTGCTGCTGGCTGACCGGACGGGCGTCCAGTGTCCACGCTGTCACCGGGTGTACCCCATTGAAGACGGTATTCCCCAGATGCTGCTTGAAAAGGCCCGACAACCTTCGGAATCCTCTCTGGAAGGGTCATGAACCGGCGGCCCGGCGGAAGAACGCGGAACGTGACGCCACTGCCGGGGAGAGGCGGTATGACCAGCCGGTAGCGAACCGGCGTAAACTGCGGTAGAACTTTCTGCACTCACAGCAGCCGCCGGCCGGCCGGGCGCGGCGGCGGGAGAACGCACCCCATGGGATTTGCGACTGACGTCATCCATGCCGGTCAACCGCCGGAACCGGCAACCGGCGCTGTTGCCGTGCCGATCTATCAGACTTCGACCTACGTCCAGGAAGGGCTGGGGCGGCACAAAGGATATGAGTACGCCCGCACACACAATCCGACCCGTGCGGCGCTGGAAGCCAATGTGGCTGTGCTGGAAGGCGGCGTGGCGGGCTTTGCCTTTGCTTCGGGGATGGCGGCCATTCACGCCGTCATGACGGCCTGCCTCAAGGCCGGCGATCACGTCGTGGTGTCCGACAACACCTACGGCGGGACGTACCGCCTGTTTGAGCGGGTGCTGACGGACTTCGGGCTGGCGTTTGATTACGTGGATGCCAGCGATACGGCGCAGGTGCTGGCGGCGCTGCGCCCGACGACGCGGATGGTGTTTCTGGAAACGCCGACCAATCCCGTCATGCGCCTGTGTGACATTGCTGCCATTGCGCAGGCGGTACGGCCGCAGGGGATTCACGTCGTCGTGGACAACACGTTTATGTCGCCCTACTTCCAGCGGCCGCTGACGCTGGGGGCCAATATCGTCGTGCACTCAACGACGAAGTACCTCAACGGCCACAGCGACAGCGTGGGCGGAGTCGTCGTCGTCACAGAACCAGCAGTGGCCGAACGTCTGGCGTTCGTCCAGAATGCCGCCGGAGCGATTCTTTCCCCGATGGATGCGTGGCTGACGATGCGCGGCATCAAAACGCTGGTCGTACGCATGCAGGCCCATGACGCCAATGGACGCGCCGTTGCCCGGTTTCTGCGCGAACATCCGCGTGTGGCGCGGGTGTATTACCCCGGACTGCCGGAACACCCCCAGCATGCGCTGGCCGCGCGGCAGATGACAGGTTTCGGTGGGATGCTGGCCTTTGATGTCGGAGACCTGGAGGCTGCCCGGCGGGTGCTGGAAAGCCTGAAGGTGTTTGCGCTGGCGGAATCGCTTGGCGGCGTCGAAAGCCTGGCCTGTCATCCGGCGACGATGACCCATGCCAGCGTACCACTGGTGGAGCGGCAGCGGTTGGGCATCACGGAAGGACTTGTCCGGCTTTCGGTTGGCATCGAAGACATCGCGGATTTGCTCGCCGATCTGGATCAGGCGCTGGCCTCGCTGTGAGGTAGCGCCGGTCTCTGTCACAAGGTAGATTTACCCCCTAGTCGCCCTGCCTGGGTTGACTTATACTGACGCATCTATTCTTGTGATGAACACAGCCAAGGACTGACAGATTGCGGTTGTCGGCGACGCGCGCGGGTGATGGACTCCTTGAATGGTCCGTATCCCACGCGGTCATACGTTGTTTGCAGCGTTGCCCTCGTGTTGGCGGCACCGTATTCTCGCAGCACCATACGCACAAGGGGTTATCATCAGAAACGATCATCACCACGGCGTTATGGCCTGATATGAATTCCTGACAGCAATGGCCCACCATGGGAACGACCAATCCTCACCACATCACGATGCTATGACCACTGCGACAACCGTCAACGGTGTGAGAAAAATTGAAGTGTATGCGCTGACTGACGTTGGCGTGGTCCGCCCGCACAATGAAGACAACTTCCTGATTGTCAACCTCAGCAACGGGCAGAGCTGGACGGCTGAAAACCAACTCCCGGACCATCCATTGCTCATCGAGCTGCACCCTGCTGACCAGGGCGTGCTGCTTGCCGTTTCCGATGGTATGGGCGGGGCGCTGGCAGGCGAAGTGGCCAGTCACCTGGCTGTGACGCAGGTCTGCGACAGCATGATGCGGCTTCAGAAAGCCCCCGAATTCAGTCACTTCAAGTTTCACGAGCGTCTCCGGTTTGCCATTGAGCGCGCCAATCTGTTCATCAACCACCAGAGCCAGCGCAGCCCGGAATATGCCGGGATGGGAGCGACCTTCACCGGGGCGGGACTGGATGGTACCGTGCTCTACCTGGCGCAAGTCGGCGACTCACGCGCCTACCTGTTTCGGCACGGACTCGTCAAGCAGGTGACGACGGATCAATCCCTCGTCGAACAACTCATCCAGTCCGGGCATATCACCCCTGAAGAAGCGGAAACCCACCCCTACAAAAACGTCATTCTCCAGGCGCTGGGGGCCACGCCCAGCGTCGCAGTGACGGTAGATAGCATCCGGGTCTGCCGCGACGATGTGCTGCTGCTGTGCAGCGACGGTCTCTCCGGCAAGATCAACGGCGAAGACATGCAGCACATCCTGAGTGCCACCAACGGCGACCTGCGTCTGGCCTGCCAGCACATGGTGAATCTGGCCAACGAACGCGGCGGCGAAGACAACATCACCGTCATGCTTCTGCGTTTCACAGGTGAAGGTTTTCCACGGCGCGGCGAGGTTGCCGGGGATGACATCATCACCCCGATTGACCGTGATCACAACCTGCCTTACCCAACCGAAGAAAGCTTGGGGTTGGGTGACGAACCGACCGAGGATGAGCTGGACACTGCGCCGACCATGGAGCTGACCTCGGAAGGTGGTTCCGTGCAGGAACCGACGCCGGCTGAACTGTCTATTACGAGTGGACTGGGACTGACACGCCAACTCACGGCTGTCACACCAACCCCGGCCGAAGCCCCGGCGGCAGCTTCCAGTCCCAATGGTGTGGCGCACCTGCCGGACAGCTCACACCTGGAGACCAAGGCGGCCAATAACCCGGCTTCCGAAGATGGACTCCAGATGTATCGCTTTGTGGCTACAGGGGTGCTCGTGGTGCTCTCGTTGGTGGCGCTCATCTGGACGTTCATCAATCGTGGCAAGGTCGGTGTGCGCCCGGACGGCACTGACCCGCCGCGCGAACAGACCCACGTCACAGCACCACCTTCCCAGTGATTCCGCACTTCCTCTGGCTGATGTCGCATGTCTGCTGCTTCTTCTGAAGCTTCCATTGAGCTGACCATCGTCATGCCCTGCCTCAATGAGGCTGAAACCCTGGAAACCTGCATTCGCAAAGCCTTTGACTTTCTCAACCGCCATGGCGTTACCGGTGAGGTCGTCATTGGCGACAACGGTTCGACCGATGGTTCGCAAGCCATTGCCCACCGCCTTGGCGCGCGGGTGGTTCAGGTCCCTACGCGGGGCTACGGTGCAGCGCTGTACGGCGCCACGCTGGCCGCCCGTGGGCGCTACGTCATCATGGGCGACTCCGACGACAGTTACGACTTCTCGAACCTGATGCCCTTTCTCGAAAAACTCCGCGAGGGCTACGACCTGGTGATGGGCAATCGCTTTCGCGGCGGCATTCAGCCCGGAGCCATGCCGTGGAAAAACCGCTACATCGGCAACCCTGTCCTGACCGGCATCGGCCGGCTGCTGTTCCGATGCCCGGCGGGTGATTTCCACTGCGGCCTGCGCGGTTACTCACTTGAAGCTTTCAAGCGCATGGACTTGCGCACCACGGGCATGGAGTTTGCTTCGGAAATGGTCATCAAGGCCACCCTTCTGGGGCTGCGGATTGCCGAAGTGCCCACCACGCTTTCGCCCGATGGGCGGTCGCGTCCGCCGCATCTGCGTCCGTGGCGGGACGGCTGGCGGCATCTGCGCTTCATGCTGCTGTACAGCCCACGCTGGCTTTTTCTCTATCCGGGACTGTTCCTGATGCTGGTCGGGCTGGGTGTGGGAACCTGGCTTCTGCCGGGGCCGCAGCGCCTGGCCGGTGTCGTTCTGGACGTGCACACGCTGCTCTATGCTGCGCTGGCGGTGCTGATTGGTTTTCAGTGCATCACCTTTGCCCTGCTGGCCAAGGTCTTTGCCATCAACGAGGGACTTCTCCCCGAAGACCCACGGCTGACCAGACTGTTCCAGTACATCACCCTCGAAACCGGCCTCATCATCGGCAGCCTGCTCGTCGTTGGCGGACTGGCCGGCTCCATCGCCGCGGTTGTTTCCTGGAACGAAGCGGCCTACGGCCCACTCGATGCCAGCCGGACGCTGCGGATGGTCATTCCTTCGGTGCTCTGCCTGATGCTCGGCTGCGAAACCATCCTGGCCAGCCTGTTCCTGAGCATTCTGGGGCTGCGCATCCGGCGGATGGCTCCGGCGACGCCCCTGACGGAACTTCCAGAGCATGAAGCCGCTTGACCGTTACCTCCAACGGTGGCGTATTGCCGTTGTGCGCCCCTATCTTGCGCCTACGGATCGCATTCTGGACATTGGGGCCTTTGATGGTGCCCTTGCCCGCCAAGTCACAGGTTTCCGGCAGTACGTCGGCATTGACCCGGAAGCCGATCCACGTCTGGCCACAGACCGCATCCAACTGGTGCGCGGCTATTTCCCGGACGACCTGCCGCCGGGCGAACCCTTCGATGCCATCACCCTGCTGGCGGTACTCGAACACATCCCCAACGATAAGCTCGTGGACTTTGCCACCGCCTGCGCCAACGCCCTGCGTCCAAACGGCAAGCTGCTCATCACCGTGCCCCACCCGCTCGTTGACCGCATCCTGGACGCCATGATCGCCCTGCGCCTTCTGGATGGCATGGAAACCGAGGCGCACCACGGCTTCGATGTATCGCAAACGCCGGACATTTTTCGGCAGGCCGGCTTTGAACTCATCACACACCGGCGCTTCCAGTTGGGTCTCAACAACTTCTTCGCCTTTCGCAAAAGCTGAAGGACCGCCGGCCACAACGCCATTTTTTGTCGTGAAACGCCGTCGGACGATATAGGCTGGCGGTAGATTTGTCACCTTACTGTCCAGACCTGACTATGACGCTCTCTGTTCCTACCGCCCGCCCCGATGCCGACCTTGTCATTGGTTCACGCGGCAGCGCCTTGGCGCTCTGGCAAGCCGAGTGGGTCAAAAAACAGCTCGAACAGGCGGTTCCGACCCGTCGCGTAGCCATTCAAATCATCAAAACGACGGGGGATGCCATCCTTGATGCCCCGCTCTCGAAGATTGGCGGCAAAGGTGTCTTTACGAAAGAGATCGAGGAAGCCCTGCTGGCCGGGGTTGTGGACCTGGCCGTTCACAGCCTGAAGGACCTGCCGACGCGCCTGCCGGAAGGGCTCAAGCTGGGCTGTGTGACCCAGCGGGAGGATGTACGGGATGCGCTTGTGGCGCGGGAAGGTATCCAGTCACTCGATGACCTGCCGCCCCGGGCGATCATCGGTACGAGCAGTCTCCGCCGCCAGGCGCAGCTTCTGGCCCGGCGTCCCGATCTGCAACTGGCTGACCTCCGTGGCAACGTCGGCACCCGCTTGCAGCGAGTTGACGAGGGGCGCTACGACGCCATCATCCTGGCCGCAGCCGGCTTGAGCCGACTGGGCTTCGAGGCGCGCATTGCCCAGCGGATTCCAACCGACATCATGCTGCCGGCCGTCGGCCAGGGGGCACTGGGCATTGAGATTCGGGAAGGTGATAGCACGACCCAGGCAGCCATTGAGGTTCTGGCCCATCATCGCACCTGGCACGCCTGTGAAGCTGAACGGGCTTTTCTGCATGGGCTGGGGGGTGGCTGCCAGGTGCCCATCGCCGCCCACGCCGTCGTGGACGACGAAGGCCGGCTCCGCCTGCGTGGTCTTGTGGCCCGCGTGGATGGGACGCGCCTGGTTCAGGATGAACTCACCGGCGACGCCCGCTTTGCGGAAGACATCGGCCGGGAACTGGCCGAACGGGTACTGGCGCAAGGTGCCGCCGAATTGCTGGCCGAACTCCATACCTGACCTGAGGCCAAAAAACAGCGGGACGCGGCGCTTTTCAAAGTTCCCGGACAGGTAGGACAAGGGGCACGACTTAACCGTGCATCACTTGACGAAGCCGAACGACCTTCCGCACGATACCAACCCGGCCGGGCGGATGCCCTGCTGACCCACAAGAGTATCCACCCTGCCTGACGGCCTGATGGAAGGAGTTCCGGCTTTTCATGTCTGCACCATACCGCCAACGCTTCTGGACAGGCAGTTTGTTCATTGCCTGCCTTGTTTGTTCACCCCTGCTTGTGCCGGCACAGGAAGGGGCCACTTCTCCCAAACCGGCGACGCCCAAAGCCGCCAAAAAGCGCGTCAAAGCCAAACCAACGACTGAGGAAAACACATCTCCTGTAACCAACCCGGCTGACCTTCCGCTGGGCGTGCAGGACAATCTGGCCGAAGCCAGACGGCTTCAGGAACAATACCGGCGTGAGGAAGCCGCGCGCCGACGCGCAGAAGCTGAGGCCCGCAAGAAGGGACTCCCGTGGCCGCCGCCGGAAGAAACCAGCCCGGAAACGCCCGCCACACCACCACCCACACCGCCCCAAACGGTTTCCCAGCCGGCGCCACCACCTGAAGAAGAAACCCCACCGCCACCCACCACCCCACCGGTGGAACAGCAGATGACAACACCACAGCCTGAAAGCCAAAGTGGGAACGGCGCGCAAGACGCCAAGCCGGCACCACCGGCGCTACCGGCTGGAGGAAAAACCATCATCCGCACCTGGCCGCAAGTCAGAAAGACAACCAAGCCCAGCCCACCGCAATAGCCGGCACCATCCAAACCAACACAACCAAAGCCACCCGGCGGGCGGGGCGGACTCCATTTTCAGGACCTGAAACAAACCTTGAAACATCGCCGAAACGCCCGGCGCGTACCGTTGAGTAGTCGCTCCCACACCTGAGTTGAGTAGTCGCTCCCACACCTGATTGGATAAATCCCCGAGACAAAGGCTGAGATGAAAGGAAGGACCGCCATGAACCCGAAGTACACGACCGCCGGCTTGGCGTTTGGTCTCCTCGTTGCCCTTGCACCTGACACCGCGCTGGCCCAGAACCCAAAGCCACAGGTACGTCAGAAAGCTTCCACCCGCAGTGCTTCCCCTGCCCCCCAGACCACCGACAACAACCCCGCTGACCTGCCGATTGGCGTCCTGCAGGGTATGGAAGATGCCAAGCGTTATCAGGAACTCGTCCGGCGGGCCGCGCGCGAAGGACAACCCGCCCCGCCACTGCCTTATGCAGCCCCAACCCCCAGACCGGCGGCCGTGCCACCGGCAGGAGCAGCCTATACCCTGCCATCAGGTGTACCCACCGCGCCGAGCCGGTCAGAGGTTTCAGGCGGTATGTACACGGTGACCAGTCCATATCAGCCTGTGGTGACACCGGCGATGGTGCCTGTGCCTGCCAACAGGCCACAGGCGACGCAGTATCTCCAGTCCCCCATGCAGCCGCCGATCAGACCGGACATGACATTCGGCCAGGCAAGACCGCAGCCGACAACACCACAACCGTCAGAGCAGGATCTGAACAACCTTCGTGAACAAATCGAAGCCCTCTACAATACTCTCCACCACAGCGGGGACTTCGGCATTGATCTGTCTTCCCCGTCTTTGCCGGTTGCCAGTCCACCCTCCCGTCAGCCCATTTCGATGCCCGGGCCAGGACCGAGAAGCCTTCCCTTTGGTCGTAAGCCGTAACCTGACCTGACATTCTCCAGCAGACAAAAAGGCGGGGTACACACGGTGTACCCCGCCTCCATTTTTAGGCTTCGGTTTCCCGACTACGGGACAGAGACCGGCGGCAGCTTGGGCTGCCCGTCCCAGTTACCGATGAGCGGCACATCCCCCGGCACACCATAGTTCACCCGTAGCTCTGGCGGCCCAGCCGTGTTCGAGGTCCGCAACTGGAACTGAATCGTCCCCCCAAGGCTGACCACTACACCCACCGTCGCAAATCCCTGCCGCGTCCAATCCCCAGCCACCGGCGCCACCACCGTCCCCGTCGTTGCCATCACAAACGTCGCATCCGCCGGGCCGCTTACGTTTGCATTCTTCAGCAAAAACTGCCCGTTGCTTGGTCGGTACAGCCCCACTCCCGTCACCGGGCTGCCAGCCACCCACCGCCCAACCACCGGCCGGTCTGTCGCCTGCGCCCCCGTGATCACCACCGCCAAGTCCGCATTCCCGGCCGTATTCGTATTCCGCAGGAAGAACGTCTGATTGACCGGACGGTACACCCCACACGTCACCGTCCCATTGCCATCCCAATCGCCGGCAATCGGAATATCCCCCGGCTGCCCGAACGCAAACGACACGTCCGCAAATCCGCCCGTGTTGTTGTTGATGAGGAAAAATGTCATCACCCCGTTGACATTCCGGTAAATACCCGGCGTGTCAATGCCATCGCCGTCCCAATCCCCGGCAATCGGTACATCCCCGGCCGTCCCGTAGAAAAAGTCCTGGTCAGCAAAGTCCGAAATCAGCCGGTTCTTCAGGTACACGTATCCGTTCGACGGACGGAACATCGCCATCGCTGCGCCCAACGGTGCGCCACCAGTGCCGCCAGCCTGCGTCACCGTCACCACCTGCCCGGCCACGAAAAACGTTCCCGTACGGGGCGTGGAGCGTGGATTGCGCCCGACACCAATGGTCAACGTAGCGTTGCCGATACCGGAAATCACCAGCCGCCGATCCACCTGTCCCAGTTCATCCACCATACGGGGTGTCACAACAGTCCCGTTGGCGAGCTGCGCTGAAATAAGCTTGATCCACGGTGCATCCGTGCTGCGCACCCGCGCTTCCCAGGCACAGCTTGGGCCCGTCGTTACCGTCAGCGTCACATTGTCAACAGCTTCCCCACCGACGCTGAGTACGGTTGGTGAGACTGTAAAGGTACACAGTCCCTGGCCAACGGTCAGGAGCAGACCTTGGGTGACAGCACCCAGACTGTTGGCAGCCCGAACCACGAGATTGTAGGTGCCTGCAGTGCCAGCTCCCGGCGTACCCACCAGTGTGGCGACACCAACGCCGCCAATGAACCGCACTCCGGCCGGCAGGTTTCCGCTCACAAGGGTAATGGTGGGAGCCGGGCTGCCGCTCGCGGTGATGAGGAAACTTGACGCCTGCCCCAAGGTGAACGTCACGGTGTTGGGACTGGTAAAACCCGGTGCGGTATCGGCAGCGCCGTTCTGCACAATCGTCAAGGCATTCCCACCGGGATCGAGGGTCAGCGTCGCCGTGCGTTGTGAGCCGGGATTTGGTGCGACCTGGAAACTGATGTTGGTCAACAGGTTGCCAGCCGTGGGAAAGCCTGTGATCCAACTGGGCAAACCCGCTACGCTCCACGGCCCGACGGCATTGATGGCAACTTGTGGCGTTGCACCGTCAGACGGCACCTGGAGTCCCGATGTGGAAAAGATGGGGTTGACCGTCCAACCCAAGTCGCGGAAGAGGTTGAGCGTCAGGTCTTGGGTACGCGGCAGGCGCGGGTTAATCGCTGGCTCCATCAGCAGCCGTGGGCGTACAGTGTTGTCCCAGTGCGACACCGACGAACCCGCCTGCCGTGGATTGGGAGCAAACATGCGAATCCGTCCGTTGGTCGTTCCGACAGGGCGGGTGGGGTCAAGGCGCAGTGTGGCCGTGACACTCCCGCTGGACAGGAAGTTGCGCAGGGTTGTGCCGTCTGCCTGCGAAATTCCGACAACCGGGATAGTGATGTCTGGGGCGGTTCCGCCGGGGATGAAGCCCCCCGTCGTGTTGTTGGCAATGATCAGCCCCTGCGCCCCGGCCTGCTGAGCGTTGGCGGCCTTGTCCACAAAGGGACACTCGCCCCGGTCCACCAGAGCAAAGTTGGTGTTGACCGTGCCCGGATTCGACAGCGGCCCACAGGCCAGCGGCGGCTGGGCCGCCACGAGTGGGCGCGTCAATCCGCCCAGAGTGATAGGGCCGCCAAACGTGGCCTGGTTGACGGCAATGAACACTGGCGGCTCACGCTCGATCCGCAGCACCGGCGATGGCTCTAGCGCAACTGGCAGCACGCTCTGGGTCGTGGGGCCAGTCCAGGTCAGGTTTCCGGTGTTGGTGGCCGATGCCTGCCGCTGTGCGGCCGTCATCTGGTTCCAGTTGAGGTTGAGATTTTCATCCCGGAGAAGGCGGGCATAGCAATCGGTGAAGCCGCCATCCGGGTTGGTATCATCCGCGCCGGCATTGCGTCCGTTGGCAGTATTGACAAAGGTGCTGAAGCCCAAACCGTGGGCGAATTCGTGCAGGACGACCGTGAGCAGGTCAACCTGGTCGGGCGGCGCGTTGTTGTCCAGTCCAAGGTAAAAGTTGAAGTTCGTGCTGAAGTTGGTGTTGATCTGCGCGCGCGGCGGGTTCTGCACCGACAGGTCCTCCCCGGCCAGCGCGTTGGCCAGGGCGTAGTGATACCACGTATCCCCAAACGGCGCATTCGGGAAGCCACGGAAGATGGATGTCGTTCCAGCCGAGCCAAGCACCCCGCTGCCCAACGACGTGAACCGGCCTTCAACAACAATCGGCACGTTGCTGCGCAGCGTCGCGCCCCAGATTTCAGCCGCGCGCTGAAAGACGTTCAGGCGCTGCTGGCCAAGGGTCGTCCCCGGGTTGCCGCCGACCGGAGTGGCGGGCGTCGGATCGTTGAAGCCGACGCCAGGTTCATTCACGTTCCGAATGATGATGGTCGAACCCTGTGGGTTCTCGATGCGGACTTCAGACCGGGTTGCCAGACTCGTCACCACGCCAGCCGGCTTACGGAGCGGCGGCAGCACGAGGTCACGCCCGGCAGGGTGGTCGTTCTGGCCAGTGTGCTGATCATCCTGCCCGCCAGCAGCTTCATCGCCGCCACGCAGGAAGGCTTCCGCTTCGGTGACGCTGCCCACACAGCGCACGGAAATCCGACCGTCGGCTTCGGTACGCGCCAGGGCGACGTGCTGGAAGCCGTCGCCAAGTTCCATCATCAGGGCACCGTTTTTGAGCTGGCGGCAGGGAAGTCCCTGTGTCTCCCGGCGCGTAGCCTGGGCAACGAAATCAAGGGTCTCCCGGAGCGGGTCCTGGTTCGCTTTGGCGGCAACCGGACTTCCCCATTTCGTGTCAGACAGGAACGCCGAAGGCAGACCGGAGACAGCAACCAGTCCCAGAAGGGAAAAGATGCCGACCCGCAGGACAAAGGACAAGCGGTGTGGCTTCCAGTACATAAGTCTCTCTGAAGGTTGGACTTTGAATGGCAATGTATGGGCAACAGGGTGGGCCGCAGCATAAGCAGTCCCGTCCCAACCTAACAAGACCTTCCACAATGACCTTTTGCCCCGCAGACGGCCGCAGCATTGACCTGGCAAACCAGAAACTTGACAGGTTCAGCCGCCGGTCACTAGACTTCCGGCTTTGCCCTTAAGTGCCGCCTATCGGCGTCAGCCGGCGATTGTCACGGGGAAGCAGGAGATACGCCATGTCTTATGCCATCATTGCCACAGGTGGAAAACAGTTTCGGGTTGCCGAAGGGGATGTCATTCAGGTGCCGAGCCTGAAAGCCGAGCCGGGGCAGACGGTGCAACTCGATGTGCTTGCACTGCACACCGGTTCGGAATTCAAGGTCGGGACGCCACACCTGCCCGGTGCCCGTGTCACGGCTTCGGTCATCGGGCATGGGCGCGCCCGGAAAATCATTGTCTTCAAGTTCAAACGTCGGAAGCAGTACCGGCGCAAGCGTGGGCATCGCCAGAACTTTACGGCGCTGCTGGTACAGAAAATCGAAGCCGCCGCGTAGTTCGTTTCTGCCTCCTGTCCGATCCCATTTCATCTACGAGGTCATACCAGCCATGGCTCATAAAAAAGGCGTTGGAAGTTCCCGCAACGGGCGCGACTCGCACGCGAAGCGCCTCGGCGTCAAGCGTTTTGGCAATCAGTTCGTCAAGGCCGGTGAAATTCTGGTTCGGCAGCGCGGCACCCGCTTCAAGCCGGGGCGCAATGTCGGTCTGGGGCGTGACCACACGCTCTTTGCGCTGACGGCCGGACACCTGCGTTTCCGCGACCGCGGACAGCTTGGGCGCTACATCGAGGTCATTCCGCTGGAAACACCACCGGCCACGACCGAAACACCCACCACGGCCTGAGAAGGACTGACTCCCAACGCCGGCGCCCAGAAGTGTTGGCGTCGGTGATGCTCCCGGCAACAGCACCCAACGGCAAGCCCAAGGTTTCTGACCAGCCTTGGGCTTTGTGCTTTGTTCCATGTTTGTTGACGAAGCCATCATCTATGTCGCTGGCGGCAACGGCGGTAATGGCTGTATGGCCTTTCGCCGTGAGAAGTTCGTGCCACGTGGTGGGCCTTCCGGCGGTGATGGCGGCGACGGTGGCACGGTCTATCTGCGGGCCAGCCACCACACCAACACGCTGCTCGCCTTTCGCTACAACCCGCGCTATGCCGCCGAACGCGGCGGCCACGGTGAGGGCAGCAACCGTCACGGGCGGAACGGCGCCGACTGCATCGTGGATGTCCCGGTAGGCACACTGGTCTATGACGCCGACACCGGAGAATGCCTGGCCGATTTGACCACGGACGGTCAGATGGTGGCCGTGGCCCGGGGCGGACGCGGCGGACGCGGCAATGCCCGCTTTGCCAGTTCGGTCAACCGCGCCCCACGGCAGCACGAACCGGGCCAACCGGGTGAACGCCGCACCCTGCGGCTCGAACTCAAGCTGCTGGCCGACGTGGGACTGGTGGGCTACCCCAACGCCGGCAAGTCCACCTTCATTGCAGCGGTTTCGGCGGCGCGGCCAAAAATTGCCGACTACCCGTTCACCACCCTCGTGCCCAACCTGGGTGTCGTCGGACTGGAAGATTACCGGAGCTTTGTCATTGCCGACATTCCCGGCATCATCGAAGGGGCCCACGCAGGGCGTGGACTCGGCCTGCAATTTCTCCGGCACATCGAGCGGACGCGGCTGCTGCTGCACCTTGTGGATGTGTCGCCAATGGCGGCCCAGGACCCGGTGACGGCCTACAACGCCATCGAAAACGAGCTGGTGCGCTATGACCCGGAACTCGCCGCCCGGCCGCGCCTGGTCGTCGCCACCAAACAGGACATTGCCGATCCAGCCCGGACAGCCGCGCTCCAACAGCACTGCCAACAGCTTGGCATTCCCTGCTTTCCGGTCTCAGCCGTGACCGGCGAAGGCATCCCGCCGCTCATTCAGCAGGTGGCACGCCGGCTTTTTTCCTGACCTTCCTAAGCCTGGCGCAAGCTGTCCGACGCAGTGCGAAGGGCGCGGGCTGCCGCAACGCCGGCCACGTAGCCGCTTGACCACGCCCACTGAAAGTTGAAGCCCCCGATGCGGCCGTCCACGTCGCAGATTTCCCCGCAACAGTACAGCCCCGGACAGCGCCGCGAGGCCATGCGGCTGACATCGAGTTCCCGAAGTGGCACGCCGCCAGCCGTCGTTTCCGCATAAGTAAATCCCCGGTCGCCAGTGACCGGTGCCGCCCACTGCAGAACGGTGGTGATCAGCGCCTGCCGTTCGGTACGGGTCAGTTGTGCTCCGGTACGGGTGAGGGGAACGGCAGCCAGTTCGAGCAGAAGCTGCGCCAGACGCTCCGGCAGATACTCACTCAAAAACCGCAGGAGGGTCGTCCGCCCCAGCGACAGCAACTGCTGTTCAAACCTGCCCGGCGGCAGTTCCGGCAACCAGTTGATGACAAGCTGCGCCGCCAGCCCTTTCTGCCGCGCCGCCAGCCAATGCCGACTGATGTCAAGCGTCGCCGGGCCGGACAGCCCAAAATGCGTACACAGCAGCGACCCCGTGACGGCTGCCAGCGTCTTGCGGCCCACTTTGACGGACAGGGTGGCCGGCGTACTGATGCCACGCCGGTCACACAGGGGATGGTTCGGCGGAAGCAACAGTGGGACGAGCGCCGGAAACGTCGGCGTGATGGTGTGCCCCAGTGCCGTTGCCAGGTGATAGCCGGAGCCATCCGAACCCGACTTGGGCAGACTCCTGCCGCCCGTGGCGAGAATGACCTGCCGGGCCGCCACTGTCCCCCAAGGGCCGCCAACCAGAAACCCCTGTGCGGTCGGTTGCACGACTTCAACCCGGCAGGGATGGCGACACTCAACCCCGGCCGCTGCGGCTGCCGCGAGCAGGGCATCGAGGACCGTCCGTGCGCGGTCAGTGACGGGAAAGAGCTTGCCGGTGGCTTCCCGCTTGAGCACGACGCCCAGTTCATTGAAGAACGCAACTGTGGCAGGTACATCAAACTGCCGCAGCACAGGGTGAATGAAGGTCGGCCCGGAGCCGGCAAAATCGTCAGCCGTCACCTGTTCGTGGGTCACGTTGCAGCGCCCGCCACCGGAAACGAGTATTTTTGCCCCCAGGCGTGGCGCACCATCCAGCGCCACGATGCGCGCCCGCGGCCCAGCCGTCCGGCCTGCCCAGATGCCGGCCATCAATCCGGCAGCACCCGCGCCAACAATAACGATGTCCGCCTCGCAGGTTGGCATGGATTCGTCAGGTCTCGGTCCGCGCCGGACGCCACAGTTCACTGAAGGTGTCCAGCGCCAGCATGACGGCCCCGACGGTGATGCAGCTATCCGCCAGGTTGAAGGTGGGAAAGTGCCACGCTCCCCAGTGGAAATCGAGAAAATCAATGACCGCACCATGCACGATGCGGTCCAGGGCATTGCCCAGAATGCCGCCCAGCAGGCAGGTCAGCGTCCAGCGCAGCAGCTGGCGGTCGGCTGGCGTCCACCAGAGGTACAGCCCGACGCCCACGCCTGCACAGGCAGCAATCACAAGCAGCGTCAGCCGCATGGCCGGCGTACCACTGTCCAGCAGGCTGAACGCAATGCCGGGGTTTTCGGCATAACGCAGGTGGAAAAACCCAGGTACAACGCGGATGACGGCATCCGTTGGACGCAGCGCCCAGTACACCCACAGCTTGCTGAACTGGTCCAGCACTACCAGTCCGCCAGCAACAAGAAAGTGGCGGTAGGGCGGCTCCCGATGACCCGCGTCCGAAGCGCCCACGGCGACGGGCGTCACGCCACGCGGCGCTTGTAGTAGTAGTCATCCAGCGCCCGCACGGCAAAGCTCAGAATTTTGGCAACGTCGCCATCTTCCCGGCCGCCTTCCTTGGGATCGGTGTTGAGCGTGGCGACAATTTCCCCCTGGTCGTTGGCTTGGCAGTCCACATTGCCCAGCTTTGTCTTCACTTCAACCAGGGCGCCGAGTACATCCTGGTTGATCACCACCACACAGTCGAGATTTCCAAACGCATAGACCAGTTCATCTCCGGCGCGGGTGGGCGAAGTCCGGTGTTCCTTCCACAGGCGTTCAATGAGTTTGTAGAGCTGCTCAAGGGTTTGGGCATGTTCACCGCCAAAACGACAGGCAGCAGCAGATTCAACGACAGGCACGGCAGGTCAGGCTCCTTCAGTGAGAGTGTTTCCAGCCAGGGCGGATTATGGAAAGCCGACGCTCAGGCGACAAGACCGGATTGGTCGGGCTTGCTGAACACAGCCAACTTCACACCGGACGGTCAGCGCTTCCAACCAAGCCAAGCACAATCTGCCATTCGGCTTCTGTCACCGGCTGCACGGAAAGCCGCATCCCGCGCCGAATGACAAGCATGTTCTCCAGACCGGGTGTGCGTTTGAGTTCATCAAGGGAGATGATGCGGGGAAATTTTTGCACCAGCCGGACATCCACCATAAACCACGTAGGGTGTGCCAGGTCACTTTTCGGGTCGTAGTAACGGCTCGCCGGGTCAAAAGCTGTGTGGTCGGGATACCCGGCCCGTACGATTTCGACAACACCGACAATGCCCGGCGGGGTGGCATTGCTGTGATAGAAAAAAGCCCGGTCGCCAACCTGCATCCCATCGCGCAGGAAGTTCCGGGCCTGGTAGTTGCGTACCCCTTCCCAGCTTGTCGTCTGATTCGGTGCCGCCTGCAGGTCGTCAATCGAAAAGACGCCAGGCTCGGATTTGAGCAGCCAGTAGCGTGACATATCATTCGGGCTCGGGCAGGGACGAAACAGCGTGTGATGCCGCCAGCGGCCGGGCCTCCGGCTCCGGCAACTCCACCATCAACTGATCCAGGGCCAACACCAGCAGAGCGGCCCGTACCAACGCCTGCGGACGCCCAACCGGGTCATACCATTCCTCCAAGGTATGACAGCCGCCATACTCACCACCGGCTCCAATGGCAATCGCAGGAATTCCCAGAGCCATGGGCACATTGGCATCCGTCGAGCCACTCTCCAGAACCGGACGCCGGCCACAGGCACGGGTGGCAGCGATGGCGCACCGCACCAGTGGCGAGGTGGAAGGGGTTTCTCCCGCCGGACGCTCGCCCAGACGCTGCACCGCCACTGACAGGCGACGCTGCCGGGTTGCCTGCTGTATTTCGGACTGCTGAGCTTCAACAGCCGCCAACCGGAGCGCATGTTCGAGCGCATCCAGGTCAGCCATCCGGTGCGCCCGGCAGTCCACTTCCCCCTGGGCCATGGTCGGAATGGCATTGATGGCGCTGCCGCCGCCGGCAATGGCCACCGTACAGGCTACGCCCCGGCGAAGGGGCAACCGCCGCACCCGGCTGATGAACTCGCCCAGCGCGTGAACCGGGTTCACCGTGCCAAAATCGGCCCATGAGTGACCACCCGGGCCATGAAAGGTCACACAGAACCGCCGCGAGCCAATGGCGCGGCAGGTGATGTGCTCCAGTCCGGGCCCGTCCAGGGCGATGAAACTTCGCATGTGGGGAAACTGCTCCACGACGGCGCGCGCGCCACGCAGATTGCCATTGCCTTCCTCCCCGACGGTGCCTATGAAACACACCGGGCCGGAGAACGGGATGGACTGGGTGACAAAGGCACGCGCCAGCGCAAGCAGTCCGGCCACACCACAGGCATTGTCGGCAATGCCCGGCGCACAGAGGCGCGTTCCCTGCACCCGGACGTTCACATTCGTTCCGGGCGGAAACACCGTGTCAAGATGGGCGGCAAGCACGATGGGCGCGCGGGTCAGCGTCTTTTCTGCCCCCGGCAGCCAGCCATAGACATTGCCTTCGGTATCCTGCCAGACGGAAGACAGTCCGCTGTCGCGCAGGCGGTCGGCGACAAAAGCTGCCCGGGCCGCTTCGTGAAAAGGTGGGGCAGGAATTTCTGTGATGGCCAGGTGCTCGCGGGTGATGGCATCAGCCGTCGTTGTCAGATACGCCGTCAAACGCCGCAGCAGCGGCGTCCCGGCCAGCGCCTCAACAACGGTTTCCGGTGTGGTCCCGGCAAGGGTCACAGCCATGGCGCACCTCCACAGACAACAACCTCAAGCCGTGGCCAAAGCCAGACCGGTGACGCCGGCCAGCCGGGAAAACTCTGCCGAAGAATCAAACCCAAGCTGCTGTGGTGCAATGACTCGTAGTGGCTCACCAAAGGTCTCACGGATGCACTGACTGATTTCAGCGCTTTCGAGCGGGACGTTGACCGGCAAAACCTCAAACCGGATTTCCTGTTCGGCCGAGCCAAGCCCGGACTCAACGGCGTGTTCACGGAAGAAGAGCAGCACCCGGAGCAACTGCTCGGCGGGCAACTCGCCGGCCAGCGGCAACGTGCGGATGGACAGCGGGACGCCCCGCTGAAGCAGCATAACGGCCAAAGTATCATCCTCCACGCTGATGAGCATCTGATCAGGCTGCACCGCAACATGCTGCACCCACAGCGCTTCCCCGACGAGCCGGGGCAGTAGCAGACCGGGCTGCCAGTTCAACTGTTCCAGAGCGGACTGTAGGCCAAGCGCCACGCGCCGGCTCATGGCCGCCAGCAAAAACCGCCTCCCGGCAGCGCCACTTGCGGTCACACCCGGTCCCAATTCGGCCGTGGCCATCCAGATGTCTTCCTGTGGCAGCCCGGTCAACCGCTCAGCTTTCCACACGAGGACATCCGGCACATCCTGCGGAGGAATGGTCGTCTCGATAGTTACGACATAGGCACGGGCGGTGGCTCCCGGCAGCAGCACCGACCACCGGCGCTCCCCAGCCAACCCCAGCGCGTGCGTCCCCTGAATCAACGTGGAGGCAAACGCCCTGGCCTGGCGGACGTTTTCCGTATCAAAGGCCGGTTGGAAAGCCTGGTCCACCCAGGGCTGAAAGTGTGACTGCCGGGTGCGCCGGTCAAACATGACGACGCCTTCGGCGGTCAGTGCACACAGGGCGCGTGAGGGAGACGGAAACACAAGCCGCCGCCAGAAGCGTTCAAAGATACTCATGGAGTTATTCCAGGGAGGTTGGGAAAGTAGCCGGAACACACGCGCCCGACGACGCGCGGCTTCACCATTCGTTGTAAGGGACGCCATCCGTGCCAATGCCCTCTGCGCCGCTGAAGACATCCACAATGCCCCGTGGCGCTGAAGGGACGACCGGCTCATCTTCCAGACGCACCACCCAGGTATCACGGCTCTGGGTGATGGGGTCAACCGGGATTTCGCGCAGATACTTGGCACTTGCGAGATCGCTCAGGGTTTGCGGCGCGCGGTTTTTGTCGTAGGTGTAGCGGTTGATGGCATCGCGCAGCTTGAAAAGATTTTCGCGCAGAACCGTCTCCCGCGCCCGTACCAGAAGAGTGCGGTAGATGGGAATGCTCACCGTCAGCAGGATGGACATGATGGTCATGACGATGACCAGTTCCAGTATGGTGAAACCCCGGTCACGCCTTGCCCACAGGTGTCCCGAAGCACCCTCTGTACAGGTTCCTTTCAAACCAGCTTCCTCCTTACCACTCGTCATAGCGTGTTCCATCCAGGGCCGTAGCCGTCGAACGCGACCGGACATCAAACACATCATCCCCCAGGGAAAGTGCAAAATCCGGGTCATCCTGTGAACTGCGGGTTTGCCAGTCGGCTTTGCCTGTCATCGGATCAATCGGAAGCCGCCGCAGGAAAAAGATTTTCCTGCCATCCACGTTGCCGACCGGGACGAACCCTTCATAGAGCACTTCCAGGTTTTTGGGGTAGCCGCTCGGTGTACGCAGCTCGACCGGAATACGTTGCCCACCGGTCTGGTCATTGAACTCCTTGTAGCGGTCAATGGCGAAGCGGATTTCACGGAGCGCTCGCCGCAGTTCGGTCTCCTGTCGGCTTCGGGCAGCCGTGCGCGCCAGAGGCAGGGCGGCGCTGGTCAGGATGGCCAGAATCGCCAGAGTGATGATCATCTCCAGCAGGGACGAGCCACGCTGTGCCGCACGGCCGCTCCCCATCCAGCGCCTTATCCCGGACGGAGCCGGCCGGAAAGCAGCAGCCTGGTTGGTGCAGGGCCATCCCGGCGGCTGCCCATCCTTCACGTGGAGAGAAATCCATCCGTTCTTCACCGGTTTCACCTTCCTGGCGACATCTCACTGCTTGCCGTTCGGCATACCACCGGCAATGACCGGCGGTGCCGGGCTGGGAATGGCCGGGATAAGTTCGTTGGTCAGGCCGCGCAGGTCAAGCACATCAAGGCGGACATCGGCGTTGCCCGGCGCAATCACCTGGAAGTCGAAAATGGCTACTGCCCCCATGGCTGGGCGGCCTGTGTTGACGCCCGCTGAAACCAGCGCCGTGGCAAAAGCCTGCCCGCCGTTGTCCCCAGTCTGGAAGCTGCCGGGTGACAGCAATCCGCCGTCCCGAATACCAACGAGTTTGAGAACCGCTTGGTTGTAGTGCAAAAAGACCGATGCGGCCGAAATGTTCGTGCCGTCGCTGTTGAGAATGACCGCCACGGAAACCACCTGTCCCACCACCGGGCGCAGACTGGGCGACACCATCAGCATGGCGCGCACCGGCGTGGCAGGTCCTGGAGTCGGCCGGGTTGGCGTCTGAGTGTTCGGATCGCTTGGATTGAAGGCCGCATTGGTTGCCATGCCGTTGGGTGCCATGCCCCCGGCTGCCGACGGCTCAGTTACGGGCAAGGGCTGGATGGTCGCCCCAAGGCCTCCGCCCTTCGTGGCCGTCATCGGAATGGGATCGATCACCACCGGTGCGGCTGGCATAGTCGGAGGTGGTGCCGTCGTACTCGCCGTGGTGATGGTAAAGCGTCCGTTTTCACCACTGCTGCTTACCGGCGGCGCAGCGGCCGGGGTACCCACGGGCTTGTCCGTTGGTTGCACCGTAACCGGCGTTTCCCGAAGCTGGTTGGCTTCACGCATCTCCTCGCGGTCGGCCTCAGCCACGATCTCGTCAATGGTGAGATACCGGCCATAGCTCAGCCCGCCAACGCCAACGGAGACATCGAGCGGACCGAAGGCGGTTTTGAGTTCTTCTTCCGTAACCGCGCCTCCGCGTACGATGTGTGGCGTGATCGTGATGACAATGTGAGTGGCCTGCTTGTTTCGTGAGGGTGTGGAAAACAGACGCCCGATGACCGGAATAAAGCTGACGATGGGCAGCCCCGTCCGGCTGTCAGTGTCATCCTCGCGCATCACACTCGCGGCCAAAGCCGTGTAGCCGTCCCGGACACGCGCCACACCACTGACCTTCCGCTGGGAAATCGTCGGGGTGAGATTCTGCGGCCCGGTGTTGGGCGGAGCCGTGGAGGTCTCGATGGAGATGTCCATCTGCACGATGTCGTCGGTAATGTGCGGTTTGACCGCAATGTTCAAACCGACATCGCGGTACTGCACCTGGTTGAAGCCGGGGAAGAAGATTTGTCCCGGCGGCTGTCCGTTGCCCGGAACGGTGGGGAAGGGATTGCCGATTTGAATCGGGATGGACTGGCCGATGTTGACCTTGCCTTCCTTGTCCTCGAAAGCCCGCACCTGAACCTGTGAGATGAGCCGCCCCAGCCCACGACTTTGCAGCGCGGTGATGGTCGAAGGCGGCAGCCCCAGCCCGAAACCCAGCGTATTGGAGAAGATTCCGGCCGGCGAGGCAGGACGCAGCAGCGGCCCCTGCCCGATGCCGCCCAGGTTGGTGGCGCTGGGTGGCGTCAGGGCCAGGGTTGTGCCACCGTCGGACGTCGTGATCGCTGGCGGCGTTGTGGCGAACTGGTTCCCCAACTGGAGCGCTTCCTGGTGAGTCACTTCATAGATGTTGACATCCATGACGACTTCCGCTTGGGGGCGGTCCACGGTGTTGATCATCCGCTCGATGATTTTCAGGTTCTCGCTCGATGAGCGGACCAGCAGCATGTTCGATTGCGGAACGCTTACCACCTGCTGCGCCATGGCCGGGCCGAGCAGCGTCAGCATCTGCTTGACGTCTTCGAGCTTGGCGTTTTTGATGTAGAACGGCTTGATGAGCGAATCCTCGTACTTCTGCGCCAGCGAGCCGCCGTTCTGGAACTGCCCCAGCCCCCGCTTGACGATGAGGATCGTCCGGGTGTCCACCCGAAAGTACTGAAAGCCGTTGGCATCGAGAACCAGCTCCAGCGCCTTGCCGGCCGTCATGTCCTGCTTGATGTCGAGCGTGTAGCGCGTGTTGGCCAGTTGTTGAAGGGTCGTGCTTTCAAACACGACGTTGAGGCGCATTTTGTCGCACAGCGTGCGGATGATGGTTTCAATCGGCTGGTTGATGAAGCCCTGCCAACGCCCCACATAGCGTTGGCGCGCCGCTGCTTCGGCAGCCTTGCGCGCCTCGGCTTCATTGGCTTCGGCCGCCGTGCGCTGGTAAGGTGATGGCTCGCCCTGCAAGGTCGCCTCGATGCCCTGTTTCTTGAGCATTTCCTTCATCTTGGCGAGGGCGACTTCGTTGGTCTGGTCGTAGCGGTAGGCCTCACGGTAGGCGTGATACGCACCTTCGTAATCCCCCTGCTCTTCCATTTGCCGGGCGCGGATGGCGCACAACATTGAGGCGTTGAACAGGGCCCGTTGCAGGTGAAGCTGGTATTCAATGTTGCGTGGGTCTTCCTGGAGCGCCTGGGCAAAGAGTTCAGCGGCTTTGTCCCACTGCTTGACCGCCTCGTACTTGAGACCTTCCTTGAAGTACTTCCGGCCGTTGCCGGCCCAGGCAACCGGTGACAGCGTGACGATGACCAACGCCGTTGACAGTCCCAGTGCCATCACCCGACGCCAGCCGGATGCGAAACGAAATGTCAGCCGTAGTTGAAACATAAGCACCCCCTAATCGGTACGAGGCGGAAACATCAAGCGAAGACCAGCTTTATTCGACGAACGTCACGCGGTTGATTTCGCGCAACGTCGAAATTCCGGCAAACACCTTTTTCAGCGCCGATTCACGCAGCGAACCCAGCCCTTCTTCCCGCGCGGCGCGGCGAATCTCCGAGCCGGGGCGCCGGTCGAGGATGAGTTCGCGGATGCGATCGGTCAAGTCCAGCATTTCGTGAATGGCCGTGCGTCCCCGGTAGCCGGTTCCGTTGCATTCCGGGCAGCCCACGGCCTCGTAAAAAACCTGATCCCGAAACTTGCTTGGATTGAGGCCTGCTTCTTCGAGTTCCCAGTCTGTTGGCTGATATTGCCGCTTGCAATAGGGGCAAAGCTGCCGGATCAGACGCTGCGCCAGAACGCAGTTGAGGGAACTGACGAAGTTATAGACTTCAACCCCCATGTTGACGAATCGGCCGATAACGTCAATAACATTGTTGGCGTGCACCGTGGTGAAAACCAGGTGGCCGGTCAACGCGGCATTGATGGCAATCTGGGCGGTTTCGGTATCACGGATTTCACCGACCATGACCTTGTCCGGGTCATGCCGCAGGATGGCGCGCAAACCACGGGCAAAGGTAAGTCCTTTCTTCTCGTTGACCGGAATCTGCATGATGCCGCGCAGTTGGTACTCAATCGGATCCTCGATGGTGATGATCTTGTCTTCGGGATTGGCAATTTCGTTGAGCGCGGCGTAAAGCGTCGTCGTTTTCCCGGAACCCGTCGGCCCGGTGACAAGCACCATACCGTAGGGTTCCTTGATGAACCGCCGGAAGCGCGCCAGGTCGTGGGGGTCAAATCCCACCACGTTGAGTGTCAGTTCGCGGAAGGCTTCGTTGATCTGCTGTTTGTCCAGAATACGGATGACGCAGTTTTCACCAAAGGCGGCCGGAATGATGGAGACGCGAAAGTCAATCGTCCGCCCCTTGACGCGCACCCGGAAGCGTCCGTCCTGGGGTGTCCGGCGCTCGGCAATGTCAAGGTCCGACATGACCTTGATGCGCGAAATGAGCATCTGGTGATAACTCGCATCTATGGGATTCATCGCCGGATAGAGTGCCCCGTCAATGCGGTACTTGACGTGCACTTCCGACTCGTAGGCCTCGATGTGGATGTCAGAAACCCGCCGTTCGAGCGCCGTCAGCACGATGGTGTCCACGAGCTTGATGACAGGGGCGGTTTCATCCGCCAGGCGGTCGAGATCGAGGTCCTGCTCGCCCTGGTCGGTTTCCTTGACCAACTTGATGCGGAACGACTCCGTGGCGTCCTGCAGGACGCGCTGGGCGGAATCCCCACGGCGCAGGGCGGTTTCAATGGCCGACCGGGTGGCGACGGCCGGTTTGATACGCACCTTCAACTGGGCCGACAGCTCATCCAACGCATCGAGGTTGGTCGGATCAGCCATGGCCGCCAGCAGCCGTCCGTTTTCCCGGCGCAGGGGGACGAACTTGTACCGGGTCATCAACTCCACCGGATGGCTGTGGATGAGGTCGTAATCCAGTTCGGCCGTGGTCAAATCCACGAATTCGAGCCGGTAGCGCCGCGCCAGTTCGCGCGCCGCCGCCAGTTCACGGTCGGCTTCTTCCGCCGAGGGAAGCATCGAGGGCAGATCGGGGGTGGAATCCAAAGACATGTCCGTTCAGGTGTCGGCAACTGCCGTCAGCGTGCCACCGCACCTCCCGTTGCAAAATTCAGGATAGGCAGGTAAAGCGCCATGACGACGATGAGCACAATGGCACCCATAAAGGTCAGCACTACCGGCTCGACGAGCGCCGTGAGCGAAGCGATTTTCACATCGAGTTCGGCTTCATAAAACTGGGCCACTTCATCGAGCATCGTCACAAGTGCGCCGGATTGTTCGCCTACGCCAATCATGTCCGTGGCCAGCGGGGGGAGCCATCCCGCCTGCTCCAGCACCTCGACGAGGGTCTTCCCTTCCTGAATCCCACGTACGACATCCGGCATCGTCCTGGCAATGCGCCGGTTGCCAATCACCTCAGAAGCAATGTCAAGCGATTCGAGCAGCGGCAATCCGCCGTTGAGCAGCGTGGCGGCGCTGCGGCAGAACCGGACGGTCGTGGACTGTCGGATGATGTCACCGATGATGGGCAACCTGAGCAGCAGACCATCCAGCACCTCACGTCCGTGGTCTGTACGTCGCCAGAAGAAAAAACCCAGCGCCACCGTCAGAAGCAACGGCCCGACCCACGACAGGTTGTTTTCAACCGCCTTCGACACCGCCACAACATAGACCGTCACCAGCGGCAACTGGCTCTGGGACGACTCATACAACGTAGCAAACTTGGGAATGACATAGGTGGTCAGCAGGGCCACCAGAGCCACGGAAGCCACGGTGAGCACGGCCGGGTAGGTCAGCGTCTTGATGAGCTTGCGCCGTACTTCGGCGGTCGCCTTGGCATACGTCACGTACCGCTCCAGCACCGCGTCCAGCTCCCCGGAACGTTCCCCGGCAAGCACCGAAGCCGTCAGCAGACGGGGAAACACGTCGGGATGCTCACCGTACGCCTCCGAAAGCAGGGCACCACGGGTAATGCGCCGCTCGACATCCTCCAGCACCGTACGAAATGCGCCCGGCGGTTGACGGCGAATCAGAATGTTCAGTACCTGAAGCAGCGGCAGTCCGGCGCGGAGCAGCGTGGCCAACTGCTGGTTGTAGAGGAGAAATTCCTGGGACTTGACCTTGACACCCCCAAAGAGGGACCGGGACAGCGCCCGCCGGACCGGACGCTCGATGGCGAAGATGCGAAAACCCTCGTTTTGCAGGCGGGTTCGCAGTTCTTCAATCCCGTTGGCTTCAACGATCCGGGTCACAATGTCGCCGCTGGGCGTCCCCAGGCGGCAGGTAAACTCAGGCATGCACTTTCCAATCGTCAGCAACGACAATCCAACCGAGTCAGGTTCACCACTATAGCACGCCCCCCGGAAGGAAAGTTCCGAAGTTTTCGTGAAGGAGGCACAAAGGCCTGTCCGGTCTGGACGCCTCTGCCGGGCTTCCGCAGCCGACGGCTTGTTTTCTATCCCATCCGGCCTCCACAATACAAAGACAGGCCGTGCGCGGCCCGGCTCCCATTTCTTCCCGGGCCCCGACGGCAAGTTCCACGGGCCCTGACGACTGTCGCAGATGGCGTCAACGCATCCCGTTGCTTCTTCCTCACCAACATCACTGGCAACGTCGCGCGCGGCCACCTCTTCCTGGGGACACTGGCTGAAGCGGCTTGGACTGGTTGCGGCCGGGGTCACGGCTGGCTATCTTGCCGCTTCCGTGGTCATTGCCATTCCGCTTTCCATCCTGCTGGTTTCCCCGCGCCCCAAACGCCGCCGCCACCTGGAAAGCATGCGGCTGCGCGATTATCTCTGGGCACGGCGGATTCCCTACCGCGAAACGCAGTTTACGTCCTACGATGGCACGAAACTCACCGGCTGGTTTCTCGACCGTGGTTGGTGGCGGCCCACCGTGGTCGGTCTGCACGGCGTGACCGGCAACCGGACGAGCCTCATCCGGTTTGGTGTCATCCTCTACGACGCCGGTTTCAACGTGTTCCTATTCGACGGCCGCGCCCACGGACACAGCGGCGGGCGCTTTGTCACCTATGGCTACCACGAGGTGCGCGATGTCAGCGCGGCGCTCGACCACATTTCCAAAAAGTTCCGCCTGCGAGACCAGCACTTCGGACTGGTCGGGATTTCCATGGGCGCTGCCATTGCCCTTCAGACGGCGGCGCGGGACCCGCGCATTGCCGCTGTCTGGGCCGAAAGCCCGTTTTCATCGCTGCAAAAAATTTCACGCGAGTATGTCGCCGACGTGCTGCGCATGCCCTCCACGGCAGTAGTGCCCACCACCTGGGTGGCTGAACTCATCGCCAACTACCGGGGCAACTTTTCGGTCTCGGATGTCAATCCGCTGGCCATCGCCGGCAAGATCACCTGTCCGGTGCAGCTTGTGCACGGACTGGCCGACGACTTCGTGCGTCCCCATCACTCGCAGGCCATTTTCGAGGCGCTGGTCAATGCCAAGGAAAAAGACCTCTGGCTTGTGGAAGGGGCCACGCACGGACGCTGTTACCGCGCCGCCGTGGAGGAACACCAGGTGCGGCTGCCGGACTTCTTCCGCCGCCACCTGGGGCGCTAGTTTCACCCCCAGGCAGGCGTTTCAGGGTGTTGGCAGGGGGCTGGCAATGTCCTTTCGGTACTGCTTGCCGGCAAACTCAATCTCGGCGGCGGCAGCGTAGGCGCGCTGCCGGGCCTGCGCCAGCGTGTCGCCAAGGGCCGTGACGCCAATCACCCGTCCACCGCTGGTGACAAGCTGCCCCGCTTCATCGCGTTTGGTTCCGGCATGAAAGAGCAGCACGCCGGGGTGGAGTTCAGCTTTTTCGAGACCTGTGATCGGATGCCCGGAAACCGGCGCTTCCGGGTAGCCGTCCGCAGCCAACACGACACAGACTGCCGATTCATCGGACCAGTTGAGTTCGAGACCTTCGAGGGTGCCATCGGCAATGGCGGTCAGCACGTCAATGAACGGGGTCTTCAGACGCGGCAGGATGACCTGGGCTTCCGGGTCGCCCAACCGCACGTTGTATTCGAGCACCTTGGGTCCCTGTTCGGTCAGCATCAACCCGACGTAGAGAACCCCCTTGAAGGTCGTTCCCTCCGACTGTAGCCCCGTCAGGGTGGGCTGCACGATGTGGCGCAGGATTTTCCGTTGCAGGCCCGGCTCCAGCATATCCGGGCTGGAATAAGCGCCCATCCCGCCGGTGTTGGGGCCGGTGTCGCCGTCGCCAAGGCGCTTGTAATCGCGCGCTGGCACAAGCGGCACCATGGCTTTGCCATCTGTAAACACGAGGAAAGACGTTTCCACCCCGGACAGGCATTCTTCGAGAACGATGCGCCGTCCAGCCTCGCCCAGCCTGCGCTCAACCAGCAGCCCCCGGATAACCTCCAGTGCCTGCTCCCGGTCAGGTGCGATGAAAACGCCTTTGCCAGCCGCCAGCCCATCCGCCTTGACCACGACCGGAAAACCATCGAGCAGGTTGGAATCGAAAATGTCCTCGGCCTCTTCCACCGTCTCACAGACGGCAAAGGTGGCCGTCGGGATGTGGTGGCGGGACATGAACTCCTTGGCAAAAACCTTGCTCCCTTCCAGGCAGGCGGCGGCGCGCGACGGGCCGACAAACCGCAGTCCCAGGCGCGTGAAGGCATCGGCGACGCCCATCACCAACGGCTGTTCCGGCCCGCAGACGGTCAGATGAATACCCAGGTCTTTGGCCACCGCGGCCAGCTTGTCGGGCTTCTTCAGGTCGAGGTCAAGACATTCAGCCATGCGGGCGATGCCGGCATTGCCCGGCACGCAATAGACTTTCTCCACCCGCGCCGCCTGGAGGATTTTCCACACCATGGCGGATTCGCGTCCGCCGCCGCCAAGCACCAGAACTTTCATACACGTCTCGTCACGAAGCGATGCCTTTCACCATAAGCGGTCGGGCTGGCGTCGAAATTCCATCTGCCGGCCTTGGCTGTCTTCCCTGTCCCCTCGTCCATCCGGCTAACCTTGTGCCGCTTCCGGTGTGAGACGTTCCAGCCACCTGTGGATGACCGCAAACACGTCCGCAGGTTCAGCGGCGGCCAACGGCAACCGGAGCATCTGCCCGCCCGTCAGCCGTGCTCCGGGAACTTCCGCCACCAGCCGGGTCAGAGCGGCAACGTCAATGTGTGGCTTGTCGGCGAACCTGACACTGAGCGTACTGCCATCCCAGTCCAGCGACAAGATACCCAGCGCCGAAGCGCGATGCCGCAGCCGTGCGTACTCGAACAGGGCGATAACCTGCGGCGGGCGCGGGCCGTAGCGGTCATCGAGTTCCTGCCCCAGCGCCTCCAGCGCCGCATCATCCGCCGCCGAGGAAATCCGTTTGTAGGTGCGCAACCGCTGTCCGACATCGGCGATGTAGGTCTCCGGTATCCGAATGTCCATCCGCAGGTTGATAGCGGTCTGGATGTCTTCCTCGATGGGCATCCCACGGAGTTCGCGCACGGTTTCGTCCAGCAACCGGCAATAGAGATCGAACCCAATGCTGTCGAGGTGGCCCGACTGCTGCCCACCGAGCAGATTCCCTGCGCCGCGCAGCTCCAAATCGAGGGCGGCAATGCGGAAGCCTGAGCCAAGGTCGGAAAACTCCCGGATGGCCGCCAGCCGCTGGCGGGCGACACTGGAAAGTTCTGTCTCCGGCGGAATGAGCAGGTAGGCAAAGGCCCGGCGGTTGGAGCGTCCGACCCGGCCGCGCAACTGATAGAGTTGCGCCAGGCCATACTGGTCGGCGTGGTTGATGACAATCGTGTTGGCCAGCGGGATGTCAATACCGTTTTCGATGATGGTCGTCGAAACCAGCACATCCAGTTCGTGATTGACGAAGCGCATCATGACGGCTTCGAGTTCCTTTTCACCCATCTGCCCGTGTCCGACGCCAATCCGCGCCGCTGGCGCCAGACGCTGAATCAGCTCGGCGATGGTGAAAATGCTCTCGACCCGGTTGTGGACAAAAAACACCTGTCCGCCGCGCGCCAGTTCGGTCTCGATGGCGCTGCGGATGACATTTTCGGAAAACTGCGCCACGACGGTATGAATCGGCAGGCGGTCGCGGGGAGGTGTTTCGATGACGGACATATCGCGCAGCCCGGCAAGGGCCAGATTGAGCGTGCGCGGGATGGGCGTGGCCGAAAGCGTCAACACGTCCACCTTCCGCCGCAACTGCTTGAGCTTTTCCTTGTGCGCCACGCCAAACCGCTGTTCTTCGTCAATGATGACCAGCCCCAGGTGTTTGAACGTCACATCCTTTGAGAGCAGCCGGTGCGTGCCGATGAGGATGTCCACCTCACCGCGCGCCGTGCGCGCCAGCACATCGGCAATCTCTTTGGCCGTCCGAAAACGCGACACCATTTCAATCGTGACCGGAAAAGACGCAAACCGCTCACGGAAGGTTTTGGTGTGCTGAAAGGCCAGGACAGTCGTTGGCGACAGGACGGCCACCTGCCGGTTTTCCATCACGACCTTGAAAGCCGCCCGCATGGCGACTTCGGTTTTGCCGAAGCCCACATCGCCACAGAGCAGACGGTCCATGGGCACGGGCGATTCGAGGTCGCGCTTGATGTCGGCCAGGGCAGTAGCTTGGTCACGGGTGAGTTCGTAGGGAAAGGCATCCTCGAACTCCTGCTGCCACGGTGTATCGGGAGCACAGGGCACGCCCTGCACGAGTTGCCGCTCGGCGTAGAGCCGGAGCAACTCCTCGGTCATATCGCGCATGGCGCGTTTGGCCCGCGCCTTGGTCTTGGCCCACGCACTGCCGCCCAGCTTGTCGAGCCGGGGCGTACTGGTTTCCGCGCTGGAAAACTTCTGCACCAGATCGAGCCGCTCAACCGGAACGGAAAGCCGCTGCTGGTCGGCGTATTCGAGCACCATGACTTCGCAGGGCGGCGTCCGATGGTCCACCTGCACCTGCTGCAAGCCCAGAAAACGTCCGATGCCGTGGTTGACGTGAACGACGAAATCCCCCACCTTGAGGTCGCGGAAATCGGAGAGGAAACTGCTCACCGAAACCTTGCGCTTGGAGCTGCCGGCCGGCGTCAGCCGGACTTCCTCAACTGACGGCGCTTCATCAAACAGCTCCCGCTCGACGACAAAGGCCAGTTGCGCGGCCGGAAAACGGAAGCCGTTGAGCAGGCTTCCCACCGTGACAAAGCAGCTTGCGCGCTGGGTTTCCGTCAATGCCTGGCACAGCGTCGGCAGGTCGGGATAACAGCCAACGGCAATGTCGTATTCGCGCAGCATGTCGCGGACCCGCTCGGCCACCCCGGACGAAGGCATGACAAACAGGGTCGTGACTCCGCGCTGGCGCAGTTCGCGCAGTTCGGTGACGAGTTGTGACATCCGGCCGTGGAAACGGCGCATCGGCGGCGTGGCGAGCGTCAGTTCAGCAGCGTCTTCCGGCGGCGGGAACAGAAACCACGGCGCACCGGCCGCCGCGCTGTTGTCCGAAGATCCACGGGGTGTCAGCTCACCTATGAAACCGGCGTCCACGCGGTCGGCCGTGATGCCCAGCGCGCGCAGTTCGCACCGGGGATACCTGGCCAGTGCCGTCCGCAGCGCCTCTGCACTGAGCAGGAAATAATCGGGCGCCAGCACCAGTTCACCGGCGTCGTTGGCCGCCGTGAACTGGTCGTGGAGTTGCCGGGCATACTTTTCCAGGGATTGCTCAACGGCCGCCGGTTCTTCGATGACGAACCGCGCCGCGCCAAGGTAGTCAAACAGGCTGCCGGTCAGCGGATGCGCCAGCGGCAGGAGCGACTCCCAGCCATCGAACAGTTCCCCACGCTCGGCCAGTGCCAGCCGTGGGCGCAGTTCGTCGGCAAAGCGTGCCTCGGCCCAGTGTTCACGGGCGCGGGCGGCCCAGGCGCGCAACCCCTCCGGCAGGGTCGCAAACTCGCGCAGGGGAAGCACCTGGCAACTCGTCCGGCGGGCAATGGAACGCTGGCTTTCGATGTCAAACTCGCGGATGGACTCCAGCGTGTCGCCCCAGAACTCCAGCCGTACGGGGTTGTCCTGGGCCGGCGAGTAAATGTCCAGAATGCCGCCCCGCAGGCTGAACTCACCCAGCGCCATTACCGGCTCACGGCGTACATACCCGGTTCCGCTCAACAGCTTGAGCAGGTCATCGAGGGGATATTCTTCACCGACTTCGAGCGTCACCCGCCCCACCGTCAACGCCCGTGGCGGCGCGAGTCGTTCCGCCAGCGCCCGCGCCGGAACGAGCGTGACCCGGCTTTCGCCCTGCAGCAGCCGGTTCAGACACAGGGCGCGGGCTTCAAGGACATCGGGATGCGGCGACGTGGCGCAGTAGGGTCCGCCTTCCACCACCGGAAACACCTGCACTCCGTCTGGGGACCCGGCGGTCAGCCGTTGCGTGAGGCGGACGAAGTAGCGCACATCGGCTTCGAGCAGCTCAACATCCTGGGGCGTCGGGACGACAAACACCACCGGCTGTCCGGTCACGGCATGGAGCAGCGCCGGGATGAGCGCGCGGGCGCTTCCCGTCACACCGGAGACGACACTGACCGGTTGCGTCTGGCGAAGCTGACGCAGGAGTTCGCTGCCTTCGGGGGTAAGTGCCAGGTCGCTGAACGGTGCAGGTAAAGCGAGTTGGGGCGTCGCGGTGAACACAGCAGCGGTTGACTACGGTCGGGGCCTGACGAGAACGCCCTGACGCGAAAGAATACGGTCAATGATGTCCGTCGTGGAAACGCCGGGGACGAACGGCAGGGAGTACACAGCGCCTCCGTGGGCTTCGACGATTTCCCGGCCGACGATCTGCTCGATGGGCCAGTCGCCGCCCTTGACAAGCACATCCGGTATGAGTTGTTCGATGACCGGGAGCGGGGTTGGGGCGTCAAACACCGTCACCGCGTCCACGGCGGCGAGCGCCGCCATGACCTGACAGCGTTCGGCAGCCGTCAGAATGGGACGCGCGGGACCTTTGAGTTCCCGGACGGAGCGGTCGCTGTTGAGGGCAACGATGAGAACGTCGCCCAGCGCGCGCGCCTGATGCAGGTAGGTCACATGGCCGGGGTGCAGCAGATCAAAGCAGCCATTCGTGAAGACGACACGTTGCCCGCGCCGCCGCCACTCAGCCCGCCGGGCCACGAGGTCAGACAGGTCGTAGCACTTGTGGTGCAGGCTTTCCACGGCCGCCGTCAGACAACGGAAGGGTTGGCCACCATCACCGTCACTGACCATAATCGCGCAGCATCTTCTTGAGTTCGATGCAGTGCAGTTCTTCCTGCCCAATCATTGTCCGGGCAAATTCCTCAATGTACACACTCCGGTCAGCCACCAGCGCCAGGAGCTTTTTGTACAGGTCGAGCGCGCGGCGTTCGTGCGCCAGGCTTTCTTCGAGAATGTCGCGGACGCTGTGGCGGTGGGTTTCCTCGATGGCGGCAATCCGCAGGCTGGGATGCCCGTCCAGGCCGGTCAGGATTTCACCCACCTGCTGGGCGTGAGCCAGCGATTCTGTCGCCTGCTGCTTGAAGAAGTTTACGATGGGAATCCGGTTGGGCCCGGTCACCATGAGGGCAAAGTGGGTGTAGCACACGACGCCGGCCAGTTCGCACTCCATGATTTCAGAAAGCAGCGCCGTCGTCTGCTCAACATCAATGTCTTCGAGAATGGGTTTCATAGCTTTCAACCTGCACAGGATAATTCAATCCAGCCCACGCGACTTGGGGGAGCCACTTACGCCACGTCCGGGGGCAGCGGGCGCGATGCCGGTACAGCAAGATAGATGACCAGGAAAGCCGCGCAAAGCAGGGCTACCGAAAATTTGAAGACGCCGGGCACATTGGCCGGCGAGAGAAAGCCCTCGATGAGACCGGCCACAACGAGCAGCGGAAAGCACAGGGAAAGGAGCTTGATCGCGGCGATGCCGCGCTCCAGCAGCGCCTCGCCGCGTGTTCGGTCGCCGGGTGCAATCAGCGCCCCTCCCATCAGAAAGCCGGCCCCCCCGGCAATGAAAATGGCCATCAGCTCGAAAACGCCATGGGCGCAGACGAAGACCAGCAGTGGCGTAAAGCTGTATTTCACGGACAGCGCCAGAATGCCGCCGATGTGGAGACCGTTGAACGCCAGAATGTAGAACGTGCCCAGTCCGGCAAAGATGCCGAAGGCAAACGCACCCAGGGCCACCTGCAGGTTGTTGGTCATAATGAGCGAAGCCACAAGCTGGTTTTCACCGTTGATATTCGCCGTCCAGTCCTGCCCGCGTTTGATTTGCTCCAGCGCACCGGACAGCCCGATCACGGACGCAAAGGCTTCGTCGTAGCACACAAACAGACCGCCGCCGAGGGCAAAGCCGGCAAAGACCAGAAAGGCCGCCAGCACGTAGCCCCGGTAGGCGCGGAAGAGCGCCGGTGCGTCGTAGCGGTAAAAGTGCCAGAGCTTGCGCCAGCTTCCGCTTTCGGTGCGGTAGATCGCCCCGTGCGCCCGCACGGCCAGGTGATTGAGATAGTTGACGAGCTGGGCATCACGAACTTCCTGCCGGGCAATGGCCAGATCGGCCGCCGCCCGCTGGTAAAGCCGCCCGAACTCCCGGACTTCCTCCCGCTGCAGGCGATGCAGACCGCCCTTCTGCACTGTGGAGAGGAGACTTTCCAGCCGTTGCCAGCTTGCGCGCCGGCGCTCGATGAAGTCGTGCTCGCGGGCCATGGCTTGCCCCGTTACCCGGCCGAAGCGGTCAGGTCACAGTTCTTCATACACAATCGTGTCGTTGGTGTAGATACATATCCGGGCGGCAATCTGCATGGCTTCTTCGGCCACCCGCCGGGCCGGAAAGTCCGTGTGCCGCAGCAGGGCGCGCGCTGCCGCTTCCGCGTACGGCCCCCCCGAACCAATGGCCATGCAGTCGGTATCCGGCTCGATGATGTCGCCGGTGCCGGAAAGCAGCAGGGTGGCTTTCTCATCGGCCACCAGGAGCAGGGCTTCCAGGTGGCGCAGCATGCGGTCGGTGCGCCAGTCCTTGGCCAGCTCGACGGCCGCCCGCTGGAGCTGGCCGTGGTACTGGTCAAGTTTGGCCTCGAAGCGCGTAAAGAGTGAAAACGCATCGGCCGTGGCGCCGGCAAATCCGGCCAGAATCTTGTCATTGTACAGCCGACGAATCTTGCGGGCGTTGCCTTTGACCACGTTGGCTCCCATGGTCACCTGGCCATCGGCCGCCATGACGACCTTTCCATCGCGTCGGACGGCCAGCACGGTTGTACTGCGAATCCGGGGGCGTGTCGGGAAGTAGGCGCTGACTGATCGGATCACAGGTGTTCCCTGACAAATAAGGCGTTACAAGGTACGTCCCGGTCTGTAGCACAGCCCACTCCTCTGTGCAAACGGGACGCTGGCGACACGGACCTCGCGCCGGAGCGTGGCGTCAAAGACAGGCGCGGGTGGCTTAGTTGAGCAGTGGATTGGCGTAACCATCGTCTGGCGACTTCGCGCAACTCACCGGCAGGATGGTTTCACAGAAGAGGTTGGAGTCAAGCAGGGTCTGCACGATGTAATCGCCGGGTTGCGTAAAGTGCAGATTGAAGAAAAAGGTGATGTTGGTGTTGAACCCACCAGTTACCGGAAGAGACAACCGGGAGGGCGTCGAAGCGGCCAGCGCCTGGCGGCGTCCCGGATAGATGATGCGCACTTCGGCCAGATAATCCCCGGTGCCACGCCAGTGATTGCAGACGGCCATGCGTGGGAGACCAAAGGGCACTTCCGGCACGTGAATTTCCTGGAACACTCCCATGAAGCTCAGTTTGTTGCCGACTTCGAGCCGCACGTCGTCGCACAGGAGTTGATAGACCAGCTCAATGGTTTTGGTGTGGTTGGTGTCAACCGCAGGCATGGTGTTGGGTATCCTTTGGGGTGGCTTCCGTCGGCAGCACGGCCGGTTTCGGGCGCAGTGAGCCATTCGTAGCATGCCTGGGCAGGCCAATTCGACAATGACTTTCATCGGACGGGCAATGTAGATTGCCTTCAAGGTCGTCCCTGCGCGGCGACAACTCTTTTGCCACCTGCGAGTCTCACGCCCATGCCTCTCAAAAATGACCTGTTGGTTCGCGCTGCGCGCTGCCAGCCCGTTGAACGTACGCCTGTCTGGATGATGCGCCAGGCCGGACGCTACCTGCCGGAGTACCGCGCCGTACGCAAGGACCTGCCGTTTCTGACCCTGTGCAAGACCGTTGATCTGGCCGTCGAAGTTTCCCTGCAACCGCTCCGCATTCTGGGAGTGGATGCCGTCATCATGTTTTCCGACATCCTCATTCCGGTTGAGGCAATGGGGCTGGAAGTGCATTTGACGGAAAAAACTGGGCCCAAAATGCCGCACCCGGTGCGCTCGGCCGCTGACGTGGAAGCCCTGCGCGTCCCTGACCCGGTCGAAACAATGCCGTTTGTCTATGACATCATTCGGACGCTCAAGCGCGAGATTGCCGATGCCGTTCCGCTGCTTGGGTTTGCTGGCGCGCCCTGGACGCTGGCGGCCTACATGATCGAGGGGGGCAGCTCGAAGAACTACCACATTATCAAGAGCCTGATGTACAGCGAGCCGGCGGTCTTTCACCGGCTTATGGAAAAGCTGGCCGACACGCAGGCACTCTATCTGAAAGCCCAGATTGAAGCTGGAATTGACGCCCTGCAACTCTTTGACTCGTGGGCGGGCGAACTGTCGCCGGAAGATTTTGCCACCTTTGCCCTGCCCTACATTCAGCGGGTCTTTGAGCAGGTCGGGTCGGCTGTGCCGCGCATACTCTACGTCAACGGCAGCGCCCACCTGCTCGAAGGCATGGCCGCTTCAGGTGCCGAGGTGCTCAGCATTGACTGGCGAACTGACCTGGCCGAGGCGGTACGGCGTACTCAGGGACGGGTCGCGCTGCAGGGGAATCTCGATCCCTGCCGCCTGCTTGGGCCGCGCGAGGGTATCCTGCGTGGCGTCGAAGACATCCGTGCCAAAGCCAAGGATGCGCCGGGTCATATCATGAACCTGGGGCATGGTATCCTGCCGCCAACGCCGGTGGAAAACGCCCAGACGTTTATTGCCGCAGCTCAGGGACGATTGTAAGCCCCGCTTGTAATTGCCGCAGCCGCGCACTCACAGCCACCGGCGGTTTCTGACGGATCACATGGCAACTTGGTTCTGCCCGGCCGGACCGGGTTGCCGTGGCGGAGGGTAGGTTATGACATCACCTGTGGAAGCTGGACCTGTGGAAGCCGTGGGGCGGGCGTTGGACTTCACGGAAGACTTCACGCAGGAGTTGCCCTGTGAGGACGGGATACCCTTGGAGAATCTCTGGCATCGGCTGCAAATCAACCTGCTTGACGACTGTGTTCACCAGCTTTGGCGTGGGCGGACGGACTTTTATGCTGGTGGCAATATGTTTGTCTATTACAGCCTTCAGCAGGTGCAGCGGCAGGACTACAAGGGGCCGGACTTTTTCGTGGTGAAGGACGTGGACGGGTCGTACGTGCGACCGTGCTGGGTGGCGTGGCGGGAAGGCGGGCGGTTGCCGGACGTGATTGTGGAGTTGCTGTCGCCCTCGACGCGGGGAGTGGATTTGGGGGCGAAGAAGGCGCTGTACGAGCGGGTGTTTCGGACGCGGGAGTATTTTTGTTACGGGCCAGACCCGACGCAGGGTGGAGAGCCGGAGTTGCTGGGGTGGGTGCTGGGGCGTGATGGGTACGAGGCGCTGGTGGCGGATGAGCGTGGGTGGCTGTGGAGTCGGGTGTTTGGGGCGTGGGTGGGGGAGTGGGAAGGCGAGTATCACGGGGCGCGGAGTCGGTGGTTGCGGCTGTATGATGCCGAGGGGCGGTTGATTCCAACGGAAGCTGAAGCCGAACGAAAACGCGCCGAAGCCGCCCAAGCTGAGACGGAAGCTGAACGGAGACGCGCGGAAGCGGCCGAGGCGCGGGCGGCGGCGCTGGAGGCGGAACTGGCACGGGTGCAGGCGCTGTTGTCGAACCAACCCGAAAAACCATCGCAGCCCTAGCGTGGATTTCAGGCTGGAACAATCACCCGGTGGCTGCATCGCTGACATCAGGCGGGAGGGACAACCAATGACATCACCCGTGGAAGCCGTATCTGTAGCAGCTGGACCTGTGGAAGCCGTGGGGCAGGCGTTGGACTTCACGGAAGACTTCACGCAGGAGTTGCCCTGTGAGGACGGGATACCCTTGGAGAATCTCTGGCATCGGCTGCAAATCAACCTGCTTGACGACTGTGTTCACCAGCTTTGGCGTGGGCGGACGGACTTTTATGCTGGTGGCAATATGTTTGTCTATTACAGCCTTCAGCAGGTGCAGCGGCAGGACTACAAGGGGCCGGACTTTTTCGTGGTGAAGGACGTGGACGGGTCGTACGTGCGACCGTGCTGGGTGGCGTGGCGGGAGGGCGGGCGGTTGCCGGACGTGATTGTGGAGTTGCTGTCGCCCTCGACGCGGAGTGTGGACTTGGGGGCGAAGAAGGCGTTGTACGAGCGGGTGTTTCGGACGCGGGAGTATTTTTGTTACGGGCCGGACCCGACACAGGGTGGAGAGCCGGAGTTGCTGGGGTGGGTGCTGGGGCGTGATGGGTACGAGGCGCTGGTGGCGGATGAGCGTGGGTGGCTGTGGAGTCGGGTGTTTGGGGCGTGGGTGGGGGAGTGGGAAGGCGAGTATCACGGGGCGCGGAGTCGGTGGCTGCGGCTGTATGATGCCGAGGGACGGTTGATTCCGACGGAAGCCGAAGCCGAACGGAGACGTGCGGAAGCGGCTGAAGCGCGGGCAGCGGCGCTGGAGGCGGAACTGGCACGGGTGCAGGCGCTGTTGTCGAACCAACCCGAAAAACCATCGCAGCCCTAGCGTGGATTTCAGGCTGGAACAATCACCCGGTGGCTGCATCGCTGACATCAGGCGGGAGGGACAACCAATGACATCACCCGTGGAAGCCGTATCTGTAGCAGCTGGACCTGTGGAAGCCGTGGGGCAGGCGTTGGACTTCACGGAAGACTTCACGCAGGAGTTGCCCTGTGAGGACGGGATACCCTTGGAGAATCTCTGGCATCGGCTGCAAATCAACCTGCTTGACGACTGTGTTCACCAGCTTTGGCGTGGGCGGACGGACTTTTATGCTGGTGGCAATATGTTTGTCTATTACAGCCTTCAGCAGGTGCAGCGGCAGGACTACAAGGGGCCGGACTTTTTCGTGGTGAAGGACGTGGACGGGTCGTACGTGCGACCGTGCTGGGTGGCGTGGCGGGAGGGCGGGCGGTTGCCGGACGTGATTGTGGAGTTGCTGTCGCCCTCGACGCGGAGTGTGGACTTGGGGGCGAAGAAGGCGTTGTACGAGCGGGTGTTTCGGACGCGGGAGTATTTTTGTTACGGGCCAGACCCGACGCAGGGTGGAGAGCCGGAGTTGCTGGGGTGGGTGCTGGGGCGTGATGGGTACGAGGCGCTGGTGGCGGATGAGCGTGGGTGGTTGTGGAGTCGGGTGTTTGGGGCGTGGGTGGGGGAGTGGGAAGGCGAGTATCACGGGGCGCGGAGTCGGTGGTTGCGGCTGTACGATGCCGAGGGACGGTTGATTCCGACGGCAGCGGAAGCGGCGCAGGCGGAAGCGGCACGCGCCCAGGCGGAGGCAGAACGTGCCCGGGCCGAGGCCGAAGCTGAACGGAGACGCGCGGAAGCGGCTGAAGCGCGGGCGGCGGCGCTGGAGGCGGAACTGGCACGGGTGCAGGCGCTGTTGTCGAACCAACCCGAAAAACCATCGCAGCCCTAGCGTGGATTTCAGGCTGGAACAATCACCCGGTGGCTGCATCGCTGACATCAGGCGGGAGGGACAACCAATGACATCACCCGTGGAAGCCGTATCTGTAGCAGCTGGACCTGTGGAAGCCGTGGGGCAGGCGTTGGACTTCACGGAAGACTTCACCCGGGAACTGCCCTGTGAGGACGGGATACCCTTGGAGAATCTCTGGCATCGGCTGCAAATCAACCTGCTCGATGACTGTGTTCACCAGCTTTGGCGTGGGCGGACGGACTTTTATGCCGGTGGCAATATGTTTGTCTATTACAGCCTTCAGCAGGTACAGCGGCAGGACTACAAGGGGCCGGACTTTTTCGTGGTGAAGGACGTGGACGGGTCGTACGTGCGACCGTGCTGGGTGGCGTGGCGGGAGGGCGGGCGGTTGCCGGACGTGATTGTGGAGTTGCTGTCGCCCTCGACGCGGAGTGTGGACTTGGGGGCGAAGAAGGCGTTGTACGAGCGGGTGTTTCGGACGCGGGAGTATTTTTGTTACGGGCCAGACCCGACGCAGGGTGGAGAGCCGGAGTTGCTGGGGTGGGTGCTGGGGCGTGATGGGTACGAGGCGCTGGTGGCGGATGAGCGTGGGTGGCTGTGGAGTCGGGTGTTTGGGGCGTGGGTGGGGGAGTGGGAAGGCGAGTATCACGGGGCGCGGAGTCGGTGGTTGCGGCTGTACGATGCCGAGGGACGGTTGATTCCGACGGCAGCGGAAGCGGCGCAGGCGGAAGCGGCACGCGCCCAGGCGGAAGCCGAACGCGCCCAGGCGGAAGCCGAACGCGCTCAAGCGGAAGCCGAACGCGCTCAAGCTGAGGCGGAACGTGCCCAAGCAGAAGCGGAGGCCGAACGAAAACGTGCTGAAGCCGCCCAAGCTGAGGCCGAAGCCGAACGAAAACGCGCTGAAGCCGCCCAGGCGGAAGCTGAGACTGCAAGAACCCGTGCCGAAGCTGCTCAGGCTCAGGCGGAATCTGAACGAAAACGTGCTGAAGCGGCCGAAGCACAGGCAGCAGCTCTGGCTGCCGAGATTGAGCGGCTGCGACGCCTGCTCCAAAACCAGCCAGAAAACAAGCCGGGCGGTTGAGCAACCGCCAGTTCCACTTCAATCGTTTACGCCCAGACAGCCCTCACGCCAGCTTTCCAACAGCCTGGCACAGCCGCAAAATTCATCGCTCAGGGGATTCTGCCCCCCCTTGTTTATCATCAGCCTCGATGGCGCGTTTGCCATCCGGCAGTTGCCGCACTTGGTAGTAGCCCAACGTAGGCGCCCATTGCCGTCCATCCTGGAAAGCGACGGACATAATGGCGACCCGGGCCGTTGCTGGCGAAGACAGGCGGCCGCCCCCCAGTCCGGGGCTGCTCATACCATTGTAGTGCCGTTCATCCACATGGAACGTCTGAAATCCATCGTCAGACTTGAGCGGAATCTTGACCTGCCGGCCCTGTATGTCCAGCAGCAACGCCACATCCAGACGCTCGACCATCTGGGGGCGTTCAATCCATTGAAGGTGCACGGTGAGGTGACGCAGCCAATCCCTGTCGGCTGAAAGCCTGATCTCGTGGCGGTGGTGCTCACGTGTCGTCAGCAGCGGGATGTCGAATGTGCTGGAAACTTTGGTTTGCGGATGGGTGTAGGTGATTTGCGCAATATGCGCTGGTGGGTTGAGACCACCATAGACCACCAGTGTCGGCTCATTTGGCGTACCTGCCTGCGCCAAACCGGTGGATGGAAGCCAGAGGATCAGACTGGCAAGCAGCGCCAGCCCCCAAACGGACGCCAGTCGGACGTTGTTTCGCATCGTTACCTCCAGGGTTCAGGATGCACGCAAGCGTGCACGGAAACAGAATGCACCACATCAGTTGACGCAAATGGACTGTTGCAGAGGATGCCATACGTGCCCCCCCGCAAGCGACAAACATCGGACTCAGGCCGTCGCCGCGCCACCCACCGGCGCGCGAAGTCGGGCAGGGTTGATGAACAGGGCGTTGGCATAATACAGCCGTCCATCTTCATGATGAGACAGTTCGTAAAGGCCAAAGAAGGCGAAACCATGACGGCTTAGAAACTCATGCAAGGCAAAAAAGTTAGTAGCTTCTCCAGCTTTCTCAAAGCCCATTTCAGCATAAATAAACGTCGTCGTCGGCAGATAATCCACCGCTCCGGCCAGAACCGGAATCTCATAGTTTTGGGTATCAATCTTGAAGAAATCAATTCGCGGAAGAGCTAGCTTCTTGGCGATGTTTTGTGCTGTCTCAACCTGAACTTCCTCAGATTGACCAGTTGGTGAAGGCTGGTTGAGTGCTGGATTGAGTGAGTTATGCCCTGAATACCTTTGCAGGTGCATGACTTCAACTTTGGGCTGCTCCCCCAAAGCAACATTCAAAAGTGTCACGTTCGGAAGGTGGCCAACCCGACGCTCAAGCTCATTGAAGGTAGCCTTGACCGGCTCAAAGGCCACGATGTGAGCGTGTGGAAATGCCCCCCGAAGCCAGCAAACGGTTTCGCCGACATTGGCCCCGACATCAAAAATGACCTGTACCGATGACAGCGGGACAAGCCGCCGGATGTCGAGGATGACATCCATTTGTTTGGGCGCGTACGCGGTCTTGAAAACCGTGTATCCAGCCTTCTCGATAAGCCGTCGGATGAACTTTTTCATTGCCCCAGATAGGCTTCCCGTACACGGGCGTCCTGCAGAAGTTCAGCGGCGCTGCCGGTCAGCAGGACACGCCCGGTTTCCAGCACATACCCGCGACTGGAACAGCTCAGCGCCAGGTGTGCGTTCTGTTCGACGAGCAGGATCGTCAACCCCTCGCGGTTGAGTTCCCCAAGCGCGTCAAAAATCGCCTGTGTGACGAGTGGCGCCAGCCCCAGCGACGGCTCATCCAGAAGCAGCAGCGTCGGACGGCTCATCAGCGCCCTTCCAATGGCCACCATCTGCTGCTCGCCCCCGGAAAGCGTTCCGGCCCGCTGCCGGAGCCGCTCTCTGACGCGCGGAAACAGCGTACACACGTGGTCGAGGTCGCGGCGAAACTGCTTCCGGTCCGGCTGGCGGTAAGCGCCGAGTTCGAGATTTTCGAGCACCGTCAGGTCGGGGAAAATGCCCCGCCCTTCGGGGGCGAGGGCAATGCCGCGTGCAACAATCTCGTGCGTGGGACGTGCCGTGATGCTTTCGCCATTGAACACAACCCGGCCCCGCTTCGGCTTGAGCAGTCCGACGATGGTTTTCAGCGTCGTCGTTTTGCCGGCCCCGTTGGCGCCGATGAGGGTCACGATTTCCCCCCTGCCCACCGTCAGCGACACATCGTGCAGCGCCTCGATGGACCCATAAGCCACACCGAGGTTTTCCACGGTCAGCAGCGACGTTCCATCAGCCGGCGGGTGGTGATTGGGCGCAACCGACATCGTTGCCTCTTTCCAAAACAGGGCTTCTGTGTGGCGCTTTGATGGGCGCTACGGCAAGGTCACATCGAGCAGCGAGGTCTGCAAGGCCACGCCGGCTAACCGCCGACGTGCATAGTCGCAGTAGTCAGGATTGATGTCCACTCCCAGGTAGTGGCGGTTCAGCCTCTTGGCGGCAACCGCTGTCGTTCCCGAACCAAGAAAGGGATCGAGGACGACATCCCCGGGGCGCGTCAACAGCCGGATGAACTCCGTTACGACCGCCTCTGGAAAGACAGCCCGGTGGGGACAACCCTTGAGCGATTCGACCGGCGTTTCAATGACATCGCGTTTGAGTCGCGCACCATGCATGCGAATGACGGTGAAGCCATCGCGTTCCAGATGAATGTTTCGCCCGCCTTCCCGCCCCCCAAAAGGCACGGAATGGATGCCACGGATTTTCATGCGGAAGTCCTGAATCTCACCGCGCCGCACCTCGGCAATCGCATTTTCCAGCGCCAGGCGCGCCTGTGCTTTCTGGTCAGGAGTCAGCGTCGAGGACTCGATGAGGCGAAAATACCGCTGTCCGATCCGCTTTCCCCGGCGGGTGGCGTCGGGTGGCTTTGTCTGGCACAGAAAACTCTCCGGGAAATACTGGTAGGCATCCGAAATGACAAAGTGAAAAAACGGTTCGGTGCTGGAGACAAGCCGCCGCCGAAAATGACGTGGTGTGGGATTACGCTTGACCCAGGTGATGGCATTCACGAGGCGTACCGGAAAACGCTCCATCGCAGCCACGGCGAAGCGATATGGAATCAGCATCAGCCCACGGTGGGCGTACTTGTCACCGATGTTGATGACAAGGCTGCCTGTTGGCTTGAGCAGACGCACACAGTGCCCAAAAATGTTCAGCAGGACTTCCAGATAGTCCTTCAGGCTGGTTTCGTTGCCAATGCCGCCGCCGTAATCCCGCTGGCGAAAGTAAGGCGGCGAGGTCAACACCAAATCCACTGTGCCGGACGGCAGCGATGACAGCAAAACCAGACTGTCCCCACACAGAATCTGGTTCCGTGGCAGTTGTAAAGCTTCAGCCCCTCCTTGTTCCCCAACGGATGCTCCCAGCTCCTGCCCGCCCGGCTCCTGCCCGTAGGTATCACCTGTAACAAACATCATTGCCTCAGGCCCGGCCAAGGTAAGCAGCAATCACCCGGGCGTCCTGTTTGATCTCATCCGGCGTGCCCACCGCAATGGTCTGCCCCTGCTCGACGACGTGAATCCGCTCACAAGCCCCCATCACCACCCGCATGTTGTGCTCAACCAGAACGACCGTCAGCTTGAAATCCTCGCGGAGTTGACGAATCTGACGCATCAGGGCGAGGGATTCCTGGGGGTTCATACCGGCTGCCGGCTCATCCAGCAGCAGGGCCTTGGGGCGGGTGGCCAGGGCGCGGGCAATTTCGAGCCGCCGCTGGTTGCCATAGGAAAGACTTTTCGCCGGGGCATGCTGCTGGGCGGCCAGCCCAAAACGCTCCAGAAGTTCCAGAGCGAACTCGCGTTGTTCGCGTTCTTCGGCCTGCTGGCGGCGCGTACGCAGGATGGTGGCCAGCACACCCGACCGACTCTGGCTGTGGCAGGCGGTCATGACGTTTTCCAGAACCGACAGTTCACCAAAAAGGCGGATGTTCTGAAACGTCCGGGCCAGCCCGCGCCGCGCAATGGCGTGGGGCGGCAACCCGACGATGCTCTGGCCTTCAAACTGTACATCGCCTGAAGTCGGCCGATAGACGCCGGTCAGGACGTTGAAAATCGTCGTTTTACCGGCCCCGTTCGGGCCGATGAGGCCAAAGACCTGGCCGGGTGCAACCGTCAGGTCAAGGTCTTTGACAGCAACCAGTCCACCAAAACGGACGGTCGTGGACTTGGTGGCCAAAAGTGCTGGCGCAGACGACATGGAAGCCTGTTTCTGCCTCGCTTACCCCCAGAAGTGTCAGTCACTAAAGGCCGGACCTTCTTCCGGCTGGCCGTAAATCTCCAGCAGACAGTCCCGCAGATAGACAAAAGCCTCTTCCGGGCTGTTGGCGTAGCGAAAGAAATTCAGGTCGGCAGACGAAATCATGCCCCATCTGACCAGCGCTTCAAAGTTGAGCACCTCACGCCAGTAAGCTTCGCCATAAATGACAATCGGCATCCGGCGGTTGAGCTTGCGCGTCTGAAGGAGCGTCAGGACTTCGAGCAACTCATCGAGCGTTCCGAACCCACCCGGAAAGATGACCAGTGCCTTGGCCGGATAGACCAGCCAGAACTTCCTCATGAAGAAGTAGTGAAACTCAAAGCACAGTTCAGGCGAAATGTAGGGATTCGGATACTGCTCGAAGGGAAGGCTGATGTTGAACCCGACCGACTTGCCGCCGGCAATGGCAGCGCCACGATTGGCGGCTTCCATAATCCCCGGACCGCCGCCGGAGCAGACCAGAAACCGGCGCTGCGTCGTTGGCAGACTCATGGCCCAGGTCGTGAGCATCCGGGACAGGTCCACCGCGTCATCATAGAAATGGGACAGCGCCGGGTCCGTGTGCTCTCCGTTGGTTTCCTCCGGTTCGTACTCCGGTGGGTACTTGCCTTCAGGATGGGGGTGAATGCGGGCCGAGCCGAAAAACACGATGGTGTCGCGTACCTGGTGCTGCTGCAACCGGACGGCCGGTTCGAGGTATTCACTCTGGATACGAATGATGCGCGCCGCGCGGCTTTCGAGAAATTCGTGATTGCGATAGGCCTTTGGAGGTTTGGCCAACCGCCGAGGGGTTTCGGTCATCGAGGTTGTCCACTCTCAACTAGGGTTCCGCGCCATTGTCAGCCATTTCCCGCATGCCTTTCCAGGCTGCCGTGCGGTTGGCAGGTCATTGTTTCGGCTGACCGGCAGGCAGCATTCCTTTTTAGCACAGCACCGGCCGGGCAACGACTGAAAAGTGGCTGACATCTTGCCGAGCGTACGCAACGCGGTGACGCAGGCAGCCTGCTGGCTTTCAGCCTGTTGGCTTTCAAGCCTACCGGCCCTCGTGAGAAGCCGCCGGCGTGTCTTCCGGTGTTCCCAGAACCCGATGTTCAAGCCGGCGTGACTCGGCAATGATGGACTCAAAAAGCCGCCGTACCGCCTGGTCATCAAGCGGCCCGGTATTGCTGGCGATGACCTGCGTCAACACTTCCATTTCGCGCGCTGGGATGTGTACCGGCAGCCCCTGCGCGTGTTTGAGGTGCGCAATGGCAATGACCAGTTCGGCGCGCCGATTCAGCAACGCCAGCAACTGGGCATCGGTTTCATCAATCAATCGCCGGTATTCATGCAACGTCATGAAAGCACCCGACCAGACAGGACTGAACCCACCAGCGCGGCCCCCGCCTGGCAACCAGAACATCGGATGTAGGTTTTCTCACATTACACAACGCTTTGTGCTACTTTCCAGCTTCATCTGGAAGACACACGCCACAGCCATTTTTACTGGAGACGACACGACCCACTATGAAGTATCACAAGTTTTTCCTGGCATTCGTCGTCGGCGGCTGCCTGCTCGCCGTCGTTGGGGGGACGCAGGTCTTTGCGCAACGCCAGACCAGCGACTCCCCGGCAAGTGACATGCGGAGCAACCAGCCGAAGAAAGGCAAAATCAGGGTGGCCATTATTCCGCAGGACAACCAGCGCGGCTGGACCAAGGACATCATGGTGGCCGAACTGGAGACGGCGCTCGCTGGCGGCCGGTTCGACATCCTGTCCCGCGACTCCCTCAACTCCATCATTGCAGAACAAAAGCTCGCCAACTCCGATCTGGCCGATCCCAACAACGCCATCAAAGTTGGGCGACTTGGCTCGGCGCAGTACATCATCGTCGCCAAGTGCGTTTCGATTGATGTGAAGGAAGGTGGCGTCAGTATCGGCGGTTTTGGACGCCGCGAAAAGAAGATGACCACCAAGGTCAACATACAGCTTATCAGTGCCGAGACCGGCTCGGTCATCAAGTCAGAAAACTACGACGCCAGCGATGCCACCACCTCGACGCGGGTGGGCAGTTTTGGCGGCAATACGGCCGATGCACCCGGACAGGAATCCTTCACCAAGATGATTAAGACCTTTGCGCAGCGCTTCGCCGAAGTCGTCAGCCTGGAAGTGCCGTTTGAAACCACAGTGGCCATGGTGCGGGATGGGCAGGTCATCATCCGCAGTGGAGCAGCCGATGGCGTTCAGGAAGGGATTCAGTTTGATGTCATCCTCGAAGGGGAACCCATCCGGGACGCGGACGGAACCATTCTGGAACGCATCACGAACCGCGTGGCCACGCTGCGCGCCGCGAAGGTCAGTGAGAAAGTCACCTACTGCGATGTGGTTCAGACCTTCGATCCGAATTCAAAGGTGGCCGATCCGACACCCAACCTCGGACGCATCCAAACCGACATGACCGTACGGCAGGTCGCACGGGTGACAGCCCCGCCACCCCGCCGCAACAAGCCGTAGTCAATAGTCTGGTCATCCCCCCGGCCCGGGACTACCCACCGGGGATGTTGTGCTGGACATATCGGGCTTCAAGGAGGTCCCAGTGAAACCCATACGACGATTCGGTTTGCATCTCTTCACGGCTGCCTGCGTGGCGCTGCTTGCCGCAACGCTCCCGGCTCAGGCCGAAACGCTCAAAAAACGTTACACTTTTGACTACAACCCGGCCACTCGTGCGGCTTCGGAAGCGCGCGCCAAGTCAAAAGCCCGGAAACAATTCCTGGCGGACTTCCTTGAAGCCAAGTTCTCCCGCGCCATTATCGAAAGCCTGGCCGAGGAAATTGACATTGCCCTCGATCCACCGGATGCGTTCCTGACCGATTTCAAAATTACCAACACGCGCTTCAACGACGATGAGACCAAGATCATTCTGACCGTTGAAGGTGATGTCAACCTGCCGGCCATGGTGTCGGCTCTGGTTCAAAACAAGGTGCTCAGCTTTGGCGAGCGCCCGCCGCGCGTGATGTTCCTGCCCTCCAGCCGCTTTGATGACCCGAAAGCGGCCAAGACGCTGCGCGCCCTCGTCTATGAGCAGATGCGCCAGGCGGGGCTGCAATCGGTGGCGTTCGAGGGGGTGACGGAGATTACCTCGGTGCAAATCAAGCAATCGCCCAACGGGCTGCGGGTGCTCGCCAAGCAGGCACTTCAGTATGGGGCGGACTACCTCATCTATGTGGACCCAGAAACGGACAACCGCCCGGCCAGCATCGGCGGTTATATCTGCGACGCAAACTTCATCTACACGGTCATGCGCCCCAACGACAACCGCATTCTGGGCGAAGGCGTGATTACGAGCCGTGGCAGCGCCAATTCCGCGATGGTGGCCTTCGGCAAAGCCCTGGACGAAGCAGCCCCCATCCTGATGACGCGCGCTGTCGGGCAACTGTACCAGTCCATTTTCGCAGATAGCGATGTCATCTACGATCAGAAGCAGCTCAGGAACAACATCGCCCTGACCGTCTATGGCAAAACCTCGCCCCAGCAGACGCAGGCCATCATCAAGGCCCTGCAGGCGCAGAATGCCTACGTGACACTCGGCGTCGGCGGCGTGGGCGACCGCATGACGGTTGAAACGACGCTGGAGCTGCTCGATCTCTACAACTTCTTCAACAACCAGACCTTTGAAGCCGGAGGGATGAAATTCAAGGCACCCGTCGTCAGCTACGGCGAAAACACGCTCGAAGTGGAGATTGTCCCCCCAAACGGGCAACCCCGGAAAGCCCGGGCGACGAACCCGCCGCCCCGGCGGCCGCGTCCGTCGGACACCGGCGCTTCAACCAGGCCCAAAGGCATCGTGTGCAACCTCAAGCCGTCGCTGCGGGCGCCGGCCTTTGTGCAGTGACCGGTGGCGGTGAGCCACCGTTTCCTTTTGCCAGCCCCCTGACAGCCGTCCCGCTCGGCGCGAGATGGCTGTCGTGGGGCTGTTTCCCTACCGGACAGCGGCCCGGCTCTGTTAGAGTCGGTGGACTATGAGCTGGTATGAGGTCTTTCGTCTGGCCCTGGATGCCATCTGGGCGCACAAGCTGCGTTCCTTTCTCACCCTGCTGGGCATCATCATCGGGGTGGCCAGCGTCACGGCCGTGGCAACCGTCATCGAGGGCTTCAGCGAGTACGTCAACGAAAAAGTGGCCGTCTATGGCACCGGGGCGCTCACCGTCGAAAAGGCTGCCTTTCAGGGCTTTGCAGACTTCGAGAAATTCCTGCGCGCCCTTCAGCGCAATCCTGATCTGACGACGGAAGACCTGCGGGCGCTGCGCGAGCAACTGACCCTGGCCGATGAAGTCGCGGCGCAGGACGGCTCGGCAGCGGATGTCCGCTATGGCAACACGGTGGTTACACTGGTGGGCATCCAGGGTGTCACGGCCAACTTCAATGACCTGTCCACCGTTGAACTTGCCCAGGGGCGCGTCATCAGTCCTTTCGATGAAGAAAACCGCCGCGCTGTGTGCGTGCTTGGCGCCGACGTGGCCAAAGAGCTTTTTCCCCGGGGCGACGCCATTGGCAAGACCGTCAAGCTGGGGCGTGATCCCTATGAGGTCATCGGCGTTGCCAAGCCGCTCGGCACGTTTCTTGGTCAGTCGCAGGACAACTACGTGCAGATTCCGCTCACCACGTTTCACAAAGTCTATGGTGAACGGCGCTCGCTGACCCTGTACGTCCGTCCGCGCCGGGGGGTGCCGACGGAACTCGTCGAAGATGAAATTCGCGCCATTCTGCGGACGCGACACCATCTTTCACCCCGTGAAGAAGACGACTTCAGCATCACAAGCGATCCGGCCACGCAGGGCATCTTCACGACCCTGCTTGCCACGGTCAGCGCCGTGGTGCTGCCCATCACGGGTATTTCCCTTGTCGTCGGCGGCATCGTCATCATGAACATCATGCTGGTTTCCGTCACCGAGCGAACCCGTGAAATCGGCATCCGCAAAAGCCTGGGGGCGCGCCGGCGCGACATCCTGCGCCAGTTTCTGGCGGAATCGGCCCTGCTGTCGCTGATTGGCGGCATCATCGGGCTGGTGCTGGCCTACCTGGTGATGCTGATCGTGTCGCACTTCTCCGGGTTGCCGGTCGCGCTACCGCTTTGGGCCGTGGCGCTGGCGCTGGTTGTGTCGGGGAGTGTCGGACTGTTTTTTGGGATTTATCCAGCCAGCAAGGCGGCCCGGCTCGATCCCATTCAGGCCCTACGCGCCGATTGAAGCCCGGCTTCACTGAACAGTTTTCTTCACCCGAAGACCTCGCGGGCTGCGCGGTAGGTGTTGCAGTGGGCTTCGACCGTATCCTGGCGGTCACGGGCATAGCCGCCTGAAAGCGTGATGGTGACTGGAATGCCGGCCTGCCGGCAGGTGCGCAGTACAAACTCGTCCCGGCGCCTGAGACCCTCCAGTGTCAGCGCCAGCCGACCGAAACGGTCGTGGACATAGGGGTCCACCCCGGCCAGGTAAAACACCAGGTCAGGGCGAAACGCCGCCAGAATGCGCGGCACATACTCGCGCAGAATCTCCAGATAGGCCGCATCCGTCATGCCATCCGGCAGCTCCAGGTCAAGCGAACCCGGCGGTTTCCGCAGCGGATAGTTGTTCCGTCCGTGCATCGAAAAGGTGAAGACATCCGACTCGCCGGCGAAAATGACGGCGTTGGCATTTCCCTGGTGAACATCGCAGTCAATGAGCGCCACCCGGCCGACATCACCCTCGCGCTGGAGCACCCGGACAGCAATCGCAATGTCGTTGAGGACACAGAAGCCCTCGCCATGATCGGGGAAGGCATGGTGCGTGCCCCCGGCAAGGTTGCCGGCGACGCCCTCTGCCAGGGCGTGGCGGGCGGCATTGAGTGTCCCCTGGGCCGCCAGCCGCGCGCGCATCACCAGTCCTTCCGACCACGGCAGCCCCAGACGGCGCAGTTCGCGTGGTGTCAACTGACCGGCGGCTAGGCGCGTCCAGTAATCACGGGTGTGGGCCAGCAGGATGTCTTCCTCGCGGGCGGGGGCCGGAGCGACCACATCCTCTGGTGACAGCGTGCCTTCTGCGGTCAGCCGGGCGTGCACCAGTGGAAACTTGACCATCGGAAACACGTGGGCATCACCGATGTCCACGAAGTAACCCGGCGCATAAGATACAAACATGCGGTGTCAGTTGTGGCCAGACGGTGTGGCAGACCCGGCCTGACGCATCTTCCCTTCCTGAACTGCACCCGGACGCTTGCGGCAATAGGGGGGGTAGTCGTCGCGGTTGGTGTAGTACGCCTCACACATCCCAAACACCCGATGACTGTGGTCGGCAATGACAAAGCCGTACTGCTTGGCGATTTCCTCTTGCAGGCGTTCAATCTCCGGGCTGAAAAACTCGATGAGCGCGTCACACTCCGTACAGATCAGATGGTCGTGGTGATCGTGCTTGTACTCGTGTTCGTAGCGTGCGCGCCCATCGTTGAAGTTGACTTCACGGGCCAGTTTGGCTTCGACAAGCAGGCGCAGGGTTCGATAGACCGTCGTGAAGCCAACGGTTTTGTCGCGCTGTTTGACGAGGTCGTAGAGTTCCTCGACGCTCAGGTGCGCCTCGGTTTCCAGAAACGTCCGCAGGATGAGGTCCCGCTGGGCCGTCCGCTTGAGCCGATGCTTGACCAGGTGGCGGTGAAACAGCTCAAACTCCTCGTGAAAAGCATCGTCGGCCGGCTGGCTCTGGGGCGATGGTGTTTTCTCCGGCTGCTCAAGATGTTGCGGCATGGCTTACATCCTCTGACACAATTCACCCTGACCGCCGGGCTGACGGTACAGCCACCTGGACTCACTGACTGCCAAGGTAGCGGAAGCCACGGCCGGTCCACTCCCAAACATAGCGAAGTCCCCGCTGGCTGACGATGACAACCTGCGCCCGCTGCCGGCTACTGACCGGGATGATGCCGACGGCTGCGACCTCTCTTGGCGCAAGCGGCAGCACGTTGGTTCGTTGCCCACGGTCTTCGATGAACAGCGGATAGACCCGCCCGCTGACGTCCACCAGCGCGCCGACGCGCCCGTCCTGCTCGTAAGCAATCACGGTATCGTTGCCGATGGCATCGCTGCCGAGCATGTCTCCACGTACGGCGCGCAGCGGATGGGCACCCTGAAGATCGGCGCGGTGGAAAATTTCTTCCGCGTCTTCGTAGGAGACTTCCCGGCTGCGGGGCGGCTCAGAGGCTGTCGGGTCTGAACCTGTATCCCGTGATGCCGACCACACTTCATCCTCCGGTGTCGGCGGAACTGCCCTTCCGGTTACGCCCAGGCGACGCTGAACGTCAACGAAGGCCTGGGTCGTCCGTACCCCGCGCTGATCCGATCCTGCCAGGTACTGCGCAATTTCACGCCGGGTATTCTGGAGGCGTTCCGCTGGCGGCGGGTGGGAGGCAAAGATTTTGTCAAACAGGCCGGGACTGCTCTGCATCAGCGAACCGAGCAGGCGGAACATGTTGTTCATTTCCTCGGTGTTGTAGCCGGCGTGGTACATGTCGTACAGCCCAAGGAAATCGGCTTCGCGCTCCTGATCGCGTGACCGCTGAAACAGCTTGCCACCGGCGATGAGGGTCACGGCCAGTTGCCCAAGCTGACCGATCGCGCCGTTACCCAACAAAATTCCAGCAATGCCGATAATAAGACCTGTCGTTTGCGTCCGGCGGAGTGTGGCGCTCAGGTGATAGCCAACGTTGTGGCCGACTTCGTGGGCCAGAACGGCGGCCAGTTGCCCTTCGGTCGTCGCCTGTTTGATGAGTCCTGTGTGGATGTAAATGCGCCCGCCGCCGGGTGTGAAAGCGTTAATCTGGTCGTTTTCCACGACATAGAACTGGTAGGGCAGGTCTGGTCGCCCGGAAACTTCCGCCACCCGTCGTCCGACCTGGTTGACATAGTTGACGATAACCGGGTCAGTCACAAAACGGTACTGTTTCGAGATTTCCTGATGGGCCATTTCCGCAAACGCCAACTCATCCCGGAGAGACATGGCCCCACGGGCGCGCGCCCGGTCGTCGAGCCGCCGGAACTTGTCGTACGGGTTGGGTCCGGCAGAACGGTTGCGGTTGTCGGCCCAGACCGGCACGCCCAAGGCGCTCATCAGCACCAGACCGACCATGAGCATGGCCATGCTGCGCGTCATCCGGCTGCGTCGAGGCTGTTTCCTGCGCTGTCCCACGGCGGCCACACCTTCCGGCTGTGACTTCAAATCCCGGCTTGACATGAGTATCATCCCTTTCCGATGGTCTGCGGCATCAAGCATCCAGACACCACCACATACATGAATCACTAACAAGACGGCTGTAGGTTGCCAGACCAGCCTTTCGATGAATGACAAACGGAGGGCGCTGCATTTCATCCCACCGTGGCTTCGTGCAGAAGGGTTTCGGCGGCAAAGATTGTACAAAACGAATCATTCCACGCAAGGAGCGCAAGGTTGCCTATGTTACAGGGTTTGATGATGGACTATCCCCTGACCATGACACATTTTCTCGAACGTGCCCGGCGGTATCACCACGATGTCGAAATAGTCACCAAACGCCCCGACGGCTCACTGCACCGCTACACGTACGGCGACGCCTACCGGCGGGTTTGCCGTCTGGCGCATGCGCTGGCCAGGCTGGGCGTCGAACAGGGCGACCGGATTGGCTCCCTGGCCTGGAATCACTACCAGCACCTTGAGCTGTACTTTGCCGTTCCCTGCTACGGGGCGGTGATGCACACGCTCAACCTGCGCCTGGCACCCGACCAACTGACCTACGTCATCAATCACGCGGCCGACCGCATCATTTTCGTGGATGCCAGCCTCGTCCCGCTGCTGGAAGCCATTCAACCGCACCTGACGAGCGTCCAGCACTTTGTCATCATCAATGCCCCGCCGGACTTTACGACCAAGCTGCCCAACGTCCGGCACTACGAAGAGCTGCTTGAGGGCGAGCCGGACACATTCGACTTTCCCCGGCTGGACGAACGGGCGGCGGCCGGGCTGTGCTACACCAGCGGCACGACGGGGAAACCAAAGGGCGTTCTCTACAGCCACCGGTCGCAGTTCATCCACACGATTGCGGCTGGGGGCGGAGACGCCCTCTCACTCAGAGGGACGGACACCGTCATTGCGGTTGTCCCGATGTTTCACGCCAACGCCTGGGCGCTGCCTTATCTGAGTGCTTCGCTTGGCTTCAAGTTCGTGTTGCCGGGCCCGCACCTCAAGCCGGAAACCCTGGCGCAACTCATCCAGGATGAAAAAGTCACCGTGGCAGCCGGCGTCCCGACGCTCTGGATTGGGATGTATCAGGCTATCAAGGCGCATGGCTTCGATGTTTCCAGTCTGCGGGCGCTCATCGTGGGCGGCGCGGCGTTTCCCAAGACTTGGATCGAAGCCTACGAGAAAGAACTGGGCATACCGGTCGTTCACGCTTGGGGTATGACCGAGATGTCGCCGATGGGCACCTCCACCGGCACGCTCAGTCATCGCACAGACCTTTCCATTGACGAGAAAATCGCCATCAAAACCCACCAGGGCTACGCCCCGCCCGGCGTCGAAATGCGCATCGTGGGCGATGATGGCCGTGAAATGCCTTGGGATGGCAAGTCGGTGGGCGAAATCCAGGTGCGCGGCCCCTGGGTCGTGGGTGCGTACTACAACGACGACTCGGTCGCGGCGCAGTTCACACCCGACGGCTGGTTTCGTACCGGCGACGTGGCCACCATTGATCCCAAAGGGCTGCTGACCATCACCGACCGGACGAAGGACCTCATCAAAAGCGGCGGCGAATGGATTTCGAGCGTGGCGCTGGAAAACGTCATCATGTCGCATCCGAAGGTACTGGAAGCAGCGGTCATTGCCATCCCGAATGAAAAGTGGAGCGAACGGCCGCTGGCATTGGTCGTCCCGCGCAACCCTGATGACCGTCCAACACCGGAGGAACTCCACGAACTGGTGTTGGCGCACTGTGCCAAGTTCTGGGTTCCCGATGAGTTTCGCTTTGTGGAGAGCATCCCCAAAACGTCGGTGGGTAAGTTTGACAAGAAGGTACTCCGTCAGATGTACGCCGAAGGCAAGCTGTGAACCCGGGACGACGTTGGCTCAGGTTGGCACTTAATCTGGCGCTGTCGGTTGGGCTGCTGCTGGGGTGGGCACCTGGGTGGTGTCCGCCCGCCGCAGGGGCACAGGGTGAAACCTACCGCTACGAGTTTGAGCAGCCCAACTTCCTTGTGACGCGGATTGTCATCGTTCTCGATGCGGAGGGACGCGGCACGCTCGAATATGTCGAAAAGGACATACCGGCGCCGACCCGCGCTCCGGTGACGCTGCGCCCTGAATCGCTGGCGCGTCTTCGACGGCTGGCGGAACAGGTGGCGTCCCTGCCGTCCGCTCCGCCTTCGGAAAAACATTCCAACCTGGGGTTGAGCAAGCTGTCGCTGGTGGTCAACGGCCAACCGGTTACGGTGGCTTTTACCTACACGCCTCATCCGGCTTTGCTTGAGTTGGGGCAGTTCTTTCGGGGAATCGTCACGCAGCACCAGCGGGTCAGTCAGATTGAAGTGGCACGGCGCTATCAACCGCTTGACATGCCCAAACTGCTGCGTGACCTGGAAGCCGACCTCAATGCCAGGCGCATCGCCGAGCCGGCAGCCCTGGCTGACCTGCTGGCGGGTCTGGCCAATGACCTGCGGTTGTCGCTCATTGCGCGCAACCACGCCAGGCGGCTGTACGACCGGATTAGCGGGAAGACCTGAAAGCCTGGGAGCGCGGGCGTCCCGCCCGCATGCTTTCGGTTCGGCCTGGGCATGTTTCGCCTGTGCGGCGTACAACAAGCCAAAATGTGCAGGCGGGTCACCTGTGTTGTTGGGGTGACATTCAACCGTCGCCACGCGACGGGGGGTGTGGGACGCCTGTGACCCGTGGGTTGAAACCCACGGCTAAAATCAGGCGTCGCTGACGCGACGGGGCTGGGAGCGCGGGCGTCCCGCCCGCATGCTTTCGGTTCGGCCCGGGCATGTTTCGCCTGTGCGGCGTACAACAAGCCAAAATGTGCAGGCGGGTCACCTGTGTTGTTGGGGTGACATTCAACCGTCGCCACGCGACGGGGGGGTGTGGGACACCTGTGACCCGTGGGTTGAAACCCACGGCTAAAATCAGGCGTCGCTGACTCGACGGCCCCTGGGAGCGCGGGCGTCCCGCCCGCACTTTGTTTTTGGCGGGCAATTGGGGAGGATGCCAATGGGTTGGGGTTTCCATCGAACAGGAGATTTTGCCCGTCCGCATCCCCAGTAGATGAAATTTGTCTGTCGCGTAGCGACGCCTGAACTTAGCCGTGGGTTTCACCCACGGATCGCAGCATCCACCCATTCACCGTCGCGTCAGCGACGGCTGAATGCCATCCATCGGGGATTCGTACGTGCAAGATGCCTGTGTTTTTGGAAGGTGCGGGCGGGACGCCTGCGCTCCCAGCCCCGTCGCGTAGCGACAGTTGATTTTAGCCGTGGGTTTCAACCCACGGATCGCAGCATCCACCCATTCACCGTCGCGTCAGCGACGGTTCAATGCCCTCCGTCGGAGATTTCGTGCGGGCAGGATGCCCATGTTTCCGGGAAGGTGCGGGCGGGACGCCCGCGCTCCCAGCCCCGTCGCGTAGCGACAGTTGATTTTAGCCGTGGGTTTCAACCCACGGATCGCGGCATCCCTACACACCCCGTCGCGTCAGCGACGGTTCAATGCCCTCCGTCGGAGATTCGCGCGGGCAAGAGTCCCATGCTCCCGGAAAGGTGCGGGCGGGACGCCCGCACTCCCCAGGCAACCAGCCGAGCACCCTCACGGGCGGCGGGCCTTGCCGTTCTGCCGGGCTTCCTCCAGCAGGGTCAGAATTTCCTGTTTGACTTCCGCAAAGGGCCGCGGCTGCCCACGCGGGACCTCCCCTCGCCGTGCCTCGGATGCCCCGGTTGCCACGGTCGCTGCCCCCCCGTCCGCTACCTCACCGGAGCGTCCGCGCCAGTTCTCGACTGTATCCCCGTTTATCAGAAACTGCCCATACTGCCAGTTGACCGTATGAAACAGGGTTTGATCACGGGCCAGAAAGACCAGCATTTCCTGCTGGGGCGCATACACATCGCGGGCGCAGTAGGTGGTGCTCATCGCCCATACCCGCACTTCCTGACGGCGCGGATCGCCATAAATGACCTCGACGATTTCAAGCGTCGCCAACTGTCCATACATCGGATTGCGAATGTTTTTGGTGGAGCGCACCCGCACCCGCGCAATGAGATCGGCGCTCAGGACGAGTTCGCGCGTCTCCATCACGCGCATGTTGCACTGGGCATCCACGGAGACAGGCAGCAGAGAAAAACACACAAATGCAATGAGACAGAACAAAAAACGCATGCGGATTGAGCAATAGAGCCGACGGAATCAGAGCCTGAGCATAAGCCGGGCATTGTAACTCAAACCGGCTGCTTGGAAAGCCCTGCTTGAGTCAAATGACCAGAACCCTGCCCGTCAATAACGCCCACTCCAGACGCGCGTGCCATTTCCTGTTTCCCGGCCAGTGAATTGACACCCCGGCTTTTGCGGCCTATAGTCGTTGGGCTTGTCACACGGCAGGCGCATATCAGGCTTTCGGGTCCCGCGCGTCCAAGGGCTCACGAACCCCGCCAGGGTAGAGATACAGCAACGGTAGTGAGTTTGCGGAGTGTGCGGGGAAACTCGAAAGCCTGGCTTCATTTTTACGCCTTTTTCAAGCCACGACGTTCCGCATTCCCTTGCACTGACGAGGCATCACCCCCATGGGACTCACCATCGAACGCATCCACGCCCGCGAAATCCTTGACTCACGCGGCAATCCGACCGTCGAAGCCGATGTCGTGCTTTCCAACGGACTCGTGGGAACGGCCGCCGTTCCCTCCGGGGCTTCAACCGGCGAGAACGAAGCCCTTGAACTCCGCGACGGCGATAAGCGCCGCTACCTCGGCAAGGGCGTCCAAAAGGCCGTGACCAACGTCAATACCACGATTGCCAAACGTCTCGTGGGCCGCGACCCCCTCGACCAGCAGGGACTCGACCGGGACCTGCTCGCGCTCGACGGCACCCCCAACAAACGCAAGCTCGGCGCCAATGCCATGCTGGCTGTGTCGCTGGCCACGGCCCGCGCTGCCGCCCAGGCCGTCGGATTGCCACTGTACCGCTACCTTGGCGGCACCCACGCCCGGACGCTCCCCGTCCCGCTGATGAACATCCTCAACGGCGGCGCGCACGCCGACAACAACGTGGACTTCCAGGAGTTCATGATTGCCCCCTGCGGTGCGGCCACCTTTGCCGAAGCCCTCCGCTGGGGCGCCGAGATTTTCCACACCCTCAAGGGCGTGCTCCGCAAACGCAACTACAACACGGCCGTCGGTGACGAAGGCGGCTTTGCGCCCAACCTCCGTTCCAACGAGGAAGCCATTGAACTCGTGCTCGAAGCCATCACCCAGGCCGGCTACAAACCCGGCGTACAGGTGGCCGTGGCGCTTGACCCCGCGGCCAGCGAATTTTTCGAGGGCGGCCACTACATCTTCAAAAAATCCGACAAGTCCAAGCACACCCCCGAAGCCATGGTGGAATACTGGGCTGACTGGGTACGAAAATATCCCATTATCTCCATCGAAGACGGACTGGCCGAAAACGACTGGACCGGCTGGGCGTTGCTGACGAAAGCCCTGGGCGACCGGGTACAACTGGTAGGTGATGACCTTTTCGTGACAAACGTGACGTATCTGCGCAAAGGCATTGAGCAGCACGTTGGCAACTCGATTCTCATCAAGGTCAACCAGATTGGCACGCTGACCGAAACCATGGATACCGTCGAACTGGCGCGAAACCATGGCTACACGGCCATCATTTCGCACCGGTCGGGAGAAACCGAAGACGCCTTCATTGCCGACCTCGCCGTGGCGCTCAACACAGGACAGATCAAAACCGGTTCGGCCAGCCGGAGCGACCGCCTGGCGAAGTACAACCGTCTGCTGCGGATCGAAGAACAGCTTGGGGCCAGTGCCAGTTATCCCGGCCTCCAGGCGTTCTACAACGTGAAGGTCGAGCCGGCCAAAGCCACGACTTCCCGCGCCACCCGCAACGAACGTTGAGCAATGGCCAAGGAAGCCTATCCCTACCTGCTCTGGTGCGGTCTGGCCGCGGCGCTGCTTGCCCCGGCGGCGCTCTGGTGGCCTCCGGCGTGGGGACTCGTAGCCGTGGTTGGCCTTGTGGCCGCCTTCGTGGCCTACTTTTTTCGTGACCCGGAGCGCCAGATTCCGCCCGGCAGCGATATTGTCGTCTCGCCGGCCGACGGGCGCATCACCCGCCTGGCTCCGGTGACGCCCGGCGACCCGGCTTCACCGTGGCTGGTGAGCATTTTTCTCTCGCCGCTGGACGTGCACATCAACCGGGCGCCCATCGCCGGCATCATCCGGGATGTCCTGCACCGGCCCGGACAGTTCAAAAGCGCCCTGCGGGAAGATGCGGCACTCATCAACGAGCAGTTCATCGTCGTGCTGGAAGGAACGCACATCACCGTCACCCTCAAACAAATCGCCGGACTCATTGCCCGCCGGTGCGTTTTGTGGAAAGGCGTCGGCGATCAGGTTGCCTGTGGCGAGCGGATTGGTCTCATCAAGTTCAGTTCACGGACTGATCTCATCGTCCCGGCCGAAGTTGAACTCCAGGTGCGCCAGGGGCAGCGGGTCAAGGGCGGCACCACCATCATCGGACGGATTCGCCCACTGGACTAGCGCCAACGCCTTTGCTGGCGCCAACGCCTTTGCCGGCGCCAACGCCTTGTCGCCATGAACCGTGAAGCTGAAGCCAAACATCGTCTCACCCGCCGCCGCCTGCGCAAAGGCGTGTATGTCCTGCCGAGCTTCATCACCTGCATCAACATCTACATGGGCTTTTATGCCGTGGTCGAAAGCCTGAAGGGCTACAAGTACGTGGCGCTCAACGACCCGGAAATGGCCACGCGGCACTTCGACATTGCGGCGCTGTGCATTGGCTGGTCGGTGCTGTGCGACTTTCTCGACGGACGCATTGCGCGCCTGATGCATGCCACGAGTGAGTTTGGCGTCCAGCTCGACAGCCTGGCCGACGTGCTCAGTTTTGGTATTGCTCCGGCGGTTCTGCTCTACACCTGGGGCTTTTCCGGCATTCCGGCGTTTCAGAAGCTGGCGTGGGGGGCGGCCTTTATTCACCTCATCTGCTGTGCGCTGCGTCTGGCGCGCTTCAACGTCCAGGCGACCAAACCCATCCCCGGCGACCCCAAAACCGCCAAACGCTTCTTTGTCGGTCTTCCCACCCCGGCGGCGGCTGGGCTGCTCGCCGCCATTGTGCACTTCACGCCGCTGCCGGTTGTGTATCAGGAAACCTACTACCGCCTCTTCGGGCAGGAATTCCTCATCACCCCGACGGAATGGGCCCTGGGGCTGTTCGTGCTGGCGATTACGCTGGCGCTGCTTATGGTCAGCACGTTGCGGTTCAACAGCTTCAAGGACCTGGGGCCATACGCCCGGCATCCGCAGATCGTACTGCTTTCCCTGGGACTGCTCATTTTTCTCGTCTATAACTACTCGCAATGGACGTTACTCATCCTGGCCATCATCTACGCCGGGCAGGGACCGGCTGGGAAACTGGCCAGCCTTTTCCGCCGCAAGACGGCTTCCGTTCCGACGCCCACTTCGGCCGAAACCCTCTAACCAACCACTTGCCCGTATGACCGACGACCAGCTCCAGCAAGCCCGTCAGTACCTTGCCGCCGCCAGGCGCGTTGTAGTGTTCACGGGAGCCGGCATTTCGGCCGAATCCGGCGTGCCGACCTTTCGTGGCAAAGATGCGACCTGGAAGGGGATGCCGGCCGCCGTTGCGTCTTCCATCGGACTGCTCGAACAGGACCTCACCACGGCCTGGGAGTGGTTTGACTACCGGCGGACGCTGCTCAAAACCGTCGTTCCCAACCCCGCGCACATCGCCGTTGCCCAGGCGGAAACGCGGTTTGAGGATTTTCTGGTGGTCACGCAAAACGTGGACGGCCTGCATCAGAAGGCCGGCAGCCAACGCATCATCGAGCTGCACGGCAACATCTGGCGGGGACGCGGGTTGCGTACGGGCAAACGCTATCCGCTGCCCGAAACGCCGCTGCCGACGCTGCCGCCCCGTGGCGACCACGACGAGCCGCTGCGCCCCGACGTTGTTCTCTTTGGTGAGATGCTTCCGGCCGGCGCGTTTGAGGAAGCTGAAATTGCAGCTTCCCGGTGTGATGTCTGCCTCGTCATCGGCACGTCCGGCGTGGTTTATCCGGCGGCACTCATTCCCTTTGCCGCGCGCGATGCCGGCGCAGCCGTTATCGAGGTCAACCCGGAGAGCACCGACCTGACGCCCCACATGACGCTCTCGCTGCGCGGCCGGGCCGGCGACATCGTGCCCCGGCTCTTTGGCTAGGCCCTGTGGCTAGGTCGTTCTTTCACGAGGAAGGGCACCGGGAAGGGTGTTTCCCGGCAGGTCCGGTGCTGATGCCGTTGACCGGCGGCGCGTCAACGGCACGAGTGTCGGCGGGGCTGCCAGCACAGGGGCATTCACTTCCGCAACCTGTTCGTGCGCGTGGTAAGAACTGCGCACCAGCGGGCCGGCTTCGACATGCCGGAACCCCATCGCCAGCCCAATCTGCCTGAGTTCGGCAAATTCATCCGGGTGGTAAAACTTCTCGACCGGCAGGTGACGGAGACTTGGCCGCAGATACTGCCCCAACGTCAGAATATCGCAGTCGTTCTCACGCAGATCGCGCATCGTTTCCAGCAGTTCATCCCGTGTCTCGCCCAGACCCAGCATGACGCCGGACTTCGTCAGCACGGGATAGTCTGCTGAACGCCAGGCGGCCGCCCGGCGCAGCAACTCCATCGAGCGGGCATAAATGGCATCGGGACGCACCCGCCGGTACAACGCCTTGACCGTTTCCGTGTTGTGGTTGAGCACATCGGGACGCGCTTCCATCACCACATCGAGGGCTTCCCAGTTGCCGCAGAAGTCCGGGATGAGCACTTCCACACGGCAGCCGGGGTTGTGACGCCGGACTTCCCGGATCGTCGCCGCAAAATGGTGCGCGCCGCCATCGGGCAGGTCATCGCGGTTCACCGAAGTGATGACCGCGTGGCGCAGGCCCAGCTTGCGGACGGCTTCGGCGACGTGGCGCGGCTCAGCGGGATCGAGCAGCCGGGGCGCACCCTTTGTCACGGCGCAGAAGCCACAGTGCCGCGTGCAGATGTCGCCCATGAGCATGAAGGTCGCCGTCCGGTTGGAGAAACACTCCCAGATGTTCGGGCAGCGCGCTTCCTGACACACGGTATTGAGGGAAAGATCGTCCACCATGTGGGCGACTTCCTGAAACCTGTCACGGGCATCCAGGCGGATTTTCAGCCACGCCGGTTTGCGTTCCGGGCGGAGATCACGGCGGGTAAAAGTACGGTCAGCCATAGTGATGCCATCTTAGAAACCGCCGGCCGCAGACTCAAGTCACCAAACCCGTCACGGCCCAGCCGCCGAAGCCTTGGCCGGGCAGCCTTTTGGTGTAAGTTGAATCCGTAGCTGCACCATCCGCCCGGCCGCCTGCCATCCTCTTACGCAGTCACATCCGTTCCGGCCCCTGACACTGCACCATGATGTCTTACGCCCAAACCAGCCCTTCCCTTCAGCTCGTCACGCTGCCCTTTGTCGCTGTCGTCGGCCATGCTCCGGTCAAGCGCGCGCTGCTGCTGCTGGCCATTGAACCCCGGCTGCGCGGCGTCGCCTTTGCCGCTCCGGCCGGCAGTGCCAAGTCGGTTCTGGCGCGCGGTTTTGCCCAGATTGTCCCCGACGTGGACGGCCGGCGCCCGCCGTTCGTCATCCTGCCCGGCAACATCAGTGAAGACCGCCTTTTTGGCGGCCTCGACCTCGAAGCCACGCTCGCCGGCGGCCGGCGACGCTTCGCGCCGGGTATTCTGGCGCAAGCCCACGGCGGCTACGTCTTTGCCGACAACCTCAATCTGCTGCCGACCCAGGTGGAAAACGCCCTGCTGACCTGCCTCGACGAAGGCTGCCTGCGCGTCGAACGGGAAGGCGTCTCGCTGACCTTGCCCGCGGACTTCGGGCTGATTGCGGCCTTCAATCCGGGTGACGGCCCCGTACGCTGGCACATCCTCGACCGGCTGGGCCTCATCGTGGCCGCCTCGCGCCAGTCTGACCTCGAAACCCGGCAGAAAGTCATCGAAACCGTGGCGGCCTTCGAGCGTGACCCGGAAGCCCTGCAGATGCTTTACGCCGAAGAAACCACGCTGCTTCGGAATCTCCTGACTGATGCACGGCAGCGGTTGCCGCAGGTCACGCTGGGCGATGAAACCCTGCACTGGCTCTGCGCGCGTGCGGCGGCGCTGGGCACCGTCGGGCAGCGGGCAGAATACTTTGCCACGCTGGCGGCCCGGGCCAATGCCGCACTCGAAGGACGGACCGCGGTCAATGAAGACGACTGCCGGACAGCCGAGTTTTTCGTCCTGCTGCCGCGCGCCACACAGCGTCCCGAAAGCGAACCCGAACCACCACCGCCGCCGCCACCGCCTTCGGAAAGCTCGGAAGACGAGCCGGAACCGCCCTCACCGCCGGAGGAACTCGAAGACCTGGCGCTGGTTTTCGACGCCGAAGAAGCGGCCCTCGACGCCGACTTCGACTTTTTTGCCAAAAAGGCGCGGCTGGGGCGCTACGGGAAACGCTCCGAGCGCGACAACTTTCAATCCGGGCGGCACGTCCGCTCCGTGCCGGGCGAACCCTCGCGGGGGCGCGTCGCCATTGAAGCCACGCTGCGTCAGGCCGCACCGCACCAGCCGGCCCGCCGCCAGAAGCTGCTCGCCAACGGACAGACACCCGACCGGATACTGCTCAAAAAAGACGACGTCCGGCTCAAGAAACTCCGCCAGCGCACCGGCGCACTCATCGTCTTCATCGTGGATGCTTCCGGGAGCATGGCTGCCAACCGTATGGGACAGGCCAAAGGGGCTGTCGTCGAACTGCTGCGCCAGTCCTACGTCAACCGGGACAAAGTTGCCCTCATTGGCTGCTATGGCAACGAAAGCCGGGTGCTGCTGGCTCCGACACAAAGCGTCGAAGCGGCCAAGCGCCAGCTCGAAACCCTGCCGACCGGCGGAGCCACGCCGCTCAACGATGCACTCCGGCGGGCACAGGCGCTCATCGAGGAAGTCCGGCGCACCGGGGCCTACACCGAGGCGCTTGTCATTGTCATCGGCGACGGACGCGGCAACGTCCCGGCCCGGACGCCCGAACCGGACGGGAACCTTTCCCGCGCCGATGCTATCCGGCGTGAACTGGAAGACCTGGCGCGGGTATATGCCGCCAGTAACATCCGCCTCGTGGTCTTCGACACTCAAAACCGCTTTGTCTCACGTGGCGAAGCCAGACAGCTCGCAGAGCTGTTTGGCGGGCGATACATCTACCTGCCGCGCCTGTCGGCGGCCGGCATCACCGATGCGGTCAAGCAGGAACTGCGCCGGTCGTCCTGATTTCACGCTTTGGGTTCTGCCCTCCAGGTGGGGTATTGACCTCAAAATGCGCCACCTGGAACGGGCAGGCCGCTGTGGCACTGTTCGCCACGGGCGGCATCGTGCACAATAGGCCGTACCGAGCCATTCCGTCTGATTCCGGGTTGCGACGCGCCTATGTCTTCTCCAGAACCACGTTCGTCACCGCCGGAATTTTCGTTCTTGCGGGAATGCGAATTGTTTTCGACGCTTTCCGACCTGACGTTGCAGGCGCTGTTCCTGCGCGGGCAGGTCGTTGTTTTTGAACCCGGCGAGGATGTTTTCCACATTGGCGACCCGGCCGATTACCTGTATGTCATCAAATCAGGGGTCGTGGAGATTCGCCGTCCGGCAATGGAAGGCTCGGCAGAGCTGACGCCGGTGGCCTACGTGGCAGCCGGGGACGTGATCGGCGAAGTCGCCATGTTCACCCGCTCCAATCGTGCTTCGGCAGCGCGCATGCCCGGCGGCGGTGAAATTTTCCGCATCTCGCGTGACAACTTTCACTCGGTTGTGGCCGGCTTCCCGGAACTCGCACTGCGGCTGTGCTTTACCTTTGCCCAGCGGCTCGAATCCACTGTGCGCAACATGCGCAAGGAACGCCAGCGCCAGTTGGGCGGAAACCTCAAGTTTTTCGACCTGCCGACGGTCATCCAGACCATCATCAGCTCCGGCATGACCGGCACGCTGCGCGTGGACGACCCGCTGGGCATCACCCTGGCCGAAATCTACTTTGACAATGGACACCTGTGCCGTTCCGTCATGGGCCATCTGACCGGCAGCGAAGCCTTTTTCCAGCTCTTTCAGCCGCCACCGACGGAAGGCACATTCGAGTTCAAAGGCGGTGAGCGGGAAGTGGCGGAAGGCGCCACATGTGACATTCTTCTGCCCGGCATGACGATGCTGATGGAAGCCGTCCGCATGCAGGATGAGATCGGGGCGCTGCGGCGCCAGTTTCCGGCCAACCAGCGGTATCGCCCTCTGGACGACGACCTGCGCTGGGAAGGCGACGAGAACCTGCTGCCCATCGCCTATGACATCTGGTATCGCCTGCATGCCGGAGAGCCGACGGTACGCGAGCTGCTCGACAGCATACCGGCGTCCCACTACACAGTACTTTCCATTCTGAATCACCTTCTGGAAACGATGCAGATCAGCGCCCACCAGCCGGATTCCAGGGCGTTGACCAACATCTCCGACATCAGCCAACACCCCCTTCCCGGACTGGACACTCCCTGAGACCCCGCACCAAATCCTTTACCAATGAATACTTTAGACTACACCACTTATGACCGAGCGAATTCTTGTCACTGGCGGGGCCGGCTTCATCGGCACACATCTCTGCAAACGACTTTTGGATGAAGGTCACGAAGTCATCTGTCTTGACAACTTCTACACGGGCCAACGCGCCAATATCCGGCCGCATCTTTCCCACCCGCGCTTTGAGCTGATACGCCACGATGTCATCGAGCCAATCCGGCTTGAAGTCACGCAAATCTACCATCTCGCCTGCCCGGCTTCGCCCGTCCACTATCAGGCGAATGCCATTCAGACCGTCAAAACCAGTGTTCTGGGGACGCTCAACATGCTGGGGCTGGCCAAACGGGTTGGCGCGCGTTTTCTGCTCGCCTCAACTTCGGAAGTCTATGGCGATCCGCTCGTGCATCCGCAGCGTGAGGACTACTGGGGCAACGTCAATCCCATTGGGCCGCGAAGCTGCTACGACGAAGGCAAGCGCGTCGCCGAAACGCTGACGATGGACTACCACCGCCAGCACCACGTGGATGTGCGGATCGTGCGGATTTTCAACACCTACGGCCCGAACATGCTCGAAAACGACGGGCGCGTGGTCAGCAACTTCATCTGCCAGGCGCTGCGGGAGGAACCTCTGACCGTCTATGGCGACGGCTCGCAGACCCGTTCCTTCTGCTACGTGGATGATCTCGTGGAAGGCATTGTCCGTATGATGCAGGCCGAAGCATTTACGGGACCGGTCAACCTCGGCAACCCGGATGAGTTCACAGTTGCTGAACTGGCACAGAAGGTGCTGGCCAAGACGGGTTCGGCGTCGCCCATCGTGCATCGCCCGCTGCCGGAAAACGATCCGCAGCGCCGGTGTCCCGACATCACCCTGGCCGGTGAACGCCTGAACTGGGCGCCGCACATCCCGCTTGATGTCGGCCTTGACCGGACGATTGCCTACTTCCGTCAGGTGCTTGCCGAGCCGGCCGGTCCTGCGGCCCACTGACGGGGCAGCAGCGACGGTCCCGAAAGCAGGCATTCCTCTTTGACAAGCGACCCGCGAGCAGGCATATCGCACAGGCTCAAACCGGGAGACTCTGACTTGCTGGAAGGATATTCAACATGGAAACGTGGGCGGGCAAAACGGTACTCATTACCGGCGCCTCAGTTGGGATAGGAGAAGCCTTTGCCCGGCGCTTTGCGCGGGAAAAAGCCAACCTGATGCTGGTGGCGCGGCGGGAAGACAAGCTCCAGCGCCTGGCCGCCGAGTTGGCCAAGCAGCACAGCATCACCGTGGATGTGCTGGCCAAAGACCTCAGCCTGCCGGAAGCAGCCGGGGAAGTCTTTGAGGAAACCGAACGGCTGAACCTCCAGGTGGATGGTCTCATCAACAACGCCGGCTTTGGCATTGGAGGGCGGTTTGTGGAAACCGACCTCAAGCGCAACCTGGAGATGCTTCAGCTCAACATTGTCACCCTGACCGAGCTGACCCATCGCTACCTGCCGGGAATGCTGGCGCGCCGGCAGGGCGTTGTTGTCAACGTGGCCTCGACGGCCGCCTTCCAGGCAGTGCCCTATCTGGGCGCTTATGCGGCCACGAAGGCCTATGTGCTGAGCTTTTCCGAGGCGTTGCACGAGGAATGCCGGGACCAGGGCGTGCTCGTCATGGCGCTGTGTCCGGGGGCCACGGCAACGGAGTTTTTCGACACGGCGCAGGTCGCCGAAGGCACGGCCCGCGACATGCTCCGCCGCGCCCAAACGCCGGAAGAAGTCGTTGAAGCCGCCTTTGCCGGCATCCGCCGGCGAAGCAGTTCCGTCGTTTCGGGCCTGGCCAACAGCCTGCTGTCGCAGGCGACGCGGTTTGTGCCACGCGACATTGCCGCCCGCATTGCCGGCAACATCATGAAAGCGCGATGAGTCTGCGCTTTGAGCTACTGGCCAGTGATGCCGGGACGGCAGCGCGGCGGGGGCGGATTACGACGACCCGCAGCGTCATTGAAACGCCGGTGTTTATGCCCGTCGGGACGGCAGCCACCGTCAAGGCGCTCACCCAAGACATGCTCGAAGCCCTGGATGCGCGCATCATTCTGGCCAACACCTATCACCTGTTTTTGCGCCCCGGGCACGAGGTCATCCGGGAACTGGGCGGTCTGCACCGCTTTATGAGCTGGCCGCGCTCGATCCTCACCGACAGCGGCGGCTATCAGGTGTTCTCGCTGGGTGAGTTGCGTACCATCAGCGAGGAAGGCGTCACCTTTCGGTCCCACCTTGACGGCACACGGTTGCTGTTGTCGCCGGAAGTCTCCATGGAGGTTCAGATCGCGCTTGGCTCCGACATCGTCATGGCCTTCGATGAGTGCCCGCCCTATCCGGCTTCGCCTGAACAGGTGCGGCACTCGCTTGAACTGACCGAACGCTGGGCGCGGCGGTGCCGGACGTACTTCGACACCCACGCCGACCGGGAGCGCCAGTCGCTGTTTGGCATTGTGCAGGGCAGCGTGTACCCGGAACTGCGCGCCCGTTCCCTGGAGGGACTGCTGGAGATTGGCTTTGAGGGCTACGCCATCGGCGGCCTCAGCGTTGGCGAGGAAAAACACCTGATGTACGACACGACGGAGTTCATCGCGCCGCGCCTGCCGGCGGACAAGCCCCGCTACCTGATGGGCGTAGGGACGCCAGCCGACCTGGTTGAATCCGTGGCGCGCGGGGTGGACATGTTCGACTGCGTCATGCCCACACGCCACGCGCGCAACGGCACGGTGTTCACCACGACCGGCCGGCTCAACCTGCGCAATGCGCGCTACGTCCGTGATGAGCAACCGCTTGACCCGGACTGCACCTGTGCGGTCTGCCGGCGGTACTCGCGGGCCTATCTGGCGCACCTGCTGCGGACGGGAGAAATTCTCGCCTCCATCTTGGCAACCTATCACAACGTGCATCACTATCTTGACCTGATGCGGCAGATTCGGCACGCTCTGGAACGGGCCGAGTTCAGCCGCTTCCGGGCTGACTTCCACCGTCGGCAGCTTTCATCCGAGGAGTCTCTTTCAACATGAACATCGTCCTGGCACAGGGTGGTGGAGGAAGTTTTCTCATCCAGCTTGTTCCGATTCTGGCGATGGTCGCCATTTTTTACTTTCTGGTGATCCGTCCCCAGCAGAAACGCCAGAAAGAACTCGAAACCATGCGCAACAACCTCAAGAACGGCGACCGGGTTGTTACCGAAGGCGGGATTTACGGAACCGTGGCCGGCATCAACGAGAAAGAAAACACTCTGCACCTGCTCGTCGCGCCGTCGGTCAAAATTGAGTTTTCCAGAAATGCCATCATCGGCCTGCGTGACCAGCCCAACAAGTAATGAAAGCTGACCTTCAATGCAGCCCCACCTGGCGTCGGCGGCCACCACCCATCCGGTTCATTTTGTTGTTTTCATTACGCTTGTTATCGGCTTTCTCTGGGTTGATCTGGCTTCCGGCAAAACGGACCGGCCGGTTTCAATGCTCAAAGCAGCCACCTGGTCGGGCATCTGGGTGGCGGTCTCGCTGGCTTTTGCCGGCTATGTAGCCTCGATTCGTGGCACGGACGACGCCATCCTGTTTCTGACGGCTTATGCCCTCGAAAAATCCCTGGCCGTAGATAACCTCTTCGTCTTTCTGGCGATTTTTTCCGCCTTTGCCATTCCAGAGTATCTGCACCACCGGATTCTGTACTGGGGCATCATTGGTGCGCTGATTTTCCGTGCCATTTTCATCGGACTGGGCGTTGGCCTGCTGTTTGGTGCGCGGGCGCTGGGGGCGCTGACCATCTTCGGCTGGCATATCGAACTCCAGCGCGTGGTCTTTTTTGGTTTCGGCCTGGTCATTCTGTGGTCGGTGTATGCCCTCTTTCGCGCCGGGCAGAAGGACACGACCGAAGAGGAAACGGACTACACCAACCACTGGGCTGTCCGCTTTCTGCGCCAGTTTTTTCCCAACCGGATTGCGACACAACTCGACCGTGGTCGCTTGCTGACCAGGGTCACAGATGGGCAGGGGCGGCACTACCATGCGCTGACTCCGGCCTTTCTGTGCCTGCTGGTGATTGAGGCCTCGGACATCATGTTTGCCTTCGACAGCGTACCGGCGATTTTTGCGGTCACGCAGGACCCGTTTCTGGTCTATACAAGCAATATCTTTGCCGTGCTTGGTTTGCGCTCGATGTATTTTTTGGTGGCGGCAGCCAAGCGCATGCTTGTTCACCTCGACAAAGCTGTGTTTGTCATTCTTCTTTTCATCGGCATCAAGATGCTGGCGCTGGCCTTTGACTGGTTTCACCTGCCGCCGCTGGTCAGCCTGAGCGTTGTTCTGGGTCTGCTGGCGCTGGGTGTCGGGGCTTCCCTGCTGGACAGGCACAAGCGGGTCAGCGGGGAGACTTCCTAGGCAGGGGGGCTTGGCAGTCTGCCACACCGTTCCCGGCACATTGTCCGTTTGCTCCGGGTTCGTCTGTTCAGGAACGTCCGCCCTTGACAGCTCAGCCGGGAGTTGCGTAGTCTAGTCGTTCGCTTTGCTTCCGGTAGTGGAGCGTCCCAAGGGACGGCTGTGCGTGCTGCCCAGTCAGTCACCTGCGCAGATGCCAAACTGGATGACAAAGGGTATGAGGTTGCTGTGAGGAGCACATTCAAGCTGTCATGAGTGAACCGACATCCGAGACAACGCAGGCGGCAGCATCCGCTGAGTCCACCCCCACGGCGGGCAATTCGCCGAAAACGGCTGTCCGTCGCCGCCCACACAAGGCGTACACCGGGCAGACCTTCGTGCCCAAGGGCCCGTTGCCCGAACCGGCGCGCAAGTGGTTTCTCGTGGATGCCACAGGGCTGACCGTCGGACGGTTGGCATCGCAGATTGCTCCAATTCTGATGGGCAAGCACCATCCGCGGTACACGACCTTTATGGACATGGGCGATGGTGTGATTGTCATCAACGCCGAGAAGGTTGTTTTCCGGGGTGATAAGTGGAATCAGAAACTTTACCGGCGGCACACTGGCTACCCCGGCGGCTTGCGGGAAATCAGAGCCAAAGACCTGCTGGCCAGGTTTCCGACCCGGATTTTGCAGCACGCCATTGTCGGGATGCTGCCGAAGACGAAGCTCGGCCGCCAGATGGCCAAAAAGCTCCGCATCTACGCCGGTCCGAACCATCCACACCAGGCACAGCGCCCGGAACCGCTGGTGCTCGATACCCTGCGCGCCAAGAGGTGAGCCCTGTTGGGCAACTTTCCGGTGTGACCGAAGGCGGTCGTGCAGAAAGCAGGCAGAAAGCAGAAGGATGGAAGGTCAACGACGATTGTGATTTGAAATTGATGAGGTAAGTCAAGCGTGGGGATGCTCATTCAATACTACGGGACAGGTCGCCGCAAAACCGCTACGGCGCGGGTCTATCTGCGTCCCGGTGACGGGAATATCACAGTTAACAAACGCACCTTTGAAGGTTACTTTCCAAGTGAAACCCTGCGGATGCTTATCCGCCAACCGCTTCAGGTTACGGAGACGCTGGGCAAGTTCGATGTCCTGGTCAGCGTTTCCGGCGGCGGTCTGTCTGGCCAGGCCGGCGCCATTCGGCACGGGATTGCGCGGGCGCTGCTCCATTTCAATGTCGAGTTGCGCCGCCGCCTGAAGAAAGCCGGCTTTCTGACGCGCGACCCTCGCATGAAAGAACGCAAGAAGTACGGGCAAAAAGGTGCGCGCAAGCGCTTCCAGTTCTCGAAGCGGTAAGCTGAAGCGGTAAGCTACAGCCAGTCTGTGGCCGGTTGCGTCGGCCCCGACAACTGATAGGGATATTTCATTGCCACGCAGCGGGTGTGTTCCGATGGCTGCCTCAAGGTCAGCCGGAGGCGTGTGTGGCGAGTACACAAACCATCCACAACAAGCCAGAGGCTTGTAAGAAAGGCGGTCGTGAGTGGCAGTTGCAGTCACTATGAAGGAATTGCTCGAAGCTGGAGTTCACTTCGGGCATCAGGTACGGCGGTGGAATCCGAAGATGAAGGAGTACATCTTCGGTGAACGCAATGGCATTTACATCATCGATCTCCAGAAGACCCAGCGTTTGCTGCGCGAGGCTGTCCGGTTTATCGCGCAAACGGCGGCTGAGGGCGGGACAGTACTTTTCGTTGGGACGAAACGCCAGGCGCAGGACGCCATCGCGGAGGAAGCCACCCGGTGCGGCATGCCGTATGTCAACCAGCGGTGGCTGGGCGGTCTGCTGACCAACTTCCAGACCATCCAGCGTTCGATGAAGCGCATGCGTGAGCTGGAAGTGATGCGTACAGATGGGCACTACCAGTCCCTGACCAAAAAGGAAATCCTGCGCATCGAGAAAGAGTATGCCAGGCTCGAACGAAACTTTTCGGGTATCCGCACAATGAACCGCCTGCCCAAGGCACTTTTCGTCATTGACACCAAGAAAGAAGAAATCGCCATCGCTGAAGCCAACCGCCTGGGAATTCCAGTCGTCGCCCTGGTGGATACAAACTGTTCCCCGCTTGGGGTTGACTATGTCATCCCAGGCAACGACGATGCATTGCGCTCGGTGCGCCTCATCAGTGCCAAAATCGCCGATGCGGTCATCGAAGGTCGCACCATGGGAATCGAAAAGGGAGACGGCGGCAAGGTCGAGATGGGCGGTGCCGATGCCCCGGCTCCTGGCGGGACAACAACCACCACGCCGACTTCTGTCGTATCGGCGGCTGAAGCGGTGCCAGCCTGAAGTCATCCGGTGGGCGACTGACGGTCTAGCGGATGGTTGCCACCGACATTTCTGTTGAGGGGAAGCATTCATGGCAGATGTGAGCGCAGCAGCAGTCAAAGCTCTCCGGGAAAAAACCGGAGCCGGCATGATGGAATGCAAAAAAGCCCTGGAAGAAGCCCAGGGTAATGAAGAAAAAGCCATCACCATTTTGCGTGAACGCAACAAGCACATTGCAGGCAAGAAGGAATCACGGGTAGCGGCCGAAGGCTTGGTTGAAGCTTACATCCACACCGGCGGCCGCATTGGTGTTTTGGTCGAAGTCAACTGTGAAACGGATTTCGTTGCCCGCAGCGAAGACTTCAAGGAGTTCGTGCGCGACATTGCCCTGCAAATCTGCGCGCTCAACGCCGAGTATGTTTCAGCCGAGGAAATTCCGGCGGAAGTGCTTGAAAAAGAGCGTGAAATAGCACGGGCACAGGTCGCCGCTGACCCCAAGACGGCAAATAAGCCAGCCCACATTATCGAAAACATCATTGAAAGCCGGCTTGGAAAGTTTCGCGCGGAGACCTGCCTGCTCGAACAGCCCTTCGTCAAGGATCAGAGCATTACCATCGGGGAACTGCTCAAACAACTCATCGCCAAAACAGGTGAAAACATCCGCATTCGCCGCTTTGTACGCTTCAAGCTGGGCGAAGGTATCGAAAAGAAATCCGACGACTTCGCCAGTGAAGTGGCCGCAATGATGGCCAAACAATGACCCCCGACGCCCCATCCCGGATGGGGCGTTTTGCTTGTATGCCCGGTATTCCCCTGCCCACCCATGATCCGTGCCGCTGGATGTTTGCGGCCAGGTGCTTTTCCCGACAATCTCAATAGAACCGCCTTTTGGAGCCAGTATGAACCCTACGCCAGCCGTATCCTCTCCCGCGCCAGGAACACCGACGCCGGTTTACAAACGTGTCCTGCTCAAACTGAGTGGAGAGTTTCTTGAAGGGCGACGCGGGTTTGGTATTGATCCGCTCACTGTTCAGGAAGTTGCCGAGCAGGTGCGCGATGTCCACCAACTCGGAGTCCAACTCGCATTGGTCGTTGGGGGTGGGAACATTGTTCGTGGGGCTGAGGCCAGCGCTGCCGGGATGGACCGCGCTTCAGCCGATTACATGGGGATGCTCGCCACGGTCATCAACAGTCTGGCGCTGCAAAACGCCATCGAACAGCTCGGCGTTGCCACACGGGTTGTTTCAGCCATCGAGATGCGGCAGGTGGCGGAACCCTTTATCCCACGGCGTGCCGTGCGCCACCTCGAAAAGGGACGGGTTGTCATTTTTGCTGCCGGCACTGGCAGTCCCTTCTTCACCACGGACAGCACAGCGGCGCTCCGCGCCTGTGAAATCAAGGCGGATGTCCTGCTGAAAGCCACCAAGGTGGATGGCGTCTATACGGCCGACCCGACGAAGGACGCCACGGCACGCCGGTACAGCCATGTGACGTACCAGCAGGTGCTGGAACAGAGCCTCAACGTCATGGACGCTTCCGCCATTGCGCTGTGTAAGGACAACCACCTGCCCATCATCGTTTTCGACCTGCTGACCAAGGGCAACATCTACCGCGTCGTCACCGGCGAGTCTATCGGTACCCTGGTCAGTGCCACACCGCCGACGGCAGCGGCCTGTGCTTCATAGGTAGCCACAGACTGTGGGACACTGCCCGTAAAAGCCCTGACGGTCCAGCCCTCAACAGCAGGTTTCCCACGCAGGCAATGCACACGGGCTTCTGTCAGGTAACATTCGTGATTTGGAACGAGGAATCGGCATGACCATTCAAGACATCTTGAAAGAAGCGACAGCGCGCATGGAAACCACACTCGAAGATGCCCGCCGGCGGTTCAGCTCGATTCGAACTGGACGCGCCTCGGTGAATCTGCTCGATGGCATCCAAGTCGAGTCATACGGCACGGTGATGCCGCTCAACCAGCTTGCCAACATCAGCGCCCCGGAAGCCGCTCTCATCACTATTCAACCCTGGGACACCTCCCTGCTGGGCGCCATTGAGCGCGCCATTCAGTCCTCTGACCTTGGTATCACCCCATCCAACGATGGCAAGATCATCCGCCTCCCGATTCCACCGCTGACGGAAGAACGCCGGAAACAGTTGGCACGCACCGTCCGCGATACGGCGGAAGAACACCGGGCGGGACTACGCAACATCCGCCGGGATGCCAACGAAGAGGTCAAAAAGCTGCTCAAGGAAAAACTCATCTCGGAAGACGAGCACAAAGTCGCCCTGGAACAAATCCAGAAACAGACCGACGCCTTCACCCAGAAGCTCAACGACCTGGCCAAAGCCAAGGAAGAAGAACTCATGCGCGTCTAACCTGTCCCCGCGCAGGCCTGCGATGCACCGGGAACAGGCACGTCCCGGTGTTGGCTTCTTTTTTATTGAAAATGATTATCATTTTATCTACATTGGAGCACACCATAAGGACCAGACGCTGCTCCGGCCCTTGGCGTAGCAGCACAACCAATGTTTGAGGAATGGCACAATGAACCACTTCGCCCTATGTATCCGGCCGGCACGCCCCTGGCAGTCGGGCGTCCGCCGGTACTTCCTGCTCCAGCTTTCCCTGATCAGTTCAATCATCCTGACTTCCATCGGCTTCACGGCGGCTCAAACGCCCCCGACAACCTCGACAACGACGCAGCCGGCCATTGCCGGGCGCGCCGTGACAGTAGCCGATGCGCCTGTGGCAGGCGCTACCGTGCGGCTGCGGGGGCTGACCGCCGGCATCGTCCAGACGGCTCAAACCGATGCCAACGGCGAATTCCGGTTTGACCAGTTGACGCCCGGTGACTACGAAATCACCGTCACAGGCGAGCAGTACCAGGCAGGTACGAAAATCGTCAAAGTCAGCGGCAGTGAAGTCACTTCCGTCACCGTTTCGCTTGATATTTCGCCGCTGGCGGAAAACATCATCGTCAGCATCAACAGCATCGTCGGGACGAGCGAATCCCTCAACCGTATCCCCGGCACGGTGGACATTCTCGACGAGCGTACCTTGCAGCTCAGCCGGGTCTTCAACGCCAACGAGGCGCTGCGCAAGCTGCCCGGCATCCACGTCCGGGACGAGGAAGGCTTCGGCCTCCGCCCCAACATCGGCATCCGTGGCCTCAATCCGACGCGCTCGACGAAGGTACTGCTGCTTGAAGACGGGCTGCCGCTGGCCTTTGCGCCCTACGGCGACAATGCCTCCTACTACCATCCGCCTATCGAACGCTTTGAAACCATTGAAGTGGTCAAAGGATCGGGACAGATTCTCTACGGCCCGGTTACGGTTGGCGGCGTCATCAACTACATCACACCTAATCCGCCAGATACGCCGAGTGGGTCGCTCCTGCTCGTGGGCGGCAACCGTGACTACTTCAACGGACTCATCACCTACGGGTGGAAACTCGGAAACACGGGCTTTCTTCTTGATTTCATGCGCAAGCAGGGTGAAGGGGCGCGGGACAACACGCGCAGCGGCATCTATGACTTCAACTTCAAGTCGGTTTCCACCTTCGGCGCGCGGCAGGTCTTGACGTTCAAGGCCAACTACTACGATGAAGACTCGCGTGTGACCTATTCGGGACTGCGCCTTGACGAATACCAGGCCAATCCACGCCAGAATCCGTTTCGCAACGATGCCACGGATTTCAGACGGTTCGGGGCCGCTGCCGTGCACAGCTTTGTCGTCAACCAGAACATCCTGCTGACGACGAGCCTCTACGGCTCGACGTTCGACCGGGCCTGGTGGCGGCAGTCAAGCAACTCGGCCCAGCGCCCCAATCGCATTGGCGTTGGCGGCTGCCGTGGCATGATCGATCTCTTTACGACGTGCGGCAACGAAGGGCGGGTACGTAGCTACTACACCTTCGGCGTCACGCCACAGGTGCGCGCCAGCTTTGGATTCGGGCGGCTGCGCAATGAGCTGGACACCGGCTTTCGCTATCACCGCGAGAACCAGGAGCGGCGGCAAATCAACGGCTCGACGCCAACGGCGCGTACCGGCGTCACGGTCGAAAACAACTTTCGCGGCAACGATGCCTTTTCCGGCTACATCCAGAATCGCTTCATCTTCGGCAACCTGACCGTGACGCCCGGTGTGCGGGTGGAGCGGGTTTCCTTTGTGCGGGCCAACCGTCTGGCCAACAACGGGCTGGGCGCACGGGGTGAAGTCGTCCTGACGCAGGTGGTGCCGGGCATTGGCGCCTCGTACAACATCCAGCAGCGGGCGACCATTTTTGCCGGCATTCACCGGGGATTTGCCCCGCCGCGCACGGAAGACATCATCTCCAACACGGGCGGCGTCGTTGATCTCGACCCGGAGCTGAGCTGGAACACGGAAGTTGGCATCCGCAGCGTTCCGGTGCAGGGTATCCGCCTCGACGCTTCCTACTTCCGCATGGACTTCTCGAACCAGATTGTGCCGGCCAGTCTGGCCGGCGGCGTTGGCGCGACACTGACCAACGGCGGCAGGACGCTTCACCAGGGGTTGGAACTTTTTGGCCGGATTGATAGCGGACTGCTGTTCAAGTCGGCACACAACGTCTTTGCACGGATCAACTACACGTTTGTCGGCGATGCCCGTTTCGAGGGGCGCCGCTTCAGCAGTGTTTCGGGCTTTGGCAATGTGCTGGTGACGGGAAACCGGATTCCCTACACACCCCGCCACATGTTCACCGGCGCTTTCGGGTATGCCCATCCCAAAGGCTTTGACGTGCAGATGGAAGCCGTCCACGTCGGGGAACAGTTTGGCGATGACCTCAACCTGCGCCCGACCTCACCGGTGAACCCGGCCGTGTTTGCCAACGGACAGCTTGGCTTGCTTCCGGCTTACACCATCTGGAATGCCACGGCCAACTACCGGGTCGAGCAGTGGCGGACAACCTTCTTCATCACGGCGAAAAACCTTACCGACCGGCTCTACATTGCCGACCGGGTGCGGGGCATCCTGCCCGGGCCACCACGGCTGGTGCAGGCCGGCTTCCGGTTGAACTTCTAGGTTTTTCCGAATCCGGGCAGAACGGCCGGGCAGGTGTCGCCGCCCACGTCCTCACCTGCCCGGCCTTTTTTCCGGGCTGGTGAAGCGTCCGAACATGGTCAGTGCCTTGGCGCGCTGGCGGCCGTGGTCAACCAGTGGCGCCGGGTAGTCCACGCCGATAACGCAGCGAAAAGCCCGCTGTACGTCTGGTGGCATCCGGGAAGGCTCGTGAATCCAGCGGTCTGGCACGGCGCGCAGTTCCGGCACATACTGCCGAACATAGGCCCCAGTGGGGTCAAATTTTTTCCCTTGGGCGGTCGGATTGAAAATGCGGAAGTACGGCTGGGCATCGGTGCCAGTTGAAGCCGCCCACTGCCAGCCGCCGTTGTTGGCCGCCAGATCGCCATCCACGAGATGTTTCATAAAGTGCCGCTCGCCCCATCGCCAGTCAATGAGCAGGTCTTTGGTCAGAAAGGACGCCACAATCATGCGCGCCCGATTGTGCATCCAGCCGGTTGTAAGCAGTTGGCGCATGGCGGCATCCACGATTGGAAAACCGGTCTTGCCCTGACACCAGAGGTCAAACCAGGACGCATTGTTTTCCCAAGCCAGGTCATCGTAGGCGCGCCGGAACGCACCAGTTTCCACGTAAGGAAAATGAAACAGAATCTGGCGGTAAAAGTCGCGCCAGATGAGTTCGGCAATCCAGCTTTCCATGCCGGGCGAGCCTTCCGGGACAGCTTCCCGCGCCGCCCAGTAGGCGCGGCGTGGTGACAGACAGCCAAACCGCAGATAGGGCGATAGTCGGGATGTGCCATCAGCGGAAAGAACATCGCGTTCGGTGGCATAGCGGGCCAGCCCGTTTTGTATGAAGCCCTGTAACCGTGCTTGAGCTGAGGTTTCTCCGCCCGGCGGTGGACTGACTGAGGTAGCAAAACCAAGGTCTTTCAGCGATGGCCAGGGGTCGCTTGGCACATCGGCCGGCGTCCTGAGCATCGCCGGCGCCAGGCGGGGACGTGGGATAGGCTGCGCCAGAACCGCCTGCCTGTAGGGTGTAAAGACCGTGTAGGGTGTTCCGGCCTTGGTTCTGACGGCCTCCGGTGCGGTGAGTCCGCCATCGTCGAAGCCTTCGACGGCGCACCGTCCTTCCAGATGCGCCCGCACACGGGCATCCCGCGCCAGGGCGAATGGTTCCACATCACGGTTGAAATAAACGGCGCTGGCGGCCGTTTCCGTGACGAGCTGCGCCAGCACATGCTCCGGCCGGCCACGGCGGAGAAGCAATCGGCTGCCGCGCGCGCGCAGGTTTTCATCCAGGTTGCGGAGGCTTTCCAGCAAAAACGCCACGCGCACGGCGCCAGTGTCAGGACGGGACAGGATGGCGTCATCAAAAATGAACACCGGAACAACTTCTTCCGCCGCAGCGTAAGCCGCCAGCAAAGCCGTGTTATCGTCCAGGCGCAGGTCGCGCCGAAACCAACAGAGAATGCGTTTGGTCATGGTGTCGTCGGTGGATGGGGGAACAACACTCTGGCAGAAGCCACTTGTCGCACGCCGTGGCTTGCGAAACAAAACGCACGTCCAAAGGAGCACGTCCGAGCATGCAGGATGCCAATGAACTTTCTCCCGGCGCAGAGGCACAACCGGTTTCCACCACGGTCTGGCAACGGCTGAAGGGCATGTTTTTCACGCCTGGCGCTGTGTTTGCAGCGCTGCGCCGCCAGCCTGAGTTTCTGGCCCCGATGCTGGTCATGGCGCTGCTGACAGCCGGGTTTTCGGTGTTTTTCAGTGTTTGGGTCAAGGTTGATCCCAAAGAAGTTGCCCGCCGGGCCATTGAGCGCCAGCTCGAAAGTCAGGGCAAGCGGTGGCCTGATCTTTCCGATGCTGAACAGCGCCAGTTTGAGCAGGACATTGAATTCAGCGCCGGGCTTCAGCGTTTTGCTCCGGTCATCGGGATAGGTGTTAGCGTCCTGGCGACCTTGGCGCTGGCGGGAGTGTACTACTTGGGCATGCTGCTTGTGCGCGGGCAGGCCACGTTCCGGCAGGTGCTCTCCGTCACCGCTTACGCCACCTATGCCACGGAGAGCGTCCAGTACGTGCTCAACATCCTCATCATCCTCCTGCGTCCGCCGGATGTTGAACAGATTCTCAAGGCGCGGGGTAGTTTCGTCATCAGCAATCCGGCACCGCTGCTTCCTGAATCCTTGCCGGGCTGGATGCTCGCGGCAGTGCGTTGGGTGGATGTCTTTTCCCTGTGGTTCATCGGGCTGATGGCCATCGGGCTGGCGGCAGTTGCCTACAAGAAAACACCGCTGCAGATGGCCATCATTCCCGGCAGTTTGTGGCTGCTGGGGCTGCTCGGTTCGGTGATGTTTGCACTGGTGACCGGCGGGAAGTGAATGACTTGCCGGGGTTGGCGGCACGGGTTACGATTTTGCCCTGGTGTGGGACTTTAGCTCAACGGTCAGAGCAGCGGACTCATAATCCGTTGGTTGCAGGTTCGAGTCCTGCAAGTCCCACCAATAAAATCAATAGCTTACGGGGCACTCAAAGGCAGCAAACGCAGTCGCAGCCAAACGATGTAGCCACTATGTAGCCGGTTTTGGGAAATCGGGCGGGTTTCCGTCCGTCCGTCAGGGGTGATTTCCGCCCTGTAGCCGGCGCACCAGGGCTTCGGCACGGCGCAAAAGAAAAACGGCGCAAAAGAAAAGCCGGCATCGCTGCCGGCTGTGGGGTCAGGGTCGGAGTGCCGGGGTCACGCGGTTTCGGCTTCGAGTGCCAGGGCTTCGGCACGAGTCAGACACCGGACGCTCCGCACATCTTCATTCAGCACGCGCACCCGTGGGTCATTGGCGCCGAAGAAATCCTCGTAGCCGTCCACTTCAATCACCTGCACGAACGGCGCCGTGCCGTCCCAGTCCAGCTCGTCCAGGTAGCGCAAACCGACTACCGCCTCGAAGCCGTCCAGTTCCACTTCGCGCCAGCTAACCGGCACCTGGATGGTGCGCCCGCCCCATGACTCGTGGGGCACGGTCACTTCCTCTTCCCAGGCGAAGGCTTCGGGCAGGTCAGTCGTGCATTCGTAAACAGGTCGGTAAACCACAGTAGCCATCGTCGTCCTCCCGGCGTTTTCGGGCCGCCCGCGCCCTTATGTTGCCTTACAGACTGGCAAACGCCCGTGCCCGGCGTCAATCCGGCGTGCGGATAACAGGCTGTGTCCACCGCGTGACCGCGTGTGTCCAGTCTCCTGGACACGGCTAAACTGCACACGGGCAAGGGCTTATGCGGGCTGTGTCCATGTGTCCACGAATTTCGCGCATAGGGGGGGTATATATACGCATGATGCATGCACATCACTGACACAATTCCTTTTCAGCATTACGCCAGACATGCCCCATTGCACCTCCCGCTTACACTGCACGCTTCGCTTATAAGGCTATATTTCTAATTTTCTGGATTTTTGGACACACCACAGGTAAGCCGTTGGCAGTCAATGGTTTGGGTGTGTCCAGCGGTTTGGACACAAGTGGACACACTGGACACAGAGGGCAAAACAAAAACCGGCATTGCTGCCGGCTGTAGGTTTTGGGTGCTCCGGGATGGGCCGGGTGGAAAAGTCCGGGCCGGACTGCCTGCCTGCCGGGGTTATCAGGGCACTTCGCCCGCGCCGTTTGCGCCCGGCTCCATCACCCCGTAGCTCCGTTCGATGACGATTTCCGTCTTGCCCGTGGCGTCATCCAGCCCGTAACTGACGCGCTCCATCCGTTGCAGGTTGGTCAACGTCTCGCTGGAAATCTTTGCCGCCTTGAGCGTCTCGAAGGCCAGCCGCTTTTCGTCCAGCGTCTCCGCCGCCCGGTGAGCTTCCAGCCCGCGCCAGAGCAGTTCCCGCACCTGTTCGGCTTCCGCCTGATGACGCCGGATAACGTCCGCCGCCAGTTCCGCCGCCGTGTCAATCGCCGCCGCCCTTTTTTCCGGGTCGGTGATGGCTGTGCCGGTGACTTGCTCCATGGCTTTGCGCCGCACCAGTTCCGCCGCGTCCGTCCCATCGCCCCAACCTTCGGCTTTGGCGCGCCGGACAATGGCTGCCTTGTCAATGCCGTACCGGGATGCCAGCAGCCCGAAGCTCAATCCGGCTTCCCGTTCCGCACGAATCTGCGCCCATGTGTCACGCGATAGTCTTGGCATAGCTTGTTACCTCGTCAGTCGGTTATGCCACAGCGCACGGCTGTGCGCCGTCTGTAATCGTCTCTGGCGCGTTCTGCGCCGGGGTGGTGTGGGTTGGGTTGTCCAGCAGCGCCAGAATCTCGATAAAGGCTTCCAGCTTCGAGACGGCCATAGGCAGGCTTTCACGCGCTTCCTGTTCGAGCTTGTCCAGGTAGCCAAGCAGCCACGCACTGGCTGTGCTTCGGCGCGCTTCCTGCAACCGCCATTGGAAGGCGGCTTCGGGGTTGCCGGCAACGAACACGGCTGCCAGCCACAGCCACGTCGGGCTGGTACGTGCGTCAATATAGCCTTCCAGCCCTTCGCCTGCTCCCGGCGGGTTGCTGACGGCTTTGCGCGCCAGCTTCGCCAAGTAGCAGCGTGCGACAGGTTCCGTCTCTGCCCTGAAAGCGGCTTCGATGCGTTCGAGTATCGCCTTCCGCCCCCCGGTGTCCCCCCGTACCAGCCGCTTGCCGTCCGGGTCACTGGCAACGTCGTCCAGCGCCCAACTCATGTGCAGCGCCGCCAGCCGGTTCAGGAAGTCTCCGGGAGTGCCGGGTTGCAGGTAGGCTTCGAGTTCCTGACGCACAGACTCCACCGGGTACTTGTGGCTGTCCCGGCGTAGCTGTTCGAGAAACATCCGTAGCGCCGGGTCGGTTTCCATCGCCAGGCAGCCGTCAATCCGCGCCTGCAACCGCGCCGCGTCATCCGGCTGGCTGGCTGCTTTGTCAGGCTGTGTACTTTGCATTGTAGTGCCTTTGGGCGCATTCTGTGGCGCGTCTGAAGGTAAAGTGTCAACCGCCGGTTCAGCGTGCGTCTGCGCCCGTCTGGATGCGCCCGAAGTGTCCGTCCGGGTTGGGCTGGCGGGCTGGCAGGCGTGCGCCGGGGTTGACGGTGACGTGCCGGACGCCCTGCTGGACGCCTTGCCGGACGCCTGGCGTAGCAGGTTGGCGATGCTTCCTTCCACGTCCGGCTCGAACGGCTCGAAGCGTGACTTCGCCGCCGGTGACGATTCACCCGCCGGGAATGCGCCGGCGTCCGCTTTGCCAGGCAGTGTACTTTGCGCTGTAATGCCGCAAGGCGCGTCTTGCGTCATGGCTGTGCAGGTTGGGCCGTCCGGCGCGTCATGGCGCGTTTGCGTTGGTTCTGGCGCGCTGGATTGCCGCGCATCCGCTTCGCCGGGCTGTGTACTTTGCCCTGTAATGCCGCCAGACGCATTCTGCGTTGCGGCTGTATGGTTTGCGTCATCCCGAAAGAAATCAAACAGAATGCCTGTGCCAATGACTTTCATTCGTCACCCCCTAGCTTTTCCAGCGCTTCATCCAGCGCCTTGTCTGGTATGCAGAAAAGACGCTTGTATCTCTTGCCCAGGCGTACGGTCACGGTATCCCGCCCGCCGCTTGTTTTCAGCACATTCAAGTCTGTCAGCGTCTTTCTGGCGAGTTCGAGGCCAAATCCACGCACCGCGTCCTTGAGGCCTTGGCGAGTGAACAGGTATTCCCGCCCGCCATCTGTATCCTCGCCATCTGTATCCTCGCCATCTGTATCGCGATCTGTATCGCGGTAGTAACCTGCCCGGTCATACACGACTGCATCCCCGCTGCATTCGCTGAACCTCGAATCGCCATGCTTGTCAATGAAGTCGCGCAGCCGGCGCAGTATGTCCACCTGCTCGAAGTCGGTCTGTGTCGGACGGCTCTGTGCCCACAGCCGGAAACAGTAACGCGCCGCGTCAAATGCCGTCCCCCGCTGCCAGCCAGTGATGCCATACCGGGTTGCCATTTCGCCGGCCAGACCAACCAACGCCACTGAAGCCAGCACGCGGCTGGCTTGTGCCCCCACCGGCACGCCGTCGCTTTCAACCGCCCTGCGCAGACGGGCAACGCACTCGCTTAGTTCCGAGTCCAGCTTGCTTATATCATCGCAAACAAGCCGTTCCAGGAATGCCCGGATAGGCGTGCCGTAGTACCGACGGACAGCCTGGCGCAGGGTATCAGCAAGGGTTTCGCCCGACTTGTAGCCGTGCAGCTCCGTAAACGCGCCGTACCGTTCTTCTGCCGGGATTTCAATAAACCGCACAACCTGCCCGGCGTTGACGCTGCGTTTGTCCTTGTCCATCGCCAGCAGGGTTTCCATCGTCTTTTCGCCGGTCGAAAGCGCCGCCACCCGCCAGCGTTGCGTTGGCGCCGCCCCCACGCCGTGCTCGTACACCGTGGCGCGTTGCTTGGCTGCGCCATTAGCCAGTGTGTACACCGCGTGGTCGAGTACCTTCGCGTCCACCTGTCCGATTTCGTCCAGCGCCAGAAAGCCGTCACAGTGCACCAGCGCCCGCTGTTCCAGCCCGTTGGCTGTGGCGCGCCAGGTCGTCACCAGCGCTTGCGGCCCGACAACCGAGTTTGCCGCCAGCAGGCAGGTTGTCTTGCCGGTTGTGCTACGCCCCACAAGCTGCACCAGCACGGCGTTGTGCCCAACCCACCGAAGCAGCGGCCCGGCAAAGGCTAGCGAGATTGAAAACGCCAGCAGGGGGTTGCCCACTGCCAGCGCTGCAACCGACTTCTGCCAGTCCGCAAGCCCCCCGGCGGTCAACGGCTCGTCCGTGGGGCGCAGTCCGGTGAACGATATGGTTGTGCCCTCCCCCATCGTTGTGTCCGGCAGCACGTACTGTTTGTCGTGCCAGCCGGTACGCTCTGTGGTGTATTCCCGCCGGGCTGAGGGCTGTTGCAGGTATTCCTCCAGCCACGCCCTAGCGTCCTTACTGTGGGTTTCCAATATGGCGCCCTTGGCTAGCAGGATTTTGCGATAGTCCCGCGTGGAAGCCAGCGTTTCGCGTGGTAGCACCACTTCGTGCCAAGCGTTCCCGTCGTAAACGTTCAGCCTTACGCCTTGGTCACCGTCGGGCCACTTGATGGTGCGTGCCACCGGTCGTATCGGGCTGCACAGCCAGGTTTCCGTTTCGATGCCACAGTGATAGACGCCTGCCTTGTATTCCTGTTCGCCAATGACCGCCGGCTCTTCGAGCAGCCAGTAGCACGGGCGTTCGTCCAGTCCTGGCCGGACGGGTTGCGACAGGATGCTCTCGACATCAACCTGCCGGCGCACAGCGTCCAGACCTTCCACCAGCGCCAGGTCATTGAAGTCGGTGTCCTTTTCGCCGCGCTCCACTGACCAAAGCGGAACGACAACCACCGCCCCGACAGAGCAGGCTGCCTTTTCGGCTTTGGTGACCCCGGGGTTGCCGGCGGTCTTCCAATCATCGTCAGCGCAGAAAACCAGTTTTTGCCCTGGGAACTTCTCCCGCAGGGCGCGCGCCGCCGGCAGCAGGTTGCCGCAATTCATCGCCGCCGCAACCGGTAACCCGGTAGCCTCGTGCAGCGTTGCGCCCGTTGCCCATCCCTCGCAGACAAGGATAGCCTTGCCGCGCTCAAAATCCTCGCGCGTGCCGAACGGATGAAACAGCCCGGAGACGCGCCCGCCCTTGAGAAACCGCTTTCCGCCGTCCGGCTGGATAAGCTGAAGGTTCCATATTTGCCACTCGGCATCGCGTAGCGGAACGAACAGCACGTCGGAGAGTCCGCCCCATCCGGTGCGCGCACTGTATGGCTGAACGTTTTTGCGTTGCAGGTAGGGGTTGTCGGTGGTAGCAGCCCTTGACCGCCGCCACAGACGCTCCGCCTTGCCCTTTGCTACCAGGTGCCTTGCCTGTTCTTCCCGTTGCTGCGCCTCCCTGATCTGGCGTAGTTCCCGGTCGAAAGCTTCCTTCTCCCCGGACGTGGACGGTTCCCGGGAGTGCCATTCGTGGCGCTCACCGGTACGCCAGTCGCCAAACTCGATGAAGTACGATTCCTTCCCCCTCCCGTACTTCACCCGCGTGACACGGGCCCACCCGGATAGACTACTTCCGGTCGTCTTGAAGCGAATCGGGGTTTTCCCTGTCTCGTACAGCTTCTCCGGGGCGCCGCCCAGCGTTTCACGGATAAGGTGCAGCGCGAAGCCCAGCGGGTCTTCGTGACTCCACGGCACAGATTTTTTATCCGGCTTGCTGTCCGGCGCGGCTGTGTCCGCCGCCTTGCCGGAGTCGTCTGGCGCGGCTTTCCGGGGCGCCTTGCCGGTGCGCTTGCTGGTGTGTTCTGGCGTGGCTTTCCGGGGTGATTTGCCGGCGCGCTTGCCGGTGTGTTTTGGCGCGGCTTTTTTAGCCGGCTTGCCAGGCTTTTCCGGCGCAGGGTTTTCCGGCGGCAGTCCTGCCGGTGCGGTTACCGGGGCTTTCGGGGCGCGCCCGCTTTTCCGCGCCCTGCCGGTTTCTGTCTTGCGCGGCCCGTCGTGGCGCAGCAGTTCCGTCGTGGGCGCCCCGTTGAGACTGGACGCTCCCGCCCGCGCCACACGCCGTCCGCGCGTCTTTTTCCGCGGCCCGTCATCCGGCAAAGGCCCTGCCTGAACGGGTTGGGGTTGTCCGTGCAGAGAATCCTGTGTAGTATTCAACTCAAACATTTTTTCCTCCATTAGCGGCCCGATACGGCGCGTATCCGTACCGGGCTGTAACTTTTGGTCACTGATTTCGCGCAATCCCGTTCAGAAGGGTGGCGGTTCGTTTATCGCCTTGCCGGACTCGTCGCACTCCACCAGTACCGGCACTGTGGTGGGAGCGTTACCGTCCCACCACTCCGGTGGGAGCAGGGTTTTGTGAATGATGAAGTGGCGCGCGGCTGGCGGCTCGAAGTCTTTGGACTTGGTGCAGTCAAGCCGCCTTATTCCGCTGTTCAGCCCGTGCATGTGGTAGGCGGCATCCACGGCACAGGTCAGCGACGAATGCGCGCGGGCGCGGTTTTTGTTTTCGTGGCCGGAGTGATGCAGAATCAGCACCGCGCACCCGTAGCGAAGGCGCATCTCGTCACAGGCCGCGATGAAACCGCCCATATCGCTGGCGGAATTCTCGTTGCCGTCAATGCAGCGCGCCAGGGTGTCAATGATGATCAGCCGTGGCTTTCCGCCCCGGTCGGCGGCTTTGTCAATGGCTTCGATGGCCATCCGCGTTTCGCTGGGCAACCCAACGCTGTGCCGGGAGACAACCAGCGGCATGCCCCAGAGTTCTTCGCCCCAGAGACACTCCATCCCCGTCGCTATCCCCCAGGCTTTCAACCGGCGCGACAGACCGTGGTGCCCTTCGCCCGCCAGGTAGAAAACCAGCCCCCGCTCCACCCGGTTTCCGCACCAGTCCCTGCCCGTGGCAACCGAAGCGGCCCAGTCCAGCGCCAGCAGTGACTTTCCGACTGCCGGATCGCCAAACAGAAGAACCAGCGTGTCGTGTTCCAGGAAGCCGCGAACCAGCCAGTCGTGCGGGCGCGGCTTGCGCATCAGGTCAGAAGCGAACAGGGTTTCGAGTTTCCGGCTGTACGCCGTCGCTTCGCAGCCGAAGCGGATGATGCTATTTTCCGTCATAGTGGTTTTTCTCCATCGGCCCGGCACGGTTGCGCTCCCGTCCGGGCTGAAACTTTCCGGGCACGCCAATACGCGCCCGAAGGGTTGATGCCCTGCCCTACGCCGCGCCGGGCGTCTGGCTGTCTGGTTTGCCTTCGAGTAGTCGTCGGATTTCATCCACGGGCCACAGCAGACGGGTGTGAACCCGAATCGGACGAATTGGCCCGTCTTCGTAGCACGCCCATCGCCGCAGCGTTTGCGGGCGTCTGCAAAGCAGCCGCGCGGCTTCGTTGGTCGTAACAGCCGGGCGTGTTTCGCTTTCGAGTGCGTTTGCGTTTGGTTGCGGCATATCTCACCCCGTAGCAGCGGATTGAACGGGGGCAGGATGCCGTATCAGCCCGAATCTGTCGTGGAAGATTCAGGCACTAAAAAAAGCCTTTGAATCTTCCACTTCGGGGCTACGAACCTTCGGGCGAAGGCGGTATGGGGCTGGTTGTCCAGTGAAGCGGTCTGAATAGCTCTACTACCCTGCCAGACTTGCGTTTCGTGCAGGCCTTACGCACGTCATCGTAGGTGACGATGGTATCGGGGTCGTTGATGTCCACAGTCACAATGATGGCGATTGCCCTCTTGACGCGGGGCGTCAGCTCTATCCCGATATATATCGTCAGCATCTCTGCGATAGACCGGATGAGTTCTGTCACCGGATTTGCTTTCCGCGCGCGCAGGGCGGCTGCGGCTTTGCGGGGGCGCGGCTCAAACGCTTCGGCGGCTTTGGCGATGGTGTGGAGCAGGTCAGTTACGCAGGGTGCGTTTTCCCAGGCAGGGCGCAGTTCGTCATTCAGGTCAGACGCATTTCCCAGCAGACGTGGGCGCAGGCGCTCCCATTCCGGGGCGCTGTAGGGGCAGGAAACGTCCGCCCGCTCGAACAAGGTTCTGGCTTCAACCAGCTCCCAGGGCACGCCAAGAAATCCGAGCGATCTAAGCTCCTCGATTTGCCTGGACAGTTTTCTGGCGGTTCCGGCGATTCTCCGGCCCAGACGCCGGGCATCATCCATTCGCTTGCGAAGCTCACCTTTAGCGACTTCCAGCTCACCATCTTCTGCCTGGCGAAACTCGGAAAGCCCGGCGCGCGCACCCAGTACCCCGTAAAAAAGCTGTCGCCACGTCTCGTCATCGAGAGGGCCCAGTAGCGTGTAGGCCTCCTTCATTTGGATGTCGGTCGCCAGGCGCTCGACGCGCTCCCGTTCCTCAATCAATTGCCTGCGTCTGCTCGCTGCTCTGCCTGTCTTGAGCTTCGCATCAAGGTCAGCCAACTCCCTGTCCAGCTCCTGAATAACAGCGCTGGACACCTGCACGACTCCAGCCGGAACCCATTTTGGGTATTTCATACGCACTCCCTTCCAGTGCAGCCCTTCGATGGGGTGTCGCACCGGCGGGCGAAGGGTTCCCGCTGTTCGCCGGGGTGATCAGCCGCCGGCTAGGTGCGACGGTCGGAGTTTACTTCACCGCCCGGAGTTTTGCCGGGTTCGCTTCCGCCGGCGGCTGTTCGATGCCGGCCTGTTCGAGAATCCAGCCTTCGATTCCGGTGTGCCACTTTCGCAGCAGGTCAATCGGGCGGGCGCGATAGTGGCGTTCGGCTGTGGCGCTTGGACGGTGGCCCATAAGTTGAGCTACGACACCCACGGGGGCTTCCACCCATTCGGAAAGCGTCCCGAACGAACGGCGCAGTCCGTGCAGGGTGACGTGTGGGATGCCTGCCAGCCGGCAGACGCGCTCCATGGCGTGACTTGGACGGTTGATGGGCGCATCGGTTCTGTCCGATGCGAACACCCATTGGTTCCGTCGTGGGAGTGCCGCCAGCAGACGGGCAACGTACGGGGTCAACGGAATCGTCCGCTCCCCTTCCACCTTGTCCCGGATGGTAAGCGTCCGCCATTGGAAATCCACGTCGTCCCACGTCAGTTCGAGCAGTTCACCGGAGCGGGCGCCTGTCAGCAGCAGGGCTTGCAGGTACGCGGCTACCGTCGGATGTTGCTGGCGTACCTTCTCGAACCACGGCTGAAGCTGCTCCCGTTGCAGGCAGTCGTCTTTGGCTTTGGGCGTCCCCAGGGTTTCGCGCGCCTTGCGGCTGTGGGCCGGGTTTTCGGCGGGTAGCACCTGGGCGAAGTCGGGGTGGGTGCGGCACCAGTTCAGGAAAGCCTTGAGCAGGCGCAATCCGAGACGGGCTTGCGTTGGGCGATGGGCGTTCCGGGTGGCCCACGCTTCGACGGCTTCGGGGGTGAGACGTGCCAGCGGTTGATTGAGCAGCGCGTAAAGCGGCCCCGGTTGGGTGACGCCTTCGCCCTTTTTCCGGGGTTCGCCCCCCGGAGCAGCCATACGAAGATGGTCAAGGTAGTGGCGTTCGCCCCACACGGCGCGCCGGCTGTGGCAATAGGCGTGCCAGACTTCCAGCGCGCGGGTTTCGGACACTTGTTGCCGGACACGGGCGGCTTCGGCTTCCTGACGCTGCTTTTCCAGCTCCGTTCTTGGGTCAACGCCCCGGTCAACCAGCGATGCCAGTTCCCTTGCCCGCGCGCGGGCGGCTTCGATAGTCCAGTGCGCCGGGCTGCCGATGGTTAGCCGGAGGGTGCGCCGGTTCAGCTTTCCCTCGAAGACGTAAGCGCGGTTTCCGGCCGCGGTCACGCGCAGCGCCAGTCCGGGTACTTCGCTGTCGCGCAGGAAAGCCTGTTCTTTTCCTTCGGGGCAGGTAAAGGACTGCACCCTGCCCGCCGTCAGTCGTGCGCGTGTCATTGCAGATACCCCCATCGGATCATTTTTGCCCCCAGTCCGAGTGTCGGCCGTGTAGCCACTATGTAGCCACTATGTAGCCACTTTTGCTCAAAACCGTTCAATCCGGTTCAACACCAGTATCACCCGCAAACCGCTGGAAAGCAAGGGGTAATGTTGATTTTTGTTGACTTTCCGGGGGCGGCATGAATACTGTTCAACGCCCCCGTGGGCGGACTCATAATCCGTTGGTTGCAGGTTCGAGTCCTGCAAGTCCCACTATTTTTCCAACCCTCTCTTGTCCTCGGCTTTACGGATTACCGACATCCGACCAAAACGATGGTGTCCGCTTTGGAAAGAGTCCCGCTTGGCAACACCGGCTTGCAGGTCAGCCGGATTGGGCTTGGTTCGAGCTACGGCATTGGCGCGCGTGAAGTCGAAGCCGCCTACGAACGCGGCATCAACTACCTCTACTGGGGTTCCATCCAGCGTCCTGACTTTGGCAAGGCCATCCGCCGTCTGGCAGCGCGCGACCGGGAACGGCTCGTCATCGTCGTGCAGACGTACACCCGCGTCGGTTTTCTGATGAAGCCTGCGCTCGAATCCGCCCTGCGGGAACTCGACACCGACTATGCCGACGTTCTGCTTCTGGGCTGGTGGAATGACATGCCGCCGCCCCGCATCCGCGACGCCGCCCTGCGGCTCAAAGAGTCCGGCCGGGTACGTTCGATTATGATCTCCTGCCACGAGCGGCAGATGTTCAAAGCCTTCATCGGTGAGCCGGTGTTCGATGCCATCATGGTGCGGTACAACGCCGCGCATCCCGGCGCTGAAACCGAAGTCTTTCCCTACCTCAGCCAGCGCCGGGTAGGTGTGGTGGCTTACACCGCCACGCGCTGGGGCTCGCTGCTCGATGCGCGCCTGACACCAAAGGGCGAACCGACGCCGACTGCGGCTGACTGTTACCGTTTTGTACTAACCAACCCAAATGTCGATGTCTGTCTGGCCGGGCCGAAAGACGCCCAGGAACTCGAAGCCGCCTTTACCGCCCTTGACCGCGGCCCGATGTCAGAAGAAGAACTCCAGTGGATGAAGCGGATTGGAGCAGCCGTCCGGGAGCATCACCGGCAACCCTGGCTGGCACGCCTCGTCTCCGACCTGACTTCATAGCCCAACCGCACCGGCACTAGGGCGCAGGCACAGAGGCCACGGCTTTTATTTCGATGAGCAAATCCGGATGCGGCAGCTCGCGTACGGCCACGGTCGTTCTGGTCGGGCCGGTTTCAGCCGTAAAGTAGCGGTCATACACGGCGTTGAACGCCGCGTAGTCGGCCATGTCCACCAGAAACACGGTCACATCCACCACCTGCGCCAAGTCAGCTCCGGCCGCCTGCAGGACAAGCCGCAGGTTTTCAATGACAGCTTCGGTTTGCCGGGCGATGTCACGTATGATGCGCCCGTCAGGCGTACGGGTTATGCCGGCAATTGAGTCGTCCGGCTGCCGCGACGACAGCCCGGAGACAAAAATGAAATTCCCGACCCGCCGCGCATGGGGATAGTTCGCCCGCGGACGGGCCAGTCCGTGAAGCAGAATGTTATGGCTTTCCATAAGGTTTTCCCAAACGGTGTCACACTGACAGAACGCAGGGAGAAGCACGCCCGATGATTCCGATTCACGATGACGTGCCATCGAGCCGCTTCCCATTTGTCACCCTTGGCATCATTGTGGCGAATGCCGGGGCGTTTGCCTTTGAGCTGCTGCTGACCGAACGGCAACTTCAGCGGTTCTTTTACCAGTTTGCCGTCCAGCCCTACGAATACTTTCTCTACTTCAGCCCCTACAATCAGGGACGCATCGAGCTTTCTGATCTCATCGTTCCCCTGTTCACCTCGATGTTTTTGCACGGGGGCTGGCTTCATTTTTTGGGGAATATGCTCTACCTGTGGATTTTCGGCGACAACGTCGAAGACCGCATGGGACACGTCAAGTACCTGGTGTTTTACCTGCTGTGTGGTCTTACGGCCTCCGGGGCGCACATTGTCTCCGACCCGACCAGTCACATTCCAAGCCTCGGCGCAAGCGGCGCCATTGCCGGCGTACTGGGTGCTTACATCTGCCTCTACCCACATGCGCGTGTGTTGGTTCTGGTGCCGATTTTCATCCTGCTCTACACCTTTGAAGTCCCGGCCTGGGTGTTTCTCGGTATCTGGATTCTGCAAAACCTGGCTTCCGGCATTGCCACGCTGAGCGTTGAAACGGCGCAGAGCGGCGGCACAGCCTGGTGGGCGCATATCGGCGGCTTTGTGACCGGTTTGACACTGGTCTGGCTGTTTGCCCGCCGGATTCCGCCGCGTCAAATCCCGTACTACGAAGCCTATATTCCCTGGGACGACTGACCCTGTGCCGACTGAAAGACAACACGGCGTCCTTCCAGTGTCCAGGGTTCGTACAGCAATCGCTCAATAGCCGCCGGATAGGTTTTGTGCTCGGCGGCCAGGATGCGCGTGGCCAGGGTTTCCGGCGTATCGTCATCGAGGACCGGCACGGCCGACTGCATGACGATGGGGCCGTGGTCGAGTTCCTCGTCCACGAGGTGGACGGTACAGCCGGAGACTTTCACACCATAGTCAAGCGCCTGACGTTGGGCGTCCAAACCGGGAAAAGCCGGGAGCAACGACGGGTGAATGTTGACAACGCGGTGTAGGAAAGCCTGGATAAACGACGGAGCTAACAACCGCATAAAGCCGGCCAGACAGATGAACCGGGGGTTATAGGGACGGATGACCTCAAGCAAAGCGGCTGAGTGCTCAGCGCGCGACAACCCGACGTGCGAGACCACATGCGTTGGGATTCCCTGCTCCGTGGCAAAATTCAGCCCTGGGGCATCTGCGCGGTTGCTGATGACGGCCGCCAACGTAGCCCGGAGACGCCCCTGCCGGATAGCTTCGGCCAGGGCCCGCAAATTCGACCCACGCCCGGAAATCAGGACGACAAGACCTGGACGTTCGCTCATGGCCGGAAAAAGTCCCTGAAAAGTCGGATGGTCGGTTGTGCACCCGGCGCAGCAACAATGCTCACCACGTCGAAGCGGTATGGCGCGTCAAACGGGCCAATGAGGGTGCGGTAACGTCGGGCAGCACGCGCCAGCCGGGCTTGCTTGCGGGGCGTGATGGCGCTTTCCGGCGTGGTGAAGTCGGTTGTTGTCCGGGTCTTGACCTCGACAAACACCAGCGTTGGCCCATCGAAGGCCACGATGTCCAGTTCGCCATAGACGCGCGCACCGGTCCGGGTTCGTCCAACCGGCACTCGCACGTTGTAAGCCACGATCTGCATACCGCACCGGGTCAAAAAGTGTGCCGCCAGGCGTTCACCCTGCTGACCGAGGCTTTGACGGCTCGTTTCGGAAGGCGTTGCTTCAGAAAAGCCCAGCCGTTTCAGGAGCGTCTTCATGAGCGTTGCGGATGGCTTTCCTTCGCAGGGGATGGCGCGCGGCGTAAAGGCGCCACCAGCGCCCGCAGAACGATGTAAGTCCAACGGGTCAGGGCAGCCTTCCAGGGGGGACGGTGGGTCAGGCGCTCAAGGCGTTGCAGCCGCCGTTCGAGCAGGACCCGCTCTTCGTCGGTGTAGTAGGTGCCGCCAGCGGAGGCAAGGCGTTCGGTCAGGGTTTCCTGGAGCTGCGTGACCAACTGCGTCAGTTTTGGCAGCGGGTAGGTTGCAAGCACCAGTTCCTGGTCGCGCAGACGTATGGGTGGAGTATCGAGTCCCAGAAAGTCTTCGAGCAGGTAGGTCTCCGGCGGATGCCAGTCCGCTACGGAGCTCACACACTGGAGCGTCCAGACCAGATGCAGAAACCAGCGGCGGAGGAGCCACGCCGGCCAACTCAGCCGGGCCAACTCCTGGATGTCCTGCCACCGCTGGGCATAAGTACGGCGTTCGGGCGGTTCAGTGTCTTCCGGCAGGGCGGCATACCACTCACCGAACGTCTGGGCTAATGCCCGGAGTTCCGCACGGGAACGCAGCATGAGCAATGCCACTGAAATCTGCTTGAGACGCTGAATGGTCGTCTCCAGGGCTTTCCACTCGGTCAGAATCCGCTCGTCCGTCAGGTCGAGACTTTCCAGATCGTTCAGCGCCACCAGATACGAGGCCAGACGGATGGGTTCCCGGCGTTCGAGATCACGAATCAGGGCTGGCAGCCGGGAGCGATACTCGGCGCGTTCGGTCTCGCCCAACACAAGCAGGTCATCGAGTCGGCGCTGGATGCGCCGCAGGCAGGTTCGTGCAGCTACCATCTCCTCGTAGGTGTACGCCTGGCTTCCGAGTTCGAGCGCCATTTCAATGGATTGGGTGAGCACCGCCACATCGTGGGTCTGGGGCGTGACGTGCTGCGCCAGACGCTCAAAAGTGTAGGTCGCCATGGGCAGGTCGCTGCGCGCCAGGAAGGCCCGTTTGCCAAGATCATCCACCGACACCCGTGCGGTATGCCGGGACGAAGGCTCGCCTGAAAAGATTTGTTCTTCGAGGTCAGCACGCTCCTGGGCACGGGTCAGGACGCTGATGTGAAAGGCCCGCCAGAACCGCAGGAACGCTTCTTTCAGAATGTCCTGGGGCTGACGCATAGTGGACAGTCCGGCTTCCCGGTCGGTGTAGAGCAGCAGGGGAAAACTGACCTTGGTAAAGGAAAGCTCCTGTTCGATGTGCCAGGCGGCCAGCCCGTCCAGGTGATACTGCTCGACATCGTTGGGCGTCCGTCCGGTGAGAAGCCGGACATAGGTGCGGCTCCATTCAAGCACCAAGCCTCGCCACTGAAGGTAGTGCTCATAGTTGTTCTCCCGCGCCCGGGCATAGTCACAGTCAAAAGCCCGCCGCAGGTAGTTGAGGCAGTTGAGCAGGTCCCCGGTCAGCAGGTTTTCAGAATGAAGCCGGCGTTCTGCCGTATCATCTGCGGCCGGAAACAGGGAGCGCCGGTGCTTGATGGCGCTGATGAGTAACTCAGCCAAGGTGTTGCGCTGATTGAAGACATCCATGCCCTCGGCCAGCGGCAGCCCGTTGCGCCGGGCAAAGTGGGCTGTGCCTTCGTTCAGCCGCTCGACGGCGTAGATGTCGCCGGTCGGAGTGGCAAACTTGCGTACCGCATCGTGACAGTAAAAGGTCAGTTCGCAGAAATCCCCGACGCGCTTGAGCAAAAAAAGCTTGCTGCGCAACGTCAGGGACGATCCCAGAAACTCCCGCTCGAAACTGTGGAGAAAGCGATGGAGCACTTCTGGAAGCAGGTTGAAGAAAACCTCCTGGAGTAAGGGCAGGTAAGTCTGGTAAACGGCATCCACGAACCGGGGGCCGTCCTCAGCAAGGGCCCTGGCCGTCACCGTCAGAAAGTTTTCGACGAAGTGAATCTGGCCTTCGAGGGACTCAGACAGGTGATGCTGGATGTACTCACCCAGGATGTAGGCCACGGGATGATCGGGTCCCTGATTGCGTACCTGGATGGTAGGGATACCACGGCGTTTGGCCAGAGCTTCGAGGGTGTATTCCACAGCAGCGGCAAACAGCGTGTCATCCGTGATTTTCTGCCACTTGCGGGCGCTGATGAGCATGGCCAGCAAACCAATCTCACCTTCCCGATCCAGCAGGTTCTGCTCCTCGATCAGGCGCTTGAGGTAGGCCGCATCCGACGGCGAGTACACAGCCGTGCCGTTTTTGTCCTTGAGAACCGTCGTCTGAAGGCTGACTTCAGCCCGGTCGGCCGCCGTCTGTGGAATGAGCGGATGCCGGAGCAGGGACTGGAGCACCTGCACCGCACAGCGTTCGATGACCTCGTGGGTTAACTCCTGGTTTTGTCCGCGCGGCAGTGTCGTGCGAAGAATGGTTTCCAGATTGAGGTCCACGGCCAGTTCGACCGGCCGCATGGCAGGCGGAAAGTTGGGAATGAACTCACGGCAATACGGAAGCAGGATGTCAGCCGCCCGAACCTCGAACTCGGCAATGCGAATCTCACCGGTGCGGAACTGCTCCCGGTGCCAATCGGCAATGACGACAGCAATCTGGTCCTTGATTTCCGCAATCCGCACCTGCTGGCGCAGCGCCGTCCGCAACTCGCTCAGGTTGAGAACCTGCGTGGTGCGGCCGGCTTCCCCGCGCAGCGGAGCCGTTTCACGGGCCGCCACGTGGCTTGCCACCAAGGCTGGCAACCCAAGCTTGCTCAGACGCTCATTGAGTTCACGCTCGATTTCATCGAGGGTTGGTGGCGTGGACGGCAGCTCCCCTGACGACGCCTGCCGAGGCACAACCGCTGGCGGAACCGTGGTTGGAGAAGTCCGCTCCATAGAGAAACCAACCCGTCAGGTGACATAATGGCGGGGAAAGATGTGCCGACAAAGAAAGCCACACAACTACATCCGTCAGGTGCCTGCAACCTGCGCCGGCAGCGTTCCCCGGCTGCTTTGAGCTTACCCGTGTCGCTTGATCAGCCGCGTAATGTCCATGGCCATCGTAATCTGATCGGCCACTTCATACGCTTCAAATGAGTACATCAGAAGCGGCGAGGCCAGAATTTCCCGTACCGCAGCTTCGCCCAAACGGTCTTCGAGCCTGGCATGCACGGCATGCCCTCCCTCGAAGAAAATGGCGCCCGAAACGGGAGACTTATCACCCAGGTCGCTTTTGAGCAGAACGTTCAACTTGCCGCTCAGTTTGTGCCGTACCACCAGATCGATACACTGGGCGAGGGTAACTTGCTGGAGCGGGTCTGGCGTTGCCCGTCCGGTAGCCAGTGCCTGATGCCGGGCCAGGACACTGTTGACGCGAATCAGGAGTTCTTCCAGCGCAAATGGTTTGCCCAGATAATCATCGGCGCCGAGACCAATGCCTTCCAGACGCTCTTCGGTGTCCCGCTTGGCGCTCAGGAAAATGAAGGGAATGTTTTTCGTCGCCTGATTGAGACGCACGAGCTGGCACACTTCGTGGCCGGTCATTCCGGGCATCATCACATCACACACGATGAGGTCAAAGGGCCCCTGCTGCTGCAACAAGCGCATGGCAGGAAGCCCCCCATCAGCTTCAACCGTGGTGTGTCCGCCGTGCTTGAGTGCCATCACGGTTGCCAAACGCACGTCCGGCTCATCGTCAATTACAAGAATGTGTGCCATAGCCAGAGTCTTCTCAAGGTGTCAAAGGATGGGACTAAAATGCAGGTTCCTGATACTCACCAAAGACCGGGCGCAAACAGTCACAGATTTCGCCCAAAGTGGCATAGGCGCGCACGGCTTCGATGATGAGCGGCATCGTGTTGGCGCTGGTGCGCGCCCCCGCGGCCAACGCCTGCAGAGCGTGTTTGACCGCGGCGTTGTCACGTTGCGCCCGGAGCGCCGCCAGCCGTTCACGCTGGGCCTGCTCGGCACGCTCATCAATCAGCAGCAGCGGCACTTCCTGGGTCTCCGACTGGGTAAAGCCATTGACCCCGACAATGATTTTTTCACGGCTGTCCACGACTTTCTGATACTGGTACGACGCTTCCTGAATTTCCTTCTGGGGAAAACCGGCCTCGATGGCCGCCACCATGCCGCCCATGGCGTCAATCCGGCGGATGTAATCGAGGGCTTCAGCTTCCAGGTCGTTGGTCAGCTTTTCGACGAAGTAGCTCCCTCCGAGGGGGTCAATGGTATTGGTGACACCGGTTTCATGCGCAATGATCTGCTGCGTACGGAGGGCAATGGTCGCCGCCTGCTCCGAGGGAAGCGCCAGGGTTTCATCGAGCGAGTTGGTGTGCAGCGACTGCGTGCCGCCCAGAACGGCCGCCAGGGCCTGAATGGCCACCCGCACGACGTTGTTGTACGGCTGCTGGGCCGTCAGCGTGCAGCCGGCCGTCTGCGCGTGGAAGCGGAGCATCCAGGAACGTTCCTGCTGCGCCCCGAAACGTTCACGCATGATGCGCGCCCAGAGCCGCCGCGCTGCGCGGTACTTGGCAATTTCCTCAAAGAAATCGTTGTGGGCGTTGAAGAAAAACGAAAGCCGGGGGGCAAAGTCATCCACGTTGAGACCAGCTTCGATGCAAGCCTGGACGTACTCAATGCCGTCCCGCAGGGTAAAGGCCAGTTCCTGCGCGGCCGTCGCGCCGGCTTCCCGAATGTGATAGCCCGAAACGGACACGGGATTGAACTTCGGCATGTGCTCGACGCAGAAGGCAATACTGTCCGTCACCAGCCGCATCGCCGGACGGGGTGGATAAATCCATTCTTTCTGGGCAATGTATTCCTTGAGAATGTCGTTTTGGAGCGTACCGGAAACCTTGCGTAAATCCGCCCCCTGCTTCTCGGCCGTGACGATGAACATGGCAAAGATGACCGAGGCGGGGGCATTGATGGTCATCGAGGTCGTCACCTTTTCGAGTGGAATCCCGGCAAACAGGGTTTCCATATCGGCCAGGCTGGACACCGAGACCCCACACTTGCCGACTTCGCCCAGCGAAAAGGGGCTGTCGGCGTCGTACCCCATCAACGTCGGCAGGTCGAACGCCACTGACAATCCGGTTTGCCCCTGCTCCAGCAGATACCGGAACCGTTGATTCGTATCCTCCGGCGAGCCAAATCCGGCAAACTGGCGCATCGTCCACAACTTGCCCCGGTAGCCGGTGGCATGAATCCCCCGCGTGTAGGGAAACTCTCCGGGAAAGCCAAGGTCGCGGACGTAGTCAAAATCCGGGAGGTCATTGGGCGTGTAAAGCCGCTGAATCGGACGCAGTGAAACCGTTGTGAAGTCCGAACGGCTCTCCGGCATCCTGGCCAGCGTCCTGGCCAACGTCGTGGCTTCCCAACGCTGCTGGGCAGCCTGCAGGGTGTCCGGCTCAGTGTGGACAGGCGATGTTGTTGTCGAAGCAGCGCTCATTCCCCCAACCTCTTTTTGCCTTTCACGGGCTTTCTGGTACAGGCTCACGGCTCGTCGCTGGTGTCTTGCGGGCGGGAAAATCACACCAACTATGAACCACGCCCGAAAACTATATCCAAGTGCTGGACAAGCGGCAACGCGCCGCCCAAATCTCCGGTGCCCCGGTCTCAGGCCCTAGTCCGGGATAGGCCGCCCCATACTCTGGTAGATGAGTTCGATCTCTTTTTTCTTTTCCAGCGCCTCTTTGTTGTCGGGGTCCAGAGCCAGCACCTGCCGGTACATCCGCAGCGCCGCCGGATAGTAAATGCGCGGCCCGGCTTGTCCAAGATCGCGCAGGGCATTTCCATATTCGACCTTGGCCGCGACAAGCTGGCGCTTGAGGGCGGCGTTCTGTGGCGCTGCATCATAGTCCTTCTGGCACTTGCGAACCTTTTCAACCAGAGCCAGGGTTTCCGGTTTGAGTAACTTGATGAAGTTTTCGTCCGTCACCGGATCGCCATACTTGGGCGCAGCATTCGGCACCGAAGCTGGGGGCTGCCCGGCCGGTGGCGTCGGCGCCGGGGTGCCAGCTCCATAACCACCTGCCGCTGGCGCCGGTGCATTCGAGGATACCGGGCGCGGTGCATCGCCACAGGCCGCAGTCAGCAGCCCAGCCGCAAGCAACAGCATTGGCACACACTTCACGGTTTTCATACCTTGGTTTCTCCGCTCGTTGAATCAGACCAGCTCACGCTATCACAGACCGGCACCAGCGCCTACCAGCCCTTGGCATCCCCCAGTGTAACGTTTCTCTCTGCGGCTTCCCCGACAGTGAGTGGTTGACGGACAACCACCACAGACGACACGGCCTCCGGGGTTTCCAGGGTGATGACGGAGGAAAAACCCTCCGCGTCCAGGGCTGGACGCGCCTGGCGCAACGCCGCGTGCTGTTGCGCCACGACTTCCGGTGGCACCTGGCGGTGCGGACGCGCCGCGTTGCCGGCCAGGCAGATTTCAAGCGGCAGGTCAAAGACGATCAACACCACTTCGACGCCCTGGGCCAGGGCAAATTCCCGCAGCCGCATTCGTGTGAACGGATACGCATGGGTGGCGTCCACGACAGTCAGTTTCCCCCGCGCCAATCGGCGGGCAGCAATAAAGTACAAGGCGTCGAAGGCATCTCCCGTCGCCGACTGATCCCGTTCGTCGTCCGCCACCAGCGACCTGAACACATCCGAGGAAAGCACCTCGGTTGGCGCAAACCACCGCCGGGCAAAGGTCGTCTTTCCTGAACCCGACGCGCCGGCCAGCGCGATGAGTGTCCGTGGTGGGATGTGAATGCGCATACGGTACAAACCGTGTCGGGACAATGGCCCCGTGGCTACTCTGGGAAACCTCTGCCCATTCATTCACTGGGCAGCGACGTGGGCTGTCCGAAGATGTAGGTTTCGATGACCTGTGCCACACCGTCTTCGGTGTTGGGTGCCGTCAGCTCAAATCCCATGGCTTTGAGTTCCGGTTCGGCATTGCCCATGAGAATCCCCCGCCCGGCATAGCGCAGCATGTCGAGGTCGTTGTAGTTGTCTCCGACAGCAAGAATCTCTTCGCGTGCAATGCCGAGCTGGGAAGCGACATAGGCAATGCCGGTGGCTTTTGAGCAGGACGGATGCATAAGGTCGAGAATTGTCATGTCGTTGTGCGGATAGGTCGTCACCAACAGCCGGGCTTCCGTCGCCATGTCGCGTTCCAGCACTTGCGCGAGGGACTGCATTGCGGCACAGGGACCGCAAAACATCACCTGGGTGACGGGTTCCTGCACAAACACCCGCAGGTCGTCCACCTGATGGACATACTGGCGGTTGATTTCCAGGTAGTAGCGCAGCGCAGTGTTTCGCTCCGAAACACCATCGGTCAGGATACGCCCGTCGCCTTCCGGGTCATCCAGGGCAATGGTGTCAGCACCAAAGGCTTTGCCGATCGCCAGGAGTTCGCGCGCGACGGTCACATCAAGCGGCTGGTAGTGGTGAACGGCTGCCGTCTCGATGTCTTTGACGAGCGCGCCATTGTGTGTCACGAGTGGCGTGGTGAGACCGGCATCGCGGGCGATGGGGCGGGCCGAGTGAAAGCGGCGCCCGGTTGCAATGACCACAGCCACTGCGTATTCCTGAATGGCGCGTTCCATGGCCCGGCGCGTCCGTGGGGTCAGCTTGCTGTCCGGGCCAAGCAGCGTGCCGTCCAGGTCCACGGCCAGCAGACGGTAACGGGTCATGGTAACGTCCTCCTCCCGACGGCAATCGGCTGCAACAACCCGGTGAGGCGGGTCAGGTCGTCAATGAGTATATCGGCTTCAGTCAGTTCGGACGAGGCACGAAAGCCATAAGTGACACCACAGGTAAGCGTCCCGGCGGCGCGTCCGGCACGAATATCGTTTGGGCTGTCACCAATCATGACAGCTTCCGCCGGGTTGATACACCCACAGGCCGCGAGTCCGGCCTGAACCGGTGCTGGATATGGCTTGCGTTCCGGCAGCGTATCGCCACCGATGACCGCTACGAAATGCGTCCGCAGCCCCAGTCCCTGCAGGATCGTTTCTGAGAAGCCGGCCGGCTTGTTCGTGACCACGGCCTTGGGCAACGCCGCAAAGTATTCGAGAACCGGGCCGACCTGTGGGTAGGCGCGGGTCGTCGCCAGCAGGTGCCGGGCGTAGTGTGTTTTGAAGCGTTCCAGGGCCGCGCTGACAAAGGCGTCCGAAAGCACCGGCCCGGCACCGGCGGCAGCTAGCCCGCGCTCGATGAGCCGGCGCGCTCCATCGCCAACCAGGTGCGTCGTCACTTCGACGCCAAGGGGCGGCAATCCCAGGTCGCACAGCGTGAGATCGAGTGCCGTAGCCAAGTCACGGCGGGAGTCCACCAGGGTGCCATCGAGATCGAAAAGCAGGGCGCGCACCCGGTAGCGGGGTGTCGGCTGGACTCGTGATGCTTCAACCAAGTGGCTTCCCCGTTTCGCGCAGAAGTTTGAAAGCGGCTCGAATCGGTACGGCCAGATTGTTGCCGGGAACCTGCCCGCCGCCTTCATCCACCGTGACTTGGGCATTGATGCCAATGACCTTGCCGGTGCTGTTGAAAATCGGGCTGCCGGAGCCACCTTCCTGCGTGGCGGCATCGTGCACGATGCGTCCTGCAACCAGCCGGGTCACGTGTCCCTGGGTGACGAGAGGGACGAGTTCACCGCGTTGGGCCAGCAGGATGGCCTTTTCAGATACCCTGAAGCGCCGTTCGAGATCGCGTTTGAGCTGCCCATCCGTGAGTTGGGCCACGAGCACATCAACGCCATTGGGAAACCCCATCAGCAGGATGGCCTGGCCGGTGATGTCGGGCAGGGGCTTCGTTTCATCTTTCTCAAAGCCCTCGATGGGCAGGATGGGTATCCTGGCATCACCCGGATTGAAGGTGCACAGGGCGACATCGCTTTCCTGTGAAAAGCCAACTGGTTTGAGGGCAAAGGGTGTCTTGTGCTCGGGAAAGTAGGCTTGAATTTCCTTGATGTAAGGCTTTCCACCGAGTTGGGTGATGAGTTTGTCGGTAGGATCAGTCCACCACGGCTGGGCAATATGCCGGTTGGTGAGGATAACGCCTTCCGCGACGACAAATCCCGTGCCACTGAACTCCTCGAAAAATTCGTTGCCGGTGCCTTCAAAGCTTACGTTGAGTTTGCCATCGGCAGAGAGCGCCCGGCTGTCATCAAAGCTGTGGTCAATGTAGCGCAGGGGACGCTGCTGGGCATCCCGGTAGGTATAGGTTCCGACGATGAGGCAGACCCCACCTCGGTAGCTGGCCGCGATCTTGGGTGCAAAGTTGATGGCTTCCTCGTAGTCCTTGAGGCGGTTTTTGAGCTTTTCGTTCTCCTCCATCAGCACGTCAATCTGGATGCCTGAATCGCGGTTTTTGCTCCGCAGGTCTTCCGTCAGCTTGGCGTAGTTCCACAGGAAAACGAAAACGATCACCGTTGCCGACATCACCGACAGCGGAATCAACACGGTCAGCAACAGTGCCACGGCCCGTACCCAGGCTGGCATCTCCGCGTAGAGGGCAAAAACCAGTTCCTTGAGAAAGCGCGTCGCGGTTCGCGGATGGAGCTGCCCGCCAGCATCAACTTCAGGAAACTGAAGAACCCCTGCGGCTGGTGGCACGTCCGACTGAGGTTTGGCTACGACTTTGAGCAGGACTTTCTCCGGCTCACAGCCGGCAGCGACCTGGCGTGGCTCAACAGCAACGACATCCCCATCGGTCAGCGCAATGGGCGTTCCATCCACCGGGGTGTGCAGTTCGTCATTGATGCGAAATGAATAATGGTCGGCGTCATGCACGAACAGCTCCAACCGCTGTGCCTGGCGCCGGATGGCAGCCACGGCCCCGGCGGTCTCCGCACCCGGAACATCCAGGACGACATCACATCCATCCCCGACGCCAATCGTGACGGCTTCCTTATCCAGCACAAGGGAACGCCCCTTCCCTGCCCCAGTCAGGGAAACCACCAGCAGATTCGACACCGTGTTACCGATTTTCATGGCTGTGCGACAGACAGGAACCGCCAGAAACCAGAGATCAGGGAGCCTCAAACGGTGGGATGGATTTTCTCATCAACCCGAGACAATTGCGCCAACTCGCCCAAGCTGGCAGCCGCACCGGCTGCCAGTCCGACAAGCGCCCATGTTACTTTTGACCGGCCTGGACGACAAGGTTTTCCGCAACGGCATTGGGTGGAGATCGCAGCCACATGGAGCGTACACAGCAGGCGTCAGACATAACCGGCATCATCTTTCTGGTTGGTTTCATGGGGTCTGGGAAGACGACCGTTGGGCAGCACCTGGCCGCCCGCCTCGGTGGACGCTTCATTGACCTGGACGAGCGGATTGCCCAGGCAGCCGGCCGCTCCATCCCGGAACTGTTCCAGACGGAGGGAGAAACCGGTTTTCGTCAGCGGGAGCACGCGGCGCTTGTTCAGGTGTGCGCTGCACTGCGTCAGGATGACCTGCTCTGGAATATCGTTGCCCTTGGGGGCGGAACGTTCACGCGGCCTGAAAACCGGAACTACATTCGCCAGACCGGATGCAGTGTCTGGCTCGATGTTCCGTTTGACATCCTGGCCACGCGCGTGGTGCCGGACGGCCGCCGCCCTCTGTGGACCTCTGTGGATGAAGCCCGGTTGCGCTATGAACAGCGCCGGGCGGACTATGCCCAGGCTGACATCCGCGTACCGGTAGGAACCGCGCCGCCGGAACAGGTCGCAGAGGATGTCCTTCAGGCGCTGTCTGCTTTCCAGAGTGCAAGCACCTCAAAAAGCTTGACAACGCAACCGGGAAACAGCTACGAATAGCGACTGCCTTGGTTGGCCTTCTGACACAACCAGGCAACGACTTGCCGCGGGGTGGAGCAGTCCGGTAGCTCGTTGGGCTCATAACCCAAAGGTCACGGGTTCAAATCCCGTCCCCGCATCCATTCCAAGCCCTGCCGCCGTGCAGGGCTTTCGTCTTTTCAAGACGGCTGCCGACCGGGTGGGCAATGGAGGTCAGGGCTGTGAGGCGGCCTGCTGCCTGGCTTTCTCCAGCCACGCCCTGATAAAAGGTTTGTCAGGTGCAAGCTCGGCAGCAAGGCGCAGTTCGCGTTCGGCAGCCTTGGCATCGCCAGTTTCGAGCAGCAGGATACCGAGCTGTGCATGGGGGACGGGTGCCAACGGCAACAACCGTACCAGACGACGATAGACCTCTATGGCGGCATCCCGCTCACCAATTGTCAGCAGGGTTTCCCCAACGACGAAGAGCGGCTGAGGCCCTTCCGGTGCATAGCGCAATGCGGTTTGGGCTTCTGACAAAGCCGCCTCCCGTTCTCCGAGTGCCGCCAGAACGTGCGCATACAGGGCGTGGATCAGCCCCCATTCACCAGAGGGAAGCACCAGATACGGTGGCTCCCTGACAAGCATGCGCTCCAGACGCGCCCGCGCGGGCTCGAAAGCGTTGTCCTCGATGTCGAGGGTCGTCAGCATGATGTTGGCCGAAATGGAACGCGGTTCCACCCGCAATGCCTGCTCGTAGAAGGCCCGTGCCTGCTGTGGCTGGTAGCGAACGAGGGCATCTCCAACGTTGACGTAACCAATCGGGTGCTGTGGATCGGTTTCGATGAAGCGGCTGAACAATGTGTAGTTGTCGCGCCAGTCAAGATTGCGCTGCGCCGTGCGATACACGTAACTTCCCACCAGGCTGGCCACAACCAGAAGGAGACACAGCCGCGTGACTTCAGCCCGCAGATGCCAGTGCCGGGATGCCCCCATCCGGGCTTTGAGCCGGGCTTCCAGCCAGAGGGCATGGCTCCAAACCAGCCACACAGCATAACCAAGGGCAATGGCATAGCCAACTGACGGGACATACAGCCAGCGTTCCCCAACCAGCATGCCCAGCGGAATTGGCACATTGCTCACAACAGACAAGGTGATGAACCAGAACCCAATGGCAAAGGCCACGAGAGGGACCCGTCGCCAGGTGAGCCACAGGGCGGCCACCAATCCGGCGTGGAGCAGCAGTCCCAGCAACTTCCATTCGTTCCAGTCGGGAATGACCGGGATATTCGTGCCGTCGTACTGCGGACGCAGCGGGTAGCCGACCAGCAGCAGGCGGTACCAGATCAACCCAACCTCCAGCATGATGATGGCTCGCTGCCAAAGCGTGTAACCAGCCAGTGTTACCACTCCAACTCCTGGCATCTGGGCAGTGCCTTCACCAGCCAGGGAACGCAACCAGAAGTACGGGATGAGGGCCGCAGCCAGCACCCAGAAAGAGGCTGTCACCTTCCACAAAGAGCGCAGGCGTGCGGTCAGCGCACCGCGGAGAAAACAGCGCCGCCGCGCGGCCAGGACTTCAGCCAACCACAGGGCCGCCGGCAACGTCACCATGTTTTCCTTGGAGAGCAACGCCGCGAGATAAGCCACGGCTGCTGCGCCGCGCCAGACCCAAACCTTGATCCGGTGACGTTTTGCCCGCCGCGCTGCCACCCACGCCCACCACATCAGCCCGCCAAACAACATCCCTAACAGTTCGCTGCGCCCGACGACATTGGCCACGGCCTCGGTGTGAACCGGGTGTACGGCAAACACCAGCGCCGCCACGCCGGCAATGCCCGGTGCGACGCGGTAACAGCGGAGCAGGCCAAACAGCAGTGCAACATTGGCTGCATGCAGCAGCACGTTGGTCAGGTGATACCCCAGGGGTGCCAGCCCCCAGAGGGCATACTCCACCGTGAAGGTGACGATGGTGAGGGGACGATAGTTACCAACGCCACCGGATTTATGGCTCCAGTACCCCTTGGTGAACAGCCACGGTATCTGCCGCCAGTCGGTAATGTAGGGATTGGTCTGGACGATGCTGATGTCATCATAGGCAAAGCCGTTGGCCAGCGTGTTGGCGTACACCAGCAGGGCCAGCGCAACCACAGCGATACCCATCTGGCGTGGTGAAAGCGATGTCTTCACGGTGATGTGTTCAAGACCGAATGCTTTGGTGATGATCGGGTCGTCGAAGGGAGCTTTTCCTGAGCGCGTCGTTGACGGACAAATTCCAGCCTTGCCCGCAGAGCTTCACTATCAGGTACTAGCTGCAACCCCTCCAGCAACACAGCTTCGGCTTCGGCGTAGCGTTCCAGCTCGATCAGCACCGTGGCGAAGTTACTGTAAGCCCGCCCGTGATCGCGGTCGTGAAGGGTGAGCTGACGAAAACCCGCCAGCGCCGCCTCAATCTGCCCGGCCTGCAAAAAGACCTGACTGGTTTCAAACAGCACCTTCAACGAGGTTGGTGACTGGCGCGAAGCAATCCGGGCATGCTCGAGCGCCAGGGGAAGGTCTCCGGTCAAAGCAAGGGCTTTGGCATACAGGGCGTGCCACTCCGCCCATTCCCCGGCTGGCGTCGGCAGGTTGGGCGGCTCCTGCGCCAGCAGCGCCGCCAGACGGTCACGGGCTACGGTAGCCTTGCCTTCCCGCAAATCAAGCTCAGCCAGACTGCCCTGCGGCGACAGAAAGACCGGGTCCAGTTCAAGGGCCGCTTCCAGAAGCTGGCGTGCGCGCACCGGATCGATCGTCATAAGTTCGTGGCCAAGTATCATGTAGCCCGAAGGGTTGTTCGGCGCCGTAGCCACCAGGCTTTCAAAAATCGTGACGCTGTTTCGCCAGTCAGGGTTTCGCCACACGGTGACAACACTGTAGAACACGAGCAGGCTGGTCATACCAACCAGCGTCCCCAGCCGCAGGGCACCGCCAGCGCGAACACCCCACAACGCCGCTATGGACACCAACAGTACGGCGGCAACGGAAGGAAGATACAGCCACCGCTCGGCAAGCAGTGCTCCAATTGGCAACACGACATTGCTCGTGACAGACAAAGTGATAAACCAGAACACAACGGCAAACGTCACAAGGGGGGCGCGGCGGCGATATGCCAGCGCCAGACCAAGCAGGCTGGCCGTGATAGCAAATCCCACAATGACGCGCCACTGAAGGTTTGGGGTCAGGTCAAACTCCCGAATGCTGTAAAATGCCTGTAAGGGATAACCAATCAACACAAGGCGATACCAGGTCACACCGACCCCGGCCATGATGATGCACCGCTCCCACAGGCTTCGCCCGGTCAGCGGCACATGGCCTATTTCAACCTGCTGCTCAACCCCTTCACCGGCCAGCGTCCGCAGCCAGAAATACGGTATCAGTACAACCAGAAAGACGATAAACGGCCAGGCTGCTTGCCGAACACCCACGCGACGGAACCTTCCGGCAAGCCACTCACCGGCGAATAGTGCCGCCGGCAGCACGATCATGTTTTCCTTGGAAAACACTGCGGCCAGATAGGCCACGGCAGACACCACCCGCCAACCCCATCCTTTGAGGCCCCCCTTACGCCCCTGCAACCAGGCCCACCACATCAATCCGCCAAAAAACATGCCCAGCAACTCAGCCCGCCCGACGATATTCGCCACGGCTTCGGTGTGGACGGGGTGCACGGCAAACAGCGCGGCCGCCAGGCTGGCCAAGCCAGCGGCAACCCGGTAGCGCCTCAACAGGTAAAACAACCAGGCGACATTGGCAGCATGCAGCAGGATGTTGACCAGGTGATACCCGGCCGGACGTTCCCCCCACAACTGGTACTCCACAGCAAACGTGCTGACGGTGAGAGGGCGATAGTTGCCGCCGCCGCCAGTGACATGGCTCCAGTAACCGCGCCGCCACAATGCCGACCAATCCATTCGGTGAACACTTGGATTGTTGACGATGGTGGGAACATCGTCGTAGGCAAAAGCATTGCCCAGGGTGTTGAGATAGACCGCCACCGCCAGACTGATGAGCAGGACAACAGTGCGCCGTGGTGATGGGAAGACAACTGACTGGTGCCAACGACTCCACCAGGCGGAAGTCTGGAAAGGTACGGCGGTCATGACTCCAACCGGCCGGCCGGCGGGCGCTGGCGTGTGGTCTGAACGAACGTCGGGCGCACCGCCCCGGCCCCTAATGCCTCAACGGCTTGCCGGACCTCCTCCAAAAACTGTTGCCGGGCGCGCCGCCGCGCCCGTACCGGTACGGCTTGCAGATGCTGTTCGATAACCAGACACATCCGCTGCCAGGCCGTCTCAAAGGCGTCGGCCACCCGTGGAAGCTGTGAAATGTCGTACGGCACGGCAACAGAAGTCACGCCCAGCCTGGCAAACACGGCCAGGTAGCGGGCGGTGGCCAAATCCGGGCAGCCCAACCGTCGCCGTCCGACCTTCAGCTCAATACCCAGCAGTGTGTGCTGAATCTGCACGACCGGTGGCTGGCGACACGGCGTGCGAAACAAGTCGAAGCGTCGCGTGCGTTGGCTGAGCACCATCTGTTCATAGAGCTTTGGCAACGTGCCGTCGCCAAGCGCCCGGATGATGTCGGCCTGCCACTGCCGGCGTGCGTCCTCGGTCATCGTCCTGTCCTACGGCCTGCCAAGACACGCCTTCCCTGTTCGTCGCCCCGTGGGTGTCATGCCGCCGTGGCGACCGGGCGATTTTCCGGCAACGCGGCGCCTTCGGCATAGAGCAGGTGCGGTGTGGCGTGTGCGATGTTGACGGTGTAGAGACCGGGCCTGGGGGCAACTGTCCGGGGCACGAGAACGGTATGGTTCCCACGGGTGTGGCCCTGCATCAAATCCCCATCGTGGGCCGGGCCTTTGACGAGCACCTCGACCTGATGCCCCACCCATCGCCGGTAGTTGATGAGGCTCCAGTGCTTCTGGCGCTCGATGAGTCGCATCAGCCGCGCCACCTTGACCGCGTGCGGAATGTCATCGAAGTGCCTGGCGGCCGGCGTTCCCTCCCGTTCGGAGTAAACGAACATAAACGCCATGTCGAACTGCACCGCATCATAGAGGGTCAGGGTTTCTTCAAAATCGGCTTCCGTTTCGCCTGGAAAACCGCAGATGATGTCGGTCGAAAGCGTGGCTTCCGGCAACTGCGACCGGATTGCCGCAATGCGTTCGAGGTAATACTCGCGCGTGTACTCCCGCGCCATCCGGCGCAGGGTCCGGTTTGAGCCAGCCTGTACCGGCAGGTGAATGTACTGGCACACCGCGGGCGTCTCCGCAATGGCGGCAATGATGTCGTCCGTAAAGTTGATGGGATGGCTCGTGATGAAACGCACCCGTGGGATGCCAATCTGCCCGACCATCCGCAGCAACTCGGCAAAGGAAGGAAAGCCCGGCAGCAGCTTGCGGTGCGGCCCCAGCCCCGGCTCCAGCCCGTAGCTGTTGACATTCTGCCCCAGCAGGCTGACTTCCACCACGCCGGCATCCCGCAGGGCTTCGACTTCCCGCAGAATATCCGCTGCCGGCCGCGACACTTCCGGGCCGCGGGTGGTCGGGACGATACAGTAGGTGCACTTGTGGTTGCAGCCGCGTGTGATGGCCACGTGGGCGGAAAGGGCGCCTTTTGGCGGCGGCGGCGCGTAATCACGCAGTTCATCCCGGAAGGCAAAGCTTTGAAACCTGCCCTGGCGAAGTGCAGGGATGAGATCGGTCAGGGCGCCGGGTCCGAGCATAATGTCCACGCCGAATTTGGCCCCCATTGCCTGTCCTTCGGGCAACTGAGCCAGACATCCCATCAGTGCCACCGTCACCGGTCGGCGCTTTTTCTCCTTGCGCAGTGCACCGAGCAGGGAGCGGGCTTTCTCGACCGGCTTGCCGCGTACGGCGCAGGTGTTGAGCAGCACCAGGTCAGCCTCGTGAATGTTGTCCACGAACGAGTAGCCCACCCCGGCCAACTGGGACTGAATGGCATGGGTGTCATACTCATTCATCTGACACCCAAGCGTGATGACGCAAGCTTGCATAAGACGAACGACCTACCCTTGGCAGCACGGATAAGGTTTGACTATAGCGCGTAGGGCAGGCTTTTCAATGACCGTTCGGGTCAGCAACTTCCAGCCAGGGCTTGACCCGTGGCGAGTAACGTCCAACAATGAGCGGCGGTTTGCCTGACGACTTGCCGCTGGCGCGCGGGTCGTGTCTTCTCAACTTCACCCACCCCAGATATGCCTATGAAGTCTGTTCCTCGCACCCCATCGCGGTTGGCTGCCGGTGTCATGAGTTTGGTTTGTGTCACGTGTCTCACCGGATTCCCGGTGCTTGTCGGGGGAAGCGGACGCGGCCTCGTCCAGGCCCAGGAAGTCGAGTTTGGACTTGGCCCGGAACCCGGCGATGTGTGGAAAGGCAAGGCCGTGACTACGGCCTACGTCGAAGCCCTGACGCTGGCCGAGGAACACTATGCCGGGCCGATTGACCACGAGCGGCTCTGCGATGCAGCCGCCACCGGCATGCTGCGGACGCTCGACCCACACTCCAACTTCTTCACCCGCGAAGAATTCAATGAGTTCCGCAGCCAGCAGCAGGCCAACTACTCTGGCATCGGCTCGCTCATCACGCAGCACGGCAACAAGGTCTATATCTGGTCGCCGATTGCCGACACGCCAGCCTACCGGGCGGGGCTGCGCTATGGAGATGAAATCATTGCCGTGGATGGCGAATCCACTGAAGGTTGGGATGTCTCCAAGGTACGCTCACGGCTCCGGGGGCTGCGCAGCACGGCCGTTACGGTTACGGTCAACCGCCCCGGCGAGCCATCACCGATCACGGTGCGCATCGTCCGCGACTCCGTAGGGCAACCTTCGGTATCGAACGTCTTCATGCTGACCCCGGAAGTCGGCTATCTGGCCTTCCGCCGTGGCTTCGCGCAGGCCAGTGGGGAGGAAGTCGCGGCTGCCGTCCGCCAACTCAAGGCACGGGGTGCCAAGGCTATTGTCTTTGACCAGCGCGACAACCCTGGCGGACTTGTGGACGCCGCCCGTGCCATTGCGGAGCTGTTTCTCGCCCGTGGTCAGAAAATCGTCAGCATTCGGGGAAGAACGCCGCGCGGCCTGACCTACGAAAATGCCCTGACTTCCAACAACCCCACTCCAGAGGACATTCCCCTGGTGGTACTCATCAACGGTGGCAGTGCCAGCGCCGCAGAAATCCTGGCTGGTGCGCTTCAGGATCACGACCGCGCACTGCTTGTTGGCGAGACCACCTTTGGCAAGGGCCTGGTCCAGACGCCCTACCGCCTGCCGGACGGGTACGGCCTTACCCTGACTTCGGCCAAGTATTACACCCCAACGGGCCGCCTCATCCAGCGGCGCTACGACAATGTTTCGCTCTACGACTATCAGCGCCGCCGCTCACGCACGGAAGCCACGGGCAAGGATGGGCTGACGAAATACCTCACTGACGGCAAGCGTACTGTTTACGGCGGTTTGGGCATCACGCCGGATGTCGAGGTCAAAGGCGAAACCTACACGCTTGCCCAGGGACAGCTCACGAGCCTGACCTTTTTGTTCGGCCGCCTGCTGGCGAACGGGCAGGTTGAAGGTTTTGCCCAGTACCGTGTGCCGCGTGACGTGGACTACAACCACACGCTCCAGGACAGCGACTACCCCATCACCGACCAGCTTCTGGCGGCCTTCAAAGCCTTTGCCCAGCCGCGTCTCCAGGAATTTGGCATCGCGCCAACGGCCCTTGTAGGCAATGACGCCTTTTTGCGGCAGCAACTCCGGCGCGAAATTCTGACCGCAGCCTACGGCTTCGACACGGCGCAGGAAGTCATTATCCGGGAGGAAGCGGTTGTCAAACGCGCCATTGCCGAAGTCCCACAGTCACGGAGCTTGGCGGAGAATGCGCGCCGGCTGATGCCATCGCCATTGCGCCCCACAAACAGCTTCAAGAACTAGCCGCCAGGCCAGCCGCCAGGGATGATGAGAGGACAGTGATGGACACGCCAAGTCATGTCGTCTGCTGACCGAACTTCCATGCGGCGCCTTGTTGCGGGTGAAACGGACGGTGAAGAACGAAACCTCGAGTCTTCACTGCGTCCGCGCCGGCTGCGCGACTACATTGGACAGAACCGCGCCACGGACAACCTGGCGGTCTTTCTGCAGGCGGCCCGCCAGCGGGGCGAGCCGCTTGATCACCTGCTGCTGTGCGGCCCACCGGGGCTGGGCAAAACGACTCTGGCGATGATCGTGGCCCATGAGATGGGGGTCGAAATCAAATCCACGGCCGGCCCCGTCATTGAAAAATCGGGCGACCTGGCGGCGCTGCTGACCAACCTTCAGGAAGGCGATGTGCTGTTTATTGACGAAATCCACCGCCTGTCGCCGGCCATCGAGGAAATTCTCTACCCGGCCATGGAGGATTTTCAGCTCGACATCGTCATTGGACAGGGACCGTCCGCGCGCTCCATCAAGCTGGATTTGCCACGCTTTACGCTCATCGGCGCGACCACCCGCGCCGGTCTCATTACAGCTCCGCTGCGGGGGCGTTTCGGCATCAACTTCCACCTCGATTTTTACACGCCGGAGCAGTTACAGCAGATTGTGCTGCGTTCGGCCCGGATTCTGGAGACGCCGATTGACGAAGCCGGCGCAGCGGAAATCGCCCGCCGGGCGCGTGGCACACCCCGGATTGCCAACCGCCTGCTGCGGCGGGTTCGGGACATTGCCGAAGTTATTTACGATGGGTGCATCACGGCGGATGTGGCGGCCGAGGCGCTGGACCGCCTGGAAGTGGACCGGTTTGGGCTGGACGAAGTTGACCGCAAGCTGCTGTTGACCATCATCGAGAAGTTTGATGGCGGCCCCGTCGGACTGGGGACGATTTCAGCCGCCATCAACGAAGAAAAGGATGCCATCGAGGAAATCTACGAGCCGTATCTGCTCCAGATTGGCTTTCTCAACCGGACGCCCCGCGGCCGGGTCGTTACGGGCGCGGCCTATGCCCACCTTGGCGTAGCACACCGTTTCCGCAGCGCAACCGCCCAGACCCCGCTCTTTGGCGAGGAATGAACAAAAGCATTGACAAGCCGCGATGAGGTCGCTACAAGACTGACTTCCGTTCCTCAGTAGCTCAATGGCAGAGCATTCGGCTGTTAACCGAAGGGTTGTAGGTTCGAGTCCTACCTGAGGAGCCACCTTTTTCAAGCCGCAGAATTCTGGCGGGCCGTACACTGTGCAAGACCCCCTTGGGAGCGCCCAACGGGGTCTTGCTGTTTTGGGTGAGTCCACGCCGCCTATACCCACCCGCCCCTTGCCCTGCGCTTTCGGCTGCCGTTTTTCGCTTTTCCTGCTTTTCCCGACGTCAGAACGGAAAACTGTGGAATTGGTCAAGTATCCCAAGGTTCGCAGCTATTGAACTTGACCATGGAGCTATTTGCCGACACGACGAATGCGCAATGTCCCTGGCGTGATGACCGTAAACGAATGTGAAAGTTCCGGCAGATGCTCCCTGACTGCCAAGCGACTACCTCCGCTTTGCGAACAGGTGTCAGCCGGCCAGACGAATCAGCACCACCCCGTGGATGTTAAGTCCCTGACGAAATACCATCTCACCGAAATCCTTGTCTGCGGTCAATAACAATGCTGTTTTCCTGATTCGCCAGGTTCAGGACAGCCTCATCGGGCATCCCTGGCCCAACTCGGCAATGTACAAAACCCGACGCCCCTCCTGCCGCAGGTGTTCGACAACGAGGCGGTCAACACTTTCGTCAGCCAAAAAGTTCATGCGGGCGTTCAGCCAAGGGGATATACCACATCGGCGCGCAGTGCATCTCTGGCAAATACCAACGCTGCCAAAACGGCTTCGCGAGTCAATTGCGGATGCGCCTCAAGAATCTGCCCTATGGTTTCACCCGCTGCCAGTTTCTCCAGGATGAGTTCGACGGTGATGCGTGTTCCTGTAATGACAGGCTTGCCCATCATGACCTTTGGATTTGTACAACCCACTGCCTCTGCATATTTTTCATCTCCACATTTGGCAATACTTGACTTGAGCAAGGGGCTATGCCTCCAGTGCAGACAAGTGCACCACATCTCCATAATCCCCGACATTCTTTGTCTCGAAAAGCGGGTTTGAATCCTTGCTCCGCTCTCTACTCAATCCGGTTTGCTTTTTCCATTTTGGCCTTTGAGATAGCCCCTTGTTGTCGGTTTTTCTGAATCCAACGGTGCCGGCTTCTGGAAACAGCGACTCACCGCCAACGGAAAGAGACTGGACGGTGCAAGCCCCAACGCCGGGATACCGTGACGGGCGTTGACCACTTTGTGCCGGAAAGGTGCTTCAGGCCGCCCGTGGATAATCCACCGTGTGCAGGGTCAGCTTCGGGGCGCGCCAGGCCGAAGGCGCCACGAAACTGCGCAGCACACGCCCCTTCAAGGTGACATAATCCACGTCACCCGCCAGCGCCTGCTGCATGATGCTGACAACGCCGCCGTGCAGCGTCGAAAGCTGAAGCACCCGGTCAATGACGGACGCGCCCAGCATCGAGCCACGGTAAAACTTCGGCAGCCGACGTGAAGCCTCCGTCAGGTCAGCTTCAAACGCCTTCCGCCACCGCTGCTCATAACTCATAGCCTCCCCGGCAATGAGGGATTGCCCAAGCAACTCCGCCGAATGCAGCGCATAGAAAATACCCTCGCCCGTAATCGGGTCCACAAAGCCGGCCGCATCCCCCACGAGTGCCCAGCCATCGCCAACCACCCGATTCGTCTTCCATGACGCGCGCCGCAACATCGGCACCCGCGCCGCATACCGGACCCGTTCGCGCGGCAACTCGCCCTGCCGATGCCAGCGGACAAAGGCATCGAGTTCCTCCCAGAGCTTCGGCAGTGGATACTCGCCACACTGATTGATGATGCCGTAGGAAATGTGGTCAGGGCGCGGAAAAGCCCAGACGTAACCGGTAAAATGGCGTGGAAAGGCCACCACCGCGCGCGGGACACCGGCTGCCGGGACGTAATACCCACAACACATGGCCTGGTCGGCGTCGGGCAGCCGCCGTCCGAGTACGCGCCGTACAAAGCTCGTACAACCATCCGCTCCCACGACAAAATCCGCCTTCCAGCGGTCGCGGCCGGATTCAACCTGCCACGTATGCACTTCCCGGCGCAGGTTTGTCACCCGCAGCGGAATGAAATCCGCCCCAGCTTCCGTGGCCCGCGCCAATAGAAGTCCATTCAGGTTCCGGCGCGAAAAAATCTGAAAAGGGGCATCGCCCAATGGAAAGGTCACACTCCGTCCGCCAGCCGAAATAATCTCAATTTCCTGAATGTCCTGACGCGGAAAACGGTCTGCCTGCCCGGTCAGAAAACCAAACTGGCGCAGTGCCTTGGCCGTCAGGCCGCCGCCGCAGGGTTTTTCCCACGGGCCGCCGTGGGCATCGTACAACCGCACCCGCGCACCAGCCTGCGCCAGGTTGTGAGCCAGCATCGAGCCGGCCGGCCCCGCACCAACAATGGCAACGTTGAACGTCATGGCTTCAAACGTACACTTTCTCACTTTTCTTCCAGTGTACCGAACAGCCTGCCGGACCTGCCAGGTTCGTTTACGCATCGGCTGACGCATCGAGATCAGGCAGCGCCCAGGCGACCTGTCCGATGTAATGTGCGCTTCCGGTCAGCGTGACTTCTCCACTGGACGCATCCCAGGCGACTTCGAGGCTGCCCTGTTCTGTCGCCACCGTCACCTGCCGCTCGACCAGGTGTTTCAGCATCGCCGCAACCGCCGCTGCACAAGCTCCGGTTCCCGAGGCAGCCGTGCGCCCGACGCCCCGTTCCCAGAAACGGGCTTCCAACGTGTGCCGGTCAAGCACCTGCACGAACTCGACGTTCGTCCGGTTTGGAAAGGCCGGATGCCGTTCAAGCTGTGGACCCAGCAACTCAACCGGCGCGGTATCGAGGCTGGAAACCAACAACGTGCAGTGCGGATTGCCCATGGACAGAACCGTGGCCCGCACCGTCTCTTCCCCCACATCCAAAGCGACATCCACCAACGGCGGATGAAGTCCCGGCTCTGCCCGGAAAGGAATTCGCCCGGGGTCAAACACCGGCATTCCCATCTGAATGGCACAGCGGGTTTCAAGTCCTTCGGCAGCGAGAAAGCGGACAACGCGCACGCCAATATCGGTCATGACGCGCAACTCGCGCTTCTCCCAGTTCGTGACGCGCCGGATGCAAGCTGCAACGCAACGCAGTCCGTTACCGGACATTTCCGCCCGCGATCCGTCGGCATTCCAGAGCACCATGCGATAATCGGCATCATCCGAAGTCAGGGCTTCAATACCGATGACACCATCCGCGCCGATTCCCTGGTGTCGGTGACACAGCTTTGGCACAAAAACTTCCAGATGCTTCAAAAAAGTATCCGCGGCCGGCTGGCCAAGCGGGAAAACGAGAAAGTCGTTTCCCAGTCCGTGGAGTTTGTGCAGGATGAGCAAGTCGGTTTTCCTTCCTTTGATTTGGGTGCGTTATGGCGCATCAGAAATAAATGGGTAGCATCAGTGGACACCGCCCATCGCCATGGGAAACATGCGTTGCGCCCGGGCCAGCCAGTGTTGGGTCTGGGGTGCGTTGGGCTGCTCGCGCCAGACCCGCCAGGCAGCCTCACGGGCAAGTGTCAACCAGTCGGCATCGCGGATGAGATCACCCACCCGAAACACCGGCAAACCCGATTGACGCAAACCCAGCATTTCGCCGGGCCCGCGCCAGGCGAGGTCTTTTTCGGCAATGGCGAAACCATCCGGCGTCTGGGCAAAAAAGTTCAGCCGTTCCAGAGCTTCCGGCGAGATGCCATCCGGCGCCATCAGAACGCAGTACGATTTGGCCGCACCACGCCCGACCCGCCCCCGCAGTTGATGAAGCTGCGCCAGTCCAAACCGTTCCGGGTGTTCGATGACCATGACTGAGGCGTTCGGTACATCAATGCCGACTTCGACGACCGTCGTCGTGACGAGAACGTGAATTTCACCTGCGACAAACTTCTGCATCACGGCATCTTTTTCTTCGGACTTCATCCGCCCGTGAAGCAGTCCGACAACCAACGTCGGAAAGACCTCCTGTTGGAGCTGGGCAGCGGCGGCAGTGGCTGCCGCGACATCGAGTTTTTCCGATTCTTCGACCAGCGGATAGACAATATACGCCTGTCGTCCGGCAGCGCATTCCTGGCGGATGAAGTCATACACGCGGTCGCGCCGCTCGTTGGTGCGCACGGCCGTGACCACCGGTTTTCGTCCGGGCGGAAGTTCATCAATGACAGACACATCGAGGTCGCCATAGAGCGCCATGGCCAGGCTGCGCGGAATGGGCGTGGCGGTCATCACCAGTACATCCGGGGAGACGCCCCGGGCCAGCAACTGTTCGCGCTGAAGCACGCCAAAGCGGTGCTGTTCGTCAATGATGACCAGTCCCAGGCGTGCAAATGCAGTGTCATTCTGGATCAGCGCCTGTGTGCCAATGACAATGTCCACTTCATGGTTGGCCAACGCCTGTCGGATGGCTTTCTTTTCGCTTGGCTTGAGGCGTCCGGTAAGGGCGGCAAGGCGGTAGGGTGTGCCTGAAAGCCAGCGCGTCATGGAACGCCAGTGTTGCTCAACCAGAATTTCAGTCGGCGCCATGAGCGCCACCTGCCAGCCGTTTTCCACGGCCACAATCATCGCCTGCAGGGCCACGACGGTTTTGCCCGACCCGACATCCCCCTGCAACAGCCGCGACATCGGACGTGTTCCGGTCAGGTCACTGACAATTTCCCGAATGACGCGCTTCTGGGCGTTGGTCAGACGAAAGGGCAGGGTTTGGCGTGCGCGTTCCCGGATAGCATCGGTCACACGCATCCCGGCCTTTTCTCCGGCCTGCTCGCGTTGGCGGCGACGATTGGCCAGCGCCAGGGTCAGCAGGAAAAATTCTTCAAGGGCCAGGCGGGCATGCGCCAGCGAACGACGCGCTTGGATCGACTCCAGATGCTCTGTCGCTTTCGGGAAATGCACTTCCCACAGGGCTGCCAGTTTGGTCGGCAGGGGCGGCAACTCCCTGCTGCCATGACGCAATTCATCCGGTAAGCCCTCATCCGGTATGTCGTGCAAAGCCTGGAGCAGGCGAAAGATGAGCGATCGGAGCGCACGGGTGCGAAAGGTTCCCAGTTTTCGGTAAACAGGCACGCACCGGCCGACGTGAATTGTCTCCGGCACGTCGTCGTCGGTTTCGTCGTTGAGCACTTCGTAGTCAGGGTTTTCCACCTGGTAGCACCGCGCCCGGCTTGAGAATTCCCATTCGCCGTAAAGCACCACCCGCCGGCCCGGCTGGAAAACCTGCCGCAGATAGGGTTGATTCCACCAGCAGGCGCGAATGCGCCCGGTGCTGTCCCACCCGATGACCTCGAACAGGGTGAGTTGCTTACCCTGTCTGGTCCGAATCGGGTAACTTGACGCCAGGCTGACTTCGACGAGAACCGAAGCGGATTGGCCCGGCCGCAGATCGCAGATTTGTGGCAGGTGCGAGCGGTCTTCGTAGCGAAACGGCAGGTACAGCAGCAGGTCTTCCACTGTGACTTCGGCCGGCGACACCTTGCCAATGGCGCTTCCCAACTCGGCCGCCAGTTTTCCGGCCGTCGTGACGCCAATGCCACGCAGATAGGCTGGAAGTTCCAGCAGTGCCGTGGTCAACGACAGGTGAGCCGACATACAAACCTCCACAACCGGTTGTGGATTTTTTGACTGGTTTGATAGTATGTCACAAGATGTAGTAGCTCAAGCCGGCTGCCCACGTTCTTTCCACCCGACACATTTTTACGGAGCATAGACTGCCATGCTGCTCGACAAAAGTTCCTGTGACGCCCTGGTTTGCGCCCAGTCAATGGACAGGCTGCCGCTGGAAGCCGTGCTCGGTCCCGGCGGACTGTTGGCCACCACGCAGCCCGGCTTTGAGTTTCGCCCCGGCCAGTTGGAGATGGCGCGTGCCGTTCTGGATGCCCTGCAGCGTGGCGGACACCTGTGTGTTGAGGCCGGCACGGGCACCGGCAAGACGCTGGGCTATCTCGTCCCGGCCATCCTGTGCGATGAGGTCGTCATCGTCTCGACGGCGACGAAAAACCTTCAGGAGCAAATCCTGCATCACGACATCCCGCGCCTGGAACGGGCGCTGGGGCGTCAACTGCGGGTCGTACTGCTCAAGGGAAGAAACAACTACCTGTGCCTGTATCGGCTCGCGCGTTTCGAGGAACAAGGACGCCTGCCCGGACTTGATGATGTGCGCCATCTGGAGGTCATCCGCCAGTGGTCTCACACGACGACCACTGGCGACCGCGCCGAGTTGTCCAGCCTGCCGGAACACCTGCCCATCTGGGCCGAACTTGATGCACGGACGGAACGTTGCCTGGGGCAGGGGTGTCCCCACTACGCCGAATGTTTCATCACCCGCGCCCGCCAACAGGCCCGCGAAGCCGACATTGTCATCGTCAACCACCATCTGTTTTTTGCCGACCTGGCCGCGCGGCGCAGCGATTACGGGGCCTTTCTGCCGGACTACACCCGGGTCATCTTTGACGAAGCCCACGAAATCGAGGATACCGCCGCCAGCTACTTCAGCCTTCAGATCAGCAACGAGCAGTTTGCCGAACTGCTGCGCGACATTGCGCAAACCTTCATCCCCGATGCCGAGCGGGCCCGTGCGGTGCGTCAGGCCTACCAGGCAGTTGTGGAGCGCGCCGCCCATTTCTGGAAGTTTGCCCAGGAGGTCTGCCGCCCGGCATCCCGGGCAGGCAACAGAAACAGGGCCGGCAGCGGAAGTGATGCACGCGGAATGCTGCAAGCTTCGGATTTGGCCACAGAAGCTTCCGGCTACACGGCGCTGGCCGCGGCGCTCGATCAGCTCGCCGAAGCCCTCGGGCAGGCTGCCTACCAGAAGGTGGATAACTTCGGGATCAATACGGACCCGGCCCTGCTGCGCCTGGAGCCGCGCGCGCGTCAGTTGTGCGAGCGGCTGCTCCGTATCGTTCAAGCCCAGGACGCCAACTACGTGTACTGGTGGGAACGCCCTTCACCCCGCCGGTTTTCCCTGCAAGCCACACCGATTGACATTGCGGCGCTGCTGCGCGAGCAACTGTTTCACCAGGTGGAAAGCGTCGTGCTGACGTCGGCCACACTGACGGCCGACGGCTCTTTTGCATTCATCCGCTCACGGCTTGGACTCGACGAAAGCGACGAACTGCTCATTGACTCGCCGTTTGACTACGAGCAGCAGGCCCGGCTTTATCTGCCACCTGACATGCCTGACCCGAATCACCCTGACTTCACCGAAGCCGCTGTGAACGAAATCATCGCCCTGCTTGACATCACCCAGGGACGCGCGTTTGTCCTGTGCACGAGCCTGCGGCACATGCGGCAGCTTTACGAGCGGGTCAGAGAAAAGGTGCCATTTCCCTGCCTGATACAGGGCGATCAACCCCGATCAAGCCTCATCAAAACGTTTCAGGCCGAACCCGGCGCGGTGCTCTTTGGCGCTGCCAGTTTTTGGCAGGGCGTGGATGTGGTGGGGCCAGCGCTCTCCTGTGTGATTGTGGATCGCCTGCCCTTCCCCGTTCCGTCCGACCCGCTGGTGGCCGCCCGGTGTCAGCGCATCGAGAACCAGAGCGGGGAAAGCGGCGGGAATGCCTTTCAGTCCTACAGCCTCCCCCAGGCCATCCTGGCGCTGAAACAGGGGTTTGGACGCCTGATCCGCAGCCGTACCGACCGGGGCATTCTCTGCCTGCTCGACCCACGGATACGCACCAAACGCTATGGACCAGCGGTGTTGCGCAGCCTGCCTCCCGATCTTCCGCAAACCGAGGATCGGGATGCGCTTCGGGAGTGGTTCTGCAACGGCTAGCAGCAGTGTGGCGGCTTTTGTCCAGCAGGCTACGACTGCATCAACAGACGTTTGTTGAGGTAGGTCTGGCGGTAGTCTTCCCCAAACATCTGGATGGTTTTGCACATCTCGTACAGACGGGAGCGCAGCCGGACGCCGATGCGCTCTTCAAGCGTTTCGTCGTAGCGGTCGCTTGGCTGGTCCAGGTAGTTGGAGGTGATGATCGTCGTTTTCTGCTCGTTGTAGCGCGTATTGAGAATGTGCGTGATGGTGTCGCGCACCCACTCCGTGGCCTTGCCGGCCCCCAGTTCATCCAGAATGAGCACGTCCACGTCATAGACCGGACGCAGCACCGATAATTCCGTCGTCTGGGTCAGCGGGTTGTAGGTTTCCTGGACAGCTTTGAGCAGGTCGCGGAAGTCGTAAAACAGGCACGGCACGCGCTTGAGGCGCATCAGGGCATTGGCCGTGGCCACGGCCAGATGCGTTTTGCCAACACCACAGGGACCGAGAAAGAGCAGACCCAGCCCACGTTCGACCGGGTAATCCTTGACATAGCGCCGGCAGGCAAGCACAGCCGTCACGAGTGACTTCTGGCGCTCGTCATCGGGATTGACCCGGAAGTTGTCAAAGCTGCTTTCGCGGTAGCGCGCCGGAATCCGCGCCCGCTCCAGAAGGCTTTCAGACCCGCCGCGACAGCGGAAACACCGGCGCGAGCGGCGCTTTATCGGGTCATACTCAAACCCGGTCCCCTGGCAGACCGGACAGAGGTCTGCCGCTGGGTCAATTGCTGACGATGAGCGGGGAAACCAATCAGGAAGCGACATCGTCGCAGCAGGCAGCGCCCCACCGAATCAACGGGCAGTGAATCAATGGGACGCAAAATCAAGGGTGAACCAGGCTTGTTTGCTCCCGGTTAGTTTTCACGGGCGCCGGGAAAAATCAAGCCGGGTTTCAACGATGAACCGTTACCCGTTGCCCCACTTGAGTTTATCGCGCAGGAGCTGGAAGTAGTCCTTGCCTTCCGGCTCGATGAGCGTCAGCACCGAGGCGCTCTTGCGAATCACCACGCGGTCTTCCGGTTCGACGGCGCATCCGGTCTGCCCATCAAAGGTCAGGAAGACATCCTCGACGTTGAAGAGGCCGCGTTCGGTCGTCAGACGCAACTCGATTTCACTCGTATCCGGCACCACCAGCGGCCGGTTGGTCAGTGTGTGCGGACAGATCGGCGTCAGGACAATAGCCTGCATCGCCGGGTGAACAATCGGCCCCCCGGCCGACAGGGAATAGGCCGTCGAGCCGGTTGGGGTGGCGATGATGAGACCATCAGCGTGGAAAATGGAGACGAACTGCCCCCCGATCCGGCACTCAATCGGCACGAGCCGGGCCAGCATGCTCTTTGTGATGACACAGTCATTGACGGCCTGCGCCGTCAGGCGCGGCACACCCAGACGTTCAACTGTAGCTTCCAGCTTCATGCGGACATCCGTGCGGAAGGTGCCCGCAAAAACACGTTCCAGGGCCGTATAGACCGTCTCCGGGGTGTATTCGGTCAGGTAGCCCAGGTAGCCGTAGTTGACGCCCAGTACCGGAACATCCCGCGATCCCAGCAAGCGTGCGGCGTAAATCATCGTCCCATCCCCGCCGATGACAATGACCAGATTGGACTGCGCCGCCAGGGTTTCTGAAGACACGACGGTGACAGTCGGTGGAAGCAGGTGCGCCGCCGACGGCTCGCCAAGGACCCGGCACCCACGCGCGCCAAGCCACGCCGCCAGGTTTGCCAGGTATGCCGTAATGTCCTTCAGATGCGGCTTGACCACCAAGCCGACGGTTTCCAATGAAGCCATGTCTTGCTCTTTATATCAGCCACGTGACGGCATCCCAGGAGCAAGTCACGCCTGAATGCAGGTCGGTCAGTTTGAGGGGGACGGCGTAGGTGCCGGGTTTTCAGCCGGGGTGGCGAGTATGTCGGACAGGTCGGTGACCGACTCTGGGGTCGCCGTCGAGTTCGATGGAGGCAGAGCGGCTTGTGTGGCGCTGGGTGGTACGAGAGGAAGTGTGATGGAGAAAGCCGTCCCGACTCCAACCTGACTGCGGACAGCCACGTTGCCTCCGTGTGCCGCCGCAATGCGTTTGACAATGGCTAGCCCCAGGCCCGTTCCAAGGTCCTTGTTGCGACTTGCGGCCTGGTAGTAAGGGTCAAAGACGTAAGGCAAATCCTCAGCCGGGATACCTTCGCCGGAATCCACGACACTGAAGACCACGTAAGGAACACCGGCATCCACCTGGGTGCCTTCCATCAGTCGCGCTTCAAGCCAGATTTGACCGCCATCGGGAGTGAACTTGACAGCATTGGACATCAGGTTCGACAGCGCCCGGTGCAGTTTGCCGGCATCGCCAATAATCGTCGGCAGGTGATCCTCACAACCGTAACTGAACTTGATGGACTTACGCCGGGTGGCGGGCTCGAATTCCTCGCCCACCTGCTCGATGATCTTCGCCACTTCGAGCCGTTCCAGCACCAGCATCATCTTGCCGGCTTCGAGTTTTGAGAAATCCAGGAGTTCCGACACCAAGGAGATGAGCTTTGTGGCAATGGTGCGGGCACCCGTGACGAGAGGCAGGATGTCAGACTTCTTGGGGCGCGGCTCGTCCAACTGCTGCTCGATGAGTTCCATCGTGGAGATAATCGTCCCCAACGGCGACCGGATGTCGTGCACGATGGCATTGGTAAACTCTGCCCGCAGGCGCTCCAGTTCGCGCAGCTTTTCGTTGGCATCCCGCAGGGCCTGCGCCTGGGAGCGCACCTGAACGTAGCGCCCGGCCCGTTTCAGTGCGGCTGAGAGCTGTTCCAGGGCACGCCGTAAAATCCCGGTTTCCTCGCCATTCGAGGTGTTTTGCAGGGCGTCGATGGCCGCATTGAGCGAGGTCATCATTTCCTGCCACTTGGCCTGTTCGGCAAGGTCGGCCGCATCTGAAAAATTGGGCAGAGGTTGTTCACCTGTCGGACGGATGCAGTATTCAATGCCATCAGCTACCGCGGCCAGATTGGCAACCAGCCGCTGACGTTCGACCGCCCAGCGTTGTCGTTCCAGCATGCGGCGCAACTTGAGAATGAGTTCCTGGTGGCGGAACGGGACGGCCAAAACCTCGTCCACGCCAGCGTGCAGCGCCGAGGGCACGTCGTCATCGCGTGTTGCTGCCGGGCTGAGCAGGATGATGGGCAGGTTGCGGAGCGCGACTTGCCCCCGCACCCACCGGGCCAGCTCAAGACAGCCTGGCTGGCGCAAAGCGACATCCATAATGAGCGCATCGAAAGGCCCGGCCTCCAGCCGCTGTTGCGCGGCCTCTCCGGTATCCACCAGGTCAACTTCATAACCATTACTGGTCAGCAGCGCGCCGGCCATCGCACCGAGCAGATTGTCGTCTGATGCAATCAGAATTCGTTCGGGCATAGCATTGGAGGGCAGGCGCTTCACCCGGCGCCCAAGGACTTCCACCCCCGATGGAAGGGTTGCGAGTGTCATCCCTGAATGATCCACGCTAATGGGCGATACCTACGATGACTGCTTTTGACCTGTGTCCGTTCAGGACAAGCTAGGAACCGATTGCCTCCGATGTCAAGTCACCCTACAGCAGCCTCAGTGGAGCAGCCCGGACTTGCAATTCGTCGCGGCTTCGGCCAATTTTTGCCTCACCTTCACCTTGCGCCTGGTTATCGTCAACCAGCCAGGTTATAAAAATCTTGTGGCGGCGTAGCTCAGCTGGTTAGAGCGACGGATTCATAACCCGTAGGTCTCCGGTTCGATCCCGGACGCCGCTACCACTTCACCAGCCCTGCTGACCCGCCAGCCTACCGTCACGGTAGGCTTTCTCATTTTCCGGCCATATTTTCAGATAGCCTCCATCCAGACAGAGGTTGCAGGTTTGTACCTCACGCCCATCAGGCACCGGTTGGTGTACAACCCGCATTGAAAGCGATGACGACCAACGCGCATACTCCATTCTGTGCGTTAGCTAACTTTCATGGCAAGGAGTCTTTCTGTGACCGACGAGCAATTTCGTATCGAACGCGACAGTATGGGGGAGGTGCGCGTCCCGGCCACTGCCCGGTATGGGGCCCAAACCCAGCGCGCCGTGGAAAACTTTCCCATCAGCGACCTTCGTTTCCCACGGCGTTTCATTGAAGCCCTCGCCCTTGTGAAATGGGCGGCCGCCACGGTCAATCAGGAACTGGGGTTGCTGGCACCCAATCTGGCGGAAGCCATTGCCCAAGCCGCCCTAGAAGTCGCCACCGGACAACACGACGCGCACTTTCCCCTGGACATCTTTCAAACCGGTTCGGGGACGAGCACGAACATGAACGCCAATGAGGTCATTGCCTCGCTGGCCAGCGAACGTCTCGGCGTGCGCGTCCATCCCAATGACCACGTCAACATGGGGCAAAGCAGCAACGATGCCATTCCAACGGCCATCCACGTCAGCGCCTGTCTGGCTACGACGCACGACCTGCTGCCCGCCCTGCGCCACCTGCACAGCACCATCCAGACCAAGGCCGCCAGTGTCGCCCATGTGGTCAAAACCGGGCGTACCCATCTGATGGATGCCATGCCGATCACCCTCGCCCAGGAACTCACCGGCTGGGCCTGGCAAATCGCCCACGGCATCGAGCGGATTGAAAGCGCCCTGCCACGCCTCACCAAGCTTGCCCAGGGCGGTACAGCGGTCGGCACCGGCATCAATGCCCATCCCGAATTTGCCGCCCGCTTTGCGGCCCGGCTGGCCGAACGGACCGGACTGCCTTTCCAACCCAACGACAGCTTCTTTGAATCGCTCAGCTCCCAGGATGCCATTGTCGAACTCAGCGGGCAGGTCAAAACCGTGGCCGTAAGCCTGATGAAAATCGCCAACGATCTGCGCTGGATGAACAGTGGCCCGCAGGCGGGACTCGCCGAAATCCGGCTTCAGGACCTTCAACCCGGCTCCAGCATCATGCCCGGCAAGGTCAACCCGGTCATCCCGGAAGCCATGGCTATGGTTTGCGCCCAGGTCATCGGTAACGACACGACCATCACCATTGCCGGGCAGTCCGGCAACTTCCAGCTCAACGTCATGCTGCCGGTCATTGCCTACAACATCCTGCAAAGCCTGACCACGATGGCCAATGCGGTGCGGCTGCTGGCGGACAAGGCCATTGCCAACTTCACCGTCAACGAAGAGCGCCTCAGCGCCCAGGTCGGCCGCAACCCGATTCTGGTCACAGCCCTCAACCCGGTGATTGGCTACGAACTCGGTGCCAAGATTGCCAAACGCGCCTACGCCGAAGACCGTACGGTCAAGGAAGTCGCTCTGGAGATGACCAGTCTTTCGGCCGAAGAACTCGACCGCCTGCTCGATCCCCGCGCCCTGACCGAAGGCGGCATCCGACAATCGTGACCACTTTTTCGGGAATACACGTTCGGCAATACCCGGCCGGCCCGGCTGCCGGGCCGGCCAAAAACATCCAGCGTTTATGCCGCCGGATACCAACCGGCCCGCACGTTGCGGACGCACCGGTGACAAATGGTAGGAAAGTCCGGGTCTTCGCCGACAGTCGTTTCATAGTGCCAGCACCGTTCGCATTTGCGGCCCCGCGCCCGCTCCACCTGTACCACCAGGTCTTTGTTTCCGGCAGATTCGAGCGTCACCTGCGAGACAATGAACAGGTAAGACAGCGCCTCCGCGCCGTAGTCAGCCAGCGTTGCTGCAAGCGGCCCTCCGGCCCGCAGCCACACCTGGGCTTCGAGCGACGAGCCGATGTATCCGGCCGCCCGCTGCTTTTCGAGTTCCTTGAGCACGGCCGAACGCACTTCCAGCAACGTCTCCCAACGCGCCTGTAACGCCGCATCAGCCCGCGCTGGCTCGTAGGCCGGAAACTCAGCCAGATGCACCGAACCAGCCGGCTGGCGCGTCAGCTTCTCCCAGGCTTCGTCGGCCGTAAATGCCAGAATGGGTGCCAACAGGCGAATCATGGCGCTGGCAATGTCATAGAGCGCCGTCTGGGCAGCCCGCCGCTCGTAGGACTTCGGCGCGTAGGTGTAGAGCCGGTCCTTGAGGACATCGAAGTAGATGCTCGAAAGCTGTGTCGTACTGAAGTTGAGTAGCGCCGTGTAGGCCGACTGAAAGGAATACTGCTCGTAGGCTGTCCGTACGCGGCGGACGAGTTCATTCGTTTCTACGAGCGCCCACCGGTCAATCTCGAACAGTTCGTCAAACGGCACGGCATCCTGTGCCGGGTCAAAGTCCGAAAGGTTGTTGACGAGATAGCACAGCGTATTGCGCAGCTTGCGGTAGGCATCCCCGATGCGCGCCAGGATTTCTTCGGAAATGGGCACGTCGTCGGTGTAGTCCACGCTCGCTGTCCAGAGGCGCAGCAGGTCAGCCCCGCCGGTTTCAATCAATGCCTGTGGCTCGATGACATTCCCCAGGCTTTTCGACATTTTCTCGCGGTCTTTGTCGAGGACATACCCGTGGGTGATGACCGTCCGGTAGGGCGCATGGCCGCGCAGTCCCAGACTGACGACAAGCGATGAGTTGAACCACCCGCGATACTGGTCAGAACCTTCGATATAGACATCCGAGGCCGGTTCATCCGGCGTTGCCAGTCCGGCGCGCTCCATCGTCTGCCAGCTCACGCCCGAATCGAGCCACACATCCAGAATGTCCATTTCCTTCTCGAAATCCTTTGCACCACAGCTTTCACAGGCAAAGTCAGGCGGGAGGAAATCGCTCACCGGACGGACGTACCAGGCATCTGCCCCTTCGCGGTCAAAGACTTCTGCGACCTGTTCCATGAAGTCAGCGCTGGCGTGAACCGTTCCGCAGGCCGTACAGCGCACGGCCGCAATAGGCACGCCCCAGGCGCGTTGGCGGGAAATGCACCAGTCGCCCCGGTTGATGAACATATTGCGCATGCGCTCCTCGCCCCAGGCCGGCAACCACCTGACGCGCCCGATTTCGGCAATGGCGCGTTGGCGCAGGTCGGCGGCGTCCATGGAGATGAACCACTGCGGCGTGGCGCGAAAAATGGTTGGAGTCTTCGTGCGCCAGCAGTGCGGATAGCTGTGGGGATAATCCTCGGCAAAGACGAGCATGCCGCGCGCCCGCAACAGCTCGATGATGGACGGATTGGCGGCAAAGACCTGCTGGCCGGCAAAGTAGACCACGTCGTCGGTGTACACCCCACGCTGGTCCACCGGACAGTACGGCTCCAGTCCATACCGCTTGCCAATGAGAAAATCTTCCATCCCGTGTCCGGGCGCAGTGTGAACGGCACCCGTACCGGCATCGAGCGTGACGTGTTCGCCAACCATGAGCCTGGATTCACGGTCGAGCCACGGATGCCGGGCCACTTTGCCGTCCAGCGCCGTTCCCTTGAAGGTGGCCAGCGTCTGCCACGTTGACCACCCGAACTTCTGCGCCAGTTCGGGCAGGAGCTTTTCTGCGACGATGTACACCGGGCCGACCGCCCCGTGTCCATTGGCCGGCGAAGCCGCGACGGCAACGTAGTCGAAGTCGGGCCCGAAGCTGATGCCCAGATTGGCCGGCAGTGTCCAGGGCGTGGTCGTCCAGATGATGATAGCCACCTGCCGGCCGGCCAGCGCCGGCGACAGGGTCGCCGGGTCCGTCACCAGCGGAAAGGCAACATACACCGAGGGATCAACCACTTCCCGGTATTCCAGTTCGGCTTCGGCCAGCGCCGACTGCGCGCCGATAGACCAGTGCACCGGACGCAACCCGCGATAGACGCTGCCCTGCCGCACAAAGGCCGCCAGCGTCCGCAAAATGTCCGCTTCGTAGTCGTAGCTCATCGTGCGGTAGGCGTGCTCCCAGTCACCGAGTACCCCCAGACGCTGAAAGTCGCGGTTCATCTGCACGATATGGCGTTCCGCAAAGGCCCGCGCCTCCCGACGGATGATGAGAGGCGTCAGGGGCACCTGCCTGGCGGCCAGCTTGCCTTCGAGTTCCTTGACGACCTTGGTTTCAATCGGCAGCCCGTGGCAGTCGTAGCCGGGAATATACGCCACATCAAAACCCAGCATGCTGCGTGACTTCACGATGAAGTCCTTGAGAATCTTGTTGAAGGCCGTTCCCATGTGAATCCGTCCGTTGGCATAGGGCGGGCCGTCGTGCAGGCGAAACTTCGGACGGCAGGCACGCGCTTTGCGCAGCGCACCATAAATATCGGCAGCCAGCCAGCGTTGGAGGCGCTGTGGCTCAGCTTGTGCCAGGTTGCCCTTCATGGGCAGGTCTTTGGAAGGCAGGTTGACGGTTTTCTTGAGGTCAAAGGTCATCGTGTCGGTCTGGGAATTCGGTTGGCAGGAATGTTTGCGTGTTGCCCATTATGCGGAACGGTCAAGAGTGGAGCAATCCGGGCAGGCAAACACACGTTGACATCCCGGCGCGGATTCCCCTATCCTTGGCGTCTTGTGCCTTTGACACGGGGGCCGTTAGCTCAGTCGGTAGAGCAACTGGCTTTTAACCAGTGGGTCGCAGGTTCGAGTCCTGCACGGCTCATTTCCCAAACGGGCGGTCATTCAGGCTGCCCGTTTGGCCTTTTTAGCCAAGCTTCAGTCGTGGTCACGCAGTTCGCCGCCGTGCCCCAGCACCTCGTCGGCAGGCACTTCGGAGAGCGGACGCAGGGCAAAAGTGGTTGTCGGGTCATCCGCTTCGGCGGCCAGCAACACCAGTCCGCCCTGGGGCAGGGGCCAGACGAGATCAATATCCGGGGCATCCACATCTGCCGGATCGCCATACCGCTGCACGAAGGCGTCAATGATACGGTTTTCATCATCGGCCAGCGCCGGATCGGTCAGCCCGGACAACTGAAAGATAACCCCGTGAATGGTCGCCTGCCCCGGCAGTGCCATGACTGTCACCCGGCACTGGGCTGTGCCTTTGCCCAGGCGTACCGGCTGGATGACCGTGAAGACTTCCTGCCCACCCTGTCCCTGCCAGCGCCGCTCAATGTGCGCTCCGGCCAGCAACCGCTCGGCATCCTGCCGGGTCAGGGAAGGCTGGCCGGCCCGCTCCCGCGAGCCGTCAAACTGCGGCAGGAAACGCTCGATGAGATCGAAAAACTCCGGCGTCGGTGGGGATTGAAGCGTACGGCAGCCGGCGGGAGGCCCGGCCAGGATGCCGGTCAGTCCCACTGCCAACAACCACCATGCCAGCCGCCGACCGGCCAGAGTCACCCGTTTGATCATGGGCAGGTGAAATGAAAACGTTGGGTTCACAGGTCAACCGTTGTACGCCGAATTGTGCCACAGCGCAATGCTTACTGCTGCGGAGGCGCTGCCGGCGTTGAGGACGGCCAGGTATTCTTGAAACCCGTGGCGGTTTCCTGACGTTTCGTATGGGCGATTCCACCGGCGGCAACTTTCCTGCTGAGGTTTCCTATGTCCACCGGCGCTATGCCCTTTCGCGAGGCCATTCGGCTGGCCGTTGACGCACTGCGCGCCCACAAACTGCGCACTTTTCTGACCCTGCTGGGGGTTATCTTCGGCGTGATGACCGTGGTTGCCGTGGCGGCGGTCATCGAGGGACTGAACGTCTATGTCGGAAAGACGATGGAGGAGGAGTTCGGGGCCAACACCATCATTCTCGACCGCTACGGCATTGTCACAAGCCTTGACGAATGGCTCCAGGTGCAGAAAAACAAAATCATCACTCTGGAGGATTACCGTGACCTGCGCGCCCGCGCCAGCCTGGCCCGGGAAATGGGCATCCGGCTCGACGCCTCCCTTCCCTACCTGCGGCAGGGCGGCAGCGAACTGACAAACGTTTCGGTCATTGGTTATTCGCCCAGCATCCCGGCGATGGGTGCCGGGAACATCAACGTCGAGGAGGGGCGGTTTATCACCGAAAGCGACGACGAAAACCGCGCCAACGTGGTGTTCGTGGGCTACAAGGTGCGCGAGAAGCTCTTTGGCGGAGCCAACCCCGTGGGACGCGAACTGCGCATCCAGGGCGAGCCTTTCCGAATCATCGGCGTTTCCAAAGAGCTTGGCTCGTTTCTGGGCAATGAACGCGACAACTTTGTGGTCATCCCGCCGTCCGTGCATCTGCGGATGTTCGGGCCCCGGCAATCCCTGGCCATCGTGCTCCAGCCCCGGCCCGGCGTTACGCTCGAAGCCCTGGAAGACCAGGTTCGCGGCATCATGCGGGCGCGTCACCACCTGCGCCCCGACCAGAAAGACGACTTTGCCTTCCTTGGCGCTGATGCCATCAAGGACCTGTGGCGCAGCCTGACCGGACTCATTGCTGCCGTGGCACTCGGTGTCGTTTCCATTTCACTGGTTGTAGGCGGCATTGTCATCATGAATACGATGATGGTGGCTGTCACCGAACGCACCCGTGAAATCGGCATCCGCAAAAGCCTGGGTGCACGCCGACGCGACATCCTGTGGCAGTTTCTGGTGGAGTCTTCCCTGCTTTCCGGCATCGGTGGCGTTCTGGGCCTGGTAGCTGCGTGGGCGGGACTTATCATCGCGGCGCAGTTTGGGTTGCCGTTCTCGATGCCGGTCTGGGCCGTCATCCTTGCGCTGGTGGTTTCAATAGGCGTTGGGCTGATCTTCGGCATCTACCCGGCTCACCGCGCCGCCAATCTCGACCCCATCGTGGCCCTGCGTGCCGAGTAATCCATCCAGAAAGGGCAGGTGAACGTTCTTGCTGCTGTACAGTGTTCGGGAAAGCTTCGGGCAGGCCGTTGCCACCATTGGCGCGCACAAGTTCCGGTCCCTGCTGACGGTTTTGGGGGTCATCATCGGGACGACCTCCGTCATCCTTGTGTCTTCGGTCATTACGGGTCTGGAAAAGAGCTTTGCCGCCATGGTCGAACGCTTCGGCACAAACACCGTCTTTGTCTCGAAGTTCAACTTCGGCAGCCCACGCGAACCGACGTTTGAAGAGCGGCAACGCAAGGACCTGACCTACGAAGACGGTCTGGCCATTGCCGAGCTGCCGAGCGTGGCGGCTGCCACGGCCTGTCTGGGCCGCTGGCCGGGTAGTCCCGATGCGCCCATCCTGAAATACCGTGACCGCCAGGCCAACAATCCGGTCTTGCGCGGCGGCGATCCGGCCTTTCTCGAAGCGCGCAACATGCAGATGTTGACCGGGCGCTACTATACCGAAGTCGAGAGCCGGCACGGAGTGGCCGTGGCCGTCATCGGCTACGACACCGCCGAAACCCTTTTCGGCACGACGGAAGCCGTCGGCAACGAGTTCACCATCAACGGGCAAATCTTCCGGGTTGTCGGCGTGCTGGAAAAGAGCGCGGCACGCGGCATGTTTCCCGGCGCCAACTGGGAGGACAACTGCGCCATCATCCCCCACGCCACGTACCGCCGGCTCTACCCACGGGACAAAAACTACATGATTGTCGCCAAAGCCAGGGACGGGCAACTCGACCGCATGGTGGACGACATTACGCGGCTGCTGCGCAAGCGGCGCAACGTCCCGTTTTACAAACCGGACGACTTTCATCTTTCGACCCCGACGGCCGAGAAAGAAGGCTTTGGGAAAATCACGCTGGTCCTGGCGGCGATTGTCGTCCCGATTTCCGGTATGGCGCTGCTCATCGGCGGGATTGGTGTCCTGAACATCATGCTGGTGTCCGTCACCGAGCGCACCAAGGAAATCGGCACCCGGCGCGCGCTCGGGGCGCGGCGGCGGGACATCATCATGCAGTTCCTGATTGAAGCCATGTCGCTGACCGGCCTTGGCGGGTGCATCGGGATTCTCGCCGGGTTGGGTCTCAGTCAAATCATCAACCTGACCATCCCGGACTTGCCCTCCAGTGTCTCCCTGCTGTGGGTTGGCATTGGGTTTGCGGTTTCGGTCAGCATCGGTCTCGTTGCCGGACTCATTCCGGCCATCAAGGCGGCCTACCTCGACCCGGTCGAGGCCCTGCGCTACGAATGAGTGGCCTGAGCCAAGCTGGAAGCCGGCATCACTGACCGGATGGCAGTCGCCACATCTGCAATCTGGGCCGGCGTGTGGGCCGCCGTCACCGTCAGGCGCAGCCGGCACGCGCCAGGCGGGACGGTGGGCGGGCGAATCCCCACCACATAGAACCCGGCCGCCTGCAAGTCCTGCATGGCACGCATGGTCGCCGCTTCCGCGCCCAGCACCACCGGAAAAATCGGCGCGGGCCAGTCCGGTGAAAACCCCAGCGCCGTTGCCATGTGCTTGATGTTGCGATGCAGCCCTTCCACCAGGGCATCGCTTTCCACGAGCAGGCGCACGGCTTCCAGCGCCGCCGCAACCGGCGCTGGCGGCAGGGCCGTGGTGAAGATGAACGGCCGCGCCCGGTTGATGAGCAGTTCGATGACCACGGCCGGCGCGACAACAAACGCCCCAAAGCTGCCCAGAGCTTTGCCAAGCGTGCCCATCAGGATGAGTGGGCGGCCGGTGTGGTCAAGCTGCGCCGCCAGACCTCTTCCCTGTGGGCCTAGCACGCCCGTGGCATGGGCTTCATCGAGTACGACCCACGCCCCAAAGGTTTCCGCCAGAGCCAGCACATCGGCCAGTGGCGTGACATCGCCATCCATTGAAAACACCGCTTCCGTGACGATGAGCCTGCGCCGCGCCTGTCCGTACCGGGTCAGTTTGGCGCGCAGGTCGTCCAGGTCGTTGTGCCGATACACGACGGTCGTCGCCCGGCTCAGACGGCAGCCGTCAATCAGGCTGGCATGGTTGAGGGCATCGGAGAAGATCACATCCTGAACATCGGTCAGCGCCGTCAGCAGGGACAGGTTGGCGTGGTAGCCGCTGTTGAACAGCAGGGCGCGGTAGCCGGGATGTCCGCCGACCTTGAAGGCAACGAGCGCCTCTTCCAAGGCGCAGTGCAGGTCAAGCGTACCGCAAATCAGGCGGCTCGCCGTCGCCCCGGTGCCCCACTTGGCTGTGGCTGCCTGGGCGGCTGCAATCAGGCGTGGATGCGTGGACAACCCCAGATAATCGTTGCTGGAAAAGTTGACCCACTCCTGCCCGCCGCAGACGAAGGTCACGGCTGGCGGGGCCTGCGCCGGGCGCAGTTCGCGCCACCGGCCGGCGGCCCGGATGGCATCCAGCTCGGCCGTGAGTTCAGTCTGGAGACAGCTCAAAGTCATCGTGGTTTTGTCCAAAATCGTTGGCCCAGAGTGTTTTCAGCCGGGCAGGGCAGCGCCCGTTGCGATGGGATCGCGCGTGACGCACAATAGCAAAGCTGTGTTCCAAACCGGATGGTGAGGTGTCGAAACAGGCATGACGGAAGCGCCGACGCTGGCTGATTACATCGAGGATTTCAAAAAGTTTCTGATGTATGAACGCAATGCTTCTGCGCACACCCTGCGGTGCTACATGGGAGATTTGGAGCAGTTTTACGACTTTCTCTGTCCGCCAAATGCCCAGGGCGTCCGGCGTCAGGTCAGCATCCACGACATTGACAACATCACCATCCGGGAATACCTCGCCACGCTGTACGAAAAGAAGAAGAAAAAAACCTCCATTGCCCGCAAACTGGCCACGCTGCGCGCCTTTTTCCGCCATCTCTGCCGGGAAGGGGTTCTGGAACTCAACCCGGCGCAACTTGTCGCATCACCCCGTCTGGAGCGCAAGCTGCCCAACCACCTGACCGTCGAAGAAGCCATGCGGTTCGTGGAAATGCCTGACCTCGAAACCGTACTGGGCAAACGCGACCGGGCCATTCTGGAAATGCTCTATGCCACCGGGGTGCGCGTGTCGGAGTTGGTCGGCATGAATCTCGAAGACATTGACTTCAGGAACCAGTGCGTCCGGGTGCGCGGCAAGGGGCGCAAGGAACGCATCGTCCCGTTTGGCGAGCATGCCCGCAAGGCACTGGAGCTGTACCTGGGCGTACGGGGACAATTGCTTGCCCATGCCCCGGAGGACAAGCGCGAACCCAACTGCGTGTTTTTCAACTACCAGGGCACGCGGCTGACAACCCGTTCCGTCGGGCGTCTGATTGACAAATACATCCGGCAGTGCAGCGACCTGCACCACATCAGCCCCCACAGCCTGCGGCATTCATTTGCCACACATCTGCTCGATGCCGGGGCTGACCTGCGCGCCATTCAGGAACTGCTGGGGCACGCGCGGCTGACGACCACGCAACAGTACCTGCACGTTTCGACTGACCGCCTGATGGAGGTCTATGACCGGACGCACCCGAAAGCCTAGTCGTCCCGGCGCTGCACCGGCCGGCACCGTACCGGAAAGCACCGTACCGGAAAGCACCGTACCGGCGGCTCAGCCACAGCTTCCCACCGGCAACCGCTGGCGGCGCGTAGGACTGCTGGGCGGCACCTTCGACCCCATCCACTACGGCCACCTGCGGCTGGCAGAGAGTCTGGCGGCCATCTTCAACTTCGACGAACTGCTCTTCATTCCGACCTACAGCCCGCCCCACAAGGACTTCGACCGTGTAACCTCGGCCTACCACCGCTATGCGATGACCGTACTGGCCACGCTCCAGATGGACATTGCCCGCGTTTCGATGGTGGAAATCTTTGCGCCGGAGCGCCCCTACACCGCCGACACGGTTGCGACCCTGCGCCGGACCTATGGCGACGAGACGCACCTGTTCTTCATGATGGGCGCGGATTCCTTTGCCAATCTGCCCAAGTGGGAGCGTTACCAAACCCTGCTCGACAGTTGCCATCTCATCGTCATGACGCGCCCGAAGTATGAAGTCGGCGACCTCGCCACGCTGGCCGGGCAGTACGGTGCCGGGCGGGTCATTGACCTGCGGGGCGGACGGGCCAGCCAGCGGGCCGTCACGAGCAACCTGGGCGAAACCGGCATGCACGTTTTTCTGACTGACTTGTTTGCCCTGGATGTCTCAGCGACGGACATCCGGCAGGCCGTCAGTGAAGGACGCTCCATTGCGCGCTTCGTACCGCCGCTCGTGGAGCGGTATATTCATGTCTATGGACTTTACTCAAACGGACACCACGCTTGATGACGAACGACACTGCTCCACGTCTCCCCGTACGTAAACTGGCCGTCCCCGCCGAAACCACACCGCCCAAGGTCGAAGACCGGCGGGTGTGGCAGGTGATTCATGCCTTGCAGGAAAAGAAGGTCGTCGCACCGGTGATTCTGGACATTGGTCGGCTGACCTCAATTGCCGATTACTTCATCATTGCCACGGGCACCTCTTCGCGCCACGTGCAGGCGCTGGCCGATGAGGTGGAACGCCAACTGGGGCTGCTCAAAACCTATCCCCGCCACATCGAAGGCTATGCCGATGGGCAGTGGGTGCTGATGGACTACGGTGATTTCATCGTCCACGTCTTCACGCCGGAGCAGCGCGACTTTTACGGCCTCGAGCGCCTGTGGAGCGACGCCGGGAAACTGGTTCTTCAGGAAGGTGAATCGCTGCCGGTGATGTGATACTGCCAGTTAGGCACCATCACACCGGTTCGCTGTTTGGAAAAACAGTGTTGCGGACGGCATCCACCAACGCCGCACATTCGCGCATGGCGGCTACGTCGTGGACGCGGACGATATGCGCGCCACCGGCAATCGCCAAAGCCACACTGGCGGCAGTTCCCAGAAGCCGGTCGGAGGGGTCAGCTTTGCCTGTCACCCTGCCGATGAAGGACTTGCGTGAAGGCCCGACGAGCAGCGGCCGCCCCAGCGCCGCCAGACGCGGTAGCGTACCAAGCAGCAACAGGTTGTCTTCGAGGGTCTTGCCAAAACCCAGTCCGGGGTCGAACACGATGCTGTCCAACCCGATGCCGGCTGTGCGGGCAACCTCCAGGCTGTGCTCAAAGCCAGCCGTGACATCCGCCAGAATGTCCGCCACCGGAGGCAAACCGTGCAGAGCGCCGGGCGTGCCGCGACTGTGCATCACCACGACGCCAGCGCCGTGCCGCGCAATGACTTCTGGCATGCGGTCATCGAAACGAAAGCCCGAAATGTCGTTGACAATCACGGCGCCGGCCGCCAGCGCGGCTTCGGCAACGGAAGCCTTGTAGGTGTCGATTGAAAGCGGCACGTCCACAGCCTGGGCCACAGCCTCGATCACGGGAATGACCCGCGCCATTTCCTCAGCCTCGTCCACCGTTTGCGCGCCGGGGCGGGTGGATTCCCCGCCGATGTCAAGGATGTCAGCCCCTTCGGCGACAAGCCGTTGCGCCTGGGCCAGGGCAGCTTCGACCGTGGTGTAGCGTCCACCGTCGGAAAACGAATCCGGCGTGACGTTGATGATGCCCATCAGGCGGGTTGTGGCACCCAGCGTCAGGCCGCCCCGGCGAAGCTGCCAAGTGTAAGGCTGCCGCGCCACGACCGCCAGACCAGTTGCCGTATCAGGAGATGTCATCGGCTTGCCTTGCCCTCGCCGGTGAAGGGATAATTCCGGCATCCACAACATTCGGGGAGAACAGTCCTGTTTTTGTCCCAGGGGTTTGAGGCAATGAAGCAGATTTCCACGGTGGCGCTCAACACCTTTCGGGAGTCCGTACGTGACAAAGTGCTCTACAACCTGGTTGTGGCCGTCCTGATTCTCATTGCGGCGTCGTTGTTCATAGGAGAGTTGTCCATCAATCAGGAACACAAGGCCATCGTGGACCTGGGACTGAGCACATTGCTGCTGTTCGGCTACATGATTGCTGTCTTTATTGGCACCGGGCTGGTGTACAAGGAAATCGAGCGGCGCACGATTTACACGGTTCTGTCCAAACCGCTGCACCGCTACGAGTTCATTCTGGGCAAGTTTTTCGGCCTGTCACTGACGCTGCTCGTCAACTGCACCGTCATGCTCATCGCCCTGATCGTGGCGCTGTTTTATGTCCGCCGCCCGACCGATCCTTCTCCGTTCAGCATCATTCCGGCGGCTTTTCTGCTTTACATCGAACTCCTGCTGGCAACGGCCCTGGCGCTGCTCTTTTCGTCGTTCACAACACCGGCGCTGGCCACCCTGTTCAGCATCGTCAGCTACCTGACTTGCAACTTCACCCCGGACCTTAAGCTCTTTGCCGATGTGCTGAACGTCGAGGTTTACCCCTCACTGCGGATCATGCAGATGGTGCTGTGGGCGCTGTACTACCTGCTACCCAACCTGCACAACTTCAACTTCATCGCGCGCACGGCCCACGGAATTCCCATTACGGGCAGCCAGATGGCCCTCAGTTGCCTGTATGGTGTTGTGTACCTCAGCATTTTGCTCTCTCTGACGCTCTACATTTTTGAGCGCCGCAACTTCAAATAACCTTCTTCCGGGCAAAAGCCCTTCGGCAAGGAAGCCCCTTCGGCAAGGAAGCCATGGAAACGACAGGCGCATCCCGGACCGCCCCTGAACGGTGGCGGGCCTATCTCTACTGGGGCGTTGTCTTCATTGGTCTGGCCAGCCTCTATCCCCTGCAGGTGCGGCTCGACGCCACCTTCAGCCGAAACCGCGCCATCGAGGAAACGCTCTATGTGCAGTCGGGCGAGATGGTACGCCGGCTGTCATTCGGCTTCGAGGGCGTGGTTTCTGACCTCTACTGGATTCGTACTGTCCAGTATTTCGGGCGCAAGCTCGGCGGCGGATTGACCGGCGAAGGAGCCGTGGACTTTTCAAAACTTTCCCGCGAGGACATGCCTTTGCTGGAACCGCTGCTCGACATCACCACGACGGTTGACCCGCATTTCACGGCAGCCTACCGGACAGGGGCGATTTTCCTTGCCGAGTTTGACTACGATGCGGCGCTGGCGCTTCTGCGCAAGGGCATTGCCGCACATACGGACCGGAAAAACCTGTTTCGGATGTGGTCAGACTATGGGGCTATTTGCTGGCGGGCCAAACGCTACGAGGAATGCGCCGAAGCCTATGAGCGGGCTTCGGCACTGGCCATCAGCCCCAGCGACCGGGGCTGGACAGCCGTCATGGTCGGCGCGGCCAAAACCCGTGGGGGCGACCGCCGGACATCCTACCTGCTGTTTCAGAAGCTGCGCGACGAAGCTGAACACGAAGGCGCACGCCTGAGTGCCGAATGGCGGCTGCAACAACTCACCTCACTCGATGAACGCGATTTCATGGAACGGATGATTGCGCGTTTCCGCGAAACCTACCGGCGCAACCCGGCCAGTTTTGCCGAACTGTATCCGCTCCTGGTGGCGCACCGGGACGAAGCCTACGACACGCTGGGGCGGCCGCTGGCGCTGTTTCACGAAGATTTTGAAAAACGCTTCCGGCGTTATGACCGGGCGCCACTTGACCCCAGCGGCGTCCCCTACCGCTACGACCCGGTGCGGGGCTGCGTCGGATTGAACAGCAACTCAAGCGTTGCCCGCGATCTGGAAGAACGCTGCCCGTAGCGCGGTTTACAGCGGCACCGGGTCCATGGAAACCGTTTCCGGTGACATCACCGTTTCCGGTGGCATGACCGGCAGCGTCGTGTCGCCGGTAACATGCCCGGACTCCGGCGTTTGAGAGATTTGTGCCCGGCGGGCTTCGGCTTCAGCGCGCTTGCGCTGGTTGGGGATGAACTCCTGCCGGACGAATTCCTTGAGCGCCGCCACCACCTGCGGGTCAAACTTCGTGCCGGTACTTTCGTCAATCAGCTCCAGCACTTCCTCAATCGGCATCGGTTCCCGGTAGTGGCGCTTGTGGGTCAGGGCATCAAAGAAGTCTGCCACGGCAATGATGCGTGCGCCCAGCGGAATTTGGTCGCCTTTGAGGCCGAAGGGATAACCGCTGCCGTCGAGGTTTTCATGATGGCCGGCGGCTATCAGTGGCAGGTCCTGCATATCCCGTGTGAAGTGAATCTTCGACAGAATATCGTAGGTGTTTTTGGCGTGGTCGCGCATGTGGGCGTACTCTTCCGGCGTCAGCTTGCCCGGCTTACAGAGAATGGCCTCGCGCGTCCCGATCTTGCCGTAGTCGTGCAGCAAGCCAGCGTAGTAAATCCGGCGGCGCTCGGCTTCCGGCAGGTTCATATACTTCGCAATCGAGCGCGAGTACCGCGCCACCCGCGCCGAGTGTCCGGCCGTCAGGTCATCACGGGCGTCAATGGATGCCGCCAACGTCGTCACGAAGCTCTGGAAGGTGATTTTCTGTTCCTCCAGCAGGTAGATGTTTTCCAGCGCCAGCCCGGCCTGCCGGGAAACCGCCATCAGAAACTCCAGTTCCTCATCTTCAAAGGTTTTCCTGGTCGTCAGGTTGTCGAGATAGCACACGCCCCAGGTACGGCTTGCCGAACTGATCGGGGCGCACATCACCGAGCGGATGGACTGGAAAATGATGCTTTGCTGGCTGGCAAAGCGGGCATCGTTGCGGGCATCGAGGCACAGTTCCGCGACGTTACCCTCATAGACCCGGCGCACAATTGTCTGGCTTGGAGAAACCTGGGCGGCATCGCCGTTGCGCAGCCGTGCCGCCTGCTGGCGCAGGGTATTGTCTTTCGGGTCGGCCAGCAGAATGACGCCCCGTTCGGCTGGCAATACGTCAAACAGCAGGGTCAGAAGCTTTTCAGCCAGTTCCTCACGGGTCGTCACGGCCAGAATTGCGCTCGTAATCTCGTAGAGTGCCTTCAGGCGATTGACGGTCGCGGCATTGGTCAGTTGGGTTGCCCGGATGAGAGACGTATTGAGGTAGCGCGTCTGGGAGTGGTCAATGACCGACATCACCTGGTGTGGCTCGGCTGCTTCAGACGGCTTTGCCCCCTGGTTGGCATACTCGAAGACGATTTCCGTCCCGGCGAGCTTGCGCCCCAGTGCGAGCCGGTCGCCGCTGTGCAGTTGCGCTTCCGAAACGCGCTGGTCGTTGACGTACGTTGCGCCGGTGCTGCTCCGGTCCACCAACGTCGCATGCACACCATCGAAGCGCAGCTCGACATGCAGGCGGGATACGTAAGGGTCATCAATCTGCAAGTCGTTGTCTGCAAGACGACCAATGCGGAAAACCGGTTTGTTCAGCATGGCCGTCGCTTCTTTTCCTGCTGCGTCCCGGTACTTCAGCGTTCCCCAAGCCTTACCGACGTGCTGCTCCATAAGAAGTCATCCCTTCCCGAAAGCGGTTCAGCCACAAGGCTACCTTTCCTCAAAACCTGGCCTGCCGAGCACACGCGCTTCGGCCGGCGCACCAAAAACCAACCAAGGGGGCTGAAAAACAACTGTGACCCTAGCACATCATTTTGCAGTTTGTCGTCCCGTTCCGGCACGTGGGCGCTGACACCTGGGGCAGAAGTAGGTCGAGCGTTGCCCCTGGCGAATCCGGGCAATGGGAGTTTCACAGCGGATGCAGGGTTCGCCTTCCCGGTCATACACGAGCAGAGCCTCGGCAAAAGCCGCGCCAAAATACTGCCCGGTGATGTTTTCCGGGTCCACGTCAAGGGTCGTGCCGGCTTCGATGGCGGCCTCCAGCAGGACGCGGATGGTCTTCCACAGGTCTTTGACCTTGGATTTGGATACCAGATTGGCCGGGGTGAGGGGATGGAGACCGACGGCAAAGAGGACTTCCGCTGCGTAGATATTTCCCAACCCGGCTACGCGCGTCTGGTCGAGCAGGACTTCCTTGATGGGACGCCGCGTGCCGGCCAGCGTGCGCTGCAGGTAGTCCGGGGTGAAATCCGGCCCCAGCGGTTCGGGCGCGAGATGGCGCAGTTCCTCAAGCTGGAACAATGCGGCCGTGGGTGCCAGCCGCATGATGGCGAAGTGCCGCTGGTCCTGAAACACCAGGCGACGGTCGTTGTCGAGGTCGAAGACGGCGTGGGTGAACTTTGGCAGTGGGGCGTCAGGTGCCAGATACAGAAACCGGCCGGCCATCCGCAGGTGAACGAGCAGGGTATGGGCATTGTCCAAGTGTAGCAGCAGGTGCTTGCCGCGCCGCCCGACTTCGGTAAACACGGCCCCCTGCATCCCTGCGACGACCGTGGCGACAGACTGTGGCGCAACGAGGCGCGGACGGTGGATGCGGACGCCAATGACCCGCCGCTGTTGAAGGCGTCGCTGCAACTCACGCGCGACGCCTTCGACTTCAGGAAGCTCCGGCATACCGGTCCAGCGGGGCTAACGCACTGAGGTGGTCGGAGAGAGTCCGGGAAGGGTCACAACCATCACCCCCGAAGTGACCGAGCCGGCATAGATGCGCCCCGGCGCGAACACATCGAAAGCCGCCGCCCACATCCGATGTTCCGGCAACACGGCCCGCTGGTCGAGGCGGTGGAAAAGCTGCCCGCCATTGACCGAAAGATACAGCCCCCCGCCCTGGGCATCGCCAATCAGGACCTCATCCGCCTGGCGCGGGTTGAACCGGATCACGGCAATGTCACCAAAGCCAATGCCGCGCGCCAGCCGCTCCCAGGATTTGCCGCCATCAAAGCTGACATAGGCCGTCCGCCGTGTCCCGACGAATATGGTTTCCGGTCGGCGTGGGTGAAAGGCTATTTCCTGCACGCAGGTGGCATCCTTGAAGGCTTTCATTGGCAGGTCGGCCCGCTGCCACGTCGCGCCCCCATCCTGGCTCATGAGCATCCCACCCGAGATGCCGGCCAGAATGACCTCTGACGACTGCGGCGACACGGCCACCGAAAAGACACGTCCACGGTACGCGCCCAGGCTGACTTTTTCCCAGCCCCTGGCCGGGTTGTCCGTTCGGAACAGTCCTTCCCAGGCCGCGGCGTAGAGCCAGCCGTCAGTGGTTGACACCAGTTCGACGACGTGACCCTTCAACCGTTGCCGCAGAATGGTTCGGCGCGCTGGCGGGCGAGCGGCTGTGCGGCGGCCTTTGGCAGGGCCCTTGGCAGACGGCCGGGCGCTCGGCGCGGCTGGCGCGGTCGCTGGTTGTCTGCCGCCCGGTGCAACCGGCGTCGGGCGCCAGGTAGCCGGCGGGTTGGCCGGCTGCCAGAGCTTTCCGCCATTTTCCGTCACAAACACCCCATCGCTCGTCGCGGCATACAGACGGCGCGAATCCCCCACCGGCGCGTGCAGGCCATAGACATCCCGTGCGCCAAGCCCCTGCGAGGAGGAATACCAGGTCTGACCGAAATCATTGGAGACATAGACGCCGCCTTCCGCACCGTTGAACATCACGGAGGCAAACAACCGCCCACGCTGCATGCTGTCGGCCAGCAGCCCCGACACGCGGCGCGTCACAAATCCTTGATTGTATGCCTGAAAGGTGTTTCCCCCGTCTTCACTGATGAGGACGCCCCGGTTCTCCGTGCCGACGATGACCCGCTGGGGCGCAGACGGATGAATGCGGATTTCGTTGATGGTCGTCGTCGTGGGCAGAATCTGCCGCCACGTCTCGCCACCATCCAAGGTGTGCCACAGGCCCTCGGTCGTGCCGGCGAAGATTTCTTTTTCGCGGGTGGGATGCGGAAAAATGACGTGCGTCCGGCGGGCGCTGGAGGGGATTCCCTTGAACTTCGTCCAGTTGCGCCCTCCGTCAAGACTGCGGTAGATGCCGCTACAGGCGCTGCAATACACGCGGTCGGGATCAAAGGTGTCAATGGCGATGCTGAAAATGTCAGAGTCTTCGATGAGCTTTGAGGTCTCGCCGTGGATAAAGGTCCAGTTCTTGCCGCCGTCGGTCGTCTTCCACGGCAGATACCAGGTGCCGACATAGACCGTATCGGCGCTGCGCGGGTCAATGGCGACGGATTCGATGTTCCGAATGCCAGGGTGTCCGGCCGGTGACAGCCGCGCCCATGTCTCCCCACCATCCGTCGAACGAAATGCGCCATTCAGGGTTCCGGCCACCAGCACACTGGCGTTGCCCGGAGCCATGGCAAAGGCGCGGACGGACTCTCCGTTCAACACCGCCCGCCAGGTCTGCCCCCCGTCTGTGGACTTGTACACCCCGCCATCGCGGTCATTTTCAAGCACCCACACGGCCGCATACAGTGTGTCGGTTGCCGTCGGGTCAATCACGATACTTTCGATGATGTACTGCGGGCGGTTGAAGGTCGGCAGCCAGCGCCAGGTCTGCGCGCCGTCCACCGTTGTGTAGATTTGTCCATCGGCCGTTCCGATGAACATCCGCTTGGGATTGGTCGGGTCCTGCGCCAGGGCGCGCACCGTACCGCCAAAGGGGCCGGTGACTTTCCACTCGGTTTGCTCAAGCAGCGCTGGCGTCAGCACCGGCGCTGGCGTTTCCAGCGCCGCAGAAACAACCTGGCCCGTGGCAAAACAACCGGCGAAAAACACGGCGAGAAGTGTCCCCAAAGCGACTAACTTCATCGTTTTCTCTCTCTTACATGCAAATATCGAAACTTTTACGCGAAGTTGTGCAACCATAGCATGTTCACCTTGGTAGGGCTACGCCTGCCGAAGATTCGCTGGCGGTTTGAGTCCCAACCGATAGCCGGCATCCACGAACAAGGTCTCACCGGTCACGGCATCGGCGCTGAGCAGGTATAGCAGCGCCTGTGTGATGTCCTCCGGCGTCACCCCTTCCGGCGTTCCGGTCAGGTTGACGATGCCGGGTGCAATGGCATTGACCTGCACAACCGGCGCCAGCACCTTGGCCAGCCCTTCGGTCAGCATGATGAGGCCGGCTTTGGAGACGTTGTAATGAAGATACGCCGCCCACGGGCGGACACCCCCGACACAGGCGAGGTTGATGATTTTCCCCCGTCCCTGCGCCAGCATCAGCCGCGCCGCCCGGCGCGCACACCAGAAAGGCGCTGTCAGGTTGACGGCCAGTGTCTGTTCCCAGTCAGCATCGGTGAGTTCGGGCCAGGGACGGCGCTCAAAAACCGCCGCATTGTTGACCAGAATGTGCAGCGTCCCGAAACGGCGCAGGATGCCTTCAAAGAGGGCATCCACGTCCTTCCGCTGACGCAGATCGGCAGGAAAGACTTCGACCGTGCCTCCGCCAGCGCGGAGTTCGGCCGCAAGCGTCTCCGCCGTCGGATGTGAGCTGTGGCAGTGGAGTGCCACGTGAACGCCCTGCGCCACAAGGGCGCGCACCATGGCCGCCCCCAAACGGCGCGCCCCACCTGTCACCAGGGCAATCCTTCCGGCCAGTTCCACGGCACTTCCTCAAAAAATCTGCGTCTAACGGTGCCGGCTTTTGGCCGGCTGGTCAGACCATGGCATGGTTTTAGCCCCAAACCCGTCTGTGGAAAGAGACTACGCCGTTGATGCCTGAAAAGAAACCACGTCGTTCCCCGCTGGAGTGGCTGGTGCCGGTCTTTTTCGTGCTTGTCGGAACGTGGTATCTGCTCGAATGGGGGCTGGCGTCCCCGACCGGTCTGACGTTTCGCGCTGGCGTTGGTGTCCTTCTACTCGTGTATGGCGGCTGGCGGCTCGTGCGTCTCCGGCAGCCGGGGGCCACGCCGCCGGCCAGCTAGCCGGTCTCACATCCAGCCGGAAAACACTTTGGCGGCGGAGGTGGCTTCGCCGCCAAAGGTGCTGTCCGCCTTTGCACCCGTTACCAACGGCTTGGGTGAGTTACTTTTTGCGGTGATAGTTCGGATAGTCCGGCCGCTTTGGCCTGGCTGGCGGCGGATTTTTGGTCAGCGCCTCCAGCGCGACGGCTACGGCCCGTTCGAGTTGCGTATCGCGTCCGGCACGCCACGCCTGCGGGTCAAGCTCCACTTCGATGTCAGGCGCAACCCCCCGGTTTTCGATTTCCCACTTCCCTTCCGGCGAATAAAAGGCAAAGTGCGGTGCGGTCACGGTGCCGCCGTCCATCAGCGCCGGGTAGCCGCCAATCCCGACGAGGCCGCCCCAAGTGCGCTTGCCAACCAGCGGGCCAATGCCCAGTTGCCGGAACATCCACGGCATCAGGTCGCCCCCGGAACCGGCATACTCGTTGATGATCATGACCTTCGGGCCGGGCAGCGTTCCGAACGGCGTACGGAAGTCTTCGCCATCCCGGACGGCCCAGTAGCTCAGCAGCGGTTTGCGCAGGTAGTCAATGATGTAGTCGGCAGCCTGTCCGCCGCCGTTGAAGCGTTCGTCCACGACGGCGCCCTGTTTGTCGAGTTGCGAAAAAAAGTAGCGGTTGAAGTTCGTGTAGCCGCCAGCGGCGGTGTCCGGCAGCCAGAGGTATGCCAGCCGGCCGTTGCTCAGTTCGGCAACACGCCGCCGGTTGGCTTCAATCCAAGCGAGATTGCGCAGGCTCGCTTCGCTGGCCACCGGGACGACCGTCACCGTGCGGGACTGGCTTCCGTCCGGGTTGGGGCCGACCTTGAGCACCACCTGTTTGTCGGCGGTGCCCTCGAAGTAGCGGTAGATGTCTTCCGTGGCCACAACGTCAACGCCGTTGACCGCCAGCAGGTAGTCCCCGACGTTGACGTTGACGCCGGGTTGGGTCAACGGCGCGCGAAGCTGCGGATTCCAGTTTTCGCCTTCGTAAATCCGGGCAATGCGGTAGCGGCCGTTTTCAACCACATAGTCAGCACCCAGCAGACCGCCGGGCACGCGCCTGACTTCCGGGATGTCGCCACCCCGGACGTAGAGGTGTCCGACGCTCAGCTCGCCGAGCATTTCGTCAAACAGGTAGTTCAGATCGGCGCGGTGCATCACGCCTTTGAGATACGGCTCGTATTTCCGCGCCGTGGCCGGCAGGTTCAGTCCGTGGTGGTTTGGGTCGTAGAAGAAATCGCGTTCCAGCCGCCACACCTCGCGGTACATCTGCTCCCACTCCTGGCGCGGCTCGACCCGTACTTCCATATCGTCAGTGCGCAGCCGGCCCTCGCCGGGTTTGATGGGCGCCGTCAGCGAGGCAATGAACCAGCTTTGTGCCTGGTTTGGCGCCTGCCCCTGACCCGGCCGCTGACTCTGCCGGTACAGGCACTTCTCGCCGTTGGCTGTCGGCTGAAAACTGGTGACGCCTTCCAGCAGCTTTTCCAGCTTGCGCTTTTCGACATCGAACTTGTGGACAATGAGGCCCGTCATCTCCGGCATGCCCATGGCGGACTCATACAGGTACAGGATGTTGGGTTTGCCGGCATCAAAACCGACGAAGGCGCGGGCCGGGATGGGCAGCGCCACGATGCGCTGGCTGAGTCCCTCGAAATCAATCGTGACCCTGGGCGGCTCTTTCGCTTTTTCCCCTGGGCGTCCCGTTGCCCCCATGCCGGGTGAGCCACCAGCCGGTGCGGATGTGGCTTCGGACGGGTTGCCGTCACCGGGCTTGCGGTCTTCGGCGGTTTTTTCGTCGTCACTTTCCGGGGCCACGGGAGAAGGATCGGTTTTGCGCAGTACGACGGCGTGCACCGACCGCACGGTGTCGTTCCGGTGGGCGTAGCTCGACATGTCGAAACCGTTGATGGCCGGGCCGATGTTGGTGCTCGACAGCAGGTAGAGAGACTTGCCGTTGCGGTCAAAGACGGCGTGGGTGACATCGCTGGCGGCGTCTGTAAGTTGCGTCACCTGCTTGCTTTCAAGTCCATAGACGAAAGCTGCGCTGTAGGCCGAGGGCATTGGCTTGGTGTAGGCAATCCAGCGGCTGTCGGGCGACCAGGACAGACCGCCCCGCAGACGGAACCCGGCCCCGCCGGTGCGGCGCGCGGTGTCAAACTTCACCGGGACGCCGTTTTCAATATCCACAAGCCAGAAGTTGAGCCGCTTGTCGGTGAAGGCGATCTTCCTGCTATCCGGCGACCAGGTGGGCGCGTAGTAAAACGACGGCTCCAGCCTGATGACCTTGAGTTCGCCAAGGCCGGTTTGTTCGCGCAGGTGCAGCTCATACTCACCGGAGGCGTCGGAAAAGTACGCCACCCACTTGCCATCGGGCGACCAGGCCGGGTCGCGCTCGGCGACGCCGGGCGTCGCCGTGAGGTTGCGGATCGAACCCTTTTCGGCCGGGACGGTCAGAATGTCGCCCCGGGCTTCAAAGGCTACGCGCAGACCATTCGGCGAGACAGCCGCGTTCGTAATCTGTGAGCCGACTTTCTCGAAGCGCGGACGTACCGTGCTGATGTCGCCTGCGAGCGTGACGTTGACCGGCGTGTGGCGTCCGCTTTTCACATCCAGGAGGTGCAGTCCGCCAAACTGTTCATAGACAATGGCTTCTTCACCACCCACCGCCACTGAGGCGGATTTGATGTCGAGTCCGTCGTTTTTGAGCACCGGCGTCACCTTGCCGGAAGCCGGGTCATAAGCAAAGAGTGTCACCGGGCCGTTGCGGTCGGAAAGAAAGTAAATTGTCTTTCCAATCCACATCGGGTTGAAGTCATTGGTGTCGGTACGCGGGATTTTCGTAACGCTCGAATCGGCCAGATTGGCTACCCAGAGATACGACGCCCGTCCGCCGCGATAGCGTTTCCAGGCGGCAAAGGCGCGGGGTACGGGTTCATACACCAGCCGGGAACCGTCCGGTGAAAAGCTGCCGTGGGTGGCCATCGGCAGGGGGAGCGGTTCAGCCGGGCCGCCGTTTTTGTCCACGGTAAACAGGCGTTGGGTCCGCCCGGATTCACTCAGGCGCGGGCTGGCAAAGAGCACCCGCTGGCCGTCGGGCGTCCACCCCACGGCCCGGTCGGTGTCTGGGTGATAGGTCAGGCGCTGCGGAATGCCACCGGTTGCCGGCATGACATAGACATCCGTGTTGCCGTCATACTGCCCCGTGAAGGCAATGAGACTGCCATCAGGCGAAAAAATCGGGTCTGACTCGATGCCGGGGTGATTCGTCAGGCGGACAGCCTCGCCGCCGGTGCGTGGCACGCGCCACAGATCACCGGCAAAGGAAAACACAATGTGTGTCCGGTTGGCGGTTGGCGTGCGCGCCAGCAGAGGAGGTGACGTTTCCTGGGCGGCACCAAAAGTAGTCCAGGTGAAGGTCAACGCCAGGAACGAACACAGGCGAAAGCAGGAAAAGCGACGTTGCATGATGTGTGTCGGGTGAGAACTGGCAGGGTGTTGGCGTAGCCGCGCAAGGGGGGGCGTCCCGGGCAGGACAGCTTCAGGGTATTGGCAGGCAAGCTATACCGTTTCCGGCGAAAGATGTTCCAGAAAAGTTTTGTTATTTGGGCGGGGATTGCCTCTACATCGTTCGGCGCACTATGCTCTGGGCGCTTTTGGTTGACCTCATCTGGTGCCTGCCGTTATGGCTTCTCCCTCGCCAACCGAAGAGATTGCTCCGACCCGCAGCGCTGAACGCTATGAACCAGCCAAGCGGCGCACGTTCTGGCTGGTGGTGGTGGCACTTTCCATCGTGGCGGCGGCGGCGGCCTGGCAGACGTACCAGGAGCGCCATCGCTTTTTGCTCTGCGTGACGTTCCACGAGGTGGACGGACTGCGGCCGGGAGCTGAAGTCCGGCTGTCCGGGGTCAAGGTCGGGGCCGTACAGCGCATCGAGTTCACCGGTGTGCAACAAGCTGTGCAGTGGGACACGCCACAGGTGCAGGTTACGCTCGGGATTGACCGGCGTCTGACGGGGCTGAGTGCGGCGCAACTCATTCACCGGGACGCGGTTGCCGTTCTCAAACGCGACGGCACCCTGGCCGACCGGATTGTGGACATCATCCCCGGCAGCGCTGCTGCGCCACTCGTAGCTGAAGGGGACTTCATTGCCGGACGGATTGAAGGCGATTCGCGCACCATTGCGTTGCGTGGCGCTCAGGTCAACGCCAATTTCGAGGTGATGCGTGAACGGCTCCTCGCCGTTCAGCAACGACTTGAACGTGGGGCAGGCACTTTGGGGGCTGTCTTCAAACGACGCGAACTCGCCAACCAGATGGCCCAGTTTCAGGCCGAGTTGGCCGGACTTCAGCAGGCGCTTCAGACCGGCAGCGGGTTTGGTTCCGTCGCGCGCCGGCGATTGCAACCACGGGTGACGGCACTTCAGACCGCGGCCAACCGGCTGCAGGCCGACATCGAGCGCGGCCGTGGCACAGCCGGTCAGTTCTTTGCCGATCCGACCTGGCGCGAACGGGTTACGGCCCTTCAGAGCCGGTACGACCGTCTGGCGGCCCGCCTGACCACCCTGCAGCAGACGGCCGAACGGGGTGCACTGGGACGCTTCGCCAGAGAAGATGCCTTCCGTCAGCGGCTCCAGACGACGCGCACCCACTTCACCTGTATTCAAAAACAGCTCGAACAGCAGGAAGGCAGCGCCGGCAAGTTTCTCCACGACGGGCGCCTGCGGCGCGAACTTGCCGAATTCACGGCTGAACTCACCAAAACCCTTTATGACGTGCGCCAGTCGCCGTTCAAATACATCCGACTCAGGTTCTGAGTCCCTTTTCCGCCCTGCGCGTGAATGGCACATTCACGCAGCAGCGGCCCGTCATATTGCTTATGAGTATTCTGGTCAACAAAGAGACCCGTCTTGTGGTACAGGGCATTACCGGGCGTGAAGGCACCTTTCATACCCGCCAGATGAAGGATTACGGCACGAACGTCGTTGCCGGGGTGACGCCCAACAAGGGTGGCACGGTTCACGAAGGCACGCCGGTATTCGACACTGTGGCCCAGGCCGTGGCCGCCACCGGAGCCAACGTCAGTGTGATTTATGTGCCGCCGGCCTTTGGCGCGGATGCCATCATGGAAGCCGCCGAAGCCGGCATTGCCCTCATCGTCTGCATTACCGAAGGCATCCCGACGGTGGACATGATGCGGGCGTTCGACTTCGTCAAAAAGCGCGGCACACGGCTGATTGGCCCCAACTGTCCGGGCGTCATAACGCCGGGTGAGTGCAAGGTGGGCATCATGCCGGCGCACATCCACCGCCCCGGCCGGATTGGCGTTGTCTCCCGCAGTGGGACGCTGACCTACGAGGCCGTTCACCAGCTCACCCAGCTTGGACTGGGACAGTCCACCTGTGTCGGCATCGGTGGCGACCCCATCATTGGCCTGCGCTTCGTGGATGTCCTGCGTCTGTTCCAGGCCGACCCGGACACCGATGCCGTTGTCATGATTGGCGAAATCGGCGGTACGGATGAGGAAACCGCAGCGGCTTTCGTCCGGCAGGAAATGACCAAGCCGGTCATTGGATTCGTTGCCGGCCGCACGGCTCCGCCCGGCCGCCGCATGGGACACGCTGGTGCCATCATTGCCGGCGGCAAGGGCACGGCCGCCGAAAAAATGGAAGCCATGCGTGCCGCCGGCATGCACGTGGTCGAAAGCCCAGCGGACATCGGCGCCAAAGTTGCTGCTGTCATCGGCCATACGGCTTAGACCTGGGGCAGCTTCAGCTCACTCCGGTTGCCATCCGCCGCCGGACATCGCTAACCTGCGGCACATTTCATGATGTCGGATGGAGACACCACCGCCATGTCGCTTGAAACGACGCTTGCCATCATCAAACCCGACGCCGTGCGTGCCGGCAACACCGGTCACATCATCCAGCGCATCACCGATGCCGGTTTTCGTCTGCGCGGCATGCGCCTGATGCACCTGACCCGGCCACAGGCCGAAGGTTTTTACGCCGTTCACCGCGAGCGGCCGTTTTTTGGGGAACTGGTTGATTTCATGTGTTCGGGGCCCGTGGTCGTCATGGCCCTGGAAAAAGAAGACGCCGTTCGCGCCTGGCGCGACCTTATGGGACCAACCAACTCAAAAGATGCTCCCAAGGGCACCATCCGGGGCGACTTCGGAACGGATGTCGGCGAAAATGCCGTCCACGGGTCGGATTCACCCGAAAACGCCACAACCGAAGTGGCCTTTTTCTTTGCCACCAGCGAACTGCTGTAGAGCGGACAGCCTGGCCGCTATGGTCAGGGCTGTCCTACGGCAGGCTTTCAAGCCGGTAGTTGGGTGCTTCCTTGGTGATGATGACATCGTGAACGTGACTTTCGCGCAGGCCCGCCGCCGTAATCTTGACGAACCGGGCATTGGTTTGGAGTTCGGCAATGGTTCGGCAGCCAACATATCCCATGCCGGCGCGCACGCCACCCACCAACTGTGTCACCAGCGCTGCCAGTGACCCCTTGTAAGGCACTTTGCCTTCGATGCCTTCCGGGACGAGTTTTGATTCGACGGTCTCCATGTCCTGGGCATAGCGGTCGCGGCTGCCTTCTTTCATCGCTGCCAGCGACCCCATGCCCCGGTACGCCTTGAAACTGCGCCCCTGGTAGAGAATCAGCTCGCCGGGGCTTTCATCCGTTCCGGCAAAGAGCGAGCCGATCATGACGGCATCCGCACCAGCAGCTAGCGCCTTGGTGATGTCGCCGGAAAACTTGATGCCGCCATCGCCAATCACCGGCAGGTCAGCTTCGCGGGCGGCGGCGGCACAGTCCAGAATGGCCGTCACCTGTGGAACGCCGATCCCGGCGACGATGCGTGTGGTACAAATTGAGCCGGGGCCAATCCCCACCTTGACGCCATCCACTCCGGCCGCGATGAGTTCGCGGGTGGCTTCCCCGGTGGCCACGTTTCCGGCCACAAGGTCAACCTCGGGAAACCGCCGCTTGATCTGGCGGACGGCTTCCAGCACGCGGGTCGAATGGCCATGCGCCGTGTCAATGACCAAGGCATCTACCCGCGCCGCCACAAGTTCGGCCGCCCGCTCCAGATAGTCGCCTGTCGCGCCAATGGCCGCTGCCGTCCGCAGCCGCCCCAGGTCATCTTTCGTCGCGTTCGGATAGCGAATCGCCTTCTGGATGTCCTTGACCGTAATCAACCCCCTGAGACGAAATTCCTCATCCACAACGAGCAGCTTTTCGACCCGGTGTTTCTGCAAAATGCCACGCGCTTCCTGAAGCGTTGTCCCGACCGGCACGGTAATGAGGTTCTCCTTGGTCATCACTTCGCCGATGGGCAACTCCAGACGTGTCTCGAAACGCAGGTCGCGGTTGGTGAGAATGCCGACGAGCCGCCCATCTTCCGGCCGTACCACCGGAACGCCCGAAATGTGAAACTTCGCCATGATGGCCAAAGCCTCTGAAATGGGGCGGTCAGGCGTCATCGTGACCGGATCGACAATCATGCCGCTTTCGGAGCGTTTGACCTTGTCCACCTCGCTGCGCTGCGCCTCAATGGACATATTTTTGTGAATCACCCCCAGCCCGCCCTGCTGGGCCAAGGCAATCGCCATGGCCGCTTCCGTGACCGTATCCATCGCTGCGCTGACGATGGGGATGTTGATCCGAATGCGCCGGGAAAAACGGGTGGTGGTGTCGGTCTCGGCCGGAAGAACGTCGCTTTTGGCCGGCACGAGCAGAACGTCATCGAAGGTCAGGGCTTCCGGTATTTCACGATAGTTCATGGCGACTCGCTTTCCGGGAGGTGTCAGGCTGTTTCAGGGCGCGGCAATTGTGCGCCCATCGTAAAAGCTTCCCTGCCGCCCGGCCAAGTCAGCGCCGGACAAGCGGATGGGCTGAGTCTGTTGCCAGTGCAGCGTCACTCCTGCCGGCCCTGGCTGGACACCTCATAGGGTCAACTCCATCAGCAGTCCATCTTCGGGCGGGTCTGTATAGAAGTTGCGCTTGCGCGCCGTGGTGACAAACCCCAGCGACGCATACAGGGCCTGGGCGCCATGGTTTGACTGGCGCACTTCGAGAAAAGCCGTCGTCGCACCGTACAGGCGGCCCGTGTAGAGCGCTTCTTTCAGAAGCCGCCGCCCCAAACCCCGGCGCTGGACTTCGGGATAGACGGCGATGTTGGCAATGTGCAGCTCGCGGCCGTCGTGCCGGGCCGAAAGCTGCACCCGTCCGGCCAGAAATCCGTAGATGGAACGGCGCAGAAACGGCGACTGTCCCCGTACGACCAGCATGACGGCCAACGGGTTGTGAAGTAACTCGGTGCGGTAGCCGTCATATCCCCACCGGCTCAGCCCTGCCAGGCGCTCCAGTTCAACGACGGCCGGCAAGTCGCTTTCCAGCATTGGCGCAATGTAGAAACGCGCGTCCAAAGGCTCCTTCATGACAATGCGCCACAGGCAAGCGAAAACATGGCTCTGATACTTTGTGGGGGAAGAACTACGGGCGATTATGAACCATTCCCTACCGGCGGCAAGCGCGTTCGGCAGCCAGGACGGTGTTGCGCATCAGCATGGCAATGGTCAGCGGGCCGACGCCGCCCGGCACCGGCGTCACGTAACCGGCCACCGCGGCCGCCTGGCGCGGATGTACATCTCCAATCAACGTGTAGCCTTTCTTTTCCAGGTCGGCCAGACGCGCTGGATCATCGCCAAAGTACGCCTGGACATCCGCCTGGGTCGTCACCTGGTTGATGCCCACGTCAATGACCACCGCGCCGGGACGGATGCAGGTTTCCGTGACGAAGGCCGTCCGCCCGATGGCCGCGATGAGAATGTCTGCCGACCGGGCCACGGCCGCCAGGTCGGTTGTCCGTGAGTGGCATATCGTCACGGTGGCGTCCCGGTGGAGCAGCAGCAGCGAAAGCGGCAGTCCGACAATCGTGCTTCGCCCCAGCACCACGGCGCGCTGCCCGCGCAGTGGCAGGTCGTAATGGTCCAGCAGGGCCACGACGCCGGCCGGCGTACAGGGCACGAAGCCTTCCTGTTTGAGTGCCAGACGCCCGACGTTGACCGGATGAAAACCGTCCACGTCTTTTTCCGGGTCAATCGCCCGGATGACGGCCGGCGCATCAACCTGCGCCGGCAACGGCATCTGGACAAGGATGCCGTGAATGTCCGTCCGGGCGTTGAGCGTGGCAACCAGCGCCAGCAGTTCGGCCGTCGTCGTCTCCGCCGGCAACGTCACGACTTCCGAATACAGCCCAAGCCGCGTACAGGTTTTGACCTTGCTGTTCACATAGGTACGCGACGCCGGGTTGTTGCCCACCAGCACGGCCGCCAGCCCCGGCCGGATGCCCCGCGCCGTCAGGTCAGCACACCGCGCCGCCGTTTCAGCATTGAGTTTTGAGGCCACCAAAGCCCCATCCAGAATTTGAGCCGCCACAGTTCAGGAGGTCTCCTTGGGAACATGAAGTGAATGCGCCGGGAAAGGCGTGTCCCCGCGACGGTAGATGACGATGACCGGGACGACAAGGTATGCACGGGCAGGCATCCGGCCCGTCTGCCACGTGGGACGCCGCCATGATGAAACGTATGAGACCTAACAAAACGAAACTTGGCTTGCCGCATCCGGCAATGTACGGTGAAAGAGAAAGCGTGCAACAGCACGGCCATACATACAAGCTGGTCTCCACGTTGCGTCCGACCCTATTTTCCAGGTGAGCAGCACAATGAACCACGAAGTGCAACTGCTGTTTTTCGTAGTGCTGGGGCTGGCAGGACAGGTCGTGGCCGTGGGTGGTGCGCTGCTGGCTTTCCGTCTTGGCGCACGCACCGGCGCGGATCGTCACCGGGCGCTTCCCCCGGAGCTTCCTGCGGGCAAATCCACGTCATTTACACGCTCCATCAGCAGTGACACTGCCTCTGAACCGACAGCGCCCCTCGACACCCGGGCCGTGGCGCTGCTGCGCTGTCTCCGCCTGCCGCCGGTGTCTGACCATGAGGCGCTTCTGTCCTGGTACGGCCGCCTCCAGCTTGAAGGCACGGCGCTGGCGGCCACGATGTCGTCCGAAACCCAGACGGTTTTTCGTCAGGCGCTGGACGCCATTCGTGACATTCTCGACACGCGCAACCTCGATGATCGCTATGAACTGCTGGCAGCAGCCCTGTTGCCGGTTTATGAGGGTCTCCACGCCAGGCCATCCGGCCCGTCGGAAGCGGCGCTGTCGCCACCGGCAGCCGAGCCATTGAACCGCTTTACCCCGAATGCACCACTGAACGGTCAGGCTGCTGTCCCGGTGGCCTACCGTGAGACGCCTTCCCAGGTTTCCGAAAAGTCCCGGCTGGCAAAACTGTTCGAGCAGGTCGAAGCGGCGGCCCGGGCGCGGGAAACCCCGACTTCCAATCCACCGGGTGCCCGCCACGGTGAAGCGCCACTGCCCGGACCGGAACCACTCACAGCCGGGAACGGCAAAGCCACTTCGGACGCCCCTGACCGTACGCCCGGACACGCCCCCGGCACGCAACTGGACACCTCGCGGCTGTCGCGGCGACTGGCTGAAATTCTCAAATCCGCCGACCGCAACGATCACTCCAGCGACCCGGCCGAGAGCCGCCACAGTCCGCCCGAACCGGTCGTGGCCGAGCACAGTGCGCCGGAACTGCATCTGGTATCAGCCCCGATCAAGTCACGCCTCAAACGCAGCGGCACGCTCACGCCGGAACAGGAAGTGGCACGCAAGGCAGCACATGTCGTCGGACGGGCGCGGGAGTGGTATGGTCGGCCGGACATCACCCTTCACGAGGTACAGTCGGCCTGCGCTGCTTTTGGACTGGAGTTCAACGAAGTCGCCGCCCGGGCCGAGCTGGCCAAACCGCTTGCCGAAGACCTGCTCTGAAACAACGCCCATGCCCGACGGCTTCGTGCCGATTCTCGACCTTGAACCCCAGTACCAGGCGCTGCGTCCGGCACTTCAGGCGGCCTTTGAGCGGGTGTGCCGGTCGCGCCAGTTCGTTCTGGGTGAGGAAGTGGCCGCCTTCGAGGATGAAGTGGCCAACCATCTGGGTGTGGCGCATGCCGTGGGCGTCAACTCCGGCACAGATGCGCTTGTCATCGCCCTGCGAGCGCTCGACATCGGTCCGGGCGACGAGGTCATCACCACGCCGTTTTCCTTCTTTGCCACGGCCGAGGCCATCAGTCTGGTCGGGGCCACGCCGGTTTTTGCCGACATCGAAGCCGAAAGCTTCAACCTTGATCCGCACGCCGTGGCATCCCGGATCACCAGCCGCACCCGGGCTCTGCTGCCCGTGCATCTTTTTGGGCGTCCGGCCGCTATGGGCGCGTTGCTGGAGCTGGCCGAACGTTATGGACTGGCCGTGATTGAGGATGCTGCCCAGGCGTTTGGAGCACAGTACCTGCCGCCATGTGTCGGCTGTAACGGGCAGGGCTGTCATCCGACGACCCAGACGCGGCTGCACGGGCGCTATGTCGGGACGCTGGGCACGATGGGCGCGTTTTCGTTCTACCCGTCGAAAAATCTGGGTGCGTATGGCGATGGCGGTCTCATTGTCACCAACGACGCCCGCCTTGCCGAACGCGCCCGCAAGCTGCGCTCGCATGGCTCTCTTGTGCCTTACCAGAACGAAATGCTCGGCTACAACTCGCGGCTCGATGGCCTTCAGGCGGCCATCCTGCGGGTGAAACTGCCCCATGTGACCGGCTGGAACGCCGCCCGGCGACGCCTGGCCGAGCGATATACGGCCCGGCTCGCCTCACTGCCTGGGGTGACGCCGCCGGCCGTCACTCCGGGGCACGTTTTCCACCAGTACACCGTACGCCTTCCACGGGAGCGGCGGGACGCCATCCGGCAGGCGCTCCAGGTGCAGGGCATCGGAACCATGGTGTACTACCCGACGCCTATCCACCGGCTTCCGGTCTATGCCGGATGCTTTCCGCCCCAACCCGTGAGTGAGACGGCTGCGGCTGAAGTCCTGAGTCTGCCGATCTGGCCGGAAATGACCGACGCCACATGGGAGCGCGTCGTTGCGGCCGTGGAACGCGCTGTTGCCGGCTGAAGTGGCTTTGCCTGCTCCCGAACGTGCCCTCTCCTGATACAAGGGGCTTGTCACGTTGCCGGAGTTGTGAAACAACGCGGACAACATCCAGAACAACCGGAAGACATCAGCCATGCGAAGTGGTGGGCGCGCCCCCAATGCCCTGCGAACAGTACAGTTGACGCCACATGTCAACAAGTACGCGGAAGGGTCGGTACAGGTCGAATTTGGTGATACGCGGGTCATCTGCCTGGCCAGTGTCGAAGAAAAAGTGCCGCCGTTTCTCAAGGGCAAGGGCACCGGCTGGGTGACGGCCGAATACGCCATGCTGCCGCGCGCGACCGATCAGCGCACTCCACGGGAAGTCACCCGTGGAAATCCCTCCGGGCGGACGCACGAGATTCAACGCCTGATTGGGCGCAGCCTGCGCGCCGTCGTGGACTTTGCCAAGCTGGGCGAACGGACGATTTACCTCGATTGTGACGTCATTCAGGCTGACGGCGGCACGCGCACGGCAGCCATCACCGGCGCGTTTGTGGCACTCGTCCTGGCAGCCCGCAAACTGCAGGCCGCCGGCGTCGTGACGGATATGCCGGTGAAGGACTACCTGGCTGCCGTCAGTGTCGGAACGGTCAATGGCACGCCCCTGCTGGACCTCGATTACAATGAAGATTCCAAGGCTGAAGTGGATATGAATGTCGTCGGGACAGGTGATGGCCGCCTCGTCGAGGTGCAGGGGACGGCCGAACAGCGTCCCTTCTCGCGGGAGAACATGAATGCGCTCCTCGATCTGGCCATGCAGGGCATCCGTGAACTCATCACCCTCCAGCGCCAACTGCTGGGGTTGCTGGAATAACCTGCGTTGTGGCAGGCGACTGCCCCACACGGGTTCTGCTTTGCGCCTTTCTGTACTCCCACCGTCGTTTGGCCTGTGGCGCCTGATATGGTGCTGGCTGGTGTTGGTGGTCCTGGTGAGCGTTGCTGGCTGTGAACGCAAAGGCCGGGCCGCCGTTGGCGATGGACTTCCTCCGGTGCTGAAAATTGGCGTCTATATGCCGATGACCGGCGACACGGCGACCTTCGGCACGTCGTCTATGGGAGGCATCCGCCTCGCCACCGAACAACGCAATGCAGCCGGCGGGATTCGCGGCTCGCGCATCGAACTCATCCTCGAAGACGACCGCGGCCAGCCGGAAGAAGCCAAAACCGTCGTCACGCGCCTTGTGACGCGCGAAAAGGTCATCGCCGTTCTGGGCGAGGTTGGCTCGGCGCGCAGCATCGTGGCGGCATCTGTGTGCCAGCAGAAGCGAGTTCCCATGCTGACGCCTTCCTCGACCAACGAGAAGGTCACACGCAAGGGCGATTTCATCTTTCGGGTCTGCTTCATTGACCCCTTCCAGGGTGAAGCCGCCGCGAAGTTCGCCGTCCAGGACCTCAAGCTGCGGCGCGCGGCCATCATCACGGATGTCAAGAACGATTACAGCGTAGGTCTCACCAAATCGTTTCGGGAAAGTTTCACGCGGCTCGGCGGCACGGTTGTCATCGAAAAGAACTACCAGGCCGGCGATGCCAGCTTCAACGCGCAACTGACGGGCATCCGGGAAGCCGGCGTGGACTTCATTTATGCGCCGGGCTACTACGGCGACGTGGGACAGATCATCAAACAGGCGCGGGAACTCGGCATCCGGGTGCCCTTCATCGGCGGCGACGGCTGGGATTCCCCCGACCTGTGGCGCGGCGGGAAGGAAGCCCTCGACGGCTGTTTCATCACGAACCACTACTCTGTGGACAACCCGGACCCACGGGTGCAGGCGTTCATTGCCGCCTACCGCCAGCGGTACGGCGACACCCCCGATGCCCTGGCCGCGCTGGCTTACGACGGCGCGCAGGTGCTCTACGCCGCCATTGAACGGGCCAACAGCACCGACGGCGAAAAAATCCGCGACGCCCTGGCGGCCACCCGTGATTTTCCTGGCGTCACCGGCACAATTTCGCTCGACGCCAATCGGAATGCTGTCAAACCGGCGGTCATTCTCGAACTCCGGGATGGAAGCTATCATTATCGAACCACCATCCACCCTTCATCCGACCAGGAAACCGAAGTGCCAAATGTCCATGGACAAGCTCCCCGTTGAAACACCGGTCACAAAAGAGACTGACGTCCCATCCCGCCGCCGGGCTTCCCGGCGGCGCTTTCTGGCCTCAACCCTGACGACCACGGCCGCCCTGGCAGCCGGCAGTGTGACGTCCGCTGCAACACCGCAGACCCCCTCGCGCAAGCCACGCACCAGCCAGAAGCCAGCCGGAACAACCTTCCCCGCTGGCTTTCAGTGGGGTGCGGCCACGGCGGCCTACCAGATCGAAGGCGCCATGGATGCCGACGGCAAGGGGCAGTCCATCTGGGACATGTTCGTGCGCAAACCGAATGCCATCTGGCGCGGCCATACAGGCGATGTCGCCTGTGACCACTACCGGCGGTACAAGGAAGACGTGTCCCTGATGAAAAAGCTGGGCCTCAGGGCGTACCGCTTCAGCCTCGCCTGGGCGCGCATCCTCCCGGAAGGCACCGGGACGGTCAACGTCAGGGGACTGGATTTCTACGACCGCCTGGTGGACGAACTGCTGGCGGCCGGGATAACGCCCTTCTGCACGCTGTATCACTGGGACCTGCCGCTGGCACTGCACCAGCGCGGGGGCTGGACCAACCGCGACAGCGCCAACTGGTTTGCCGAATACACGACCGTCGCCGCCCGGCGGCTGGGCGACCGCATCACCTACTGGATGACCCTCAACGAGCCGCAGGTGTTCATCACGCTGGGCTACCAGGTGGGGCGGCATGCTCCGGGGTTGGTGCTGCCCCTCAAGGACGTGCTTCAGGCAGGCCATCACGCGCTGCTGGCGCATGGGAAAGGTGTTCAGGCGTTGCGCGCCCACGTCAAACAGGCCCGGATTGGCTTTGCGCCGGCAACGCCCATTGCCTACCCTGCCACCGAGCAACCCGAAGACATCGCCGCTGCGCGCGCGTTCAACTTCGGGATTCAGGGCTACGGTTTTCTGTTCAACGCCTCGGTCGGGCTTCCGCTCAAAAACCCGTTCAACAACGCCTGGTGGATGGACCCGGTCTTTCTCGGTGAGTATCCGGCCGAAGGGCTGGCGCTGTACAAGGCCGACGCGCCGCAGGTGGCGGACGGGGATATGGCCATCATTTCGACGCCGGTGGACTTCTGTGGCGTCAACATCTACTTCGGGTTTAAGATTCAGTCCGACGGACGTGGTGGCCCGCGGGTCGTCATTCCGACGCCGGCCACCCCACTGACGGCCTTTGACTGGCCCGTGACGCCGGAAGCCCTCCGGTGGGGCCCGAAATTTTTCCACGAACGTTACAAAAGACCGATATACATCACGGAAAACGGACTGGCGCTGCGCGACTGGGTGGCGCTTGATGGAAAAGTTCACGACCCGCAGCGCATTGATTTCACAACGCGCTACCTGCGCGAACTACGCCGTGCCGTCGGGGAAGGAGTGCCGGTGCAGGGGTACTTTCACTGGTCCATCCTGGACAACTTTGAATGGGCCGAGGGCTACAAGCAGCGTTTCGGGCTGGTGTATGTGGACTATGACACGCAGGTTCGCACCCCGAAGGATTCCTTTGCGTGGTATGCTCAGGTCATTGCAACAAACGGCGCGGCACTCGGATAGGGGTAGCACCGGCGATGTTTCTACAACGACCACGTGTGTTTCTTGCCAGCCGGAATGTCTCCCGATACTCTGACGTTTTCTGCGCTTTTATCAGCCTGGTGGCATCCGGCGGACAGCCGGGTGGCGCTGTATGTTGTCCGGCGACCCCTCCGGTTGACCCTGAGCACGGTGCATGAACGATGGGTTCCGGTTTCTCATGCCCATAATTTTCTGCCATGAAGTCCTGTCCGAAGTGTGGTGCGACTTATCCTGATGAATACAACATCTGTCCGCAGGACGGAGCGCCACTGGCTTCGGACAAACCCTCCATCGTGGCGCGTGTGGTGGATGGGAAGTACCAGATTGTGCGCATGGTCGGACGTGGCGGGATGGGTGCTGTCTATGAAGCCATCCACACCACGATGCAGCGGCGGGTCGCCCTCAAGATTCTCAATGCGGACCTGGTCTCCAATCCGGCAGCGCTGGAACGTTTCCGCCGGGAAGCTCTGCTGTCGGGCCGCCTCAAGCATCCCAATGCCATCACCATTTACGACTACGGGATGAGCGCCATTGGCGAAGCCTACATCGTCATGGAGTTCATCGAAGGGCATAGCCTGGCCCACGAGCTTCAGCAGGCCAAGACGCTTTCCCCCCTGCGGGTGGTGTCGGTGCTGGCGCCGGTGTGTGACGCCGTACATGCTGCGCATGCTGAAGGCATCATCCACCGCGACCTCAAGCCAGCTAACATCATGCTGGAAAAACTGCGCACGGGTGAAACCGTCAAGGTGCTCGACTTCGGGATTGCCAAGTTGGCGATGAACAACCCCAACCTGATGAACCTCACCGGCACGGGGATCATCGGGACACCGCAGTACATGTCGCCCGAACAATGCCAGGCCCATCGGATTGATGGACGGTCGGATGTCTATAGCATTGGCATCATTGCCTACGAGATGCTCACCGGCAAGCTTCCCTTCGACGAGCCGACCCCACTGGCCACGGTCATTGCCCAGGTCAAACAAAAACCCAAACCACTGCGCGAGTTGCGGCCTGAAATCCCCCCGGCGCTCGAAGCGATTGTGATGCGGGCGCTGGAAAAATCACCGGCCAACCGCTACCAGACGGCCGAGGAATTCGCCGAGGCCTTTCGCAGCGTGCAACGTCAGCTTGCACCGGGCAGTGTCTCTATGGTGACTCCCCAGGGCATTCCAGCGCTGCCACTGGAGTCCTCCACGGCAGCTCCAGGCCCCTTCACCCGGGTGGTGCCGGCCGAGGCCCCGGCCCTGCCGAAATCCAGCACACTTCCGCCCAGTTCAGTTCATCTCCCAACCGGCATGAGCGGCGGGGAGTTTGTCGGTCGCACGCCGGAACTTGGTGTCCTCATTGCGGCCTGGCAGTCGGTGACGACCCGCCGGGGACGGCCGGTGGTCATTTTTGGTGAAGCCGGCATTGGTAAAACCCGCCTTATCGAACAGTTCCTGATTCGGCTGGAGGACGTGGGCGAAGGTCAGCCGATCCTGCTGCGCATGCGCTGCGACCCCACCCGCGCCGCCGCCGGACAGCTTCCCCTGTCCGACATCCGCATGGCCGCGATGGCCTACTTCAACCCGGAACTGCGCGCCGTACGGTCATTGTCACCGGCTGATGAGCAGTTTTTGGACGGGACGTTCTTTGCCAACCTGTGCGACGAATCTTACGCTTCCAAGCTGGCGGCACGTCTGGCGGCCGACCGGAACAGTTTTTTTGCCGACCTGACCTATCTGTGCCGTCTGCTGGCCCGCGAACGGGGAGCAGTGTTCTTTCTCGATGATGCACACCACGCCGACCCGCTTCTGTTGGACTTCATCGAACATTTGCTGCGCCAGACGCGGCAGGACCGGCTGTTGGCCATCATTGCCTGTCGTCCGTTCACGAGCCTGCCCGACGGCACACCCGCCTTACGGAACTGGTTGCAATCGCTGGACGATGTGGGCGGCTATGACCAGATCAAGCTGCCGCCGCTCTCCAGCAGTGAAATCCGCCTGATGGTCGAGGGACTGCTCGGCGCTCAGGTGCGCCTGCCGGTCAGTGTCGCGCTGATGCTGGCCGAGGAAACGAAGGGCAACCCGTACTACGTCTGTGAAGTCGTCAACGCCATGATTGCCAGCGGACAGATTTCGCATGGCGAGGAAACGGGCTGGGTCTGCCAGGATGTGGATGAGTTCGATTTGCCGGAATCCATTGTCGCGCTGGTCAAACCGCTGCTCGTGCGGCTCGATGACGACCTGGCTGACGTGCTGGCCCACGCGGCGGTGATTGGTGAGGAATTCACCTTTGACCTCCTGCAGTTTCTGACGGAGTCCACGGAAGAAGACCTGCTGCGGCATATCGAAAATGCCCTCAAACTGGGGCTGATTCGGGAAATGGCCGGCTGGCGGGAAGACCGGTACAGTTTTGTCAACACCATGGTGCACCGCGTGCTCTACCGGCGCATCACCCGGCGGCGGCGGAAGCGCCTGCATGCCCGGATTGCCGAGCGCCTGGAGCAGCAGGCCGCCTCACCACGGGCTTCGGCGGCGGCGCTCGGACGCCAGGATTTCACGGCCAGCGATCTGGCCTACCACTACTTCCGGGCCGAAGAATGGCGCAAAGCCATTGAATACGCCCTTGAGGCCGGTTATGCCCGCTGGAATCTCTACGCTTTCGCCGACGCGGGGAAGTTTTTCGGGTGGGTTGCCCAAGCGCTCCAGCATCTTCAGAGTGAAGGTGCGAAGCCACCGCTCAGCCCTGATGAAGAGGCGCGCTATCGTCTGACGTACGGCAACCTGCTCATCGAGTGCGCCCAGCCCGACGATGCACGGCAGGCGCTGGAACGTGCGCTTGAACTGTGTCAGGCCCATGAGCTGACCTGGCTGGGGCGCACGCAGGTCAGCCTGGCACGCCTGTCCAATCTGACGGGCGATGCCGAAGGTGCCCTGCAACTCACCGCTGCTGCGTTGCCTATGCTTCGCGCCCGTGACGATGCTGCCGGTTTGTGCCTGGCCCTGCTTGTCACGGCCACGGCCCATGTCGAACGCGGCCGCCTGACGGCGGCACTCCAGGCTGTTGACGAAGCGCTTTATGTTGCCGAACGGGCCGGGGATCGCAGCGGCCAGGCGGCGGCCCGTCTGGTCAATGCGGCTGTCAATGTCCAGCGGGGCAAGTATGCCGAAGCCCTGTCCGACGCCCGGCAGGCACTGACCATGGTGCGCCATCTCGGCAACATCTTTGAGGAACGCCGGGCGCTGGCACTGCTGGGGTCTATCCACCTGCAACTGGCCCATCTGGACGAAGCGCAGGAATGCTATGCCGGCTCCCTGCGCATTGCCTACGCCCTCGGCCACCGCTATGGTGAGTCGGTGGCGCTCAACGGACTGGGCGAAGTCTTCATGCGGCGCGGCAACGACACGGAAGCGATGGAATACGTCCAGCAGGCGGTGGATATTGCCCGTGACATCGGCAACGGTGCGGCTGAAGCGCGCTACCTGCTCAATGTCGGACGGATTCGGCGGCGGCGCAGCGATGCCAAGTCTGCCCTGAGTACGCTGCAAGCGGCCCTGCTTCTGGCTGAAACCGCAGAAGTCACCCCCATTGAAGCCGAAATTCTGGTCGAGATGGGCGACACCCAACGGGCAGAGGGAGACTTTGCGGCGGCAGAGAGTTGCTATGCCCGCGCGCGCGAACTGGCGCGGGAAGTCGAGTCACCTCATGTCCGGTGGATTGCGGCCTACGGTCTCGCGGAATGCTTCATGCAGCGCCAGGACTTTGCCAACGCCCAGTCCGCCATCGAAGAAGCGCTCTCGGTGATTACCACGCTTCAGTCCGATCTTCCCGACGACACCGTAGCGTCCGCCTTCCTGGAGGACAAACGACCGGTGTTCGACCTCAAGGTGCGGCTTGACCGCGCCCTTGCCACGCGCCCGCTGGAGCCGAAGGCCACTGTGGCCCTGAAAGCTGACCAGGCACCCGCCGGCAAAGCCACCTCACTGCTGGATGAAACCGGGTCCATTGCGGCAGTGCCAGTCAGCGCCAAGGCCGAAAGCGCCAAGGCCGGGGAAGTGAAAACCGCCCCCCCGATACCGGAGCCGGAACCTACCAAATGGCTGGCTTCCACCCCACCACCCCCGCCCGTACCGCCACCGGCCGCCAGGCCGCCGGCCGTCGCAGAGCCGGGTGGGGCTGAAATGCCCAGCGATCTGGATGCCCTGCACAGCCTGACGATGGCACGCAGTACGGGACGTGGGAGCGAAGCGAGCGAGTTTTCACTCGAAGAACTGCTCAACGACGTGGCCGCCTTTGCTGAAAATCTTGGCATGGGCGAGCTTTTCAACAGTGGTCGCCTGGCGGGGGCCGTTGCTGAAGATCAAAGTCAAGCGTCGGCTGCACCACACCGTGAAGCCCATCCCGGCCAGCCTCACGCGCTACAGAGCGTGTTGCAGAGTGTGGTGTCTCTGGAATCCACGTGGCGCGAGATGCTCCAGACGGCACGGGCCACCGGCGACCGCGACATTGAGCGCAAGGGCCTGATGCTGATGGCTTCGGCGTTCCACAGCCAGGGACAGGTCGCCCGCGCCCGTGACTGCTACCAGCGGGCCGTTCAGATCATGCGCGAAATCAACGACCGCGCCAGTGAGGGGGCGATGCTCAACAACATTGGCGATACCTTCCGGCAGGAAGGACGCTACGCCGATGCCCTGGCCTACTACCGCCTGGCGATTCGGAGTGCGCGTGAAAACAAAAACCAGCGGGTGCTGGAAATGGCGCTTGTCAATGCCGCGCAGATGTACACCCGTACCGGCAACCTCCGGGAAGCCATGCAACTGCTCGAAGAAGCCCAAGTACTGAACCGCACCACGGATGACGCTCAGGTACGCGCCGAGATGCTTCAGACCCTTGGCGAAGTCCATCTCATCCGCAAGGAACTGACCCTGGCGCTCGACCGCAGTGTGTCGGCCGCCGCAACGGCGCGGGAACTGGGAGACCGGGATGTCGAATGGCGTGCCCAGTGGGTCATCGCGCGCTGCCGCTGGGCGCGGGGTGATCGGACAGAGGCGCTGGCCGCCGCCAACCTCACCCTGCGGGCTTTGGAAAGCCTGCTCGAAGAAGCCAACCCACACGATCAGAAACGACTCTCCCGCGAGCGCAGCGACATTGCTGCGGTCGTAGAAGAGTGGCGGCGTATCACCGATGATTTCAGAGCTTGAAGCCGGAACAGTGGCCCCGGTTTTCAGGCGGCAAGGGTGGCGTCGTTTCATCCTTTAGGGCGGAGGCAGCTTGACATGACAACAACGCCGGCTTCGCTGCCGACCGGTATGCACCGCCTGCTGTACCGGTCGGCTGTGATGATGGCGCTCCTCTATTTCCTGAGCTTTGCTGTTCGGCTGTCGAATTTTGACGGCGTTTTTACAGATTTCGGTATCTTTCCGATTTCGACGGACTCGTTTTACCACCTGCGCCGCATTCATCTGGCTGTCGCGCACGGCTTGCAGGTGCCCGACGTGGATTACTATGTCAACTTTCCCCACGGCGCGCGCGTCAACTGGCCCTTTGGGTTCGACTGGCTCTATGCCTTTGTGGCGCAGACGACCTATACCCTTTTCCATGGGGCTGGCCGGCCGGATGAGGGTTGGACAACGGCCGTCGCCTGTTGGCTGACGCCGCTCCTCGGAGCGTTCACGCCCTGCCTGGGCTATGTCATCGCCACCCGCCTGGGCGGTGTCTGGGCCGGAGTGACTGCCGGACTTATCCTCGCCTGGCTGCCATCGCTCTGGGTGGTGTGCGCCATTGGTTATGTGGATCACCACGTCTTTGAACCCCTCTGCACGGGACTCTACCTGTGGGCTATGGTGCGGGAGCATCCGGCGAACCGGCACGGAGTCGTGGCTGGCAGCGCCCTCGCCATCGGGCTGCTCTGTGCCACCATCCTGCCCCTGCTCGTCGGGCTGCACGCCCTGGTCACGCTGGGGGGATGGCTTCTGTACCGCTCCAAGCCGGCGGCCCGGCAGGCGCATCTTCGCGTCAGCCTTTGGGCGTGGCTGACCCTTCTCGTCGGTCTGGCCCCCTTTGCCGCGACCCGGATAGCTGAACCCCACGGTGTCAACCCGGCGCTCACGACGGCCTGGCTGACCGGTTGGCTGGCGGCTGGGGCAACACTGGCGGCCTTGGGCTGGACGACGGGAGGGAAGGGCAGGAGCCAAAGCCGGCACTGGCAGAGCGGGTGGTTTCTGGCCTGGGTCGGGTTAGGCATCGGTGTCCTGCCCCGCGCGGAACTGGGTGAGGTCTGGTATTTCGTGCAGTACGGGGTGCAGCACATCGGTGCCGCCGATCCGTGGCTGGCGACGATCTTCGAGAGTCAGCCATTGTTCCGGTTATCCTTTACCGACATCACAAACAACTACACCGGCTTTCTCTGGCTGCTGCCGCTGGCGTGGGTAGCCGTAGCATGGGAGGCGTGGCAGAAGTCCCGGCCGGACGCCGTTCCACACTGGATGCTCTGGTTCATCTCCATGCTCACGACGGGATTGGCGCTGCTTCAGCTCAAGTTCAGCGGCCTGTTTGCTGTCCCCTTTGCAGTGGTCATCGCCTTGGCACTGGTTCGGCTGCCGGACTGGCTGGCCCGCTGGTCACAACATCAAACGCGCCTCTGGGTCATCCTGCCGGCCGTGCTGTTTGCCGGAATGCTGGCCCCGACGCTTAGTTTCACCATTCGCGCACCAACCTATGTCGTCTCACCGACCGGAGCCTTCGTGGATGCCGAACCCACTCTGCGCTGGCTGGCAACGCATACGCCGGCGACGAGTCCACAGGGCGACCAGGCCCACGATTACGCCGTTTTGTGCGACTGGACGCCTGGCCACTGGGTCATCGGGATTGCCGGCCGGCCAACCGTGGCGTCCCCACTCGGCCACACCCAACCGCTGCGCCTCGGCATCCGCGACGGCGCGGCTATGCTGGCGTTCCCGCCAGAAGCATCATTTCAGCTTATGGAAGCGCGCCGGGTGCGCTACGTTCTCATCACACCACTCCTGCCCAAAGCGACCGTGTACAATGCCCTCTGGGACCCGGTTACGGGAACGTCACCGCCTTGGGAAGACTGGAACGAACAGATGAAAGCTTCGCTCTATGCCCGGCTGGTGGCCGATGAAGGTATTCCCCGGGGTGACGCAGCGCTGACCCAACTCCGTCTGGTGTATGAAAGCGACTTTGAAACGGACTATCCTCTGTTCAAGCAGCCGCATGCGGCCGCCAAGGTCTTCGAGCGTGTGCCAGGCGCGCTCATCACCGGACAGACCACCCCCGGCGCGCGGGTGCAGATCAGCACACGCATTCGGACGTACTTCCAACGCGAGTTCGACTACCTGGATGAAGTCGTGGCCGATGCTGAAGGGCGCTTTGCCCGGCGGGTTCCGTATGCCCAGCAGAAGTCGCCGCTCACCACGCTGTCTGCCCTGGCCCCCTACCGCATCGTGACCCCGGAAGGTGTCTTTGCCGCCGTGGCCACTGAAGCCGACATCACCCAGGGGCGGACGCTGCGGCTGACTCAGGTGAGCGAAGCAAGAGCCGGAGATTGAGCTGCCTGCCGCAGCATCCTGGCCAGGGCGGCCGCCGTGGGACGCTCCTCTGGTTTTTTGGCAAGGGCGGCATCAATCGCGCGCACCAGCGCCGCTGGCGCGTCGGGCCGCCAGTCCCGAATGGGCGCGGGGGTGGCATGCAAAATGGCATCCATCACGTCGTAGTAGGACTTCCCATCGAACGGCAGCCGCCCGGTCGTCATTTCGTATAGCACGATGCCCAACGAAAACACATCTCCAGCCAGCGACACTTGGGCGTCATTGGCCGCCTGTTCGGGTGACATGTAGGTGACGGTTCCAACCAGAACCCCCGTTTCGGTGATGTCCGACACGGCGCGCAGGTGGTCGTCCGAACTGGAGAAGTGTGTTCGTCCCACCGTGGCATCGAGCTTGGCCAAGCCAAAGTCAATGATGCGCACGTTGCCCTGGGCATCGAGTTGCAGGTTGGAAGGTTTGATGTCGCGGTGAATGACGCCAATGGCATGGGCGGCAGCCAGCCCTTCGGCGGCCTGGGCGCCAATCCGACACACTTCAGCGCAGGGAAACGGCCCCTGTTCCCGGAGGCACTGGGCGATGGTTTTGCCCCGCACATATTCCATCACGAGATAGGGCAGCCCGTTGGCTTCCCCGATTTCGTACAGGGTGGCGATGTGGGGATGGTTGAGGCTCGATACCATCCGCGCTTCCCGCAGAAAACGCTGGCGGGTTTCCGACTGATCGGCATAGCAGGCTTTGAGCACCTTGATGGCGACCTTGCGCCCCAGTTCGGCATCGCGGGCCAGAAACACCTCTCCCATACCGCCGCCGCCAAGCCGCTCGATGATCTCGAAACGTCCCAGGTGGGAAGGCACAGGCGATGGCCCCTCCACGCCAAGACGACGCGGTGTGTCCTGTGCTGTGGCGCGCCGCGCGGCCGCCGGCATTTCAAGGGTCGGCGGGACGGCCACATACTCACCGCTGCTACCACGCCCGGGATGCAACACCACGGGCAGAAAACGCCGGGAGAACCAGCGGGGACGGCCATCTGACTCAGTGAGGATGTAGCCGGCGCGCTTGAAATCCTCAAACACGTAGGTGTGCTCGCGCAGCACCGGCTGACCGTTGGCCACTGCTTGGCAGACGGCGCGTTCATCGGCGGAAAAATGCTCCCAGAGGTAGCGAAAGTGCCCCCGCACTTCATCGTCGAAGGCTTCCTCGATGGCCGGGATGTCGAGGCGGCCCGTATCCTGGAGCTGCTCGAAATAAATCGAGCAGGCGATTTGCAGGTAAAACGGGAAGTTGCCACTCAGACGCCGGATGTCCTCCGCATAAGGGGCCAGTGGAAGGCCGCTCTGTTCGGATGGACGGGTGATGAGTTCATAAGCATCCGCGTCGGGAAAAGCCCGCAGATAAATGTTCGTGAAGATGTTGAAAAAGGGCGAGTCAGCAATCTGGTCGGCGTGACACAGTTCCTGGAGTTCACGCCCGGAAGAAGTCACGTAAGCGACTTCGTAGTTGTTGGCCAGGGAACGCAGAAAGGCAAAGAAGTCGGCCGAAAATGACCGGTTGGAGGTCAGCACGTCAAACTCATCGAAAATGGCGATGAGCTTGCGCCGCTCGGCCCGCAACTGGTTGAGGGCGGCATAGATACCGTCGAAGCCCGGCTTTTCGGTCACGGGAAGGGCAGCCCTGCGCTGAATTTCCACCAGCCAGGTCTGAAGGAAATCATCGAGTGCCACCCGCCGGCGCTGCTGAAGGTCCATGAAGACGAACACATATTCGTCGGGACGGGCAAGGTACTGACGCTGCACTTCCGGGACACATAAGTAGTTCAACAGCGACGACTTGCCGATGCGCCGTTCGCCTACGACGGCGATCGACTGCGGACGGTCAGCGCCAAGGCGGGAAAAAATGCGGGCCACTTCCCGCCGCCGTCCGTAAAACTGGGCGGGGTCACGAATCGCAACCCGGTTGAGGTAGGGATTCGGCATCGTTGGTTGACCAGGCTTGTCAGCCAGCTTCTTGTGTTTTCAGTTCCTGTCCCACCTGACCGGGCAGGGCTTCGGCAATGCGTTCACGCAGGACGTTGGCCGAATGGTGCATCGCCGCCAGTTCGGTGTCATCCAGTTCCGGCAGGATGCTCGTCTCGAGTCCGTTTTCGCTGACGATCCCCGGCAGGCTCAGACAAACGCCAGAGATACCGTACTCGCCCTGGAGTCTGACACTTACTGGCAACACACTGTGCTGTCCATCGAGAATTGTCTGTACCAGGCGCGCAATGACCAATCCGATGGCGAGGTTGGTGTAACCTTTCCGCTCGATGATGTCGTAGGCGCTGCGGCGCGTCCGCTCAAAGATGGCATCCAGCGCCGGACGGTCGTAGGGCCGGCCGTTAATGGTGTTGCCCACGAGGCGCAGTCCGCCGATGCGGGCATCGCTCCAGACCGGAAATTCCGTGTCGCCGTGCTCGCCCAGGATGTAAGCATGCACCGAGCGCGGGTCCACGCCGTAGTGTTCGCCGAGCAGGCTTCGGAAACGTGCCGTGTCCAGCATCGTTCCGGTTCCGAGGATGCGCTGCGGCGGGCGCGTGGAAAGCTCCTGGGCAACATACGTGAGCACGTCCACCGGATTGGTGGCGATGACCAGCAGGGCCGTCGGCGCGTGGCGGTCAAGTTCGGTCAGGATGGCGCGAAAGACGGCAACATTGCGTTCCATCAGGTCGAGCCGGGTTTCGCCGGGACGCTGGCCGACACCGGCGGCTATGACGATGACCTGCGCTTCGGCCAGGTCGGCATAGTCGCCAACCCGCACCCGTGTGGGGCCGGCAAAGGTTTGTCCGTGCATCAGGTCGAGCGCTTCGCCTTCCGCGCGGCGCTGGTCTTTGTCGAGCAGAATGAGGTCGCTCGCCGTCTGCTGCATAAACAGGGCATAAGCGGCGGCAACGCCGACATTGCCAGTGCCAATCACGCCTACCGTTCGTTTCTGAATCGCCATGGTCTGCCGCTCCCTGGTGCGTTGGCTTCACTTCCCTGTAGCCAGAATACAACGCCCGGAGTAAACTTGCGGTCACACGTTCTGTCCCCGCCGTACTTTTTGGGCAGTCAAACCTCCCCGGCGCTGACCAGAACTTCGGTGCTGGATCGAGCTGGAGGGGGCTGCAACGTAACGCAGATTTCTTTTGACAGCCCTTGGCTGAACCAGTATCCTTCAAAACTTGCTGTTGCACCGCCAACCGGTGTCTGGGTGCTTGCAGTCGCGTAGCTCAGGGGTAGAGCACTACCTTGACACGGTAGGGGTCCACGGTTCAAATCCGTGCGCGACTACCACTTCCTTCACCCCAGTCCACCGGGCTTTACGGTGCATCGGTTGGTTGCGTCACACTTGGGCACGGCGCTGGAGACGCCGGTTGGGGTGTGGCAAACTCAGGGCGGGCGACGCCGCGCGTACCAGGCACGCCCGCTTCGTTGTTGTCTGGTTATGGAAGTGTCACCGGCTTCGGCATCCGCTCATTCCCGCCTCACGGCCTTTCAGGTGCTCCAGGCCCGCGATCCGGGTGTGGCCAAACGGGCGCTCGCCGTGCGCGTCAACGGCGAACTGCGGGATACAAGCTGTGAAGTTTCCGAGACAGATACCGTCGAGCCGGTTCTCCCCGAAGACCCGGAGGCGCTGGAGATTTACCGGCACTCGACAGCGCACCTGCTGGCGGCCGCCGTTCTCGACCTGTTTCCGGGAACAAAACTCGGCGCCGGCCCTGCTCTCAAGGATGATCCCAAGGGCGGGTTTTACTACGACTTTCTTCAGGAAAAGCCGTTCACCCCGGATGATCTGGCGCGCATCGAGAAGCGGATGCGTGAGATGGTCAAGCAGAACGTGCCCTTTCGCCGGGTCGAGATGACACGCGAAGAAGCGCTGCAAAAATTCAGCGCCGACGAACTCAAATGTTATTTCATCAGCGAAAAGGGCGGCGAAAACCCCAGCTTCTACACCTTGGGCGACCAGTTCATTGATTTCTGCCGGGGGCCACATGTGCCAAGTGCCGGACGGATCAAGGCGTTCAAGCTGCTGTCCGTCGCGGGCGCTTACTGGCTGGGCGACGAGCGCAATCCGCAGATGCAGCGCATCTACGGCACGTCCTTTTTCACCCAGGAAGAACTCGACGCCTGGCTTCAGCAGCGCGAAGAAGCCGCCCGCCGCGACCACCGTCGGCTGGGCAAAGAGCTTGACCTCTTTAGCTTTACGGATGAAGTCGGCAGTGGGCTGGCTCTGTTTCATCCCAAGGGCGCACTCATCCTGCACCTGTTGCAGGAATTTCTCTACGAAGAGCTGTTTGCCCGCGATTACCAACTCGTTCGCACGCCACACGTGGCATCGAGCCGGTTGTGGGAAACTTCCGGGCATACGGCCAAGTACCGGGGTGACATGTACCCCCCGATGCAGTTCGAGGATGAGCCGCTCGAATATCAGCTCAAGCCGATGAACTGCCCGTTTCACATCCAGATTTACAAGTCCCAGCCACGCAGTTACCGGGAGTTGCCGCTGCGCTACGCCGAAATGGGCACGGTATATCGCTACGAGCGGTCGGGCGTGCAGCACGGCCTGCTGCGGGTGCGCGGCTTTACACAGGATGATGCCCACCTGTTTTGCACGCCGGAAACCCTGGAAGCAGAAATCATCGGCTGCCTGGAGTTTGCCCAAAAGGTCTATGCCACGTTCGGGTTCGAGTACCGGATTGAACTCTCGGTACGTGACCCTGAAAATCACGCGAAGTACCTGGGCGGCCCCGAAGTCTGGGCACTGGCGGAAGCGGCGCTGACGCAGGCGCTCGACCGGTTGGGGCTGGCCTACACCCGTGTCGAAGGCGAAGCTGCGTTTTACGGCCCGAAGATTGACATCAAGGTGATTGACGCCATTCGACGCACTTGGCAACTGGCCACCATTCAGGTGGATTTCAACCTGCCTCAGCGTTTTGGGCTGGAATATATCGGCGCGGACAACCGCCCACATCCGCCCATTATGGTTCACCGGGCGATTTTGGGTTCGCTCGAACGGTTTTTTGGTCTTCTCATCGAGCATTTTGGCGGCCGGTTTCCCGTGTGGCTGGCGCCGGTTCAGGTGGCCGTGCTGCCCATCGCTGACCGATGGAACGACCGCGCCGCCGGGATCGCCCAGACCCTGCGGCAGGTGGGGCTGCGGGTTGAGGTTGACGCGCGCAGCGAAAAAATTGGCGCCAAGATTCGTCAGGCGCAGTTGCGCAAAGTGCCCTACATGGTCATCCTGGGTGACCGTGAGGCCGAAACCGGAACGCTGGCGGTTCGGACGCGCAGTGAAGGCGACATTGGGACATTTTCCATGGACGACTTCATCGCCCGTGTCACCCGGGAAGTTCAGCAGCGTGTCATCACGCCCTAGCAACGGCCGCGCCCGGTGCGCGGTCAAAGGACAACTGGCATGGTCCGGTATGGACGTTGCCCCAGCAAAGGAGTGATCGTATCGCCATCTCACCCAATCGAAGCACCCGCGACCGTGGCCCGCAGGTGCCCACGAATGAGCGCATCCGCCATCGTGAAGTGCGGGTCATTGATGAGGACGGAAACCAGCTCGGTATTATGCCGACCCAGCAGGCGCTGGCCATTGCCCAAGAACGGGGGCTGGACTTGGTCGAAGTGGCCTCCCAGGCCAACCCCCCGGTGTGCCGCATCATTGACTACGGCAAATGGCAGTACGAGCAGAAGAAGAAGCAGCACGAAGCCAAAAAGAAGCAGACGGTTATCTCGGTCAAGGAAATCAAGCTTCGGCCCAGCATCGGCGAGCATGATTATGAGTTCAAGAAAAACAACGCCCTGCGGGCGCTGGAGGATGGAGATAAAGTGAAGGCGTCAGTTCGCTTCATCGGGCGTGAGATTACGCACCGGGAACTCGGTGAGCGGGTTCTGGCGCGACTTGAGAAAGACTTGGCGCATGTGGCCACGGTTGAAGTTCGCCCCAAGATGGAAGGGATGACGATGTTTGTCATCTTTGCGCCCAAGAAGTGACGGCCCAGCACTTCCTGCACGAGATGACGGACGCAGGGCATCGTTCCCGAAGAGAAACACAAGGAGAAAGCAAATGCCGAAGCTGAAAACACACAAGGGTGCCGTCAAGCGTTTTCGCTCAACGGCCAACGGAAAGTTCAAGCGTGGGCACTCACACTGCCGTCACCTTCTGACCAAGAAATCTCCGAAACGCCGGCGTCATCTTGACCTGGACACCTACGTTTCACCAGCCGATGAGCCAACCGTGCGCCGGATGCTGCCCTACGGCAATCGGTAAGAGGTGTCAGGAGACAGCCGCTGCGGCCCATTGGGCGGCAGCGTGCAATCCAGCCGGAAGTATCGGCCGGGCGGAAGGATAGCTGCAAGGAACAGGCTTTTCTGAAGTTTGTGCGTATTGAGGAGTCAAAAATACCATGCCTCGTGTAAAACGTGGGAACAAACGATTACAGCGCCGGAAGAAGATTCTCAAACTGGCCAAAGGCTACAAGATGACCAAGAGCAAGCTGTATCGCTCCGCCAAGGAATCGGTCGAGCGGGCGCTGAAGTTTGCCTACATTGGTCGCCGCATCAAGAAACGCGACTACCGTTCGCTGTGGATTGTACGCATCAACGCAGCCGCACGGCGCAGTGGTATGAGCTACAGCCAGTTTATGTACGGTCTCAGGAAGGCCGGTATCACGCTTGACCGCAAAATCCTGGCCAATCTGGCGGTCACAGACGAAACCAGTTTTGCCAATCTCGTGTCGCGCGTCCGGCAGGCGCTGGCCTGAAGAAGCCAGCCCCGGCCTGGAAGGCTTCAGCCGTATTTGTTGGGAACCGTTTGTGGTGAAAAACGGTTCCCAACGGATGGCACAAAGTGGTGATTGGGTCAGGTGTCCTTGCGCACCTGCGCCGCCACCCGCTTCGTGATAGCGACGAACTGCATACGCAGGGAGGAAACCGTATCCTGGAGCTGACGCTCTTCGGCAGGTGCCAGATTACCCTTGGTTTTCTCCAGCAGCATCCCCAAAATGTCAATATAGTGCCGCGCGCCCTCGATATCCGGCGGCAATCGCCCGTACTGGGGATGCTCAATGAGACCGAGCATCACCATGGCGTTGGTGGCCAACTCCAACACAAAATCACTGAACAGGGGGTCTTCCTTGGGCGGCGTCGGCTGGTCAGAAGGCGTACCGGCATTCTGGGGGGAGGTTGCCGGTTCACTGGTTGGCCGCACAGGTTCGGGTTCGGCAGATGACACTTCGCGTTCCACATCTGTGCGGAGTGTCCCATCAGGATTGAACAGCCGCCGATCGCTGACTTTGAATGATACAGGCGCTTCTTCGCTCATGGGGGATTTCTCTCTCCGGTAGTGACGCTAGACAGTAGCGCCAGGGTGTCTGGTCGGGGTTGCTTCCATGTCAACCCGCCATGGGAAAACCTGGCGGCGCACACCGGGAGTATCTGCCCCTTTTGCATCGCCAGGTTCACTGGGCCTGGGTGTCACCGGCCGGTGCCAATCCACTTTCCGTCCGTCCGGCCTTCACATCAGGTCTGCCAAGTCACTTGTACTTGACGCTGCACCCATAGGGTTTTGTCGTCGGGACGGCAACTGGTTTACCGGCCATCGCCGCTTCGAGAGCGGCTTCAACGTAGTTGACCTTTGCTTTTTCATTGGGGTCCGTGGACACCGAATCGTCAATGGCTCCCTGGTAAATCAGATTGCCTTCGGGATCAATGACGTACATGTGGGGCGTCGTTTTGGCCCCGTAAGCCTTGCCAATAGTGCCATCGGTGTCAATCAGATAGGCTGTTGGCGCGGCATTCCGCTCCTTGATTTTGGCGTTGATTTCGGCGGGGCTGAAATATCCCTGCTTGCCGACGGCGGATGAGTTGATGGAAAGCCAGACCACGCCCTTGGCAGTGTACTTGCGCTGGAGTGCCTGCATGTTGCCGCTTTTGTAGTGCCGCACCACGAAGGGACAATCGAAGTTGACCCATTCAAGCACGACGAATTTGCCCTTGAAATCGCTGAGTGAGTGCTTTTTGCCATTGCTGTCCACAGCCGTGAAGGGTGGGGCCGGCGTTCCGGCCGGCGGCGTCGCCGTTGCCGTATTGGCGGCCGTACAGGCCGCCACAAACAGCGCGGCGGCCAGCATACAAAGCACCGACGCACGTTTGAATGCACGTTTCATCGTCTAAGTACCTCGTGAAGAAGTCATTGCTGGAAGTTGTGCCGCAGAACGCGGCTTGTCAGAACCGTGGCGTTACCGGGTCAAGGGGACCGTCGCCCGATGGTTCCCGAAACAACCGGGACGCATTGTAGTTTGGCGGCGGCCGGCTGACGATACCTTTTGGCAGGCGGATGGTCTCTGTGCCTTGAAATCGCCGCCTCGCCTTCGGCAACCTATGCACGAAAAGCTTTTTTGGAATTCGGACATGCCTGCTACCACACTCCCTGCCAACCACGCCCCCAACGTTGCTCCGCCACTGGCAACTCCAGGGCAACTGGGCTTTTTCTACCGCATTGGACTCACGGCCCGCCGCATTTTTCCGGCAATTGCCGACCTGGCCAGCAACGAAGTCTATGTGCTGGCCTCGGCCATTGCCTTCAACGCCCTGCTGGCGCTCTATCCCTTTCTGCTGCTCGTGCTGTTGACGTGCCGCGAAGTCCTGCACTGGAACACGGGGGTCGAAACCACGCTGTTTCTGCTCAAGACGACTTACCTGCCGGTTGCCGAGGATTTCATTGTGCGCAACCTGCGGGTTGTGCTGGAAGAGCACACCAACCGGGGTGTGGCGGTGTTCTCGATTGTGGCGCTGATTTTTACGAGCGCCGGTATTTTCACTCCGCTGGAACTGGCGCTGAACCGGGCCTGGCGCGTCAAACAGCCCCGGAGCGGCTGGAAAAGCCAGTTGCTCGCCATGGGACTCGTACCGGTGTGTGGCGTCTGTTTCCTGCTGATCGTCGCCCTCACGGCCGGTATGCAATGGTTGGCCACACAACTGCTCGGCAACGCCGGAGTGCCGCGCCTGGCATCCTTCATGACGCTTGTCGGGGCCAAGGTGCTGTCCCTGCCCATCACCATCGGCATGCTTTTCGGGCTGTACATGATCCTGCCGAGTGAACGTCCGGCGGCGCGGCGGGTGTTGCCGATGGCCGTCTGGGTAGGACTGCTGTGGGAGGCGGCGCACTATGTTTTTGTGGCCTGCCTGCCGCTCATTGACTTCCGCAAAACCTACGGCCCGTTTTACGTGACGGTCTCGCTCGTGATGTGGGCGTTTGTGTCTTCCCTGCTGCTTCTGCTGGGGGCCAACCTGGCCGCGCTCGACGTGGCTTCCCGGCCGGGCGCGCCGCCTTCCCCGCCGGCAGCGCGCTAGCCGGACGAAACCGGGGCCGTTGGCAAAAAAAGAAAGGTTGAAAGGATCGGGTGTTATGCTGCGTTTCATCACGGCCGGCGAATCCCACGGGCCGGCGCTGGTCACGATTGTCGAAGGTTTGCCGGCCGGGCTACCGATTGACGTTGCCGCCATTGATGCCCAGCTTCATCGGCGGCAGCTTGGCTATGGCCGCGGCGGCCGCATGAAGATTGAACGTGACCGGGTTGAGGTCCTTTCCGGGCTGCGCCACGGGCGGACACTTGGCTCGCCGGTGGCGCTGCTCATCCGCAACGCCGACTTCGAGAACTGGCAGGCTGTTATGGCCAGCCAGCCGACGCCGGAATGGGACGCCATTGCCGATGACCCCAAGAAGTCACGTCGCGTGACGCGCCCGCGACCGGGCCATGCCGACCTGGCCGGCGGACTCAAGTACGCCACCCACGACCTGCGGGACATCCTGGAACGTGCCAGCGCGCGTGAGACCGCGGCGCGGGTGGCCGCCGGGGCGCTCGCCCGGCAGTTGCTGGCCGTGTTTGGCGTTGAAATTGCCAGTCACGTCATCCGCGTCGGGGGCGTTCCGGCTGACGACGTTCTGGCCGATGCGCCGTGGGAACGTATTGCCGCTGTTCAGGACAGCCCGGTGCTCCGGTGCATTGACCCGGCCATTGAAGCCGAGATGGTGGCCGCCGTGGATGCGGCCCGCGAACGTGGTGACACGCTGGGCGGCGCGTTTGAAGTCGTCGTCCGGGGGCTACCGGTCGGGCTTGGAACACACACCCAATGGGACCTGCGGCTTGACGGACGCCTGGCCCAGGCACTGATGTCCATTCAGGCCGTCAAGGCGGTTGAGATTGGCGCTGGCGTCGCGGTGTCGCAACGTTCCGGTGCACAACTGCACGACGAAATTGCCTACGACGGAACGGGTTTCACCCGCCCCACCAACCATGCCGGCGGACTGGAAGGGGGCATGACCAACGGCCAGCCGCTGCGTCTCCGGGGACACCTCAAACCCATTTCGACGCTCCGCCGGGCGCTGCAAAGTGTGGATGTCCTGACGAAAGAAACCCAGGCGGCAGCTTTCGAGCGATCAGACACGACGGCCGTACCGGCCGCCGGCGTCATTGCCGAAGCGATGACGGCCCTGGTGCTGGCGCAGGTCTGGTGCGAGAAATTCGGCGGCGACTCGCTGGTGGAAATGCAGCGCAACGTGGCCGGCTACCAGGCGCAGGTGGCGAGCTACTGAATCAGGCTGTTGCACTGGTTTTCAGTTCTCGATAACGAAAGCGCCCAGCCGACAGTAGCGCGCATACCGCTGCTCGATGAGTTTTTCCGGCGACAACGCGCTCAGTTCTTTGAGTTGCCTGATCAGCACCGGCCGCAGATTTTCGGCCGCGGCGGCATGGTCGGTATGGGCACCTTCGCCCGGTTCTGGAATGATCTCATCCACGATCCCGGCTGCCTTGAGCGGTTCTGGCGTGATTTTCATGGCGGCGGCAGCCAAGTCCGCCTTGTTGGCATCCCTCCAGAGAATGGAAGCGCAGCCTTCGGGCGAGATGACGGAATAAATTGTGTTTTCCAGCATGTCAATGCGGTCACAGGCACCGATGGCCAACGCGCCACCTGATCCCCCCTCGCCGATGATGACGCCTATCGTGGGCGTCGGCAGCCGCATCATTTCAATGATGTTCCGGGCAATGGCTTCCCCTTGCCCGCGCTCTTCGGCTTCGATGCCAGGATAGGCCCCCGGTGTGTCAATGAAGGAAATGACCGGACGCCGGAACTTGGCGGCCATCTGCATCAACCGGATGGCCTTGCGGTAGCCTTCCGGTTTGGGCATGCCGAAGTTGCGGTATTTGCGGTCTTCCATCTTGCGCTGCTTGTAGTTGGCTTTCTGCTGCCCGACGATGAACACCGGCTCTCCTTCAAACCGGGCAAAGCCGCAGACAATGGCTGGATCATCGGCAAAGCGACGGTCGCCATGCAGTTCGTGAAAGTCGGTAAACAGCAGGTGGATGAAATCCAGCGAATACGGACGGTCGGGGTGCCGGGCCAGCCGAACCCGATCCATGGGCGTCATCTCATGCCTTTCATTCGCCTCGCCTAGAATTTCCGCCTGTAGTTCACGGACACGCGCCTGGAGTCTCAGAATTTCAGCATCCTGTGCCGGAGTGTGGGGCGCGGCGGAAAGCTGCGCCAACTGGGATTCCAGAAGCTTGATCTGTGCCGCTTTTTCCGTTGATGACATCCGTGGACAACCAAAAAACGATGGGTTTGGGAACGAAGGCGTTGACTCTAACCGTCAGCGCGCAGACCGACAAGAGACATCCACGTTTCACCTGGCCCGGCGCGTGCGGGTTGCGCGCTTTCCGTTTCGGGGCAGGGACTGACTTGCAGCCGGTTACTGACTGGATTACGTTCGTGCCACGCAACCCGCCATGCACAACCAAGGAGATGGATGGTCATGCCACAGGGAACTTGTCCTGAGTGCAAAGCAGCGATTCACGTAGATGAGGATGCGGACAAAGGCGACACCATCGAGTGCGATGAATGTGGGGCCATACTCCGCCTGGTCGGACTCGACCCGATTGAACTCGACCTCGAATCGGACTACGACGACGAGGACGAGGACTACGATGACGATTACGACGACGATGACGATGATGACCGTGACCGGTACTACTGATGGCTGTCCACACGGGGCGGGTCTTTAGACCAGACCTGGGGGTGTCGCATTCGGTCTGACACCGGAAGGAGCCGGACTCTAGCTTGCCGTATAGTACGCGATAGTGTATAATAATGCTTGTGGAAAGCACTATAAGCACAGGCAAGGCGGCAAAACTCCCTGGTGTCTCGGTCAAGACGTTGCAGCGTTGGGAACGCGAAGGAAGGCTGATTCCGGTGGCCCGAACGGACAGCAACCGCCGCCTCTACACTGAGACGCAGATCCGTGAGTTCATCGGTTTGCGGCAGGCCAACCACGCGCCAACAAAGCTTGTTGCCTACTGTCGGGTATCGAGTGCGGCGCAGAAGCCGGACCTGGCGAATCAGTGCAAAGTGCTGGAAGCGTTCGTGGTGGCGAAGGGATTGGCGGGGGTCGGGTTTATCGAGGAAGTGGGCGGCGGGCTGAACTTCAGGCGCAAGCGGTTTCTGGCCCTTATGGACGAGATTGGGCGACGGGAAGTCAAGATGCTGATCCTCGCTCACCGGGACCGCCTCACCCGTTTCGGCTTTGAGTGGTTCGAACATTACGCCCAAACCCATGGCTGCGAAGTGCTGGTCCTCAACCAGGAACGGCTGTCTCCCGAACAGGAAATGGTGCAAGACTTAATGACCATCGTGCGCTGTTTTTCGTCCCGGCTGTACGGTTTGAGGAACTATCGAAAGAAGTTGGATGAAGCGCTGAAACAGGATGCGAATGACGTCAAAAAGGCCCAACAATGCAACTAACCCACAAGATCGCTCTTTGTCCGACTCCTGAGCAAGTGGACTACTTCAAGCGCGCCTGCGGCACGGCGCGGCGTGTTTGGAACTGGGCGCTCAATGAGTGGAACAGGCAATACGCAGCAGGCGGCAGGCCAAACGCCATGGCGCTCAAAAAACAGTTCAACGCCATCAAGTACACCGACCCGCAGTGGCTCGATGAGAACGGTCGGCCTTGGTTGCAAGACATTCACCGGGATGCCCACGCCCAGCCGTTCAGGAATCCCGCCAAAGCATGGGAACGGTTCTTCGCCGACCTCAAGGAGGGCAAAGAAGCGCACGAGCCACGGCTCAAGAAAAAGGGCCGTTGCCGCGACAGCTTTTATGTTGCCAACGACAAGTTCACCCTGGAAGGCAAGACGATCCGTCTGCCCAGGATCGGTGAAGTCGCCATGACCGAGGAACTGCGCTTCGCGGGCAGGATTTTGGGCGCAACGGTTTCCCGCACCGCGGATCGTTGGTTTGTGGCCATACAGGTCGAGGTGCCTGATGCGCAATTTTATCGGCGTCGCACGTCGCACGAGGTCAACGGCAGCGACCTGGGCATCAAGGCTGCCGCAACGGTCTCCAGCGGTGAAGTCATCGAGGCGCCAAAGCCGCTCAAAGCAGCGCTGCGCCGTCTGGAAATCCGTAGCCGACGTCTCAGCCGCAAGCTGGAAGCCGCCAGGAAGGCAGCAGGATTTGAACGCCATGCCCACCTGCCTGAAGGAACGCGCCTGCCGGTATCGAACAACCGGCAGAAGTCCGCTGCGATATTGGCAAGGCTCTATGCCCGCATTGCCAATATCCGAGCGGATTTCACCCACAAGCTCACGACTCGACTCTGCCGCGAAAACCAAGCGTTAGTGATCGAGGATTTAAACGTCAAGGGGATGCTGGAGAACGAGAAACCCGCCCGCGCCATCTCTGACGTGGGTTTTGGGATGTTGCGCTCGCAGTTGGAATACAAGGCCCGGCGCTACGGTACTCAGCTTACCATCGCTGATCGCTGGTATCCAGGCAGCCGACTGTGCTCCATCTGTGGCTGGAAGAATGAGGCGCTGACATTGAGAGACCGAAAATGGGTGTGTGCTCAATGTGGTGCGCACCATGACCGTGACCTCAATGCGGCGCTGAACCTGAAACGGCTGGCAACCGAAACTGCCCTACCCGTGGCGAGTCCGTCCAGCAATGGCGGCGCTGCGGCGGGGACCGTCCCCGCCGTAGTCGGGAAAGTCACGCCTGTCAGATACGACGGTGGTCAACAGGACACGTCGGGGCAGGAAGAGAACCGTGCGCACTTTTGCGCACATTCTTGATAGCAGTCTGTATGGGTACATTTGCCGTGATTGGCGCGGGCACGATGGGCAGTGGAATTGCCCAGGTGGCCGCGCGCGCCGGATTCCAGGTCGTGCTCCGGGATGTTGCCCCGGAATACCTTGACCGTGGACTGGCAACCATCCGTTCAAGCCTTGAACGCGATGTCAAAAAGGAACGCCTGACCGTTGCCCAACTGGAGGAAATTCTGGCCCGTATCCGCCCGACAACGGAACTGGCGGAGGTGGCTGGTGCAGAAATCGTCGTCGAGGCCATCATCGAGAACTTCGAGGCCAAAGCGGCCCTGTTCCGTGAACTCGACGCCCTGACGCCCCCGGAAACGGTTCTGGCCACCAACACTTCCTCGATTTCGATTACCAGGATCGCCGCGACGACCAAACGCCCGGCGCAGGTCATCGGCATGCACTTCATGAATCCCGTGCCGGTCATGCCGCTCGTCGAGGTCATCCGTGGCTGCGCGACAAGCGAGTCCACTGCCAACTACGTCCTCGAACTGGGTGCCAAGTTGGGCAAGACCTGCCTGATGGCCAACGACTTCCCCGGCTTTGTCTCCAACCGGATTCTCATGCCTATGCTCAACGAAGCCATGTTTGCCCTCTATGAAGGCGTCGCCACCCGCGAGGCCATTGATGGCATCATGAAGCTCGGCATGAACCACCCGATGGGGCCGTTGACACTGGCCGATTTCATCGGACTCGACGTGTGCCTGGCCATTCTGGACGTGCTCTACGAAGGCTTTGGCGATCCGAAGTACCGGGCGTGCCCGCTGCTGCGGCAGTATGTCGCCGCCGGCTGGCTTGGACGGAAGACAGGACGCGGCTTTTACGAATACTGACCATGAATGGCACCAGGGGCGATACCCAATGGCGTCTGCTCTGCCTGACAGGGTGGTGGCTGTGCCTGCTGCTCGGCACACTTCCCGTCCGGGCCGCCGTGCCGGAGGAAATGTCGCTGGAAGCGTATCGCGCGCGTCTGGCACAGGCACGGGAAATCATTGAAAACGCTCTCCAAGTCCACGTCACCCAAGCACCCACGTTGGACGATGAAGCTGAAGGCGCTGTAGCGCCCCTAGACCGCTGCCTTCCCCCACATGACCGGGAAGCACTGTATCGGCTTTTGCCGGAGCGCCCAAGCATTACGACCCCGACCGGCCGGCTGACCGTGGACAACCGAAGCCTTCGCGCGGCCCTTGACGAACTCTGTCAGGCTACGGATGCGACGGACATCCACGAACGGCTACACTCCCTGAAAGCCCATCTCGCCATCCTGGAGCACCACACCAACGATGTACCAGATGGGTCCATGGCTAACGTCCAGGAAATTCTTGCCCGCGAGGACTTCCAACCCATCAGGAAGACCAAGCCCCCCCTTGAGTACCTGCGGGAGTGGCTGGTGGCGTGGCTGGAAAAGATTTTTGGCAAACTGCCCCAGGGCAAACAATCTGATGCCGAAAGTGGTGGGCTTTGGTCAAACCAGTGGGTGCAAAGGGGCCTGTGGGTCAGCCTGACGCTCCTGCTTGCCGGTGGGGCCGTCTGGCTCGTACGCCGCCTGCGCCGACCGCCAACCGATGCGGAAGACGGAGTCCGCATCATTCTGGGCGAACCCGTCGCGCTTGATCTGGATGCCGACGATCTGTTGGCACAGGCGCAGGCTGCGGCTGAAGCCGGCGACTGGAGACAGGCCGTACGCAAGGTCTATATTGCCCTGCTCCACGAACTTGACCGGCGGGAAGTTCTCTCGCTGAACCCGGCCTGGACCAACCGCGAGTATCTCTCCGCCGTCCGCGCCCAGGTGCGTCTTTACCCGGCAGTGCATGAGTTGACTGACCGCTTCGACCGGCTCTGGTATGGACAGCACCAGGGCAGCCGGGAAGATTACGAACGTTGCCTGTCACGTTACCAGGAAGTGCGCGCTGCCCTGCCAGCCGCCTAGTTTTGCCTGACCTGTTTTGCCCAGCCATTGCTGGTGGGATGTCCCCCTCATTCCGGCCCGACCTGAAACTCCTGCCGCATGAACCGCCAAACCCTGACCAACAGCCTGCTCGTTGTTCTCGTGGTCGTTCTGCTGCTGGGTATCAATCTGCTGTTTTACGTCAAACCGGAACCCGATGCGGAAACAGATGAATATGCCGACCGCTCGACCCATTCCAGCCGGCCCTACGGCACACTGGGCGCTTACCTGTTCTTGCAGGAATCGGGTGTGCGGGTCAGCCGCTGGGAACAGGACTACCGGGCCCTGGCCGACCGGCAGGATGTGCGGGTCGTCATCTTTGTCGAACCCCGTACCAAGCCCAGAACCAGGCAACTCCGGGCGCTGGCAGAATGGGTTGGACGGGGTGGAACGTTTGTCATGTTTGAGCGTTCGTGGCCGCTCCGGCTCGGCCGTCAGCAGCTTCTTCCGGGTTCATACCTGCCGCCGGAAGGTCCCGGTTCGGCTTTTGGTCAGGTTCCGGTGCAACGCGCGGTGCCTTGGCAACCAGGCGGTGCCTTTCAGGGCGTAAGCTGGTTGGGCATCTCTCCCAAAGCCACAACCGTGATGCTGCAACCGGTGCCGATCTCCAAGATAGAGGATGAGCCTTCTTTTCCGCTTCAGATGACGGCCTGTGTCCCACTGGCCGGCGTTCAGGACACTCCAGCCGTTGCTGAAGTCCGTTACGGGGCGGGACGCATCATCTACGTCGGCGATCCTTTCGTCATTGCCAACCAGGGTCTGGCCGAAGGCGACAATGCACGCTTTCTGCTCAATCTCGTGCGGCTGGCAACACGCGACAACGCTGGACAGGTGGTTTTTGACGACTATCATCACGGCTACCGCGCCACCAACGGCGGGCTGCTCGGTCTGCTGGGCTATTTCCGGGGAACACCCATTCCCTGGATGGTGTGGCACATCGTCGCCCTGGGACTCCTGGCAGCCTACACCCTGGGACGCCGTTTCGGACGACCGGTGCGGCTGCCGGTCAAACCCCGCACGAATGCCTTGGAGTTTGTCACCGCCATGGCCCGGATTCAGAAAGCAGCCGCCGCACGCGATCTGGCAATTGAAAACCTGTACCGGCGCTTTCACCGGCGGCTGTGCCACTACACGGGACTCCCCACAACAGCACCACTCAAAGAGTTGTGCCTTGCGGCGAGTGAACGTTCCGGGCATCCGATGAGTGAGTGGCGTGCCGTCACCGAGCGGTGCCAGGCCGTCATCGAGGGACGGGCAACGATAGGCGATGCCGAGTTACTCCGCCTGGCACAGCGGCTGCGCGCGCTGGACGCCCGGCTTCCCCCCTAGCGCCTCCGTCTTTCAGCCGGAAACCTGCTCCCCGGCTTCCATTTCAAGACGGCTGTGCCGGAAGCCATAGCCGAAATAAATGACGAGACCAACCGCCAGCCATCCCAGAAACCGCAGCCAGTTGACGATTCCCAGCTCCGTCATCAGATAACCGCACAGCAGCAACCCCAGGACGGGAATCAGGGAAAGATTCTTGAGAAAGCACAGCCCGGCCAACGCCAGCGTTCCCACGGCAAAGACCAGGAAGGGTACCTTGTGCGAAACGGCTCCCAGCCAGCTTTCCCCGGCGGCCGGTGTGACGGTCAGAAAATCGCGCGCCACGGCGGTTGCCGGCGGATACAGGGCAAAGACCAGCCCGGCCGCCAAGACTCCGGCCGGCACAATGTACTTGGCGTTGATGTAGGGCACGCGAAACTTCCGTTCTGCGGAAGGCGCGGTCTGCTCCAGGATGAGCACCCCGCCACACACGAGCACGAAGGCAAAGAGCGTCCCAATGCTGGTGAGGTCAGTGACTTCGGTCAGGTTCATAAACAACGAGGGAATCGCCACCAGAAACCCGGTCACAATGGTGGCAAACCCCGGCGTTTTGAACCGTGGGTGAACCCGGGCAAACACCTTGGGCAGCAGACCGTCCCGCGCCATCGCCATCCAGATGCGCGGCTGACCAATCTGAAAGACGAGCAGCACGGTGGTTGTGGCCACAACGGCGCTGATGGCAACGATACGCTCGACAATGAGCAGGTTCGCCCCTTCTCTGCCGAAGACAAACGCCATCGGGTCGGCCACCTGGAGCTTGGTGTAGGGCACCATGCCGGTCAGCACAAGGGAAACCAGGACGTAGAGCAGCGTGCAGATGAGCAGCGAGTAGATGATCCCGCGTGGCAGGTCACGCTGGGCATTGCGGCATTCTTCGGCCGTTGTCGAAATGGCGTCAAAGCCGATGTAGGCGAAAAACACGGCCGCCACGCCGTTGAGCACCCCGGCCAAGCCGTTGGGCGCAAAGGGTGTCCAGTTTTCCGGTTTGATGTAGAAGGCCCCCACGACGATCACAAACACCACGACAGCGACCTTGAAGACCACCATTGCATTGGACACCTGCTTGGACTCGCGGATGCCGACGTACACCAGCGCCGTAATCAGCGTCACGATGGCGAGCGCCGGAAGATTGCAGACGATGGGCAGCTCCCCCAGACGCGGCGCATTGAGCCAGGCTTCATAGGCCGTAACTTGGGACGCCATGCCATCCATCCCCCGGATGACTTCGAGGCTTTGTCCCTGGCCGAGCAGTTCGTTGACTGCCGCAAAGCCACGTCTGGCGGTGAGAAAATCCATGCGGAAGTAGGATGGGATGGGATAGCCCCACCCGGCCAGCAGGTTGGAAAAATACTCGCTCCAGGAAATGGCCACGGCAATGTTGCCGATGGCGTATTCCAGAATGAGGTCCCAGCCGATGATCCAGGCGACGAGTTCCCCAAAACTGGCGTAGGCATAGGTGTAGGCCGACCCGGCCACCGGGATCATCGAGGCAAACTCGGCATAGCACAGGGCCGCAAAACCACAGGCAACGGCCGTGAAGATGAACAGCAGCGATACGGCCGGGCCGCCGCTGTAGGCCGCATTACCGACGGTTGAAAAAATCCCGGCGCCAATGACGGCGGCAATGCCCAGGGCCGTCAAATCAAAGGTGGTGAGTTCCTTGGCCAGGGTGCTGCCGGTTTCGTGATCACTCAGGCCGGACGCCGCATCCGCCTGGATGCGCGCCACGGATTTCGTACGGAACAGACGGACAAAAAGGGACATGTTCCAACGGAAGGGCGTGTGATGATGTTCGGGAAAGCCGTCCGATGCTATGGTCTGCCCTGATTCTCTGTCAAACCTTTGGTTGGCACACTGCCCTTTGGTCCATGGAATCCACCTGCACCATTGTCGTCTATCTCTATCCCGGCATGACGGCTCTCGATGCCATTGGCCCCTACGAGATTTTGCGTGGGCTGCCGGGTGCGGTCGTGCAGTTTGTCGCCCGGCAACGGGGACCCGTCACCGTTGACTCAACCTTTCTGCGCCTTCATGCCGACCTGATCTGTGATGAGGTCACACGGGCAGACATCCTCGTGGTTCCGGGCGGCAACGCACCGGCGCAAATGCGCAACCCGGACACCCTGGCGTGGTTACGCCGCATGTATCCCACCACACGCTGGACGCTCAGCGTGTGTACCGGCTCATTGATTCTGGCTGCGGCTGGGATTCTCACCGGCGGCGAAGCGGCCACCCACTGGTCAGCCCGCGAGACGCTGCGGCAGTTTGGCATCACGCCCAGCCAGGCGCGTGTTGTCCGCCGGGGCAACATTCTCACGGCGGCCGGTGTTTCGGCCGGGATTGACGCCGCTCTGACACTCGCTGCGCTCGAATGCGGGCAGGAAACGGCCGAACTCATGCAGCTTTTTATTGAATATGCACCCCAGCCACCCTTCACGGCCGGGACACCGGAAACAGCCGGCCCCGGAATTGTGGCACGCGCCGAGGCTTTCCTCCGCCGGGACGCCGCGCCGTAGCCGCCCATGGGCCGTAGCCGCCCATGGAAAGCCCCCCATGGCCAATCCAGCGCGGCGTGTCCGTACGGCAGCAGCCAGAGCCGACATGCGCCGCCATGGTAATCCCTCACAACACAATCCTGCACCCCCGGCAGGCATCAGAGGGTTCGCCCGTGGGGCTTCCCTGGCTTGAAAGCCCCAAAAACTTTGCATCCTGATGTTCGATGCAATAAACCTCCCGCAACTCTGTGGCCGCGGGGAGTGTTTCCAAAAAACATTCATCCGGGCCAAACCACTGGTCGTATGTCTGCCATGTGCGGCATACGCGCACTCAAGAAGCCGTCGTGCGGTTTCGTCACACCGTTCGACATCGTTGTAACGCAGTTTTTTCACATTTTCGGAGGATGTGATTCCAATGAAAGAACGCGACCTGACCAACAAGTACCTGGAAGTCGGTGAACTCATTCAACGCGGCCGCCGGGCGGCGCTCAAGGCGGGCGTGGTGGGCCTCGGGGCCAGCGCCTTCACCATGCTCGGCAGCTCACTTCTGACGCCATCCGTAGCCCTTGGGCGCGGACAGGGCCGGCGACGTGAAGATTGCCAACGTGGCGCTCAACCTTGAACACCAGGCGATTGCCGCTTATGGCGTCGGCGCCAGTACGGGACTGCTCGAAGGTCCGGCGCTGGCGGCGGCCAAGCTGTTTATGAGCCACCACGAAGCGCACCGGGACTCCCTTATCAGTGTCATCAAGAAGTTTGGCGGGACGCCCGTTGAGCCGAAGAAAGACCCCAAGGAATATGAAGCCATTGCGGAAGCCGTGCCGAACATCAAGTCAGCCACGGACATTCTCGAATTTGCCCTGACGCTTGAAGAGCAGGCGGCTGGGGCCTACATCGGGGTCCTGACGTCATTCTCGGACAAAGAACTGATTCCGGTGCTGGCCGGTATCGGCGCGGCCGAGGCGCAGCATGCCGCACTCCTGCGTTTCGTTCTCCAGAAGGACCCGCTGCTTCAGGGGCCGGTCGTTAAATAGGCTGTCCAACCAGTCCAACTTGGGCTAACCCTGTGCCACAACTCCCGCCCCTGCCCACGTGTGTGTCGGCAGGGGCTTTTTACTCCCCGGAGACATTATGACCACTCTCAAATCACTCCTGCTGGCACTCGCGCTGCTTGGCGCTCTGGCGACCAGCCTGACCGCGGCCGTTGCGCAAAAAGGCAAAGCAACCGGAAACGCCGCCACCGGCAGGCAGTTGTTTGCTGAAACCTGTGCCCCCTGCCACAGTGCAACGAGCAAAACGACCAATATCGGGCCCGGCTTGCAGGGATTGTTCAAAGGCAGGAAAATGCCGGCCACCAATCGCCCGGTTTCGGTTGCCGTCGTCAAAGCCCAGATTCAGAAAGGCGGCGGCGGAATGCCGGCCTTTGGTAGCAAGTACACGGCCCAGCAACTCGATGATCTCATCGCTTACCTGCGCACGCTCTAGGACTGATGCCAACTCCCAAAGCACCCGAATCGCTCACCTACGAGGCGGCTCTGGCCGAACTGGAGCAGATTGTCCAGCAGATGGAGGACGGACAGCTTCCACTGGAAGCGGCGCTCGATCTTTTTGAGCGGGGGATGATGCTGGCGCGTCACTGCCGTGACCGGCTTCTGGCGGCCGAGCAGCGGATTGAAATCATTCTCAAGTCTGCCGATGGGAGCGTCATCACTGCTCCCTTCGCCCCCACAGGCGACGATGCCGACAATGAATGAAGCCGCCGTCCGTTTCCCCGAAACCACATCCGTCACCCTGACGGTTCACCATCTGTGTGGCGGACTGGCTGGGAAGCAGCAGGTCATCCGGCACCTTCCAGTCGTCATCGGACGTTCGCACCGCTGCGAGGTACGCCTGGCCCCCGACGACACGGCAGCTTCCGGCCGCCACGCCCGACTTTCCTTTGATGGCACTGCCATCTGGATTGAAGACCTGGAAAGCACCAACGGCACGCGCCTCAACGGCAACGACGTTACCCGGGCCAGCCTGACCAGCGGCGATGAAATCGAACTCGGATGTGGCGGCCCACGGTTGCGCATCACCTTCGATTGGCCGGCGGCGCAGTGGATTGGCAATGCGCAGAGCGAGACCTATGTTCTCGGCACCTGTGAATTCCCGCTGCCTTCCCCCTGGCGCTTCCCGGTGTATGGGCTTGGACTGTTGTTGCTCCTGCTCCCGCTGTGGCTTGGCAGCCTGTTGACCGCCGTACTGCTGATGCCGCCTGGTATCCTGGCCCTGCTTCTGGCGTGGAGCATGGCGCGGGTCAACCTCACCATTACCCCATCCCACATCGAATATCAGGGTATCTGGCAACAGGTGACATTACCCTGGCCGGAAGTAACACACCTGCAGGCCCGCCTGCGCGCCCAAGGGAGGGCCACCTACGCCATCGTCGGCAAGACCCGGCGCATCCACTTCCGGCCGCCGAATAACGCCAGCGGCATCGAGCTGGCGCAACTCATCGTGCGCCGGACGGGCAGGCAGTGGGAAACACGTACATCCCGGTAAAAACCGGGCCGGTAAAAACTGAATCCAAACTCAAATTTCCCGATTGCGTCATGGCTTGACCGGACATACAATTTCGCCGCTGCCGGGCGTGCGACGGCAAATGCCGTCCAGACGCCTGTGGCTTGACAGAGACTTCATCCGCCGGGAACAACGTTGCCATGATTGCCCAACTCGAAGCGCCACGCGCCGCGCGGACCCTGCCAGGTGCCAACATCTACCGCTTTCGGACGGACGCCCTCCGGTTCTTCCAAGGCCTGTATCGCCGCTATGGTGACATCGTGCAGTTCCGCCTGGGGAGCGAGCGGGTGTTCATGGTGAGCAACCCCGACTACATCCGGGACATTCTTGTTACCAACCACAAAAACTTCATCAAGGGGCGCGGCCTGCAACGGGCGCGCAAGTTTCTGGGCAACGGTCTGCTCACCAGCGAAGGTGAGTTTCACAAACGGCAGCGCCGGCTGTCGCAGCCGGCCTTTCACCGGGAGCGCATTGCGCTCTATGCGCGCATCATGGCCCAGTATGCGGCCGAAATGCGCGATGAATGGCAGCCCGGCGAACAACACGACATGGCCAAGGAAATGATGCGGCTGACGCTGCGGGTGGTCGCCAAAACGCTGTTTGATGCTGAAGTCAAGAATGAATCCGATGAGATTGGAGCGGCACTGACGACCGTCATTGAACTGTTTTCCGCCGTCATGACGCTGCCCTTCTTCGAGCTGATCGAAAAACTCCCGTTGCCCTTCAACCATCGCTTCCGTGCAGCGCAGGCGCGGCTGGATGAAACCGTCTATCGCATCATCAGGGAACGCCGCCGCACCAGCGAAGACCGGGGAGACCTGCTTTCGATGCTGCTCATCGCCCAGGACGAAGAAGGCGACGGCACGGGGATGACCGATGAACAGCTCCGCGATGAAGCGATGACGATCTTCCTTGCCGGCCACGAAACCACGGCCAATGCCCTCACCTGGACGTGGTATCTGCTGTCGCAGCATCCCGAAGTCGAAGCCCGCCTGCACGCTGAAGTGGATGCCGTTTTAGGTGGACGCCTGCCCACGGCCGCCGATTATGGCAAGCTCAAGTACACGGAAATGGTCTTTGCCGAAAGCATGCGGCTGTATCCGCCTGCCTGGGTCTTCGGACGGCGCGCCCTCGAAGCCTTTTCGCTGGGCAACTACCGCCTGCCGGCGCGCGCGCTGATTCTCATGAGTCCGTATGTTGTCCAGCGCCGCTCAGATTTCTACCCGGCACCGGAGCGTTTCATCCCCGAACGCTGGACGCCGGAAGAAAGGGAAAAACGTCCGAAGTTCAGTTACTTTCCTTTCGGTGGCGGCCCGCGCGCCTGTATTGGCGAAGGGTTCGCCTGGATGGAAGGCGTACTCATTCTGGCCACTCTGGCGCAGAAGTGGCGCCTACGCCTAGCCCCTGAAGCGCGCGTCGTGCCGGAGCCGCTCATCACCCTGCGTCCGAAGTACGGCATGCCGATGATCCTTGAAGCCCGGGCATGACGGCTGTTGCCATTGTTCCGGCCGGCGGGCTTGGCGTCCGGTTTGGCGCTGACCGCCCGAAACAGTTTCTCGAACTTGCCGGTCGTCCCATCATCATTCACACGCTGCGCCGGTTGGCGGCCTGCCCGGATGTAAGCCACATCGTCGTGGCGTTGCCGCCGACGGCGCGGCCGGTGTTTGCCGCCCTGCTGGAAACCTTCCCCGTTGAAAAACCCATCACGGCTGTTGCCGGTGGAGCCGAGCGGCAGGAATCAGTACGGCTGGCGCTGGCGGCCGTCCCCGACGGAACCTCAGTGGTCGTAGTCCACGATGCTGTACGGCCCTTTGCCACGACAGAACTCATCACCGCCACAATAGCTGCTGCCCGGGCCGACCGCGCGGCTGTGGTCGGGCACCCGGCCACGGACACCATCAAGCTGGTACAGGACGGGTTGGCCTACGAAACCCCTCCCCGTTCAACCCTCTATGCGGTGCAGACGCCGCAGGCCTTTGAGACCGGACTGCTCCGGGACGCCCACGCGCGCGCCGCAGCCGAACAGGTGACAGCAACCGATGACGCCATGCTGGTTGAACGGTTGGGCGTGCCGGTACGGATCGTGCCCGGACCGCGCTGGAATCTAAAAATCACCCACCCGGACGATCTGCCGCTGGCTGATTTTCTCTGGCAACGCCTCGCACGCGAATCAACGTAGCCACGCCAACTTCTCCAGCCCTTTTGTCCTGCTTTCCACTTCGCCGGTGCGCACAAGACAGGCCGCAAGGCAGGCGTGGCAGGCCACGCGGTGCGACTACAGGCTGGCGAAGTTGTGGAGCAGGCGTAAGCCAACCTGGTGGCTCTTTTCAGGATGAAACTGCACGCCCATGATGTTGTCATACGCGACAACGCTGGCGTAGCGCAGACCGTAGTCAGTAGCACCCAGAACCTGCCCGGAAACCCGTGGCGCGGCGTAGTACGAATGCACGAAGTAGAAAAAGGCACCGTCGGAAATGCCTTTCCACAGGGGATGCGCCTGAGTCTGGATGACCTGATTCCATCCGACGTGGGGCACGGGCCGGACTTCGGCTGGAAAGCGCAGCACCTCGCCTTCAAGCAATCCCAATCCGGCGTGGCGGCCAAACTCATGCCCGGTCTCAAAGAGCATCTGGAAGCCCACACAGACGCCAAGCAGTGGGACACCCGACCGGGACACCGACCGGACGACCGGTTCGAGTCCCCGCGACCGGAGTTCATCCATGGCCGCGCCGAAAGCCCCCACACCGGGCAGCACCAAGTGCGTTGCCTGGTAAACCACTTCCGGGTCAGACGAAATCCGGGCTGCAATACCCAAGTGGGCAAAGGCACGCTCCAGGTTGCGCAGGTTGCCGACGCCGTAATCGAGAATGACGAGCCGGGGGTTACGCATCAGTCACGGGCATTGGTGGGAACAGGCGTCCGGTTGCGCTGGGCCATCTGCTCGGTGACGACATAGCCAGGACGCGCTCGCACTCTGGCTTCAGGGAGATTGACGCGCACCCGTACCCGGCGATACCCCGGCTGGTCGAGTCCGCGTGTCGGGTAGTAGCCCAGAACATAGACGTGGCGTAACTCCTCGGCAATGTTTCTGAAGATCGTCCGCGCCGTACCAACATCGGTGAACGGATTGTGCGTCCCGCCGGAAATTGTGGCGATGTCCCGCAGGAAGGTCTCCTCAATCCCCATCACCGACGGTTCCTGCCGGCTGCTGCCGCCCCCCTGGGGTGGATCGTCCAGCGGGAAGAACGGGCCACGGCGTGGACGGCGCCCCGGCAGTGGAAATGGGAATGGGAACGGAAACTGAATTGAAGGTTGAATAAGGCTTGGGTCGGCGGCTGGATACTGTACGGTATAGACGAGCACATCGGATTCAGCCACACGGTCGAGAACATCCCGCGGCTTGTAGTGCCGGCTCGTCGTATCCTCACCATCAGTCAGCAGAATCATGGCCTTGCGGCCTTCGATGGGCGCCAGATAGCCCTCCAGAATTTGCTGGGCCGCGTCATAGAGCCGGGTGCCGCCTTCAATTCTGGCGCTCGCCACGGCTTGCCGGAGCGTCATCTGGTTGCTGGTAAAGGGACAGAGCTGCCGAATCTTGTCCGAGAAGGTAAAGACGCTGACCTTGTCATCCGGGCGGATGTAGTCAATGAAGGCATTGGCCGCACTGCACATGTTGTCAATGCTCAGGTAGGCGCTGCGGCTGACATCGAGCACCAGGGCGACGTGAAAAGGCACCTGCTCGGACGCAAAAAAGGTGATTTCCTGGGGTACGTTGTCTTCCAGCAGGGAGAATTGGTTTTTCCGCAGAAACGGCAGGTAGCGGTTGTAGTCGTCACTGACGATAACCGGAATCGTGACCAGCGTCGCCTGAATGGTGATGATGTCATCGTCAACGTCAGCAGCCGGCGGCCGCGCGGACGGAGACGGCACGGACGGGCGTGGGGCGTCCTCCCCACGCCGCCCCAGGCTGGGGCGCGGGCGGGAAGTCGGAGGCGCGGTGTCTTCTCCTTCGGGAGCTGGTGAAGGCTCTGCCGGTGGACGCGGAGAGACAACCCGTGGACGTGTAACCTGTCGGCCCGACTGGGCCAAAGCAGCCGGGAAGGGCCCGGTCACCATCCCCAGCAGGGCAAGCAGTGCCAATCCGCGCCGGATGACCTGGTTTCTGACGTATCCCTTGGCTCTCATGGGTGTGTTCCTGACCTGAACCTGGACAACTGACACCTCAGACGAGCGAAATGCTCATCCCGTTGTAGAAACCGCGATTTGTTGAATCAGAATTTTGTGGCTCGGGCCAGATAGAGCTGTTCCAGCGCCACCACAGCGTGGCTGAGCGTGTAGCGCCCAACGGACTGCTGCCCTGCCCTGACCAACCGCTGACACAGCACTGTATCACAGGCCAGCCGACACAGGGCAGCCGCCCATCCCTTCACATCCCGCACGCCCACCCGCAAGCCATTTTCTTCGTGGGCGACCAACTCCGCCAACCCACCCACGTCGGAGACGACCACCGGCACACCGGCGGCCCAGGCTTCAAGGACGCCCAGCGAAAACGCCTCATTCCGGGAGGGAATGGCCACGACGTCACAGGCAAAAAGCAGGGCCGGCACATCTTCGACGAAGCCCAGAAAGCTCACCTGAGCCGTCAAACCGGCCGTCCGGGCCTGCTGCTGCAAGCGGGCGAGATAAGCAGCATCGGCGTTTCCGGCCAGCACCAGATGAAGCTGTGGTATCCGGCGACGGGCCAGTTCCAGGGCAAAGAGCAACGTCGCCTGTCCCTTGTCTGGCTCCAGCCGATTGAGACAGCCGACAATAAACCCGTCCCGGGGCAGGCCGAACCGCTGGCGGCAGCCTGCCCGGTCAAAGACTGCCGGGCGGCGAAAACGGCTGGAATCCACCCAGTTCGGGATGACCACGAACCGCCGGTCATCCCATCCGAGCGATGCCTTGAGCTGGTCACGCACATAGCCCGATACGGCAATGAACCGTTCCGCCACACTCAACCACCAGGCATACAGCCGATGCCCGTTCAACGGCGCATAGTGGTGACGGGTCAGAAACAGGGCCGGGCGGTGGTTTCCCCACTGGCGTTGCCAGCGGACGACGCCGGCGGCTACCGGATAGTCGCGCGCGTAGTGGGCATGCAGAATGTCTATGCGATGTGCGCGCACCAGGCGCACCAGCGACCACATCGCCCCCGGATCAAGCGCATGACGCACACGGAGCGGATGCAGCACAACGGATGGCTGCGCTCCGGCGGCTTCGCGCAACCTTCGGGCCAGAGCCCCGTCGGCCGGGGTGGCCACGTGCAGCCGATGTCCACGGGCAGCCAAGGCGAGGACGAGTTCCAGCACGTGCTGCTCCCCGCCGCCAAAGCCGTCACCCGAACTCACGTGCAGGATGTTCATCCGCGCCGCTTGACCATGTACGGATTCACCCGTGGGTCGAAGCGGAACTGATCGTGTCCGCCGACGAACACGATGCACCCCACCAGCAAGGCGACCAGATGATGGAAGTGAACGGCCTCCCAGCGCATGACGGGATGCACCTGGATGGTCAGCAGACGGCGTGACAGCGAAGCGTGGTGCGTGTTGAGTTGCGCCCGCTCGAACTGCACTTCGAGCAGATCGTGCTTGTAGAACTCCCGGCGTACGTGAAGCGAAAAATCACCGGGGTGGCGATTATCCCGGCGCAGCCGCACGAAAAACCGGCCGGCCGGTAACTCGATGGTCATCCGGGCGCGATGCGGATTGCGCCGGCGGTTGATCCGCAACCGGGACAACCCCTGGGTGTCATCCCGAACGGTGAGTTCATAGCCCATGCGCGCGACACTCACATCGAGCGTCAGGCCGTCGGCCTGCGCCACGTACCGTCCGGCGCGCCGGCGCTGCCACACCAGATGCGCCAGAACCTGATCAGCCTGCCGCAGGGCAAACAACGGACGCCGGATGCCTGTCCGTTCGACAATGATCGTGCCGGTTTTCCATTCGTGAAAGTCCGGCCGGGGTTCGTGCGGAGTGGAAGCCGAAAGTGCCTTCATGCGTTGCGTGCCGGCTCAAACCGGCTGAATCGGTCAGGATAGGGTGGCGAGCGCGGCGGGCTTCATCAGTTTTTTGTAGCCATCTTCGCTCTCTGTCCACTTGAGAATTTCTGACACCCGCCAGATGGGGAAGGGATGCGTGCGCCCACTGGCAATCTGCCACGTCCAGAAACGGTCAACGAAGTTGCTCTCATTGCGCTGGTCGAAGGCGCGGGCCTGGGCAATGAATTCCTCGTGATTGAGCCGCGAGGTCAGCGTCCCCCCGGCCAGCTTCATCATGAGTTTGGTCAGTACGTGCGGCTCCTGAACGACGAGCTGGGCGGCGCGGTCGCAGCTCAACTCAGCCTTCTGATACCAGGTCAGCAGGGCACTGCGCACGGGCCAAGTCAGCAGATCAGAAACTCCCGGCGGCAGCGGCGCGCGGGACAGCGCATAGCTGCCAAGTTGAAACAGCAGTTCGGCAGCGACCTTGTAGAGCAGGTGGTGACAGTGGATGTGTCCCAGTTCGTGGGCTATGACGGCCAGCACCTCGATGTCATCGAGCCGTTCGATGAGCGGCGTAAACAACACGATGAAGGGACGCTCGACGCCGCTCGTGAAGGCATTGAAGCCCAGCCCGCCGCCACCCAGGGGATTCGTCACACTGAGATACAGCTCCGGCAACTCCCGGATGCCAAGGGTCTGGCAGGCGACTTCCAGTTTGGCATGCAGGTCAGGACACTGTTTTTCCGAAACCTTGACGCCGTTGGCCGTAAACATCACCCGCAGGTAGGTTTCGCCCGTGATTTCGAGCGCCTTTTTGAGCAGCGGATCAATGCCCGGAATGAGCTGCAGGGTCTCCAGCGCCTGGGAGTCGAGCGGGTGGATATACTCGCGCGGTGACAGTCCCGGAAACTTGCGATGTGTCTGCTCATCCAGCGGCAGCCGGCAGCGGCCGCAGCGGACGCCGGCCCGTGGCGTCCAGTCGGCGCGGACGCGATTGCGCTGCCCACAGTAACGGCACCGCACTTCCCGGTTCCGGTCAGGCGTCCCATTTACAGCCTCAACAGTGGCAGGTGTCGCCGTGGCCGCAGCAGCCTCCCCGGACGCCGCCGTGGGGTTTCGGCCCGGCGCAGTTTCCCCGGAGGCTTCCCCGGATACCCGGTCCGTATCCGGCGCAGAATCTGCTTCCGATTCGGGTTGGGGCGAAAGAGGCTCATCAGACGGCATGGCAGGTGTCCTTGAACACGAATGATTACGGAAAACCGATGGGGAGTTTCAGCTTGCTTGATTTTGCCCGGTCGGGCAACCCAAGCCAGCCGGCCGGGCAGCAGCGCCCGGACGGACTGAAGCTGATCCACGGTTCAAACCGCCCCTAGTAAGCTCGTGCAAAGATAGCCTGGGTGCGGGTCGGCCGCCCGGTCATAAAGCACGTTCCCACCTGGTCAGGCTGGTCGAGCGGAATGCACCGGAGCGTCGCTCTGGTTTCTTCCTTGATCTGACGTTCGAGTGCGGCATCGCCATCCCACCACACCCGTGCGAAACCTGTCTCGATGGCTTCCTTGAAAGCATTGTAGTCGGACACGTCATGGAGGCGGGCATCCCGAAAGGCCCTGGCCTTGGCGAGCATGGCGAGTTGGATGTCCTCCAGCATGGAGGCAATGGTGACAATGGCACCTTCACGGCCCACTACCGACTTGCCCTCCTTGCCTGGACGATCCCGCCGCGCCAGCACGACGACGCCCTTTTCCACATCCTTCGGCCCGATCTCGATGCGCAGGGGAACGCCGCGCATTTCCCAGTCATTGAACTTGAAGCCGGGCGTCAACCCTTCCCGCGTATCGAGTTTGACCCGAATGCCCACCTTGACCATTTCCTGATACAGGCCCGTGGCGGATTCCATCACCCGCGCACGTTCGTCCTCGTTTTTGTGAATCGGAACAACGACCACCTGAATCGGCGCCAGGCGGGGCGGCAGAACCAGGCCCTGGTCGTCGCCGTGCACCATGATGATCGCGCCCACGATCCGCGTGGACATCCCCCACGACGTTGTCCAGCAGTATTTCCGTTCACCGTCGCGGTCAAGAAACTGGATGTCAAACGCCCTGGCAAAATTCTGCCCCAGGTTGTGGGAAGTACCGGCCTGGAGCGCCTTGCCGTCGCCCATCATGGCTTCAATCGAGTAGGTACGGTCGGCGCCGGCAAAACGCTCCGACTCGGACTTGATACCGGGAATGACCGGCAGCGCCGCCTCGTTGACGGCAAAATCGGTATAGACATCGAGCATCTGGCGGGTTTCGGCTTCGGCTTCCTCGAAGGTGGCGTGCGCCGTGTGCCCTTCCTGCCAGAAAAATTCCAGCGTGCGCAGAAAGAGTTTCGTCCGCAGTTCCCACCGGACGACGCTGCACCACTGGTTGATAAGCACCGGCAGGTCGCGGTAGGACTGAATCCACCTGGCGTATGCGTGCCCGATGACCGTCTCCGACGTTGGGCGCACCACAAGCGGTTCTTCGAGTTCTTTGTTACCGCCAATCGTGACCACGGCCAGTTCGGGCGAGAACCCTTCGACGTGCGAGGCTTCGCGTTCCAGAAAGCTCTTTGGAATGAGCAGGGGAAAAGCAGCGTTGAGATGGCCCGTGGCCTTGAAGCGGCGGTCGAGCGCCGCCTGAATGTTTTCCCACAGCGCCCAGCCGTAGGGCCGGACGATCATGCAACCGCGCACCGGGGCGTAATCCGCAAGCTCGGCGCGGAGGACCAACTGGTTGTACCACTCATTGAAGTCCTCGGCGCGCGTCGGCAGTTTTTGTTCAGACATGGAAAGAAGTTGGAGCGTTGCAACAGAGAGTTTGTAGGCAGGGGAATCCTGGCACCGGGTATGTGTTTACCTTGCCCGCGCCGACAGGTCAACGGGCGCAACTCGAAGCGTTCAGAAGCTCGCATTCGCGGCCGGCGAAAATCACTAGCTTAGCGGGCTGCATTGCGCGTATCGTTGAGCGCAGTCCTGGCAGGGCAGGGCCATGCCCCCTGGCGTGCCAGACAGGACTGCTGTCACTGGATTGTTTGCCTTATGAAAGTCATTGTCATTGGTGCTGGCCTGGCAGGACTGGCGTGTGCCGTTGAATTGGCCGACAACGGCTACGAAGTGGAAGTGCTGGAGAAGCGTCCGGTGCTGGGTGGACGGGTCTCCTCCTGGCTGGACAAAGACGGCGACTGGGTTGAAACGGCCCCGCATGTCATCCGGGGCAGCTACAAATCCCTCATCGCCCTTATGGAGCGGGTGGGCATTGCCGACCGCATCAAGTGGAAGAAGCAGCAACTGGTGTATGCCAGCAAGGGCGGAAAAATCTCCAACATCTCTTTTTCGCCCTCGGCCGGACCCGTCGAAATTCTGCGTTCGATGATTGGCAGCGACCTGCTCGGCTTCGGCGACAAACTCAAGCTGCTGACGGGTCTGCTACCGGCCTTTACTGGCGACAAGAACTTCATCGAAAACCAGGATGTCAAAAACTTCAGCGACTGGGCAGCCAACCTGGGCGTCAACCGGGAAGCCATCGGACGGTTTTTCGATCCGCTGTCACGGACGGTCAGTTTCCTGCGTCCCGATGAAGTTTCGGCGCGGGTCATCATTTTCCAGATGGCCTCAATTGCCCAGGGGTTCAACGCCACGCGCATCGGCTTTCTCGATGGCGACCCCTGCCAGCGGCTCTTTCAACCTATCCAGGCCTATCTCGAAAAACGTGGAGCCCGCATTCGTACGAATACCCGGCTGGCGCGGATTGACTTCTCAAACGACGCTCCCCGTGCGCTGGGGCTGGAACTGACCAACGGTGAATACCTCACGGCTGATGTCTATGTCTCGGCCATGGAACTGCACGCGCTGCGGGAGGTCCTGCCGGGTCAGGCCTGGAGTTATCCCTTCTTTTCGCGGCTCTGGCAGGTTGAAGAAATCCCGGTCATCACCGTCCAGCTTCGCTTTGACCGCCAGGTGATTGCCCTCGACAACGCCGTATTCGCCATCGGAACGGTGATGTCGCTCGTCGTCAACCTGTCGGTCACGAGTCCAGGCTATGCCGATGATGTGTGTCTGATTGAAATGATCGTCGCCCCGGCCAAGGACCTCTTCCACCTCGACGATGGTGAAATCGTCCGCCTGTGCCTCGACGACCTCACCGAACTCTTCCCGGAAGTCGCCCAGGCGAATCTCGTCAAAAGCACCGTGGTGCGGATTCCCCAGGCGCTGTATCGTTGTGAACCGGGCGCGGAAAGCCGCCGCCCGTCCCAGAAAACGCCCATTGAGAATTTCTTTCTCTGCGGCGACTTTACCCACCACGGGTACACACCGAGTATGGAAGGGGCCACGCTGTCCGGTTTTCGTGCCGCGCAGATGATCATGGATGCTTACGGGCGCAATCTCCAGTGGCACGGCGGCACGCCGCCGAGCTAGGCGTCAAACCAGGGACTGGCTTCCTGAACAAACGGACGCGCGACACTGCGCGTCCGGTCTTCTGAATCGTCATGGACGTCACCATCATTGGCGCGGGCCTGGCTGGACTTACAGCGGCTTACACTCTGACGCGGCATGGCTTCAACTGTGAAGTTTTGGAGAAAAGCCGCGCGCTGGGTGGACGCATGGCCACCCGTCGCCACGAGGACACCTCTTTCGACCACGGAGCACAGTACTTCACGGTCAAGACGACTGCCTTTGCCGATTTTCTGCACGAAGTCGGCGTCACTGAAGCCATGGCACCTCTGGCGGCCCCGGTCGTGAGTTACCCCTTTCACGACCTGGCTGCGGCTCTGGCGGACGCCAGTCAGCCCGAAGTCAGTGCCATTCCCGGTTTTCCACACCGCTACGTGTTTCGCTCCGGGATGACCACCCTGGCCAAAGCCATTGTGGCTCGAATGGGGGAGTTCCGGGTGGTCCGGGAGTGCTTCGTTGAAGCCATTGCCTGGGACGCAACACTGCGCCGGTGGGACATCCATACCCGTGGAGACAACACGACCCTGGGCGGCATCCGCCCGGCAGACTGGGTCATCCTGGCGCTTCCGGCGCCACAGGCTGCCCAGCTTCTGGCGCGCAGCCATCCCCTCCCAGCACCTTTCACCGTGCTGCAAAAGGCTTTGGAAGAGGTGACGTATCACCCCTGTATCACTGTGGTCTGGGGCGCGCCACCAAACACAGCATACCCCGGCGTTGGCGCGCTGCGGGCTGCGTCCGAGGATTACCCCATTGGCTGGCTGGCCTGGCTTGACCGGCTTGCACCGTACCGGGTGCCTGACGGAGACAGCGTTGTCATTGCCCAGTTTGGTCCGGCAGCGAGCCGCAGCCTGCTTGACCAGCCGGAAGGAATGGTCATCCAGGCTCTGGCAAGCACGTTGAGTGAGCAATTCCAGCTTGACCTGCCGACACTCCGGTGGGTGAACATCAAACAGTGGCGTTATGCCAACCCGGCAGTGTCCCTGTCAAACCTGGACGCCATAACGGCGGTCGCTGACTTCAACCTGGACATCTGTGGCGACTATCTGCTCGGCGGGCGGGTCGAGGCGGCTTTTCTCAGTGGCGTGGCTGCGGCTGAACGCTTCACACAAAGGACGTGCCAGCCCTGACGCTTTGCTTGGGCGAAAATGTCGCTGGCAGTCACAGTTTGTTTACTTTGGGATTGCCCTGTGTGCCCTAGCTGACAACGGCATTGATTTTATGGGCCAGGTTCATGTCCAGCATGGTCAGCCCGCCCACGTCGTGCGTCCAGAGCGTCAGCGTGACCTGGTTCCAGTTGTGCAGCAGGATATCCGGGTGGTGATTGGCTTCTTCAGCCAGTTTTCCGACCCGGTTGACGAAATCCAAGGCATCCGCAAAGTTGCGAAAGGTCAGTGTCCGCACCAGACGACCGGACTGACACTGCCAGGCCGGCAAATCACCGAGCTGTTTTTCCAACTCGGCAGCCTCAAGCACCATTGGACGTGTCCTGGACATGCGCTGTTCCCCTTGTTCAGATTGACAGTTCTGAAAGCACCTGGATCAACTGCTCGCGCCGGAATGGCTTGGGAATGAAGCCATCAAAGCCGTGGAGCGCAATCCGTTCCCGTTCGGCCGCGCCCGTGTAGGCCGTCAGCGCCACGATTTTCGATCTGGCCAACTCCGGCTCGGCACGCAGTATGTTGAATGTGGCAAAGCCATCCATGCCCGGCATGCCAATATCGAGCAGCACGACATCCGGCTTCGTGGCCCGGGCCGTTTCGAGGCCGCGCACCCCGCTCGTCGCCAGGTAGGGGCAATATCCGGCAGCGCTGACAACGGCCCCCAGCAGCTTCAGCAGGTTTTCATCATCATCTATGACAAGTACCTTTTTGGCCTTCGTGGCCGGTGCTGAGCCTTTATCCACGCCGCCAACTGGACTGGTCAACGTCGTTGGGGTCGGCACAGTGGTCAGGCCCGGAGCAGGCAGTTGAATCAGGATGCTCATCCCGGCATCACGTGGCTCGATGGCCAGCGCTCCTCCTTCACGTGCGATGAGAAGCCGTGCCAGTTTCAGTCCCCCCATCTTGGTGTTTGCATCCGGCGTCTGGGCACTTTCCACCCTCAACTGACCAGCCGCATTGAAGTGCACTCTCACCACGGCCGCTTCCGGCAACACCTGAAGGGCATACCGCAGGACCAGCCACAGGGCCTGCCGCACGGCCGGGGAGACCGTCACAGCGGGAGCCTGCTCTTCCGCCTCAATCACGAGTGATTGCTGTCGCGGCTGGGCCACCAACTCCAGGCCATGGCCGATACGGTGCAGTGTCTCCAGCAAGTCCGTAGAGGCCGGTGCCAGCCCCTCGGCTTCCCCAAACCGGGCCAGTTCACTGTAGTCATCGAGAAGTTGCAGCATTTTTCCCGCCGCCGACCGGATATGCCGGATGCCTTCCTGTTGTTGCTGCGCATCGGTGATTCCCTCGGCGAACCACTCCGTCCAGCCCAAAATTGCCGCAAGTGGGGCACGCAACTCGTGGGACAAGCTCTGAAGGAGAGTGAACGGAGAGAGCGTCACCAGCAAGTCCGTCAGAGGCTCGTTGGACGGCGGCAGTGACTGCGACATACGTAATTCTTCCCAGTGTTCTCTGTGCAACTGCGCCTTTCTCCGGGAGCAAGGCAGAGACCCAACGAAAGCAAGAAAGGAAAACGAACCGAATGATTCACCTCAGAATGTACTTGGGTGCCAGCTTTGCCGTCAGGAGACCGGACGATGCCGTTTCTGGCACGCACTATACCACACTTTGTGTCTGGAGATGGTTCGGCGACAGTGAATGCCGACCCCCGGCCGACCGATACCACCACAGCACAAGCTGTAGTGTCGTGCATCCCCTGTCCGCTTTGTGCTTCCATAAGACCCATGACGCGGCTCAACGCCGGACGTGACAGAACCGGTATGACACAGCATGAAGCCCTGATGCGTGAAACTTTATGCCTTGCCGAGCAGGGACGGGGGCGGGTCAGCCCCCGCCCGCTGGTTGGCTCCCTCGTCGTCCGCGACGGGGTCATTGTGGGACGCGGTTTTTATCATGAACCGGAACCCACCCACGCCGAGGTCTGGGCGCTGCGTGAAGCCGGCTCTTTGGCTCAGGGTGCAACCTTGTATGTCAATCTCGAACCCTGCTCTCACTACGGACGCACCCCACCCTGCACCGAAGCCATCATTGCGGCCGGGATCAAGCGCGTCGTAGCCAGCATCCGTGACCCCAACCCACAGGTCAACGGACGCGGCTTTGCCCGGCTGTGCGCAGCCGGCATCGAAGTGCTGACGGACGTGCTTCCCGTGGAAGGCACCCGGCTCAATGAAGTCTTCCTCATCAATCAGCTCGAACAGCGCCCGTTCGTACATCTCAAACTGGCCACGAGTCTCGATGGCCGCATCGCCACCCACACCGGCGCTTCCCAGTGGATTACAGGTGCCGCAGCACGCGCGGCCGGGCAGGCGCTACGGCATGGCTACGATGCCATTGCGGTCGGCACGGGTACGGTTCTGGCCGACAACCCGCAGCTTACGGACCGTACCGGACAGTACCGCCACCGCCCGCTCGTCCGGGTCGTGTTTGATTCAGCGCGGGTACGCCTTCCCGTGACGGCGCATGTCGTCCAGACGGCCCAGGTATGTCCAACCTGGCTGGTCACTGTTGCTTCCCCACAGCGGCTGGAAGACCTGTCCCGGCTCGAACAGCACGGCGTCCGTGTTTTTTACGTGGAAGCCGATGAGCATGGCCGTCCACACCTGCCGGCGGCGCTGAATCGGCTTTTCGCCGAGGGTATTGCCAGCCTGCTTGTCGAAGGTGGCAGCACGCTGGCCGGAGCCTTTGTGGATGCCCGCCTGGTTGACAAAGTCACCTGCTTTCTTGCGCCGCGCATCATTGGCGGCGGCGGACTGAATGCCATCGGAGGGCAGGGTGCGACCACGCTCGAAGAAACCCTGAACCTGACGGATGGCACCATCGAGCCGGTCGGCACAGACTTTGCCCTCACCGGCTATGCCAGCCAGACGATGGCGCACCTGCTGGCTGCGGCGCGGGCCGCCGCTGACCGGCATCACGAGCGGACGCCAAACGCATTGGCAAACCACTGGAGTCCATCCGGCGTACCGCTTGACTCCGGGTGAAACAAAACCCCTTCACAGGGGTGCGTTCGGTGACGGAAGCCAAGCAGCGTGCCGGTTGGCGTCGCGGCTGTCATCTCCAGCGCCTCCGGCAGGTTCTCTGACCCCAGACGCGGAAGACGGGGCACCCAGGCGCGAAAGCGGTATTTGAGATTGCCAAACGCCAGACAACCATCGTGGCAGACCTCGACCAGTCCCGGACTCACCGGGCGCTCCGGTGGCACCGAAAGCCCCAGCGCCACTCCCAGGGACAACCCCCCCTGGCCAATTCCAAGCAAGGGTGTGCGCCCCAGCCGTGCGGCCACGAGCATGTCTATGACTGGTTGGGATACCGCCGGAGCCTGGCCGGTGACGAGGACGATATGCGTCGGCGCCAGTTCATTTAGCCGGGTGGCATCCGTCAGCGACAGCGGACATACCACCGGATTCCACCCCAGAGCCGCAATGGCGTGGGCGACGGTGAAGGCAACCGAACTTTCATCATCCAGAATGATGATGGTGGGCGTCATGGGGCTGTGGCGCGTTGAAACCGCTACTGACCTGGGCCAATCCCGGCATCGGAAGCGGTCGCCGGCGGCAGCGCCGCGCCTTTGCACCGCCGGACGACCGACTTCAGGTTTTCGTCCTGACTGCGCGCCAGCACCTGGTCAAACAGTTCGTTGGCTGCGGCCGTCCGCCCGTCCAGCCGCAGCATAAAGCCGCGAAACGCCAGCGACGACAGATCGTTGGCATCGTGGGCAACAGCCTGCCGGAAATCATCTTCGGCCAAGGCGTACTCGCGTTGCTCCCAGTGTGCGCGCCCGCGGTAGTTCCAGGCGAAGTTCTTGCAGGCTTCGTCATCGCACAGGCGTGCCGCCTGGGCCAGGTGATCGAGCGCCTCCCCAAACTTCTTCTGGTGATACAGGGCAATGCCAAGATTGAGATGCGCCTTCCCGAATCCGGGAGAGGCATCGAGCGCCGCACGGAAATGGCGCTCGGCCGTGGCGTAGCTTTTTTGGGCAAGCGCCTGAACGCCACTGGCGAAGGCTTCCTTGGCCACATTGGACGGCGCAGTGCCCTCACCGGAGGAAGGCTGGGGCAGGTCCTGGGCTGACCCATTCCGTCGGGGCGGCGTGTCGTCCCGCGTCTGTTGCCCATTATCGCGGGGCCACAGAAAGAAATAGGCCCCCAGCACCCCACCCCCCAGAAGAAGCACCCCGACAAAGGCCACTACCGCCAGAATCATGCCGACCCCACCGCCTGATTTGGCTGCTGGCGCCGCAGAAGGAAAACCGGCCTGCGCCGGCGGATACCCCGGCGGAGGGTAGGCGTGCGGAGCGGCCGGGTACGGCGGCGGTGGTACCTGCCCGGCGGCCGCATCCGGTTGCCTGACTGATCCCCCAACCGGCGGCGGACCGGCTGCCACGGTTGGCAACGGAGCCGCGCGTTCCGTAGCCCCCCACTTGGGAGACGGCGTGGCAGCCGGCGGAGCAGCACTTGGGGTCGTTTGATAGGCTTCCTCACCCGGAAAGGGAGAGGTGCCCGGCGCGAAAGGTGATGTACTCCCGGCGGCCGGCTGCGCCTGCGTTGCTCCAGGGGCAGCCACACCGGGCGCAGCACATCCGGCTTCCAGCTCGCCGATGAAATCCCGCACGGTGGGTGTCCGGCGGTCACGGTGGCGCTGCAGGGCGCGCATCAGGGCCGCCTCGACACCGGGAGGAATCGCCACTCGGGGGTTGACCTTCCACACCGGCAGCGGGTCTTCCGTCAGCCGCTTGACCATGACGGACTGCATGTTGTCGCCGGCAAAGGGCAACTGCCCTGTCAACATCTGGTAAATGATGATGGCCAGGCTGTAGATGTCTGACCGGGGATCGAGCCGCTCGCCGGCCAACTGCTCCGGCGACATGTAGAGTGGCGTCCCTACCACAAATCCGGCCTGAGTCAAATCCTGCCCGCGCTGCGGGGCGTCGCCGGCCATTTTGGCAATCCCAAAGTCGAGTATTTTCACCCAATCGCCATCGTCGCGGCAGGACAGCATGATGTTGTCCGGCTTGAGGTCGCGGTGCACGATATTCATGCGGTGGGCAGCATCCAGGGCGGCACAGGCCTGCCGGGCAATCGCCAGGGTTCGCGCCAGTGGCAGCGGCCCCTCCCGCTGCAGCACGGACGACAACGTTTTGCCTTCGACAAACTCCATGGCGAGGTAATGCAGGCCGTTGTCGTCCCCATAGTCGTAAATCGTCACGGCGTGGGGATGATTCAAAGCGCTCGACATCTGCGCCTCGCGGTTGAAGCGGGCCAGGGCGTCGGGGTCGGCAGCAAAGGAAGCACTGAGAATTTTGATGGCGCACAGGCGATTGACCTTGAGCTGCTCCGCCTTGTACACCGCCCCCATCCCGCCTTCGCCGAGCTTGCTGATGACCCGGAAACGCCCGGCAATCGTTCGTCCAATCAACGGATCACTGGGCGGCGGCGGGGGTATCATGGCAATGGTTTCACTCATGGCAGTGTACTTTCTAAGGTTCAGCCCAATGGCTTGCGGGTTCGCCCTGGCTCTCCTCCGCCCACTTTGCCCTTTTGGAACAGTTCGTGGGGCAGGCTGGCATCCCGCGCCATAAACGCCTGGAAACGTGCGGCTTCGGCGTCCCGGTCGTGAAATTCCAGCAGTGACTGGCGCACCACGGCACGGATGTCGTAGATCATCGTGCCCACGAGCAGACACAGCAGCAATCCGCAGATGAGAAAGTAGCCCACCAGTTGGGAAGGCTGAAACAGCGTACGGAACTCAAGCCCAAACCCCACCAGCGCCGTGACGACAACCAGCAAACCGGCGCTCAGCAACCGGCGGCCCAGCCGCGCCCGCATTGCGTCGGACACCTTGCCATCCAGCCGCGCCTGGCCGTAGCGCCGCAACTCCAGCCACACCAAGGGCAGGAGCACGATGACGACCAGAATAAGCGGAACGAACCCCATGGCATTTTCACCAGTGCGCAGTGCTGGAATGAGCAGTGCCGGTCGCAGGTTGACGCTACCTAAAGGTCTGACCGGTAGCAAGCAGGTTGTCTTGAAGGTGACATTCACGCATGATGACTGCCTGGGATTTCACCATGCTGGAGCATCTATGACAATGTCCACGCCCACCCCACGTTATGGTCTCACCTTGGTGTTGGTTCTTGGCACCACGCTGGGGCTGGCCTGTCAGTCCACGCCGACGGATTCACCGTCTCCATCTTCATCGGGTGCGCCGTCCAAAACGGCTTCTTCTTCGCCGGCACCGGAAACCGCGCGGGCTGCGCCCAACTTTAGCGTCGAAACCTTCAACGCCGGCAAATTCGACTTGAGCGCCCACCGTGGAAAGGTCGTGGTCGTCAACTTCTGGGCCACCTGGTGCCCGCCCTGCGTTGCCGAAATGCCCGGCTTCGATGCCACCTACCGTCGTCTCAAAGGCGACGGCCTTGAAATCATCGGCCTTTCGGTCGATCAGGAAGGGCCGAAGGTCGTCAAGGAATTTCTTGCCAAGCGCCAAATCAGCTACCCCATCGGCATGGCGGACAGCACCACGGCGGCCCGCTTCGGAATTGGCAACTCCATTCCCTACACCGTCTTTATTGACCGGCGTGGCAACATCCGGGACACCGTTACCGGCGGCATCAACGAAGGCATTTTTGAGCGCAAGGTCAAAAAACTTCTCCAGGAGCCGGCCTAATGAGGGAGCAGGGACTGCCAGTGCGCCGGCGGCTGACGCCCGAATGGATTGCGGGCGTGGCGTTTGGCGGACAGCCGCCCCTGCCGACCGTGGGGGTCGGCCAGGAAATCGCGGAGTGCCTGTGATTCGCCAGCCTGGGCCGCAGCCAGGTCCGGCGGATTGTTGACGCCTATGTAGTGAAACCGCTCTGCGGGCCAGCCCAAGGCGGCGGCATGCCACTGAAACCGCTGCTGCTTGAACGCCCAGCCAACCACGAAGACTTCGGCCGGCCACGCACCCAAGGCATCGTAGAAGCGCCACAGACCAAAGCGCAGGTTCTCATAGGAATCACGGGCAAAGGTCTCGGTCAGCGTCCGCGCGGCAACTTCCCGGCAGTGCCACCAACCTTGGGCTTCGGCCACTTGCCGGTAGCTTTCGGCTTCGCTTCGGGTCGGATGCTCCCGGTGGGTATATCCGCCGGAGAACACCAGCCACCGGTGGCCATCTTCTGCTGCCCACCGGACGCCCTCGCGGATGTGCTCCACGTAGCAACCGCCTTCCCCGCGCTGGTAGGGGTGAAGCGCCCAGGCGTCATCCGCTGTCAAGTCCGGGGCATCAGGACTCAGACAAATGGCATGGCCGGGGACAAGAACCAGCGTCCTCACGGTTTGACCGACAACAGCTCGACCTCAAAGCACAGGGTGGCGTTGGGTGGAATCGGCCCAATCCCTCGGCTACCATAGGCCAGTTCTGGCGGAATGGTCAGTTGCCGCCTGCCGCCAACGCGCATGCCGGCAACCCCCAAATCCCAGCCGCGAATGACCTGCCCTAACCCAAGCACGAACTCGAAGGGCTGCCGCCGGTCGTGGGAGCTGTCGAATTTTGTTCCATCGAGCAGCCAGCCGGTGTAGTGAACAGTGACGACATGGCCATTTTCGGCTACCGCGCCGGCGCCGGTTTGCAGGTCTGTAATTGCAAGGTTTGTCACGTTATGGTCATCCTTTGGCACGATGCTGCGCCATTCTGAGTTTACGTGGTCTGGCGGGGCCAAGGCTGGCTTGCGCCCACGCCGGTGAACAGGTCTGACGAGAACATCCGACGATGCCCGCACCATACACGAAGCAGCCCATCATTGGTATCACCGTTCGGATTGACCCCGACAAGGACACCTATCATCTGCGCACGACCTACCCGCGCGCGGTTTTGCACGCCGGTGGGATTCCGCTGCTCATCCCGCTGCTGACGGAGCCGGGCTACCTTGACGCCGTCGCCCAGGTGCTTGACGGTATCCTTTTGTCCGGCAATCCCGGTGATATTGACCCGTTCCGCTACGGGCAGGCGCCGCATGTCGCACTCGGCCCGGTTCACCCGGAACGGGATGAAACCGACCTTCAGTTGTTGCGCCTTGCCGATGCCCGACGGCTTCCCGTCCTTGCCATCTGCTACGGGATGCAACTGCTCAACGTACACCGTGGCGGGACGCTGTTTCAGGACCTGCCCTCGCAGGTCGAAAACGTCATGCAGCATCAGCAGCGTGGCAGCTTTCGCCGGGTTGCCCATGGCATCCAGATTGACCGGGACAGCCTGCTGGCCAAGCTGGCCGGGGGTGTCACAGCGCGCGTCAACAGTCACCATCACCAGGCTATTGACGAACTCGGCCGCGACCTGCGCGCCATCGCCTGGGCGGCGGATGGCGTCATCGAGGCCGTCATCGGGACCCAGCCCAACCACTTTGTGCTTGGCGTCCAGTGGCACCCGGAAATCAATGCCGACCATGACCCCTTTTCACAAGCCCTGTTCAAGCACTTCGTGGCCGAGGCAGCGCTGCATCGCCAGGGCCCACCATTGGAGTAACCAGTCTTTCCCCATCCCCTGCACGTTCAAGGCGGTATCGGACACACCATGGCCATTGTTCATCCCTTTCGCGCGCTCCGTCCCCAGCCTGTCCGCGTCGCGGACGTGGCAGCAGTTCCCTACGACGTTGTCAGCCGGGACGAAGCCCGTGCGCTGGTTGCCAACAACCCCTACAGCCTGCTGCACGTCACCCGGCCGGACGTGGACCTGCCGGATGACACCCCGCCGGAGGCGGAACTCCAGTACCAGACCGCCCGGGCCAACCTGGAGTGGCTCATCCGGGAAGCGCCACTGCTGACCGATGAGGAAGCCGGTTTCTTTGTCTATCGGCTCGTCATGGCAGGACAGGCACAGACCGGCATTGTCGGCGTCTGCGCCGTGGACGACTACGACCGGGAGGTGATCCGCAAGCACGAAAAGACGCGCCCGGACAAGGAAGACGACCGCACCCGGCATCTGCTGGCGCTGGGCGTCCACACAGAGCCGGTCTTTCTGGTCTACCGGGACGTACCGGCGCTGGAGGCGCTCGTGGAGCAGACCTGCTCTGGTGTGCCGCTGTATGACTTCACGGCTGAGGATGGCATTCAGCACACGGTCTGGCGCATGGCGGATGCCGACCAGGTTCGTATGGCCTTTGCAGATGTCCCGACGCTCTATGTCGCCGATGGGCATCACCGTTCGGCCAGCGCCAGCCGCGCCCGCGCTGTATGGCGGGCACAGGACCCACACCCGTCAGCGGAAGCACCCTACAACTTTTTTCTGGCGGTGCTTTTCCCGGCGGGCCAACTGCGGATACTGCCCTACAACCGCGTTGTCAGTGACCTCAACGGCTATGCACCGACGGACTTCATCGCGGCTTTGCAAGCCCGATTTGAACCACGTCCGGCTACACCGACGCCGGCTGCGGAAGGTGATTTTTCGGTCTATTGCGCCGGCCGGTGGCACAGCTTCGGCTTTCGTCCGGCAGAAGACGGGGACATCCTGACGCGGCTGGATGTCAGCCGCCTGCAAACACAGGTGCTGGAACCATTGCTGGGCATTGGCGATCCCCGTACGGACAAGCGGCTGGATTTTGTCGGCGGGATTCGCGGCACGGCAGAACTGGAACGGCGGGTCAACGCCGGGCAGGCAGCGGTCGCCTTTTCCCTTTACCCGACTTCGCTGGAGGCGTTGTTGGCTGTTGCTGACCGGGGAGAGGTGATGCCCCCGAAGTCCACCTGGTTTGAGCCGAAGCTCCGCTCCGGGCTGCTGATGTATGCCGTCCAAGGCTGAGAGCGACACCGGCAGGCAGTACTACTCCGACTTGTAGGTGATTACAATACTCGTGTAGTCGTCATCGTCCTCCGTGCGGTCCTCCGCCCGGCGGTCCTTAGCCTCCACTTTCATCACCATGACGCTGATACTCTCCCCGGAGTCACGTTTGGCAGCAATCGCCCGGTAGCCGCCGGATGCAGTGCGTGTCACGGAAAAACCGATACCGTCCAGCTTGGTTTCATAGAAGCTGAACACGGCTTCGGGCTTGTCTCTCGTCATCAAGGTCAGCGCACCGGACACCTTGCTGCCGCTGCCCGAGGTCACCTTGGCCGTGACTTTCGCACCCGGATACACCAACACCCAGTTGGGGAGGTTATCCTTGTCACCAATACCGACTTCCGGCGGCGAGGACGGCGGTTGGCTACCGGCGGATGGCTCTGGACTACCTGTTCCATCGCCGGACTTTGCCTTCTTTTCAAGCTCCTTGAGCGAAACCGTCGTCGTGGTGCCGGTCTTCTTGTCGCGGAAGGTCACCAGTTCCTTTTCCTCATCCACTGCCACCACTTCAATATCGGGATTGACCATCTCGATGGCCTTGGCCGCCGTGCGTACAGGGTTCCTGGAGACTTCGTCCACGAAGCGGTAGCCAAAGTAGAGAGCCACGCCGACGACCACGATACCGAGCAGGGTGAGGACTCCGCAGCCCCCCAGAACCCACAGCCAGACATTGCGTTTTTTTGTCGGCGGCGGCTGGGCATAACCGACTGGTTGCATGGAACAACATCCTTTCAGCAATCGGGATTGGCGACCTGTGCCGAAGCTGGACGCATCAAGGGCAACCTATCCCAGAGACAGCCTGAAAAGCGAGGGCGGGCAGCCTCCGAAGACTGCCCACCAATAGCTGTGGCTGGGCGCTCAGCCGTTGAGTGCCGCGCCGATAGCCTCTGAAAAAATTTCCACGGCACAGTCCACCTGCTCGGCATCAATGACGAGCGGCGGCGAGAACCGGATTGTGGACTCCCCAGCCCCCAACACGATGAGGCCGCGGCGGAAACACTCCTGCTCGATGCGGTTGCGGAGTTCAGGATCAGGCGTCAGGCTGCGCCGGTCGGTGACAAACTCAACGCCAATCATCAGTCCCAATCCGCGCACGTCAGCAATCCGGTCAGCATACTTTGCCTGCACCAGCCGCAGGCCACCCAGCATCCGTTCGCCCATTTCGGCCGCGTTCCTGAGCAGGCCGTTGTGAAGCAGTTCAAAGGTCTTGAGCGAGGCGGCAATGGCAACGGGATTGCCGCCAAAGGTCGAAGCATGCGCGCCGACGTGCCAGTTCATCAGGTCAGCCCGCGCCACGGTCGCGCTTAGCGGCAGCCCCGACGCAATCCCCTTGGCCGCGCACAGCACGTCCGGGACGACCCCGAAGTGCTCAATGGCAAACATTTTCCCGGTACGCCCCATACCGGACTGGACTTCATCCACGATGAGGACGATGTCGTGCTCATCACACAACCGGCGCAGCTCGTGGTGGAACTTGGCCGGGGGCACGACATAGCCCCCTTCGCCCTGCACCGCCTCGACCACGACGGCCGCAACTTCTTCCTTCGGGCAGGTGGTTTTGAACAGCCGCTCCTCGATGACCTTCACACATTCCACCTGGCAGGTGTCAGGCGTTTTGCCGTAGGCGCAGCGCAGACAGTTGGCATAAGGGATATGGGTGACATCAAGCGCTGCGCGGCCGAAGCCCAACCGCTGAGCCGCCCGCGAAGAAGTAAGTGACAGCGCACCCATCGTCCGCCCGTGAAAGCTGTTGAAAAAGGCGATGAACTTCGGACGCCGGGTGGCATACATCGCCACCTTGAGGGCGCATTCGACGGCCTCTGCGCCGGAGTTACCAAAGTGAACCCGCTTGGGGAAATCCCCCGGCGTTTCCGTCTGGAGCCGCTCGGCCATAGCCGCAAGTTGTGGGTAGTAGTAATCCGCCCCGGCAATGTGGACAAACTCCGCCGCCTGTTTGGCAATCGCGGCTACAATCTCCGGGTGGGCATGGCCCGTCGCCAGCACAGCCACTCCGGCATTGAAGTCCAAAAACACGTTGCCGTCCACATCCTGAATCATCGCGCCCCAGCCGCGCTCGATGACCAGCGGGTAAGGGCGTGTATAACTCGGCGAAACGTAGCGATGGTCCTGTTCAACGATGGCCCGGGCCTTCGGGCCGGGCAGTTCCGTGATGAGCTGCGGGAATTTGGTAAGCGTTGGAATCGCGGCTGACATGATGACCTCCTTGAAAAAACACATCGGCAACCGGCAGGCCTGGTGCGGCCGGCGTGTGACAGACAGAGCAACCGATTTCCAAGGAAGGCTAGTCAGCAAAAAGATCGGCCCGCCGCCGCAACGGGAGGCAGGTCAGAGCGACCCGCAAACGAAGGGATGGGGCATAGCGGCGAAAGGTACGCATCGGACAAACCCCAAAATTCCAACCTGGAGTGACTTCGGAAGAGGTGGCGGAACAGCCACCAGCCGCAGCCGATTATGACGAACCCGACGGCAGGTGTGCAACCCGGCCGTCAAACCGGTCAGGCACAGGCCCCCGGCAAAAACAAATCACCGGAAGCACACACAACAGAGCAACGGCGGCCGGAAGACGCTTCCTGCCGCCGCTGTGCCTTTCAGCCAGGCTGAATATGCCGCGCGGTTCAGGATGAAGCCGTGGCGACGGTTGCCTGCTGTTCAACGGCTTCGACCCGCTTGCGGGCGGCAATGATGTCGCGTTCGAGACGTTTGATCTTGACCAGGTGCTTCGGATTGAACGCCAGCGATGGGTAGTAGCAGTTGCTTTCGTGCGTACAGAAGCAGCCGTCCTTGACCCGCGCGCGCCGCATCTGCATGGCTTCGGAGTACCACAGGGCCGAAAAGTTCCAGTCGTAATCCCGCAGGTTGCCGATGGGCGGCAGGTTTTCGCAGCTCGACACCGTGCCTTCGTCGTAGATGACACCGCCGGCCGTGCCGGCAAAACACCGGAGTTGGGCTTTTTGCTCTTCCTGGGTTTTGGCGATGAGTTCGTGCATGTAAATGTCCACGGCGGCTTTGAAAGCGCCATTCGGCCCGCCGTACACATTCTTGGCCTGTCCGCTGCGCGAATCTTCAAGGATCATCTGGGACAACCGCCGGTAACGCTCAAGGTCAATGTTGAGTTCTTCGGGGCGGGCCGCCGGCGGACGGATGTAGTTGACGTTGATTTTGTCCGGCCGGAGGTCGTGTTTGAGAAAGTCGTACCACTCGAACAGCCGGTCCTGGTTCGAGTTCATCACGCACGTGCAGGTCTGTACATCGAGCCGCGCAAAACTTTTCTTCAGTTTCTGGAGCTGCCGTGCCGTGTCAATGGCCCGCGCCCAACTGCCCGGTTTCTGCCGAATCCGGTCGTGGTCGGCTTCGAGTCCGTCAATACCCAGCGCGACCGTCACATGAAGCTTCGGGCACTCAGTCAGGATGCGTTCGACATCGGGCAGAATCCGCTTCTGGATTTGCCCGTTGGACATCAGATAGATGGATTCAAGCCGGTTGTTTTCGTAAAACGCGCGGGCAATGTCCGGCAGATCAACGCGGGTAAACGGTTCACCCCCGGCAATGACGAGCACCGAGAGGTTGCCCCCCAGGGTTTCGCTGACCCGGACGATGTTTTCCGTCTTCATCTGGTTCTTTTTGCGCTCTTTGTCATCCAACTCTTCGGTGAAAAAGCAGTGGATACAGCGCATGTCGCAAACGGACGTCACCAGAATGTTGAGAAAGGCCGGAGCAAACGGCTTCCCCAGGGCAAGGCGTCCGTACCGCTTGAGCAGTTCTTTGGTCATCTGATCGAGGAAAGACATTGCGGCAACATCTCCGGGAAGCAGGGTGCAATCACGGGTTACGGCCAAGCCAGACAAGCCAAATACCCGGCCACGCAAGGTACTTGTTTGGCGTACCCACGGCAAGAGCAGACAGCGCGCCGCTGCCGAATCCCTGCTTGTGAACCGGTGACAGACTCCCCAAAGCTTAGAAGGTAAGGCAGACGACGGTGATTTCGGTCTCAGCCGGGGATTTGGCAAACGATTCACCGGGCGCTGGCTGAAGGCGCTCACGTGCATAGTCAATTACGGCGCGTGGCAGGTTGCCCTCCGGCGGTGCATCCAGAGACGCCAACAGGGTTTCGTAGCGTGAGGCAAGGTCGGGCGCATCAGGCTCCAGCCCATAAACCTCACCCAGCCAGTCGCCCATCAGCACCACCTGACTGCCCCGTACGGGACGCACCCGATCTTCCAGAAACCGCAGATCAGTGCGTCCGTCCAGCGGGCTGTTCCGCGCCCCCGTCAGGCTGGAAGGCGACGGTTTTTCCCCCGCACGCGGTCGCAGCACCACCGGCGCAATATAGCCGGCATTGCAGTAGGTAAACTCACCCGTACGAAAGTCGGCGATACCGTACAGCAGCCGGACCTGCGAACCAATCGCACGCAGGCGGGGGGATAAAAAGTCATTGAGGCGCTCGATGACCCGCGCCGGACAGTCCGAATAGTGGGACGCCTTGGACCGGATGGCCGCCAGCACAATCGCCACCAGCAGGGAAGCCTGGAGTTCCTGCCCGCTCACTTCCCCAATTCCTACGCCAATCCGCTCCGGCTCCAGTGGCAGCACAATAAACCACTCCCGGCCTTGTTCAGGCAGGTGGGCATACTCGGCAATGATGCGCTGCCGCTCGTCCCGAAAGCCGGAGGGCGGCAGCAGGTTGCAGTGAATCAGCCACCGTACTTCGCGGTCTTCGCGCCAGCGTTCCAGGCGGAGGCGATCGCGGATGTACCGGGGAGCGAGATCGAAAGTCTCTTTTCGCAGGCGGCGCTCCGGCCGGCGAAACCCGATGAGCACCCCAAGCGGCAGGATGATGAGCATCCCGCCCAACAGAAACACCGGCTCGAAACCATTTGGAAACCGCAGCCCCCACAGCAGTGGAAACAGCCCGCCTACCAGAAGCTGGCCAAACACAACAGACAACCAGCCATAGTTCAGCAGCGCCCAGACCAGCCCTGCGACCAGCAGGACATACCCCACGATTGTGCTCCATGTGCTGGCAACGAAGGGCAGACCAATCAGGACCAACAACACTCCAACCGCCAGTCCCGTGGAACGATCCTGAAGGCGGTCGCGGGCAAAGGCCATCAGGGGCAGCAGCCAGATCGTCGTCAGCCACACGTCGGCCAGGCATTCGCCGATGATTTTCCAGCCCGGCCACCGCCCGACAGCCAGACTTTGCGACCAAGCAACAAACTCATGCCAGGGGAGAAGGGGCTGTCCCGTCATCCACTGGACGCCAGTTTCCAGCGCCAGCACCCACGACGCCAGCGCGACGCTCCCCACACTGAGCCGCAGTATTTGCAAGGGCGTCAGGCCGCCCCGGCGCGTCAGGCGATACACATCGCCCAGCAACTGCCGATGGCGCTTCCAGTCGTAAGACTCCGTCACGGCCAGAGAAACCAGCCCTACACCCAGCGCCCCCAGCGACACGCCCGCCGCCGCCAGCAAGGTGATGAAAAATATCACCCACCGGTAGCCGGCATCTGACAGCAGGACAACAAATCCCTCCTCCGAGATGGACGGGTCCAGCCAGGCAAAGTGTGTGACCAATGTAACCCCCAGAAGCGTTGCGAGCCAAAGCATCAGCAACGTCGCCAGGACCCCGCTTGTAACGAGCGTGGTGAGCGATCCCATTTCACGGCGGGTAATTCCACGCACAAACACAAAGAGCCACGGAAGCCAGAACACCAGCGCGAGAAACCCGATGACGAGAACACCCCCCAAAATGTCGCCCTCCGGGGGGCGTGGTGTCTCCGCCGGCGTTACCCCCAGCGACTGAAGGCCCTGCCGGTCGAAGCTGACCTCCACATAGACCAACTGCGGGTGATTGGTTTTCCAACGCCGCAGGATGTCCCGGACCGAACCTGGGAAGGGGCTTTCCCGGACGGCCGGTGGGGCTTCGGCCACGGGTACCGGAGTGACTTTGGCTTCAGTCGTGAGAAAGTCCCGCCAGACTTCGGCCTGCTGGCGTACGGCGGCATCATTGAACACAGCAGTGGATTCCGCCGCAAGACGGCGCCGGTAAACAGCGAAGTGCCGGAAGTCGCCGGTGGCGCTCAACGTCAGGCGGTACAGGTGGCTCCTGTCCGGCGCAAGAAAAGCAAACTCCCACCGCGCCAGATCAATCGGATGCCGTTGACACTGCCGGGCCGTCTGGTATGCCGCCAGTGGTGTACCGGAGAGGTCAGCCGGACGCAGGCGCTCCAGCAGACGTTCGGCGCGGGTCAGTGCTTCCGGCTCTGTCAGGCGCGCCACGGGAGGCGCATAGACCTGCCCACTGCACAGGGCAAACACCACGAGCGCCAACAGGGTCGCCCAGCTCGTCCACACCAACGCCTGGTCCTTCCCAACGGCGGTTGGCGGCATTGTGGCTGATTTTGAGGGCGCAGAAAGCAGGGCAGCCATGAACAAGCCTCGTGTTGGATCAGCAGGGTGTGCAAGTGGCTCGGACAAGGGAAAGCCGACTGTATGTAAGCCTCCCGGGGTTTTCAAACCAGACCAGGCAGAGCGACGGCGCAGTTTCCCGACCGAACTCCGCTGTGGTTCACACGCAGAGGTGAGAACGCCTTGAAATGCCAGGACGATGGTGCGACACTTGGTTGCTCTCACCGAGCAACCACAGGCCGCATCCAGGTCAAAGTGTCATGAGTGGGTTGACCTCTGCTACCTCAAGAATCAACTACGTCAAGGAAGCCGCTGGCGAACCCTACAACATCTGGACAATGGTGCTCTTTCTGTCGGCGGCCGCCTACACCCAAGACTGGATACCGCTCGTGGCGGGTGCGGCGCTGGAAGCCACCTATCTGACGGTCGTTCCGGCAATGACTGCCTACCGGCGACTCGTCGAACGCCGGGCGGCCCGGCAGCGGCAGATGCTTCGGCGGCGGCAGCGGGAAGAACTCATCCGCACCTTCGAGCCGCGCGACCGTGAAATGGTCGAATATCTGCGCTTCCAGAAAAGCAAAATCTACGAAAACTATCTCAAGTTCACCAAACTCGAAAAACTCCCGGAATCCATCCAGTGCCTGGATACGATGTGGGAGCAGTTCGTTGACCTGCTTGATGTCTATCGGCGGCGCAAAACCCACCTGCGGTCGGTCAACCGGAATGCCATTCAAAACCAGATCATCCAGATTGAGCGCCAGATGACCACAGCCGATGCAGCCACCCGCCCCCTGCTCGAACACAACCTGGATGTTCTCCGCCGCCGCCTCAAAACCTTTGATGAAATCGAGCGCAGCGTCCGCCGGGTCGAGGCCCAACTTCAGGCGATTGAAAACCGGTTCAGCCTGATCAACGACCACATCGTGACCATGACGGCCTTGGACGGGGCGGGCGCGACGGACCTGGACTTCGACGAACTGCTCGCCAATATCGAAATCACCAAGCAAATTCTGGAGGAATCCGCGCCGGCCCTGTCGGGACTCAACCTCATCGAGAGCGCCAACTATCCCGAAAGCTTCCAGCCTTCGCCGCGTGGGCGGCAGGAACAGTACGAGTAAACAGCAACGGGCGGGTCCCCAGGTGTTTCCCGTTGTGTCATCGGGGATGCTCACTGACGATGAGCGTGTGCCGGGCGTGGGCGCCAATGCGGTACAGCCGCCAGGGAGTGTGGTCGTCGCCGGTGACGGGCTGAAGCCGGGGAAACTTCGTCTGCAAACGCTCGTGCGCCCAGCGGTCGCCCACGGCCAGCACAAAATCAAAGTAGTCCAGGTCACGCTCCGTCAGGCGTTCGGGTGACCATTCAAGGCCATCCGTCCAGCGCACCACGGCATCCGTTTCATAGCGCACAAAGCTCTGCGGAAACTTGGCAAAGGACAGGCTGTAGGCGCCGCCGTGCAGCACCTGGGCATAGGCAGGCATCTGCATCAGCGGAGGCCGCTGGAAGCCCGGAATTTCCTTGACGAAATCCAGCCCGACGACACGCGGTTGGGACGGAAGCGCCGCCAGCGCTTCGGGCAGACCGGGCAGGTAGTCGCGCTGAAACGCCTGCCAGACCAGCGCCGTCCAGCCGCAGAAGACGACACAGCCCGCTGTGGCGACGGCGCGCGGCCAAGCCGGAACAGAACGGGTGTCGCTGCCGGGCGGTGGTACATCCAAAGCCGGTGCGCCGAGCAGCAGACAGGTTACGGCGGCTGGCATCCAGCGTTCGGCAAACTCAATGGTGTACTGATACTGGTAAGGCAGCAGCAACCCGGCGGCCAGGCACAGCCCGCCAGCCAGCAGCCAGACCGGATCGCTGGCGGACCGCCACTGGCGCCGATGCCGGACCAATCCGGCAACCAGCCACAGCCCCACCCCGGCCAGCGCCAGCGGCTCCACGGGACCGCTCAGGCCGCCATAGACCGATTCCGGCAACCACGGGGTGAACAGCCGCCCGACCACCGGCACGCGCCATATGGTTTTGTGCCCCACCAGGGTCGTGGCATAGCCAATCCGGCTGTACATCAGTGCCGCCAGCGCCGCGAGCGGCAGCAGCCACAGGCCGTTGTGCAGCACCGTGCGCCAGGGGCGTCGCAATCCCCACGCCATTACCCCAAACCACAGCAGCGCCATGGCAAACCACAGCGCATGGGCGGCATAGAGTAACGCTGCCAGGCTCACCAGAAGCAGTTGCCGGCGGCGTGTCAGAGGAGCGTCCCGGGCCGTTGTGTGAACCCACAGCAGAAACAGGGGGCCACCGGTCATGAAGCTGACAAACCCCCAGTACAGCGTATGGTTGAAAAACAGGGTCGTGGCCAGGGCCGCCGCAGCCGCCGAGCGTTGCCGCCGGGCCGCCAGCCAGTGCACCAGAAACACCCAACCGAGCGCCTGCAACAGCAACATCGCCTGCCCGACGCGCACCGGCGGCAACACCTGCCATAATCCGCCCATGAGCCAGTAGGTCAGGCTGTAGGGCGTCCACCACTGAATGATGTAGCGCGTTCCGTCCGGGTGTGGCATTCCGGCCAGGGTTTCAAACCACAGCCGCACCTGGGCAACGTGCTGGGGCAGGTCGGTGACTGGTGGGAACGGTGTTGTCCACAGAGGCAGCGCAACGGCCAGCGCACAAGCCCCGGCCACAGCCCAGCGCGGCAGGGGCCACAGTGAGGGGCCACAGTGTATGAAAGCAGGCATGGGCAAACCTCATGGGCGTGCACTATACTTGCGCCCAAAACCCGAATGCAAGCTCAAATCCTGTCGTCTCCACGATTGTTTTTTGTGAAATCCTGTGCGCATTGGCTGGCTGCCGGGCTGTTTTTGTTCGTCGGGGCGGTCTATGTCCTGATGAGTCCCGGCCGGATTGACATCATTGACGGTCAGTGCCGCTTCGAGGTGGCGCGCAGCTTGGTGGAAGCCGGACAACCGACCCTGCGCGACCCGGCGCTCCAGTGGATTGGCGTTCGGGGAAAAGACCGGCGGCTGTATAGCCACTATGGTCTGGGTGCTTCGGCAATGGGCGTGCCACTTGTAGCCCTCGGCAAAATCGGCGACGACTGGAAAGGCGAACGCCAGCGTTTTCTGTTTTCCCTCACCTGCGCCCTTGTTGGCGCGGGATTGGCCGTAGTGCTGTTTTTCTTTCTGCTTGACCTTGGCGTTTCTCCCGGTCGCGCCGTGGTGTGGACACTGGTCAATGCCTTTGCCACATTGACGTTTATTGGCGCCACGACGACGTTTGACAACCTCCAGCAGGCGTTTTTCGTCCTGTGCGCTGCCTGGTGCGCCTATCGCAGCGCCCAGCGGCAGTCGGTGAGGTATGCCCTTGCCGGGGGGCTGTGCGCCGGCTGGCTGGTCAACTTTGTCGAACACCTCGTGCTGCTGTGGCCCTTTCTGGCGCTGATGTGTTCGCGGGTGAACGTTACCTGGCCTCCCTGGTCTGGCGACCTGCGTCCCTGGCTGACCCACCTCTGGACGGACTTCTGGAAGACGGACGCCGGACGCGCTTCACTGCAACGCATCACGGCCTTCAGTCTGGCCTGCGGCGTTGGGCTGGTGGTCTTCGGGGTCTATAACACGCTCCGTTTCGGGCATTTCCTCGCCACTGGCAAGTTCGACATTCCCGGACATCCTTCCTTCTGGGGCAATCCGCTCTACGGTGTGCCGGGACTCCTCATCAGCCCCGGCAAAGGGGTGCTGTGGTACAGCCCGCCGATCTTTCTGGCGTTCTTTGGCTATGCCGGGTTGCGGGCACACGCGCCCATGGTGGCGCGGATGACCCTGGCAGCCTCGGTGGTCCTCGTCGGCTTCATCGGGTGCATCTCGTTTTACGGCGGCGACTGGTGCTGGGGGCCGCGGTATCTGTTACCCATTCTGCCGCTGTGGTCACTGACCTTTGCCTTTCTGCCCTCACACACGGTGATGGGTTGGGGGGCTGCGGTCATCGTCGCTGTCGGGCTGGGGGTGCAGGCGCTGGGATTGAGCCTCGACCACCAGCGGTTCTTTCTGGAACGCTGTCTGCCGCCATACTTCTGGGCGACGGACCCGGGCTTTTACTTCCGGGAAAGCGCACTGCTGGCGCGGCCGGCGGAACTGCTCGATCCGGTCAACCCGTCGGCACGGGACAAAGCCTGCTGGTTTCGGCCCGGCCCCTACGACGACACCAACACCTATTGCATCTTTGGGCTGTCACCTGAGTGGGCGGACGATGTCCCGCTGTGGGCGCTCAACTTTGAGGTGTTTTACGTCGGCCGCCCGTGGCCCATCTGGATGCCCCGCCAACCCCGCGAACGGCAACCGATTCCGCTGTGCTGGTGGTTGTTCGGCACCCTCACGGCTGGGGCCGTCGGCTGTGGACTGCTGGCCTATGGCTTACGCCTGACCTCCCTGCCCGGCACGGCTGGCTGCCTGATTGGTGTTTCTCCCCATTCGAATCAAGCGGCTACAGGCCCATAGGTCTTATTGCCTGGATGTAAGACACAGTGTAGTCTTCCATCCCTGACCGTTCTGGCCGTCCTGACACAGTAATGCCCTTCCCTGACGTACTCCGTACCGCATACGCTCGTTCTCTGAACGCCTATCTCAGCAACCAGCTTGACATGGCAGCAACGCTGGCAGCGCTGAAGCCACAACTTCCGCCCACACTTCTCCAGAACCGGATGCAGCTTGCCGGTCTTCACCACGAAGCCTTGGCTGCCCTGCTTGAAGCAGGAAACCTGTCTCCATCCACCCTGATGCGTGCCGGAGACCTGTTGGCGGCCCTGCAGGACGAACAGTTACAGGCACTTGAAGCCTCCCTGACAACCCGGACATGGCACCGGCTTTTCGACCACTTTCCGCTGCCAGTCTGGTCGTTCGACCCTCAAAACCTGAAGATTGAGTACGGAAACGTTGCCGCACTGGAACTCTATGGCTATCCAGCCGATGAGTGGGTGGGGATGGATGTGCGGCAACTGGCCACGACAGATACGGCTGTTGCCTGGCAGGACTACCTTGTGCAGGCCCCCTGCCAGAAAGTGGCGATGGAAAGGTTCACCCAGCCGGTGGCCTGGCGGCATCAGACCAAAGCGGGTGTCCCCATCAGTGTGCACCTCTCCCTGGCCCGTCTGGAGCTGTGCGCCAGGGAATTTTGTGTCGCCGTGGCCGAAGAAACCTTCGGCCGGCAACAGCGGGAAGAGCAGTTCCGGCGCATGCAGCGCCTGGAAGCCATCGGGCAACTGACCTCCGGCGTGGCCCACAACTTTAACAACATCCTGTCCGTCATCCAGGGCTATGCCGAAATGATAGGGGCGCGGTCCAGCCAGCTCGACGCCCGCCTTGCCAAGCAGCGGTCAGCCATCCTCACAGCCGCCAAGCGCGGCGCTGAACTCGTGCGGCAGCTTATGATTTTCAGCCGCAAAAGCGACTCCGTTGCCCTCGTGCAGGACATCAATCCCATCGTGACCGAGACGGCGCTTCTGGCCGAACGTATCCTGTCAGCGCGGGTGACGTTTACCAGACAGCTTCATCCAGAAGCGTTGTTCGTGTCCATAGATGCCGGACAGCTCTCGCAGTGCCTCCTCAACCTCATCGTCAACGCCCGGGACGCCATGCCGGAGGGTGGAGTGTTGACCGTAAAGACGACCCACCATTTCCTCACGGAAGACCAACTTATTCCCTCCCCGGAACGCATCCGGGCCTGTGCGACACCGCCCACTCCCGGCGCTTACGCCGTCATTGAAGTTTCCGATACCGGCATTGGTATGAGCGCTGAAACGCGCCACCGGCTTTTTGAACCCTTTTTCACCACCAAACCAGCCGGTAAAGGCACGGGTCTCGGCCTGGCGGCCGTCTATGGCTGTGTGACCGAAGCCGGTGGCTTTATTGAAGTGGAGTCCAAACTGGGGTTGGGAACGACGTTTTACCTGTTCCTGCCCATAGCCGAAGCCGATCCGAGCCTGGTGCCCAGAGCGCGTCTGTCCTGGCGTCCGACCGGCAACTACGTCGGTCTGACGGCGCTCGTCGTCGAAGATGAACCGGACCTGCTCGAACTCGTCTGCGAGTGGCTGACTGACGCTGGATTCAAGGTTCTCTCGGCCCAAACGGCCGAAGAGGCGCTCCACCACATCGTGGCGCAGAGCGGAAAACCCATTCACCTGCTTGTCACGGATGACATCCTACCGGAAGGAGGTGCCCAGCGCGTCTTTCAGGATATGGCCAGAGAATATCCAAACTGCCGGTGCATCCTGATAAGCGGCTCCTTTGGGGCCCGCGACCGGGCTACCGATTTGCCGCTGGACACGGTGTTTCTGGCCAAGCCCTTCAGCGAAAATGAACTCCTGCATGCTGTCAAACAGGTCCTGACCGAAAAGAAGCCTGAATAAGCGCGTGATCCTCATCGCTCCCAACGGGTTCAAAGGTACGCTTTCATCCGTGCAGGCGGCCCGGGCCATAGCCTTGGGCTTGCATCGCGCCCATCCAACGCTCGACTCCACAAGCTTTCCGATGAGTGACGGCGGGCGCGGCTTTCTCGATGCCATTCGCCGCCTCTCCCCACACCTGCGGAAACACCAGACGAACGTGCACCCACCGGTTGGAAGGCGTATTCCGGTCACGTTTCTTCTGGGCGAAGACGGGACAGCCTATGCCGAAATGGCGATGGCGTCGGGGCTTGATCTCGTGCCGGAAACCGCCCGGCGCCCGGCGCACCTCTCCAGTCGCGGGACGGGCGAACTGCTCCGGTCCATCATGGCGCGCCCACAGGTGCACACCATCGTGCTTGGCTTGGGCGACACGGCGACGATGGACGGCGGCGCCGGGGTGTTGCAGGCGCTTGGTGTCCGGCTGCTTGACCGCCATGGCAGCCCGGTGCCTCCCGGCAATGCAGGCCTCAGTCAGGTGGAGCGGATTGAAGCTCCCGAACCGGACAGCCCGCCGGAAACCTTCCGGGCGCGCGGCGGTCATCTCATCGTCGCCTGCGACGTGCTGCATCCGCTGCTCGGCCCCAGCGGCGCGGTCCATACCTTTGCCGAACAAAAGGGCGCGACGCCCGACGAACTGCCGCAGCTCGAAGCCAACATGCACCACTGGGCGGATGTCCTTGAAGCCACGACCGGTCGCCGCGTCCGCGACCTTCCCGGTACTGGCGCGGCCGGCGGTACGGCCTTTGCTTTGGTTGCCTGGCTCGGTGCCGAACGAACACTGGGGGCACGCTGGCTGACCGAACACCCGCGTTTCCAGGCCGAACTGACACGTGCAACGGCTCTGCTCACCGGGGAAGGCCAGCTTGATAAACAGTCGCTTCAAGGCAAATCCACGGGATTTCTGGCTGCACTGGGCGCGCAGCGCCACCTGCCGGTGGTGGCCTTTGCCGGGCGCGTCCGGTTGACCGAAGCGCAGTGGCGCGCCGCCGGGTTTACGGCCGTTTATGAACTTCCGCCCCATGCACCCAACCAGGCCGTCCGCACGCTGTCCGGCTGTGTCGCCAGGGCCCTGGCCGGTATGGCGCTGAAGCCGAGTGGTCAGACCCTATGACCGGAGGACTGGTCACACACGGGTTTGACCTGCTGCTGCTACCGCTGCTGGGCCGCGCCCTGCTTCGGCTCTGGGAAGGCTTCCAGCTCCTTGCCTGTGTGCGACGCTTCGTTGCCGCACGGACGCATCCCAAGGACTACGCGCCCTTTGTGACCGTCATTGCGCCGTGCAAGGGTGATGACGACGGACTGCGTCGCAGCCTGCCGCGTCTGTCAGCTCTCGACTTTCCCGACTACGAGGTGGTGTTTGTCGTCGAAAGCGAGACCGATCCGGCTTATCAGCAGCTTTCCCAATGGGTGCAGCAACATCCCGGACGCCTCCGCCTTGTTGTCGCCGGGCTGGCCACCGACAGCGGTCAGAAAGTTCACAACCTGCTGGCTGGTGTGGCAGCCGCCCGGCCGGACAGTGAAGTGCTGGCGTTTCTCGACTCCGACATCGAAATCCCGCCCGACTGGTTGCGCGAACTGGTCGCACCCCTTGGCGATGAGCAGGTTGGCGCGACCAGCGGCATGCGGTGGTACTCGCTGGACAACGCTGATCTGCCCAGCCTGTGGCGCGCACACTGGAACACCGTCATCCTGACCAACCTCAAACCCGGCGGATCGAGCTTTGTCTGGGGCGGCTCGATGGCGCTCCGGCGGGCGACGTTCGCACAACTCCGCTTGGCCGAACGATGGCGTGGAACACTCAGCGATGACTACGTTGCCAGCGCCGCTCTGCGCGCCCACCGGCGACGGATGGTGTTTGTTCCAACCTGTCTTGTGGCCTCATCCGATGGCCTTGGCTGGCGCGATTTGTGGGAGTTTACGACCCGGCAAATCCTCATCACCCGCATCTATCACCCGACGATGTGGCGCATTGCCCTGCTCTGGTACGGCTTCTTTACGCTCGTCGTCCTCGGCATCGGGCTGGAAGGGCTGCGGGATGCCTGGGCCGGTGTGCTGTCGACAGCCCACCTGGGACTGGTCGGGCTGTGGCTGCTCGGCGGGCTGGATGATGCCCTGTCCCTGCTGGCCGTCCGGCAGGCGCTCGGCGCGCAGCACATCGGCGACTGGCGGCGGCGCATCCTGTTTTGCTGTCTCCACATCCCGACGGCCATGCTGTATGCTGCCAATACGGTCGTGTCGCTGTTCCGCCGGGTGGTCATCTGGCGCGGAATTGCCTACCGGCTCATTTCGGCGCAGCAAACCGAAATTCTCTGGCGCACGCCGCCGTCCGTCCCCACAGACTGTCCATAATGGCCGCGTTCACCGGCCCATCGGTCAAGCGGGATGGCGCTCATCGAAGGCGACGACTACTACCTTGAAAACGGCCGTTACGTCTTTACGGCGCGGTATCTTCTGGCCCGTGGGCGCTGCTGTGGTTCGGGCTGCCGTCACTGCCCCTACCGCGACCAGCCGGCATCCCGGCAGCCGCAGCCGGAACTGTCCACGCCCGCCCACGATCAGCCGGCCTATGCGGTGAACTGGGCATCACGCCACGGTTCAAAGTAAGCCTTCAGTTTGTTGCGCTGGTATTTGCCCGTGGAAGTCACGGGGATTTCCGTGCCAAACACGACGACTTTGGGCGACTTGTGGAAGGGCAGCCGCTCCCGCGCCGCCCGCAGGATGGTTTCAGCGTCAAGCTGGACGCCTTCCTCCAAAACGACATAAGCCCCGACTTCCTCGCCATACCAGCGGTTTTCAAAGCCGACGGCCAGCCCGCATTTCACACCGGGAATGTGGGAAAGCACGGCGTCAATCTCAAAAGGCGACAGGTTCACTCCACCCCGGATGATGAGTTCCTTGATGCGTCCGGTGATGAAGAAAAAGGCGCGCCCCTGGGCATCGCGCTCGTAGAAGCCCTCGTCGCCCGTCCGAAACCAGCCGTGGGCAAAGGCATCAGCATTCGCTTCCGGGCGCTTGAAATACCCGACCATGACGGTCGGCCCGCACACGACGATTTCCCCCCGGACGCCCGGCGGCAGGGGCTGCCCCGTGGCGTCGTGAATGGCCACGTTGCAGACCGGCAGGGCCACCCCGATGGAAGGAAAGCCCAGGGCCTGCATCCAGTGCCGGTGTTCGTCCGGCGGCAGGTCCAGCGGCAGCATCGTCGAGTAGCAGGTTGTTTCACTCAGCCCGTACCCGTGGAGCACCCGGATGCCAAAGGTGTCTTCAAACTGGCGTGCCAGTTCGACGGTCAGCGGCCCGGCCCCGCAGATGACGTGCGAAAGAAACGCCTTGGCTTCCGGCAGGAAGTGCTGGCGACGCTCCAGCAAGAAGGCAAGCAGTGTCGGAACGACGCTCACAATGCGTACCTGCTCCGCCACAAGGCGCGGCCAGAAGGTCGCCGGCGAAAACCGGTGATTGAGGACCGCCCGCGCACCGGCAACCAGCGGCGTCAGCAGCGTGACCACAATGCCGTTGACGTGGTGGATGGGCAGAACGCACATCAGCCCATCCTGCCGGGTGACGCCGTTCCAGTCACGCAGCGCTTGGGCATCAAGCAGCAGGTTGGCCTGCGTGAGCACCACCCCCTTTGGCGCACCGGTCGTGCCCGAGGTATAGACAATCAGGGCTTCCCGCTCCGGTGCGCACTCCGGCTCCACATTGCCGGCACCGGCAAAGGCGGCCCGCCACCGTCCGCCCTGAAGTTCGAGGACACTCCGCACCGCCGGAATTTGACGCGCCAGTTCGTGGGCTTCGGACAGGTAATCATCCAGCGCGAGCAGCAGCCGGGCTTCGGCGTGCCCGACGATGAAGCGCCGCCGCTCCGCATCTTCGGTCATGTTGACCGGCGCCACACATGCGCCAAGCGTCCAGATGGCGAGATAGGCCACAACGGTTTCACCGTCATTGTGAGCCAGTGTGGCCACCCGGTCGCCGGGGGCGATACCCTGCGCCCGCAGGGCGGCGACGCCGGCCTGGACAGCTTCCCACAACTCCGCGTAGCTCAGCGCCGTACGTTGCCCTTCAGCGTCGTAGGCGACCAACGCCGTCGCCGTCGGTTGCTGACGGGCCCAGGACTGTAGCCAGCTTCCAATCGCAGGCGCTTCAAGCACCGGCGCAGTTCCTTCGCGTAGCTGCTGCGCCAGACGGCGCGGTTCATCTCCGGTTGGCATGATTGCCGTTGCCTCCGCAAAGAAGGTTGCAGGAACAGGGCATGGCGCGGTCAAAACAGACAAAAAAGCGCGCGCCGGGCATCGTAACCCGGACGCACGCCGTCCGTCACCGGAGAAAATATCCCCCGTTCTCTGCGCTATTCGCTCCCCTTGGCGGCCTTGCGAACCTGGATGTCCGTTTCGGCGATCTGCGTCATAGCATCGTCGAAGTTGTAGGCCGAAGCCTCGGTGATCTCTTCCTCTGTGACGAAGGGTTTTTCCTCGTACAGGCGAATGCGCCGATAGTATTCCATGCCGGTCCCGGCCGGGATGAGCCGCCCCATGATGACGTTTTCCTTGAGACCGCGCAGGTAATCCACGCGGCCCGAAATGGCGGCTTCCGTCAGAACGCGCGTCGTTTCCTGGAAACTTGCCGCCGAGATGAAGCTTTCGGTCGAAAGCGAAGCCTTGGTGATGCCCAGCAGGAGCGGCTCGGCCGTGGCCGGCTGCCCGCCAGCGGCGATCACGCGGTTGTTTTCGTCCTCAAAGCGGAAGCGATCCACCTGTTCATCAATGAGGAAGTCGGTATCGCCCACCTCCTTGACGCGCACCCATCGCAGCATCTGCCGCACGATGACTTCGATGTGCTTGTCGGCAATGTTGACGCCCTGGAGGCGATAGACTTCCTGGATTTCATTGACGAGATACCGCTGCAGGGCATCCATCCCCTGGATGGCGAGGATGTCGTGCGGATTGAGCGGGCCATCCACCAGCGGCTCGCCGGCTTTGACCCGGTCGCCTTCCTGGATGAACATGTTGACGCCCTTCGGAATCGAGTATTCGCGCGTTTCACCGTCGTCACCAATGATCTGCACCTTGCGCTGCCCTTTGACGACGTTACCGAACTTGACGACGCCATCAATTTCGGCCATCACGGCTGTCTCGCGGGGTTTCCGGGCTTCAAACAGTTCGGTAATCCGGGGCAGACCACCGGTGATGTCTTTGGCGCGGGTGGATTCACGTGGAATCTTGGCGATCACGTCGCCGGGCATCACCCGGTCCCCCTGGCGGACACTCAGGTTGGCACGTACTGGCATCTGGTAGGCTTTGAGAACCGTCTTGCCGTCTTCGCCGATGATTTCAATACGCGGCTGCCGCTTTTCATCCGTGGCTTCACGGACGATCATGCTGCGGTTGCCGGTATTGGCATCAATGTCTTCCTGAATGGTGATCCCCTCGATGAGGTCGTGGTAACGCACCGTGCCTTCGACCTCGGTCAGGATGGAGAAGGTGTAGGGGTCCCAGGTGGCCAGCGTGTCGCCTTCGTCCACAAGCTGCCCATCCGTGACGGTCAGACGCGCGCCATAGACAATCTGGTAGCGTCCGATTTCCCGGTTGCTGCGGTTTTCGTCAATGAGGACGATGTAGCCATTGCGGTTCATGGCGACGAGTCGGCCGTCACGTCCCTTCACCGTCCGCAGGTCTTCAAACTTCACCCGTCCAGCCTTGCGTGCTTCGTGCGAAGACTGTTCGGAGGAACCCGTCACTGCGCCGCCCAGGTGGAAGGTACGCATGGTGAGCTGTGTTCCCGGTTCACCGATGGACTGCGCGGCAATTACCCCGACAGCCTCACCCAACTCAACCATTTTTCCGGTCGCCAGGTTGCGTCCATAGCACTTGGCACATACACCCCGGCGCGCTTCACAGGTCAGCACTGAGCGCAGTTTGACGCGCTCGATACCGCCAGCATCCTGAATGTCGGAGGCGAGCTTTTCAGTGATTTCCTGGTTGGCAGGTACGATGACTTCGCCTGTCACCGGGTCAACGATGTCATCGAGGGCCACCCGCCCGATGATTCGGTCGCGCAGGGGTTCGATGATTTCTCCACCTTCACTGATAGCTTCGACCCAGATGCCGCGAATCGTGCCACAGTCTTCCTCCGACACGATGACATCCTGGGCCACATCCACCAGGCGGCGCGTGAGATAGCCGGAGTCGGCGGTCTTGAGCGCCGTATCCGCCAGCCCCTTGCGCGCACCGTGCGTGGAGATGAAGTACTCCAGCACGTCGAGGCCTTCGCGGAAGTTGGCGCGAATGGGTTTTTCGATAATTTCTCCTGACGGTTTGGCCATCAGCCCACGCATCCCGGCCAACTGCCGAATCTGCTGCGCTGAACCACGCGCCCCGGAGTCCGCCATGACCATGATCGGGTTGAGTTCGTTGTTGTTTTTCTCGGCCGCTTTCATGGCCTCGTTCATTTCCTTGGCCACGGCTTCCGTCGTCTGCGACCAGGTGGCGATCACCTTGTTGTACCGCTCGCCGTCCGTGATGCTGCCTTCCTCGTATTCACGCTGGAAGCGCGCCACTTCGCGGTCGGCTTCAGCAATGAGTTCGGCTTTGCGCGGCGGCGTTACCAGATCATCAATGCCGATGGAGATACCCGCCTTCGTGGCATAGAGAAAGCCAATCGCCTTGAGCGAATCGAGCATCTTGACCGTGGTTTCGAGGCCGTGGTGGAGCTGGCAGTAGCTGACCAGCGACTGCAACCCTTTCTTTTTGAGCACCCCGTTGACGAAAGGCATACCTTCCGGCAGGGCCTGGTTGAAGATCACGCGCCCGACTGTCGTGCTGATAACCTGCCGGACGTGGCGTGGGGTGGCGCGCAGCAGGTCCTGCTGGTTGCGTTCCTGCTCCAGGTCAATGAGCACGCCTTCGTAGCGCAGCTTGATGGGTGATTGCGTGTTGACGATGCCGGCGTCATGGGCAATGACCACATCATCCAGCGTGGCAAAGGTGCGGCCGCCCTTCGGGTCGTCAGCGCGCTCATAGGTGAGGTAGTAGCACCCCAAGACAATATCCTGCGTCGGCACGGCAATCGGTTGCCCATTGGCCGGGGACAGGATGTTGTTGTCGGCGCGCATCAGAACCATGGCTTCGATTTGCGCTTCGTGGGAAAGCGGAATGTGCACGGCCATCTGGTCGCCGTCGAAGTCGGCGTTGAAGGCGGTGCACACCAGCGGATGAATCTTGATGGCCTTGCCTTCCACCAGCACCGGCTCGAAGGCCTGAATGCCCAGACGGTGGAGCGTCGGCGCGCGGTTGAGCAGCACCGGATGCTCCCGGATGACCTCTTCGAGGATGTCCCACACCTCCGGCACCTGCCGGTCCACCATTTCCTTAGCTTGCTTGATCGTCTGGGCGTACTTCTGTTTTTCAAGCTGGTGGTAAATGAAAGGCTTGAACAGCTCCAAGGCCATTTTCTTCGGCAGCCCGCACTGATGGAGCTTAAGTTCGGGCCCGACAACAATGACCGACCGCCCGGAGTAGTCCACGCGCTTGCCGAGCAGGTTCTGCCGAAACCGGCCGGTCTTGCCCTTGAGCGTATCCGACAGCGACTTGAGCGGACGGTTGTTCGCCCCGCGCAGCACGCGCCCCCGGCGGCCGTTGTCAAACAGTGCGTCCACAGCTTCCTGAAGCATGCGCTTTTCGTTGCGGACAATGACTTCCGGCGCTTTCAGGTCGAGCAGTTTGCGCAGGCGGTTGTTCCGGTTGATGACGCGCCGGTAGAGGTCATTGAGGTCAGAAGTCGCAAAGCGCCCGCCGTCGAGCGGCACGAGCGGACGCAACTCCGGCGGAATGACCGGGATGACATCCAGAATCATCCATTCCGGCCGGTTGCCAGACCGCCGGAAGGCATCCACGACCTTGAGCCGTTTGGCCAGCTTGAGTTTTTTCTGCTGGGAGGTTTCCTCGCGCATCTTCTGCCGCAGTTCTTCGGAGAGCGCTGTGCAGTCCACCCGTTCGAGAAGGGTTTTGATGGCCTCTGCCCCCATGCGCGCAATGAACTGTCCGGGATAGGCGTCAAACAGCTTGCGGTACTGCTCGTCGGTCAGCAGGTCCTTTTCCTTGATGTCGGTCATTTCGCCGGCATCCACCACGATGTAGGACTCGTAGTAGAGCACCTTTTCCAGATCACGCAGGGGAATATCAAGCAGATGTCCAATCCGGCTGGGCAGCCCCTTGAAAAACCAGACGTGGGAGCAGGGCGACGCCAGCTCGATGTGACCGAGCCGTTCCCGGCGCACACGCGACAGGGTGACTTCGACCCCGCACTTGTCGCAGACCACGCCCCGGTATTTCATGCGTTTGTATTTGCCGCACAGACACTCCCAGTCCGTGATGGGGCCGAAAATACGGGCGCAAAACAGACCGTCCCGCTCCGGCTTGAACGTTCGGTAGTTGATGGTTTCCGGCTTGGTCACTTCACCGTACGACCACGAACGTATCTTTTCCGGTGAGGCGAGCGAAATCCGAATGGCTTCAAAGTCGGGCGCGACGGTTGGCTTGTCCTGATGTCTGAGCATGAATGACCTCCAAAGCGGCAATGTGACGGCCGCCAGACCGAACAGCCGTCACCGGTTGACCATCTCAGCGACGCGACAGGGTTGCGGGCGACTCAGCGGACGCACCATTCGAGTCCTCCGAGCGCTTGATGAGTTCGACATCGAGACACAACGACTGTAGCTCCCGCACCAGCACGTTGAAGGACTCTGGCACGCCGGGATCAAAGTCGGTTTCTCCCTTCACAATCGCCTCGTAGCTCTTCGAGCGGCCGGCGACATCATCCGATTTCGCCGTCAGCAGCTCCTGGAGAATGTGTGCTGCTCCGTAGGCTTCAAGCGCCCACACCTCCATTTCTCCGAAGCGTTGACCGCCAAACTGCGCCTTGCCGCCCAGCGGCTGCTGCGTGATAAGGGAGTAGGGACCGATGGAGCGGGCATGAATCTTGTCGTCCACCAGATGTGAGAGTTTCAGCATGTAGATGTAGCCGACCGTGACCAACTGCTCGAAGGGTTCACCCGTCATGCCGTCATACAGCACAGTCTTGCCGGACTGGTTGATCATCGGCAGTTCACCCTGGGATTCCCGCAGCGCTGCCGCTTCGGCCAGCTTCTGCTTGACTTCGGCTTCTGAAGCTCCGTCAAACACTGGTGTAGCAAACTGCACGCCCAGTACGTGCGCCGCCCAGCCCAGGTGCGTTTCCAGAATCTGGCCGACGTTCATGCGCGACGGCACGCCCAACGGGTTGAGCACGATTTCGACGGGCCGCCCGTCAGGCAGGTAAGGCATGTCCTCTTCCGGCAGAATCTGGGCGATGACCCCCTTGTTGCCATGCCGTCCGGCCATTTTGTCACCCACGGACAGCTTGCGCTTCATGGCGATGAACACCTTGACCATCTTGATGACGCCCGGCGGGAGTTCGTCGCCACGTTTGAGTTTTTCGACCTTCTCTTCGTGCAGCCTCTGGAGAATGGCAAACTGCCGCTTGGTGAACTCTTCAAGTTCTTTGATTTCAGCGGCCACATCAATCTTGGGATTCTGAAGCTCGATTTTCTTGAGCGTGGCCAGATCGAGCGTCCTGAGAAAGTCACGGGTCAGGACTTCGCCCTTGCCGAGTACGGCCCGCTTGTTGACGAGCACATCCTTGGCCACCCGCTGCCCTTCCAGAAGCTCGTAAATCCGCTTGTTGCGCTCGTCTTCGAGAATGCGACGCTCATCCTCCAGATTTTTGAGCAATCGCGCTTCTTCCTCAGCCTCAATGGCCAGGGAGCGCTTGCACTTTTCCTGTCCCTTGCGGGTGAAGATTTTGACGTCCACGACAGTGCCCTCGATACCAGGCGGACAGGTCAGGGAGGCATCGCGGACATCCCCAGCTTTTTCGCCAAAAATGGCGCGCAGCAGCTTTTCCTCCGGTGTCAGTTGGGTTTCGCCTTTGGGCGTCACCTTCCCGACAAGAATCGAACCCGGCTTGACGCGGGCCCCGATGCGGATGACGCCGGATTCATCCAGGTCACGGAGGCTGGATTCTGAAACGTTCGGAATGTCGCGGGTGATTTCTTCCGGGCCAAGCTTGGTGTCCCGGGCTTCGATTTCAAGTTCCTCGATGTGGACGGACGTGTAGGCATCCTCCTGCACGAGTTTCTGCGAAATGAGGATGGCGTCCTCGAAGTTGTAGCCGCGCCACGGCATAAAGGCCACGAGCACGTTGCGGCCCAACGCCAGCTCACCCTGGTCGGTGCAGGGGCCATCCGCCAGCACGTCCCCTTTCTTGACGCGCTGCCCCACGCGCACAATGGGTTTCTGGTTGATGCAGGTGCTCTGGTTGGAGCGCCGGAACTTGACCAACTGGTAAATGTCCGCCGTCACCTCACGCGAGAGCGTGCCGGGCTGCGTGGTATCCACCCGGATGATGATGCGTTCGGAATCCACGCTGTCCACAATGCCATCGCGGCGTGCAATGACAACCGCGCCGGAATCCTGCGCCGCAACCCGCTCCATGCCTGTCCCGATCAAGGGCGCTTCTGCGCGCAACAAAGGCACCGCCTGCCGTTGCATGTTGGCACCCATCAGTGCGCGGTTGGCGTCATCGTGCTCAAGAAATGGTACGAGGGCTGCGGCTACCGACACAAGCTGCTTTGGCGATACGTCTATAAACTGGATTTCTTCCCGTGGAACCTCACGAAACTCCCCGGCTTTGCGGGCTGACACCCGCTCGTCAATAATTTCGAGCCGTTCGTTGAGCCGGATGTTGGCCTGCCCGATGGTGTATTTGTCTTCCTCCCAGGCCGAGAGATAAAACGGGTAAGGTTCATATTCTGCCGGCTTCTGGTCGGGCTTGAGCGCCGCATTGGCCGCCTCGGCTTCAGAAAGAGGGATATGGGACCCTGGTCGCAGATTGGTATCGCCACCGTTGGTGATGCGGACGTACTCAATGACCCGCCCGTTTTCCACCTTGCGGTAGGGCGACTCGATAAAGCCAAACTCATTGATCCGCGCAAAGCACGACAGAGACGAAATCAACCCGATGTTCGGCCCTTCCGGCGTTTCAATCGGGCAGATGCGGCCGTAGTGGGTCGGATGCACGTCGCGTACCTCAAAGCCAGCCCGCTCACGGGAGAGTCCGCCCGGACCCAGCGCCGAAAGCCGCCGCTTGTGGGTGATCTCCGACAACGGATTCGTCTGGTCCATAAACTGCGAAAGCTGTGACGAACCAAAGAACTCCCGTACGGCCGCCATGACCGGCTTGGCGTTGACGAGGTCGCGCGGCATTGCCTGCTGCATCTCCTGGTGGATGGACATCTTGTCCTTGATGGCCCGTTCCATGCGCACCAGCCCCAGCCGAAACTGGTTTTCGAGCAACTCACCAACGGCGCGCACCCGCCGATTGCCCAGGTGGTCAATGTCATCGGCGTCGTAGGTCATTTCCTGTCCATCCGGCCCGATGGCGCGCCCTTTGCGCAGCTTGAGCAGATAGGTGATGACATCCACAAAGTCGCGCGGCGAAAGCGTTTGCTGGTCGAGGTTCGCCCGTTCGGGATGCCCCATCTTGATGTTGAACTTGAGTCGCCCGACGCGTGAGAAATCGAACTTCCGGGCATCGAAAAACATCCCGTAAAATAGCCCCCAAGAAGTCATAATCGTGGGCGGATCGCCGGGCCGCATCTTGCGGTAGATTTCCAGCAGCGCATCCACAGGCCGGCGGATGGTGTCCTTCTTGAGTGTTTGCTGGAGAATCGTTCCGATGTCATCCCGTTCGGGGAAATACACCTCGAAGCTTTCGACCCCGGCAGCAAAGAGCTTTTCATACTCCCGTGCCGTCAACTCCGTCCCGGCCTCAACCAGAACCTCACCAGTGGCCACATCCACAATATCAGCCAGCGCCGTCGCCCCTGTGAGGTCCGGTGCACTGACCGCGACTTTGGTCACACCAGCCTCACGAAAGGTTTTCAGGTGCTTTGGCATTACTTTCTGTCCCGGACGCAGCAGGGTCTCACCAGTTTCGGGGTGCTTGACCCCGCCGGTGAGACGCATATCAAGCAGCAACGGACTGATGGGAAACCAGAGACTCTCCTGGTGGACCTCCATCGTGGCCACCTGGTAAAACTGCCGCAGGATTTCAACGTCCGTACATGTCGTCGCCTTGATGCGCTCTTCCAGTTGGGCATCGGTGTAGTCGCCCCGCTCGATGGCTTCCATGTCGAGTTTCTGGATAAGCGCCAACGCCCGCAGGAAGATCGTCGCCAGAAACTTCCGCTTCCGGTCAATCCGTACGTAGAGCAGATTTTTCTGGTCGTACTCAAACTCGATCCACGAACCACGGTAGGGAATGACTTTCGCCAGATAGGTCGGAGACTTTTCAAAGAATACTCCCGGACTGCGGTGAAGCTGGGAAACGATGACGCGCTCCGTCCCGTTGATGATGAATGTGCCGTTTTCGGTCATCAGCGGGATGTCGCCAAAATACACATCCTCGTCCAGAAAGTTGCGCAGGCTGCGCTGTCCGGTTTCTTCGTCTTTGTCCCAGAGCGTCAGGCGGATTTTGACCTTGAGCGGAACGGCATAAGTCATGCCGCGCTCCTGGCATTCGCGGACTTCGTATTTGTGCTTGAGACCGACCGGCTCACCACATACGTCACAGGTGGTGACGATATTTTTGTTGGCCGCGCCACAGGCACGACAAATCACGTCTTCGCCCGAAAGTGGATCAACCTGAATGACGGCCCCGCAGTTGTGACAGTTGGAACGGAGAAACTGCAAGCCCTCGTTTTTGCCACACTTGCATTTCCACTCGCCAATCGAGTATTCAACGAAACTCAACTGGGCTGTGTCACGGAAATCCTTGATGGGAAATACAGATTTGAAAACCGCCTGAAGGCCGATATTTTCACGCTCTTCGGGCAGCTTGTCCATTTGAAGGAAGCGATAGTACGACTCGCGTTGAACCTCGATGAGGTTCGGGATGCGAATTGCCGTCTTGATCTTCGAGAAGTCGTGACGCGCCCGCGTCTCCTTACCGTTGTGCGACATAAGCCAAAGACATGCCTTTCCGCATCAGGCAAGCACCCCAAAAGCGGGCACGCCAAGACCTGCCCGCCGGAAACGAGCTTCCGATGCGCGTGAAGTAAGGAAGTCAACAAGGAAATGGTGCAGCGAAACCAGATGGGAAAATTGACAGGCCACAAACCGGCGGGCTTCACCTGCCAAAGCAAGCCGGTACCAGCGGCTTGTCAGAGGACAAGGTCGAACTACTCGTGCGTACACCGTCATCACGAGCCAGTTGGCGCCACTGAGATTCTTCAAAAGCGCCTCCCGCCACAAGAATGGCTCAAACGGACAAGCCCTTCAGGTCAGCCTGATGCTCAAAAGGCAAGCCCACCACGGGACTTGTCGGGCCCAGTGGTGGTTGATTGCCCGCCGCCGACAAACACCCTTACTTGATTTCGACGGTTGCCCCCGCTTCCGTCAACTTGGCCTTGATGGCCTCAGCTTCGGCCTTTGGAATGCCAGTCTTGATCGGCTTGGGAGCGCCATCCACAAGGTCTTTGGCCTCCTTCAGCCCCAGCGAGGTAATTTCGCGAACGACCTTGATGACATTGATCTTGTTGGCACCGGCAGCCGCCAGGATCACATCGAACTCATCTTTGGCTTCTTCAGCCGGAGCGGCTGGGGCGCCTCCCGCCGCAGCCGCGGCCGCTGGAACCGCAACCGCAGCAGCCGCTGCTGAAACTCCAAACCTTGCTTCCATCAGCTTGACGAGTTCCGCCGCTTCCAACAACGTCAATGAACCAATTTGCTCGACAATGGCCGTCAACTTCTCCGACATGTTCATCCTACCTTTCTGAACTAAAACGTAAAATCACGAGCTGTCGTGGGTTATTCAGGCTCCTGACCGGGCAGCGCCGTTCTCCCCCTTGCTCTTATCCCTATTCCGGGACATCCATTGGCAGACGCCAGGCCACTATCACTCGACCGGGCGTTACTCTGCTTTTTTGTCTCGCACCTGCGCCGTGACTACCGCCACATTGCGCGCCACACCACTTGTCGCCGCGGCAATCCGCTGTGCTCCAGAGTTGATCAGGAACATCAGACGGGACATGAGTTCCTCGCGGGAGGGCATCGTGGCCAGGGCCTCAATGTCCTGTTCCCCGATGGTTTTCCCATCCACAACCCCGGCCTTGAAAACAAACTGTTGGTATTCCTTGAAGAGTTTGAGCAGCAGTTTGGCTGCTGTCACCGGGTCTTCCGGGGCCAGAGCAACCGCCGTCGGCCCCGTAAACTGCTCGCCGAGTTGCTCCAGTACTGTTCCCTTGGCCGCGCGGCGCGCCAGTGTGTTCTTGACAACGTGGTAGCGCATCCCCGCCCGGCGCAGCTCACTGCGCAGCGCCGTGTCGGACTGCACGGTCATCCCCTGAAAGCCAACCAGAAAGGCATGGCGGGTGGATTGAAACTCCGCCGCCAATTGCTCAACGACTGATACTTTTCCCTGTCGCGTCATCGTTCCCCCCAACTCCGGCATCGCGCAGGAACAGGCCGCCCGGCTTCCCCACAGGGCATCAACGTTCCTCACGATGGTCTAAGGATTCAGCTATGGTACTCCGATGGTGCAAGCGGTACCGCTGGCCCCATCGTCGAGCCACAGTAGGCAGCCCGCACGTACCGCCCCTTGCTTGCCGACGGTTTGGCACGGAGAACGGCCTCGATGAGGGTACGGATGTTTTCAATGAGCTTTTCATCAGGGAAGGAAACCCGCCCCACCGGAACGTGAACGACGCCGGTTTTGTCCACACGAAACTCAACCTTACCGGCTTTGACTTCCTGTACGGCCTTGCCGACCTCAAAGGTTACGGTTCCTGTCTTTGGGTTTGGCATCAGTCCCCGTGGGCCGAGAATTTTACCCAGCGTGCCGACGGACTTCATCATATCCGGCGTGGCAATGAGCACATCAAAGTCCAGCCAGCCGCCCTTGATACGCTCGACAAAGTCTTCACCGCCGACCTCGTCAGCTCCCGCAGACTGGGCCTCAGATTGCTTTTCACCAGCCGCAATCACCACGACCCGCTTGGTTTTCCCCAGTCCGTTTGGCAGAACAACCGTCCCGCGCACCATCTGGTCGGCCTTACGGGGATCAACCCCCAAAACCATGGTGACTTCAACCGTCTCATCAAACCTGGCGTAAGCCATCCGCTTGATAAGCGGCACGGCATCCGCCAGAGTGTAGAGCCGCCCCGGCTCAATTTGTGCCAGTGCAGCCCGGTGTTTCTTGCCCATTCGTCCCATACTGTCTCCTCTCAGGTGCCAGCGCGACCCCTTGCCGTCGCTCCCTGAATCACTCGCCCCGTCAACGCTGCCGGTGTGGTGTACCTAGCTTGTACCTACTCCACAATCTCAAGTCCCATACTTCGGGCCGTCCCTTTGACCGAGCGAATAGCCGCTTCCAATGAAGCACAGTTCATATCTGGCAGCTTGGTCTCGGCAATCTGACGCACCTGCGCCATGGTCAACTTTCCAATCCGCTCCCGTCCAGGTCGGGCTGCGCCGCTAGTGATACCCAGTGTCTTTTTGATCAGGTCGGGTACAGGCGGCGTCTTGGTCACAAAGGTAAATGATTTGTCCGCATAGACCGTGATGACGACCGGAATTTTCAGGTCCCCCATGTCGCTCGTGCGAGCATTGAACTGCTTGCAGAACTCCATGATGTTGACCCCGTGCTGACCCAGGGCAGGGCCAATTGGTGGCGCTGGATTGGCTTTCCCAGCTTGGACCTGAAGCTTGATATACGCTGTAACTTTTTTTGCCATAGCTTGCGCCTAAATCACTTGGTTACTTGCGGCCGTATTGGCGGCATCACGGCAGGACAAAAGGTGAATACCACCTTACGACAGCAACCTCCGGGCAACGACATTCAGGTTACTGTTTCAGAATACCGGATAGGTTTCAGGATTCAGCAAAGTTGGGCTTTTCGACGCCCAGAAAATCCAGCTCAACCGGCGTCGCCCGCCCAAAAATCGTCACCATGACCTTCAACGTACTGCGCTCCACATTGACCTCTTCCACCACTCCGGTAAAGCCCGTGAAAGGACCGCTGATGATGCGTACGGTCTCTCCGGGGGAGAACACAATTTTGGGCTTCGGATGGTCCGTGGTCTCGGTGACATGGTTGATGATTTGGTTGACCTCTTCTTCGGTAAGGGCTGTTGGCTTCTGGCCACCAATGAAGTTGGTCACTTTGGGGGTATTTTTGATGGTGTGCCAGACACGCTCCGACATTTCACCAGTTTCATCGTCCGTTTCAATCTGCACGAGAACGTAGCCCGGAAAAATCATCCGTGAGGTCTCGACACGCTTGTTGCCACGCATTTCGACGACGGTTTCCGAAGGAATAAGCACCTCCGTCACCTCGTTTTCCATGCCATACGCCTTGAGGCGGCTCTGCAAGCTCTCGCGTACCTTTTTCTCGTGCCCTGAATAGGTATGAATGATGTACCAGCGCTTTGCCATAGACTGTCTCGGTCGGCGCGCGTTTACGCCCCTCCCAACCACTTGAGGATCGTTTCCAGAAGGCGTGTCACTACAACATCCACGCCCCACAGAAAGAAACCAAAGAAAGTCGTGATGCCAATAACTACGAGGGTCGTATCATAGACCTCTTCGCGGGTTGGCCAAACTACATTCCTGAGTTCATTGCGTGTGTCACGGAGAAACTGGATACTCGACGACCACCAGCCGGTCAGTTTTGAAACTGGTACGGACGGCTTGCTCTCCGGCGCGGTTACTGTCTCGGAAGCTCGTTCCATGAAATACCCCAAACACCTTCTAAACTCGGCACGGAGACCTACGTGGTGTGATATGGGATGGATTGGCAGGGGTAACAGGAGTCGAACCCGTACTTTCGGTTTTGGAGACCGACGTGCTGACCATTGACACCATACCCCTGCAAAGCCGGCTCATTCGAGGATTTCCGAAATCGTACCTGCGCCGACCGTCCGTCCCCCCTCCCGAATCGCAAACCGCAGCCCCTTCTCCATCGCTATCGGTGTAATCAACTCCACCGTCAACGCCACATTGTCCCCAGGCATCACCATCTCCACCCCCTCCGGCAACTCCGTCACCCCCGTCACGTCCGTCGTCCGAAAGTAAAACTGCGGCCGATACCCCTTGAAAAACGGCGTGTGCCGCCCACCCTCCTCCTTCGTCAACACGTACACCTCCGCCCGAAACTTCGTGTGCGGCGTAATCGTCCCAGGCTTCGCTATCACCTGCCCCCGCTCTATCTCCCGCCGCTCCACACCCCGCAGCAGCAACCCCACATTGTCCCCAGCCTGCCCCTGATCCAGCAGCTTCCGAAACATCTCCACCCCAGTCACCACCGTCTTCCGCGTCGGCCGTATCCCAACCACTTCCACCTCGTCCGACACCTTCACCACACCACGCTCCACACGCCCCGTCGCCACCGTCCCGCGCCCCGATATCGAAAACACATCCTCCACGGGCATCAAAAACGGCTTGTCAATGTCCCGCACCGGCGTCGGTATGTAGTTGTCCACCGCCGCCATCAACTCCTCTATCTTCGCCTCCCACGACGCCTCCCCGTTCAACGCCCCAAGCGCGCTCCCCCGAATGACCGGTATCTCGTCCCCCGGAAAGTCGTACTTCGACAGCAGCTCCCGCACCTCCAACTCCACCAAATCCAGCAACTCCGCGTCGTCCACCATGTCGCACTTGTTCATAAACACCACCATCGCCGGCACCCCAACCTGCCGCGCCAGCAAGATGTGCTCCCGCGTCTGTGGCATCGGCCCGTCCGTCGCCGCCACCACCAATATCGCCCCGTCCATCTGCGCCGCACCCGTAATCATGTTCTTGATGTAGTCCGCGTGCCCAGGACAATCCACGTGCGCATAGTGCCGCGTCGCCGTCTCGTACTCCACGTGCGCCGTGTTGATCGTAATCCCACGCGCCTTCTCCTCCGGCGCCGCATCAATCTGATCGTAGGTCTTCTTCTGTACCTTCGGATTCTTCTTCGCCAACACCGACGTAATCGCCGCCGTCAACGTCGTCTTCCCGTGATCCACATGCCCAATCGTCCCAATGTTGACGTGCGTCTTACTCCGGTCAAACTTCTCCTTTGACATGTCAAAACCTCGATAAATGCCCGCGTAAGTTACCGCGAAAAATACGGCGTCGCTCACCTGCCAGGGGTGGACGGCGCACAAAATTACAAGAGCCCATAACCGGACTTGAACCGGTGACCTCTTCCTTACCAAGGAAGTGCTCTACCGACTGAGCTATATGGGCGTGGATGGAGCGGGAGACGAGATTCGAACTCGCGACCAACGGCTTGGAAGGCCGTGACTCTACCACTGAGTTACTCCCGCTCAAGTCCAAGCTGGTGCAGGGGACAGGATTCGAACCTGTGAACTCACTCGGAGGGCAGATTTACAGTCTGCTGCCATTGACCGCTCGGCCACCCCTGCATCGATCTTTTGTAAAGAGCCGGCGATGGGACTCGAACCCGCGACCTACTGATTACAAGTCAGTTGCTCTACCAACTGAGCTACGCCGGCAAAAACCTCCTTGGTGACACACACCATGATTGCCTAGAAAAGCCATGATAGTAGCACAACGTCCATGGATTGCAACGCCTTTCTTCTCCACCTTGCCGGGCAGACTTGGCCACAGCCATCTCCACATGTGATAATGTTTACACTTGGAAGACCTGAAGCCGTCAAGGGGAGCTGAAGCCGCAGGCACTTCAGCCACCTGACGTTCACCCCCACCACCTGTCACACCTTGGAGGCTAAGCGTATGTCCCCTCTGCGGATTGGATTGCTCAGTGCTGCGGTTCTGTTGGCGATCGTCGGGGCCTGGCTGTACATGAGCCAGGCGTCTTCGACGGAAACCCACAAGTTCTGGATTGCTGTTGCGTGCTTTGTGGCGGCTGGCGGTTCGGCCCTTGGCTTCTTCCTGACCAAACCGGAAGAGCGCGCCGAAGACATCAGCATCACAAAGTTTTAGTGTGCCAGTCAACGATGCTGATGGCTGGCCCGGAAGGTTACCGTCGGCCCATCCCTGGGATGCGGCCGGTCAGGAATGGGTTTTCATCCAACTCACGGGCCACCGTTGTTGACGGCCCGTGGCCGGGATGAATCCGGTAGTGCTCGCCCAAGGTCACGATGCGTTCTTCAATCGAGTTGATTAACGTTGGGCCGTCGCCGCCAGGCAGGTCCACCCGCCCAACCGACGAAGCAAACAGACAGTCACCTACCCACGCATCGGTTTCGTTGTACAGCATCACGTGTCCGGGTGAATGTCCGGGCACGTGACGCACCTTGACCTGCTCGCGCCCGAAGGTCAGTACGTCGCCATCTTTCAAGTACACATCCACCGGCGGCGCATCCTCCAGATCAAACCCAAACCACGACCCCTGCTCTGGCAACTGCCTGTAAAGGAAGTCATCCGCCGGATGCAGATGAATCGGCGCACCCGTCATGGCTTTGAGCGCCCCAGCGCTCCAGAAGTGATCCAGGTGGGCGTGAGAGACCACAATCCGCACCACGTCCAGCCGTTCTTTCTGAATGGCATCGGCAATGGCGTCGAACTCCTCACCGGGATCGATGACCAGCGTCTGGCGGGTCTGCTCGCAGATGAGAAAGTACGTATGCGCCTGAAATACACCCGTTGTGACACGGAAAAATCTCACCGTCGTTCCTCCTGCTCCGTCTCGATGAGGCTGTAAGCCGCCAGCAGCCAGCGGGCAAACAGTTCCACCCCGGGCTGCGTGATCATTTGGAAAGCATACCCGACAACATCCCGATAGGCCGACTGTTCTTCGGAGATGGGAATGATGGGCGGAAAGCCAGCCCGCAGGACATAAAAACTGGACAGCAGGCGCACGAGGGTGTTTGTCCGGGCGGCAAAGGGCTGGAGATCGAGCAGGCGCAGGTGAAACAGACCCGCCTGCTCGACGGGATGCAGTTCGGCAAAGGCGTCGGTGGTGAACCAGTCGAGGGTCATCTCCAAAAGCACCGGCAAGGCGGCCGGCGCGGCCGGCTGGTGGTTTTCCACCTGGGGCCGGCCCGCAGCAGTACGCCACACCTGAACGGTGTCCCCCTGTTCCCCGACGAGTTCGCGGCAGGCCGTTTCCAGATCGTCCATCGTCAGGGCATCGCGCTGGTCTCCGGGCTTGGCGGTTGCCCGCGCCAGCAGCCACCGCGCAGCCCTTTCCAGAGCAGCCAGCGTTGTCGCATCCGACGCCGTATCAAACGGCGGCACGGCATAAGCTTCCAGCCCGGCAATCCACTTCGGCAGCCACCGTGGCTGCGCCGCCAGAACGGCCGCAGCCGGGTGCGCCTGCCGGGCCGCTTCAAGTCGCTTCGCCCAGTTCGATGAAGGGCGGTAGGAATCGTGATAAATCGGCAGTTCGGCCACGCTGACTCATCTCCCTTCTGGTGTGTCTGCTGCCTGCTCCACCCACTCATACAGCGCCGGCAACAGAAGCAGGGTCAACAGCGTGGCTGTCACTAACCCGCCGATGACGACCGTGGCAAGCGGCCGTTGCACTTCTGCGCCGGCCGAAGTGGCCGTAGCCATGGGCAAAAAGCCCAGGCTTGCCACCAGCGCCGTGGTCAGTACCGGACGCACGCGCGTCAGCGCCCCCTCGCGCACGGCGGCTTCCAGCGTCAAGCCCTGCCGCCGCAGTTGCTTCATGGCCGACACCAACACCAGCCCGTTGAGCACCGCCACGCCAAACAGGGCAATAAAGCCAACGCCGGCCGAGATGGAAAACGGCATACCGCGCAGCGCCAGCGCCGCCACGCCACCTACGGCGGCAAAAGGCACGCCGGTAAAGACCAGCGCCGCCGCCCGCGCCTGCCCGAACGAGGTGTAAAGCAGTGCGTAAATCAGCAACATGGCCACCGGAACGACTACCGCCAGCCGGGCCGCGGCCCGCTGCAGGTTCTCAAACTGGCCTCCGAACACCAACCGGTAGCCGGGCGGCAGGTCCACGGACGCCTTGAGTTTGGACTGGGCCTCGGCAACGAAGCCGGCCACATCCCGCCCACGTACGTTGCACTCGACCACCATCCGGCGCCGGCCGTGTTCACGTGACACCTGGGCGGGCCCCTCGACCAGCGTCACCTCAGCCACAGCCGCCAACGGCACCCGCGCACCAGTCGGCGTCAAAAGCACCTGGGCGGCAATGTCCTCGATCCGGCGGGCGCTGGTCTCACCAAGACGCACGACCAGCGGAAAACGCCGTTCGCCTTCATAGACCGTGCCGACTTCCCGCCCGACCACAAGTGATTCCACCAGCAGGTTGACATCCTCGACACTCAGACCGTACCGCGCCAACGCCGGGCGGTTGGGCACGATCTGCACCTGCGGGATGCCGGCGATCGTTTCCAGTTTGACATCCGCCGCGCCGGGAATCCGGGTCAGCACCTGGGCAATCCGTTCCGCCCGGTCACGCAGCACCTCCAGGTCATCCCCAAAGACTTTGACGGCAACATCCGACTTGACGCCCGAAATGAGTTCCGCCACCCGCAGCTCAATGGGCTGGCTGAAGCTGAAACGCGCTTCGGGAACCTGCTGCCGCAGCGCCGCGGCCATCACCGCCACCAGTTCCTCGCGGGTTCGGGCCGTCTTCCATTCGGCGGGTGGCTTCAACCCGATGTACATGTCGCCCAACTCGATCCCCATCGGATCGGTGGCAATTTCGGCACTGCCGTTTTTCGTGACGACCTTGGTCACTTCCGGGAATTCCAGCAGCACCCGTTCGGCTTCGGTGGCCGTGCGGACGGCTTCGGCAACCGACACACTGGGCAGGCGCTGTATCTGTACTGCCAGCGCCCCTTCTTCCAGACGTGGAATGAACTCCGCCCCCAGCGACATCACCAGCGCGCCGGACAGCAGCACCAGTCCAAAAGCCACTGCCGTGGCCTGGGCGCGCTGCTGCCGCATCCACGCAAAGACGGGGCCGTAACCGCGCTTGGCCAGGCGGATGAGCCAGACTTCATGCTCCGCAACGGAGCCGCGCAGGACAAAGACCAGCATCGCCGGGATATAGGTCAACGACAGTACCGCCGCACTGGCCAGCGCGCACATGACGGTCAGCGCCATGGGCGCAAACATTTTTCCCTCGATGCCGCGCAGGGCCAGCAACGGGACATACACCAGGGCAATGATGATCTCGCCGAACATCGTGGCGCGCCGCACCTCGCTTGAGGCCGCCACCACGACCTCCTGCCGTTCCGCCGTGGTCAGCCGCCGCCCAAGCGCATGCTGGTGCTCGGCAACCCGCCGGATGCTGTTTTCCGTCAGGATGACAGCCCCATCCACGATGAGACCAAAATCAATCGCCCCCAGACTCATCAGGTTGCCCGACAGGCCCAGCATCTGCATGCCGACAGCAGCGCCCAGCATCGAGAGCGGAATCACCGTGGCGACCAGCAGCGCCGACGGCCAGTGACCCAGCAGCAGGACCAGGACACCGATGACAATCAGCGCCCCTTCGGTCAGGTTCCAGATCACCGTGCGGATGGTGCGCCCAACCAGTTCGGCCCGGTCATAAAACGGCACGATGTGCACGCCGGGCGGTAACGTCGGCGCAATTTCGGCCAGCCGTTCGGCCACGTTCTGCGTCACCGTCCGGGCGTTGGCGCCCTTGAGCATCAGCGCAATGCCGCAGACCGTTTCGCCAGCACCGTCGGCCGTTACGGCCCCCTGCCGTACAGCGGGTGGCGCACAGACAACCTCACCCAGGTCGCGCACCAGGATGGGCGTTCCACCGCGTCCGGTCGCCACGACAATCCGTGCCAGGTCTTCCACCGATTGCGCCAGTCCCACGCCACGCAACAGGAACTGTTCCTGAGCATGGACAATCGCCCCGCCGCTCACGTTGGCGTTGTTGCGGACAACGGCATCCATGACCTCCCGCAGCGTCAGACCGTACGCCTGAAGCCGGGATGGCTCAATCCGCACCTGATACTGCTTGCTCAAACCGCCGTAACTGTTGACCTCAGCGACACCCGGCGTTCCCAGCAACTGCCGCCGGACAATCCAATCCTGGATGGTCCGCAGCCCCATGGCGTCGTAACCACTGCCGGGCGCGGCGCGCAGCTCATACTGATAGACCTCCCCCAGACCGGTTGTGATGGGGCCCAGCATTGGTGCACCACTACCCGGCGGAATCTGATCGCGCGCGGCTGCCAACCGTTCAAAAACCAACTGCCGCGCCCGGTAAATGTCCATGTCATCATCAAAGACGACAGTGACGGCCGAGAGACCAAACTTCGACAGGGAGCGGATTTCCTCGACGCCGGTCAGTCCGGCCAGCGCCGTTTCAATCGGAAACGTTACCTGGCGTTCGATTTCCAGCGGTGTCAGGGCGGGCGCGGACGTCAGTATCTGAACCTGGTTGTTGGTGACATCCGGCACGGCATCAATCGGCAGCCGCCGGAACGCATCCAGCCCGGCCAGCACGAGCAGCAGGACGCCGATGAGTATGAGCAGCGGATGGGTGGCCGAAAAGCGCAGGATACGGTCAAGCATGGCTTATCCCTCCGCTTCGAGGCCGACAAGCTGGGTTTTGAGCGCCAATGCCCCTTCGACCACGACGCGCTCGCCCGGCTCCAAGCCGCGCAACACCACGACATGCTCCCCATGAGCTGCCCCAACCTCAATGTCCCGTGGGTGAAACTCGTGGGGGTCGGCTCCCGCGACAAACACCACCGTTCGGGCGCCAATGCGCTGGACGGCCGCTGCCGGAATGACAAGCTGCGCTACCGGTGACGGTGACAGCAGGGCGACTTCGACAAACATCCCCGCCCGCAGACGCTCGCCGGGATTGGGCACCTCGATGCGGACGCGCGCCGTACGGGTGTCGGCATTGATCTGCGCTTCGATAAAGGCCACCCGCCCCCGCACAGGCGTTGCCCCAAGCACTGGCGCGTGAACCGTCACCGGCTGCCCCAGGCGTACCTGCCCCAACTGGGCTTCGGGAACGGCCGCCATGACCCACACCGTCCGCAGGTCAGCGACCGTCAGCAGCGGCGTGCCAACCGGGACAAACGCCCCGACATTTGCCGTTCGTTCCGTCACCAGACCGGAGAGCGGCGCAACGAGTGTGATTTCTGCCGTCGGATGGGCCGTGTCATCGGAAGCACCGGCCGGCGCGCCAAGCGCGGCAAGCTGATCCTGGATGTGCCTGACCTCCACCGTGGCGACTTCAAGTGCGGCCCGCGCCTCCCGTAAATCACGCTCCAGACCGACCACTTTCTGAAAGTCATACTCAGCTTTGGCCGTGGCATAGGCGGTTTCGGCGTCCTGCAACTCCTGCCGCGACAGCACGCCAGCCTCGAAGAGCTGTTTCATGCGCTCAAAGGTGGCTTCCGCCTGCTTCAGACGCGCCTGCGCCTGCACAAGCGCCACCCGGCTTTCGTCGCGCTCGACCCGCTGCACGTTGCGCGCGGCAATGTCGCGGCGGGTTTCGGCGTCGTGCAACCGTACGTGCAGGTCGGCAATTTCAGGGCTGTCGAGAATCACCAGTGGCTGTCCGGCCCGCACCCGCGTCCCCTGCGTGACCAGCACCCGCTTGACCTGCCCGGACACCAGCGGCGCAATCACAACATTCGCCTGGGGATTGAGTTCGACTGTGCCGGTGACATGCCATTCCGCAGACACAGCGGCGGTCTCTGCCGGCTCAAGGCGTACGCCGTCCAGAGACTCAAGCCGCAGCGCCGGCGTGCCCGCTTTCGGCTGCGGCGTTGCCGGCAGTGTGGCCACGACGGCCGAACGGCGCGCGCCCACAAGCCACCAGCCGCCCAGCGCCAGAATTCCCAAAAGCCCCAGGGCAACCGCCCAGGGTGACCACCCGCGTCCCCACCGGGGCGGCGCGACCGGGGCCATTCCGCCGCCGGACACTTCTGTACCAACAGCCGGAGAAACCTCCGGCATGATTTCCGTCGTCATGACACAACTCCTGACCTCATCTGTTTGTGGAAAGCCAGACTGCCGGGCCCGGCTTCGGGCGCCAGCCGCCGTCAAACAGGCATTGGGTCAGGAATGTCGTGGTGGGTGGAAAATCGCGCCGGGAAACATGCGGGCGTAGAACACCGGGAGGTCGTCGCCATGGGCGCCTGCCGCCAGCGGGATACCGTGCAGCGGCGGGACGACGAAGGGGGGAGATTCAACCACCGACTGGGTGTTCCACAGGCAGGAATGTGCCACAGCGCCTTTTTCGGTCACGCTGCCGCCGAGGGCAACCGCCGTCAATTGCGGTACACCTCCGTCTTCCGGCACCAGGTCTCCCGAAGTGGGCACAGCGACAACCGCTGGCACAGCGCACCCGAAAAGTTCACCGGCCGAGTACTGCGGGCAAAGCAGGTGCACCACACACAGGTCAAACAGCAGCCAGAGCAGGAAAAAACTCCCGAAGCCCTGCTGCCAACCTGTTTTGTGCTGACCGGAATGCTGCACACGCATGGGGTTGTTTCTCCGGCATCACTGTAGTACGCGCCCAAAGGCAGAAGCAATAGGGGCGGAAGCAAGCCGGCACCCATCAGCGGACAGCGGACAACTCCGGTGGTCGCCGGAACCGGCGGGCGTTCGCCGGCAGGTTGCATGGAAAGCCATCTTCCCTGACAATCGGGACTTCCAGCCCGAACCAACCCCCACATCCCTGTCGGTCTGCTGCCTATGAAAGTCCTCAAACCGTTCCGTGAACTCCTTGCCGCCGACGGTATCCACGTTTTCGACGGCGCGATGGGAACCCTGCTGTACGCCAAAGGTGTCTATGTCAACCGGTGCTACGACGAGATTTCGCTTTCCAATCCGGCGCTTGTCCAGGAAGTGCACCGCGAATACGTCAAGGCCGGCGCTGAAATTGTCCAGACCAATACCTTTGGCGCGAATCGTCCGAAGCTCGAAATGCACGGGTTTCAGGATCGCGTGCAGGAGATCAACTATAAGGCGGCCAAGCTGGCCCGCGAGGCCGTTGGCCCGCAGGTGTATGTGGCCGGTTCCATCGGGCCGCTGGGCATCCGCATCGAGCCATGGGGGCCGACCTCGTTTGACGAAGCCAAAGCCTTTTTCCGCGAGCAGGCCGAGGCGCTGATTGACGGCGGCGTGGACCTCATCGTGCTCGAAACCTTCACTGACCTGACAGAGATTCGGCAGGCGCTGGCCGCCGTCCGGGAACTGTCCGCGGACATGGTGGTTGTCGCCCAGATGACCGTGGGGGAAGACGGTGCCACCGGCTACGGGACAGCCCCGGAAATCTTCACCAAACGGCTCGACGAGTGGGGTGCGGATGTCATTGGTCTCAACTGTAGCGTAGGGCCCAAGCCCATGCTGGAAGCCATTGAGCGGATGGCGGCCGTTACGGAAAAACCTCTGTCCGCGCAGCCCAACGCCGGCCTGCCGCAAGACCTGCAGGGACGCAAAATCTATCTCTGCTCGCCGGAATACATGGCGAAATACGCCCGCCGACTTATTCAATCCGGCGTACGGTTCATCGGCGGCTGCTGTGGCACAACCCCGGAGCACATCAAGACCCTCAAGGCGGCCGTGCGGGCGCTGTCGCCGGCCAAGCGGATCGAGCCGGTGATACAGGTTCTGGAGACAAAGTGCCCGGATGTGCGCATCACGCCGCCGGAGGAAAAATCCCAGTTCGCGCGCAAGATCGTGCAGGGCGAGTTTGTCACCAGCGTGGAGATTGTCCCCCCACGTGGTTGCGACCCGACCAAAATGCTGGAAGGCGTGCGTCTGCTCAAAGCGGCTGGCGTGGATGCCGTCAACGTTCCCGACGGCCCACGGGCGCAGTCGCGGATGGGTGCCATTGCAACCTCGCTCATCATCGAGCAGCAGGTCGGCATCGAGACGGTCACGCACTACTGCTGCCGGGACCGGAATCTGCTGGGGATGACCTCCGACCTGCTGGGGGCAGCGGCCCTCGGCTTGCGGAACATCCTCCTCATCACGGGCGATCCGCCGAAGATGGGGCCGTACCCGGACGCCACAGCCGTCTTCGACATTGACTCCATCGGTCTGACCAACATGGTCACGCGACTCAATCTGGGCCTTGATCTGGGCGGCAATGCCATCGGGCAGCCGACCTCGTATTTCATCGGCGTCGGTGTCAATCCCTGCGCCGTTGACCTGGACTACGAAATCCGGCGGTTTGAGTACAAGGTCGAGGCCGGCGCGGAGTTCGCCATCACCCAGCCCATCTTTGACATCGGCATGTTCCGCGCCTTTCTCAAGCGCATCGAACACTGCCGCATTCCCATCATAGCCGGGATTTGGCCCCTGACGAGCTACCGCAATGCGGAATTTCTGAGCAATGAAGTCCCCGGCGTCGTCGTGGCGCCGGAGATTCTCGAACGCATGCGCCGGGCTAACGCCTCGCCGGAAGCCGGACAGCAGGAAGGGCTGGCCATTGCCCGTGAAATGTTGTCTGAAGTGCGCGATCTCGTACAGGGCGTACAGGTGAGCGCACCGTTCGGGCGCGTCGCCTACGCACTGGAAGTCTTTGAAGTGCTTCGGGAAACCGTTGGATAAACCATGCCGAAACCTCTGTTCCTGCTTCAGTCAGCCCGGATGTCGCCGGCACATCGGGTCAGATGGCTGCTGGTTGCCGGCGTTCTGTTACTGTGGGGCGGTCTGGGCGCTTTCGGCCCGGCCCGACAGGCGGCGGCCAACGCCTCGCTGAACATCCGGGTACTGTTTCCCAAGACGCGCTTCAGCGCCCCAAGCGACGGGCGGCTGCTGTTGCTCATCTCGAAAGACCCCAGCGCCGAACCCCGCTTTCAAATCAGCGAAGACCTCGACACGCAGCAGGTTTTCGGCATGGATGTCAACGGCGTCCAGCCCGGACAGGTGGTGACCTTCGACCCCCAGGCTGACGGTTATCCGGTGCTCCGCCTGGCCGACCTCCCGCCCGGCGACTACTTCGTGCAGGTGCTGTTCCACCGCTACGAGACGTTCCGACGCAGCGATGGGCACGTCGTCAAACTGCCGATGGACCGGGGCGAAGGGCAGCAGTGGAACCGCGCGCCGGGCAACACCTACAGCACGCCACGGCAAATCACGCTCAACCCGCAGCGCGGCGGCACGGTGGAACTGTCCCTCGATCAGGAAATCCCGCCCATTCCGCCCCCGCCGGACACGAAGTACATCAAACACTTCAAAATCCGCAGTGAGTTGCTGTCGAAGTTCTGGGGACGCCCCATGGAACTCGGCGCATGCGTCCTTCTGCCCGAAGGCTTTGATGAACATCCCGACCTGCGTTATCCGCTCTGCGTGTTCCACGGGCATTTTCCCTACACCTTCGATGGCTTTCGGGAAACACCGCCCGACCCCGACCTCAAGCCGGATTACAGCAAGCGTTTCAAACTGACGGGCTACAACCGGATTCAGCAGCAGGCGGCCTACGATTTTTACAAAACCTGGACGAGTCCCGACTTCCCACGGCTGGTCATTGTCGAAATCCAGCACGCCAACCCGTATTACGACGACTCCTACGCGGTCAACTCGGCCAACGTCGGACCCTACGGCGACGCCATCATGCGCGAGCTGATTCCCGAAATCGAACGCCGCTTCCGCTGCATCGGGCAGGGCTGGGCACGCTTCACCTATGGTGGCTCAACCGGCGGCTGGGAAGCGCTGGCCGCGCAAATCTTTTACCCGGACGATTTCAACGGCTGTTTTGCCGCCTGTCCCGACCCGATTGATTTTCGCGCCTACACCACGGTCAACATCTATGCGGACGACAACGCCTACGTTTTCGGTGGGCCGTGGAAGACCGTCCCGCGTCCGGGCAAGCGCGATTACCTCGGCCACCTTCAGGCGACCGTCCAGCAGATGAACCAACTGGAGCTGGCGCTCGGCTCCAACGGCCGCTCCGGCGGGCAGTGGGACATCTGGCAGGCGGTGTACTCACCCGTCGGGCCCGACGGCTATCCCAAGCCCATCTGGGACAAACGCACGGGCGTCATTGACAAGTCCGTAGCGGCGTACTGGCGGGAACACTACGACCTGGGCGACATCCTGCGGCGCAACTGGAAGACGCTGGGGCCCAAGCTCCAGGGGAAAATCCACATCTACTGCGGGGACATGGATAACTACTACCTCAACAATGCCGTCTATCTCGTCGAGGAGTTCCTGGCCGCCACGACCGACCCGCCTTACGGGGGCGAAATACGCTACGGCGACCGCGCCGAGCACTGCTGGAACGGCGACCCCACGCGCCCGAATGCCCTGTCGCGGCTGCGCTACAACGAGATGTACGTCCCCAAGATTATGGAGCGCCTCAAGGCTACGGCACCGCCCGGCTGGACGATGCAGCAGGGCGGCTGGGTGTTCAGGCCCAAAGCCGCCCAAAAGCCCTAGACGAACAGCCAGTGGAACAACAGAAACAGTCCGCCGGCCAGCCCAATGGCGGCCGGAAGGGTCAGCACCCAGGCCGAGGCAATCTTGATGACGGTGGCCGCCTGAAGGCCCGACCCCTTGGCCACCATCGTGCCGGCGACGCCTGACGACAACACGTGCGTCGTACTCACCGGCAACCCCAAGTAGGACGCCATCCCGATGCTGGACATCGCCACCAGCTCAGCCGAGGCTCCCTGTGCGTACGTCAGATGCTCTTTGCCGATTTTTTCGCCAATGGTGATGACGATGCGCTTCCAGCCGACCATCGTCCCAATGCCCAGCGAAAGGGCAATGGCGATTTTGACCCACAGGGGAGCATAGTCGGTGAGTGACTTGAGCAGGGCGGCATCCTGCTTGAGGGTGCCGGCTTCAGCCGCAGAAAGGGCGGCTGGCTCCGCCTTGAGGACTTTCTTCACTGTGGCGTCGAGCTTGATGATGTCCGAGCGCAGGTCTTTGCGTTGCTCACGCGGAATCTCCCCCAGCGTGGTGTGACCATCAAGCGTCCCCCGCACCCGCGCGACAGCCGACTGAAGTGCCTCGGCTTCGGCCGGGGCCAGCCGGGACGCAACGCCATCCATGCGCACAAGCGCCTGCCGGACGCCTTCCATCTGCCGGGCATCGAGTGACATGTTCAGGGCAAACGAAGCCGGGACAATCCCCGTGAGAATGAGCATCACCAGCCCGATGCCCTTCTGGCCGTCGTTGGAGCCGTGGGCGAAACTCACGCCGGTGCAGGTCAGGATGAGAATGGCGCGAATCCACAGCGGCGGCGGATTGTGCTCATCCGGCTTTTCGTACAACCGCTTGTCGGGAATCAGCCACCTTGACAGCAGGACGAGCAGGGCCGCCAGCGAAAAACCGATGAGCGGTGAGATCAGCAACGACAGCCCGGTTTCCGAGACCTTGCCCCAGTTGACCCCGTCGCCAAAGCGATGGCCGGGCAGAAGCGAATTGGCAAGACCGACGCCGACAATCGCACCAATCAGCGTGTGCGAACTGGAAGCCGGCAGCCCGAAGTACCACGTGCCCAGATTCCAGATAATGGCTCCCAGCAGCAGGGCGAGCGCCATGGCCAGCCCGGCGCTGGTGCTCTTTGAAATGAGCAGCTCGACGGGCAGCAGATAGACGATGCCCATGGCCACGGCAATCCCGCCGAAAAACACGCCGCAGAAGTTGCAAATCCCGGACCAGACCACAGCCGTCCAGGGACGCAGCGACTTCGTGTAAATCACCGTGGCTACGGCATTGGCTGTGTCGTGAAAACCGTTGACGAACTCGAAACCAAAAGCGACGGCCAGCGACACGAGGAGCAGCACGAGGGTCGTCGGCGGAAGCGCCTCGCCAAATAATGCATCCATACGAACCGGATTCCCTCAAAACCGAGCCTGAAAACAGCAATGTCAAACGTAAGGGAAGCTTGGAGGAGGCGCGTTAACGCCGTGTTTCGGACAGGCGCTCAGGACAAAACTTTTTTGACCTTGGCCGGCACGCCGACCACGAGCGTGGCAGGCGGCACATCCTCGGTCACGACGGCCCCGGCCCCCGTCACGGCTCCCGCGCCCACCCGCACTGGCGCGACCAGCATGGTGTCGCTGCCGATTTTGACGCCGTCCTCGACAATGGTGCGGTGCTTCTGTCTGCCATCGTAGTTGCAGGTGATCGTGCCGGCGCCCACATTGACCCCAGCCCCAAGCGTGGCGTCACCGAGATAGCTCAGGTGCATGGCTTTTGTTCCGGGACCCAGCGACGACTGCTTGACCTCCACGAAGTTCCCCACCACAGCGCCTTCCTGCACGTGGGCATTCAGGCGCAGGTGGGCAAAGGGCCCGACGGTTGCCCGGTCATCGAGGCGGCTGTCAAAGACCAGCGAGTAGTCGCGTACGGTCACACTGTTCCCCAAGCAGGCATTGACGAGCCGTGCGCCCGTGTGAATCCGGCAATCTTCGCCAATGACGGTCTGACCTTCGAGATGCACATTGGGAGACACCACGGTGTCCATCCCAATCTCGACATCCACTTCGACGTACGCTGTTGCCGGGTCGAGAAACGTCACCCCGGCGGCCATCAGTTCGGACACCTTGCGACGACGCAGGATGGCTCCTGCCGCCGCCAGTTCGGCGCGGGTGTTGACGCCGCAGACTTCCTCGGCTTCGGGGTGCAGCAGCACCTCGACGCGCCGCCCATCCTGGCGCAGCAGCCGCAGGGCATCGGGCAGGTAGTATTCCCCCTGGGCGTTGTCGTTGGAGATGCGGGCCAGCACGTCAAACAGGCCGTCGAGCTGGAAGGTATAGACCCCGGCGTTGATTTCGGTGATGGCTTTTTCGGCCGGTGTGGCGTCGCGTTCCTCGATGATCCGGTCAAAGCCTCCGTCGGATGTGCGCCGGATGCGGCCGTAGCCGGTCGGTGTCGCCAGGTTGGTGGAAAGGACGGTTGCCGCCGCCCCGGTTGCGGCATGGACGGCCAGCAGGTGGCGGAGTGTTGCTGGCCGCAGCAGCGGCACATCCCCGGAGAGCACCAGCAGCGTGCCGGTGACGGCCGACAGAGCCTCCTCTGTCACCTGCAGGGCATGGGCTGTGCCACGCCGCTCGGACTGCACGACGACTGAAAACGGGATATGCGGGGCCAACGCCTTCCAACGGGCGGCAAAAGCCTCGTGCACGGCTTCTGCCCCGTGGCCGACCACGACCACGACCTGCTTTGGGTCCAGTGCGGCTGCGCTCCGGGCAACATGCCCCAGCAGCGTATCGCCGGCGACAGAGTGCAGCACTTTCGGCAGGCGTGACTTCATGCGCGTTCCTTCGCCGGCTGCCAATATGACAACGGTAACTGGAATAGACAAACGGATAGCTCCTCAACACAATCTTGGCTGGTGCGGATGCCGTCGCCAGACTATAAATTCCAGAAAGAGTCCGGCGCTATGGTTGTTTGGCGTCCGGCGGCTCGAAATTCAGCCACAGCGAAGTTCACTGTCATGGGACGCTTTTTTGGTACCGATGGGATACGCGGCCGCGCCGGGGAGTTCCCACTTCAACCAGAAGCTCTGACCGTCATCGGAGCCACGCTCAGCCAGGTGCTGGCGGCGCGTACCGGGCAGACGCCCCGGTTGGTCATTGGCGGTGACACCCGTGAATCCAGTCCGTGGATAGCTGCCGCCGTTGCCCAAGGGATTGCACAGGCCGGGGGCACAGTAAGCTGCGCCGGTATCATCCCCACGCCCGGCATTGCCTACCTGACCCGCGCCGAAGGCTTTGACGCCGGGATTGTCATTTCGGCCTCGCACAATCCATTTCACGACAACGGCATCAAGTTCTTTCTGGCTTCGGGAGAAAAAACCGACGACGCGCTGGAAACCGCCATTGAAGCCGCCCTTGAAAACCTGTCCCCGGCCCCGGCGCAGACTGAGGCGCCCGGTTCAGCTCCGGCTTCGTTGTGGGAAGACCCAACCCATGCGTTGAGTTATCTGGAGTTTCTCACGCAGCACATTGGCGCGGACCTCGACCTTTCCGGCTGGTCCATTGCCGTTGACTGTGCCAATGGCGCGGCCGCGCCTTACGCCAACATCATGCTCCAGGCGCTCGGCGCCAAAACCTTTGTGACCGGCGCGGCCGCCAACGGACGCAACATCAACGACGGATGTGGAACGATTCACATCCAGCACGTGGCCGAAGTGACCCGTGCAGCCGGTGCGCAGCTTGGCATTGCCTTTGACGGGGACGCCGACCGCTGCCTGTTTGTGGATGAACAGGGCGAAGTGGTGGACGGCGATGCCATCCTCTACGCCATGGCCACCGACGCCGACGCCCGTGGCGAACTGACACCGCGCTGTGTCGTGGCAACCGTCATGAGCAACATGGGGCTGGAACTGGCCCTGCGGGAACGGGGCATTGACCTCATCCGCACGCCGGTGGGCGACCGGGCCGTGCTGGCGGCAATGCTCGAACACGGCGCACTGCTGGGCGGTGAACAATCGGGCCACATCATTTTTGCCCGCCAGAGCCTGGCCGGCGACGGGCTGCTGACGGCCCTCAACGTTCTGCGCCTGCTCGTGGAACGGCAGTGCTCGCTGCGCGAAGCCGTGCGCGGACTGACCCGCTTCCCACAGACGCTCGTCAACGTTCCCGTACGTGAAAAGCGCCCCTTCGAGACCCTTCCACGGGTGGCGGCAACGGTGCGGGAAGTCGAGGCCCAGCTTGCCGGACGGGGACGCCTGCTCCTGCGGTACTCCGGCACGGAAAATCTGGCGCGGGTGATGCTGGAAGCGGCCAACGGCATAGACATCGGCACGCTTGCCGCCCAAGTTGCCGCCGCCATCGAGCGTGACCTGGGCAATGGGCACCCCGGATAGAGCCTCTTGTTCTGCACGCTCCCCCCACCAGCCCATAATCGTGCCGCCTTCGCTGCGGCCAACGCCATTTCGTGAGCGACACCGTCGTAGCCGATAGTCCGACCTTTCACTACGTACCGCCGCTGGCTGCGCATGGGGCGCAGCGGGTCATTGTCAAGCCAAACCTGGGCTATCCCGTCCCGGCTCCGGTCACGGTAGGGCTGCCGGTGCTGCGGGAAGTGCTGCTCGGTATCCGGCGTGTTGCGCCACGGGCGGAGATCGTCATTCTGGAAGGCGTCTGCACCAAGGTCACGTTTGCGGAAGTCATGTCCCGGCTGGGCGTCAACCGGCTGCTGACCGAACTGGCCGATCCGGGGCTGCGGCTGCTGGATGCGGATACGCTGTCGCACAAGGCCTATTCCAACACCTCCCGGCAACCGCAGCGGTTTGACCGGATGCAGGCCCCGGCGCTTCTGGAGGAAGCTGACTGCCGGGTATCCGTGGCCGGTTTCAAGCGCACGACGCTCAAGGGACGCCCGCTCATCAGCGCCGCCATCAAAAATCTCTACGGACTCTTTCCGCGCGCCGTCTATCGCGCCCGCAGCCCGCATGCCCGTGGGCAGCTCCACGTCCCGGACGTGCAGCGTGTCCTGGTGGATGTCTATTTCACCCTTGGCGTACGGTTTGAGGGGGCCGTCGTGGACCTGACCCACAAGTTCATCAGCCGGGACTGGCAACCGGATGAAGGCACGGCTGTTCCAGTGGGCAAGGTTGTCACCGGGACCGACCTGCTGGACGTGGACCTGCGCGCCGTGGAGCTTGCCGGTGAGCCGTGTTCGGATTATTTCCAGACTATTGCCCGGCAGCGGCGGGCCGGTTGACCGACGCGCCGTGCTGACTGGTATGAACCCAATGCTGACGGCTGATTTTTTCGCCCGTGACGCCGTGACCGTCGCACAGGAACTTCTGGGATGTACGCTCTGGCACGGTGACGCTGGCGGCATCATCGTTGAAACCGAAGCCTACACCGACGACCCGGCCTCGCATGCCGTTTTGCGTGGGCCGCGTGGTCAGTTGATGCGTGAGACCTACGGGCGGCTCTACGTGTATCTGATTTACGGGATGTATTACTGCCTCAACTTCACGACCGATACGCGCGGCCCTGGCGCAGTGCTCATTCGCGCCATTGCGCCGACGCATGGCATCGAGAGCATGCAGGCCCGGACGCCGCGCCCGATGCCGGTTCACGAGTTGGCGCGCGGCCCGGGCCGGCTCTGCCGCGCCCTGGGAATTGGACGCGAACACAACGGCGAGCAGATCGGGCACCGGGTCTGCCTCCAACCGCGCGCAACTGCACCGCCCATCGCCAGTTCGCCCCGCATTGGCATTACTCAGGGGCGCGATTTACTCTGGCGGTTCTTCATTCCGAATGAACCGAGTGTCAGCCGTTTCCGATGAAGGGCCATCACCTGCCAACTGACCTGCCAACCGATCTCGACGCCATTCTCAGAAGTATCTGGGAGGCTTTTGAAGTCGGCGTCCGGGAAGCCGGACATCCCTTTCACACGCCCGTCGTAGCCACGGCCGGCCCGGCAGACTGCGATGCGCGGGTCGTCGTCCTGCGGCGCGCTTCCCCGGACCGCCGCGAACTGGCATTCCACACCGACGCCCGCGCCCCCAAGGTGCGCCTGTTACAGGCCTGTCACACAACGGCATGGGTGTTTTATGACCCGGCTGGCAAGATTCAGGTACGGGCCAAAGGGAACACTGTGGTTCACCAGGGTGATGCCGTGGCCGCAGACGCCTGGGCGCGCACCCGGCTGATGTCACGGCGCTGTTACTTGGCTGAAGTGGCTCCCAGCACCCCGTCCGATACCCCCTCCAGCGGACTACCGCCGGCACTGGTGGAGCGGTCGCCGACGGCAGAAGAAAGTGAAGCCGGCTTTGTCAACTTTGCCGTCTGTGTCACGGAGGTTATCCGGCTGGACTGGCTCCAGCTTGCGGCCCGCGGCCACCGGCGGGCCGCCTTCACCTGGGACGATCATGCCGCCGGCTGGCGTGGCCACTGGCTGACACCCTGACCAGGCCGACCGGATGCGCCGTAACCAACCGGTGCCACACCTATGCCTTCCTCTGCCACACTGACAGTTCTGGGCCTTTTGGCCGGCGCCCTCACCAGCTTTTCTTTCGCCCTTCAGGTGTGGCAGAGCTGGCGCACGAAGTCGGTCAAAGACGTTTCGGCCGGCATGTACCTTGTGTTTTCCACCGGTGTCATCCTGTGGCTCATCTATGGGTTGCTCCACCGGGACATACCGCTGATGGTGTGGAACACCCTCACGCTGGTTCTGGTCGCCACGATTCTGGTGCTGAAGTTTCGCTATGGCGGCGCGCGGCACGGTACACCGGACTGAAAAACAGCCCTGCCAGCGCCACGGCCGGCTGCACTGCATCTGAATTTTTGCTACAATCGGCTGCCAAAAGGTTGACGAGAAACTTGGTTGTCATACCACAAGGTTTGGCACACAATAGGCTTCTCATCCCGCACAGACCCAGGTTTTCTTCGTGGAGACACCAGCCCTTGACGACCATCCCCGATCCCTTCATTGGTGTCACCCTCGATGGCAAGTATCGCCTTGACGCCAAAATTGGCGTGGGCGGTTTTGGTGCGGTCTATCGGGCCACGCATCTGAACCTCAACCGCCCTGTGGCAGTCAAGGTGCTGCACAACAACATCCACAACACCACGCCGGAAAACCTGGAGCGGTTTCGGCAGGAAGGCGTCTCGGCCTGCTCGGTTTCCCATCCCAACGCCGTGGCTGTTCTGGATTTCAGCATCACCCAGGATGGCCATGCCTACCTCGTGATGGAGCTGCTCGACGGCCGCCCGCTGAGCGACGAACTCCAGGAACGGTTTGTGCTTCCACTCGAACGCTGTGTGGAAATCATCATCCCGGTGTGCGATGTGCTCACCGAAGCCCATGCATCGGGCATCGTCCACCGCGACATCAAGCCGGATAACATTTTTCTCCACCGCACCCGGCGCGGAGAGGTCGTCAAGGTACTCGACTTCGGCATTGCCAAGCTGGCGCGTCCCCCAAAAGAACCCGGCCGGCGCAACCTGACGGCCACCGGCATTCTCATGGGAACGCCGGAGTACATGTCGCCGGAACGCATGCGCAACAAGCCCTACGACGGCAAGGCGGACGTGTACAGTCTGGGCATCATGATGTACCAGATGCTGACGGGAAAGTTGCCGTTCGAGTCGCCGGACAATGATTTCGTCGCCGTGATGTGGATGCAGGTCAATGATCCGCCGCCGCCATTGCGTTCATACAACCCGGCCGTTCCAGCGGAAATCGAGCGGGTTGTCCTGCACGCGCTGGAAAAGGACCCGGCCAACCGGCCGACGGCAGAGGAACTGGCCAGCGAGCTGCTGGCAGCCACGGGCGAATCTTCCTTCGGCTACTCTTCCGGGAAGTTCACCCTGGGCAGTCCGGCGTCAACGCCATCGGCGGACCCCGCCTCACCGGCGGTTCCGGCCGGACTCCCGGCGCTGACGGCTGAAGGCCCCAGCGTACCGTTGCTCTTCGACCTGACCTCAACCCTGGAAATCATCACTTCCCCGCTGACGGAAAGCGTCCCGGCGGCCACGGCTCCATCGGCGACCAACGGCCCCGCCCCGCACCTGCCGAATCTGGCAGGGCTGGTGTTGCCAGCGCCCGAACCGGTAAAACCGGCCGAAAAGCTCGGCGAGATTGCCGTCTTCACCGGCCACACCTACCCAAACAGCATTGCTTTTTCGCGGGATGGCAGGTTTTTCCATTCAGCGCGCCGTGACCAGACCATCGGCATGTTTTCGACTGAAGACGGGCGTGAAATCACCCGTTTTGCCGCCGGGCGCATGTTTCCGGTACGCTGTGCGGCGCTAAGTCCCGACAACCGCCTGGCCGTGTTCAGCGGCGCGGATGACAGCCTCCGCCTGCGCGACGCCCAGAGCGGCAGCGAACTGCGGCGGCTCTTCGGGCACACGATGGTGACGACGGTGGCGTTCTCGCCAGACGGGCAATGGATTGTGACCGGCGGGCAGGACAAAACCGTACGCCTGTGGGAAACTTCCACCGGACGCGAAATCCGCCGGTTCACCAAGCATGCCGATGAAATTGCCTGCGCCACCTTTGCGCCGGACGGGCAATCGGTCATCGTCATGACCGTCAGCGGTGACATCCACCTGTGGGCCACGCACACTGGACGGGAGCTGCTCTATCTGCCGCCGGACGAAACGACCTACGACTCGCTGAGCGTGTCCATTTCGGATGACCGCCAGCGGCTGGTCGGCAGCGAACTCAAGCAGGTCAAGACGGCCGAAAGTGAAGGGCGGCGGCGCATCAAACGGCTTGATGCCGGGCAAATTCCCTACGGCTCGGCGCAGGTCGTCTTTACGCCCGATGGCCGGCAGGTGGCGTCAGTCAACCTTGATTCGACAATTCGCCTGTGGCAGGTCGCCGACGGAAAACCAGTGCAGGTCTTCATTGGCCACGGCAACTACGTCAACAGTCTGGCCATTTCGGCCGATGGCAAACGGCTTCTGTCGGGCAGCGACGACCGGACCGTGCGGCTGTGGGACATCGAAAGCGGCTGTGAAATTATGTGCCTGACCGGTCACACCGAACGGGTGCACCACGTGGCTCTGCATCCCGATGGCGTCCACGCCTTTTCCTGCGGGCAGGATGGCACGGTTCGCCGGTGGGGCCTGCCTTTGCCATCTTTGCCATAGTGTACCGGCATCATTCCCGCAGCGGTTCTTTTTCAAGGCCATAGCGGCGGCGCTTGAGAATCAGCCCCTGCCGGGTCAGGCCCAGTTCACGTGCAGCATGGGTGACGTTGCCGTGGTGACGCTCCAGCGCCTCGGCAATCATCTGGCGCTCCAGCGCCTCCACGGCCGCTGACAACGTGGGTCGGGAAGGCAGAACCAGCTCCCCCGTTCCACGGCGACCGCCCGGCGGCAACGGCGGAATGCGGTGCGCGCCACTCGGCATCGGCGGTGTGGCGAGCCACAACTCCGGTGAAAAGTGATCGGGCGTCAGGATGTCGTTGGGTTCGGCAAGTGCAACCGCCCGCTCAACTTCGTTTTTGAGCTGCCGCACATTGCCCGGCCAGGGAAGCTGGCACAGACGTTCCAGAGCCGCTTCGGAAAGGGCAACATTTTTCCCTTCCCGCTTGGCGCACTCGCGCAACAGATGCCGTACCAACGGCGCAATGTCTTCGCGGCGCGCCCGCAGCGGTGGGACGTGCAGACGTACCACGTTGAGGCGGTGAAACAGGTCTTCCCGAAACCGGCCCTGGGCCACCTCCGCTTCCAGGTCGCGGTTGGTCGCCGCAATGACCCGGACATCCACCTTGATGGGCTTTTCCTCGCCTACCGGGTGAATTTCGCGCTCCTGCAGGAAGCGCAGCAGCTTGGGCTGGACGTGCAGGGCCAGCTCTCCGATTTCGTCCAGAAACAGCGTTCCTCCGGCGGCCGACCGGATGATGCCCAAGGCGTCTTTGTTGGCCCCGGTAAAAGCTCCCTGGCGGTGCCCGAACAGCCGGCTTTCGACCAACTCGGCCGGAATCGCAGCACAGTTGAAGGGCAAAAACACCCGGTCCCGGCGGCGGCTGGTGGCGTGGAGCGCCCGGGCCACGAGTTCCTTGCCGACCCCGGACTCACCCGTGATGAGCACCGTCACATCGGAGGAGCGGATTTTTTCAATCCGCTCCACAACCGACAGCATGGCCGGCGACTCGCACACCAGACCCAGGTGGGCAAAGCGGTTGGCCGCCGGCTCACTGCTTGCAATGGCCCGGGAAGCCCGGACGGTGTTGCGCAGACGGTGATTTTCGAGAATGAACTCCACGACGTGGACGAGCGCCTCGATGGTTGTGGCGATGTTGGGCGCGATGACGCCGCTCAGGCACAGGAAAAACCGCCGCATGGGAGCGAGATCGGCTCCGGGCCGCACGTCATTGAACGTGCGCACCGTCAGATCGTCCGGCAGGGAACGCTCATCATGCAGGCTGCTTTCCAGAGCACGGCGCATCCGCTCGGCTGGACCGGCGCTGCCCGCGTGGAGCCGCAGTCCATCGGGCATCTGTTCAAAAATGGCAGCGTTCACCCGCAGTTCATCACGGAGCAGGATGACCAGTTCGCGCAGCAGCAAATCCGGTGTTGTCGAAGCCGCCACAAGACTTTCGACGAGCAGGGCATCGAGGCTGGGCGCGGGAGCCAGTGGACGGTCCCGCTCATCGGCGCGTTGGGCTTCGGCCAGCAACTGCGTCGCCTGTGTCAGGCCACGTTGGGCGCCCAGTTCCATAAAGAGCCGCTGGGCGGCTTCGAGGTGAAGGCGCGCCCGGGCCGGATTGCCCAGAGCGAGAAAGGCCCGGCCGGCTCCAAGGTGACTCGTGGCGGCGTCGTAGAGAAAGCCGGCCGCTTCAAACATGGACAGGCTCTGGGTAAAAGCCGTGACAGCCTCACTGGGATTGTTGCGCACGAGGTGCAACTCCCCTTCGAGCCGACAGAGCAGACCCGAAGCGTGGAGCTTGGGCGTCTCTCCGAACAGCTCACGGGCACGGCGGATATGGGCTTCCGCCCGGACGGCGTCGCCCGTGGCCAGACAGGCTTCGGCCAGACGCAGGTGGCTGATGGGCAGACGGTTGATCCGGTTGATTTTGGCGTTGATGCGCGTGGCCTGCTCAAACAGCGCCAAGGCTTCCTCGTTGCGTCCCTGCGCCAGCAGCACTTCGGCCAGAGCTTCCCAGCCGCCGGCTTCGGCAGCCGCCCGTCCGGCGGCCAGCGCCCGTTCCACGGCCAACCGGGCCTGCCGTTCGGCAGCGTCCAGATCACCCTGCCAGAGCCGCAGGCGGCTTGCCGTCCGGCGTACCAGGCTTTCAGCCGCCTGGTCATCCGCCACCAGAGACATCGCCTGCCCCAAGGCTTCTTCAGCCTCGCGCCACTTGCCGGCGCACATGCGCACATCGGCCACCAGGTCATACGCCCGCCCCAACGCCAACCGGTCATCGGTTTGCGCCCAGTGGGACAGGGCCCTTTCCAGCAGCGCCAGCGCCGTGGCGAGATCGCCTGCCTCAAAAGCCATAAAAGCCTGGTGGTCAAGCAACTGCCCAACCAGCCTGGGGTCCTGGGCCGCCAACCCGCCCGGCAGGGCTTCAAGCAGCGCGAGGGCGCGCGCGGCTTCATCACGCGATTCGGCCGGACGCCCCTCGTGATAGGCCATGACGGCAAGCTGCCAGCGGCATTCGGCAACGCCGCGCATCCTGCGGGCCGCTTCCAGCAAACGCAGCCCCCGCTCCAGATGCTCACGGGCGATGGCGTATTCATCAATGGCCGCGTAGATGCGTCCCAAAAGGGCTTCCGCCTGCCCCACTACAGTCTCCAGGCGCTCAGACTCTCCCACCTTCAGCGCCAGATTGGCTTCGTGAATGGCGCGCGGAATGTGGTGCCGGCGCAGATAGGTGTCCGCCCGCTGGAGGTGAACGCCGGCGATGGTTTCCGCATCAGCCGCCTGTGCGGCGATGCGGTCCAGAACCTGTGCCGCTTCGTCAAAGCGGTGCACCTCGGCCAGAAGGCGGGCCAGCTCAAAGCGCCGTTCGACAGCCAGCGGCGACCCCTTTTGCTCAAGTTCTCCGATTTCGAATTGCAGCCGACTGACCAACCACTCATGGCGACTCAGGCGTGGCGCACTGGCAGAAAGCGCATCAGACATCGCGGCGACGAGTCAGTCTCCATAACCATCAAGATGCTTGCCGTCAAGCAGGTTGACAGCAAGTCATTTGACACTTTAGCGGCGATTGACGGTTCAGGTGCAAGGCCGTGAAGGTAATGCCAAGTCGGCCCTTTCTCAAGCCTTTTGCGTCACAAGCCAGTGCCATGGACGAAAAAACCTTGAAAAAGCCGGCATTCCGGCGCGTCACGGGTCACAGTGTGGCGCGCCGCCGGCCCACAGCGGGTGTCATTCCAACGGGAGTCCGTCAGGTTTGGCACGCAAGTTGTCTTGCACAGGATGCGCACAGCGCCAGACGGTTCTGCGCACCACAAATCCTTTCCCGCTTCATCCATGGAGGAATCCTCATCGTGAAAAAGTCACTGGCCCTTGCGTTTGCGCTTTTGCTTGCCGGAGGTATGACGGCAACCACTTTCAGCCAGATCAGCCGCCCGCTGCCGCCGTCGGCCGGCGGAGCCGGAGGTGACGAATACCCGGTGGACGTAGCCGGTGAGCCGCGTTACGTGGCCAATCAGGTCATCATCCAGTACTACGAAGACGCTGATGAGCGCAGCCGCGCCGAGGTGCGCGCCATGATTGGCGCCGCCCGTGCGACAACGCTGCTTTCGTCCGACGAACGGCGTATGCTCGAAGCTGGCACGCCCCTGCGCAACGGTATGGAGCGCCCGGCCGGTGAGGTTGAACTCGACACCCTGCCGCCGGGTCTGAGCGTCAAGGAAGCGTGCGAAATTCTCCGCGGCCACCGGGCCGTCAAGTCGGTTGAACCCAACTGGATTTACACCAAGCTTCAGGCAGCGCGTCCCAACGACCCGCTCTTCCTGAACGGCTCGATGTGGGGCATGTACGGCTACCGGACCGGCAGCGGCACGAGCAATCAGTACGGTAGTGAAGCCGCCGCCGTGTGGTCCACCTCGGTGACGAATGGCACCGGTTCACGCAACATCTACGTCGGCGTCATTGACGAAGGCATCCAGGTCAACCATCCCGACCTGCAGGCCAACATCTGGGTCAACCCCTTCGATCCCGTGGATGGACGCGACAACGACGGCAATGGCTATGTGGATGACACGCATGGCTGGGACTTCGCCAACAACGACCGGACGGTGTATGACGGGCCGGCTTCCGGTTCGACCAACATTGACTCCCACGGCACGCACGTGGCCGGCACGATTGGTGCCGTAGGCAACAACGGCATCGGCGTGGTCGGCGTCAACTGGCGCGTGACCATGATTTCGGCCAAGTTCCTGGGTGCACAGGGCGGCACGACGGCCAACGCCATCCGCGCCATTGACTACTTCACCGACCTCAAGGTGCGGCATGGGCTGGACATCGTTGCCACGAACAACTCGTGGGGCGGCGGCGGTTACTCGCAGGCGCTGTTCGATGCGATTTCCCGCGCCCAGGCGCGCAACATTCTCTTCGTGGCGGCAGCGGGCAACGAGTCCAACGACAACGACCGCCGTCCGTCCTACCCGGCCAGCTACAGCCACGACTGCATCATTTCCGTGGCTTCCATCACGAGCACCGGCGCACTGTCTTCCTTCTCGAACTACGGCCGCACGAGTGTTGACCTCGGCGCGCCCGGCTCTAACATTCAGTCCACGCTGCCGGCGAGCCGGTATGGCTCTCTGAGCGGCACTTCGATGGCAACCCCGCACGTCACGGGTGTGGTTGCGCTCTACGCTGCCCGGCGTTCAGCGCGCGGTCTCACCATCAAGAACAACATCATGAACAGCGTCTATCGGATTTCATCCCTCAACGGCCGGTGCGTCAGCAACGGCACGCTGGATGCCAACGCGCTGTTCCGTAACTACTAAGTCGGTAGCGTTACACGGACGCCCAAACGACGCGAGGCGGATGGTTTCATCCGCCTCGTTTTTTGTTTGTTGTTGTCTGTTTTACCGAAAAAACGCCGTAAAGCCCTGCACTTTAGGGCAGGGATATAAGGCGCACGCTGTTTTATCAAGCCAAACCTGTGATAAAATAGCAGTATGAGAGTCATGGAAGCCAAGCTACTCAACGGGACAGCAAAGCAGTATCACGCTCTGGATGAAGCCATCCGTACCGCACAGTTTGTCAGAAACAAATGTGTGCGGTACTGGATGGACAACAAGAGTGTAAACAAAGCTGTTCTCTATGCCCACTGCAAAGACCTGGCCAAAGAGTTTGACTTTGTCAGGAAGTTAAACTCAGCGGCAAGGCAGGCAAGTGCAGAGCGAGCCTGGGCTTCCATTTCTCGGTTCTATACCAACTGCAGAAACAAGGCGGTCAAGAAAGGGTATCCCAAGTTCAAGAGGCATTGCCGTTCTGTGGAATACAAGGTATCTGGCTGGAAGCTGTCAGGAGATGGAATGTCTATCACCTTCACTGATGGCTTCAATGCTGGTGCTTTTGCTCTGTACTGCAATGGTGAGGCAAGACACCATATCCTAAACTCCAAAATCAATCGGGTGCGGGTGATACGCAGGGCAGATGGGTACTATGCTCAGTTCTGCCTGGATGTGGAGCGCAAAGAGCAGGGAGCATACACAGGCAATGTGATTGGCATTGACTTGGGCTTAAGGGCTTTCTACACCGACCAGAACGGCAACCCTGTAGAGTATCCTAAGTTTTTGAGGCGTAGTGAAAGGAGGTTAAAGCAACACCAGCGCAGATTAAGTCGGAAGTTCAAGAAGGGGGCAAAATCCCAATCCAAGAACTACCACAAGCAAAGAAAGCGACTGGGCAAAGTGCATCTGAAAGTCCAACGCCAGCGTAAAGACTGGGCAGTCAGGCACGGTGCGTGGTGGCATCTCACGATGTCGTGGCGTATGAAGACTTGCAGGTGAAGAACCTGGTCAAAAATCATCATCTTGCCAAATCCATTCATGATGCTGGCTGGTCTCAATTCACTGCGTGGCTGGACTACTACGGCAAGGTGTGGGACAAGGCAGTCGTCAGCGTACCGCCGCAGTACACCACACAGGACTGTAGTCACTGTGAGCATAGGGTAGTAAAAACCCTATCCACTAGAACCCATAGTTGTCCTCAATAAGGAAGCAAGTGGCGAGTGGCGAGTGGTTCAGAGGCGAGTGGTGAGTGGCGGAATTGGCGAGTGGCGAATGGCGAGTGGCGAGTGGTTGATCGCTACTCGCTACTCGCTGCTCGCTACTCGCTTCACTCGCTACTCGCTACTCGCTACTCGCTCCCTGTTCGCTATTCGCTACTTGCCACTACAGTACCTTTGGGCAAAAGGGAACTGCCTCGAAAGAGGGAACGCTTGGGGAGAGATGCACCGCTGCTTTAGAGGGGCAACCTGATGAAGTAAGTGCGCTCGCAGAACCAAGAACAAGAATCCCCTGCCTTTAGGCAGGGGAGTATGTCAAGTGGTCTTTCGGCAGCCGTGGTTTTTGGCGCCGGATGTGGAGCGGGCGATGGGACTCGAACCCACAACACCCAGCTTGGGAAGCTGGTACTCTACCATTGAGCTACGCCCGCATCGGATGACCTGGCGAGAACATACGCCGCCGCCTGTGACCTGTCAACGCCCGTTGATGTGCGGTTCACAGGTCGTAAAGGAACTCAACCTTGCTTTCAATGTCCGGGTGCAGGCTGTGGTGAACGGGGCAGGTCAGGGCCGCACGTTCGAGTTTGGGACGGGCCTCGGCTGGAATGTGACCCGGCAGGTGAAAGGTGATGGGTAGGGATGCCACACGGCGCGGCGAGGTCGTCTGCATGTGTTTGACGACGCGGAAATGTGCGCCGGAAAGGTCGAGGCCGTCGCGCTGGGCAACGATACCCATCAGGGTCATCATGCAGGAGCCAAGCGCCGCCGCCACGAGGTCCGTTGGCGAAAAACAGCTTCCGTCCCCCTGGTTGTCCGTCGGGGCCACGGTTTGCAGAAGTGCCCCGGAGGGGCCGTGGGTCATTTCAACGCGCAAAGCGCCGAGATACTTGCCAGTGATTTCAACAGCCATGAACAATCTCCTGTCTCAAGAAAACTCAGGCGGCGACACTTTCAGACTTTCATTGGCAGGTCTGCCTCGGAATGCCCAACTTCATTGTCCTGACCACTGTCTTGGGCAACCGGTTTCCAATCCGGGGGCAGGGCTGGTATCGTGCCGCCACAGACAAATCTGGCACATGAAGGACCAATTTGAAGGATATGTCTCTCACACTCGACATCGTTACCCCCGAACGGGCGTTTCCTTCCCAGACCGTGGATGAAGTCGTCCTGCCGGCGCTGGATGGTGAAATCGGTGTCCTCCCCGGCCACGCCGCCCTGATGTCACAACTTGGTGTGGCTGGTCTTTTGACCTATCGCCAGGGCGGAAAGGAAACCCTGGCGTTCGTGGCGCAGGGTTTCGTGGAAGTTCTGGGCAACCGCGTCACCGTGCTGACCGAACGGGCCGAACTCGCCGAAGACATTGACATCGAGGAAGCCCGGACGCGCCTGCGTGAAGCCGAACTGGCGCTCAGGAAAGCCGAAGCCGAACGCCCCGATGAAGACCTTTCCCGTCTGCGCGCCGAACTGGAAGCAGCGCTGGTGCGCGTCAAAACCGCCGAACGCTACATGTCCCGCTGAACGGACCTCCCAGCAGAATGGTGTTCTGCCATGAGCTTCCCCTACGACCTGCGGCTGCCCGGCGTCACCATTCCGATTCATCTGGTCTGTGAAATTCTGGCCTATACGGTTGGCTTTCGGCTCTACCTGCGCGCCCGCCGCCGGCAACCCGGCGGAATGACCGTCGAACAGGCGGTCTGGACGCTCGTCGGCTGCCTGGCCGGCGCAACCCTTGGGTCAAAGCTCGTCGCCTGGCTGGAAGTCTTCCCGCTCTACTGGCAGCACCGCGCCAACCCGCTCATCTGGCTTCAGGGAAAGTCCATCGTGGGCGGGCTGCTGGGCGGCTGGCTGGGCGTCGAAGTTGCCAAACGCTTTGCCGGCGTTTCGCAGGCCACCGGCGATGCCTACGTCTTTCCGCTCATCGTGGGCATCGCCATCGGACGGATCGGGTGCTTCCTCACCGGTCTCTCCGACGGCACCTGCGGCATCGCCACCAGCCTGCCCTGGGGCGTTGATTTCGGCGACGGCCTCCGCCGCCACCCAACCCAGCTCTATGAAATCCTCTATCTGACCGGGCTTGGCTGGCTGCTCTGGACATGGAAGCTGCCCGGCGCACCGGACGGCGCGCGGTTTCGCCAGTTTCTCATCGGCTACTTCGCCTTCCGCTTCGCCATCGAGTTCATCAAGCCGCGTCCGTTCCCTTACCTCATCGGACTGACGGCCATTCAGTTTGTGGCTTTGCTCGGCTTGGTTGCGGCTGCCATCAGCCTGTGGCGTCAGTGGAGACCAACGCTCCCCCACGCCCCCGCAACGGCCCACTCCACGGCGAAAGGAAGCCCGGCCCATGGCTGACCGCCCCTACCTGTTCTATGAGCTGACCAACGCCATCTGCGCGACATGTTTCCAGAAGGTCGAGGCCAAGATTGTCATCGAAGGCGAGCGGGTGTTCATGCACAAGTTCTGCCCGACGCACGGGCGCGAACGGGTGCTCATTTCCACGGATGCCGCGTTTTACCGGCAGCAACGGCAGTTTTTGAAGCCCGGCCAACTCGTCCGGCAGTTCAACACGCCTATTCGGTATGGCTGTCCGTATGACTGCGGCATCTGTCCCGATCACGAGCAGCATGGCTGCCTGACCATTGTCGAGATCACCGACCACTGCAACCTGACCTGTCCGATTTGCTATGCCGATTCGGGGCCCCATCGTCCGACCCATCGCAGCCTCGAACAGGTTGAGTTCATGCTCGACTGTGTCGTACGCAATGAAGGCGAGCCGGACATCGTGCAGATCAGCGGCGGCGAACCGACGCTGCATCCGGCATTTTTCGAGATTCTCGACGCCGCCCGCCGCCGTCCCATCAAGCACCTGATGATCAACACCAACGGCATTCGCATCGCCCAGGACGAAGCCTTTGCCGAACGGCTGGCTGGCTACATGCCCGGCTTCGAGGTGTACCTTCAGTTCGATTCCCTGCGGCCCGCCGCCCTCTGTGACCTGCGCGGACTGGACCTGCGCGCCGTCCGTGAGCGCGCGCTGGAACGGCTCGACCGGCTGAAGGTCTCCACAACCCTTGTCGTCACCCTGAAAAAGGGCGTCAACGACGACGAAATCGGCGACATCATCGCCTTTGCCCTTCAGCATCCGTGCGTGCGCGGTGTGACCTTCCAGCCGGTACAGGCGGCCGGACGGACGGAACACTTCGACCCGGCGCGTGACCGCCTGACGCTGGGCGAAGTACGGCAGCAACTGCTGCGGCAGGTTTCCTGGCTGCGCCCCCAGGATGTCCTGCCCGTTCCCTGCCATCCCGACTGTCTGGCCATGGCCTACGCCCTGAAACTCGGCGGAGACATCATCCCGCTGACCGGACTCATTGATCCGCAGATGTTGTTGGCCGGCGAAGGCAACAACACCATCGCCTACGAGCACCAGGCGGCATTTCGGGAGCAACTGTTCAGGACGTTCTCCACGGGCCATTCCCCGGACGGACAGGCGCTTTCCCTCAAACAACTGCTCTGCTGCCTGCCGCTGGTCAACGTCCCGGCATCGCTGAGCTACGAGAACGTCTTTCGGATTCTCATCGTGCAGTTTATGGACGCCCACAATCTCGACATCCGCTCGGTGAAGCGGTCGTGTGTCCACATCGTTCACCCTGACGGGCGGATCATCCCCTTCGACACCTTCAACCTGTTTTACCGCGACGACCGCGAGGCACAGCTTGTGGCGCTGCGGCAGCGCGTCGCCGCTCCGGCGGCCCCGCTGCCGGAAGCAACGCGGCACTGACCCCCCACGCAACCATGGCGACGGATTCAGCCCTGCCTTCCAGTGTCATTTCGCGCCTGCGCGTCCGGTACGCCGAAACCGACCAGATGGGCGTGGTCTATCACGCCAACTATCTGGTCTGGATGGAAATCGGACGTACTGACTACTGCCGGGCCTGCGGATATGCCTACCGCGCGATGGAAGCCGCCGGACTGCGCCTTGTCGTGGCGGAAGCGCGGGTGCGCTATCTGTCGCCGGCCCGTTACGACGACGACATCCACATCACCACCCGCCTGCTGGCGCTGCGCTCGCGGCAGGTTGTCTTTGGTTACGACATCCGGCGCGCCACCGACGACACCCTGCTGGCCACGGGCGAAACGACACACTTGCCGACGAACCACGCGGGCCGCATCATACGCCTGCCGGCAGACATCCACGCGGCACTCTCCACCGGCCCCACCGGACAGGCGGCATAACGATTCAGTCACCGGCTTGGGAGACGGACTCTAGCTTGCCGTATAGTACGCGATAGTGTATAATAATGCTCATGGAAAGCACGATCAGCACAGGCAAAGCGGCAAAACTTCCCGGTGTCCCGGTCAGGACGTTGCAGCGTTGGGAACGCGAAGGAAGGCTGATTCCGGTGGCCCGAACGGACAGCAACCGCTGCCTCGCGGCGCTGAACCTGAAGCTGAACCTGAAACGGCTGGCAACCGAAACTGCCCTACCCGTGGCGAGTCCGTCCAGCAATGGCGGCGCTGCGGCGGGGACCGTCCCCGCCGTAGTCGGGAAAGTCACGCCTGTCAGATACGACGGTGGTCAACAGGACACGTCGGGGCAGGAAGAGAACCGTGCGCACTTTTGCGCACATTCTTGATAGCAGACAAACCATGCTCAGCGAACGGTACGATGCGGCGCTGGTCTTCGCCCACCAGCTTCACCGCCACCAGAAGCGCAAGGGAACGGAAATCCCTTATATCAGCCACCTGCTGTCGGTATCGGCGCTGGTCCTCGAACACGGCGGCACGGAAGACCAGGCCATTGCGGCCCTGCTGCACGACGCCGTGGAAGACCAGGGCGGCGACGCCATACGGCAGGAAATCCGTCACCGCTTCGGCGAAGACGTGGCAGCCATTGTGGACCACTGTACCGACACCGATCAGATACCCAAACCGCCGTGGCGCGCGCGCAAGGAAGCCTACCTCGCCCACCTGCGTACGACGCCTGACACGGCACGGCTGGTGTCGCTGGCCGACAAGGTTCACAACGCGCGCACGATTCTGGCCGACTACCGGACGGTCGGCGAAGCCCTGTGGTCGCGGTTTGAAGGCGGCCGGGAAGGAACGCTGTGGTACTACCGCCGCCTTGTCGAAATCTTTGCCGCCGGGCCGTGCCAACCGCTTGCCAACGAACTTGAACGCACGGTAGCCGAACTCGAACGTCTGGCATCGTTGGCTTCCCCCCAGGCCGAACCCCACGCCTGAAGAAGGTGCCATGGCTGCTCCCGCTCCCCAACCCACCACCCGCCGCTGGAACCGCGCCGACTGGCTGTGCGGCTACACGTCACTGACTGAAGAACGCGACTACTGGATTGACGACATCGAAGGCAACCTGCCGGCTGACCTCTGCGGCACGCTGTACCGCAATGGGCCCGGACTGCTTGAACGCGGCGGCCAGTCTGTCCAGCATCCGTTCGACGGCGACGGCATGATCTGCGCCTTTGACTTCACCGGCGACGGCCGGGTCCGGTTTCGCAACCGGTACGTCCGCACGGCCGGCTTCATTGCCGAGTCCAAAGCCGGACGCTTCCTGCAACGCGGCGTCTTCGGCACACAGAAGCCGGGTGGCTGGCTGGCCAATGCCTTTGACCTCCAGGCCAAAAACATTGCCAATACCAACGTGGCCTGCTCGCCCAAAAAACTGCTGGCGCTGTGGGAAGGCGGAAAGCCCTACGCTCTCGACCCACAAACGCTTGAAACCATTGGCGAAGATGACTTGGGCGGGGCGCTCGCCGGCAACGCCAACTTTGCAGCACATCCCCACTACGACCGGCGCACCGGCGAGATGGTCAACTTCGGCATCCAGCCGGGACTATCCTCAACCATCAACCTGTACACCCTCGACGCCAACCTGAACGTGACGGCGCAACACCGTTGGGAAGTCCCCGGCTTTGCCTTCATCCACGACTTCGCCCTGACCGACGACTACGCCGTATTTTTTCAGAACCCGGTCACGGTCAATCCCCTGCCCTACTGGTTCGGTTTTCGTGGCGCGGCCGAATGCCTCGTCTTCCAGCCTGACCGCCCGACGAAAGTCCACCTGCTGCCACGCCACGGCGGACGGATGCGCACCTACGAAACTGACGCCTGTTTTGTGTTCCACCACGTCAACGCCCACATTGCAGATGATGTGCTGACTGTGGATTCCATTGCGTACGAAACCTTCCCCTCGCTCGAACCGGGCACGATGTACCAGCAGGTCGAGATTGAAAAAATCGCGGCCTCGCAGCTTTTCCGCTTCACCATCAACCTGAAAACCGGCGCGTCCCGCCGGGAACGCCTGCTGGAACGCGCCGTCGAGTTTCCCGGCGTCCACCCGGCGCGGGTCGGACTCCCCCACCGCTGGGCCTTTATGGCCATGGCTGATGCACCGACCGGCAATGCGCCGCTGCAAGGCGTTCTGGCTTACAACACCCATACGGGCGAAACCCAGACGTACAGTTTCGCCCCCGGCGGCTACGTCGGCGAGCCGGTGTTCGTGCCCACGCCGGGCACCACTGACGAAAACGCCGGCTACCTCCTGCAGATGGTGTTCGATGCCCGACGGGGAACAAGCGGGCTGGCCATTTTTGACGCCCGGAATGTGGCCGGCGGGCCGCTGGCGCGGCTCCACCTGCGCGATACTGTCCCCTACGGTCTGCACGGGCAGTTCGTCGCCAAATAAAGGCCAATCGCCAACCGATTGTGTGGCCTGGCCCCGGCGTCAGGCCGACGCATCGTGCGCCGTATCGTCCAGAAACTGGCGCAGGCGCTGGCTGCGCGCCGGACGCCGCAGCTTCCGCAGGGCTTCCGCTTCAATGCGCTGGATGCGCTCCCGTGGGAGCGCAAAAAACTGCGCGATTTCTTCGAGTGTGTAGGCTTTGCCATCCGCGCCCAACCCGAAGCGCATCCGCAGTACCTTCTCCTCGCGGGCATTGAGTGACTGAAGCGCGGCATTGAGGTCTTCCCGCAGGCGGACGCGCGCCGCATCATCCAGCGGATTCGGCGCGTGGGTATCGGCAATGAAGTCCCCCAGACTCTGGTCTTCTTCATCGCCCACCGGTGTTTCGAGGCTGACCGGCGGCTGCGCCAACTGGAGCAACATCTGCACTTTTTCAAGCGACATGCCCAGATGTTCCGCCAGTTCGGCCTGTTTTGGCTCACGGCGCCGTTCCAGCGTCAGACGGTGCATGGCTTCGAGCAGCCGCGTGAGTTCGGCGCGCACGGCCGCCGGCAACCGAATCAGGCGCGGCTGCTCACTGAGCGCCTGCGCCATGGCGCGGCGAATCCACCACGTCGCGTAGGAAGCAAACCGTTCCGGGCGCTGCCCGCTGAACCGCTCGGCAGCGCGCAGCAGTCCGAGATTGCCTTCCTGGATTAAATCTGTCAGTCCGAGTCCCCGGTGCGTGTAGTGCCTGGCAACCGACACGACCAACCGCAGATTGGTTTCCACCAGCCGCTGCCGCGCCGCCGCCGCCCGGTCAAACATCTGCCGCGCCTGCGCCAGGGTGCGCGCCACTTCGGCCGGCTCGGCGGCCGTCAGCAGCCACGCGGCGTTGGTACGCCGTCCGGCTTCCATGGCTTCAAGCAGGGACGTGTAGCCGGTACGGGAGAGCGGCACATCCAGCACGGCCCGCGACAGGAGAATCCGCGCCCGGGCCAGGCGGCGGCGCTGCCAGTCCGCCGATGCGGGCAGATCGGCCACGGCGGACAGCAGAGACCACTCATCCTGAACGGCTTCCAGCGCCTGCCTCATACGCGCCACAGCCTCGTCAAGGGCCGCCTCCAGAGAAGCAGCTTCCGACGATGCCGTTTCGCCCGGCTCCGGCCCGGCTGCCGTTCCCGACAGATCAAACCAGCGGGCTGCCGCACTCTCTCCCTGCGCCAAGGCTTCTGCTTTTTCAATAAGCAGGACCGCTGTGGCCGGCAGGCGGGAAAGCTGCTTCCGAAACCGCGCCTCAGCGCGGCGGATGCTGGCCACCAGTGCGGCTTCATCTTCGGCGGACAACGTGGCAATCCGTCCCATTTCCTGAAGGTACGGGCGCAGCGGGTCTTCAAAAAAGGCGGTCGGCGACGCCGGCGCTGTAGGGGCGGTTTCGCTGGCAGGGGCGGTTCGCGGAACCGCCCCTGCTGGCAACGGGCGTTCATGTTCCTCTCCCACGCGAATGCCACGCCGCTCCAGCGCGGACAGCAGCGCCTCGATGACCGCAACATCGGTCATCCCCGGCGGCAGCAGGGCATTGAGTTCGTCATAGGACAGAAAAGCCCGGCCACGCGCGGCGGTTATCACTTGCGTCACAAGCGGCTGGGTCGTCTCACCGGTCATGGCTTTTTCTGCCGATGGTGCAGCGCCGCCAGACGCGCCCGTTTGAGCTGCAACCGTTCGTGGGCATAGCGCAGGGCAAGTTGCTCGTCATCGGATTCCGCCGCCTTCTGCACATTCCGGTGCATGGCAGCGCTCTGGTGTTCCAGCCGCCGCTGCTGAAGCACCAGCAACCCGTCTTCCAGAATGGAACGGTACTTTGCCAGCGCCGTGTCGTCGGCCGGCGGCTCAGCACCCAACAGCAGTTCGGCGACGTAGTTTTCCATTTCCCGGTCCAGCGGCGTTGGCGTGTGGTCGGCTTCCGCAAGGAAATCAAACTGCCCGTGGGCGTTTCCGCTGGTTTCGGCCCGCTGCCAACGGGCCACCGCTGCGGCCAGCGGAGCATAAGCAAACGGCTCGCCTTTCAGATAGACCTCCCGCACCGCACGGAAAAACACGCGCCCGGGGAGCATGCTGATGAGTTCGTCATCCAGTGCGGCAAAGGCCAGTTCGCACAGCGGCGGATGGGACAGCAGCACCTGAAGCACCTGCCGCTCGGCCAGCGTCAGCTTGGCCGCCACCTCGACGGTTTCCACCGCCAGCTCAGTGCGCCGCTCACGGGCGGACTGCTCCAGGGCCGTACGAATCAACCCTACATCCAACTGAAGCCGGTCAGCCAGCCGTTCGGCCGCCAGCGCGCGCTCGATGGGATCGTTGAGTTTGGCAATGTATGGCAGCACAGCATTGACGGCCTGGGCCCGCCCGGCCGGGCGCGTCAGGTCGTACTCCAGTCCCGCCGCATCGGCCAGATATTCCACCAGCGGCTGTGACTGTCGGAGGCAGGCGCGGTAGGCGCGGACGCCCTGTGCCCGCACGAAATCATCCGGGTCCTTGCCTTCCGGCAGATGGAGCACGTTGACGCGAAACCCCTGCTCCAGCAGCAGCTCAAAGCTGCGCCGGGTGGCCGCCTGTCCGGCGCGGTCACTGTCGAAGTTGATGACGACTTTGGGCGTTTCCAGATACCGCCGCAACTGGCGCACCTGCGCCTCCGTCAGCGCCGTGCCCAGGGTCGCCACGACGTTGTGAACGCCCTCCTGATACAGGCGCAGAAAGTCCATGTAGCCTTCCACCAGAATGGCAAAGCCGCTGCGCCGGATGGCTTCCTTCGCCAGATGCAGCCCGAACAGGTGCTTTCCCTTGACGTAGAGCGGTGTTTCCGGCGAGTTGAGGTACTTCGGCTCGCCGTCGCCCAGTGTGCGTCCCCCAAAGGCCACGACGCGCCCCTGCGAATCGGCAATCGGAAACATGATTCGTCCCCGGAAGCGGTCGTAGCCACCGCTGCCACTTTCCCGTGGCGTGACCAGACCGCTGCGTTCGAGGTCGGTCAGGCTTGCGCCGTGGCTGCGCAGAAAGTTCAGCAGCGCATCCCAGCGGTCGGGGGCATAGCCGAGGCCGAGCGCGGCAATCGTGGACGGCGCCACCTCACGCCGCGCCAGATACTCGCGGGCAGCGTAGTGTTCCGGGGCGGCAAGCTGGCTCTGGAAAAACCGCAGGGCCAGCTCGTGCAGGCGCAGCAGACGCTCCCGTTCTTCCGCTTCCGGCAGCGCCCCTTCCTGATGCGCCCCTTTCCCGTGTGCCGGCGGGGCGGCCGGACGGGCTTCCGGCAGCGGCAGGCCGCACACTTCGGCCACAATGCGTACGGCTTCGGCAAAGCCGACATTCTCCATGCGCATCACGAAGGTGAACACATCACCGCCGATGCCGCACCCAAAACACTTGAACACCTGCTTGCCGGGATGGACGTTGAAGCTGGGCGTTTTTTCGCTGTGGAACGGACAGCAGGCAAGGTAGTTCGCGCCGCGCTTGCGCAGCGTGACATAGCCGGAAACCACGCGCACGATGTCCGCCTGGGCGCGCAGATCGTCAACGGTTTGGCGGTCGAGCAACATGGTGAAGCACCTGTTTCAGAAACGCCCATGGCTACCTTGCAGCGCCCCCGGATGCAAGCCCGCCGAGCAAATCCTGCTCACGCCGAACGTTCCGGTTGACCATGTTGCGGCGGCATGTTTTTGTCGGAAAACGGGTTTTTCAGACCGGAGGATTGCCGTGCAGGACATCAGGCTCACCGTCACCGGACACCGTACGTTTGGCAGCTACGGCCACCTCACGCTGACGGCGGCGGAACCGCTCACATTTGCGCCGGGACAGTTCGCCATGCTCAAACCGGCCGGTGCACTTGACCCCATGTGGCGACGCGCCATGGCGATTTACCGCCTGCGGCGCAGCGGGGCCGGCAGCCAGGTTGAGTTCATCTATCAGGTCTTCGGGCGCGGCACTCAGGCGTTGCGGCGCGTACACGCGGGCGATGCCGTGCAGGCGCTGCTTCCGCTGGGGCGGCCGTTCGACATTGCCCCCGTAGCCGTTGGCGGACGCGAAGCCCTGCTCGTTGCCGGCGGTGTCGGGAGTGCAGCGCTGCTTGCGCTGGCCGAACAGCTCAAGCGGGAACAGGTAGCCACGCGCCTGTTTCTCGGCGGACGCTCCACCGTGGACCTCATCGGGCTGGAGGATTTCACCGCGCTGGGTATTCCGGTTCATGTCGCCACGAATGATGGCTCACGCGGCGTCAGGGGCTTTGTCACCACACCCTTCGAGCGGTTTCTTCATGACCACGCGGATGAAGTACGCAGCGGGAAGTTCGTGGTCTATGCCTGCGGCCCCGGGCCGATGCTGGAGCGGGTGGCGGCGCTGACGGCTGCGGCCTGCATACTGACCTACGTTTCGGTTGAGGAACGCATGGCCTGTGGCTTTGGCGTCTGTGTCGGATGCGTTGTTGCCGTCAGGGGTCAGGACGGCGCGACGGACTACCGCCGGGCATGTGTTGAAGGCCCGGTTTTCCGCGCCGACGAACTCGAATGGACGTGAGCCACCGCTAGCCGGCGCGTTCTTCCGGCCCCATGGTTTCCAGAAACAGGGATTCGAGTGACGGGCGCTGCACCCGTACGCCATAGACCGCCGCCCCATGTTCAACCAGCCAGCGGACGATGCCCGGCACGGCGGTTTCCTGTTCCAGTTGCAGCCAGACTTCACGTTCTGCCGTACGCAGCACGCGGCCGAAGGCAGCCAGCCCCCGGATGAGTTCAGGTGAGACTTCGCCAAGGTGCAGGTGCAGTTCCGGTGTGAGTCCCTCCCGCAGTGCGGTTTCGTGAACCACCCGGCCACGTTTGAGAAACACAACGCGGTCGCAGACGGCTTCGACATCGCCCAGAATGTGGGAGTTGAAAAAGACCGTGACGCCTTCATTGCGCAGCCGCAGGATGATGTCGCGCACGAGGATGCGCCCAATGGGATCAAGCCCGGACGTTGGCTCATCGAGAAAAACCACTTTGGGCTGATGGATGAGCGCCTGGGCCAGCCCCAACCGCTGCTGCATGCCCTTGCTGTAGGCCCCCACCGGGCGGTCGGCGGCATCGGTCAAATCCACCTCGGCCAGCAGGGTCTTGATGCGCCCGGCGCGTGCAGCGGCCGGCAGCCCGTGCAGTTGCCCGTGAAAGTCGAGCAGCTCACGGCCGGTCATCCAGTCGTGAAAGCGGAAGTGTTCGGGAAGAAACCCAACCCACCGGCGCGCTTCGCGTGAGCCGACGGGATGCCCCAGAATGAAGCCGCGCCCGGCCGTCGGATGGACGAGGCCGAGCAGCATTTTCATGGCCGTGGTCTTGCCCGCGCCGTTCGGGCCGAGAAACCCGAACACCTCGCCGGCAGCCACGCGCAGCGAAAGGTCGGCGACAGCCACCTTGCGGCCGAACACCTTGCGCAGACCTTCCGCTTCAATCACCCAGTTTCCGGCGGTCACAGCCAGCCCCGGAACCGGCTCCGGCCCCTACTGCAACGCGCCGGCGATGGTGAGAGCTTCCTGTTCGGTCAGGTTGCCGCTCAGGACGAACACCTGGTCGCCTTCCGTCCAGGCCAGCGTTGTTGCCCGCGCTGGCTGCCAGCGACGGTTGCGCCGTGGCGCTTCTTCAACGGCGTGCGGTGTCAGCAGAAAGCCCGGCTGCCCGCGCACGATGACCTGTTGCAGATCGTGGAAGCGGGCCGGGATGGGCAGCACGAAGGTCGAACGCCAGTCGGTCGTGGCGGCGACGCGGTGGGCGGCTTCGGCATCCATGCCGAGCATCCGCAGGTAGGCGTAGCCAAACGGCGTCAGCGATGTCCCTTCCGGCAGGCTGACTTCGGGCAGGCGCGCCTGCACCAGCGCGAACCGGTGTTCGTCGCCACGGGCAAAGCTGGTTTCCACGCGCCCGCCCAGCCGGAAGGCAATGGTTTGGCCGTCGAGTGAAGCCGGCAGCAGGGCATCCCGCAGTTCGAGGAAGTCGAGCACCTGATTGGCAAAGCCAACGTCCACCTTGAAGCGCGCGCCGCCGCCGCTGGACGTGGCGCGCATGTCCTGCATGGTGACGCCCTCCGGCAACCATGCCGGCGTACGGACAGCCATACCCGCCACCTGACCGGCTTCCCTGGCTGAGTTCACCCGCGCGGACCTGACCGTTGGCTCTGCGACTTCGACGTTTTCAGCGACGAGCGCCGGCAGGTCAAACTTCGACTGTACGCGGTTGAGGCGCTCCCGCAGGGCGGTCATCTGCTGGTCATCGAGACCGATGGCGACGACACGCGGCAGGCGGAAAGCGTCCAGAAAGGACTGTCCGACGGCGCGTACCGTTGGGGAAAACAGTGCGGCCGAGACGAACACTCCACCGACGGCAGCCGCCCACCAGACCGGGCGGCGGACGGAAAAAACGCCTTCAGACATTGGCTTTGGCTCCTTGCTGGCAATGGAAATCAGGCTTCTGAAACCGGTTTTTGTATGACACGGACATGTTGCCGGCGCAAGCCTTCCGGTCTGTGGGCAGGGTAAAGATTTGTTCATCCGGTGCGTTTTCCGGTCAGCCGGGCAACGACAGCGGCGTAGCGATCGCTGATGGAGCGTTGTCCGCGCAGCGCCAGGGAAAATCCTTCCGGGCGGCGTTCCCAGACGGCATCGCGCAGGGCATCCATGCGTTCGGTCAGCCGGGCTTGCAGATGGCAGGTCAGCGCGGTGATGTCGTGGACTTCGGCGCCACGGATCAGTTCACCGGGACCGAAATCGAGAAACACTTCGGGGCGCGGCTGGTCGTGGAACTCGTAGCGGATGGCGGTCGGAACGGCGATGCAGGCGGTTGTCCGGCGCAGGATGTGGGCTGTGCCGGGCAGAAAAGTCACGGGGCGTTTGTCGGGCGGGACGATTTCGCCCTGGGGGAAAATCCACAGGGCGGTTGAGGGAGCCGCCAGGCGTTCACTGGCATAGCGGATGGACCGGGCTACGTCGCGGGCATCGGCGCGGTTGACGGAAAAGCCGCCCATCCAGCGGAAAAACCGGAAGGTACGGAGCGTGGTTTCCTCGCCCATCATGTAGCCGTCGCGTCCGGTACGGCGGACGACAAAGAAGGCCAGCAGGGGGTCCCACCATCCCGGATGGTTGGCGTAGATGAGCAGCGGCCGGCGTGGTTCGGCGGTGAACACGTCAACGCCGCGCCACCAGACGGCGTGGAAGGCGCGGCGTAGCAGGTGTTGGTTGTAGGCGTGGACGACGCGCTGAAAGAGCGGTGAAGGCTGGGCCGGCAGCACGGGCTGGAGCGTGACCTGGATGCTTATGGAATGCCTATGCTTTGAAGCGCCTGCGCTGTGGAGCGCCTACGCTTCGGGCAGCGGGCGGTTGTGGGCATCCACCTTGACGACGCGGGGTTTGAGGTGGCGGGCTTCCTCGTCGGTAAACAGCCCGTAGGAAATGATGATGACGAGATCGCCGGGTGTACCGAGCCGCGCGGCGGCGCCGTTGAGGCAGATGGTGCCGGAGCCGCGTGGGCCGGAAATGGCGTAGGTCTCGAAGCGGGCGCCGGTGTTGATGTTGACGACGGAGACTTTTTCGTTGGGGAGGATGTCGGCGGCATCGAGCAGGTCCTGGTCAACGGTCAGGCTGCCGGTGTAGTTGAGGTTGGCTTCGGTCACCGTGGCGCGGTGAATTTTGGATTTGTGCATCAGGCGGAACATAGGCGGTCAGATGGGTGTGCCGTCCTTTGGCTGAAGGGTACGGCGCATGTGTTGGAGAAATTTCGGTCGGCAAAACATAGCGGAATCCGGCGTGTGGCGTGCATGTTTTTCTTGCCGGGAGCGCATGCGTCCCTGGGAGCGCGGGCGTCCCGCCCGCGTGGGCATAGGGCATCACACGATTCGGGGGTTGAAATCCGTCGCGGGTTTGAACCCACGGTGGATTTCAGGCGTCGCTACGCGACGCGGGGCGATGTGACACCGTTTTCCCGGCGTTGAAACGCCGGGCTAAATTCAATCGTCGCTAACGCGACGCGCCTGGGCGCGCAGGCGTCCCGCCCGCGTGGGCATTGGGCATCACACGATTCGGGGGTTGAAATCCGTCGCGGGTTTGAACCCACGATGGATTTCAGGCGTCGCTACGCGACGCGGGGCGATGTGACACCGTTTCCCCGGCGTTGAAACGCCGGGCTAAATTCAATCGTCGCTAACGCGACGCGCCTGGGCGCGCGGGTATCCTTTCCTGGGAGCGCGGGCGTCCTGCCCGCGTGGGCATGGGGCATCACACAATCCGGGGGTTGAAATCCGTCGCGGGTTTGAACCCACGATGGATTTCAGGCGTCGCTACGCGACGCGGGGCGATGTGACACCGTTTTCCCGGCGTTGAAACGCCGGGCTAAATTCAATCGTCGCTAACGCGACGCGCCTGGGAGCGCGGGCGTCCTTTCCTGGGAGCGTGGGCATCTTGCCCGCTTGCTTGGAAGCGCGGGCATCTTGCCCGCGTGGGCATGGGGCATCACACAATCCGGGGGTTGAAATCCGTCGCGGGTTTGAACCCACGATGGACTTCAGGCGTCGCTACGCGACGCGGGGCGATGTGACACCGTTTTCCCGGCGTTGAAACGCCGGGCTAAATTCAATCGTCGCTAACGCGACGCGCCTGGGCGCGCGGGTATCCTTTCCTGGGAGCGCGGGCGTCCCGCCCGCGTGGGCATGGGGCATCACACGATTCGGGGGTTGAAATCCGTCGCGGGTTTGAACCCACGGTGGACTTCAGGCGTCGCTACGCGACGCGGGGCGATGTGACACCGTTTTCCCGGCGTTGAAACGCCGGGCTAAATTCAATCGTCGCTACGCGACGCGCCTGGGAGCGCGGGCGTCCCGCCCGCGCGTTGTGCATCGCGGTTGGGGAGACGCCGTAATGCATGGCTATGGTTGTGATGGGTGGTAGGGGCGACCGGCCGGTCGCCCCTACCGCAACCATAACCACCACGTTCCCCAACGTTTTCATGCACCGTTTTGTGTGCCGTCACGACTACGACGTTTTCACGTGCCGTCCCCAATCACATCCAATGGGTCAGCGCCGATGTCCCGTTCACGGTCCAGATGCCAGCGCAGGGGGTTGGTCAGGATGTATTCGCGGATGCGCTGCCAGGATTGGTCGTCACGGATGATGTGTTCGTAGTAGTTGCGTTGCCACAGGCGGCCGGGAAAGGGTGGCCATTGGTTTGCCCGTACCCCGTCGGCATAGCGTTTGGTGGTCATGGTTTTGAACCGGTGCACCACATCCGGCAATCCCAACGTGGGGGCGGTTGCGGCGGTAGGGGCAGGCCCCCGTGCCTGCCCTGATCCCGATGTTGGGGCAGGCCCCCGTGCCTGCCCCGATCCCGATGTTGGGGCAGGCCCCCGTGCCTGCCCAGGCCCCGATTGGGGATTGGGGCAACCACGGGGGGTTGTGGGGCAACCACGGGGGGTTGTGGGGCAACCACGGGGGGTTGCCCCTACGTTCATTTCGTCGGGGTGGACGTGGGGGGTTGCCCGTACGTTGCCGGTCAAAATGATGATGCCGTGCACATGGTTGGGCATCACAATGAACGCATCGGTCTGTACGCCCTCATAAAACAACGCCAATTCATCCCACACCTGCTGAACCATCCGCCCTGCGTCGTTCATTCGCATCTCGCCCGCCACCACCTCGCCGAACAGACACGCCCGCCCCTGCGTGACGATGGTGACGAAATACGCCCCTGGCCGGGTGTAATCGTACCCTTGCAGGCGAATGGAACGACGGTGATGTCTGGCGGGGTCGTAGGGCATTGGTACGATTTTCGCGTCGTTTTGCGTTGTCTCAATCGTGGTCGGGGCGGTTGGAGTGCAGGTTACGGGCGCGGTACAGGGATGGTTGCCATGTGCAGCGCGGTTGACGGTTGGGCGTAACCAGCCATTCGTCCGATCCCACGTCATCGCATGGCATGGACATGCATCGTTTACAGACCGCCCCACGGTCGTTACTTCAAACTCTCTTCCACAATCCTGATTTCATCCGGCGTCAGCCCGTAAAGACGATAGACGTGTTCGTCAATCTCGCGTTCCAGGTTCGTCACATCCGCATGTGGATTGGCCTGTTTTGCCGCCAGAATCCTGTCCACCAATGCCTCCAGTGCTGCCTTATCTGCTTGTGAGGTGGATGGGATAGGGATTTGGCCAACATACATCGGTTTGAACTCGTAAAATCCGCCCTGTTTGGTGGCTGCAATAGAACGAATAAACCACCACATTGGACTTGAATTCAGTATTGCAAGCAGGCATTTGAACTGTTCGCTCACACAGATGGTCGTCTTGTCGTTACTGTAATGACCTGCAAGGTCAGGCGCATACGCCACCGTCTTCTCAATGGCTGGAATTACAACCTTCGGCCGCTCGAATTCCTGCCAGTAGGCAATGTTGTCTTGGATTTCATACCACTCGTAGCTGCCGGGCTTCCTGCCGCCGGGCACACCGGGCATCAGACGCTTTTTGAAAGGCAGAAGATGCTCGTAAACAGCCGGATACTCTTTGATGTTGATCCCACGCCTGGTGAAGATGAGCCACAAATCCTGCGGTTCCACCCGCCAGCGTTTGATGTCACGGCCGCGAAGGAAAGGCTTGAGCACGTCGGCGGATGAAGGATGTTCGGCGATGAGACGGTTGCGGGTGTCGCGGTTCACCACAAAGGCTTCGTTCAAGCCAGTTACAATACCGCGATAAAGCCGCCCGTTGACATGTTCGCCCAGCGGTGTGCCGGCGGCACGAAGTTTGTCCAGCAGATGGAGAGCGACGGGTGATTCCAGTCGCCAGCCGTCGGGGCGAAGTTCGCGTTGGGCAAGCAGAAAGCTGTGGGTGCGAAAGATATGGGGAAATTCCTCCACCGGCGGCCCGGGCTGCCAGTTCAGAGCGCGGAGTTGGGAGTCAGCCGTTGGTGCTTTGCTCAGGACAAGAATGGTCGGATAGGCGATGGCTGTGAAGACCGGCGCATCGCCGAAATCAATGATGCAGTGCATGGTCTGGCGGGCGAGAAGTTCGCGCAGCTTCTGACCGTAGGCGGAGCGGAAAAACTTGTTGCTGGAAATAAAGGACAGAATGCCGCCGTCGCGAAGAAGATCGAGGGCGCGCTCGTAGAAATACACATAGAGGTCGGCCGTGCCGGTATAGCAGTGATACCCTTGGGCTTGCAGCAACGGCTTCAACTCCTTGATCTCCTCCTGCCGTACGTATGGCGGGTTGCCGATGACGATGTCAAAGCCGTCGCGGATGCCAAACATCCACTCTGCATCGAAAAAGGGCGCCGAGGCGTTCTGGTCGTAGGGGTCCCACGCGGCGAGCAGGCGGGCGGTTTGGTCGTCCCAGCCGTCAGTCTTCAGTATTTCGGCAATCTCAGCGCGCAACGCGGCGTCGCGTTCGCGGTATTTGCGCTTGGTGGTGGGCGTTTTGGCGGTGAAGTGGGCGGCGCGCACCTGTGCCAGTTCGCGCTCCAGTTCATCAATCTTCGGATTGCGGAAGGCAAGCTGCCGCGGCCGCGCAATGCCAATGAGCGTGTTGGCCGCCACAAAGCGGGTCTCCAGATTGGGCAGCGCCCGAATGCCGAGGTTTTTCGCCTTCGGATTGACCCGCTGATCCACGACCAGCGAGATAAAGAAACGCAGCTTGGCAATCTGGACGGCGATGGGCTGGATGTCCACGCCGTAAATGCAGTTTTCAATCAGGTAGAGCTTGCGCCCGTAGTCGAGTTCGTTGGACGTGAAGGACGCTTCGATGTCGGCAATGACCTTTTCGCGTACGGTGGCATCGGGGATTTCCTGGGCCTTGGCAATCTGGCGCTCTTTCCAGCGCGCATTGTTGGGGTCGAGCTTGCCGAGAACAAACACCAGCCGGTGCAGGATGCCCATGGGGAACGCGCCGGACCCGCACGCCGGATCGAGAATCTTCAGATGGTCAATGGCGTGGATGAGCGCTTCAACTTCAGCATCCGTGAACTGGTGCGGTTCGTCGTTGTACGCGAAAAGATGGCGGAGACGGTCTTCAACGTTTTTGGTGTCGGGAAATGTAGCTTCCAGTCTGGTTTTCAGGACGGCAATAAGGGCTTCATCCACCATGTAGTCCACAATCTCACGCGGGGTGTAGTAGGAGCCGGTGGCTTTGCGCGCCGTCGTACGGGTTTCCGGGTTGTAGGCTGCCAGCAGGTTCTCGAAAACCTGCCCCAGCAGCTCCGGGTCAAGCGCTACTTCCTGATCGAACGGCGTGTTTTCGGTGAGCGTGAAGTTGTAGGAAGCCAGCGTATGGATCAGCCCCCGCACGCGGGCGCGGCGGTAGCGCGTTTCGCCGTAGGCGTGGCTCAGATCGACTTCCCGCTCATCGCCGAAGAAGAGTACATCCGGCACAACCGGCTGACTGTCAGGACGCCGGGAGAAGCCGTCCATGCGGATGTAGCGGGGGTTGCTCTTTGTGCCTTCGATATGGTCGAGGCACTCGAACAAACCGCCGTTGAGAAAGGGGATATCCCTGAACAGTTCCAGAGCTGTCTCCGGGTTCTGGAACAGTTCCCTGTGCCGGTAGAGGTTGTGCGCCATGAAGTTCTGCCCGTCCTTGGCCCAACCGCGCTTGTCCGTCTCTGTGTTCAGCGTGGCAAAGAACAGATTTTGCAGGATGGCTTTGTAGAAAACCGAGGGTGTGTCTTCATCCGGCGCAAAACCATTGAGCAGGGCGGGCAGCGATTTCGGATCGAAGAGCCTTGCCGGAAGGAGCCCCTTTTCCCTGAGAAACCAGCAGAAGATCAGCCGGGTGATCAGGCGGATGAGGCTTACGTGGTCCTTGCCGTCGGTTTTGGGCGCATCTTGGGGAAAGCGTACGTGATCCAGTGCCCAGAAGTACCAGTTGGCCACTTCCTGATAGAACCGTTTTGTGACCGCCTCCACGCTGAACGCCGTGGTGAGTTTATCGGTGACGCGGGTAATCGGCGGTTCGCCGGCGTGGAGTTCATCGAGGCTGAAGGCCAGCTCCGCCAGCCGCTCGACGGTGGTGCGGGCCGGCGAGCCGACTTCGTAGGGCAGGGTGCGCAGTTCAATCTTTCCGTCCGAGCGTTTGCGCGCCCAGGTGAAGGCAAGCTGGCACCGGTTCCGGGCGACATACACCAGCAGATGTTCGGCATGGGTTGGGGCGAGTGCCCGCTGGACGGCGCGCCGGGCCGTGGTTGTGGGCAGTCTGTCATCGGGCCAGTCCATCATGTACACCGGCAACCCGCTCATCTGGGCTACGGGTGCAGCGGTCACTTCGCACGAGACAGGGGCGTTCAGTTGCAGTTTGCGCGGCTTCAGCCCATGCGGGTGGCCCCACATCAGTTTTTCGCAAAAAAGTGAAGTGATCAGCGCCGGAACGTCCTTCGGCCGTTGCCCGCATGACTCCAGGATTTGACGAATGCGCTCCAGATGGTTCATCACTTCGCTCCCGTGGCAATCAGTCCCAATGAGCAGATGATGTGCGGCCCGGCGGATTCATCCGCTTCTTTTTCGCGGATTTCACAGAGGTTGTCCTCCCCGGCGCGGCGGGCAACCATATCGAGCAGATCGGGGTCGGCAATGCCCAGCCGCATTTGCCGGCTGATGGCTTCCCGGGCGGCGCTCTTGAGCGGATACCACCAAATCATGTCGAGCACCGCATCGAGCTGCTGAAGCCGGTCGGGTGAGACGGCAGGGGCGAAGGGCAATTCGCCCTCACCTGCTTTCAGGCGATCGCGGTATTTGTTCAAACGCTCCCAGAGTTTGCGCCGTACGCTGCGCAGGCTGCCAAGATGACCGCCTGTGACATGCTCTTCCGTCGCCATCTCGACGCAGCGTGCCACCAGTTCGTGATGCTGTTCGGTCCGCTCCAGCGGAGGTGTTTCCGGCGGGCAGGCAATGTCGCGGAAGATGGCTGAAAGCGACTGCGACACAAGGCTGCCATGTTCATCCACGCGGATGAGGGCATCGGTGCCGTCCGGGTAGCGCAGATAGGTGACGACGCCGGGCGGGCCGTCTGCAGGGGCAAACGGCCGTTCGCCACTACAACGCAATGCACGGGTGGCTGAGACAATCGGCGGCAGGGACAGGCATGCCTTCCGGTCGTCGGCAGAGGCGCTGTTCCACACCTGCAGGGCGAGGCTGGCCAGATCAATGTCTTCATCGGCGCCTTCGTCGTCGAGCGTGCCGGCTTTTTCCGTGTAGAGGTCACGCAGGCGTTGCGCGGCGGCTTCGCCGAAGAAGGAATCATCACTGCCGATGACTTCCTGATGCTGCTGGAGACGGGCGACAAGCCTCTGGCGCAGGCGGATGATTTTCTCAACCCCTTCGGCCGGCCAGAATGAGTAGATAAGGATCGTGTCGTGCTTCTGGCCGATGCGATCAATCCGCCCGGCGCGCTGGATGAGCCGGACGATGGCCCATGGCAGGTCGTAGTTGACCACAATGTGTGCATCCTGCAGGTTCTGGCCCTCGGCCAGCACATCGGTGGCGATGAGCACCCGCAGTCCGGTTTCCCCGGCAGCCAACCCGCCATTGGTGGAGGGACTGAAGCGGCGGGCCAGTGTGACCGGATCGCCCACCTGGTTGGTCAGCACGGCAACTTCTTCCATGCCGGTGGCGCGAAGCTGCCCGTGGAGGTACAGCGCGGTGTCGGCAAACTGCGTGAAGACAAGCACTTTTTCATCGCGGTGGGTTCTGAGCAGCTCAAGCAGCGCATGAAGCTTGGTATCTGCCGCAGGCTGCCACTGCCCCGCGATCTCCAGAATACGGTGTAGGGCATGTGTATCGGAGCGCAGGGCGTCCGCCAGTTGGGGGAGGAAAAATCTGGAACCCAGCCAGTCAAACCGATGGTGATGATTCTGTCGGTAAGCTTTGTAGATTTCCCCGGCGCGCTTTTGGTACTCGTCCCACGTTCCCTTCTTTTGGGCCGGAGTTTCCGTGGCTTCGGTCACTTCTATGTTGTCGGAATCGGAAATTTCCACCGCTGCTTCGTCGGCGTCGCTCATGGCTGTGTCCAGCATGGCGGCGTCCTGTGTGCCGATGGGAATGGGCAGGTTGTTTTCGAGCGCGTGGAGGGTGATGAGGTTCCGCACCATGTGGCGCTGCACCGAGAGCAAAAAGCTCTGGCCGCTCGATTCGAGGCGCTTGAAGAGATTGGTGCGGCAAAAACCGATCAGGCGCTTGCCGGCGCGGTTGAGGTTGGCAAGGATGCGCTTTTCTTCGGCGGAAGCGCCTTTTTCAGCCTTGGGCTTGAGGTAGTTGGCCAGCCCGTACCGTGGCAACGCGAGGTCTTCGATGACCTTCACCACTTCATCGCGGAAGAGCCGGGCGTACTGGTCGGCGGGGTCTGCTTCGTCAATTGCGAAATCAACCCGTTTGGGCTGGCGCGCCGGGAAGTAGTGGGGTTGACCGTTGAGCCGGACGTAGTGGCGGCCGCTTGCCGCGTCAAATTCGGCGTAGTGCCGGATGATGAACTGGCGGGTGCGTCTGACCAGAAACAGCCGCATGAGGTCCTGCCAGTCTTCGGAAAAAAAGCTCTGTTCAAACGCCCGCAGGCTGTGCGGGGAAGTCTGGAAGCGAGCAATAAAGTCGGCTTCTGTCTCACCCCGTTCCCGTGCCAGCCACTGGAAGTAGCGTTCCGGGCGCACGTGCAGGTCCCGGTCTTCATCGAGAAACAGGCGAAGCTGGTTGCTGATGTCGGTGTAGTGCTTGTTGTAGGGCGTTGCGGTGAGCAGCAGCACCCGGGATTCATTCTGCGCGATGTACTCCTGGATGGCTTTGTAGCGTTCGCCCTCGCGGTTACGCAGGTTGTGGCTTTCGTCAATGATGACCAGCCGGTAGCGCGGGAGGCCGGGCAGTTCACTGATGGCGCGTCCGATGGAGAGCACCCGCCCGGCGATCTGGTACTCCTGCATGTAGCGGTCCCACATAGGGGCGAGTTTTGGCGGGCAGATGACCAGTGTATTGTCGCCGCTGTCTTCCTGCATCAGGCGGGCGATGGCAGTTGCCATCAATGTTTTCCCCAGACCCACCACATCGCCAAGCAACACACCACCATGACGATGGAGCTTCTTTGCCGCAAGAGACACAGCAGCTTTCTGGAAATCCAGCAGCACATCGCGAAACATGGACGGCATCTTGAACTCATGTTCGCCCTGGCGCGCATCTTCCGAGAGGTGATAGGCGATTCTGAGGTAAATCAAGTAAGGGCGGATGAGTTCTTTGCGCGCCCAACTCTGGTCAATCAACTCGGCCAGTTCGCTGGAGAGATCAACAGCCCAGTCATCCTTCCATCGTTCATCAAACCAGTCCTGAAGTTTGCGTGCGGCATCCTGCTCAACCACATCCACGTTGAGTTCACCCTGCCGGGAAAGCCCGGCCAGCGTGAGGTTGCTGCTCCCGACAAAGCCGATGAGCGGCGTGACTTTGTCCTTGCGCCTGACCAGATAGAGCTTGGCGTGGAGCGGATAGCGCAGGAAGGCCCGGATGAAGACTTTTCGTTCCCGGAGCTGCCGGGCCAACTGTTGCAGCGTACGTTCGGCAGCATTGGAAGGCACGCCGAATTCAAGCTGTTCCTTGAAGCTCTCGGTGATGCGGCGTCTGAGGCGCGCGGCAGTCGGACCGTCAATGGGCAGGGACGGCTGGCCGGTTGCCCCGGTCTGGCGATGGATGCCCTGCAAAAGCCGCATTTCCTCGTCCGGCGGGCGATGCATGCCCACGAGGATGCGACATGCGTGATGTTCGTCCGAGCCGCCCAGATGTTCGATGGAGTCGGCCAACTGGTCCCAGCCGCGCAGGTTTAGATAGCCAACGCAGAACGAGCATGCGACAGCTTCCGGGAGGATGCGGCGCAGCCCTTCAACCAGCGGCGACTCGATGTTGTCGTAAATTTGGGGCATATCTTTCCCGCATCAGGTGAGGCTGTTTTCTGTGAAGGGACAGAGCCTGCCTTTGCTGCCCTCCGGCTGGTGTCATCCGGGCCATCAGCCGGGCCGTGGGCAGCACCTGTCACTGAAATGCGCGTAGGGCTTTTCTGTCGCTTCTTTGGCCCGGAAGATAATGCGCCAGCAGGTTTATTGCAAAAAGTGAAGGCTCAGGGGCAACGAGGGGTCAACAAGTTTCCTGAAAAACTTGCAAACCTCTTTCCCTGAAGCACGACAGCCCCGGACAGGCTTGCTCTGGGATAAGGCCTTGGGAAATCGAGGCTTTCCTTCTGGCAAAAGGGATGACCATGCTTTTTCTGTGTGGCGGAACGCCCGCACTCTCAGAGCTGTGGTTCCTGTGCGGGCGGGACGCCCGCGCTCCCAGGCTCGTCGCGTAGCGACGCCTGATTTTAGCCGTGGGTTTCAACCCACGGACGCGGTGCCCCCACACCCCCGTCGCGTCAGCGACGGTTGAATTGAGGCGTGTTTTTTCAACCCATGATGGGTTTCACAACCCACGGCTCCTGGGAGCGCGGGCGTCCCGCCCGCGTGGGCATTGGGCATCACACAATCCGGGGGTTGAAATCCGTCGCGGGTTTGAACCCACGATGGATTTCAGGCGTCGCTACGCGACGCGGGGCGATGTGACACCGTTTTCCCGGCGTTGAAACGCCGGGCTAAATTCAATCGTCGCTAACGCGACGCGCCTGGGCGCGCGGGCGTCCCGCCTGCACGGATTGCGCAACGCATCGAAACGCTCCCCGCCGGTGGCACTCATCCGTCGCTATGCGACGGGAAACAATTGGAGGGGCGACGTGATCCGTGGGTTGCCCCCCACGATCTGTGGGTTGAAAAACCCACGGCTAAATTCAGTTGCCGCTGACGCGGCATGGTTTCCCTTCGCGGCCCGTGGGTATCCCCAACCCCCATTTCCGTGGGCATCCCCAAATCTCCTCCGTGGGTTACCCCCCCGATCCGTGGGTTGAAACCCACGGCTAAATTCAGTTGCCGCTGACGCGGCATGGTTTCCCTTCGCGGCCCGTGGGTATCCCCAACCCCCATTTCCGTGGGCATCCCCAAATCTCCTCCGTGGGTTGCCCCCCCGAATCCGTGGGTTGAAACCCACGGCTAAATTCAGTTGCCGCTGACGCGGCATGGTTTCCCACTTCGCGGCCCGTGGGTATCCCCACCCCCCATTTCCGTGGGCATCCCCAAATCTCCTCCGTGGGTTGCCCCCCCGATCCGTGGGTTGAAACCCACGGCTAAATTCAGTTGCCGCTGACGCGGCATGGTTTCCCACTTCGCGGCCCGTTCCCACTTCGCGGCCCGTAGGTATTCCCACCCCGCATTTCCGTGGGCATCCCCCAATCTCCATCGTTGCGTACGGGCAGCCACCACCCCGCCAGGTTGCCCCCCTCGCGCAGGGAAAACGTGCCGCATCGGCCCGCGTCGCGTAGCGACGGTTGAATTTATTGGAATCTCCATCGTCGCGTAGTGACGCCTGATTTTAGCCGTGGGTTTCAACCCACGGATCGCGGTGATGCCCCCATTCCCATGCGGGCCAATGCGGGCGGGACGCCCGCGCTCCCAGGCCCGTCGCGTCAGCGACGGTTGAATGCCGTGGTTTTCAACCCACGGATCGCGGTGATGCCCCCATTCCCATACGGGCCAATGCGGGCGGGACGCCCGTGCTCCCGGCAATCAGCGCAGGAAAATATCCACGTAATCGGTCACGCCATCACACGGGTTGTCCATCTGCTGCAGCCGCCAGAAACGCCGCTTCCCCTTGATGGCAAACGTCATATCGCCTTCGCGCAGGCATGGCTCGCCACCGTTGATGTGGCTCACGCGCGTGACGATCCTCCCCCGAAAGTCAAACGTCCGGTCCTCAACGCGCGTCACAATGCCATCCACCTCGACGAAATCCCCGGTTCGCGGGTCCCGCTGCGCCCCCTGTATCACGAGCAATCCCTGCCGGTCCGTCACCGTGAGATCACCGGACTTTTTCGGCTCAAACCAGCTTATCCACTGCAACTGGAGCTTGTGCCGCCCCAGGAGCTGGGCATAGCCCGTCCGGCTGTTGACAATCGTCCCCTGCCGCCCTTCCCCCGTGCGGCCCGCATCCTGAAGCCCCGCATCCTGAGCGCCCACCCCAACCGTCAGCGCCAGCGCCAGCGCCAGCACCCACACGACCCCCATCCACCGCAACCGGCTTGTTGACATGATGTTTCTCCTGCGATGACCAATGAATGGCTACTTGGCGCGGCCAGGCACGTCCGAAATGTCCAGCGGGTCGGGCGCTGACGGCTCCGGTTCAGGACGCGGCGGCGTCAGCACTACGCTGTCAATAAGGCGCGTCCGGCCAAAGTGCGCGGCAATGGCCACCAGCGCCGGTTGGGTAATCTCCGTGATGGGTTCCAGCGTCTGAGCATCCACAACCTCAACGTACTCCACCTCGGCCAGCGGCTCCGTCATAAGCTGCCCGTGCACCCGCTCCCGAATCACCGCCGGATTCGTTTCCCCCGCCGCAAACAGTTCCTGCGCCAACTCCAGCGACCGGGGCAACACCACGGCCGCGCGCCGCTCTTCCGGCGAAAGCCGGGCGTTGCGCGAACTCATCGCCAGCCCGTCGGCTTCCCGTACCGTCGGGCAAAAGACCAAATCCGGCGGAAAGTACAGGTCCCGCGCCATCTGCGCCACCACGCGGCACTGCTGATAGTCCTTCAGACCAAAATAGACCCGGCGCGGCAGCGTAATCATCAACAGCTTCGCCACGACCGTCGCCACGCCGCGAAAGTGTCCGGGACGATGCCGACCACACAGCGGTTGCGAAACCCGCGTCACCTCCACAAAGGTCTGTGCGTCGGGCGGATACATCGCCGCCGCACTCGGCATGAACAGAATGTCCACGCCAACCGTGCGGGCAATCTCCAGGTCAGCCGCTTCATCGCGCGGATACCGCTCGAAATCCGAAGGGTCGTTGAATTGCAGCGGATTGACGAAAAGCGACACCACGCACACGTCATTTTCCTGCTTGGCGCGCCGCATCAGGGAAACATGACCATCGTGGAAAGCCCCCATGGTCGGCACCAGCCCGATGCGAATGGCTTTGTCCCGCAACGTCAGCGCCGTCTGCTGCATTTCGTGTGGTTCCCGAATGATCTTCATCGCAGTCCCCTCTCCACAAGCTTCAGGCGTCACCGGCAAAACCAGTGATCATCGGCATCCGGCCAGCATGACGGCGAGACCTTACGCAGCGCGTTGCACCGGCGCAAATGGTTTTTTCGGCAACTCACGCCAGCCGCCGGCCGCAGTTGCGGCACCGGAGACACTCTTCCTGAAACAGAAAACCAACCCAAAACAGCGGCCAGCACAACAACAGCAGCAGGGCGAAAATGACCCACCCGGCCGGTGACGTGCGATAGGTAATGCGCGGCGGCAGGGTTGTCCGGCAATAAGGACACGCAAAACCGCCAACCACCACCACGGGCTGAACCGGCAGCGGATGTGCCAACGGCGGAGACACCGGCGGCGGCAACGGCATTGGCGGAGGAGCCGCCGTTTGCGATGCACCGTATGGCGAACCGTATGGCGGCGGCAGCGGCTGTTTGTGTGGCGGTGGTGCAGGCTTCGGCGGTGGCACTGACGGCGGGGGCGGAGCTGGCGGCGGACCGGACGGCGCAACCCCAGCCGAACCCAGGTAACTGGGATACTCAAAGATCGAAGCCCCGCAGCGCAGACACCGGCTGGCAGCCGTTTCATTCACCTGTCCACAGTTGACACAGACAATCATGGCTGCTCCTCGGACGTGGCCTTACACGTCTTTTTTCGCCTTATCTTCCGGCTTCAGGTCATCCGCCAGCGGCAGGTCATCGAAGCTGATACGCGCCAGAACCGGCCCGCCGGCCGGCAGGCCGTTCCACGCAAACACCACCTCCGGCGCTGGCTCCCGCGTCGGCAGGTTCGGCGCACTTCCGGTCGCGGAGACTTCCCGCCGTGGCTCGACCACCGCCAGTATCCGCAGCATGTCGTGCAGGTGACGTGGCGTGTTGCCAAACTCGGTGGCCGCCTCCGGTGTCACCAGCCGCACCAGCACCCCGGACTTGACCAACCGGTTCAGCAGCGACGCCGCATAGGTCACGCCGGTTTCAAAGGCCGCCAACTCGGCATCGCTCAAATCACGCGCCGGACGCGGGTCAAACCGCACCGTCACCCGACGCTCATCCTCCCGCAGACGGTCACGCACCATAAGCCGGCGCGTTTTCGCCGTGGCCTTCCAGTCAATGTCGCGCCGCCGGTCGCCATCGCGGTACTGCCGGATGGCGTAGAGGTCCGCCCCCAGCCCGCGCCGGTTCGTCTCCCGCGCCCCCAGCGCCTCCGACAACGCCTTTGGGACGGAAACCGCTGCATCCACTGCCGGATACACCACAATCGTCCCGGAAGCTGCAAAACGGCGCGTCTTCTGCAGAAAGCCAAAGGGAAACTTCGTCGTCACCGTGAAACCCGTGATGTTGTACTGACCACGCGCCGGAAACCGGTGCTCGATGGTCTGGCGTACTCTGGCGCGCGGCCCGACGATGACGAAGTGCACGAGATTGTCCATTTTTGTCGTGTCCGCCGGCGAACTGTTCTGCAGCTTGTTTGGCGACTTCCCGCGCCACGTCCACCACCGTTTGACCGTGTCCCGGGCGGGCAGACGTGGGCCGGCCTTTTGCGACACCCGGACGCCTACGGTCAGCGACATCGAAGGCACAAGGTGTTTCTGATTGGCCACGCTCACTTCCAGCACTGCCGCCTGCCCGGCGTGGATGTGCTCCGGGAAGCGCAACCCCACCGTCAACCCGCGCAGCATGCTTTCCGAGACAATCCCCGACGCCACGATAACGCTGATGAGAATGGCAAAAATCAGGTACAGCAGATTGTTGCCGGTGTTGAAGGCCGATAGCGCCACAACCACTGTCAGCAGTACGAAAAAGGCGGTTTCCTGCGTCGGAGCATAGCTGATGTCCAAGCGGGCCAACTCCATACGGACGCGGCGGGCCAGCCTGGGAATGACGTACACCCCGGCAATGGCAGCCAGCCCCAGCGACAGGGCAAAAAGCACCTCGGCCAGCAGGTCAACGTTATAAGCAGGCAGGAGCTGGATTAGGAAGCCCAGCACCAGGCACAGCAGCGAGCTGCCAAACAGCAGGCTGGTGATGACAAATGCGATGGTCGCGCTTTTGAGTTCCGCGCGAAATTCAGGCGAAGCGAGGCGCTCGCGGAAAGTTGCCAGCATGTGAATCCAAAGGCTTCGGATTCAGGCCGCCTGCGAGCTGTCGGCTTCCGGCAGCAGCGCGCGAATGGCGCGGACGACCCGCTGCACGTCGGCTTCATCCTCAAAGGCCAGCATGACGAGTTCATAGCCGGTGTAAATGCACACCAGCCCGTTGCCAAACAGCCAGACCGTTTCCAGTACCGGATTGCCCCCCAGCACGATGCTGATTGGAAACCCCACGATCCGTCCCGGTGAAAAGATTTCCGCCCAGAGCGCCGTCCCCAGGGCGACGTTGAACGCCCCCAGCAACGGCGCGCCCACGTAGCGCGCTGCCTTCCGCTGAAAGGCAACCCGCGCCTGCGCCGCTTCGTCCAGCCTGCCTTCGGCCACCAGCCGTTCCTGCTCGCGCAGAAAGCGCATGTAGCGTTCCGCCAGTTGCTTTGCCCCGTAGGCAGCAAGTCCGCTGTGAAACAGCCAGTGCCGTGACTGCCCGAACACCACACGGTCAAAGCCCGGAAAAGCCGCGCCCAACCGGAAGCCCAACAGCAGGGACAGCCCCATCAGGGCCGACGTACCCGGATTCGCCACAACCCACTCCCGCGCCTTGCGGTAGCCGTCGCGGGTTTCGACCGTCGCATGAAACACGCGCGAACCAAAGTTGTAGGCCTCTTCCGCCCGGCTGTAGTACTTGTGCGCCGTCTCCCGCACGGCATCAAACGCTTCACCGGCCCGATCCACCACCTCGGAGGCCTTCTCGCCACCGGTACGCAGGGTCTCCGCCCCGACTTCGGTCACTTTGTCGGCCACCTTTTCTGCCGCCTGTTTGAGGTTTTCCGTCACGTGGTGCTTTTCATCGAGGTTCCTGAACTCGTCGCGTACCGTCTCCACCACCCGCGCCATGGTGTCTGTCACGGTCTGTGCATCGGGCAACCGCTCCGAAACTTCCTCGACGGCATGAACCACTTCCTGCACCACTTCACTGACGACTTCCGGCGCGTTTTCGGCCGCCCGCTGAAAGCTCGCCGAAAGCTGTCCGGTCGCCCGCCGGACTTCCTCGGTCAGCTTTTCGGTCTGCTCTACCGTCTTCTCGACGGTTTTCCCGATGGCCTCCGACAGTCCCAACTGCGCATCCACTTCCTCGGCCTTGCGCTGGATTTTGCGTCGCCACTCACTGAAACGGTCGAAGTAATCCGTCATGACGCACCTCCCTGCCGGACTGTCCGGCCAAAATGCGGGCAGGATGCCCGCGCTCTCAACTCATCTGCGGGCAGGATGCCCGCGCTTTACATTTCATCCTGCGGGCAGGATGCCCGCGCTCCCAGGCTCGTCGCGTAGCGACGGATGAATTTAGCCGTGGGTTTCAACCCACGGATCACATACGCCCCCAACACACCCCCCGTCGCGTAGCGACGGTTGAATCCACCCGTTCGATTCATGCGGGCAAGGATGCCCACGCCCCCAACTCATCACGCGGGCAGGATGCCCGCGCTTTACATTTCATCCTGCGGGCAGGATGCCCGCGCTCCCAAGCTCGTCGCGTAGCGACGGATGAATTTAGCCGTGGGTTTCAACCCACGGATCACATACGCCCCCAACCCCCGTCGCGTAGCGACGGTTGAATCCACCCGTTCGATTCATGCGGGCAGGATACCCGCGCTCTCAACTCATCACGCGGGCAGGATGCCCGCGCTCCCAGCGCGCTCCCAGGCAGCTAACGCTTGAACATCACGGCGGTCACCTGCAAAGCCACCGCCTGGTTTTCCGCGCCGCGCAACTCCACTTTCTCATCGGTAATCCTGAGTGAAAAGCCGCCGGCCGCCGTCACACGCATTTCATTGCCGGCCGGGAGGCGCACCGTCAAAGCCGGCGCCGACTCACAGGCAAAGGTACACGAAAGCGTATCGCCGCTCTTGGTGATGAGCGCCTTGCGGTCACCACATGGCATGTCCAGCTTGTTTTTGCGGTACTTGACGCGAGCGCGCAGCGGTTCGACGGTTGCCATCAGGTCATCCCGCAGAACGGGCTGGAACGCCGTGTGAAAGTACTTCTCCCGGTAGTCCGGGTGACTGAAAATCAGCTCAAAGTCGCGCAACTCCCGTCCGGCCGACACCTGAAGCGTATAGTACCCCTCGGCATCGGTCAGCGTCCGGTAGTCGTCATATTTCGTCCGTATATTCACCTGGGCGTTGACCAGCGGTTGCTTTGTCTGGGCATCCAGGACCCGCCCGCGCACGGTCAGCGAGCCGGCCGCCACCGAAAACTGCGCCGGCGCTTCGCCCGCGCCGCTGCCCAGCACCAGCCACCCCAACCCCATCAGGGCGAATACTCGTAAAGGCTTCATACCACACACACTCACTCCTTCGGTGCAGACGACGTTACCACATCCGCTGCTGGGAGTTCGATGCGCGTCACAGTGTGCGAACCCGGCCCGCGCCGTTCGACTTCCAGCCAGAGAGTCCCGGCCGGGAGGTCGCGCCGGGCACGTGGTATCTCGAAAAACAGAAAGCCATCGGCGCGCTCCCCGGCGGCCACAGTGCCCGTCGTCGGGAAGCACGAATCGGTATAGCGCCGGCGAAACGTCTGGTAGCCATCCACACTGTAGGCGCGGATGCCGTAGGACTTCATCAGCCGCTTTTCGGATTGCCGGACGGACAGTAGCCGCCAGGTTTGCCCTGCTGCATCGTGCAAGCGGAAGCGGAAGGCCTTGAGGTCAAGTGGTGCGGCCGTGCGTACGTCCAGCCAGACATACACCGGCAGCATCCCGGCCGTCAGATGATTGGCGTCAAAGCGGTCCACGAGTTCGTTGCCATCCCAGACGGCACGGGCGCGCAGAACGTAATCGGTTTCCGCAACGGCCACGGCCCGGGTTTCAGACACCGGCGGGTCCGTTTTGGGACGGACGCGAAACGGCTCACGGACGCAGGCAGCCAGCAGCAGCCCCAGCAGAGCCGCGCCCAGCCGCCAGCGCCAGCCGCCGGATGCCGATTCACGGCCGAAATGCAACCCACACGCCATAGACCAGAAGTTCACACGTCTGACTGACCGCACCCAGCACATCGCCGGTAATCCCACCCAGCCAGCGCCGAAAACGAAAGGCCGCCATCATGACGAGTACCGCCGCCAACGCCAACAGCAGACTGCCCAGCCAGCCGCCCACGCCGAGCACGATTGCCCCGCCGGTCAGCAGCGCCCCCAACACCTGCTGCCCCTGGAGCGCCTCGATGAAGCGTCCCTTGCCGCCTTCAGCCCGCGCATAAGGCTCCTGCCACGCCAACCAGACAATCGTCATCCGGGCCAGACAGGGCGCAACAATCACCGCCCGGCACAGCGATTCCACGTGCTGAAAACTCCGTAGCGCCACAAACTGGGCCAGAACGGCCACCACCAGCGCCAGCACGCCGAACGTTCCGATGTGCGGGTCTCTCATGATGGCCAGCCGCTGCTCCGGCGACCAGCCGCCCCCCAGCGCATCTACCGTGTCGGCCAGCCCGTCGTAATGCAATGCCCCGGTGACGAGTACCGTCGTGGCAATGAGCAGCAGAGCCAGCGCATCCGGCGCAAGCACCGGGTGCAGCACGAGAATGAGTGCCGCCTGTCCCGCGCCCAGCAGCGCCCCGACCAGCGGAAAAAACACCATGGCGGCAGCCAGTGTCCGGCCGTCCGCGTGCGCCCAGGCCGGTATCGGCAGGCGCGTCAGAAACGCCACTGCCGCCAGAAACAGACGCAGGACGGTCACGGATGCAAACTCACCAGCGTGGCCCCGTCTCCGCCCTGCCGCCGGTCGGCGCGGGCAAAGCTTTCCACGTGCGGATGGGTCAGCAGAAAGGTCTCCACGGCCTTTCGCAGGGCCCCCGTGCCGACGCCGTGGATGACCCGCACCTGGGTCAGCCCGGCCAGCACGGCGCGATCCAGATAGCGGTCGAGGGCATCGGTCGCTTCATCCGTCGTCAGCCCGATGAGATTGATTTCGGAGGGTACCTGCCCTTCCAGCGTCACATCGTGCATGGCCACGAGCGTTTGCCGCGCCGGGGGCGCAGACGGTGTCGGCTGGGACTTTGCCAGCGGGAGCTTGGCCAGGGTTGTCGCCGGCACTTTCAGACGCAAAGCGCCACTGGTGACGGTTACTTCTTCACCGGAAATGGCTTCAACCTGCCCGACCGTCCCGAAGGCCGTGCGGACGCGGTCGCCGGGGCGCAGGTCGGCCGCCGTCCTGACCGGCTGTGCCGTCAACGACTCCGCCACCAGCGCCCGCTGCGCGGTTTTGGACTTCTGCGGACGCCGCGCGGCCACCTCGGCGGCAAGCGAGGGCTTGTCCAGCGGCTTGTCGGCTTTGGCGTCGGCCTTGACATCGGCCGCCGTGGCTTCCAGTTGGCGGACAGCTTCCCGGCGCAGACGTTCGCGGGTTTCGGCTTCGCTGATGCGTTCCAGCAGCGACGCCAGCCGCGCTTCAAACGCCGTGGAAAGTTGCTGTACGCGGGTCTCGAAATCGGCCTGCCGGGCCGCATCGCGCGCCAGAAATTCCTGTTCGAGCCGGGCATAGCGTTCAGCCAGCGCCGCGCGCTCCTCGTCCAGCGCGGCAGCGGCGTCACGGGCTTCCGTCACCCGGCGTTCGAGTTCGGCGACATACTGCGCCAGAACGACCTCCCGTTCACGCAGATAGCCCTGTGCCTGTTCAATCAGCGCCTCCGGCAGGCCCAGGCGACGGGCAATGACGAGTCCGCTCGAACTGCCGACGGCGTTCAGATGAAGCTGATACGTCGGCGTCAGGGTTTCCAGATCGAAGGCCACGGCGGCGCTGATGACGCCCGGCGTCGAATCGGCATAGATTTTCAGGGCGTTGAAGTGGGTCGTCGCCAGGACATAGGCCCCGCGCGTCCGAAAATGCTCGATGAGCGCCTGCGCCAGTGCCGCGCCTTCATCCGGGTCCGTACCTGTTCCGGCTTCATCAAGCAGCACCAGCGCTGGCGGTGTCAGCTCGGCCGCCATCCGGGCCAGTTTGGTGATGTGGGAGGAAAACGTCGAAAGGTTGGCTGCCAGCGACTGCTGATCGCCAATGTCGGCATAAACCTGCCGCAGCACCGGCAACTCGGCCGCCTGCGCCGGAACGTGCAACCCCGACTGCGCCAGCAGCACACACAGCCCGACCGTTTTGAGAACGACCGTCTTGCCGCCGGCATTGGCTCCACTGACGACAAGCGCCCGCTGCTCCGCATCCAGCGTCAGACTCAACGGCACGACTTCGCGACCCTGCGCCTGAAACGCCAGCATCAGCAAGGGATGCCGCGCGGCCGTGAGCTGAAACCTGCCAGTTTCCGAAACCGTTGGCTCGACGGCGCGCAGACGCTCGGCCAGACGGGCTTTGGCCAGAACCAGGTCGAGTTCGCCCAGCGCCACCACCAGCCCGGTCAGGCAGGACTGCCGGCGACGCAACTGCTGTGTGGCTTCCCGGAGCAGCCGCAGGACTTCGGCTTCGATCAGCTCCTGCAGGCGGGTGAGTTCGTTGTTGAGCGGGATGGCGTCGAGTGGTTCGACAAAAGCCGTCATGCCGCTGCCCGACATCCCGTGGACGACCCCGGCCACCCTTCCCCGGTGATCGTCCCGCACCGGCACGACAAACCGGCCGTGGCGCTGGGTCACAATGTCGTCGGAAAAAACACCTTCCAGGTCGGGGCGGCGGAGCAACCGCTCCAGCCGCCGTTGCAGGCGGTCGCGCTGGACCTGCTGTTCCTGGCGGAGGCGCTGCAACTCCGGGCTGGCCCGTTCATCGAGCTGTCCGTCCGGTGCCACGATGCGGCGAACCTGCGCCAGGGTGTCCCGGAAATCGGGAATCGTCTCGGCAATCGCGCCGAGCCGTGGAAATCGCTCCCGGTGCGGGCGCAACGTCGCGCGCAGATGCAGCCCCGCCTCCATGGTTCGCGCCAGCGCATGGATTTCGTCCACGGTCAATGTGGCATTTTCCAGCCGCAGACGATCCAGCAGCGGGCGCACATCCGGCAGTTCGCCCATTCCGAAGCCCCCCTGCTCGGCCAACCAATGGCGTGCTTCCGTCGTCAACCGCAGCCGGTAGCGCACTTCAGACGGGTCGGCGCTGGGCAGCAGGTCGCGCGCCAGCTCGCGCCCGTAAGGCGTTCGCGTCTCACGCGCCAGGTGTTCCCGGATGGCATCGAAATCCAGCGTCTCGAAATCGGCAGTAAAGGGCGTCCTGGATGTCACCGTGACCCGTCCGCAGGCAAAGGTTGGTGTGACTTCTGACGAAAACCGGGCGCGCTGTCAACGCCCGGAAGTCCGACGCTGGCGGCGCGAGGCGGGCCGCCGTCTCTCAAGGTTTGAGGTAGGTTTGCGCGCAGGCTTCGATGGCGTGGGCCGTATCAAGGGTCAGCGCCTGTGCCATGAACTGTTCGGCATCCCGGACGGACAACCGGCGCAACGTGGACTTGAGCTGTGGCAGGGCCGCTGGCGACAGGCTGAACCGGCGGATTCCCAGACCTAGCAGGGCGAAGGCACAGACCGGCTGGGCCGCCATCTCGCCGCACATCGTCAGTGGTTTTTTGGTTTCCTGCGCCGCCCTGACAACCAGGTTCAGACTCGCCAGCACGGCCGGATGCAGCGGTTGCTGCAAGTAGCTTACCCGCTCGTTGCCCCGGTCGCTGGCCAGCACGTACTGCACCAGATCGTTGCTGCCAATGGAGAGAAAATCGCTTTCCCGCGCCAGACGGTCGGCAATGAACACCGCGGCCGGCATTTCAATCATTGCTCCCAGTTCGAGCCGCCGGCGGAGCCGGTCGTCTGCGCCCAGTTCGCGGCAGACCGCCGTGAGCAACTCGCGGGCAGCACGCAACTCGGTGATGCAGGTCACACGGGGGAGCAGAATCCGTACGCGCCCGCTCGCCGCCGCGCGCACGATGGCGCGGAGCTGGGTTTTGGCAACGTTTTCGTGGGCCAGCCACCACCGGACGCCATGGAGACCAAGGGCCGGATTCGGTTCCACGATGCGCGTTTCGCCCGGCAGGGTGTCGCTGCTGAAATCAAACGTCCGAATCGTCGCGGTGTGGTCAGGTGAAGCGGTAATGACCGCCTGATAGGCCGCGCACTGGGTGTCTTCATCCGGCAGGCTGCTGGCATCACTGGAAACGATGAACTCGGAGCGAAACAGCCCAATGCTCTGCGCCCCACACCGTTCGACGCCGGGCAGTTCCGACTGGATTTCGACATTCGCCAGCAGGTGACAGGCGATGCCATCGCGCGTCACCGCCGGCAGCCGCGCCACACTCAGCCCGTCCCGGCGCAGACGCTGCTCGGCGGCGCGGCGTCCCAGATAGACGGTCTGGGTTGCCCGCCGGGGATGCAGGATGACTTCTCCGTGCGAGCCATCCACGATGCAGGCGGCACCTTCAGTCGCCTGATTGAGGGCTTCCTGAACGCCAAATACCGCCGGAATGCCAAGGCTGCGTGCAATGATTGCCGTGTGCGTCATCACCCCGCCGGTATCTGTCACGAGTCCGTTCAGGTTCGTCGGATTCACCTCGGCCAGCATGGTCGGCAGGATGTCATCGGCAAAGAGAATCGAAGGCGTATCCAACTGCGGCATGCGCATTGGTTGGCCTGACAGAATGCCGATGAGCCGCTGACCAACGTCCCGGATATCGTCCCGGCGCTGTGCGAGGTAGGCGTCCTGGATGTTGTCGAAGGAGGCCAGCAGGGACTCGACCGCTCTCTTGACCGCCCACTCCGCATTGATGCGGTGCTGGCGGATGTTGTCTTCGATGGCCTGCGTCAAAACCGCGTCATCGAGCATGAGAATGTACGGATCAAGCAGATAGGCCGAGCCATGTCCGACCTGCTCCCGAAAATGGTGCTGAATGCTTTCCAGATGCCGGCGGGCGCGCTGCATGGCGCGTTTGACGCGCTCGATTTCGAGCGTCACGCGGTGCGGCAGCACATGGATGAACAACGGCGGGCGGCTCTGCGGGACAAGGCGCACCACCTGCCCGAAACCAACGCCGGGCGAAGCGGCCAGCCCCGTGAAGTGTTGTTCGGTGTTGGTCAGTGGATTAGAAGACATGGGAGGACTCCTGGCCTTCGGAAAACAGCGCCACAACAGCCGCCATTGCCGCCGCTTCATCTTCGCCTTCGACGCGGATGACGAGCGGTGTTCCACGCGCCGCGGCCAGGAACATCACGCTCAGGATACTTCCGGCATCCACAAAGTTCGGATCATCCGCCCGGCGCAGAAGCACCCGGCTCTTGAACTGATTGACGACAGTCACCAGACGCGCCGAGGGACGCGCATGCAGCCCCAACGGATTCGTCACCGTGACCAGACGCTCAAGTGGCATGGGGACCTTTCGACAATGCTGCGGAAAGCAAGGAAAAATGGAGAGCGATCGAGCCGGCCCGGGTAGCAGGAGACTCAACTTGTCCGCATCTGCACCAGCTCACTTGCCAGATGAATGTTCTTGCGCCCCTGTTCAGTCACACACCGGGCAACATCGAGAAGCGACCAGTCAGAAGGTGCCGTCGCCAGCTTGATAACCATCGGCAGGTTGACGCCGGTAACGATTTCCACCCGCACCTGCCCGCTGTAAGCCATGACGAGGTTGGTCGGCGTACCGCCAAACAGGTCCGTAAGAATGAGCACGCCACATCCCTGATCGGCTTCCGCAATGGCGCGCTCAATGACCTGCCGCGCCACATCCACATCGTCGTGCCAGTCAATCGAGACAGCGCGCACGTGGCGGATGTCGCCGACAATCATTTCTGCGGCGTGGAGCAACTCCGTCGCCAGTTGTCCGTGAGTGATGATGACGCCGCCAACGCGGGGCATGGTGACCGTCCTGTGTTTTTACGGGAAAGTTACGCGGCCGGAAGCCGTAACCGGTACCGGTCATAACGCAGCCGGATTCCCATCGGCAGAGCGTTATGACATTTGCGTTTTGTAACACATGTGCGACGCATCAACCAAGCAGCCGGCAGCGTGTGATGGCAACGCCGGGGGCGTGTTTCGCTTATGGTTCATCGGGCAACGCGGCCAGCGCCTGCGCCGCGCGTTCATCCGATTGCCGCGCCAAACCCTGGCGTGCCGCCTGGCGTACAAGGGGCGACGCATCGCGCAGGCCCTCCAGCAGCAGGGGCAGCGCATCGGGATGCCCATCGGCCCCAAGCCGCTGAAGCAGCAGCGCCCGAATGGCTGGCTCACTTCCGGCCACGGCCTGACGCAACACGGCCCGCCCGGCCTCGCCACAGGCCAGCAGCGCATCCACCAGTTCATCCGGGGCAACGGTGAAAGCCCCACTCTGACGTGCCAGAAGCGGTGCCAGGGCAGCGACATCGCCGATGCGTCCCAAAGCTTCCACGGCCGCCGAACGGATTTGGTTTTCGGCATCAGCCAGCCCTTCCCGCAACACCAACTGGCTTTCCCGGTTGGACGGAAGCCAACCCAGAACGCGCATGGCGTCGGCGCGCAACCGGGGCTGTTTCGACCGGGCGCGCTTCATGGCCCCTTCCCGCGCCGCTTCACCGAAGTCGGCCAGGGCGCGGACGAGCCACCACCGGACGGCAAAGCGGGTTTCGGCGTCCAGGCGCTGCCAGAGCAACGCCAGCATGTCTGGGTCCGGGTAGCGCCGCGCCAGCGCTGCCGCCAGCGCGCGGGTTTTCGGATCAGGCGCGTCAAGGGAACGCCGCAGTTCATCCCGTACGGATTCGGGCGCCAGTTCCTGCAACGTAACGTAAGCGCCATACCACCCACGCGGGCGGCTCTGGCCGAGGGCTACCGGCAGCAGCGTCTCTGGCGCAACGGCCAGTTTCAGCAGCGATTGGCGGGCGTGAAACCGCACGAGCGCGGAAGGGTCTTCCAACGCCGCTGCCAAGGCCGGCGGAATGCGTGTGTCCTCCCAGGCATCCAGACTGCGCGCCACGGCGGCGCGGACCCGCCAGTCCGGGTGCTGAAGCGCCGCCAGCAGAGGTGTCACAGCCGACGGGGCTTTCGTCCGGGAGAGCGCCGTAATGACCCTGCTCACCACCGCCGCATCCGGGTCGCGCAGCAGCGGCAGCAGCGCGGCAACGGCGCGCGCCTCTCCAATCTCGCCCAGGGCGCTGACCGCCTGCATCCGCAGGGCTGGCTCCCGGGCCGACAGCAGACGTACCAACACCGGAACGGCATCTGGATGACGCAGGCGGCCCAGCGCTACCACGGCGGCCAGGCGTACCGGAAGTGGCTCCCCTTCCCGCGTCTGCGCCGCCACGGCCGGCAGCGTCGTAACGTCACTGAGCCTTCCGAGAAGCCGCAGTGCCTCAGTGCGCAGGCTGATGTTCGGGGCATCCAGCGTTGCCACCAGGCGGGCGGGTGTCATCCCCAGGCGTGCCAGGGACGCCGCCGCCGCCGACTGGACACGTGGCACCTCATCGTCCAGGACATCGAGCAACAGTTCGACCGCCCGCGCATCCTGCAACTGCCCCAACGCTTCGGCGGCAGCGCAGCGCGTCACTTCATCCCCGGACAGCAACGCCTGGCGGAGAAGGTCAAAGGCCCGCAGGTCGCCGAGTTGTCCGAGCTGAACCGCCAGGGTGATCCGCGCCGTCGGCGTCAACGTCGGCACGGCCAGCCGGGCCGCCAGCGCCTCCGGCGTGATGCCCAGCTTTTCCAGAGCCTGTTCGGCGAATGGCAGCCGTGCCTGCCGGGCCGCCAGCAGCGCCGCCGTCACCACCTCCCGGTCAAGGGCTTCAAGTGCGTCCAGGTAGGTCACTCGGGCCGCCGCCGGGGGGTCCGCCTTCAGCCGTTCGATGACGGCCGCCACGGTTTCTTCTGCCGGGCAGCCTCCCAGCGCCGTTACGAGGACGTGACGCACCTCGGCGTCCACATCGGGCAGGACGGTCAGGGTTTCCGCGATGGGCATCTGCGCGCCGTATGCCGCCCAGGCCCGTGCTGCCGCCAGCCGGTGCTCCGGAGAGTCCGACCGGAGAACCTTCAGCAGGAGGTCTGTGGCGCGCACGTCGGGGCGTTCCGCCCAATCACCAAGAAGCTGCAACCGGGTTGGCGCATCGAGACGGTCAAAAACTTCGAGGACGTGCCGCCCGGCAGCCTGATCCCCGGTGCGATACTGCGCCACAGCGATGAGGCGGTCGAGTTCCTCATCCTGCCCGAGCCAGTCCGCCAGCCGGGAGACACAGTCCCCCAGGCGGAAGACGCCAATCTGGCGGGCAACAATGCACTTTTCATCGCGGTTCAGCGGTTGTTCGAGCGCCGTGGCCAACACCGGCGCGACCTGGGCGGCCGTAAAACCTCCCAGGGCGGCCAGGGCCACGGTGCGCAGCGTGCCGGCCGGGCCCGTGGCGGCCCGGGCCACCGGCGGCAACCCGGCCGGGTCGCCAATCTGCCCCAGCGCCACGAGCAGGCGTGCCTGATTGTCCCAATCCTCGTGGTCGAAGTGGGCCAGCAGGGCCGGGACCGCCGCTGTGCAGCGTTGCCGTCCCAGAGTCTGGATGGCGCGAGCACGGACGTACCAGTGCGGGTCATCGAGTGCGGCAGCAACATCCGGCGCACAGGGGGGCGCGGCGGCCAGCACCGTCGCGCGCGCCAGCCAGTCATCGGGCGGGGGCGACGTTTGCGCCGGAGCTTCCAGGACCAGCCAGCCGGTGAACCCCACCACCAGCCAGGCTGCGAGCTGAAAAGCGATGTGCCGCCGGCTACGCATGGCGCAATCCCTCCACCGGGTTGAGGGTGGCAGCCCGCCAGGCCGGATAAATCGTGGCCAGCAGACTCACACTGAGCGCAACGCCCAGCACGATGCCCGTATCGAGCAGCGAAAAGCGAAAAGGTACGGACGCGATGGAGTACATCCGGGCATCGAGCTGAATCAGGTCGTAGCGGTCACAGATAATGGCCGTGGCTGCGCCCAGCAAACCGCCACACAGCGCCCCCGCGAGTCCCAGCGCCAATCCCTGCGCCAGAAATACCAGCAGAATCGTGCGCGGCGTCGCTCCCATGGCGAGCAGAATGGCGATGTCGCGGCGTTTTTCCGTGACCAGCAACATCAGGGTCGTCACGATGTTGAGCGCCGCCACGAGAATGACCAGCCCGATGACGACGGCAAAGGCCAGGCGCTGGAGGTTGAGGGCGGCAAAGGCCGTCCGGTTGAGTGTGGCCCAGTCTTCGATGACGTAGTCGGGGCCAAGCCGGGACTGGAGCACCGCGCCCACTTCACGGTAGGCGCGCGCGTCGTCGAGCATGACCTGAATGACCGTCGCTGGTGTCTCTTCACCCGTAAGCTGCCGCGCTGCATCGAGGGAAATGTAGGCCCAGGCGGCGTCGTACTCATACAACCCGGACTCAAAAAAACCCACGACGCGAAAGGTGTAGGTCGTCGGCAGCCAGCCAAAGGGCGACAGTTCCCCACGGGCGCCGGGGGTCAGGGCTTCCACCAGATCGCCAATGCGCAGTCCGGCTTCCTGCGCCAGGCGTTTGCCGGGAATGATGCCGTCGAGCACCCGTCCTTCGGGGCCGCGTGTCGGCTGAAGGTCTTTCAGGTTGGTTCCCGGACAGAGGGTGCGGGTGACTTCAAGTGTTTCCGGCGGCTCCGCAAGGTCAACAGCTTTCAAAACCCCGGCGGCCGCCCGCGAGCCGCTCGTCAGCAACACCTCCCGGTAGGTCGTTGGTGTGGCTGACCGGACGCCCGGCGTCTGCTGAATCTGCGCCTTGAGGCCGGCCGGGTCGGGCAGCGGACGCCCACCCCGGCGCAGAATGTTGAGATGGGCCGTTCCGGCCAGGATTTTGCCCTGCAGCTCGGATTCCATTCCGCTCTGGAAGGCGAGGACAACGGTCAGCGCCCAGACGCCAACGGTGATGCCCAGCACGGCCAGCCCGGCCGCTACGGACAGCGTCGCGCGGCGGCGGGCGCGAAGGTAGCGCTGCGCAATGAACCAGACGTAGCCCACAGTTTCAGACCCACGGTTCCAGCCCTGCCGGGTCAGGTTTACTGGGTTTCAGCCGTTTGTCCGCGTTGCAGTTTGGCGTCAATCCGGTTGATGTCCTCCGGGTCGGTGGCCAGGCTGCGGGCGATTTTCCAGTACCGCCGGGCACCTTCCAGATCGCCCAGGCGCTCCAGTACATCCCCCATGTGATCGTTGAGGGTCGCGTTGCGCCGGTCGTAGCTGAGGGCCTGCTCGATGTACTGCCGGGCCAGGTCGAGGCGGTTTTGTTTGAAATAAACCCAGCCCAGGCTGTCGAGAAAGGAGCTGTTCGTCGGCTCGATGTTGACTGCCCGCTGGACAAGGGCCAGGGCCTCATCGAGGCGCTCGTTGCGCTCGGCGAGGAAGTAGCCCAGGTTGTTGAGGGCGGTGGGGTTGTCCGGGTCGAGTGCCAGCACGGTGCGCAGCAGTTGTTCAGATTCGGCATACTGCTTGCGGCGTTCGAGGATGGAGCTGAGGGTGACAAGGTAAGCGATGTTTTTCTCGTCGTAGCGCACGGCCTGGCGCGCCAGGCGTTCGGCATCCTCGAAGCGGTTGGCGTCGCTGAGCACGATGGCTTTCATCTGGGCGACTTCGCCGGCGTCGTCGGTCTCTTCGGCAACCTTGGACAACTCTTTCAGGGCCTGGTCAACCTGTCCCAGGCGGGCCAGCACTTGGGCTTCGAGGTACACAAACTGGCGCTCGTTGGGAAAGCGCTGCCGGGCGGCGCGAGCTGCCTTGAGAGCTTCTTCGTGTTTCCCTTCATTGCGCAACGACTCAATGAGCAGCAGGTCGGCCAGGGTGCTTTCACTGCCGAGCAGGCGGCGCATGCGGTCGTAAGTAGCCAGTTCCTGCTCGACTTTTCCGGCCGCCTTGTAGGCGCTGGCAATCCGCATCAGGATGAGTTCCGCGCGCTCCCGCTGGCTTTCGCTCACCGTGTTGTCGGGATTGGAGACACTGCGCAGGGCTGATTCGTAAGCGGCCACGGCTTCTTCAGTCCGCCCCAACTCCACAAGGGTTTCAGCCAGGGCGTACTGCTGGGCGAGCGTCTCCGTCACGTCCTGTCCGGCCAGCGCCTGGCGGAGCGTTTTGACGGCTTCTTCGCGCCGCCCGCTGCGCCGTTGCACCTGGGCCAGAATGGAGAGGGCTTCAGGATGGTTGGGGCGTTCGGAGAGAATGCGCTGCACCTGCTGTTCGGCTTCAGCGTAGCGTCCGCCGCGCATGAGGGCTTCGGCATAGCTGAGGATGAGCCGCAGGTTGTTGCCGTTTTCTTCAAGCAGTTCCTTGAGAACATCAATGGCCTCGGCGGTTTGGCCGGCATACAGCAGGGCCTGTGAAAGCTGGTAGCCCCACTGGGGATTTTCACCGCTCAGGATGTAGGCCTGGCGGGCCGTGTTGGCGGCATCCCGGTAACGTCGCTTGCGGAGATACAGCTCAGTGGCGGCGGCAAACTCTTCCGGCCCGCCCTGATTGGCACCGATGAGTTTGGCATAGGCGGAGAGGGCGTTTTCAGTATCGTTCAAATCGCGGTAGAGCCGGCCGAGCAAGCGGTACACCTCAAGGTTGAGGGCGTCCAGTTTGGCAACAGTTTCAAAGGCGGCAACGGCTTCGCGAGCCTTTTCACGGTTGAGTGCTGCGCCGATGGACTGGGAAAAGAGCACCCGTCCGAGCAGCCAGTGGGCCATGGCATCTTCGGGATCGAGCGCCACGGCCTGGCGGGCGTGATATTCGGCATCCCGCAGGTTGCGTCCTTCCAGATACAGATTGCCCAACTCGACGTGGGCCGCGGCAGCCGTGGGATCGAGCGTCAGCACTTCCTTGAAGGCAGCAATGGCGTTGAGCGGGTCGGCCTGGGCAATGTAGCGTCGCGCCTGAAGGAACTTTTCGTAGGCCTGGATGCGCTGCTCACGGGACACTTTGGCCGGTGCCGGAGCTGAGGTTGAGGCGGCAGGCTGGGGCTTCTCGACCCGTGGCTTGGGTGATTGCTGGGAAAACGCCGGGGCCGCAAGGGAACCGACCGTGAGACAGCAGCCTGAAAGCAATAGGGCAAGGCGTGAAGCTGACATGGCGGTGAAACTCCAAAATGTGCGCAGGGAGAAGCCTGGAACTCATCATACGCCTCCGGCGAGGCGCGGTTGCAGTCCGTAAATCTAACCGAACTTGTCGCCACATGGAAATGACGGCAGCAATCTCCGACAGAGCACTCTGCCCGATGCGCCCCCGGCTTTCGCCCACTGGCTGGTGACGGCTGGACACCCGCAGAGGATGGCAGCGGAGGTGTTGCCCACGGCAAAAGATGTTTTTCCTGAACGAAAAAGCGTGATGCGGGGTGCAGAAAGCCATGCTATTCTGGCAGAAAAAGCCCGAAAACATAACGGTTTCAACCTGAAAAGCAGCCGTCAGGCGTGCTGGCCGGAAGGGGCGGAGGCTTCTTTTGTGGTCCGCTTGGACTGTCCTTTCAAGTTACCCAAGCCGCCATCAACCAGGGCCGACGATGGAAAACAAGGCTCCGACATACGCCAGTCTGCTCAAACTCAGGCGACCACCGGATGCTGCCGAAATAGCCCTTCCGATCGAGGTCGTCACACCCATCTTGGGCGGCAGCCCGCAAACCCGCACCATTGACGCGGTTGACATCATTCGGGCTGCCACCATACGCGGGCACCTGCGGCTCTGGTGGCGCGCGCTGTATGCCCACCAGTATGACTGCCCAACCGCATTGTATAAGGACGAAAGCGAACGCTGGGGGCGGGCGGCTGACGAGCACGGCGGCCGCTCGGCGGTCGAGCTATGCGTTCACGTCACGCACCCCGGACAGGTTGATACCACCGACATTCAGCTTTACGACTCCAAAGAAGCCAAGGCAACGGTCGGGGCCTATGCGCTCTGGCCGGCGCGTGAAGACAAAAAGAAGGGTCTGGCAACCGCTCCCCGCCGCCGGCCCGGAACACGGTTTTGCCTGACGCTGCGCGTCCCAGCGCGTTATGAAGCGGAAATCCGGGCTACCCTGCGTGCCTGGCTTCTTTTCGGCGGCTATGGCAGCCGTACGCGCCGTGGACTGGGCAGCTTCAAACTCATCGAAGCAGCCGACAAATGGCTTCCCAAAATGCCAGACAAGGAAGAAGACCAGGGAAAAGGGCTTAGGGAAGCGTTCCGCTCCCTTTTCGGGCGGGACATCTTTGCTGCACCGGGCAAAAGCCCAACGGATGTCCCTTGGCTGGCCGGCGCTACGCTTCACATCGGAAAAGCAGTGCCAGAAGCCGAGAAGGCTTGGACAACTGCCCTTGACTGGCTCAGGCGCTTCCGGCAGGGCACAGATGGCCCGCCGGGCCAACGTGCGCGTGAGCCGGGCACTGGCAAGACACAACCTAACCGCCCATCCATTTCCAACTGGCCCGAAGCCGACAAGGTGCGGCATCTCACTGGGAAGACTCAAAGCCACCGACCTCGGCACAATCGGACTCCTGTCTGGCCGCGCGCCGGCTTCGGGCTGCCCATCATCGGACAGTTCCAAAAGCAGGGGCGCAATGGGAAACACTATGACGAACCGGATGGCTTTGAGCTGCGCTGGCGTCGCCAACAGGGAGACAAAGAAGAGTATGACCGCCTCGCCAGCCCTCTGATCGTCAAAGCCCTGCCGCTTGCCAATGGTCAATTTGTCCCATGTGTCCTGTGGCTCAACCGGGCGTACCCGCCGGGAGAAGTCTTCCTGCGCAGTGTGGCAAACAGTGCCGCCCCCTTTGATCAGCTCGTTGCTCCGGGCGACACACCGCAGTTTTCCGTCCTTGACGGCAAACAAAGCTTGCGTGAGGCGTTTTTTGACTGGCTTCGCGCGAAACACCAAACAACGGTAGTAGCGCCATGACCGCCCACCTGCTTCTGGTGACGCTTGGCCCTGTCCAGGACTTCATTGCCCAGGCGCGACGCACGCGCGACCTCTGGTACGGAAGCCACATGCTTTCCGAGCTGGGACGCGCAGCGGCCCGTGCGCTGGTGGGCGGCGACGCCCAGCTCATTTTTCCGGCGCTGGCAAAAAACGACCCCGAACTTGCTCCCTGCCTGGCCCCGCTTCGGCCAAACGGAAAGCCGCCCCAGAACATTCCCAACAAACTGCTGGCCGAGGTGCCTTCCGGGACTGACCCGGAAGCTCTGGCGCGCACTGTGCGCGAGGCGGTGATGTGTTTTTGGCGGGACGACCTTGCCGCACCCGTCAAAGCCAAGTGTGCCAAACTCCTGACGCCAAACCTGACAGATGACCTGTGGAACGAGCAGATCGAAACGCTGCTCGAATTCACGGCGAGCTGGTTGCCGCTTGGCGACTATGCCACCACCCGCCGGCAGCTTGAGCAGGCCGTTGCCGGCCGCAAGCTGCTCCGCGATTTTTCTGCCTGGCGCCATCAGCGCGGCAACGTTCCCAAGTCAAGCCTGGACGGGGGACGGGAAACCGTACTGGCGCCACCAGAGCAACGCCGTTCCGAGCTGGTTCACAAGTATCGGATTACGGACGGCGAGCAGCTCGATGCGGTTGGCCTTGTCAAACGCGCTGGCGGAGAGCCAGACCAGTTTGTATCTGTGGTCAACATTGCTCTGGCTTCCTGGATCGCGTGTGCCGATCAATGTGCAAAAACCGAGCTTGACGCGCTCAGAGAAGGCTGCAGGGAGATTGGCCTTGCCCGCGTATCGCGGCGCGACCTGCCGTGCGCGGCGCCATTTCCCTTTGACGCCAGTGTGTTTTTCCCCAACCGCTGGAAAACGGTCTTTGAAGAGCAGGGCCTTCCTGGCTACCCGAACGTCTGGGGCAGCCAGTATGTAAGCCCGGTGCTTCGGAAGGTCGGCGAGCCATATCCCTACGTGGCCTGCCTGGTCGCCGATGGAGACCACATGGGCCGGGCCATCAGCAGCCTGACTTCGGCGGCCGACCACCGGGCGTTTTCCTGCGCGCTGGCCGGATTTGCCCAGCAGGCGCGCCAGATTGTCGAACAACAACACCGGGGCGTGCTGGTCTATGCCGGCGGCGATGACGTTCTGGCGTTTCTGCCGCTGCCCGAAGCCCTGGCCTGTGCAGAAGACCTCCGCAACTGTTTTGCCACAGCCATGGCTTCGGCAGGTACCAACATTGCTTCGCGCCCCACACTCTCGATTGGGCTTGGCGTCGGGCACCTTTTGGAGAGTTTGGGTGACTTACTGGCGCTTGGACGCCGCGCCGAGCGGCTGGCCAAGGACATCCGCAATGCCTTGGCTGTCATTGCGGAAAAGCGCTCCGGCAACACGTACGCCTGGCGGGCAGGCTGGGATGACGGGCCGGCTTCCCTTCTGCACAAGGCAACGGAACTGCTCGCCCAACGGCTTTCATCGCGCAAGGTTTACGAAATTGCCAACCTGTTGGAGCGGCTTCCCAAGCCCGTCCAGGGCACACCGGATAGCTGGTCAGGGGTTCTGGCGGCAGAAGTGCGCTGGGCGCTGGCGCGTACCGAAGAGGGCGGGCTTGCACCGGAAGATGTCGGTTTGCAACTTGACCACGCCACTGATTACCCGACCCTTCATGCCTGCGTTCGTGAGTGGGTCGAGCGGTTGCTGGTTGCCCGCACCTTTGCGCGGGCCCTTCCCCGGAAACAAGGCCGTTCAAAGGCGAACGAGGTATCGGCATGACGACCTACACCTACCTCGCCCTGCTGCCGCGCGATGGGCTGTTTTGCAAGGACGGACGCGGCTGGTACACGAGCGCTTCCGGTCGTGGGCATGGGCTTGACTGGCCGTGGCCTTCGACCATCCTGGGCGCCCTGCGTACAGCGTGGGGAAGAACAGCAGAAGCCGTCTCCGGGAAGCTTTTCGACCATAGAACGTGGCTGGAAGAGACAGCAGCCGTGCAACTGGGGCGGATGCTGACGCTCCGGCGTCCACCGGATACCGACTGGAACACGACCCATCTGGTCTGGACTGCTCCGCTGGATGCGCTCTGGCTTGAAGGACGCCGCGAAGTCTTTCCACTGCAACCAATTCCAAGCCGGGCGCCAACCCTTGGCCGGGATGATGATACGGCACGGGAAAGCCTGTGGCGTCCGGCGCTGGACGAAGCCGGCAAGCCGCTTCCATCGCCACGGTGGTGGCGGCAGGATGATTTCGTGGCCTGGCTGACGGGACAGCCGGTTTCCGCCCAAAAGCCCTTTCCGGCCACGGCCCGGCGCGTGCAGACGCGCGTCGGTATCCGTCCCGAAACGCTCACCACCGATGACGGCCTGCTGTTTTCGCACGATGTGCTTGAAACTTTGGAGCTTCATGCAGAGTGGGCCATCGGCGTCGAAGTCACACTGCCGGGCGGCGCAGTGGATGCGGTAGCCACCCTTGGCTCGGATTCGCGGCTTGTGCGCATCGAGACCTTGCCTGAAACCCTGTTTGCGCCGCCGGCGCGCCTGCTTGAAACCTTCCAGGCAGGCAGCCGGGGACTGCGCATCATTGCCGTTACGCCGCTTGCCTTCGCACGCGGCTGGCTCCCAGATGGTTTTGAACAACACGATGGTCAGTACGTCGGGCGCTTGCCCGGCCTTCCCCATGACCTTGTGCTCCGGGCGGCCTTTGTGCCACGGCCACTTCACGTATCGGGCTGGAACCGAGCGGCCCACAGCGGCAAGGGTGCGCCCAAACCAACGGCGCGTATGGTCGCTCCCGGAGCTGTCTATTTCTTCGAGCGGGTTGACGAACAGCCCTTTGACGCGGCCCACGCCCGTTCCCTGTGGCTGGCGGCACTTGGTGCGCGCACGGAAGAAGGCTTTGGCCGGGTTGTGCCCGGCATCTGGCATCCCACGCCCAAAACTCCAAACACCACACAGCCCACGCCATAGCGAGGCTCAGGTATGAAGACCAGACCGTTTCTCCTGCATGCCCTCTCTCCGCTGCACGCCGGCACCGGCCATGCAGCCGACGTGATTGACCTGCCCATTGCCCGGATGAAAGCCACCGGCATACCGATTGTGCCCGGTTCATCCATCAAAGGCGTCCTGCGGGATGCGTGTCGGCAAGTGGACTATGAGCGCACCGAAGCCGTCTTTGGCCCTTCTGACGACCCGGCGGCCCACGCTGGCGCGCTCATCGTTGGCGATGCCCGCTTGCTGGCGCTCCCGGTACGCAGCTTTCGCGGGACATTTACCTGGGTCAGCTCGCCGCTGCTGCTCAGACTCGCCAAACGTGATCTGGTGGCGTCTGAGCTTCCGGTGCCGCACATGGCGGGTCGGAGCGCGCAGGTTGCTTCGGAAAACGTTTGCGTGTATCAGAAACGGCTGTACCTGGAAGACATTGACCTGCCGGCCGAATCCTCCGCCGACGTAAAAACCTGGGCGCAACGGTTGGCCGCCCTGGCCGCGCTCGAAGACGACCTGTTCACCTGCCGCTTCGTCGTTGTGGACGACGACACGCTGACCTTCCTCTGGGAAACCGCCACGCAGGTGGATGCGCGGGTACGTCTGGATGACGCCACGCGAACTGTTGCGCAGGGCGCGCTCTGGCTTGAGGAAAGCCTGCCGCCGGAGACGCTGCTGATTGGACTGTTGGCTGCCGACCGCAGTCGGCGGCCGGAAACGGAAATGACGCCCGATGCCGTGTTGGACTTTGCGCTACCAAAAGAAACCATCCTTCAGTTCGGCGGCAAGGCAACCATCGGACGTGGGCGGTGCCGGATCATCCCGGTTAATGTCAACCTGGCAACAAACTGAAACCCTTTCACTTCTCCACAAAGCACTCTGCCATGTCCCGAACCATCATTTGCAGTGTTGGAACTTCGTTGCTTACCAACCGGGATGAACGTCCGTGGAGCGGCTGGCAGCCCGGAAACCCACTGCCTCCTCACGACGCGGTGATCGCCTGGCTTCGCCAGGCCGATCTCGCCAGGGCCAGCGCGGAAACCAACACGCTTCGCGCCCTGGAGATTGACGAGGGGGATGAACTCGTCCTGTTTGGCTCACTGACCGACGAAGGGCGTTTTTGTACCAGGGTGCTCTGGGACTTCTACACCTCCCAGAATGTCACAACTGGCGTGCAAACCATTGCCGGGCTGGGCTATGGCGCTGACCGCTTCACGGCCGGACTCAAGTCACTGGTCAATGAGGCCATTCGTGCCATCGAAAAGGCCCGCGCCCAACGCCAGATACCCATCCTGTGCGCCACAGGTGGTTTCAAAGCCGAAATTGCCTTTCTCAACCTTGTAGGAGCTTTGCTTGGCACTGAAGTCGTGTACATGCACGAGCTTCACCGCGAACTCGTACGTCTCCCCCAACTGCCGTTGACTTGGGACACCGACTTCGTTACGGCCCACCAGCATTTTTTCGAGTGGATTGACGACGTGCCGCGCCCAAGCCATGAAGTTGAGTTGCGTCTGAAAGTTACCCCGGCGTTGCGTGCGCTGGTCGAAGAAGCAGAAGACGGCAACACCTACCTCTCCGCAGCCGGCAACCTGCTTTTCAAAGCGGCCAAGGCACGGCAAGGCACCAAACCGCCGACCTGGCCGCCGAACAGTGAGCGCCTGCCCAAAGATAAGAATGAAGTCTCAGACGTGGCGCACCATCGCCCGGCGGGCTGGGAGAAGGTGGTCCAGCGCCTCTGTGCGCTCACATGTGTTGAACGGGTGCGGTACGACGACCAGGCGCGAAGCCATCGCAGGGTGCATGTGCTGGATGAAGCTGCCGGTGTACTGGGAGTGTGCTTTGGGGATGATCCACCACTGCCACTACGGGTCGAGACCACGGCCAAGGGACGCGAACAGTGCACACTCGTGGCGGAATACATCCGGCGCAACATCGTGAGGTAAGCCTATGGCAGCAACCGCTGAAAAACGGCTGTTTCGGGATCAGCAACGGGCGCTCTACGCCTACACCGTCGTCGGCCAAGTGCCGAAGGATGCCCAGAAAGACTACAAAATTGCGGTGAACGACTTCGGTGCCAACATCCTGCGCAGTGGCTTGTGTGCGGCCATTGCCGCCGTGCAGCGGCTTGGCAAGCAAGGGACGCTGCTGCTCGAACACGTTGCCGGGGCAGCGGTCATTGGTCTCGAAAACGTTAAGGCTGAAGACCTTGCCCGCCGGGTGCGCGAACTCGACGCCGACGCCTACATGATCGCAACCCGTGACATGCTCCATGTGGCGATGTGGCTCAAACGCGCCGTCCAGGCAACTTTTGAATAGGCAGCGGGAGCTTTGCCATGCGTCAAATCCTACCAAACAAGCAGGTTCCTGATCACTTTGGGCTGGCATACGAAGTTTGGGCGCCAGTCGGGAAAGACGGCAAAGTCCCCGACAGCGAGCGGGCCAAGTGGCTTGGGCAGATTGCCGACATGGCCATTGCTGCTGACTACGCTCGAAGCTACGCGCGGTGGAAAGCCAGCTTTTCAGCCCCCGGCGACCGTACCTTCGAGCTGAAGCTGGTCAGCCGCCTGCTCATTGGTCATGGCAACACCAGCGCTACAGATGTCGGCCTGACGGTGCACCACACCTGGGGCGTGCCGGTCATTCCCGGCTCGGCCCTCAAAGGGCTGCTTGCCCACTATGTCTCGGCTGTTTTTGGTCCGAGTGATCCCCACTGCTGGCCCTGGGAACAAACCGGCGAAGAACAAACACGCGCCGAGTATCAAGGTGTGCTCTGGCAGGGCAAGCGCATCAAACGCGGTCCAGGAGCTGTGTACCGGGCGCTTTTTGGCGCGCCGGATGCCGATGAAGACGATCTGTTTCGTAAACACGGCTTTGATGCCGGGGCGGTGGCCGGGCTTGTTAGTTTTCACGATGCGCTTTACGTGCCGCGGAACGCCCAGGACGACAAACCCTTCGCGCTGGATGTGCTGACCGTCCACCAGAAACCCTACTACGATGACTTGGGGCAGCACTGGCCAAATGACTACAGCAGCCCCAATCCGGTTTCATTTCTCACGGTACGCCCCGGTACGCACTTTCTGTTTGCACTTTCCGGCCCGGCAGACTGGACTGAACTGGCGGAATCGCTCCTGGTGGATGCGCTTCAGGAGTGGGGTGTCGGCGGCAAAACCAGTGCCGGCTATGGCCGCCTGCTCCGGCCCGGCAACCAACCAGCACAGACAACCACGGGAGGGCCTCCCACACCTCGCTACCGGAAGCACGACAAAGTCACGGTGACACGTGTGGAAGACCCCAGCGGCAAAGGGAAAATCAAGTTTAAGACAGACGACGACCTGCTTGGTCAATTTGCAGGTGAGCCACCGCCAGACATTCCCATCGGGGAAACCATTGAGGTCTGGATTGCCAACGTCAACCAGGGAAACTACACGTTCACGCGCAAACCACCGACGGATAAACCCAAAGGCAAATCCAAGTGAGAAACCTTACCGCGGTGTGCCCCGGTTGTCTGCCGGGGACGGCCAGCCCGTTGGCTTTCACCGGGCTTTTCGCAGTTGGTCGGGTTTGACATCCGATGTGGGGAATTCACGCCGCAGGTAGTCGAGAAAATCCGTCAGTCCTGCCGCCTGGTAGTCGTGAATGAAAATTTCCCGCACCTGCGGATCGGCAAACGCCGCGCCGCCAATGACAATCCGCGCTCCGTGCTGCCGCGCCGTATGGTAAAAGTCTCCGTAGTCGCGTCGCAGCCGCTCCAGATCGTGCACAATCGTCGCCGAAATACACACGAGTTGGGGTGAAAACCGCCGGACGGCATCGGCAAACGAAAACAACGGCGTGTTCGGCCCGAGCGACAGCACCCGCCACCCTTCCACTTCCAGCAGTTCCACCACCAGATGCAGGGCAATTTCGTGCAGGTCGCCCTCCGGGCAACCACACAGTGCCAGCCGCCCGTTGAACGGCGCGCGCGGCAGTTGCCGGTGCAGATGCTCGGTCGCCGCCAGTGTCACCTGCGACGCCAGGTGTTCTTCCCAGATATTGAGTTCCCCTCGCCGCCACCGCTCGCCAATCAGGTGCAGCACCGGCGTCAACACGTGCTCTTTCAACGCCACCACCGGTATCCCGCTCCGGTAAGCCCGCTCCAACAATGCCACGCCGGCCAGTTCGTCACCCGCCACTGCCACCTCGTAGTACCGCGCCTGAAGTGCCGCCCAGTCGCGCGCCGCCAACGCCTCCTCCAGTGACGTGGCATCTGTTGCTGCCACCTCGTCGCCCTGCCCAGGTGCTGTGCTGGCTCGACCGCTGTGCCGCAGCACACCACCGGCCCGCTGAAAATCCAGCAACGCCTGCAGGGTAAAGCGCCGGTGCCCGCCTGGTGTCCGAATACAGGCCAGAGCACCGCTGTCGCTCCAACGTTTGACCGAGGACTCACTGACGGCCCACATCCGGGCCACCTCGGCGGTGGAATAGGTCTGTTGTGGGGCGGTGACAGGCTGGATGGTGTGTTTTGAACGCGGCACGCCGGGTTTCCCAATTCCGACAAGAGTGAACGTTTTGAACGTTTCCAACCGGGAACGCGCCTACTCTACAGCCATCGAAGGCATTTGGTCAAGTCACCCCAACTTCTCCAGCAAACTTACAAAATCTTGATTTCACGCCACTTGAGCCAGACAGTCCGAACCGGCAGCCAAGCCCTCGGAAAAAGTCTTACAAATTGACTTGACCGCTTTGAGCGTTTTCCATATCTTTCCGTCTGTGAGCGACCCAAACACTGCCGTGCAACGGTGACACGGCCCGGCGCTCAGAGGTATTTGCGAGCTTGGCGCGCATCGCTCTTGTTTGGAGGCTTGGAACGACGACTCCGGGGGGAGTTTTCAAGTCTCTTGACGCTTGGGGGGTTGCGGTGCGCGTCAAAACTTAGGGAGTCGGGACAACCGACACGAATCGGGCCGAGGACGGGTTTGCACCCCCTCGGCCTTGCGTTTGAAACCGGCGGCCAGGCAGCTCCGGCCAGCAGTGTCAGCGACGTCTGAAGGGTAGCCTTGGCTGGCTTGGTACATCCGGCCGGTTCATATAGGATGGCGCGACACGTTCCCGCATCGCCAGCTCAAAAGAAGGTCACTCTCATGACAACTCTCAAGATGCGAGTCGTGACGGTCATCACGCGCATGGCCCTGCGCTACCCGCGTTTCACCTGGTGGGTGGCCCAGCGGATTGGGCCGTGGCTGGTCCGTCGTTTCTGGCGGGCCCGTCTGGCGGCTGAAGACCAGGCCGTTGCGCTGCTCACACAGGAACTCCGCCAGGCGACGGCCGGGGACGACACCGACTGGCAGGACGTTCAGGCGCTGGGTGAGTTGTGTATCCGTCAGCGCGCCTATGCTGAAGCCGCCCAACATTTTCAACGGGTCGCCAATGCAGCGGAAGACCGCGAACTGCGCCGCGCCGCCGCCGCCTGGCTGGGACGCGCGCTGGAATATGCCGGCGACCGGCAGGGAGCGCATCAGGCTTACCACGCTTATTTGCGTGACTTCCCCGAAGTCAGCCCGTTCGAGCGGCAACGGCTCGAACGGCGCCTGGCGGACTTGAACGTAGCGGACTTGAACGTATCGCCCAAAATTTCGGATGACGCCCGCCGCCTCCCGCCCAGCCTCCCGGCGGGTGAGCGTCCCAGTCGAATCTCTTTCGGGAGACGCCCATCATGACGCATGTGCCCGCCAACGCGGTGCCGACCACCAATGGATTGTCCATCATACCGCCCGGTCTTTCCCTGCCAACGACCTTCGCGCCGCTTGTCGAGCGGATTCAGACGGTTGCCCACCTCGTCGAGACGGCAATTGCCGAGGACCTGAGCGAAGTCACACAGCCGGAACTCCGTCAGGCGGTCCTGCACCTGTTTGACGGCAAGGGCAAACGGCTCCGTCCGTTTCTGGTCATCACCACGGCCGAGGCGGCGGGCGGCACACTGGAAGCGGCCCTGCCGCCGGCACTGGCCGTGGAGTACCTGCACAATCTCTCGCTCATCCACGACGACATGATGGATGGCAGCCCTGAACGGCACGGCCGCCCCACGCTCCACACCCGTTTCGGACTGAACCTTTCCCTGCTGGTCGGTGATCTGCTCTATGCCAAAGCCGTCGAGCAGGCCTCCCGCATCCGTCACCATGCCCTGCGGATGGTGCACATCCTGGGCCAGACGGCGAAACAGATGTGCTACGGGCAGTTTGACGATCTCTATTTCGAGCGCCGCCCGGATTTGACCATTGAAGACTACCTGCGCATGGCCGCCCGCAAGACCTCGGCGCTGTACCGGGCAAGCTGCATCTTCGGGATGCTGACGGCGGACGCCGACGAAGCCGATCTGCAAGCCATGGCGACCTTCGGGGAAAACATCGGCACAGCATTTCAAATCTGGGATGACGTGCTCGACCTGCAGGCCGACCCGCTACGTCTGGGCAAGCCGCTCGGTCTTGACATTCGTGAAGGCAAAAAGACGCTCATTGTCATTCACTTTCTCCAGCATGCATCGCCCGCGGCCCGCCGCCGCTTCCTGGAGTTGCTGGGGAAACGCGATCTCAATGGAGAGTTGCCCGAAGCCATTGCCCTGCTCGAAGAAACCGGCTCAATTGCCTTTGCCCGCGACCTTGCCATCCGTTATCTGGTGGACGCCAAGCAGCACCTGTCCGTCCTGCCGGCCGGGCCGCACCGGAAGCTGCTTGACATGTACGCTGACTTCATGCTGCAACGGCGACACTGACGCACGGCACTGACAGCCGGGGGACAACCGCATGAAGAAGGTGCTGTTTTTGTGTACCGGTAACTCCTGCCGCTCGCAGATGGCGGAAGCCATCGTCAATGCCCGGTATGCCGGTGAGTGGCAGGCGTTCAGCGCCGGCACCCGGCCTGCCGGCTACGTGCACCCCAAAGCCTTGGCCGTGCTGGAAGAAATCGGTATCCGGCACGCGGGGCGCTCCAAACACGCCGATGAACTTCAGGATCAGGCCTTTGATCTGGTTGTGACCGTCTGTGACGCCGCCGCCGGAGATTGTCCGGTATGGCTGGGTTCGGGCCGGAAACTGCACCACAGCTTCTTTGACCCGGCCCAGACGGATGACCTGGCTGACTTTCGCCGCGTGCGCGACGAAATGCTGGCGGCCATTCCGACCTGGCTGCAGAACGTCCAGCCGTGAGGTTGACGGCACGCGGGCGGTTCAACGAATCCTTTTCCAGACGGTTTTGTTCCCGCCGCCCGTCTGTTGACAAGACCGGGCAATCGGATTATGTGCACGGGCATGGACCCACTGCCCCGTTACCGTTTCAGGATGGGAAGAACACCTCTGATCCCGCCCGCTTGACACCCATGGTCATTTACCTCCCCGGCACGGTTGAAGACACGCCTCGCCTCGATGATCTGACGCCCCGCCAAATTGTTCAGGAACTCGACAAGTACGTTGTCGGTCAGGCCGCTGCCAAGCGGGCTGTAGCCATTGCCCTGCGCAACCGCATCCGCCGCCAGAAGTTACCGCCTGACCTGGCACAGGATGTCATTCCGAAGAACATCATCATGATTGGCTCGACCGGCGTGGGCAAAACCGAAATTGCCCGGCGTCTGGCGCGTCTGGCCAACTCGCCGTTTCTGAAGGTCGAAGCCTCGAAGTTTACCGAAGTCGGCTACGTCGGGCGCGATGTGGAATCCATCATCCGCGATCTCGTGGACATTGCCATTGACCTCGTGCGGGAGGAAAAGATTGCGGAAATCGAGGAAAAGGCCCGCCAGAACGCCGAGGAACGGCTGCTGGACATCCTGCTCCCAACCCGCCGTGACAGTGAGGCCGCCGCGCCGGAGGATGAAGCCGCCTTCCAGCGGACGCGCGAAAAACTCCGCCAGCAGTTGCGTGAAGGCCGGCTCGACAACCGGCTCGTGGAAATCGAGGTCAAGGAACGTGGTTTTCCCTCCGGCATTGAAATCATCACGCCCCAGGGCATCGAGGAAATGGATATCAACCTGCGGGACATGCTGCCGGGTATGTTTCCGGGAACGCGCACAAAGGTGCGCAACATGTCCGTGCGGGAGGCCCTGGAGTACCTGACCCAGGAGGAAGAACAAAAACTCGTGGACATGGACCAGGTAGCGCGCCTGGCTGTCGAGCGCGTCGAGGAATCCGGCATCGTGTTCCTGGATGAGATTGACAAGATCGCCGGCCGCGAAAACAGCAGCGGTCCCGATGTTTCCCGCGAGGGCGTCCAGCGCGACATCCTGCCTATCATCGAAGGCACGACGGTCAACACGCGCTACGGCATGGTGCGCACGGATCACATCCTGTTCATTGCCGCCGGGGCCTTTCACGTCTCCAAGCCTTCTGACCTCATCCCGGAACTTCAGGGACGCTTTCCCATCCGCGTCAATCTCGATCCCCTCACCAAGGAAGACTTCAAACGGATTCTGACCGAGCCGCGCAACTCACTCATCCGACAGTACGTTGCCCTGCTCGAAACGGAAGGCGTCACGCTTGAGATCACCGAAGATGCCATTGAAGCCGTCGCCGACTTTGCCTACACCGTCAATCAGAACACCGAAAACATCGGTGCCCGCCGGCTGCACACGGTGATGGAAAAGGTGCTTGATGAGGTGTCCTTCATGGCGCCCGACCTGGAAGACAAGCACTTCCGCGTGGATGCCGAATACGTCCGCAAGGTTCTGGCCGACATCGTGCAGGATGAAGACCTCAGCAAGTACATCCTCTGACGGGGGGTTGCAGCCCCACTTGGGCTGGCGGCAGACCGTCCGGCTCTGGCTGGCCTGGAGCGGGCTGTTGCTGGCGCTGGGCAGCGCCGGTTGCGCCAAAGTCGGGCCGCCCGTGCCTCCGCCGCGTTTCACGCTGGCGGCGGCCGGTGAGCCAACTGCAACCCAGTACGGCGACCAGATTGTGGTGCGCTTTGTCGCCACCGACCGGGCTGCGCGCGCCGATATTCTGCGCCGGATTGAACCCCGCAACGCCCCGCTGGCGCTGCCGGAAGACCGCTTTGTGCAGGACGCGCGGCTTATCGGGTCGCTTACCGGTCAGGAGTTGTCTTCCGGCGCAGGGCCGGCCTACGCGGATGCCTTCGACCCCCAGGACACAAGCTGGAAAGACAAACGGATTCGGTATGCCATCCGGCTGGTGGATGCCCGTGGGCGCCCGTCTCCCCTGTCGGGATATGCCCTGGTCTATCCGGCGCTGTCCGTGGCGCAGCCGCCACGCGATTTGCAGGCCGCAGTCACTCAGGAAGCCATCCGTCTTCAGTGGCAACCGCCGGAGCAGAACCTTGACGCCTCTCCGGCAACGGAGGTGCGCTTCAACGTCTATCGGCGCGCTGCCGGAAGCGCCGTGGAATCCCGGCGCAACAGTGCACCTCTGCCCACCCCCCAGTTTGCTGAGACGGACTTCACGTTTGGCGAGGAGTATGAGTACGTCGTGCGGGCGGTGAGCTACGTTCAGGGCGCGCCGGTGGAGAGCCGCCCGTCGCCGGCGTTACGGGTCCGCCCCGTGGACACCTTCCCGCCGGCCGCCCCAACCAACGTGACCGGCGCTTCCGCGGCCGGCATCGTCAATCTCTTTTTTCCGTCAAGCCCGGAGAAGGACCTGCGGGGCTACATCATCTATCGCCGCGAACGCGGCACGAATGACCCACCGACCCGGCTGACGCCCACCCCCATCCAGCGTACGACTTTCCAGGACCTGACCGGCGTACGCGGCAGGGTCTATCTCTACTTCGTCACGGCCGTGGATGTGTTCGGGAATGAAAGCGAACGGTCACAGCCCGTTGAGGTGGAAGTCGTGCCCTGAAGGCAGGATGTCGCCGCCATTGAGCGCGGCCGCCACGGCCAGCCGCGCATTGACCACGCCCCACCCCTGGCGGTCGGCTTCGATGTTGGGCAACCGCCGCGCCGTACGGATGAGAATGCGCTTGACCTGCTGCGGCGTCAGGCGCGGATTGACTTCCAGCATCTGGGCCACGATGGAAGAAACAATCGGTGCGGCAAATGAAGTGCCGTCCACGTGTTTGTAGTGCCCGGAAATGACCTTTTCGTTGCGCATCTTGCCTTCCACCAGCAGGCGCAGTTGGTACGGCTCCAGGTGCGCGGCGGCATCGAGTTCGGCGTCAATCCCGGTGTGCCGGGCCAGAATGGCGCGGAGTTCGCCATCCGGCGCGCGGCTGAGTTGCTCATACAGGGCGGCCTGCTGGGCGGTCGGCGTCCCCGGCAGAATGGGCGCGGCAATCCAGATGCTCGGTGCAATGATTTCGGGCTTCTGAAGACCGTCCACCGTCACGCCGTAACTGGAGTGATACACGTCGTGTTCGTTGGGGTCGAGGGTGTTTTTGTCGTCAAAACCGCCGACGGCAATGACCGACGGAGCACTGGCCGGCGGTAGGACAGGATGCTCCCGCTGGTGTCCGGCATTGCCACTGGCCGCCACCACCACCACGCCGGCCTTGACCAGCCGTTCGGCCGCTTGGGAGAGCGGATCCGTCAGGTACGAGGCTTCATAATCGCCGCCGCAGGAAATGTTGACGATGCGGATACCAAAGCGGTGCCGGTGGCGGTACACCCAGTCCAAACCACGCCGGATGTCGTCGTGGTAAATCCGGCGGGTGGTGCCGACCTTGACCAGCACCAGTTTCGCGCTCGAAGCAATCCCGCGATACAGCCCCTTGGACAGGAAGCCATTGCCCGCCGCCACAACCGAGGTCATCAAACCATGCCAACTGGAGTCATCCGGCGTGGCCAACTCGGCAGGGTCAGCCCGCCGCGTCAACACGTTGTGGTAGTGGAGAATGCGGTTGACCGGCTGGGTGATGTCCGGGTGCGGATAAAAGCCCGAATCCAGAAAAGCAATGGTCACACCGCGGCCTGTGTAGCGGGGACTCGCCCCAAGCCGCAGGGGGGTGGGCAGAATTTTGAACTTGGGCAGAGATGTTCCGCCGGGAGTGGGCAGATAAAGACTTACCCGTGACCGGGCATGGGTAAAACGGTCGAGGCAGTCGCGGCAGATGCCTTCGCGCTCATCCCAGTAAGGCAGATTGAGATGCAGCATATCCCGCGAAACGTGGGAAATCGCAGCAGCAGGAACACGCAGGTCATCCTCAAGTGCATACTGGCAAACAGCGCAAACGAACATGGGTACAGAGGGCTTGCCGCTGGCCGCCCAGACTGGAAAAGCCGGAATCGGATGTTTCCCTTAGTTTACGTTTCGCCACGGAAGATGCACGACACCTTGCCGACACAGGCCGCGGAGAGACTGCGGACCCGGTCAGGAGCCTTCCGCCAGACGGTCACGGGCAAAGCAGGCTGCGGCCAGCCGCAGGAATTGGGCGCGTAAAGCTTCATCACGGATGACGCTGGCACTCTCCACCAGCTCTGTCGGGAGGGTGACGGGCGGCAGGGCTGCCGGAGCCGGCCGCCGGTTTTCAGCCGCCACGAACTTTCTGTCCACAATGATGTGAACCCGGGTCACAAGCGGTTGCCGCAGCAGACCGTTGAGCCGAAACAGAATCTGAGGGGCGAGCACTTCGAGCTGGCGTTTCCAGCGGGCGTCCTGGACGGCAACGGTCAACGTGCGGTCGGTCAGCGCCACCGCCCGGCTGGCCCGCAGCGTGGCGTCGCCGACCGACAGCGCCCAGGCCGCGCAGCAGGCCGCCGAAAGCACTTCCGGCTGCCCGTTGGACAGCCGGATCAGCTCTGGGAGAAGTCGCGCGAGAGGTTCCACAAACACCCACCAGGCTACGGTTTCAAAACAAGTGACAGCGCCCGGTCACGCCGGACACCCCCAGGACTACATCACGGCCGGGTCAAGGTTGTCCGAAGCCGCGCCCAGGTCAAACAAATCATCGCCAGTTGTCTCGTGATAGGCCGCTTCGCCATGCACCGACCGGTCAATTCCCTCCCGCTCCTGCGCCGGAGACAGGCGCAGTGGCACAATGAGACCCACGAGCTTCAGCAGAACGAACGTCACGACCAGGGTGTAGGCCAGCGTAGCCGCTACGGCCATCAACTGGATCAGCAGCAACTTCGGGTTGCCAGCCAGCAGACCATCCGCCCCGGCTTCGTTGAGCGACTGCCGGGCAAAGACGCCGGTCAGCAAAGCGCCGCACATGCCGCCGACACCATGGCAGGCAAAGACATCGAGGGTGTCGTCCAGGCTGAGGCGGCTGCGCCACTGGATCGCCGCATAGCACACGGCCGAGGTCACACCACCGATGACCAGAGCTGCCAACGGTGACACGAAACCTGCCGCCGGCGTGATGCCGACCAATCCCACAACCGCAGCCGTCGCTGCGCCCACAGCCGTGGCTTTCCCGGTGCGCCAGACTTCGATAGCCAGCCACATGAGGACGGCCGCCGCCGCGCTCAGATGCGTGGTCACAAGGGCTAGACTGGCCAGGCCGCCTGCCGTGAGCGCCGAACCGGCGTTGAAACCAAACCACCCGAACCACAACAACCCCGCCCCCAGCAGGACGAAGGGCACGTTGTGCGGACGCAAAGGCGCACGCTTGACATCCGCGCGCGCGCCGACGAGCGCGGCGGCCACCAGCGCCGCACAGCCAGCGGTGATGTGAACCACGGTGCCGCCGGCAAAATCCAGCGCCCCGGAAGCGCGAATCCATCCCCCAACGCCCCACACCCAGTGCGCTACCGGGGCATAGACCCCAAGACACCACAGGGCAACGAACAGCAGAAAGGCCCGGAAGTCCATGCGCCCGACCACGGCACCAGCAATGAGCGCCGGGGTGATGACGGCAAACATGCCCTGAAAAGCGGCAAATGCCAGGTGAGGCACTGTAGCGGCATAATCGGACTGGGGTGCGTCGCCTACTCCCTGAAAGCCTACCCAGGCCAGTCCGCCCACCAGCGGCCCGCCGGGCACAAAGGCCAGAGAGTAGCCTATCAGTACCCAGATGACGGCGGCCACACACAGCGCGCCGACAGTCATCATCAGGGTATTGAGCACGTGCCGCCGGCTGACCAGCCCGCCGTAGAAAAAGGCCAGCCCGGGCGTCATGAGGAACACCAGCGCAGTGGAAACCAGCAGCCACGCGGTATCACCGGATGAAATCGCTGTCTCGTTCATGGCGCTTTACCCAAAGTGCTATCGCTCAGAATGGTCGGTTGTCTTCCCGGAAGTTGTCTGGCCGGAAGCTGTCTGGCCGGAGGCTTCCTGGAGCGCCCGCGCCTGCACCTCGTCCGCGGTGAGCGGCGTCAGGGCCGCTTCATTTTCCTCGCCGGTACGGATGCGGATGACCCGCTCCAGGGGCTGAACAAAGATTTTCCCATCGCCCACGTTCCCAGTGCGTGCCGCCGTGAGAATGGCCGTGATGGTCGGTTCCACGAAAGGCTCGGAAACGGCAATGCGCAGCGCGACTTTTTCCGTGAAGTCAACCACGATGCGTTGTCCGCGAACATACTCGATGATTTCGGGTTCACCGCCGTGTCCCCGGATACCGTGGACGGACAAACCGGTGACACCAATGCGAAACAGCGCATTTTTGACCTCTGGGAGACGTTCGGGACGAATGATGGCCGTGATGAGCTTCATAATACTGCCTTGGTTTCTCCTGGTTCCTGGCGGTTCATCTGTTCCTGTGGTCCTTCCTGTGGCTCTGGCGGCAGAGCCAGTGCGCCCGACTGCGTTGGGTCTTCGGGAGAGCGGAGTGCCTGCCCCGGATAGACCACCTCGGCCAGATAGCGGGCATAGGCTTCAAACTCATCCAGATTGCCCCCTTCGGCCACGATATAGACATCATCTCCAATGATCTCAAACAGGTAACTCTCCCCACAGGAGGCAATGTAGCGGTACTCAACCCGGTCATCATCCGTCTGGGTGATATACCGCGAGCCGAAAATCATGTCGCGCTTGCCGAGATAGGTCCGTTCCGTTCTGACCATAGGCTTTCCGGTCACCGCCAGACAAGAGACTGGATTTGGCAAGAGGTTGGCCTCACGCTTCCAGCACCTCATTCAGAACCGCGATGGTTCTATCATCCAGCAGCGGCATCTCGTCATTGCCCACCAGGGCGGCAATGGTGTGAATGATTTCCGGCGGCACCTGCTGGCGGCGGCGCTTGAGCCGGTCCCGAATCACATCGCGCTGGCCACGGAGAATGTCGCGGTGAATCTCCAGCCCACGCCGCACCAGACTCAGCGCCCGTTCCTCCGCCAGCTTGAGCCGGCCGGCTTCTTCCGGCGCAAACCCACAGCGGCATTTGGGTTGGGTGAGCAGGATGTCTTCCACCGGCTCTGTACACACCATCTGATACAGGTTTGAGATTTCGTTGATGGCGTCCACGAGAAAGTCCTGCCGGCTGATGCTGAGTTGGGTGAGCATTTCCAGGTTGCGCCATTCGGGACTGGAAACCAGGCGCGTACAGAGCGGTTCGATGACATTCGACTGAGTCGCGCTGGCGTGGAGCAGGATGTAAAACTCGGCGTACACCGGCTGGAACGCACCAAAGGCCAAATCCACCTGCTTGCGGTTGTTCGGATAAAACAACTGCCAGGGCGGCGCCCCCCGGAGCTTGAACGTGGAGCGAATCCGCTCGGCAACGGGATTGTTGGTCGGGAAGCTCTCGTTGAGGTAACGCAACTTCGCTTCGCAACTGGCTTGCGCCTGACTGTAGCTATAGACGGCCTCCAGTGTTGCCCGGTCGCGCCAGAACGCATCGAGATCGCTGTCAAACAGCAGGCTCACTTCTTCCATTTCTTCGGCGATGGATTTGTGCATCAGCGCATGTCGGACGTGCGCCGCCACCCGGTCAAAGCGGCGGATGACCTGGATGGCTTCCCAGATATCCGTGGCTTCTTCCGGTGCCTGAGACAGCGTTTCAACGGCTTTGGAGAGATCGCGTTGCCGCCAGGCATGGTAGTACGCGCCCAGTTCCGCCAGTGCCCGGTCAAGATCGTCGGGAATGCACATCTCCACGCGCTGGCGCGTCGGGGCCACGAGATGCCCAATCCACAGCGCCGCATCCAGAGACAGCGCCTCCGGCATGCCTTCAGGCGAAACCGGCGAGATCAACGGCAGGAGCCACTCCCACATCTGCCAGGGTTCCGGGCGGACGGGCAGCGGCACATCGCTGACCGTCCCGTTCCGAAAGACGAAGCGGCCCTCGGTCAGGTACTTCCGGCGAAAGAGGGCAACACCGGCCTGGCGCACTTCCTCAAACAGGCGCTGCGTTGGTTCGTCCGTCGGCGTTACGCCCCCTAGCAGGGTTGGATCAGAGAGACACACAAGGCGTTTGAGCGCCCAGACATCCTCAGTATCAAGCGCGCCCGGCAACCAGTGCACGCCCAGGTCTTCCGCCCGGATGGCTTCGAGATCAAAGTCCGCCTGCCCGACCCGGCGCGGAAAATGAACCCGCATCTGGTAGTCACTCCCCCGGTTCGCCTGAGCCGGTTCCCAGATCACACCAAGCACGTCCTGGCGGATGATGTGCCACAGGTGCGTACAGCGTAGCCCCCACAGTTTGTCGCCCCCCTCGGCAAAGCCGAGGGGAAAATCCTCAAAGAGCTGACTGGCTGCAGCCAGCAGCGCCAGGCTGAGGCGCGGATCGTGGTCAGACAGACTTGCCGCCTGGGCATCCAGCAGATTGGTCAGGGCTTCGCCCGGATGGAGCGGAAAACGATACTCACGGGTCTCCGGGTCATCCCCTGTGACGATGACATTCTTGGCCAGCGCCCTGATCTGCTGAAGCAATGCCGCCGACAGCTTGTAGGTCGGCTTCTGCCCATAGAGATCGTAAAACAGGATGCCATTGGTCAGGTCGCGCACTGTGGCGGGAATGCCGGCCAGGGAGTGCATGAGAATCGCCTTGAGCAGCATGCGCGTATGCAGCCGCTGCCCCTGGCTGATGCGCGGCAGCACGGCTTCCACCGCCTGGTCGTAGTTCTCGAAGGCGTGGGCCAGCGGCGGCGCGGCGCGCAGCAGCGGCTCCAGCACATCGAACATTTCATCCACGGTAAACAGGCTTTCCGCCGGACGATTCCGAATCCGCTCCGCAGCTTTCAGGGCAAAGGCCGGGAAGGAAAAACCACCCAGGTAGCGGCGCAGCCGTGACCCAATATCCCACGCCATCGGATGCAGCGGATAGAGGTTGATGAGCCGCTGTTCGTCGAGGTGCAGTTCCGGCAGCTTGCGTTGCAGTTGCTCCCGCACCTGGGTCACGGCATGGCGCTGCCGGGCATTTTTGGTCAGCAGATGCGCGCCGATGAGCGCCGGAATGGCATTTTCCCCGATGTATTCAACCGTGTAACTGGCCAGCAGCGTCGCCACCTGAGCGGGTGAGAGGCGATGTCCCCTGGCACTGTCGAGCAGGATGTCGGTTGCCGAGACATACACACAGAGCGGAAACTGACGCGACACCTGACTGAGCAACTCCAGCATCTCCACCACGACGCCGGCCGTGCGTGGCGTGCGGTTCCGCAGCAGATCGTCGAGGCTGTCTATGATCACGACGATGCCTTCCTCATCGGGGATGGCACGGCAGGACATCAGGATGTCAGCCGCTGTCAGATTGCTCCCGACGGCCGCCGAGCCGCTGGAGGCCAGCGTGTAACTGATGAAGCGCCCCAGGTAGTCCAGCGGTGTGAGGGTCACATCCGAGGTGCTGACCTGCTCCCCATAGATGCTCACAACGTGCCAGCGCCGGGAACCAAGTTGGGCATGGATGTCCTGAAGCCGCCGCGCCGCCTGTTCCAGAGGTCGGCCGGCAGACCGGGCCAGCGCATGCACCAGGCGCAGCAGAAACGACTTTCCACTGGCCGGCGGGCCGACCAGCAGTGACGCCCGGTGCCCGGCCGGTGTGGGAGCCAACAGGCGCTCACTCAAACGCTGCAACACATCCCCAAACTCGTAGGTCAACAGCGCCCGCTGGAGCAGTTCACTTTCCCAGCCCGGAGAAGTGAAATCCACCGGCACAAACTCCGCCACACTCAGGCAGTCACGAATTTTTTGAGCCATGGCTGTTGTTCAGAAAAACCGAAAGAAAACCATCGCTGCCAGCCTTGCCTGTCTGATCCCGGCACCAAAAGCAGACAGCTCGCGGCACACCAGTGCAGGCGCGTTCGAGGTGCCAAAATGTCAGCCGCAAGCTTCACCATCATACTCCGCTGGAGACGGGCGTGCCATGTCTCCATCTCAACCCCGGCGACGCCCCGGACGTGGCTTCTTGGCCGGCGGGCGCGCTGACGCTGCCGGCGGCGTCGCCAGGCGGAGATACGCCGCCGCCGCACGATACCGTACGGCTTCTTTCTTGTCCTGCAACAGCGGCACGAGATCGCGCAAAGCCAGGCTCTGGTCGCTGACGGCCAGCGCGTGGACGGCCGCCGCACGCACGGCCCAGTCTTCATCCGTCAGCGCCTCGCGCAGCATGGCGACCGTCTCACCGTCCCGCACGGGCGGCAAGGTAGCAATCGCCTGGGCGCGGCCCGAAATGTTGGCATCGGCCAGCAGCCCGGCAAGCGAAGACAGTCCCATCCCCAGCCCCGGCACGGGCGCAAAACCGATCCCGTAGCGAAAGGCCAGACGAAAAAAACCACCCGGTGTCTTCATCGTACGCAACAGGTTGCGCCGCTGTACCGAAAAGTAGCCCGACCTGGCCTGCCGCTCCCCCATGGCGACATCGAGCAGCGCCTGTCGTCCCTCTTCATCCCCTTGGGCATACAGGGCCTTGGCCGCCGCAAAGGCCACTTCGGGTGTCTCGCTGCCAAGCGCCTGCCGGAGCAGCGGCAGCGCGCGCGGATCGGACAGCCCGGCCAGCGTCGCGCAGGCGGCCACCTGAACGTACACATCCTTGTCGGCCAGGGCGGTTTCAAGCAACGGAAAGGGATTGTTCTCGACGCGGGTCAGGCTCAGTGCGATGACGGCTTCACATCGGTGGTCGGGATTTCTTTCCTTCAGCCCCTGCTCCAGGATCAGGCGCGCCGCTTCGAGGTTCGCCTGCCGTTCGTCGGCAACCGCTTCCTTCATCAGAGCGGCCCCGGCCGCCAGCGACTGGCCGCCCACAAGCGCTGGCGACAGCCCAAGCACGAGCAACAGCCCGCCGCCCAGGCGTCCCCAGCGCCACCGCTTCGCCGGTCTCCAGCCGCGGCTGGACACAGCTACCATACTGACACCTCCAGTCGGTTCCGGCTTCCCGGGGCGCGCTGTCACGCGCGGGCACGCTCCAGCGCCCGCCCGGCCTGGAACATCCGGGTCTCTTCAAAGGCCGGGGCCACAATTTGCAGGCCAATTGGCAACCCTTCCCGGCTTGTGCCACAGGGCAGGCTCATGCCGGGAACACCGGCCAGGTTCAGCGTAACGGTGTAAATGTCAGACAGGTACATCTGCAGGGGATCGTCCGTCTTTTCGCCCAGCCTGAACGCCGGCGTTGGCGCGGTCGGCATCATGAGCACCCCGCACTGCTCAAAGGCCCGTTCAAAATCACGACGCAGGAGAGTCCGCACCTTCTGGGCCTTGAGGTAGTAGGCGTCATAGTAGCCCGATGAAAGCGCATACGTTCCCAGCAGGATGCGTCGCTTCACCTCGGGCCCGAAGCCCTGCTCACGGCTGAGGGCATACATGTCGTGAACCGTGGTCGCCTCCGGTGCGCGGTAGCCGTAGCGGACGCCATCAAAACGCGCCAGGTTCGCGCTCGCCTCGGCCGTGGCGATGATGTAGTAGTCGGCAATGGCATAGCCCAGATGTGGCAGGGAGACTTCAACCAGCGTTGCCCCCAGGCTTTCGTAAGTCTTCAGGGCTTCCCGCACGGCGGCTTCCACGTCCGCGTCCAACCCGGCACCGAAGGCTTCCTGTACCACGCCCACCCGCCAGCCGCGCAGGTCGGCTTCGAGTTCGGCAAGATAGTCGGGAACCGGATGCAGCGAACTCGTGGCATCGTGCACGTCGTAGCCGGCCATCACGCCGAGCATGCGCGCGGCATCGCGTACCGTGCGCGTCATCGGGCCAATCTGGTCCAGCGATGAACCAAAGGCGACGAGGCCATAGCGTGAGACGCGCCCGTAGGTCGGCTTGACGCCGACGATGCCGCAGAAACTGGCCGGCTGCCGGATGGAGCCGCCCGTGTCGCTGCCCGTTGCCGCAAGACACATGCCGGCGGCGACGGCGGCTGCACTGCCGCCACTTGACCCGCCGGGAACGCGCGTCGCGTCCAGCGGATGGCGGACGGGGCCAAAGGCCGAGTTTTCATTCGACGACCCCATGGCGAATTCGTCCAGATTGGCCTTGCCGACAATGACAGCCCCGGCGGCTTCCAGGCGCGCCACGGCCGTGGCCGTATAGGTTGCCGTGTAGTTGGCCAGGATATTTGAGGCGCAGGTCGTCCGGGTGCCGGCCAGACACTGGTTGTCTTTGACGACAATGGGCACCCCTTCCAGCGGGCGCAGCGGTTCGCCGGCGGCCAACCGGGCATCCACTTCTGCGGCCTGTTGCAGCGCCCGGTCAGAGAGCACCGAAAGCAGGGCATTGAGGTCGGGATTGCGTTGCGCGATAGTTTCCAGCGCCGCCTGGCAGGCTTCGGTAGCCGAACAGGTCCGCGCCTGAAACGCGGCATGCAGGCGGTCAATATCGAAATCGAGGAGATTCACCACGTTCACGCTTGATCGAAGGACTTGGAAATCGTCGCCGTGGCTGGCCGGCGGATGCCGTGACGGTAATCGGTAATCCCCCTGCGGTCAATTCGACGCCTGTCCCCACCGGCCAACCTCTCACCCATTTTTGCTGCGGAGTTTCCCCCCAATGCACATTCGCGGTCATGGACTGACCCTGGCCGATGTCGTTCATGTCGCCTACGACGGCTCGGCAGTGGTCGAAATTGCCCCTGACGTTCCGGCCCGGCTGGCCCGCAGTCGCGCCCTCATCAACGCCATTCTCGCCGAAGGGCGCATCGTCTATGGCGTCAACACGGGCTTTGGCAAGCTGTCATCCGTCACCATCTCCCCGGCGGCGCTGACGGAGCTGCAACTCAACCTCGTGCGCTCGCATGCATGTGGTGTCGGAGCGCCGCTCTCTGAAGCCGAAACCCGCGCCATGATGCTGCTGCGGGCGAACGTGCTGGCGCAGGGCACCTCCGGCGTCCGGCCGGTGGTTCTGGAACAACTTGTGGCGCTGCTTAATGCCCGTGTGCATCCGGTCATCCCGGAAAAAGGCTCGGTCGGGGCCAGCGGCGATCTGTCGCCGCTGGCACACCTGGCGCTGGTGCTCATCGGTGAAGGCGAAGCCAGTTTTCAGGGCGAACGCCTGCCCGGACACATCGCTCTGGCCCGCGCCGGGCTGCGCCCGCTTGCCCTTGAGGCCAAGGAAGGTCTGGCGCTTCTGAACGGCACGCAGGCGATGAGCGCCGTGGGCGGGCTGGCGCTGGCCCGGTTGCTCGAACTGGCCGAGTTGGCCGACATCGCCGGCGCGCTTTCGCTCGATGCGCTCCACGGTACGGCTGCGGCCTTTGACGCCCGCATTCACGCGGCGCGTCCCCATCCCGGACAGATCACCGTTGCCCGGCATCTGCGCACCCTGCTGGACGGCAGCGCGATTATGGCGTCGCACCGCGACTGCCCACGGGTACAGGATGCCTACAGCCTGCGCTGCATGCCCCAGGTACACGGCGCGGCGCGGGATGTTTTTCACTTCGCGCAGCACACCCTTGAGACCGAGTTCAACAGCGCCACCGACAATCCGCTGGTCTTCACCGACACAGGTGAGGTGCTCTCTGGCGGCAACTTCCACGGCGCGCCGGTGGCGCTGGCGCTGGATGCCTGCGCCATGGCCGCGGCCACCCTGGGCGGCATTGCCGAACGCCGCATCGAGCGTCTGCTCAACCCGGACTTGTCGGAGCTGCCGGCGTTTCTTTCGCGGCAGCCGGGACTCCAGTCGGGGCTGATGATGGCGCAGGTGACGGCCGCTGCGCTGTGCAACGAAAACATGGGACTGGCCCATCCGGCTTCCGTGGGGTCGCTGCCCACCGGAGCCGCCAAGGAGGACTTCGTTTCGATGGGCATGACGGCGGCGCTCAAGCTGCGGACGGTCGCCGAAAACCTTGCGGCCATCCTGGCCATTGAACTGCTGGTGGCCACCCAGGCCCTGCCCTTTCTGCGGCCGCTGCGCACCAGCCCACAGCTCCAACGGGTTGAAGATTTCATTCACACGCTCGCGCCGCCGCTGGAAGGCGACACGCCCCTGACGCCCTGCATTCAGGCCATCCAGACGCGCCTGCCGGACATCCTGGATGTAGCCCGGAATGCTGTCGCCGGCAACAGCGCGTAACCCTTCCGCCCCACCGGGCGCAAACCAGTGAGAAACCCCACGCCCGCCGGCCGAAGGCTACTTTGGCGGCTTTTCCGGCAGCTTCTCGCCGGCCCGGATGGCGACCGGCAGGTGGTTTTCCGGCGGCGGCAGGGGACAACTGTAAGCGCCGCCGTATGCGCAGTACGGATGGAACGCCTGATTGAAATCGAGCACGTATTCGTTGGTCGGGCGGCGTCTGAGCTGAAGGTAACGCCCGGCCGCATAGGTTTCCCGGCCGGCGGTCGTATCCCGAAACGGAATGAACAAATCGGCCGCAGCTTCCGGCACGCCCAGGTCCGGCGTCAGGACCAGCAGCGAACAGTCCACGCCCTCCACCTTGAACCGGAAGACTCCGGCGCAGCGGTAGCGCCGGATTTCACCGGGGCGGTTCGTCGCCATCTCGATGGTGGTTTCTTTGGAACATGGTTCGAGCGTGACGACGAAGCGATAGTTGGGATCAAAGGGAAAATAGGTCAGCCCCCTGAAGGTCGTCCGCCGTTCGGCCGGGATGGGTGAATCAGCCTCCAGCCGGAAGGCCCGGTCCTTCAACTCGCGCTGCGCCAGCAGCGCCTGCGCGACACGTTCGACCGGAGCGCGGGGATCATCAAGCGGACTGAGTGGCGGTTCGGGCGCGGCATCAGCCACCGGGGCCGCGGCTGGCGGTGTCGGCGGTGTGGTGACAGGACGTGGCGCGTCAGACGCACAACCGGACAGGATGACCGCCGTACCCACCAGACACGTCAGACTCAGGCGCATGACGACAGCACGGCTTCCCATCCGGCTCTGCCACCCGGAGCATCCCGGGCGAAGGCACGGTTCATATTGTGCCGTACGGGCGTTTCCACCCCACGGAAGGCACAACCGTAACCACATCGCCGTTTTCAAGGCGCGTGTTGATGTCGTCCAGGGTGTTGATGTCACGGCTGTTGACGTAAATGCTCACGCTTGGCTGACGCAGCCCACGCCCGTTGTAAATCTCTTTGCTGAGCTTGGTGTATTTCTCCGTCAGCTTGCGTAGCGCCTCGCCGACCGTCGTCGCCTCGACAGTAACGGCGCGCTGGTTGTCGGTCAGGGGAAGATACACCGAAGACAGTTCAATGGTGACAGCCATAGGTTCACACGACTCCGCAGGCAATGCTTCTGAAAAAGGTGAGGACGCAGCGCCAGCCGGAGGATTACCCGGCGTATTCCATACTTACGCCAAGACTTGCCGTGACTCAAGTAGGTTGGCGGACAGTCGCCGCACAAAGCCGTGGCGCACCCCGAAACCGGACCGAACCGGCAGAGACCTGCCCGATGACATCCACGGAAAGCCGGGGAAGCCGGGCGTCAAAAAGTTCTGTTCGTAAAAAGACACTTTCGCTTTGACTTCTGCCGAGTTGAAAGTAGGTTGGTAGCAGATGAACTGAATCCCCCCAACCAAACGCCTGAAACCTATGTCATCCCCATCCGTACTCCCTTTGTCATTACCGGCGACCATCCGATTGGGACTGCTCAATGTGGCGATTGGCATGAATGCGCTGCTCGTCTTCGGCATCCTGAACCGGGTGATGATCAGTGAGTGGCAAATCAACGCAGCGCTCGTGGGGATATTCGTCTGTGCGCACTATGTCGTCTGCCCGATGCGCACGCTGGCTGGCTATGCCTCGGACACGCGGCCGCTCTGGGGCTACCGCCGTACGCCCTACATCGTGGGCGGCATGCTGGTCGCCCTCGGCTCACTGTTGCTCATCCTGCATGCGGCGCAGTGGATGCGGACCCAACCGTTCTGGGGCAGTCTGGCCTGTGGGATGGCATTTGCGCTCTGGGGGCTGGGACTCAACGCCGCTTCGGTGCCCTACCTGGCGTTGATGAGTGATTTGTCGGGGCCACACCGCGCCCGGACGATTTCCGTGGCCTGGTTCATGATGGTGGCCTTTGGCATCGTGGCGACGGGCATCGTCATTGCGAAGTACTTTGACTTGAACCTGTCGAAGCTGTCCACCGACATAACGGCCCTCGACACGGCCGCACTCGACCAGGTGCTTCGGCAGTTGTTCTACACCGTGGTAGGGATTTCCGCCCTGCTGATGCTGGCGGCCGTCATCGGCATGGAGCCGCGCCACCGGAATCTGGCGGCTGAGGATGAAAAGCCCCCGACGCTGCGCGAAACCATTGCCGTTATGACGGCCGACCGGGATTCAAAGATTTTCTTCGCCGTCGTCGCGCTGGGTATCTTCGGCGTCAACGCCCAGGATGTGCTCCTCGAACCTTACGGCGCGCAGGTGTTGCAGATGTCGCTGGCAGATACAACCCGCCTTCAGCCGACCTGGGGCGGAGCCACACTCATCTCGATGCTGTTTGCCGGTTTCATCCTGGCCCGACGCCTCTCACGCAAACAGATTGCATTGCTGGGAGCATTTTTGAGTACGTTGGGATTGGGACTTGTTATTGCAGCCGCAGGCCTGGGAAGCGGAGTTCTGCGGGTTGGGGTGTTCACTTTGGGAATGGGCAGCGGGATTTTCGCTGTCGGGGCCCTTGCGATGATGATGGACATGACGCGCCCCGGTCAGGCGGCCACCTACCTGGGCGTCTGGGGCATTGCTCAGGCACTGGCGCAGGGCACGGCCGGGTTGACCGCCGGTGTCGGACGCGCCGGACTGGAAGCGGTGACGGGACAGATTGGGCTGGCCTACCAGGGTGTGTTTGCCCTTGAAGCCCTGGCCCTGATGGCCACCGTGTGGTTGTTGCTGTCCATGGGGCGGACGACGCCCCAAAAGCAGGAGGAACGGCGGGATGACCGTCGCGGCATCGAGCATCTGGCCGATGCCGTCAGCGCGAACTCATGATTGAGATGAGCGCGCTTTGAAGAGACTGCCGTATCGTGTGGCGACACAAAGGCGCCCGATACGGTCCCGGGTTTGCAGGGAGGAGCGTGTCCTTGTTGAGTGGGGACGCAGCAAGCAGACGTTTCCTTCCCTGCAAATTGATTCTGTCAGGAATAAAGCCGTACTTCCGTTGGTGGGGAAGTACGGCCGGGTTTGCAGGGAGGAGCGTGTCCTTGTTGAGTGGGGACGCAGCAAGCAGACGCTTCCTTCCCTGCAAATTGATTGCCGGAAGGATGGAGCTTGAGTGTCCGAGTCGAGTGGGAACGAGCAAAGGTACGCTGCGCCTTTTGAAACTTTTTCTCTGTAGCGTTACACACGTTACCCCGGACAGCTCGCCCGGTTTTGCCGGGAGCGCGGCATAAAACCGTGATGCAGAAGTGGCCAGGCACAGAACCGCCCGGCTTCCCACCGTTGAAATCCATTACCGGGAGCGTGTTTTATGCGGGTGATTGTATGTGGAGGGGGGCCGGGCGGGGCCACGGCGGCGGCCACGTTGGCGCGGGCCGGCGTTGAGACGGTACTCATCGAAAAAAGTTTTTCCCGGATCAAACCCTGCGGTGGTGCCATTCCACCGGTTCTGGTGCGGGATTTCGACATTCCTGAGCACCTCATCCAGCGGCGGGTCTCCTCCGTGGCGGTCTATGCCCCGTCGGGGCGGGCCGTCACCATGGACATCCACCAGGGTTACGTCGGCATGGTCTGCCGCGAGGCGTTCGATGCGTTTCTGCGCCAGCGGGCCGGTCAACTCGGTGCCCTCGTCGTCGAGGGACGGGTTGAAGGCGTGGATGCCACCGAACGCGGCGCGACCGTCACCTTCACCACGCCCCAGGGAAACCGCCAGACGCTGGTGGCCGATGCCATCATCGGCGCGGACGGGGCCAATTCCTTCGTGGCGCGCACCTTCGATCTGCACCAGGGCGGTCTCGTCGCGGCGGCCGTCCAGGAGCGGTTTGCCCTCAATACCGAAACGGCGCGCCGCCTCAACGACCGTTGTGCCATTTACTATGACGGCCGCTACTCGCCCGACTTTTACGGCTGGGTCTTTCCCAAAGCCGACCACGTCGCCGTCGGCACCGGCACGGCCATTCGCAGCGCCAATCTCAAGGGACACCTTGAAGCCTTCAAGCAGCACCTGGGCATCAGTGAACGCCCCACGCTGCGCGAAGGCGCGCCCATTCCGCTCCGCCCCTATGACCGCTGGGTGACGAACCGCGTCGCGCTGGTTGGCGACGCCGCCGGACTCGTGGCCTCGAGTTCAGGCGAGGGGATTTTCTACGCCATGAAAAGCGGCGAGATGGCCGCTGAGGCCATGCTGGAATGTCGTCACGATCTGCGCAGCGAAAAACTCTATCGCGCCTACCAGAAGGCTTTTCTGAAGAAGTACGGGGCCACGTTCCGCTTCCTCGAACTGATGCAGAACCTGTACTACAAAAACGACGCCCGGCGGGAAGCATTCGTGGCCATCTGCCGCGACCGTGGCGTGCAGGATTTGACGTTTCAATCCTACATGTACAAAACGCTGGTGCGGATGCCGATGCTCGACGGCATCCGCATCATGAGCAAGAACTTCTATCACCTGACCCGCGCCCTGCTGGGGCTGTACCGCCCTACCCGGCTCGACGCCACTCCAGCCTGATTCGTGCGTTTACCGGCCCGGCATCGCCCGTGGCAACGGCGTAGCCCGTGGCAGCTCACCGGCCGGGGCGGATTCCACTTTGCGCGTCAGCCCAGCCAGGATGGGTTCCGGAAAGATGCCAAGGTAGAACACAGCAGCCAGCGTCACTGACAGCACCGTGGTCAGCGTCCACGGCAGGTCGGGCAGTTCGTCCTCATTTTGCCGTCCTTCCTGGAAAAACATCGTCACAATCGGGCGCAGGTAGTAGTAAAGCGACACGGCGCTGTTGAGCACGGCAACGATGACCAGTTCGGCGTAGCCCCCCTGCCAGACTTCCCGGAAGAGAACAAATTTGCCCATAAAGCCGGCCGTCAGCGGAAGCCCCCCCAGTGCAAGCAGGAAGACCGCAAGCGCCACAGCCGCTCCCGGTGCCTGAAAGCCCAGCCCGGCGTAGTCCAGAATGAGCGTCTGGCGGTCGTCCTCACGCGCCACGTAGGCCACGACGGCAAACGCCCCCAAGGTCATCACGGCATAGCCGGCGAGGTAAAACAGAGTGGCTTTCCAGTCGCCGACGATAACCCCCAACAGGGCATAGCCGGCGTGGGCAATCGAGGAATAGGCCAACATGCGCTTGATGTCGTCCTGCACGATGGCTACGACGTTGCCGATGACCATCGAGAGCACGGCCACCGTGGCGAGGATGAGCGTCCACGTCTGGTGCAGCGCCCCGGCTTCAGCCGGAAACATCTCGGCAAAGACCCGCAGCAGGGCGACGAAGGCTGCCGCCTTGGGGCCGGCCGCCATAAAGGCCGTCACGGGCGTCGGCGCACCCTGGTACACATCCGGCGCCCAGAGGTGAAACGGTGCGGCGGCCGCCTTGAAACACAGTCCGACCAGCATCAGCGCCGCCCCGGTCAGGAGCAGTGATTCCGACGTCAGGTTGCCGTTTTGCACGACGATCTGAATGGTCTTGAGATTGGTCGTGCGCGTCGCGCCATAGACCAGCGCCATGCCATAGACGAGAAAGCCCGTCGAAAACGAACCCAGAATGAAATACTTGACAGCCGCTTCATTCGACCGCAGATCGCTGCGCCGGAAACCGGCCATGGCGTAGGAGGCAATCGAAAGAATCTCGATACCCAGAAACAGCATGGCGAGGTCGCCAGCGCCGGCGATGAGCAGCATGCCTACCGTGGCAAAGGTCAGCAGGGCAAAGTATTCGCCGCCACTTTTGGACTGATGTCCAAAAGTTGGCATCGCCAGCAGGGCCGAGAGCGCCGCCACAAGGAGCAACACAAAGGCAAAGGCGGTACGCAGGGGGTCCGTCACCAGCATGCCGTTGAAGCTTGAACCCGGCGACAGACCAACCCAGCGCCAGACGCCATAGGCGGCCAGACCCAGCCCGCCCAACACGATCAGACCAGCCCACCGCCGGCTTTCTCTGGCAAAAGCGTCATACATCATGACTACCAAACCGGTAGCGGTCAGGCAGATTTCCGGGAGAACTGCGGTATAGTTGATGTCTGGATTGACGGGCATCGTGGATGGAGCAGAAACGAAATGGACTTGCGCACACCACACCATAATCACCGGTGCAAGCGACGGCAAGCGACATCCCGCCAACTTTTGTATGTTTCATCACAGGCCCAGTCCATCTGTCCGCCTTTTTCTCTGAAGCGACGGCAGTTATCCAGGTCAGGACTTTGCATTGCCGCCTTCCACGCCGGGAGACACCTGTGAGAACCTGCGCGCCCACCGGATACATTCTGGTTGCCATCCTGTTGTTCTGGCTGGGAACGTCCATCGGCCACGGCCGGGGCCACGGCCAGGGACGGACACACACCGTCCAGGTGGCCTCGGTCAACGATGAAACGGTAGCCCGCGAAACCGTGGCCGCCTACCGGGCGCGGGGCGTGGCGGCCTACTACGTCAAGGTCGAACTGCCCCAGGGGACATTTTACCGGGTGCGGGTCGGACGCTTTGCCAGCCCGGCCGAAGCCCAACGCTACGCGCGTGCCATCGGCGTCCGGGATGCGTTTATCACGGTCTATGACGGCCCGGCAGATGCCGCGCTGACGCGCGCTCCGGCGCTCCCGGCTCCGCTTCCGCCGCCAAGAGGTGCTCCCTCACCGACGGCCGCGCCAGCGCGTGACACGTCCGCGAAAACCCTGCCGCCGCCAGTGCTGGTCATCAAGCCAAAGGGCCAGCCGGCACCACCGCCGGCCGTCGTCAAGCCGCCGCCGGATACCAGCCCGCTGCCGGCTGGCGACCAAAGCACCGGCGGACAACCCGGCGACGCGGCTACAGCGCCCGGAGAAACACCCCCTCCCCCGGTGGAAGCCCCGGGGCGGCAGTTGCCCCGGCAGGCCGAACGTCCGGCGCTGCTTATGGAAGGAATCGCGGCCCCGGTGACGCCCGCCTGGGCGGATTTCCGTCCTGACCCGTCACCCTGGATACGCCTTTCCACACCCACCCGCGCCGATCTGCACTGCGCCTACTTCATCAGCCCGGAAAAAGGCTGGGTTGGCGGACGGCGTGGCACGCTTCTCCACACCGAAGATGGCGGCCGGCACTGGGTCGAACAGGTCACTGGCACCAAAGCCAACATCACCAGTCTGTTTTTTCTGAATGCCCAGACCGGCTGGGCCGCCGTCGGCGGCACCTATGGTCTTGATCCAGCCGTAGATGGCATTGAACCCACCATCCTGCGCACGGACGATGGCGGGACGGTCTGGCGTCCCATCGCGGAACTCGATGTGCGCAGCCTGTGGTTTGTGAACGAACAGGTTGGGTTTGCCGTCGGCAACTACGGCGCGGTGTTCCGTACCACGGACGGCGGTGCAACGTGGACGGCCTGCGAGGGACTGCGGCGTGCCATCGAGCGGCCCGAAGGTCTCCCCGATGTCGTCCTGACGTTTACGCTCGTGCAGTTTCTCGATGAGCGCCGGGGCTGGGTGGCGGGCAACTTTTTCGGACGCGGCATTACGCGCCCGGCCGGTGTGTTCTGGACGCAGGACGGCGGCGAAACCTGGACGCGCTACCCGATTCCGTTTGCCGCCACGAGCGCCGACATCACCTCGATGCGCTTCCTCGATGCCCGGCGCGGCAGTGTCGTCTCGGAACTCTACCGGGGCGACGCCCGCTTCGTCACCCTGCACTTCACCAACGACGGCGGCGCGACGTGGAGCGAACGCCGGATGGCAGTGCCGGGCTTTCATGTGACACACTTTCTGGACGAACGTACGGGCTGGACTATCGGGGCACTGCTTTCCCGTGACAGCTCTTCCCCGCCGTATGAAGTCGGCATCTGGGCGACACGGGATGGCGGCCGCACCTGGCGGGAGGAAAAAACCCTTGCCGGCACGCAGATTTACGGGGCCTTCTTCCTCGATCCGCAAACCGGCTGGGCCGTGGGGCAGGGCGGCACGGTGCTGCGCTACCGTCCCTGATGGCTGATTTCTGAAACCGGGACGCTGACGGTGCAACTCTTTCTTGAAAACATCTGGCTGGCGCTCATCAACGTCTGGGCCAACAAGCTCCGCTCCCTGCTCACTGTTCTGGGCGTGCTGGTGGGCACGGCGACGGTCATTGCTGTTTCCTCGGTACTGACCGGCGTCAAGGACCGGACGGCGAAGCTGGCGGCGCAGGTTGGGCCCGAGGTGCTTTACATCAGCCGCTACGATTCCATCGGGCCGCGCTTTTCACGGGTGACGCCCGAAGAACGACAGCGCAAACCGCTCACCGAAGAGGATGCCGAAGCCGTCAACCGCCTGCCTTCCGTCCGTGCCGCCACCCCGCAGCTTGTTGTCGGCAGCTTTGGGCCGAGTGCCACGCAGTACCGTCTCAAGTACAAGGGGCGCGAAGCCACTCGCCCGATTGCCTTTGGCGTCTGGGCCAACTACCCGGAAGTGCGCTGGCTGAACCTGCGCCTGGGACGCTTTTTTACCCCGGAAGAACACGACCGCAAGCTGGACGTAGCCGTGCTCGGCCCCGTCGCCGCCGAACAGCTCTTTGGCACGCAGAACCCGCTCGGCGAAATGGTGGAATTTGAAGGACGTTCCTACCGGGTCATCGGGGTCGTCGAAAAGGGTCCGACCGGCATTTTCGGTGATACGCCGGAAGACCGGCAAATCCTGATTCCCTACGCCAATCTGGCCCAGCGGTATCCCGACCTGCTCCGCGACCGTGGCATCACCATCATTGCCCACGCCCGTGAGGGCCGTCTCGAAGCCATGCGCGACGAAATCACGGAGCTGCTGCGCCGTCGCCGCCGGCTTCGCTCGGACCAGCCCGACAACTTCGGCATCAGCACGCCCGATGCTATTTTTGAGACTTTCAACAGCATCACCTCTGTGCTGGGCATCATTGCCGTCTCCCTGGCGTCGGTCAGTCTGCTCGTCGGCGGTATCGGTGTGATGAACATCATGCTCGTGTCGGTCACGGAGCGCACAAAGGAAATCGGGACGCGCCGCGCCGTCGGCGCACGCCGCCGGGACGTTCTGACGCAGTTTCTCATTGAAGCCGTGGTGCTTTCCCTCATCGGCGGCGCGCTGGGCATCGGGATTGGCGTCGGGATGAGCGCCGGACTCAACGCCTTTGTCCCCAGCGTGCCGTCGCTGGTGCCACTCTGGTCCATCGGCGTCGGTTTTGGTATTTCGGTTGCTGTCGGACTGGTATCCGGTTTCCTGCCGGCGCTGCGGGCCGCCCAGCTCGACCCGGCCGAGGCGCTGCGGTACGAGTAGCCCGCGCCCTCACCCTGCCCACCAGAGCTTGAGGCCCAGCAGCAGGAAAACCGCCGCCAGCCCCAGCCCGGCCTGATATTCGCGGTGGCGTACGTACAGCCGCCAGTCAAAGCCATCTCCCAAGGCGGCCGCCAGGCGGCGCAGGTCGGGCACGAAAAGCGGAGTCCGGGCGGCATAGCCCGGATAGGTATCGGGAAACAGGCGGGACAGGTGCGCGGCTTCCGCCTGCATGACGGGCCAGTAAATCCCGACAAACAACCCGGCAACCAACAGAGCGAGCGGCCAGGGCGCGCCAGCTATCAGACAGCCCAGGGTCATCCAGGCGCTTCCCCAGTACAGCGGATTGCGCGCCAGACGGTAGGGCCCCCGCACCGTCAGCACTTCGTCCTTGCGCAGGTGGCCGGTGGCCCAGGCCCGCCAGCCCAGCCCGACGAGACTGAGGCTGCCGCCAATTGCCATGGAAACCGACGTCGGCTGCGCCAGCAGCACAAACAGCGCCGCCGCCACAAAACCCAACGGAACGCGCAGCGTCTGGGCCCGGTGCCGCCACCCGGCCGCCGAATCACGCGGACCTTTCATGCCAGACCGCAGGCCGCACGCGCGGCCTCGATGGTTGCCAGCGCCTCGGCGCGTGCGCGGCGGGCACCGTCCCGCAGTACGTCCTCGATGTCATCGGGCCGTGCCAGCAGCGCCGCAAAACGCTCACGCGCCGGACCGAAAAAGGTTTTCAGCTTGGCCAGCAGGGCTTTTTTGGCTTCCCCGTAGCCGTAGCCGCCAGCGCGAAAGGCATCCGCCATGGCAGCCTTTTCCTCCGGCGTGGCGACCAGCGCGTAAAGCTGGAAAATCGTATTCCGCTCCGGGTCCTTGGGGGCTTCGACGGGCGCGGAGTCGGTGACAATCCCCATGACGGACTTTTTCAGGGCCGCGTCATCAGCAAAGAGTTCGATGACATTTCCGTACGACTTGCTCATCTTCTGCCCGTCGGTTCCCGGCACAATGCCAGCTACTTCACTGACGCGGACTTCCGGCAGCACAAACACCTCGCCGTAGGTGTGGTTGAAGTAGCCAGCCATGTCGCGGGTCATCTCCACGTGCTGCACCTGGTCGGCCCCGACCGGAACGACGTTTGAACGGTAAGCCAGAATGTCTGCCGCCATGAGCACCGGGTAGTAAAACAGCCCGACTTTGGGAGCAATCCCGCGCGCAACCTTGTCCTTGTAGGCGTGGGCGCGTTCGAGCAGCCCCATGCCGGTCACGGTGGCCAGAAGCCACGCGAGTTCGTGCAGTTCGGGAACGTCCGACTGGCGGAACAGCACGGCGCGCTGGGGGTCGAGTCCCAGCGCCAGGTAGGCGGCGGCCACCTCGCGCGTCAGCGCACGCAGTTGGGCGGCGTTGTTGATGGTCGTCAGCGCGTGGTAGTTGGCAATGAAATAAAACGCCTCGCCTTCGTGCTGAAGCGCCAGATGCTGCGCAATGGCGCCAAAGTAGTTGCCCAGATGGAGTTTGCCCGAAGGTTGAATGCCGGAGAGAAAACGTTTTGGTTGGGTCATCGCTATGTTGCCTCGGTTATGTCGCCTCGACGAAATCCAGCGCCTTGCCGTGGGATTCTTCCAGCAGCGCCAGTGCGAGATAGGCCAGCAGCGTGCAGCCAATCCCGACGGCCAGGGCGCTGTAGAGTAGCCCAAGCGCCGTGTGGTGTGTCAGCCACTGGAGCGCCAGCGTCAGGGGGACGACCGAGGCCCGGACAAAATTCGGCGCACTGGTGGCCACAGTGGCGCGCAGGTTTGTGCCGAACTGTTCGGCGGCAATCGTGATGAACACCGCCCAGTAGCCGGCCGCAATGCCGATGCAGAAGCACAGCCCGTAGAAGTAGGTCGGCGACGCGCCCCGTGAGCCAACGTAGACGAAGGTCAGCAGCAGGGTCAGCGTCTGAAAGGCAAAGACGACCCGCCGCCGGCTGCGGAAATACTGGCTGAGCAGGCCGCTGGCCAGATCGCCCACCACGAGTCCGGCGTAGGCATACTTGATGGATTCGCCGGCGGTGATGCCCGGAATGCCCAACTCACGGGACAGCTCCGGCGACAGCGTGATGAGAATCCCGATGGCAAACCACAGCGGCACGCCGATGAGAATCGAGCAGAAGAACCGGCGGAAGCGGTCGCCGTTTGTAAACAGGGCGAAGAAATCGCCGCGCGACACTTCCTGGGTTTCAAGCGCCTGAAACATCCGCGATTCGAGCAGGGTGGCGCGGGTCGCCAGCAGGAGAAAGCCCAGGATGCCGCCCGTCATGTAGGCCACCTGCCAGGAGAAATACTTGCCCACGGTAGCGGCCACCACGGCCCCTGACACGCCGACGCCGGCGACGATGGCCGTTCCGTAGCCACGCAGGTCTTTGGGCAGACTTTCACTGACGAGCGTCACGGCTGCCCCCAGTTCTCCGGCCAGCCCGACGCCGGCCAGAAAACGCAGCACAACATAGAGTTGGAATGCCGTGACGCCGCCGGGCAGCAGCGCCGCCAGCTCGATGATGAAGGCGTTGGCAAAGTTGGCGACGGAATAGAGCAGAATCGAACCGAACAGGACGGAACGCCGTCCGCGCTTGTCGCCAAGGACGCCCCACAGGATGCCGCCGAGCAGCAGCCCGATCATCTGCACATCGAGCAGCAGGATGCCGTCATCGAGCAGGCGCTGGCCTTCCAGACCAAGCGCCTGCAAACTGGGAACGCGCACGATGCCAAACAGCAGCAGGTCATAGATGTCCACGAAGTAGCCCAAAGCCGAAACAATCACCGTCGCCGAAAGGAGTGGCCGAAACCGTTCAGGCAAAAGCTGGCGCATAGACGGAAAGGGTTATCTGACCGGAAATCATGCGATGTCCGGCAAGCATAACCGAAAGGCGCTGCGGCCGTCGCCAGCGACTTTGGGCGGAAGGCCCGTCAGGCCAGACTTCTGACAATGCCTGCCACCAGATCACGCTCCTGGGCGGGCAGTACGGTACGCGGGTCGCCCACGACGTTGTTTCGCACGATGCGCGCCACGATGGGCGGTGTGCCACAGCGCAGGCGGGCAGCCAGTTCTTCGGCCGCAAGGTGTCTGGGAGAGAGGCAGATGAGCGTCGTGGGAAGCTGGACGTGGGGCGCGCAGCCGCCGCCGATGACGGACTGGCCGGCTTCCAGCGTCACCGTGGCGCTTGCGGGCGGTATCTGACGACGAATGGAACGGGCGAGCCGCCGGGCGCGGCGGTCAAGGTCGGCTGGCGACTGGCGGATCATGGCCAGTACCGGAATGGCATCCGTTTGACCGGTGCGGTACAGCCGCAGGGTGGCTTCCAGCGCCGCGTAGGTCAGCTTGTCAGCGCGCAGCACGCGCAGCAGCGGATTTTGCCGGATGCGCGCGATGAGCGCCTGCCGTCCGGCGATGATGCCGGCCTGGGGGCCGCCCAGCAGTTTGTCGGCGCTGAAGGTCACGACATCGGTGCCCTCGGCCAGCGAGCGCGCCGGAGATGGTTCATCGTCAAGCCCACAGCCGGCGAGGTCGGCCAGCAGTCCGCTGCCCACGTCTTCAAACAGCAGCAGGTTGTGCCGGCGCGCCAGCGCGGCCAACTCTGTCAGCGATGGACGTTCCGTAAAACCCAGCAGGCGGAAGTTCGAGGGATGAACCCGGACGATGAGGCGTACATCCGGCGTGTTTGCCAGTGCGGCTTCGTAGTCGGACAGGCGGGTACGGTTGGTTGTGCCGACTTCGCACAGCCGGACGCCGCTTTTGGCCATGATGTCGGGAATGCGGAACCCGCCGCCGATTTCCACGAGTTCGCCGCGTGAAATCAGGGCTGTCTGGCCGCGTGCCAGCGTATCGAGAACCAGCCACACGGCGGCGGCGCAGTTATTGACGACGAGCGCGGCTTCGCAGCCAAGCAGCGCCTGCCAGTGGGCTTCGCCGTGGCGGTCACGGCGGCTGCGTTCGCCGGCGGACAGGTCATATTCCAGGTTGCTGTAGCCCTGTCCGACGGCCAGCAGGGCATCCAGCGCCGCTTTTGCCAGGGGCGCGCGACCGAGGTTGGTGTGCAGGATGACGCCGGTGGCATTGATGACCGGGATCAGGCCCGGCTGGGCGGCCAGCCGCTGCCGGGCGAGGTCCAGCCCACGCGCCAGCAGGTCTGCCGGTGTGGCCTCGGTTGCGGGCTGCTGGCGGAGTTCGGCGCGCAGGCGGGCAATGGCTTCGCGGGCGGCAGCGCGCCGCTCGGCGGGCGTGTGGCGGGCTGGTGCGGCATCGGCGGCAAGCGACCGGGCCAGAGCCTGGGCCAGTCGTTCGACCGACGGCAGGGCGCGCAACCGCTGGCGTACGTCAGGCGGCGACGCTGGCGACGACATGGTTGCGAAGGGTGCCGATATGTTCGACCGTGATGGCTACTTCGTCGCCGGGCTGGAGAAAGACCGGCGGTTGCCGAAACACGCCGACGCCGCCGGGTGTCCCGGTTGAGATGACATCGCCGGGTTCGAGCGTCATAGACTGTGACAGAAACCAGATGAGATAGGGGATGTCAAAAATCATTTCCCGGGTATTGGAAGCTTGCATGACTTCTCCGTTGCGCGTCAGGCAAATGTCGAGGGCGTGCGGGTTGGGAATGTCGTCTGGCGTCACAAGCCACGGCCCCATGGGCGCGAAGGTGTCACAGGATTTGGCGCGGGTAAACTGCTTGTCCTGGCGCTGCATGTCGCGGGCGCTGACATCGTTGAGAATGGTGTAGCCGCCAACGTAGTCGTACGCGGCTTCGCGCGGCACGCAGCGGGCGGTTTTTCCGATGACGACAGCCAGCTCGGCTTCGTAGTCCACTTCGCGGCTGTTGGGCGGCAGGACGATGGGTGCGTTGTGGGCGGTTATGGCGCTGGCGTACTTGGCAAAGATGACGGGTTCCGTGGGCGGTGTTTTGCCCTGTTCGGCGGCGTGGTCGCGGTAGTTCAGTCCGACGGCAATGATTTTGCCCGGACGCGGTACAGGCGGCAGGTAGGTCACTTCGGTCAGGGGAAGGACGGACTGGCTTTGCCGTTCGGCTTCGGCCTGGGCGTGGGTGACAAGAGCAATTCGGGCGTTGGTATCAAGGTTGAAGACATCGCCGGGTGTGGTCAGGGCGTGGCTGACATCCACGGCCAGGCTGTCCAGCACAAGACCGGTGAAGGGCAAGGGGCGGGACGGATGACGGAACAATCCAAGGTGCATGGTTTTTCTGGGCTTTCCGAGCAAGGCATTCTATGCAACAATACATCGCAAAGTGGAAAAAATCTAATATGTCTGTATTAGCGATACCTCTTGTTTTGGCAAGGTTGTTGACTCAGGTCATCGCAGCACATACAGACAACAGTAGCAACAGAGTAAGTTCATAGGGTTTTTGTTTCTTGTCTCCATTAGGGTATCCTATGGCTAAGTGGCTTGAATTTAGAGAAAATATAAGAAATTACTTTCCAAGTTTGGACCAATCTATTTCCCGCAAAAGACTGCTCTTTTTCTTTGCAGCAGCCTACACGGTTGTTCTGGTGCGTACGGCTTGGATGTGTGATGACGCATACATCACTCTGCGCACCATAGATAACTTCGTCCAGGGTTACGGCTTGGTGTGGAATGTCGGAGAACGGGTACAAGCCTACACACATCCCCTTTGGATGTTTCTCGTCTCAGCTTTCTATGCCCTTACCCGTGAGCCTTACTACACCACGCTGATTATTTCCATGCTGCTTTCCCTGAGCACTGCTGTTCTGCTGCTCTGGGTAAGCCGCGATAACATCTATACCCTATCACTGGTCGGTTTGCTACTTGTTGGCTCAAAAGCTTTTGTTGATTACTCGACATCTGGCCTGGAAAATCCACTCGCGCACCTGTTGTTGGCTGGATTCTTTATCATCCTTTGTTCTCATCAACAACCGACGCCAAGGCAAGCCTTGTCTCTTGGGGTGCTTGCTGGGTTGGTTATGTTCAACCGCCTGGATCATAGTCTTTTAGTCATTCCCGGACTATTGGCAACTGCCTTGCGCTTGCAACGTCGGGAAATAGTCAGGATGCTGGCAGCGGCTGGACTGCCAGTAGTTGGCTGGACAATCTTTTCAATCATTTACTACGGCTTTCCGTTCCCAAACACCTTCTACGCCAAACAGACAGCCGGTATTCCACGGATTGAATACCTGGAACGCGGACTGGTGTACCTTATAGAAACAGGCATTGTTGATGGCTTAACCCTGCTGGGGATAGTAATCGGGTTGAGTATCGCACTTTGGCAGCGGTGCCCTTCATCCATTCCGGCTAGCATTGGCATTGTGCTTTACATCGCCTATGTCATCTGGATTGGCGGTGATTTTATGGGGGGGCGGATGTTCAGTGCCCCTTTGGTGAGTGCCGTGACACTGGTTGCTTTAGGTAAAGCTACGCCTTTGCCAGTAGTCAACTGGGTTTTCTTTTTCAGCTTGTTTTTAGTATTTTCAATGAGTCGGCCGTATCTATTTAGCAAAATACCTCTGAGAGGAATATACACTAAACAGGCAACAGTAAAATATGTTTCGGGGTCACAACTCGATCCAGAAATCCTTGGGATCGGCGGAATTGTTGACGGACGCAGTTACCATGCCACTCTTTGGCTTATCCCCTTGCTTGGACAGGAAGGTGGACAGTTATCAGAGTGGTTGAATTGCGGAAAGAAGTTGCGTAATGAAGGATACTATTTTTACATATATGGTGCAACAGGTTTGCTTGGATACTATGCCGGGCAAAATGTATATATCATTGACATCTATGCCCTGTCTGATCCTTTTCTTGCGCGTGTCGGGTTAGCTTCACCACCTCAAGACTGGCGAGTGGGTCATATCCAGCGTCCCATACCAGATGGCTACCTTTTGACCAGATTCACAGGCAGGAATCACTTGATCGATCCAGAGCTGGCAAAACGATATGAGCAACTTCAGTTATTAACCACTGGACAACTGTTTACTAAAGAGAGATTTGCTGCTATCATTGATCTAAACTTATCTCATAGTCTATTTTCTAAACTGAGAAGAAATCCAGAAGTAAGAATTGATTACTACCGCATCTTTTACAGAAAGTCAGGGGCTGTCCTAAGCAACCGACAAATGAATATCCTGTTTCCGACTGAGATTTCAAACCATGAAGTCTTAATCTCTGCCAAAGGTAACTACCAACTTGAGTTTAGAAATAAAAAAGGAAATAATTTACTGTCAAGGCAAATTATTTCGAATAACGAGACAGCTACACTCCGTAGTTTTCAATTGAGTAAAGTTGATACTATATGCATTTTGCCCTTACCTGACTCTAGTGTAGTTGTTTACCTCACTCTAGTGAATCAAGAGCCTCTCCGATGTGTATATGATCTGGATGAAATGGAAGTACTACTACAGTACTAGATTTGCAAAACATGAGAAACCTAAATGAAAATTGTAAGTCGACTAGGGGACCTGGCATTTGTTAGCCCTTAGAGGTTGGGCACTTGGTGTCTACCTTAGCCTTTGAGGACTGAAAAGCCACCAAGCAGAACTGACGCCAGAAATCTCGCAAGCTATCGGCAAGGATAACCAAGTGTGGCGTTCTGCCCGCTTCTGACCAAGGAGGTGCGGAGGCGCACCGCGCAGGATATATCGGGATCACAGGCTTTCAACTCACCCTGAAGCTACCCTACTTGAGAAAGCAAGAGGGAAGCTCAGACTTCCATAAATAGGATGCTTCTTTGCTACTAGGGTATGCACACTATTCGGCGCGAGAGAAGCCCCCGGCCAGCCCACGCTTTGGATCGCGCCAGAGGATGTCAGGACGAATGCCAAACGAGCCGCAGGGCAGTTCGGCATCCCCGCAAAGTCCTTTGACTGGATACACGTATTGGTATCCTCTGACGGTCTTTATCTCGTAGCGCGAATTCGCCGGTATGAGTTCTCCGTTTGGCCCCCTGGTCAGATAAAAGCGTATCGTGGGTGGCGGCAGAAGCCACGTGGACACTGAATTTTCCGGCAGGCGCAACAGACCAGCTCCAGCATAGGACTCAATAGCCATTTCAATTTGGTCTTTGGCACAGGCTGTCGCAGCTACTCCAGCAGCAACTGTCAGTGCCGCAACCAGAGGTGCCCATTGCCAAGGCAGGCTTCTTGTACGCAACCAGACTGAGTGACGAAAAGGGAGCAGCACCAATGCACTGCCACCAACCAGTGCCAGAATCGCAGCCCCGGTGGATACCCGCAGCGGAAGAAATGTCAAGGCCGTTATAAACAAGAAAAGATAAAAGTAATTTAGACGGAAAAGAAATTCCGGCATCTTTTCTCTTGTCTCATTTACATATCTGACCAGTATTACAAAAAGCAAAACCAGACCAATACGGACATACGAAAAGCCGTATCTTCCATCTGGGCCTGAGGCTAGAATGAAAACGTTTCCTATCAATCCAATTGTAGCTATCAGATATATTATTTTCTCTGGTCTTACTATGAATATAATCCAAGAACATATCGATAAGTTGATTATCGAGAGAAAGATGAAAGACTTTTGATTCCTAAGAAAAGTTAGAGTCATTTCACCGTAATCTGCCGGTACTGCCGAGTGGTACGAGTCCGGTATTGGCTTGAAAGGGGCGATAAATACCGGCAACTTGGCTTCCCACTCTACCGTTTCCGGGGGTAAAGACCAATCAAGAGAAAAGTTCGGGATTGTCACCGGATACAAAAAGTACCCGGTTGAGATAAACTGGACCATCAAAAAAGGTAGAGTGTATGCAATTACCAAAGTGATAAATCGCTGCACCAGAGATGGATAGTTTCTTACTCTCCAAAATTCTGCTAACGCAACGGTAGCAAGTAGTGGAGCTAGTGAAAGTTTTAATCCTAAAGCGCCTAAAGATGCCAGCCAAGCAGCTTTTGCTCTTTGTACCAGAGAATCTGGCTCAACCCAAAAAAGCCAAGTAATTGTAGCGAACGAAAACACTACGGCAATATCTGGAGAGGGAGAGTAAACGATCTGGTTCAGCCTTCTAATAACAGCAGCAAAGTAAACCACTGATACAGTAGCCAGGAATATATCTGAGTCAAGTGCTTGCCTTTTATAAATCCTTTGACCAACTACAAGAAAGTTCAGCATGAAAAGGGCACAGAGAAAACCATTTGCTGCTGCATAAGTACGCCCACGGAATGGCGTTACATCAAACACGGCTGTAAGCGTATGCCAACTGCTTGTCAGACCCAGGTGTGCTTCCAAAAGGGCCAGTCCAAAAGGTGTCCCGTATTCGCTATACCAGCGTACTCGTGGAATATGGTAGATGTGAGCATCTCCAGAGATTGTACCGCGCAAAACAAGCCAGGCCGAAGCACTTGATACAACTAGAACGCCCAAAACAACTGGCAGCGTACAAAAGCCACGGTAGGCTTTCAGTGCCTGAAGTGATTCCTTTGACCACAGAGCCGGAAGAGACAACCCAGCCGCAACGAGGGCGCACCAGTGCGGACGCAGCGGTGCGACAATGGACAACGCCAGCAACGCTGTCGCCAAGGTCAGCAATCCCACCCACAGGGTTGCCAACAAACGGTCAGCCGGACGCTCAATAGCAGAAGGACAGCCAACCAAGCTTAGGACAGAAGTCCCGACCATCAGGCAGACGCCGAACAAGAGCGCCCATGCAACGAGGTAAAACAACATAAACACCGGGGGCGTGAGCGTCCAGCCTGCTTATGGCATTCCTGGGAGTGCGGGCGTCCCGCCCGCATCTTAGGGAGACCTACATGGGGCGCAGGTGCGTCGCCACGCAAGGCATCTATCGGATGACCGGCTTTCCCTGAGTTACCCTACCTGACAGAGGAAGTGAGAGTGAAGATCAGGCTTCCATGGAAGCAGTCGGGAAACCCGCGCTCCCAGTGAGGTCGGGAACAGGGCAGCGTGGTGGGTCGTGTAGGGCTCGAACCTACGACCCGCTGATTAAGAGTCAGCTGCTCTACCAACTGAGCTAACGACCCACGTGTGCCAAACCGTATGCCGAATTGTATAGGTGGCACCAGCCGTTTTTGTCAAGCCGGGCGCTGCCCCTGCTCAGGAAGCCGATGTGGGCGCCGGCGCTGACCATGCCTGCCAGGTTTCTTCCAGCGACTGCCCCAGCCAGCTCAGTCCAACCCGCGTGGCATGCCACGGCTCCGGCATCGCCAGCAGGTACACCAAACGGCGCGTGAGATACCCCGCCACACCATTGAACGCCACACCAAGGATGTTGGCCGCCGCACAGCCACGCCCCAGGGTCATCATTTCACCCAGCGGTTCGTAGTGGTACTCCCGCAAAGCCGCCCCCTGCTGCGCCGCGGCAATGTTGTGTGCCACGACCAACGCCTGCCGTACCGCGACCTGGGCCGTTGCCGGCGCTGCGACGCTGGCGGCAATGTCACCCAAAGCATACACACCTGGAAAACCGGGAACTTCGAGCGTACGGCTGACTGGAATCCGCCCGCGTCGGTCACGGACAAAAGGAAACTCCGCCAGTACCGGTGCCGGACGACTGCCGGCCGTCCACACGATGGTCCTGGCGGCAATGTGTGTGCCGTCTTCCAGCTCCACGCCAGCGGACGAGCAGGAGGCAACCCCAACGCCCAAGTGCAGCTTGATGTGGCGGTGCGCCAACTCACGGTGCGCCAGATGGCGCAGGGCAGAGGCATACTGGGGCAGGATTTCAGGCAGGCGATCCACAAGATGCAGATGCGCCCGGGTTGGCGGCAGCCCGGCCTGACGGAGTTCGGACTGAAGCCTGTCAGCCGCCACGGCCGCCAGTTCGACGCCACTCGGGCCAGCCCCGATGACGACCAGTGAGACGGTTTCCCGTGGCACAGCAGCCGCGTGCTGCACCGCCTCCACCAGTGACCTTTTCAGAGCATGGGCATCCGCCAGGGAGCGAAAGGGACGGGTGTGCGCCTTGACGCCCGGCAGGCCAAAGTCGTCAGCTACGCTGCCCAGTGCCAGTACAAGGGTGTCTGCCTCAAGGGTCTGCTCTCCGTCGGCACAGCGGACGCGGACGCCATACCGACGTGGCTGAAATTCGCCGCCGAGTACTTCCCCACAGACAAACCGGCAGTTCCGTGGCAACACTTCCTCAAAAGGTGGCGCAATGTGCCAGTCAGCCACCTCATCGGTCAGGATTTCATACAACAGTGGAAGGAAAAGAAAGGTCGGAGTACGGCTGACGAGGGTAACTTCTGCCGTTTGGGTTACGCCCAGGGCGCTCAGCGCCCGCGCGGTGTAGAGTCCGCCAAACCCGCCTCCCAAGATCAGAACCCGGTGCTTTCCCATGCCGATACACCAGAGCAGATGATGGGTGGCGGTAAGGTGACGCCTTCAAATGACGTCATTCAACAGGCAGTACCAACCGACCCCAGGACTTCACCCGACCCAAAGAAATGCGGACTGCTGGCTCGCAGTACGTACCTGACTCACGGGCCTGACTCACAGCCCTGACTAACGTGATTCCTTGTCACCACGTAGGAAACGGGCCACTTCACCCAAGCTGGTCATGCTTTCGTTGTTGAGGTAGTTGCTGACATCCTCGGGGTCATTTTCCTTGCCTACCGCACGCGCCGACAGGCCAATCTTGCGGTTGGACTCATCCAGCTTGAGGATTTTGAAGGGCAAGACCTGTCCAACCGAAACAACCGATTCAGGCCGGTCAACACGTTGGTCGGAAAGTTCAGAAATGTGGCACAGGCCCTCAATGCCCTCTTCGAGTTCGACGAAGACCCCAAAGCCCGCCAGACGCACCACCTTGCCCGTCACGACATCGCCCACCCGATGGCTCTGGAAGAAGCGCTCCCAAGCGTTGGGTTCAAGGTCCTTGATGGACAGGCTCAGGCGTCGGTTTGCCGTGTCAATGTTGGTGATGATAGCCTCGATGGACTGCCCTTTCTTCAACACGTCGGAAGGGTGCTTGACGCGCTTCGTCCAGGACAGATCGGAGACGTGAATGAGGCCGTCAATACCATCCTCGATTTCCACGAAAGCCCCGAAGTCGGTCAGGTTCCGCACCTTGCCACTGACCCGTGAACCCACCGAATACCGCTGCGCCACCGAATCCCAGGGATTGGGTTGGATTTGCTTCATCCCCAGGCTGATGCGGCGATTGGCTGGGTCAACTTCCAAAATCATGGCTTCGACCTCGTCACCAACCGAGACCAGCTTGGAAGGATGCTTGATGCGCTTGGACCACGTCATTTCGGAAACGTGAACCAGCCCTTCAACCCCCTCCTCAAGTTCGACAAATGCGCCATAGTCTGTGACCGAGACAACCCGCCCTTTGACAATGTCGTTTTTCCGATACCGCTCTGTCACTGTATCCCACGGATCGGGAAGCAATTGCTTGTAACCAAGGCTGACCCGCTCCCGCTCGCGGTCGAACTTGAGCACCTTGACCTGAATAGTGTCACCGATGTTAAACATATCGGACGGCTTCGGAAGCCGTCCCCATGACATGTCCGTCACGTGCAGCAGCCCGTCAATTCCCCCAAGGTCAATGAACGCACCATAATCTGTCAGGTTTTTGACCTGCCCGGAGACGATGACGTTTTCATCAAGCATCCGCAGGGTTTCTGCCTTTCGAGCCGTCATCTCCTCTTCGAGCAGAACCTTGCGCGACAGGACAATGTTGTTGCGCTTCTTGTTGAGCTTGAGAATGCGGAAGGTCATCTCACGCCCGATAAGGGCATCCAGGTTGCGGAGCGGACGAATATCAGCCTGGCTTCCCGGTAAAAAGGCTTTTATGCCCCCCAAGTCAACTTGAAGCCCCCCTTTGGTACGCTCCGTGATCTTTCCTGTGACGGTCTGGTTTTCCGTAAAGGCTTTTTCAATGACTTCCCAGAGGTGATGCCGCCGGGCGTCGGCATACGAAAGCTCGACGTAGCCGTCTCCGCCTTCAATCTGCTTGACCATGACCTCGACCGAAGCCCCTCGCGCCACGGTCAATTCACCATCCGGTCCGGTAAACTCCTCTTTTGGCACCAGCCCTTCTGATTTGAAGCCAATATCAACAACAACCCCGCGCTCTGTAATCGAGACGACCTGCCCAACCACGATGTCCCCCGGTGAAACCGAAGTGGACGTTTGCTCGTAGTTGTCGAGCATAGATGCAAAGTCGGTATCCTCAGACGCTTCCATCCCCGACGTTGCTGTCGCCTCAACTTCCGGGGCAGCCTCTTCTGGCGCTGGCGATGAAGTAACGACCGGCGGGCGTAACGGTTTAATCGTCACGCCTTCAGGACCGGACGGCTGTACATTGTCTGCCATGGGTTCGGAAATCTCTTTTTTAAAATTGTGCTCGTGGAAGCTTGCAACTCTACAACTTTCACATAGGCGGTGTCAAGCTATCCCGGACATCATAAACAAAAAGACGACGCGCCAAAAGGCTGCCGTCGTCTTTTTGTCGGATTGTCTGGAGCGGGAGACGAGATTCGAACTCGCGACTTCAACCTTGGCAAGGTTGCACTCTACCACTGAGTTACTCCCGCAAACCTACCTGCCAAGCGTCACACAGGCTAAACAGGCCAAAGGCGGTTTGTCAAGCTCTTCGTTGATCTTCTCGACAGCGCCCCCTCCTCAGGCCACTCGCTTCCCGGCAAAGTGAAAAAAAGTACACTTTTTCGCGGAACATGGGTTGTATCCCATCCAAAAGTGTATGAAAATACACTTAGCCGTTGGAGACACCATCACGACCAACGAGCCATGTCCCCGGCAGCCCATTCCCGCCGGTCGCCGATGGGGCGCGGTTGCCACGGGAGTTTCGCCATGTCGGCACCCATCGTCAAAACGTTTGAAGACATTGTGCATCACCTCGACGCACGCGCCGAGCGCAACGGTGGCGGGCTGCCCGTCACGGAGACCGATACGTTCCGCACGCTCAACTTTTCCCTGATGTTGAGCATTTCACACTACATTGAGGACCGCTTCATCGAGAAACGGCTCTCTGGACTCTTCGTTGCCTCCTTCCAGAAACTTTCACTGTTTCTGCCCCAGCAGGAACGCTATGCGGCGATTGCCCGCACTTCACAACAAGTCTGGATCATTGGTGAACCAGACATTGCCCCCCCGTTCATTGCTGAGAACCTTCAGTTTTTCCGCCCGGCCGATGCCGCATGTCGGGACTACTGGATTGTTCTCAGTGACGACACCCGCTTCCGGATTGCCCTGTTTGCCCGCGAGTGTCGCCTGCCAGAGCCACAATCGGCGGCGTCCGTCAAAAACGGGTATCCTGGAGGAAAGCGTCGGTTTGAAGGGTTCTGGACTTACCGGGACGAGTACATAGATACCATCCGCAGTAGCATCCAAGCCCACTACGCCCGGCCGGAACTGCGTATTCTCCCCCAAACCGACACGGTGGGCATTTCATGAGCAGTAACCAACCACTATCCGGTTGCCTGAGTTCAACGGCTGCCGCCCACCGCGAGTATTGAGAAAAATCCCAATGGTGTCCCCGGAAACAACCCCAGCCTGAGCCAGGGTCTGATTGGGACGCAGTTGCATGTTGCGAAACACGAGGGTCGTTCCCGGCACATTCGGGATGACACCTGCTTCAACGAGGTTTCGCAGGATGGCATCTGCCGTCATGTCATCAGAAACCGTAACTTCTACCTCTTTCCCGTTGTTTTCATTGCGAAAAGTGATGTCAACGTCGGACATTGGCAAACGACCTCGACTTCTGATGTCAGCCCCGTGGTGCAAGAAAGGGACTTCCAACTACAGGGTGTAATAGTTGCAGCGTGTGCAGTAACCGGTTCGTACCTCGAAGCAATCGTCCTGGTGGCAGACTTCGCAGCGCACTGGTTGTTCTTTCCGCTTGACACGAAAGGTACGCTCAGCGCCTCCGGGCAAAGGGGGGGTATAGTAGTTCCGCCGGTGCAGTTCGGCGTAATGATGCCGTGGAAACAAAATATGATTCCCGGAGCGGCTTCCTTCTTCAAGCTCACGGCGTACCTGGTAGAGTTCATAGAACTCAAAGCCACAGGACACGAGGATAATCAGTATGAAAAGAAGCGAACCCAAAACTGCGACCCCTTCCATACGGCACGTGTCCTTTCACGGGCAAGAAACTACCTGAGTGTGTGCTGCCGAAGTTGAAAGCTGAGAGGTCTTGAAGCCATCGCCCACCATGCTTAGGCTCACACGCCGCGCTTCAGGGAAACCCGTCCAAGTTAGAGACGCAAGACCTGCGTCCAAAACCGGTTATCCACGTGAGGAGGTCAAGGTTTCTACTCCCCAGTCTCCCAAGACCGTTGCCACGTCACCGGTCAACTCGCATGACCAACGCCGCCCACACCGGTCTTCGACTGTCAGAATGTGCAGGGGAGGGATTCCCAGTTGACGCAACGTACGCCTTTCATCCTCATCTGTCATAGGGACTCCCCCAAAGGTATCACCTGTAAAACAGGTCACAATCTCAATGTAACTGTCTGCGGTGGCCACCTGTGGCATGGCTTCACTTATAGCAAAATCACCAGGGCTTGGACAGTCAGCGCAAACCAACTCGTCATCGTAGATCCGATGCGCCGGACGCTGAACCAGCAGCGGCCGTCCACACCGACGGCACCCAATGCGGCGGATGTAACGCCGGTCGAGGTGAACGGTCACACCGTGACCGAAATGCGCTTCAAGAACATCAAGCGTCTGTCTCAGTGAAGCATCGGCGCCAATCGGCAGTTCGACAACTGAGCCAAGCCGACCATGCGCCAGACAGTGCGGGTCATAAGGCAACTGAATCGCGTGAAAACCGTGGGTGAGTCCATTGTACACGTACCGGACACCGAAGTTCACCGGCTCCCTGTGCAAAACCTTGAGCGCCTCCTGCACCTGGAGAGCAGAAGTCAGTGCGGATGTCACCTGGATGGTCGGCAAACGTTCTTCCACGAGGTAGCGCCGGCGCACCTGCTCGCATGAATCATACCGTGATTGTGCATCAGCGACCTGATCCGGGGTCACAGCACATTCAAAACAGGCTCCGGCCTCACCTGAAAAGGAGGTGACACTGCCGGTCAGTTCATGCATGCCGGCATTGATCCAGGGAATGCCCACGGCGCGCGCGGCGCGATTGATGGCCAAGCGCGCTTCGTCGTTATCCACACAGCCCAAAATCACATCCACCCGCCGAAAGACCCCCAGGCCAATGTCCCACACCAGGTCGGCATCCAGTGGGCGGACCGTTCCTCCGTTATCACGGCAGAGGGCTTGTGTCCGCTCAGCAGCGACCTTTGCCTTGCGGCGACCAATGTCGGAAGGCTGAAACAAGACGGTACGACTGAGGTTGGAAGGGGCGATGTCATCCTGGTCAACGACCAGCATCCATCGCACCCCAAGGAGAGCCAGGTTTTTGAGGGTTTCATTGCCCAGCGCGCCAGCCCCAACCACCATAATGCGTGCCGCCCGCAGGACATCCTGCCGCCACCAGCTTAGTCGTTCCTGTCGCTCAAAGAAGGATTCCATAGACGCAGTTCCGGCTAGGCACAGCCAGAGTGTTGCAGCGTTGGGAGAGGTTACAAAAAGATTGACCGTAGCTGCTTCCAAGCTACGGTCAACAGAACACAGGATTTTGGAAAAACAAGCTTAGCTGCTGCCAGACAGCTCAGCCGCCGCCTGTCGGTTCAGCTCTTGAAACTTCTCAACCGCCTCCTGAGCTGCCTGTTCGAGCTGGTTGACAACCTTTGGATCAGCCGTGGCTTTGGCTTGTTCCTTGAGTAGGAGAGACTTGTAACTGTAGGCATTGGCATACCGCGGATCGGCAGCAATAGCTTCCTCAATGTACTTCAGCCCTGTCTGAACGGCTTGTAGGAGCGCATCAATGTCTTCTTTCTTCCATTTATCCGGCTTGGCTACTTCCGGAAGCTTACCTGGCACTTGGGTTTCGTACTTTCTCGATATTTTTGTGGCTTCATTCCAATAGATGACACCAATAGAATAAAGACACTCAGCCTTTGTCGTCGGCTTCTGGTTGGGAAGTTCGGCACGCTTTTTCAGCCACTCTTGGTAGCTTTTTTGATCGTCGAGTGTTTTGTACAGGTCAGCAATAAAGGCGTATGTCTGGTCACGATCGCGCTCTTTCAGTCGTTTCTCGTTTTCAGGTTTGAGGAGTTCCATGTAGGCCTCGATGGCCTGTTTGGCAGCTTTGATTTGCTCTTCACCGTCTTCGTTGTTGACGCGAGAGCGTATGGCTGTGGCATAGAAGAGTTTGGCCTGGAGGAAATCGGGGTCACGCTCAATGGCTTCCTTGAAAATCTTTTCTGCCTTTTCGTAATGCCCCTTATTGTACTGCCGTGCCCCCTCATTCAGTAGATCCTTGGCAACAAACTTGTTGACGAGGTTACATCCAGCTAAACCAAAGGCAAGCGTCAGCGCCCCGCACAAGGGAAGAACCCGGTGCCAAGCAGAACTCCACGTCCAGCAGTCACGCAGTGTTTGTGTCGTCATGGGAGTCATTCAATCGAGGTTGTCAATCTGCAATCCAATTGGAGAAGCACCAGCGCCCTTGGCAAGGTCAATGAGCTTCATGACGCGCTCATACTGGACATCCCGTGGGGCCTTGATAAAAGCCGCCCGAAGATCAGACGGACGATTATCCAAAAACTCTTTCAGCTCACGTTTGAGCTGCTCTTCGGTTTTTTCCTGTGTGTTCCACCGGATGACACCCTGCCGATCAATCGTCAGCACCGGAAAGATGGTGTCACTTTTCATCTGCTGCTGCTCTTTGGGCTTTTCCGGGATTTTGCTCTCAAAGCGGTGTGGGTCCTTGTGTTTGATGACCATAAAGATAATGATCATCACCAGCAGGACATCTATCAGCGGTGTAATGTTGACATCCGGGCGCGGGCCGCTGGTGTCACTCCCACTTGGGCCGCCGCCAGTTGACATCCCCATGGTTGTCCCCTCCTAACAGGTTGCATCCTTCATTGAGACCCGCAAACCTTGTGCCCCTCGGCACGTGCCAACCTATGTGCGGCAGCAGCCGTGGGAGGGGCGGACAGGTCATTGGGGTCACTTCTTCTTGCGCTTTTCAGTGACGAGTCCAATCCGGTCTATACCGGCGTTGCGGATGGCGTCCACAGTCATCACCACCTCGCCGTAAGGAACGGTCTTCTCTGCCCGGATGTAAACGACCTGTTCTTCCTTTTTGGCTTTCTCCCGCATCAGGCGTTTGATCCGCTCGACCAACTCCGTCCGGGCGACCGGCTCACGCCCAACGTAGTACTGCCCCGCCTGTGGAATCGAGACTACGACTGAAGTGTCCTTGGTAATGTTTGGGTCTTCATCCGGGTTGTCATTTTCAGGCAAGTTGACATTGACCCCTTGCGACAACAGGGGAGTAACGACGATAAAGATGATCAGCAGCACCAACATCACATCCACCATGGGCGTCACGTTGATGTCGCTGTTGTAGCTGCTTCCACCACCAGCCGACATGCCCATGGCTTAGCGCACTCCCCGCCGCTTCAGGAAATAATCAATCAACTCGGATGATGAATTTTCCATTTCGACGTTATAGGCCTCGACCTTGCTTGTGAAATAGTTGAACATCCACACCGCTGGTACCGCCACCAGGAGTCCAAATGCCGTCTCAACCAGCGCTTCGGAGATGCCTCCAGCCACCGCTCCAATCCCAGCGCCTTCAGCTTCCTTCATCCCCTGGAAGGCGTTGATGATCCCAACGACTGTGCCAAAGAGACCCACAAATGGCGCTGTCGAACCAATCGTGGCCAACCCCGAAAGCCCCTTCTTGAACTCGGCCATCTTGACGGCGACCGCCCGTTGCAGGGCCCGCTTTGAGGCTTCAATCACATCACCGGAAAGATTCGGGTCATTCTGATGCGCACGGAATTCCTGCAAGCCGGCGTTGACAACCACCGCCAGATGGCTCTTGCGGTGCTGGTCAGCGATGTTAATGGCTTCCTCAATACGGTCATTCTTCAGTGCCTGCGCCACTTTGGGAGCGAATTCACGCGATTGGGTTTTGGCTTGCGTGTAGGTCAGAAAACGCTCAACCATGATGGCAATCGAATAGACCGACATGAGGAACAAAATGATCGCCACGACCAACGCCGTCGGCCCCATCTTGCGGATCATGCCGAGCAGGGTAAAGTCTTCGGTTTCGGCCTTGCCGCCTTCAGCAGCAAACATGATGACTGCCTGCATAGTCAGCAAGCCGAACTTTGTGAACAGCAACGTCATGAGATGTCATCCTCCAAAGTAGAAGAAAGCTTCCAAGGTAGGGACCAGGAGCGTTACAGCCTCCTCTCCAGCGAGAGGAAGCCCCCGCTGGTCACTTGAGAACAGGGGCGCACCCCATACACACGCTTACGGATGGCACGAGCTCCCTAGTTGAGTACAAAGTTGAACGTAATCGCCCCGGAGACTTTCACCGGCTGACCATTGAGAATGGTCGGCTTGAACGTCCACCGACGGGCAGCACTCACCGCAGCCTGCTGTAACAATGCCGGACCACTCACCGCCCGCGCACTGATCACCTGCCCTTCCTCATTGATGACAATCTCAACGACGACCGCTCCCTGTATCCGGGCAGACTTGGCAACGGCTGGATAGTCCGGCTGCACACGGTTGATGGCATTTCCCTTGAGAACACCTTCACTTTTCCGAACAGGGCCAGAAGGCACCTGAGCTTCTTTGGGCGGATCCGGCGGCGGCGGCGGTGCAGCATCCCCCGTGCTCCCCGGTACACCACCCGGTACACCACCCGGTACACCACCTACCATTCCAGCCGCATCACTGGCACCAGCATCGCCAACCCGTGAACGGAGTTGGGCCTGCTTTGGAATCTCCTTGATTTCCTTCGGGACTTCTTTCGGCGCGGTAAATGTGTCGTCAACAATCGGCGCCTTGGTCTGAGGTGCCGATGTCGTGGCAGCCGGTGGTGGCGGCGGCGGTGGCGGCGGCGGTGGTGGTGGAGCAAGCAGTGTTACATCGTTGGCCGACTGACTTAGTTCGGCGGCATAGGTCCACACCTGCCAAATTACCAGGCCAGTGAAGCCGACCACCCAGATAATGAGCGTCACGAAAAAGAAGGCTGAGCGCCGACCGGCGTCTTTGGCTTGCGAAGTGGACTCAACCATGGTGTCGAACATATCTTTACCTCACCTTCCACAGGCAATCGGGAACGTTACCAGCAGGGGTGTGCTCCCATATAGACGGAGTCGGCCGTAAAGCCTGATGGAGCTGTACGATATTCGGGTATCAGGTATGTGCAACGGCTTCGTCACATTGCCTCAGCACCAGCACTTGGTCATGCAATGTTGGAATGCTCAACCGATAGCCGACTTGCTGGCAGTATCGTTACATCACTCTGGCGTGTCTTGAATGCGCCAGACGTTACTGTTCGGCACGGGATTAAGTCAAGACTTTTCCGTGCTCAGGGGCCCCTTACCGCATCCACTCCGGCTTTTTCAGACTGGCTTTTTCGGCCGCAAACGGTCCGCAGCCGCGTCAGACCGGCCATCTGTGACAGACCACCTGTGACAGATAGGCACCATCTGAACAGCGCCTTGGGTGTTCATGCGGTTTGACACGCGGCCCGCCACAAAAGTTCCCGGTCAACCGGCCCCCACTAAAATTCAGATGCAGGCAAGCGGAACAGACCTCCCACAGCTTCCACCACCGGGCCGTCACCCGGTCCCGGCAGGGCCTCACCGGGTCGGAGCTGATTTTGCCGTCCGCCCGGAACGCTTTTCACCACCGACGCGCTTTTCACCGCCGGTACGGGTCGTGGCTTCCGCCGGTACCGCGGCTGGCTGCCGCTGCGCCAGATACCGCTTCCACCACAGCAGGATGGGGCTGGCAATGGCAATCGAGGAATAGGTGCCGAACAGAATCCCCACCAGCAGCGCCAACGAGAAACTCTTGAGAACTTCTCCTCCGAAAAGTACCAGGGCCAGCACCGAAAGCAGTGTCAACCCGGAGGTAATGACCGTGCGTGACAGCGTCTGGTTGATGGCATCATTGGTGACGACGGCCAGGTCATCCCGGCGCCGTTCGGCAAGCTGCTCCCGGATGCGGTCGAAAATCACGATGGTGTCATTCATCGAGTAGCCCACCAGGGTCAGCATCGCCGCAATGAAGGTCAGCGAAATTTCCCACTGAAAGAGGGAAAACAGCCCCAGTGTCACCAGGACATCGTGCACGACGGCGATAACGGCAGCTACGCCATACACCCACTCAAACCGAAAGGCAATAAACAGCAACATCCCAATACAGGCCACAATGGTGACAATGATGGCCCGGTTGCGCAGGTCCTTGCCCACCTGCGGGCCGACGATTTCCGCACTGACGACGTTGAACGCACCAACCGTTGCCGCCCGTTCGAGGGCTTCGGCCATCTTCGGGTCAAAGCCAGTGAGCGGAATGGCTTTCAGGTCTGCCAGCGTGCCCCCGGCAGCGTCCCGGGTCTGGATGACATGGTCGGCAAAGCGGCGATACTCACGTTCGGCTTCACCCGGCGGGAGGGTCTTCTTGAGGTCCAGCACATCGAGTTCCGTCAGCCGCGTGGCCAGGCTTGAGGCACCGACCAGATTGATGTCGAGTTTGTCAGGGTCAGCCGGTGCTCCGTAGTACTTCTGCAACGCCTCGGTGATTTTCCGCTTGTCGCCATCCACATCGGCTTCGGTCTGGGGCGTGTTGATGAAGACCTCGTTGCGGTCAGACTGGCTCAACTGCTTGCCAGTCCGCTGAATGACCACCTTGTCCGGTGTGTAGCCGCCCTTGCGGAGCGCTTCACGAATCCGGTTCTCGTCCGGCGGCGACACAAAGCGGACGGTCATCTTCGTGCCGCCGGCAAAGTCCACGCCCAGGTTGAAGCCACGAACCACCATGGAGATGCAGCCGGCCACCAGGACAATCACCGAAAAGCCGATGAAATACTTGGCTTTCCCAAGGAAGTCGTAGTTCGGGTTCCGAAACAGTTCCATCATGATGACATCTCACAAACACAGGTCAGGACCCCGGCACAGCGCCTGTCCCACTGCAAGGAACAGCCGCCCTGCCTGTGGCCGTCTCTGCCTAGATACTGAGCGCCGTCGGACGTTCAGAACGCGACAGCACATAGCCAAACATCGTTTTTGACACGAAGGTGGCCGTGAAGATATTGGCCAGAAGTCCGGCCAGAAGCGTGACGGCAAAGCCACGGATGGGACCCGTGCCGAACACGAACAGAATCAGGGACGAGACGACCGTCGTGACGTGGGTATCCAGGATGGTGATGAAGGCTTTGTCGAAGCCAAGTTCAACGGCATTGATGACGGCTTTACCAGCCCGCAGTTCTTCGCGGATGCGCTCGAAGATGAGCACATTCGAGTCCACAGCCATCCCGATGGTCAGAATGACGCCGGCAATGCCCGGCAAGGTGAGCACCGCACCGAACATCGCCATTGCCGCCAGCAGCATCACCAGGTTGAGAATGAGCGAAATGATGGCGTTGACACCGGACAGGCGGTAGTACACGACCATAAACACCAGGATAAACACCAGACCGGCAATAGAAGCTGCCACGCCCTGGCGAATCGAATCCGCCCCCAGGGAAGGTCCAACCGTACGCTCTTCCAGATACACAATGCGGGCTGGCAGGGCCCCGGAACGCAGGACGAGGGCCAAATCCTCGGCCGAGGCTTTGGTGAAGTTGCCGGTGATTTCGCCGGTTTCCCGAATCTGCCCCCGGATCGTCGGTGCGGACTTGATGCGGCCATTCAGCACGATGGCCAATCCCTTGCCAATGTTTTTTCCGGTCCATTCCCCAAATTTCTTTGCCGCTTCGTCCTTGAGTTTGAAAATGATGCGGTAATCGCCATCACCATCCACAGTGCCTGAAGCAGCAAACGCATCGCGCAGGTCGCGCCCCACCACGACCGGTGTTTTGGAGACGACCATGTAAGCCGTGGGTGTATCAGGCTTGGGCTGACGGTTCCGGCGCGTTACCGGGTTGCCGTCTTCGTCCGTAGCTTCGTCCTCGTCGCGCTCATCAAGGGGCAGGGCTTCCACATCCGTCCGCACCCCCACGGCAGCCTTGGCTTCTTCGAGTGTGGCATAGGTACGGTAGGTGCCATCCACCGGACGCAGCTCCAGGTTTGACTCCAGCACCAGCGTCTTCTTGACACGCTCAGGATCGTCCACCCCGGGCAACTGGAGCAGAATCTGGTGGTTTTGCTCCGGGCCATACCGTTGCAGGGTCGGCTCAGCCACGCCAAAGGCATTGATGCGGTTTTCAATAATGAGCATCGCCTGCTCGACCGCCCGCCGCCGGTACTCCTGAGCCACCCGCTCGCTGAGCGTGAAGGTCAGCGTGTCCCCACTGACCGTTGCGTTCCATTCCGACTTGCCAAAATCTTCCAGTACCTTGTCCCGCGCTTCTGCTATGCGCCCGGCGTCATTGATGGTGATGGCAAGCTGGGTTGCCGACAGGCTCCTGGCTTCCTTGACCGAAATGCCGATGTTTTCCAGAATAGCCTTGGCTTTTTCGGCATTGTCGTCACACATCTTCTTGAGGGCTTCGTCCACCATGACCTGCATGACGAGGTGTGAACCGCCCTTGAGGTCAAGCCCCAGCTTGATGTTTGTGGCGACGTTTTTCTTGATCTGGTCAAAGGATTTGAAATCTTCGAGGCGTGGGGCGCGCCAGCCGATGAGAATGACATACAAGGAGGCCAGCGTCACCGCCAGGATGACCAGGGCCCGCTGGAGAACGTTTTCGCGCATGTTGCAGTTTCCGATGGACTACAGGATTTGGAAAAGTTCCAAGCATAGCGCAACCAGGTAAATCAGCAAGGGCTTTCGAGAAACTTGGCGATGCTTCCCAACCGGTGGACTTTGCCTGCGTGGAACCCGTCCCCTTGTGTGTCAAAAATCTCACACCTGGAATCAGCGGTGCTGGTTCATACTTTATGTATTTTAACCGGCTGACTGAAACACTGGTGAGCAACTGGGCGTCGTCCAGCCCAGAGGTGTAAACGATGGTGTTCTGCCGCCGATGGCATCCAATCTGGCTGTTTTGTCTGGTGCTGGCCGGCCTGCCGGGGCTGTCGTTTCTGGCGTCGCGACCGAACACTGTACCCCAGCGCCCGTCCAGCCTGGTCAACCAGACCGCCCCGGCCGGCCCTGTGGGACATATCATCGCGTACCTCGACGGCGACCACCTGCCAGACACCGTTTCAGGTAACACCACCACCGATGGGCGCTACCTGATCGAAGTCCGCCTCAGCAGCCAGCCCGATAAGGTGACCATCACGGCGAATGGCGTCGGTTTTGCCGTCCAGGATGTCAACGCCGACAACCTGGCAGACCTGCTGGTGGCCGATGGGCTGCTTGGCCGCTTCATTCACCTGGAAAACGACGGACACGGGGTGTTCACCCCCTGTGTCACCAGAGAGCCGCTGTACCAATCGGGGCCGGAACCTACAGACAGCGCCACGGCCGCCGACTGGTTGACCAAAAGTACCCGCCCGCCCCAACCAGCACCGATTTTCTGGAGACTGGTCTTCACGGCCCTGGACATTGAACCTCACCGGGTCTGGTTCTGTCCGTACCGGAATCGAACACCATACGAGTCCGTGGCAGGGCTTCCCTCGCGTGCCCCTCCTCCACACACGCTGACAACCCAAACCACCCTGATCTGAACTGACCTGAAAGGTGGCTTCCTGCTCACAGGACACCTGGCCCAGCACGTGGCAGGTGTTCCTGGCAACCGCAGTGAACTGTCGTGGAGGATTCCGCAATGCCAAAGTGTGTTTGCCGCTGGCGCTGGCTGATGGCCAGCCTCGTCCCCGGCCTTGCCCATGTTCTTGCCCTGTGTGCACTTTCATCCACTGGTCAGGGGCAGCACCTGCCACCTCTGTCTGCACCGCCACCGGACACCAGACCGGCGGGACGTGTTCCAGTTCCAGACGTTTTTCCGGCCCCAGCCGGAACGCAGGACTCCGTTCCAAACGATGCCGTCGCCGATGGACGGGAAGGCGTCGAAAACTTCCCGGACCTTGCCGCAGGCACGTACCAGGAACAGGAAAAACCCAAACCGCGTCAGGTTCCTTTGATTCCAGAACCCATGCTGTTTGACCTTATGCGCCCGCTGGGCGCCGAACGGGGTGAACTGGAGGTCAACACCCTCGTCCGCCCCTCCATCGGCCGCCCTGCAACCGGTGTCGCTTGGGCGCCGGAGGTCGAATGGGCCTTTGCCCCTGGACACACCGTGGAGGTTGAAATCCCTTTCCAGGGTGGGCATCTGGAAGCCTTCAAGTTTGGACTTCAGGGAACCTTCGGCACCTTTCGCCGGCAGCGCTCCATCCACGGCTGGCAGGCCCTGCTTGAACGCGCGCGCTCAGGAAAAGACCTGCAACTCGATGTCCTCCATCTGGCCGGCCATCGTTTCGGACAGCACTGGTCATTGTTTACGATGCAGGGCGTACGGTTCGAGCGCCAGGAGGCGCAGCGAAACATCCGGGGCGTCTTCAACCCGACGGTCTTTCGGGAGGTTTCTGAGCGCCTTGTCCTTGGTCTGGAAACCAATCTGGCGGTAGGCGCCAGACGCCGTACGGACTGGACCGTTTTGCCACAGGCCCAGTTTCAGTGGCGGCAGTATTCCTTCCAGGTTGGCCTTGGCGCAGACCGTAGCATGCCCAACCGGGTTCGACCGGCAATGGCCCTGCGCCTTGTGCGGACCATTGGTTCGAGCGGCCATTAGGTGTCATCCGTAGTGGTCGGGACTCTACGCTGCCGACCATCGCCGAAGCGCCTTCTGGAGGGACGCCGGTGAAATCGCCTGCTGGTCAAGGGTCAGGGTCGAGGGGGAAGCCGAGATGCCGGCAAAGGACTCCGGTGTGATGACGACGATCGGGAGGGTGCGCCAATCGGGATTCCGCCGGATGCGGCGGTAGGCATCGCTGATGTGGGTTGGCGTCCCGGCCAGCACGATGCTCTGCGGCGGGTCCAGCATCAGTGTCGCCAGTGTGGCGTCACTGTCCATGACCTGCCTTGTCTGGTAGCCAGCCTGCTGACACCAGGCGGCCAACCGGGCGCGCAGGTCGGCGTCGTCACAGGCCACTACCACGACCGGCGCCGTTGAAGACGGTGGAGAAGTCTCAAACAGCACATCTTCAAGTTTGCGGTGTGCTCCGGTGATGGCATTGAGTTTGGCGAGATCGTCGAGGCGGGACTGCAACACGGCGACGGTTTCCCGGTAGGTGCCCTGCAGCAGGGACAGCCGCTGGCGCAGCGAGGCATTTTCCGCCTCACGCTGGGCCAGCCGTTCCCGCAGCCGCGCCACTTCGCCCTCGGCCAGGGGCAGTGCCACGGACGTGCTTTCGCCGGTCACATGAGGAGCGGAAACAGCCGCCTGTGCCACGGCTTGGCGTTCGGCCAAACGTGCTTCCAGATGATCGAGGGTCTGTCGCCATACCGTCCGCTCCTCAAGCAGTGTTTCCACCCGCTGGATAAGTGCGGCACGGGCCACCTCGCTCGTTGCCAGTGAGCGTTCGAGCGTATCAATATGGTTTTCAAACAGAGCAATGGCCTGAGCTTGCCGCTCAACCTCGGCTTTGGCCGTGGACAACGCGCTTTCCAGCCCCTCGCACTCGCTGATAAGCCGGGCCTGTTCCTCCTGAACAGCAATCACTTCGGAAAGGAGTGTGGCGGTACGTTCTTCCAGTTCCGCCGCTCTGTGTTCGGCCGTTTGACTGCGCACAACGGCTTCTTCAAGCAACTGCTGGGTGGTATCCAGGTCGTGGCGCAGGGTCTCAACCGCGTGCTGGGCATCAAGGCGTGCCTGCTGTGCAGCGGCAACTTCCTCCGTCAACTCGCGGACCTGAGCCGTGAGGCGTTCGGCTTCCGCGCTGTGTGTCGCTATGGATTGCTGGGCTTCAGCGAGCAGGTCCTCAAGTTGGGCGATCCGTTCTGTCATCTGGTGATGGGACGCTTCATACCGCTCCTGCAGCTCGACCAGGGCTTGCTCAGCAGTTTCCAGGTCCTGGGTGCGGGCAGCCAGCTTCTCTTCCAGCTCGTGGATGTGAACCAGGGCTTCAGCGTGCTGGTAGGTGGCGCGCTCGGCGTGCTGGCGTGTCTGGCGTAAATCAGCTTCCAGCAGCTCAACCCGTGCCCGAAAAAGGTCCCGCTCCCGAAGAGCAGCTTCCTGCCTGGCTACCAGGGTTTCACAGCGGGCCGCCGCTTCGGCCGCCGCCTGGCGCGCCTGCTCAGCCAAAACGTCTGACTGACGGCAGGCTTCCATCAGACGTGCCTGTTCGGCCTCGGCCCCGGCCAGCTTTGCCGCCAACTCGGCGATCTGCGCCTCAGCCGTACGTTGGGCATCCGTCGCCGCCTGCAGGGACTGCTGGAGCTTCTGCCGCCCGGCTTCGAGTTCGGCCACCTTGGACAGGGCGGCCTGGTGGGACTCAGCAAGCTGTTCATACGCCTGTGCCAGTTGTTCATGCCGGGCATTGCGGGTGGCTTCTTCCGTGACCAACGCCTGTTCACGTGCTTCGAGTTGCTCAGCCAGAAGCTGCCATTTGAGAAATGCCGCCGCCAGTTTGGCCAACTGGAGCAGTGGTCCGGCATCCTTCCGCTGTGGAGCGACAAGCACCACCACGGACTGCACCTGCTGCCGCAGCATCGGGACGGCCAAACCGCCAGCAGAGGCATCCGCCAACAACCGGTCGGCCGAGACACCAAGCGGCTCAACCTGCCCCTGCTCCAGAGCGCGAAACAGCTCCGGGACATCCCCCAGAGACCATTTCCGGCCAACCAGCCCGGGCACAAAGGCCGCCTCACTGTGGACAGCGCGCACCCCCAGGGCGCTTCCTTCCAAAGTCAGCAGGGCAGCCGCCGGAGACGCACTCAACCGGCACATCTGCAACAGGGTTTCTGCCACAATGTTTTCCGGTCGCCGGATGGTGGCGAGTTCTTCAAGCGCCTCCAGGATGCCCTCCGAAGCCGCCGCACGGGACGGCTCAGGGCCCACCGGCGCAAGGGAGAGGAACCCGGCCGGATCACCTTCCTCGTCCCGGAGTGCAGTCAATGTCGTGTGTTCGACAAAGATGTGTCCATCCTGGTGCTGCCGGCGGATTTCTCCGACATACGCCCCCTGTTCCAGTGCCTGCTGGTAAATCCTGCTGACGTGGCCGCTGCGCCAGTCCTCTGGCGCGTGGAGTTTGTCGGCGGTGGCGCGCCCGATGACCTCTTCGGGGCCATAGCCATAGGCACGGCGTGCCCCCTCGTTGAACGCCAGAATGTTGCCGTCCAGGTCCTCAATAAGAATGGCGCGGTCCGTCGAGTGGGTGAGAATGGCGGTCAGCAGGCGGCTCTGCTGCTCCAACTCGCGGGACTTGTCACGCACAGTGGTGTCAGCCCGCTGTACGCGGTTGACCAGTTCGGCAACCCGGATGGCCGTCGAGGCGGCTGCCGCCTGGATGGCGCAGGCTTCAAAGTCTGCAACTGTAAACATCCGCGCCCCGAAAACGGCCAGCAGCCCCAGCACACGGTTTTCGACGCGCAACGGATGGGCGATGAACGACACCACTCCCTGCTCATCGGCCAGCCGGGGGTCCAGCAACATCGCGGCGGTTGAAGGCGGCGGTGCCCAGGCTACCACGCCACCACGTGCCAACTGCTCCCCTGAAAGCACAACCAGGGGCGCACGCCGGTAAGCAGCTTCGACGGGAACCCCGAAGTTTGCCTTCAGGTGCAGGCAGCGCCGCTTGTCGGGACAGTCCGCTGCCCACTGGCAGGTCTGGCATATATCCCCCCGCCGAATCAGCCACAGGCGCGCGCACACGGCCGTTACGCTTTCGGCGGCCCGTTGTACTACTGCCGACAACACGCGGTCGAGGTCCTGGGGATTCTGGAGTTGATGGGCGATCGGTTCGAGAATTTCACGCATGGTGACGCACCCAACGGGTCAAAGGACCAACGGCACACCTCATGCGGAGGCGGAAATGCCTGGCGGCAGCCCGTTCTCCTCCAGTTTGGCAAAGTAGGGACGCAGGCGGGCATAGGTCGTAGGCAACTCTTCCGGGAGCACCCGCGTTTCCCCAATGGTCGTCACGAAGTTCACATCCCCAAACCAGCGCGGCATGACGTGCATGTGCAGATGGTCGGCAATGCCGGCGCCGGCGGCCTGTCCAAGATTCATGCCAACATTGCACCCCATGGCACGGTACTCCTGAGTCAGGATTTCCGTCAGATAGCGGGTCAGATCGAACATTTCATACCCCGCCTCGGTCGGGAGCGCCGACAACCTCCCGACGTGGGCATAGGGAACGACCATAACGTGGCCGTTGATGTAGGGATGGATGTTGAGGAGAACGAAGTTGTGGCGTCCCCGGTACAGGACGAAGTTTTCAGCATCCCGCTCTTCCGCCGGAATCCGACAAAAAGGGCACGCCGTGGTCGCCTCGGCCGGATGTTCCGGCTGGCGATCAAGCCCCGCAATGTAGCGGTAACGCCACGGACTCCACAGCACGTCCACGAGGTGTCTCCTTGATCCACTCCCGGCAGACCACCACACGGATGAAAGAGCCCAGCCGGGCAACCGTCTCAGGCCGAGGGCATCCGCTGGTTGATGAGTTCCCGTAACTCCTTGCCCGGCTTGAAATAGGGCACCGCCTTGGCCGGGATGTCCACGGCGTCGCCGGTCTTGGGATTGCGCCCACGGCGTGGGTTACGCTGGCGGATACGAAATGAGCCGAAACCGCGCAATTCGATCTTTTCACCGCGATTCAGGGACTCAATGATGGCTGCGAAGACCTCTTCAACGACGACTTCGGCATCCTTTTTCGTCAAGTCGGCAGCCCGCGCCACCACTTCCACCAGGTCGGCTTTCGTCATAGTCAGCCTCGCTCTGCCTTGAACGTGGGCGTCAGCAGGGTTCAGCAACGTTTTGGAATTCCCGCCTTGTAGCTTGCAGGACAGACGCTACCAAAGCCACTGTGGTTCCAGCAAGTCTTCCAAAACGTTCACTTTACGGAAAAAGCTCACCACGCGGCTGCCGGCTGGTTTCAGCGGCGGCGGGAACGGCGGTCGCTGTCCCGCTCCGGCGACCCTGAACGTTCCGGCGGTGCGGACCGCTCCGTTTCCCCATTGCTGGTGGACGTTTCTTCGAGCAGGGCCCGCCGGCTGAGACGAATCTTGCCACTGGGGTCCGCGCTCAGACACTTGACCATCAACTGTTGTCCTTCCTTGAGCTCGTCCGCCACCGACCGGACGCGGTAGTTGGCAATTTCCGAAATGTGTAACAACCCTTCCGTGCCGGGGAAAATTTCGACAAAAGCACCGAACTCGGCAATACGTGTGACCGTACCAAGATAGGTTTTGCCAGGCTCAGCTTCTTCGATGATGGCCTCGATCATGGCCCGGGCGCGCTGCCCGGCTTCCTGGTCCGAAGCTGCAATGATGACCCGGCCGGAATCCTCGATGTCAATCTTGCAGCCGGTCTTCTCGACAATGCCACGTACGACTTTGCCACCGCTGCCGATGACATCCCGAATCTTGGCCACCGGAATGGTCATGGTCAGAATCCGCGGCGCCAGTGGATTGATCTGCGGTCGTGGCGCCGGCAGTACCGCCTGCATTTTCTCCAGAATGTAGAGCCGGCCCTGTTTGGCCTGCTGAAGCGCATCGGCCAGGATTTGGGCATTCAGCCCTTTCACCTTGATGTCCATCTGAAGCGCCGTAATGCCGTGGCGTGTCCCGGCCACTTTGAAATCCATGTCGCCGTAGTGGTCTTCGGCGCCGGCGATGTCGGTCAGTACGGCATAGCGTTTGTCGTCCATCACCAGCCCCATGGCGACCCCGGCAACGGGCGCCTTGATGGGGACGCCGGCATCCATCAGGGCCAGTGCGCCGCCGCACACCGTGGCCATGGAAGATGACCCGTTGGACTCCGTAATATCGGAGACGACGCGCGTCACATACGGGAAATCATCCGTTGGCAGGACAGCCTGCAGGGCGCGGTGCGCCAGTGCGCCGTGACCGACTTCCCGCCGTCCGGGACTGCCCATCCGCCCGGTTTCACCCACACTGAACGGGAGAAAATTGTAGTTGAGCATGAAATCCCGCTTGATTTCGCCGGCTTCCAGATCGTCCAGGTACTGCACATCCTGGCTCGTGCCCAAGGTGGCCGTGACAATCGCCTGGGTTTCGCCACGGGTAAACAGAGCGCTGCCGTGCGCCCGGGGCAACACGCCGACTTCAATCTCGATGGGCCGGATTTCCGAAAACTTGCGCCCGTCAGGACGCCGGCGGTTGAGCAGGATGTCCTCCCGGAAGATTTTTTCTTTCAGGTGCTCAAACACGCGCTGCGCCATGGCGCGCTGGTCGGGCGCGTCCGCCGGATAACGTCCAATGACCTCTTTTTCAAGCGCATCCACTTCGGCATAGCTCGTCAGCTTGTCGCGTCCGCGCACATCGAGCGCCGCCCGCAGCCGGTCGGTGTAGTCCGCCGCGATGGCCTGCAGAATGGCTTCGTCCAAGGTCACGGGTGTGACCTGACGCTTTGGCTTGCCGACCTTGGCGCGCAGTTCGTGCTGCAGGGCGCACAGCCGTTTGATTTCGTTGTGCCCGAAAAGCAGCGCCTCGACCATGATTTCTTCGCTGACTTCTTTTGCTCCGGCTTCGACCATCACGATGGCCTCTTCACTGCCGGCCACGGTCAGGTTCAGACTGGAGGCCCGCATTTCCTGGTAGGTCGGATTGATGACCAGTCGGCCATCCACCAACCCCACCCGGACACCGGCAATAGGCGTTTCAAACGGAATGTCGGAAATGTAGAGCGCCGCCGAGGCCCCGGTAATCGCCAGAACGTCCGGGTCATTGTGCTTGTCGGCAGACATCACCAGGGCGATGATCTGGGTTTCACTGTCAAAGCCTTCGGTAAACAACGGACGAAGCGGGCGGTCAATAAGCCGGGACGTGACTATTTCACGTTCGGTCGGGCGGCCTTCGCGTTTGAAATAGCCGCCTGGAATGCGCCCGGAAGCGTAGCCATATTCCCGGTAATCCACTGTCAGCGGGAAGAAGCCCCGCGCACTCGGCTCCTTGGCCGCCACGGCTGTCACGAGCACCACGGTTTCACCACAAGTCACCACCACGGCTCCATCAGCCTGTTTGGCGATCTTTCCGGTTTCAATGGAGAGTTCACGCCCGCCAACTGAAATCGCTTGCCTGATATACATAAAACGTCTTATCTCCCTTCATCCCATTGAGAAAAACCGCTGGACGCCACCGCAGGGAAGTTCTGCCCGGCAGAAGTGCCGCACGGCGCCGGGACTATCCGCGCCACGGTCAGCTCCCGGCGGCAATGGACTTCTCCACAGCATGAAACGCCAAAAGACAAAACCCGTCATCCCCGGTACGCTGAAAAGCGCCCGACAAGTGACGGGTTGGGCCGGTCGCGCCCCTGCACTCTGGTGTCCGGTGATGACCGCCTGGCTCCGCATCAGCCCCGCGACCACGCCGGAACCATCTTCACACCTACTTCCGAATGCCAAGTTTTGAAATAACCTGCTGGTAACGCTCGGCGTCCTGACGCTTGAGATAGTTAAGCAACCGCCGCCGCTGGCTGACGAGTTTGAGCAAGCCGCGCCGGGAGTGATTGTCCTTGACGTGGGTCTTGAAGTGGACAGTCAACTCCTCAATTCGCTTGGTCAACAGAGCTATCTGCACCTCCGACGACCCCGTATCGGTCGCATGTCGCCCATATTCCTGTAGAATGCTGCGTTTGACTTCTGCGCTCAGTGCCACGAAAACATTCCCTCCAGAACGATACCGGTAAAACGAACGGGAGCGCCAAGATGTACATTAGATTGCTCTTCGATTCGTCTTCCTTTAGTATGTGAAACTCGCATTTGTACCAGAACCGTGTGGTGCGAGTCAAACCTGTGTTGCCGCCATAAGGAGTCCTTTGTGAAGCGTTTAGCACCCTTTGTTCTCATCCTGGCGCTGTCCGGCGGAAGCGCCGTTTTTTTTGCCGGTTGTGACCAGACCGACGGTGCGACCGGCGGCACCGCCGAGATTGCCGCCAAAGTCAATGCCGTGGTCATTCCGCTCGCCAAAGTCAACCGGCGCATCGAGCAGACCCTCAAACAGCAGCAACCCAATGCCAAGTTGAGCGACCTCAGCCCTATCGAGCTGGCCGCTGCCCAACTCAAGGCCCTTGACGCCCTCATCAGCGAAGAAATCCTGCTCCAGCGCGCCCAGCGCGAGCAAATCCAGGTCACGGATGCCGAAGTTGACCAGGCCGTCAAGCGGCAGATTGCCGATGAGGGACTGTCCGAAGAAGACTACCGGAAAAAACTCAAGGAAGCCGGATTGACGGAAGAGGAGTTTCGGACAGAAACCCGCCATGCGCTGCTCGTCAGCAAGCTTCAGGAAAAGCTCAAAGCCAAAGTGCCGGCGCCCTCAGACAAGGAAATCGAAGAGTTTTTCAACCAGAACAAGGATCAGTTCCGCCTCGAACGGGGGGTCTCGCTGGGCATCATCGCCGTGGACCCGGCCGACAACGGGCTGAAAAACGATGCCATCGGTGAAGCCCAGGCCAGGGAGAAAATCACCAAGATTGCCGAACGGCTCAAAGCCGGAGATGACTTTGCCACTGTGGCCCGCACCGTCTCGGAAGACATCCAGACGGCCCAGAACAGCGGCGATGCCGGGTTTTTCCCGGAAGACATTCTGCGGCAGACCTTCGGGGAAGCCCTGGCCAAACGTTTTTTCAGCATGACCGAAGGGCAGATCACCGAGCCGATCCCCGGCTCCAACGGGCGGCTCTACATTTTCAAGCTGACCGGCAAGCGGACGGAAGCCATCGAACCCAAGCTGGACAATCCTGAAATTCGGAAGCGGATTGTGGACATCATCCGCCAGCAGCGCGAACAAATCCTCGTGGCAGCGCTCCAGGCCTCGGCTACCAACGACGCCCGGATTGAGAACTACCTCGCCCAGCGCATTCTCGATAACCCCGTCAACTTTGGCTCGGCCCGCCCGGCCGGCTCCGCCCTGCTGCCCAAGTCTGAAAAGTCGGCGGCCGGGACAAGCGCCGACCAGAACACCTCGCCGAAGCCCACAGACGACAAGCCGGCGGAGTCCAAGCCGGCCACGGACAAACCCTCCGAAACCAAGCCGACGGAAGGTGGGCGCTGACGCTCATGCCGGTCGCTGCCATGTCGGACGCCCTGCCAGACGCGCCCGGGACTGTAACCAGTCATACGGAGACCTACGGCCTCATTGCCGGCAGCGGGCAGTTTCCCTTTTACGTCCTGGAAGGCGCGCGGGCGGCCGGCGTCCGCATGGTCGTGGCGGCTATCCGGGAAGAAACGTCACCCGACATTGACCGCACGGGCGTGAAGGTTGAGTGGTGTGGACTGGGGCAGCTTGGAAAGATGATCCGCTTCTTCCGCCGGGAAGGCGTCCGGCGGGCCATCATGGCGGGACAGGTCAAGCACCGCCAGATTTTCAGCGGGGCGCTTCCCGACTGGCGCATGGCGACGATGCTGCTCAAGCTGGCGCGCAACAACACGGATTCGCTGCTTGGAGCCGTGGTGGCCGAACTCGCGGCCGACGGCATTGAACTCGTGGATTCCACCCTCTTTGTTCCGCACCTGCTCGCCCCGGCTGGTGTTCTGACCAAACGCCAGCCCACGGCCCGCGAGCGTGCCGACATTGACTACGGGCTGGAAGTCGCCCAGGTCATCGCCGGGCTGGACCTCGGACAGACCATCGTCGTACGCAACCGCGCCGTCGTGGCCGTCGAAGCCATGGAAGGGACGGACGCCGCCATCCTGCGTGCCGGAGAACTCGCCCACCGGCGCGAACTCACCGTTGTCAAAGTGGCCAAACCACAGCAGGATATGCGCTTCGATGTGCCTGTCATCGGACGGGCGACCATCGAAACCATGCTGACGGCTGGCGCGACAGCCCTGGCCGTGACTGCCGGCAAGACGCTCATCTTTGACCGCGATGCCGTCATTGCCCTGGCAAACCGCCACAAGCTGACCATTCTGGGCATCCCGCCGACTCCCCAACCGCATGACCACACTGATTCCTGATCGTCTCATCGTGACCGTTGGCGACATCACGCGCTTTGCCGGTGATGCCATTGTCAATGCCGCCAATCCTTCCCTGCTGGGCGGCGGAGGCGTGGATGGGGCCATTCACCGCGCTGCCGGCCCGGAGCTGCTGGAAGAGTGCCGGACGCTCGGCGGTTGTCCGCCGGGACAGGCCAAGCTGACCCGTGGCTACCGCCTCCCGGCCCGCTGGGTCATCCACACCGTCGGCCCCGTATGGCGTGGCGGCACTCATGGAGAAGACGAAATACTGGCCGAGTGTCATCGCAACAGCCTGGCACTGGCGGCGGCGCATGGTCTGCAAACGCTTGCCTTCCCGGCCATTTCCACTGGCGCTTACGGCTTTCCTGTCGAACGCGCTGCGCCCATTGCCATCCATACCCTGTGGACGGCGCTGACGACCCTCTACCCGACGCTGCACGTCACCCTCATGTGCTTTTCGGAAGGCACGGCTGCGCACTATCACCAGGCGCTGGCCCAAGTGGCCGGGCCGCCTCCGGCCTGAAGACTGGCCGAGCCTTTCCAACGACCGCACGCTCACACCGCCTACCCGGTACGGTTGCTTTTTGCCCTGCCGCACCTTCGGGGCGGGCAACCACAGGCTGGCTGCTTTCGCGCACCTGCCCAAAGTGGACACATCGTTGCCACGCCGGGCAAACGTTATAGCCGTCACGCTCAACCAGAACGGCACGCGCCTGGTACAGGTGAGCATCGGCAGCCTGGCGGCCAACGAGGTTCCAGTGACCGGTGTGGCCGCCACGGAACAACTGGTCGGGGTGGACTACCGTCCGGCCACGGGGCAGTTCTACGCTCTGGGTGTCAACAGCTCGGCGTCCAACGGCACGCTCTACCTCGTTGATCCCAAAACCGGCGCGTGTACCCCGCTGGCCCCCTCGGCCGTAGCCTTCGTGCAGGCGGATGGCACAACACCGGTGGCCCTGCCGGCCAACGGTTACGGGATGGACTTCAACCCCGTCGTTGACCGGCTGCGCATCACCACGGGCAGCGGTCTCAACTTCCGGCTCAACCCCAACGATGGACTGCCGCTCGACGGCAACCCCAGCGCTCCCGGCATCCAGATGGATGGCAACATCAACGGGCTGCCCGCAGGTTCGACCGGTGTGGCCGCTACGGCCTACACCAACGCTTTTGGCGGAGTGACCGTCACGACCCAGTACACGGTAGATACGGTCAGCCGCGCCCTCTACATTCAGAGTCCGCCCAACTCCGGGACGCAGACCTTCGTCGCCAACATCACCTTCAACGGTGTGCCGCTGGCCGTTGACACCATCAACGGCTTTGACATTTCCCCGAATGTGCGCGCCCAGACCAGCAATGCACCGGTGCAGGGGGGAAGCGCGCTGCTGTTCACCAGCACGGGTATGGCCGTCCAGATTTACCGCCTTGATCTCGTCACCGGCCGGGCGACCCTGCTCCTGCAATTGTCACCCGGCACAACGACCGGGCTTTCCGGCGGGTCGCTGGCCAGTCGCTTGGTGACCGACGTCACCAAGATTGGTGTCTATAGTCCGACGACGGCAACGGCGTTTCTGCGGAATACCAACTCAGGCGGTATTGCCGATGCGGCCTTTGCCTACGGGCTTCCGGGCGATATTCCCATCACCGGCGACTGGGATGGCGACGGTGTGGATACCATCGGTGTCTTCCGTCCCGCGCAGGCCCGGTTCTTCCTGAAAAACACCAACACGCCAGGTTTTGCCGACATTGCTTTCAACTATGGTGCGCCGGGCGATCTGCCCGTGGTCGGTGACTAGACCGGCAAGGGCTTCGACTCGGTTGGTGTTTTCCGCAACGGCATATTCTTCCTGAGAGACAGCAACTCGGCCGGTTTTGCCGACCGGGCCATCAGCTTCGGGCAGGTTACGGACCTTCCCGTGACGGGTGACTGGAACGGCGACGGCAAAACCAGCATCGGGGTGTTCCGCGACGGCACCTTCCTGCTGAGAAACAACAACACCGCCGGACTTCCCGATGTGTCACTGACCTTTGGCCAGGCCGGGGATCGCCCCGTGGCCGGCGACTGGACGGGCAAAGGCTTCGACTCGGTGGGCGTGTTCCGCAACGGCACCTTCCTGCTGCGCAACAGCAACACGAGTGGGACACCTGACCTGACGATCCCCTTCGGCAGTGCCAGCGACCAGCCGGTGGTAGGCAACTGGAACGGCGAGTTTCGCTGAACTCCACACGGCTGAGCCGCCCACCGGAGGGCCAAACCGGCGACGGACGGGGGCAACCCCGTCCGTTTGCCTTTCCGGGACAGGCCCCTTAGAGACAGGGCACGCCTCCCACCAGCAACAGTCTGGTCAGGGTTGGGCGTAGTAGCCCTCCCGGCTGGTGCGCACCACGGCTTCGGGATGGCGCAACCGGACAGAAATGCGGCGGAAACCGGTTCTGCCCTCCGGCAGGTCGCCCGGCTCGTAGGCCAGGGTGTAACTCGTGGCAGCGTCCTTGGCGATAGCGCGAAAGGAATCGCTGTAATCTTTCCCCGGCGTCATGGGAAAGTCCCGGCCGCCCGTCAGCGGCACAAGGCGGGTGGCATCCAGCGGCGTCGGCACACGTACCCGCCCGGCGACCGTCAGGGTGTAGGAAGGCGCGGTGACACTATAGACCGTGACTTCCTGCTCGTTGACCCGGCGCAGGAGGTCATCCAGATTGACGTTGCTGGCGCTGTCGAAACCATCCGTCAGGACGACGATGAGCCGGCGCAACACCCGTCCGCCGCGCTGTTTGGGTACTTTCCTGAACAGGGACACCGCTTTGTCCACGGCGTCAAACAGACGGGTTGAACCACCGAAGTCCCGGAACCGGCTGAGCTTTGTCAACAACCTGGATGGGTCTTTGGTAAACCCTTCCAGAACACGCACCTCGTGGTTGAAGGTCACGAGGGCAAACATCGAATCGGGATGGCGCTCAGCCAGGAAGGCTTCCAGCGCCCGGCGCTGGAGCGCCGCTTCGTCAGGCGTGACACTCCCCGACACATCAAAGGCAAAGACCACAGCCAGCGGCCGCAGTGCCTGCTCGCCGTTGGCTTGAAAAAACGCAATCCGGCGGGGGCGGCCGTCTTCATAAACCAGAAAGTCATCGCGGTGCAAACCGGTCATGGGGCGCCCCTGGGCATCCGTGACGGTCACTTCTATCGTCACCAGGTGGCTGCGCAGGACAATTTCTTCCTGGGGCAGGGCGTTGACCCTGCCCACCGGAAGGCCGACAACCGAACAGAAACCAACCCATGCCACGAGGTATCTCACCAACTTACCAACCATCAGCTACGTCCCCCTCGTCCGGGCAGGTCATACAGCAAATTTTCGCGCGGCGCGTTATAGTTATCCCTACCATGGTCTCCGAATGCGGCGGGCATTGGTGCGAGGCATACCACCGTGATTCGATTTGAAGACATTGCCGAAAAAGTTGAACGCTATCACCCGAACGCCGACCTGGATTTGTTGCGGCGGGCCTACCTGCTTTCGGCCCAGATGCACAAGGGGCAAGTGCGCAAGTCCGGCGAGCCATACCTTATGCACCCGCTCGCCGTCGCCTACATCCTGGCCGAAATGCGCCTGGATGTCATCTGTGTGACGACCGGGTTGCTGCACGACGTGGTCGAAGACACCCACGTGACTCTGGAGGAGCTGGAACAACAGTTCGGGCCGGAAATTGCCCACCTCGTGGATGGGCTGACCAAAATTTCCAACATCGAGTACACCTCACGCGAAGACCGCCAGGCGGAAACCGTCCGCAAGATGCTGCTGGCCATGGTGGACGACATCCGGGTGGTCCTCGTCAAGCTGGCCGACCGCCTCCACAACATGCGGACGCTCGATTACCTGCCGCCGGAAAAGCGCGCCGCAAAAGCCCAGGAAACCCTTGACATCTATGCCCCGATTGCTCACCGGCTGGGAATGGGGAAAATCCGTGGCGAACTGGAAGACCTCAGCTTTCAATACCTGTACCCTGACGATTACCAACATCTGAAGTCCATCCTCGATCAGCGGCGTCCGGCGCTGGAAGCTGACCTGGCGCATGTTCGCGCAACGCTTCAGGAAAAACTCCCGGAGCACAATGTCAAGGTTGTGGAGATTCAGGGCCGGATCAAACGTCTCTACAGCCTCTACCGCAAACTCAAGGAACGTGCCATTTCGATTGACCAGGTCTATGACCTGATGGCCGTGCGGGTCATCACGCAGGACATTGCTGACTGCTATGCTGCGGTGGGCGTGGTGCACAACATCTGGAAACCCATCCCCGGACGCTTCAAGGACTGGATTGGCATCCCCCGCAACAACCTCTACCAGTCCCTGCATACCTCCGTGGTCGGCGACATCGGACATCCCTTTGAAGTGCAAATCCGCACGGCCGAAATGCACAAAATTGCCGAAGAAGGCATTGCGGCACACTGGCGCTACAAGGAAGGCCGCTCGGCCGTCAAGGAAGACCCGGAAACATACGCATGGCTCAAGCGGCTGGTTGAATGGCAACAGGAAGTCTCCGATTCACGGGAGTTCCTCGACGAGCTGAAGATCAACCTCTATCCCAACGAAGTCTATGCCTACACGCCCAAGGGCAAGGTGCTGGAACTGCCACGCGGCTCCTGCCCGATTGACTTTGCCTACGCCATCCACAGCGACGTTGGGCAGCACTGTGTCGGCGCTAAAGTCAACGGCAATATCGTCAAGCTGTCGTACGAACTCAAAAACGGCGATGTCGTTGAGATTCTGACCTCGCCCAACGGAAAACCCAACCGCGACTGGCTGAAACTGGTCAAAACGGCGCGGGCGCGCAACAAGATTCGCCGCTATCTGGTCGAAACCGAGCGCCAGCGGTCGCTCGAAATCGGGCGCAAGTCCCTCGAGCGCGAAGCCGACCGCCTCAAGCTCAATCTGCGCAAACTGATAGAAACCGGTGAACTGAGTCGGGCCGCCCAAGAGCACGGCTACCAGCGCGATGAAGACCTCATTGCCGCCATTGGCTATGGAAAGCTCGAAGCCCGGAATGTGCTGGCCAAGTTTGTGCCACCGTCGAGGCTTTCGGAACTCGACGCCCGGACCCCGGCCAACGGTCTGGCCAAAGTCGGCAGACTCGTCAAAAAATACCTGCGGCTGGGTCCCGACCGCATTCAGGTACGCGGCATTGATGAAGTTCTGGTGTTTCGGGCGCGGTGCTGCTCACCGATTCGCGGCGAGAAAATCATCGGCTACATCACCCGCGGCAAAGGCGTGGCCATTCACCGCGCCGATTGCACCAATGCCGCCAACCTCATGATCAACCGGGAGCGCATCATTGACGTGGACTGGGTGATTGAAACGGAAGGCACAACCACCTATCCAGTGACGCTCTCGGCCACGACCGAAAACCGTCCGGGCATTCTGGCCAATGTCACGACCGCCGTGGCGGAAATCAAAACCAACATTCGGGAATCTCACGCGCACGTCGGCGCAGATGGCTTCGGGCGCATCACCATCACGCTTGATGTCCACGATGCCAAGCATCTTTCGCGCGTCATGCGGGCCATTCGCAACGTCTCCGGGGTCATCAGTCTCGAACGTCTGGTCGCCAATGGCGAAAGCGACCGCTGACCTGCCAGCCCTCCGTCAGCATCACAGCATTGGTTGGAAGAGGCGGCGAAAACGGGTAATGTCTGCACGGTCACAGCATCATCCACCCGGCCGCCACGCGACCGCTGTTTCCCTACGTTTTTGGCATGACCCATCCGGCAGACGCATCCTCTGACGCCTACGAACCCCTGGTCGCCCGCCTGTCCGGGCAACGCATCCTTGTCGTGGGCGATGTCATGCTCGATGAGTTTTTCTGGGGTCGCGCCAGCCGCATTGCGCCCGAAGCGCCGGTGCCCGTCGTGGAAATCGAGCGTGAAAGCTACGTGCTCGGCGGCGCGGCCAATGTTGCCGCCAATGTTCGCGCCTTGGGCGGACTGCCGTTCGTGGTGGGCGTCGTCGGGGATGATCTCGCGGCTGAACACCTGCGCGATACCCTGCTCCGGTGGCATCTGGAGTGGCACGGGCTGGTCGTGGACGCCAACCGCCCCACCACGCGCAAGACCCGCGTCATGGTCAATGCCCATCAGATGGCCCGCTTTGACCGGGAATCCAGGCAGCCCATCCCGGCGGACATCGAAACGGCCCTGATGCAGAAAGTGGACGCCTGGCTGCCGGAAGTCAGCGCCGTGGCCATTTCGGATTACGACAAAGGTGTGCTCACCCCACGGTTTCTGCGCCACGTGCTGACCCATGCCCGCCAGCGTGGGCTGCCGGTCGCGCTCGACCCCAAACCGGTACGCTTTGCCAGCTACCAGCCGGTCACAGTGGTGACGCCCAACCATCACGAAGCCGCCCTCATAGCCCAGATGTCCGTCACCGATGAGGCTGCACTGGAAGCTGCCAGCCGACGCCTTTCGGCCATGCTCGGCCAGGCACACGTCCTCATCACCCGTGGCGAAGCGGGGATGACACTGTATGAGGCACCGGGCCACATCCACCACATTCCGGCTACGGCCCGCGAGGTCTATGACGTAACGGGCGCTGGCGATACTGTCCTGGCCACACTCATCCTTGGACTGAGCGCCGGATTGACACTCTGCCAGTCCGCGCATCTGGCCAACCGGGCGGCCGGCGTTGTGGTGGGCAAGCTCGGCACGGCGACTGTCCGCCCGGAAGAACTGCTGGCCGGGCAGGCTCTGGCCGCAACACCGGCGGGCCGCTGAACGGGCTGCTGCCAGCTTCCTGTCCGGCTTCCTGACGTGGGCTGCATTGACCACCGGCCTGCGGCTTTGTTATGGTTCATACACTTCGGCATCGGCCCGCCACCGGAAACCGCAGCTCGTTTTTTGTAATCCCCCTTCGGTCGGGTTGAGTTTCGAGACCTTGTGGCAAGCTTGCCAAAAAACCATACCATCTCACTCTCCAAAGGAGCGGACATGGCGCACGAAGATTTTATCAAGGGTTTGGAGGGCGTGTTGGCAGCGCAATCATCGATTTGTTTCATTGATGGTGCGGCTGGTCGCCTGACGTACCGTGGGATTGACATTCAGGATTTGGCGGAGAATTCAACCTTCGAGGAAACAGCCTACTTCCTGTTGTTTGGTCAGTTACCGAAGCAGGACGAGCTGGATGCCTTTACCCGGCAACTACAAGCCGAACGCGAGGTGCCGCCGGAAATCTATACGCTGCTGCGCACCCTGCCGCCCACGGCAACGCCGATGGAAGTGCTCCGCACGGCAACTTCCGCCCTTTCCGCCTACGACCCCGACGGACACGACCACAGCGACGCCGCCAACGTACGCAAGTCCGTGCGGCTCATTGCGCAGATGACCACGCTGACGACGGCCTATGACCGCATCCGGCGCGGTCTGGAGCCGGTCAAACCTGACCCGTCGCTTTCAATGGCGGAAAGCTTCCTCTATGGCCTTACGGGTGAAAAGCCCCATCCGTCGAGTGCGCGGGTCTTTGACGTGTGCCTGATTCTGCACGCCGATCATGAGCTGAACGCCTCGACCTTTGCCGCACGGGTCATTGCTTCGACGCTCTCGGACGTTCACTCGGCCGTAACCGGGGCCATCGGGGCGCTGGCCGGTTCGCTCCACGGCGGTGCCAACCAGCGGGTGCTGGAAATGCTGCTCGAAATCGGCGAACTGGACAAAGTGGAAGCCTACGTGGACAACCTCTTTGCCAACAAGAAGAAAATCATGGGCTTCGGGCATCGCGTCTATCGGACGATGGACCCGCGGGCAACCGTCCTGCGCAAGTTTGCCAAGCAGCTCGGTGAAGATGTCGGCAACACGAAGTGGTATGAAATGGCCGAGCGCATCGAGCAGTTGGCCTTTGCGCGCAAGAAGCTCTACCCGAACGTGGATTTCTTCTCGGCGCCGGTGTTCTACACGCTCAACATCCCGGTGGATTTGTTCACGCCGATTTTTGCGTGCAGCCGCATTTCCGGCTGGGTGGCGCACATCCTCGAACAGTTGCGTGACAACCGTCTCATCCGGCCGCTGGCGCTTTATACCGGGGCGGAAAAAGCCGAATATATCCCGATGTCTGACCGATAGGGTTGCCACGGTTGACTCTGGAGCACACCGGCCATGCTGGGCTTATCCGAGGCAACCCTCACCCTGGTCAAACGGCTTGCCTCGCACTATGACCGCTATATGGTTCGGGAGGCCACGCCCCGCCTGACGGCGGCGGGGCTGGCCTCACATCTGTCCCACCTCGCTTCCAAAGACACCCGTCTGACGGTTGAAGTCGGCGGCCGCTCCGCAGCCGGACGCCCGATTCACCGGGTGACGTTTGGGCAGGGCCAGCGGCGCGTGCTGATGTGGACGCAGATGCATGGCGATGAACCCACAGCGACCCTGGCCGTTCTCGATCTGCTCGCGGCACTTGTGGAATTTCCCCAGGACGCAGCCCTGAACCGGATTCTCAGGGAAGTCCAGGTCTGCATCCTTCCCATGCTCAACCCGGATGGCGCGGAAGTCTTCCAGCGGCGGACTGCCCAGGGCATTGACCTCAACCGTGACGCCCGCCACCTCAGAACACCGGAGGCAAGGCTTCTCAAGCGGACGCACGACGACTTCGTGCCTGACTTTGCCTTCAATCTTCACGACCAGAACCCGCGCTACACGGTCGGCGACAGTCACCGTCTGACGGCAATGGCCTTTCTGGCGCCGGCGCACGACGCCTCGGGCAAGGACAACATGGCCCGGCGGCGCGCCAAGCGTCTGGCTGCGGCCATGGTGCAGATGCTCACTCCGTACATTGACGGTTACATGGCGCGCTTTGACGACACGCACGAGCCGCGCAGTTTTGGCGACGCCATGCAGGGCTGGGGAACGAGCGTCGTCCTTGTCGAGTCGGGAGGCTGGCGCAATGACCCGGAGAAGACCTACCTTCGCCAGCTCAATGCCGTGGTATTGCTCGGTGCACTTCACGCCATTGCCGGTGACGAGTGCGATGCCGTGGAAGCGACGGCATACGAGGCGCTGCCGCCCAACACGAGTTACTTCTACGACCTCATTTTCGAGTCAGCGACGCTCGACTTTGGTCCCAGCCTTCCTCCCATCGTCGCCGACATTGCCATCAACGTCAGCAACCACTGGCAGTCAACGCCGGTGGATGCCATTCGGGGACGTGTCATGGACGTGGGCGACCTGCGCGACTACGACGCCGGAGAACGGTGGTCGCTGGACGGCCGTGCGGTGCCAGGTCACGACTTCCGCATCGAGGCTGAAGTTGACGTGGATGCCCTCCGCGCCATGGCGCAACCTGTTCAGCCTTCGTAAATTTCAGCCCTCGTCACTTCTTCCAACCCGACACGGGACACCACACCGGACTGGGAATGTTTGGGGCGCTCAGCCGGAGAGCGGCCGTACTGGGCAGGCACCAATCCCCGGCCGCGCTGGCGGCAGCATGCGCCCGTCAACCAGTTGCGCCCCCTCGAACGGATCGTTGGCAATGAGTGCCGCGCCGTCCAAATCTGCCCAGTCAGCCAGCGGTGAAACATGGGTTGCCGCCGAGATGGCGCAGGAAGTTTCGGTCATGCATCCCAGAAGGGTTTTCAGCCCCAGGGCGCGGGCGACGGTGAGCATGGCATGCGCGGCGCGCAGGCCGCCGCATTTGGCCAGCTTGACGTTGATGCCGTGATAAACCCCTGGCGCACGGACGACATCGTCCATCGTCCGCACAGCTTCATCGGCAATGATGGGAAGCGGGCTGCGCTCGGTCAGCCAGGCGTGATCATCCACACACGCAACGGGAAACGGCTGCTCGACGAACAACACCTGCTGCTCGGCCAGCCAGCCAATGAAATCCAGCGCCGCCGAGCGGTCGCGCCAGCCCTGATTGGCGTCCACAGAAAGCGGTCGGTCGGTGACCTCCCGCACGGCTGTCACCAGCGCCCGGTCGTTGTCGCCCCCCAGCTTGAGCTTGAGCACCGGATATTCGGCCATCCGCACGGCTTTCTCCCGTGCCGCGTCGGGAGACATCAGACTCAGGGTAAAGGAAGTGGGTGGAATCCGGCTCAGGTCAAAGCCCCACAGTGCATAGAGCGGCTGGCCAAGGTACTTTCCAAACAGGTCATGCAGGGCGATGTCCAGCGCCGCCAGTGCCGGAGGCAGCGGCCCGATGGCGGCGGTCGCCGCTGCCAGCAGGCGGTCTAGATTGAGTGGATGGATGGGTTCCGACCACTGAACCCTGTGCAATGCCTGGCAGACTTCTGCCTGGCTCCAGCCCAGGTATGGCGGCAGCGCCACCTCACCATAGCCCACCAAACCTTCATGATGGACTTCAAGGCAGACGGCTGGTGTCGTGGTACGGCGACCAACAGCCAGGGCAAAGGGTTCCCGGAGTTCCAGGGTGAGAGGGTGGATAATGAGTTGCACGACCGGCCTCCCCGGCACCGTCAAAACTGGACCGTACCGGTTATCAATTGAAAAAACTGATGCAGAAACATTGACGCTGGAGGCGGATTCTTGGATAACCTAACGCTGTTGCTTTGATACCATTACATTCCACACGGCCATGAAACGAATTGCGCTCGTGACCGGAGGCACGTCTGGCATTGGCAAGGAAACCGTCCGTGGGCTGGCGCGGGCCGGGCTGGCGGTTGTCCTCGTGGGACGCGACCAGCGGAAGTGCGCCGAGGTCGTGCAGGAACTGCGGGCCGACACGGGACAGACCGACATCACCGCCCTCACGGCCGATTTGTCGCGGCTGGAGGACATCCGGCGCGTTGCAGACGAGTTCCGCGCGACTTACCCCCGGCTCGATGTCCTGGTCAACAACGTCGGCGCGATTTTTGACACCCGGCGCACCACGCCGGACGGACTCGAACAGACGTTTGCACTCAATCACATTTCCTACTTCCTGCTGACCAACCTGCTGCTTGACCGGCTGCTGGCCAGTGCGCCGGCGCGGGTGGTCAATGTCAGTTCAGCCGCACACCGGTTTGTGCCGGGCGTGGATTTTGATGACCTCCAGTTCGAGCGGAAACCTTATGCGCCTATGACAGCCTACGGCCAATCCAAACTGATGAACATTCTGTTCAGCCAGGAGTTGGCCCGGCGGCTGGAGGGCACCGGCGTCACCTCCAACAGTTTGCACCCCGGCGGTGTGGCTTCCAACTTTGCCGACAATACCACCGGCTGGTTTCGCTTGACGGCCAAGGTACTCAAGTGGGCCGTAGGGATTTCACCAGCGCGTGGGGCTGAGACTTCCGTGTATTTAGCCACGTCGGACGAGGTCGCGGGCGTCAGCGGCCGCTACTTTGAGCGTTGCCGGGCGGCGACGACCAGCGCAGCGGCGATGGACCCGACAGCCCAGGTGCGGCTGTGGCAAGTCAGTGAGCAAGTCGTGGGCCAGGTGTTTCCATCTCCTGCAGGAGTCACCTCGTGATTTTTGACGCGCTCCCAGCGCCTGCAACCAATCGCTCCCAAACCCGGCTGGCCACAGCGCCCACGCTTACGGGTCGCATGCTCGCCGTGGGGCTGATGACTTGGTGGATGGTGCCCTTCCTGCTTTTTTTTATTGTCGCTGCACCGGGTGGCATGGGGTTCGAGTTTAAGCTCGGTCTCAAAAGCGGTGCGACGGCGCTGGTGCTGGCCGTTCTGGCAGCCGCCCTGCTCCGTCTGGTTTCGATGGGCAGTTCCCTGTGGGAAATCCGGCAGCGCCGGCAGCGGCGCGCGGTGGAAATGGAGTGGACGCTTCCCAACTCGGAGCGCATTCGCCCGATTTCGATTGTGGTGGTCGTGCAGGGTGGACGGGAGCAAGTGGTGGAAGCTGTGGATCGGCTGCTGGCGCTGGACTATCCACGCTTCGAGGTCATCGTCGTCAGCGATGGCTCACCGGATGGGACGCTGACCTGTTTGAGGGAAGCTTTCTCCCTGCATCCAACCTCACGCATTATCCAGAAAAGCATCCCGGTTCAGACCGAACTGACACTGTATGCCTCCACCAAGCATCCCCGGTTGACGGTCGTCGCCAAGCCGGAAACCGGGCGGGAAGATTCCCTCAACTGTGGTTTGAATGTCTCCCGCTATCCGCTCATCTGTGCCTTGGACACTCAAGTGACACTCGACGCGGACGCCCTCATCGAGCTGGCGCGTGGGTTCATTGAAAACGTGACCCAAACCGTTGCCGTAAGCTGTCTGGCCGAGTTTTACGGCGACGCTTCGACGCCCAGCGGCTCTGACATCCGCCTCTCGGCCGACGGTATCGCGCCCATGTATGCCCCCATGCAGCGGTCGGTCAGCGCTGCTGCGGACCAGCGCCCCCTCGATGACCTGCAACGGGTTGACCGCGCAACCCTCTTTCATGTGCAGTGGCTCCTGCGCGCCGGTGTGGGGAACCTCGCCATGCTGCCGGGTGTGGTGTCGCTGCTCAAAAAAGCCGAAATTGTCGCGGCCGGCGGCTATCGCACCGGCTATGCCGCCGACACCCTGGACCTGCTGCTGACGGCCTACCGGGTACGCAAAAGTGAAGAAACCCGCCGGGTCTTGTTTCTGCCGGAGGTCATGGCCCGTATCGCACCACTCGACTCACTCGATGAAACGATGCAGGCCCGTGCCACTGCCACCCAGGAATCCTTTGGCATCATCGTCCGTCACCTGGGGCTCACCTTCAGCGGACAGGGCGACTGGCGCGCCCGGCTGGCCCTTCCGGTCTTCATTGTGACCGTCCTGTTTGCTCCCGTTTGGGAGTGGATGGCCGTCATTCTGGTGGATGTGGCGGCACTGGCCGGTGGTTTTACCTTTGACGAACTGGTGGCGCTGCTGACGCTGTTTTTGTCCATCGGGCTGGCTGACAGCCTCGGCGGGCTGCTCTGTGATGAAGTGTCGAACCGTCGCCGCCGTTCCACGGGTGAAATCCTGCATCTGAGCCTTGCAGCCATCACCCACGCTGTCACTTTCCGGTGGATGATGGGGCTGGCGCAGTTGCGGGGCATGCTGGCGTACATTTCGGGGCGCTCCATTCGTGAAACGATGTAGCATCACATTCAACGGCCCCCGTCCTACAGTGAAACCTGCATTCAAGTCCAACCAGAGTGTCGTCCCCATGCGTATCACCGAAATCTTCTTCAGCATCCAGGGGGAATCGAGCTACGCCGGACTCCCCTGCGCCTTTGTGCGGACGACCGGGTGTGACCTGCGTTGTACCTGGTGCGACTCGGAGTACACCTTCACGGGCGGAACGCACATGTCGGTCGAAGAAATTCTCGAACGGATTCGCGCCTATCCGACCCGTCTGGTGGAACTCACCGGTGGGGAGCCGCTTCTGCAGAAAGACATTTACGAACTGGCCGGACGGCTGCTTGATGAAGGCTACACCGTCCTTATCGAAACCGGCGGTCACCGCGACGTTTCCCGCCTTGACCCCCGGATTATCAAAATCATGGACATCAAGTGCCCCGGCAGCGGCATGGTGGAAAAAAACCTGTGGTCAAACCTCGACCACATCACCCGCCGCGATGAAGTCAAGTTCGTGCTGGCCGACCTGGCCGATTACTTCTGGGCGCGCGAAATCCTGCGCATTTACCGGCTCGAACAACGGACGAATGTCCTGTTTTCAACGGTCTTTGGTGTGGAACAGCGGCCGATTGTCGAGCGGCTGCTGGCAGATGGGCTTCAGGTCCGTTTCCAGACCCAGTTGCACAAACTGATCTGGCCGGCCGATATGCGCGGCGTTTGAGCTGCCCGGTGGGCCGGCAGCCGGAACATGCCAGCCGGGGCCAACCGTCTCCGGCTTGCCGTCTTGACCCTGACGGTGTAGCGTTTTTCCCAATCCTTTGGGCTGCGTTTCTCTGCCACGCGGCTTGTCATTCCGCCACGGGAGGTCAATCCATGCGTCCGTCCACTCTCAAGCATCTTGCCCTTGGCTGCGCGGTCATTGCGGCAGCCGGCGGAATCGGCCTCATGCGCCGCCTGCCGGCTCCCAAGCCGCGTGGGGCGAAGTTCTGCCGAATCGAAGCCCGCCCCAGCCAGCACCAGGTCCCCTATTCAGCTTCCACGCCGACTGTTGCCGAGCGTCCTGAAAGCTACGGATTCATCATCAAGTACAAGCGCACGGCCAAACCCGGCGTGATTTCCAGAATGCTGGAGGAGCTGAATATCCGCCGCTCGTACCGTTATCCCCATCTGCCCCTGTTTGCCTTTGGCATGTACCCGGAAGGCGAAGCCCAAGCGACGGATGCCTTTCTGGAGCGGCTGCGGCAGCATCCGAGCGTCGAGTATGTCGAACCCAACTACGTGTACCGCATTGGGGACACCCGTCCTGACGATCCCAGCTTCGCTGAGCAATGGGGGCATCTCAACGAAGGGCAGCCCATCAAGGGCGGCCAGCCGGGCATTCCCGGCGTGGATGCCGCTGTGGTGTCGGCCTGGGATGTCACCACCGGCAGCCGCGAGGTTGTTGTGGCGGTGATTGACACCGGCGTGGACTACACCCACGAAGACTTGGCCGACAACATGTGGGTCAACACCCGTGAGATTCCCAACAACGGTATTGATGACGACGGCAATGGCATCGTGGATGACTACTACGGCTACAATGCCGTGGGGAACAATGGTAACCCGCTCGACGACAACGGTCACGGCACGCACTGCGCCGGCATCATCGGCGCCAAGGGCGACAATGGCACAGGCATTGCCGGCATCAACTGGGATGTCCGCCTCATGGCCCTGAAGTTTCTGGACGCCAACGGGCGCGGAACGCTCAACGACGCGCTGGAGTGCATTGACTACGCCATTGCCATGAAGCAGCGGGGCGTCAATGTGCGCGTCCTGTCGAATAGCTGGGGTGGCGGCGGCTACTCCCGTGCTCTGGAAGAGGCCATCCGCACGGCGAATGCCAACGACATCCTTTTCGTCGCGGCGGCGGGCAACTCCGGCACGAACAACGACCGCATCCCGCACTATCCGGCCTCCTACGATGTTCCCAATGTGCTTTCCGTCGCGGCCCTTGCGCCCAACGACAACCTGGCCTCGTTTTCCTGTTATGGCAAGAAAACGGTGCATCTCGCCGCGCCGGGCGTGGATATCTATAGCACTGTTCCGGTGACGGTGTTCGGGCAGGGCTACAAGCACTTTTCAGGCACGTCCATGGCCACGCCGTATGTGGCCGGCGCGGCGGCGCTCGTTCTGGCCCGTGACCCCAAGCTGTCGGTGACGGCGCTCAAGGCGCAGTTGCTGCGCTCGGTGACGCCGGTGGCCGCACTCGAAGGGCGGCTGGCCACGGGCGGCCGCCTCAACATTGCGCGGGCGCTCGGCGTACGTGGTGAGTAGCCTTCCTCAGGCCCTTCACGGGCCCCAGACATTTCACAGGTTCAAAACACAACGCCCTCGCCACTCTGGCGGGGGCGTTCCCCATGGCACTCAAAGAGCGATGAACCTGCATCAGCGTACCATCGTCTATGTGACCCGTCCCGCGTTACGACTGGCGCTTCATCCGTTCTTCAGAATGACCTACTTCGGGGTGGAGCACGTACCGAAAACCGGGCCGGTACTTCTGGCTCCGAACCATCAGGCCTATGCTGACCCCTTCTGGATTGGGCTGCCCATCCGCCGCCCGATTCACTTCATGACGTGGAGCCGGGTGTTTCGGGTCGCGTACCTGCGCCCCCTGCTGCGCTATTTCCAGTGTTTTCCGGTTGACCATGACAAGCCCTTCGACAAAAGCGCCCTCAAAATTGCTCAGGAACTGCTCCGTGCCGGTCAGGCGGTCATGATTTTTCCCGAAGGCGGACGGACGCCCCACGGCGATTTGCAGGAATTCAAAGCCGGCGCCTTTCGGATTGCCGTCAAGCTGCGGGTGCCCATCGTCCCGGTGACGCTCAACGGCGGCTTCGAGGCATGGAGCATGTACCGCAAGCTGCCGCGGCCGGGCAAAATCACCGTTTACTTTCACCCGCCGATGTACTTTTCAGCCGACGACCGTGATTTGAAGGAAGTCACGGCGGAAGCGGCCCGTGCCGTCCGGGAAGTCATCGCCAGCAAGTTGCAGCGCCCAGTGGCGTCATGAGCAGGTCCACTCCATCCGCCGGGTGCGACGAAGCCGTGCTCATTGCGGCGGCCCGGGAGGCGCGGCGGCAGGCACATGCGCCTTATTCGGGATTTTCCGTCGGGGCCGTGGTTCAGGCCCGGTCGGGAAAGCTCTACACCGGCTGCAACATAGAGAACGCCTCGTTTGGGTTGACGGTGTGCGCCGAGCGGGTGGCGCTTTTCAAGGCGCTTTCCGAAGGCGAGCGGCAGTTTCAGGCGGTCGTGATTGCCACGGACGCCACTACGCCCACCCCGCCCTGCGGTGCCTGCCGGCAGGTGCTGTGGGAATTCTGCGGCGACATCCGCATCATCAGCGCCGGGCCCCAAGGGAAGACAGCCGAGTGGTCCCTGGCCGCGCTGCTTCCGGCTGCCTTTGACGACCGGAACCTCGCGGCCACAACGCCGTCTTCCCCGGAGCCGGACTGATGCTTCTTTTTGGGCGCTGTGCCGTCAGTTTTCGTCGCCAAAGAAACCGCCGCCACCGCCGGAGGTCGCCCGTGGCAACGTGGCCGCAATACGCCCAACCAACCGGCTGAAAGGCAGGGTTTGCAGGATGACCTGCCCGGGCCCTGTCAGGGATGCCAGAAACAGTCCCTCGCCGCCAAAGAGGGCATTTTTGAACCCGCCGACGAACTGGATATTGAACTGAACCGACGGCTGAAAAGCCACGACGCAACCGGTATCCACGCGCAGCGTCTCACCCGGCCGCAGGTTGTAGGTCATCGTGGCCCCGCCAGCGTGAATGAATGCCAGGCCATCCCCGCGCAAACGCTGAAGGATGAAGCCCTCACCCCCGAAAAAACCGGCCCCCAGGCGCTGCTGGAAGCCAACGCTGAGGTCGGTGCCACGGGCTGCACACAGAAACGAGTCTTTCTGGCACAGCACTTCGCCGCCGAACTTGGCCAGGTCAATGGGAATGATCTTGCCCGGATAGGGAGCGGCAAACGCCACGTCGGCCCGGGCGTGACCGTAGTTGGTGAACGTGGTGATGAAGAACCCGGCCCCCGAAAACACCCGCCCGACGGCTTTGGCCAGGTTGCCAAAGAAGCCTTTTGAGCTGTCGGTGGCCATGGTGGTTTGCATCTCGATGCCGGCCGTCATGTAGAGCATGACGCCCGCTTCGGCCAGTACCTGCTCGTTGGGATCGAGCGTGATGATGACGCCCTGCAGATCGTCGCCGACGATCCGGTAATCAATGACATCCGACTGTGGCATGGACCTGGCTCCCTGGAATGGAAATGCGCCTTGGTGGCCTTCGGTTCGTAGCACAGCCGACGGGCTGGCACCAAGCCGGGCGCGGCCCGGTTAGACGCGGCCCAGTTCCCGCAGGACTTCGGCGCGCAGTTTGTACTTTTCCACCTTGTTGGTAAGCGTCCGGGGCAGTTCGGTTACGAGCCGGATGTGTTGCGGCTGCATAAACTTGGGCAGGTGCTGGGCTGCCCACGCCTCCACAGCGGCTTCGGTCAGAGCCGTGCCGGCCTTGGGAACGATGAATGCCACGATGTCGTCTTCGTCGCTTTCCGCGCCGGGGATCGGAAATACGGCGCACAGAGCAATGTCGGGGTGTTGGTGCAGGAGGTCTTCGACAACATAGCTGGAGAAGTTTTCACCACGCCGTCGCAGCCGGTCTCCGAGGCGGTCAACGAAGAAATACTCGCCCTGTTCGTTGACATAGGCAGCGTCGCCGGTATGAAACCAGAGTTGGCGAAAGGCCTTGAGGGTGGCTTCGGGTTTGCCGAGATAGCCATCAAACAGCAGGGACGGAATTTTCGGACGGAAGCACAGCTCGCCGATTTCGCCGGGCGCGCAGGGGTAGCCTTTGGCATCGAGAATGGCTACTTCGTGAAACGGCATCGGACGCCCCATGGCACCTTTGGTCGTGACGGTTTCGCCCCGGACGACCGGGATGCCGAACTGCCCGGCCACCTGCCGCAGGTGTGCGCGGTTTGAACCTTTCCACAGTTCGGGCGGTGTGCCTTCGCCTTCGGGCATTTCCTCGATGAGCAGGCAGAGGCCGAGGCCGGATTCGGTCTGACCGAAGCCGGTGGTCACGATGTCGAAGCCGAACCGCCGGGCAATTTCCTGGTGGTTGAGGGGCAACGGTTGTAAGTGAACTTTTGACAGCGTTGTGGCGCGGTCGTTTTCGCTGGGTGGGGCTTTCATCAGCCACGGCACCATGACATCAAGCAGAATGGCAGTGGTTGCGCCGCGTTTGGCGATGCGCGCCCAGAAATCCTGCGGACTGAACCGGTTCCAGACGGCGACTTCGCAGCCGACCCAGGCGGCGCGGGCGATGAGCGCAAAGGCGCCGGCAATGTGGTACATCGGCAGATCGCAGTAGATGACATCCTCGCGGGTGAGCAGCTTGCGTGCCAGGAAGCAGTACTGGTTCAGGCAGCGGAAGGGAAGGATGACGCCTTTGGAGGGGCCGGTTGTCCCGGAGGTGTAGATGATGCTGGCCGGGTCGGTGTACTGGAGGGTGACGTTCGGACGTGCGGCCGGTTCAAGCAGTTCCGTCCAGCCTGTGGGTTGGAAGGCATCCGGGAGGGGCATCCGTTCGGTGGGCGGCAGGAAATCGTGCGTGCCTTCGGGTGCGTCATAGACCACGGTACGGGGCAGTTGGGAGAGTTCGGCGGCGATTTCGGTCAGCCGTGGCACCATGCGGCGTTCGGTCAGGAGGAGCGCCGGTTGGGTGTCGTTGAGGGTGTAGGCGAGGAGTTTGCCGGTGAAGGTGTAGTTGATGGGGCAGAACACGGCGCCAGCTTTCCAGATGCCGAACATGGCGAGGGTGGTGATGAGGGGGTTCTGCATCAGGAGGGACACGCGCTGTCCGCGGGTGATGCCGAGGCGGGCGAGGTTTCCGGCGATACGGTCCGTGAGGGCGGCGACTTCGGCAAAGGTCAGGGTTCGGTCATCTTCGCCGTAGTGGAAATAGACGGCATCGGGCGTGGTCTGGGCCCAGGCATCGAGGCGTTCGACGACGATTTCTTCGCGTTCAAACTCGGTGAGCAAATCGCGCATGGGAGTTTCATCCGTCTCTGGCAGAAAAGGGCTGTGAGGCGGCAGCAGCTTACCAAATCAGGGCAGTGGATGTGTGCTTGAGTGTGCCTAGATGGGTTTGGGAAAACATTTGGGGAGAGGTTGGCTGGCCCTCAAGTCCACTTGAGCATGCGGCATTCGTGCCGGGTCTGTAGCAGTCAACCGTTTACCTGGGTTCCTCAACAGGGCGGAATAGCCCCAGGCCGAAGCTGCTGGAGTGCCCAAGGCGAATAGGACCGACTACTGGTGTGGTGAACTGCAACCGAACCATTTGACCTCGGCGATCTCCGATGAATGTGCGTTCGGTTGCCTTCCGTGGGGGTACATGCACAGCCACCCATTGTGGAGTGCCCAAGAGATCAACCTGGACATCTTGTGCAATCTCTCGCTTCCGAACCTCCCGGCAAATCTGTTCGGCGATTGACTCACCCGCACGCACCTTGCCGCTACGAAGATAATGGCGCGGAGGGACGTACAGTGTTACTGACTCCCAAACCTTTGATGGTTGGCCGTCGAAGCCCGGTGGCGGCGGCACCGCTCGATCAAGTGGAACAAGCCGCACCTTCCATTCGTCAGAGTCTGGACCAGCCGCAGCCCAAGACACATCGCGTTTGGCAGCGAGCAGAATTGCCTCCTGCTCCTCGGCATCGAACGCACGCGAGCCACGCCAGACGAGGAGGCGCGTCGGCTGGCCGTCCTCGCACCACACCAGGAACTCCGTGTGGCAATGGCCATTCAGTGGCTCGCCGTCAGCGTTTTTGCCGATCATGTCGGCGACCGACTCGCGCACGTCGCGACTGGTTTTCGTCCAGCTAGACGAAGCATCCTTCGTTTTCAGCAAGAGCAACTCACGGATCACAGCCCCGCGAAACCGCGCTGTAAGTCGCACGATAGCGCGACGTTCCGGCGCCACGTTCCAGCCAATGGCGAACTGCATCAGATGACAATCCGGGCGATGCTCCGGCACGCGCCGGCACTCGCGGGACGCGGGAGGATCGGGTCGCTTCGCGTAGAGCCACCGCGCGCCGGGCGGAACTGTTTGCTTTGCGGCTGAGGGGTCATCGGTCGTACACTCGATGTCTTCAGGGGTGGCTTCCGCGCATGGTACCAGCACGGGTACTGTGCCAGCCGTTCGTTGCTCAGTGAGTTTGCAGTTGGCCTTAATCTCGCCAGACTGTTCTACTGGGCGAATGCGCGTGAGCGTCTCGGCACGCCCAAAGTAGGTGATTCGTTCGAGGCAGTTCGCAAGTACCGACTTCAGCCCTTCATCCCAGTCACAGTCATTGCCCTCAATGAACCACCACACAGAAGCCTCGGGTGGCACGCACCAGTAATTGTCCTGCACGAGGCTGGTTCCGTAGCTGCGAATTCCGGCGTCAGCGATGCGTTGCCAACCACCCGTCGGATGACCGAGAATGTTCTCAAGACGACTGATGCTCGCCTCATCCCGTGCAGCTTGTTTGAGGGTCTTGACCTCGACCGTCCATTTTCCGTCGTCATCGATCGTCAGCGACAGCCTCTTGATGCCGAGTTTCTTGACCCGCTCCTCGATCTTCTTCTCGTCTTCGGAGAGTTCCTTCTCGCCCTGCTGTCCCTTCTTGCCTTTCTTTGGAACCTTTGGAGTCCTGACGAAGACGCCTCGATCACGCCAGTTCGGCGCGTCCATCCTTAACTCCGTCGGTTGGTACTGCCTCAGCGAGTTTCCCTTCCGTGCTTCGGGCGGTAGGTAGAAACTGTATCTACTACTGCACAGCGCGCGCTGGAGTTTCTCGAGTTTCCCGAGGTCGGGATCCATTTCTGCCTCGCGCACCCACTGATACCAGCGCGCCGTGACAGCGCGCACCAGTCGCCACGGACTTGGGGGCCACTCGCCATAGGGATCGTCAAACGGGTTCACGCGCCAAGGCGTGGCGTGAAAGCGCCCAAGTGGGAATTCCTGTCGAAGGATGACTACACTCATCATCAGCCCTCCTCGGCACCACTGTCGTCCTCGTCTGGCGAGCCATTCTCATCGCCCTCAGAGGTGCTGGCTGCATTCGCTTCAGGAGCACCTTCCCGATACAACTCTTCACGCGGCCAGAAGACGTCCGTGACGGGCTGGTCACTGAAGCCTGCCTCGTTGATTGCTTTTTGGATGTCAACATCAATGCTGACCTTCTGCCCACAGCTTTCAAGCGCCGTGCAGCGGAGATGGCAGCCGGACCGGAAGCGAAAGGAGTTCTCGGTGAGTTTTTTGATTTTCCACAATGCAAGTGCAACGAGGAACTTCTTCTGATTCTCTGAGAGGCCGAGCTGCTGCCATTCATAGGGAGTGAACCCAGCAGTTGCCCTTTTGAAGAATTCAGTGAAGGACTCCTTACAGGGGTTATTCATCATCTCCCTCCCCGTCTCCAAAAAGTGCGGACGAACAGAATCCTCTTGATCTAGTCAGGATCATAGTGGCAATCGGTTTTTCATCGGCTTCCGGCCAACCACCAGGCTGTGCCAGTGACAGTTCGCCGCGTCAAACGGAAAATCCTGGGTTTGGTCGGGAGTGACTTGCCGGATTATTTTGTCGTTGGGCTGCAACTTTACTGCAACCCCGGCGAATGATGTCAAGCTCCAACGAACACTGAAAAAGTGCTGCCGCACTTGCCCCGAAAAACACCACAAAAAAACCGAGGCCACCCAGCGGGCGGCCTCGGTTCACAAGCAATGGCAGGCTTTACCCTGCAAGCCTGGGCAGGCTATTCGTCCCCACCCAGGATATTCAGAATGTTGAGCAGGTGAATGAACAACCCGAAGAAATCCAGAAACAGGCTCAGGGCACCGGCGACGTACTCATCCGTGGGCAGGTTGTGCATGATGTTCGACGTGTCATACAGCACATAACCCGCAAACAGCAGCACCGCCCCCGAAGAAATCGCCAGTGAAAAGATGCTCGAACCAACGAAAATCCCGATGAGCGAAGCCACCAGAATCACAATCAGCCCCGTGAACAGGAAGCCACCCAGGAAGCTGAAATCCTTGCGGGTCACAAAGGTGTAAGCCGTCAGCCCCCCAAAGGTGGCCACCGTCAACGCCCCCGCCGCCAGCAGCGTCAACGGGCTTCTCCCCAGCGTGAACAGGATGAGCGGCGAAATGAGCACCCCCTCAAGGAACGTGAAGGCAAAGAGCGCCACCAGATTGACGCCTTTGACCCGGCGGAGCGCGCCAACCCCAATGACCGCGCCAATGAGCAAAATCAGCGCCAGCCAGTAGTACTGCACCACGGCTATGTACAGGCCGGTGACGATGCTCACCGCCACCCCCGCCATGGCGCAGAAAATGCCGCCGAGAAACAGGGCATAGACCTTACGAACAAACGCCATGCGGGCGGCTACCGATGCATCCGCCGCCAGCACGCCGCCGAAACCGTAAGCCGGCGGCACCCCCCGATCCAGTTGGTTGTAGCGGTAGTCGTTCATCGTTTCCCTCCGACAGGTACAATCTGTTATGGCTCCTGCCTTGCGCCTGCACAGGGTGCCTCACAAGGCGTTACGGCGTTCCATATCCTAGCCGAAAAACGTACCACTCCACGAGAAGTTCCCGCAGAAGACTGCCACATGCCGAACTCCACCCGCTCACTCCAGCCCCAATCCACCGGCTCCCTTCCAACCCTCAAACTGCACGCCAACCGCGAAAAGTCGGTTCGCAACCGCCATCCCTGGATTTTCTCCGGGGCCATTGCCCACTGGCCCCAGAACCTTGAAGATGGCGGTCTCGCCGCCGTCAGCGCCGCCAACGGCGAACGGTTGGGCTATGCCTACGTCAACCGCCGCTGCTCGATTGCCGCCCGGATGGTCGCCTTCGGCGACGCCGAACCCTACACGGCCATCCGGGACAACCTGACCCGCGCCGTCGCCTTCCGTCGGGAACATTTCAACCCGGACCAGACCAACGCCGTGCGGCTCGTCAACGGCGAAGGCGATATGCTGCCCGGCCTCATCGTGGATCAGTATGCCGATGTCCTCGTAATGCAAATCTCGACGCTCGGCATGGAACGCCTCAAGCCCTTTGTGCTGGAAACGCTGGTCGAGCTGACACAGCCCCGGGCCGTCTATGAGAAATCGGATGTCGCGGCGCGCTACGAAGAAGGGCTGACCGACTTTACCGGCCTGCTCTACGGGCACGACTTCGGCCCCCTTGTCGTCACCGAACAGGGGCTGCGCTTCCACGTGGACATCAAACACGGGCAGAAAACCGGTCTCTTTCTCGATCAGCGCGAGATGCGCGCCCTGGTGCAAAGCCTCGCGGCGGGACGCCAGGTGCTCAACGGCTTTGCCTACACCGGCGGCTTTTCCCTGTATGCCCACCGGGGACGTGCCCGGCGGGTTGTGTCAGTGGACAGCTCCGGCGGCGCACTCAGGCTGGCGCAGGGCAACCATATCCTCAACGGCTTCTCTGTCACCGATGACGACTTCATTGAGGCTGATATGTTTGCCTACCTGCGGCAGCTTGACGCGGCGGCCTTCGACTTCATCATCCTCGATCCGCCGGCTTTGGCGCGCAAACGGGAAGATGTGATACGCGCCGGACGCGCCTACAAAGACCTCAACCGGCTCGCCATGGCCAAAGTCGCGCCGGGCGGACTGGTCCTCACCTGCTCCTGCTCCCACTTCGTGGATGAAAAACTCTTCGGGCAGATTGTGTTTCAGGCCGCCTGCGAGGCCGGCCGCCACGTGCGCATCCTGCATCGCCACCGGCAGGCACTCGATCACCCGGTCAGCGTTTTTCATCCCGAAGGCAGTTATCTGAAAAGCCTGCTGCTCAGCGTGGATTGACCCACCGCACCGGCGATACGCCGGACCGGTTCACCCCAGGCCGGTTCGCCCAAAGGGCGTTTTACCTAAGCCCGCATCGGCATGACGACATAGCGGTAGTCGTATCCGTCGCCGTCCACCGGGCGGAGCTGTATCTGGGTGATTTCGTCCTTGAACTCGAAGCGCGTCTGCGTGCTATGGGCTACGGCGAGAAAATCCATCAGGTAGCCCACATTGAAGGTGATTGTCATCGAAGGGCCGGGATAATCCACGCTCAGGGTTTCGACGGCTTCGCCCGACTCCGGTGACTGGGACGTAATTTCGACCCGTCCTTCCGTAGCGTGGAGTTTGACGGCGTGAGTTGTTTCATCGGCGACGACCCCAACCCGTTTGAGCGCCGCCACGAGCAGATCGGTCTCAAAAACAATGGTCTTGTCATTGCTCTTGGGCATAACGCCCTCGTAGTTGGGAAACTGCCCCGCCAACAGCCGCGAGGCAAACGTGCGCCCCCCGATCTGAAAGAACACATGGCGATCGTCCTGACCAAAAGCAATCTCCGTGGCTGTCGTGTCGGCTGCCAGCCGCACGATTTCGGCCATGGTCTTTTTGGGAATCAGGAAGCTGATGCGCGTTTTGCCCTTCTCCACCTTGCTCTTCTCTACCGGAGCACCGGCATTGAGCTGGACACAACCGGGCCGCTCAATCAACGCCAGCCGGTGTCCGTCTGTGGCCACCATGCGCAGCAGAGCAGCCTGGGACTCATCGGCGGCGGCGCTGTCCACCACCATCTGCACCCCGTTGAGCTGGTAGCGCGATTCTTCCTGGGAAGTCGCAAAAAGCACGCGCGGAATCATCGTGCGCAGAATGCCGGACGAAACCGAAAGCGGCAGCGCCGGTATTTCCGGCAGGGAGGGATACCCCTCCGGCGCCGGGCTGAACAGCCGGAACCGGGAGCGCTCGCAGGTGATGGTCATGTTCCCGCTTCCGTCACTTTTGAAGTGGATGTCGGCATCCGGCAGGTTGCGTACGATGTCAAACAGCCGCCGCGCCGGCAGCAACGCGGTGCCGCTATGCCTGATGGCCGCCGGACAGGAGGTTTTCAGCGTGGCGTCAAGGTCCGTTCCCGCAAGAGTCAGCACATTGCCCGCTGGTGCGCTGCCCGCTTCCCCACTCAGGAGAATGTTGGATAGGATGGGAATGGTCGTCTTCTTCTCAACGACATTGTTGAGAAAGCTCAATTCCTTGAGCAAATCGGCTTTGGCAACTGAGAATTCCACGGCACACCATCTCTCTTCATTTGATTTTCACGTAAAGTACGCGATTATGCGCCGTTGTGAACAGCAAAGCAACTCGGCAGCTTTCCCACCCAAGGTCAGCGACACACACCATGAGACTCGACCCTGTTGCCATTGAAAACCTCATTGCACAGTTTCTCGCAGAAGACATCGGACGCGGCGATGTCACCACCGATGCCATTCTGACCCACGAAGTCCGGGCCCGCGGCCGTTTTCTGGCCAAACAGGAACTCATCCTGGCCGGCATTGAAGTTGCGGAAATGGTTTTTCAGTGGTTCGACCCTGAAATCCAGATTCAGACCTTCTATCTGGATGGAGATACGGTGCCTGCCGGTAAGGAAATTGCGCGTGTGGCAGGCCCGGCGCACATGCTGTTGGCCGGCGAGCGCGTGGCCCTCAACCTGCTCCAGCGGATGTCGGGCATTGCGACGCTCACCCATGCGTTTGTTCAGGCCATTGAAGGCACCAGCGCCGTCATTGCTGATACCCGTAAGACAGCCCCGGGGCTGCGGCTGCTCGACAAATATGCCGTTCACGTCGGCGGCGGACACAATCACCGGTTCGGACTCGATGACGGGATTCTCATCAAGGACAACCACATTGCACTGGCTGGTGGCATTGGACGTGCGCTGCGGCTGGCCAAGAAAAACGCCTCCCATCTGCTCAAAATCGAAATCGAGGTCAGTACGCTTGAACAGGTCCAGGAAGCCGTTGCTGAAGGCGCTGATGTCATCCTGCTCGACAACATGACGGTTGATCAGGTACGGGCCTGTGTGGCGCTCATCCGTGAGCTGGAACCACCCGGACGGCAGACGCTCGTCGAGGTTTCCGGCAACATCTCACTCGACAATGTCCGGGCTTATGCTGAAGCTGGCGCCAATCTCATCTCCGTTGGGGCGCTGACGCACAGTGTCAAGGCAGCCGACATCAGCCTGAAACTGTCACCGTAGCCGCACTGCGCCGTTGCTGCTCAGCATCCCGCAGGGTGAGCATCAACGCCTGGAAGAACCGGAGGCCGTCGCTGCTGCCCAGGGCTTCTTCACAGGCCCGTTCGGGATGGGGCATCAACCCCAGCACATTGCCTTCGGCATTCAGAATGCCGGCAATGTTATGCAGTGATCCATTCGGGTTGGCGGCCGGCGTGGGCTGCCCGGTGGCGTCCACATAGCGGAACAGTACCCGCCCTTCAGCTTCCAACCGGGCGACTTCCTCCGGGGCGCAGTAGTAGTTGCCTTCACCGTGTGCAATCGGCAGGGTGATGACTTCCCCCGGTGCATAGGTATGGGTGAAGGGCGTGTCGGCCCGCTCAACCCGTACCTGCACCAGGTCACAGCAGAACCGCAACCCGGCATTGCGCAACAACACACCCGGAAGCAGACCAGCCTCACACAGGATTTGAAACCCGTTGCAGATGCCGACAACATACCCACCCCGCGCGGCATGCTCCCGTACGGCGCGCATCACCGGAGAACAACTCGCAATGGCGCCACAGCGCAGATAATCACCGTAGGAAAAACCGCCGGGCAAAATCACCACGTCGCAATCGGCAACAGACGTTTCGGCGTGCCAGACGAAGCGCACCGGTTGACCGATGAGCTTGCTGATGACGTGATACGTGTCGTGGTCACAGTTGGAGCCAGGGAAAACGACGACGCCGAACTTCATGAGGCAGGGCTTCCTGGGAAGGGCTGGGAAATTTCAAAGCTCATACGTTACTTTTCAATGCGCCCCGATACAAAACAAATCCGCCCACAGGCGGCTCACCACGCCCGGAGGATGCGTCCGGCGCAGCTCAACCCGGAAGCGGCGACAGAAGGCACGCCTTGGCCGGGAAAGCAACTGTCCCCGGCGCAGTAGAGACCGCGAATGGGTGAACCGCCCTGTGGCTTGAGCAGTACGTCCGGCCCACGGCGCAGCAAGGGTCCATAGGTGCCACGGGTTCGCGCCAGGTAGCGCTCGTTTGTCAGCGGCGTACCGACCGACACAACCTGTACGACTTCGGAAGCATTCGGGATGACCCGCTCCAGCATGTGCAGCATGTGGCGGGCGGCAGCTTCCTTGGCTGCCCGGTAGGCCGGGGTACGGCGCACGCCTCCACCACCGGCAGCAAGCTGGGTCAGTACCGACCAGTCATCATAGCGGTCCACCATGAACGCATGGACGTTGTGGTATCCGGGCGGGGCCAGGCTTGCGTCGTGCAGCGAAGGCAGTGAAACAAACAGCATCCCACGGGGTTTGTCGTAGGCTTCCCAATCGTTGACGACGATATGGTGCACGACGGTCTCCGGCGGCAGGTGTGAACTGGCGACGCCGCCAAACAGGCTGGTGAAGCTGTCCGCCTGGGCATATCGCAGGGACTGCTCCCGAAACATCACGCTGGCCAGTGGATGTTCCCGGAAGAGTCGCCCGTAGGTGTCCCACACCGTGGCGTTGGAAACGACGGCGCGGGCCGTGATGTCCTCACCGGTCGCAAGCCGCACGCCCTGGACGCGCCCCTGGCGGACCAACCCGGCCGCAACGCGGCTGCCATAGCGAATGCGCCCGCCGTGGCGTTCGATGCCGGCCACCAGTTTTTCTGCGATGACGCTGCATCCGCCGAGCGGATAGCGGACGCCGTTCACGTGGCGGTCGCCAAACACCAGCGCCGCATTGACGAGGGGCGTGGCGCCGGCACCGGTCAGTGCCCAGCAAAAGGTCTCGATGTCTATGAAGCGCCGCAGCCGGACATCCCGCAGATACCGTCTGGCCAGATCGCCCAGCGTGGTCAACGCCGCCTGGCTCATCCGCAGGGCATCCCAGGGAGACGTGGCCACGCCACGGATCAGCCCTGGAACATCATCGAGTGCAATGAGTGGTACGCGCGCCATGACGCGGTAGGCTTCCATGGCGGCATCGTAAAAGGCGCGGATACCGGCCCGTTCCTGTGGAAAATAACTGGTCAGTTCGTCCAGGAAATGCTCGCGGTCATAGTGGGTGCGGATTTCCATCCCATCCGGCAGGTGGTAGTGAATCTGTACGTCATCGCGCCGGGTCTCAACGGTTTCACCAACTTCTGCCAGAGCTTCGGCGACAAAGTTGATCGTCCCTTCGGTTCCCAGCCCGTAGAGCAGGGAGGCGCCAACATCAAACCGGTATCCGGCGCGGGTGAAGTACGACGCACTTCCCCCCGGTACAGTGTGCTGTTCAAGCACCAGCACGCGCACGCCGTGGCGGGCCAGGCGCGCTGCCGTGGCGAGTCCCCCGATGCCTGAGCCGATGACGACGACTTCCGGCTGCCAGCTTTCGGAGTGTGCAACGGTCATGGCCTGGCAAAGCGCAAGCCGTTGACGACACACAAAAAGTCGCGGACATCACTTTCCGGTGTTTTGACACCGGTCAGCGTCGGACGGGCCGTGATGGATTGGCCTGGCGCAAGCTGTTTCAGATTTTGGGCGGCAAGTGGGTAAGCCAGCTTTTCCACGATGATTTTTTCTTCCATATCAACAAGATAGACCCGCAGTTCGATGCCGGTCAGCGGGCGGTCGCCACGGTTCTCGATGCGGCAGATGTATTCGTACCGGTCACTGGCCTCTCCGTTGACGACGAGCCGATCCAGTGTCACCAACTTGATGCCCTCACGCTGAAGGTAGGCATCATACTCCGGGTTTCCCGCCCGCAGCATTCCCTCAGACATCTTCACAGCAGCCGTCTCACGGCTCTGCTTTTCCCACCACATGACAAGTCCCACGACAGCAGAGACCACAACAAAGGTGGCGGCCAAGATGAGAAACAGCGTGCGGCGCGAGTTGGTTTCCGGGATGGCGGTTGGTGTTTCCAGCTCAAACATGACAGTCGGTATGGCAAACAGTGAGGTCCGTGAATTTCATCTGCCCTAAGCCTAGCGCGTGGTGTAGCTTGACAAAAGAAAGAGTTGCACCCTTACAGAGAGGACTCATTGGCATGATAGCGACTGAAATGCAATCCAGCGAAGCACCAACCGCAACCGGCCCAACCTTGCGGGAACGGGCTGAAGCTTTTTTCAAAGCCCTCCAAGATGAAATTTGCAGCGCCCTGGAGCAGCTCGACGGCGCCGCCAGATTCCGCGAAGACCTCTGGGAGCGGGAGGGCGGCGGTGGCGGACGGACGCGCGTGATCGCCGACGGCCGGGTGTTTGAAAAGGGCGGCGTGAACTTTTCGGCTGTCCACGGCCTGATGCCCGAAAAACTGGCTGCCCGTATGATGCCCGGCGAAGACCGGAACTTTTACGCCACCGGCATTTCACTGGTCATTCACCCGCGCAATCCGATGGTGCCAACCGTTCATGCGAACTTCCGCTACCTTGAGCAGGGCAGCAGTACGTGGTTCGGCGGCGGCGCAGACCTGACGCCATATTACCCCTACCGGGAAGATGTCATCCACTTCCACCGGACGCTCAAAGCTGCCTGCGACGAGCACCACCCGGACTACTATCCACGCTTCAAGCAGTGGTGTGATGAGTATTTTTTCCTGCCACACCGCAATGAAACCCGTGGTGTGAGCGGCATTTTCTTTGACTACCTCAAGGCTGATGAACACACCGACCTGGAAGCCATTTTTGCCTTTGTGCAAACGGCCGGGCGGGCTTTTCTTCCGGCCTACCTGCCCATTGTTGAACGCCGTCAGCCTGAGCCTTATGGGGAGACCGAGCGGGAGTTTCAACTCATTCGCCGGGGGCGGTATGTCGAATTCAACCTCGTCTATGACCGTGGCACTGTTTTTGGTCTTGAAACCCGTGGACGTACGGAGTCCATCCTGATGTCGCTGCCGCCGCTGGCCAAGTGGCTCTATGACTATCGTCCGGCGCCCGGTTCACGCGAAGCCGAAGCGATGACCTACTTCACTCCACAGGACTGGTTGGGTCTGGGACAGGCAACGGCATAAGTCCTGTACACTCACTACAGCCGGGCGGAACCACCACAGGAGGCCCACTAGGTGGGTTCGCCCGGTACTCCCTCATCTGGCATCCCTGCGGCACCTGCATCACTCTCCGTGCAGGTTGGCCATCCCGTTTCGGACGGCAGACCCAACCGCTGGTCATCCAGCCCCAGGAATTCGACGGCGTTTTTCCACAGCAGGCGCTCCCGGTCGGCGTCGGAGAATTCTTCAATCGTGCAAATGAGCTTTCCCGGTTCATCCTCGCCGAGAGGAAACGGATAATCGCTCCCCAGGACGACGCGCGTCATCCCAAACACCTTCACGACGTAGCGCAGGGCATCGGCATCGTGAACGAGAGAATCCACGTAGATTTGTGGCAGATAGGTGCGTGGAGGCTGGCTGATATGCACCTGGCAGAGGTCTGGACGGGCGGCCCACCCCTTCGTGATGCGCCCGAGCGTGAACGGAAAGGCACCGCCGCCGTGCGCAAAGCAGCAGCGCAGACGGGGCAGGCGCTCCAGTACACCTCCGAAAATCATTGAACAGATAGCCAGGGACGTTTCGGCCGGCATCCCCACAAGCCATGGCAGAAAGTAGTTGGGCATGCGTTCCCGCCCGACCATTTCCCAAGGGTGGACGAAAACCGCTGCGCCAAGCTCAGCCGCACGTTGAAAGAAGGGAAACAGCTCCGGGGCGTCAAGATTCCAGTCATTGACGTGAGTGCCGATTTCCACTCCGGCCAGCCCCAAGTCCTGGACGCAGCGTTCAAGCTCACGGGCAGCCAGATCAGGAGATTGCATCGGGAGCGTTCCCAAACCAACGAAGTATGTCGGATGACGCGCAACAACCTCAGCAATGTGGTCGTTCAGAAAGCGCGCCAGATCGTAGGCGTCCTGTGGCTTGGCCCAGTAACTGAACATCACCGGAACCGTGGATAGCGCCTGCATGGTGACGCCGTGGGTGTGACAATCCCGGATGCGCGCTTCCGGGTGCCAGCAGTTTTCCTGCACCTCACGGAAAAAGCGGTCATCAATCATGATGCGCGCACAGCGTGAGTTTACATACTCCAGCCGTGGGAAACCGGGATAGCCATATTTGGCGCGCAGGTTTTCCCAGCGTGGCGGTAAGATATGTGTGTGCAGATCAAGTTTTCGGAGCAAAGCCACGATGGGCAGTCAGGAAGCAGCCAAGGGCTTTAAACATGGAAGGGCAAGGTTATATACACCTTGCCCTATGTTTCCGGCAGCTATCTACTTTCCCACGCAGTCCCCCGCGCAGTATCATCGACTCCACGGAGCTTAACTTCCGTGTTCGGAATGGGAACGGGTGTGTCCTCCGCGATATGGCCACCGAAATTCGTTACCCCGAAGGGTTAGCTCGTATTCGACAAATTTTGTGGTTAAGCCGATCGGTTATTAGTACGAGTCAGCTCAATGCATTACTGCACTTACACCTCTCGCCTATCAACGTAGTAGTCTTCTACCAACCTGATGGGGAAGTCTTATCTTCGGACTAGCTTCGCGCTTATATGCTTTCAGCGCTTATCTATACCCAACTTAGCTACCCTGCGGTGCTGCT